>NZ_BBQZ01000001.1:427928-785550 GCF_000974805.1 Demequina salsinemoris | reverse complement strand
ACCCCACCCGCCCACGCTCCCCCGCCCCGATGTCTCCTGCAGGCAACTGAGGCCTCCTTTTCAGGCCCGAATGTCACCTGTAGGACGCTGAGGACTCCTCCCACTTCGAAAGGACCCGCGATGACCCTCGTCGCCGGAGTCGACTCCTCGACCCAGAGCTGCAAGGTGGTCGTCCGCGACCTCGAGACCGGCGAGACCGTCCGCACCGGGCGCGCCTCCCACCCCGACGGCACCTCGGTGGACCCGCAGGCGTGGTGGGACGCGCTCGTCGCCGCGATCGCCGACGCGGGAGGCCTCACCGACGTCGCCGCGATCTCGATCGGCGGCCAGCAGCACGGCATGGTCGCGCTGTCCTCGGATGGCGAGGTCGTCCGAGACGCCCTGCTGTGGAACGACACCCGCTCGGCCGGCGCCGCGGCGGACCTGATCGCGGAGTTCGGCGCCGAGGCGCTCGCCGCTCGCACCGGCCTGGTGCCCGTCGCGTCGTTCACGTCCACCAAGCTGCGCTGGCTGCGCGACGCCGAGCCCGACAACGCCGCGCGCGTCGCCGCCGTCGCCCTCCCCCACGACTGGCTGACCTGGCGCCTGCGCGGCTTCGGCCCTGCCGCATCGTCCCCGCTCGGCCCCGTTCTGGACGAGCTCACGACCGACCGTTCCGACGTGTCCGGCACCGGCTACTGGAACCCCGCGACGGGCGAGTACGACCGCGAGCTCCTCATCGCCGCGCTCGGACACGACGCGGCCCTCCCCCGCGTGCTCGGCCCCGGCGAGAGCGCCGGCACCGGGATCGTCGACACGGCCACAGCAGGGACGATGCTGGACGTCGTCGTCGGACCCGGAGCCGGCGACAACGCGGCGGCCGGGCTGGGCCTGGGCGCCGTCGCGGGCGACGTGGTCGTCTCGCTCGGCACCTCGGGCACGGTCTTCGCTGTCACCGAGACGACGAGCGAGGACCCCACCGGCACGGTGGCGGGCTTCGCGTCGGCCTCGGGCGAGTACCTGCCGCTCGTGTGCACCCTCAACGCGGCGCGCGTCCTCGACGCGTTCGCGCGCGTCCTCGGGGTGTCCCACGACGAGCTGGGAAGCCTTGCCCTGGAGGCCCAGCCCGGCGCGGGCGGCGCGGTGCTCGTGCCCTACTTCGAGGGCGAGCGCACCCCGAACCTCCCCGACGCGACGGCCACCCTGTTCGGCCTGACGCTGCTGTCGACCACCCGGGAGAATCTCGCGCGCGCCGCGGTCGAGGGCATGCTGGGCGCGCTCGCCGACGGGGTCGAGGCGATCCTCGCGCAGGGCGTCTCGGCGCGCAGGCTCCTCCTGGTCGGCGGCGCCGCGCAGAACCCCGCGGTCCAAGCCATCGCGGCGCAGGTGTTCGGCGTGCCGGTCGAGATCCCGACACCCGGCGAGTACGTCGCCGCGGGCGCCGCAGTGCAGGCCGCGTGGGCGCTCACCGGCTCGCGCCCGGCGTGGACCGTGGACGTCGTCGCTGCTCCCCCCGTCGATCACCGACCCCTGATCCTCGAGCGCTACCGCGAGGTCGCGGGCACCTACACGGCCTGATCTCGGGGCACCCTCAGGGTGCCCGTCAGGGTGTCCCCTCATCCCCAAGGGGTAGACGGAACACTCCTTCTGGACGATGCGCGCGCAGGGTCACGCGAGCGATCCTCGAGTCATCAGCATTCCAGGGGGATCATCATGAGCCACGCGGTTCTTCACGAGCAGTACGTCGCCATCCAGCCACGCACGTCATCGCGCGTCGACCCGTTCGCGCCGCTGGGGACGACGACCCACGGCACGGCGCTGGAGCCGCTCGCCCCGCCCACGACTGGAGGCCCCGTCTCGTGGCTGCGCCACGTGGTCTCCGGAGTCAGCCTCGGCGTGCTGACGCTCGGCGTCCTCGCGGCCCTCACGGTGGCCGCGCTCAGCGTCGGCATGCTCGTCGTCGCGCAGCGCCTCCTCCACCTCGACTGAGCGGACCCCCACAGCGCCTCACCGGGCGCGGACGCGACCGCCGCCGTAAGGTCAGGAAAAGGGGGTCCGGTCGCGACCCGCGAGGAGGGCCGCGAGGTGAGCGTGACGTTCGTGCTGGAGGCGATCGTCGTCCTGGGCGCGATCGTGCTCGGCACGCGCGCGGGCGGCGTCGGCATCGGCATCTGGGGCGGGGTCGGCACGTTCCTGCTCGTCTTCGTGTTCGGCGAGGCGCCCGGCGAGGCTCCGGGCGCGGCCATGGCGATCATCCTCGGCGTCGTCACGAGCGCCGCGCTGATGCAGGCCGCTGGCGGCATCGACTGGATGGTCGCGATCGCTGCCCGCGCGATCGAGAGCCGCCCCAAGCAGATCACCCTCATCGCGCCGCTGACCGCGTTCCTGTTCACCGCCGGAGCGGGCACGGGCAACATCGTCTACCCCCTGCTCCCGGTGATCTACGACGTCTCCTACCGCAACGGCATCCGCCCCTCGAAGCCGCTCACCGTCACGGTCGTGCAGTCGGGCATCGCGCTCGCGGCGTCGCCCGTGTCCGCGGCCATGGCCGCGATGCTGACCCTGACCGACGTCGCTCCGTACAACCTGGGCCTCGCGAGCATCCTCGCGATCACGTTCCCCGCGTGCGTGGTCGGCATCATCGTCACCTCGCTCGCGGTGAGCCGGTTCGGAGGGAAGGACATCGCCGACGACCCCGAGATCCAGGCGAGGATCGCCGAGGGACGGCTCGCGCCGGCCGCGTCCGGTGACGGCAAGGCCTCCTCGGCGCTGACCTACACCGCCCGCGGCCGCAACGCGGCGCTCGCATTCCTCGCGGGCGTGCTCGCGATCGTGGCGTTCGGGATCTTCCCCGATCTGCGCCCGGGGGACGTCGACATGACGACCACGATCGTGCTCGTGATGCTCGTGGTCGGCGCGCTCATCATCGCGGTCGGCCGGCCGAAGGTGGACGAGGTCCCCGATCAGCCCGTGTTCAAGGCGGGCATGGTCGCGGCGATCGCGCTGTTCGGCATCGCGTGGCTCACGGCGACGTTCATCGCGGCGCACGAGGAGTACATCGTGACGACCGTCGGCGCCTGGGTCACGGACTTCCGCTTCATCTTCGCGATCGCGGTGTTCCTGGTGGCCGCGATGACCACGAGCCAGTCCACCGCCACCCGGACCATCGTGCCGATCGGACTGGCGGCCGGACTCCCGGTCGGCGTCGCGACGGGCATGTGGGCGGGCGCGCTCGGCGGCGTCTACACCCTGCCCGCGAACGGCCCGCAGATCGCCGCCGCGAACTTCGATGAGACCGGGAGCACACGCCTCGGAACGCGGCTCATCGACCACAGCTTCTTCGTCCCGATGCTCGTCCTGTGCGTCACGACCGTCGCGGTAGGTTCGATCATCGGAGCATTCTTCTGACCTCGCGCCACGCGCCCGCTCGACTTCGAAAGGCACCCACCATGACCACGTCCGACGTCCAAGCCACCGTCAAGGCCCTCATGCCCGGCGTGATCGCCGACCTCGAGGAGCTCATCGCGATCCCCTCGATCTCGTTCCCGGGGTACGACGAGAAGGCCGTCATGACGATGGCCGAGGTCACGCTCGCGAAGTTCCGCGCGGCCGGGTTCGAGGACGCGCGCTTCATGGACGTCCCGAGCGGCTATCCGCCGATCTACGGCGAGATCCCCGGGCCTGAGGGCGCTCCCACCGTGGTCCTGTACGCGCACTACGACGTCCAGCCCGCGCACGCCGCCCAGGGCTGGAGCACCGACCCGTGGACGCCGACCCGCAAGGAGGACGGCCGCATCTACGGGCGCGGCGCCTCGGACGACAAGAGCGGGCTCGTCACCCACCTCGGCATGATGCGCGCGTTCGACGGGAGGCCTCCCGTCACCCTGCGACTCATCCTCGAGGGCATGGAGGAGACCGAGAGCAACCTCGAGGCGTTCGTCGAGGACAACCCCGAGCTGTTCCAGTGCGACCTCTTCGTCATCTGCGACATGGGCAACATCCGCGTCGGCGACCCCGTCATGACGACCGCGCTGCGCGGTGACGTCGCGTGCGTCGTCAAGGTCACGACGCTCGAGCACCCGCTGCACTCGGGCGTCTTCGGCGGGGCGGCGCCCGACGCGATGATGGCGCTCGCGCGCCTTCTCACCACGCTTCAGGACGATGCGGGGGACGTCGCGGTCGATGGCGTCACCGGGGGTTCGTGGTCCGGCGCCGACCTGACCGAGGACGACTTCAAGGCGATGGCGGACATGCCTGCCGAGGTGTCCCTGATCGGAACGGGCACCGTCGCCGACCGCCTGTGGGCCAAGCCTTCGATCAACGCGATCGGCATCGACACGACGAGCATCGCCGAGTCCTCCAACGTGATCCACCCGACGGCGAGCGCGAAGGTGTCGATGCGCATCGTCCCTGGTTCCGACCCGAAGAAGGAGCTGGCCGCGCTGGTGGCACACCTCGAGAGCCACGCGCCCTGGGGTGCGAAGGTGGAGGTCACGCCCATGAAGGCCGCCCCGCCGTACGCCGTGAAGACCGACGGACCCGGCTACGCCGCGGCGCGCGAGGCGATGGCCGAGGCCTTCGGCAAGGCGTGCGACGAGGCGGGCTCGGGCGGCTCCATCCCCCTGCTCCAGACCCTCGAGGACGCGGCGCCGGGCGCGGAGTTCGTGCTGTGGGGCCCCGAGGACACCGCGCAGGCGCGCATCCACGCGTCCGACGAGTCCGTGGACCCCGAGGAGATCGAGCGCATGATCGTCGCGCAGGTGCTGCTGCTTCAGCGGCTCGCGGAGGGTTAGCTCGCATCCTCGGGCGCGAGGCTCACGCGACGCAGGAGCTGCGCGTTCGCCGCGACGATGATCGTGGACAGGCTCATCGCCACCGCCGCCGCAGCGGGCGGCATCACGATGCCGATCGGCGCCAGCGCGCCCGCGGCCAGCGGGATGGCGATCACGTTGTAGCCCGTCGCCCACGCGAGGTTCTGGCGCATCTTGCGGTAGCTCGCACGCGACAGCCTGATCGCGCTGAGCACCCCGCGCGGATCGGATGAGGCGAGGACGATGCCCGCCGCCTCCATCGCCACGTCGGTGCCCGCACCGATCGCGACGCCGACGTCGGCACGCGCCAACGCGGGAGCATCGTTCACGCCGTCGCCCACCATCGCGACGCGCCGGCCCTTGCTCTGGAGGTCGGCCACGGCCTTGTCCTTGTCCTCAGGCAGCACCTCGGCGTAGACATCGTCGATCCCGAGCTCCCGCGCCACCGCATCGGCCACCGCCTGCGAGTCACCCGTGATGAGCGCCACCGAGGCACCGCGGGCGTGAAGCGCGTCCACCGCGGCGCGGGACTCGTCGCGGACCGGATCGGAGGTGGTGAAGGCTCCCACGACCTCTCCGCCGACCACCACGTTCAACACCGCACCGCCCTGGCCCCTCCAGTCATGCGCAGCCTCGGCCAGCGCCTCCGGCTCGGCGACGTCGAGCTCCGCCAGCAACGCGGGACCGCCCACCGCGACCTCGTCGCCGTCGACCCTCGCCTTGACGCCTCGACCAGGCAACGTCGTCACGTCGGTGGCGGACTGAACGTGCACCCCGGCCTGCTCGGCCGCGGCCACGACCGCGCAACCGATCGGGTGCTCGGAGTCGGCCTCGACCGCGGCGGCGAGCGCCAGCAGACGATGCTCGTCCCACCCCTCGACCACGGCGATGCCGGTGACGCGGTGCTCGCCGCGGGTGAGGGTGCCTGTCTTGTCGAACAGCACCGCATCGACCGTGCGCATCTGCTCGAGCGCGCCAGCGTCCTTGATGAGGATGCCGTTGCGCGCCGACGCTGAGGTGGAGATCGCGATCACGAGCGGGATCGCGAGCCCGAGCGCATGCGGGCACGCGACCACCAGCACCGAGATCGCGCGGACCATGCCCGTGCCGGGCTCTCCCATCGCGAGATGCACGAGGAACGTCACCGCGGCAGCCGCGAGCGCGATGTAGAACAGCCACGCAGCCGCCCGGTCGGCGAGGCGGCGCGCGCCCGACCGCGACTCCTGGGCCTCGCTCACCATCCGCTGGATCCCGGCGAGCGCCGTGTCGTCGCCGATCGCAGTCACCCTCACCCGCAGCGAGCCGTCCGTCGCGACCGCGCCCGCCACGACGCGATCGCCCTCGCCCCTGCTCACGGGCGCCGACTCCCCCGTGATCATCGACTCGTCCATGCTCGCGGCGCCCGAGGAGATCTCACCGTCCGCCGGCACCCTCGCTCCGGGGCGCACCACGACGACGTCTCCGGCGGCGAGATCGCCGACGCTCACGTGCTCCGTGCGCTCGCCCGCGACGCGCTCCGCATCGTCCGGCAGAAGCTCCGCCAGCGCTTGAAGCGCGCCTCGGGCCTGCCCCACGGCCTTCATCTCCTGCCAGTGGCCCAGCAGCATGATGACGATCAGCCCCGTGAGCTCCCACCAGAAGTCGAGGTCCCCGAAGCCGAGCGTCGCGGCGAGCGAGGCCCCGAACGCCACCGTGATCGCGAGCGAGATGAGCGTCATCATCCCCGGCTTGCGATCGGCGATCTCGTCGCGCCACGCCATGCTGAGGAACGGCCAGCCGCCCCACGCGAAGACCACCGTGCCGAGGATCGGCGGTATCCAGCCGCTCAACGGCAGGTCATAGCCGAACCACCCCTCGACGGTGCTCGAGAACGCGAACACGGGGACCGCCAGCACAAGGTTCCACCAGAAGAGTCGGCGGAACATCTCGGCGTGGCCCAAGTGGTCGGTGTGGGCCGAGTGGCCGGCGTGCATGTCGTGGCCGGCGTGCATGTCGTGGCCGGCGTGCATGTCGTGGCCGGTCGCTTCCGGCGCGTCATGCTCATGGTGCGGCGTGGCGTCGCCATGGGCCATGTCGTGCTGCATCTGGTGCTGCATGAAGAACCTCCCAAGTGGGTCAACAACCACGGTAGAGATTCCATCCCGCTGGAAGGTCAAGCGAGGGACCTCCCCAGCGCTACGCACGGATTCCCCCGCGACACCCGTACGTGTCGCATCCAGACGCCGGGGCGGCGTCGGCGTGTCGAGCCTGGATCCGTGCGCAGTGCATGGCGTGGGTCGCGGGACACGCGAGGAGGGGCCCGGCCAGTCGGCCGAGCCCCTCCTCGTTCAGGCAGTCGAATGCGGTGCCGTGCTCAGCCCTCGACGCCCGCGCGCTGCAGGATGATCTCCCGCACGCGACCCGCGTCGGCCTGACCGCGCGTGGCCTTCATGACCGCGCCGACGATCGCGCCGGCGGCCTGGACCTTGCCGTCCTGGATCTTGGCGAGCACGTCGGGCTGGGCCGCGAGCGCCTCGTCCACTGCGGCCTCCAGCGCCGAGTCGTCGGAGACGACCTCGAGCCCGCGAGTCTCGACGACGGCGGTCGGCGAGCCCTCGCCCGCGAGCACGCCCGCGAGCGCCTGGCGCGCGAGCTTGTCGTTGATGCGCCCCGAGTCGACGAGCGACTGCAGCTCGGCGATGTCGGCGGGGGTCACGGCGAGCGCGTCGAGCGTGGTCTCCTGCTCGTTCGCGACGCGCGCGAGCTCGCCCATCCACCACTTGCGGGCGGCCTGCGGCTTCGCGCCGGCCTCGACCGTGGCGACGAGCAGCCCGATCGCGTCGGCGGCGACGACGTCGCGCATCTCCAGGTCGGAGAAGCCCCACTCGTCCTTGAGACGCGCGCGCATCTTGGCGGGGTGCTCGGGGATCGTGCCTCGCAGCTCCTCGACCCACTCGCGCGACGGCTCGACGGGGAGCAGATCGGGCTCCGGGAAGTACCGGTAGTCCTCAGCCTCCTCCTTGGAGCGCCCCGGCGTCGTGGACTCGGTGTCCTCGTGCCAGTGGCGGGTCTCCTGGACGACGGGCCTGCCGTCGCTCAGCAGCGCGGCCTGACGACCGGCCTCGAAGTGGATCGCCTTCTCGATGGCGCGCAGCGAGTTGACGTTCTTGGTCTCGGAGCGCTTGCCGAACGGCACCGCCGACTGGTCCTCGCCGGCCGGCGCCTTGGGGCGCAGCGACAGGTTGACGTCGGCGCGCACCGAGCCCTGGTCCATGCGGCCGTCGGAGATGCCGAGCCCGCGGACGATGTCGCGGATCGTCGCGACGTAGGCGCGGGCGACCTCAGCGGTGCGCTCCCCCATGCCCTCGATCGGCTTGGTGACGATCTCCACGAGCGGGACGCCGCCACGGTTGTAGTCGACGAGCGAGTAGTCGGCGCCCTGGATGCCGCCGGAACCACCCACGTGGGTGTTCTTGCCGGCGTCCTCCTCCATGTGCGCGCGCTCGATGCCGATCTCCACGACCGTCCCGTCGTCCAGGACAACGTCGAGCGAGCCCTCGTAGCAGGTCGGCTCGTCGTACTGAGAGATCTGGTAGTCCTTCGCCAGGTCCGGGTAGAAGTAGTTCTTCCTGGCGAAGCGGCTGGACTCGCGGATCGAGCAGCCGAGCGCGAGGCCCAGCCGGATCGCGGACTCGACTGCCTTCTCGTTGGTCACGGGCATGGAACCGGGAAGCCCCAGGCAGACGGGGCACACCTGGGTGTTCGGCTCGGCGCCGAACTCGTTGGCGCAGCCGCAGAACATCTTGGTCTTCGTGTTGAGCTCGACGTGGACCTCGATGCCGAAGACCGGGTCGAAGTCCTCCATGGCCTCGGCGTAGCTCAGGGACTGGGCGCTCACTCGGCCACCTCCAGCTCGGGGGCCTGCGCGGTCAAGGCGCCACCCCACTCCTCGGTCAGCGATGCCTCGAGGGCGGCGCCGACACGGTACAGGCGGGCGTCCTCGTGCGCGGGCGCGAGGATCTGGAATCCGACGGGCAGGCCGTCCTCGGGCGCGATGCCCGAGGGGAGCGACATGCCGGGGATGCCCGCGAGGTTCGCGGGGATGGTGGCGACGTCGTTGAGGTACATCGCCAGCGGGTCGTCCAGGCGCTCGCCGAGCTTGAACGGCGTGGTGGGCGTCGTGGGCGAGACGAGCACGTCGGCGGACTCGAACGCGGCCGCGAAGTCGCGCTGGATGAGCGTGCGCACCTTCTGCGCCGAGCCGTAGTAGGCGTCGTAGTAGCCGGCCGAGAGCGCGTAGGTGCCGAGGATGATGCGGCGCTTGACCTCGTCGCCGAAGCCGGCGGCGCGGGTTGCGAGCATCGTCTTCTCTACCGTCTCCTTCTCGACGCGGAGGCCGAAGCGCACCGAGTCGAACTTGGCGAGGTTCGAGGACGCCTCCGACGGCAGGATCAGGTAGTACGCGGCGAGCGCGAACTCGAAGGACGGGCACGAGACCTCGACGATCTCGGCGCCCATCGCCTTGAGGCGCTCGAGCGCCTCCTCGAAGCGCTGTTCCACGCCGGCCTGGTAGCCCTCGCCCGACAACTCCTTGATGACGCCGACCTTCACGCCGGTGAGGTCCTTCGTCGCGCCCTGCATGGCGGCCTCGACACAGGCCGGGACAGGCTCGTCGAGGCTCGTCGCGTCCTTGGGGTCGTGACCGCCCATGACCTCGTGCAGCAGCGCGGTGTCGAGCACGGTGCGACCGCACGGCCCGAGCTGGTCGAGGGACGACGCGAGCGCGATCGCGCCGAAGCGCGAGACGCCGCCGTACGTGGGCTTGACGCCCACGGTGCCGGTGACCGAGGCGGGCTGGCGGATCGAGCCGCCGGTGTCCGAGCCGATCGCGAGCGGGGCCTCGAACGACGCGAGCGCCGCGGCCGAGCCTCCGCCCGAGCCGCCGGGGATGCGGTCCAGGTCCCACGGGTTGTGGGTGGGGCCGTAGCCGGAGTGCTCGGTGGAGGAGCCCATCGCGAACTCGTCCATGTTGGTCTTGCCGAGGATCGGCATGCGCGCGGCCTTGAGGTTCGCGGACACCGTCGAGTCGTACGGCGGGATCCAGCCCTCGAGGATCTTGGAGCCGGCCGTCGTGGGCAGGCCCTCGGTGACGAGCACGTCCTTCACCGCGATGGGCACGCCGGCCAGCGCGGGAAGCTCGACGCCTGCGGCGCGGTCCTCGTCCACCTTGCGGGCGGTCGCGAGCGCACCCTCGGGGTCGAGGTGGAGGAACGCGTGGATGGGGCCGTCAACGGCGGCGATGCGGTCCAGGTGCGCCTGCGTCAGCTCGACGCTCGTGACCTCTCCGGCCTTGAGGGCCGCGGCCATCTCGGCGGCCGTCCTGCGGGTCCAGTCGGTCATGCTTCCTCCCCCAGGATCTGCGGGACGCGGAAGCGGCCCTCGTCGGCCTCGGGGGCGGCGGCGAGCGCGCGCTCCTGCGGCAGCGACGGCCTGACCTCGTCGGGTCGGTGGACGTTCGACATCGGGATGGGGTGGGAGGTGGCGGGCACGTCCGTGCCTGCGACCTCGGCGACCTTGGCCACGGCATCGACGATGGCGGACAGCTGGCCCGACAGGCGGTCCAGATCGTCGTCCGTCATGTCGATGCGCGCGAGCGCGGCCAGCCGCGCCACGTCAGAGCGTTCGAGGGATGACATGCGGCCAGTCTAGTGGCGCGCACGGACATCGCCGGGGCCGAGCGGTCAGCCCCGCTCGCGCGACGTCACGGCTCCCACGAGTACCCCAGGAGCCGGGCGCCGGGCGGCTCCGCCGACGCATCGTCCGCGCGCCGTTGCGCCTCCTCCGGGGACATCCTCTCGGCCTTCTCATGGTCGACGAGCCAGTCCAGGTCGGGCCGACGCTGGAAGCCCATCGCCTCGTACAGACGATGCGCCGCATGCATCGTCTCGAGGGTGGACAGGACGATGCGGGCGGCTCCCAGGGAGACCGCCTCGTCGAGCGCATAGCGGGTGAGCGCTCGACCGATCCCGCGGCCGCGTTCGAGCGGCGAGACGGCGAGCATCCGCAGCTCGTACTCGCCGTCCGTGGCGAGCTCGGTGAAGCGGCTTCCCGGCGGGACGAGCGTCACCGTGCCGACCGCGGCGCCCTCGCCGTGCTCTCCGTCGGCGAGCATCAGGAGGATCGCGTCAGCGGCGCGCGTGTGGGCGTCGCGCAGCTGCGGCACGTACGGATGCGACTGGTCGACGAGCCCATCGGAGAGGTACGCCAGCGCGGTGAGGGCGCCGATCTCGGCGAGTCGGGAGGTCTCGTCTGGTGCGACTGCGCGCACGAAGTACGTCATGCGGTCGCCTCCTTCCGGGGTTCGAGGCTCAGGCTCCATCGCCTGCCGTCAGTGTACGGAACCGTCGGCCCGACGTCCCGGTCATGCGCGCTAGGAACTGGCGGCAGGCTTGTCGTCCGCCTCGGTGTCAACGAGCTTGTCGTCCCCGGACTGAGCGGACCGGGCCGCCTCCGCGTCGCGGCGTCCGAGGGGCACCCGCAGCGCCTCCTCCTCGGGCACGAACACGCTGCCGGTGTCGGTCTCGCCGTACGCGCCGCCGTAGGGGCCGTCGACCTGCGCCTGCCGCCGGCCGCGCCGCCTCCGCGAGGCGTGCGCAGGTGAGGCGTGCATCTCGGACTCCGCGCCCGCCGCGGGGTCATCCTCGGCAGTGGGCTCCGGGTCCACCGCGTCCTCCGTGCCGTTCTCGGCCGCGGAGGTCGAGGCGGCGCCGCCCGACTGGGAGAGCGAGGCGAAGGTCGACACGGCAGCCCCGAGGGTGTCCACGTCGATCTCCTCCGGATTGCGACCCGAGGCCCGCGCAGACGACGAGGGCGCCTCGGGCTCGGGCTCGGGCTCGGTCTCGGGCCGCGTCGCCGGCTCCGGCTCCGGCTCGACGACCGCGGCCGGGGCCGACTCCTGGTCGACGTCGGCGGACTCGCCTTCGTCCTCGGGCTCGGGTGCGTCCTCCGTCTCCGTCGGCACAGGATCCTTCGCGGAGACGATGCTCCCCCCGATCGTGTAGCGGCGCAGGTAGTAGCCCACGACGACGCCAAGGATGAAGGCGACCACGAGCCAGAGCCAGGCCTCACTCATCACAGCACCCATGATCGTCATCCCTCTTCCGTGATCGTGATCTCGACGCGTCGATTCTGGGCGCGCCCCGCCTCTGTGGCATTGGAGACGACCGGCGACTCCTCGCCGTGCGCCGCGGTCTCGATGATGTCCGGCGGTACCCCCGCGCGCGTGAGGTAGTCGGCCACGTTGTCGGCGCGGTCCTCGGTGAGCTGCTGATTCTCCTCGTCGGTCCCGTACGAGTCGCTGTATGCGTCGAGCTGCACCACGATCGCGGCGTGCGTCTCCATGGCATCGATGATGCTGTCCGCCACCGAGTCGAGCGACTTCTTCGTGGCTGCGGTCAGGTCGGAGGAGAAGGCTTCGAACAGCACGGGCTCGAACTCGGGAAGCGGCGTGCTGACGGTCTCCTCCGGGGTCGCGCTCGCCGACGCGGTCGGGGTGGGCGTCGCGGACGCGCTCACCGAGGGCTCCGTGGACTCGGACGGCTCGTCTGTCGGTTCGGTCACGGTCGGCGTCGGCTCAGGGGAGGGGCTGGAGTCGAGCGAATCGTCGGAGGTGTAGGTCAGCGCCGTGATGAGCGCGAGGCCCGACACGGCGTCCAGCGCGGCCTCCTCGTCGGAGGCGGGCCCCCTGAGGTCGATCTCGCGATACCGCACGCCGTCCACGATGACGTTGTCGAGGCCGGCCTGAGCGAGCGCCGACTCTGCCTGGTCCTCCGCGGAAGCCGCCACCGAGGCCACGAACCCCCAGGTCACGAGCGTCAGGGTGAGCACGATTCCTAGCAGCAGCAGCCACCACCGGATCGGACCGGCGACATACCGCCGGTGCGAGGCTCGGTCCACGCCGTTCATCGTCACCCTCCTGACGTGCCCGCGAAACTCCTGCGTTTCCAGTCACCCTAGACCCGCGCGCGCCCCTTCAAGGAGCAACCACGTCGTGTCCGGCAAGCAATCTACTCGGGAGAGACACCCTCGCACAGCGCCACGAACTGCCGTTCGTCGAGCACCGGAACGCCCAGCTCCTCGGCCTTCGCGGCCTTGGACCCCGCGTTCGCTCCGACGACGACGTAGTCGGTCCTCTTGGACACGGACGATGCGGCCTTCCCTCCACGCGAGATGATCGCCTCCTTGATGCCGTCGCGGGAGAAGCCCTCGAGCGTTCCGGTGGCGACGATCGTCAGGCCCTCGAGGGTCTGCGCGATGGTGTCGTCGGTCTTCTCCTCCGCCATGCGCACGCCCGCGGCCGCCCATCGTTCGACGATGTCGCGATGCCAGTCGACCTCGAACCATTCGCCGACCGATTCCGCGATGATCTCGCCCACGCCCTCGACCGCCGCGAGGTCCTCGGCGCTTGCTGCCCGGATCGCGTCCATCGAGCCGAACGTGGTCGCGAGGGCACGGCTGGCCACAGGCCCGACGTGCCGGATGTTGAGGGAGACGAGCACTCGCCACAGCTCCTTGGCCTTCGCCTTCTCAAGCTCATCGAGAAGCGTGAGCGCCTGCGCGGAGGGGAGCACGTTCCGCACGCTCTTGGTGATGCCCGCCTTGCGGCGCTCGGCCGCGGACATCGACTCGGCACCGGGCGGGTACGCGAGCTCGACCTTCTGGAAGGGCGCGCGGACGCGGACCTCGCCCGAGTCGTCCTCCTTGGGGAGCCCCGTCTCGGCGTCGCGCACCACGACCTCGATAGGCAGCAGGTCGTCGAGCGAGAGATCGAACAGCCCTGCCTCCGTGACGAGCGGCGGCTGCGCCGGTCGCAGGGGCTGGGTGAGGGCCGCGGCCGTCACCTCTCCGAGCGCCTCGACGTCCAGGCACCCGCGCGATCCGATGTGCTCCACGCGTCCCCGCACCTGCGCAGGGCACGATCGCGCGTTCGGGCAGCGCAGGTCCACATCGCCGTCCTTCATGGCGCGCAACGGGGTGCCGCACTCCGGGCACTCCGCAGGCATGACGAAGTCCTCGCGCGGATAGCCGTCGTCGGCGAGCGCGGCGACGGGCCCGACGATCTCGGGGATCACATCGCCCGCCTTGCGCAGCACGACGACGTCACCGATCCTGACGCCCTTCGCGCGCACGACGTCCTGGTTGTGCAGGGTGGCCTGGCGCACGGTGCTCCCGGCGACGGTGACGGGATCCATGACCGCGTACGGCGTGGCGCGCCCCGTGCGTCCCACACCGATCTTGATCTCGACGAGGCGGGTGTGGACCTCCTCGGGCGGGAACTTGTACGCGAGCGCCCACCGCGGCGCGCGCGAGGTCGACCCGAGCTCGGCCTGCACCGCGCGGTCGTCGACCTTGAGCACGGCTCCGTCGATCTCGTGGACGAGCGCGTGCCTCCTGCTCTCGAGATCGGTCAGCGCGGAGGCGATCGCGTCCGCGCCCCTCAGGACGCGCACGTGCTCCGAGGTCGGCAGGCCCCACGCGGCGAGCGCCTCGTAGATGCCGTGCTGCGTCGCGAAGCGGTCATCCGGCTCGGCATCGCTCCACTCGAGCGCGCCGAGCGCGTAGGTCGTGAGCGCGAGCGGCCTCTCCGCCGTCACCTGGGGGTTCTTCTGCCTCAAGGATCCGGCCGCGGTGTTGCGCGGATTCGCGTACGGCGGCCTGCCCTCGGCGAGCAGCCGCTCGTTGAGCCGTTCGAAGTCCCTGACCGGCATGTAGACCTCGCCGCGGATCTCGACGACCGCGGGGATGGGCGCTCCGCCCTCCTCGGGCCCTCGCAAGGTCCGCGGGATGCCGTCGATCGTGAGCACGTTGGCGGTCACGTCCTCGCCCGTGGTCCCGTCGCCACGCGTCACCCCGCGCACGAGCGCGCCGTCCTCGTACGTCAGCGACAGCGAGAGCCCGTCGATCTTGGGCTCGCACACGAGCTGCTGGTCGCCGGCCTCCTTGCCCACGCGCGCGAGCCACGCCTCCACGTCCTCGAGGGAGAACGCGTTGTCGAGGCTCATCATCCGTTCGCGGTGACGCACCGAGGTGAAGCCCGTCTCGGTCCCCGCGCTGCCGACCGTCTGGGTCGGCGAGTCGGGTTCCACGAGCTCGGGATGCGCGGCCTCGAGGGCCCGCAGCTCGCGCTCGAGCGCGTCGTACTCCGCGTCCGAGATGGTCGGCGCATCGTCCCCGTAGTAGCGGGCACGGTGCTCCTCGATCTCCTGAACGAGCTCAGCATGGCGGGCGCGGGCGAGGGTGGCATCGGCGATCGCGTCATTCACGTAGGACATTCCACCATGCCCCACCGACACTCCCACGGCGGTCGGGCCCGCCGCGCTCTCGGGCTCCCGGCCGTGCCTCGCCTCTCCGCCAGGGCACCGCCGGTAGGCTGACAGCGCGACCGAGCGGGCGCCGGGAGGGAGGCCTGATCATGGCCGGACTGACGCTGATCGAGGGCGGGCACGTCGTCACAGTCGACCCCGATGGGACCGAGCACCCGAAGGGGTACGTCGCGATCCGCGACCACCGCATCGTCGAGGTCGGGTCGGGCGCCGCACCGTCCCAGCTGCGCGACGCCGCGGCGCAGCGGTACGACGCGCGCGGGGCGCTCGTCACGCCCGGCCTGGTCAACACGCACCACCACCTCTATCAGTGGCTCACACGCGGCTGGGCGCAGAACTCGATCCTCTTCGACTGGCTCGTGGCGCTGTACCCCACGTGGGCCCGCATCACGGCGGACACCGTCGGCGCGGGCGCGGCGGGCGCGATGGGGGCCCTCGCACGCTCCGGCTGCACGACAGTCGGCGACCATCACTACATCTTCCCGCGCGGCTCGGGCGACATCCTCGGCTCGATCGCGTACGAGGCCAGCGAGATCGGCCTGCGCCTGCACCTCACGCGCGGCTCGATGGACCTCGGCGAGTCCGATGGCGGCCTGCCGCCCGACTTCGCCGTCGAGACCACGGACGAGGCCCTGAGGGCCTCCGAGGATGCGGTCCTGCACCTTCACGACCGCGCGCCGGAGTCGATGCTGCGCATCGCGATCGCGCCCTGCTCCCCGTTCTCGGTCACGACTGACCTCCTGCGCGAGTCCGCGCCGCTCGCCCGTCAGCTCGACGTCCGCCTCCACACGCACGGCTCGGAGACGGTCGAGGAGGACGCGTTCTGCCGCGAGCGTTTCGGCATGGGCCCCACCGACTACCTCGAGTCCGTCGGCTGGCTCGGCCCCGACGTGTGGATGGCGCACTGCGTCCACCTCGACGACGCGGACATCGCCAAGTTCGCGGCGACGGGGACAGGCGTCGCGCACTGCCCGTCGTCGAACGCGCGCCTCGCCGCGGGCATCGCGCCGGTGAGGTCGATGCTCGACGCGGGGGTCCCTGTGGGGCTCGGCGTGGACGGCGCAGCGTCCAACGAGGACGGCACGCTCGGTTCCGAGATACGTCAGGCCGCCCTCGTCGCACGGCTGCGCGACGGTGCGACCGCGATGCCGGGGAGGGACGCTCTCCGGATGGCGACCATGGGCGGCGCGAGGGTGCTCGGGCGCGAGCGGGAGATCGGCTCCCTCGAGGCGGGCAAGCTCGCGGATGTCGTCGTGTGGGAGCTCGGCGCTGTCGAGCACGCGGGGATCGCGGATCCCGTCGCGGCGCTGACGCTGGGCTCGCTCCCCACGGTCAGGACGATGCTGGTCCAGGGTCGCGAGGTCGTCACCGACGGGCGTCTGACGCGCACCGACGAGGCCTCGATCGCGGCCCGCGTGCGCGAGGCCGTCGCTGACCTCACGAACCGCTGACCCCTCGACGTTCCAGGGCGCCGATCCTGACTCTCCGCCCCGTCAACCCGCTCGCAGGTAGCCAATTCTGATGGCGGGCCGCCTCAGCGGGAAGCCTGCTGCTTGACGGTGACGAGCCGCGCGGTCCCAGCGCCGACCCACCATCGGTGCGCCACTCCCCCGGCGTAGTACGCGCTGTCGCCGACGCCGAGCACCTGCTCCTCGCCGTCGAGCTCGAGGTGGAGCTCGCCGGAGAGGACGATCACCCACTCGTCCTCCGCGTGCGTGAAGACCTCACCGGGAACGGTACGGACGCATTCGATCGACATGGGCAGGAACGGGCGGGCACCGCGCGCGAGCGCGACGGCTCGGTCCTGCGCGAAGTCCGACACCACATCGTCCCCGTCCGAGGCCAGCCGCACCTCGACGCGCGGCGGCGCCTCCGCTCCATCCGACGCCTCGGCCGCCGCCATGAGCTCCACCGGACTGGTCTCGAGCGCGACGGCGATCCTCCTGAGGGACGGCAGCGAGAAGTTCGCGAGGCCTCGCTCCACCTGGCTCAGGAAGGGGTGGGAGAGGCCCGTCGCCTCAGCGAGCTGCACGAGCGTGAGACCGCGCTCGCGCCGCAGCTCGCGCACGCGTGCGCCTAGCCGCTGCTCGGCTCCTGCGGCGTCCTGGTCGGGGGACACGACCTGCCTCACAGACGTTTGGTGGGGTGCATGCCCATGCGGGTCAGCACGGTGTTCTCGAGGATCGCGACCAGGTTGTAGAGCACGAGCGACACGAGCGTCACGACGACGACCGAGGCCCACAGCTCGTCGAACTTCGCCGACGTCGAGTAGCCGTTGATCACGCCGCCGATGCCCGTGCCGGTGGCGAGCCACTCGGCGAGCAGCGCACCGGTGATCGCACCGGGGACCGAGACGCGCACGGCCGCGAAGAACGCCGGCAACGACGAGGGAAGCGCCACCGTGGTGAGCTGCTTGAGCGGCCCGCCACCGTAGACCTGCACCACCTCGAGCGTCTGCTGCGAGGCCTGCTGGAGCCCGAACGCGATGTTCACGAGCGCCGGGAACAGCACGACGATGCCGCCCATCACCGCGACCGTGAGGAACTCGCGGCCGAAGATCATGATGATGATCGGCGCGAACGCGACCAGGGGGACGGAGCGCAGCAGCAGCGCGATCGGCATCATCGCGTGCTCGAAGCCCTTGGAGAGTCGGAACCCGATCGCGCCGAGCAGGGCGATGAGCAGACCTGCGACGAAGCCGACGACGGCGTCGCCGAGCGTGACGGCGAGGTTGCCGGCGATCTCGGCACGGTTCGCGGCCGCGTCCTCCTCGACGAAGAAGAAGTTCCAGACGTCCGCGGGCCCCTTCGCCACGTACGGCGACAGGTCCGACACCCACAGCACGACCTGCCACAGGATTGCCACGCCCACCAGGGTCAGGAGGAAGGTCAGCAGGGACGTGCCGAGCGCCTTGAAGGTGGCCCTGCGCGCCTGGCGCTGGACCGAGGCCGCGAGGTCGCTGCCGGAAGGCGCGGTGGCGGTGGCGGTCATGCTGCGGCCCCCTTCGACCACGGCGTCGCGAGTCGTGTCAGCAGTCCGACGCCCAGGTACAGGAGCAGCGCGACGGCTCCCGAGGCCAGCGCGAGGCCCCACACGCGAGGCGAGTTGAGGGCCTGCTGCGCGACGACCATCGCGACGCCGATGCCCGTCTCGACCTTGCCGAAGTACTCACCGAGCACGGCTCCGAGGAAGGCCGCGGGGACCGCGATCTGGAGAGCGGTGAGGACGGCGGGAAGCGCCGCGATGAAGCGGACCTTGCGCAGCTGGGTCCAGGTGCCTCCGCCGTACACGGAGACGAGGTCGAGGCTCGCCTTGTCCGCCGCGTGCAGCCCCAGGAGGGAGCCGACGACGGTCGTGAAGAAGACGCTGAGCCCCGCCATGAAGGTCGCGGTGCCCGAGGGCTCTCCCTTGGACGGGACCTCGAAGATGATCACAGCGAGCGGCCCGATCGCGACGATCGGGACGCAGTACGTGATGACCGCGATCTGGGACACGACGGCCTCGAGCCGGGGGATCACCATGACGAGGCCGGCGAGCGCGAGCGCGATCCCGTTGCCCCACAGGTAGCCCCTCGCGGCCTCGGCGAGCGTGACCGAGAAGTGCGTCCAGTAGAAGGCGAAGCCGTCCTCCGCGTAGCCCTGGATCACCTGCCACGGGGTCGGGATGGCCTGGGTGCCTCCCGGTCCGACGACGGTGAGCGCGAAGAACCACCACAGGCCCACGAGGACCACCGCGCTGAACGATGCGGTGGCCCAGGCCGGGACCCGACGCTCCTCCATCAGTCGTCCTCCAGAGCGACGCCGCCGGCACCGAACAGGAGCTCGGAGGCCCGGTCGACGTAGGCGTGGAACTCGGGGCTGCGCTGGATCTCGGGGGTGCGGGGCCGAGGAAGATCGATCTCCATGACCTCCTTGATGCGGCCAGGGCGCGGGCTCATGACCGCGACCTGGTCGGCGAGGAAGATCGCCTCCGAGATGCCGTGCGTGACGAGCAGCGTCGTCGCGGGCTTCGCGGCGAGGATCCGCATGAGCTCGACGTTGAGTCGCTGACGGGTCATGTCGTCGAGCGCGCCGAACGGCTCGTCGAGAAGCAGCACCGAGGGCTTGAGCACGAGAGCACGCGCGATCGACACGCGCTGGCGCATGCCTCCCGAGAGCTGCGCGGGCTTCGCCTTCTCGAATCCCTTGAGACCGACGAGCTCGATGAGCTCGGCGATGTAGTCGTGGTCGACTGGCTTGCCGGAGACCTCGAAGGGGAGCTTGATGTTCGCGTAGACCGAGCGCCACGGCAGCAGCGCGGAGTCCTGGAACGCGATGCCCAGCTCGTTGTAGGCGCGCAGGTCCGCGGGCGTGCGCCCGTCGACCCGCGTGGAGCCGCTCGTGGGCTGCTCGAGTCCCGCGAGGATGCGCAGGATGGTGGACTTGCCGCACCCGGAGGGCCCCAGCAGCGCCAGGAACGAGCCCTGCTCTGTGTGAAGGGTCGCGTCCTGGAGCGCGGTGACGGTCTTGCCACGCGAGTGGAAGACCTTGGTGAGATCGGATATCTGCAGGCCGGTGCCCGGGGCGGTCTCGCCCCGGGCACCGGTCGTGGTCACGTCGTCGGTCACGTGATCGATCCTTGCAGTATCAGCCCGCGTAGGCCACGAGGTCGGGGTTCTCCGCGTAGACCTCGTCGAGCAGGCTCATGTCGAACAGGTCCTCGGCGGAGATGTCGATGCCCGCGCCGGCGAGCGAGGCGAGGGTCTCCGTCTGGAGCTCGTCCGAGATGGTGAACAGGCCGTTCGCGACGGTCTCGTCGGAGACCACGAGGTCCTCAGCCTGGACGACGGCACCCTCGGCGGACACCGTGGCGTCGAGGCCCAGGTCGGAGCCGTACTCCTCGACGGCGAGGCGCGAGCCCTCCTCGGGGTCGTTCACCGCGTCGGACCAGCCCTTGATCTCGGCGACGAGGAAGGCCTTGATCATCTCCGGGTCGGAGTCGATGAGGTCCTGCGTCACGGTGATGGTCTCGGCGACGAACGGCAGGCCGTTGTCGGCGAACGGGAGGTTGGTGACGTCGATGCCCTCGGCCTGGACCACGAGCGACTCGTTGGTCAGGTAGGCGACGAAGCCGTCGACCTCACCGTTGACGAGCACGGCGGGGTCGTACTGGACCGGGACGACGGTGACGTCGTCGGTGGTCAGGCCGTTGGCGGCGAGCAGCGCCTCGAACAGCGCGGTGTTGGAGTCCTGGACGCCGATCTTCTTGCCGACCATGTCCTCGGGCGTCTGGATGTCCGCGCCGTCGGCGAGCGACAGGATGGTGAACGGGTTCTTCTGGTAGGTCGCGCCGACGATCTTCAGCGGAGCGCCCTCGCTCGCGACGGCCGAACCGATCGAGACCGCGTCGGAGAGCGCGAAGTTGGCAGTGCCGGACAGCAGCTCGGCGGCGCCGGTGGACGGCCCGGGGACGAGCTCGACCGACGAGAAGCCGGCCTCGGTGTAGTAGCCGTTGGAGTCCGCGAAGAACTCGCCGGAGAACTCCTCGTTCTTGATCCAGGACAGCTGGACCGAGATGTCACCGTAGTCGGCGGCCTCCATGGCCTCCTCGGTGGCCTCGGCGGTGGCGTCGCCCGAGGCGGACGACGACGACTCGGCGTCACCCGACGACGAGCAGGCCGCGAGCGTGAGCGCTGCGACGGCGACCGTGGCGACGGACGCGGTGCGCTTGAAGCTGAAGGACATGTGTTCTCTCTCCCTGTGTGTATCGCGCCTCGTAATCACGAATACGGCGCGTGCCGCGAGCGAGTGTAGGCGAAGCTCGTGACCCCTCTACGCGTCCGTGGGCACATCACGGTTGCGGCACACGGCCAAACTAGGGACTTTAGATTTCATCAACACGACCTTTTCTGTTTCGAGACTGTTAAATCCGGCCGCCGAGACACAATCGTGACATCGGGCCGTGCTTCACTGGCTGTTCATCTGGTGAACATGCGAGGGCGTCTCGCCAGGACGCGACGTCAGGCACCGAGCCCGACCCGCCACGAGAGGGGATGCGATGGACCTCACGGCCGTCACCGGCTACCGCAGGGCGACCACTCGCGCCGACCTCGCGCTCGCCCCCGGTGAGACCCTCGTCGCGGGTGGTACCTGGGTGTTCTCCGAGCCGAACCGCGACGTCACCGGGCTGGTCGACCTCATGACGATGCCGTGGGAGCCGATCGAGGTCACCGACGCCGGGCTGCGCATCGGCGCGACCTGCACGATCGCCCGGCTCCTCGAGGAGCCCCCTGTGCCCGGCTGGCGAGCGCAGCCGCTCTTCGACGAGGCGGCGAACGCGCTGCTCGCGAGCTTCAAGATCTGGAACGAGGCGACCGTGGTCGGCAACGTGTGCAGGTCGTTCGCGGCGGCCGCGATGCTCGCCGCGTGCGCGACGCTCGACGGCGTCGCCGAGATCTGGGCCGCCGACGGCTCCGTCCGACGGGAGCCCGTCGCCTCCCTCCCCACCGGCAACGGCACGAACACGCTGCGCGCTGGCGACGTCGTCCGTGCGATCGACATCCCCGCGGCGGCGCTCCGAGGACGGACCGCGCTGCGCAAGATCGCCCTCGCGGAGCTCGGCCGCTCGGGCGCCGTCGTCACCGGCCGCCGCGACGAGGACGACGCGGTCACGATCGTCGTCACCGCCGCGACGCTCACCCCGTGCGTGTACTCGTTCCCGGTGCCGCCGAGCGAGGCTCGCCTCGTCGAGTCGGTGCGCTCCGAGGGCGACTTCTACACCGACGCGCTCGGCACAGAGGACTGGCGCCGCCACGTCACGGGCGTGCTCGCCGCCCGCGTGCTCGCCGATCTCATGGGCGCCGACCCTGGCGACGACCGTAGGACGGAGTGCACCGCATGAGGATGGACGTGGACGGCGTCCCCGTCGAGGGAGACCCCAAGCCCGGGCAGTGCCTCCGGACGTACCTGCGCTCGCGCGGAGCGACCGCCGTCAAGAAGGGCTGCGACGCGGGCGACTGCGGCGCATGCGCGGTGCTCGTCGACGGCAAGCCCGTCCACTCATGCCTCTACCCCGCGGTCCGCGCCGAGGGCCGGACGATCACCACGGCAGCGGGCCTCGCGCCGGACGATGCGCTCGCGCCCGTCCAGGAGGAGTTCGCCGACCGCTTCGCCTTCCAGTGCGGGTTCTGCACGCCAGGATTGGTGGTCACCGCGGCGTCGCTCAAGGAGGACGACCTGCCCGACCTCGACCGGAGGCTCAAGGGCTCGCTGTGCCGATGCACGGGGTACCGGCCCATCCGCGAGGCGGTCAAGCACGCGGTCCGCGGCGGCTGCGGCGGCGAGTGCGACGGGCGGTGCGGGGGTGCGCGTGAGGAGACCGCGTCGTCCGCTCCCCCGTCCGTCCAGGCGGCTCCCGCATCGTCCCGGGAGACCGACGACCGCGTCGTCGGGACCTCCGCCCGCCCCCCGGCGGCCGCCCGCGTGGTCCAGGGCAAGGAGCCGTACACGTTCGACGCCTGGATCCCCGGCACCCTGCGCCTCAAGGTGCTCGGCTCGCCGCACGCGCACGCGCGCATCGTCTCGATCGACGCCTCGGCGGCCCTCGCGATGGACGGGGTGCACGCCGTCCTCACCCACGAGGACGCGCCCGCCACCCGCTTCTCCACCGCGCGCCACGAGAACCGGGGGGACGACCCTCGCGACACCCGCATCCTGGACGATGTGGTGCGCTTCCAGGGTCAGCGCGTCGCCGCGGTCGTCGCGGACTCGCTCGCGATCGCGGACGCGGCCATCGAGGCCCTTCGCGTCGAGTACGAGGTCCTGCCCGCCGTGTTCGACCCCGAGGAGGCGCGCTCCGGCACCGCGCCCGTCATCCATCCCGACCGCACTCCCGAGGACGGCGTGCGCGACGCCTCGCGCAACCTGATCGCGTCCTGGAAGGGCGGCTACGGGGAGGTCGACGCGGGCCTCGCGGAGGCGGCCGCCGTCGCCACGGGAACGTGGTCGAACGCTCGCGTCACGCACGCGCAGCTCGAGACGCACGGCTCGATCGGCTGGATCGACGACCTCGGCCGGCTCACCCTCCGCACGAGCTCGCAGGTGCCGTTCCTCGTGCGCGACGAGCTCGCGCTGATCCTCGACCGCGCACCCGAGTCGGTGCGGGTCTTCACCGCGCGCGTCGGCGGAGGATTCGGCGGCAAGCAGGAGATCTTCACCGAGGACATCGTCTCGCTCGCGGTGCTCAAGACCGGCCGCCCCGTCGCGTACGAGATGACGCGCACCGAGGAGTTCACCAGCACCGCCACGAGGCACCCGTTCCGCGTCACCGCGACGCTCGGGGCGTCCGCCGACGGCGTGCTCACCGCGATGGACATCCAGGTGCTGAGCAACACCGGCGCGTACGGCAACCACGCGATCGGCGTGATGTTCCACGGCTGCGCCGAGTCGCTCGAGGCCTACCGCTCCCCCGCCAAGCGGCTCGATGCCGAGGTGGTCTACACGAACACCACGCCCGCGGGGGCGTTCCGCGGCTACGGCCTGGGGCAGGTGATCTTCGCGGTCGAGTCGGCCCTCGACGAGCTCGCGCTCCAACTGGGCATCGACCCGTTCCAGATGCGGCGTCTCAACGCGGTCAAGGACGGGGACGAGCTCGGCGTGACCGAGCGCGGGCACCAGGACGGGCTCATCTTCGGCTCGTACGGCCTGGACCAGTGCCTCGACCTGGCCGAGGCGGCGCTCGTGCGGGGCAACGGCGTCGAGGCCCCCGACGGATGGGCGACCGGCGAGGGGATGGCGCTCAGCATGATCGCCACCATCCCTCCGCGCGGGCACCGCGCGACCGCGTCCGTCACGGCGAGACCCGACGGGACGTTCCTGATCGCCGCCGGCACCGCCGAGTTCGGCAACGGGACCCACACCGTGCTGGGGCAGATCGCAGCCGAGGCGCTCGGGGTGCCCGTGTCGCTGATCGAGCTGCGGACCTCCGACACCGACGCGACCACCTACGACACCGGGGCCTTCGGATCCACCGGCATCACCGTCGCAGGCAAGGCGGTCCACGCGGCGGCGATCGCGCTCAAGGCCCGGCTGGACTCAGGCGAGGCGATCCCGCCCGAGGGTCTGACCGGCGAGGGCTCGACCGACGGCATGATCCGGTCGCTGGCCTTCAACGTGCAGGCGTTCCGCGTCGCGGTCGATCTCGAGACCGGGTCGGTGCGGATCCTCCAGTCGATCCAGGCCGCCGACGCGGGCGTGGTGCTCAACCCCGCGCAGTGCCGCGGCCAGATCGAGGGAGGCGTCGCGCAGGGCATCGGCTCGGCGCTGTACGAGGAGATCCTCGTCGGGGACGAGGGATCACCCGCGAACCCCGCCTTCCGCACCTATCGCGTGCCGCAGAGCGCCGACGTGCCCGACACCGAGGTCTACTTCGCCGAGACGTCGGACGAGCTCGGACCGTTCGGCGCGAAATCGATGTCGGAGTCGCCGTACAACCCCGTCGCCCCCGCCCTGGCGAACGCGATCAGGCGAGCGATCGGAGCACGACCGTACGAGATCCCCATGAGCCGGGACCGCGTGTGGCGCCTCGCCGCGGCCGCGGAGCGTGTCAGTGGATAGGTCCACCGCGCTCGCTCAGCGGCGCCCCGCTCGCCCCGGTCCGATCCCGCAGGATCTCCGCGACGATCGCCACGGCGGTCTCGGCAGGGCTCGAGCCTCCCAGATCGAGCCCGATCGGCGAGCGCAGCCGCGCGATCCCCTCCTCGGAGACGCCCGTCCCACGCAGCAGCTCGACGCGCCGCTCGTGGGTCCTCCGCGACCCCATCGCGCCGACGTAGCCTGCGCGGGACCGCAAGGCGACGCCCAGGGTCGGGATGTCGAAGCGCTCCTCGTGCGTGAGGACGCACACCGCATCGTCCTGGCCGAGCTCGACTCCCTCGAGGTACTTCTGGGGCCACTGCGCGACGACCTCATCGGCCTGCGGGAAGCGGGCCTGGGTCGCGAAGACGGGCCGCGCGTCCACGACCGTGACGCGATAGCCGAGGGCCTGCGCGGCCGAGGCGAGCGCGCCCGAGAAGTCGACGGCGCCGACGATGACCATGCGCGGCGCAGGCTCTCTTACCAGGGAGAACGACTCTTCCGCCCGAGACGGGTGGCGCGGGATCCGCACCTGGACGCGCGCGGAAGGGTCGAGCGAGGCCCGCAGCGCGTGCACCACGCCCTCGTCGTCCGCGGACAGCCGGAAGGCGACCACGCCGAGCGATCCGCCGCACGAGAGCCCGGCCGCGTACAGGTCGCCCTCGCCGCCCAGGTCCACGTCCACGAGGCCGTGCTCCTTGAGCACGCGAAGCGCGAGCTCGTAGGCCTCGCCCTCGACGCAGCCGCCGGAGATCGAGCCGATCGCGCGGCCGTCGTAGGTGACCGCCATCGCGGAGCCGACCGCGCGCGGGGCCGAGCCGTGCACCGCCGTCACGACCACCACCCCGAGCGGCCTGCCCGCGTCCAGCTCGGCGAGCATCTCGCGGGCGATCTCGAACACACGTGCCTCCTGAGGCTGGGAACTGCCAGCCAGTCTAGGCAGGCGCGCCGTCCCCTCAAGGAGTCCCATGCTTGACGTCGACCTGGTGATCCGAGCCCCTCGCGCGCTGATCGACGGCGAGGAGCGCCCCGCTTCCGTCGCGATCTGCGACGGCGTCGTGGTCGGGATCGGAACGCTCGAGCAGCCCTGGCAGTCCGACGCCGAGCGGATCCTCGGCGACGACGAGGTCCTCGTCCCCGGCGTCGTCGACACGCACGTGCACGTCAACGAGCCCGGGCGCACCGAGTGGGAGGGCTTCGCGTCGGCGACCGCGGCAGCGGCGGCCGGCGGCGTGACGACGATCATCGACATGCCGCTCAACTCGATCCCGCCCACGACGACGCTCGAGGCGCTGGAGCTGAAGCGCTCGGTCGCTGCCTCGAAGGCGCGCGTGGATGTCGGCTTCTGGGGCGGCGCGATCCCGACCTCGCTCGGGCACCTGCGTGAGCTGCACGAGGCCGGGGTGTTCGGCTTCAAGTGCTTCCTCGCGCCGTCTGGCGTGGACGAGTACCCGCACCTGTCGCCTGCGCAGCTGCTCGAGGCCATGGAGGAGATCGCCTCCTTCGGCGGGCGGCTCATCGTCCACGCCGAGGACCCGGGCCACCTGGACGATGCTTCCTCACCTGGCACCGATGCCGTCGCCTTCGCCTCTACCAGGCCCGATGCTGCCGAGACGACGGCGATCCAGTCCGTGATCGACGGGGTGCGGGCCACAGGCTGCCGCGCGCACATCCTGCACCTGTCCTCCGCCGCGGCCCTGCCCTCGATCCGCGCGGCGAAGGCCGAGGGGCTGCCTCTGACGGTCGAGACCTGCCCGCACTATCTGACCTTCGACGCAGCCCACATCCCCGACGGCGGCACGCAGTACAAGTGCTGCCCGCCCATCCGCGACGAGGCCAACCGCGAGGCCCTGTGGGAGGCGCTCGCCGACGGCACGATCGACATCATCGCCTCCGACCACTCCCCCGCGACCGCCGACCTCAAGCTCGCGGGCCACGGCGACTTCGCGCAGGCGTGGGGAGGCATCGCGGGGCTCGAGGTGAGCCTGAGCGCGATCTGGACGGGCGCGTCGTCCCGCGGGTATGCGCTGGCCGACGTGCTGGGCTGGATGTCCGCGTCCACTGCGGCCTGGGCAGGGCTCGACGCCAAGGGCGGGATCGCCGTCGGCAAGGACGCGGACCTCGTGGCCTTCGCTCCCGACGACGAGCGCGTGATCCACGCGGGCGAGCTGCACCACAAGAACCCCGTGACGGCCTTCGACGGGCACGCGCTGCGCGGCGTCGCGCGGACCACCTGGCTGCGCGGGACAGTCGTGAACGGCGAGGGTAGCGTTTCAGGTGTCACCGGCACGTTGATCGCGCGGACCAGCGCCTGATCCTGCCGCGGCCCGAGGGGAGGGGCGTCGCATGGACGTGGGGCTCCTCGCGGACGTCGACTCGCTCTTCGCCGTCGAGGCGGGGCTCGAGCGATTCGCGGAACGCGGCATGACGGCGGCGATCGCCGCGAGTGCGCTCAGCGATGGGATCGTCATCGATCACCTCGACGGCCTGCTGGCCGAACACGGCCAACGCCTCTACGCCCTCGCCACCAGGGACGATGCGGCAGTCGCGGGCTTCGCGACGGATGACGAGGGCTGCCTGATCGCCGGAGGCGCGATCCGTCTCGCGCCGCCCGGACTGCGCACTGTGCTCGACGGCCGCAGCGTCGTCTGGCTCGGCACCGCGCTCTCCGAGGACGAGGCCGCGCAGGTGGCGCAAGGCGGCCACGCCGAGCTCATGATCAGCCACGCGACCGCGCTGACCGACCTCGCCGACGTGGTCGCCGCGATCCGGCCCGATGTGCTCGTCTACGGCGGAGCGGACGCTCCGGTCGACGACATCCTGCTCCTCCCGGGCGGCCACCGCACCCACGCGGTGGGGCTCACCGCCCTCGGTGCGACGGGCTCGCTGTGCACCCTCGAGACGAGCAGGCTCGCCACCGACGTCTGGTGAGCGTCGCATCGTCCGGGCGACTGCATCGTCCCGGCGACCGCATCGTCCAGGCCACCGCCGACCGCCCCGGAGACGCCGAGGCCCCCGCACCGAACGGTGCAGGGGCCTCGACTGCTGATGGACGCGGGAGTCAGAACTCCCAGTCGTCGTCCGTGGTCTCCTCGTGCTTGCCGATCACGTAGGACGAGCCGGAGCCCGAGAAGAAGTCGTGGTTCTCGTCCGCGTTGGGCGACAGCGCCGACAGGATGGCCGGGTTGACGTCCGTCACCGTGGACGGGAACAGCGCCTCGTAGCCCAGGTTCATGAGGGCCTTGTTGGCGTTGTAGTGCAGGAACTTCTTGACGTCCTCGGTCAGGCCGACGCCGTCGTAGAGGTCCTGCGTGTACTGGACCTCGTTGTCGTAGAGGTCGTACAGGAGGTCAAAGGTGTACGCCTTGAGCTCCTCGCGGCGCTCGGGCGTCTCCTTCTCGAGGCCCTTCTGGTACTTGTAGCCGATGTAGTACCCGTGCACGGCCTCGTCGCGGATGATGAGGCGGATCAGGTCGGCCGTGTTCGTGAGCTTGGCTCGCGAGGACCAGTACATGGGCAGGTAGAAGCCCGAGTAGAAGAGGAACGACTCGAGCAGGGTCGAGGCGACCTTGCGCTTCAGCGGGTCGTCGCCACGGTAGTAGTCCATGACGATCTTGGCCTTGCGCTGCAGGTTCTGGTTCTCGGTGGACCAGCGGAACGCGGCGTCGATCTCGGGCGTCGAGCACAGCGTCGAGAAGATCGACGAGTAGCTCTTGGCGTGCACCGACTCCATGAACGCGATGTTCGTGTAGACGGCCTCCTCGTGCGGCGTGATCGCGTCGGGGATGAGCGACACGGCACCGACGGTGCCCTGGATGGTGTCCAGGAGCGTGAGCCCCGTGAAGACACGCATCGTGAGGGTCTTCTCCTCCTCGGTGAGCGTCGCCCACGACTGCACGTCGCCCGAGATCGGGACCTTCTCGGGCAACCAGAAGTTACCGGTGAGGCGGTTCCACACCTCGACGTCCTTCTCGTCCGGGATGCGGTTCCAGTTGATCGCGTCCACGTGGCTGACGAGGGTCAGCTTCTCACTCATGTCAGTTCCTTCAGTCTCAGCTCGTCAGGGCGTCACAGCATGCAGCTGACGCAGCCCTCGACCTCGGTGCCCTCGAGCGCCATCTGGCGGATGCGGATGTAGTAGATCGTCTTGATGCCCTTGCGCCACGCGTAGATCTGCGCGCGGTTGATGTCGCGGGTGGTCGCCGTGTCGGGGAAGAACAGCGTAAGCGACAGACCCTGGTCCACGTGCTGCGTGGCGGCCGCGTAGGTGTCGATGATCTTCTCGGGACCGATCTCGTACGCGTCCTGGAAGTACTCCAGGTTGTCGTTGTCCATGAAGGGCGCCGGGTAGTAGACGCGACCGAGCTTGCCCTCCTTGCGGATCTCGATGCGCGACGCGATCGGGTGGATCGAGGACGTCGAGTTGTTGATGTACGAGATCGAGCCGGTCGGCGGGACGGCCTGCAGGTTCTGGTTGAAGATGCCGTGCTCCTGCACGGACGCCTTCAGCTCGCGCCAGTCGTCCTGGGTGGGCAGGACGATGCCGGCGTCGGCGAACAGCTCGGCCACCCGTGCGGTCGCCGGCGCCCACTCCTGCTCGGTGTACTTGTCGAAGAACTCGCCGGTCGCGTACTTCGAGTTCTCGAAGTTCTCGAACGCCGTGCCCTGCTCCTTGGCGATCTTGTTCGACGCCGCGATGGCGTGGAACAGCACCGCGTAGAAGTACATGTTGGTGAAGTCGACGCCCTCCTCGGACCCGTAGTGGATCCGCTCACGGCCCAGGTAGCCGTGGAGGTTCATCTGGCCGAGGCCGATCGCGTGGGAGCGGTCGTTGCCGTAGCGGATCGACGGCACCGAGTCGATGGCCGACTGCGTGGACACCGCGGTGAGGCCGCGCACGGCGATCTCGACGGTCTGCGCGAGGTTGCCCCCGTCCATCGCCGTCGCGATGTTCATGGAGCCCAGGTTGCAGGAGATGTCCTTGCCGGTCTCCGCGTAGGTGAGGTCCTCGTTGAACTTGGAGGGCGTGTTCACCTGGAGGATCTCGGAGCACAGGTTGGACATGTTGATGCGGCCCTGGACCGGGTTGGCCTTGTTCACCGTGTCCTCGAACACGATGTAGGGGTAGCCCGACTCGAACTGCAGCTCCGCGACGGTCTGGAAGAACAGGCGCGCGGCGATCTTGGTCTTGCGGATCCGCGAGTCGTCGACCATCTCGTGGTACTTCTCGGTGATCGAGATGTCGCCGAAGGGGACGCCGTAGACGCGCTCGACGTCGTACGGGGAGAAGAGGTACATCTCCTCGTTGTTCTTCGCGAGCTCGAAGGTGATGTCCGGGACGACGATGCCGAGCGAGAGCGTCTTGATGCGGATCTTCTCGTCCGCGTTCTCGCGCTTGGTGTCCATGAACTTCATGATGTCGGGGTGGTGCGCCGACAGGTACACCGCGCCCGCGCCCTGGCGCGCGCCGAGCTGGTTCGCGTAGGTGAAGGAGTCCTCGAGGAGCTTCATCACGGGGATGATGCCCGAGCTCTGGTTCTCGATGTGCTTGATCGGGGCGCCGGCCTCACGGATGTTGGACAGCGACAGCGCAACGCCGCCGCCGCGCTTGGACAGCTGCAGCGCGGAGTTGATGGAGCGACCGATCGACTCCATGTTGTCCTCGATGCGCAGCAGGAAGCACGAGACGAACTCGCCGCGCTGGGCCTTGCCCGCGTTGAGGAACGTGGGGGTCGCGGGCTGGAAGCGGCCCGTGACGATCTCGTCGACCAGCTTGGTCGCGAGCTCGGTGTCGCCCGCGGCGAGGGTCAGCGCGACCATGACGACGCGGTCCTCGTAGCGCTCGAGGTAGCGCTTGCCGTCGAACGTCTTGAGCGTGTACGAGGTGTAGTACTTGAAGGCGCCCAGGAAGGTCGGGAAGCGGAACTTGTACGAGTACGCGTGGTCCGTGAGCTGCTGGATGAACGCGAAGTCGTACTGCGCGAGGATCTCGGGCTCGTAGTACTTCTTCTCCACCAGGTAGTCCAGGCGCTCCTTGAGCGAGTGGAAGAAGACCGTGTTCTGGTTGACGTGCTGGAGGAAGTACTCGCGGGCCGCCTCGCGGTCCTTGTCGAACTGGATCTTCCCCTCGGTGTCGTAGAGGTTCAGCATCGCGTTGAGCGAGTGGTAGTCCATGCCGGTGCGCGGCTTGTCGATCACTGTTGCTTCCACAGGTCATCCAATCCCTCGCGGACGGCGGTGACGTCATCCGGAGTTCCGAAGAGTTCGAACTTGTACAGGTGTGGCACGTGGCACTTCGCGGCGACGATGTCGCCCGCGATGCAGTACGCGGTGCCGAAGTTGGTGTTGCCGGCGCTGATCACGCCCCGGATCAGCGAGCGGTTGTGCTCGTCGTTCAGGAACTTGATGACCTGCTTGGGGACGGCCCCTCCCTCGTTGCCGCCGCCGTAGGTCGGCACGACGAGCACGTAGGGCTCGTCCACCTTGAGCGGTTCATCCTTGGGCCTCAGCGGGATCCTCTCGGCGGGGACGCCGAGCTTGTCGACGAACCGCTTGGTGTTCTCCGAGGTCGAGGAGAAGTAGACCAGCGAGGCCATGACGGCGTCGCTTAGGACGCGATCTTCTGAGCGAGCGCGGCGATGCGGTCGGGCTGGAAGCCGGACCAGTGCTCGTCGCCGGCGATGACGACGGGCGCCTGCAGGTAACCGAGCTCGGTCACCGTCTTGTAGGCGTCCTCATCCATGGTGACGTCGAAGATCTCGAACTCGATCTCGGCGCGCTCAAGGGCCTTCTTGGTGGCGGTGCACTGCACGCACTGCGGCTTGGAGTAGACCGAGATCGTCATGAGCGGTTCCTTTCGACGCTGTACCCCCCTGCGAGGTGGGCACCACTATATATGGGGCGTTGACGCATCAACACCCACTAGATGGTGTGTCGCAAGAAATTCTCGCATGCACCTCTGACATTCCACAGGGAGCCGTGCTCGGCCCATACACAGCGCCCTGAGACGACACGCGCAGGACACGCCGACGACACGCCGGGACGCGCCGATCGCGCCCTCCGCGCATGCCCGCGCGTCCCCCGTTCATCCCCAGGAAATCAACAGGTCGCGCGATTCTGCGATCCCGTAATGTCGATGAAACCAACATCGCCTAGCGTGGCTCTCGTGACCCGCGTCTACCGTGCACACGTCTTCCACATCGCCGGCGCTCCCGCGCAGGACGACGTCGCGAGCCACCTCGTGTCGCTGCCCGACGGCGCCCTCGTCGTCGACGCCGATGGTCGGGTCGCCTGGGTCGGCCCGTACGCGAGCCTCCCGGAGGACTACGCGACCACTCCCGTGACACGCGCCGACTACCTCCTCCCCGGCTTCGTCGACGGGCACATCCACTACCCGCAGTCGTATGCGACCGCGGCGCACGGGGGCGGCCAGCTGCTCGAGTGGCTCGACCACTGCATCTTCCCCACCGAGGGTCAGTTCGCCGACCCCGAGTTCGCGCACCGCGCCGCGCGCTACTTCACGCGCCGCCGCATCGCCGCGGGCACCACGGCCGCGATGGTCTTCGGCTCCGCCTTCCCCGTCGCCCAGGACGCCCTGTACGAGGAGACCCTCAAGGCGGGCCTGCGCATCGTCTCCGGGCGCGGCGTCCAGACGGTCGGCCCGGCCGCCGCGTCGTCCCTCCTGACGGGCGAGAAGGAGGCCATCGACCTGGTGGCCGACGAGATCGACCGCTGGCATGCCGTCGACACCGGTGACCCCCGCACCGCCCGCGTGCAGGTCGGCATCGTCCCCCGGTTCTCGCTGTCAGTCACCCGGGAGACGCTCGCGGCGATGGGCGAGCTCTACGACGAGGCTCGCGGCAAGGGGGTCTACTTCCACTCGCACCTCAACGAGAACAACCGCAAGGGCGACGGCGAGATCGCGGCCGTGCTGGGCGCGTACGGCACCGAGACCTACCTCGACACGTACGACGGCCGCTTCCTCGAGGGATCGAAGGTCGGGGGCAGGACGCTGCTGGGGCGACGCTCGACGCTGGCCCACGCCGTGCACTGCCAGCCGTCGGAGCTCGCACGCATGGCGGAGACGGGGACGTCGATCGCGCACTGCCCCACGTCCCAGCTGTTCCTGGGCTCGGGGACGATGCCGTGGCGGGCGACCGTCGCGGCAGGGGTGAACATCGGGCTGGGGTCCGACATCGGCGCCGGAGACGAGTGGCTCATCTCGCGGGTCGCGGGCGACGCCTACAAGGTCCACATCTCCGAGGAGGGCGACGCCGGCACGGCGCTGCACCCCGCGGAGCTGCTGTTCGCCGCGACGCTCGCGGGCGCCAGGGCGCTGGACATGGAGCACGCGTTCGGCAACCTCGACGCGGGCAAGGACGCGGACTTCCTGCTCATCGACAAGAACCTCTGGGAGCCGCTCGAAGGGATGCTCACCACCGGAATCCGCTCGGACGACGAGGATCAGGCCACCCTCGAGGAGCTGTTCACGCTGCTCGTGGGGCTGCGCCAGCCCGCGATCGCGGCGGTCTACGTGCAGGGCCGCGAGGCTATCGCGCCGCCGCTGTGACTCCTGCGGCCCACTCGCTCATCATCTCCTCGTAGGCGTCCGACCGGAACTGCGCCAGGTAGCCGGGGTCGCCGCCGGGCAGCAGCGTCGTGTCATAGGCCACGGTGACCCTGCACTCACCGTCGTCCCCGTCGTCTCCGGACAGCTCCTCGCACCGGACGCTCACGGTGCCGGCCCATTCATCGAGGCGATGCCGCACGTACGAGGCCCGGCACCGCGCGTGGTCGATCGCCACGACCGTCCACACCGTCTCGGCGCCGCCGTGGTGCGTGACGAACACCGTCCCAGGTTCCTCGGACGGCTCCCCCGCGGGGTACTGCGGATCCCACCCGGGAACCCAGCGCCGCTCGCCCTCCGGCGTGAAGAAGCCGATCGCGTCGGCCGCGGTCATGGGGAGCTCGAAGCCCCCGACTGCTCGAATCCTCGACATGGTCCCCCCGGTATCAGTCGAAAAGCAGAACAATCGCCCCACTCACGATGTTCAGTACCAAGAAGGCTCCCACGATCACCGTGCCTACGACCAGAGGGGTTCGCGAGCCCGGCTGCCCGCTCGCACGTCGCGTGAGACGCCGCGTGACCAGCAGCGGCAGGCACATCACGACGGCCGCGCCGAGGAGCGCGAGGACCATCACCCACCACGGAGCCTCGGTCGCGACGACGTCATAGCCCAACAGCGCTGGTATCCCCTCACCCACCAGGAACGCGACGACACCCGCGACCGGGATGAGCGCGAGCGACCACCACGCCTTGGCGAGCGCCGACGTGGCGCGGAGCTCGCTCCTGGTCGGCATCGTGGGGGCCGACTCCCCCTCCGGCTCTGCCTGATCGGGCTCGAGGCCCGCGCTCTCGTCGCCCTCGTCACCGCTCACCCGCTCAGGCTAGATCCGGGAGGCTCCGCTCGCGCGCCGTGCGAGAATCTCCGCCATGCCTGTGGTCTCCGAACGCGTGTCCGAGCGCATCTCCGAGGACTTCGGCGCCTCGGCGCCGCAGATCCTGAGCGCCCTCGAGCGGCTGAACCTCGACGTCCACACGGACGCCGAGCGCGTTCAGGCCGCGGTCCTGCTGGTCGCGAAGGGCAGCAGGACGATGCTCGACGACGCGCTCGAGCACGCGGAGTCCGACTGGCGGGACCTGCTGGACCGTGCGGGGCTCGCGAGCGCGGATTGGCGCGACCGCCTCGATGACGAGCTGGGCCCGACGGACGCGAAGCCCACGCCCGGCCGCTAGCTACAGCACCCGGCGGATCGAGGTCGGAGTCTCGTAGACGTTGCGCTCCTGCACATAGCTGCCGCGGTGAGGGGCGTCGATCATCTTGCCGTCGCCGATGTAGATGCCGATGTGCGAGCCGTTGTCGAAGACGAGCAGATCGCCGGCCTTGGCGTCGTCCAAGGAGTCGATCTCGGTGCCGATCTTCCCCTGGTCGCGGGCCACGCGCGGGATCCCGTCCACGCCGATGTCGGCCAGGGAACGAAGGACGAGGCCCGAGCAGTCGAGACCGCCCTCGGACAGCGACTCGCCGCCCCACACGTACTTGACGCCCAGGTACTCGCGCGCGGCGTCGACCAGGTCCTGACCGGTCGTCTGCGACGAGGATGAGACCTTGTCCGCGACGCCGCTGAGAGCGTCGATGGCGCTCGAGGCGGTCGAGGCCGCGGTGGTCGCGGCCGAGGTCGCCGCGGTGGCGGCAGAGGAGACGGCGTTCGAGAACATCCCGAGCAGCGAGGACGATGCGGCGGTCACCCCGGTCGTGAAGCTGCCGCCGCCGAGCATCGCGGTGAGGCTCGAGGAGAGGCTCGAAGAGGCGGACGAGCCGCTTCCGGAGAAGGCGCCGAGCGCGCTCTCGTACTCCGAGGCGAAGTCGGTGTCAGCGCTGCCGTCGGTCGAATCGCTGGCCACGGTCGCCTGGTCGGGCGCCACGAGGCTGGTGATCTGGGCGATGCGGGCCTGCATCGTCGAGACTGCGTCGACAGACATGCACACTCCTTCAAGTGCTCAAGGGGTGGCCGATCCGTGGCGCGCTGAGGAGCGATCCGTGCTCAGGGGCCCTATCGGCACGGTCCACGCAGATGTAAGCGGTGACATCAGGTGACAGATCACGAATCTGTGACGTACGTCCCTGGAACGGCGCCCAGTCATTCAAGACACTGGTAGCACGCAGCCGCTCTACCGGAGAGTCGGTGCGACCGACCAAGGAGTACAGAATGAGCCACCAGGACCACTACAACGACGTGATGGGCGGAATCGGCGCACTCGGCAAGGAGATCCCCGGGACCGTCAACGCCTTCTTCAAGCTGCACCACGAGGCGCTCGCCGACGGCGCGCTTCCCAAGGCGACCAAGGAGCTGCTGGCGCTGGCCATCGGCATCGCCGTCCGCTGCGGTGGCTGCATCACCTGCCACGTGAAGGACGCCCTCGACTCGGGCGCCACGCCCGAGCAGGTCTACGAGACCATCGGCGTCGCGATCCTCATGGGCGGCGGCCCCTCGGCCGTGTACGGCGCCGAGGCCGCGAAGGCCGTTGAGTCGTTCGCAGGCGTTCCCGCCTGATCGTCTTCCCTGACACTCTCTCAGCGAAAGCCCGGACCGACAGATGTCGGTCCGGGCTTTCGTGCGTCCGCGTCGGGCTCCCGGAGGGCAGAGGCGCGGACAAAGGTCCCTTGGAGAACCGGTTCACCTGTCTCACACTTGACGAGTAAGTCCCGCTTCCCGAGTGTGGGACTCGTCGATTGGAGCCTCCGCAATGGCACACCAGGAGCACTGCACCGACGTCATGGCCGGGATCTGGGATCTCCGGGGCGAGCTGCCGGCGACCGCCGATGCCGCCTTCGAGCTTCACCGTGCCACACTCGCCGGCGGTGCTCTGCCGAGGGCCAGCAAGGCGCTGATGGCGCTCGCGATCAGCATCGCGTCGAGGTGCGTCGGCTGCATCACCTGCCATGTGGAGGGTGCACTCGACTCGGGCGCCACTCCTGAGCAGGTCCACGAGGCCATCGGCGTGGCGATCCTCATGGGCGGTGGCCCGTCGGCCACGTACGGCGCGGAGGCGGCCAAGGCGGTCCAGGAGTACGTCCGCACCCACGCCTGACCTCACGCCCAGGCGTAGACGAAAGCCCCGGTCTGCTCGACCGGGGCTTTCGCGCTCTCAGTGCTAGGGGCGCATCTGGTCGCTGGTCGGGCGCTCGTTCATGACGCCGGGCAGGAGCTCGACGAAGCACAGGCCCACACGCTCGCCTGCGAGGTTGCGGACCTCGCAGAGCTGCTCGTAGTAGGCGATGTTGAGCTGGCCGTCGGTCATCGGAGTGATGACGTACTTCTGGTCCTTGAGGCCGGGGACCTCAAGCGTCCATGCGGCGGAGAACTGCATGCCGTTCGCGGTGACGAACTTGGTGGGGGTGATCGTGTAGTCGTTCAGGCGCTGCGCGGCGCCCTCGGCGGGGATGTAGGTGCCGTCCTTGTAGTCGCTCTGCGGGAACGAGAAGAGCATCATCTCCTCGTCGTCGTCGAACCGCAGCGAGAACCACTCCCAGTGGGTCTCGCGGCGGAACTCCGAGTACGGTCCGCCCTGCTTGTCGAACCACGACTTGCCGACGACCTTGAGCTCCTTGCCATCGATCGTGATGGTGCCGGTCGTGGGCATGTTCGGGTACGAGTAGTAGATGGTGGTCTCGTTGTCCTCAGGCAGTGCCATGCGGAGGACGCCGTCCTCGCAGTGCCAGTAGGCGCCCTTGCCGTAGTCGAGCGTCAGGTCGAACGACCAGTCGTCGTCGCTGCCGAAGACCTTCATCGAGTGCGGCCCCTTCACGGCGCCGGCCTTGGAGCCCCACTGGGCGGTGGTGTCGGTGATGAGGACGGGGTCGGCCACCGGGGACATCTCCTGGCCGTAGTGGTGCGCTCCGGTCTGGATGTCGGTGAGCGCGAGCATGAGCACCCAGAACTCCTGGCCGGGAAGGCGGCGCTTGGCGAGCGTGTACTGGTACGAGTAGAGGTTGTCGTCATCGTCGTGCAGGTAGCCGGTGGCGTACCACCACTCGGAGATGTCGGTGTGGGGGGCCCACTCGGCGGCGAAGTCGCCGTGATCGGTCGTGCGGTACTGGATCGGGTCGATGCTGAACATGGTCCAGCTCCTTTCATGGTGGTGATGGTGCGGCGTCAGCGCCGCTTCGGGGCTGCCGGGCCGTCGGTCGTGGGGGTGCGGCCGACGGCCCGGACGGGCTGTCAGGCCGCGAGAATCTCGGCGGGGTCGTGGTCGACGAGGCGCATCTTCTTAGGCAGGAGCAGCGCGGCGAGGATTCCGAGCACCGCGACTCCGGCGCAGATCCAGAAGCCGAGGGTGAAGGCGTGGTCGGTGGGGATTCCCAGCTCGGTGGTGTTGCTCGAGACGATGGCGGCGATCACGGCGGTGCCGATCGAGCCACCGATCGTGCGGACGATCGAGTTGACGGAGGTGGCCTCGCCGGTCTGCTCGGGCGGGACGGAGTCGATGATCGCGTTGGACATCGCGGCGAGCGCGAGGGCGAAGCCGATGCCGGTGAGCAGATTCGAGGTGATGATCTGCCACATCGCGCCGTGGCCGAGCGCGGGGAGCGCGAACGCGGCGGCCGTGACGACCGCTCCGATCAGGAGCGGGAGCCTGGGTCCGAAGCGCTTGGCGAGCGTGCCCGAGAGCGGGCCGAACAGCAGCATCATCACGGTGGTGGGCAGCAGGAACAGTCCCGCCTCGGTGATGGTCTTGCCGAAGCCGTAGCCGGTCTCGGCGGGAAGCTCGAGCAGAGCGGGCACCAGGAGGAACGAGCCGAACATCCCGAAGCCGACGGCGAGACCGACGACATTGGTGGTCCACACGCCGCGGCGGGCGAGCAGCCTCATGTCGATCAAGGGTTCCTTGGTGTGAAGCTCGACGAGCACGAAGACCACCATGACGACGGCGCCGAGTCCGGCGAGGCCGAGTGTCATGGCCGAGGTCCAGCCCCAGGCGCTTCCCTTGCTGATGGCGAGCAGGAGGCTCACGAGCGAGATCGCCAGGAGCGCGGTGCCGCCGAAGTCGAGCCGACCGGGCTTCATCACGGGGGACTCGGGGATCCAGATCGCGGTGCCGATCAGGGCGAGGACGACAACGACGAGCGGGATCCAGAAGAGCCAGTGCCAGCTCAGGTGCTCAACGATGGGCCCGGCAGTCACGATGCCGATGCCGGCGCCGATGCCCGAGACCGCGGAGAGGCCTCCGACGGTCACGCCGACGCGCTCCTCGGGGAGCTCATCGCGGACGATGCCGATCGACAGGGGCAGGATCGCGCCTGCGGCGCCTTGGAGGGCGCGGCCGATGATGAGGACCGGCAGCGAGGTGGCGAGGGCCGAGACGGCGATGCCGGCGGCGAGCAGCGCGAGCACGATCAGCAGGACTCGTCGCTTGCCGATCATGTCGCCGAGCCGCCCGAGGATCGGGGTGAGGACCGAGGCCGACAGCAGGAAGGCGGTGAGCATCCAGCTGGCGGTGCTCGTGTCGGTGCCCATGTCGGTCGCGATGGCGGACAGCGCGGGGGCGACGGAGGACTGGAGGACGGCGAAGCCTGTGCCCGCGAGGGCGAGCAGGGTGACGATGAGGGCCGGCTTCGAGGCGCGACGTGCGCGCCGAGCGCGGCGGGGGGAGGACTCGGGGGCCTCCGTGGTCTGCGTGGGGACGCTCATGGTATCTCCTCTTAAGTAAACGAGCGATTACATACAATGTAGACCCCCACGATCACACATGTCAACGTATGATTACTTGCATGAGCGATACGTCACAGGAAACGAAGCCGGAGCAGGGTCGCCCGCGGCGCCGCGACGCCGCCGCTACCAGGCAGCTTCTTCTGGATGCAGCAATGCGCAGGTTCGCGACCGACGGCTACGACACCACCGCCACGCGACAGATCGCGAACGATGCGGGCGTGAACGTCGCGCTCATCGCGCGCTACTTCGGGTCCAAGGAAGGACTGTTCGAGCACTGTGTGCGCGAGGCTGCGGCCGTGGTGGGCCGCGCGGCGTCGGCCGTCGACGAGGGCGAGGGCTCAGCGGGCCAGATCTCACGCATCTCCGACGCCATCAGCAGGCTCTCCGCGGGAGTCGGCTCCGGCAGCGCGACGCACGCGCTGCTGCTACTGCTGCGCTCCTCGGGCGACCCGGAAGCGGAGCGCATGCGGGTCTCGGTGCTCAGCGGCTTCGCCGAACGGCTCGCCGAGGTCGGAGAGGGCTCGGATCCGGAGGCGCGCCTGTTCCGGGCGCAGGTACTGCTCGCCACCTCGGTCGGCATCGCGATCCTGCGCAGCGCCGACGGACTCGAGCCGCTCGGATCTGCCACCCGCGAGCAGCTCGCGGGCCCCGTGAGCGAGGTGGCGGCAGCGCTGCTCGCCTCCTCGCGCTGATCGACCTCCCCTTGCGATCGTGCTGGTCGCCGGGGTGAGGGCCGGGGCGGAAGACCCGACCCTCCCTCCTGCCGCTAGGAGGCGGCCGGCGCCGGATCGATCGCGGTGTAGGTCGGCTCCGCGGCCGACTTGTTCCTCACGAGGACGAGCGCCAGGAATGCGACATGGATTGCGCTGACGACGAGCGCCGGCACATAGGCGACCGTGGTACCCATCGCGAAGGCGTAGACGATGTCGAAGAGGTGCAGAGCAATCGGCACTCCGAAGATCACCCAGCCATTGCCCCGAAGGTCGATCTTCGTGCGGCTTCGCCAGAACACCGCCAGCAGGATGATCGCCAGAGCGTAGTTGAAGCAGAGCATGACAAGCTGGGGCGCAGCCGATCCCTCGCCCGTCTCGATGCTGCCCCACCCGAAGAGCAGGAACCGCGTCAGAGGCGTCGCGATCAGCACGACGTTGAGCACGCCCGCGAGGATCGGATAGGTGAACCCGACGACGTTGTTATCGAACTTCGAGTGGAGCCAGCGGCCGACAAGGACCCACGCCGTGAACCACACCATGAGGTACATCCATCCGCTGAAGTTGTACCAGGGGATGTCGAAGAACCCGCCGTCGTACCCGGGGTTGCTCCAGTTCCACTGGCCGGACAGTCCGCCGTCGCCAAAGGCCCCGGGATAGAGGCCCTCCACCTTCGCCGCGACGTCAGCTGAGAGCGCGTACCGGTCGAACACGGCGGACGGGTCGACCGTCATGTCCTGGATCGAGCCGAAGAGTCCCACCACGAGAGGAACGGCCCAGAGTCGCTTCACGAGTCGCAGTGCCAGGTTGAAGGCCGCGTACCAGATCGCGGCCTCGAGGAACAGGATCTCGAGCGGGACGCCACCCACCATGAGAACGCGGCGCACGTCGTAGTAGTAGGTGTGGGCCTGGAAGACGCCGACGTTCTCGAACAGGGCAGCCCCCACCACGAAGCCGAAGAGCTCGAGGATCCTGATGAATGGCTTGGACTGTTTGGTCGCGTGGTACATGCACGCGAAGAAGACGATGACTGCGAAGAGTTCTGTGAGGACCCAGCTGATGGGCGATCCGAAGAGCATTCGCGACTCCAATCCTTGTGGTCGTGCCCCTGCCGCCGTGGTGCCGAGGCCTTGACCATGGATTGCGGCTGTCGCAGTCGCAGGGGTGCATGAATATAGCCAAACGGCTATGTCGATGCAATGTAGCCGAACGGCTAAAAGATTTGCAAGCCGATTGGCTATAATTCACACGACGATGCGGGAAGGGCGGCCGGTGGCGAGGAAGTACACCCCACGGGGCGAGACGCGCGGTCGGGTTCTCGACTCCGCGCTCGCGCTGTTCGCTGAGCATGGATTCAGCGGCACCAGCCTGCAGATGATCGCCGACCACGTCGGAGTCTCGAAGGCGACTGTCTACCAGCAGTTCCGCACCAAGGAGGAGATGCTGCTCGCCCTCATGGAGCCTGCGATGGAAAGGCTGGCGGAGGGCGTTGAGGCCGCCGAGGCCGAGGGTGACCGCCGGGTCCAGGTGAGCGACATGTTCGACGGGATCATCGATCTGGTGCTCGAGTTCCGGCTGCGAGTCGGGCTGCTCCGCGCGGACCCAGGCACACAGGCGATCGTCGATCGCCATCCAGAGATGTCATCGCTCGTCGCGCGGCTTCGGTCCGTCCTCCTGGGGCCTGATCCTTCCTTGGAGGATCGCGTCACGATGGCAGTCATGGGAGCGGGAATCATGGCGGTCGGCGCGGATTCGACTCTCTTCGACATGGCTGAAGACGACATCCGTCGCGAGATGCGCGCCGTAGTCGATCGAGCGATAGGTGCAAGGGAGCCCTAGCGGAGGCTCGGCGCTGCCTGTCGGCTAGGCATCGTCTCAGGAGTGCCGGTCACAGAAGTCAGTCGGTGCACACGGCACGTGCTCGGACGTTCCGACAAGTGCGCGTGCTCAGAGCGTCTGCTCCTGCGGGTGGGTCGCGAGTGGCTCCACGGTCACGTCGAGCCACGGCGCCATCGGCAGCGACATGAGCGCCGCGTGCAGAGCGGTGGCGTCGGCCGCCTCGTAGAGCCCGATCGTGGCGTTGCGGCCCGGAACCCGCCACAGCCTCTTGAGCATGCCCTCCGCGCGCAGCTCGACGGCGCGAGCGCGCTCGGCGCTCCTCAGCTCCTCGCGCCTCTCGGATGGAGTGTCGGCGGGGAGGCGGTTCTCCGACCGCACCAGGAACTCCATGTCAGCCCACCGTGCTCGGCTGAGTGGCGGGAACATGACCTTGAGCGGGCGCTCGGGGCGACGCGATCGCGACCAGGAGCTCAGCGAGCTCCTGCGGCGCGGTCACCATCGCCTCATGCCCCGTCTCGAGCTCGTGCACGGGCCAACCGAGCGCTCGCGCTCTATCGGCATGACCGCGGAAGGCGCGCATCCAGGACACGCACTCGATGTACTGCGCGGGCACCCGATCCAGGTCGCTGCCGAGCAGGAGCGGATCGGTGTAGGTCTTCCACGGATGGGGCGTGAGGCGAGGCGACAGCCAGTCGCGATCGGTCGGGTCCTTGACTCCGAGCACGGTCAGATCCCGTACGGGAACGAGCCACCCGAAGCCGCGCTCCTCCACCGACTCCGCCCAGTGGTGCGCGATCGTCTCCGGGAGCAGCGCTCGTGCCGAGGTCCCGTCCTGTCCGACGAATGCGTCGAGATAGACGCGGGTCGAGATCCGGTCGGGGCGTCGATCCGCGACGGCGCTGATGATCTGGCCGGCGTAGCTGTGGCCGACCAGCACGATGTCCGACGGCCCGACGACGTCGATGAGCCGCACGATGTCCTCGATGTGCGTCTCCAGCCCTACCAGCGGCGAGAGCAGGTGGCTTCTCTCGGACAGGCCTGTGAGCGTCGGGGCATGGACCTCGTGGCCGGCTTCGCGCAGTCGTGACGAGACGCGATCCCAGCACCATCCACCGTGCCATGCCCCGTGGACGAGGATGAATGTCGTCACGGCCACCTCCCCGTTGAGACTTGTGTGCCAGCCTGTTGACTTCGGTGGTCGTGGTCGACACGGCGCACCGGTTGTCGCCAATATTGGTAACACATGGGGCGGCTCTTGGTCGAGGTCGTCGTCAATTCCTGCACGCCGGGCCCCCGGGCGTGCGAGCGACGGGACAGCCGGCGGTCAGTAGCCTTCGACCGTCGCCAACTCCTCGCGGACCCGCCCGAGGATCCCCCTGAGCCACGTGAGCCCGCTGTCGCGCTGGCGAGAGGGGTGCCAGAAGGCGTGCTCGGTGAACCCTTCGCCCTCGAACGGCGTCTCGACCACCGTGAACTCGTCGGAAGAGCATGCACTCTCGGCAAGTGATCGGGGCACGAGCGCCCAATGCGAGCCCTGTCGGAGCATGTCGGGCATCGCGAGGTAGGAGTGCACCGACGCGTGGGGCGGCGCCGCGGCGAGCGCGAGGTGGGCGTCTACCCCAGCAAGCGGTCGCAGCTGGTTGCGCGGACCGAGTTGGGCGTGGACCTGAGGGGCGCTCCTCAGGTCCTTGACAGTGAGCTGGGGGCGTCGCGCGAGCGGGTGCTCGCTCGCCATCACGACGACGAAGTCGTCCTCGAACACAGGCAGGGACGCGCTCGTGTAGGCCGGCAGGTAGACGACGGGCAGCACCAGGATGTCGCTCTGCAGAAGGGCGCCATCGGGATCCTTCACGAAGGTGGTCGGCGTCGGCTCGAAGGAGACCCCGACGTGAGGCGCCTCCTCCCGCAGCAGGCCCATCAGCACCGGGCCGATACGGGTGAGCGAGTAGTCGGACAGCGCGATGGAGAACACGCGTTCGGAGGTCCTCGGGTCGAACTCGACACCCGCGGAGAACAGCACGCTCGCCGAGTCGTAGGCGGCACGAGCCGCGGGTCGCAGGCTCTCGGCGAACGGGGTGAGTTGAAGCTCGTTGCCCACCCGCACGAGCAGCTCGTCGCCGAAGTAGCCGCGCAGGCGCCTGAGGACGCCGCTCATCGCGGACTGGCCGATGTGCAGCCGCGCGCCCGCGTTGGTCACGTGGCGTTCCTCGAGCAGCGCGTTGAGCGCAACGAGCAGATTCAGGTCGATCGATTCGAGCCGGGCAACCACACTGTCCCCCTTCAGTTGCGGGGAGCCTAGCAGTCGGTGATAGCGGCCATCGCGGACAACTGTTTCCGCGCCGCGCCGCGAGTTTCTACGGTGGGTCTATCGCCGCGCAGCGTCGCGCGGCCAGAGCCGATCTCGATGGCGACCGGAGCCGTCGGGCGCTCGACGTCAGGAGGTCCCCGTGACGCGCATCCACAGCCTGGGCTACGTAGGCTTCCAGTCCCCGCAGGTCGCCGAGTGGCTCCCCTTCGCGAACGACGTCTTCGGCCTCGAGTGCGACCTCGACGAGTCGGGGGCCGCGCAGATCCGGTGGGACGACCGCATGTACCGCATGCGCATCGTCCCCGGCGAGGACGACCGCCTGCTCTACCTGGGATGGGAGACGGGGAACCGGCTCGACTTCGCGGCCGTCATCGAGGACCTGCGGGTCAAGGGCGTCGAGGTGGTCGACGAGTCCCCCGAGCTCGCGGACGAGCGGAGGGTGTCGGCGCTCGCGTCGTTCTCCGACCCGTTCGGCGTGCGTCACGAGGTCTTCTACGGCCAGGGGCATATGGACCGCACCTTCCGGGGGCAGCGCGCCACCTCGTCGTTCATCACGGGCGACCAGGGGCTCGGACACGCCGTGCTCATCGTCCCCGACATGGAGGAGGCGAGCCGCTTCTACGAGGACACCTTGGGGTTCAAGTGCAGCGACGTCGTCGACGTCGGGCTCGGGCCGATGGCGTTCTTGCGCTGCAACCCGCGCCACCACAGCCTCGCGATCTGGGGCATCCCAGGCGCGCTCGGCCTCAACCACGTCATGGTCGAGAGCACCGACATCGACGATGTGGGTCGCGCCTACGATCTGGCGCAGCGGAGCGAATACGAGATCAGCGCGAGCCTCGGGCGCCACGCGGGCGACGAGCAGCTGTCGTTCTACACGCGCACCCCCAGCGGCTTCGACCTGGAGTTCGGCGCCGACTCGCTCGTGATCGACGACGACGATGCCTGGACGATGCGCAGGCTGGACAAGCGCTGGGGCAACCGGACCGAGATCTGGGGTCACCAGTTCCGGCCGCTGCCACCGCAGAGCTCCGTGCATCCGTACGCGGCGGAGGCCGTGCGGTGATCGACGTCCACGCGCACCTGTTCTTCGACGAGCTGCTCGGAACCGCCGGAGACCTCGGGCCGGAGATCCGCAAGGTCGGCGAGGGTCGCCACGAGATCGTCATGGGCGGGTACCGCTGGCCGATCGGGCCCAAGTCGAGCCTCGCCGAGACCTCGCTCCAGCGAGTCGACTCGCTCGATGAGGACGGCATCGGCCTGCAGGTGCTGTCGCTGTCGCCGTTGTGGCTGCTGACCCACACCCCGGCCGGGGCGCAGGTGCCGTTCCTGCGCTCCGCGAACACCCTCATGTCCGAGTGGTGCGCCCAGCAGCCCGCGCGGCTCAAGGGGTTCGCGGCGCTCCCGACCACCGACATGGGTGCCGCGATCCGCGAGCTCGAGCACGGCGTGCGTGAGCTCGGGCTGGTCGGCGGCTACGTCGGCACGGATGCGCGCGCCTCGCTCGACCACCCGGACATGGACGACCTGTATCAGGCGTGCGTGGACCTCGACGTGCCGCTCTTCGTCCACTCGACCGTGCCCGGCGTCGACGGGCCTCCGGGCGACCCGCGGCTGGACCGCTTCGACTGGCATGTGACGCTCGGCTACCCGCACGAGGAGACGCTGGCCGTCGCCTCGCTGCTGTTCGGCAAGGTGCTGCTGCGCCACCCGGACCTCGACGTGTACGTCAGCCACGGCGGCGGAAGCATCGCCTTCCAGCACGGTCGGCTCCGGAAGTTCGCGAGCCTTCCCCGCTCTCCGATCACGGTGGAGGAGTTCGACGCCCAGTTCTCGAGGCTGTGGTTCGACACCCACGTCAACTCGCACGATTCGCTCGCGCTGCTGCGCTCGGTGGCGAACCCGGGCCGCCTTGTGTTCGGCACCAACTACCGCGGCTGGGACTCGGGCGGCGTGGACGAGGTGACGGCGCTCGCGGACGACGTGGTGCGCAATGCCGGAACTCTGCTGCGCGCACCGGCGCCGGTGGTCACGACGATGGAGGGACGACGATGAAGGTCGCACGCTGGCAGCGCCTCGACGGCACGATCGAGGCAGGCTTCGTCCACGATGGGCACGTCATCCCGCTTCCCGACGGCAGGCCCGTCGACGCACTGATCGTGGCGGGTCTTCCCACCGCGCTCGCGTTGGGCCGCGAACTGATCGAGGCCGACGAACGCGGCGGATGGCGCCCGCTCGACACGGTGCGGCTGCTGCCTCCCGTGGTGCCGAGCAGCGTCCGCGACTTCGTGACGTTCGAGGAGCACGTGGAGGGCATGGTCAAGCTCTCGAATCCGGACGCGCGGGTCTCCGACGCCTGGTACGACGCCCCGACGTTCTACTTCACCAACCCCCACACGATGATCGGGACGAACCAGTCCGTGGTGCCGCCACGGTGCGCGGAGCTCGACTTCGAGCTCGAGGTCGCGGTCGTGATCGGCGCGCGACGCGAGTGCGACGGGCGCAACCTCACCGTGGAGCGAGCCGAGGAGCAGATCTTCGGTTACGCGATCTTCAACGACTGGAGCGCGCGCGACCTCCAGGCCAGGGAGATGCAAGTCTCGCTCGGCCCGTGCAAGGGCAAGGACTTCGCGTCGACGCTCGGTCCGTGGATCGTGACTGCGGACGAGATGGCGGCGCGGCGCGACGAACGCGGCTTCCTCGACGTGGAGGTCTCCGTGGACATCAACGGCGAGCGCTTCGGTGGCGACAACCTGACGCACATGGCGTGGACGTTCCCCGAGATGATCGCCTACGCGTCGCGCGACTCGCGCGTCGCGCCGGGCGACGTGCTGGCCTCCGGCACCACGGCGCGCGGCTGCCTCGCCGAGACGTGGGGACGCTCCGGCAGGGTGGACCCGCCCGCGCTGAAGGCGGGCGACACGGTACGCATCGTCGTCGACGGGATCGGCGAGATCGTGAACACCGTCGCCCCGCCGCGCGACTCCCAGGTGGCGATCCCCGCGGCTCGCCGCCGCATCGTCCGCTCCGCCTAGCCCCCGCTCCTCCCCCGGCGTGTGGCGCCCGCAGCCCCGTCAGGGCTGCGGGCGCCAGACGTCTTACAGCGGCTGGGCGAGCAGCTCGCTGACCTCCGTCATGAGCTCTGCGGTCTCTCGGTTGCGGTCGGCCTCGCGGCGCCACTCGGCGATCTGAAGCGAGCTCTCGATCACGACCTGAGCGCGGTGCCGGCGGCGGGCGTAGAACTCGTCCCAGAGCGACGCGTCGATCGCCGGCCTGCTCGCGAGCAGCCCCGACAGCACGACGGCGTCCTCGAGACCCTGGGCCGCGCCCTGTGCCAGGGTGGGCGGGCAGCTGTGGGCGGCGTCGCCGATGAGGACGATGCGGCCGCGGTGCCAGTCCCCCGGCACGGAGAAGAAGCTCATCCGCGTGTAGTTGACGCGCGAGGCGTCGGTGAGGTTGTTCACGATCGAGTCCCACGGGCCGTGGTACTGCGCGGCCAGCTCGCGCATCTGGGCGAGCATCTGCTCGGGTGTGAGACCGGAGCGGTCCTGGTAGTCGTCGACGATGTAGGCGTACATCGTGTCGGGGCCCGTCGGCGAGTAGCCCGCGTAGTACGCGGCGCCTCCGTAGAAGAGCTCCGTGCAGGTGACGCCCGGGGCGAGCGGGACGAAGGTGCGCCAGACGCCGAAGTCGAGCATCTCGGGCACGGCCTCGATCCCCATGAGAGAGCGCACGGACGAGTGCAGACCGTCGGCGCCGATCAGGAGGTCGGACGTGAGGGTGAGCCCCGACCGCGTCACCGCCGTCACGCCTTCGGCGTCCTGACGCACCTCCACGACGCGCTCGAGCTCGTGCACGACCACGCCGAGACTGTCGGCGCGCTCGCGAAGGATGCGGGCGAGGTCCGGCCGGTACATGCCAGCGGCGGCCGGGTACTCGTCGCCGCCGGCGCGATGCGCGTCGACCCTGAACAGCTCGGTGCCGTGCGCGTCGGGCGCGCGCAACACGAGCCCATCGAAGACCGAGGCCGCGTGCTGCACCTCCGCCCAGACGCCCACGCGGTCCAGCATCCGCAGCGCGTTGCCCTGCAGGCTGATCCCCGAGCCGACGGGTTCGGAGGTGCGGTACGCCTCGAGCACCTCGACGTGAATCCCGGCCTCCGCGAGCAGCGACGCTGCGGCGAGCCCGGTGATCCCGCCCCCGACGATCGTGACGGAGTTGACGGCGTTCATCGTTCCTGACCTCCTGAGGAGTTCTCGAGCGCGCCGGGGACCCCTGAAGGTCGATCGGCGACGTTGCGGATCGGGTTCACTCTACGAAGGCGGGACCGGGTGGCGGAAACAGTGGCGCGAGATACCGGCCATGCGCGGCCACGATAGGGAGTGCTCACAGCAGTGCGATCGGGTTCACGGGAGAGCCGACCGCGCCGGTGATGCGCAGCGGCGCGGCGGTGAGGAGGAACTCGTAGCGCGCCTCTGCTGCGCAGGCCTCGGCGAGGGCGTCGAGGTCCCACATCTCGCCGATCGTGAGCCCCATGTGGGGGATCACGACCTGGTGCAGGGGCTGGAAGGCGTCGTGGAACTCGTTGGGGCGGACCTCGAATCCCCAGGTGTCGGTCGCGATCGCGGCGATGTCGTGCTCGCGCAGCCACGGGGCGGTGGTGAACGACATGCCAGGAGCAGGGCCGCCGGCGTACTCGCCCCAGCCCTCGCGCTTGGCGCGCGCGAGCTGGCCGGTGCGGACCAGGACGATGTCCCCCGCGCCGACGGCGCTCGTCTCACCTTGGGCGTCGATGCAGGAGTCGAGGTCGTCGACGGTGATGGCGTAGCCGTCATCGAGCTCGCCGGCAGCGGGGTTGAGGTGTCGCCCCAGGTCGAGCAGGACCGCGCGACCGGCGACGAGAGATGCGGCGTGCTCGATGCCCGTGACGAGGTCGCCGTCGGAGGTGACGACGTCGCCCGCCCGTCGTCCGTTCCACGCGACGCCGTGGTCGAAGATGTGGCCCAGCCCGTCCCACTGGGTCGAGCACTGCAGCGGCATAGCGATCACATCGTCGGCGCCGCCGATGCCATGGGGGAAGCCCTGGCTGCCGCGCTCCGCGTCGGTGCCGGTGTCGAGCATCGTGTGGACCGGGTTCGTGCGCCGACGCCAGCCCCGCTGGGGGCCGTTCATGTCGAAGGGCAGGGACAGGGAGATGCTGCGCCCGGTGTGGACGAGCGAGGCCGCACGCAGGCGTGCCGCCTCGTCGACGAGATTCAGCGTGCCGACGGCATCGTCCTGGCCCCAGCGCCCCCAGTTGGACACGGCGCTTGCCATCGCGGCGATGGCGGCCTCGGGGGCGCTCGGATCGAGCCGTGCGGATGTGACGGTCATGTCTCTCCCTCGCGACGCTTCGTTGCGTCCGGTCCCAGTCAAGCCCACGTCGAGTCGTCAGCAAAGGCCGAGTGTGCGATAGCGGCTATTCATGTCTCCGATGGAGGCCAGCGTCTCCGCCTCGGGGCCCGCGCGGGCCGCCGCGGTATCGCGCGTGTCGATGACCGCCATCGGAACATTCCTCTGTGCCGACGGCGGCGGCGTTCCTAGGGTGAAGGCGTACGCAACGGCGCGATCCGGCTGGAGTCCCCCATGTTCATGTACTTCCCGACCAACTACGTGTGGAGCATGGCCGCGGTAGCCGCGCTCAACAACGGCGGCCTGATCGACGAGGTGGACCGGGCCTGCAAGCCCGTGCTTGAGGCATCCCGCAACGGCGACGACGTGGGCACCGAACTGCTGTACTCCTCGTGGGCAGCGGTCGCGGACCGCCTGGTCGCCTCCGCCGAGCAGGATGAGGCGAAGGGCCGGATCATCAACGCCGGCGAGAAGCTCTACCGCGCGAGCCTGTACCTCTCCCAGGCCGAGCGCCTCCAGTCGCCTCAGTGGGCGGGGCGCAAGGCGGCCTATCAGCGTTCGATCGACCTGCTGCTCAAGCACGTCGCACTGTCCGGCGCCCGCTTCGAGACGGTCGAGATCCCGTACGGCGACGCGAGCCTGCCTGGCTACCTCATGCACGCGGATCCGTCCGCCGTGGCGCCCGGCGAGAAGCCACCCGTGGTCATCCAGTGGAACGGCCTGGATTCGACCAAGGAGATGATGTACTACTCGCAGTTCCCGCAGATGCTCGCGCGTCGTGGCATCTCGACCCTCATGGTCGACACCCCCGGCTCTGGCGAGGCGCTCAGGATGCGCGGCCTCACGGCGCGCTACGACACCGAGGTGTGGGCGTCCGCGTGTGTCGACTATCTGGAGACCAGGGACGATGTCGACGCTGGCCGGGCGGGCATCGTCGGGTGGTCGCTCGGCGGGTATTACGCGCCACGTGCGGCCGCTTTCGAGAAGCGCCTCACGTTCGTCGTCGCGTGGGGCGCGAACCATGACTGGGCCGCCGTCCAACGCAGGCGCATCGACCGTGAGGGCGAGAACCCCGTGCCGCACTACTGGAAGCACGTGTTCTGGGTCTGGAACGCGACCGATCTCGACGACTTCATGGACAAGACCCGGCACATGCACCTCGACGGTGTCGTCGAGAAGATCTCGGTGCCGTTCCTCATCACGCACGGCGCCAACGACCGCCAGATCCCCGTGGAGATGGCGCATCGTTCCTATGAGCAGGCGGTGGGCAGCCCCAAGCGGGAGCTGAAGATCTTCGACGACCCCGAAGGCGGCACCGAGCACATCTCGATCGACCACTTCGCCTACGTCGCCGCCTACATCGCGGACTGGATCGCCGAGGTCGTGCCGGAGCTGGGGTCCCCCACGGTTGGCGGCGAGGAGCGCACAGCCGTCGGTTCGACGCGGTAGAGCGCCGGCGGCGTCAGCTCGGGCGGACGGTGGTGACTCGCGCGGCCCCGTTGTCGACCGTCCGACCGATGGTGCACAGACGGTCAACCGCGCGCTCGGCAACCTGAATGAGCGACTCGACCTTCTCCGGCTCGAGCGCGCTCAGATCCGTACGCAGCGTGGCGCTGAGCGAGGTGAAGCGGTTCTCGTCGCCGTCGTAGTCACCCGCGATGTCGACGAACGCGTCGAAGTCCTCGCCGAGCCGGCGGGAGAGCGTGTGGTCCATCGACATGCTTGCGCACGCGGCGAGCGCCATCTGGAGCATCTCGCCCGGGGAGAACGTGCCTTCCTCGCCGGGAACCCCGAGCCGCACCTCGGCACCGCGCTCGTTGCGAGCGACGTACGAGCGCGAGCCCGTGCGCTCGAGGTGAAGAGGGGTGCGTGCATCAGTCATGAGGGAGGTCCATCCGGGGTAGAGGTAAGGCTCTGCGTCCGCAGTGCGCCGGTTCAGGCACCCCCTGATAGTATTTTCATCGTGCAACTATTTCAAATCAGAAATACTTGAGGTTGATGAGATGACCGGCGCCTCCGACGAATCCGCAGTGAACGCATGGCTCGCACTCGACCGCCTGCACTGCCTCGTCGCATCTGCCGTCTCCGACGCGCTCGCAGTCCACGACTCCGTGTGCGCGGAGGAGCTCGCGCTCCTGCAACTGCTGCGCGAGGCACACGATGGCCGAATGAGGATGAGTGAGCTCGCGGACGCAGCCCGCACCACGAACAGTCGCGCCACGCGGCTCGTCGATCGCCTCGAGGTCAGGGGGCATGTGGCCCGCGAGGCCTGCGGCGACGACCGGCGGGTGGTGTTCGCACGGCTCACCGAGGAAGGGCGCCGTGCGCTCACCGAGATCGACGCCGCACTTGCGCCCGTCATCCACGAGGCCTTGGCCTCAGTCACGGCCCGGCAGTGGGCCACGGAGCTCTCCAGCACACCCTGACCGAAGCACCGGCACCGCGATAGACCGAAGCACCGGCACCGCGATAGTGTGACAATACGGACACACACGAGGGGGAACTCATGCATCCGGTCGCAAAGCGCTGCCTGTGGTGGGCCGCGGGTCTGGTCGCCGTCGGAGCGCTGTTCATCGCGTTCGGCGCGAATATCGTCTACGGATTCAGCGAGTTCGCTGGCGTGAACGCGCAGCTCGCGGTCTACCCGTTCGCCTTCCTCGCCCAGGTGATCACGAGCTTCGCGATGCCGCTGGCAGCAACGCTCGTCGGTGCGGCGATCGTCATCCAGACCGTCGCGCCCAAGCCCGCCACCGCATCGTCCAGGGAAGAGGAAGCGGACGATACCGAGGAAGCCCTCGATCGCTGACGGGACCGAGCCCACGGTCCCGGTGACGCATCGTCCAGGCGGCACTAGCCTGTAAGGCGTGAACGCACCCATCGATTGCACCTCCACGTCCGCGTGGGCCGAGCTCGAGGCCCACAAGTCCGCCTTCACCCCCGACCTGCGCGGCTGGTTCGCCGCGGACGCCGGCCGCGTGGAGCGCATGAGCCTCCCGCTGGCCGATCTGCACGTCGACCTGTCGAAGAACCTCGTGACCGACGAGATCCTGAGCTCCCTCGTGAAGCTCGCCGAGGAGACCGGTGTCGCCGACCGCTATGCCGCGATGCTCGCGGGCGAGCACATCAACACGACCGAGGACCGCGCCGTGCTGCACACTGCGCTGCGTCGCCCGGCCGGCATGGAGCCGGGCCTGACGGTCGACGGCCAGGACGTGGACGCCGACGTCCACGAGGTCCTCGCGAACGTGGCCGCCTTCGCGGACCGCGTCCGCTCGGGCGAGTGGCTCGGCATCACCGGCAAGAAGGTCGAGACCGTCGTCAACATCGGCATCGGCGGCTCCGACCTGGGCCCCGTGATGGTCTACGAGACCCTCGAGCCGTACGCGACGGCCGGCATCGACGCCCGCTTCGTGTCCAACATCGACCCCACGGACATGGGCCAGAAGGTCAAGGGCCTCGACCCCGAGACCACGCTGTTCATCGTCGCATCGAAGACCTTCACCACGCTCGAGACGCTCACCAACGCGCGCCTCGCCCGCGACTGGCTGTGGACCGCTCTCGCCGAGGCCGGCGTCGCGGTCGGCACCGACGAGGAGAAGTCGGACGCCGTCGCGCACCACTTCGTCGCCGTCTCCACCGCGCTCGACAAGGTCGAGGCCTTCGGCATCGACCCCGCGAACGCCTTCGGCTTCTGGGACTGGGTCGGCGGCCGCTACTCCGTGGATTCCGCGATCGGCCTGTCGCTCGCGATCTCGCTCGGCCCCGACGTCTTCGGAGACCTGCTCGAGGGCTTCCACGCCGTCGACAAGCACGTCGCGGAGACCCCGCTCGCGCAGAACGTTCCCGTCCTCATGGGCCTCCTCAACGTCTGGTACGTGAACTTCCTGGGCGCGCAGTCGCACGCCGTGCTCCCCTACGCGCAGCAGCTGCACCGCTTCCCTGCCTACCTGCAGCAGCTCACGATGGAGTCCAACGGAAAGTCCGTGCGCTGGGACGGCACCCCCGTCACCACCGAGACCGGCGAGATCTTCTGGGGCGAGCCCGGCACGAACGGCCAGCACGCCTTCTACCAGCTGATCCACCAGGGCACGAAGCTCATCCCGGCGGACTTCATCGCGGTCGTGAACCCCGCCTACCCGCTCACCGACGGCGGCCAGGACGTGCACGCGCTGTTCCTCGCGAACTTCCTCGCGCAGACCAAGGCGCTCGCCTTCGGCAAGACCGCCGAGGAGGTCGAGGCGGAGGGCACCACCGGTGCGCTCGTCGCGGCCCGCACGTTCGCCGGCAACAAGCCGACCACGTCGATCTTCGCGCCGTCGCTCACCCCGCAGGTCCTCGGCCAGCTCATCGCGCTGTACGAGCACATCACGTTCACGCAGGCCGCCGTGTGGGGCATCAACGCCTTCGACCAGTGGGGCGTCGAGCTCGGCAAGAAGCTCGCGATGGAGATCGCCCCGGCGATCGAGACGGACGATGCGGCGCTCGCCGCGCAGGACGCCTCGACCCAGGCGCTCATCGCCTACTACCGGGCGAACCGCAAGTAGTCAGCACGCAGAAGGGGCCCGGCGACCACACGGTTGCCGGGCCCGTTCTGCGTCATCCCCCATGCACTGCGCACGGATCTGAGTCCGACACCCCGGCGACACGCCGGCGTATCTCGGCGACACGCTGGCGTGTCGCCCGCGAATCCGTGCGGAGTGCAGGGCGGAGAGGGGTCAGCGGCGGCTGTACGCGCAGCTCAGCGTGCGCGAGCCGCCTCCGATGACCTGGCTTGACCCGTCGGGAAGCGTCACGTCGGCCTCGACGCCCTCGGGGAGATCGATGCTGAGCAGCAACGCACCGTCGTCGAGCGTCCAGGAGACCGCCACGGTCCCCTGCCGCGTCTTGAGCGTGCTCGAGGCGCGCGTCAGCTCGGGCCCCGGGGTCGGCTGGATGCGGATGCGACGGTAGGCCGCCTCGCTCTCGCTCGGCTCGTCGGGAAGCCGGATCCCGGCGACGTGGGTGTGCAGGAACGATGCGACCGCGCCCTTGGAGTAGTGGTTGAGGGAGCCGCGCGCGGCGCCCTGGGCGTCGACGCCGTCCCACCACTCCCACATGGTCGTCGCACCAGCGTCGAGCATCCCGAGCCACGACGGGTGGCCCGTGCTGGTGAGGAGCCGGAACGCGGTCTCGGACTGGCCGTTGTCCGCGAGCGCCTGGAGCAGCAGCCCGGTGGCGAGAAAGCCCGTCCCGAGGTGGCCGTCCGCCTCGCGAACAAGCTCGGCGAGTCGGGCGGCCGTCGCGGGCCGCAGCTCCTCGGGCGCGAGCCCGAACGCGAGCGCCCGCACGTAATGCGCCTGCGTCTCCTCCGCGAGCGTGCCGTCGGGGCGCAGGTACTCGGCGCGCCATGCCGCAAGCGCACCGTCGGCGATCGCGCGGCACTCGGCCGCCGCATCGTCCTGGCCGACGAGCGTCGCCATGAGCGACGCGAGGTGCGCCGAACGGTGCAGGAAGGCGGTCGCGACAATGCCGTGGTCGACGCTGGGGTCGGGATTCGGCGGCACGCCGGGCTCGAGCCACTCGCCGAAGTGGAAGCCGGCGTCCCACAGGTAGCGCTCGTGGTCGGCCGGCTCGGGGCGCGAGGCGGCGCGCTCGGGGTGGCGGCCGCCGGCGGCGCAGCCCGCCGCATATCGGACCCACGCGAGCGCCGCGGGAAGTTGCTCCTCGAGCGCCGCCCGATCGCCGTAGGAGCGCCACAGCTCCCACGGCACGAGCACAGCGGCGTCGCCCCAACCGGCGGAGCCTGCCGACATGTCCTCGAAGAAGACGCCGGACGGCTTGTTGCCCGCGGGGTTGGGGACGACGGTCGGAACGCGCCCGTCCTCCCACTGGTCGGCGGCTAGGTCCCGGAGCCAACGTCGCGAGAACGCCTCGACGTCGGAGAGCAGCGCGCCCGTCGCGACGAAGACCTGCCAGTCGCCCGTGAACCCGGAGCGTTCGCGCTGCGGGCAGTCGGTCGGGACCGCGCAGACGTTGCCGCGCATGCTCCACCTGACCACCTCGTGGAGCTGCTCCAGGCGCGGGTCCGAGCAGGAGAAATCGCCCGTGCGCGCGAGGTCGCTGTGCACGACGACGCCGCGGGCCCCCGACAGGCCCAGGCCCTCGGGGACGCCGTCGATCTGGACGTAGCGGAATCCGTGCGTCGTGTGGCGCGGCTCGAAGACGTCGCCGTCGCAGCCTGCGCTGATCACCTCGTCGATCTGACCGGCCTCGAGCAGCTGCTTCGTGGCGAAGTTGAAGGCGCGGAGGTGCTCGACGGTGACGAGGCCGTCGGCCTCGAGGGTCTCGCCGTGAGTGAGGGTCAGGTGCGTGCCGGCAGGGCCGAGATCCGTGAGCCTCATCCAGCCGTTGATGTTCTGACCGAGGTCGAGGACGACGGTCCCCGCCTGCGGTCGCGTGACCGCGACAGGCGTGAGCTCCTCGATCCGACGTACCGGCTCAGCGACGGGCTCGGCGAGCCGTGCACGGTCGAGGACGAGGTCGCCGTCGGCGAGCGTGACCGGGCTGAATCCCTCCCCACCACCGGTGAACCACGCGGGGTCGTAGGTGCGCATGTCGACGGCCTGGCCGTCCATGAGGTCGGCGCGCGTGACGTGGCTGACGCGCTGCTCCCAGTCGGGCCCGGTGGCGACGAGCGGCGCTTCGGCGCCGTCCGAGACGACTGCGGCGAGCACGGCGGTGCGCTCGCCCCATCCGTCGCCGCGGCGCTCGAAGCCGTGGCGCCCACGGAACCAGCCGTCGGAGAGCAGCAGGACGATGCTGTTGTCGCCAGGGTGCAGCAGCGAGGTGACGTCATGGGTTTGGACCTCGAGCCGGGCTCGATACTCGGAGAACCCGGGAGCGAGCTCCTCGTCGCCTACGCGGACGCCGTTGACGAAGGCCTCGTAGATGCCGTGCGCGGTCGCGACGAGTCGGACCGCGCCGCCGCCTGACCACGGGAACGTGGAGCGCAGCAGGTAGGCGGGGCGTCGGCCAGGTTCGAGCGCGACAGGCTCGGCGGGGGCGATCCACTGCGCGTGGCGAAGGGCATCAGCACCCGTAGCGTGCGTGAGCGACTCGATGACGGTCATCGCGGGTCCTCCTTGACGTCGGCGATAGGTCATTTCTACCACATGGAATGTCTTGACTTTACAAGTGGTCGGTGGCGCTGCTACGTTCTGCCTCACCGGGGTTCGACGAGGAACCCCACCAAGAGCAAAGGTGCTTGACGATGACCACGTCGCACGTCGATACGACGCCTGGCAACGAAGAGGCGCCCCCCACGCCCGAATACCGCAATCCCGGAACCGGGTTCCTGATCTCCCTCGGATTCGCTTCGGTCCTCCTGATGGGATCGCTGCTGTCGGTCGGCATCCTGACGATGCCCCTGCAAGCCACCGCGATCGACGCGGACAACTCCACCACGATCATCTCCGTGGCAAGCATGTCCGCCGGCGTCGCGGCACTCCTCTGCTTCCCGATCGTGGGACGCCTGAGTGACCGCACCACCGGCCCCCTCGGGCGTCGCCGCCCCTACCTCCTCGCGGGCGCTGCCTTCCTCCTCCTCGGCGCTCTGCTCGTGCTGATCGCCACCAGCACCGCGATACTAAGTGCCGGCTGGACCCTCATGACGATCGGCCAGATCGCCTCCTACACGGCCCTCGGCTCGAGCGTGCCCGACCAGTTCTCGCCCGAGAAGCGCGGCCCGGCCTCGGCGCTGTTCGGCGTCGCGGGCGTCGCCGGCGCGGTCGTCGGCCTCTGGATCGCCTCGCTGTTCGAGCCGCAGACGACGCTCATGATCATGGTCCCGGCAGTGCTCGGAGCCATCGCGCTGGTCGTGTTCGCCTTCGTCCTCAAGGACGATCGCCTGAAGAAGGAGGGCCGCCCCGACTTCGACGTCACGTCGCTGCCCTCGACCTTCTGGGTGAACCCGGTCAAGCACACCAACTACGCGCTGGCCTTCGCGAGCCGCTTCGCGGTCTTCTGCGCGATCGCGGCCGTCAACGCCTACATGGCGGTCTACCTGATCATGGGGCTGCACATCGATCCGCTCGAGGTGGGCGGCAAGGTGTTCCTCGCCAACCTGCTCTCCGGCGGCCTGTCCTTCCTGCTCGCCAACATCGCCGGCAAGGTCTCGGACAAGGTGAACCGTCGCAAGCCGTTCGTGTGGGCGTCCGCACTGCTGTTCACCGTGGGCCTCGTGCTCATCGCCCGGGCGACCAGCTTCAACGACTTCCTGCTCGCGCTGATCGTGATGGGCATCGGCCAGGGCATCTACCTCGCGGTCGACTTCGCGCTCATCACCCAGGTGCTGCCCTCGAAGGAGGACGCCGCGAAGGACCTCGGCATCATGAACCTCGCGGCCTCGCTGCCGAACATCCTGGTTCCCGCCGTCGCACCGGCGCTGCTCGCCATCGGCGCGACCGCCGACAACCCGCAGAACTTCACGGTGTTCTTCCTCGCGGCATCCGTTGCGGGCGCGGTCGGCGCGGTGCTGATCGCCCCGATCCGCGGAGTCCGCTGACCCCTGATCCGCTCGACACGATGCGCGGCCCTTCCACTCACGGGAGGGCCGCGCATCGCCGTCTACGGACTAGGGTGAACACGACCGGAGGAGACCATGCCGCTGACAGATGACGTCGACGTCCGCCGCCGCGAGAGCCGCCAGGCGGTCGCGTCAGCCGAGCGCCGTGACCAGATCCTCGACGCGGCGGTGCAGGCCTTCGCCGACAGGGGCTTCAACGGCACCTCGATCCGCGACGTCGCGAAGCTCGCGGGACTGTCCCACACCGGCGTCCTCCACCACTTCCCCGACAAGGCCGCGCTTCTCGAGGCCGTGCTCGACCGCTCGGTTCAGCGCGCGGGCGCGCAGTTCGACCTCGACTCGGGCGACGGCGAGCAGTTCCTGCGCGGCCTTGTCGCGCTGGCCGAGCGCGATGTCGAGCGCAGCGTCGAGGCCCCCGAGACCCGCATGTTCCGGATGATCGCAGCAGAGTCGCTCTCCCCCACGCATCCGGCCCACGGCTACATGCGTCGCTGGTACGCCGAGGTGCGCCACCACGCGACGGTGGCTCTCGAGGACCTCGCGGAGCGCGGGCTGCTGCGCGTGCCCGCCGCGGACATCCCGGTCGCCGCGGGCCAGATCGCGGGCATGCGCGACGGCTTGGATCCACAGTGGCTGCTCGATCCGGAGTCGGTCGACCTGGTCGGCGCGGTGCGCGACCAGCTCAGCCGCTACGCGGACCTCGAGCTCTAGGCTCGCATCAGCGCTCCCAGCGCGACGGACACCATCGCCGCGAAGGTCTTCTCGCGCTCGTCGGCCTCGAGGAACTCGCCCTTGACCACGTGATCTGACACGGTGCCGACCATGAGCGCCTCGACGCCCTCGGCCGCGGCCACGGCGTAGAGCCCCGCGGCCTCCATCTCCACAGCCAGCGTGCCGTAGGCCGCGAGGCGCGGGACAAGCGTCTCGTCGGGCTGGTAGAACGCATCCGAGGTCAGCACGGGTCCGACGCGCAGCGGAGCCCCGGCCTCATCGGCATAGTCCGCGGCCGCGCGCAGCAGCGAGAACGACGGCGCGTGCGAGTAGTGGACTCCAGGCAGCCGCTTGGTCGTCATGGCCGAGTCGGTGTGGGCGGCGGAGGCCGCGACCACGTCGCCGAGCTGCAGGTCCATGTGGATGCCGCCGACCGTGCCGACGCGCACGAGCCGCTTCACGCCATAGTTCCGGATCAGCTCGGTCGTGTAGATCGTCGCGGACGGCATGCCCATCCCCGTCGCCATCACGGACATGGGACGCCCCTGGTAGGTGCCCGTGTAGCCGAGGATGCCGCGCACCTCGGTCACCAGCTCGGCATCGTCGAGGAAGGTCTCGGCGATGCGCGTGGCGCGGCGCGGGTCGCCGGGCAGGAGGACGTCGGGGGCGAAGGCGCCGTCGGGCGCGGAGATGTGCGGAGTAGGCATGAGGCCGAGCCTACGCGCCGAGCAGGGACGATGCGGGAGCCGTGTCAGGCCTCCGCGGTGGCCTTCTCCCGAGCGCGCTCGAGCGCGGTCGCGAACACCTCGACGGACTGCGCACCCGAGACCGCGAACGCGCGGTCGAACACGAAGAACGGCACCCCGTTGGACCCGAGCGCCGCGGCCTCGTCGATGTCGGCCTGCACGTCGGCGTCGTACCGGTCGGTCGCGAGCATCGCCCGCGCCTCGGCGCCGTCGAGCCCGACCTCCTCAGAAAGCCCCGCGAGCACGTCGGGGTCGTCGACGATCGCGCCGTCGGTGAACTGCGCCTTGAGCAGCCGATCCTTCATCGCACCCCCGAGCCCACGCTCCTGCGCCATGTGCAGCACGCGGTGCGCGTCGCGGGTGTTCGCCTGGATGTAGCGGTCGAAGTTGTACTCGAGACCCTCGTCGGCGCCCAGGTCGATGAGCCGCTGGTTCATCTCCTTGATCCGCTCGACGGGCGCGTTGAACTTCTTGGAGAGCGCCTCGGCGTGGGGGGTGTGCTCGCCGTGCGGGATCGTCGGATCGAGCTGGAAGCTCCTCCAGGTGACGGTGACATCGCCGTCGAAGGCCTCGATCGCCTTCTCCATGCGGCGCTTGCCCAGGTAGCACCACGGGCACGCGACATCGGACCAGACCTCGACGTTGACCATGGGCGCTCCTTCCAGCGATCTGTCCAGGGACGATGCCCTGGCCGGGACGTGCAAGAGGGTTCGCCCGGGGACTGGCGAACCCTCTGAGCGTCACAACGACTCGTCGAGGGATTCCATTCCCGCGACCGGGACCTTCGTCCCCGACACGGCTCACCAGCCGACGGAACCTCGCCCCGTCAGCTCCCCCGATACGTCGAGTACGCGAACGGGCTGAGCAGCAGCGGCACGTGATGGTGCTCGCCTCCCGCGACCGAGAACGCGATCTCGACTTGCGGGTAGAAGGTCTCCACGTTGCGTCGCGCGAAGTACACGCCCGTCTCGAAGCGCACCTGGTACACGCCGGGCTCGAGCGCTTCCGGCCCGAGGTCGCGCACGCGTCCGTCCGCATCGGTGAGGCCCTGCGCGACGGGCTCCCACCCCTCGGCGCCCCGTCGCGAGAGCGTGACCGCGATACCGGCGGCGGGCACTCCCGCCACCGCGTCCAGCACATGCGTCGTCACGTGGCTCATGCGAGTGCCTCCTCGTAGGTCGAGCGCAGCCTCAGGAGGGCGATGCCGCGCAGCTGGTCGGCGACCTCCGCGAGCTCCGCGGCGTCGTCGTTGCCGATCCTTCGCTCGATCTCGGCGACGATCTCCTCGCGCGACCGGCCCGCGGCGCGGATGAGGAAGACCCGCCCGAACGCCTCCTCGTACGCGACGTTCAGCGCCGTCAGGCGCGCGGCGAGCGCCGCATCGTCCGTGGACGATGCGGCCTGCTCTGATGCGGAGAACCTCGCCTCAGCATCGTCCCCGGCCTTCCTCTCGCCGATGCGGGGGTGCGCGGCGAGCGCCTCGTCGATCTCGGCGTCGCTCAGCGGCGTCGCGATCGACACCGCCGCACGCTCCATCTCGAGCATCGAGTCGAACTCCTGGGCGGCCATCTCGTCGGCCCAGCGCTCCACGCGCAGGCACGCGAGAAGGTCCTCGCGGGTCGCCTTCACCGTCACAGCATCTCCCCTGGTCTCACGACGCGCTCCGAATCGCGCGCGCGTAGTGTGACCAGTATGGCAATGCGGGTCGCGGGAGCGGTGCTGGCAGCGGGCGCGGGTGCGCGCGCGGGCGGCCCCAAGGCGCTGCGCCGCGCTGAGGACGGCACGCCGTGGGTCGAGATCGCGGCGAGCACCCTGCGCGACGCCGGGTGCGCCCCTGTGATCGTCGTCGTCGGCGCCCAGGCGTACGAGGCCGAGGTGCTCGTGCCCGACTGGGCAGAGACCGTGGTGGCGTGGAACTGGGCCGAGGGCCAGTCCGTGTCGCTGCGCAAGGTCGTCGAGGACGCGACCGAGCGAGGGGCCGAGGCGATCCTCGTGACCCTCGTCGACCTCCCCGAGCAGACGGTCGCGGCCGCTCTCCGAGTGCTGGAGGCAGCGACGGACGATGCGGTGCTCGCGCGCGCGACGTTCGGCGGCGAGCCCGGGCATCCGGTCCTCATCGGCAGGCGGCACTGGGGACCGCTGCTCGCGGCGCTCGACGGCGACCGCGGCGCGGGGCCCTATCTCGCCGCGCACGGGGCGCAGGAGATCGACTGCACCGACCTCGGCGGCGGGACCGACGTCGACGACTGAGGGCTACGCCTCGATCGTCCCCGACACCGCCACCTGCGTCGCGCCGCCGATCCACAGCTCGCCGTCGGATGCGGTCACCGTGATGCGTCCGTCGCGGCCGAGCACGGTGCCCTGACGCGCCTCGTACGGCGCGGCGAGGATGCCCGCCGATGTCAGCCATTGCGCCACCGAGGCGTTGAGGCTGCCCGTCACCGGGTCCTCGAACAGGCCCGCGCCGGGGTCGCCGACGAAGGCGCGGACCTCGGCCGCGACGCCCTCCGGCCCGTCGCCACCCTGCCCGGTGTCGCCGTACAGCCCGACGATGCCGAAGAAGCCCTTGTCCTCGCGCGCGGCGGTGTCGGGTCGCACGTCGAGCACGCTCTGCGCGTCCTTGAGGAGCAGCCCGAGCCAGCCGGGCCCGTTGTCGACCCACTCGGCCGCGACCACGTCGGCGCGGTCCAGGCGCAGCCGCTCGCACGCGACCGCCACATCGTCCTCGTCCACCGGGCCCGAACGGAGCCGGTCCGGGGCCGCGAAGGCGAGCATCGTCCCCTCGTGCGTGAGCGGCACCAGGCCGACTCCGCACTCCTGGGTGACGCGGCCGGGAACCTGAGGCACGCCGCCAGCGTCGAGCCACGCGCGGGCCGTGCCGAGCGTCGGGTGGCCCGCGAACGGGAGCTCCTCCGCCACGGTGAAGATGCGGACGCGATAGTCGGCGGCCGGGTCCGTGGGCGAGAGCACGAAGGTCGTCTCGGACAGGTTCGTCCAGTTCGCGATGCGCGCCATCTGCTCGGTGGTGAGGTCGTCGGCGTCGAGGATCACGGCGACGGGGTTGCCCGAGTAGGGTCCGTTGCCGAAGACATCGACCTGGCGGAAGGGGTGCTCAGTCATGGCGGCTACGGTACGTCTGCCTATCAGGGCCGGTGACAGGTGAATTGGCGCCGAACCGGTTGACCGGGGCAAATCGCCCACGTAGGGTTTCGCGCAGGCGTCGGGTGCGATGGGGCTCCAGGCGCCGTTCTCATGCCCTCCGTCAGCAGAAGTCGCGGGCCAGGTCCAGGACGGCCGCCTCGAACGCGTCGAGCGCGAGCGCGACGTCCGCCTCGATCACCGACTCGTCCCTGTGATGCGAGATCCCGCCCCCGCAGCGCACGAACAGCATCGCGTAGTCCGTGAGCGACGCGACGGCCATCGCGTCGTGGCCGGCCTTGGACAGCAGCTCGAGCGGCTCCGCGTCGCCCGTCGCCGCGATCCCGGCGCGGATGGCGTCGGCCAGGCGCGTTCCCACGACGGTGGCCGTGGCGTCATGCCTCTCGACCGCCTCGAAGGACAGGTTCCGCGCGGCGCAGATCTTCTCGGCGCGCTCCTGGATGAGGTCCCAGACGTGGTCCCTGAGAGCGTCGGTCTCGGCGCGCAGGTCGAGCGAGAACTCCGCTCGCCCGGGGATGACGTTCGCAGCGCCAGGGAAGGCCTGCATGCGGCCGACGGTCCCGATGGCGCCGTTGTCGCGCGACAGCTCCTCGATCGCCGTGACCAGCTCCGAGGCCCCGAGCAGCCCGTCGCGGCGCCTGCCGTACGGCATCCCGCCCGCGTGTCCCGCCTCACCGATCATCGTGAGGTCGAAGCGGCGAGCGCCCATGATGCCGGTGACGACGCCGAGCGCGCGGCCCGCGTCCTCGAGCAGGGGCCCCTGCTCGATGTGCGCCTCGAGGTAGCCGAGCACCTGCTCGCGCGGCAGCGCCGCCTCCTCGATCCGCGACGGGTCCAGACCGAAGGCCTCGAAGGCCGTGCGCAGGGAGATGCCCTGGGCGTCCTTCAGATCCCACCACGAGTCCTGCCACGCGCCGGCGACGGCGCATGAGCCAAGCAGGGTGCGCCCGAAGCGGGTCCCCTCCTCGTCCGCGAAGCCCAGCACCTCGATGCCGAACGGCAGCTCGACGCCCTTCGCCGACAGCCGACCGACGACCGCGATCGCCATCAGCGTGCCGAGGATGCCGTCGTACCTGCCCGCGCCAGGCACGGTGTCGAGGTGCGAGGCGAGCATGAGGACCGGCGCATCGTCCTCGGGCCCTGCGAGCGTGCCGCGCTGGTTGCCCGCGGCGTCCTGCCATGGCTCGAGCCCCGCCTCGGCCATCCACTCGCCCACCGTCCAGTTCGTGCGGGCGTGCTCGGCCGTCAGGTACGAGCGCTCGATCGCGCCGATGCGCGAGCTGTGAGTCGCGAGGATGTCGCAGCGCTCGAGGATCTCGGCCGCCGAGAAGGGGACGGGTCCGTCAGCGTCCTCGGGCGACACGGGACCGGGGACGATGTCGGCCGGCGAGGTCACGCCGCCTCCGCGTAGACGCGATACGCCTCGTCGACCCCGCCGCCGGCCGGGAGCCCGAAGCCCTCGCGCCGCAGCACCGCCTCGAGCGCGGCGAGCGTGGTGAGCACCGCGTCCTGCCTGGCGTTGTAGCCCATCGTGCCGATCCTCCACACCTTCCCCGCGAGCGGCCCGAACGACGTGCCGATCTCGATCCCGAAGTCCTCAAGCATCCGTGTGCGCACGGCCTCGCCGTGCACGCCCTCGGGGATCACGACGCCGACCACGTTGGTCATCTTGTGCTCGACGTCGCCGAAGACCTCGAGCCCCAGCCCTCTGACACCCTCCATCATCGCGCGGCCGTGCAGCGCATGCCTCGCCTGGAAGGCGCCCAGCCCCTCCTCCAGGACGATGCGGGCCGACTCGCGCGCGGCGTACAGCATCGTCGTGGCCTCGGTGTGGTGGTTGAGGCGGCGCTCGGACCAGTAGTCGAAGACCATCGACATGTCGAAGTAGTTGGAGCGGATCGGGTGCGCGGCGACGGCGTCGCCCTCGTCGCGGATCCCCGCCTCGATGCTCTTACGGGCGTTGATGATGCCCTCGGCGCGCGCGGAGAAGGTCGCTGGCGCGGAGCCGGACGGCCCGCCCAGGCACTTCTGGAGGCCGCCCGTCGCGATGTCGACCCCCCACGCGTCGGTGAGGAACTCGTTCCCGCCGATCGACGCGGTGACGTCCGCGTACAGCAGCGTCCCGTAGCGGTCGCACAGCTCGCCGAGGCCGTCGAAGGGCTGCACGACCGTGGTGGAGGTGTCGCCATGGACGACGGCGAGGACCTTGGGCTGGACCTTCGCCATCGCGTCGGCGATGAGCTCATAGGGCGCGACCTGACCCCACGGTGCCTCGACCGTGTGAACCTCGGCGCCGCAGCGCTGCGCGATCTCGACGAGGAGGTGCCCGAAGCGCCCCATCACGGGCACGAGCACCTTGTCCCCAGGCTCGAGCACGGAGACGAGCGCGGCCTCGATGCCGCCGCGCGCGGTCGAGTCGATCAGCAGCGTCTGCCGGTTCCCGGTGACGAACACGCGGCGGTACAGCTCCATGACCTCGTTCATCGACCGGGTCATGAAGGGGTCGTACTGGCCGACCAGCGGCGTGGACATCGCGCGCAGCACGCGCGGGTCGGCGTTGATCGGGCCCGGGCCCATGAGCAGGCGCGACGGCGGATTGAGCGGTCCCGGCAGGGTCATGACGCCTCCAGAAATGTTGATGAGACCTACACAGTGTGGCGCATCACGCGTTTCGCAGGGGTTTCGAAGCCACGAGCCTCACCCCTGCTGGTCCTTCAGCAGCTCGCGCTCCCACTTCAGCGCCGTCTCGATGAGCGACAGGTCGGAGCCCTTCGGCCCGACGAGGCACAGCCCCACGGGCCCCTCCGAGGTGCGCATCCACGGCACGGACAGCGCCGGGCGCCCGGTGAGCCCCGCGATCGCGGTCATCGACAGCGTCGCCTCCCGCACGCCCTGCAGGTACTCGATCGAGGCGTCGAGGCTCGGCGCCGCGGACGGCGAGGTCGGCAGCACCAGGATCGCGTCCCCGAGCGCCTCGTCGATCTCCTTGGCGATCTCGGCGACGTCGATCAGCGCCTCGGCCTCCTGCTCCTTGCCCACCGAGGCGGCGTACTCGAAGCGCTCGTAGATGTCCTGGCCCAGCGCGTCCGGGTGCTTCTCGACCCACGCGCCGTCCGAGCGCCACGCCTCGGCCGACTGCGTGACCCGGAACGCCGCGTACAGGCGGCTCACGTCCGGCAGGTCGACGGGCTTGAGGTCCACATGCACCTCGAGCCACTGCAGGAGCTGGATGAAGATCTGCCGCACCTCGGGCTGAGCCAGCACCGTCGCGCTCGGCGAGGCGAGCACCACGTCGTCCACCTGGACGCCAGGGTCGCCCGAGAAGGACGCACGCGCTGCCGCGAGCATCGTCTCGCCGTCGCGCGTGAGCCAGCCCGCGGTGTCGTAGCGCGGCGCGAGCGGCACGACCTCCTCGAGGCTGATCGCACCGTGCGTCGTCCTGAGCCCCCAGAGCCCCTGATACGAGGCCGGGATGCGGATCGATCCCGCCGTGTCGGTGCCGAGGCCGATGCTCGCCTGCCCCAGGGCGACCGCGGAGGCCGGTCCCGACGAGGAGCCACCTGGCACCGCGCCCGACACGGCCCCGTTGGGCGGGGTGCCGTAGTCGGGGTTGAGACCAGCGATCGAGTACGCGAACTGGTCGGTCTGCGCGATGCCGACCACGTCGGCGCCCGCGTCGAGCAGCGCCTGCACCGCCGGCGCGTTGACGTCCTTGGGCTCGGACTCCTCGAGGTAGGCGCGCACGCCCGCGCCCACCCGCTGGCCGAGCACCGAGTACAGGTCCTTCACCGCGACCGTCTGGCCCGCGAGCGGGCCCTCGGCCCGGCCTTCGAGCAGAGGAGCACCGACGACGCGCCAGATCCTCGTATCGATCGCCGCGGGAGTCGAGGACACGTGAGCGACGGCGATGCGCCACCCGCGACCGGGACCGTCGACGGCATCGGGCGCGAAGCGCCACAGCTGCGTCACGAGGCCGCGGCCGCCGGAGACCGGGGCATTCACCGAGACCGCGAGCCAGTCGTCTCCGGCCGGGGTCAGCCGCAGATCGACCAGGCGCCGCACGCCGGCGCCTCCCCGCTTCGCGCGGAACGAGGCGATCGCGTCGTGACCCACGAGCAGGCCCGCCGCGTCGCCGCGCAGCGTCTCGTCTCCGGGCTCGAAGAAGGCCGCGAGCGCGTCGAGGTCGTCGGCGGCGAGCACCGCCTCGTAGGCGAAGATCGCATCGATCAGGCCGTCGGGGGCCATCGCCCCCGCGGCCACCTGGATGTGCGTCATGACTCGCTCCTCACCGGCGCACCGGGCGCCTCGAAGTCGGACTTCCGGATCATCGCGTGCGCCCCGCACACGAGGTCCACCACCTGGGAGATGCGCAGGTCCGTCGCGGCGGACAGGTAGGCGTAGGCCAGGTGCGCCTCCATGCCGTACCGGGCCGCGAGGATCGCGATGGCCGCGCGGGTCGCCTTGCGGACCGCCTCGTCAAGGTCGGCGTCGATCCCGGTCGGCATGAGGTGCGTCGCGGTCTCGCCGAGCGGGCCGACGAGGTCGCCGAACGCGCGCGCGGCCTCGGCCGCGGGGATCAGGTCGAGCCGGATCCGCACCCTGAGCGACGCCTCGAGGGCCGTGAGCGCGACCTCGCCGTCGCCCTGCGCGAAGTGCGGATCTCCCACGTACGCGAGCGCACCCGGCACCTGGACCGGGAGGAACAGGGTCGAGCCGACCACGAGCTCCTTGACGTCGATGTTGCCGCCATGCGCACCTGGCGGGACCGAGTGGGCGCGCTCGGCGGTGTCGGTCGCGACGCCCATGATCCCGAGGAACGGCGCGAGCGGGAACGACACGTCGCGCGGCCCTCCCTCGCGACGGGGCAGCCACCCCTTCCACTCCCCCGAGGCATCGGGCGCGATCGGAGCGAAGACGGACACCGCATCGACCCCGCCCGCCGGCATCTCGCCTGGCAGCGCGCCACGACCGTGGCGATTGGAGATCACGCCGTAGGGGACGCGGGGCGTCGCATCGAGCAGCGTGATCCCGAGCACATCGCCGGGACGCGCGCCCTCGACGGCGATGGGCCCCGTCACCACGTGCGGGCCGTCCGCGGCGGCGTCACGCAGGGACGACGAGGACAGCGCCGCCGCCTCGGCGAGCACCTCGTCCGCGGGCACGCCGTGAGAGGCGAAGAACGCAAGCGCGTCCGAACCCTGATCCGGCAGCAGCCCCTCGTGGCTGAGGGTGTCGACGACGACCTCGGCCCCCGCCTCGACCGTGAGCACCGGCGCATCGTCCCGGCACGGCAGTCGGCCCCAGAGCACGGCCTCGGGATCGGATGGCAGGTAGCGAGCTCCGGCGGGCACGCCTTCGCCCGAGCGCAGAATCCCTGCGTACTCGCCCACCTGGCCCCCTCCGCCGTGTCCCGCATCGTCCATGCGGGCCGAAAGCGCCGGCCGCACGTCATGTCCTACCCTGGCGCTACTGAGACTACCGCCGACGCGCGGCCCGAGCCCCGACGGGCGACACGGCCCGCGCCGATCCCCACCAGGAGGAACCGTGCTGACCCGGATGCGCGCCAACCCCGACAACAGCTACCTCGGCCTGATGCTGGCCCTGACGTTCTCCACGGGGATCATCGACGCGGTCGGCTACCTCGGCCTGGACCGCGTGTTCACGGGCAACATGACCGGCAACGTGGTCATCCTCGGCATGGGTCTCGCGGGAGGCAACGACCTCCCGGTCGAGGGCCCGCTGGTCGCGCTCGCCGCCTTCATGGCGGGTGCCGCGATCGGCGGCCGCGTGCTGCGAGGGGCGCGCCAGGGCTGGACCGGCAAGCACACGGCGCTGTTCGGGGGCGTCGCCGCGGTGCTGACGGCCGGCGTGATCGTGGCGTCGACGGTGACGATCGAGCAGGGCTCGCTCTCCGCCTACGCGGCGACCGCGTCGCTCGGCCTCGCGATGGGCTGCCAGGCGGCGACCGCGCGCCACATCGCAGTCAAGGACGTTACGACGGTCGTCGTGACCTCGACGATCACGGGCCTCGCCTCGGACTCGGTGCTCGGCAAGGGCGGCGGCCAGCCGTGGGCGCGCAGGGCGGGAGCGATCGTCCTCATCGGCGCGGGCGCGTTGACGGGCGCGATGCTGCTCAAGGTGGACTTCTCCGCCGGGCTCATCCTGTCTGCCGTCATCACGGTGGTGGTCCTGGTGCTGGGCCACATCACCCGCCCGATGGGCCACCGCATGCCGTACGACGGCGCGATCAGCCAGTAGCCCCGTCGCCCGGGCCGCACACCCGCGGCGCGCCCGACAGTACGAACCAATCTCGGCGGCGACACCCCGGCGACACGCCGTGACGGGCCCCGACACGCTCGCGCGTCGCTGTCCAGATTGGTTCAAACTGTCCGCGCGGACCGCGGCAAGCAGAGGGACGATGCTCCACTCACCTCATCTACCAGGCACTTTTCTCCCCTGCTCGCCTTGAGCGAATATCGCTCAACTTTGACTTGAGTCAAACGCGCTCAAGTCTTACAGTGAAGGTGAGCGACGGACCCGCGGGGGCCACCAGCAGGGGCCGGCCGACCGGGTCCGCCGCCACCGCCGGGAAGGTCCCGGCGGACCCGGACCACTCACAGGAGGTTGAGGACCATGGCACGAGAAGTGATGCACAAGGCGGCTCCGGCGACCGCCACGACCATGTGGCAGGACGACATGGACCGCATGCTGCGACAGTTCTTCGGTGACGCGGACGCCTCGCTCGCCGGTGCCTTCTCCCCCGCCCTGGACGTCAAGGAGACCGACGACGCGTTCACGCTCCACATCGAACTCCCCGGCGTCAAGGCCGAGGACGTCGAGCTCTCGCTCGAGGACAACGTGCTCACCGTCGCGGGCGAGCGCAGCTTCTACGACGAGAGCGAAGGCGAGGGCTACCGGCGCATCGAGCGTCGCTTCGGCCGGTTCCACCGCGCCGTTCGCCTGCCCGACCGCGTCAGCCCCGACAAGGTCGAGGCCACCTACGCGGACGGCATCCTCACGGTGACCGTCCCGAAGGCCGAGGACGCGAAGCCCCGCAAGATCACCGTCGCGAAGGCCTCGTAAGCGACCACCGCGACCACCGCGCCCGTCGGAGCCACCCCCCCCGGCATCCGCCGAGCGCCTTCGCCCCGATCCGCGCCGCCTACCCCCCTGGCGGCGCGTCGAGACGGGCGAGAAGACCCCCGGGAGCCTCGGCTCCCGGGGGTCTTCGCATGCCCTGGCACCTCCGCTGGCCTTCACGCTTCGCGCGCATCGGCCCGATGCGTTCGCGCGTGGCTGCGCGTCATTCGCCAGGCGAGGCATGGAGATCGCTCTGCTCGCGCATGACCTGCCACATCGGCGTCGCACGCTCCACGCCGTAGACCGTTCCTGGGAAGTCGAGCTCGCGCTGGATCCGCCAGATCTCCTCGTGATGGTCGGGCGAGTACAGATGCGCGGGATGGCCGACCGCGATCCAGTGGATCGGAACGGTCGTCCCGGCCTCGAGCAGGGTGTTCACCTGGACGACGCCGCCGATCCTGATCTCACATCCCTCGCCCACGCGAGCACCGGGGAAGATCGCGGCACCCGTGGCGACGAACGATCCGCCGCCGACGGTCGCGCCCGACACATGCGCATGCGGCCCGATCATCACGGCGTCGCCGATCACGCACGCGTGCCCGCTGCGCGACTTCACGACCGCGTTCTCCATGACGATGCTGTCGGCACCGATCGAGACCGGCCCCTGCTCCCCGCTCACCACGGCGCCATGGAGCACTCGTGCCCCGGGTCCGAGGACGACGTCGCCGCTCACCACGGCCGACGCGGCCACCGATGCCGTCGGATCGATCCGCGGGCTCACCTCGCCGTGCTCCACGATCATCGCGCGCCTCCTCAGTCGGGCACTCGCCGCCAGGCCGCGCGGCCTGTCGTGCCCAGCGTACGTCCGGGAACGTCGATGGCCCCAGGGAGAGGACCTGGGGCCATCGACGCAAGGCAAGCGTCAGACCGCGGACCAGCCGCCGTCCGACGGCATGATGACGCCGTTGAGGTTCACGCCGTCGTCGGACAGCAGGAACGTGATCGACGCCGCGAGCTGGTCGGCGGTGGTGGGTGGCGGAGCGACGGACAGCGCCCCCATGACCCTGTCCTGGCCGAGCTCCGAGTCGAAACGCGCCTCGATGTTCGTGATCACGCCGCCAGGAGCGACCGCGTTGACGCGGATCCCGCTCGGTCCGTACATGAACGCCGAGCTCTTCGTCATACCCACGACGGCGTGCTTCGACGACGTGTACGCGACGCCCGCGGCCGAGCCGCGCAGCCCCGCCTCCGAGGCGACGTTCACGATCGAGCCCTTGCCCGCGGCGAGCATCATCGGCAGGACCGCACGGGTGAGCTTCATGAGACCCGTGACGTTGACCGCGAAGACCCGCTCCCAGACCTCGTCCGAGACCTCGTGCAGCGGGGTCATGTTGTCCATGATCCCCGCGACGTTCGCGAGCGCGTCGACCTTCCCTCCGGACGCCTCGATCACACGCGCCAGGTCCTCGTCCTTGGTGACGTCGGCGGTGACGACGGTGACGTCGCTCCCGTCGAGCTCCTGGGACAGGCTCTCGAGGCGCTCGGCGGAGATGTCGAGCGCGATGACCCGACCTCCCTCGCGGGCGACGCGGGAGGCGGTGGCCCGGCCGATGCCGGAGCCTGCACCGGTGACGATCACCGTCTGGCCGGTGAAGCGACCCTCGGTGATCCGCTCCTTCCATTCCGGCTGCTCCTCGGCAGCGTGCGTGAGTGCCGAGACATCGTCGGGGGTCACGGGGATGCGCTCCTCGTCCTGCCCCGCGGGGGCACCTCCCGCCGCGGCCGCCTCGTCCGCCTTGGCGATCAGCATGTCGAGCGTCTCCTGAGTGAAGCGCCCACCGCTGATCTTGATGAGCTTGTTCATGGAGAAGCGCTTGACGGGAGCCATCGCCTTCTCGCTCTGACCTGACTCCGCGAGCATCTGCCGGATCACGGGACCTCCGTAGGGGTCCTTGAACCAGTCGGCGATCTTGGTGTCACCGTTGAGGTGGGTGTGCGTGGTTGACATGGGGGACTCGTCCTTTCGTGAGATCAGGCGCGCGCCGCCGCGTGCTTGGCGGCGAGGTATCCGAAAACGGTCGCCGGAGCGATCGTGGAGCCGGCACCCGGGTAGGTGCGGCCCATGACCGACGCGGTGGCGTTGCCGGACGCGTACAGGCCGGGGATCGGCGCGCCCTGGGTGGAGATGACGCGGGCGTGCTCGTCGGTGAGCAGCCCGCCTTTGGTGCCGAGGTCGCCGGGGACGACCTGCACCGCCTGGAACGGACCCTTCTCGAGGGTTCCGAGGTTGGGGTTGGGGCGGACCGTGGGGTCGCCGTAGTAGTTGTCGTACGCGGTCCGACCGCGATCGAAGTCCTCATCGACTCCGGCGCGGGCGAACCCGTTGAAGCGCTCGACCGTCTGGGCGAGCACGGACGGGTCGACGCCGATCCTCGGAGCGAGCTCCTCGATCGTGTCGGCCTCGACGAGGATGCCGGCCTCCTTGTACCTCTTGGTGCCGGTGAGGAAGGCGTTGAAGAGGTACCGGTGACGGTGCCGGCGGTCGATGATCATCCAGCACGGGATGCTCGGCACGGTCCTGTGGTGCTCGAGGATGTCGTGACCGACGTCGATGTAGCTCGCGGACTCGTTGGTGAAGCGGCGCCCCTCCTGATCGACGAAGATCGTGAACGGCATCGACCGCTCGGCCACAAGGAAGGTCGCATCGCCGCCCTCGGGGTCGGGGATCGAGGCGCCCCACCACGCATCGTCCATGAGCGCGACCGCGCCTCCCGCGTCGATGCCGACCTGGATGCCGGAGCCCACGTCGCCCTCGGGAGCGGACGTGTAGCCCTCGATGCCGTGGTGCTCGAGGCGCCACCCCTTGTTGCGCGCGAACCCTCCGGTCCCCAGGACGACGCCCTTGCGCGCCTTGACGCGGAGCACGCCCGACGGGGTGGTCACCTCGGCGCCGACGACGGCGTCCCCCTCCTTGATGAGCGAGGTCACGGGGCTCGAGAGCATCACCTCGGTCCCCTGGTCCTTCACGATGGCCATGAGCCCGCCGGTGTAGCCGCCGCCCAGACCGAACAGCTTCTTGCCGGTCGCGAAGCCGCCGACCGTGCGGAAGAAGAACTTCGCGCCGCGGATGAAGCCGTCAGCGGTGGACCAGGCGCGCGAGATGAGCCACACGTCGTCGGTCTTGATCGGGATCGGCGGAAGCATGTCCGCGGTGCGCCAGGTCTTCGCGTCCTCACCGAGAAGCCTGGCGTCGAAGGGCTTCGCCTCGATCGAACGGCCGCCCGCCATGCCGCCCGGCTTGTCCGGGTAGTAGTCGGGGTAGTCCTTCGAAGGCGCCCACTCCAGTCCGAGGCCCTCGAAGAGGCGGTACACCGCGGGGACGGACTCGACGAACGCGCGCCGACGCTCGGGTGACGACGCGGGCCCGACGTCGCCGATCGTCTCCTGCATGTAGCGAAGGATGTCGTCGGTCGAGTCCTGCTTGCCGATGGCGGCCATCCCGGGGTGACCCGGCATCCACAATCCCCCGCCTGAGATGGCCGTGGTGCCGCCCCACCTGTCCGTGCTCTCGACGACGAGGACCTCGAGACCCTCGCTCGCGCCGGTCACCGCCGCGGACAGCGCTGCGGCGCCGCTCCCGGCGACCAGCAGGTCGACCTCTCTGTCCCAACCGGGCATGTGCGCGTTCCCTCCGCAACCGGACATCGTTGTCCGGTTGCTAGCCTAGCGGGATGGCCACCCCTCGCGCCAACCCCGGCCCGCGCGCCGCCGCGGCGAACCGCCGCGCGCTCATCGACGCCGCCCGCGTCCTCTTCGACGAGCGAGGCATCGACGTGCCGCTCGTCGAGATCGCGCGCCGCGCGGGCGTGGGCCAGGGAGTGCTCTACCGCCACTTCCCCGACAGGGCCTCGCTGGCCTTCGCCGTGTTCGACGAGAACATGACCCAGCTCGAGACCCTCGCCGCGCAGCACAGCCCTATGTCACTGCGCAGGCTCGGCCACGAGGTCTCGCACCGCGTCCAAGGCATCGCGCCCCTGATGTCCTTCGCCACGAGCTCGCCAGACGATCCGCGCCTCACATCGCTCGAGGCTCGCATGCGCGTCCTGCTCACCGCCGCGCGCGAGCACGCGCAGGCCACGGGCCGGCTCCGCGAGGACGTCACCGTGGACGACCTCGTGATGACCCTCTCGATGGTCACGGCGTTGACGTGCTCGGTCCCTCCCGAGCAGCGCGAGACGAGCGCCGAGCATGCCTGGGAGATCCTCGAGCGAGGGCTCTCGGGGCGCTGACCCCGCGAACGGGGAGACCGCGCGTCCGCCGTCGCGGCGCACCCTGACCCGGGCTCTAGGAGGCCTGGTAGGTCACCCGGCCCGCGCACACGGTGAGCGCGACCGGCATCGCGCGCATCGTCTCGACGTCCGCGACGAACGGATCGACGTCCGTGACGACGAGGTCGGCTGCTCCACCCACCTCGAGCTCCGGGGCCACCCACGACGCCTCGAGCGCCGTGCGCACGTCCAGCGCATTGTCGATCTCCCACGGCTCGCGGCCGTCGCGCGTGCGGAAGACCGCCGCCGCGATCGCGAGCCACGGGTCCAGGGGCGCCACCGGAGCGTCGGAGCCGAAGGTGAGGGTCGCGCCGGCCTCCTGGAGCGCCCGGTACGGGAAGGCACGCCGGGTGCGGCCCGCCCACAGCCGGTCGGTGACGTCGCGATCGTCGAGCAGGTGCTCGGGGTGCACCGCCGCGATCACGCCGAGCTCGGCGAATCTCGCCAGGTCCTCGTCGGCGACGAGCTGCGCGTGCTCGATCGTGCCACGGGCGCCGGTGGCCTCGAAGGCGTCGAGCGCGCGCGCGACAGCGAGATCGCCGATCGCGTGCAGCGCGATCGTGAAGCCCGCCGCGTCCGCATCCCGCAGGATGCGGTGCAGCTCCTCCTCGGTGTACTCCGCGTGGCCATGGCTGCCGTTGAGGTCCGCGTCGTGGCACAGCGCCGTGCCCGAGTTCAGCGCCCCATCGGAGATCAGCTTGAGCGAGCCGACGGTCACCATCCCCGCGGTACCGGGGACGACGTCGCCCGTGCGCTGGCCACGACCCGCCGCGACCCCGAGGTGCTCAAGGTAGACGTTCGCGACGATCCGCACCGAGTCCATGCCCCGCGCGAACCGCCCCTGCCACACGAGCGGGTTGTCCGCCATGTGCATGTCGCTGACCCGGGTGACCCCGCGCGCGGCCGCTGCCGCGAGCGCCGCGGCGACCACCTCATCGTCCCTGGCCGAAGCCTCGAGGTCGGCGGCCTTCTCGATCGCGAACGCCGGGGCCTCGCGCACGAGGCCGGCGTGCGGCGCCCCGAATCGCTCGGCAGCAGCCGCGTTGATCCACACCGTGTGAAGGTCGTGCGCGTACAGCACCACCGGGCGCCCCGCGTGCCCCGCGTCGCCGGCCGCGTCGTCCAGCATCGTCCCCGTGGCCTCGCGAGACCACAGGGCGTCCTGGAAACCGCGGCCCACGAACGTCGCCTCCGACGGAGGCGACGCCGACAGCGCCTCCCGGACCCGCTCCGCGGCCTCCTCGGGCTCGCGTGTGCCCGACACGTCCAGGCGCGCGAGGTGGTGCGCCCACGTGGTGAAGTGCGCGTGATTGTCAGCGAGACCCGGCATGACCCAGCGGCCCGCCAGGTCGATCGCCTCCGCATCGTCCGTCGGGGCCTGCCCCGCCGGCACGATCCCCGCGATGCGGTCACCCTCGACCACGACGTCCATGGGCAGGTCTCCCCCGCCCACGAGCCGGACGGACCTCAGCACCAGCGTCACGCTGTTCTCCTCGTCGATCTGGGGGGACGAGGGCGACATTACTCCGAACCCCGGGCGCGCCCGGACGACCCGTCAGGCGGAGTCGCGCTCCACGAGCTCGATCGGCAGGATCGTCGACCACGGGCGCTCGTTGCCCGCGAGCACGTCGAGGAGGATGTCGGCCATCTCGCGCCCCATCGCCTCGGACGGCTGCTTGACGGTCGTGAGCTGCACGGGGCCCTGCACCGCGTGAGGGCTGTCGTCGTAGCCGACCACCGCGACGTCCTCGGGTATCCGACGTCCGCTGTCCAGGAGCACGGGCAGAGCGGCCGACGCCATGAGGTCCGACGCGACGAACACCCCGTCGACCTCCGGATACCGGGCCAGCAGCTCGCGCATCGCCTGGGCGCCGCCCAGCGCGGTGAAGTCTCCGCTGATGGCGGGGCCCGGCTCGAGGCCCGCGGCAGCGACCACGCGGCGCCAGCCTCGCGTGCGCTCGTTGGCCGACTGCATGTCGGTGGGGCCGCTGATCGTCGCGACATGCCTGCAGCCGCGCTCGACGAGACGCGAGGCCGCGACCGCGCCGCCCTCCTCGTTGTCGACGTCGACCACCCAGGTGTCGATCTTGTCGAGGCCCGGACGGCCTCCGAAGACCAGGGGGATCGCGTCGCCGATGCGCTCCAGGAAGTGGTCCGACGTGTGGTGCGAGACCACCACCGCGCCGTCCACGGCGCCGCCCATGAGGTAGCGGGAGTTCTTCGCACCAGGGTCGGAGCTCGCCACCATGAGGTTGAGGACGTAGTCCGACTGCTCGAGCCGATCGTTGATGCCCGCCACGATCGACGCGAAGAACACGTCGCCGAAGAACCTCGTGATGTCCTCGGGCACCACGAGAGCGATCGCGTGGCTCTGCGCGGAGGCGAGCGAGCGTGCCGCGCGGTTGGGCACGTACCCGAGCTCGGAGATGGCGGCTCGCACCGACTCGACCGAGGCAGGGTTCACCTTGTCGGAGCCGTTGACCACCCTCGAGACGGTCGCCCGGGACACCCCGGCCCGCGCGGCCACCATCTCGAGGGTCGGCGCCACGTGACGCACGGCGCTCATGTCGGTCTCTTCTCCGGGGTCGGGCATGGGGTCATGATTCCAGAGGCCCCACGCCTGACCAACGAGGAAGCGATCACCGGACTATCCCTTGACCGCGCCCTGCATGATGCCGGACACCAGCTGCTTGCCCGTGAAGATGAACAGCAGCAGCAGCGGCAGCGTGGCGAGCAGCACGCCCGCGAGTACGAGCGAGTAGTCCACGAAGTAGTTCGCCTGGAGCAGCGACAGCGCCACCGGCAGCGTCGGGTTCTTCGGGTCGAGCACGATGAACGGCCAGAAGAAGTTGTTCCACGTCGTCACGAAGGTGAACAGCGCGAGCATCGCGGCCGCGGGGCGCGCCGCCGGAAGGCCGACGTGCCAGAAGGTACGGATCATCGAGCATCCGTCGACGCGCGCCGCCTCGATGAGCTCCGTGGGCAGCGACTGGGACAGGTACTGCGTCATCCAGAACACGCCGAACGCCGTGACGAGCGCGGGGATGATGACCGCGCCGAGCGACCCGGTCCAGCCGAACTTCTGCATGAGGATGTACAGCGGGACGACGCCGAGCTGCACCGGCACCGCCATGGTCGCGATGACCGCGACGAGCAGAGGGCCCGAGCCCTTGAAGCGGAGCTTCGCGAACGCGAATCCGGCGAGCGTGGACAGCACGACCGTGCTGACGGCGGTCGTCGTCGACACGATGATCGAGTTCGACAGCGCCTTCCAGAAGCTCACGGCCGGGTTCGAGATCACGGCGGCCGCGTTCGCGAGGAAGTTGCCCCCCGGCCACCACGACATGTTCTGGTCGTAGATGGTCGACTGGTCGCCCGAGCCGATGAGGAAGGACCAGTAGAACGGGAAGATCGCGGTGGCGAGGACCACGGCCAGCGCGCCGTAGACGAACCAGGACGGGCGACCTGAGCTGATGGACGTGGAGGTCTTGCGGCGTGCCATCACTTGCCTCCCTTCGAGGCGGAGAGCTGCTTCTGCTTCGGCTTCGCCTTCTTGGCGACGGTGTCGCTGGCGATGAGCCTCTGCGTGAGGAAGAAGTTGACGAGGCTGATGGTCACGATGATGAGGAAGAGGATCCACGCGACCGCTGCCGCGCGACCGAAGTTGAACTTCACCCAACCGGTGTTGTAGAGGTACATCGTGATCGTGAGCCACTGCTTGTTGGCTCCGCCGAGGCCGTACGTGTCGTACATGCGCGGCTCGTCGAAGATCTGCAGACCGCCGATCGTCGAGGTGATGATGACGAACACCAGCGTCGGGCGGATCTGCGGCATCGTCACGGAGAAGAACCGCCTGGACGTTCCCGCGCCGTCGAGCGCGGCGGCCTCGTAGAGGTCGCGCGGGATGGCCTGCATCGCCGCGAGCAGGATCAGGGCGTTGTAGCCGGTCCAGCGAAAGTTCACCATCGTGGCGATCGCGATGTGGCTGGGGATCACGTCCGTGTGCCACAGGATCGACTGGAACCCGAGGTCGTTGAGGACCGAGTTCACGAGCCCGTACTTGTCGCCGAACATGTTGGAGAAGATGAGGGCCACCGCCACCGGGGCGACGACGTACGGCAGCAGGACTCCCATGCGCCAGAACGTCTTCGCGCGCAGGTTCTGATCGAGCATCGCGGCGATGAAGGTCGCGACGATCAGCTGCGGGACGGAGGACAGCAGGAAGATCGAGAAGGTGTTGCGCAGAGCGATCCAGAACTCGCGGTCCTGCAGGACGAACGCGAACTGGTCGAGGCCGATGAACTCACCGGTGTTGCGCACCTGGTCCCAGTCCATCATCGAGATGAACGCGGTGTAGAGGATCGGGAAGAGTCCCGTGATGCCGAAGACGATGAAGAACGGCGCGATGTAGAGGTACGGCGAATACTTGACGTCCCAGCGGCCGAGGCGCTGACGGAGGGTCAGCTTGGCCTTTCCGCCGGACTGCCGCTGCTCGTCCGTGGGACGGTCAGGGCGCTGCAGGGTGGTGGTCATGAGGGGTCCTTCGAGGTGACCGCTGCGACCCGGGCCGCCCCCTTGCGGAGGCGGCCCGGGACCGCGGCGTGGTTAGCCGAGAGCGGCGATCTCGTTGAGGGCCTGGTCCCAGGACGTCGTGGCGTCCTGCGAACCGTCCTCGACGCGGGTCAGCGCGTTCTGGATGATGTCGTTCACGTCGAAGTAGGACGTGCCCTTGTAGGGCGACACGGTGATCGCGTTGGCACGGTTGGAGAAGATCGTGCCGAGCGAGTCGGTGTTGAAGTACTCGGCCTTGGTCGGCGAGTCACCCGACGCGAAGGCGTCGTTCAGGGCGGTCTCGTCGGTGAGGGCCTCGTTCTGGCTCGGGAAGGTACCCGCGTTGGCGAGAGCCTTGAGCTGCTGCTCGGGAGCGGTCAGCCAGGCGGCGAACTCGGTCGCAGCCTCGACGTTGGCGCCGTCGGCGGGAACGGTCAGGTACGAACCGCCCCAGTTGCCGCCGCCGCCGGGGAAGACGTCCGCGACGTTCCAGCCGGTGCTGTCAGGAGCGGCACCCTGGATCACGCCGAGCATCCAGCCCGGGCAGAGCATCGTCGCGAAGTCCTCGTTGGCGAGGGCCGCGTACCAGTCGTCCGACCACTGCGACAGGTGCGCCGAGAGGTCGGCCGAGGCGTCGGTCACCGAGGTGAACACGCCCGCGGCGTCCGAGTTGGCGATGTCGATGATGTCACCCGTGTCCGGGTCCTCGTAGGCGTCCGCGACCTGGTTGATCATGCCCTGGTAGATCGCGCCAGCACTGTCGAACCAGGCACCGCCGCCACCGGCGACGTAGTCCTCGCCGACGGAGAAGAAGGTGTCCCAGTCGCCCTCGAGGAGGGCCGCGACCTCGGTCGGGTCGGTCGGCAGACCGGCCGCCTCGAAGAGGTCCGCGTTGTAGCAGACGGCCTCGGGGCCGATGTCGGTGCCGTAGGCGACCAGGCGGCCGTCGGCGTCGGTGGCGGCCTCGGTCTTCCAGTCGAGCCAGCGACCGGCGACGTCGTCAGACGTGAGGTCCGCGAGCAGGTCCGCGTACTCCATGACCTCGGGCAGCCAGTCCACCTCGATCGCCTCGACGTCGGCGAGGCCGCCGGCGCCCAGCTTGGCGAAGTAGTTGGTGCGCGCGTCGTTGGAGGTTGCGGCGACGTTCGCCTCGATCGTGACGTTCGGGTGCAGCTCCGTGTACTCGTCGAGCAGGTCCTGCGTGTAGCCGAAGTCGTTGAACGTCGAGATCGTCAGCGTGATGGGCTCCTCGCTGTCGCCGCTGCTCGAGCCCTCGGCCATCGCCGAGTCAGAAGCCGACGGGTCGGAGTCGCCGCCGCCGGAGCAGGCGGCGAGGGTCAGGGCGAAGACGGCTGCACCCGCAGCGATCCCCGCCTTCCTGGTGCGTGGTGTGAGGCTCACTTTCACTCCCTTGTGAAGTAGGTGCAATGACGATTCCCGAGAACGCCCAACCCCTCTGTGGGAGCGCTCTCACGAACCGCCTTGAACGTACGCCCCGGGGATATGCCCGTCAAACGTTGCAAGCGTTTGCATACGCGTGTCGAAACACAATCGTTACCAAAACTGCGCGCGCAACCGGTTTTTTCGTGAGAGCGCGTTCACGTGCTCCGGAGAGCGCTCTCACATTGGGGCGGTCGGCCACTCGCCACTGGCCGGACACCGCATCGCCACCGTCCGTGCGCCCGCCCCGGCCCCTCCCCTTCCGCACCGCCTCGCGCCATGGCATCGTGTCGGCATGCGACGACGCGCTGCAGGGACACGGACGATGCTCGCGCTGGCCTGCGCAGGAGCCGTCGCCGGGTGCGCGGCACCCATCGACAACGGCGACCTGGACGCGTCCGACAGCCCGGTCGCTCGGTACGACTGGGATCCCGGCTCCGGCGGCATGGAGGCGCTGATGTCGGGCACGCTCCAGCTGCGCGACGGCTGCCTCTACGTGGCGGCGGACGAGGGCGACGCGTCGTCAGCGGCCCTCCCTGTGTTCTCGCGGGCGCTCGCCGCGTGGGACGCGGCGAGCGAGACGCTCACCTACGCGGGCGTCAGGTACAAGATCGGCGACTGGGTCGAGGCCGGCGGCGGCTGGATCCAGCCCACCGCGAGCATGACGATCCCGGACGCATGCGAGGCGGACGCGTGGGGAGACGTCGTCGCCGTCCAGGACACCTCGCTCGAACCGGCCGGCTGACGCCCGACGACGGCACGCTCGGAGGCGGGGGACACGAGCGCCGCGCTCCCGGATACTCGACGTATACCAGCGGTATACCGGCCCCTCCCATGCTCGGAGCACGTGCATGAGCACGAACTCGAGGGGAGAGAGCCATGAGCATCGTCAACTTCAGCCACAGCCCGCAGGGCTACCCGTCGTTCAGGTTCGACCTGGGCGCCATCGCCACCCCGGTCATCACGCTCGGCGCGGCCGCCGCGCTCGCCGCGGGTGTCGGCTTCGCCTTCGCCGCCAGCTCCGACGACATCGCCCCTGTGTGCGACAACCTGTCGCCGGTCGCGGGCGTCACCGTCTGCTGACCGAGCGGACGGCTCAGGCGTCCCGAGAGGCCGCGGTCCGTAGCACGCGGGCCGCGGCCTCGACCGTCACCACCGCCGGACGTGCGCGCCCCTCGGCGAGAAGCGCCTCGTAGCGTTCGTCGCCGAGGGACACCCGCATCGTCTCCTCCGCGGCCGTCGAGTCGGGCGTCAGCCTCCAGCGGTACGTGGACCAGCGCGCGCTCGCGGCGCCCAGGAGACGCGCGCACTCCTCCGCATCGTCCCGATGGCCGACCACCGCGGCCACCCTGAGGACCCCCGGCAACGGCCCCTCCCAACCGAGGAAGCCGAGCACCTCGAGCGTCTCGCCCGCGAGGGCGGCAGCGACGTCCTCGCGCCCCGCCTTGAACGCGATCGACGCCACCGCGGACAGCGCCACCGCGAGCCGCGGTCCGCGCCCGAACACGCGCCACCGCGCCGGCAGCGCCAGGCACTCGTCGAGCGCTGCGTCGTCAGACGAATCGAGGGCCCTCAACAGCACCGCGTTGGACTCGAGGCGAAGCTCGGCCTCCTCGTAGCGGCGACCGCGACACAGCGCCAACCCTCTGACGGACTCCTCGTCGGCCACGGCGAGCAGAAGGTCCTCTCCCGACGGGTCGAGCGCGCCCACGAGCGCGACCTCGGCCACGCCCGCCCTGAGATTCGCCTCGATGGCCCCCTCGTCGAGTCGCCGAGCCTCGTCCGCGGCCCGCAGCCCCAGCTCGACCGCCTCGGAGAAGCGCCCCTGCTCGCCCAGCACGGTCGCCGTCCAGTAGTCGACCCACAGCACCTGGGACGCGTCGCCGGCCCTCTCGAATCGTTCCCGCGCTGCCCCCAGGTGACGGTGGGCCTCGGCCGGGAACCCGCTCAGCCCCGCGAGGGCCCCGGCCATGAGCTCGACCTCCGCGCGCAGGACCGCGGGGACCTCGCGCCCCTGCGCGGCGTCGAGCGAGCGCGACACCCATGACCTCAGGAGCGGGAGCCGACCGATCGACAGCAGCGCCCAGTTGCCACGGCCCGCGAGCTGCATCGCGAGCTCGACGTCGCGGCGCGCGAGCGCGCGATCGAAGGCGACCCGCGCATCGAGCAGGTGGCATTCGAGCTCGCGGATCCACTCCGAGGTCGCCCCCTGGACCCCCGCGCCCACGCGCTCGACCACGTCGGCCATCCAGGCTCCGTGCCGCTCCTCCCAACGACCCGCGTCGTCCCCGAGGTTCTCGCGGCCGAACTCGCGCACCGTCTCGAGCAGGCTGTAGCGGTCGCGATCGTGCTCGAGGACGGACCGCTCCACGAGGTCGGCGAGGATCATGGGGATGTCGTCAGCGGCCACGACGTCGTCGGCGCACACCGCGATCACCGCTGACGCCTCAGCCGGTCCGACGAACACCGAGAGCCGGTCGAGGAGCTCCCGCTGATGCGAGTCCAGCAGTCGATAGCTCCACTCCGTCGTCGCGCGCAGGGTCCGATGCTGCGACGGGGCCCCGACCTCACCCGCGGTCAGCAGGCGGAAGCGGGCGCTCAGCCCCGCCTCGAGCGCGGACGCGGACATCCCCGCGAGGCGTGCTGCCGCGAGCTCGAGCGCGAGCGGCATGCCGTCAAGGCTCCTGCACACGCGTGCGAGGTGCGCGGCGTCGTCCATGTCCGGCGCGAACGACTCGCCCGCGCGCCCCGCCCTCTCGAGCAGCAGCCGGCCCGAGGCGCTCGCGGCGAGCGCCTCGAGACTGTCGCCCTCGGGCAGCCCGAGCGCGGGGATCCGCCACCGCCGCTCGCCGTGGACATGGAGCGGCACACGGGTGGTCACGAGCACGCGGAGCCTGGGGCATCGCGTCAGCAGCTCGTCCACGAGCCGCGCGACGGGCTCGACGATGTGCTCGCAGTTGTCGAGCACGAGCATGCCCGGCCGCGCGGACAGCCAGGCCGCGAGCGCCTCGGCGGGCGCCCCGTCGAGCTGGAGGGGCATCCCCGCCGCGCGAGCGATGTGGAGGGGGATGGCCGCGGGGTCGGCCAGTCCAGCGAGCCCGACCCACCAGACGTCTCCCGCGTCTCCCGCGTCGGCGAGCTCGTGGGCCACGCGCAGCGCCACACGGGTCTTGCCAGCCCCTCCCGGGCCGACGATCGTGACGAGCGGCTCCGTCGCCATCAGCCGCACGAGCCCCCGCACGTGCTCCTCCCGACCGATGAGCTCGGTGCGCTCGACCGGCAGCGGCGCGCGTGGAGGCTGCGCCGCCCCGACCGCGGGCGCGGCCTGCGGCGCGGACGGCGCGGGCAGCTCCTCACGCAGCATCCGCAGGTGCAGCGCGGAGACGTCGGGGCCGGGATCGAGTCCGAGCTCGTCCGCAAGGCGTTCGCGCAGCTCCTCGAACACGCGCAACGCCTCCGAGCGCCGCCCCGCCCGCCACAGGGCCTCCATCCGCAGCGCTGCGACCCTCTCGTCGTTCGGCTCGTCGCGCGCGAGGATCTCGAGCTCGGTGAGCGTCTCGTGGGGCGCGCCCGCAGCGATCCGCTCGGTGCACCACCCCTTCCGGGCCTCGCGGTGCAGGCCGGCGAGGCGCTCTGCCTCCGCGCGCGCGAAGGTCTGGCCGATGCCCGCGTAGGGCTCCCCTCCCCAGCGCGCGAGCGCGTCGGCGAAGGTCGCGCCGTCGCGGGCATGGACCGCGGCGACGACCGCCGATTCGAACGCACCGACATCGGTCGCCTCCTGCTCGAGCGCGAGCACGTAGCCCGACGGCCGCGTGAGCAGCGTCTGCCAGGAGTCCTGACGTTCGGGCTCGAGGAGCCGCCGGATCTGCGACACGTAGGTCTGGATGATCTTGGGCGCGGTGAGAGGGGGCTCGTCGTCCCAGAGAGCGTCGAGGATCCGGTCGACGGGGACGATGCGGCCAGCGTGGCTCGCGAGGAGCGCGACGAGGGCGCGCCTTCCGTCGCCCTGGACCGGGATGGGGGTGCCGTCGCGGACGACGCGGACGTCCTCGAACAGCTCGATCGAGGGCGCGACCGCACCCGTGTCGGCGTACGCCTCGACGACTTCGACCACGATCGCCCCCAGTCGCGGCGCCCCTTGCGCCTCCCCCTGTTGACACGTCCACTGTAAAGGTTGAGAACGATCCGCGCACGGGGTCTCGACGGCGAGCGACCCCGAACGGCGGACCTCACCCTCGAAGCGACGGTGAGCGACCCGCGACAGGCGTCGGGCCCGCGTGCGCGCGTCAGTGAGCAGGCGAGCGCGCGTCAGCGGGGCGGCGTGCGCGGGTCAGCGAACGATCGTCGCCTGGCCCAGGACCCGCGTGCCCGCGTAGACCACGAGGCTCTGGCCCGCCGCGATCCCGCGGGTGGGCTCGTCGAGCTGGACGACGAGCCGGTCGCCCTCACGCGTGACGACGCCGGGCAGCGGGGCACCGTGCGCGCGCACCTGCGCCTCGCAGCGGGTCGCCTCGTCGGCGGGGACGTCCGGGGCGAGCCAGACCGCCCTGTCACCCACGAGCGTCGACACCGACAGCAGCGTCTCGGGGCCGACCGTGACGACGTTGCGGACCGTGTCGACGCCGGTGACGTACCGCGGCTTCCCGTCGGCTGCCGGGTTGCCGAGCCCGAGCCCCTTGCGCTGTCCGACCGTGTACGAGTACGCGCCGCTGTGCGCGCCGACGACCGCACCGTCCTGGTCGACGATCTCGCCGGGGCGCTCTCCGAGCTCGCGCTCGAGGAAGCCCTTCGTGTCGCCGTCGGCGACGAAGCAGATGTCGTACGAGTCGGGCTTGTTGGAGACTCCGAGCCCGCGCGCGGCGGCCTCGGCGCGCACCTCGGTCTTCGAGGCGACGGTGCCCAGCGGGAACATCGAGCGGGCGAGCTTGTCGGGGCCCATGACCGCGAGCACGTACGACTGGTCCTTGGCAGCATCGGCGGCCCGGTGCAGCTCGCGCACGCCGTCCTCGCGCAGGTCGATGCGCGCGTAGTGACCGGTCGCGACCGCGTCGAAGCCGAGCGCCGAGGCGCGCTCGAGAAGCGTGTCGAACTTGATGTGCTCGTTGCAGCGCACGCACGGGTTGGGCGTGCGTCCCGCCTCGTACTCGGACAGGAAGTCGGAGACGACGGTGTCGTGGAACTCGTCGCTCAGGTCCCATACGTAGTACGGGATGCCGAGGATGTCGGCGGCGCGGCGCGCATCGTTCGCGTCCTCGATCGAGCAGCAGCCGCGGCTTCCCGAGCGGTAGAGATCCCGGTTGCGGCTGAGCGCCATGTGGACACCGGTGACGTCATGACCCGCGTCGACGGCACGCGCGGCCGCGACGGCGGAGTCGACTCCGCCGGACAGGGCGGCGAGCACGCGCATGGGGACCTCACTGGAGCGTCGGGAACCCGACAAGTCTACGTGGCGCCCCGCGTTCCTCTTCGGCAGTGCCCGACAGCAGCGCACCGCGGCGGTGGCTCCTCGCTCCGCGCCCTACGTTCCGCTCGCTGCGGCCTCCGCGCTCTCCAGCGTCCCCACATTTCCCTCGGTGCTGCCAGGCCTCGCCCACCGCACGACCCGGACCGCACCCTTCGCGAGCAGCGCACCCAGCAGGGTGCCCACGACGGCGAGAATCACGTCATCGACCGAGGCGACACGACCGGTCGCGAGCGCGAACTGCGCGGTCTCGATCGCGGTCACGATCACGAATCCCACGAGCACGCTGCGGCCGACTCCCCACCTCGGGTGGATCGCCAGCAGGAGTCCGAACGGAACGAACATCGCGACGTTGCCGCCGATCTGCACGAACGGCACCTGCCACCACACGCTGTTGGTCATCAGCTCCACGATCTCGGCGAAGGGGACGAGCGAGACGGAGCGCCGCCCCACGTCCCCCGTGCCCGTGAGCGTCACCGACGCGACGCAGACCGCCCACGCGAGAAGGCCGCCGGCGCGGAGGATGCGGAGGACAGGCCGGGGTCGCCGTCGAAGACCGGGGACGCCCGCCACCACGAGCGCGACGAGCGCGAACGCGTAGCCGCTCAGCACGAGCATCGATTGCACCTCGCCGCCGAACGCGCGCCACAGCTGCACCATCAGAGCCCCCGATCGATGTCACCCCTGCATGGAGCCTAGAGCGCGCCCTGAGCGGCAGGCCCCTCCGACGCGCGTCACGCCCGCCGCGCGCCGATGCGGCGACCCAGCTCGGCGGCGTCGCGCTGCACGGACTCCACGATCATCGCGAGCCAGGGCCTGTCGCCGCGCCGGGAACCGAACGTGACCGCGATCGCCGCGATCGGCCAGCCCGCGTGGTCCCGCACGGGCACCGCGACAGAGGCGAGCCCCGCGGTGACCGACCCGTCCTCCCAGGCGTACCCGCGCCGCCGGGTGACGCGCACGAGCTCCTTGAGGTCGCGGTAGGACCTCGGCGACCCCTCTGGCGCGGACTCGAACGCCGCGCGCGAGGGGAAGGTGGCCCGCAGCTGAGCGTCGGGCAGGGCCGACAGGATCGCGCGCCCCGAGGCGGTCGAGAGCGCGCTGAGCCGGACCCCCACGTCGGTGATGAGCGTCGGCCTGCGGGGCGCGCGCTCCTCGACGATGTAGACGACGTCGCGACCCTCGAGGACGGCGAGGTGCGCGGACTCCCCCATGCGGTCCACGAGCCCCGCGAGCACGGGAGTTCCGAGCCGGGCGAGCGGCTGCTGCCGCGAGTAGCCGGATCCGAGCTCGTACGCCGCGACGCCCAGCCCGTAGCGCGACTCCTCGGGCAGGTGGACCACGTAGCCGTGCTCGACCATCGCGGCCAGCTGCCGGTACAGCGAGGCCCTGGGGATGCCCAGGGACGATGCGAGATGTCCCGCGGTCACGGGGCCACGCTGGCGCGCGAGGTGGGTGAGGATCGTGAGCGCCTGGTCCACCGCGGGCGCCGCGGGACGCGCGCCGCCGGGAGCCTCATGCGTTTCCACCACGTCACCAGTCTCACATATGAGACACAACCGTCACGAAGCGAGGCCGCGAGCGAGGCGCGCGGCCGTTTCATGAACGCATGACCCTCCTCGACGTCGCCTCCATCAACCCGGCCGCCCCGACCGTCACGCTCGGCTCCGGCGCCCCGTCCCCCGCCGACGTCGTCGGCGTCGCGCGCCACGAGGCGCGCCTCGTGATCGACCCTGCCGCCCTCGAGGCGATGGCCGCGTCCCGCGCGGTCATCGAGGCGCTCGCCGCCGACCCCCAGCCCCACTACGGGGTGAGCACGGGCTTCGGCGCTCTCGCGACCACGTTCATCGACAGCGACCGCCGCCGCCAGCTCCAGCTCAGCCTGGTCCGCTCGCACGCCGCGGGCTCGGGCCCCGAGGTCGAGCGCGAGGTGATCCGTGCGCTCACGATGCTGCGCCTGTCGACGCTGCTCACCGGGCGCACCGGCGCGCGCCCCGTGGTCGCCGAGACCTATGCCGCGATGCTCAACGCCGGGATCACCCCCGTCGTCCACGAGTACGGCTCGCTCGGCTGCTCGGGCGACCTCGCGCCGCTGTCGCACGTCGCGCTCGCCGCGATCGGCGAGGGCCAGGTCCGCGACGGCTACGGCTACCTCATGGACGCGGCCACCGCGCTCAAGGCGGCCGAGATCGAGCCGCTCGCGCTCGAGGAGAAGGAGGGCCTGGCCCTCATCAACGGCACCGACGGGATGCTCGGGCAGCTGCTGCTCGCGCTCACCGACCTGGACCGCCTCGTCACGACCGCCGACGTCACCGCGGCGATGAGCGTCGAATCGCTGCTCGGCACCGACGCGCCGTTCGCCGAGGACCTCCAGGCGCTGCGCCCGCACCCCGGCATCGGCGCCTCCGCGCACAACCTGACCCGCATCCTCGAGGGCTCGGGGATCGTCGCGAGCCACCGCGGACCCGAGTGCACGCGCGTCCAGGACGCCTACTCGCTGCGCTGCGCACCCCAGGTCGCGGGCGCGGTCCGCGACACGATGGCGCACGCGTGGCTTGTCGCGAGCCGCGAGCTCGCCTCGGCGGTCGACAACCCCGTGGTCACGCCCGACGGTCGAGTCGAGTCCAACGGCTCGTTCCACGGCGCCCCGGTCGCCTACGTGCTGGACTTCCTCGCCATCGCGGTCGCGGACCTCGCGAGCATGGCCGAGCGCCGCATCGACCGCATGCTGGACCCGTCGCGCAACCATGGCCTCACGCCGTTCCTCGCGCACGAGGTCGGCGTCGACTCGGGCCTCATGATCGCCCAGTACACGGCCGCGGGCATCGTCTCCGAGCTCAAGCGGCTGGCCGTTCCCGCGTCGGCCGACTCGATCCCGTCGTCCGCGATGCAGGAGGACCACGTGTCGATGGGCTGGCACGCCGCCCGCAAGCTCCGCACGGCGATCGACGGGCTCGCCCGCGTGCTCGGCATCGAGCTGCTCGCGGCCTCTCGCGCCCAGGCGCTGCGCGCCCCTCTCGAGCCCTCCCCCGCGACCGCCGCGGCCTCCGCGCTCGTGGCCGAGGCCGCAGCCCCGGGAGCCGACCGCTTCCTCGCCCCCGAGATCGACGCCGCGGCCACCGCGGTCCGCGAGGGTCACGTCCTCGCTGCGGTCGAGTCCCGCATCGGCCGCCTCGCGCACGCCTAATCCAGACAACGTACAAGCCAGCCCGATACCAGGAGAGATGATGACCGCCACCGAGACCTCCCGCATCGTCCGTGCCGCCCGGGGCACCGAGCTCACCGCCAAGTCCTGGCAGACCGAGGCACCCCTGCGCATGCTCATGAACAACCTGGACCCCGAGGTCGCGGAGCGGCCCGAGGACCTCGTGGTCTACGGCGGCACGGGCCGCGCGGCCCGCTCGTGGGAGGCGTACGACGCGATCGTCGCGACCCTGCGCGACCTCGAGTCCGACGAGACGCTGTTGGTCCAGTCGGGCAAGCCCGTCGGCGTGTTCCGCACCCACGAGTGGGCGCCGCGCGTGCTGATCGCGAACTCGAACCTCGTGGGCGACTGGGCCACGTGGCCCGAGTTCCGCCGCCTCGAGGCCGAGGGCCTCATGATGTACGGCCAGATGACGGCCGGGTCGTGGATCTACATCGGCACGCAGGGCATCCTCCAGGGCACGTACGAGACCTTCGCCGCGGCCGCACGCCAGCGTGCCGAGCGCGAGGGACGCGACCCCTCGACCGCCACGCTGCGCGGCACGCTGACGCTCACCGGCGGCGCGGGCGGCATGGGCGGCGCGCAGCCGCTCGCGGTCACGCTCAACGAGGGCGCATGCCTGATCGTCGACGTGGACCGCTCGCGCCTCAAGCGCCGCGTGGACCACGGCTACCTCGACGTCGTCGCGTCAGACCTGGACGATGCGATCGCCCAGTCGGTCTCGGCGCGCGCCGAGGGCCGGGCCCTGTCGGTGGGCGTGGTCGGCAACGCCGCGGAGGTCTTCCCCGAGCTGCTGCGCCGCGGGGTGCCGATCGACCTGGTCACCGACCAGACCTCGGCGCACGACCCGCTGTCCTACCTGCCGATCGGCTACACGGTCGAGGAGTGGCACGACCGCGCGGCCGCCGACCCGGAGCAGTTCACGATCGACGCCCGCCACGCGATGGCGCGCCACGTCGAGGCGATGGTCGGCTTCAAGGACGCGGGGGCCGACGTGTTCGACTACGGCAACTCGATCCGCGCCGAGGCGAAGCTGGGCGGGTACGAGCGAGCCTTCGACTTCGCTGGCTTCGTGCCCGCGTACATCCGCCCGCAGTTCGAGGAGGGCCGCGGGCCGTTCCGCTGGGCCGCCCTCTCGGGCGACCCGGAGGACATCGCCAAGACCGACCGCGCGCTCATGGAGCTGTTCCCCGAGCACGAGTCGCTCCACCGGTGGCTCAAGGCCGCGGGCGAGAAGGTGCACTTCGAGGGCCTGCCCGCGCGCATCTGCTGGCTCGGCTACCAGGAGCGTCACCTCGCGGGGCTCAAGTTCAACGAGATGGTCGCGAGCGGCGAGCTGTCCGCGCCGATCGTCATCGGCCGTGACCATCTCGACTCGGGCTCCGTCGCCTCGCCGTACCGCGAGACCGAGGGCATGAAGGACGGCTCGGACGCGATCGCCGACTGGCCGCTGCTCAACGCCCTGCTCAACACCGCGTCGGGCGCCACCTGGGTGTCGCTGCACCACGGCGGCGGCGTCGGCATCGGCCGCTCGATCCACGCGGGCCAGGTCATCGTGGCCGACGGCACCGATCTGGCGGCCGAGAAGATCGCCCGCGTGCTGGTCAACGACCCTGGTACCGGCGTGATGCGCCACGTCGACGCGGGCTACGACCACGCGAAGGACGTCGCCCGCGAGCGTGGCCTGCGCGTCCCCATGATGGAGCAGGGCGAGTGACCACCGTCGAGACGGGGAGCATCGTTCACGCGGACGCCGCGCGCGATGCGCGCGCGCTCGATCCGGTCGCGGCGCTGGAGGAGGTGGCGCCGATCGGACGCGATGATCTGAGGGGCGGCTGGTCGCGTCACCTCCTCGACGATGCGGACCTCAAGATGCGCGAGTGGTTCTTCCAGACGGCATTGCGGCTGGGTCTGGGCGTCGAAAGCGACAGGAACGCGAACCAGTGGGCCGTGTGGAGTCCCGAGGGCGCGACAGGTCCCGCGGTCGGCACCGGCTCGCATCTGGACTCGGTGCCCGGCGGAGGCCCGCTCGACGGACCACTCGGCGTCGTCTCATCCCTCGCCGCGGTCTCGCGCCTCATCGCGGAGGGCCACCGTCCCACCCGACCGATTCGCGTCGCGAACTTCGCCGAGGAGGAGGGCGCGCGCTTCGGCGTGCCATGCCTGGGCTCGCAGCTGCTGTGCGGTGAGCTCACGGCCGAGCGCGTGGGCGCGCTCACGGACAACTCGGGCACCACCGCGCGCGAGGTGCTGAGCGAGGCGGGCTTCGACCCGGACGCGATCGGCGCCGACCCGAAGTGCCTGGCAGACCTGGCAATGTACGTCGAGCTGCACGTCGAGCAGGGCCGTCAGCTCGAACCGCTGGGCGCGCCCGTGGGCCTCGCGACCGGGATCCTCGCGCACGGCCGCTGGCGGCTCACGATCAACGGCCGCGGCGACCACGCGGGCGCCACCGAGCTGGACTCGCGCCACGACCCCATGCTCGTCGCGGCGGCGACGATCCAGGCCGCACGCGCCCGCGCACTGCTCGCGGACCCGTCCACCAAGGCGCGCGCGACAGTCGGCAAGCTCCAGGTGGTCCCCGGCGGCTCGAACGCGATCGCCTCCGAGGTGCGCCTGTGGCTCGACGCCCGCGCCGAGCACGACGCCGACGTGCGCGCGCTCGTGGACGGGATCCTCACGGACGCGCGGAAGGCCGCGCGCGGGGAGGGCTGCGAGATCGAGCTCTCCGAGGAGTCCTTCAGCACGCGAGTGACGTTCGACTCCGGCCTCACCGACCGACTGCACGAGGCGATCGCCCCCCGCGCCGGCATCGTCCCTCGTATCCCCACAGGAGCCGGCCATGACGCGGGCATCCTCGCCGCGTACATCCCGACGGCGATGCTGTTCGTCCGCAACCCCGACGGGGTCTCGCACTCGCCCCACGAAGGCGCCTCCGACGACGACATCCGCGCGGGCGTCGACGCGCTCACCGATGCGCTGCGCGCGCTGACCGCGGAGACCTCATGAGGATCGCCTGCCGCCGCCTGGTCCTGCCGGAGCAGGTGCTCAGCGACGTCGTGATCGACCTGGACGATGCGGGCGTCGTGACGACCTGGAAGCAGGACACCCCCGGCACGCCCGCCGACCTCACGGTCGCACTGGCGGCGCCCGCGTTCGCGAACACCCACAGCCACGCCTTCCACCGTCGGCTTCGAGGCCGCACCAACTCCGGAGGCGGCGACTTCTGGCGCTGGCGCGAGGTCATGTACGCGGAGGCTGCGGCGATGGACCCCGACCGCCTGCGCGCGGTCGCCGCGGCGGTCTACGCGGAGATGGTCGCGGCCGGCTACTCGGCCGTCGGCGAGTTCCACTACCTGCACCACCGGCCGGACGGCCTTCCCTACGAGGATCACGCGATGGAGATCGCCCTCGCGGAGGCGGCCGAGGCCGCGGGGATCAGGCTCACGCTGCTCGACACGCTCTACCTCCAGGGTGGTTTCGGGCGACCTCTCGAGGGCGCCCAGCAGCGCTTCACGGACGGTTCCGTCTTCGGGTGGCTCAGGCGGTGGCACTCTCTTCGCGAGGCGCTCGCCGCCGCACATCCGGGCGTCACGCTCGGCGCGGCGATCCACTCGGTGCGCGCGGTGTCCGAGCAGGACCTCGGCGACGCCGTGGCGGGCCTGCCCCCCGAGGCGCCGCTTCATGTGCACCTGTCCGAGCAGACCGCGGAGAACGACGACTGCCTCGCCGCCACCGGGATGCCCCCGACCGCGCTGCTCGCGCAGGCAGGGGCACTGACCGAGCGCACGACCGTCGTCCACGCCACCCACCTGACCGACGAGGACGTCGCGCTGCTCGGAGCCGCTCGGGTATCCGTGTCCATGTGCCCCACGACCGAGGCGGACCTCGGCGACGGGCTCGGGCGTGCCGCGGACCTGCGCCATGCCGGTGCGAGGGTCACGATCGGCTCGGACCAGAACGTGGTGGTCGACCCATTCGCCGAGCTGCGAGGCCTCGAGGGCGGCGCGCGGCTCGCGTCGCATCGTCGCGGGGTCTTCTCCCCCGCCGCGCTGTGGCGCGCGGGCGGCATCGACGGCCACGCCTCGGTGTCCTCGCTGTCGTCGCGCGCGCAGGCACTGCGGGTGGGCCATCCGCTCGACCTCGTGATCCTCAACGCGCAGTCGGCCCGCACGGTCGGGTCGGAGCCTCACGAGCTCGTGCTGTCCGCCGCGGCTGACGACGTGATCGGCACCGTCGTGAGGGGCACGTATCGCGAATCGGCGAACCTGCGCGCCCGCGCGGTCGCCGCCTACCTGGTGACGGAGGCCACGCATGTCTGAGGCGATCGTCAACATCGGCCTGCTCGCCACCATGGACGACGGCGAGGGGCTCATGGGGCTGATCCGCGACGCCGCCGTGGTGATCGAGGACGGACGGATCGCGTGGGTCGGTCCGTCTTCCGAGGCTCCCGCGTCGGACACGGCCTTCGACGCCGAGGGCGCCGCGGTGATCCCCGGCTTCGTCGACTCGCACACCCATGCGGTCTTCGGGGGCGACCGCTCCGCGGAGTTCGACGCGCGCATGTCCGGCGCCCCGTACACCGCGGGCGGCATCCGCTCGACGGTCGCCGCCACCCGTGCGGCCTCCTCCGAGGAGCTCGCCGCCCGCACGCAGCGCCTGCTCGACGAGGCGCTGCGCCAGGGCACCACCACCGCCGAGATCAAGTCCGGCTACGGCCTTGACGTCGAGACCGAGCGCAGGCTGCTCGAGGTCGCGGGCCGCTTCACCGACGAGGTCACCTTCCTCGGGGCGCACGTGGTCGCGCCCGAGATGGCGGAGCGTCGCGCGGAGTATGTCGACCTGGTAGCAGGGACGATGCTGGACACGGCCACTCCCCTGGCTCGCTGGATCGACGTGTTCTGCGAGGAGGGCGCTTTCGACGTCGCGGAGACGCGCCGGATCCTGGAGGCCGGGCGCGGTGCCGGGCTCGGGCTGCGTCTGCACGCCAACCAGCTCACGCAGTCGGGCGCCGCGGCGCTCGGCGTCGAGCTGGGCGCGGCGAGCATCGACCACTGCACGTTCCTGTCGGACGAGGACGTCGACGCGCTCGCCGCCTCGGACACCGTCGCGACGTTCGTGCCGGGCGCCGAGTTCTCGACCCGCCAGCCCTACCCGCGCATCGACCGCCTGCGCGACGCCGGCGCGACCTGGGCGATCGCGTCGGACTGCAATCCCGGCTCGTCGTTCACGACGTCGATGCCGTTCTGCATCGCGCTCGCGGTGCGGGACATGCACATGACCCCGTCCGAGGCGATCAGGGCCGCGACCCTGGGCGGCGCCCAGGCGCTGCGCCGGATCGACGTGGGCCGCATCGTCCCTGGTGCGCGAGCCGATCTGGTCCTGCTGGACGCCCCCGACCCAGTTCACCTGGCCTACCGCCCGGGCGTGCCGCTCGTGTCGCGCGTGTGGCGCGACGGCGTCGTCACCGACCGCTGGGAGCACCGGGCGGGCTGACCAGGAGGAGTTCGCGCGAACAAGCCGGGTTGTGTGGGTACACCGGGTGGTGTCGGAGCGTCCGCCAAGCGAGACATCAATCAGCAAGCCCGCTAGCTCTCAATCCACCCAGCGGGGTCGCTGTGCACCTCGTCGGGACGTTTTCTGACACAAGGGGGCCGCGCCGGGCGGCGTGTCTCTCGCAACACGCCGCGGAGCCACCACGCGATGTGTCAGAAAGTGTCCGCGCAAGCGCGGAGAAGCCCAGCGAGCCGGCATGAGCGGCCCCGCACACACCGGAGCCGGCGCCCTAACGCCACCGCGTCGGAGCCCGAGGAGCGCAAGCGGCACCACGGCGACACCGTCCGGCCTGCGATACGCGTCGCAGCACCGCGCCGTCCAGCAGCCGAACGGAATCTGCGCGACGAGGTACGGCGTCCGCCTGCCCCACTCCCTGGGGTCCATGCAGCGCGACGGCGGGAGCCATGCTCAGGAGCTCGTCAAGCTCACGCTCGACGGCTCTGATCAGGGACTTCATGCAGCCAGGGCAGCCATCGCAGCAGCGAGACGCTACCTCTCACGAGCACGCTACGCCACCTTTTCCAGCCCGCGGAGAGCAGCGTCAGGGATCGAGCCCGGAACGGACCGAACGGAATGCCCCAGTCAGCCCAGGCCGTTGTCGTAGATGCGCCAGGGCGCATCAGCGGAGTCGCGGCTCAGGAGGTAACCCCACACGGTGTGCCCCTCAGGCATCGAGCCGTCGTCGTGGAAGAGCCGCCAGTCGAGGTCGAACTCGACGGCGACGGAGACGGTCTCGACGTCTGAGGGCAGGCCGCTCCAGAAGGGGTCCTCCTCGGTCGCCTGCGACACGTCGATGTCGTCGAGGCCGGCGACGGCATCGCACCACTGGAGCGCGGTCGAGGCGAAGTCTGCATCAGCGAGCGCCGCCGCGGTGTCGCAGTCGTGGCCGTTCAGCGCCTCCAGGTAGGCCTGCACGACCGCTTCCGCGGACGCGTCGTCCGCAGGCATCGCGACAGACTGCGTCGGCACCTCGAGGAGAGCCGCGGCCGCGACCGTGATCACCCCCGCGACGACCGTGATGCCTGCGGCGAGCGCCGCCTTCCTGGAATGCACGAGCGTGGGCATGCTCGCATCGTAGCGACGGCAGGCACCGGGTGCCGGTTGCGCCGAGCCTCTGGGGAGAACGCTCGCCGCTTGCCACCGACTCCGGCGCTCAACCGGCCATCAACCCACCGGGCAGGCTGATCTCGCCGAGCAGGCCGGCGCCCGAGCCCGAGCCGCGCGCGTAGACCGGGATCGCCTCGAGCGGAGCGTCTGTCTCGACCCACGCTCCGCCCTCATGCACGGACCCGTCGTGAAGACCGCGCCACTGCACGCCCTCGGGCAGGTACACCTTGCGGGCTCGCGCGCCCGGCTCGGTGACCGGGGCCACCAGGACGTCGTCGCCGAGCATGAACTGGTCCGCGAGGTCCCAGCACACCGCATCGTCCGGGAAGTCGTGGAACATCGCCCGCAGCACGGGCTGGCCGTGCTCGTGCGCCTGCCGCATCGTCTCGCGCACGTACGGGCGCAGGTCCTCGCGCAGGTGCACGTACGCCGCAAGGATCTCGTAGACCTCCTCGCCGTAGCTCCAGAGCTCGTTCGGGGCGCCGCTTCCCATCCGATGCCCGCCGTCGGCGGCGCTCACCTGCTCGCCGGGCTGCCGGTCGCCGTGCAGTCGCATGACCGGGCAGAAGGCGCCGAACTGGAACCACCGGATGAGCAGCTCGCGGAACTCGGGGTCCTCGATGTTGCCGCCGTGGAAGCCTCCGATGTCCGTGGTGAACCACGGGATGCCCGCGATGCCCATGTGGATCGCCGCGGTGATCTGGCGGCGGAAGTCGGTCCAGGACGAATGGATGTCGCCCGACCACACGAGCGCGCCGTACCGCTGGCTGCCCGCCCAGGCGCAGCGCACCAGGTTGATGGGAGCGGCCAGGCCGTCCGCGATCTGCCCGTCGTAGAACGCTCGCGAGAAGAGCTGCGGGTAGATGTTGGCCACCTGGACCGCCGGACCCAGGTGGTAGCGCTGGTGGTCGAAGTCGTAGACCGCGTACTCGGGCTCGGCCTCGTCGAGCCAGAAGAGCCTGATGCCGTGGTCGGCGTAGTTGCGCTTGCAGAGCTCCCACACCTTCGCGCGGGCCGCCGGGCTGGTGGCGTCGAGGAACGCGCTGGGCCCCTCGAAGGACATGTGGACGTTCATCCCTCGCTCGACCCGCACCAGCGAGTTCGCGCGCGCGAGCTCGTCGAAGTTCTCGGACTCGGTGGAGATCTGAGGCCACACGGAGACCATGAGCTCGATCCCGAGCGAGCGCAGCTCGTCGACCATGGCCTTGGGGTCGGGCCAGAACTCCTCCTCGAAGCGGAAGTCGCCCATCCTCGGCCAGTGGAAGAAGTCGGCGACGATCACGTCCATCGGCAGGCCGCGCCGCTTGTGCTCGCGCGCGACCTCGAGCAGCTGCTCCTGGTTCCAGTACCGCAGCTTGCACTGCCAGAACCCGAGCCCGTACTCGGGCATCATCGGCACGTGGCCGGTCGCGTCCGCGTACGCGGCCGTGATCGCGGCGGGCGTCGCGCCGGCGGTGATCCAGTAGTCGAGCTGGAGCGCCGACTCGGCGGTCCACTCGGTGCGGTTCGTCGCGAACGTCACCCTCCCGATCGCGGGGTTGTGCCACAGCAGGCCGTAGCCGCGACTGGACAGCACGAACGGGACGCTCGCCTGCGAGTTGCGGTGAGCGAGCTCGAGAGTGGTGCCCTTGAGGTCCATCAACTGCTGCTGGTACTGGCCCATGCCATACAGCCGCTCCCCCGCGTTCGCCTCGAATGAGGCGGTGATGCTGTGCGCGCCGCCCGGGATCCCCTTCAGACGGCGCGCCTCCTGCTTGAGCGAGCCGCCCGGCTCGAGCTCGCGCAGCAGGGTCCTGCCGTCCGTGTCCGAGTAGTCGATGCGGCACTGTCGAACGCTGTATCCGGCCTGGAAGTCGAAGGACTCGCTCGCGGTGAGGGTCGCGACGATGCGTCCGTTCGTCACGCAGGCAATGTCACCGTCGACGACGATGGTGGCCTCGGTCGGCTCGGGCGCGAGCAGCGCGTAGTCGGTGTCGACGAGCTCCCCCGCGCGAGTGCTGCGCGTGCGGAGGCTGTCGGCTCCCCACGCCTGGACGGAGACGGTCTCCCCGTCACCGCGCCAGACGACGCCGTCGGGTCGGATCTCGAAGCTGGCCACGGTGCCTTCCTCTGCTGCGTCGGTGAGGGACCTCGTTCACCCTATCGACCGCGAGGCGCGCGCCGATCCCCCGAACACGACGACGGGCCGGCCGCCCTCGAAGGTGCGACCGGCCCGCGCGCGTCCGTCGGCGTCAGCCGAGCAGACGCCCCTTGAGCGCGGCGACGTCCGTCGCGTTCCCGCCGTGGGCGAGGAACCACGGCTCGGCACCCCCCGCCTGATCCCACGCGTCGAGGACCGCCTCGATGGCGGCCGCCGGAGCATCGAGCATCTCCTTCATGAGCGCCTCGAGGTCGAGCCCGTCGGGGAGCTCGGGCATCTCGCCTGACCAGTCGTGCCGCGAGCGGGCCATGACGCCCCGCATATTCGCCGCGGTGGCGACATAGTCGGCGACGATCTCCTCGCGGGAGACCCCGACCAGCGCCAAGGTGAGCGCCACGGAGACGCCGGTGCGGTCCTTGCCCGCGGTGCAGTGCACGAGCACCGGGCCAGGCTCACCGGCCACGGCCTTCACGACCCGGACCAGCGCGTCGGCGGACGCTCCGGTGATCATGCCGCGGTACAGGTCCGCGAGCGATCGCATCATCTGCGCGGGCTCGAAGGCGGCGTCGGCGAGCACGGGGACCGCGTGGATCGCCGCATCGTCCGCGAACGGGTGATCGCCCCTGAACTCTCGGGAGTCACGCAGGTCGAGCACCGTGGCCGGGGGCCACGGCGAGAGACCCTCGGGTGCCTCGTCGCCCGGGTAGGGCGCATCGGAGCGCCACAGGAACCCGGGAGCGAGCAGGGACGATGCGGTGGCGACGTCGCGGACGTTGGCCAGGGCGTTCAGCACGGGGTCGGTCATACGAACCTCTTCCTGACGTAGGAGGACACGAAGTCGAGCGACATGACGACGACGAGCACGACGAGCACGATCGTCATGACGGAGCCGTACTCGAACAGGCGCAGCTGCTGGTTGAGCTCCATGCCGATGCCGCCCGCGCCGACGAGTCCCAGGAGCGACGCCGCGCGGACGTTGCCGTCGAGCACGAGCAGCGTGTAGCTCGCCATGGTCGGGAGCTGCTGCGGGAGCAGCACCCACGTGACGCGCTGGGACTTGCGGGCGCCGGTGGCGGCGGCCGCGTCCCAGGCACGCATGTCGGCGGTCTCGAAGATGTCCGCGAACAGGCGGGCGACGCCGAACGTGGTGCCGACCATGATCGCGAGCGTTCCTGCGAAGGCTCCGAGGCCTACCGCGGAGACGAACAGCAGCGCCCACATGAGCTCGGGGATCGCTCGCACCACGTTGATGACGACGCGCGCGGTGTCGCGGATCCATGGCTGCGGGAAGATGTTCCGCGACGCGAGCAGCGCGAGCGGGACGGCGAGCAGCACGCCGAACACGGTGCCCGTGATCGCGATGCCGAGCGTCTCGATCATGAGCTCGATCGCGACGGGCAGCTCCTCGAGGTTCGGCGGGAACATGCGCGACACGAAGTCCGCGATATGCGGCCCGCCCGCGATCAGCGCCGGCGCGTTGAAGCCGGTGGACGACGAGGACCAGCCGAGCAGCGCGACGATTCCGACGGCGCCCGCGATGGTTCCCCAGCTGGGCCGGCGCAGGCGCGCGAGCCGATCGATCTCCTCGCGGCGGACCGCGGCGCGGTCCGCGTGCTCTCCTGACGCCTGCGCGGGCGCCTCGCGGGGCGTCTTCTCCTGGGTCGCGGTCATGCCGCCACCTCCTCACGGGCAGCGGCGTCCGCCGCGAGGCCCTCGTTGGCGTACAGGTCGGCGAGGATCGCATCCGTCACCTCGGCGACGGGAAGGTCGAACATGACCCGCCCCTCGCGCATGCCGACGATGCGCTGGGCGACGCGGCGGGCGAGCGTCACGTCGTGCAGGTTGAGGACGGCGGTGAGACCCTCCTCGCGCACCATGCGCACGATGTCGTCGATGACCCCCGCGGCGAGCACGGGATCCAGGTTGGCGACGGGCTCGTCGGCCAGCAGGAGCTCGGGCTGCTGAGACAGGGCCCGAGCCACGGCGACGCGCTGACGCTGGCCACCCGAGAGCGAGTCGGCGCGCTTGCGCACCTGCTCGGACAGTCCCACGCGGGTGAGCAGCTCGACGGCCACCGTGCGGTCCGCGCGGCTCATCCAGTGCACGAGGCTCGTCACGGGGTTCGCCGTCGCGAGGCGTCCCACGAGCACGTTGGACAGCACCGAGGCACGGCCCACGAGGTGGAACTCCTGGAACACGAGCCCGATGCGGTGCTGGGCGAGACGGAGCGCCTTGCCTCGCAACGTGGCGAGGTCGGTCCCCTCGACGACGACCTGACCCGCGGTGGGCCGCTCGAGGCCCGCGAAGCACTTGAAGAGCGTGGACTTGCCCGCCCCCGAGGGGCCGAGCACTGCGACGATCTCGCCGTGCTCGACCGCGACGCTCACCTCGGCGAGCGCCCGGGTGCCGTCGGGGTAGGTGAAGGAGACGGCCCTGGCCTCGAGGACGCTCACTCGACGTCCTCGAGGTTGACGCCGAGCTCGCGAGCCGCGTCCTCGAAGATGGTCCAGTCGGCCTCGGTCGGGTCGATGACCTCGGTCGCGCCGCCCATGACCTGGAGCACGTCAGCGTCGGTGCTGCCGACGAACACGCCGCCGATCTGCTCGAGGATCTCGTCCGAGAGGCCCTCGCGGCCGACGATCACGGTCGAGATCGGGATGGGGTCCGACTCGGCGACCTTCTGCACGAGCGACTCGTCGAGCGCGCCCGCCTCGACCATGTAGTCCCACAGCTGGGATGCCACTGCGGCGCAGTCGGCGGACCCCTGCATCACGGCGATCGCGGCGGTGTCGTGGCCGCCCGCGTAGGTCTCGTTGAGCGCGTCGACGTCCACGCCGGCGTCCTTGAGCATGAGCTTGGGGATGAAGTTTCCCGAGGTGGAGCCCGGGTCCACGAACGCGATGGTCTCGTCGTCGATGTCCGCGAGGTCAGTGACGCCCGAGGCCGTGGAGCAGATGATGAGCGACGAGTACGGCGCGCCGGTCGCGGCCGCGACCATCTCGACGTCCGCGACCTTCTCCGCGAGGACCGCGGGGAACGGACTGAAGATCGCGAGGTCGATCAGGTCGGAGCGCATGGCCTCGACGATGCCGAGGTAGTCGCCCGTCTCGGTGAGCTCGACGGGGATGCCGGTGGCCTCCTCGAGGATCCCCGCGAGCGGCTCGAGCATCTCGAGGTACTCGGCGTCGGCCTCCCCCGGGGGGACGCCGAGCCTCAGGATCTCGGGTGTCTCGTTCGCCGTGGCGGCGGTGCAGCCCGTGAGGGCCGCGACGGACAGCGCGGCGCCGGCGGCGGCGCCGGCGATCTTCTTCGTGGTGTTCATGACTTGCCTGCCTTCAGGTCGTGATTCCAGCTCGGTCGTCTAGATGACTCCGACAGGTCAGGAACGTAGTGACGCGATCCGAACATCACGTGACGCGAATCTGTCATCTAGATGAATTCTCAGAACGTGACCTAGGGTGACGGCATGACGGTCGACCGCACCCTGTCCACCCCCCTGCATGTCCAGGTCGAGCAGGCGCTTCTCGAGGACCTCGACGCGGGGACCTGGGCGCCGGGCGAGCGCGTGCCCACCGAGCCCGAGCTCGCCGCGCGCTTCGGAGTGAACCGCCTCACCGTGCGCGAGGCGATCGCCTCCCTCCGACGCACGGGTCACCTCGTCGCGCGCCAGGGAGCGGGGACATTCGTCGCCCAGCCGCCGATGCGTGTGGACGTCGACCCCGCCGGGCTCCCGACCGACACCACCTCAGAGGGCTTCGACCCGTCGTTCTCAGAGGAGATCCTGGACGTGCGACGCGTCGTGCTCCACGGCGAGGCCCGTCGCGAGCTCGGCATCGACGAGGGCGTGGAGATCGAGACGCTCGCGAGCATGGGTGGCTCCCCCGTGATGCACACCGTCTACGCCCTCGTCACGGACCTCAGCGCGGACGAGGTCCGCCGGCGCTGCTCGTCCCCGTGGATCCCGACGGCCTTCCCCGCGATCCTCGGCACCGAGGTGTCGAGCGCGTGGCGCGCGTTCGACGCGATCGCCGCCGAGCGGCACGAAGGAACCCTCCTCGGGGTCGAGCAGGGCGCGCCGCTCCTGCGTCGCTCCGGCACGAACGTCGACCCCGCCGGCACCCCGCTGACGTACCACGTGCGCGCCTACCGCTCCGATCGCATGCGGATCATGCTCAGACACCAGAAGCGCTGAGAGCCCCGCTTCCCGTCGAGGCGGACCGCAGCGCGCTGTCCTGCCTGGGAGAGTCGGCCTAGGCCGTCGCCGCGCGCTCAGCGCATGCCACCCGCGGCGCGGGCGCGGCTCACCGCCTCAGGCAGGGCCGCCAGGGCCGCGTCCACATCGGCGCCGGCCGTGGTCCACCCCAGGCTGAACCGCACCGCCGAACGGGACTCCTCCGCGTCGTGCCCCATCGCCTGCAGCACGTGGCTGCGCTCGACGACGCCCGCGGTGCATGCTGAGCCCGACGACACCGCCACACCTGCCGCGTCCATGAGCATGAGCATCGCCTCCGAGGACGCACCGGGCACCACGACATGGACGATGTGGGGGGCGCCTTCCGACGACGCTCCCCTGACCACCGCGTCGGGGACCGCGTCGCGGATGCCATCAGCCAGGCGGGACGCGAGCGCGGAGACCCGCTCGCGCTCAGACTCGCGATGGGCGACGACCTCCTCGAGCGCGGCGGCGAAGGCCGCCGCCCCCGCCGCGTCGACCGTACCGGAGCGCACCTTGCGCTCCTGTCCCCCGCCGTGCAGCAGCGGCGCCACAGGCGCGCCCCGCCGCGCGAGCAGGGCTCCGACCCCCACCGGGCCGCCGAGCTTGTGCGCGCTGACCGCCATGGTCGTGAGCCCCGACTCGGCGAACGAGACGTCCTCGTAGGCGACCGCCTGCACCGCATCGCAGTGCATCGGCACGCCCGCCTCGGCCGCGGCGGCCGCGAGCGCGGCGACGGGCTGGATCGCGCCCACCTCGTTGTTGACCCACATGGCCGTCGCGAGCGACGCGCCCGGCAGCGCGGCCGCGAAGGCGTCCACGTCCACGACGCCGTCGCGCGACACGCCCACCTCCGCGACCACCGCATCGTCCATGTCGCCCAGCCACCGCACGGGGTCCAGGACCGCGTGATGCTCGACGGCCGTGGAGACGACGCGTCCCGCGCCGCCGCGCCCCCACCACAGGCCCTTGATCGCAAGGTTGTCGGCCTCGGTGCCGCCGCTGAGCAGGATCACCTCTCCCGGGTGCGCCCCCAGCGCGGCGGCGATGCGTTCGCGCGCCTCCTCGACGATCGCGCGGCGACGCCGCCCCTCACCGTGAAGCGCGGAGGGGTTGCCGACCGCGTCGGCCGCCTTGAGCCATGCCTCGCGCGCGGTGGGGCGCAGCGGCGAGGTGGCGGCGTGATCCAGATAGTGCACACCGGAACCCTACGTCTGAGGACGACGCCCAGGCACCCGAGGCCATCAGCCGTCGAGCAGGCGCTCCTTGAGGCGGGTCACCACGGCGGACGATCCGCCGGCCTCGGTCCACCACGCCTCGACGCCTCCGGGGTGGCTGTCCCACGTGTCGAGCACCTGCTCGATCGCGTAGGCGGGCGCCTGCAGCACCTCGGGCGGGATCGACGCGAGGTTCGCGGCGGCGTCGCCGATGCCGAACTGCCGCGACATGCGCTCGATCACGCCAGGCATCGCCTCGGTGGTGAGCACGTAGTCCTCGACGATGTGCCGCCGCTCGACCCCGATGAGCGCGAGCGCGAGCGCGACCGTGACGCCCGTGCGGTCCTTGCCCGCCGAGCAGTGCACCAGCGCGGGACCGTCGGACTCCGAGATCAAGGTGACGGCCTCGACGAACCGTGCCGCGGCATCGTCCTCGAGCATGCGGGCGTAGAGCCCCCGCATCGTCCCGCCGGCTGACTGGGCCTGGATCGCCGCATTCGCGAAGACGGGCACCGCTACCACCGTCGTCGTCGACGCGAGCGGGTGACCGTGCGAGCGCTCGGCATCGTCCCTGAGGTCGACGACGAGCGCCGGCGGCCAGGGCTCGTGGCCCTCGGGCTGCACGTCACCGTGATGCGGGGCGTCGGATCGCCACAGCACTCCCGACCTGACCCCGGGGACGATGCTGGCGACGTCGCGAAGGTTGGCGAAGGTGTTCATGCTCCGAGTCCACCACCTTGCACCGGCACGCACAATCGGCCGTCCGTCCCGGTCGACGGCCCGGACCCGCGGGTAGCGTGGACGGATACGCCGGAGCGAGGCGCGGCGAGAGACGCGAGCGCATCGTCCGGCCAGAAGAGGAGACCCATGGCCACCTGGCTCATCACCGGCTGCTCGAGCGGCATCGGACGCGCCGCCGCCGAGGCCGCCGCGCTCGCGGGCAACACCGTGATCGCGACCGCCCGTCGTCCCGAGACCCTCGACGACCTCGTCGCCGCCTACCCTGGCCGCATTCACGCGCTGCCGCTCGACGTCACGTCGGACGAGTCCGTCGCGGCCTGCGTGACGGCCGCCCTGGAGCTCGTGGACGGCATCGACGTGCTGCTCAACAACGCCGGCATCGGCGTCTTCTCGACGATCGAGGAGACCTCCGACGAGGACGCGCAGGCGGTCATGGACGCCAACTTCTGGGGCGCGGCCAAGGTCACCACGGCGCTGCTGCCCCACATGCGCGAGCGTCGCGCCGGCCACATCCTCACGATCTCGTCGATCGCGGGCGTGCGCGGATCCGCGGGCCTCGGCTACTACTGCGCGTCGAAGTTCGCGGTGTCGGGCTTCATGGAGGCCCTCGCGGCCGAGGTCGAGCACCTCGGGATCAAGGTGACGCTGATCGAGCCCGGACCCGTGCGCTCTCTGTGGATCCCCTCGGGCGCCAAGAACGAGGACATCCTGCCCGACTACGCGCCCGTGATGGAGCCCTTCTGGGCACGCATCCACGCGCTGCCCGGCAACCAGCCCGGCTCGCCCGAGGCGCTCGCCGAGGCGATGCTGACCCTCGTCGACGCCGACGTGCCGCCCCGCCACTTCATCGCCGGCCAGCATGCGCTGACCCAGACCCGAGCCAAGCTCGAGCGCTTCGGCGCGGAGGTCGATGCGTGGCAGGACCTCACCATCTCCGTGGACCGGCCGAAGGGCTAGTCGGAGGGCCCGGAGCCACGGGCCCTGCAGCGCCGTCCACCTCGGACGAGCGGTCCACCCAGGACGCACAGGAGCCCGGGACCGACGGTCGGTCCCGGGCTCCTTCACGTGGCGGCTGGGCCCGGCGATCGCACGATCGCCGGGCCCAGCCTGCTGCGACGGATCAGCTGTCGCGCGCGGCCTTGGCCTTCGCCTTGAGCCGCTTGACCGTCTTGGCGAGGTCATGCCTCGTCTCGTCGATCCTGTCGACCGACGCGGCCGGCGAGAGCGCCTTGGCGTCGAGCACCGCATCCTTGAGGTACAGCCTCTGGTTGAGCGTGAGGTTGTTCCTCGCCAGGTTGCTGTGACGGAACTTCACCGCCGTGGCGATGGTGCTCCGCAGCTCGCGGTAGGCGGTGCGCTTGGCCACCGCCTTGGCCTTGAGCTTGTCCACCTTGCTGATGAGGCTCTTCGCCGCCGCGAGACGCTCCTCCGGGGTACCGTCGACGCGCACGTCCCGTGCCTCGGCGATCGCCTCGCGGAGCTTCGCGATCTGCCTCGTGCTGAGGAAGCGCGCCAGGTGGGCGTCGCGGAGCGCGACGGCCGAGCCGACCGCGGCGTGGAGCTCGCCCACGCCCGACGTCGCGCCGGCGCCGAGCTGACCGCCCGTGCCTCCCGTGCCGCCCGTGCCGCCCGTGCCGCCCGAACCATCCGAGCCGCCCGCGGGCGCCTGCACGGTGATCGCCACCGAGAACTCGGTCGCGGTCGTGTCGCCCGCGACGGTGAGCAGCTGCTCACCTGAGAGGCCCTCGGGGATCGTGACGGTCACCGAGGCCGTGCCCTGCTCGTCGTACGCGTCGGTCGGCAGGGCGTTCGTCACCGGGAAGGTGCCGAGCACGGTGCCACCGAGGCTCACGACGACGTTGGCGTCGGTGAGGTCGGGCTCCGCCGTGAACATCAGCGAGCTGAGGTCAAAGGAGAACGCCTCCCCGGCCGTGACCTCGAGCGAGTCGGCGCTCACACCGATCGCGCGCTGGCCGTAATCGGTGCCGAGCGCGTTGCCGGCCATGAGGTAGTCGACCATCGAGTCGAAGTCGACTCGCGCCGAGTCCTTGGCGTCCGTCCCCTCCGCGAAGGTGGTGAAGTTGTCGCCGCCGCTCGCGAGGAACGAGTTCATCGCGACGGTGTACTCCGCCTCCAGGTCGATCTCCTCACCGTCGAGCCACATCTGGAGGATGCGCTCACCGCGGTCGGCGTCCGGGTCGTAGGTGTACACGAAGCCCTCCGAGACACCCAGCTTGAGGAAGGGACGCGACGAGCCGTCAGGCTGCCACTGCTCCTCGAGCACGGCCTTGATCTGTGCGCCCGTGAGGGTCTCGGTCCACAGGGTGTTGCCGAACGGCTGCACCGTGTTGGCCTCCTTGTAGCTCACGGTCGACGGGTAGGTTCCCGTGCCGGCCGCCGCTCCGAGCATGTCCGCACGCAGACCACCCGGGTTCATGAAGGCGATCTGGGCACCGACGTCCTCCGTCGCCCACAGCTGGGCGTCGGCCACGGCGTTGCCGAGCGTCGACTCGGCACCGCGGGTGCCACCGTACGAGCCGCCCTCGGTGCGACCTCGGTAGAGGGGCTCGGTGATCTCACCGATCGTCTGAGCGCCGAGGTCGTCGGCTGCCTCCTCCGCGGCATCCACGACCGCCTGCACGTCCGCGTCGGCCGGGTACAGGAGCTCACAGTCCTCCGTGCACTCGGGATCCGCCTGCTCGGTGAGGTTCACCGTGGTGGACTCGATGTGGGAGATCTCACCAGTCTCGTTGTTGAAGGTGAAGATCAGCTGATCGAGGTACATGCCGTACTGGCCGGCGGAGACGACGGGGCGCTCCGTGACCATGCGACCCTCGTCGATCCACTCCTGCACCGGGACCATGTGGCTGTACGCGAGGTGCGTGTGGCCGGAGATCACGGCGTCGATGCTCGGGTCGAGCTTGGAGAGCATGTCGCCGAAGTTGTTCGACGTGTCGACCGCGTCCGCGTAGGCCGTGGTCGGCGCGCCCTCGTGCACCAGGAGGATGATCGCGTCGACGCCCTCCTCCTCGAGCACTGCCGCAGACCGGTTGGCCGCGATGGACTCGTCCTCGAACGTGAGGCCCGCGATGCCGGAGGGCGACACGAGCGACGGGGTGTCCTCGGTGACGACTCCGATGAAGCCCATCGTCACATCGTCCGAGGTGTCGGTCGTGTCGTTGTCGAACGTGACCTTCCAGGTCTCGGGCAGGGCAGCCGAGCCGTCCTCGTTGCGGACGTTGGCCCCCAGGTACTCCCAGGTCGCGCCGCCGTACGGGTTCTCAACCTCGTCGTACTCCGCCATGATCCGGTTCACGAGGTCGTCGTAGCCCTGGTCGAACTCATGGTTGCCGACCGAGGACACGTCCAGGCCCATCATGCTGAGCGCCTGGATGGTCGGGCGGTCCTGGGCCACGAAGGACTCGAAGGTCGAGGCTCCGACCAGGTCGCCCGCGGCGGTGAACACCGAGTTGGTGTACTCCGACTCGAGCGTCGAGACCGCACCCGCCATCACGGCGGCACCGGCCTGACCGCTGCTGAGCGTCGGCAGGATGCGACCGTGGAAGTCGTTCGTGCCGAGGACCTGGACCGTCGTGGTGTCGCCGAGCTCGAGTCCCACGAGGACCGGGTCGTGGTCCGATGTGCGGTACATGTCCTCGGAGTACAGACCCGCGATAGCGTCCGTCGTCATGTAGTCCTCGTTGTAGCTGAGGGCCGGATTCTCATCCGCGTTGATGTGGAACTCGGTCGCGCCGGTCACCTGCTCGGCCATCGACGACGACGCGAGCGCGTAGTCGAGCGTGCCCCACTGACCGTCGTACACGTACGAGTAGTCGCCCTCGCTGAGGTTGACGAAGCCCGCGTCGACGAAGGCCTGGATCGGGTCCTCCTTGGCGTACGAGTTGAAGTCACCCATGAGGATGACGTCGGGGTCGCCGTTGCCGGCCTCGCCCGCGTCGATCCAGTCGACGATGGCCTCGGCCGCGGCCGCACGGGTGGCGTTCCAGCAGCCCGCACCATCGCTCTGGTCCTCGTCAGCGGAACCGTCAGACGGGCACGAACCCTTGGACTTGAGGTGGTTGGCGACGACGGTGAAGTCCTCGCCGGTGCGCAGGTCCGTGAACGACTGAGCGAGCGAGGGGCGGTTGCGGTCGTCGTCGAAGCGCGCGTCGACGCTCGAGTCCATGACCGTGAAGTCGCCCGCGAGCTCGACCGCGTCCGTGCGGTAGATCATGCCGACGCGGATGGCGTCGGTGCCGAGCACACCGGTGTCGACCGATGCCCAGACGTCCTCGCCGAGGAGGTCGTTGAGGCCGTCTGCGAGGTCGGCCGCCGGGTCCACGCCGGGCGTGTTCTCAAGCTCGGCGAGGCTGATGACGTCGGCGTCGAGGGCCTCGAGCGCCAGCAGCAGCTTCGCGCGCTGCTTCGACAGCTCCGACGCGCTGTCGGCGCCGCGGCACTCCATGTCCTCGGTGGCGCCGCAGACGTCGTCCGTGCCGTTGTCCACGGTGAGGAAGTAGTTGAGCACGTTGAAGCCCGAGACCTTGAGCGATCCGCCGACATCCTCCGGCTCCGTGGGACGCGAGTTGTTCGACACGAAGTCGTACGACGCGCCCAGCGAGCCCTCCGCGCGCACGCGGTAGCCACCGCCGGACGAGTAGTAGTCCATGACTCCGACCAGGCCGGTGACGGAGTCGCCGCCGCGCAGCGAGGTGCTCGACGTCGCGTTCGCGCCGCCGATCCCGTACGCGATGGGCCACACGTTCTGCGCGTTGGTCGCATCGTCCAGGGTGATCTGGTTGAGGTCGTTCGCCGCCTGGACCGCGTTCGCGGCCGTGCCCGGCATCGCGACCGTGGTCGGCTGGTCGAGGCGACCGCCCGAGCTGAGCAGCAGCTGCCCGTAGCGCGCCTGGTTGTAGTACTCGGTGACGAACAGCTCCTGCGGGAACGTCACGAGCATGCCCTCGTAGCGCTCGAGGTCGTCGGTCGAGTCGAGCGGGAGGCTCACCTCGGCGGGGGAGACGACGTTCCCGGACGATGCGACAGTAACGTCGGAGATCGAGCCGAGCTCGGTCACGTCGTAGTACTCGGACACCGTTCCGGTGACCGACGCCGCGTCGCCGAGCTCGACGGGCAGCGTCGCGGACCCGTAGTACACGAAGATGCCCTCGGAGGTCGCCGTGTCGGCGTCGACGTCGGCGTCCTCCTCCTGGACGTAGAAGCCCTTGAGCGCGGGGTAGACGCCGACGACCACACCCTCGATCGTGACCGTCTGGCCGGTCATCGCCGAGGCGCTTCCCGAGCCCTGGATGTCGTGGATCGCGGTGACCTCGGACGACGCGTCACCGTCGCCCGAGTCACCCGAGCCGCTCGCGTGCGCCCACGCGCCCGCGGTGCAGTCGGTGGTGTGCGAGCCGAAGCCCGAGATGTCGTCGTACGACGTCGCGGTCCAGCCCGCGAGCGCGTACTCGTCGGTCGGGTCGGTGTCGCCGGTGCAGACGTCGGCGTCACGGTGGATCGTCATGTTGGTCATGTTCGCCGCGGCGGAGGACCAGTACACGTTGCCGGCGATCTGCCCCATCGAGTCGACGACGTCGGTACCGTACTTGAGCACGATCGAGTCGTTGCCGTTGAAGTTCGCGGTGCCGCTGGTGAGGGCGATGGCGCCGAGCGAGCTGAGGCCGAGGGCCTCGCTCGAGTGGCGCACGACCAGCGTCTCGCCCGAGGCGAGGGTGCCCGACAGCGCCTGCGTCGTCGCTGACGTGTTGGCGTTCGAGTACATCTCGACGGTGTAGCCGGACAGGTCGACGCTGTCAGCGGTGCCGTTGTAGATCTCGTAGCCCTTGTTGCTGCTCGATCCCTCGAGATACTCGGTGATCAGCAGATCGGTGATTGGGTCGCCGGTCGCTGCCGTGGCTGGGACGGCGACAGCCGCCAGTCCCCCCATGGTCAGCAGGCCGACGGACAGCAATGCGCGTGCACGCATGGGTGGTTCCCCCGTCGTGAGAGTGGCAGTTGGCGTCCTCCATGGACGCATAACAACCTAGGGTCACGCGGTGCCGCGAAGATGTCGATCAAATGAACATTGCGTGAAATGTTCCTGCAAAACCTTTACGAGAGAGCAAACCTGACGATGGGGCGAATTCGGTCAGATCAGGAGATAAGGCCCACCATCGACGCATCGCGAGGCACGACGAGGGGAAGCCTGCACCTCCCCGCGACGATCGTCAGGTTCACCGCGTCCGGATAGAGGGGATGCGGCGCGCTCTCGACACCGTCCACTGCCGCGAGCGGCATCGTGAGCCGCGACGACGACAGCGTGGGGGTCGTGCCCTGGATGAGCCACGCGTGGCGCCCCAGCAGCTCGAGCACGCGGTCATCCCCGGCGAGGATCCCGCCGCTCAGCCTCACGGGCGAGAGCACGTGCCGCATGCGCACGACCGCACCATCGAGGCCCGACGCGTCCGGCCAGAGCCGCCTGCGCCCGTGGCACGCCCACGCCTTGACCTCGCGGTGCACGGCGCGCAGCTCCTGAAGCTCGCTCGCGATGCCCTGCTCGACGGCGGCGAGGTCCACCTCGCGCCCTCGCGTCGCCTCGAGCACCGACGCGCCCCACATCCCGGGCTCACGGGCCTGGAACTCAGGACGCAGCTCCTCGACGAGCCTCCCGACGCCGCCGCGCGGCGATCCCGAGTGGCGCATCGAGATGACCTGACCGTCGCGCGCGTGCAGCGCGACCCGGCCGTGCAGAAGGTTCACGGAGTCGTGGATCGCGACAAGGTCGTCGAGCGCGATCCGGTCCTCGGAGTAGCCGTGAGTGATGTCAGCGTGGCCGCCCTCCGCGCCGCGACGGGTCAGCACGGTCACCGCGTCGTCGTTGACCACGACGAGGTGGTCATAGAGGTCCATGCCGGGCTTCGCGTCGCGATGGGCGATGTCGCGAGGCACCTTGAGCACGAGCCTCGCCGCATCGAGGTCCAGGGGATGGTCGCGGAAGAGCCGGGGGACGTCCTCGGGCGTCTCGACCGGATCGATCCATGGCCCGAAACGGGCCCATTCGTCGGTGTAGACCTGTTCCTTCTGCATGACACCCTCGCCTCCCCCGGGGCGACGCCATCATCGCTCCGGTGCTGCCGCACAGCCTCAGCGGGGTCCGAGGCCGCGCGCGGTCCTCACCTCTTCAGGGTACGCCGATGCGGCGGGGACGGCTCAGGCGCCCTTGTGCTCCCTGAGCCGCTCGATCGCCTGAGGCAGCACGTCGTTGAGGTCGCCCACGATGCCGAGGTCCGCGATCTCGAAGATCGGGGCGTCGGGGTCGAGGTTCACGGCGACGATCGTGCCCGAGGCCTGCATGCCTCCGCGGTGGTGGACCGCACCCGAGATGCCGCATCCCACGTACAGCGCGGGCGTCACGGTGGTGCCGGTCTGGCCGACCATGTGCTCGTGCGAGATCCAGCCCTCGTCGGTCGCGTCGCGGGTCGCGCCCACCGCGCCGCCGAGCACCTCCGCCAGGTCACGCACGAGCGTGTAGTCACCGTTGGTGCCACGGCCGCCGGACACGACGACGCGGGCCTCCGAGAGCGGGACCCCCTCGCCGCGCTCCACGGGGTCGACGTGGACGAGGCTCTCGGGAGTCTCGGGCGCCTCGAACGCCACCTTCTCAAGCACCGCCGTGGCGGGCGCGTCGAGCGCGACGGCCTGTGTCGTGTTGGGACGAAGCGCGACGATCGCGTCCTCCGCGACGATGCGCGTCGTCACGTTCCACGTCGCCGCGAAGACCGTCTGCTCGGTCTCGACGCGGCCGTCGACGATCCGGGCGCCAGAGGCGTCGACGACGACTCCGGCACCGGTGGCGAGCGCGAGCAGGGCCGCGAGCTCCTTGTTCAGGAACGTGGACGTCAGCAGGACGATGCGGGTGTCGGTGGTCGCGGCGGCGAGCGCCGCGGAGCGCACCTTGGGCAGACGTGCGGTACCGCCGAGCTCGACCCAGCGGACCTCCTCGGCGCCGTGCGCACCCAGGGAGGCGACCGCATCGTCCGCGGGCTCCTCGCCGATCCACACGGCGACCGGGCGCCCGAGGCTCCGCGCCAGCGTCAGGTTCTCGAGCGTCGGGCCCGCGACCTGTCCGTCCCGGTGCTCGACGAGCACCGCCACCGTCATGGCGCTCATGCGAGGCCCCTCTCGATCAGGAAGTCGGCGAGGACGACTCCACCGTCGCCCGTGTCGGTCACGACCTGGCGTCCCTCGCGCGGGGGGACCTCCGACGCATCGACCACCTCGGTGCGCGCGGCGATCGCTCCGACGGACGCGCCGTCGACGCCGAGATCGGCGAGCGACCACTGCGTCACGGGCGCCTTGCGGGCGGCCATGATGAGCTTGAAGTTGGGATAGCGCGGCGTGTTCGCCTCATCCGTCACGGACACGACGGCGGGCAGCGGGGCCGACATCGTCTCGTGAGCGTCGGGCATGTGGCGCACGATCGTCGCCGTGCCGTCGGCGACGCTCAGCGACGACGCGAGCGTGAGCTGCGCCCACCCGAGGTCGGCCGCGAGCGCCGTGGGGAGCATCGACGTCAGGCCGTCGAGGGCCGCCATGCCCGTGATCACGAGGTCGAGCGGCTGCTCGTCGTGCACCTTGCGGATCGCGGCGGCCAGCACCTTGGCGGTGCCGAACACGTCGGCTCCCGCGATCTCGGCGTCCGAGACGTGGATCGCGTGATGCGCCCCGAGCTGGAGCGCCTTACGGACGGCCGCGACCGCGTCGGGACCGCCGACCGTGAGGGCGTAGACCTCGCCCTCCCCTGCCGCCTCGACGAGCTGCAGCGCGGCCTCGACCGCGTTCTCATCGAGCTCGTTCATGGAGCCGTCGTCCGCGGTACGCGTCACCGAGCCGTCGGTGAAGGACCGCTGCGACTGCAGGTCCGGCGTGAACTTGACCGTCACCAGAATGCGCATGGGTTCCAGCCTACTGTCGGCGCGGGCCACCCGCTTCATGCCCCCGAGGGCACCTCACGACTGAGCGCTCCCCGCGTCGCACGCGCGGTAGGCGACGCGAGCGATGCGCGCGGGAGCGCCGAGCGCCTCGAGGCCGAGCATCCGGCCCGTGAACCCACCGGCGACCTCCGTCGAGAGGTACCGCCCATCGAGCGTCGCGATCTCCACGAACTCGCCGTCACGCGCGAGCCCGAGCGACACGAGGTCGGGTCCGCTGCTCTCGCCCAGCCTGGGCTCGGCCGCGCGCACCCTGATCGCGAGCGCATCGTCCGGACCCAGCGCCGCCTCGCCCATCACCTGGTCGAACGGCGCGCTCACGGCGCGCGCCCGCGCGACATCGCCGACGCGCTCGACTCCGTACCAGCGGCCCGCGTCCAGGCGGACGGACAGGCAGGCGTCTCCCTGGACGATGCTCGCGCTCGCGTCCCAGGAGCGGTCGCCGATGCGGGCGCACAGGACGCTGCTCTGCTCGGCCTCGCTCGGTCCTCGGCCATGCCCGAGCGCGAGGCCGTCTCCCGGCGTCGCGAACGACGACGGGGTCACGGACGGCGCGACCCAGCGAGGGTGGAGCATCGTCGCTGCGAAGTCGTCGGACCATGACCGATCGGCCTCGGCAACCTCGAAGCGGTCCTGGACCACGACCGGCCAGTCGTCGACCCAGTCGACGCCCGCGAGGAAGGTCTCGCGTCCGAGCACGTGGAAGCCCGGGTGCGAGCCCGCCTGGCGGATGCCGAGGTGCACCATCGCCCAGGACCCGTCCGCGAGCTCGACCAGGTCGGCATGCCCGACCGCCTGTACCGCATCGTCCGTGGACCTGTGGGTGAAGAACGGGTTGGACGGGTGGGACTCGAACGGACCCCGCGGCGAGCGCGAACGCGCGACCGAGACCCCGTGTCCCAGGTGGGTGCCGCCCTCGGCGACGATCAGGTACCACCAGTCGCCGCGCCGGATCAGGTGCGGCCCCTCGGTGTCGGCGAGCCCGCTTCCCTGCCAGACGACGACCTCCTCGCCCAGCCGCTCCCCCGTCGCCGGGTCGATCGGCACCTGGTGGATGCCTGGGGGCGCGAAGCCGCGCCACGTGAGCAGGCACGCGCCGTCGTCGTCCCACGCGAGGTCGGGATCGATGCCGAGCGTGCCAGGCACGCGCACGGGCTCCGACCACGGCCCCTCGGGCCTTTCGGCGTGCGTGATCAGCTGGCCGGCGCCCACGTCGCGGATGCTCGTGGTCGTCATCCACAGCAGTCCGTCGCGGTGGCGCAGCGTCGGGGCGAAGATGCCCTGGCTCGCGCCGGCCGCTCCGGGCGCGGCGTTGACGACCTCGGGATCCGCCAGGACGTGCCCGACGAGCTCCCACGTCACGAGGTCCGTGGACCGGTGGATCGGGACGCCGGGAACGTACTCGAACGTCGAGGTCGCGATCAGATACTCCTCCCCGACCCGGCAGATCGACGGGTCGGGGTGGAATCCGGGCAGTATCGGGGTCGCGCTCACCCCGTCACCTTCTCACCCGGGACTGACATCACCAGCGGGCGTCCTCGTATCCCATGAACGGGTCGACGGGGCTGACGCCACGGAAGTCGTCCTCGCCCGTGAGCTTGGCGACGACCGCATCGACCGTCTCGTTGTTGGCGGCGTACGCGTTGACATAGGTGCGCGCGAACGGCACGTCCTGCAGGTGGTAAGGGCTGCCGAGCGACACGAACAGCGTCGGGAGCTCGGTGAGGTGGCGCGGCAGGTTGCCCGCAGTGAAGGTCGCCCAGTGGATACGCGCGACAGTCTCGTTCGAGCGCGGCTGCACGTCGGCCACGTAGATCACCGCGTCGTAGCTGTCGAGCAGGTCGGCGCCGTTGACGCCGCCGTCGACGCCCACGCGCTTGAACATCGTCGATCCGGGAGGTCCGTCCTCGAACAGCGTCGCGGCGAAGCCACGCTCGTTCAGCTGCGCGGTGAAGCGCTCGGCGGGACCGGTGAAGGACAGCAGCCCCCGCAGCGAGTAGACGAGCACGCGCTTGTGACGCTCCACATCCAGCGGCAGGAGGCCGGCCTCCTTGTCCTTGACCAGGGTGATGCCCGCGTCGGCCTGCTCGCGAGACCAGGCGCGGTGCTTGGCGGTGTCGATGCCGTCGAGGCCAGGGACGATCTCCTCGGGAGACTGTCCCGCGTGGAGGCCGAGCGCCGCCTTGAGGGCGAGGACGCGGGTAACCGCCTGGTCGAGGCGAGCCTCGGAGATTACGCCCTCGCGCACGCCCGCGAGCATGTGCGCGTGATCGACCGCGTAGTCAGGGGTGAAGAGGAACATGTCGCAGCCGGCCGCGACCGCGGCGGGCACGAGCTCGGCGCGGGGCATCTTCATGAGCATGCCGCCCATGAGCGAGGCGTCGGTGATGACGACACCGTTGAAGCCCAGGTGCTCGCGCAGCAGCTCGGTGGTCAGCTCCGGCGCGAGCGACGCAGGCATGATGTCCTCGTCCTTGATGCCCGGGCGCAGCGCGCGGGTGTAGGCAGGCAGCGCGATGTGCGCGGCCATGACCGACAGCGCGCCCGCATCGATCGATGCGCGGTAGGCGGCCCCGAAGGTCTCCTCCCACTCCTCGACGCTCAGCGTGTTCACGGTCGTGACCAGGTGCTGGTCGCGGTCGTCGACGCCGTCCCCGGGCCAGTGCTTGATGGACGCGGCGACTCCGTGATCCTGCAGGCCCTTCACGAACTCGACGCCCATGCGCGCCACGCGCTCGGGGTCCGAGCCGAACGCGCGGTTGAGGACGATCGGGTTGCGCGGGTTGACCTGGATGTCGATGATCGGCGCGAAGTCCCACGTCACGCCCAGGGCGCGTCCCTCGACCGCGGCGACCTCGCCCATGCGGTACGCGCACGAGTCGTCGCCCGTCGCGGCGGCCTGCAACGGAGTGCCGACCTGCGTGGCCATGAAGCTCGCGCCATCGGCGCCGTTCTCCAGGTTGCCCGCGATCAGCGGCGGCACCGAGCTCGCCTCGTGAAGGTAGCGGTTGAGGCTCACGGCCTCGTCGATCGGCGCGCCACGACGCATGAAGCCGCCGGGCTGGCTCACCGCGATATCGGCGTCCACGCCGGCGGGGTCGTTCGCCATGAGGAAGAACAGCTGACCGACCTTGTCCTCGACCGACATCGCGTCGCGCGTCGCGACGACCCACGCCTCGGCGTCGGCATCCAGGTGGAACGGCGCCTGATCGAGGCGCACGGGAGCGGTGTCGGACATGGTCTCCTCCTTGGAGCCGGTTGCGGGTGACCCCACGAAGATGATGCCCTGCTCGGCGAGCGAGCCTACGGCGTGAAGTCCGGGGATGACGGTGTCAGCCTCGCCGAGCACGGCAGGGTCGCCGATGCCGACCGCCGTCATGCCGCCGCCATGAGCCGCCTGAACGCCGGCGATCGCGTCCTCGAAGACGACGCAGTCCGCCGGGTCGACGCCGAGCGCCTCGGCTCCCGCGAGGAACACCGCAGGGTCGGGCTTGGCCTGGGTCACGATGGAGCCGTCGATGATCGCGTCGAACAGGTCGCGGATGCCGAGGCGGTCCAGGATCAGCGGCGCGTTGCGGCTCGCGGAGCCGAGCGCCGTGGGAACGCCGCGGCGCTGGAGGTCCTGCAGGAACGCGAGCGCGCCGGGGAGCATGTCCTCGGGCGCGAGCGTCGAGATCGCCTCGACGTACTGCGCGTTCTTCTCGGTCGCGAGGCGCACGGCCTCCTCCTCGGAGACCTCCACCCCACCTACCCTCAAGACGATGCGGAGCGCGTCCATGCGGCCGACGCCCTTGAGCAGCTCCTCGTCCTCGTCGGCGAGCTCGAAGCCCAGACCGGCGGCCATCGCCCGCCACGCGATGAAGTGGTGCTTGGCGGTGTCGACGATCACGCCGTCGAGGTCGAAGAGCGCGGCTTTCGCTGCGATGGCTGTCTGATTCATGCCGGCACCTCCACGGTGGCTCGCTTGGCGACCTCGGTAGCGAACACGCTCGCGGAGGCCTTGGGGGTGCGCTCAAGGGTCGCACGGTCGACGGAATGCAGACCGAAGCGGGGCCCGAACGCGAAGATCCATTCGTAGTTGTCCAAGAGGGACCAGTGGCAGTATCCGAGGACGGGCACGCCGTCCGCGATGGCCTCGTCGAGGCTCGCGAGCGCGGCGGGCAGGAACGCACAGCGCTCCTCGTCGTCCTGGGTGTTGAGGCCGTGCTCGCTCACGAGCACCGGCACGCCCGAGGCCTCGTAGCAGTAGCGGACCGCGCCACCGAGCGAGCGCGGCTCGATCTCCTGCTCGCCTGCGTGCGTGTCCACGCGTCCCTCGGGACCGTAGAGGAGCTGCTCGTAGTTCTGGACGCCGACGAAGTCGTCGTCCTTGACGAGCCGCAGCCAGCGGCCGTAGCAGTCCTCGCGCACCTGGTCGCGAGCCGCCTCGCCGCCGGGAAGCGCGACGTCGTCGGCGACCGCGAGCGACAATCCGACGGGGAGATCGGCGCGGCGCGCCTTGATGGCGGCCTTCGCGGCGAGGTGCGCCTTCTCGAAGCCCTCCTCGAAGGCGTCGAGCTCGTCGAGGCGCTGCACGTTGCCCGCGCGGTAGCGCTCGACCCCGGCGGCCTTCGACGCGGCCTCGAGGGTCGCCTTGTGACCCTCCCATGCCTGCGGAGGCAGGAAGCCCCCCGCGAGCTGGCGCTGGAGATTGGGCTCGTTGAGGGTCACCGCGACCGCGATGCGGTCTCCGATGCGGTCCATCACGACGCCGCAGAAGCGCGCGAAGTCGTCGGCGGCCTCCTCGGCGAGCCACGAGCCGCGGGCCCCGAACCAGTGCGGCGAGGTGAAGTGGCTGAAGGTCACGACCGGAGCGAGGCCCCGGGCGAGGCAGCCGTCGACGACCGCCTCGTAGTGGTCGAGCGCGGACTCGTCGATCGTGCCCTGCTCGGGCTCCACGCGGCTCCATTCGATCGAGAAGCGGTAGGCGTTGAGACCCATCGCCTCGGTGAGGTCCAGGTCCTCCTCCCAGCGCTCCCAGCTGCCGCACGCCGTGCCCGAGGGCTCGGCGAAGACCGTCGGCTGGACGTTCTCGAGGAACGAGGTGTCGGACGTGGTGTCGCCTCCATCGGTCTGGTGACCGGAGACCGCGACTCCCCACAGGAAGTCCTCGGGCAGGCGTGCGCTCGTCATGGGTGGTGCTCCTTCCGTGGCGCCGAGCAGGTCGGCGCCGACATCGATGCGCGGGGTCAGGCCGCTCCGGCCTGCTCCTGCTGCTGCGCCTGGATCTCCTTGAGCCTCAGCCGGTCCGCGCGGCGCTGCTCCTGAGCGAGCGGGTCGGGAACGGGCGAGGCGAGCAGCAGGCGCTGCGTGTAGGGGTGCTCGGGGGCGGAGGTGACGGTGTCGCCGTCCCCCCACTCCACGAGCTCGCCGTGGTACAGGACGGCGACCCGGTGGGACATCTCGCGCACGACCGCGAGGTCGTGCGAGATGAACAGGTAGGCGACGCCGGTACGCTCCTGGATCTCCAGGAACAGCTCGAGCACGCGGGCCTGCGTGGACAGGTCGAGCGCCGAGACGGGCTCGTCGCAGATGATCAGCCTCGGGTCGAGGGCGAGCGCCCGGGCGATGGCGATGCGCTGGCGCTGGCCACCCGAGAACTCGCGCGGCATGCGATCCGCGGCGTCGGAGGGAAGCCCGACGGTGTCGAGCAGCTCCTTCACGCGCGCGGCGGCCTCCGTCTTCGACGTGTTGCGGATGATCATCGGCTCCGTCAGCGAGTCGCCGATCGTGAGCGACGGGTTGAGCGACGAGTAGGGGTCCTGGTAGACCACCTGGATGTCGCGGGTGAGCTCGCGGCGACGCTTCTTCGTCGGGTGGCTGATGTCCTCGCCGTCGAAGGTGATGGCGCCTCCGGCCACCGGGGCGAGTCCGAGGATCGCGCGGCCGATCGTCGTCTTGCCCGAGCCGGACTCCCCCACCAGTCCGACGGTCTCGCCGGGCTTGATGTCGAAGTCGACCCCGTGGACGACGCGGATGGGCTTGGCTCGCATCCCGCGACCGGGGTACTCGACGACGAGGTCGTCGACCTTGAGCAGGGACTCGGTCATGACAGCTTCTCCATTCCGAGGGTGCCGGTGTTCGCGGCCCCGGGCAGAGGCACGCGCGGCGCCCCCGTCGGGATCGCGGAGAACAGCGCCTGCGTGTACTCGTGGCGAGGATCGTCGAAGACGGACTGCGTGGGGCCGTTCTCGACGATCACGCCCCGACGCATCACCGAGACGCGATCGCAGATGTCGGCGACCACGCCGAAGTTGTGGGTGACGATGAGCACCGCCATGCCGAGCTCCGCCTGCAGGTCCCGCAGCAGGTCGAGCACCTCGGCCTGGACGGTGACGTCGAGGGCGGTCGTCGGCTCGTCCGCGATGAGCAGCGCGGGGTGCGAGGCGACGGCTCCAGCGATGAGCACACGCTGGGCCATGCCTCCCGAGAGCTGATGCGGGTACGAGTCGAAGGTCCGCTGAGGGTCGGGGATGCCGACCCTCTCGAGCAGCGAGATGGCCCGCTCGCGCGCCTCAGCCTTGGACATCCCCAGCACCGAGCGCAGCGGCTCCGTGAGCTGCGAGCCGACCGTGAACGCGGGGTCGAGGTTGGACATCGGCTCCTGCGGGACGTAGGCGATCCTGCTGCCCCGGTACCTGTTCATGATCGCGTCGTTCGCGCCGGTGATGTCCTCACCCTCGAAGACGATCGAACCGGCCATCACCCTGCCACCCTGGGGCAGCAGGCCGAGCACCGAGAAGGCGGTCTGGGTCTTGCCCGAGCCGGACTCCCCGATGAGGCCGTGGGTCTCGCCCTTGCGGACCTCGAGGCTCGCACCCTTGACGACCGTGGCCCACTCGGTCCCCGCGGGGTACGCGACCGCGAGGTCCTTGACCTCGAGGAGCACCTCGGCGGCCGCATCGTCCTCGTGACGCATGATCTCCGGCGCCGGGGACTCGAGGGCCCAGGGCGCCTGGCCCTTGACCTTCTTGAGGTCCGACGTGCCCTCGAGCTCGTCGCGAAGCGCCGTGCCGAGCAGCGTGAGGAAGATCATCGTGAGGCCGAGCGCGAGCGCGGGCCACAGGACGAGCTGTCCGGCGCGGGTGATGTTGTAGAAGCCCTCGTTGAGCATCTGGCCCCATGTCGGGTTCTCGGGATCACCGAGTCCGAGGAAGTCGAAGCCGGCCTGCATCCCGATACCGGCGGCGATCGTGCCCGCGGTGAGCAGGATGACCGGCGCGCGCACCGCCATGAGGACGTGGCGACCGATGATGCGGCCGTCTCCCAGACCCGAGGTGCGCGCCGCGTCGACGTAGAGCTCGCCCCGAACCGACCTGACCGAGTTGTAGACGACGCGGTAGTACACGGGAGAGATGAAGACGCCGAAGATCGCCATCGTCCACCACATGGACGGACCCATCACGGAACGCGCGGCGATGAGGACGATGATCGACGGGATCGACATGGTCAGGGCCGTGAACCACGAGCCCATCGTGTCGATCCAGCCGCCGTAGTAGCCGGCGACGAGGCCGGCGCTGACGCCGATGATGGTGCCGACCGCGGCGACGAGCAGACCACCGGCGAGCGACAGTCCCGTCGCGACGAGGAGCCGCGAGAAGATGTCACGACCCGCGGAGTCGCCGCCGAGCAGGTGGCCGTCGCCGGGAGCCGCGAAGATCATCTTGAGGTCGGTCGCGGTCGGGTCGAACGGCGCGATGAAGGGGCCGATGATCGCGATGATCGCGATCAGGGTCAGGAAGACGATCGAGATCCCGCCGAGCGGGTGCGTGACCAGTCGCCGGAGCAGGCCCGCGCGCGGCGCACGGGTGTCCGCGGCGGAGGGTGCGGATGCGGAGCTCATGAGAGTCGGACCTTCGGGTTGACCCACGCCTGCGCGACGTCGACGAGGGTGTTGACGATGATGACGATCACGCCGGTGATGACGACGATGCCCATGACGACAGGGATGTCGCCATTGGACGTGCTCGACAGGGCGAGCGGGCCGAGGCCAGGGATCGAGAAGAGCGTCTCGACGATGACGGCACCGCCGAGGAGGATCACGAACTGAAGCCCCAGGATGCTGAGCGCGGGGCCCGCGGCGTTGCGGAGCACGTGCTTGTAGACGACGCTGCGATGCGCGAGCCCACGGCTGCGCAGGGTGCGGACGTAGTCGCGCTCGAATGCGTCGAGCATCGAGCCGCGGACCTGCTGCGCCACGCCGCCGATCGAGCCGATCGTGAGCGCGATGACCGGCAGCGTGATGCTCAGCAGCCACTCGGGCACGGAGTCGGACGGCTTGGTGTAGCCCGTCGCGGGGAACCAGTCCAGCTGGATCGCGAAGACGAGCACCAGGACCAGCGCCACCAGGAAGCCGGGGATGGCCTGGCCGATGACGGAGAGGATCTGCACGGCACGGTCGGGCCAGCCGCGCCTCGTGGCGGCGTACGCGCCGAGCACGATGGCGATGATGGCGGTGAGGAAGACCGACCCCACGGCGAGGGTGACGGTCACCTGCATGCGCGTCGTCACGGCCTCGAGCACGTCCTGGCCCGAGAACCATGAGAGGCCGAAGTCTCCGTGGAGCGCCGCGACGACCCAGTCCCAGAACCTCACGAGGACGGGCTGGTCGAGGCCGAGCCTCTCCTCGACCACCTGGACCGCGTCCTCGGTGGCCGACTGTCCGGCGATGCGGCGCGCGGTGTCCGTGCTGCCGAACTGCAGCAGGAAGAACGTCAGAGTCGCCAGCGTCGCGATGAGGCCGACTCCCGTGACGATGCGCCTTCCGATGAATCGGAGCACGATGGCTCTCCTTGCTTGGGGGTAGCTGCGGGGTGGTGGTGCCGGCGGGGCGAGGACTCCCCGCCCCGCCGGCGGTGATCAGGGTCAGGCGGTCGGGACGATGTCCCAGAGGTTGGACACGGCCTGGCCGTTCTTGAGGGTGACCGAGGTGGCGTCGTTGGTGACGATCACGCCCTCGACGCGGTAGAACGGGGCGAACCAGGCGTTCTCGACCAGGTACTCGTTCATCTCCTGGGCCGCGGCGTCGCCGTCCTCTCCACCCATGCGCATGCGGTCGGCCAACGCGTCGAGTTCGTCGGTGCTCTGGTGGTAGATGTTCCACGCGGAGTCGACCGAGACGGAGAGCTTGTAGGTGGCCCAGGACTCGGACTCCTGGTTGAGGCCGAACTCGAAGGCCGCCCACTTGCCGCCGAGGAGGTCGGAGATGAAGGACTCGCCCGCGGTCTCGTAGTTGACCGTGATCCCGGCCTCGGCCAGGTTGCCCGCGATGAGCTGCGCCTCGGACTCGGGCACGAAGCTTGACAGCGGCATCGTGATGGTGATGCCGTCGGGGTAGCCGGCCTCGGTCAGCAGCTCCTTCGCCTTGTCGACGTCGTACGTGTAGTAGCTGTCGAGGTCCTCCTCGTACGCGGTGGTGCCGGTACCGAAGATCTGGGTCGTCACCTCGCCGTAGCCGGACTCGATGCCCGCGAGGAGCCCCTCGCGGTCGAGCGCGTAGTTGATCGCCTGACGCACGCGGACGTCGGCGAGCGCCTCGTCCACGACACCCCAGCGGTCGGCCAGGATGAGGCCCTTCCAGTTCAGGGTCTGGGTGTTGATCGTGTAGCCCGCGGACTCGGCGTCGGGGATCTGCGAGGTCGAGTTCAGGTTCGCGATGTCCACCTGGCTGTCACGCAGCGCGTTGAGCAGCGCGTTCGCGTCGGCGTAGTAGTTGATCACGATGGTGTCGTAGTGCTGGCTGTCCGGGTCCCAGTAGTCGTCGTTCGCCGTGAAGGTGTACGACGAGCCGATCGTGGACGAGTCGGCGTCGAGCACGTACGGGCCGGAGCCCACAGGGACCGTCTGGATGTCCGCGGAGTCGAAGGCGGACTCGGCCTCGATCAGGCCCGAGTTCTGGGCCAGGTAGCTCAGCAGCGCCGGGTCCGGTGCCGACAGCGCGATCTCGACCGTCGTGGCGTCGACCGCGGTGACGGAGTCGATCGAGGACAGGTTGCCGCTGTTCTCCGAGGCACCGTTCTGGAAGCGGGTGAGGTTCTCGACCACGAGGTCGGCGTCGAGCGCCGAGCCGTCCGTGAAGGTGACGTCGTCCCGCAGGGTGAGCGTGAGGACCGTCATCGAGTCGTCGTACGACCAGTCGGTCGCGAGCCCCGCCTCGATCGTGCCGTCGGCGTTCTGCCGCAGGAGCGTGTCGTAGACGGCCATCATGTAGGTCGCCGTGTTGCCCCAGGCTGCGTCCTGCGCGGACCAGGTGCTGACGTCGACGACCGCGCCGATCGTGAGCTGCTCGGCCCGACCTTCGGCGGCGGTGGCCGACGATGACGAGTCGGATGAGGCGGTCGAATCGTCGGTCCCTCCCGACGAACAGGCCGCGAGGGCGAGTGCGGCGACGCCGACAAGGGCGCCGAACTTGGCAGTGCGGAGCATCGTTGCTTCCCTTTCCTCAGGTGACGTCAACTTTGACGCTGCGATGACGCTAACACGCAAAATCTTAACCTGCAAAGATTTTAGATCACGATTCTGATACGCTCCTCCCGTGGCAGGCCAACGAGGCGAGTACGCCAAGAGCGCGAAGCGGCGCGAGGAGATCCTCGACGCCGCCTTCACCGTGTTCTCGCGCTCCGGCTTCACCGGCGCCACCGTGAGCGAGATCGCCCGCGAGGTCGGCATGAGCCAGCCGGGCCTGCTTCACCACTACGACGGCAAGCTCGCGATGCTCGAGGCCGTCTTCGAACGTCGCGACCAGGTGGCCCTCGACATCCTCTCCGGCCGCCGGGACCTCGAGTTCCTGCGCGGACTGGTGGAGATCTCGCGCAGGAATCACGAGAAGCGCGACCTGATCAGGCTCTACACCGTGATCGCTGCCGAGGCGACGAACCCCGACCACCCCGCGCACGCGCATTTCCAGCGACGGTTCGACCGCGTGGTGTCGGGGACCGAGCAGGCCTTCGCCCAGGCCGCCGAGCTCGGGCTCCTCAAGGAGGGCGTGACGCCCCGTGACGCTGCGCTCAGCTCGATCGCCCAGACTGAGGGCCTTCAGCTGCTGTGGCTGTCGGGCTTCAACGAGATCGACATGGCCGAGGGCGCCCGCCTGCACATGCAGCAGTTCCTCACCGTGGAGCTGTGAACACCAACGCCCGAGAAATTCCTTTGTCGTCGAAGAGTTTCAGCGCCCCTCAGGAATAGCGCGATGCCCGGGGTCCGACGCCCCTGAGGAGAGACGCCGGACCCCGCTCCCCCGACGCCCCTGAGGAGAGACGCCGGAAGCCGTTGCCTGGTTGTCAGGTCTTCGCCCTGCTCACTCCTCCGCGAAGTGACAGGCGACGTCGGCCTCGCCTAGCCGACGAGGCTTCGGCCGCACGCTGCGGCACAGGTCGGTCGCGAGCGGGCACCGTGCGGCGAACGGGCAGCCGCCCGCGTCCGCCGGCGCGGCGCCCGCGGACGCCGCCTTGAGGCTCGACCACTGCGCGCGTCGCTCCTTCTGCGTGGCCGGGTTCGGCACGGGAGAGGCCGCGATCAACACCTTGGTGAACGGGTGCCGCGGGTTGCGCACCACCTCCGACGACGGCCCGGACTCCATCACCTGTCCCCGGTAGAGCACGACGACTCGCTGGGCCAGGAACTCCACCACTGAGATGTCGTGCGCGATGAACAGGTAGCTCAGCCCGCGCTCCTCGCGCAGGTCCGCGAGCAGGTTCAGCACCTGCGCCTGGGTGGACAGGTCGAGCGCGCTCACCGCCTCGTCGCAGACCACGAGCTGCGGGTCGGTGATGAGGGCGCGCGCGATCGCGATGCGCTGACGCTGGCCTCCCGAGAACTGCCGCGGGAATCGGCCCGCCGCGTTCGCGGGGAGCCCCACGGCCTCAAGCGTCGCAGCGATCTTCGGACCGATCTGCTCCGAGGGCACCTTCGCGACCTTGAGCGGCTCGGCGAGCGACTCGCCGACCGTGCGACGCGGGTTGAGCGAGGAGTACGGGTCCTGGAACACCGCACGCAGCTCGCCCTGCAGCTTGCGCCGGGCACGCGGCGACAGGTGCGTGATGTCCTCGCCCTGGAAGCGGATGGCACCGGACCTGGCGCCGAGCAGCCCCAGGACGGAGCGGCCGATCGTGGTCTTGCCCGAGCCGGACTCTCCCACGAGGCCCACGGTCTCGCCGGGCGCGACCGAGAAGGACACGTCGTCGACGATGACCGGACCCTTGCGCGAGTACTGGAGGGTCAGGTTCTCCACCTCGAGCATCGGGGTCCCGGCCTCAGCCTGGGCGGGTGCGGCGTTCTCCTGCAGCGGAATGGCGCTCATCATGCCTCCTCAACGACGGAGCCGACCACGGCCGGCTCACGCCACGCGTTCTGGCGACCGGCGACGGCGTCGCGGTGGACGCACCTCACCAGCCCTTCGTCCTTGGCGCGCTCGGACAGCTCGACCGGCTTCCGGCACGAGTCGGTGGCGAAGAGGCACCTTTCCGCGAAGCGGCAGCCCGTCGACCATGCCTCGGGCGTCGGCACCTGGCCGGGGATCGATGCCAGGCGGTCCCTGCCGTCCGACACCACCGTCAGGTGCGGGTCCGCTGCGAGCAGCGCCATCGTGTACGGGTGCTCCGGGGAGACGAGCACCGCCTCCGCGGAACCGACCTCGACGATCTGTCCCGCATACATGACCGACACGTCGTCGGCGATGTCGGCGACGACGCCGAGGTCGTGGGTCACGAGGACCATGGACATCCCGGTCTCGTCGACCAGGTGCTTGAGCAGACCGAGGATCTCGGCCTGGACGGTGACGTCGAGGGCTGTGGTCGGCTCGTCCGCGACGATCAGGCGCGGCTCTCCGGCCAGCGCGAGCGCGATGGCGATGCGCTGGGCCATCCCTCCCGAGATCTGGTGAGGGTAGGACTTCAGCACGCGCGGCACGTCGACGATTCCGACCTGCTCGAGCAGCTCGGCCGCGATCCGCTTCGAGGCGGCCCTGTCGACGCCCCGCAGCCGCCGGATCACCTGGGTGAGCTGGGAGCTGATCGTGAACATGGGGTCCAGGGCCCGCATCGGCTCCTGGGAGATGAAGGCGATCTCACGTCCACGGATCGTGGCCATCTCCGCGTCGGTCGAGGCCGCGATGTTCATGCCGTTCCACGTCGCGGAGCCGCCACGCACCTCGAGTCCCGGCGCGAGCAGACCCAGCAGCGCGAAGGAGGTGACCGACTTTCCGCAGCCGGACTCGCCCACGAGCGCCATCACACGACCCGGCTCGACCCTCAGAGATGCACCGGTGACGATGTCCGGCCCGTCCTCGACACCGACGACGAGGTCGCGGACCTCGAGGACGTTCGCGGCGCTCGCGCGCTCACCGGACGATGCCTGGGCCAGGCTCTCGCGACGGTGCGCCTTGGCAGCGCGCGAGACCCGCTGGCGAAGCTGCACGAGCGGAGGCGGCGAGGCCTGTCCCTGCGACAGGAGGTCGCCAAGGCTGTTGAACGCGATCACGGTGAGCGCGAGCACGAGGCCGGTCGGCACCATCATCCAGGGGAACGTGTAGAGGTACTTCGAGGCGTCCTGGATCAGGCCACCCCAGGTGGGCTCGGGCGGCTGCGGGCCGAAGCCGATGAACGCCAGGCCCGCCTGGGTCATGATTCCCATCGCGAGCAGGAGCATCGCCTGCACCGTGATCGTGGTCATCATGTTGGGCAGCACGTGCCGAAAGCTGATCGAGCTCTTGCGCAGGCCGTCGACCTCGGCGGCCTCGATGAACAGCTGCGTCTGGATGGACTTCGCCTGGCCGAGGATGATGCGGTAGATGCCGGCCGAGATGAGGAGCCCGAGCAGCATCATCACGAGCGGCATGTTGGTGCCGACCACGGCGATGAAGGCGAGGATCACGGTCATGCCGGGGATCGACATCATGACCTCGGAGACGCGGTTGACCATGGTCTCGGCGCGAGCGTTGCGGGCCGAGAGGAGCGCTGCGGGGAGCGCCACGGACAGCCCGACCGCGGCTGTGATCGCGCCGAGACCGATGGTCGAGGCAGCGGAATGGACGATGCGGCTGAGGATGTCGCGACCAAGCTGATCGGTTCCGAGCCAGTGCTCGACGGAGGGCCCCTGCTGGATGGCGCTGAGGTCCTGCTCGAGCACGTCATAGGGAAGCCACAGGGAGGACGTGAGCGAGGCGATGAGGAGCCCGAGGATCCAGATGGCGGCCGCGAGGCCCCACGGGGATCTGACGATCGTGCGGATCGCTCCAGGCGCCGCGTGCTTGGCGGGCCGGCGGGAGGTCTTCTGAGCGGTCATGAGGCACGCAGCTTCGGGTCGAGGAGCTTGTTGGAGATCTCCAGCAGCAGGTTGACGATCACGACCACGAGAGTCGCGACGACGACGAGCGCCTGGACGAACGGCACGTCGGTGTAGCCCACCGCCTGCTGCATCGCGAGGCCGACGCCGGGCAGGTTGAAGAGCTGCTCGATGATGACGGACCCGCCGAACAGTCCGATGAACTGGATGGAGATGCCCGCCACGATCGGCAGGCTCGCGTAGCGGAGCGCGTGGACGTAGAGGATGCGCCAGGTCGGGGTGCCGACCGCGCGCAGGGTGCGGATGTGCTCCTGGGTCAGGGCCTCGACCATCGAGGCGCGCGTCTGGCGGGCGATGAAGCCGACCGATCCGACGGACAGCGTCAGCACGGGCAGCAGGAGCGACCTGAACCAGGCGGCCGGGTCATCCTCGAGGCGCGTGAATCCGGAGGCGGGCAGCAGGCCGAGCTGGACCGCGAAGACGAAGACGAGCACGATGCCCAGCCAGAACTGCGGTATCGAGATGAAGATGCCTGACATCGCGGTGACCATGCGGTCGGCGATCCCGCGCCGGACGGCGGCGGTGACGCCGAGCGCGATGCCGACGATCGAGCTGAGGAGGACGGCCCCGGCCGCGACCGCGGCCGTCACCGGCAGTCGCTTCCCGATGTCGGTCGCGATGTCGCGTCCGTCCGTCAGGGACGTTCCGAGGTCGCCCTGCACGAGGTCCGCGAGCCACCGCAGATACTGGACGAACAACGGGTCGTACCAGCCGATGCTCTCGTTGTACTCCTGGATCGTCTCGGGGGTGCCGCCCGTGCCGAGCGCCACGACGCCGGGCGTGGTGGGCGACAGATGCATGAGCAGGAAGACGAGTCCTGAGGCGACGAGAAGCGTCACTGCGGCGAAGCCGATCCGTTTCACGATGAACGTCAGCATGGGACGTGCTCCATCCGGGCGCTGGGGCCGCCTTGCAGCGACCCCAGCGCCGTGGTTGCTGGGGGACAGGGAGGAATGGTCAGACTGCGGGTTCGATGTCCTGCAGGCGAGGCGTGGACTCGATGCCCGGGAATCCGAACTCGGCGACGGCGTCCGAGCTGTAGCCCCAGGTGACGAGCTCCTCGTAGAGCGGCATGAGCCACACGTTGTCGGTGATCGCGTGGTTGAGGGCGAGCAGAGCGGCGGCCGCGTCCTCATCCGTCTCGGCGGCACCGAGCGCGCCGGCGGCGGCCTCGAGCTCGGGGTTCTCCGCGCCGTGCGGGTTCATGAAGCCGAACATCGCGCCGAAGACGAAGCCCGCGGGGTTGGTCCACGTCGTGATGGTCGGCGAGCCGAGGGGCATGGTCTGGACCGCAGCGAAGATCTCCTCGGTCGAGGAAGCGTTCTTGAGCGTCATGGTGACGCCGATCTCGGCCCAGTAGGCCTGCATGAGCTCGAGGATCGTCTGGACGTCGCCGTTCGAGATCATCTCGAACTCGAAGCCGTCCCCGTAGCCCGCCTCCTCGAGGAGCGCCTTCGCCGCCTCGGGGTCGTACGCGTACTGCTCGTCGATCGCCGTGTCGTAGCCGGGCGAGTCCATCGGGAGCGCGTTGGCCGTGGCGTGCGAGCCAGGCGAGAGCGCGTCCACGATCGCCTGGCGGTCGAGCGACATCATGAGGGCCTGGCGCACGCGCAGGTCCCCGAAGGCCTCGACGGTGGCGCCCGTCTTGTCGAACACGAACATCTCCTGCACGGAGCCGCCGTTCTGGACGAGGTCCACTCCGAGCGAGGCTGCCTGCTCAGCGGCGCTCGTCTCGATGCCGGCCACGTCGAGGTCGCCCGACGCGAGCGAGTTGATGCGGGCCTGGGGGTCGAGCATCGGGATCATCTCGTAGGAGGCGAAGGGAAGCTCGCCCTCCCGCCCCTCCTTGGTCACCATCACGTAGGACGTGCCCTTGACCGTCGCGGCCTCGTCGATCGTGAGCGGGCCCGAGCCGTCGGCCTGGTCGGCCAGCAGGGAACGGTCCGCGATGGCGTCGGCGCCGATGATGGCGCCGCTCGGCATCACGAGGTTGCCCTCGAAGCCCGACTGCGCCTCGGCGAACTCCAGGGTGACGGTGTCCTCGTCGACGACCACGACATCCGTGATCTCCGTGGACCCGCCCTCGGCGAACTGCGACAGCGCGGTGAGCTCTGCATCGTCTCGGGCGTCGAGGTTCGCCTTGACGAGCTCCGCAGTCAGGGTGCTGCCATCGGTGAACGTGGCGGAGGAGTCGAGGTCGAGCGTCATCGACATGCCGTCCTCGGAGTACGAGTAGTCGGTCACCAGGCCTGGGACGATGTTGCCGTCCTCATCGAGGGTGAACAGCGAGTCGTAGAGGCCCTCGTAGAAGAACCGCAGACCCGAGGCGAGCGTGTGAGGGTCGTAGCCGTACGTCGCACTGTCGAAGTCAAGGCCGACCTTCAGCGTCGAGACCGCGCCGGCGGCCTCGGCCGAGCCTTCCCCGGACGAGCTGGCCGAGGTGTCGGCGGTGGTTGATCCTGAGCAGGCCGCGAGCAGCAGCGCTCCCGCGACCAGGCCTGCCGTCGCGGCCGAGCCACGGCGGATACGGGCACTGTGAGACATCTTTGTCCTCCTGTGGTTCCTGACTTCAGTGTCGTCGACCGGACACTCATGTCGCGCCGGCTCCGCAAGTGTGAATCATTTCAATTCCGAATGCAACTCAGTTTTTGTCACGGCTTCGCAACGATGCGCGGAACGAGGGGTGCTTAGCCGCGCAGGTCGCATCAATATCCGATCTACCAGGCAACATGTCACTACAACCCCACCAGAAAGCGACACTTGATGTCGCGAAGGGCACTGCCTTCACGATCAGCCATCGGCGAGAAATCTCCGCATGCCGACAAGTTCAGCCTCGATCCTCGAACCTCCCCGCGGCGGCGCAGGCCGAGGGGATGCGACCCTCGCATCGAGCCAAAATCTTCAGAGTTGAAGATTTTCACACGCTCACGTACCGTGGGCGGTCAGGCGCCGCAGCGACGCGCGCAGCCATGAGAGGACGACGATGAACCACCCGCACCGCATCGCATCGCTTCAGCTCTCCCGCGAGGGCGCTGAGATCGCGACTTCGCACGAACCGCATCTCACCTGGAGGCTCTCCGCCGACAGCGCCGCCCAGACCTCCGTCGAGCTTCGCGATGGCTCGGGCGCAGTCCAGCGCGTCGACGGCGCCGCCACCCATCGGGTGCCGTGGCCCTTCGCGCCCCTCGCCTCGCGCGAGCACCGCACGGTGCAGGTGCGCGCCTTCCTCTCGGACAACACGGTCACCGACTGGAGCGATCCCCTCGTCGTCCGCGCCGGGCTCCTTGACCCGAGCGAGTGGTTGGCATCCTTCATCGGTCTCGCCTCCCCCGATCGCGAGGGACAGCCCGCGCTGCTGCGCCACCGCTTCACGCTCCGCGAGGCGCCGGTCGACGCGGTGCTCCATGTCACCTCCCTCGGCGTCCACGTGACCTCCATCAACGGCGCGCGCGTCGGCGACCACGAGATGGCGCCGGGCTGGACCGCGTACGACAAGCGCGTCGTCGTCGACACGCATGACGTCACCGGTCTCCTCACCGAGGGCGAGAACGCCATCGGGGCTCAGCTCGGCGGCGCCTGGCGCACCGAGGCGTACGGGTTCTTCGGTCGCCCTGAGCGGATCTACGGCGATCAGCCCTCGTACGCCGCGCAGCTCCACGTCCGCTACGCCGACGGATCCTCCGAGGTGCTCGCCACAGGACCCGAGTGGCTCGCGCGAGGCGACGGCCCGATCACGGACTCCTCCCTCTACCGTGGCGAGGCCGTGGACCTGCGCCGCACGATGCCCGGCTGGAACCTTGCCGAGGCGGCGGACGACGGCTGGGCGCCGGTCGCGGTCGAGGACGCCGATCTCGCTGTCTCGCAGAAGGTCTCCCCTCCCGTCCGCGTCACCCAGGAGGTGGCCGTCGCGGACGTCATCACCACCCCGTCCGGCGCGACCGTGCTCGACTTCGGGCAGAACCTCGTCGGACGCCTCCGCATCGAGGCCGACGGCCCCGAGGGGACCGTGATCACGGTCCGTCACGCCGAGGTCCTCGAGAACGGCGAGATGGGCATGCGCCCGCTGCGGCTCGCTACCCAGACCGACACGTTCACCCTTCCCGGCGGACCCGTGACCCTGGAGCCGACCTTCACCTTCCATGGCTTCCGCTACGCCGAGATCTCCGGCTGGCCGGGCGAGCTCGACCCGACGTCCTTCACCGCACGGGTCATGCACAGCGACATGGCGCGCACCGCCGAGTTCGAGTGCTCGCATCCGCTCGTCAGCCGCCTCCACGAGAACGTCGTGTGGGGGATGCGCGGCAACTTCCTGTCGATCCCCACGGACTGCCCGCAGCGCGACGAGCGACTCGGCTGGACCGGTGACATCCAGGTCTTCTCCCCCACCGCATCGACCCTGCACGACGTCGACGCGTTCCTGGCCGACTGGCTCGTCGACGTGCGACTCGAGCAGGAGGCGGCCGACGGGCTCGTCCCGTTCGTCGTGCCGAACGCGCTCGGCGGCGAGGTTCACGCCGCGGCGGCGTGGGGCGACGCGGCGACCGTCGTGCCCTGGACGCTCTGGGAGCGCTACGCCGACCTGGACGTTCTCAAGGACCAGTACGCGTCGATGCGCACCTGGGCTGACCGACTCATCGACTACGCGGGCGAGGACCGCCTGTGGGAGGGGTCGATGCAGTTCGGGGACTGGCTCGATCCGGACGCCCCGTCCGATCAGCCTGGTGCCGCCAAGGTGTCCCGCGACATCGTCGCGAGCGCCTATGTGTTCCGCTCCGCCCGGATCGTCTCCCAGGCGGCCTCGCTCCTGGGCTACGACGACGACGCCGAGTCGTACGGCATCGTCGCCGACGAGGTCGCCGAGGCCTTCCGTGCGACCTACGTGACGCCGGCAGGCCGCATGATGTCCGATGCGCCGACCGCCTACGCCCTCGCGATCGGCTTCGACCTGGTCACCGACCCCGAGATGCGTCAGCTCCTCGGCGACCGCCTCGCCGAGCGCGTGCGGGCCAAGGGCTACCGGATCTCGACGGGATTCGTCGGAACGCCGCTCATCCTCGAGGCACTCTCCACGACCGGGAACGCGGAGGCCGCCGGCCGCCTGCTCCTCCAGACGGACAACCCCTCATGGCTCTACACCGTCTCGATGGGCGCGACCACGATCTGGGAGCGCTGGGACTCGATGCTGCCCGACGGATCGATCAACCCGGGCGAGATGACGAGCTTCAACCACTATGCGCTTGGCGCCGTCGCCGACTGGCTGCACCGCTCGCTCGCAGGCCTCTCCTACGCCTCGCCCGGCGGCTCTCGCCTGCGCGTCGCCCCCACGCCCATCGCGGGGATCGACTCCGCGCGCTCGGCGCAGGTCACCCCGTATGGCCGCGCGGAGGTCAGCTGGGAGCTGGTCGACGGCGAGCTGCGCGTCACGGCGATGGTCCCGCCCGCGACGACGGCGGTGGTCGATCTGCCCGGATCCGCACCGGTCGAGGTCGGCCCCGGGGAGCACGCGTTCGTGGCTCCCTACGCCTCACCCGCCGCCCCCTCCGGCCCGTACTCCGTCAAGACGCATCTCTCGACGCTCATCGACGACCCGCGCGCCGTCGAGGTGATCCGTCAGGAGCTCGGAGCCTTCTCGGAGGGCTACATGCACGGCTTCTTCGCACGTACCGCGTGGACCGAGGGCTGCGAGATCGGCAACGTGCTGTTCGGCATGCCGCCGCACGCCGTCGCAAGCCTCGACGAGGCGCTCGCGAGGCTGTGAAGGCAGCCGCGCTTCGGGCCGCGCGTTGGCCCGAAGCGCGGCTCGCCTCGCCTAGCATGGCCGCATGTCAGCACGAGGCCCCTACGCGAAGGGGATCGCCAAGCGCGCCGAGATCCTCGACACCGCGCTGAGGATCATCGCGCGCAACGGCTACAGCGGAGCGACCGTCAAGGAGCTCGCGGAGGCCGTGGGGCTCAGTCAGCCGGGGCTGCTGCACTACTTCGGCACCAAGGAGGCGCTGTTCACCGAGGTGATCCGCCGCCGAGACGAGGTGGACTCCGTGGATCCCCAGGAGATCGGCCCCGAGATCGGGGTGATCGGCGCCGTCGAGCGGAACGCGGCCGAGCCCGGCCTGGTGCAGCTCTTCATCAGCTTCGCCGCGGCGGCCACCGAGTCCGCGCACCCCTCGCACGAGTTCTTCGGCCAACGCTATGCGTTCCTGCGCGACTTCGCTGCGAAGGGAGTGCGCGAGGCCCAGCGCTCGGGCGAGATCGCACCGGACCTCGACCCGGACCAGCTGGCCATCATGATCTTCGCACTGATCGACGGGCTGCAGATGCAGTGGCTCTACGACCCCGAGTCGATCGACATGACCGCGGTGCTGCGGACCTTCTTCTCCATCGTCTCCGGCCGGAACGACTGACCCCGGCCGCGTCCCTCCGGGGGATGGTTTGGCGACTAAACGCGAGTGTTATAAGGTTTTCGCGAACATCGCCGTTCCCGACGAGAGGACACTCCATGGATCCCGCGGATCTTCCCCTTGAGCAGCGCATCGCGCTCGGAGCCGGAAGCAGCTTCTGGACCACGGCCTCCGTCGACGGCCTCGAGTCGATCCGCCTCAGCGACGGCCCGCACGGCGTCCGCAGGCAGACGGGCGCCGAGGACCACCTCGGAGCCGAGGCGAGCCTTCCCTCGACCTGCTTCCCCACGCTCGCCGCGCTAGCACAGACCTGGGACCCCGAGACGGTCGAACGCGTGGGCCAGGCGCTCGCAGAGGAGTGCCAGGCGCTCGACGTGCAGGTGCTGCTGGGCCCCGGGGTCAACATCAGGCGAAGCCCGCTCGGTGGACGCAACTTCGAGTACCTCTCCGAGGACCCGCACGTCTCAGGAGCACTCGGCACCGCCTGGGTGCGCGCCGTGCAGAGCCGCGGCGTCGGCGCGTCCCTCAAGCACTTCGCTCTCAACAACCAGGAGAACGACCGCATGCGTGTCAGCGCGGACATCGATCCGCGCCCGATGCGCGAGGTCTACCTGCGCCCCTTCCGCAGGGTGGTCGAGGACGCAGATCCCTGGACGGTCATGTGCTCCTACAACCGCGTCAACGGCGTCCCCGTCTCCCATGACCCGTTCCTGCTCACCCGCGTCCTGCGCGACGAATGGGGGTACGACGGCGTCGTCGTGTCGGACTGGGGCGCGGTCAAGGACCGTGTCGCGTCGGTCGTCGCCGGACTCGACCTCCAGATGCCCGGCGATGGAGGAGCCTCCAACGCCAAGGCCCTCGACGCCGCGCTGGCCGGCCGTCTCGACGAGCAGTCCGTGAACCGCGCCGCGCGCCACGTGGCCAGGCTCGTCCAGCGCGCGCGTGAGGGACGCCGCGCCGACGCGACGTTCAGCGTGGACCTTCACCACGAGATCGCGCGAGAGGCCGCCACACGCGCCATCGTGCTGCTCAAGAATGAAGGAGGACTGCTGCCTCTCGCGGACCACGGCAGGATCGCGGTCATCGGCGAGTTCGCGCGCACCCCGCGCTACCAGGGCGGCGGGAGCTCGCATGTAAACCCCACCCGCCTCGACGTTCCGCTCGATGAGATTCGCCGAGCCGCCCCCCACTCCGAGGTCACGTTCGCCCCGGGATTCACCCTCGATGACTCGCGCGACGGCGCCGAGCTGGCAGCCGAGGCCGTGGCGCAGGCTCGCGAGGCCGACGTCGCCGTCGTGATGGTCGGTCTCGACGCGCGCCAGGAGTCCGAGGGCTTCGACCGGGACCACCTGGGTCTCCCCGCGGACCAGCTCGAACTGCTCGCCGCGGTCGCGGCGGAGCAGCCTCGCGTCGTCGCGGTCGTGCACCACGGCGGCACAGTGCTGCTCAACGAGGTCGCCGAGCACGCCGGGGCAGTGCTGGACGCGGGCCTGCTCGGTCAGGCGGGCGCCTCTGCCGTGGCGGACGTGCTGACGGGCACCGTGAATCCGTCCGGCAAGCTCACGGAGACGGTGCCGCTCCGACTCGAGGACACCCCCGCCTTCCTCGACTTCCCGGGCGAGCATCGGCATGCCCGCTACGCTGAGGGCCTGTTCGTCGGCTACCGCTGGTACGACGCGCGATGCATGGAGGTCGCCTTCCCCTTCGGGCACGGCCTGTCGTACACGACGTTCGCTTACGGCGAGGCGACGGCCGAGATCGACGGCGACTCCATCATCGTCTCCGTGAGCGTCACGAACACGGGCACCAGAGCGGGCCGCGAGGTCGTGCAGGCCTACGTCTCCGTGCCCGACTCGGCCCAGGTCAGGGTGCCGCAAGCTCTCGCAGGCTTCGCTTCGGTCGAGCTCGCCGCGGGCGAGGAGCGCGCTGCGCGCATCGTCCTCGACCGCCGCGATCTCGAGTACTGGGACGTGCGGGTGGACAGGTTCGTGCTCGAGTCGGGCCGCTACGACGTCGCGCTCGGCTCATCGAGCCGGGATCTCCGGGCCCGCACGACCGTGGAGCTGCAGGGCGATGACGTGCAGGTGCCGCTGACCCTCGACTCCACGATGGGCGAGGTCATGGATGACCCCTCGGTGTCCGAGGCGTTCAGGGCCCTGCTCTCGTGGCCCGACCTCCCCGACGGCGTCGATGAGCTGGGCATGAACCCCGCGCGCGTGCTGCGCAGCATCCCCCTGCGGCAGGCTTCGAGCATGGGAGGAGTCCCGCTCGATGAGATCGAGGGGCTCCTGAGCAAGGCCAACGCCCCGAGATAGCACAGTGGCCGGATATGCCGTGAGCGCGGCACCGTACGTCATGTCATATGCGCCGTGTCGGGGGCGGCAGGCACAATGAGGGCATGACCCTCGTGCCGCCCCCGCAGACCGCACCGTCCCCGACGCCGCACAGGCTGGGGGTGCACCTGGTCGAGGACGGCGTGTCCGTCGGAGTCATGGCGGCGCACGCGACCGCGATGCATCTGTGCGTGTTCCACGAGGACGGTTCCGAGACCCGCTACGCGCTCAACGGGCCTCAGAACGGCCTGTGGCACGCGTTCATCCCCGGCATCGAGCAAGGCGCGAAGTACGGCTTCCGCGCCACCGGGCCGTGGCAGCCTCGCAAGGGCCACCGCTACAACCCGCACAAGCTCCTGCTCGATCCCTACGGCCGCGGCGTGGAGGGTCGGATGGCCAGGGCGCCGGAGCCGGGCGCCAAGGCGCTGCTGTCCAACCGCTCGGACATCGACACCGCGCCGTTCATGCCGCGCTCGGTCGTGACCGCCCCGCCTTCGGGCGAATGGCAGACGCCGCTCCCCCACGTCCCCTTCGAGGACTCGGTCATCTACGAGGTCCACGTCAAGGGCTTCACCAAGACGATGCCGGGCGTGCCCGAGGAGCTGCGCGGCACCTACGCGGGGCTCGCCCACCCGGCCGCGATCCAGCACCTCAAGGACCTGGGCGTCACGAGCATCGAGCTGCTGCCCGTGCAGGCCTTCGCCGACGAGCCGCACCTCGAGCGTGACGGCCTGACCAACTACTGGGGCTACTCGACCATGGCGTTCTTCGCGCCGCACGCTCCGTACGCGACGCGCGAGGCGCGCGAGAAGGGCGCGCAGGCCGTCCAGGACGAGTTCTGCGGCATGGTCGACCTGCTGCACCAGGCGGGCCTCGAGGTGATCCTCGACGTCGTCTACAACCACACGTCCGAGGGCGGCTGGGGCGATCGCACGATCTCTTGGCGCGGGCTCGACAACCGCACCTACTACCGCGCGCAGGCCCACGCGCCTCAGCACTACGACGACGTGACGGGCACCGGGAACACCCTGGACTTCGCGCACCCGCGCGTCACGCAGATGGCGCTCGACTCGCTGCGCTACTGGGTGAGCGAGATGGGCGTCGACGGCTTCCGCTTCGACCTCGCCGCGACCCTTGGCCGCACGGGCCAGGGCTTCACGCCCGATCACCCGTTCCTCGTCGGGCTCATCACCGACCCGGTGCTCAGCGGGGTCAAGCTCATCGCCGAGCCGTGGGACGTCGGGCTGGGCGGCTGGCAGGTCGGCAACTTCCCGCAGCCGTTCTCGGAGTGGAACGACCGCTTCCGCGACTCGGTGCGATCCTTCTGGCTCACCACCGGCGCGGGCGCGCACGGCAACCGCCACCATCCCACCGCGCCCGAGCTCGCGACCCGGCTCGCGGGTTCGTCCGACCTGTTCGGCCACAGCGACCCGCCCGGCATGCGCGGCTGCATCGCCTCGATCAACTTCGTCACCGCCCACGACGGCTTCACCGCCTACGACCTCACGGCGTTCGACCGGAAGCACAACGAGGCCAACGGCGAGGACAACAGGGACGGGACCGACAACAACCGGTCCTACAACCACGGCATGGAGGGCCCCACGGAGGACGACACCGTCAACGCCTCGCGGCGCCGCTCGGTGCGCAATCTCCTCGGCACCACCCTCCTCGCGGCGGGCACGCCGATGCTGCTCGGAGGCGACGAGCTCGGGCGCACCCAGCGCGGCAACAACAACGCCTACTGCCAGGACAACGACATCTCGTGGTTCGACTGGCGGCTCGAACCGTGGCAGCTCGAGCTCAAGGAGTCGATCGCGCACCTCATCGCGCTGAGGCGCGCGCACCGGGTCCTGCGCCCCCGCGCGTTCTACGAGGCGGTCGAGGAGGTGCTGCTCGACAGCCCGCTGCGGCCCGAGGCGGGCTGGTTCCAGGCCGACGGCACGCACGAGAACGACGACTGGTGGGAGGACCCCGGCACGCGCACGGTGCAGTTCATGAGGTCGCTCCAGGACCCCCGCGAGCCCGACGCGCTGCTCGTGATCAACGGCTCGCGCGGCCCCGCCGACGTCGTGATCCCGCCCGACGAGGGCACGCCGTGGATCTACTCGTGGGACAGCGCGCTCGACAACGTGAGCGACCTCGAACCCGACGAGCTCCAGCCCGGGGAGACCTTCTCGATGGAGCCCTTGGCGATGCGCCTGTTCCTGTCCAAGGTGGACTGAGCGCGCCGCCTCGTCACGGACGCAGGAGCACCCCCGCGAGTCCTCTCGGACCCGACGGGGGCGCTCCCATGTCAGGCGATCAGCGTGGACCTCAGGAGGCGACCTCGCACGCCACCCCGTTGAGAACGGGCTCCGCGAAGGTCGGCGCATCGGTCGGGGTCGTTCCGCGAACCGTCACCGTCACCTGCTTGCCGGGCCGAAGCGGCGACCTCCTCTCGAGCGACGTCACCGTGACGTCCTGCCCCTCCTGGACGAAGCCGGCGTTGGTGACGGAGTCGACCTGGTCACCGGGACCGAGACCCCAGGTCAGCGTCCACTGGTCGAGCGGGTCGGACGTGAGGTTCGCGACCTTGATCACGGCCCGGAAGCCGTCGCCGTTCGGGTTCGCCGCGATCGCGCACGAGCCGTCGGGCGCCGGCACGAGCGACTCGAGCGCCGCGGCCAGCATGTCGCTCGCAGCGTCGACGTCATCCTGCACGGCAGCGTCGGAGCCGGCCACGACACGGGCGATGCCCGCCGCGTGGTCCAGCGCGTCGAGCGACCAGTCGGCGTAGAGGCTGCGGTCGATCGAGTCCGCGTCGGCGAGCAGCGCCTCGAGGTCGGTCGTGTCCGCGCCCGGCGCCACCTTCTCGACGAGCGAGACATCATCGATCCAGCCCCACGCGCCCGCCGCACCTTCGCCGTAGATGCCGACATGGAGCGTCTCGCCGTCCTTCACCGAGACCGTGAGCGACATGGTGTCCCAGTTCGGCCAGTCGGTCAGCGCCGAGTCATCGCCGGGCGACGAGACCGACTCGGTCCATGCATACAGATGGAGGCTCAGCGCCGGCGCGCCCATCGCCTTCGCGGACAGGACGTACTCACCGGCGGGAAGCCCGGTGACATCCTGCTTCAGGTTGAAGGTGTAGTCGGACGCATCCCAGACGTTGAGCGCCCAGTCACCGAAGCCGTTCTGAGTCCCGTTCACCCACTGCGGCCAGAAGGTGTGGGGCCAGTTCTCGACCCACCACGGGTCGATGGAGGTGTCCCCGTTCTCGAAGTCGCCGTTGACGAGCCTCTCCGCCGAGACGAAGACGGTCGCCGTGGTGGCGTGCCCGTCGGATGTCACTCCGGACACAGGGAAGGTGCCCGTGCCGGAGATCCATCCGAGCACATCGTCCCACTCGACCGTCTGCTCCTCGGTGGTGCCGTCGTTGTAGGACACGGTCACCGTGTCGGGCAGGACGATGTCGTCGCCCACCGTCAGCTCGACCGTCGGGTTCTCGACATCCTCGATGGCGAGCGGCGCGATCGAGCCGGTGCGCACGTAGGAGAACATGCCGAGCGAGTCGAGCGCGGTGCCGTCGAAGCCGAAGAGCGCCTGGTTGTCCCACGACGAGCCGCCGTACCACTCGCCCACGTTGGCGTCATAGTCGGCCGCGAAGCTCGTGGCCCATCCGGAGCCGAACTCCTCCCACAGCGCCTTGTTGGCCTCAAGGTCGTCGGGCGTCCCGACCGGCAGCCACGCGGGCTCCCAGTAGAAGGCGCCGATGCCCGCGTCGCCGACGTCGGCGACCGCCTGGACCACGGCGCGATACTCGTCCGCCTGACCCTGCTGGCTCACCCAGTACTGCGTCGCCTCGGAGGCCTGGTCGATCGTGTTCTCGAACCCGTCCCCGTCCTCGAGCGTGTACGCCCACGAGGTCTCGGCGACCATGACCTCCTTGCCGTAGTCCGCCGCGATCTCGCTGAGCACGGCCGTGAGGTTGTCGGTCGTGCCATGCCAGAAGGGGTAGTAGGACGATGCGAACACGTCGTAGTCGACATCGTTCGCCTTGAGCGCGGCCGCGTATTCGGCGTAGTCGTCGTCCTGCGGGTCGGTGAAGTGAAGCGCGACCTTCGCGTCCGGGTACACGGCCCGCACGGCGGAGCTGCCCGCGTTGAAGAGCTGGGCGGCGTCGGCCATGCCGTCCGCGCTGGCCCACAGCGAGACGCCCGCGATGGCGTTGTTCGTCTCGTTGCCCACCTGCACCATCGTCACGTCGACGCCGGCGTCCGCCATCGCGGCGAGCGTCTCCTCCGTGTACGCGTAGACGGCATCGGCCTTCTGAGCGACGGTGTAGGCGGTCCATTCCTTGGGCGCGGTCTGCCTGCTCGGGTCCGCCCAGAAGTCCGAATAGTGGAAGTCCACCACCACGCCCATGCCCGCAGCGGTCGCCCGCTCACCGATCTCGAGCGCGCGGTCGGCGTCCACGGTGCCTCCCCCGTAACCGTTGCCGTCCGCGTCGTAGGGGTCGTTCCAGACCCTCACCCGCACGTCGGTCACGCCGGAGTCGGCGAGGAGGTCGAACAGGTCTCGCGCCTTGCCGTGAGCATCGCGGAAGACGACCCCGGAGTCCTCGAGCGCTACTGCGGAGGAGACATCGACGCCGGTCATGAAGTCCGACGACAGCCCCTCCACCTTGTGTACCGTGACCCCGGCCTTCACCGGGGGCTTGTCGCCCGCGGCGGACGTAGCCGCCAGGGCTGTGCCGGCGATCGCCAGCGTCAGGGCGGCAGCAGCCGCCGTCGCACGTCGTTGTGCCATGGATGGTTCCTTCCGATCGTCATCGATCGTGCCGGCGCGCACCCCTGCCCGCCGACGAACCCACGGGCGCTGGTCCGCCCGTGGGTCCCGCGGTCAACCCTTCACGGAACCTGCCGTGAGGCCGCCGACGATGTAGCGCTGGAGCACGAGGAACAGGATCAGCACGGGCACCGCCGCGATCACCGTGCCCGCGGAGAAGATCCCCCATCGTGCCGTCAGCTGGTCCGAGACCCACTGGTACATGCCCACCGCGAGCGTCCAGTTCTCGTTGGAGACGAGGACGATCTTCGCGAGGATGAAGTCTCCGAAGGCGGAGATGAAGGCGAGCAGCCCCACGACCGCAAGGACGGGTCGCACGAGCGGGATGATGAGCTGCCAGTAGATCTGCGAGTGCGTCGCGCCGTCGATCTTGGCGGCCTCGTCCATCTCCGTCGGTATCGAGTTGAAGAAGCCGTACATGAGGAACGTGTTCGCGCCGAGCGCGGTGCCCAGGTAGACGCAGATCAGCGCGAGCTTCGAGTTGATGCCCAGCGCAGGCACGACCTCTCCGAGCGACAGCAGGAGGAGGAACACCGCGACGAACGCGACCGTCTGCGGGAACATCTGCAGGATGAGAAGGCCGGTGAGCGACGTGCGTCGTCCCTTGAAGCGGAAGCGCGAGAACGCGTACGCGGCGGCGGCGCCCATGAGCACCGCGCCGATCGCCGCCGCGAAGCCGATCACCAGGGTGTTGCCGACCCACGTCCAGAACAGCGTGTCGCTCAGCCCCGCGTAGTTGTCGAGCGTGAACGAGCTGAACAGTCGCTCGGTGCCACGCAGGTTGCCGCCCTGGTCGAACGACGCGGACAGCACGAACACGAGCGGGAACGCGGCGTAGAAGATGATCAGGGCCGCGAGGGGGTACTTCCAGCCGACCTCGGCCCACCAGCGGCGACGACGGGCACCGGTGCTCTGCTTCTCGTCCACGACGTGTGCTGCAGCAGTCATCACTGGATCTCCTCGAGCTTCTTGGTCTGGCGGAAGGCGATCGCGGAGACGATGCCGACGACGACGAACACGACGACGGACAGCGCGGAGGCGAGGCCGTAGTCGGCACGGCCGCCCGCGATGCCGGAGATCTGGTAGATCGCCGAGATCAGCAGGTCGGTGCTGCCGAGCGGCACGGAGGCGTCGGTGAACCGGGGACCGCCGTTGGTGAGCATGTAGATGATCGTGAAGTTGTTGAAGTTGAACGCGAACGAGGCGATCGCGAGCGGCGCCGTCGAGACCATGAGGAGCGGGAACGTGATCGAGCGGAACATGCGCCACTTGCCGGCGCCGTCGATCTTCGCGGCCTCGGTGGTCTCGCTCGGCAGCGACTGCAGCGCGCCCGTGCACACGAGGAACCAGTACGGGTAGCTGAGCCACAGGTTGACGAACAGCACCGCGAAGCGCGCGAGCCACGGGTCACCGAGCCAGTTGATGTCCGCGCCGAAGAAGAACCACTGGTTCACGACGCCGAACTCCGCGTTGAGCATGCCGCGCCACAGCAGAGCGGACATGAAGGCGGGGAACGCGTACGGGAGGATGAAGAGGGTGCGCAGGACCTTCTTGCCCCTGACGCGATCGTCGTTGAAGACGAGCGCGAAGAACAGGCCGAGCAGGAAGCTCGAGGCCACGGTGAGGAACGCGAACGCGAACGTCCACGCCGTCACCTTGAGGAGCGGTCCGGCGTAGTTCTCGTCGGTCACCGCCTTGGTGAAGTTCTCGAGACCGATGTTGACGTAGAAGCCGACCGTGAGCTTGCTGCCGTCGTCGCCGACGAACGTGCCGTACTCATTGGGCGTGTAGACGACGCCGGTCTCCGTGTTGGTGAGGGTCGTCGCCTCCTCGTCCCACACGAGCGTCGACTTGTAGATCGATGCGGTCGAGGCGTTCCTGGTGCGCAGCGAGCCGTCGTCCGCGTTGTCGGAGACCGGGACCCGGATGTCGGTGACCTCCTGGGCCAACGCCTGATCGCCGAGCAGCTCGTTGACCGAGACGATCTCCCAGCCGGGCACCTCGGTGGGCATCCCCGAGCCGTCGGCGGTCGCGCCGTCCACGGGCGCGAGCGGCTGCTCCTCGGTGCCGACCTGCACCACGCCGTCGATGGCGACCGCGAAGCCGAGAGTGTCTCCGTCGCGCACGACGGCGAGCGGGTAGCTGGGCGAGCCCTCGACCTGGCGCTCGTCCTGGATGAGCGCGGCGTCGACGGCCTGCTGCATGTTGACGTTGTGGCCCGCACCGTAGTTGGTGGTCGCGACGTAGGCGGTGTAGCCCATGACGAAGACCTGGAACACGAGCAGGAACACGAGCCCGGGGAAGATGTACTTGAGCGGCAGCGTGCGCCTCGCGAAGTAGACCCAGTTCGCGACCACGAGCAGCCCGACCGAGACCCAGAGGATGGTCCACTGCTCGATGCCCCACGCCGCCATGATGATCGCGAGCCCGACCGCGTTGACGAGCATCATCAGCGCGAGCTTCACGATGAAGCCCCATCCGATGCCGCTCCAGCGGCGGGCGTGCGACTCGGATGGAGGCGCCGGTGCCTCGGTCTCGGTGGACATCTGATCTCCTGTCATACGTTCATCATGCGCGGCGCGAGCCGCCTGCGCGGGGTGGGGCGCTCACACGCCCCACCCCGCGGTTGAGGTGTGTCAGCCCTCGAGGGCCGCGGTGAGATCCGTGATCATCTTGTCCCAGGTCTCCGTGGGGTCGGAGCCCTTGATGATCGCCGACTCAGCGGCGTTCCAGAAGTCCCACACGGAGCCCATCTCGGGGATCGACGGCATCGGGACGCCCATCTCGGCGGAGGCCTGGAAGCCGGCGATGGCGTCCGGGTACGGGGCCGAGGCGGTGTCGACGCCCTCGAATGCGGGCAGACGCGGGTCGGCGTCGTACAGCGCCTGCATGGCGTCGGGGGTCGCGATGTAGTCGCTCAGGAAGATGTTCGCGAGCAGCGCGTTCTCCGACTGCGACGAGACGTAGAAGCCCTGGACGCCCACGAACGGCGAGGCGTCCTCGCCACCGGCGGACGGCACCGGGTTCACGGTGAAGTTCACGTCGGTGTACGAGCCCAGCGCCCACGGGCCCTGGATGGTGAAGGCGCACTCACCGCTGTTGAACAGCTGGTTGTTGGTGTCGTAGTCGATCGTGGTCGAGATGTAGCCGGTGCCCTTCTCGCCGTTGTCGTAGAGGAACTGCGCGAACGCGTCGCCCGCGTCGCCGCCCATGCCGACCTCGGAGGTGTACGAGCCGCCCTCCTGGACGAAGACGGGTGCACCGAACGACATCTGGAGCGGGTAGGCCGTGTAGCCGTCACCGGTCTCGCCGTTGGTGTTGATGCAGAAGGGACGGTCGGCGCCGGAGTCGACACCCATCTGGATCATGTCGTCCCAGGTGGCCGGCGCGTCGCTGCCCACGAGGTCCGTGTTCTGGATGAGGGCGATCGCCTCGGTCGAGTACGGCATGCCGTAGAGCTGACCGTCGTAGGTCATGGCGTCGACCGCGACCTGCGAGAACATGTCGGCGTTGTCGCCGAGGTCGACGGTGTTCACGACACCGCCCTCGATGAGCGCGCCCAGCCAGTCGTGGGCGCCGATGGTGATGTCCGGGCCCTCACCGGTGGGGACCTGGGCGAGGAAGTCCGCGCGGATGTCCTCGAAGTTCTTCTGGACGAGCTCCACGGTGGCGCCGGTCTCCTCCTCGAAGGTCGCCGCGGCGGCCTCGACGGCGGGCTGACGGTTCTCGTCGACCCAGATGGTGAGGGTCTGGCCCGTGGCGTCGATCGCCTCGGAGGTCTCCGACGCGGAGGCGGATGCCGATGGCGAGGACGACGCCGACTCGCTCGTGGTGGAGTCGCCGCCGCCGCTGCAGGCGGTCAGGAGCAGTGCGGACGTCGCGAGCGCGGCGCCGATGCCGATCTTGGTACGCATGTCTTGGTTCCTTCCAGTGTGTGCCCGAGTCGCGCCTCCGAGGAGATCGCGCCGTTGCGATGGGCGTTTCGGGTCCGGACCCTGTTGTCCGGGTGGGAGGGGTGACGGTCTCAGGCGTCTGGTCCACGCGAGATTCCCGTCGGGCGGTGCGGTCAGGCCTCACCCCCCTGCCCCGTCAGGGGTACGCGCACGACGGCAGCTCCGCCGCCCGCGACCGTCACCTCGCTCACGGGCACGCCACCCGTGAGCATGTCCGTGCCGGCCATCGGCAGTCGGACCTCGTGGTCGCCGTGGTTGAGCACCACGACGAAGTCCTCCTCGTCACCGCGGCGGGTGACGACCTCGACGCCCTCGGGGAGCCCGGCGGGCTCGACCCAGGCGTCGGCGTAGACGCGCTCGTAGACGGACGCGAGCGCCTCGGTGCTCAGCATCGCGCTGAGGTACCAGGCGTGTCCCTCACCCCGCGCGTTCCGCGTGATCGCGGGGGCGCCGTCGGCCGGACCTCCCGCGTACGTGGCGACGACCTCGGCGCCGGAGAGCTTGAGATCCTCTGCCCACGCGGTGAACCGCAGCTCGGTGCCGTCGTCCATGACGACCGCCGCCGAACCGCCCTCGCGCAACGGCAGGTACTCGTCGCACGTGACGCCGAGCGCGTCCTTCAGGGGCGCCATGAAGCCGCCGGGATGCACGGCATCGTGCTCGTCCACCGCGGCCGCGAACGCGTCGACGAGGAGGACGCCGCCGCCCTCGACGTAACGGGTGAGGTTCGCGGCGGACTCGGCCGTCATGAGGTACGACGACGGGGCGACCACGAGCTTGTAGCGGGACAGGTCGTGGCTCGGGTGGGCGAAGTCCACGGTGACGTTGTCGCGCCACAGCCGCTCGTAGTGCGCGCGGATGCGCTCCCTGAACTGGAGGTCGTCGGAGGGCCGCCACTCGAGCTCATGCGCCCACATCGACTCCCAGTCGTAGAGCACGGCGACGTCGGCCTCGACGAGCGAGCCCTTGACGGATGCCACCTTCTTGAGGTCGTCGCCGAGCTCGACCACCTCGCGCCACAGGCGTGAGTCGGTGCCGGCGTGAGGGAGCATCGCCGAGTGGAACTTCTCGGCGCCCGAGCGGGAGGCTCGCCACTGGAAGAACATGATCGCGTCGGCTCCGCGGCCGAGGTGCGCGAGCGAGTTCCTGCGCATCTCGCCGGGCCGCTTCGCGATGTTGCGGCCCTGCCAGTTCACGGCCGACGTGGAGTGCTCCATGAGCATCCAGGGCTTCCCGCCCGCGACGGAGCGCGTGAGGTCGGCGGCGAGGGACAGGAGGACGTGCGCGTCGGGGTCGGGCGACCACAGGTAGTGGTCGTCGGAGACGACGTCGACGAGCTCGGCCCACTTCCACAGGTCCACGTTCCAGGACTGGTGCGCCATGAAGTTGGTGGTGACGGGCTGGGACGCGTGCTCGCGGATCGCGTCCTTCTCGATGAGGAAGCACTCGCGGAGCTGGTCGTCGGTGAAGCGGGCCCAGTCGAGCTTCATCGCGGGGTTCGCGATGGTCGGCGTCGCGGCCGGGGCGACGACGTGCTCCCACTCGCCGTAGCGCTGACCCCAGAACGCGGTGCCCCACGCGGCGTTGAGGCCGTCCAGGTCGACGTAGCGCTCCTTGAGCCAACGCTGCCACGATGCGACGGCGCGCGGCCCGAAGTCCTCGGCCACGGGCACGCCGTACTCGTTGTGGATGTGCCACAGGACCACCGCGGGATGGTCGCCGTAGCGCTCCGCGAGCGCGCCCGCCATCCTCGCGACGGCCTCGCGGTACTCGGGAGCGGCGTGCGAGGCCATGCCCCGCGAGCCGAAGCCCATGACGGTGCCGCGGGCGTCCGTGACGCGAGCCTCGGGGTAGGTGTGGAAGAACCAGGCCGGGGGCGAGACGCTCGGCGTGCCGAGGTCCACGGAGATCCCGTTGTCGTGGAGCAGGGAGATGATGTCGTCGAGCCAGGCGAAGTCGTACTCGCCCTCGCGTGGCTCGAGCATCGCCCAGGAGAAGATCCCGACGCTGACGAGGTTGACGCCGGCCTCGCGCATGAGCGCCACGTCCTCGAGCCAGACCTCGCGAGGCCACTGCTCGGGGTTGTAGTCGCCGCCGTACGCGATCGCGTCGACGCGCGGCCAGCTGCTGTCTGCCATGACACTCCATCGGGTCGGGCGGGGGTACTTCCGCACTGCATTCTCACAGCCTGGACGACTGTGACCGGTCACAGTCTTACTCGGCGAATCCCGGCCGCGCAAGTCAGGAACGTGCCCGTGACGCAACTGTGACCGTTCTGAGTTCGCAAACCTTATCAGGGTCGCAAACGGATGACGAGGCGGTTACGCTGTGCCCGTGGCACCCACTCCCAACGGCGGGCGAAAGCCGACGATCCGCGACGTCGCGACCGTCGCCGGCGTCTCGCATGGCACCGTGAGCCGCGTGCTCAACGGCGGCCGCTGGGTGTCCCCCGAGGCTCGCGAGGCGGTCGAGCAGGCGATCGCGAAGACGGGCTACACCGTGAACCGCCATGCGCAGGCGCTCGCCACGGGCCGCGCCAACTCGATCGCGTTCCTGCTCACCGAGCCCCAGCACCTGCTGTTCGCGGACCCGACCTTCTCGATCCTGCTGCGCGGCGCCGCGGAGTCCACCGCCGGGCGCGGAGCGACGCTCGTCCTGCTCGTCGCGGGCAACGACGCCGAGCGCGCGAACGTCGCCGAGTACGTGCGAGCGGGACACGTCGACGGGGTCCTGCTGATCTCCTCGCACGAGGCCGATCCGATGCTCGAGACCCTCGTGACCGCGAGCATCCCGACCGTCGCATGCGGCATCCCTCTCGGGTTCAGAGGAGAGATCCCCCACGTGTCCGTCGACGAGGCGGGATCGGCTCGCACGATGGCGAAATACCTGGTACGTCAGGGACACAAGCGCATCGCGATGATCACCGGCCCGCACGACACCCCGGGCGGGCGGTATCGCCTCGAGGGCTTCGCCGACGCGCTCGGCGACCAGTTCGACCCCGCGCTGGTCGAGGAGGGCGACTACAGCGAGGAGTCGGGCGCCGCGGCCATGCGCAGGATCCTCGACCGCGCCTCTGACGTCGACGCGGTCTTCGCCGCCTCCGACCTCATGGCAGCGGGCGCCCTCGTGACGCTGCGCCGGGCGGGGCTGCGCGTCCCCGAGGACGTCGCGGTCGCGGGCTTCGACGACTCGGGCCTCGCGGAGCGCCTCGACCCGCCGCTCACGACGATGCGGCAGCCGTGGGAGCAGATCAGCGAGGAGATGGTCACGCTCCTGCAGCAGGTGGTCGCGGGCGGCATGCGCAAGTCGATCACCCTTCCGGCCGAGCTCATCGTCCGCGCGAGCGCCTGAACGCCGTCGCGCGCCTGGAGCCGGGACCTTCCGAGGTTCTCTCGGGCCCGCGTTCACGGTAGGTTCGAGACATGGCCCTTCCAGGTGAGAAGCCCATCGGACGGATCCCCGTGATCGATGTCCAGCCCACGCTCGAGCAGGGCCGCTGGCCGGTCAAGGCGGTGATCTCGGAGGCGCTCCCCCTGCGCGCGACGGTCTTCGTCGAGGGACATGACGCGGTCGCCGCGACCGCTGTCATCACCCAGCCGAACGGTCGCACCACGCGCATGCCGATGACCGAGGTCAACCACGGCCTCGCGATCTTCGAGGCGATCCTGCTCCCCCAGGTCGAGGGCCGCTGGTCCTTCCGGATCGAGGGCTGGGCGGATCCGTTCGGCACATGGATGGACACCGCCTCCAAGAAGATCCCCGCGGGAGTCGATGTCGAGCTCACGCTCGGTGACGGGGTCGCGCTGCTCGAGCGCGCGCTCGGGGACAGGTCGCTCAGCGCGCGCCAGCGCGCGGTGCTCGTCGCCGCGAGGGAGACGCTCGTCTCAGGCGAGCTCGCCCCGACCAGGACTCTCGAGGCGGCCCTCACGGACGACCTCAAGGAGGTGCTGCGCAGCCACCCGGTGCGCGATGGCGTGACCTCATCGCCCGAGTACCCGCTCCTCGTCCAGCGCGAGCGCGCGCTCGTGAGCTCGTGGTACGAGATCTTCCCGCGGTCGGAGGGGGCGAGGCACAACAAGCGCACGGGCGAGTGGAGGTCGGGAACCTTCCTCACGGCGTCGAAGCGCCTTCCCGCGATCGCCGACATGGGCTTCGACGTCGTCTACCTGACCCCCATCCACCCCATCGGCACGACGCATCGGAAGGGCCGCAACAACTCCCTCACCGCGCTGCCGGGCGACCCCGGGAGCCCGTATGCGATCGGGTCGGCGGACGGTGGGCACGACGCCGTGCACCCCGACCTGGGGACGATGCGTCAGTTCAGGAACTTCGTCAAGAAGGCGAATGACCTGGGTCTCGAGGTCGCGCTCGACGTCGCGCTGCAGTGCTCGCCCGACCACCCGTGGGTCGCGGAGCACCCGGAGTGGTTCAAGGTCCGCGCCGACGGCACGATCGCCTACGCGGAGAACCCGCCGAAGAAGTACGAGGACATCCACCCGCTCTTCTTCGACAACGACCCGGTGGGGCTGCGCGAGGCCATCCGCGACGTGCTCGACGTGTGGGTGGACGCGGGTGTCACGCTGTTCCGCATCGACAACCCGCACACGAAGCCGCTCGAGTTCTGGGAGTGGCTCATGGCGGACTTCTCGGAGCGCCACCCCGAGGTCGTGTTCCTCTCAGAGGCGTTCACGCGCCCGCCGATGATGCACACGCTCGCGAAGGTCGGCTTCCACCAGAGCTACACGTACTTCACGTGGCGGCCGACGGCCAAGGAGATGGGCGAGTACCTCGAGGAGGTCTCGGGCGAGGCGTCGTACTACATGCGCCCGAACTTCTGGCCGACGACCCACGACATCCTCACCCCCGACATGCAGCGCGGTGGCGCGCCGCTGTACCGGGCGCGGGCGGTGCTCGCGGCGACCGCCTCACCGTCGTACGGCATCTACACGGGCTACGAGTTCGTGGAGAACGTCCCGCGCCCCGGCGTCGAGGAGCAGATCGACAACGAGAAGTACGAGTACAAGCCGCGCGACTGGGGCCGGGCGGACGAGCACGGCATCGCCACGCTGCTCACCACGCTCAACGCGGCCCGCAAGGCCCACCCGGCCCTGCGCAGGCTGCGCGGCCTGAGGGTCCACAAGACCAGCAACGACCAGATCCTGTGCTTCTCACGGCACCTGAGCGCCGCCGAGTCCCCGACCGGGAAGCCCGACACCGTCATCGTCGCCGTGTCCTTCGACCCGCACAACGTCCAGGACGGCATCGTCACCCTGGACATGCCAGCGATCGGGCAGGACGACGACGCCCGCCTCCTGGTCGACGACGTCCTGTCGGGCGCGGCCTTCACCTGGGGCCGCGACTTCTACGTGCGCCTCGACCCCGCAGGGGCGATGGCCCACGTCGCGGCGGTGCGCCGATGACGACCCCCGTCACCTTCGACGCGCCGCATCTCCCCTGTCGCAACCTCGGGACGATGCCCTACGCTCGGGTGAACGGGACCACCAACGACGGCGGCGCTCACCGCCACGCGAGGCGGTCGCGCCTTGCCAACGAGAGGGAGGCGAGGGATGCCTGAGGGCCACGACCCCGCGCTGATGGCCGATATCGCGCAGGGACGACACCACTCCCCTCACTCGCTGCTCGGGCCGCATGTGTCCGACGCCGGCGTCACGATCCGCGCGCTGAGGCCCTTCGCGGCCTCGGTGGAGGTCGAGACGCTCGACGGCCGCTTCGAGGCGCGCCATGAGCAGGACGGCGTGTGGGCCGTCACCATCCCAGGCGCCGAGGCACCCGACTACCGACTCCACGTCGCCTACGACGGCGACCCCGTCAGGCAGGACGACCCCTACCGCTTCCTCCCCACGATCGGCGAGCTCGACCTGCACCTGATCCGCGAAGGACGGCACGAGCGGCTGTGGACCGTGCTCGGCGCGAACCTCCGCCGCTTCCCCTCCGTGCTGGGTGACGTGGTCGGCGCGTCGTTCACGGTGTGGGCCCCCAACGCCCGCGCCGTCAGGGTGGTCGGCGACTTCAACCACTGGCAGGGCCGAGGCCACGCGATGCGCTCGCTCGGGTCCTCCGGCATCTGGGAGCTCTTCATCCCTGACGTCGCCGAGGGCACGATCTACAAGTACGAGATCCTCGGCAAGGACGGCCAGTGGCGCCAGAAGGCCGATCCGATGGCGCGGCGCACCGAGGTCCCCCCTCTCACCGCCTCGATCGTCACCTCGAGCGAGTACTCGTGGGGTGACGACACCTGGATGGCCTCGCGCTCCGCCTCGGAGCCGCACAGGTCCGCGATGAGCGTCTACGAGGTCCACCCCGGGTCCTGGCGGCAGGGACTGTCCTACCGGCAGATGGCCGACGAGCTCGTCGGCTACGTCACCGACCTCGGCTTCACGCACGTCGAGCTGATGCCCGTCATGGAGCACCCCTTCGGAGGCTCGTGGGGCTACCAGGTCACGGGCTACTACGCCCCGAGCTCGCGCTTCGGCGACCCCGACGACCTCCGCTATCTCATCGACGCGCTCCACCAGGCCGGCATCGGCGTGCTGCTCGACTGGGTGCCGGGCCACTTCCCCAAGGACGAATGGGCCCTCGGCCGCTTCGACGGCACGCCGCTGTACGAGCACCCGGACCCGCTGCGAGGCGAGCAGCCCGACTGGGGCACCTTCATCTTCGACTACGGTCGCGCCGAGGTCCGCAACTTCCTCGTCGCGAACGCGATCTACTGGCTCACCGAGTTCCACGCCGACGGGCTCAGGGTCGACGCCGTCGCCTCGATGCTCTACCTCGACTACTCGCGTCAGCCTGGTCAGTGGCGACCGAACATCCACGGCGGCCGCGAGAACCTCGATGCGATCGCGTTCCTCCAGGAGGCGAACGCGACCGCGTACCGCACCGCGCCCGGCGTCGTGATGATCGCCGAGGAGTCGACCGCGTGGCCGGGCGTCACCGCCCCGACCAGCGCGGGCGGACTGGGCTTCGGCCTCAAGTGGAACATGGGCTGGATGAACGACACCCTCAGGTACGTGTCGGAGGAGCCGGTTCACCGGTCCTACCACCACCACACGCTCACGTTCTCGCTCATGTACGCGTTCTCGGAGCACTTCACGCTGCCGCTCAGCCACGACGAGGTCGTCCACGGCAAGGGCTCGATCTACGGGCGCATGCCAGGAGACCACTGGCAGAAGGCGGCGGGCGTGCGCGCGCTGCTCGCGTATCAGTGGACCCACCCTGGCAAGCAGCTGATCTTCATGGGCACCGAGTTCGCCCAGGCGGCCGAGTGGTCGGAGAGCCGCTCGCTCGACTGGTGGCACTTCGACGACCCGCTGCACCGCGGCGTCCACGCGATGCTGCGCGACCTCAACCACCTGTACCGCGCGACCCCCGCGCTGTGGCAGCGCGACAGCGAGTCGGCCGGCTTCCAGTGGATCGACGCCGACGACTCCGACCACAACATCATCTCGTTCCTGCGCTACGACGACTCGGGCTACCCGGTGGCCGTCATCGTGAACTTCGCGGGAGTGCCGCACGAGGGCTACCGCCTGGGTCTGCCCCGCGGCGGCGCGTGGGACGAGGTCTTCAACACCGACGCCGAGGCGTACGGCGGCTCCGGGGTCGGCAATCTGGGCCGCGTCCACGCGGACGACGTCCCGCACCGCGGCTGGCAGCACGCCGCGACGCTTCGCGTCCCGCCGCTCGGCGCGGTGATCCTGCGCCCCGGATATTGACGCGCTCCTGAGACGGGAAGGGCCTCGCTCCATCGCTGGAGCGAGGCCCTTCCCACGTCTCGAGGCGAGGTCGTCCCGTCAGTTGAGGAGCATCGCGAGCGAGCGGCGCCCCTGGACGACGCGCGGGTCCTGGGGGCCTACCACGTCGAAGAGCTGCACGAGCCGCTCGCGCACCGCATCGCGGTCGTCGCCGTACACGCGCGCACCGATCTCGAGCAGTCGAGCGAAGGCGTCCTCGATCTGACCTCCCAGCACATCGATGTCCCCGACAGCGAGCTGCGCTGCCACGTCGTCGGGGGCCGCCGCGGCCGCGGCCCGCACGGCCTGCGGGTCGGCGCCCTGCGTGCGCTGGAGCAGCAGCACCTGGGCGCGGCCGGCCTTCGCGTCGGCGTCCTTGGGGTTCTCCGTCAGCGCCTGGTCATACGCGGCCACGGCCGCGTCCATGTCCCCGCGCTCGATCGCGTCGTAAGCCTCCTGATGGAGCGGAGGGAGCGGCGGCTCGGGGGCCGGCTCGTCAGCGGCACCGGGAGCGCCCGCGGCGCCGGGGCCCTGGATGCCGGCCTGCGCCGCGACCTCGAGCACCTGGCCGAGCACCTCACGGAGCTGCTCCTCTGACGCCGATCCCTGGAACAGCGGCGCGGGTCGAGCGCCGATGAGCGCCATGGCCGCGGGAACGGCGTTGATCTGGAACGCCTGCGCCATGCCACGCTCGGCATCGACGTCGCAACGGGCCGGCAGGAAGCCACCCATCTCGCTCGCGAGCCGCTCGACGTCCAGCGCGAGGGTCTCGCTCGCGGGCGCGGCCGACGACGTGAAAACGATCACGATCGGCACGGTCATCGACTGCTCGGCGAGCGCCTGGAGGTTCGCCTCGCCCACCGCGATCGCCGTCGGCGCGCCCGAGGCCTTCCTCTGTGCGCTCGCGCGCTCGGCCTCGCGGGCCTTCGCGAGCGCGGCGAGATCCACCGCGCCGCGGAGAGCGGAGTCGGGCAGGGGTGTGTCGGTCACTCGGGAACCTCCATGTGTCAGCTCGCGCTGAGCTTGATCAGGGTGTGGTCGGCGGCGACGACACCGGGAAGGGTGTCGGAGCCTGCGCCGGGCACGTACATGACGATGAAATCGGCGTAGGTGTAGGTCACCTTGCGCTTGATCTTCCCATCGACCAGGGGCTTGTCGGCGTCCGCGATGATGATGGTCGCGTCCTTCACGGAGATGGACGACCGCACGGTGAGCGGCGCGAAGACGATGGCCCCGCCGTCCGCGGTGCCGATCGCGAAGGTCCCGTCCATGTCCGGGTTGATCGTGTCCACGAACTCGCCGTCGGACTCCTTCGCGGTCTTCGTCAGCTCCTTGCGCGCGGCGAAGAGCCGCTGGCGATAGGTGTCGTCCGCGAAGCTGTCGTCGAGATCCGAGCCCGCGCCCGAGCGCAGGAGCTTGAGGTAGTCCTCATAGGCCTTCTGCGGGGTCGGGTCGATGGTGTCCGTGTCGAGCTCGAGCACCGAGGTGCCGGTCGTCGATCCGGGCATCGACGGGAGGGTCGCGCCGGGGACCATGTGCGCCCAGCCCACGAGCGTGTAGTCGTCGTCGATCGACTCCTGCACCCAGACGAGCACGAGCGGCGTGAGGTCGTCGTCCGGCTGCTCCGTCACCGCGGCCATCACGCGCGGCCACTCGCCCGCCGCGGGCAGGTAGACGGCCTGCATCTCGGACGGGATGTCCGTCAGCTCGTACTTCTTGTCGTCCTTCTTGAGCTTGTACTGCGCCTGGCGCGCGCGCTTGGCCTGACCGGCCACCCGGTCGCCCAGCAACGAGCCGTCGAGCTTCTTGTCGGCCTGGGCCAGCTCCTCGAAGGTGGCGTCGATCACGTTCTGGGCCTGCTCGTCCTGGAGAGCCGCGCCGGCCTCGACCGAGGGAGCGGTCACCGGCTCCGGGACGTCCGGGGTGCAGCCTGAGACCGCGAGCACGGCCGCGGCGGTGGCGAGTGCGACAAGTGCGCGCCTCATCGGTCCTCCTCCTCGTCGTGGGTGTCGCCGTCGTGGGTGCCACCGTCCTGCGGGCCCTCCTCCTGGGCGAGGTCGGTCGCGCCATGCGACTCCTCCGGCGGAAGGAAGTCGGACTCCGAAGGCCCTTCGTCGGGTGCGGGCTCGGGCTCGGCAGGATCCGCGCTTGCGGCCGCGTCCTCCGCGCCGGTCGCGCTCTCGGAGGCCTCGGACTCGATCTCGGCCTCGGGGATCGTCGCGCCCTGGAGCCTCCGTGCGCGGCGAGAGCCGGGCTTCGGCCCCTCGTCGCCCGCGCCGATGCGCTGGCGATGCGCCATCCACTCCTCTGCGCGAGCCTGGACCGGCCGGACGTCGAAGATGAGCAGGAGCAGCGCGAGGAGGCCGACCGCGGTGAGGATCCCGCCCCACACGATCAGCGGGGTGATCCAGCCGTCGTTGACCTCTCGCGACATCTTCAGATCCACCGAGGTCAATGGGGAGCCGTCCTCGGACACGAACACGAGATCGAGCCCCGTCTCCACGTCGGCGGCGCCGACCGAGAGCCGGTCGGTCCCCGTCCAGGAGTCGCGCCAGAGATCGCTCGACCCCTCGAGGAGAGACTCGTACTCGACCTCGTCGGTGCCCGGCGACGCCGAGGAGCTCGCGCTCGCCTCGTCGCCCGAGTCGCTCGTCGCATCGTCCGCGGCCTCAGCCGACGCCGAGGGGGACGCGGACGGCTCGGGAGCCATGTCCGCCACCGTCGTCGTGAGGCCGTCCCAGGTGGGCATGCCCTCGACGTAGGTGACCACCTTGTCCGAGGCCCAGGCCTCCAGGTCGACCGGAAGCACGGAGAACGCCAGCACGGTGCCCTCGCCGTCGACCGCGTAGCGGCCGCCGTCGGCGAAGGCGAGCATGTCTGCCGGGACGACCACGGCGGCGGTGTCGACGCTGCCAGGCACGGTGACCGCCGACTCTGGTCGCTGCGTCTGAGCGACCAGTCCGACGACCAGCGCGACGACGCCGAGAAGCCCGGCGATCAGCGCGGTTGTACGCAACTTCAAGGGTGAGACCTCCAAATATCCACACAACACTGTAGGAGACAACGCATGGAGGTGGCACATCGGCCCTGACCGCTTTGTCAGTTCTGAGGGGGCCCCACTACCCTGGGGGGAGCCGCTGACGCTCCCCCGCGCAGCGCCCGACCCCCTTGTACAAGGAGACCCCCAGCATGGCCGAGGACAGCCTCCCCTTCCCGATCACGATGCGCGGTTTCGACCGCGAGGCGGTCGCGGCCCACATCGCTCGGCTCGAGGACGAGGCGTCGTCCGCACGCAAGGAGGCCGAGTCGGCCCGCGCCGAGGCGGCCAAGGCCGCCAAGGCCGCAGAGGACGCGAACAAGTCCCTGCGCGAGGCGGACCAGCCCACCTACAAGGGGCTCGGTGCCCGCGTCGAGCAGCTCCTGCGCTCCGCGGAGGAGCAGTCGTCGGACGTCGTCGCCCGAGCGAACACCCACGCGCAGGACACGGTCGCGCGCGCAAACGTGGCCGCGCAGCAGATTCGTGCCCGTGCCGACAACGAGGTCGCCGAGATCCTCGCGCAGAGCCGCCGCGAGGCCGACGAGATCCGCACGCAGGCCGAGAACGAGGGGATCTCCACCCGCGAGGCCGCGGAGCGTCATGCCGCCGAGGTCGCGGAGCGCGCCAAGCGGGAGTCCGAGCGCATCGTGGCCACCGCGGACAGCGACGCGACCGAGCGCAAGGCGTCCGTGGACCGCGAGCTGCACACGCTTCGCGCGACCGTCGAGCGCGAGGTCACCGAGCAGCGCGTGACGAGTCAGCGCGAGGCGACCGAGATGGTCGAGGCGGCGCGAGCCGAGGCCGAGAGCACGTCCGCGTCCGCCGCCGCCGAGGCCGAGCGCCTGCGCGCCGAGGCCGAGCAGATCCTCGAGTCGGCGCTCGCCGACAGGACGCGTCAGGAGACGGAGGTCGCGGAGCTGCGCGCGACCGCGGACGCCGAGATCGCCGACATCCGCAACTCCGCGGACAACGAGGCCGCCGCGCTGCGGGCCGAGGGACAGGCGTCGGTGCGCGCCGCGAACGAGGAGGCCGCGGGGATCCTCTCGCAGGCCGAGGCCGACGTCGCCGCGATGCGCGAGGCCGGAAGCCGCGAGATCGCCGCGCTCCGCGCCGAGGCCGAGGCGTACGGCAAGGAGGTGCGCGCCGAGGCCGACACCTACGTCAAGGAGAACCGCGCCGTGCTGGCCGCGGAGATCGCCGCCGCACGCGAGGCCGCGGACGCCTACGCGAAGACCACCAGGACCGAGGCCGACCAGCACGCCGACCGCGTCACCGCGGAGACGGACGCCTACGCGAAGACCACCAGGACCGAGGCCGACCAGCACGCCGACCGCGTCACGGTCGACGCCGACACCTACTCGGACTCGACCCGGGCCCAGGCGGACGGCTACAGCCGCGACGCGCGCACCGAGGCCGACTCGTACGCGAGCACGCTGCGCGCCCAGGCAGAGGCATTCGTCCGCGACAAGCGCACCGAGGGCGACACCTATGCCGACTCCGTGAAGTCGCAGGCGGACGCCTACGCGCGCGACAAGCGCGCCGAGGCCGACACCTACCTCGAGACGTCGAAGACCCAGGCCGACGACTACACGCGCGGCACGCGCGCCGAGGCGGACCAGTACGCCGAGACCGTGTCCTCCCAGGCTGATGGCTACGCGAAGGAGACGCGCAAGGACGCGGACGCCTACGCGGAGAACACGCGGCTCCAGGCCGACGCGTACGGTCGAGACACCCGCGTCGAGGCCGACCAGTACGCGGAGACCGTGCGCCTCCAGGCCGACGCGTACAACCGCGACGCCCACACGGAGGCCGACCAGTACTCCGAGTCGACCCGCGCGCAGGCAGACGTCTACGGCGCCGACACCCGCGCGGCAGCGGTGGCCGCCGGGGAGATGCTCCGCGCCGAGGCGAACGACTACAGCCGCGCCACCCGTGCGGAGACCGACGGCTACGTCCGCGACACCCGCGTGGCGCTCGCGGCCGAGACCGACGCGGCTCGCGCCGACGCGGACAGCTACGCCAAGGCGGTGCGCGCCGACGCCGACGCCCAGGGGCAGGCGATGGCGGCCGAGGCCGACGCGTACAGCCGCGACACCCGTGCGGGCGCCGACAAGTACTCGCAGGCGCAGCGCACCGCGGCCGACCGGTACGCGGACGAGCTGCGGGCGACCGCTGCCGACGACGCCAAGGCGACGCGCGAGGAGGCGGAGACCTACGACCGCCTGACGCGCTCCGAGGCGGACCAGTACGCGGCCGCGACCCGCGCGAGCGCGCAGTCCGCGCTCGATGCGGCCGAGCAGGAGGCCGAGCAGGCGCTGGCCGTCGGCCAGTCGCAGGCGCGCGACGTCGTCACCGCGGCGACGAACGAGGCCAACACGCTGCGGGCGCGGTCCGAGGAGGAGGGCGCTGCGGCGCTGGCGTCGGCACGCGCCGAGGCACGCCTCATGGTCGAGCAGGCCAAGGCCGAGGCCCAGCAGCTGCGCAGCGTCGCCCACGCCGACGTCGAGTCCGCACGCGAGGAGGCGCGCCGCACCCGCGAGGACCTGCAGATCGAGATCGTCCAGCGTCGCGAATCGGCGGAGCAGGCCCTCAACCAGCTCCACGAGGAGGCCACCGCGGAGAACGCGGCGATGGTCGAGGAGGCCAACGTGCGCGCCGCGGAGGCCGAGGAGCGGCTGTCCGCCGCCCTCGAGCGCGCCGAGGTGGTCCGCCGCGAGGCCGAGGCCCACGCCGGCACGCTCCTCACCAACGCCCGCAACAATGCGGACGAGATCGTCAGCGGCGCGCGCGAGCACGCCGAGACGATCATGTCCGAGGCCGTCACCGACTCCGAGCGCGAGCGCACCATGGCCGCCAAGGAGGTCGAGGAGCTCAACCGCCAGCGCGAGTCGATCACGACCTACCTCGACGACCTCCGGTCGCTGCTCGGGTCCGACCCCGTCTCGAACCTCGCCGCCGCGCAGAAGCTCAGCGCGGCGGCGGCCGCGGAGGCCGGCGCCTCGAAGCCCACCGAGGCCTGAGCCGCATGACGACAGGGGCCGAGCCGCACGACTCGCAGCTGCGCGCATCGGCCCTGGAGCGGGCCAGGGCGGTCGAGGCCGCCCAGGCCCGCGCGCTGCTCGCCCGGTTCATCGACGAGGCGCGCGAGGCCGGGCTCACGCCTGGGCCTCTCACCGCGCGAGGCTACGACGGACGCGGCACGTACCGCACGCAGGTCGAGGGCTGGTACCTCAAGCGCGACCGCTCGGTGGCCGTCGGCGCCGACGGCGAGTTCTACGTCATGTCCGTGCAGGGCGGGCTGCTGGAGCGCGTGCGCGGCACGCGCGTGGAACCGTCCGACCCGCCGCTCGAGCTCGGCCGCGGAGGCAGGGACGGCGAGTCGATCCCTCTCGCGGTGGCGCTCGACCGGCTGCTCGGCAAGGAGTAGCGCGCGGCGTCCCGAGCCGGGACGTCCGTCCGGTTGCGGCCCCACACATCGAGGCCGACGCGCAAGGGCCCCGGTCGACGCGAGCGGAGTCAGGCAGACGTGAGCGGCGCGAGCAGCCGCGCGACCTCGAGCGGCGCCTCGAAGGCCGCCAGGTGGCCGACGCCGTCGACCATCGTGACCTCGACGCCGAGCGCGTCCGCCATCAGCTGGAGCTCCTCCGCTCCGACAAGGCCGTCGAGCGCTCCCCCGATGACCGCTGCGGGCCCGTCGATCTCCTTGAGGACCTCGACGCGATCCGGCCGCGCGGCCATGGCCCTCTGACCCCACGCGATGCCGTCCCCGCTGTGCTGCGCGATATTCGTCGAGATCGACGCGACGAGTCCCTCCCGACGGTCGCCGTGGGTGCCGATCAGCCCCTCGGCCATCCCACGCGGGTCGTCGACTCCGGTCGTTCCCTCGACCGCCTCGGCGGTCGCAAGGCGCTTCGCGTGCGCCTCCTCGGTGTCCGCGGTCGCCCGCGTCGCGATGAGCCCCAGGCCGGCGACGGCGTCAGGGTGACGCTCCGCGACGGCCATCGCGACGTACCCGCCCATCGAGCACCCGATCCAGACGGCCGCATCGTGCCCCGTCGTCTCGCGCATCGCCGCGACCGCGGCGTCGGCGATCAGCTCGAGAGAAGGCTCGTCGTCGGGGATCGGCATCTCGCCGATGCCGGGCATGTCGAAGGAGATGACGTCGCCGGGGAATGCGTCGATGTCCGCGAGGGCGTCGATCAGCGGGTCCCACTGTGCCCTGTCGACGGGGAAGGCGTTCAGCAGCACCACCGGGGTGCCGTCGGGGATCACGCTCACGGTCTCCTCCTTCACGAGCGTTGCGGATGGACGATGCTTCAGAGGGACGATGCTGGACGGCACCGCTTCAGCGAGACGGCACCTGGCGGCACCGAGGAGCACGAACGCTTCTATTGCACCACGGACGAGGGCACATGCGTCGGCAATGGCGCGCGGCCCGGCGCGACCCGCGAGACGATCTCGTCGAGCACGATCCTCACGAACCTCTCCCCTACCCACAGGTGCTTCGCGTCCGGCACGGCGACGAGCTCGAGCTGCGTGAGCGGCGCGAAGCGCGCGCGGGCCTCGTCGGGCTTCAGGAAGTCGTCGTGCTCCGGCACGAGCGCCGCCACGGGCTTGCCCGACGCTGCCCACCGCTCGAGGTCGGCGGGCTGCGCGCGGTGCAGGGGCGGCGACAGGAGGATCGCGCCCGCGATGTCCTGGTCCGCGCCGTGCATGAGCGTGACCTCGGTGCCGAAGCTCCAGCCCACGACCCACACGTTCGGAAGGCCCCGCTCGTGGACGTAGGCGATCGCCGCGCGCAGGTCGTTCGCCTCGGCGACGCCGCCGTCGAACTCGCCCTCGGAGCGGCCTCGCGGCGACGTGGTGCCGCGCGTGTTGAAGCGCAGCACCGCGATGTCGGACAGATACGGAAGTCGCCAGGCGGCCTTGCGGAAGACGTGCGAGTCCATGAAGCCGCCGTGCGTGGGCAGGGGATGCATCGTGACGAGCGTCGCGGCGACGTTCCCCGACGCCGGCAGCGCGAGCTCACCCACGAGGGTGAGACCGTCGGCCGTGCGGAGCTCGATCTCCTCGCGGAGCGCGGGCAGCACGGTCATCGAGCGGATCTCGGTCATGTCGGTCGCCGCCGCGGCGACCCCCTCGGCCTCAGCCACGGGTCCTCCCATAGGTGTTCCAGCAGTGCGTGTGCCAGTGGCGCCGCGCGGCCGCGGCCGCCTCCGACCCGAACAGCCCGTCCACCGCCCACGCGACGATGTGCTGCGTCGCGCCGTCGATCTCCTGGCCGCAGCCGGGGCAGATGTAGGTGCGGTCCGTGGGTCGCGGCACGGCGACCTTGTACTCCTCGCCGCCTGGCCCGATCTCCCGCCTCGCGCCGACGGATCCAGCGAGGCGCTCGACGTCCAGCTCCTCGTGGGGCTGTCCGTACGGGCGCTTGGAGGATCGACGCTTGGACGGCATGCGGCCAGTCTACGAAAGCGCCGCGTCCCCTCAGTACGTGCGCGCGGGCGCCTCGATCTCCACGGACGCGGGCGCGATCGCGCGCGTCCGCAGCGTCTCGCGGTACCAGTACGCCGAGTCCTTCCACGTGCGCACGAGCGTGTCGTAGTCGACATGCACGAGCCCGAACCGCTTGTCGTAGCCCTGCGCCCACTCGAAGTTGTCCATGAGCGACCACGCGAGGTAGCCGCGCACGTCCGCGCCCTCGTCGACCGCCGCGAGCACCGCCGCCAGGTGGGACCTGAAGTAGGCGATGCGCGCATCGTCCCTGACCCGGCCGTCGGCGCCCACCGCATCGTCCCAGGCGGAGCCGTTCTCGGTCACGTAGATCGGCTTGCCCGTCTCGCGATGGATCTTGAGCAGGTGCGCGTGCAGCGCGTCGGGGTCGATGTTCCAGCCCATCGCGGTCTGGTCGCCGAGCGGCTGGAGGAACTCGATCTCCTCGTCGCCGGGCCAGGGCGAGTTCGCGCCGGCCTTGTGCCCGTCGGCGAGCGTCGCGACGTCGGAGACCGCGGCCGCCTTGTGCGGGTTGTGCCGCACCAGGTGCGAGGCGTAGTAGTTCACGCCGAACCAGTCGACGGCGCCCTTCATCTCGTCGAGGTCGCCCTCGTGCACGAAGGACCAGTCGGTGAGGTGCGCGGTGTTCGGCTTCAGCACCGCGGGATACGTGCCGGCGATGAACGGCTCGTGGAACATCGTGTTGGCGAGCGCGTCGATGTGCTCGGCGGCCCACCGGTCCTTCGGGTTGGACGGGTCCCAGGGACGGGGCGTGTGGCAGTTGTTGACGAGCCCGACCTGGAGCTCGGAACGCAGAGCCTTCATCGCGCGGTAGGCGCGGGCATGCGCGAGATTGAGGTGATGCGCGGCCGTGAGCGCCTCGACGTCGTCTGCGTGGCCGGGGGCGTGCGCGCCCGCGCCGTAGCCCACGAAGGACGCGACCCACGGCTCGTTGAACGTCGTCCAGAACTCGACGTCCGCGCCGAGCTCCTCGACCATGCGGACCGCGTACGCGACGAACGCGTCGACCGTGTCGAGGCTGAGCCAGCCGCCCTTGTCCTCGAGCGCCTGCGGGAGATCCCAGTGGTAGAGCGTGACCATCGGCGCGATGCCCTTGGCCTTGAGGCGGTCGACGATGCCGCGATAGAACGCGATGCCCTCCTCGTTGAACGCGCCGGTGCCGGTCGGCTGGACGCGCGGCCACGCGATCGAGAAGCGGTACGCCTGGAGGCCGAGGTCGGCCATCATGTCGATGTCCGTCTCCCAGCGGTGGAAGTGGTCGCACGCGACGTCGCCGGTGTCGCCGCCGACGACCTTGCCGGGCGTGTGGGAGAACGTGTCCCAGATGGAGACGCCGCGGCCGCCCTCGGCCGCGCCTCCCTCGATCTGGTAGGACGCCGTGGCGGCGCCGAGCAGGAAGTCCTGGGGGAAGCGCTGAGTCATGGCGACGATTCTACCGAAACGTTTCGATCCGCGGGCCTGAGCCAACCGGTTTCCCGCTCACCCCTCGCGCATCGCCTCCGCCACCGCGGCCCCCGCGGCCGCGATCACCCGACGTTGCACCGGGCGCACCCGCGCCGCCCAGTAGGCGTCCACCGCCTCGAGCGCGAGCGCCTGCGAGGCCGTCTGCTCGCGCAGGTCCGTGCGCGGGAGGTCGTCCAGATTGAAGCGGACGATGTCACGGGCCAGGGCGTCGACCACCCCCGGCTCGGCGTCGTCGGGGATCTCGCTCAGGCGCACGTTGAGCGCCCGCAGCCGCGCGCGAACCGCCGGCGAGAGCAGCGGCGCCATGACGCGCGCATACTCACCACGCTGCGCCTCAGGCGTGACCTGGTATCCGAGCACCATCTCGTGGGTCGCGAGCGCCGCGAGCTCCTCGGTGAGGCCGTCGGTGAGGACCTCGACGAAGGGCGCGATCTCCGCCTCCAGGTCCGGGGCCCTGCGGGAGGAGCGGATCTCGGCGAGCTCGGCGCGGCGCCGCTCGAGAAGCGCGATCTGCTCGGCGAGCGTGTCATCGAGCCGCTCGAGCGCCTCCTCCGCGCCGCCGTCGCCGTCGAGCAGATCAGGGGTGCTCTCGAGAGGTACCCCGAGGTCGGCGAGCCGCCGCACCCGGATCACGCGCGCGACGTGCTCGATCGAGTACTCGCGATACCCGTTCGCCGCCCGCGGCGGCTCCTCCACGATCCCGAGCTGGTGATAGTGCCTGAGCGTCCGCGGGGTCACCCCCGCGAGCCGCGCGGCCTCGGCGGAACGCATGGGCATGAGTCTATCCAGCAGGGACGATGCGGGGGCCGGGGGCGTCGTCCCGGTCCCCGTCACCCGCGCTCGCGCGCCCGCCCGCCCGCGTCGAGGCCTCTCATCGCGGGCGCGAAGGCGGCGATCAGGGTGATCCCTGTCCACATGGCGACCCCGGCCCAGGTCGCCGCGCTCAGCCCCGCCTTGCCTGCCAGGAGGCCGGCGCCGAGGACGCCGAGCGGCACCGCGGCGAGCACGAACGCGTTCTGCACCGCGAGCACCCGGCCACGCGCGCGGTCGGGAGTGAGGTCGACCAGGGCGGCGCCGATCGCCGAGTTGAGCGGGCCCGCGGACAGGCCCAGGACCGCGGCGCCGGCGATCACGAGCGTCGGAGAGCTCAGCGGGGCGATGATGACGAGGCCGACGAGCGCCCCCGCCACTCCCCCGACGAACCACGCACGCCGCGTTCGGCCGTCGGCCAGGGCCCCGTAGGCGAGTGCTCCGACGATGGCCGCGCCGGCGAACGCCGCGAGCACCGCTCCCGCGAGACCCGGGCGATCGATCCGGAGCGCGTAGGCCGGCAGCACGAGCCCCTGCAGCGAGCCGGTCACCGCGACCGAGCCCGCCGACAGGACGGTCGCCCACGCGAGCGTCGGGCTGCCCGCGAGCACCCGCCACCCCTCCCGCAGGCTGAGCATCGCCCCCCACGCTCCCCCGCCCGAGGCCGTGTCCGCACTGCCCAGGCGGGGCGAGGCATCGTCCCTGGCTACCGCATCGTCCCCGCCCCGCGAATCGTCCACGGCCCCCGCGTGCCGGGGCACCAGGAGGCCCGCGCCCGCGGCGAGCGCCGAGGCAGCCGCCGTCACCCCCAGCACCGCGGTGGGCCCTGAGACGGCGATCACGCCTCCCGCGAGGGCGGGACCGGCGACCATGGCCAGTGCCGTGGCGCCCTGGACGAAGCCGAGCACCCGGTCCAGCCCGGCGCCGGACGCACGGGCGATCGCGGGAGCCATGGCCTCGCGCGCGGAGGCGCCGGGGGCATCCCCGACCGCCCCCGCGATCGCGAGCCCGATGAACCAGCCGAGCGACAGCCCGATCGCGCCGTCGACCACGGGGATCGCGACGACGGCGAGCGCGGAGACGACGTCGGAGACCACCGCCACGTCGCGCCGATTGGCGCGATCCACGACGACCCCGGCGACGAGGCCGACCACGATGGTGGGCACGGCGGTCGCCGCCGCGACGATGCCGGTCGACAGGGGGTCGCCCGTGGTCGTGAGGATCACGAGAGGGAGGGCGACCGCCGCCGCCGAGTTGCCGAGCGCGGACAGGAAGGAGGCCGCTAGATAGCCGGTCGTCGAGAGGTTCATGCGACGAGCATCAACCCTGACGCTACGTCAGGGTCAAGCGGTGGATCAGAAGAGCCTCGTGGAGAGGTCCTCGGCCCCACGCATGCCCTCGTAGTCGAGCAGCAGGCAGCGGATCCCACGATCCTCCGCGAGCACGCGCGCCTGAGGCTTGATCTCCTGCGCCGCGAAGACGCCGGTGACGGGCGCGAGCAGCGGGTCACGGTTCATGAGCTCGAGGTAGCGCGTGAGCTGCTCGACGCCGTCGATCTCGCCCCGTCGCTTGATCTCGACGGCGACGGCCGAGCCCGCCGAGTCACGAGCGAGGATGTCCACCGGGCCGATCGCGGTCATGTACTCGCGCCGCACGAGGGTGTGGCCCTCGCCCAGCAGGTGGACCTGCTCCGCGAGGAGCTCCTGAAGGTGCGCCTCGACTCCGTCCTTGACGAGCCCGGGGTCGACGCCGAGCTCGTGCTCCGTGTCCGACAGGACCTCGTGAAGGTCGATCTCGAGACGGTCGTCCGACTTCTGATGCTGGACGACCCACACGCGGTCGACACCGCGCTCCACGGCCTCGGGCTCGGGCTCGACCTCCCGCATCGTGCACGGCGGGCTCATCCAGTTGAGCGGCTTGTAGGAGCCACCGTCCGAATGCAGCAGCACCGAGCCGTCCGCCTTGACCATGATGGCCCGCGTGGCGAGAGGAAGGTGCGCGCTGAGCCGCCCGGTGTAGCGGGCGGCACAGCGGGCGATGACGACCCGCATGATCCTTACGGGAGCGGGATGCCCGGACGCGGATCGGTGACGATGGTCACCGCGTCCTGGTCGAACGACAGGAAGCCGCCGGTGATCTCCACCTCGTCACGCTTGCCGTCCTCGGAGACGACGCCGACCGTGCCCGGGTTCAGGACCGCGAGCACCGGCTCATGGCTGGGGAGGAGGCCGATGTACCCCTCCACCGTGGGAGCGGACACCGACCGCGCCTCCCCGGACCAGAGCGTCTGGTCCGGGGCGACGATGAAAACGGTGATGGTCGCGGCCATGGGTCAGCCGATCTCCTTCTGGATGCGCGTCCAGGCCTTGTCCAGGTCCTCGAGGCCACCGATGTTGAAGAACGCCTGCTCGGCGATGTGGTCGTACTCGCCGCTGCACAGGCCCTTGAAGGCCTCGATGGTCTCGCTGAGCGGGACGGTCGAGCCCTCGACGCCGGTGAACTGCGTCGCCATGTAGGTGTTCTGCGACAGGAACTGCTGGATCTTGCGAGCGCGGGCGACGATGACCTTGTCCTCCTCGGACAGCTCGTCGACACCGAGGATCGCGATGATGTCCTGCAGCTCCTTGTTGCGCTGGAGGATCGACTTGACCTGGTTGGCCACCTCGTAGTGATCCTTGCCCACGTAGCGCGGGTCGAGGATGCGCGAGGTCGAGGTCAGCGGGTCGACCGCAGGGTACAGACCCTTCGACGCGATCTCACGGCTGAGCTCGGTGGTCGCGTCGAGGTGCGCGAACGTCGTGGCAGGCGCCGGGTCGGTGTAGTCGTCGGCAGGGACGTAGATCGCCTGGAGCGACGTGATCGAGTGACCACGCGTCGAGGTGATGCGCTCCTGCAGCTGACCCATCTCGTCGGCGAGGTTCGGCTGGTAGCCCACCGCGGACGGCATGCGGCCGAGCAGGGTCGACACCTCGGAGCCCGCCTGCGTGAAGCGGAAGATGTTGTCGATGAACAGCAGCACGTCCTGCTTCTGAACGTCGCGGAAGTACTCCGCCATGGTCAGGGCGGACAGCGCGACGCGCAGACGCGTGCCCGGCGGCTCGTCCATCTGGCCGAACACGAGGGCCGTCTGCTTGATGACGCCGGACTCGGTCATCTCCTGGATGAGGTCGTTGCCCTCACGCGTGCGCTCGCCGACGCCGGCGAACACGGAGACACCGTTGTGGTTGTTGGCGACGCGGTAGATCATCTCCTGGATGAGGACCGTCTTGCCGACGCCCGCACCACCGAAGAGGCCGATCTTTCCACCCTGCACGTACGGGGTGAGGAGGTCGATGACCTTGATACCCGTCTCGAACATGGAGGTCTTCGACTCGAGCTGGTCGAAGGCCGGGGGCTTGCGGTGGATGGGCCAGGTCTCGGTGATCTCGAGCTTCTCGTCGGGCTCGGCGTTCAGGACCTCACCGGTCACGTTGAACACGTGGCCCTTCGTGACGTCGCCGACCGGGACCGAGATCGGCTTGCCCGTGTCGGTCACGGTCGCGCCGCGCACGAGACCGTCGGTCGGCTTGAGCGCGACCGCACGGACCATGTTGTCGCCGAGGTGCTGGGCGACCTCGAGGGTCATGTGCAGCACGCCCTCGTCCTCGCCCTGGCTCGACAGGTCGATCTCGGTGGTGAGCGCGTGGTAGATGTCGGGGATCGCGTCCGCGGGGAACTCGATGTCGACCACGGGGCCGATCACTCGAGCGACGCGACCGGTGACCGGGCCGCGGGCCGCGGGGGTGGCCTCGTCGACCTGGTCGCCGACGGTGGAGGCGGTCTTCGCAGTAGGAGTCATCACTCTCTCGCTTCCGATCACGAACCCGCCGCGAGCGCATCCGCGCCCGAGACGATCTCGCTGATTTCCTGGGTAATCTCTGACTGACGCGCCGAGTTGGCGAGTCGGGTGTACTGACGGATGATGTCCTCCGCGTTGGTGACCGCGGTGTTCATCGCGCGCTGGCGGTTCGCCAGCTCCGACGCAGCGGCCTGCAGAAGACACGTGAAGATGCGGGCACGGAGGTACCGCGGGAACAACGCGTCGAGCACCTCTTCGGCGCCCGGCTCGAAGTCGTACAGCGGAGGAACCTCGTCGGTGGTCTCCGCGACACCCTCGACGACCTCGATGGGGAGCATGCGGAGCACCCACGGCTCCTGCTTCACCATCGAGTTGAAGCGCGTGTAGACGACGTGGATCTCGGAGACCCCGCCCTTGTCCGCGTCGGCCAGGAACGCTGCGTGCAGCGTGTCCGCGATCTCGATCGCACGGTCGAAGGTCGGCGAGTCGGAGCCGTCGTCCCACGTGGCCACGAGGTCACGGTGGCGGAACTTGTAGTACGACACAGCCCTGCGGCCGGCGGCGTACTGCGCCACCTCCTTGCCCTCGGACTCGAGGCGCTCGCGCAGGCGCTCCGCCTCGCGCAGGACGTTCGCCGAGTAGGCACCCGCCATGCCACGGTCCGCGGTGATGACCAGCACGGCGACCCTGTTGGTGTCGTCGCGCTCGGAAGTCAACGGGTGGTCCGTGTTCGAGTGGTAGGTGACCGAGCTGATCGCGCGCTGGATGGCACGGGTGTAGGGAGCGGCCTCACCCAGTCGCTGACGAGCCTTCCCGATGCGCGAGGCAGCGATCAGCTCCATCGCGCGGAAGATCTTCTTCAGCGACTGCGTGGACCGGATCCGCCCCCGGTACTCGCGCTGCTTGCCACTCATCGACCCTACTTCTTCCCGTTCTTGACGATCTGCTCCTGCTCGACTCCGGCCTCGCCGCCGCCCTCGATCGAGGCGGTGGTGGTGAGCTCGGTGCCCTCGGTCTCGAGGAACGTCGAGAGGTAGTCGTCGACTGCGGACGCGAGAGCGGCCTCGGTCTCGTCGGACAGCTGGCCCGAGGAGGCGATGTCGTCGAGCACCGACGTGTTGCGACGCAGGTGGTCGATCAGCTCACGCTCGAAGCGCAGCACGTCGGCGAGCGCGATCTTGTCGAGCTTGCCCTTCGTGCCGGCCCAGATCGAGACGACCTGCTCCTCCACGGGGTACGGCGAGTACTGGGGCTGCTTGAGCAGCTCCATGAGTCGCGCACCACGGGTGAGCTGCTGACGCGAGGCGGCGTCGAGGTCGGACGCGAACATCGCGAACGCCTCGAGCGAGCGGTACTGCGCCAGGTCGATCTTGAGCGTTCCGGAGACCTTCTTCATGGCCTTGACCTGCGCGGAGCCACCGACGCGGGACACCGAGATACCGACGTCGATCGCGGGGCGCTGGTTCGCGTTGAACAGGTCCGACTGGAGGAAGATCTGGCCGTCGGTGATGGAGATGACGTTGGTCGGGATGTACGCCGACACGTCGTTCGCCTTGGTCTCGATGACGGGCAGGCCGGTCATCGAGCCGGCGCCCATGTCGTCGGACAGCTTCGCGCAACGCTCCAGCAGACGGGAGTGCAGGTAGAAGACGTCACCAGGGTAGGCCTCGCGGCCCGGGGGACGACGAAGGAGCAGCGACACCGCGCGGTAGGCCTCCGCCTGCTTCGACAGGTCATCGAAGACGATCAGAACGTGCTTGCCGTCGTACATCCAGTGCTGGCCGATGGCCGAGCCGGTGTAGGGCGCGAGGTACTTGAAGCCCGCAGGGTCCGAGGCGGGAGCCGCGACGATCGTCGTGTACTCGAGCGCGCCGGCGTCCTCGAGCGCGCCACGCACCGAGGCGATGGTCGAGCCCTTCTGACCGATCGCGACGTAGATGCAGCGGACCTGCTTCGTGGGGTCGCCGGTCTCCCAGTTCGCCTTCTGGTTGATAATCGTGTCGATCGCGATCGCGGTCTTGCCGGTCTGGCGGTCGCCGATGATCAGCTGACGCTGGCCACGGCCGATCGGGATCATCGCGTCGACGGCCTTGAGGCCGGTCTGGAGCGGCTCGTGGACCGACTTGCGGACCATGACGCCCGGCGCCTGCAGCTCGAGCGCACGGCGGCCCTCGGTCGCGATGTCGCCCAGGCCGTCGATCGGGTTGCCCAGCGGGTCCACGACGCGGCCCATGTAGCCGTCGCCGACGGCGACCGAGAGGACCTCGCCCGTGCGCTGCACGGCCTGCCCCTCCTCGATGCCGGTGAACTCGCCGAGGACGACGACACCGATCTCGCGGACGTCGAGGTTCAGCGCGAGTCCGAGCGTGCCGTCCTCGAAGCGCAGCAGCTCGTTCGCCATGCAGCCCGGGAGGCCCTCCACCTGCGCGATGCCATCGGCCGCGAGGGTGACGGTGCCGACCTCGTCGGCGACCGCGCCCTTGGGCTCATACGACTTCACGTAGTTGTCGAGAGCAGCCCGGATCTCCTCGGGGCTGATCGTCACGTCAGTCATGACCTGTCTCCTGTCGGTTCCGCGTCGTATGCGGGTTAGTCGTGTCAGCGCTGGCTGACGAGTCGTCGTCGTGCTTCGTCGAGGCGGGCGAGGACGGTTCCGTCCACGACCTCCGTCCCGACCTGAACCTTGATGCCGCCGAGCACCTCGGGGTCGACGGCGACGTTGAGCTGGATCTCGTGCCCGTAGGCGGACTGCAGGATCGTGACGAGCCGTGTCCGCTGCGCGGCGCTGAGCTCGACGGCGGAGACCACCGACGCGAGCAGCCGGCCGCGTCGGTCCGCTGCCGCCTGCACCAGCAACTTGATCGTGGTGATCAGGCGCTGGCCGCGGACCTTCTCGACGGCCCGACGAAGCAGCGCATGGGTCACCTCGTTCAGACGGCCTTTGAGGACGCCCTCCAGCAGCTCGAGGCGGATCTCGCGCGAGACCGAGCGGTTCGACAGCGCGACCAGCAGGTCGCGCTCGCCCTCGAGCAGGCGCTGCACCTGGAAGAGCTCCTCCTCGACGGTCTCGATCACGCCGGCGTTCTGCGCCGCGGCGAGCATCGCCTCGACGCCCGCCTCCTCGACCGCGACCCTGAGGTCCAGGTCCTCGGACCAGCGGCGAGCCGCGAAGTCCGCGACCACGTCGGTGACACGGGAGTCGAGGCCACCGAAGAGGTGCTTCACGAGCGCCGCCTTGGCGTCGGCGTCACGAGCCGGGTCGGTGAGCGCACGCCGCAGCGAGGCGGAGCCGTCCAGCGCGTCGACCACGACGAACAGCTCGCGGCCCAGCTTCATGCCGTCGGCACCGGACGCGCTCGCCACGGGCCCGAAGGCCTTCAGCACCGCCTTCCGTGAAGCCTCGCTCGTGCCTCGCATCCGCTAGCCCTCCGCCTTCACGTTCGCCTCGAGCTCGTCGAGGAACGAGTCGATGACCCGCTGCTGACGTGCGTCGTCGGCGAGCGACTCGCCCACGATCTTCGAGGCGAGCTCGGTGGCGAGCACGCCGACGTCGCCGCGCAGCGAGACAATCGCCTGCTGGCGCTCCGCCTCGATCTGCTTGTTCGCGGTCGCGACGATGCGGTCCGCCTCGTGCGACGCCTTGTCACGGGTCTCCACAAGGATCTGCTGAGCCTCGGCGCGCGCGTCCTCACGGATGCGTGCGGCCTCGGCCCGTGCCTCGGTGAGCTGCGCCGTGTACTCCTCAAGCGCAGCCGCAGCCTCGGCCTGAGCCTTCTCCGCCTTCGAGATGCCGCCCTCGATGAGCGCAGCGCGCTCGTCAAGCACAGTGCCGAGCTTCGGCATGATGTACCTGAAGAAGACGAAGAAGACGACCGCGAGCGGGATCAGGGACCAGAAGATCTCGAACGGCTCGGGGATGAGGGGGTTGTGAGTCTCCTCCTCCGCGGCCGCGAGAATCGCGATTGCCTGCGGAGTCACAATCACGGGAGGAAGAACGGGGTGGCGATACCGATAAGGGCCAGCACCTCGATCAGACCGATGCCGATCCACATGATGCCCTGGAGGCGACCGGCCATCTCGGGCTGACGCGCGGTGCCCTCGACGACCTTGCCCATCAGGATGCCCAGGCCGATGGCCGGGCCGATCGCTGCGAGGCCGTATCCCACGGTGTTCATGTTTCCCGTGATCTCAGCAAGCGTCGTGACGTCTGCCATGGTGATTCCTTTCGTTCGTTCGGAGGGTCCCCCGAACGGTTAGTGGTCCTCCGACACAGCCATGTTGATGTACACCGCTGACAGCATGACGAAGATGAACGCCTGAAGCACGGCGACGAAGATCTCCAATGCGGTCATGAAGAAGATGCCGAAGAAGGTGATGAATCCGTACAGGATGTTCCAGTTGGAGGCTGCCTCGACCCAGAAGTACTGGGTCGCCGAGTAGGTCAGCGCGAGCAGCAGGTGGCCGACGATCATGTTGATCGTGAGTCGCAGCGCCAGCGTGGCCGGGCGGATCAGCACGATCTGGAGGAGGTCGACGAGCGCGATCAGCGGCTTGACGGCCAGCGCCGCGCCCGAGGGGAACAGCGACACCTTCCAGTAGCCCACGAAGCCGTGCTTCATGATGCCCGAGGTGAGATAGACGACCCAGACGATCACCGCGAGCACGAGGGTCACGCCGATGAGACCCGTGGAGGCGATGTTGAGGCCGGGGATCGTTCCCGTGATGTTGAACGCGAAGATCGTGAAGAACGTCGTGATGAGGAGCTTGTCGTACTTCTTCCCCACGGCCTCGCCGAGCACGCCGTAGACGACGTTCTCGCGCAGGTACTCGAGGATCATCTCGACGATGCTCTGACCGCGGCCCGGGACGACCTTGGCGCGCTTGGCGACGAGGCCCATGATCACCAGCAGGGCGATCGTGGCGATGACGCGCACCAGCAGGATGCGGTTGAACTCGTAGAACGTCCCGTCGCCGAAGAGGGCGTCCGGGTAGAAGTCCGAGATGGACGGCGCGTGGAACCCGTCGCTGCTTTCAGTCGCAACGAGGTTCATCGACACGTAGTTCAGAGCACACCCTCCTTGGTCCGGACCAGGCTGGAGTCACGCCAGCGCCGGTCGGAAACGCGTTTAGCCTACCCCATCGCCGGGCGTCGTCGCGCCGGGTTCGACATAGGGGATCCGCCCTCTCGCGAACACGACGACGTCGACCACGACGGCGGACACGGCGCCCAGCACAAGCACCGCGCCGAACGCGGGCTTCACGAGAGAATCGATGCCTTGCGCGAGCGCGGCGGCGACCATCACGAGGATGATCTTGATCATCGTGGAGAACCCCACGGCGGCGACCCACACCACGGGCTGGCGGCGCACGGTGAGGTACGCGACGGCCTGGGTGCCGAGGCCGAAGACGGCTGCGGCGGCGAATCCGCCGATCGCGGACCACATGCCCGCCGCCCCCGCGGTGAACCAGCCCACCACGGCGCCGATGACGCCGATCAGGATGATCGCGGCCGCCGACCACCTCAGTCCGTTGAGGAATACGCGTTCATGGGCTCTCATCGGTCGTCCTCCTTCGTCGGGCCCGCCACGGGGGCCTCGGCGTACTCATGCGGCTCCTGGTCGTCTCCGGAGCGGTCGTCGTCGTCGTACTGCTCGTCGCCGGGGCGCTGTCCTCGCGGGATCACCTCGACCTTGCCCTCGGGCGTCGCGCGATGCCTGATCGGCGCCACTCCTGCGCCCGCCGATCGCCAGGCACGGGAGCTGGCGATCCTCAGCCCTGGCGAGAACGTGATGAGGCCGGCGAGCATGATCCCGGACAGCACGACGGCGATCGCCTTGGGCGTCGGGAGGAACACCGTGGACACCGTGCCGAAAGACAGCACGGCCGTCCACAGGTACAGCACCGCGACCGCCCAGCGATGGCTGTGACCCGCGCGAAGCAGCAGGTGATGCAGGTGGTGCGCGTCGGGGGTGAACGGCGACTGCCCTCGCAGGGTGCGCCGGATGACGGCCGCGCCCATGTCGATCAGCGGCACGGCGACCACCATGAGCGGCAGCAGGATCGGGATGAAGGCGGGGATGCTCTCGCGGTCGGACACGACGGTCGGGTCGATCTGCCCCGTGACCACGATCGCGGCGGCGGCGATCGTGAGGCCGAGCACCATCGAGCCCGAGTCCCCCATGAAGATGCGCGCGGGGTTCATGTTGTGCGGCAGGAAGCCCAGGCTCGCGCCGACGAGCACGGCGAGGATGAGGCTCGCGATCGAGGAGTAGTCCCCGGGCGTCGCCGACCGCGCGAGCAGGTAGGTGTAGGTGAAGAAGGCGAGCCCGCCGATCGCGATCATGCCCGCGGCGAGACCGTCGAGGCCGTCGACGAAGTTCACCGCGTTGATCGCGACGACGACGACCAGCACGGTCGCCGACAGCGAGAGATACGAGCTGCCGATCGTGAGGCCGCCGATCGGCACCGTCACGAGCTGCACGCCGCCCCATGCCATGAGCAGCGCCGCGAGGATCTGTCCCGCGAGCTTGGCCATCCAGTCGAGGTCCCACACGTCGTCCGCGAAGCCGAGCGCGCACACGAGCGCGGCGCCTGCGAGCACTCCCCAGGGCGCGTGGCTCGCCTCGAACACGGGGTCCAGGAACGGGATGGTGCTGGACAGCACGATCCCGCCGGCGATCCCGAGGAAGATCGCGACTCCTCCGAGGCGTGCCGTCGGGGTCGAGTGGACGTCACGCTTGCGCACGGCCGTGACCGCGCCGACGCGAAGCGCGAGGTGGCGCATCGCGGGGGTGGCGGCGTACGCCACCAGCGCGGAGACGAGCAGCAGCGTGAGGTAGACCTTCACTCGGGGTCGGCCTCCGGTGACGGGTCGGCCGAGGGCTCCTGATCGGCCGCGGCGGGGTCGGCGCCCGGGGACCGCAGCAGCGCGTCCTCGCCGACGACGTCGATGATCGCCTCGCGGGTCACTCCCCCGGCCCGGACGATGCGCAGGCCGGCCGTGTTGGTCGCGTCGACGATCGTGGAGGCCTGGCCGAGCGGGCTGTCGCCCGCGTCGAGGTACACGGCGACGGACTCGCCGAGCTGGCGCTCGGCGTCCGCGACGGTGGTCGCCGCGGGTGATCCGGTGAGGTTGGCGCTGGTGACGGCCAGCGGGCCGGTGCGACGCAGCAGCGCGAGGGCGGCGTCGTGATCGGGCATGCGCAGCGCGACGGTGCCGTGAGTGTCCCCCAGGTCCCACGCGAGCGACGGCTGCGCCATCACGATGACGGTCAGCGCGCCCGGCCAGAACGCGTCCATGAGGGCGCGCGCGGGCTCGGGCACGTCGATCGCGAGCCCGTCGACCGTGCGGACGTCGGGGATCAGCACGGGAGGCGGCATCTGGCGTCCGCGGCCCTTGGCCGCGAGGACCGCGGCGACTGCATCGGGCTGGAAGGCGTCGGCGCCGACGCCGTAGACGGTGTCGGTCGGGAGCACGACCACCTGGCCGCGTTCGACGGCGTGGACGGCGGCGTCCAGCGACGGCCCCCAGGTCTGAGGGTCGGAGCACGGGTAGATCATGAGCCCAAGTGTCTCAGACCTGCGAGGAGTCAGACGTCGACGCGGCGGGCGACGAGCATGCGGTCGCGCCCCGTGAGGTCCTGGCGCGTGTGGACGTCGCCCCAGAACTGCGAGCTGGCGGCGTACTCGCGCAGCGCCTCGCCCTGGAGCTCGCCGTGCTCCATCACGAGCCAGCCGCCCAGGTCGAGCAGGCGAGCAGCCTCGTCGATGATCGCGCGCGGCACCTCGAGCCCATCCTCGCCGAGCCCGTAGAGGGCCCGCGGCGGGTCGTAGTCACGCACCTCCTGGTCGCGCGGCACCGCGCCCGGCGGGATGTACGGAGGGTTGCTGACGACCACCTGGGCGCAGCGGTCGAAGTGGTGCATGCACGCGCGCGCGTCGCCGAGGATCGGACGGACCCTCCGTCGCACGTCCGGCGGCAGCATCTGCGTGTTGAGACGCAGGTAGACGTTCGCCTCGTCGCTCGCCTCGACCAAGGCGACCTGCGCATCGTCCATCTCGGACGCGATCGACAGGCCGATGGCGCCCGACCCGGCGCACAGGTCGATCACGCGGACGATGCCGTCGCGGCCGGGCTTCGCCTCGCGGGCCAGGTCCAGGGCGGCCTGGACGACGACCTCGGTCTCGGGGCGCGGGACGAAGACGCCCTGCCCCACCTGGAGCTCGAGGTTCCTGAACGGCGCCTTGCCGGTGATGTGCTGGAGCGGTTCGCGCTGCTCGCGGCGCGTGACCCGCGCCTCGAGCGTGTCGTGGTCGAGCGGATCCTCGGTCCATTCGTCGTCACGCGCGGCGGCCGTGCGCACCTCGGCCATCGTCCAGCCGAAGGTGTGCGCCATGAGGACGACCGCATCGTGCTGGGGCGACGGGACGCCGGCGTCGGCGAGGCGGCGCGAGATCTCGCGCAGGCGCGCGCCCACGGTGGGCATGATCAGTCCTCGTGCGCGGCGAGGCGGGCGGCCTCATCGGCGTCGATCGCGGACTGGATGACCGGGCCGAGATCGCCGCCGAGGACGTGGTCGAGGTTGTACGCCTTGTAACCGGTGCGGTGGTCCGCGATCCGGTTCTCGGGGAAGTTGTAGGTGCGGATGCGCTCCGAGCGGTCCACGGTGCGCACCTGCGACTTGCGCATGTCCTGGGCCTCGGCCTCGGCCGCCTCCTTCTGGGCGGCGAGCAGGCGGGCGCGCAGGATGCGCATCGCCGACTCCTTGTTCTGGAGCTGGCTCTTCTCGTTCTGGCAGCTCACGACGATGCCGGTGGGCAGGTGCGTGAGGCGGACGGCGGAGTCGGTCGTGTTGACGGACTGGCCGCCGGGGCCGGACGAGCGGTAGACGTCGACGCGGACCTCGTTCATGTCGAGCTCGAGGTCCTCGACCTCCTCGGCCTCGGGGTACACGAGCACGCCGGCGGCGGAGGTGTGGATGCGGCCCTGCGACTCGGTCGCGGGCACGCGCTGGACGCGGTGGACGCCGCCCTCGTACTTGAGGTGCGCCCACACGCCGTTCTCGGGGTCGACGCTGCCGGGGGCCTTGATCGCGACCGACAGGTCCTTGTAGCCGCCCATGTCCGTCTCGTTGGCCTCGAGGATCTGCGTCTTCCAGCCCTGGTGCTCGGCGAACTTGAGGTACATCTTCAGCAGGTCGCCGGCGAACAGCGCGGACTCCTCGCCGCCCTCGCCGGACTTGATCTCCATGATCACGTCGCGCGCGTCGTCGGGGTCGCGCGGGATCAGGATGCGGCGGAGCGTCTCGGTCGCGTCCTCGACCGCCTGCTCCATCGCGGGGACCTCTGCGGCGAGCTCGGGGTCGAGCTCAGCCATCTCCTGGGCGGCCTCGAGGTCGTCGGTGGCCGCCTTCCAGATGCGATGCGCCGCGACGACGCGGCCGAGCTCCGCGAACCGACGCCCGAGCGTGCGCGCGCGTCCCGCGTCCGCATGAACGGAGGGGTCGGCGAGCTGATTCTCGATGTCGGTGTACTCGTCCAGCAGGGGCTGGACTGCTGCGAAGGCTTCGGCCACGTCGTCGCGGGCTTCCGGCTTACTTCTTGCCGTAACGCTTCTCGAAGCGGGCCACACGGCCACCGGTGTCCATGATCTTCTGCTTGCCCGTGTAGAACGGGTGGCAGGCGGAGCAGACCTCGACACTGATGGTGCCGGCCTTCTCGGTGGACTTGGTCTCGAACGTGTTACCGCAGGTGCACGTGACAGTGGTGGCCACGTACTCGGGGTGGATGTCCTTCTTCATGATCTCCCTTAGATGTGCTCCCGGGTCCTTGCGTATCTCGCTTCGGTGAACCGGAGGCCATGGACCCGGTTCATGGACCGAGCCAACGGACTATTCTGCCATGCCTGTCAAGGGGCGGCGAATCCGCGCGCCCTACCCCTGCATCGTCCGTGTCCCCGCTCCCGCCCCGCTCGCTGGTGGGAACTGAGTGCAGGATCTGTCGCGTTTTCGGCAGCCAGTTCCCACTAGGACACCCATCGTCCTCTCCCCACCCCAAGGCCCATCCCCCTGCATCCACAGAATCTCCCGCAATGAGTGCCGCGGCAGCCCTCAGGGGCTGAGGTGGGGACCATGAGAGCGATTCCAGGACTCGTCCGTCTCAGCGCTTCCCTGCCGGACTTCCTGGCGGCGAATGCGCATGCGTTCAGCCGCGCGGATCTCCTGACCCTCGGAACGAGGACCGCACTGGAGAACGCAGTCAGTTCCGGCGCCGCCATCAGGATCCTGCCAGGGGTCTACTGCGGCCGGGACAACTGGGCCGTGGCGCGGGTGAGAGGCGAGGCGGTGAACTTGTGGCACCCGGCTGGTCTCGTGACGGGCCCGCTTGCGCTCCACCTCTACCAGCACTCCCTCCCAGCACCCGCGCAATGCCATCTTCGCGTGGCCAAGGGATACCGACCCCAGGTCCCCGAGTGGGTGACGTGCGTTCAAGGCGCACCCGTGACAGCCTCCGGCGGACCGGACGGAGTGAACTGCGTCGTACCGGAGCTCGCCCTGCTCGACGCGTGGAGATGCACCGCGCCTGCCGAGCGGCGCGCGGTGCTGTGGGAGGCGCTCTGGGCCCGCGCCTGCACCTGGCGACAGCTGAAGCGAGAGCTCGACCGCGCGCCGCGGGTCTCCGGTCGGCGGGACCTGGAACGCGTGCTCGGGTGGTTCGCCGAGGGCGCGACCTCGCCGCTCGAGGTGCGCGCGAAGCATGAGGTCTTCACCGGCGCGAGGTTCTCCGAGTTCGAGTGGCAGACGGAGGTCGTGCTCCCCACCCGGAGGCCCACTGTCGACATGCTGCATCGGCGCGCGATGGTGATCGTCGAACTGGACGGCGACATCTACCACTCCACCCGCACGGCCCGCGATGCGGATCGCAACCGCCAGACGGACCTCGCCGCGGCGGGCTTCGTGGTCGTGCGATTCGGCTGGTGGGACATCGTCGACCGGCCCGAGTGGTGCCGAGAGAGGCTCTTGACCGTGGTCGCGGGTAGGCTCACGCGCCCCGGTGGGAAGTGAGCGCAGGATCTGCGCGACTTCCAGCACTCAGTTCCCACCACGGCGCTGAGGAAGGCGCGGACAGGGACGATGCGGGGGCCGGGCGAGGAGCCGAGGCCGGGAAAGCAGACGGGCCCCGGGAGCTTCGCTCCCGGGGCCCGTCTCGCGCCACGCGCTACTTCTCGTGGTCCTCCGCCCCCGGCGTGGTCTTCGCGACCTGCATGAGGAACTCGGTGTTGGTCTTGTTCTCCTTGAGCTTGCCCAGGAGGAGCTCGATGGCCTGCTGCTGCTCGAGCGCGGTGAGCACGCGACGCAGCTTCCACATGATCTTCAGCTCCTCGGCGCTCATGAGGATCTCCTCGCGGCGCGTGCCCGACGCGTTGACGTCGACGGCCGGGAAGATGCGGCGGTCGGCGAGCGTGCGGGAGAGCTTGAGCTCCATGTTTCCGGTGCCCTTGAACTCCTCGAAGATGACCTCGTCGGCCTTCGAGCCGGTCTCGACCAGCGCGGTCGCCAGGATGGTCAGGGAGCCGCCGTGCTCGATGTTGCGCGCGGCGCCGAAGAAGCGCTTCGGGGGGTAGAGCGCCGACGAGTCGACACCACCGGAGAGGATGCGGCCCGACGCGGGGGCGGCGATGTTGTACGCGCGGCCCAGGCGGGTGATCGAGTCGAGCAGCACGACGACGTCCTGGCCCATCTCGGTCAGGCGCTTGGCGCGCTCGATCGCGAGCTCGGCGACGGCCGTGTGGTCGGACGCGGGACGGTCGAACGTCGAGGCGATGACCTCGCCGCGCACCGTGCGCTGCATGTCCGTGACCTCCTCGGGGCGCTCGTCGACGAGCACGACCATGAGGTGGACCTCGGGGTTGTTCGTGGAGATCGCATTGGCGATCGACTGCAGCACGAGGGTCTTACCGGCCTTGGGCGGCGAGACGATGAGGCCTCGCTGGCCCTTGCCGATCGGCGCGACGAGGTCGATCACGCGGTTCGTCATGTTCCGCGGCTCGGTCTCGAGGTGCAGGCGCTGCTGCGGGTACAGCGGCGTGAGGTCGCCGAACACGGGACGGCCCTTCGCCTCCTCGGGCGTCTGGCCGTTCACCTGGGTGATCGACGCGAGCGCCGAGAACTTCTGGCGCTGGCCGCGCTCGCCCGGGCGGGGCGGACGCGCGGTTCCGGCGACGGCGTCACCGCGGCGCAGGCCGTACTTGCGGACCTGGTTCTGCGAGACGTAGACGTCGGCCTTGCCGGGAAGGTAGCCGGTGGTGCGGATGAACGCGTAGCTGTCGAGGACGTCGACGATGCCGCCGACCGGGGTGATCTCCTCACCCTCGCGCGGGGCGTCCTCGTCCTGCTGCTGACGCGGGGCGTTGCCTCCGCCCTCGTTGACCTCGCCGCCCTCGCGGTCGCGACCACGGCCACGTCCACGTCCACGGCCGCGGCGCCTGCGGTTGCCGCGCTCGCCGTCGTCGTCCTGGTTGTTCTGCTGGTTGCGGTTGCCGCCGCCGTTGCCGCCCTGCTGGCGGCGCTCGCCGCCCTCGGCCTCGCTGCCGGCCGCGAGCGAGACGGCCTCCTTGGCGCGGCGGGCGCGCTCGTCGGCGCTCTCCGAGCCGGCGTCGCCGGACGATGCGGGGGCCGCGTCGCGGGTCGGCAGGTCGAGCTTGAGCTCGGCGATCGCCTGCTCCTTGGACGGCGACTCGCCCTTCGGCTGCGCGCTGTCCTTCGCGGGGGCGTCACCCTCGGCCTTGGGCGAGCCCGCCTTCGCGGTCGCGCGGCGCGAGGAGGTCTTCTTAGGCGCGTCGTCCTTGGCCTCGGAGGTCGGGGCGTCCGAGCTCTTGGCCGGGGCCTTCTTCTCGGCCTTGGCAGGCACCACGCCGCCGTTGCGGATGGCCTCGACGAGGTCCGACTTGCGCATGCGCGCGGTACCGGAGACCCCGAGCTCGGCTGCGAGCGCCTGAAGCTGGGGAAGCTTCATCGCAGAGAGGGCCGCGGTGTTGTCGCTGGCCGTCGTCGTGTCGGTCACAAACTTTCCTTCCCTCGCACGAGCACGCTTGGCTCAGGGAGTGCGAGACGATCCACGCGGGTACGTACACGGATGCGTCAACGAAGGACGGACGCCTCACACGTGGATTGCTGTCCGCCGGGGCGATACGCGCCGATCCGGGGGAAGCACGCTCAGGTTAGCACCCACTTCGGGCCCACACAATCACTCTGTCCCCTGCGTGTCCGACATCTGTTGCTGGCGCGCTCCGCGCGTCCTAGCCTCGCAGACAGGGGGATGCCGCGAAGAGCGTCCCGGATAGGGGAACGTCATGGGACTCGGACCCATCGAGATCGTCGTCATCGGCTTCGAGCACGGGACGTTCGACGGCTCGATCCTCCCGGAGCTCGAGCGGCTCGTCGGCACCGGCACCATCCGCATCGTCGACGTGGTGCTGGCCCGCAAGGACGACGAAGGCGTCGCGACCATCGTCGAGCTCGAGGAGGCCCCCGACGAGGCGCTCGCCGACCTGCACCGCATCGTCTCCGAGATCGACGGCCTGATCTCCGACGAGGACGTGGACGAGCTCGTCGATGAGCTGCCGCCCGGAGCGGCCGCCGCGATCCTGTGCTTCGAGCACACGTGGGTCGTGCCGCTGCGCGACGCCATCACCGGCGCCGGCGGCGTGCTGCTCGACACGATGCGCATCCCGGGCGTCGTGGCTGACGAGGTGCTCGCGGCGGTCGCCGCGGCGGAAGGTGAGGAGTAGGACATGCCGATGCGTGGAGGACGTCCCGGACTGATCGGGACCATGGCACGGACCGCCGTCATCTCGGGCACCGCGACAGCGGTGTCCGGCAACGTGGCGCGCCGGCAGGCGAACCGTGCGCGCCAGAGCGCCGCACCGGTCTACGCGCAGCCCGTGCAGGCCCAGCCCGTGCAGGCGGCCGCGCCTGCACCCCAGGTGACCGCGGCATCGTCCGGCGGCGACGACATGATGACCCAGCTGGCCAAGCTCGGGGAGATGAGGTCGGCAGGGCTGCTCGACGATGCGGAGTTCGCTGCGGCGAAGGCCAAGCTGCTCGGCTGACCCGCCCGCGCGGCGGCAGTGGCAGTACGCTGATTCTCGCGCGTGAGAGGGACGCCACGAAGGCGTCCCGGCGCGGAGGGGCGCGATGACCGCGTGGGCCGAGCAGGTGCGTGAGACGAAGTGGTCGGGGCGGCTCAACACCGTCCATTACATGCGGGACGCCGTGTTCTTCGACGGCGAGACGGCCAAGGTGCGCGCGATGCATACGCGCTTCTGGCTTCTCCTGCTGCTCGCGAGCGCGATCGCCACGGCGGGCATCGCCGCGGACTCGACGGCGACCGTCATCGGCGCGATGATCGTGGCCCCGTTGATGCGCCCCATCCAGGGGACGATGCTGGCCACGGTCCTCGGCGACCATCGCAACCTGGTCCGATCAGTCGTCATCATGATCGCCGGCGCGACCGCGGCGTTCGGCGTCGGCTTCGTGCTCGGGCTCCTCGTGCAGTCCCCGATGACCGCGGAGACCAACGCGCAGATCGCGGGACGCGTCTCCCCGGGGCTCATCGATCTGTTCGCGGCGCTCGCCGTCGGCGTCGTCGGCTCGATCGCGCTGATCCGCTCCGACATCTCCGACACCCTGCCCGGCGTGGCGATCGCCATCTCCCTGGTCCCGCCGCTGTGCGCGGCGGGGCTCGCGCTCGAGTCAGGCGAGCCCGCCCAGGCCTTCGGCGCGGTGCTGCTGTTCAGCACGAACGTCGCCGCGATCCTCGCGACAGGGGCGCTCATCATGGGCGTCTTCGGGTACTCGCGGCTCAGGCTCGAGGCGTCCGAGGACAAGGAGGCGGAGCGCCGCCGCCGCGCGCGCACCTACCTGACGATGGCCGCGCTCGTGCTCGTCGTGAGCGGTCCCCTCACGTGGTCCACGGCGCACGCGATCCAGAACAACTCGCGGATCACGCAGATCCGCCAGTACGTGGAGGCCGTCGCGGCCGACTCCAAGTGGACGATCGTCTCCGTCACCGCCCGGGAGAACAGCATGGTGCACGTGCTGGTCAAGGGCACTCCCCCGCTGCCGGACGTGGACGCGGTCTACGCGGCCATGGCCGACGCGGGGCTCGACGTCGACACGATCATCCTCGAGTTCGTGCCGTCCTACACGTTCGACTCGGACGGCGCGCGCGACTCGTTCTAGCGGTGCGCCCCGGCACCCGGACGATGCGGGGGCCGGGAACGCGTGAGGCCCCGCCTCGACCTTGCGATCGGGGCGGGGCCTCACGCGTCGTCGGCGTCCCTGGTCACCGGCTCAGCGGTCGACGTCGGGATCGTCCAGGTCCTCGCCCGCGTGCTGCGGCGCTTCCGGGTGCGGCACCGACGCGTCGTCGAACACGGTCGCGAGCTCGCCGGTCTCGGGGTTGATCGGGTCGATCGGGGGCTCGACATCCTCGATCGGCGCGGAGAACTGCGCCTCGTACAGGCGTGCGTAGGCTCCCTTGAGCGTGAGCAGCTCGTCGTGGCTGCCCTTCTCGACGATCGAGCCGTTCTCCATCACCAGGATGAGGTCGGCGTCGCGGATGGTGGACAGGCGGTGCGCGATGACGAAGGCCGTGCGGTCGCGGCGCAGCTTCTCCATCGCGTGCTGCACGAGCAGCTCGGTGCGGGTGTCGACGGAGCTCGTGGCCTCGTCGAGGATCAGCACCTGCGGCTGCGACACGAACGCGCGGGCGATCGTGATGAGCTGCCGCTCGCCGACCGACACGTTGGTCGCGTCGTCGTCGAGCACCGTGTCATAGCCGTCGGGCAGCGAGTGCACGAATCGGTCCACGTAGGCGGCCTTGGCGGCGTCGAGGATCTCCTCCTCGGTCGCTCCCTCGCGCCCGTACGCGATGTTGTCGCGGATCGTGCCGCCGAACAGCCATGCGTCCTGGAGCACCATGCCGGTGCGCGAGCGCAGGTCGTCGCGGGTCATCTTCGCGATGTCCACGCCGTCGAGCGTGATGCGGCCGCCGTTCAGCTCGTAGAACCGCATGATGAGGTTCACGAGCGTCGTCTTGCCGGCACCCGTGGGCCCGACGATCGCGACCGTGCGTCCCGGCTCGACCGTGAGGTCCAGGTTGTCGATCAGCGGCTTGTCCTCGACGTAGCGGAACGTGACGTCCTCGAACACGAGGCGCCCGTGGTTGTCGTCGGGCGACAGCGCGGGGTCCTCGTCGGGGCTCTGCTCGTCCGCGTCGAGCAGCTCGAACACGCGCTCGGCGCTCGCCACGCCCGACTGGAGCAGGTTGGCCATCGACCCGAGCTGCGTGAGCGGCTGCTGGAACTGTCGCGAGTACTGGATGAAGGCCTGGACATCGCCCAGCGGCAGCGAGCCGTTCGTGACCATGACGCCACCGACGACGGCGACGGCCACGTACACCAGGTTCCCGACGAACATCGTCGACGGCATGATGATGCCGGAGATGAACTGCGCGCCGAAGCTCGCCTCGTACAGCTCCTCGTTCTTGCGCGCGAACTCCTCCTGCGTCTCCTTCTGGCGGCCGAAGACCTTGACGAGCGCGTGGCCCGTGTAGCCCTCCTCGATCTGACCGTTGAGCTCGCCCGTGTACTTCCACTGCTCGACGAACTTCGGCTGCGAGCGCTTCGCGACCTGCATGACGATGCCGAGCGTGAGCGGGATCGAGACGATCGCGACGAGCGCGAGCCACGGCGAGATGTAGATCATCATCGCGAGCACGCCGACCACGGTGAGCAGCGACGTGAACAGCTGGCTGAGCGTCTGCTGGAGCGTCTGCGACACGTTGTCGATGTCGTTGGTCACGCGCGACAGCAGCTCGCCGCGCTGGTGGCGGTCAACGTAGCTGAGCGGCAGGCGGTGGATCTTGGCCTCGACCTGCTCGCGCAGGCGGTACACGGTGCGCTGCGTGATGCCGTTGAGGATGTAGCCCTGGATGAACTGGAGCGCCGCCGCGCACAGGTAGATGACGATCAGCCAGGTCAGGATCGTGTGGATGCGGTCGAAGTCGACGCCAGTGCCGCCCATGAGCCCCTCGAAGACGAGGGTCGTCGCGTTGCCCAGGATCTTGGGCCCCATGACGTTGAGCGCGACGGAGGCCGCGCCGAGGAAGATCACGAAGTAGACGAGGCCCTTCTCGGGGCTGAGCATCCCGGCGACGCGCCGCAGGGATCCCTTGAAGTCGTTCGCCTTCTCGGCGGGAGCGCCGCCGCCCATGTGGCCCATCGGGCCGGGGCCGCCCCGGCGCTGCGGGGGACGGTTCCTGGTCTCGGTGCTCATGCCGCCTCCACTCGCAGCTGCGTGCTGACGATCTCCTGGTAGGTCTCCGAGCTCTCGAGGAGCTCGGAGTGCGTGCCGCGGTCGATGATCCGCCCGTCCTCGAGGACGAGGATCTGGTCGGCGTCGACGATCGACGACACGCGCTGCGCGACGACGAGCACCGTGGTGTCGGCGAACTCCTTCGCGAGCGCCGCCCTGAGCTTGGCGTCCGTCGCGGTGTCGAGCGCCGAGAACGAGTCGTCGAAGACGAGGATGTCGGGCTTCCTCACCAGGGCTCTCGCGATCGCGAGGCGCTGTCGCTGACCTCCGGACACGGACGTGCCGCCCTGCGCGACCTCGGTGTCGAGCCCGTCGGGCATCGCGCGCACGAAGTCGGCGCCCTGCGCCACCTCGAGCGCGTGCCACAGCTCCTCGTCAGTCGCGTCGGGCGCGCCGTAGCGGAGGTTCGAGGCGACCGTCCCGGAGAACAGGTAGGGCCGCTGCGGGACGATGCCGAGCCTGGACCACAGTGCCTCGAGCCCGGCCTCGCGCACGTCGACGCCGGACACGCGCACCGTGCCGACCGTCGCGTCGTAGAGGCGCGGGACGAGCCCGACGAGCGTCGACTTGCCCGCGCCCGTCGAGCCGATGACCGCGGTCGTCGTGCCGGGCTCGGCGACGAAGGTGATGCCGCCGAGGACCGGCTGCTCCGCGCCCGGGTACTTGAAGTCGACGCCGTCGAAGACGAGCTCGCCCGGGGTCGGGAAGTCCGACACCGCATCGTCCCGCTCCACGACTGTCGACTCCGTCTCGAGCACCTCGCCGATGCGGTCCGCGGACACGGTCGCGCGGGGCAGCATGACGAACAGGAAGGTCGCCATCATCACCGACATGAGGATCTGGATGAGGTAGGTGAGGAAGGCGGTGAGCGCGCCGACCTCCATCTGGCCGCTGTTCACGCGGTCCGCTCCGAACCAGATCACCGCGACCGAGCTGAGGTTCAGGACCACGAACACGAGCGGGAACATGCCCGCCATGAGGCGTCCGGCCTTGAGCGCGGACTCGGTGACATCGTCGTTGGCGCCGGCGAACCGCCTTGTCTCGACCGGCTCACGCACGAATGCGCGGACGACGCGGATGCCGGTGAGCTGCTCGCGCAGCACCTGGTTCACGCGGTCGATGCGCTTCTGCATGCGCTGGAAATGCGGCACCATGCGCGTCACGATCGCCATCACCGCGATCAGCAGCACGGGGATCGCGACCACCATGATCCAGGACAGGCCCGCGTCCTGGTGGACGGCCATGATGATGCCGCCGATCGCCATGAAGGGAGCGCTGACCAGCATGGTCGCGCCCATGACCACGAGCATCTGGACCTGCTGGACGTCGTTCGACGTGCGGGTGATGAGCGACGGCGCGCCGAATCGCTGGACCTCGGCCTCGGAGAACTCGCCGGCCCTCATGAAGATGCGGCGGCGCAGGTCGCGGCCCACGCGCATGGCGAGCTTCGCGCCGAAGTACGTCGCGCTGATCGCGCACGCCACCTGCACGAGCGTCAGCGCGAGCATGATCCCGCCGACGCTGTAGATGTGGTCGAGGTCCCCGACGGCCACGCCGTTGTCGATGATGTCGGCGTTGAGGCTCGGCAGGTACAGGTTGGCGATCGACTGGGCGAGCTGGAACAGGATCACTCCCGTCAGCAGGCCCAGGTACGGCCGTATCGACTGCTTCAGCAGCTTCCAGAGCATGTACTCATTCCCCTTCCCGGGAGATCCCACGGAGGATGAAGTCCGTGAGCTCGTCGGCCGAGATCTCTCGGGCCGAACGGATGAACGGCATCGAGGTCCCGAACACCAGGATGCGCAGATAGTCGACTGCTGTCGCGGGATCGACGCGAAGCTCGTCCGCGTGGGGCGCCAGGAGCGACTCGACGACGCCCGTGGCCTCCCCCAGCGGGCCTCGCCCCTCGTCCTTGCCGTGGTGACGCGCGTGGTCGCGCGGTCCGAGCGCGGTCATGAGGGACACGACGCGCTTCACGCGGTCGTGGAGGAGCGCCACGATCTGAGCGACCTTGTCCGCGAGCGCCGCCTCCGGATCGACGTGGTCGAGCGCCTCGAGCGTCACCGCCGGATCCATGACCCTGTCGACCATGGCGTCGATGAGAGCGTTCTTGTCGTCGAACACCCGGAAGATCGTGCCCTCGGCGATCCCGGCAGCGTCGGCGATCTCGCGCGTAGTCACCTCGCCGCCGCGCTCGAGGACGAGCGGGAGCGCCGCGTCGAGGATCTGGGCTCGGCGGGCCTCGGGCGACATGCGAGGGGCACGGCCCGACGTCGGGGTCCGGGCTGACGCGTCGTTCACACCGCTCACCTCGCCTTCCTGCCGGTCGGCGCGGCGCGGCGCCGCGTCGCCCCGTCGCAACACCCTCGGCCCTGAGGCCGTCTACCCGCTCACACTAAGTGAGTGAGCACTCACTTCGCAAATCGAAGGTCCGTCAGCCTGCGCCCCCAGGTGACCGTCGCATCGTCCCTGGCCACCGCGTCGAAGCCCACACGCGGGTAGAAGGCCTGAGCGTTCTCGTTCGCGGTCTCCGCCACGAGGTGCACCCCGGGCACGTCCCTCATCGTGAGCAGACCGCACGCGGCCTCGATGAGCGCGCGGCCTGCTCCCCTGCCCTGCTGGTCCGGGAGGAGGTCGATGTGCAGGTGCGCGGGGAACTCGCCGAGCCGCGGCACGAGCATCCGCTCGGGATCCGCCGCCGCGGACAGCAGCCAGGCGTCCGGAACGTGGCACGGCTGATGCAGCGGCGCCCGCTCGGGCCACCACTCCTCCACGAACCAACGCTGAAACGACTCGGTGTCCGAGGTGCCGAGCACGTAGCCGCGTGCCTCCGCCTCCCCTGCCGCACCGTCCGCCTCCCACACCAGGCAGAACCCACCTGGACCGTGAAGGTACGGCGTCGCGTAGACGTCCGACAGCACGGTGTCGTCGCAGAAGACGCCCGTCGCATCCTCCCCCTGCCGCCCGGTGAGCAGGCAGATGCGCGCGATCTGTGCGTGATCGCCGTCGGAGACCGGCCGGATGCCCACGAGGCAGACGCTACTCGCGAGCGAGCTCCTCGGCCTCCTCACGCCGGTCGAACCGCGCGAACGCGAGGCCCAGGACCGCCGCGAAGACGCCTCCCGCGAGCGTGAGCATCGCGCGCTCGCCGGCGACCTCCCACGCGGCCGCGGTCGCGCCCGCCGCCGAGAGCAGCACGATCGCGACGGCAGTCAACCCCGCACCCCGCGCCTGGTCCCCCATCACCGACCACGCGACGCCGACCAGCAGGCTCAGCGCGGCGACCACCGCCGCAGCCGGACCGGGAAGCACGAGAGCGAGCCCGGACGCGACGATCGCGCCGGCCACGGTGCCGACGATCCGCCCCCGCGCCTTCCGGGTGGTCTCACCCGCGACCGGCACCAGCACCGCCGTCAGAGCGATGACCACCCAGTAGCCGTGCGACACCCCCATCGCCGACACGATCCCCACGGCGAGACCCGAACCCACCGCGAGCACACCGACGTAGGCGAGCAGCACCGCGCGCTCGGGCGCGGGAGGCAACGGCATCGCAAGGCCGAGCAGCGCGACCGCGAGCACCATGAGGAGCGCTGCCGCGATGATGCCCGCCGCTGCTGCCACGGGGCCGATCGACGAGGCCTCCATGCCCGCGAGGGCCACGACCACCGGGGTGCTCGACACGATCGCGCCGTGTCGCAGCACGAGCGGTGTCGTCGCGAGCACCGTCGCGCCGACGACGAGGCCCAGCCCCCAGGCCGACCCGGCGACCACCGTCGCCGCCGATGCCCCCGCCGCCGTGACCGCGCCGAGCGCCGCGGTGTGCCACCACGGGGGCTGCTTGAGCGCGAGGATCAGAACCGAGACCGCCCCGAGCGCGGACGCGGTCGCCGCGTTGGCGCCTCCCCACCACAGGCCGATGAGCGCGATCGCCACCAGGACGCTCACGAGCACGACGACGAGGCGCATCACCTTCATCGGGGGAATCCAGGCAGCGACGCGGGACATGCTCCGACGCTAGCGCGAGGACAACCCGCGCCACCAGGGTTCATGCCCTCGCGCCAACCCGATCCGGCCGATCCTCCGCCCTGTGCCCGCACATTCCTCTCCGTGTCGTCGGAGGGCACTGTCTCGTCCACAGATTCCGCACCGTGTTCGTGAATCCACCAAAGGCGTCCCTGTCGCCCAGCGCAAGTGGGAGTTGCACGAGATTTCACCCATGGACACCGATGCAGACTGGCTCACCACGATGCCTCTTCGCTCGTTCGCACGGGCGGAGCTTGCGGCGATCACGAGTCCGGAGCGCGTCCGCGGCGCCATCGCCCGTCGCGAACTTGCCCGTCTCAGTCCCGGACGGTTCGCGGTCGCCGCGCACGCCGAGTCGTTCATCGTGCGGGCTCACGCCGCAGTTGCGGCTACCCACGGCGTGCTCACTGGCCCGGGGGCCCTGTTCGCGTGGGGTGTTCTCGACCGCCCGCCAATGAGACTGCGCGTCTCCGCACCCCCAGGAAGCCATGAACAGGTGCCCGCAGACACCGCCGTATTCCGCCCTGCCACCCGCACTCCGTCAGCGGAGTGGCACGGCATTGAGGTCGCGTTGCCGCCGTGGGCCGCGATCCACGCGTGGACCGACCCAGGCAACAAGTCTCCGGCGGGTGATGTGCTCGCGAGCCTGCAGCGACGTGCGACAACCGTCGATGAGATCGGCGCAGCCGCTCGTTCCATGCCACGAGTCCGTCACCGTGCTGGACTCGCAGACGTGCTCGCAGGGTTCACCGAGGGCGCCGACAGCTTCCTCGAGTACGAGGCGCTGAGGCGCACCTTCGCGGGCCCCGAGTTCACACGCTTCCTGCGCCGCCATCGCGTGGTCGCACGCGGGCGGCGACGGACCCTCGACATGTATGACCCTCGGACCAGGACAAATGTCGAGCTGGACGGCGGCAGATACCACCTTGCCGGCGAGCAGCGGGAATCAGATGACGAGAGAGACGCCGACCTGGCTACGCTCGCCATCCAGACGATCCGGCTCCCCTACAGCGCTGTGATGAACAGGCCGGAGTGGTGCAGGGCCACAGTTCGGGCCGTGCTCGCCGCGCGGTCTAGCCACCCAGGCAACACTGAGAGGAACCTGTGAACCTCAATGGCCCGCAGAACCACACTCAAAGGAATGTACGACGCGATTCCAGGGATTCCAGAGATTCCAGGACTAGAGGCACGGAGGCACCCCGGAGGTCAGACCCCGACGGGCTCGCCCGTGGCACCGGCCACGCGGCCGACCGTGTGGATGCAGCGCCACGCGGAGTCGCCGACGCCCTGGAGCTCCTCGGGCATCCCCGAGCCGAGTCCCGCCTCCTCGAGGCCCGAGCCGAGCACGAGCACCGACGGGCCGGCGCCCGAGATCACCGCGGCCAGGCCGCGCTCCCGCAGCGCCCGCAGCAGCGAGGTCGCGGGCCCGAGCACGTCGGCCCGGTAGCCCTGGTGGAGCTTGTCCTCCGTCGCGGGGAACAGCAGCTCGGGACGGCCGGCGAGCGCGTGCACGAGCAGCGCGGAGCGGCCCGCGTTGAACGCCGCGTGCGTGTGCGGGACCTGCGCGGGAAGCACCGCGCGGGCCTCCTTGGTGGGAAGCGTCGCCCCTGGGACGAGCACGGCCGTCTCGATCTGGTCGCCGACCTCGAGCGCGGCAGCGAGCGGACCATCGGATGAGGTCCACGCGACGGTCGCCCCGCCGTAGATCGCGGGCGCGGCATTGTCGGGGTGACCCTCGAACACGGTCGCGAGGCGCAGCGCCTCGGCACGGTCCAGCGCCTCCGGCTCGGCGATCATGGCGCGCGCCGCGGTGATGCCCGCGACGACGGCCGCGGCCGACGATCCCAGTCCTCGTCCGTGGGGGATCCGGTTCGTCGCGCGAATGGCCAGCCCGGTCTGCGACGCGCCGACGTGGTCGAGCGCCGCACGGATCGCCTGGACCACCAGGTGCGACTCGTCGCGAGGCAGGGTCGCCTCGCCCTCGCCGACGATCTCCATCTCGATCTCGCGCGACGCGATCGCGCGCACCTCGAGCTCGTCGCGGACGCCCAGCGCCATGCCGAGCGAGTCGAATCCGGGGCCGAGGTTCCCGGCGGTCGCGGGCGCGGAGACCCGCACGTGGTCGGCGGCGATACGCATGGCTACAGGCCGAGCACGCGCGCGGCGGCCTCGGTGTCGACGGGGATCACGGTGGGCTCGATCTCGCGGCCCGCGAGCGCGGTCGCGGTGTCCTTGAGGCCGTTGCCCGTGACGGTGCACGTGATCGTGGCCCCGGCAGGCACCTCGCCGAGCGCGGCGGCCGCGAGAAGCCCCGCGATCGGAGCGGCCGAGGCAGGCTCCACGAACACGCCGACGTCGGCCGCGAGGCGCGCCTGCGCGTTGAGGATCTGCTGGTCGGACACGGCGCGGATCCAGCCGCCGGACTCGTCGCGGGCAGCGACCGCGAGGTCCCAGGACGCGGGCTTGCCGATGCGGATCGCGGTGGCGACGGTCTCGGGGTCCTTGATCGGGTGGCCCGCGACGAACGGCGCCGCGCCGGCGGCCTGCACACCCCAGATCTTGGGCAGGCGGGTCGCGTCCCCAGAGGAGAGCGCCTCCTTGAACCCCATCCAGTAGGCGGAGATGTTGCCGGCGTTGCCGACGGGGAGCATGTGGATGTCGGGGGCGTCGCCGAGCTGGTCGACGATCTCGAACGCCGCGGTCTTCTGCCCCTGGAGGCGGTACGGGTTGACCGAGTTCACGAGCGCGATGGGGTAGTTGTCCGAGAGGTCGCGCACGATGTCGAGGCACTCGTCGAAGTTGCCGTCCACCTGCACGAGCTCGGCGCCGTGCACGATCGCCTGCGCCATCTTGCCCGCGGCGATCTTGCCCTGCGGGATCATCACGACGCAGCGCAGCCCTGCGTGCGCGGCGTAGGCCGCGGCCGAGGCGGACGTGTTGCCGGTCGACGCGCACACGACGGTGTGGTCGCCGTCCTTCACGACCTGCGTGATCGCGGAGGTCATGCCGCGGTCCTTGAAGGAGCCGGTGGGGTTCATCCCCTCGACCTTCACGAAGACGTTCGCGCCGACCTCGTCCGAGATGGACGGCGCGGGCACGAGCGGCGTGCCTCCCTCGCCGAGCGTGATGATCCGGTCGTCCTCGGAGAACGGAAGACGGTCCAGGTACTCGCGGATGATGCCGTTCCAGACGTGGGCCATCACTCCCCCTCGATTCGCAGCACGGAGCTGATGTCGAGCACGGCGTCGAGGGCGCGGAGGTCCTCGAGCACGCGTGCCATGTCGGATTCGGGCGCGCGGTGCGTCGCGATGACGAGCTCCGCGTGGGTCTCGTGCTGCGCGGGCTTCTGCCGCACGGTCTCGATCGAGACCCCGCGGTTGCCGAGCGTCGAGGCGATCGACGCGAGCATGCCGGGCCTGTCGACCACGTGCATGCGCAGCTGGAAGCGCGAGGAGACGGCGTCGATCGACAGCACGGGGTGGTCGGCGTAGTGCGACTCGAGAGGGCCGCGACCGCCCTGCGCGCGGTGGCGCGCGACCGAGACGATGTCGCCGAGCACAGCCGACGCGGTGGGCGCGCCGCCGGCTCCCTGGCCGTAGAACATGAGCTCGCCCGCGGCCTCGGCCTCGATGAAGACGGCGTTGAACGCGCCGTGGACCCCGGCGAGGGGATGCGCGAGCGGGACGAGCGCGGGGTGCACACGCACGGCCACACCGTCGGCGGCGCGCTCGGCGATCGCGAGCAGCTTGATGACGTGGCCGGACTCCGCGGCCGCGGCGACGTCGTCCTTGGTCACCTGGGAGATGCCCTCACGGAACACGTCGTCGAGCGAGACCCGCTGGTGGAACGCGAGCGAGGCGAGGATCGCGGCCTTGGCGGCGGCGTCGAAGCCCTCGACATCGGCGGTCGGATCGGCCTCGGCGTAGCCGAGACGCTGCGCCTCCGCGACGACGTCGCCGTACGCGAGGCCCTTGGTGGTCATCTCGTCGAGCACGTAGTTCGTGGTGCCGTTGACGATGCCAAGGATGCGGGTGATGTGGTCGCCCGCGAGCGACTCGCGCACGGGGCGAACGATCGGGATGGCTCCCGCGACCGCGGCCTCGTAGTACATGTCGACGCCCGCGGCGTCGGCGGCCTCGTACAGCTCGGGGCCGTGAGCGGCGAGCAGCGCCTTGTTCGCGGTCACGACGCCTGCGCCGGCCTCGATCGCCTTGAGGATCATCGTGCGGGCGGGCTCGAGGCCGCCCATCACCTCGACGACCACGTCGGCTGACGCGATGAGCGCGTCGGCGTCGGACGTCAGGGCGTCGACCGGGACGACGGCGTCGCGGGGCACCGAGGTGTCCCGCACGTACACGCCGGCGAGGGTCACGGGCGCGCCTACGCGCCACGCCAGGTCGTCGGCCTGCTCCGTGAGCAGCCTCACCACCTGGGTCCCGACCGTTCCGCACCCGAGTACGGCTACCTTGACAGGGTCTTTCAGCGCTCCAGACACGCCCCCCAGCCTAGCCGAGCGAGCACGGCCGCCGGGCCTCGCATCGTCCCGGCGAGGGGACGATGCGCACGGGGGCGGGCGGACGATGCGCGCCAGGCATGAGGACGATGCGTCAGTCGCCCTCCGCTCCCCCGGATCGCTGGTCGCGTGGGGCAGGATGGGCCGGGTGGGGGAACGCAATGTCCTGGACCCCGAGCGCTGGCGGCCGCGTCGGCTGTGGCGCTTCGGGGTCGGCTTCGTCTGGCTCGAGCTCCAGTCGCTGGTGTTCGCGCTGGCGATCTTCGCCGCGCTCGCGCTGACGTCCGTGGTCGAGCTCCCGATCCCGCGCTACGACGCGCTGCTGATCTTCGCCGTGGCTCTCACGGGGATCCTGTGGGCGACCGGGTGGGAGACGACGCGCGAGGTGGGCGTGATCCTCGTGTTCCACCTCGTGGGACTCGCGCTCGAGATCTTCAAGGTGCATGTGGGGTCGTGGGTCTATCCGGACGAGGCGTGGTCGAAGGTCGCAGGAGTGCCCCTGTACTCGGGCTTCATGTACGCAGCCGTCGGCTCCTACATCGTCCAGGCGTGGCGTCGCTTCGACCTCAGGGTGACCGGGTTCCGACTGTGGCCGATGACGTTCCTCGCGGTCGCGGCGTACGCGAACTTCTTCACCCACCACTGGATCCCGGACCTGCGGTGGCTGATCGCCGCGGGGTTCCTCATCGAGACGCGCGGCACCCTCGTCCACCTCACGGTGCGCGAGCACCGGTACCGGATGCCGCTGCTGCTGTCCTTCGTCGCGATCGGCCTCGCGCTGTGGTTCGCCGAGAACGCGGCCACGTTGCTGGGTGCCTGGGCGTACCCGGACCAGCTGATCCACTGGACGATGGTGCACGTCGGCAAGGTCGGCTCGTGGGCGCTGCTCGTGTCGCTGAGCTTCGTGATCGTCGCGGCGCTCAAGCGGCTCGAGGGAGTGCTCGACGGCAAGGAGGACGATGAGCCGAGCGTCGTCGTCGTGCGACGCGAGGCCAGGGCGCGGCGGCGGGTCGAGGCGCGGGCCGCGCGGAGGGCTGATCCGGAGCCAGACCTTAGCCTGGAGCCATGACCCGTCCCGCCCGCGTCCTCATGATCTGCTCCGGCAACATCTGCCGCTCCCCCGCGATGCACTACCTCGCGGCGCGCGAGTGGGGATCCGCCGCTGAGGTGAGGTCCGCGGGCACGTGGGCCGAGATCGGGATGGACGCGACCCGGGAGATCCGCAGGTCGGCCCGCGAGCGCGCGGGGCTTGAGATGCCCCGCCACCGGCCCACGCAGCTCGACTCCGAGCTCATCGGCTGGGCCGACCTCGTCCTCGTCGCGACGAGCCAGCATTCTCGGTGGATCTCGCAGAGCGAGGGGCTCCTGCCCGACCACGTGTTCGGCCTCAAGGAGGCGGTCGACCTGTCCGAGCGGGCCGCGACCCCGCCCGGGGACACCCCGGCCGAGCGACTGGTCGCGGCCGCATCGTCCCTGCATGCCGAGCGGCTGCGCGCCGAGGTGCCGCTCAGGAGCCTCGACGATCCGTGGTCGCATCCGCAGGCGGTCTTCGACCGCGTGATGGATGAGATCGTCGAGGCGGTCGACGCGCTCGGCGCGTGGGCGCGGGTCTGAGCCGCTCGCTCGACCGCCGCGCGGCTCTCGCGGGAGCCCCGTCTACTCGACGCGCGCTCCCTCGGAGTCGTACTCAGCGCGCGAGCGGTCCAGGTCGGGCACCGCGCCCTGAAGCAGGTCCGCGACGCCGCGCAACCGGGTCGCGATGTCCGCCCCGAGCGGCGTGAGCGCGTAGTCGACGCGAGGCGGAACGGTCCCGTGGTCGGTGCGCGCCACGAGCCCCTCGCGCTCGAGGGAGTGGAGCGCCTGCGACAGCATCTTCTCGCTCACGCCCTCGACGTGGCGGCGCAGCTCGCCGAAGCGATGCGGGCCCTCGACCAGGGCGAGCAGCACGAGCGAGGCCCACTTCCCGGTGACGACCTCGAAGGCCGCGCGCGAGCTGCAGGCGCGCGCGAAGACGTCGGCGACGAGCTCCTGGCTCGGCGCGGAGGCATCCTGGGCATCGGCGGTCACGCGTTCAAGAATACGTCACCAGCACTGCGGAATAGATAGTACTTTCGAATAGTTAGTACGAGCGTCGCGAACACGTCGCGCCTGTATGAAAGGGATGCCATGACCACCTACGCCGTCACCGGGGCCTCGGGCCAGCTCGGACGCAAGATCGTCCACGCGCTGCTCGACCTGCACATCTCGCCGTTCGACGTGATCGCGCTCGCGCGTGACACCGCCAAGGTCGAGGACCTCGCCGACCTCGGCGTCCGCACCCGCACCGCCGACTACGACGAGCCCGAGACCCTTGCGACCGCCCTCGAGGGCGTCGACCGCCTCGTCCTCGTCTCCGCGTCCGAGCCCGGCAAGCGCCTCCCCCAGCACCAGGCCGTGATCACCGCCGCTGAGGCGGCGGGCGTGCAGCGCATCGTCTACACGTCGCTGCTCAAGGCGGACGACACGACGAACGGCCTCGCGCCCGAGCACATCGCGACCGAGGGCCTGCTCGCCGAGTCCCCGCTCGAGACCACCGCGCTGCGCAACTCCTGGTACACCGAGAACTACACCGCGCAGATCGGCTCCTACCTGGAGCGCGGCGGGATCGTCGGCGCCGCGCGCGACGGCCTCATCTCCGCGGCCACCCGCCAGGACTTCGCGGAGGCCGCCGCGGCCGCCGCCGTCGCGGACACGGTCAAGCCCGTCTACGAGCTCGGAGGTCCCGCCTTCACGCTCGCCGACCTCGCGGCCGCCGTGTCCGAGGCCACCGGCAAGGAGATCGCCTACACGAACGTGACCGTCGAGCAGCTCACCGCGGGCATGGTCGAGGCCGGCATGCCCGAGGGCGTCGCCGGCTTCTGGGCCTCGATCGACGGCTCGATCGCGCTCGGCGACCTGCACACCGAGTCGACCGACCTCGCGGACCTCATCGGTCGCGAGCCCACCTCCCTCGCGGCAGCGGTCAAGGCCGCTCTCTAGGGGGTCGTGCGTCCTTGTGGGAGCTGGGTGCGGATTCTGCTTCAGATCCTGCGCTCAGCTCCCACCAGCGCGCTGCCAGGCGGCGTGCTCGGCGAGCTTCGCGTAGAGATCCTCGAACATCATGCGCGTGTCGAAGCCCGTGTAGACGCGCATCGGGCGCGCGCCCTCGACGGGCTGGTACGTCCCCTCCGCGGTGATCGCGGGCGTCGGCATGACCACGTACTCGCTGCTGCTCGGGTCGGGCTCGAAGGGCGACTGCAGGGCGGTGAGGAGCACGAGCGGCTGGTCACCGAGCGCGTACGCCTCGCCCGCGCCGCGACCCGAGTGCTCGACGGCGCCGCGCAGGATCTCGAGCGCCTCGTCGTGCAAGTAGGCGCCGAGCGGTCCGGTGGCACGCACGCGCGCCCGCAGCTCCGCGAACGACACGAGGCAACGGCGATACGCGTCGCGCGGCACCTGCCAGATCGTTGCCTCGGAGGCGAAGACGACCTGCGCCGCGGCCACGTCGATCGCGAGGTTGTACTCGATCGCGCTGCCGCCGGGCGGCGGCGTTGCGAGGCCCTCGTGCTCCGGACCACCGATCCACACGAGCGTGAGCCGCGACGCGATGGCAGGTTCCAGGAGGAGCGCCGAGGCGAGGTCCGTCAGGCCTCCGCCGGCCGCATAGAACAGCGGCAGATCCGTGTCCTCCCGCATCGCCTCCGCGATGATCGCGCGCGCGGCGGGCGAGTCCACAGCGGTCGACGTGTCCGGCAACGCGGCCTGGGCGCCGAGGACGATGCGGTCGTGATCGGCCAGCCCGAGGCGCGCGAACACCTCTCGCGCGACGAGGACCGCATGAGACGCGGTGTCGGGACCAGGATCGAAGGGATCGTCCTCGCTCAGGTGCGAGCCGACGACGAGCCGCACGTCGACGCTCGGCGACAGCAGGTGATGTACGAGCTGGAACACGTCGTCCGGGTCGCCGGAGAAGTCGTTGTCGACGATGACGCGATACCTCGGAGGCAGCGGCCCCGCCCCGGCCCACGGCGTCTCACCGAGGCTCCAGGAACGCGGCGCCGTCACCGCGACGATCCGATCGGGCGTAGGAATGTTCGTCACGCCTGACACTCTGGCGCGATCGAGCAGGCCGTGTCCAGCCCGCCGCTACTCGGGCGCGACGTCCCAGCTGAGCAGGTCCGCCATGGTGTCGCGGCGGATGTGCACGGTCGCCTCGCCGTCCTTCACGGACACGACCGCCGGGCGCAGCAGCGCGTTGTAGTTGTTCGCCATCGTGCGCCCGTACGCGCCGGTCGCGGCGACCGCGAGCAGGTCTCCTCTGCTCACGTCGCCGGGCAGCTCGACGTTGCGCACGACCACGTCACCGCTCTCGCAGTGCTTGCCGACCACGCGGCTGAGCCTCGGCGGCTCCTCCGAGAGTCGAGCCGCGAGCGTCGCCGTGTAGTCGGCGCCGTAGGTGATGGGGCGCATGTTGTCGCTCATGCCGCCGTCGACCGCCACGTACGTGCGGTGGCCGCCCTCCTCGAGGTTCACCATCTTGACGACGCCGACGCGGTAGAGCGTCATGCCGGCGGGTCCCGAGATGGCGCGGCCGGGCTCGATCGAGATGCGCGGCCACGTGCCGCCTGCCTCTTCCAGGGACGATGCGACGGCGTCGGCGATCTCGAAGGCCGCGCGCTCGGGCTCGATCGCCTCGGCGCCCGGGAGGTACGAGATCGCGTAGCCGCCGCCCAGGTCCACCTCGGGCACCTCGATCCCGGACTCGGCCGCGAACTGCGCGCGAAGACCGAACATGCGGGTCGCGGACTCGCGGAACGCGTCGACCGACAGGATCTGCGAGCCGATGTGGGTGTGGATGCCCTGCAACTCAAGGCTGTCGGCGGCGTGAACCCTCCGCAGCGCCTCGAGCGCCGCGCCGGAGGCGAGCGACAGCCCGAACTTCTGGTCCTCGTGGCTCGTGGCGATGTACTCGTGGCCGCCGGCGTGCACGCCGGTCGTGATGCGCACCATCACGGGCGCGGTCACGCCGAGCTCGTAGGCGATCGCGTCGAGGATCTCGATCTCGTCGAGCGAGTCGACGACGATGCGCCCCACGCCCACGCGGAGCGCGCGCTCGATCTCCGCGTCGGACTTGTTGTTGCCGTGCAGGCCGATGCGCTCGGGCGGCATCCCGCCTCGCAGAGCGATCTCGAGCTCGCCGCCCGACGCGACGTCCATGCGGAGGTCCTCGTCGAGCATCCAGCGGGTCACGCGCGAGGACAGGAACGACTTGCTCGCGTAGTAGACGTCGCACTTCGTGCCGTGTCGGCCGAAGGCCGCGGTGAAGTGGTCGCGGAACGCGGCGGCCCGCGCGCGCAGGTCCACCTCGTCGACGATGTACAGCGGCGTGCCGAACTCGCCCGCGAGCTCGCGCACGTCGCACCCGCCGACGCGCAGCGCCCCGTCGTCGCCGCGCTCGACTGTCCGGGACCAGACTGCGCTCACGCCTTACATCCTCTCGGGGGCGGAGACGCCGAGCAAGTGGAGCCCCGTGCGCAGCACCATGCCGGTGGCGTCGTTGAGCCACAGGCGCGTGTGGTGCAGGTCCGTGACCTCCTCGTCGCCCAGCGGGGTGACGCGCGTGCGGTCGTACCACTTGTTGAACGCAGCGGCCACGTCCTCGAGGTAGCGGGCGACGCGGTGCTGCTCGCGGTACTCGACCGCCTGGGCGACGACGCGCGGGAACTCGCCGAGCACGCCCAGCAGCGCGGCCTCGGACTCGTGCGTGAGCAGCGACGCGTCGAAGCCCTTGTCGAGCTCGATGCCGTACTCGGCCGCGTTGCGGGCGACGCCCGCGGTGCGGGCGTGCGCGTACTGGACGTAGAAGACGGGGTTCGCGTTGGTCGCGGACGCGAGCAGGTCGAGGTCGATGTCGATCGTCGAGTCGGCGCTCGAGCGGGCGAGCGCGTAGCGCGCGGCGTCCACGCCGACGGCGTCGACCAGGTCGTGCATCGTGACGACCGTGCCCGCGCGCTTGGACATGCGGACGGGCTGACCGTCCTTCACGAGGTTCACGAGCTGCCCGATGATGACCTCGACGGTGTCGGGGTCGTAGCCGAGCGCGGCCGCGGCGGCCTTGAGGCGCGCGATGTAGCCGTGGTGGTCGGCGCCGAGCAGGTAGATGCATAGGTCAGCGCCGCGCTCGTGCTTGTCGCGGATGTAGGCGATGTCGCCCGCGATGTACGCGGCGTTGCCGTCGGACTTGATGACGACGCGGTCCTTGTCGTCGCCGTGGTCGGTGGACTTCAGCCACCACGCGCCGTCGGCCTCGTACAGGGCGCCGGACTCCTTGAGCTCCTTGACCGCCTTGTCGACCTTGCCGGACTCGTGGAGCGAGTCCTCGTGGAAGTACACGTCGAAGTCGACGCCGAAGTCGTGCAGCGAGGACTTCACCTCGTCGAACATGAGGTGAACCCCACGCGAGCGGAAGAACTCCTGCATCTCGTCGGCCTCGAGCTCAAGGGGGTCCTTCTCGCCGACCTCCATGGCCTCGATGAGCACGCGGTTCGCGGTCTCGAGGATGTAGTCGCCGCCGTAGCCGTTCTCGGGCGTGTCCTCGCCCTTGATCGCGGCGACCAGCGACTTCGCGAAGTTGTCGATCTGCGAGCCGTGGTCGTTGAAGTAGTACTCGCGGATCACGCGGGCCTCGTGGAACTCGAGCAGGCGCGCGAGCGAGTCGCCGACCGCAGCCCAGCGAGCGCCGCCGAGGTGCACGGGACCGGTCGGGTTCGCGGAGACGAACTCGAGGTTCACGGTGACGCCCTTGAGCGTCTCGCCGCGCCCGTACGCGCCGTTCGCAAGGACGATCGTGCGGGCGAGCTCACCCGCGGCGCCGGCCGCGAGGCGGATGTTGAGGAAGCCGGGGCCGGCGACCTCCGCCGTGTCGATGCCGTCGATCTCGCCGAGGCGCTCGGCGAGGGTCGTCGCGAACTCGCGAGGGTTCGTGCCGGCCTTCTTCGCGAGCTGCATCGCGACGTTGGTGGACCAGTCGCCGTGCTCGCGCTGGCGCGGTCGCTCCACGCGGATGTCCTCCGGGACATCGAACGGGGACAGCTGGAAGTCGCTGTCGTCGATCCCCTGAAGAAGGGCGGCACGGATTGCTTCGCTGAGCTGCTCGGGAGTCACCTGCCGATTCTATCGGCGCGTGAGCACGGTCGCCGACGGCTGGAGACAGGACGATGCGGGGCGGCGATCGGCCGCCGCCCGGCCTAGTCGAGGACCCGTACCCCGGTCACGTCGCACTGCACGGGGTAGGACTCGGCGCACACGGCGGCCCACACCTCGATCGTGGCGCCAGCGGAGATGTCGGTCGCGGCCATCGTCCCCCAGTCGGCGTCCCACACGCCCACCTCGGGGCCGACGTCGAAGATCGTGCCCGAGTAGTACTCGTAGCCGGCGTCCGGGATGAAGGACAGCGACACGACGTCATCCGCGACGGCGACCGAGGCCACGGTGCCGACCGCGTTCGATTCCCCGGTCCCGATCGGCTTGCACCCGGAGACCACCAGCAACCCCACCAGGGGCACCGCCAGGACCGCCGGACGTCGCATCGTCCTCATGCCTCCACGCTACCGCCGGGAGGAGACGATGCCCAGCCCCGTGTCACCCTGGAACCAGGGACGATGCGGCACCCGGTGCACGCGTCGGTCGCGCGGGAGGCTAGCGCGACGCGGACGACGCGCGGGCGACAAGCTCGGGCTCGAACACGACCTGGCGCGGCTCCGCGCCCGGCTCCCGCAGCTCCTCGAGCAGCGTGACAGCAGTCTCGCCGATGAGCTCGCGCGGCTGGCGCACGGACGTGATGGGCACGACCGCGGCCGCCGCGAACGAGATGTCGTCGTAGCCGACGAGAGCGACGTCGCCAGGGATCGCGACGGGCTCGTCGCCGCCGAGCAGCCCCTGTTGGAGGCCGATCGCGAGCAGGTCGTTCGCCGCGAAGATGGCGTCGATCTCACCCGCGGCGACACGCGGGCGCAGCTCGGCGCCGACCCGCATGCCGCCTCTCAGCGACAACGCCATGGTCTCCACGAACTCGATGCTGGCATCGTCCACGCTCGCGACCGCCGCGGCCGCGCCGCGATAGCGATCCGTGACCTGGCGGAGGCTCGTCGGACCTCCGACGAAGGCGAGCCGCCTGCGCCCCCCATCGAGGAGGTGGCGCGCCGCCAGCTCGCCTCCCGCCACGTCGTCAACCGAGACCGACGCGAACGACGTGTCCTCGGTTCCCCGGTCGACCAGCACGACGGGGATGCCGCGGCGGCGCACGTCGCGCAGGCGCGCGAGGTCCTCGACGAGCGGCGATACGAGAAGTCCGCGCACGCGACCGCGCTCGAACAGCTCGATGTGGGACCGCTCGCGCTCGACGCTCTCGTCCGAGTTGGCGAGCAGCACGCTGAGGCCCTCGCGAGCGGCCTGCCGCTCGGCGCCGAGCGCGACGTCGGTGAAGAACGGGTTGCTCGCGTCGAGCGCGATGAAGCCGATGCTGCGGCTCTGGCCCTCGCGCAGCGCCTGAGCCGCGGCGTTGGGGACGTAGCCGAGCTCGTCGATCGCGGCGTGGACCTTCTCCACCGTCTCGGCCTTGACCATGTCGGGTCTGTTGATGACGTTGGAGACGGTGCCGACGGACACGCCCGCGCGCGCCGCGACCTCCTTGACGCTGACCGCCATCGTCCCTCCTCGTCCGTGATGCCCTGGAGTGCAGGCTAGCGCAGGCACATTCCGTCGCGCTTGACTCCTGCGACCATTCTGGCCTACTGTTTGAAACGATTCAACTACCGGTCGGCGCCGACTGGACCTCAGGTCCGTGCAGCGCCGCGATCTCGAAGGAGAGACACGATGGCCTTCACGCCCGACATCGCCACCCGCCTCGAGGAGCAGGCCATCGAGCTGCCCTCGTGGGCCTTCGGCAACTCAGGCACCCGCTTCAAGGTGTTCGGCACCCCCGGCACCCCCCGCGACCCGTTCGAGAAGATCGCGGACGCGGCGCAGGTGCACAAGTACACGGCCCTGTCGCCGTCCGTCGCGCTCCACATCCCGTGGGACAAGGTCGACGACTACTCCGAGCTGAAGAAGCACGCCGAGGACCTCGGCGTCGCGCTCGGAACCATCAACTCGAACACGTTCCAGGACGACGACTACAAGCTCGGCTCGCTCGCCCACCGCGACGACCGGATCCGTCGCAAGGCGATCGACCACCACCTCGAGTGCATCGACATCATGGATGCCACCGGGTCGCGCGACCTGAAGATCTGGCTCGCGGACGGCACCAACTACGCGGGCCAGGACGACATGCGCGGCCGTCAGGACCGCATGCACGAGTCGCTGCAGGAGATCTACGCGCGCATCGGCGAGAACCAGCGCCTCGTCCTCGAGTACAAGATCTTCGAGCCGGCGTTCTACCACATGGACGTTCCGGACTGGGGCACCAGCTACGCCCAGGTCGCCGCGCTCGGCGAGCGTGCCACCGTCTGCCTCGACACCGGCCACCACGCCCCCAGCACCAACATCGAGTTCATCGTCATGCAACTGCTGCGCCTCGGCAAGCTCGGGTCGTTCGACTTCAACTCGCGCAACTACGCGGACGACGACCTCATCGTGGGCGCCGCCGACCCGTTCCAGCTGTTCCGCATCATCACCGAGGTCATCCGGGGCGGCGGCTACGGCAAGGACGGCGACACCGCCTTCATGCTCGACCAGTGCCACAACATCGAGGACAAGATCCCGGGCCAGATCCGCTCCGTGCTCAACGTCCAGGAGATGACGGCCCGCGCGCTGCTCATCGACCGCGAGGCGCTCACCGCCGCGCAGATCGAGGGCGACGTCCTCAAGGCGAACGGCATCATGATGGACGCCTTCTACACGGACGTCCGCGCCGACCTCGCGCAGTGGCGCGAGTCGCGCGGCCTTCCCGCGGACCCGATGGCCGCCTTCCTCGCCTCCGGCTACCTCGCGAAGATCGCCGAGGAGCGCGTGGGCGGAGTCCAGGCCGGCTGGGGCGCCTAAGAGACATGCACCGCACGCTCACCCGCCTCGACGTGGAGGCACCCGGTACGGACGCACCCTTGAAGGCGCGCCTGTACCGGGCCTCCGCGTCGTGCGAGCGCGCCCTCGTCTGGGTCCACGGAGGCGCCTTCGCCTTCGGGGACCTGGACATGCCCGAGGCCGATGCGGTCGCCGCCTGGCTCGCGGAACGCGGCTGGGCAGTGCTGTCCGTCGACTACCGGCTCGCGCCGGAGCCCGACTTCGAGGGCGGCCGCATCGGCTTCGGCGGTCACCCGTTCCCGGCCGCGCACGACGACGTGGTCGCGGCGTTCGACTGGATGGTCGAGCACGCGGAGGACCTCGGCGCGGGCCGCGACGCGGTGCTGCTCGGCGGCGCGAGCGCGGGAGCCAACCTCGCCGCTGGCGCGGCGGTGGCGCTGCGTGATCGCGCACGCGAAGGCGACGACCGCATCGTCCCGGCCGGGCTGTTCCTCGCCTACCCCGTGCTGCACGCGGTCATGCCCGCCGCGCGCCCCGAGGCCGCGGTCGCGATCGCGACCACCCCGGCCGACGCGCGCTTCCCCGCCCACGTGATCCGCACCATGAACCTCAACTACGTCGCTGGGGACGAGTCGCTGCTGACCGACCCCCGCGCCTTCGCCGGCGACGGCGACGTGGCCGGCCTGCCTCCGACGCTCATCGTCGACTCCGAGGCCGACGACCTCCGGCCGTCCGGCGAACGCTTCGCCCAGCAGCTCGCCGAGTCCGGCGTCGACACGACGCACCGCGTCGAGGCCGGCACCGTACACGGCCATCTCAACCGTCCCGACGAACCCGCTTTCGCGCGCACGCTCGAACGCCTCCTGGAGTGGTCCGCAGCCCGCTGACACCTCCACGCACGACCCCACCTCAAGTCCCCAGAGAGGAAACCCGCATGACAGTCCCCAACGTCGCTGACACGCTCATCGACCGATCGAATCGCCTCGGCGCCGACCCCAAGAACACCAACTTCGCGGGCGGCAACACGTCCGCCAAGGGCACCGCGACCGACCCCGCCACCGGGGCCGACGTCGAGCTCATGTGGGTGAAGGGCTCCGGTGGAGACCTCGGCACGCTCGGCACGAACGGCCTCGCCGTCCTTCGCCTCGACCGCCTGCGCGGCCTCGTCGACACCTACCCCGGCGTCGAGCGCGAGGACGAGATGGTCGCCGCGTTCGACTACTGCCTGCACGGCCGCGGCGGCGCCGCCCCGTCGATCGACACCGCGATGCACGGCCTGGTCGACGCCGCCCACATCGACCACCTCCACCCGGATGCGGGCATCGCGATCGCGCCAAGGCCGCCGCGCTGGCACCCGTGATCCGCGGGCTCGCCTCGATGGATGCGCCGCAGATCGGCCACTTCACCGACGCCGACGTGGTGCTCGACTTCCTCGGCTCATCCGAGCACCCGCGCCTCGCGGCGCTCGGCACGTCGTGCCCCGACCACTTCCTGCGCACCAAGGTCAAGCCGATGGTGCTCGATCTGCCGGCCGACGCGTCCGTCGAGGACAGCATCGTCCGCCTCAAGGAGCTGCACGACGAGTACCGGGCCGACTACCAGGCCTACTACGACGCTCACGCGACCGAGGACTCACCCGCGATCCGCGGCGCCGACCCCGCCATCGTCCTGGTCCCGGGCGTCGGCATGTTCTCCTTCGGCCGCAACAAGCAGACCGCGCGCGTCGCGGGCGAGTTCTACATCAACGCGATCAACGTGATGCGCGGCGCCGAGGCGCTATCCACCTACACGCCCATCTCCGACGCCGAGAAGTTCAACATCGAGTACTGGGCGCTCGAGGAGGCCAAGCTCCAGCGGATGCCCAAGCCCAAGTCCCACGCGACCCGCGTCGCGCTCGTCACGGGCGCGGCCTCGGGCATCGGCAAGGCGATCGCGACCCGCCTCGCGGCCGACGGCGCGTGCGTCGTCATCGCCGACCTCGACCTCGAGAAGGCTCAGGCCGCCGCGGCCGAGCTCGGCGGCCCCGACGTGGCGGTGGGAGTCGCCGCGAACGTCGCGGACCCCGAGGCCGTCACCGCGGCCATGAACGAGGCAGTGCTCGCGTTCGGAGGCGTCGACCTCGTCGTGAACAACGCGGGCCTGTCGCTGTCCAAGTCGCTGCTCGAGACCACCGACAAGGACTGGGACCTCCAGCACAACGTCATGGCGAAGGGCTCGTTCCTGGTCTCCCAGGCAGCGGCCCGCGTGATGATCGCCCAGGAGATGGGCGGCGACATCGTCTACATCGCGTCCAAGAACTCCGTGTTCGCGGGCCCGAACAACATCGCCTACTCCGCCACCAAGGCGGATCAGGCGCACCAGGTGAGGCTGCTCGCCGTCGAGCTCGGAGAGTTCGGCATCAAGGTGAACGGCATCAACCCCGACGGCGTGGTCCGCGGCTCCGGCATCTTCGCCGGCGGCTGGGGAGCCAACCGCGCCAAGACCTACGGAATCGAGGAGGACGAGTTGGGCAAGTTCTACGCTCAGCGCACCATTCTGAAGCGCGAGGTGCTCCCCGAGCACGTCGCCAACGCGGCCGCGATGATCACCGGCCCCGACATGACGCACACCACCGGCCTGCACATCCCCGTGGATGCAGGCGTGGCTGCGGCGTTCCTCCGATGAGCGCGGTCTCGGTCGCCGCCGTCGACCTCGGCGCGACCTCCGGTCGCGTCATGGTCGGCCGCGTCGGCCCGAACACGCTTGAGCTCGAGCAGGCGGGCCGTTTCCCGAACGGCCCGCTCGCCACCCCGGACGGGCTCCATTGGAACGTCCAGCAGCTCTACGCGCACGTCGTCGAGGGCCTGCGGTCCGCGGCGGCGACCGAGACCATCGCCTCGATCGGCATCGACTCGTGGGCCGTCGACTACGCGCTGCTGCGCGGCGACCGCGTCCTCGGCGAGCCGTTCCACTACCGCGACGAGCGCACCGCGCACGGCGTGAAACTGGTGCACGCCGACGAGCCCTTCAGCCTGCTCTACGCCCGCAACGGATTGCAGTTCCTGCCGTTCAACACGCTGTATCAGCTCGCGGTGGAGCGCGAGGTCGGCATGCTCGACGTGGCCGACCGCATGCTCCTGGTCCCCGACCTCATCGCCTGGTACCTCACGGGCGCGACCGTCGCGGAGTCCACGAACGCGTCGACGACCGGGCTGCTCGACGTGAGCACCAAGGAGTGGGACGGCGAGCTGATCGACAGGCTCAGGCTGCCCCGTGCGATCTTCCCGCGGCTCGTGCAGCCCGGCGAGACGATCGCCACGGTGCTGCCCCACGTCGTCTCGGCGACAGGGCTCGCGGAGACGACGCCGGTGATCGCGGTCGGCTCGCACGACACCGCCTCGGCCGTGGTCGCCACGCCGATGACCGAGCCCGGCGGCGCGTACATCTCATGCGGCACGTGGGGGCTCGTGGGCGTCGAGACGGAGGCACCGGTGCTCAGCACCGCGGCCCGCGAGGCGAACTTCACGAACGAGGGCGGCGTCGACGGCCGCACCCGCTTCCTGCACAACGTCATGGGCCTGTGGCTGCTCAACGAGACGGTCGCGGCGTGGAGCCGCGAGGACGGCGCCCAGGTGAACCTCGTCGCGCTGCTCGGCGCGGCGGCCGAGGTCACCGGCGAGATCCCCGTGTTCGACGCGAACGACCCGCGCTTCTCCCCGCCCGGGGACATGTCGCCCCGGATCGCCGCGTACTGCGAGGAGCACGGGATGCGCGCGCCGCAGAGCCGCGCCGAGATCGCGCGGTCCATCGTCGAGAGCCTCGCCACGGCCTTCGCGGAGGCCGTGCGCACCGCCTCGTCGCTCAGCGGCCAGGAGGTGCGCCGGATCCACATGGTCGGCGGCGGAAGCCAAGGTGAGCTGCTGTGCCAGCGCACGGCCGACCTGTCGGGCCTGCCCGTCGTCGCGGGGCCCATCGAGGCCACCGCGATCGGCAACGTGCTCGTGCAGGCGCGTGCTCTCGGTGCCGTCGGTGGCACGCTGGAATCCATGAGAGATCTGGTGGCGCGCGCGTTCTCGCCGCGCTCCTACGCCCCGCGCGCTCACGCCGTGAGCGCCTCCTCCCCGAAGGGATAGATGAGATGAAGATGTCCCGCCGCGTACCCCGGCCGGCGGACCTCGCGCCGTTGATGAGGTTCCGACGCTTCGAGCCGGACGCACGCAAGCGCCGGCTGAGCAAGGCTCACAAGATCGCCGACCTGCGCGCGATCGCGAAGCGCCGCACGCCGAAGGGCGCGTTCGACTACACCGACGGCGCCGCCGAGCTCGAGCTGTCGCTGGCTCGGGCGAGGCAGGCGTTCGAGGACGTCGAGTTCCACCCGGCGATCCTGCGCGACGTGTCTCAGCTCGACACGTCCGTCGAGATCCTGGGCGGCCCGTCGGCGCTCCCGTTCGGCATCGCGCCGACGGGCTTCACGCGGATGATGCACGCCGAGGGCGAGCGCGCGGGCGCCTCGGCCGCTGGCGCGGCGGGCATCCCGTTCTCGCTGTCGACGCTCGGCACCACGTCCCCCGAGGGCGTCGCCGAGGCGAACCCGAACGGCCGCAACTGGTTCCAGCTGTACATGCAGAAGAACCGAGATGCGTCCATGGGGCTCGTGGAGCGCGCCGCCGCGTCCGGCTTCGACACGCTGCTCATCACGGTCGACGTCCCGGCGGCCGGCGCACGCCTGCGGGACAGCTACAACGGCTTCTCGATCCCGCCCCAGCTCACGCCCGCGACGGTGCTCAACGCGATCCCGCGGCCCGAGTGGTGGTGGAACTTCCTCACGACCGAGCCGCTCCAGTTCGCCTCGCTCAGCGAGTGGGACGGGACCATCGGCGAGCTGCTCGACTCGCTCTTCGATCCGACCATGACGTTCGAGGACCTCGCGTGGATCCGCGACCAGTGGAAGGGCAAGGTCGTCGTCAAGGGCATCCAGACGCTCGACGACGCCAAGCGGGTCGTCGACCACGGCGTCGACGGCATCGTCCTGTCCAACCACGGCGGCCGCCAGCTCGACCGCGCCCCCATCCCCTTCCACCTGCTGCCGTCGGTCGCGGCGGAGCTCAAGGGCAAGACCGAGATCGTGCTCGACACGGGCATCATGTCCGGCGCCGACGTCGTGGCGGCGATCGCGGCGGGCGCGGACTTCACGCTCGTGGGCCGCGCGTACCTCTACGGCCTCATGGCCGGCGGCCGCGAGGGCGTGGACAGGACCATCGAGATCCTCCGCACCGAGATCGTGCGCACGATGAAGCTGCTGGGCGTCGCGAACGTCGCCGAGCTCAACCCTGATCACGTGACCCAGCTGCGACGCCTGTCGCCGATCGCCCACGATACGCCGCTCGAGAGGGGCTCGCGTCTGGTGGCGAACACGCGGCGCACGACCACCTGAGGCGCGTCAGCCCCTCGCCTCCTCGCAGATCGTCGCGAAGAACCAGTCGATGTCGAGGATGTCGTCGAGGGGCGCGTCGACGAACCTCGCGGTGACGCCATCCTGCGTGACATGGCCGGTGAACGTGCCATCGCCGTCGTGCGGCTCGAAGGACGAGCCCACCGCCATGAGCAGCCGGTGCCCGTCCGAGTCCTTCATGTCCCAGAAGACCCCCTGGGCGAGCAGGTCGATCGTCGAGTCGTCGCCCGGCACCGCGAACGGCTCCTGGAAGCGCAGGTTGGCGCGGATGCTCACGCCCGCGGGTCCGTCCGGCGAGGTGCCGTACTGGTCCAGGTCGCGCGTGCGGAACCTGCGGTCGTAGTTGAGGTAGTCGTCGTCGTAGTAGCGGATCTGGGTCCGGATCTCGGTGTGCCGGTTGTAGAGCGGGACGTCGCAGGGGATCTCCTCGTCGAGCACCCATCCGGTGTCGACCACCCGGGTGCCCACGCACACGGGACCCGAGTCCTTGAGGGTGCACGTCCATGGCGCGAACGTCGGGCTGAGGGAGGGCTGCAGGAGGGACTCGTCGACGTCGCCGGATCTGGCGCTCGACGGTCCGGACAGCGAGATCGTGAGGACGATCGCCGCGGCGGCGATGGCGGGGACTCGACGCATGATGCACTCCTTCGTGTGAGCCGGTTGGCGGCTCCACCATGCGCACGACACGGTATGCGTCCGGTACTCGTCGCCCGCGGGCGTCGCGCTTGCGGGGCTCGTCCCGCGCACGCGGGCTCCGACGCGGCGGGGCGACCGAGGACTGATATCCTCTCTTAGCCGCGCGTGCGCGGCGGGCCCCCGTAGCTCAGCGGATAGAGCGCCGGTTTCCGGTACCGAAGGTCGCAGGTTCGATTCCTGTCGGGGGCGCTTCGCGATATCTCGCGATGGCTCGCGCCACTGAGGACCCTGCTGAGAGGCGGGGTCCTTGGCGTTTCCTGGACGATGCGGTCGCGGGGACGATGCGCGGGTGCGGTGTGGTCGGAGGCTCGGGAACGGCGACGGGGCGGCTCCCCCGTAGGAGAACCGCCCCGTCGCCGTCCAGCCGGCTCAGCCGATCGCGAAGAGCGGTCCCGTGACGGTGAGGCCCATGTCCGCGCCGGTCACGGCGAACAGCAGGAACAGCGCGAGGGCGCCGCCGATGAGGCCGATGTTCTTGTTGAAGTTGATCTGCTCGGACTGCTTGGCCTGAGCGTCGGTCTCCTTCCAGTGCGCGTGCATGAAGAAGCTGACGGGGACGAGCGTCGCGGCGACGAGCAGCGAGCCGAGGTCGCCGAAGACGCCGAAGAGCACCATGAGCGCGCCGACGCCCATCGCGAGACCGGACAGGATGACGCCGGCCTTGCCGCCCGGGGCTCCCTTGTAGTCGGCGTACTGGGTCATGGCGTCCGCCTGGGTCAGGTGGCCGACGGCGGAGAGCAGGAAGATGAGCGCGAAGAGGATGCGCGCGGCGAGGAAGACGATGTCCATGGGAGGTTCCTTCAGTTAGTTGTATCTACAAGTTCAATGTAGACCAACTTAGTTGCACATGCAACTATTCCCGATGGTCGTCTGCCGACCGACCCCGGTCAGGGACTCGCGACAGTGCTCCGCCTCACCACGAGGGTCGGCGCCAGATGCACCATCCGGTGCTCGTGATACGGGTCGTGCAGCTCCTCGAACACGAGGTTCGCGCCGGCGGCACCCATGCCCTCGCCGGGCTGCCTGATGGTGGTCAGCGGCAGCGGGCTGTCCCACGACGCACGGTTGTCGTCGTAGCCGACGATCGCGACATCCTCGGGGATGCGCACACCGGCCCCCGAGAGCGCCTGCGCCACTCCAGCGGCCACCAGGTCAGCGATCGCGAAGATCGCGTCGATCTCGCCACGCTCGATCCGGCTCAGCAGCGCGCGCCCCGCACTCCAGCCGTAGGCGCGATTGAGCTCGCCCACATCCTCGCGCGCGACGGACTCGGCAAGGAGCGACCCCGCCTCGTCCTGGAAACCGCGGCACCTGTCCGCGACCGGCTGGAGCGACTCGGGGCCGCCCACCAGGGCAAGGCGCTTGCGCCCGATCTCCACGAGGTGCCTCGCCGCGAGCCGTCCGCCCTCGTAGTTGTCGGTGTGGACCGCGCAGTGCGTGCCGTCGCCGCCACGGTAGTTCAGGAACACCAGGGGCCTGCCGACGCGGTACCCGTCCGCGAGCGCTCGGTAGTGGCTCGCGTCGTTGATCGTCACGAGCGTTCCCATCGTCTGCGTCGCCGCGAAGGCGGCGAGGTAGCGCCGCTCGCGCTCGAGGTCCGAGTCCGTGTTCGCCATGAGCACGAACGCCTCATGCTCAGCCGCGATCCTCTCGACCCCTCGCGCGATGTCGACGAACAGCGAGTTGGACAGGTCCGACAGCACGAGGCCGAGCGCCCTCGTCGACCCCGACGCGAGCGAACGCGCGGGCCCGTGGGGACTGAACTCGAGCTGTGCGATCGCCTGCTCGACCTTGTCGCGCGTGCGCGCCGCGACCCTCTCCGGATGGTTCAGGACGTTGGAGACGGTGCCCTGGGACACCCCCGCGAGCGCCGCCACGTCCGTGATCGAGGCGCGCTTCGCCCCGCTGCCACCGTCGGACTCCGTCATGCGCTGAATCCTAGGCGCAACGACTCCGTTGTCGCGGCGCCCGAGGGGGGTCATGTCATATCCTCCAGCCGCCACTCGTCGTGCCAGTCGATCAGCACGCGGCCGTCGTCGCCGACACGGATCGGCAACCAGACGTAGCGGGCTCGAGAGGGATCGGGCACAGTGAGCTCCCGCATCCCCGTGTCCTCGGCGCCCGCCTCGATCTTCGCGAAGTACTCGTCGAACAGGTCGTACGCCTCGGAGCCATGCGCGTCATAGTCCGGCAGCCAGCGATCGCCGAGCGCGATGTGGAGGTCCGTTCCTGGCACGTGGAACACCGAGCTCACCTGCGTGCGATACGAGGTGCGCGACGCATCGTCCGGGTGCGGGTCCCCGACCACGGACCACGGTCCGTGGATCGTGTCCGCGACGGCCACCTCGGAGGCGTTCGGGTAGTAGCCGGTGGTCCCCGAGGTCACCAGGTACTGCCGGCCGCCCCGCCTGAAGAAGGACGGCGCCTCGCGCGTGAACGGCGGGCGGCCGTGGTGGAAGTGAGTCGAGTAGTAGCCCGTCACGTCCGTGTAGTCGTCGGTGAGATCGGCGACGATGAGCTCCGAGTGGACGCGCTCGAAGATGTAGTAGCCCTTGCCGTCGTGCGGGTCGACCACCAGATCGAAGTCGCCGGCGTACATCCCGAGCGGCCGGAAGTCCGCCTTCGCCATCGTGTAGGGCCCGAGGATCGAGTCGGCGACCAGCGTCGACGACAGCTGCACCGAGCCGGACATCACCTTGATCCAGCACACGTACTTCTTGGTGTGCGGGTTGTAGAGGATGTGAGGGCGGTCCATGCCGCGCCCCGGATGCAGCGGCGACGACGGATCGTCCTCGACGGGCGGGATGATGACGCCCTCGTCCTTCCAGTTGTACAGATCCGTCGACGAGTAGCAGCGCACACCCCAGTGCCAGATCCCCGAGCCCGGGGTCGTGAACTCCTTGTTCTCCCCGTACCAGTAGTAGGTGCCGTCGACCTCCATGACCGAGCCGCCGTGCGCCTGGATCGGCCTGCCCTCGGTGTCGAGCCATTCCTGGCCGGGGCGGAAGCTGTCGTAGGTCGGCGAGGTCATCGCGCGTCCTCCTGAGTCTCGGCCATGTGCGCCGTGTAGTGATGAGCTCCCGCGCGTGCGCGGTGCGTCTCGCCGTCGGGAAGGATGACGGAGGCGGTCACCCCGGCGGGGACCTCGACGTCGAGCACGAAGGTCTCGCCGTCGAGCGTCCACGCGACGGAGATCGGCCCGTAGGGGCTCAGGTGCCGCGCCGAGGCGGACGTGAGCCCGCCGCCCGGACGAGGCCGCACCTCGACCTCGCGATAGCCGGGCGCGACCGGCGCGAGGCCGGCGACGACCCGGTGCAGGAAGTCGACCACGGCGCCGAGCGCGTAATGGTTGAACGACGTCATGTCGCCGGGATTGATGGAGCCGTCGGGCAGCATCGAGTCCCAACGCTCCCAGATCGTGGTCGCCCCCATCGACACGGGGTACAGCCATGACGGGCACTCCTGCTGGAGAAGCAGGCCGTACGCATCGTCGAGGTGCCCCGAGCCCGCGAGCGCGTCGCAGATGATCGGCGTGCCGACGAAGCCCGTCTGCACGTGATGGCCGCCGGCGCGAACCGCCTCCGACAGGAGGTCTCCGATCCGCTCGCGCACCACCGCGTCCTCGACCAGGTCGAACTCGAGCCCGAGCGCGAGCGCGGTCGGGGCGTCGGCGATGCCCGCGAGGTCCGAGAACCAGCGGCCGCGGATCGCCGTGACGACGCGGTCCGCGAGCGCGCGATAGCGAGCCTCGTCCTCCGCCTCGTCGAGCAGCGCGGCCACGTCGGCCACGATGCGCGCCGACTTGACGACGTACGCGCTCGCGACCAGGTACTTGTCGGTGCGCGCCTTCCCCGGATCCTCGGGCGGCGCGGCAGGATCGAGCCAGTCGCCGAGCTCCATCGACCCCTCGACCACGTCGTCGGGACCGACGCGCAGCTCGAGGTGGTCGACCCAGGCCCGCATGCTCGCGTACTGGTCGGCGAGGACCCCGAGGTCGCCGCGACGCTGGTACATCGTCCACGGCACGATCGCCGCGGCGTCACCCCAGGCCGCCGAGGCGCTGCGCGGGAAGCCGCACTCGACCCACGGCACGAAGTTCGGCACCCAGCCGTTCGGCTCCTGCTCAGCGGCGACGTCGCGCAGCCACGAGGTCAGGACCCCGTCGGCGCCGTACAGGAACTCCGCCGCCGGGGCGAAGACCTGGATGTCCCCTGTCCACCCCATGCGCTCGTCGCGCTGCGGGCAGTCGGTGGGGAGGTCCACGAAGTTGTCGCGCATGCTCCACACGGTGTTCTCGTGCAGGCGGTTGAGCATCGGGTCGCTGCACTCGAACCAGCCGCGCCGCTCCATGTCGGTGTGGAGCGAGACCGCCTCGACGTCGCCGTCGGACAGCTCGCCTGGCCACCCCTCGAGCTCTGCATAGCGGAAGCCGTGGATCGTGAAGCGAGGCATCCATACGACCGAGCCCTCGCCCGCGGAGGTGTAGGAGTCGACGGACGGGGCGAGCCTGAGCGGCCGGGTCCCGAGCTCGTCGTTCTCGAGCACCTCGGCGTGATGCAGCCGCACGGTGTGGCCCGCGGGAGCGTCCACCGCGATGCGCAGGAGACCGGAGATGTTCTGCCCGAAGTCGAGGCGGATGCGCCCATTCGGGCGCCGCTCGACGGTGACGGGCGCGAGCGACTGAACGGGTCGGACGGGCTCGCCGATCGCGGCCTCCAGCCGCGTCTCCAGGGACGATGCGGGGCGCGCCTGGGGACGACCCCATGAGGAGTCGTCGAAGCCAGGGAGGTCCCAGCCCCCAGGGAGCAGTCGGGCGTCGTACGTCTCGCCCTCGTAGAGGCCCACGCGCACGGCGGGGCCGGGCAGGGAGCGCCACGCGTCGCGCAGCGGGACGATGCGGGTCTCGCCGGACGCGTCCGTCACCTCGAGCTGGAGCAGCGCCCCGACGTGCTCGCCGTAGACGTCCCACAGGCCGCCGTCGAAGCCGATGCGGCCGCGGAACCAGCCGTCGGCGAGCTCGACCGCGAGAGCGTTCGCGCCCCCGCGGAGGAGCGCGGTGACGTCGTGGACGCGGTAGCGCAGACGATGCGAGTAGCTCGTCCATCCCGGGGCGAGGTGCTCGTCCGAGACCGCCTCACCGTTGAGCGAGGCGGTGAAGACTCCTTGCGCGGTCGCGTAGAGCCGGGCCCTGACCGGAGCGTCGTCGAGCATGAACTCCGCGCGGATCAGGTGCGACGGGCGCAGCTCATGCGGCGCGGCCACGGAGGGCACCACGAGGGGCTCGACCCAGTCGGACGGGTCGAGGAGCCCGGCCTCGACGGCGAGAGCCTCGCTCCACGCGGACCACTCCCCTGCCGTCTCGACACGGATCGAGACCTCGACCGCCTCGCGCGAGGCGAGGGGGGCGAACGGCCACGCGACGAGCACGCCGTCGGCGGTCGCCAGGTCCTCGACCCGCTCTCCGCCGGCGTCTACGGCGCGGGCCTGGGCCCGCTCCGGTGCAGCCGCATCGTCCAGACGCCATGACAGCCGTGGCGCGGCGACGCCCAGCCCGAGGGCGTCCGCGCGCAGCTCGGCGCGGACCTCGATGACGGAGATCATCCCTTCACCGCCCCTGACGTCATGCCCGCCATGACCTTCTTGTTGAGGAAGATGTAGAGCGCGAGCGTGCCGAACACCGTGACGGAGATGCCTGCGAAGAGCGGCCCGTAGTTGACCGCGCCGTACTCGCCCGTGAAGTTCAGCAGGCCGACCTGGATGGTGCGCAGGTCGGACTTCGTCACGAACGTCAGCGCGATGAGCAGGTCGTTCCACAGGAAGAAGAACTGCACGAGCGCGACCGTGAACACGGCGTTCTTGACCAGCGGCACCGTGATGTTCCAGAAGATCCGGTACACGCTCGCGCCGTCGAGAGTCGCCGCCTCGAACACCTCGGCGGGGATCGCGCGCATGAAGGTCGCGATCATGAACACCGTCAAGGGCATCCCGATCGCCGTGTAGGTGATGATCAGCGGCCAGATCGTGCTCGTGATGCCCACCTTGTAGTACACGGTGAACAGCGGCAGCAGGATCATCTGGGTGGGGATCATGATGCCCGCGAGGAACAGCACCAATACCAGGCCGCGCCCCTTCCAGACCAGGATCTGCAGCGCGTACGCGGCCGCCGTCCCGAACAGCAGGATGAGGAACAGCGACGGGAAGACCGCGATCACGGAGTTCTTGATGTAGGTGCCGAGACCACCGTCGACGAAGGCCGAGATGTAGTTGTCGAGGTTCCACTGCTGCGGCAGCGCCCAGAAGGGCTCCGACAGGAACTCCGGCTGCGTCTTGAAGGACCCCATGAGGATCCAGAACATCGGGTAGACGACGGTGAGCAGGACCAGCGACAGTCCGACCCATCCGAGCCCGCGGCGAAGCCTCGCCTTCAGCGGCTTGCGGGTACGGGGCGAGGTGACGGCGACGGCGCTCACTTGGTCACGTCCTTTCGCATCGACCTGAACACGAAGATGGTCGCGAGCAGGCACAGGAGGGTCAGCATGAAGGCGACGGTGCTGCCGTAGCCGTACTGCCCGTAGGCGAACGACGTTCGGAACATGTAGAGGGTCAGCGGCGTCGTGGCGGACCCGGGCCCGCCGTTGGTCAACGCGACGATCGAGTCGAAGACCTTCAAGGTTCCATTGATGGAGAAGATGAGAGAGGACAGCAGGATGGGCAGCGACAGCGGGAAGACGATCTTCTGCACGAGCTTCCACCCGGAGGCGCCATCGATGCGGGCGGACTCCATGACCTCCTGCGGGATCTCGACGAGTCCCGCGTAGAGGAGCACCGCGTAGAAGCCCATCGATCGCCAGACGTCCATGATGATGACCACCCAGAACGAGTAGCCGGGGTCGCCGAAGAAGTCGGTGAGGTCCCCACCGAGCCAGGTGATCACCGCGTTGACCGGCCCTACGGTCGGAGCCGCCTCGAAGATGCGGCTGAACATCAGCGCGACCGCCACGGTCGGGAGGATCACGGGGAAGAAGATGATGGCGCGCACGAGCGAGGACTTGTTGCGCAGGAAGAAGATGTAGAGCAGCGCGAGGCCGTAGCCGGTGGCGACCTGCAGGAACGTCATCACGACCGCGTAGCGGAGGGTGAACCACAGCGCGTCGATCGCGGTGTCGTCGCCGAAGAACTTGATCCAGTTGTCGAAGCCGACGAACTCGAAGCCCGTGATGGCGTTGCCCGACTGGAAGGTGTAGGTGACCGACCAGACGATCGGGATGAGCATGACGATGGTGTAGACCAGCAGGGCCGGCGTCAGCATCAGCAACGTCGCCTTGCGGTCGCGGAAGACGGAGTCCACGATGAGTCCTTGGGTCTTGAGGGGTTCCGGTTTCGGCCCCGCGGGGGTGGCGGGGCCGAAACCGGTGGGAGAGGTCCGGCTGAGGGACTAGCCCTCGTTGGCGTCCTGGACCAGCTGCATGAACTCCTCGCCGGTCAGGTTGCCGGAGGCGAGCCCGCCGCCGTTGGTCTGCGACACGGTGGTGCCCTCCGAGGTGAAGGCCGCCTCGAACCACAGCACCGAGCCGGTGGCGTTCGCGATCTCGTCCTGCACGAGCGTGGTGAGGTCGGACTGGTCGGCCGGGGTCTCGGTGATCGTGAAGCCCGTCACCTGGCCGGACTCCGCAAGCGCAACGTCGCCGTAGTTCTGAGCGATGCACGCGATCCACTCACCGATGTCGTCCGAGTAGCTCGAGGTCGTGAACATCACGGGGATGCCGGCGTTCGCCGGGACCTCGTCGATGCTGCCGGCGCCACCCGAGACCTCGGGGAAGGCGAAGTAGCCGATGTTGTCGACGCCGATCTGGTTCTGCTCCTCGTCGTTGAAGTTCGCGAGCGCCCAGCTGCCCATGTAGAACATCGCGCCGCCGCCCGTAAGGAACTGGTTCATCGCGGTGTCGTAGTCGATCGAGCCTGCCGCGGCTCCGAAGTAGCCCGCCTCGCCGAGAGCGGCAACGGCGTCGGCGCCGGCCACGTACTCCGGGTCGGTCAGGCTCGCCTCGCCATCGGCCACCTTCTGAAGCGCGTCGGAGCCGAGGTCGCGGAGGATGTAGTTGCCGACCAGCCTCGTCACAGGCCAGCCGTCGCCGCCCGCGGCCACGAAGGGCTGGATGCCCGCAGCGTCGAGCGTGGCAGCCGCGTCGACGAGCTCATCCCACGTGGTCGGGACCTCCACGCCGGCCTCCGCGAACAGCTCCTCGTTGTACCAGAATCCCTCGATGTTGTACTCGGTCGGGAGCGCGTACAGGTCGTCGGTCTGGTAGAGCTGCTCGAGCGTGGCCGCCGCGGCGGGCAGGACGGAGTCCTCGACGCCGTACTCGGCGAGCACGTCGGACAGGTCGACCACGAGCCCTGCGTCGATGAAGTCCTGCATGAGCGATGGCGTGCCCGCTGCCATCGACATGTTCGACAGCGCGTCGTTCCCGGCCAGCACCTGGAGCTGCTGGTCCCAGGTCGTGCCATCGATCGCGTCGCTCACGAGCGGCGTGCCGTCGGCAGCGGCGGCGCAGGCACCCGTCTCGAGCGACTCGAGGGTGCCGATGATGGTGGTGTTCTGGGTCTGGCCCAGATAGGTGAACTCGTCGCTGGTCGTGGCGGTCTCGTCGGTGCTGCCCGAGTCGGACGCCGTATCCGAGGCGGAGGTGTCACCTCCAGAGCTGCAGGCTGCGAGGGCCAGGGCCCCGACGCCGGTCAGTGCGATCGCCGCGAGCGTGGTGCGGCGTGGCGCAAGGGTCATGGACATGATTCCTCCTTGAATCAGGCACAAGAGGCGCGTCGTCTTTGAAGCGCTTCATTTCGGAGGCTAGGCGCGGCCCTCCAGGCTGTCAAGAGATCGCGATCGGAGGCGTCCGGGATTGCTCGGCATCCCCGAAGCGTCAAGGGGGCGCGAGCGCGCGGAACTGTTCGGGCCACTCGAATATTGACCAGTACCAGGGATTTCACCGACAACGGCGACGCCATGGCCATGGCGGAGAGCCCCCAGCCACGGTGACGCAAGGCCGATGTGCGCGCTCACAACGACGCCACCGCGCCATCGCCGCATCCACACTGAAGGCGCGTCGTTATTGAATCGATATCATTGAAAAGTTCAAAGTCGCCACGGCGACTCGTCGCCCGCGCCGACCGGCCGCCGCGCGGCCACCCGTCCGCAGCGCGAAGCGCGGCTGACGCAGGACCGCCCGACCGCTCAGTCGTCGCTGCCGACGAAGACGATGCCGTGCGCCGCGAGCTCCCCTGCGGCGTGCAGCCCGGGGATCACCACGTCCGCCTCGGTCAGCACGGCGGGATCGCCGATGCCGACCGCCACCATGTCCCCCGCATGGGCCGCCTCGACCCCGGCGATCGCGTCCTCGAAGACGACGCACGCGGACGGCTCGACGCCGAGCGCCTCCGCGCCCGCGAGGAACACCCGCGGATTCGGCTTCGCCTCCGTGACCACGGAGCCGTCGATGACCGCGTCGAACAGGTCGACGATCTCCAGGCACTCGAGGATCATCGGGGCGTTGCGGCTCGCGGAGCCGAGAGCCGTGAGGACTCCCCTGTCGCGCAGCTCGACGAGGTACTCGCGAGCGCCGGGGAGCATGTCCTCGGGGGTGATCGTGCTGATCGCCTCGACGTAGCGGGCGTTCTTCTCGGCCGCGAGGCGCACCGCCTCCTCCTCGGACACCGTCACGCCGCCGATGTGCAGCACGACCCGCAGCGCATCCATCCGACCGACGCCCTTGAGCAGCTCCTCATCCTCGTCGGCAAGCGTGAAGCCGAGCTCGGCCGCGGTCTGCCGCCACGCAGCGAAATGATGCACCGCAGTGTCGACGATGACACCGTCGAGGTCGAAGAGCGCTGCGCGGTAGGTGGTCATGTCGAGTCCTCCCGGGACGTTGGGCTTCTCCGTGCTCCTACGATTCTGGTGGACGAACCGCTGAGAGTCACGACGCACCGCGCCGTCGCGCCCATTCCTCGTCACCGCGTCCGGGACCTTGGACGTGCACGCCGATCGTCAGGTATGATTGAATCGTTTCAAGAGCTTCATCAAGAACGCGACATCGACGTCGCCCCCTAGGAAGGAACACCATGGCCATCGACCAGCCGAAGCCCACCCTCGACGAGCTCATCGAGCAGATCGGCGAGTCCGGCGCCCGCATCTGCGAGATCGACGCCTCCGAGGCCGGAGCGGGCAACATCTCCGTGTACATGGGTTGGGACGTCGAGGTGCGACGCCACTTCCCCAACGCCGAGGAGATCGAGCTCCCCGTCCCCGCCCCCGCCCTCGCCGGCGGCACGGTCCTCGCGACCGGCTCCGGCCGCCGCCTGCGTCAGATCGAGGACGAGCCGCTGTCCGCGATCGGCGCCGTCAAGATCCACGAGGGCGGCCTCACCGGCACGCTCTACACCTCGAACAGCCGCAAGTTCCAGAGGCTGACCTCGGAGTTCAACTCGCACCTCGCCGTCCACCAGGATCAGGTCTCGCGCCGCGGCATCGACTTCCAGGCCGTCGTGCACGCCCAGCCGCCGCACCTCACCTACCTCAGCCACGTCCCCGCCTACCAGACCAGCGAGGCGATGAACCGCGCGATCCTGCGCTGGGAGCCCGAGTCGATCGTGTCGCTCTCGCAGGGCATCGCCGTCCTCCCGTTCTGCATCCCCGGCTCGGAGAAGATGAGCAACGAGAACGTCGCCGGCCTGCGCGACTTCGAGATCACCCTCTGGTCCAAGCACGGCACGATGTCGCGCTCCGACATCTCCGTCTTCCGCGCGGTCGACCGCGTCGAGTATGCCGAGACCGGCGCCAAGTACGAGTTCATGGACCTCCAGGCAGGCGGCAAGGCCGAGGGCCTCAGCCGCGAGGAGATCCGTGGCGTCGCCGACACCTTCGGCATCTCGTCGCAGTGGCTGTGACCACCGCCTGACGCACTCTCCCTGCGAAGGCCCCGAGGCACCGCCTCGGGGCCTTCGTCGTGCTCGAGACCACCGGAAGCGCGATCGAGCCCCGGCCACCGCATCGTCCCTGTGGAGATCTCCGCGTACGTGACACCGGGTTCCCTACGATGGAAGGCATGGAGGACCGCGTCGATCTGCGCTACTCACCCAGGCTCGGGCTCGCCCTCGGCGGAGGCGGCGCCCTGGGCGCGGCGCATGTCGGGGTGCTGCAGGTGCTGCTTGAGAAGGGCATCCGCCCTGAGCTCGTCGTCGGCACCTCCGCGGGCAGCGTCATCGGGGCCGCCTACGCGGCCGGCACGGATCCGTACGAGCTCGCCGACCTCGTGCTGCGCGCCGATTGGGGTCACTTCGGCACGTTCTCGTTCACGCCGGGGCTGGGCATCCTCGACACGGAGGGCCTCCGCCGGACGATCGACGAGGTCGCGGGCGGCGACCGCCTCATCGAGGACCTCCCGATCCGCTACGCGGCGGTCGCCACCGACGTCGCCACGGGGAAGGCCGTCCTGCTCTCGGAGGGATCGCTCGTCGACGCCATGTCCGCCTCGATCGCGGTGCCCGGCCTGTTCAAGCCCAAGCGCGTTCGCGGACACCTCCTCGTCGACGGCGGCGTGGTCCAGAACCTGCCGCTCCAGGCGGCCTTCGAGATCGGCGCGAGCGAGGTGATCGGCGTGCGCCTGGCCGCCGAATGGGACGCGCTCCCCCAGCTCCGCACCGGCACCTCGATCCACGAGCTCGAGATCGACGCGCGCGTGACGATGATCAGGCCTCAGATCGGACAGCGGACCCAGTGGTCGACCGGCGACATCCCCGGCCTCATCCAGCTCGGCCGCGAGGCCGCGGAGCGGGAGCTGGCGCAGTACGCCGTGGTGAGCCCGCGCGCGACGGACGCCGAGGCCGAGGTGCGCGCGCAGGAGGCCGCGAACCTCGTGCGAGGCGCGTCGGGAGGCTCCTTCGCGAGCGTCAGGGAGTCGATCGCCACGCGTGCCGGCTCGTTGAGAGACCGGGCGGAGGGGCTCCTGGGGACGGAGGGAGCGGGCTCCGTCGCGCGGCTGCGCCGACGCGATCGGCGGGACGCGGACGCGCGCTGATCACGCGCTTGCGTCAGTCGGAGACGCCGTTGCCGTAGGTCGAGCCGTACAGGTCCATCGCGGTCGTCGCGGGCTCGTACTCCCAGTGCCACGGCTCATACTTCTTGGTCTTCGCCCACGTCGGGTTCACGAAGCCCCAGGTCTCCGCATTCGCGTCGAGCCAGGCCTTCGACGTGCCCTGGTAGTCGCCGTCGCACAGGTCGATCGCGAGGCCGTAGCCGTGCACCGACGTGCCCGGCGTCGCCGCGAGCCACCCGCGCGAGGCCTTGGTGGCGTACTGCTGCGCGAGCGTGCGGTAGCCCTGCGCCACGCACAGGTCGGTGCCGAACTCGGCCTTGTAGGCGGCGTTCATCTCCGCGTAGGCGATGGCGGCGTCCGCCCTGAGGAGCGAGCCGCCGACGATCTCGCACAGCTCGCTCGAGGGGAGCTGCCCGTTGGAGGCGTTCTCGACGATCGACGTCGGATCGCAGTCCGGCAGATAGTCGCTCACGGTGTACGTGTCGGAGACCGCGATGGCGCTCGCCACCTCCTTCTCCGACGGCGCGTCCAGGCTCGCCTCAACCAGTTGCGGTGCACGGCCGAGCAGGGCGTGAGCAGTGGAAGGCGCCTCGCCGACCACGACGCCGGGGATCTCCTCGACCGCGTCGACATACGGGAGCACCGTTCCCACGATGGGGTACACGAGCATGGCCATCGCGAAGCTCGCGATGACGCTGCCGCGGGCGAGGGTCTTGCGACGACGATGCGTCGAGCGGATCTTCAGCTCCTGCGTCTCGCGGAGCCGGCGCAGCCGACGGGACCTGTGGTGCCCTCGCGCGCGGAGGGTCGGATCGCCAGCGTCCGACGCCCGTGTGCGTGCGTTCACAGAAGACCTCTCACCATCGTCGCTCTACTCGACGCGCCCGGCCGGGGGATGGTCGGACACTCGTAGAAGGATAACGGATTGGTCACGGTCAGGAGGCAGACAGGTGACGAACGTCTCATTTTGATCCAGTTGGGCGCTCTGAGGCATCTGCGAGGTTCGATGCGGAATCGCCTACGCGCGCCCGCGCGCGATGGAGTCGCGGACCTCGCCGACCAGCTCCTCGAGGATGTCCTCGAGGAACAGCAGCCCCACCGTCCGACCCTCGTCGGAGACCGCCGCGATGTGCGCGCCTGTGGAGCGCATCCGCGCGAGGACGGCCTCGACCTCGTCGTCATGCGCGACGACGGGCAGGTCGCGCACCCGCCAGGACTGGATCGGGTCCTCGCGCTCCCCCGGGCGCATGAAGAGCGTGTCCTTCATGTGGAGGTAGCCCACGCATCGTCCGTCGTCCATCACCGGGAGCCGGGAGAACCCCGTGCGCGTCACCGCGCGCTCGAACTCGTCGACGGTCACGCCGAAGGGCACGCCGACGACCTTGTCGATCGGGACCATGACGTCCGAGGCGACGTTGTCCGAGAACTCGATCGCGCCGGTCAGCAGACCGGCCGCGTCGGAGATCGTGCCCTCCTCGCTCGACCGTTCGACGATCTGGTGCACCTCATCCGCGGTGAAGGCGGACGTCACCTCGTCGCGGGGCTCGATGCCGAGCCCCTTGAGGATCAGGTTGGCGAGCCAGTTGAGCGCTCCGATGATGGGCCGGACGATGCGCCCCATCCACACGAGCGGAGGCCCGAGCAGGAGCGCGGCCCTGTCGGGGCTGGAGACCGCGGCGTTCTTGGGCACCATCTCGCCGACGACGACGTGCAGGCCGACGATCACGAGCAGGGCGATCGCGACCGCGACTCCGTGGGCCGCGTCGGTCGGGATGCCGACCGCGTGCAGCACCGGCTCGAGGGCGTGCGCGAGCGCGGGCTCCGCGACGACACCGAGGCTCACGGAGCACACCGTCACGCCCAGCTGCGCCGTGGCGAGCATGAGGGAGACGTTCTCCATGGCCCACAGCACCGTGGCCGCCGATCGGGATCCTGCCTCGGCCCGCGGCTCGATCGAGGATCGGCGCGCGGAGATGACGGCGAACTCTCCGCCGACGAAGAACGCGTTCGCGGCGAGCAGGCCGACGATCATCAGGACCATCTCGACGCTCATCGCGCGACCTCGCCCTCGTCGTCGAAGTCGGGGACCGCGTCGAGGCGGACGCGGTCGACGCGGCGACCGTCCATGCGCTCCACGCGGATGGCGAGCCCGTCCTCCAGGACCTCGTCGCCGACCTCGGCGACCCTGCCGAGCCTTGACATCAGGAATCCGCCGACCGTCTCGTAGGCGTGGGACTCGGGGATGGTCAGGCCGGTGGCCTCGTGGACCTCGTCGGGCCGCAGCAGCCCAGGGAGGATCCACGCGCCGCCGGCGATGCGGTACGCCTCGGGACGTCGGTGGTCGTGCTCGTCAGCGACCTCGCCGACGAGCTCCTCGACGACGTCCTCGAGCGTCACGAGCCCGGCCGTGCCGCCGTACTCGTCGACGACGATCGCGCACTGATGGCCCAGCCCGCGCAGCTCGACGAGGAGGGGTGCGAGCGCCATCGTCTCGGGCACGCGCGGCGCGTCGACCATGATCGCGTCCGCGGGAGTCGTGCCGCGCTCGTGGGCGGGCACGCCGAAGGCCGCGCGCAGATGCACGAGGCCGAGCACGTCGTCCGGGCCCTCGCCGCACACCGGAAACCGCGAGTGGCCGGTGGCGCGCGCGAGCGACATGACGTCGTCCACGGTCGCCTCGGCGCCGAGCGTCTGCATCCTGGTCCTGTCGGTCATCACGTCGATCGCGGTGAGGTCATCCATCTCGATCGAGTTCTTCAGCAGGAGCGCGGTCGACGGGGCGAGCGTGCCCACCTCCGCCGAGCGACGCACGAGGGCCGCGAGCTCCTGCCGCGAGCGCGCGCCCGACAGCTCCTCCTTGGGCTCGAGCCCCACGGAGCGCAGGATCCCGTTGGCGGCGCCGTTGAGCGTCGCGATGACGGGCCGCAGCGCGACGGTGAACCCCGCGTTGAGCGGGGCTGCGACGCGCGCGGTGCGCATGGGGTCGGCGAGCGCCGCGTTCTTGGGGACCAGCTCGCCGATGATCATCGAGAACGCGTTCACGATCACGAGAGACAAGGCTCCGGCGAGGCCCGCCACGGCTCCGCGCAGGAACGGCACCGACTCGAGCGGGATGCTGAGAAGGTTGAAGAGCGCGGGCTGGGCCGTGTAGCCCAGGAGGATCGTCGTCAGCGTGATGCCGACCTGAGCGCCCGAGAGCTGGGTGGACAGGTGCCTGAGGGAGCGGCGGATGCGCTTGGCACCGGGCGCGTCGTCGTCCACCTGCGAGGGGTCGAGCGCGACGAGCGAGAACTCCGCGGCGACGAAGACCGCGGTACCGAGCGTGAGGAGAACGCCGACTCCGACGTAGATCCAGTCGATCACGGGCGGCCGCAACTGTCAGGGTCCATGATGTCGTAAGGATACAGGCGAGGGCGCCGTGGGCATAGCACCCTAACTGTGCTAGTTTCTCTATAACAATAGTTTTGGAGGAGCCATGGAGGGACCACGGATCGTGGTCGACGGCCTCACGAAGCGCTACGACTCCGTCGTCGCGGCGCAGGACGTCGGCTTCGTGGCCGAGCCGGGACGCGTCACGGGCTTCCTCGGCCCCAACGGCGCCGGCAAGACGACGACGCTTCGCGCGCTGCTCGGACTCCTCACCCCGACCTCGGGCGACGCGACGTTCGACGGCACGTCCTACGGGAGGCTCGTCAGGCCCGCGACCGTCGTCGGGGCGCACCTCGAGCCCGCCTTCCACCCGGGACGCACCGCGCGCGGCCACCTGCGCACGCTCGCGCCGCTGAGCGGCGTCCCCGACTCCAGGTGCGACGAGGTGCTCGCGATGGTCGGCCTCGCCGAGGCCGCGGATCGGCGCGTCGGGGGCTACTCGCTCGGGATGCGGCAACGGCTCGGCCTCGCGACCGCACTGCTCGGCGACCCGCGCGCTCTCGTGCTCGACGAGCCCGCCAACGGGCTCGATCCCGCGGGCATCACCTGGATGCGCGCCTTCGTGCGCGCCTTCGCCGAGCGCGGCGGCACCGTGCTGCTGTCGTCGCATCTGCTGTCGGAGGTCGAGCAGACGGTCGACGACGTCGTGATCATCGCGCGAGGCACGGTCCGCCACGCCTCGTCGCTCGCGGACCTCAGCGCGCTCGCCACCCGGGAGGTCGCGCTGCGCTCCCCCGACGCCGACGGGCTCGCCCGCCTCGTCGCGCGCTGGGACGGCTCGACCGTCGCACCCGACGGGACTGCGACGGTGCGCGGCGCGACCGCCGCCGAGGTCGGCGCCGAGGCATTCGCCGCCGGCCTCGAGGTGCACCACCTCGCCGAGCACGGCGAGAACCTCGAGCAGGTCTTCCTCCGACTGACGAAGGATCCCGACCCGGAGGACCGGCTCGACGAGGAGGCCGCGGCATGAGCGCCTCGTTCCGCTCCGAGCTGCGCAAGGCGCTCTCGACCCGCCTGTGGTGGGTGCTGCTGCTCCTCATGGCGGCCACGGTGGTGTTCTTCGCGGGAGTCTTCGCGTTCGCGTTCACGTTCGGGGACACGACCGGGACGGATGGTGAGGCTCTCGTCATCGCGCCGCGGGACATGGCGATCACGGTCTACACGATGGGCGTCTCGCTCGGGTACGCCTTCCCCCTCGCGTTCGGCGCGCTCATGATGACGAGCGAGTTCAGGCACCGAACCCTCGCCACGACGCTGCTCGCGCAGCCGAGCCGCAGCCGGCTGGTGCTCGGGAAGCTCACCGCCGCGCTGCCCTTCGCGCTGCTGTACGGCGTCGTCTCCGCGATCGCCTCCGTCGGGGTCGGAGCCGCGGCCTTCGCACTGGCCGACCAGCCCGTCATGCTGGACGACCCCGACGTCCTGCGGTCGATCGCCCTGTCGATCGTTGCCATGGGCGCGTGGATGCTCGTCGGCGTCGGATTCGGCTCGGCCGTGACCAACCAGGTCGCGGCGATCGTGATCGTGCTCGGCTGGACCCAGCTCGTGGAGCCGATCCTGCGGCTGGCCCTCGGCTTCGTCCCCGCCCTCGCTCCCGCCGCGAAGCTCCTGCCAGGAGCCGCGGGAGAGGCGCTCGCGGGCAGCAGCTTCTACTCCGCTGCGGGCATGTCCGACCTGCTCCCCGCGTGGGGAGGGCTGCTCGTCCTGCTCTCCTACGGAGCGATCGCGGCGGGCATCGGCTGGCTCACCTCCCTGCGACGGGACGTGGCCTGACGACGCCCGCCCTGGTCGGGTAACGATTTGCCCAAATGGGCGCGGGTGTGTTCACCGCGCCCACGATGAGGCACGATGATGAGAGATGCACCACCGCATCGATGCGACATCGCGAGAAAGTGAGCGGCCCACACGTGTCCCCCGACACCAGCGCGCCTGACACCGACCGCACCTCCATCGTGCACACCGCGGGCGCCCCGTCCGTCGCCTCCCTCCTTGTGGGGGCCGGCCAGGGATCCGCAGTGCACGAGCCGGCAATGACGCCGGCACCCGAGGTCGGGCCGGCCCAGGAGTCCCCCTCCGGCGCCACGTCACCCAGTCCAGTCCCCACCGCCACCGTCCCCACCTCAGCGGTCCCCGCGCAGCCCGCGCAGCCCGCGCCTGCCGCGGCGCCCGCTGCGTCCGCGGCAGCGCCTTCTGCGCCCGCGGCGGCACCTTCTGCGCCTGCGGCGGAGCGTCCGGCACCCCCCGTACAGCCGCCCACTGCGCCTGTCGCCACCGCGCAGGCCCCCACGGCGCTGTACCTGCAGCGCCCGGACCACGAGCAGCGCGAGGTCGCCGACCACCACCACGGGCTTGAGCGCCTGCGCGGTCCCGCCGCCCGCGTCGTCACGAACATGGAGTCGTCGCTCGCGGTCCCCACGGCCACGTCCGTGCGACCGATCCCCGCGAAGCTCCTCCAGGACAACAGGGTCGTGATCAACAACCACCTCGCGCGCACGCGCGGCGGCAAGGTGAGCTTCACGCATCTCGTGGCCTTCGCGCTCGTCGAGGCGCTCGACGCGCTGCCCGCGATGAACTCCTTCTACGTGACGGACCCCGACGGCAAGCCCGCGGTGAGCGGCCCCGAGCACGTGCACCTGGGCATCGCGATCGACCTCGCGAACGATGACGGCTCGCGACAGCTCCTCGTCCCGAACGTCAAGAACGCCGACCAGATGGACTTCGACCAGTTCTGGACGTCGTACGACGCGGTGGTCAAGCGCGCCCGGCTGGGCACGCTCCAGCCCGAGGACTTCACGGGCACCACCATCACGCTCACCAACCCCGGCACGCTCGGCACCGTCCACTCGGTGCCGCGGCTCATGCGAGGGCAGGGCGCGATCATCGCGGTCGGCGCGATGGACTACCCGGCCGAGTACCAGGGAGCCAATCCCGAGACGGTGGCACGCCTCGGCGTCTCCAAGGTGATGACGCTCACGTCCACCTACGACCACCGCGTGATCCAGGGGGCGCAGTCGGGCGAGTTCCTCGCGATCGTGCATCGCAAGCTGCTCGGCCTCGACGGCTTCTACGACCGGGTGTTCGCGGCCCTGAGGGTGCCGTACGAGCCTGTTCGCTGGGTCCAGGACTCGATGACCGACGAGGCCACCGAGGCCGCGAAGCCCGCCAAGATCGCCGACCTCATCCACGCCTACCGCTCGCGCGGCCACCTCATGGCGGACGTCGATCCGCTGAGCTCCCGGCCTCGCAAGCACAGCGATCTCGACATCCAGACGCACGGGCTCACGCTGTGGGACCTGGACCGCACATACCCCACAGGGGGGTTCGCGGGTCAGGACCGCTGGACGATGCGCGACGTCCTCAACCGCCTGCGCGACGCGTACTGCCGCACCATGGGCCTCGAGTACATGCACATCTCGGATCCGGCCCAGCGCCGCTGGTTCCAGGAGAGGCTCGAGCACGGCTTCACCCGGCCCGACCGCGACGAGCACCTGAGGATCCTGCGCCGCCTCAACGCCGCCGAGGCGTTCGAGGCCTTCCTGCAGACCAAGTACGTGGGCCAGAAGCGGTTCTCGCTGGAGGGCGGAGAGTCGCTCATCCCCCTGCTCGACGCGCTGCTGTCCGAGTCCGCGCGAGCGGGCATCGCGGAGGTCTGCATCGGCATGGCCCACCGCGGCCGTCTCAACGTGCTCGCCAACCTCGCCGGCAAGTCGTACTCCCAGATCTTCTCCGAGTTCGACGGCACCGCCCTGCCCGGCTCCGTCCAGGGCTCGGGCGACGTGAAGTACCACCTCGGCACCGAGGGCGTGTTCACCGCCGAGACCGGGCAGAGCACGCAGGTCTACCTCGCGGGTAACCCCTCCCACCTGGAGGCCGTCAACCCCGTCCTCGAGGGCATCGTCCGGGCGAAGCTCGACGCGATGGGCGCCGACCCGGCGACCGACGGCTTCCCCGTGCTGCCCGTGCTCATCCACGGTGACGCGGCGTTCGCCGGCCAGGGCATCGTCCAGGAGACGCTCAACATGGCGCAGCTGCGCGGCTACCGCGTCGGCGGCACCGTGCACGTCATCATCAACAACCAGGTCGGCTTCACCACCGGCCCGCAGGACTCCCGGTCCACTCGCTACGCGACCGACCTCGCCAAGGGCTACCAGATCCCGATCTTCCACGTGAACGGCGACGACCCCGAGGCGTGCGTGCGGGCGGCGAGCCTCGCGTTCGAGTACCGCGAGTCGTTCCACCGCGACGTGATCGTCGACATGGTCTGCTACCGCAGGCGCGGTCACAACGAGGGCGACGACCCGTCGATGACGCAGCCCCGCATGTACGACCTCATCGAGGCGAAGCGGTCGGTGCGCCACCTCTACACCGAGTCGCTGATCCGCCGCGGAGACATCACGACCGACGAGGCCGACCAGGTCTCGAAGGACTACCTCGCCCAGCTCGAGAGGGTCTTCCTCGAGACTCGCGAGGGCTTCGAGACGCAGACCGAGGCGATCGCCGGTCTCGAGGTTCCGAGCTCGCAATCGATGGACGCGGGCGTCATGGTCGGCTGGCAGACGTCGGTCGCCGCGAGCCAGCTCGAACGCATCGGCCGCGCGCACACGCGTCCGCCCGAGGGCTTCACGGTCCACCCCAAGCTCGCGAAGCTCATGGAGCGCCGCGAGCTCATGAGCCGCGAGGGCGGGATCGACTGGGGCTACGGCGAGGTGCTCGCCTTCGGCACGCTGCTCCAGGAGGGCGTGCCCGTGCGCATCTCAGGCCAGGACACGCGCCGCGGCACGTTCGTGCAGCGCCACGCCGTGCTGCACGACCGCTCGACGGGCGCCGAGTGGACGCCGCTGCTGTACCTCAGCGCCGACCAGGCGCGCCTGCACATCTACGACTCGCCCCTCAGCGAGTACGCGTGCGTCGGCTACGAGTACGGCTACTCGGTCGAGCGTCCCGACAGCCTGACGCTGTGGGAGGCGCAGTTCGGCGACTTCGTCAACGGCGCGCAGACGATCATGGACGAGTTCGTGTCCTCCGCGGAGCAGAAGTGGGGGCAGTCGTCGTCCGTCGTCCTGCTGCTCCCCCACGGCTTCGAGGGCCAGGGGCCCGACCACTCGTCGGCGCGCGTCGAGCGCTTCCTGCAGCTGTGCGGGGAGAACAACATGATCGCTGCGATGCCGTCCACGCCCGCGAGCTACTTCCACCTGCTGCGCCGCCAGGCGTACGACCGCCCGCGCCGTCCGCTCATCGTCTTCACGCCGAAGTCGATGCTGCGGCTCAGGGCCGCCACGAGCTCCGTCGAGGACCTCACCACCGGGACGTTCCGCGAGGTGATCCCCGACACGCTCGATCCCGAGGACGTCACGCGCGTGCTCGTGTGCGCAGGCAAGGTCTACTACGACCTCGAGGCGCACCGCGACCGCTCGGGAGACCGCTCCACGGCGATCGTCAGGCTCGAGCAGCTGTACCCGCTCGCGCATGACGCCATCAGGGAGGCGCTCGCCCCCTACGATGGGGCCGAGGTGGTCTGGGTTCAGGAGGAGCCCGAGAACCAGGGGGCATGGGCCAAGATCTCGCTCAGCCTCCCGCAGATCATCGACACCACGGTGTCGGTCGTCTCGCGGGCCGCCGCGGCATCGCCGGCCTCCGGGCTGGCGTCACGTCACAAGCAGGAGCAGGAGGAGCTCGTGTCACGAGCATTCGCACGATGAAGGATGTCTTCTTCGTAGGGGACGAGCTGGTGGCCGGCGTCGGCGACCCCAAGGCGCTCGGCTGGACCGGCCGGGTCGCCGCCCGCACCCTCCCCCTTGCGCCGGACCTGTCGTTCCACCTGCTCGCCGTCCCCGGTGAGACCACCGGTGAGATGACGAGCCGGTGGGACGAGGAGGCGCTGCGCCGCGTGGGCCCGAGCTCGGACGAGGGAGCCTCGCGTCACGTGCTCTTCGCGATCGGCCGGAACGACGTCCTGCGCGGGGTCTCCTCCACGATGACGCGCCTCAACATCGCGAACGCGCTCGACCGCGCGCACGCGCTCGGGTTCTCCGCGATGCTCGCGGGCCCGCCGCCCGGCCTCGAGGACCAGAACCTCAGGATCGCGGAGCTCGCCGCGCTGTGCGAGGAGGCCGCGGAGCGTCGCGCCGTGCCGTACATCGACATGTACAGCCCGCTCGCACGCCACGACCAGTGGCTCACCGACATGTCGACCGGGCGCGATGGCCTTCCCCAGCAGGCCGGCTACGGCCTCATGGCGTGGCTCGTGCTCCACTCGGCCTGGTACGACTGGCTGGGCCTCGAGCGCACGGAGGCCTGAGTCGAACCCGAGGCCTGACGCCTGAGGCCGAGGCGAACGCCGCATCGTCCCGGCGACCACATCGTCCCGGCCCGACGGTCTGAACCAATCTCGATCGCGGCACGCTAGCGTGCCGCGCCGCGACGCGGTGTGTCGCCGGGGTGTCGCCCGCGAGATTGGTTCGTACAGTCGGAGACAGCCCGAGGCGGACGGCTCCGATGCCGAGGATCAGGCGATGACGCCCTCGTTGCGCAGCGTGACCGACAGGTCGTGCGGGCGCGACGCGATCGCGATCGCGTCGTCGTAGGTGACCTCGCCGTCGCGCACGAGCTGGAACAGGTGCTGGTCGAAGGTCTGCATCTTGTAGTACTCGCCCTCGGCGATGAGATCCACGATGGGGGGCTGGCTCGACGGGTCCACGATCGCCTCGGCCGTGCGGCCGTTGTTGACCATGACCTCGGCGACGAGCTTGCGCCCCACGCCGTCGGACTTGCGCACGAGTCGCTGCGAGACGATGCCGCGCAAGGTCTGCGCGAGCGTCGCGCGGATCTGGTCCTGCTCGTGGGGCGTGAAGAAGTCGACGATGCGGTTGACGGTGTCCTGAGCGTCGACCGTGTGCAGGGTCGCGAGCACCAGGTGACCGGTCTCGGCCGCAGACAGGGCCGCACGCACCGTCTCGATGTCGCGCATCTCGCCGACGAGGATGACGTCGGGGTCCTGACGCATGGCGCCGCGCAGGGCGCTCGTGAAGTCGAGCGTGTCCGAGCGCACCTCGCGCTGCGAGATGATCGCCTTCTTGTCGGTGTGGAGAACCTCGATGGGGTCCTCGATCGTGACGATGTTGACCTCGCGCTCCTCGTTGATGAGGTCGACCATCGAGGCCAGCGTGGTCGTCTTGCCCGACCCGGTCGGGCCTGTGACGAGCACGAGCCCGCGGGGCTCGAGGGCCAGGTCGGCCAGCACGTCGGGCAGGCCGAGCTCGTCCATGGGCTGCGCGCCGATCGCGACGCGGCGGAACACGAGGCCGTCGGTGCCTCGCGCCACGTAGGCGTTGACGCGGAAGCGACCCACACCGGACAGCGAGAACGCGAAGTCCGCCTCATGCGTGTCGCGGAACTGCGCGACGAGGTCCTCGGGCAGCACCTGCGCGACCATGTTGCGCGTGTCCTCGGGACGCAGCGCGGGTACCTGGAGCTTGCGCAGGCGCCCGTCGACGCGGATGCGCGGCGCCGAGCCGACCTTGCAGTGCAGGTCGGAGCCGCCCGTCGACGCGAGTGCGTGGAGCAGCGGGATCACGGAGACTGGTTGATCGCTCACGAATGCTCCTTCGGCAGTTCGGACCGGAATCTTGAGGCGGCTGAGCCGCACGCTAGCGGTTCCCGCGCCTGCGCGCGGCAGTCGTGTGAGGCATGCCACACCGTCGTGGCACGCTCCCCGAACCGCGGCGAGGGAGCCTCAGACGGGGGTCGATGCGCGCATCGGTCCGCCTGTGGGACAATCGTGCGTCAAGCATATGTCCGACCGCATCCCGGAAAGGGGGAAGCCATGAGCAAGCGAGGCCGCAAGCGCAAGTCGCGTGCAGGTTCCGGCGCCAACCACGGCAAGCGCCCCAACGCCTGAGCATCACCAGAAGCGACGAGCCCGCCACCGGTCATTCCGGGGCGGGCTCTCGTGCTTCTCAGGGGTGGTCTGTCAGGGACGATGCTGGGGCCGCCTCCTCGGGGAGACGGACGACGCGGGGGCGCCTCACTCGGCCTTGCGGGCCTCGCGGAGGGTCGCCAGCACGCGGCTGCGCAGATCGTCGGGCGCGACCTCGCCGCCCGTCGCGTGCACCATGCCCTTGATCTTCTCGTTGATGCGGTGCTCCGCCTCGCACGGCGGACACGACCTCAGGTGCTCACCGATGCGGATGAGCTCGTCGTCGGGCAGCTCGTTGTCGATGTACTCGAAGAGGCGGTCGAGGGCCTCCGCGCACTCGGCCTTGTGGTCATGCGTCATCGCGCACCTCCTGCTCGCGCGACGCGGCGGCCGTGGCCGTCGTGGTCCCGCTGTCACGCTTGTCCTTCATGCCCCGCTCCGCGGCGTAGTCCCGCAGCTTCTCGCGCAGCAGCTTGCGCCCGCGGTGCAGCCGCGACATCACCGTGCCGACGGGGGTGTCCATGATCTCGGCTATCTCCTTGTACGCGAATCCCTCGACGTCGGAGAGGTACACCGCCATCCGGAAGTCCTCCGACAGCTCCGCGAGCGCGCGCTTGACCTCGGAGTCACCCATCGAGTCGAGCGCGGCGTCCTCCGCGGAGGCCAGGCCCGACGACGTGTGCTCGGCGGCCGCGGCGAGCTGCCAGTCCTCGACGGTCTCGGCGTCCGAGCGCTTCGGCTCGCGCTGCTTCTTGCGATACGTGTTGATGAACGCGTTGGTCTGGATGCGGTACAGCCACGCCTTGAGGTTGGTGCCGGGGGTGAAGCGCGCCTGGGCCGCGAAGGCCTTCGCGTACGTCTCCTGCACCAGGTCCTCGGCGTCGGCCCCGTTGCGCGTCATGCGCAGCGCGGCGGCATAGAGCTGGTCCATGTAGGACAGCGCCTCGGTCTCGAAGTCGAACTCGATCTCAGTCATCGGGTCCGAGCCTACTGAGGCGCGAGAGGGTGCCGCGACCCTTGAGGTCGCCTCCTTCTCCAGCGTCGCCATCATGGACACGGGAACGTCGGACGGCTGCCGCGCATTCCCCCGGGCCGAGGAGTGCCTGGTCCTCCCCTGCACGAGGGGCGTCGTCCCGAGTACTGTGGACGTATGTTCCGTGCACTCGCCCGACCGCTGCTCGCCACCTGGTTCGTCTACGGGGGCATCGAGTCCGTCCTTGAACCCGAGCGCCGCGCCGAGAGCGTCGCGCCGATGGTCGAGCCCGCTCTCAAGGAGCTGGGCATCGACGACAAGGTGACCACGACCGACCTGGTCAAGGCCCACGGCGCGCTGTCGATCGGCGCCGCGGCCCTGATGGCGGTGTCGCGTGCGCCGCGCACCGCCGCGCTGCTGCTGACCGGGCTCTCCGCCGCCACCACCGCGCTCACCCACCCGTTCTGGACCGTGGAGGACGCGGAGGAGAAGGAGGCCGAGAAGGAGCAGTTCCTCAAGAACCTCTCCCTCGTCGGCGGCGTCATGCTCGCCTCGACGGTCGGCCACTCGGCGCGCCACATCGCGCGCAAGAAGAAGGCCAAGGAGAAGGCCAAGGAGAAGGCGGCGGCGGCCAAGGCCAAGGAGTCCGAGGCGAAGGCAGCCATGCGCGAGGCCCAGAAGGCCAAGCGCTCCGCCAAGGCCGACGCGTGACCGCAGCCCTCCCCGTCGGGCTCGGACCCGATGAGGTCTGGGATGCGCCGCCCGCCGTCACCGAGCTCGACGCGACCGTCGAGGTCCCCGGGTCGAAGTCGCTGACCAACCGGTACCTCGTGCTCGCTGCGCTGTCCGACGGCCCCGTCCGCATCCGCGGGGGCCTGCGCTCGCGAGACTCCGCGCTCATGATCGGCGCGCTGCGCGCGCTCGGCGTGTGGGTGGACGATGCGGAGGACGAGTGGGACGTCGCCCCTGGCCCGCTGAGCGGCGGCACCCATATCGACTGCGGGCTCGCGGGCACCGTGATGCGCTTCGTCCCGCCCCTCGTGCTGCTCGCCGGCGCGCAGGGCGACACCCGTCCCGTGACCTTCGACGGCGACGAGGGCGCACGGGTCCGCCCGATGGGGCCCCTCCTCGATGCGCTCAGGGCGCTCGGCGCGACGGTCGAGGACGAGGGCCGCGGCACGCTCCCGTTCACCATCACGCCGCCGGCGACGACGCCCGCTGAGGTCGAGGTCGACTCGTCGTCGTCGAGCCAGTTCGTCACCGCGCTCCTGCTCGTCGCGCCCCGCCTCGCGCACGGGCTGACCGTGCGCCACGTCGGCGAGACGCTGCCAAGCCTTCCCCACATCGACATGACGTGCGAGTCGCTGCGCGAGGCGGGGATCCGCGTCGACCAGCCGGACGAGCGCACGTGGATCGTCCACCCCGGCGGGATCCATCTGCGCGAGGTGCGCGTGGAGCCGGACCTGTCGAACGCCGGCCCCTTCATGGCCGCAGCGCTCGTCGCGGGCGGCGAGGTGCGGATCCCGGGATGGCCCGCGACCACGACGCAGCCCGGCGCGTACTATCCCGAGCTCCTCGAACGCATGGGCGGCACGTGCGAGCTCGTCGACGGCGTCATGCGCGTCCGCGGCGACGGGACGGTGCGCGGCATCGAGGCCGACCTCTCCCCCGCCGGAGAGATCACCCCGACGATCGCGGCGCTGTGCGCGCTCGCCGACGGCGCCTCCCGGCTCACGGGCATCGGCCACCTGCGGGGGCACGAGACCGACCGTCTCGCGGCGATCGCGACCGAGGTCGAGCGCGTGGGCGGCCGGTGCGACGCGGGCGACGACTCGCTCACGTTCTCGGGGATGCCCCCCGCCGGCCTCCGCCCCGCAGTCATGGAGACCTACCACGACCACCGGATGGCGACCTTCGCCGCGATCCTGGGTCTCGCGGTTCAGGGGACGCACGTGCGCAATGTTGGCACGGTCGCGAAGACCATGCCGGACTTCCCGTCGATGTGGGCAGGGATGCTCTCCGCGTGAGCGACTGGAGCCGCTACGACGAGTCCGACGCGAAGGTCAGGCCCAGCCGTCGCGGATCGCGTCCGCGCACCAAGATCCGGCCCGCGCACGAGGAGGCCGTCGACGGCACGGTGATCGCGGTCGACCGCGGGCGGTACACGGTCCAGCTGGACGATGCGGTGGTCTCCGCGGTGAAGGCGCGCGAGCTGGGGCGACGCGGCCTCGTGATCGGCGACCACGTCCGCGTGGTCGGCGACGTGTCCGGCGCTCCCGACACCCTCGCCCGCGTGGTCACGCGGCTCGAGCGCCGCAACTCGCTCAGCCGCACGGCGGACGACACCGACCCGACCGAGCGCGTGATCGTCGCCAACGCCGACCAGCTCGCGATCGTGACCGCGCTCGCGGATCCCGAGCCGAACCCCAGGATGATCGATCGCTGCCTCGTCGCCGCCTTCGACGCGGGGCTCACCGCGCTGCTGGTGCTCACGAAGGCCGACCTGGCGAGCGCCGACGCGCTGCGCGCCGCCTACGAGCCGCTCGGGGTCACCGTCATCGAGACCTCCACCAGGCGCGAGGGCGGCCCCGAGGCCGACCCGGGCTTCGTGCGGTTCCGCCAGGAGCTGCACGGCATCTCGACCGTCCTCGTCGGCTACTCCGGCGTAGGCAAGTCGACGCTCGTGAACGCGCTCGTCCCTAGCGCCGGGCGCGCGGTGGGCCACGTGAACGACGTCACCGGTCGCGGCCGCCACACCTCGACCTCGGCGATCCGCTACGAGGTACCGGCGGGCGGCTGGATCGTCGACACCCCTGGCGTGCGCTCCTTCGGGCTCGCGCACGTGGACCCCGAGCGCTTCATCCACGCGTTCCCCGACGTGTCCGCGGCGTCGGACGAGCTGTGCCCGCGGGCCTGCACGCACGAGTCCGCGGAGGCCGGCTGCGAGCTCGACGCATGGGCGGGCGACGATGCCGCGCGTCGCGCGCGCGTCGACTCGATCCGCCGCCTGCTGGCCTCCCGCGCGGCGGGCGACCCGCGCTGAGCGCTCCGTCGGCGGCCCTCGCGTCACGCGCCGCTCTCGCTCGCGAGCGCGGTGCCTGACACCCGCTGACGGGCCGGTAGCCTGGCAGCATGGATCCGATCGGTGCATACGCGGAGGACCTGCGCCTCGCGCTCGAGGTCGCGGCCGAGGTGGACGCCCTCACCGTCAGCAACTTCGCCTCCGACACGCTCACCGTGGAGCTCAAGCCGGACGACACCCCGGTCACCGCGGTCGATCGCGCCGCCGAGCAGCTCGTGCGGACGCGCATCACCGAGGCCCGCCCGGACGACGCGTTCCTCGGCGAGGAGTTCGGCGCGACGGGCGACAGCGCCCGTCAGTGGGTGGTCGACCCCATCGACGGCACCAAGAACTACATCCGCGAGGTCCCGGTCTGGGCCACGCTCATCGCCCTGATCGACCGGGGCGTTCCCGTGGTGGGCGTCGTGTCCGCTCCTGCGCTCGGTCGACGCTGGTACGCGGCGGCCGGCTCCGGGGCGTGGGGCGAGTCCCCCACCGCGGGCGCGCATCGGCTGTCCGTGTCCTCGGCGACGACGCTGTCCGAGTCATCCCTGTCGTACTCGTCGCTGTCAGGGTGGGAGGAGCGCGGGCTGCTGCCCGCGTTCCTGGACCTCACCCGCGCGGTGTGGCGCACCAGGGCGTACGGCGACTTCTGGAGCTACATGATGGTCGCGGAGGGCCAGGTCGACGCGGCCTGCGAGCCCGAGCTCGCGCTGTACGACATGGCCGCCCTCGTCCCGATCGTCGAGGAGGCGGGCGGACGGTTCACCTCGCTCGCGGGAGAGCCCGGACCGTTCGGCGGCGACGCCCTCGCGACGAACGGGATGCTCCACGACGAGGTGCTCGAGCGGCTTCGGGGCTGACCCCGTCGGGCCCCGCGGCGCCGAGCGTCCGCTGTGGCTCCGCTCTGGCTCCGATCGACCCGCTCAGACGAGCGCGATCGAGGCGATCTCGCTGACGTCGTACCAGAGGAGGTCGCGGTCGCTGAGCCTCTCGACGGCGGATTCGTCGTCCGCGAGCGCGCCCGCGATGTCGGGCTCCGCCTCGGGCTCGTCGACGAAGACGCATGCGAGCGAGTCCCGCGGGACCACGTCTCCGAGCACCACCGCAGCCGGGTGCTCATCTGGGGCAGAACGCACGTCCGAGCGAGGAAGATCCGCGACGACGACCACCCGCAGCGGCGAGCGCATCGCGAGCGCCGACCGCATCGCCGCGACGTGGATCACCTCCTCCGCGACCTCGTCGGGGTCGAGCTGCGGCGCGAGCTCGAGCATCCGCTCGGTGACGGCGAAGGCCGTGCCCGGATCCCACGAGCCGGAGGCGATCTCGCTGAGCTGGCCGACCGTGGCGGGGATGTACACGCGCATGCTCTCAGTCTGTCACCCCGGCCCGGACCGGGCGGGGCTGGACGAGCGTGTCGGGCGAGTCCTCGGCGTCCGACGTGACGGCGGCGGCCTTGCGGATCTCGACGGCGAGACCCGCGAGCGCGCGCACCACGGCTGACCGCGACCTCGTCTCGCGCAGGGACCGCCCAGACAGCGCGGCGACGTCGCAGGTCCGCGGGTCGTCGGGGATCGGCCATACGGCCTCCACGCCGGCGAACCTGCGCAGCGCGTCGGCGACGGCCCTCTCGGGACGAGGCCCCGCGACGGAGGAGCGGACACGATTCACGGCGACGATGCGGCGGGCGCTCGCCGCATGCCCCGACTCCTCGAGCTCGCCGACCGCCTGCACGAGCCGCTGGATCCCCAACGGCTCCGCGCGCCCCACCACGACGACGATGTCCGCGGCCTCGAGCGCCGACAGCGTCGCGGCGTTGCGCTGAGGCGCGTGCGTGTCATAGCTCAGCGCCTCGTCTCGTTCGAGCGAGAACCCGCAGTCGATCACGACGATGTCCGCGTTCGCGCGCAGCATGTCCCACACCGGGTCGAGCGCGGCTCGCGAGAGCTCGGGCCAGCGCTCGGCGCGGGTGATCCCGCCGAGCACCCGGAGCCCGTGAGCGACCCTGACCGCGTACCTCTCCATCACGTCGTCGCCGAGAGATCCGCCGACCGAGGCCCGCGCAAGCGCCGCGAGCCCTGGAGCCTCGTCGAGCAGGCCCAGGGCGTGCGCGACCGCGCCGCCGTAGGTGTCCGCGTCGGCGCACACCACGTCCGCTCCCGCGCGCGCGAGCTCGACCGAGAGATTGACCGCGAGCGTCGTCCGCACCGGCGCCCCGGTCGGACCCCAGACCGCGACCACGGCGCCGTCGTTCCCGACCCTTGGCTGCTGCACCGGGACCGGCGCGCGAGGCGCGTCCCCGTCCGCCGCGGCGAGCACCGCCGCCGCGACCTCCACCGCATCGGCCTCGGGCCCCACGAGGGACTCGAGGCCGAGTGCGCGCAGGTGGTCCGCAGCGTCGGCGCCGGAGGGCGCTCCGACGACGACGGCCCCGCTCGCCATCAGCTGCGCGAGCGCGTCGCGATCGAGGTGCGGCTGCTCGGACACCAGGGCGACGGCGCCGAGCCCCGCATGCAGCGCCGCGACAGCCTCGACCAGGTCGGCGCATCGTCGCGTGACGACGATGTCCGGGTGACCGTCCAGCGCGGCCGCCAGGGCTGCCTCGCGGGCACCGCGTACGGCGAGGACGACCGTGACCCGCATCAGCCCGCGAGCCCCACCACGGAGAGGTCGCCGTCGACCGCGATCGCGTCGAGGAACCCCTCCATCTCGTCCGCGGGCACCACGACGTACACCGTCTCCACGCCCGTGCCCGCGAAGGAGCCGTCGTCTCGGTCCACCGCGTCGACCACGAGCGACTGCGCGACCAGCTCGGACGACGGCCCGTCGTCGTCCGTCACCGTGAGCCAGACGTCCACGAGGCTGCCGCGATCGATCGCCTCGGCGATCGGTCTGGTCGTGCGCACCGCCACGGGTCGCCCGGTGAAGTCCTCAGCCTCGGCAAGCGCCTCCGCGGGGAGCAGCTCGCCTTCGCCGACCGCTCGGGTGACCACCTGCCCCCAGGGCTCCTCCGCGGCGCCGACGTAGGCATCACCGTCCACGCGCACGTGCGCGACCGCGAGATCGCCCTCGTCGAGCACCGCGCCGGGCACGAGGTCGTCGACGGCGACGTAGACGGGAGCGGTGCGATCATTGGCACGGACGAGCGAGACGACGCCCGCGACCGAGGCCGCGATGAGGACGAGGCCCACGAGCAGTCGCGGGTCCCGCCACCCCGGGCGGGCCAGCCTGCCCACCGTCATCCCGGTCGTCGTCGCCATCCCGTCCCCCTTCTTGGCGCTGGGCTCCCATGGTGCCCGGTTGCACCGGGTGACAACAGTGCCTGTGGACAAACCATGCCGAACACGCCCAATTGGTTCAGAATGGACGCATGACCCAGCGCTTCCTCACCCTCGCGGAGGTGCAGGAGGTGCTCAGCATCTCCTCCCCCCAGGCGTACGCCTTGGTGCGCACCGGAGAGCTGCCCGCGATCCAGGTCGGCGGCCGAGGGCAGTGGCGGGTCGAGACGAGCGAGCTCGAGGCCTACATCTCGCGCCAGTACGAGGCCACTCGCGCGAAGATCGCGGCCGGCCACGACTGACCCGCCCGCGCTCCGGCCCGTCACGTCGCGAGGGACGAGACCTCGAGGATCGCGAAGAACGGCACCGTCACCGGCGCGCCGGCATCAGGGTCGATGAGGTCGACATGATCGGCGCCGACTCCCCCGAGCAGCCCTCGGTGCTCGCCGCCCTCGACACGCACCACCACGCGAGCTCGATCGCGGGACAGCACGCGCAGCGCCGAACCGAGCGACAGCCGTCTCTCCACCTCCGTGAGAGGCGCCACACGCCGCGGCAGCCCCGAGACGGCGGCCACCGCGGCCATCGGGACGAGTCGCTGGACGGTCGCCGAATCCAGCAGCAGCCATTGCGCGGCGACGTCGACGAGAGCCCCGTGCGCCTGTCCCCCTCCACGCAGGGAGATCACGATGCCCGACCCGCGCGCACCCATCAGCCGCGAGGCAAGGTCCACCGCCGCGCGCTCGGCGCGGGTGCGCTCGGCCACCTCGAGCGCGAACTGACGCGACTCCTCGGCGGCCATGCGGCCCTCGAGGTCCGCGAAGAGCCGACCCCATCTCATCGCCCCACAGTAGCGAGACCGAACGGGAGCGACCTCTATCCACCCAGCGCCAATTCGTGCAAACTGGACATATCCACCGAAGCGCGCTATATCTAGTGATGCCAAACATCATCAAACGACATGACGCGGGGGGCGACATGACGGAGAAGAGGCGCCTTAGGGGCGTGGAAGGCACGGGGTGGGGTCAGCCGAGGGGGACGGCGGAGACCATGTCCGTGCATCGAGGGGGAGCTGTCGTCGCCGTCGCGGCGACGCCCGCGGCGGCCTGGCTGCTCGGCCGCCTCGCCTGGGACCTGGCCATCGACGCGGGCTCACCCGGCGCGGGAGTGGACGCGCTGGTCGCGCCTGCGATCGTCGCGCTCGGCGCGGTGGCCTCCGGGTACCTCGCGGTGACCGCGCTGATCATGATCGCGGCCGGCGCGGGAGGCACGATGCCTCGGTGGGCCAGGATGCTGGCGCCGCGGGCATGGCGACGACTCGTCGCGACGGCGGCCGGGGCCTCGCTGTCCGCGGGGCTCGCCGTACCCGCGCTCGCCGTCGATTCGGCACCGGGGTGGAGCGCTGCGGGCGTCGCGTCGATCGTCGACGCCGGCCCGGGGTGGGTGACGTCGGACGTCGAGGACGGCGCGACCATCGTCGGCCTCGCTGACGCCGCACCCGGGTGGGCCGGCTCCGGCGCCTCCACTGGCGTCTCCACGACCGAGGCCGCCGCGATGGGCGCAGCTTCGGAGACGGAGACTGCGGCGACGATCACGGTCGAGGCCGGCGACTCGCTGTGGGACCTCACCGCCGCCCTCACCGGAGACGGCGCCGCGCAGGTCGCCGCCGCGTGGCCGCTCCTGTACCGGGAGAACCGCGACGTGATCGGAGACGATCCCGGCGCGATCGTGCCGGGTCAGGTCCTCCGCATCCCCGAGGAGCTCGCACGATGAGCGCGCAGCCGATCGTGGCCGGGGAGGCCACCGCCCGTCCGCTGGACGCTGGACCCGTCATCAGCGCACGTCCCGCGGGCGCGCCCGCCAGGAGGTCTCCGTACGACCGCAGGCGTCGTCCGCTGGGCGACCCGTCGCCGTTGGCGTGCACGCTCGCCAAGGCCGCTCTCGAGGCGGTGCATGGCGCGCCGACGCTCGACTCGCTCACGCGCTGGGTCGACCCGAAGGTCGTCGCCGCCCTGTCGAAGCAGCATTCGCTCGCCCGCCGGTCGGGCACGGCCATCGCCGGCTCGGCGCAGATCGTGCGCGCACGCGTGTGCAGGGTCGCACTCGGCGCCGCCGAGGTGAGCGTCGTCGCACGGCACGGAGACCGCGTCCATGCGCTCGCCCTCAGGCTCGAGGACAGGCAGGGCCGCTGGGTCGCCACCGTGATCGACGTCGGCTGAGGGCGGACGCGAAGGAGGGCGGTCGACTCCTCGTCGACCGCCCTCCTTCGTCGGCGTCAGGCGCCGTCATCCTTCGTCATGACCACGAACCAGGCTCGCAGTGCACGACCTCTTCAGGAACCGCACCCGAGGACTGAAGCCGGGCCGCGCGGGCGCACGGCCCGCGCGATCACGCCTCGTTCTTGCCGTGGCACATCTTGTACTTCTTGCCCGAACCGCACGGACACGGCGAGTTCTTCGGCGTACCGGGGAACGTCGCGCCATCGGACTCGGCCTTCTTCGCGGCTCCCGAGGTGTCGGCCTTCGCGCCCGACTCCTTCACGACCTTCGCCGAGCCGTCCTCGGAGGGACCCGAGTACGTCAGGGCCGACATCGTCATCTGCATCCCACCGTTGTTGCCGGTGGTCGTGCCACCAGCCGCGGCCACGCGACGACGCGGCCCGCCGGAGGACGCCGGCGCAGCCGCCGCGGGAGCCTGGGAGGCCGTCGCCGCGGCAGAATCCGGGGTGACGGCCGGGCCCGCACCCTCGGGCGCCTGCGGCTCGCGACGCTCGACGCGGTACAGCACCTGCGTCGCCTGACGCTTGATGCCGTCCGTCATGGCCTCGAAGAGCCCATAGCCCTCGCGCTGGTACTCGGTCAGCGGATCGCGCTGACCCATCGCGCGCAGCCCGATGCCCTCCTTGAGATAGTCCATCTCGTAGAGGTGCTCGCGCCACTTCGCGTCGAGGACCTGGAGAAGCACCTGACGCTCCACCGTGCGCATCACCTCGGGCTCGATGCGCTTCTCGACCGCGTCGTACTGGACGCGAGCGTCCGCGACGAGCTCACGGGTCAGGAAGTCCGTCGACAGGCCGACGACGCCGCCCGCCTCGTCGACGACCTCATCGATCGTGAGCGACACAGGGTAGATCGTGCGCAGGTCCTTCCACAGCGCCTCAAGGTCCCACTCGTCGGGAGCACCGACAAGCGTCGCCGCGCGCACGTACTCGGTGACGACGTCGGAAGCGAAGCTCTCGATCTGATCGCGCAGGTCCTCACCGTCGAGAACCTTGCGGCGCTCGTCGTAGATCACGGTGCGCTGCGCGTTGAGGACGTCGTCGTACTTGAGGATGTTCTTGCGGATCTCGGCGTTGCGTCCCTCGATCTGCGCCTGAGCGGAACGGACGCCGCGCGTGAGCACGCCGGACTCGATCGGCATGTCGTCGGGCAGGGCGCTCGAGTTCATCATCTGCGCCGCGATGCCGGACTGGAACATCCGCATGAGCTCGTCCTCGAGCGACAGGTAGAAACGGGACTCGCCCGGGTCGCCCTGGCGTCCGGAACGGCCGCGAAGCTGGTTGTCGATGCGGCGGGACTCGTGCCGCTCGGTGCCGAGCACGTAGAGCCCGCCGGCCTCGAGCACACGGTCGTGCTCGGTCTCCACGGCGGCCTTCTGCTCCTCGAGCACGGCGTCCCAGGCGGCCTCGTAGGCCTCGGGGTCCTCGTGCGGGTCGAGGCCGCGGTCGGCCATCTCCTGCACCGCGCGGAACTCGGGGTTGCCTCCGAGCATGATGTCGGTGCCGCGGCCCGCCATGTTGGTCGCGACCGTCACCGCGCCCTCGCGGCCCGCCTCGGCGACCACGGACGCCTCACGCTCGTGCTGCTTGGCGTTCAGGACGTTGTGGGCGATGCCGCGCTGACGCAGCTCCTTGCTGAGCTGCTCGGACTTCTCGACCGACACCGTGCCGATGAGCACCGGCTGGCCGTTCTTGTTGCGCTCGAGGATGTCCTCGACGAGCGCGTCGAACTTCGCCTTCTCGGTCTTGTACAGCAGGTCGGCCTTGTCCTGACGGACCATCGGCTTGTTCGTCGGGATCGGGATGACGCCCATGCCGTAGGTGGCGTGAAGCTCGGCCGCCTCGGTCTGGGCGGTTCCGGTCATGCCCGAGAGCTTCGTGTACTGGCGGAAGTAGTTCTGGAGCGTGATCGTGGCGTAGGTCTGGTTCTCCGCCTTGATCGGGACGCCCTCCTTGGCCTCGATCGCCTGGTGGAGACCCTCGGAGTAGCGACGGCCCTTGAGGAGGCGACCGGTGTGCTCGTCGACGATGTCGACCTCGCCTGCCTGGACGACGTACTCGCGATCGCGGTGGAACAGCTCCTTGGCCTTCACCGCGTTGTTGAGGAATCCGATGAGCGGCGTGTTCGCCGGGTCGTACAGGTTCTCGATCCCGAGCGCGGCCTCGACCTTCTCGATGCCGGGCTCGAGCATGCCGACGACGCGCTTCTTCTCCTCGACCTCGTAGTCCTCGTCGACCTTCAGCTCGCGTGCGATGCGCGCGAACTCGACGTACCAGCGGGCGTTGTCGCCCTGCGCGGGGCCGGAGATGATGAGCGGCGTGCGAGCCTCGTCGATGAGGATCGAGTCGACCTCGTCGACGATCGCGTAGTGGAAGGCGCGGTGCACGAGCTGCTTCGCGTCGAGCGCCATGTTGTCGCGCAGATAGTCGAAGCCGAACTCGTTGTTGGTGCCGTAGGTGACGTCGGCGGCGTACTGCTCGCGACGCTGCTCGGGCGTCTGCCCCGAGAGGATGCAGCCGGTCTCCATGCCGAGGAACCGGAACACGCGGCCCATGAGGTCGGACTGGTAGCTCGCGAGGTAGTCGTTGACGGTGACGACGTGCACGCCCTGGCCGTCGAGCGCGTTGAGGTACGCGGGCAGGGTCGCGACGAGGGTCTTGCCCTCACCGGTCTTCATCTCGGCGATGTTGCCGCCGTGGAGCGCGGCGCCACCCATGACCTGCACGTCGAAGTGACGCAGGCCGAGCGTGCGGCGAGAGGCCTCACGGACCGCTGCGAACGCCTCGGGCATGAGGGACTCGAGGCTCTCGCCCTCGGCGCGGCGGCTCTTGAAGTCCTCCGTGAGGGCCTTGAGCTCGTCGTCGCTCATCTCGAGGTAGTGCTCCTCGAGGGCGTTGGTGAGGCTCACCACCCGCTCGAGCCGCCGGATCTGCCGGCCCTCGCCGAAGCGGATGACTCTCTCGAAGATGCCCACCGGTGAACTCCCTGCTGTCGTTGCGGTACCCCGAGCAAGCGTAGTCGCTCCCGATTGTGGGGAGGCACCTGTCTCGCCAGGAGCGGAACGCGGGCGGGATCCGTGGGCGCCGCTCCGGGGCCGCGACGATCGTCGCGGCCCCGGCCGCGGTCAGGCGCTCTCGCGCTCGGCGGACTCGAGAGGCTGCGCCTCGGCGAGGTGGATCACGCCGTAGGTCCAGCCACGACGCCGGTAGACCGCCCCCGGCATGCCGGAGTCGGAGTCGAGGAAGAGGTAGAAGTCGTGGCCGACGAGCTCCATCTGGTCGATGGCCTCCGCCACCGTCATCGGGACGGCGGTGTGGGTCTTGGAACGGATCAGGATCGGGGTGCCGTCGATCGGGACCTCGCGGGTCGCGCCCTCGGGCGCGCCGTCCCACGGCTCGACGCTCGAGGCGGCGTGCGGCGCCGAGCCGTCGCCGGTGGGCGCGAGCGCCGGGTCGGCGGCGACGGAGTGAAGACTCGGTGTCCCCTGGTGGCGGTGCGCCTTGCGCTCATGGAGCCGGCGCAGCTGCTCGAGCAGGCGGGCCGACGCGGCGTCGAACGCGGCGTGGCGGTCCATGGCGGAGGCCTCGGCCCTCACCACTCCCCTGCCTCGCACGGTGATCTCGACACGCTCCTTGTCGTCCGCACGCTTGGGATTGCGTTCGTGGACCACGTGGACATCCACTCGCGTCGCGCGCGGCGCGAGGGCCTCGACCTTCTCCATCCTCTCGATGATCCGCTCGCGCAGATCGTCGGCGACCTTGGTGTGGCGTCCTGTGATGGCGATGTCCATGACGGTGTCCTCCTCTGTGGGATGAGAGTGGCCCCGGCCAGCCGGGCGGGGCAGGGTGACTGCGGCGCCTCGAGCGCCTGCGGCATCACCTCCCTCATCGAAGGGATCCGACGTTCATCGTCTGGGTAGATCTCACCTTAGCCCCCGTGCGGCTTCGCCCGCCACACGCCCGACCGCCGCGAGCGCGACGGCGCCGACCACGGGGCTGCCGCGCTCCTCGAGGGCCGCCGAGCATGCGGCAAGAGTCGCCCCTGTGGTGACCACGTCGTCGATCAGCAGCACCGGATCGCCTGGGGTCAGCGACCCCGTCACGCGGATAGCGCCCCGCATGCCACGCCACCGATCGATCGCGGACCCGCCGCGCTGCTCCCCCGCCCCGATCGCGAGCGCGGTGTGCACCCGTGCCGGGACCCCGCCCTGCTCGAGCCCGTCGGACACGGCTCGCGCGAGCAGGAGGGGCAGGTCGACGCCGCGCCGCCGCGTGCTCGCGGCGCGAGCGGGAGCGGGGACGACGCGCACGGTCCGTCCCAGCGCCGCGAGGTGCGGCGCCACCTGCCGGCCAGCCCGGCGGGAAGCATCGGCGAAGAAGCCGTCCAGGTCGCGTCTGCCGCCGTCCTTCCAGGCCGACACCATGCCGTGAGGCGAGCCGACGAGCGTCGCGACGACCCATACCGGCAGCGCGGCCCTGCCGTGCACGTCGAGGCGCGCGGCATCGGGCTCGGCGCGCCACACGGGCTCCCACCATGGCGCCGCGCACGCGTCGCAGCAGCGCACGTCCTCGCGCCCGCATCCGGGGCACGCGACGGGGACGACGGCCCTCGCGACGTCCCGCATCGCTCTCCGTCCGATCCCGGCCACCACGCCATCCACTCACGGCTGACCGTCGTCCCTCCCGCGAGGGACGAGAGACGGGGAGGACGACGCGACCGCCGTGGGCTGGGGACGACGGGGCGGCGTCGCGTTGCGCGAAAGTGCCGACGACGCAGTGGACGTCGACGGCAGAGCAGACGTCGGGCTCAGCCCGCGTAGGCGAGCTCGTCCACCCCGGAGACCACGGACGTCCATCCGGAGCCCGACCTGGCCTGCGCCCCGGACTCGGGGTCGACGACCGTGAGCGACGTGGTGCCGCTGCGCGCGGTGAGGGATGAGGAGTCGACGGGCGCCGTCATCGTCTCGGTGAACCCTCCCACCGTGGACAGCCAGACCGGGGTCGTGCCGCCGTCGACGCTCACGCCCAGCGCCGCCACCGTCGTCGAGTCGACCCACGCGACCTCCGCGATCGCGCTCGACGACACCCCGACCTGGAGCGGCTCGGTGAGAGCCACCGGGGTGCCGGACTCGTCGCGCACGAGCCCCGTCACCTCAAGCACCGGCTGACCGGCGACCGTCGAGGCGATGAGCAGCCTGGCGCCGTCCCGGGAGACCGCGACCGCGCGGATCCGCCGTGCCTGCAGCCACTCGGCCTCAAGCGTGACAGGATCGCCCCCGGCCGCCGCCGTCGGGTAGGCCATCACCGCGCCGCCACCCGCCTCGGCCGTCCAGAGCCACCCGTCGACGTCATACGAGGGATCCACCAGGGCGGTCCCCTCGACCACCGTCGTGGTCTCCAGGCTCCCCGTCGGCTCGGCGCCGTCCGCCGACGCGTCCACCAGCTCCGCCATCCCACCCGCGAGCACGTCCGTCACCACCAGCCTCGACCCCCCGACCAGGAACGCGACCTGGTCTCCCGAGTACGACAGCGCGAGTCCGCGTGCGCGCGCGGGCAGCGCCCCCGCCTCGTCCGAGGTCACCTTGAGCTCCGTGCCGTCCCACAGCCCGAGGCGAGAGCCCACGATCGTCGCGGCGACCTCGGAGGGGACCTCGGCTGCGCCGAGCGCGTAGCCCGACGCGTCGGCGGGCACGCCGCCGACCGTCACCTCGACGGACGTGACGTCCGGAAGCGCCGACAGCGTCCTCTGCAGCTGAACCACCGCAAGACCCTCCTGCGCCTCGGCCGTCGCCGCGTCCGAGGCGAGGCGCACCGCAGCGACGCCGTCCGTCACGACCACCGAGTCCACCTCGAGCGACGCGCTCGTCGAGAAGCCGGACATCACGGCGTCGGACAGCCACGCCGACGGCCCGAGGACGAGCTCCTGCGCAGCGCTGGTCGCCACGTTCTGCCGGGGGAACCACCTGCTCTCGATCACCTCGGTCGACCCGTCGGCGGTCGCGAACACCAGGCCGACGCGTCGGAAGAGGCTCTCGAAGTTGGCCTCCGCGAGGAGCGCCCCGTCCTCCAGGTCGTCGATGCGCCACTCGCCGTCCTCCTGGACGAGAGTGAAGTCGAGGATCGCCTCGGCGCCATCGGCGGCCTCGACCAGGCGCCCGTCGCCGTCGATGGTCGCGGCCACCGGAACGGTGTAGGCCGCCGTCGTGCCGTCCTCGCTCCACTCGGGTGTCAGAGCTCCCGAGCCGAACACCGTGGTGCTCGCGGAGGGGTCCCAGTCGCGGCTCGCATCGGCGGTGAGGTACTCGCGCGCCACCGAGAAGTCCGAGTTGAAGCCCTGCGCGAGCGCACGGAGGAAGCCGTTGACGATGGCCTCCTGAGTCGCGCCCACCACCGGCCCCTCCGCGAGCGGCAGGATCGTGTCCTCCTCGGCGATGGTGGTGACGCCCTCCTGCACCGGCCCCGAGTCGGGGATCGACGCGCAGCCGGCCAGCAGCACGGCCGCCGTGAACGCCGCGCCGAGCCTGGTGACGATGCTGCGCCGCGCCCTCATGCGTCGCTCCTCGTGCCGTCCAGACCGACGGTGCGAGGCGTGCGCCGCGGGTTCCTTCGACCACTTGTGGACAGAGCCGGGAACTCCTCGGGACGCATCGCGAGCGGCAGGACCGGCTGGGTCCCGAGCCCGCGCGAGGTCCGAGGCAGGCTGAGCCGGAAGGCCGCGCCCTCTCCGGGAGATCCCCACGCCTCGAGCCGCCCCTCGTGGAGAAGCGCGTCCTCGCGCGCGATCGACAGACCGAGCCCGGTGCCGCCCATCGTGCGGGCGCGAGCGGGGTCGGCGCGCCAGAAGCGGTCGAAGACGCGGTCCACCTCGTGGGGCGTGAGCCCGAGCCCATAGTCGCGGACCACCACGGCGACCCCGCGCGAGTTCGAGGCCACGCCGACGTCGACCGGCCCGCCCTGCGCATGCTCGACGGCGTTGGAGAGCAGGTTGCGCACGATGCGGCTCACGCGCGGACGATCGATGGAGGCACGATGCGGGCCGTCCGTCGCCCACAGCCGCACCTCGACACCCAGGTCGGAGGCCGGAGGCGTGATCGCCTCGACCTCATCGGCGACGATGTCGGCGAGCTCGGTGTCCTCGAACTCGAGCTGCGCGGCGCCCGCGTCGATGCGGGACATCTCCAGCAGATCGGACAGCAGCAGCTCGAACCGATCGATCTGGGTGTTGAGCAGCTCGGCGGAGCGCGCGACCTCGGGAGGGAAGCCGTCCTTGGCGTCGTAGAGCAGGTCAGCGGCGATCCGGATGGTCGTGAGCGGGGTGCGCAGCTCGTGGGATACGTCGGACACGAAGCGGCGCTGCACGCGGGACAGGTCCTCCATGCGGGTGATCTGACGCTGGAGGGACTCCGCCATCTCGTTGAACGTCTTCGCGAGCGTCGCCATCTCGTCGGCCCCGCGCACCGTCATGCGCTCGGACAGCAGGCCGTCGGCGAGCCTCGAGGCCACGCGGGCCGCCTGCCTCACCGGTCGCAGCGCCTGCAGCGTCACGAACCAGGCCTGAAGCAGCACGAGCCCGATCAGCACCGCGCCACCGACCACGAGCGCCTGCTCGACGAGCGCGAGCGTCTCCTCCTCGGCTTCGAGCGAGTACACGAAGTACAGCTCATAGTCCCCGGCGTCGCGCAGCCGGATCGGGGCGCCGACGACCACGCCGGGCAGCCCGTCCGGAAGCTCGACGTACTGCCAGGGCTGAGTCATGCCGTCGGCGACCGCCTGCCGCATCTCGTCGGAGACCACCGCGACGAGCGCCGCATCGGACGCACCGGTGGTGAGGATGAGGTCCGTCTCGTTGTCCTCGGCCTGGAGCAGCACGAGCCCGCGAGACTCGCCGCTCACCGTGATCAGGGACTCATAGACCGTGTTCGCGAGCGTCTGGAGGTCACCGGGAGTGGCCGCGGTCGAGGACTCGATGTACTCCTGGGCGCTCGCGGCGTCCTGCGCCGACTCGGCGAGGATGCGATCCACGCGGGTCTCGACCAGCCCGTCCCGGATCTGCGACACGACGACCGCGCCGAGCACGACGACCGTCAGCACGCCGACCACGAGCACCGTCGACACGACGCGCAGCTGCATCGACCTGCGCCACTTGCGCGCGCCCCTGCGCACCGGCACCGCGAGCCGCAGCACGGACACGCGCGCCGACCGCCTCACGACGTCTGACCACCGGCCTTGTAGCCCACGCCGCGGACGGTCAGCACGATCTCGGGGTTCTCGGGGTCCTTCTCGATCTTCGCGCGCAGGCGCTGGATGTGGACGTTGACGAGGCGGGTGTCCGCCGCGTGGCGGTAGCCCCACACGTCCTCGAGGAGGACCTCGCGCGTGAAGACCTGGCCCGGCGCGCGCGCGAGGGTGACGAGGACGTCGAACTCGAGCGGGGTCAGGGGGATGACCTCGCCGTCGCGCGTGACGCGGTGACCGGTCACGTCCACGTCGAGGTCGCCGATCCGCAGGCTCGTGGGGGCACCGGTCTCGTTGCGGCGCAGGCGCGCGCGGACGCGCGCGATCAGCTCGCGCGGCTTGAACGGCTTGGGGATGTAGTCGTCGGCGCCGGACTCGAGCCCGAGGACGACGTCGACGGTCTCCGACTTCGCGGTGAGCATGACGATGGGCACGCCGGACTCGGCCCGGATCTCCCTGCAGATGTCGATGCCGCTGCGACCGGGAAGCATGAGGTCGAGGAGGATCACGTCGGGCTGCTCCGCGCGGAACACGTCGACCGCCTGGTCGCCGTGGTCGCAGAACAGCGGTTCGAAGCCGTCGCCGCGCAGCACGATTCCGATCATCTCCGCGACAGCCGGATCGTCGTCGACCACCAGGATGCGTGCCGTCATGCGGACCATCTTGCCACGGTCACGACGCAGGACCTTCGCGGCTCGGCGGGGCGCAGGGGAGCCCTGTGAGGATCTGCCGCCGGAGAGGGGTCGCATGGCAGGATGGGCGGGATCGAAGGAGGCAGGACGTGAGCGACGGCAGGGAGGGCTCGAACGGAGCCGGCAAGCCGCAGGGGGACGATGCGCAGCCGGTGTTCGTGCCGCCCTCGGGACTGGGCCCGGCACCGGCCCCGCCCGCGCCTTCCCCGGTCCCACCGGGACCGGCCCAGATGTTCCCTCCCGCGCCCGTCCCCCCTGGCCCTCCCACCGCGAGCCCTGCATCGTCCGTTCCCGCGTCGTCCGTTCCCGCGGCGCCTGGCACGCCTCCGTACGCCTCCGCGCAGCAGCCTTACGCCCCCTACGCCGCGCCGTTCGACGCGGCAGCGATGCTGCGGCCCGGGATCATCCCCCTGCGCCCGCTCACGTTCGGCGAGCTGCTGGACGGCCCGCTCAAGGCGATCCGCCACAACCCCAAGGTCATGATCGGCGTCAACGCCTTGGTCTCGCTCGCGTCGATGATCGCGATGTTCGGACTCGGCTTCGGGTACTACGGCTCCCTGTTCTCCATGGCGGACGTCGACGCCGCATCGCTCGATGACAGCTACCTCGGCACCTCCAACACCGACCTCGCGCTGCTGCTGCTCGGCTACCTGCTCGGAGCGCTCGTGCTGCTCGTGTCCACGGGCGTGACGTCGCTGTCGTTCTCGCGCTCGGTGCTGGGAGAGCGCATCGCGCCCGGCGAGGCGCTGAGGCGCGGGGTGAAGGCGCTGCCGGCCCTGCTCGCGCAGTCGCTCCTGCTGACGCTCGCGTACAGCGTCATCGTGGGCGCGGTCGCGCTCGTCGTCGCCGGAGGCTTCATGGTGGACACCGGGCTCGGCATCACCGTACTCGTCGTCGGAGCCCTGGGCGCGGTGGCGCTCACCGCCTGGATCACGATCAAGCTCGCGCTCGCCGTCCCTGCCGTGGTGCTCGAGCAGCGCGGCCCGATCGCGGCCATGAAGCGGTCATGGACCCTCACCCGCGGACGGTTCTGGATGATCCTCGCGGTGCTCTTCGTCGCCTCGATCATCACGTCGATCATCCAGCAGGTCATCGCGGTGCCCGCCGCGGTGATCCTGCCTCTCGCCCTGGTCACGGACTCGGGCGCGGCGGTCGTGGTCTACGTCGTCGTGATGGCGCTCATGTCCTTCCTCGGCGTCCTCATCTCGGTCGCCTACCTCGGTGGCGTCACCGCGGCGATCTACACGGACCAGCGCATGCGTCAGGAGGCCTTCGACCTCGTGCTGGTCCGCAGCGTCCAGGAACGCGCCGCGGCCGGCGGCTGGGGAGCATGACGGTCCCTGCCGGAGACTGGGCCGCGCTGGTCGGCTCCGTCCCGGTGGAGCCCGGGGCCGAGGAGGCGCGCCGCTGGGCCGAGGACGAGCTCTCCCGTGCGGAGTACCGCCAGGGTGCGTCGCTCGTGGACTGGCTCGCGCAGGCGGTCTCCGACCTCATCTCTCGCATCTTCGGGGGCTCGGACGGCGGGACGCTCGCCCCGCTCGGGTACCTGCTCGCGCTGCTCGCGCTCGCCGCGACGCTCGTCGTCGCATGGCTGATCGCCCGCCCGCTTCTGGCCTCCCGGCGCAGGGAGTCCGCGGTCGTGCTCGAGCACGACGGGCGCACCGCCTCCGAGCTCGACGACGCGGCAAGGGCGGCCGCGGTCGAGTCCCGCTGGCACGACGCATGCCTCGACGCCTTCCGCGCCCTCGTGCGCGGGGCCGAGGAGCGCACTGTCATCGATCCGCGGGAGGGCCGCACCGCTCACGAGGCCTCTGTCGACATCGCGAGCGCCCTGCCCGGCACGCGTTCGGCACTGACCGACGCCGCGCGGCGCTTCGACGCGCTGTGCTACTCGGACGCAGTGGCGACCTCTGCCGACTACGCGGCGATCCGCGCGGCAGCCGACGCCGTCGCCCGCACGCGCCTGCAGGGGCAGGTGGCCGCGTGACCCGCACCGTCACCGCTCCCCCGGGATGGACGCTCGGCGACGGCTCGACCGCCGCGGCAGTCGCGAGCGAGCGATGGGTGCGCCTGCGCTGGATCTCGATCGTGATGTCGATCGTCGTGATCGGAGTGATCGTCACGACGCTCGCGCAGCCGTCGTCCAACGTGACGCCGCTGTCGACCGCCAATGCGGGTGACGAGGGCGCGCGTGCGGTCGCGCAGATCCTGCGCGACCAGGGCGTCGAGGTGGACGAGGTGGCGACCCTCGCCGAGGCCTACCGCCTGCTCGACGGCTCGGGCACGCTCGCGATCGCGTCCTTCACCTACCTCGACGAGGACCAGATCGCCTCGATCGGCACGCACACCGGGGACATCGTCTGGATCGAGCCCGCGGCCTACGCGCTGTCGGGCATCGACGCCGGGTTGGCGGCGACCGTCCCCTCGACCTCGAGCGGTCAGGTGGAGGCCGGGTGCGAGGCGCCCGCGGCGACGCGCGCCGCGACCCTGACCGACGTGCGCGCCGCCTACACGATCACCGGCGACGCCCAGTCGTGCTTCACAGTGGACGACGCGGCCGCCTACGTGGAGATCCAGCGGGACGGCGCCCGACCGGTGCACGTGATCGCCGACGGCGCACTCTTCACCAACGCGTCTCTCACGACGGACGGAGCCGCCGCCCTGACGCTCGGCGTGCTCGGCCACGACTCACGGCTCGTCTGGTACGTCGGCAGCGTGGACGATGCGACGCTGCTCGCAGCCGACCAGGGAGGCTCCTCCGCGCTGACGCCGGCCGCTCCCGGGTGGCTCGTCGCCGGCGGCGTCGCGCTCCTCCTGGTGGCCCTGGTCGCCGCGCTCCAGCAGGGACGACGCATGGGCCCGCTCGTCACCGAGCCGCTCCCGGTCGTCGTGCGGGCCTCGGAGGCCACCCGCGGGCGCGGCATGCTGTACCGACGGGGACGCGCGCGTGGCCACGCAGCCGCCGCGCTCAGGGCCGGCGCCGCCTCGCGGCTCGCGGCGCGGCTGTCCCTGTCGCACTCCGCGCCGCGCGCCGCCGTCGTCTCCGCGATCTCCCAGCACACGCGACGCGACGCCGCCGCCATCGACTCCCTGCTGTACGGCCCACCGCCGGCCGACGACGCCGCCCTCACGCGGCTCGTGGCCGACCTCGACGCACTCGAAAGTGAGGTATCCGCATCGTGACAGACGCTCCTGATGCCACCACCGCCCCCCGCCCCTCCGACCTCGTCACGACGCTCGCCCAGGTGCGGGCGGAGGTGGGCAAGGCCGTCGTCGGGCAGGACGCCGCCATCACCGGGCTCATCATCGCCCTGCTGTGCCGTGGCCACGTGCTGCTCGAGGGCGTGCCCGGCGTCGCCAAGACGCTGCTCGTGCGCTCGCTCGCGGCGTCGCTCGCGCTCGACACCAAGCGCGTGCAGTTCACGCCCGACCTCATGCCCGGCGACATCACGGGCTCGCTCGTGTACGACGCCCAGACCTCGCGCTTCTCGTTCCGCGAGGGCCCCGTCTTCACGAACCTCATGCTCGGCGACGAGATCAACCGCACGCCTCCCAAGACGCAGTCCGCCCTGCTCGAGGCGATGGAGGAGCGGCAGGTCACTGTCGATGGCGAGCCGCACGCCCTGCCCGACCCCTTCCTCGTCATCGCGACCCAGAACCCCGTCGAGTACGAGGGCACCTATCCCCTCCCCGAGGCGCAGCTGGACCGCTTCCTGCTCAAGCTCGTCCTCCCGCTCCCGCCGCGCGCGGTCGAGACCGAGGTGCTCACTCGGCACGCCGCGGGCTTCAACCCGCGCGACCTCGCTGCGGCGGGAATCGTCCCCGTCGCCGGGCTCGACGAGCTCGAGGCCGCCCGCGCGGAGGTCGCGAAGGTCGAGGTCTCCCCCGAGGTCGTCGGCTACCTCGTGGACGTGTGCCGGGCGACGCGCGACGCGGCCGCGACCTCGCTCGGGGTGTCCCCCCGAGGAGCGACCGCGCTGCTCGCGACCTCGCGCGCGTGGGCATGGATGCAGGGCAGGGCCTTCGTCACCCCGGACGACGTCAAGGCGCTCGCCCACCCCACGCTCGTGCACCGCCTCCAGCTCACCGCCGAGGCCGAGCTCGAGGGCGTGACCCCCATGAGCGTGCTCGAGTCCGTGCTCGCCTCGGTCCCCGTGCCGCGCTGATGTTCCTCACGTGGCGGGCGGTCGCGCTGACCGCCGTCGGGGTCCCCGTCGCGATCGCCGCCTCCTCAGCCGTGCCCGCGCTCATGTGGGTCGCGCTCATCGCGCTCGCCGTCGGGGTCGACGTCCTCGGCGCACCGTCGCCGCGCACGATCGCGACCCGTCGCGAGACGCCGACATCGGTGCGTCTGACCGAGCCGACCACGACGTCGCTGCTCGTGCGGAACCTCGGCGCGCGCCGCGTCCGCGGCTGGGCCCGCGACGCGTGGCAGCCGTCCGCCGGCGCGGATCCCGCACGGCATCGCCTGGATCTCGCGCCGGGCGACGGCGTGCGGCTGCGCACGCCCATGCTCCCCACGCGGCGCGGCGACCGCCACGCCGGCCCCGTCACGCTCCGGCTGCTGGGCCCGCTCACGCTCGCGGGCCGCCAGCTCACGCTCCAGCAGCCGGCGACGCTGCGCGTGCTGCCCGAGTTCGCGTCCCGCAAGCACCTGCCGTCGCGCCTCGCCCGCCTGCGTGAGCTCGACGGCCGCTCCGCCGTGCAGCAGCGCGGCCCCGGCTCCGAGTTCGACTCGCTGCGCGAGTACGTGATCGGCGACGACGTCCGCTCGATCGACTGGCGCGCGACCGCGCGCCGCAGCGAGGTCGTGGTTCGCACGTGGCGCCCCGAGCGCGACCGCCAGGTGCTGATCCTCGTCGACACCGCCCGCTCGGCCGCGGCCCGCATCGGGGACACCCCGCGCCTCGACGCGACGATCGAGGCGACGCTCCTGCTGTCGGCCCTCGCGTCGAAGGCAGGCGACCGCGTCCACGTGGTCGCCTACGACCGGACGGTCCGCGCGCGGATCACCGGGGTGTCGGGAGCGGGGCTCATGTCCGCCCTCGCGGACCGCCTCGCCCCCCTCGAACCGCGCCTGCTCGAACCCGACTGGACGGGTGCCGCCGGCGTCGTCCGCGAGATGCTGGGCCAGCGCGCGCTCGTCGTGCTCCTCACCGACGTGGGCCCGGGCTCGGTGGACTCCGGCCTGCTGCGCGCCCTCGCGCCGCTCGCGCGCGATCACCAGGTGCTCATCGGCGCGGTCGACGATCCCGAGATCGGCGAGCTCGTCACGGCGCGCGGCGACGTCTCCGACGTGTACACGGCCGCAGCGGCGACGCGGTTCGAGCTCGAGCGCGCCGCGGTCGCCGAGCGGCTGCGTCGACGCGGGGTCGAGGTCGTCTCCGCGGACCCCGAGGGCATCGCGCCCGCGGTGGCCGACGCGTATCTCAGGCTCAAGGCCGCCGGGCGTCTCTAGCTAGCCGAGCTGCTCGCTGAGCGGCTCGCTGAGGTGCCGGGGACGATGCGTGGGCTAGGCCGAGACCGGCGCGACGTCCTCGCGCAGGTCCGCCGACACGTCGCCCGTCTCGCCCATCGCCGCGGCGCGCCTGCCTAGCGTGAGCACGAGCGTCCAGAATCCCGCGAGCACCGTGATGCCGATCGCGATCTTCACGCCCCACGGCAGCGACGAGCCGGTGACGTAGCCCTCGACCAGCCCCGAGACCAGCAGCACCATCACGAGGCCGAGCACGACGCCGAACATGGCTCGTCCCTCCTCGGCGAGCGCGCGCGTCCGCGTGCGCGGACCCGGCACCAGCATCGTCCAGAAGATCTTGAGGCCCGCGGCGCCGGCGACCCACACCGCGGTGAGCTCGAGCAGTCCGTGCGGGGTGATGAGCTGGAAGAACTCCCTCAGATACCCGAACTCGTTCATGATCGCGCCGGCGGTTCCGACGCCGACCGCGTTCTGGAACTGCACGTACACCGTGAAGATCCCCGTGAACCCGCCCGCGACGGACATCGCCGCGACCCACGCGTTGTTGGTCCACACCTGCGCGAAGAACGAGGTCGAGGGATTCTCCGAGTAGTACGACGCGAAGGCCTCCTCGGCGTACTGCTGCCGCTCGTCGAACGTGCCGAGGCTCGACATGAGGTCGGGATGGGTCGCGTAGTGCAGGCCCGTCGCCACGGAGACGACGAAGAACGTCGCCATCACCGCCACCGTCCACCACCGCAGGCGGTACAGCGCGGCGGGCATCGAGAGGACCAGGAAGCGCGCGACCTCACGATGGATCGGAGGACGCGCGCCCGCGAGGGTCGCGCGCGCCGAGGCGAGCAGCACCGACAGGCGGGACACGAGCGCCGGGTCGGGAGCCGACGACCGCACGCGTGCCAGGTCCGATGCGGTGGTCTGGTAGAGCCTCGCGAGCTCGTCGGCCTCGGCGCCGGACAGCCGCGAGCGCTTGGACAGCGCCTTGAGCCGCAGCCACCTCTCCTCGTGGAGAGCCTGGAACGCGTCGAGATCCATGCGGCTACGATGCCACAGACGGCACCCGGGGCCGCGCGAACTCACAGGGGGACCCATGGACGATGACACCACGCTCATCGGCGAGGGCGTCGTGCTGGAGACCGCGCCGGCGAGCATCGGCCTGAGGACCGCTGGGGCCATCATCGACGCGTTCGCGATCGGCCTCGTCTACGTGGGGAGCTTCCTGGCGCTCGCCGAGATCCTGCCGGAGTCGCTCGACCTCGCCGCGATGAGCGCAGCGGTGCTCGTGCACGCGCTCGCGGTGTTCATCGGCATCCCCATCGCGGTCGAGACCGCGACCCGCGGCAGGTCGCTGGGCAAGTGGGCCACGGGCGTGCGCATCGTGCGCGACGACGGCGGACCGATCGCCTTCCGTCAGGCCTTCGTGCGCGGGCTCATGGGCTTCTTCGACCTCTGGATGACCGCGGGCGGGCTCGCCCTGATCTCCGCGCTCGTCACGAAGCGGGCCAAGAGGGTCGGCGACGTGCTCGCGGGCACCTACGCCCTCAAGGAGCGGGCGGCGAAGTCGCCTCACGCGCCGCTCGTCATGCCCGTCGCGCTCGCCTCGTGGGCCGCCACCGCGGACGTGCGCCGCATGCCCGACGGGCTCGCGCTCACCGCCAGGCAGTTCCTCTCGCGCGCGCCGCGCCTCAATCCCGCGTCCCGCGCGCAGCACGGCGCCGATCTGGGCGCGCGCGTCGCCGCCTACGTGTCGCCTCACCCTCCCGAGGGCACGCATCCCGAGCAGCTCATCGCCGCGGCGCTCGTGATCCGTCGCGACCGCGAGTACGCGCGCGGCGTCGAGCACCAGCGGCTCGACTCCGAGATCGCCGACGCCGTGCACCGGCTCCCTCACGGCGTCCCCGAGGTGCTGTAGGACCGCATCGTCCGGGCACCCTGCGGATACCTGGCTGTCGCCGCCCGCTACGCGCCGAGCGCCGCGAACCCCTCGTAGACCATGAACGCGGGCCAGAAGATCCCCTGGAAGATCGCTCCCACGTGCTCCCAGAACCCGTCGGCGACGGTCCAGTAGTAGACGATCCCGCCGAAGATCCCGATCCCGTAGATCGCACCGCCCGATGCCGCGGCGCCGCCATTGCTGCTGTTCGACATCCCCCTCACCTCCCCTCACGTGCAAGCGTAGGCACGTCGGGCCGCGTGGCGGCGTGCGAACCGGTCCGCTCACCCCGACGCGCGCGGGAGCGTGACCCTCGCGACGGTGCCGGACCGGCCGTCGGACCCGAGCGCCACCGTGCCGCCGGCCCGCGTCACGAGCTGGCGCACCAGCGCCAGTCCCAGGCCGACTCCGGGCACGCCCTCGGCGGTGCCCTTCGCTCGATAGAAGCGCTCGAAGACCTTCTCGAGGTCCTCCGGCGCGATCCCTGGGCCGTTGTCGACGATCTCGATCGTCACCAGGTCGGCGTCGAATCTCGCGGCGACGACCACCTCTCCGCCAGGCGGGGTGAACTTGACCGCGTTGCCGATCAGATTGGACAGGATGCGCACCAGGTCGCTTGGAGGGATCACGACCTCGACGCCGAACGGCATGTGCTCCCTCAGCGCGACCATGCGGTCCGACGCATTCGGCCCCATGTCCTCGAGCACACCCGTCACCGCCTCCCTGACGTCGCAGGGCCGCGCGCTCTCGCGGCGGCCCGATCCGAGCGCCAGCAGATCCTCGACGAGCCGCCCGAGCCTGTCAGCATTGCGCGTGATCACCGACAGATGCGCCCGCGCGTCGTCGTCGAGGGACGGCTCGTCCTCGAGCAGCTCGGCGAACCCGATGATGCTCGTGATCGGGGTGCGCAGCTCGTGGCTGACCGCGGAGACGAACTCGTCCTTCTGCCGGGCCACCTCGCGCAGCTGCAACGCGGCATTCCTCTCGTCGGCCAGCGCGTGCGCGAGCGCCTGAGCGGCGTGCACGCGCTCGGAGACGTCGAGCACCTGCACGGTGAGCAGGACGCGGCCACCGTCGCGCTGCACCCGGGTGACGAGGATCTCGACGCGCCTGTCCTCACCGAGCTCGACCTCCGTGACGCTCTCGCCCTCGGGATCGTCCTTGGCCCGCGCGATCGCCGCGCGCAGGACCTGCACGCCGCGTGAGTCGTCCGGAAGCACGCGTGGAACCTCATTGCGCGGTGGGGCGGCGACGCCCGGACCCAGCAGGCTCACTGCACGCCAGTTCGCGGTGCGCACGCGCGGCTCGCCCGACCGGTCCTCCTCGAGGATCAGCATCCCGACCTGCGAGTCCACGAGGCCGCCGCGCAGGAGCTGCTCGCGCACGAGCAGGTCCTCCGCGACGGACAGCGTCTCGCGTCGCGCCGCCGCGAAGTACAGCACCGTCGCCGCGTACACGACGAGGAAGCTCTGCACCGCCCACGAGGTCTGCACATCGCTCCAGCCGGCGCCGGCGAAGGGACCTCCGCCGAGAAGGGTGAGCGTCGTCGCCGCGGTCGCGGTCAGCACAAGCTGCATCGCGACGCCGCGCAGGGGGAACACGTACGCGCCCCACAGGAGCACCGGCATCGGCAGGAACGACAGCGGAAGGCTCACTCCGGGGAAGAACACCGCGCCGACGACCACCGCGAGCGCGAGCGGTTGCATCCAGCGCGCGTGGCCTCCTCGGGCGCTCGCGTGATCCCTCCACGTGAGCGCGAGCGGCACGATCGCGAGCACCGCCGACCCGTGGCTCGAGAACACCGCTCCCGCCGTAGCGACGGGATCATCCGTGCCCAGCAGGTGCACCACCAGACCCACCGCGAGGCCCACGGCTGACGCACCGGCGAGCGTCGCGGCGACAAGCCTCGTGACCTCGCGGACGGACACCAGGCGCGGGGGCCGGTCCCGCGGAGACAGGATCATCGCGACGACGAGGGCCTCGATGGCGTTGGCGACGCCGAAGGCGAGCGAGATCTCGAGCGGGCGTCCCGCGACATGATTCGATGCGGCGGAGACGACGGCGACGCCGAGCGCGGCGAGCGGCATGAAGCGGCGCCGGACCGCGAGGACCGCGAGCACCGACGTCCCCGCGGCAGGCCACCACGGCGAGGTGTCGCCCCCGTGACCGGCCAGCTGCACGGCGCCCCACGCCAGCACGAACGTGATGACCAGCGCGATGCCGGAGGCGGCGGCGCGCGTCGCCGGTCGCGACCGCTCGTCCAACGCTGGCAACGGCATGGCTCCACCTCCCGGCCTGCTACGAGGCCTTGCGTACAGTGGAGCATGGCACCGGGGGCACGCCCGGGACAACTCTCCGCCTCACCCCGAGGAGATCACATGGCCTCGATCCTGATCGTCGACGACGACCCCGATATCGCGCTGCTGGTGAGCCACAAGCTCCGCACGGCCGGACACGACGTCGCGGTCGAGGTGGACGGCGTCGCCGGTCTCGAGGCGATCCGCCGCTCGCGCCCGGACCTGGTCGTGCTCGACTGGATGATGCCTCGCATGAACGGTCTCGACGTGTGCGTCGAGGTACGGAACGACGGGTCGATCACGGCCACCCGGATCCTGCTCCTCACCGCGAAGGCACAGGAGGCAGACCTGGAGCGCGCGTACGCCTCGGGAGCCGACGCGTATGTGCAGAAGCCGTTCTCGCCGCGCGAGCTCGCGGCACAGGTGGAGGCCCTGCTCGCGCGCTGACCGTCAGTCCGTGCGATCCCCGTGACGGACGTCAGGCTCGATGAAGATGAGCCTCGCGGCGGGCACCTTCTCACGGATCCGGCGCTCCGCATCGTCCGTCCTCGTGGCGACGTCCTCGAGGCTGAGGCCAGGCGCCACCCCGACCTTCGCCGTGACGAGCACGTCGTCCGGGCCGAGGTGCATCGTGCGCAGGTGGATGATGTCCGTGTAGCCCGCCTCGGCGAGCCCGTCGCGGATGCGCACGAGGTCCTCTGGCGTCGCGGACTCGCCGAGCAGCATCTCTCGGGTCTCGCGCGCGAGAACGAGCGCGATGCACACCAGCAGCGCGCCGATCATCGCGGTGCCGAACGCGTCCCATCGGCCGTCGCCGGTCACGAGCGTCATGGAGACGCCGAACAGCGCGAACACGAGGCCGACGAGCGCCCCGAAGTCCTCGAGCAGGATCACCGGCAGCTCGGGAGAGCGCGAGCGCTGGATGAACTTCGCCCATCCGACGTTGCCACGGATCTTGTTGGACTCCTTCATCGCGGTGAGGAAGCTCGAGCCCTCGAGCGCCATGCCGATCAGCAGCACGACGATCGGGACCCACTTCCAGGACTCGATCGGCTCGGGATGCTCGAACTTGTGCCACGCCTCGTACAGCGCGAAGAGGCCTCCGAGCGTGAACAGCACGATCGCGACCAGGAACGCGTAGTAGTAGCGGTAGCGCGAGTAGCCGAACGGATGCTCCGGGGTGGCCTCCTTGCGCGCCTTGCGACCGCCGATCAGGAGCAGGAGCTGGTTGCCCGAGTCCGCCACCGAGTGGATGGCCTCGGCGAGCATGGACGATGCGCCCGTGAGCGCCCACGCGGCGAACTTGGTGACGCCGATCCCCAGATTGGCGCTCAGCGCCGCGACGATCGCCTTCGTCCCGCCCTCAGCGGACACGGCTAGCCCTCCCTGATGACCGCGAGCGCCTCGTCGCGGACCTGCTCCATGGTGGCCGTGTCGGCGGCCTCGACGTTGAGACGCAGCAGCGGCTCGGTGCCCGACGGACGGACGTTGAACCACCAGCGCGGCTCGGCGTCCCAGTGCGCGACGGTCAGCCCGTCCATCTCATCGAGGGTGACGCCCTCGCGCGAGCCGAAGACCCCGCGGATCCGAGCGACGGAGGTCTTCACGTCCGCGACCGTCGAGTTGATCTCGCCCGAGGCCGTGTACGGGTCGTAGTCCGCGAGCATCGCGCTCAGCGGACCCTCCTGCGAGCCGAGCGCCGCCATGACGTGCAGCGCGGCGAGCATGCCGGAGTCGGCGTAGAAGAAGTCGCGGAAGTAGAAGTGCGCGCTGTGCTCGCCTCCGAACACCGCATCGTTGTCCGCCATGAGCGCCTTGATGAAGCTGTGCCCCACGCGCGAGCGCACCGTGGTGATGCCGTCCGCGCCGAGGATCTCGGGCACCGCTCGCGAGGAGATGAGGTTGTGGATCACGGTCGCGGTCTCGCCGGACTCGCGCACGCGGGCCGCCTCGCGCAGACCGACGAGGGCGGTGATCGCCGAGGCACGGACCACGGCGCCCTTCTCGTCCACCACGAAGCAGCGGTCAGCGTCGCCGTCGAAGGCGAGGCCCAGGTCGGCTCCGTGCTTCACCACGGCCGCCTGCAGGTCGCGCAGGTTCTCCTCCTCGAGCGGGTTCGGCTCGTGGTTGGGGAACGTGCCGTCGAGCTCGAAGTACAGCGGCACGATGTCAAGGGGCAGCGGGGTCATGCCTGCGGCGTCGCCGAGGACGGCGGGCACGGTGTAGCCGGCCATCGCGTTGCCCGCGTCGACCACGACCTTGAGCGGTCGGATCGTCTCGAGGGGCACGAGCGTGCGCAGGAACTCTCCGTACTCGCGGATCATGTCGCGATCCGTGACGGTGCCGCGCGTCTCGGCGACGGGCACGCCCTCGTCGACGTACGCGGTCGCGAGCTCGCGCACGAGCCCGAGGCCGGTGTTCTCGCCCACCGCGCGGGCGCGCGAGCGGCACATCTTCATCCCGTTGTAGGCGGCCGGGTTGTGGCTCGCCGTCACCATCACGCCGGGCATGTTCAGCGCGCCGGTCGCGTGGTACAGGCCGTCGGTGCTGCACAGACCGATGCGGATCACGTCGATGCCGCGGTCCGTCAGTCCCGCGACGACCGCCGCGACAAGCCCCGGCCCGGAGTCGCGCATGTCGTGGCCGATGGCCACGGACGTCTCGCCCTCGGGAAGCACGATGGTGTCGGCGAAGGCGGCGCCGATCGCTCGCGCGATCTCCTCCGTCAGCTGCTCCCCCACGATGCCTCGAACGTCGTACGACTTGATGAGTCCGCTCAGATCGGTCATGGGCGACAGGCTAGCGGTCATGTATGACAGCGGCGTTGCGACTGTGGATCAAATGTCTGACGAGACAACTCTCAGGTGCCCTCGACGCGGTTCGATGGGCTGCGCCACGGGCAGAACCTCCTGCCGACGAGGCGGGGCTCCCGCCTCTCGGACCGCGCGCGCGAGCGCGTCGAGGTCGTCGGGCGACGGGCCCGGGTCCACGTAGTCCTGCTGGATGTGCACGACGTCCCAGCCTCGCGGCGCGGTGAACCGGCTCGCGTGATCGGCGCACAGGTCGTAGCTGTGCGGCTCAGCGGAGGCGGACAGCTGCCCCACGACGACCGTCGAGTCCGCGTAGACGTACGTCAGCGTCGCCGCGGCGGACCGCGTGCAGCCCGTCTTGGTGCACTGTCGGGAGGCCATCACGGAAGGGACGGTACCTCCGCGCGCGCCGCCGCGGCGCGAGGCTCGCCGGTGCCCCACGACCAAGGCGCCACACGCCCGGGGACGGTCGCGCCGGGCGTAGGGTCTGTCGCATGGCACGACGCGACCGTCACGGCAGGGGCCTGCGCGCCCCGCTGATCCCTGCCTCGCTGCCCGGGCATCTGACTCGGGGGGAGCGCTTCGACTCGCTCGTCGTCGAGGCTGCGGAGAGGCTTGAGCCGCGGTGGGGACGACGCTGGGGACGGGTGGAGTTCGGCGTCGAGGACGTCCCGCCCTCCGACCCGAGCCCGTGGGAGGACGGCGTGCCGCTGGGCCGGCTGTTCCCCGAGGACATGGGCCAGCCCGCGCGCGTCGTCGTCTACCGCAAGCCGTGCGAGGAGCGTGCCGAGGGGGCGGAACTGCCGCTGCTCGTGCGCGACGTGGTCGCCGAGCAGCTCGCCCACCTGCTCGGCTGCTCTCCCGAGGACGTGGATCCCGACTTCGGCGGCTGACCGGCTCAGGGGAGGTAGGGCGCGTCGACAACCGACAGGTCGACGTCCAGCACGGTCGCGGGCAGCGCGCGCATCGATGCGAGGAACCCTCCGTCGCCCACGATCTGGAGCGACCATGCGGCCCTCCCCTGAAGCGTGAGCCGGGTCCCCGCCGAGACGCCCTCGACCGGGATACGCGTGACCACTCCTGCACGGGTCTCCGTCTGCGCGATCTGCTCGCCCGCATCGTCCAGCACGGTGAGCGTCGTCGCGACCGCGGTGTAGGCCAGGAGCACGCCCTCGTCACCGGGCCAGTACACGCCGTCGTCCTGGTTCTCCCCGTAGGTGGCGGGGACCTCCTCCGCGGGCACCCAGGTCCTGTCGTGTGCGACAGACCCCTCCTCGCCGATGTCGGACGACCTCGCGACCGTGATCTCCGCCGCCGCCGCGACGGGCGCGTCCGAGTCGATCACGACCGCGGACCCCGAGGACTCGGGGATCTCGACCTCCGTGACCACACCCGGGTCGAGCTCGAGCGCGGCCACCCCCGACCACTCGACCGCACCGTCGCCGTTCGCGAGGGTGAGCGAGACGGTGGCGCCTTCAGAGGCCACGAGGCGCAGCACGGCAGACGACTCGAGCCCCACCGCGGCGACCGCGGGGACGACGAGCGACGTCCCGAGATCGGACACGGACGCGACCCACGACGTCCCTGCGGGCTGAAGACCGTCGAGCTCCGAGTCCTGGAGGGCGGCGACCACGCCGGCGCCGGTCGACTCCACGCGCACCGCCGTGGCCTCGATGCCTTCCTGCACCGCCTCAAGGAGGAGATCCTCGATGCCCCCCGCGCCGACGGCGACGACCGTCTGGGCGTCGATCTGCCCGCTTCCGCCGTACAGGGTGACGGTCGCCTCGACGTTCGACTGCGTGGGGTTGGCGAGCACCAGACGGGCGGACGAGCCCAACGAGGTGGAGCCGCCGACGAGCCACTGGGAGGTCGAGGGGGTGCCGCACGCGAGCGCCGCGTAGCCCGCGATGTCCCCGTCCTGGACCCGCTCGATCGACGCTCCGAAGAGGCCGTCGCCGGCCTCGGCGCCATCGGTGACCGCCTCGACCCCGAACAGATCCCGCGACCGCACGGTCGGCTCCGACGAGAAGTCATCGCCCTCGATCGAGCCCACCGGGACGGTCAGCTCGCCCGTGCATGCCGCGGGCTGCACCGCGGGGGTGACCGTCACCGAGGTAGGCTCCGCCGCGACAGTCGTCGCGGTCCCCACCTGGGTTCCGACGACCGCCGTCCCCACCAGGAGCGCGCCCGCGGCGAGCGCCGTCACGGTCGCGACGATGCGCTGGGCGTTCATGCTGACTCCCTTCCGCGCGACCGATGCAGCGGCACCGACGCGAGGAGCACCCACCCGCACACGAGCGCCGCGGCCCACAGCCACGCGGTGTGGGCGGGATCGTCGTAGCGGATCTCAAGCGTGCCGGCGCCGTCCAGGGCCCAGGCGTTCCGGCCCTCCTCGTCGTCGACGCGGCTCAGCTCGGCACCGTCGAGCGTCGCGTGCCACGCGTCGTCGGCGGCCTCGGCGAGCACGACGGTCGCGTCCTTGGCGTCGACCGCGAGGGTCCCGGACGTCGCGTCCATGGGGACGGTGACGGTCGCGTCGCCCTCCTCGAGCCACGCGCGCGACGCCTGTGTGCCGTCGCCCCTCACCACGCGGAACGGGGTGCCGTAGTCGCTCGCGCCGATCGCCGCGACGTCGTCCACCTGCGTCAGCGCGGACACGAGCGCGTCCGCGCCAGGCGCCACGACGACGATCCCGATGCCCCAGTCCGTCAGCGCGGTCGCCGCACCCTCCGCGCCACCCGCGAGCGTGCCGACGGCTTCGGCGAGGTCCGCGGGAGACGCTGGGGCATCGCCTGCGGCACGGCTCAGCGTCACGCCACCGGCATCCCGTTCGGCGGTGCCGAGGACGCGCACGGTTCCGTCCGTGCCGAGGACGGAGTAGCTGATCGTGCCGTCGTCCTCGTCCTCATCGATCACGAGCGCGCGCTGGCGCGACGAGGACTGCTGATCGAGCGCCGTCGCGAGCGGAAGCACGCGCGTGCCGGAGGGAGTCGCCGAGTCCGCGGCGGGCTCGAGGAGCGAGGCGACCGCCACGTGTCCTGCCAGCACAGCGGCGACCGCGCCGAGCGAGACCGCGTAACCCGTGCGGCGCCAGGCCAGGCCACGCGAGCGCTGCCCCGTGCGCCACGATCCCGACGACGCGGCGGCTGCCGCCGTGATCAGCCCGAGGGCCATGAGCGACGACCCGGCGCCGGCCCAGCCGGGCGTGACCTGGCCGCCGGCGCCGTCGACGGCGCCGACAGGAGTGTGCTGCGACACGATCGCCGCGGCGAGGCCAAGCGTCGCGACCGCGACGCTTGCGCGCACCGCCCACCCGGCGCGCAGCGATACGAGCGCGGCGACGGCAGCCAGGAGCACGCACGCGCCGACGGCGAAGGCCAGCCACACGCCCGTGGCGCCGAGGTCCCCGCCTGCCGCCGAACCGAGCTGGGCGGAGGTCGGCCCGTCAACGGTGCCGCCAAGCAGCAGCGTCCACGGGGAGAGCGTGGTGACACCGCCGACCGGCCCGACATCCCGGGCCAGGATGCGTGCGACAGCGTCCCCAGAACCGCGTTCGACGGCCGCGAGGATCGCGGGCCCGGAGACCACGAGCGCTGGCACCGCGATGCCCCAGGTGCGCAGGCGGGTGCCGCGCGCGAGCACGCCTGCGACCGCCACCACGATGAGCAACGGCGCGAGGAGCACGGGAGCCGCCGCGACGGTGACGGCGCCGGCGAAGGCGGCTCCTGCGGAAGCGCTCGGCGATGCCTGCGGAACGCGCGGGTACTCGCCGTCGCCCACCGGCTCGCCGCGGTGCCAGCCCGCGCCGCGCACGAGTCCGAACACCACCCACGGCAGCGCGAGATGCGCGATGACGGCGCCCATCCGCCCGTCCGCGACGGAGACGAGGAACAGGGGCCACACGGCGTAGGCGAGCGCCGCGGCGCCGCGCGCCCAGGTCGACCTGACGACGACACCGGCGGCGGCCCATCCACCGAGCGCGGCGATGAGCGGCGCGAGGGAGAGCAGGAGCGCCGCGCCGATGCGCAGGCCACCGGGGATCGCCGCGAGGGGCAGCATGAGCGAGGCGTACGCGGAATCGAGCGTCGCGCCGCCGAAGCCGGTCTCGTCCCAGCCGGTCAGCACGCGGCTCCAGACCTCGGCGAACGACAGGTCGGTGACGCCGAGCACCGCGCCGCTCAGCATCTCGCCGCGGGCGAGCCCGATGAACCAATCGGCGTGCAGCGCCAGCGACACGACGAGCGCGAGGAAGGCGGTGACCGCGAGGCCCCGGCGACGCCTCGCCGCCGCGACCGCGAGCTCCGCCCGCTCGACGTCGGTCGGCGCCTGGCTCTCACGCCACGCGTCGTAGGCGCCGAGCTCCGCGACCCTCACATGGTGCAGGACCTCGCGCGGCGTGGCCAGCAGCTGACGCTCGATGCTGATCGGGGCCGTCGTCGCCCGGCGTACCGCCGAGCGGCTGCGTCGCAACGACCCGAGCCGTCCGAGCAGACGCCATGGCACCCCGAGATCCGACACCGCTGTCCGGCCATCGTTCTGCGCGATCCTCAGCACGATGCGCGCGGGCACGGCGAGGAACGACCACAGGACCAGCAGGGGAAGCATCGCGGCAGGGGCGTAGGCGAGCGCGTGGTACCACTCCCCGGTGCGCCGAGCGGCGTAGCTCGACGCGCGGCCGCGCGAGGAGCCTGCGCGCACGCCGTTGAGCGCGTCCTGAGCGTGACGGATCCGCGCGGCGGGAACCACGACCACGTCGTAGCCCGACCTCCACGCGCGCCGGCACAGGTCCAGGCTCTCCCCGAAGCCCCGGTAGGCGTCATCGATGCCGCCGGACTCCTTCCACCAGTCCCTCCGCACGAGCGCGCCCGCGAGGCTCACCGCGAGGACGTCGTCGCGGGAGTCATGCTGGCCCTGGTTGACGTCGTCCTCCTCGACGAGGGAGACGCGGCGCGCGCCGACGCGGGAGGTGGTGGAGGCCAGTCCGACCAGGCGGCTCGGCTCGTCCCATCGGACCTGCGCCGCGCCCACGATCGCGGCCCGGCGGCGCTTGCGCGCCGTCGCTGCGAGCAGGGTCAGGGCGCCGGGGAGGGGTGCGGTGTCGTCGTGCAGGAGCCAGAGGTAGTCGCGCTCGAGGTCGGGATGCCTGGCAAGGGCCGCGTCGACCGCCTCGCGGTACGTCGCGCCGGGCGCGGACACGACATCACCGCGGAGCTCGGGCGGAAGCTCAGGGGCGTCACCATCGACGACGACCACGTCCAGGGTGTCGTACTCATGCTCGGCCAACGAGGCGAGCACGTCGGTCAGGTGATCGGACCGTCCGTCGGAGACGACGATCGCGCGCACGACAGGACGCGCCGCGTTCACGACACGTCCCTCGTGGAAAGCCGACTAGACAGCGCGCCGCTTGAGCTTGCGACGCTCGCGCTCAGAGAGGCCACCCCAGATCCCGAAACGCTCATCGTTCTCGAGAGCGTAGTTGAGGCATTCCTGTCGGACCTCGCACGACGCGCACACCTTCTTCGCTTCGCGTGTCGATCCGCCCTTCTCAGGGAAGAATGCCTCAGGATCTGTCTGGGCGCACAATGAGCGCTCCTGCCACGCCAGCGGCCCGTCGTCCTCCACCGCGTCGAAGATGTCGATCACGGGTGCGAGCGTCGGTGCTGGCGCGCCGGCGTCCGAGGGGACTGTGCCGTCGTAGATGCTCCACATAGGCTTCCCTCCGATTCGCCGCGGGGGAGCCACCCCCGCCTAAGGGGAATTACACCCGTGTCATCCGTGCCAGTCAAGTCGAGAGTGACATGTTGCACCCAGTGCAGGCATGATGAAAACGGAGCAATCCCTCACGCGGCGCCGAGGCACTCGATGACTAGGATCGGAAGTCGTGACGAGCCCGACGCATCGAAGCCGACCCGCGCGACGCCACGGGTCGCGCCAGCCGGACCATCCCGTGATCCGCGTCGGGGTGATGATCGTCGCGGGAGTGATGGGGTTCGTCCTCGCCGGCTACACGGTGTTCGCGTACCTCATCGAGGACCGCTTCGACGCGAGGGACAACTCGGCGCTCATCAACGACGTGGAGGAATCTGCCGGCCCTGAGGACACCGACGCTGGCAACGACCTCAACATCCTGCTGATGGGATCGGACACCCGCGAGGGCGACAACGCCGACAACAACGGCGACGTGGGCGGCATGCGCAACGACACGACGATCATCGCGCACATCTCCGCGGACCGTTCCCGCGTCGAGATGATCTCGATCCCGCGCGACCTCCAGGTGCAGATCTCCGACTGCACGCTCTTCGACGGGACCGAGGTCAAAGGCTGGTTCGGCGACTTCAACATCGCCTTCTCCAACGGCGGCCAGCAGGGGGACGCGGCCGAGGCCGCCGCGTGCACCATCAACACCGTGCAGGACATGACGGGCATCGCGATCGACCATTGGGCAGTCGTGGACTTCACCGGCTTCCAGGACATGGTGGACGCGATCGGCGGCATCCCGATGTGCATCACCTCGGACATCTCCTCCAAGAAGGCCCATCTCTACATCGACGCCGGCCCGCAGCTGCTCGACGGGAAGACCGCGCTCGCCTACGCGCGGCTGCGCACCGCCGAGGAGGGCGGCGTCTCGGGCTCCGACCTGCAGCGCATCACGCGCCAGCAGGAGCTGCTGCGCCAGACGATGCGCACGCTCCTGGGCAAGAACATCCTCACGGACACCGACCAGATCACGCAGTTCGTCAAGGCGATGGCGGGCTCGATGACGATGGACGAGGACCTGGGCAGCCTCGAGTACCTCGAGGGCCTCGCGTGGAGCCTGCGCGGCGTGAGCATCGACGACATCGTCTTCGCGACGGTGCCCTGGGAGTACACGGAGGACGACCTCAACGTGATCGCCACGGACGACGCCGAGACGATGTGGGAGCAGCTGAGGAACGACGAGCCGCTCACCGTCGACGCCGAGGGCGACGCATCCTCCGAGTGGGACACCGGTCACGACGACTCCACGACGGAGTCGCCGTCTGCGTCCACCTCCGCCTCCGCCTCCGCGTCGGCGACGCCCGACGCGACGGACGAGTCCTCCGTCGTGGACGATCTGCTGGCGGAGTGCGACTACTGACCTCGCCGATCGCCCTCGAGCGGGCGGCGGGAGCGGCGTGGGACGGATGAGGCGTGCGCCACATTCTGCGCAATCTCTGCGCTGGCACCACATACAATGACGGCACCCATGAGGAAGACGACCTTCAGCCGCGCGCGCCTGCGCCCGCGCCACGCCACCCGCCGCCACCACGGTCTCGTGCTGTCCTCCGTCGCCTCGGTGACGGTCGCGGTGCTCGGCTTCTACGGCAGCACCGTGTTCGCGACCGGCGCGCTGATCCAGGCGAACGCCAACACCAAGGACATCAGCGCGATCACGGGCGGCGACAGCGACTCCGAGTACATCTCGTCTCCCGTGTCCACGGGAGACTCGGACAACCCGGTCGACGAGAACGCCGGTGAGGACCTCAACATCCTGGTGATCGGCTCGGACGTGCGCACGTCGGAGAACGCCGCGATCGGCGGCTACGTCGCGGGAGCGCGCGGCGACACGACGATCATCGTGCACATCTCCGCGGACCGCAGCCGGGTCGAGCTCGTCTCCATCCCCCGCGACACCCGCGTCGCGATCTCCACGTGCGAGTCCTTCGACGGCCAGACCCAGACCGGCTGGACCACGAAGTTCAACGTCGCCTTCGCGAACGGCTACGCCTTCAACAACGACCCGTCCGAGGCGGCCGCGTGCGTGATGCGCACCATCAACGACCTCACGGGCATCGAGTTCGACGGCGAGTACGTCGTCGCCGACTTCACCGGCTTCCGCGACATGGTGGACGCGCTCGGCGGCGTGCCGATGTGCATCCCCTACGACGTCTACTCGAAGAAGGCCAACCTCGACCTTGAGGCGGGCGCGCAGATCCTCAACGGCAAGCAGGCGCTCGCCTGGGCCCGCGCCCGCACCGGCACCAACCTGGGCGACGGCACGGACCTCATGCGCATCGAGCGCCAGCAGCAGCTGATCGAGGCGATCCTCGAGAAGGCCCTGAGCGTCAACGCCTTCACGGACATCGATGTGCTGTCGAAGTTCGTCAAGGCGGCCACGGAGTCGTTCACGATGTCCGAGGACTTCGGCTCGCTCACGTACGACTTCGGCCTGCTGTACTCGCTTCGCAACATCGACCTGGACAACGTCGTGATGACGACCGCGCCGTGGGCGTACGCCGGTGACAGCTCGGGCGACGTGGTGCTCACCTCGGACGCCGAGACGATCTGGGCCGCGATCCGCGACGACTCGGGCCTCCAGGACGCGCTCGATGAGATCGACGACGCCAACACGACCGAGGACGAGACCGACTCCTCCGAGCGGGCCGACCTCTCCGCGGACGACGCGACGAAGTACCTGCCGGTGCCCCCCGATGAGGCGTACGACCTCAGCAGGGACACCGAGGAGGAGATCCTCGCGGCCTGCGAGGTCTGATCCCTCACGAGTCTTGAAGAGAGCCGGCCGCGAGAGCGGCTGGCTCTCGGCGTCTCAGGCCCGGTGCAGCTCGCCTCAGGCCCGGCGAAGCACGCGTCAGGCCCGGCGGAGCGCCTCGCCCTTGGCGTGAGCGGTCTCGCGCAGCGAGTCCTGGAAGCCCTGCATCTCCACGGTGAGCCGCTGCGCGAGATCATCAGTTCCCGAGGCGAGCATCCTGACGGCCAGCAGGCCCGCGTTGCGGGCGCCGCCGATGGACACGGTCGCGACGGGGACTCCCGCGGGCATCTGGACGATGCTGAGGAGCGAGTCCATGCCGTCGAGGTGCTTGAGGGGCACGGGCACCCCGATCACAGGCAGGGTCGTGACGGACGCGAGCATGCCGGGCAGGTGGGCGGCGCCACCGGCACCGGCGATGATGACGCGCAGGCCGCGCTCAGCCGCCATGCGCCCGTACGCGATCATCTCCTCGGGCATCCGGTGAGCCGAGACGACATCCTTCTCGAACGGGACCGAGAACTCCGCGAGGGCCTCCCCCGCGGCCTGCATCACGGGCCAGTCGGAGTCAGACCCCATCACGATCCCGACGATCGGCTGCTCGCTCATGCCGCACCTCCGTCCCTCACGATAGCGGCGGCGGCGACAGCGCGGCGGTAGACGTCGTCGGAGTCCGTCCCGGTGACGTTCACGTGGCCGACCTTGCGGCCCGGCCGCACCTCCTTGCCGTAGAGGTGGATCTTGGCCCCCGCATCGTCCACGTCGGCCAGGGCGCCGGGGAGGTCCTCGCGCGATCCGCCGAGGACGTTCGCCATGACCGTGACGGGCGCGAGCGCGTCGGTCGCACCCAGCGGCAGGTCGAGGACGGCGCGCAGGTGCTGCTCGAACTGGCTCGTCACCGCGCCGTCCTGGGTCCAGTGCCCAGAGTTGTGCGGGCGCATCGCGAGCTCGTTGATGAGCACGTGCGTGCCGGTGTCGAACATCTCGACCGCGAGCACGCCGACCACGCCGAGCGCCGAGGCGACCCTGGCCGCAACCTCGCGCGCCTCGCGCTCCTCGTCAGCGGTGAGTCCGGGCGCGGGGGCGATGACCTCGGAGCACACGCCGTCGCGCTGGATCGACTCCACGACGGGCCAGGTCACGACCTCGCCGGAGGGTCGGCGCGCGGCCAGGGCCGCGAGCTCACGCGTGTAGGGCACCTTGGCCTCGATGAGCACGCGAGGACCTCCCGCGGCTGCGGCCGCGAGCCAGTCCGCCGCCTCGGAGGCGGCACGGACGATGCGGACGCCCTTGCCGTCGTACCCGCCGCGCGCGGTCTTGAGCACCGCCTCTCCCCCGTGGGAGGACAGGAACGATGCGACCTCGTCCTCCGTCGTGACGGGCGCCCAGTCCGGGTTGGGGAGGCCGAGCGCGTCCATGCGGACGCGCATCTCGATCTTGTCCTGGGCGAAGCGCAGCGCTCCCAGACCCGGCAGCGCGGGCACCCCGGCGGCCTCCGCCGCGGCGAACACCTCGGCGGGGATGTGCTCGTGCTCCCAGGTGAGGACGGTGGGGCGGGGATCGGCCAGCAGCGCGGCGACCGCCTCGGGGTCCGTGGGGAGACCGACGACGGTCTCATGGGCGGGCAGCGCGGAGGCGGCGGCGGGCGACTCGACGAGCACGCGCAGGGTCACGCCGAGCTCCGTCGCGGCCGGCGCCATCATGCGCGCCAGCTGGCCGCCGCCGACGACGGCGACGATAGGCGGGGTCATGGCTCCAAACTACCCGCGTAAAATGCCTATCCATGACGATCGTCGAGTGGGTGCGCGCGCGGGCGGGCGAGCTCGCGCGCTTCGCGACGGTCGGAGCCCTCGGCGTCGTCGTCAACCTCGGCGTGTTCAACCTGCTGAGGATGGGGCCCTTCGCCCCCGATGCCGAGATCGGCGGCGACGACGACCGCGTGGTGAGCGCGAAGATCATCGCGACCGTGGTCTCGATCGCGTTCGCGTGGATCGCGCACCGCGGGTGGACGTTCCGCGGCATGAGCGTCCACAAGCCTGGACACGAGGCCTTGATGTTCCTCGTCGTCAACGGCGGCGCGCTCCTCATCGAGTCGGGCACCGTCGCGCTCTCGCACCACGTGCTCGGGCTCACGTCGGCGTTCGCGGACAACGTATCCGCCGCTGTCGGGATCGGCCTGGGCACGGTCGTCCGGTACGGCGCCTACCGGCTCTTCCTGTTCCGGGATCCTGAGCCGAAGGCGACCGACGACGCCGAGCTCGGGGACGCGTCGTCCCTGGTCACCGACGAACCCCGCTCCTAGCCCCTGCCCCACACCCAGCGGGTGCGCTGCTTGAGCGTGCGCCCGTGCGGGACCACCTTCTCCAGGTCGACCATCTTCGGCACGCCCTGGAGGAACACCGAGAACGCCGCGGGGCGCCGCTGAGACAGCTCGAGCCGGCCGCCATCGGCGGTCACGAGGTCGCGTGCGAGGGCGAGCCCCAGCCCGTGGCCCCTGCCCGAGGTCACCTCCCGCTCGAAGATCCGCGGCGCGAGGTCGTCTGGCACGCCGTCGCCCTCGTCCTTGACCTCGATCACGATCGCGTGGCTCGATCCCGACTCGCGGGCGGACACGGTCGTCGCCCCGCCGCCGTGGTGGAGGGAGTTCTCGATGAGCGTGGCGAGCACCTGGGCGAGCCCGCCTGGGGTCGCGAACACCGAGCTGTCGGTGTCATGGATCGTGAGCGTCCTGCCCGCCTTCGCGAAGGTCGCGGCCCACTCCTCGCGCTGCTGGCTGAAGACCTCATCGAGAGAGAGCAGCTCGGTGCCGGCGCCGAGCGCGCGCTTGGACCGCCCGAGGAGGTCGTCGACGACGCCCACGAGCCGCTCCACCTGCTCGAGCGACGCCTCGGCCTCCTCCCTGACCTCCTCGCGCTCGGTCATGAGCGAGATCTCCTCGAGGCGCATCGTGAGGGCGGTGAGCGGCGTGCGCAGCTGATGCGAGGCGTCGGAGGCGAACTGCCGCTCCGCCGCGAGGCGGGCCGCCATGCGATCCGCCGAGCGCGACAGCTCCTCGGCGACGAGGTCGATCTCCTCGACGCCCGTCTTCTCGAGCCGCGGTCGTGTCTGTCCCGAGCCCACCTGCTCCGCGGACGCCGCGAGATAGACCAGCGGCCGACTCAACCTCTCGGCCTGCCACGACGCCATCGCGATACCGGCGACGATCGCGACGAAGGCGACCGCGAAGACGAGCCCGACGAGCTGCGCCGCATCGAGGAAGACGTCCCACCAGGCGACGTACATCTTGACGAAGACGCCCGAGCTCGCGACGTAGGAGCCGACGAGCGAGGGGTCGGGCTGCTCGCCCGCCGACAGCTCGGTCCCGTCGGGAAGCGTCACGACGATGTACTTGGGCGCGCCCCTGGCCTCGGACACGAACGCCTCGAGCGTGCGCTCGTCGATCGTGTCGCCGAGGTCGTACCTGACCTCGATCGCGCGTGACGCCGTCGAGGCGCGGAGCCCGAGATCCTGCTCCGCCGAGCTGAAGATCAACTGCGCGGCCGCGACGCCCAGGGGGATGCCGAGGAGGACCACGGCCACGAGCAGGGCCGAGACGGTGGCCTGGAGCAGCTTGCGCCGCACGGCGCGGGCCTAGTCGCCGCTCTCGAAGCGGAAGCCCATTCCCCGCACCGTCGTGATGTAGCGCGGGTTCGCGGCGTCGTCGCCGAGCTTGCGGCGCAGCCAGGACACGTGCATGTCGAGGGTCTTCGACGGAGCGCCGGACTCCGCCTCCCAGACCTCGCGCATGAGCGCGTCCCTGGACACGACTGATCCGGCGTTCGTGACGAGCGCCTGAAGGAGCTCGAACTCCTTGGAGCTGAGCTGGAGCTCGCTCTCACCGAGGAAGGCGCGGTGACCGGCGACATCGACACGGACGTCGCGCGCGGAGATCTCCCCCACCGCGTCCGCACCGGCGCGCCGACGCAGCAGGGCGCGGACGCGCGCGAGCAGCTCGGCGAGGCGGAAGGGCTTGGTGACGTAGTCGTCGGCGCCGGCGTCGAGACCGACCACGAGGTCGACCTCGTCGGCGCGGGCCGTCAGCATGAGGATCGGAACCTGAAGTCCCTTGTCACGGATGCGGCGAGCGACGTCGACACCATCGATGTCGGGCAGGCCGAGATCGAGGATCACCAGGTCGGCGTCCTCCGCGGCCCCGACTCCTTCGGTACCGGTGCCACACCACTCGACGTCGTAGCCTTCTCTCGTCAAAGCCCGGGTCAAGGGTTCCGAAATGGTCGGGTCATCTTCGACCAAGACAATGCGGGTCATGAGGACACGATACCGCCGGGCTCTCTCAATGCAAGGTTCTCCGCACCCCAAGTTCTCCGCGGCCGGCATCTCGGCACGGCATGCCGCCACTAGGCTCGGAGGCTATGAGTGACGCTCGTGTGGCCGCCGGCTCCACCTCGCCGTTGCGTGCGTCCCTGCAGGCCCGGATCGACACGGTGGTGCGGACGGCGCCATCGGCCTTCGTCCTCGTCATCACCGCGATCGCAGTCTCCGCCGGTCTGCTGGTGTCTGTCGGCCATCATCGCTGGTGGACGGTGCTCCCGCTCGCCGCGCTGCTCATCGCGCTCCTATGGCGCCACCTCGTCACGACCGACACGCACCCGCAGGCGCGGCTCGCGGGGATCCTGCTGCTGTCGGGGACCGTCGCGTGGATCCTCGTCAACCTGTTCTTCGCCGCGCAGTACATCCTCGTGGTCCGCGACCCGGGCTTCCTCACGCTCAGCGGGCTGTGGCTCGTGCACCATGCGAGCACCGACATCCCCGCCTCCGGGGCCGTCGAGGCCGCGGCGCTGCAGAGCAACCTCATCCCCGACGCCTCGCAGGCGTGGAACCTGCTCGGCGACGCGGTGCAGCCGCAGGGAGCCAAGATGCTGCCCGCGACGATCGCCGTCGGCGGCTGGTTCGCCGGCACCGCTGGCGTCTACGGCGCCAACATCATCATCGGCGCGGCGGGCATGGCGGCCGTCTACCTGGTCGCCCGCAGGTTCCTCGCCCCTCTCGCCGCGCTCGCCCCGGCGGCGCTCCTGGGCCTCACGGTCGCGCACATCGGCCTCTCCCGCGCCGCGTACACCGAGCCGCTCACACTCGTGCTCGTCTTCGCGGGCGTCCTGTGGTCATGGCGTGGCGTCGCGGAACGCGCGTGGGCGCCGCTGCTCGCCGGCGCCTTCGTCTCGGGGGCGACCGCGTTCGCCCGCATCGACGGTGCGGTCTTCGCGTGGGGAGCGATGGTCGGCACCGTGCTCGCGCTGTCGGCGGCCGACGCACCGCGCGCGTGGCGTCGCGGCGCCGCTCTCGCGTACGTCGGGCTGCAGTCCGTCGTCCTCACGGGCGGATACCTGTCCCTCTACCGCTGGAGCCGCGCCTACCTCGAGCGCCTCGGCGACGAGACGACGCTGCTCGTCGGGGCGTACGCGGCCTCCGCGGTCCTCGTGCTCCTGTGGGTCATGAGCTGGGTCGCGAGCAGCCGCATGGACCGGCTGCTGCCCGCGCTCACGGAGCGGCTGGGTCACCGCGGATCCCTCGCCGCCTCGCTCCTCCTCGGCGCGACGTTCGCGATCCTCACCTCCCGCCCGCTGTGGATGATCTCCCGCCGCGGCACCGAGACGAGCACCGACCAGTTCACGAACAGCGTGATCCAGGGCTTCCAGAGCTCGGCCGGGCTCGACGTGGATCCCACCCGAACGTACGCCGAGAGCACGGTCACGTGGCTCAGCTACTACCTCACGTGGCCGCTGGTCCTGCTCGCGTTCGTCGGCTTCGGGGTGCTGATCTACCGCGTGCTCCGCGGACCCTATGACTCGTGGGTGCTGCTCGCGGCGGTGCTGCCGTCGACGCTCTTCTACCTCTGGAAGCCGTCGATCATCGCCGACCAGATCTGGTCGATCCGACGGTTCGAGCCCGCGACCCTGCCGGGCTTCGCGATCGCCGCGATGGTGGGCGCATGGTGGCTCGTGGGCCTCCTGAGGCGCGAGCACAGCCGACGCCTGGGCAGACGTGTCGCCGTGGGCGCGCTCGTGATCCTGCCGATCACCACCTGGGTGTCCGTCTCGCCGGGAAGCAGCATCCCGATCGGGGCCGCCGTCAACGTGTTCACGACGGAGATGGACGGCGCGAACGGGATGATCGACGACCTGTGCGACGAGATCGACGGCCGTCCGGTCGTGCTCGCGGGAACCTCCGAGGTCTTCGGCACCATCCGCGTCGTGTGCGACGTGCCGGTCGTCCTCGCGCTCGTGGAGCCCACGCAGGACACGCTCGCGGAGATGGTCGACGTCTTCGGCGAGGCACCCGTGGTGGTCACCCGCAACAAGGACTGGCTCGAGTGGACCGAGACGCCGACGCCCGTGGTCACGTCCGTCGTCACCCACTCCGGGTACTCGCTGCAGCGGATCCCCGTGACCTACGTGACGCGCAACTACAAGTGGCTCATCGGGGTGGTCAACGACGACGGAACCGTCACCTCGGTAGCGTCGGCGACGGAGCAGATCTCGGGGAGCTGAAGCCCTCGTCAGTCCTCGCGCTGCGCGTCTCGAGCGGACGCCCGCATCGCAGCGGCCGCCACGATGGCGGACGCGACCAGCAGCGCGATCGCGAGCATCGGCAGCGCGCCAAGCATCACGGCCGCTGCGGCGGCCTGAAGCACCTGCCACGTCAGCGCCGCGCCTCGCGACCAGCGCGCACCCCGCGCGAACCCGCGGGCGACGAACGCGACCGAGCCGCCCATGGCCAGCGCGAACGCGGCGATGCCGAGCGTGGCCGCGAGCTCGACGTCCTCTCCCCCGGCCGCGTACGCCACGTACGCGGCAGCGACCGCCACGAGCAGCGCCGCCTCGAGCGCGAGCAGCACGGTCGCGAGGAGGTCGAGCGGGTCACGGCGTTCGGCGGAGGTCACGGCGCCCACCCTAGAACCGCGCGGCGGCTCTGCGGAAATTCTCAGAAACCGCCCTCTTGTCATCTGTTTGTAACAATGAGAAAATGTTCGGCAGTGATGTAGCGACGATGCGACGGATCACGGCCTTCCCCTGGCCCATGGTCCGTCGCTCTCTTTTTCCTAAGGAGTACATGATGGATTGGCGTAACACCGCTGCCTGCCTCGAGGTCGAGGACCCCGAGCTCTTCTTCCCCGTCGGCAACACCGGCCCGGCGATCTCCCAGATCGAGAAGGCCAAGGCCGTGTGCGGCACGTGCAACGTGCGTGAGACCTGCCTGCAGTGGGCCATGGAGCACAACCAGGACTCTGGCGTGTGGGGCGGACTGTCCGAGGACGAGCGCCGCTCGCTCAAGCGCCGTGCCGCTCGCGCCCGCCGCGCCGCGAAGTAACCGCTCGACGAACAGCGCGGCTCAGACCAGCGCACAGAAGCCGCGTCGCCCTCCGGGGCGGCGCGGCTTCTGCCATTCTCGGCGGCGGAGCCGTCAGTACCGGCCCTCGCCCGGTCCCTCGCCGATCCGCACGTCCAGCGTGACCGCGGAGCCGGGCTCGTCTCCGCGCAGCGACCACTCGATCGAGCCGTCGAGCTCGTTCTCGACGAGCGTGCGCACGATCGACGACCCGAGCCCGGTGGGGCTGCCGGACAGCCCCACGCCGTCGTCGAGGATCGCGATGTGCAGCCGCTCGCGCGCGGTCTCGCGATCGGCCTGCACCGTGATGACGCCGCGCTCCCTGCCCTCGAAGCCGTGCTCGACCGCGTTGGTGATGAGCTCGGTCATGACGAGCGCGAGCGAGGACGCCCACTGCGCCGGGATCATCCCGAAGTCGCCCTCCCTCACGATCGAGACCTGCACACCCGGCGACGCGACCTCGGCGGCCATGCGCATCGCGCGGCGACCCAGGTCGTCGAAGTTCACGAGCTCGTCGAGCGTGCCGGACAGCGTCTCGTGGACGAGCGCGATCGTGGAGACGCGACGCATCGCCTCCGCGAGCGCCTCCTTGGCCTCGGGGGCCTCCACGCGACGTGACTGGAGCCTCAGGAGCGCCGCCACGGTCTGAAGGTTGTTCTTGACGCGGTGGTGGATCTCGCGGATCGTCGCGTCCTTGGTGATGAGCTCGCGCTCGCGGCGCCTCAGCTCCGAGACATCGCGGCACAGCAGCACCGCGCCGTGGCGCACGCCGTTCTCCGTGACCGGGATCGCGCGCAGGGACAGCGCCGCGCCGTTGGCCTCGATGTCGGTGCGCCAGGCCGCGCGACCCATGACGACCATCGCGAGGGTCTCGTCCATCTGCCCCTTGTCGAGCAGCATCGCGCTGGCCTCACGCGGGAGGGACTTGTTGATGAGCGGTCCCGTGAGGCCGAGGCGGTGGAAGCACGACAGCGCGTTCGGGCTCGCGTAGGTGACGTGCCCCGCGGCGTCGAGCCGCAGCACTCCGTCGCCGACGCGCGGCGCGCCTCGGCGGGGACCCGTGATCGACGTCGGCACGGGGAACTCGCCCCTCGTGATCATGTGCAGGATGTCGTCGGCCGCGCCCTTGTAGTTGAGCTCCAGGCGGGACGACGAGCGCGACACCGCCTGGGAGACCTCCCGGGTCAGCACCGCGATCGGCCGCCCGTCGAGGACGACGGGAAGCGCGTCCTCGCGCACCGCGTAGGACTCGTCCCAGCGCGGCTCGCGCGACGCGACGAGCTCGCCGGAGTCGAAGGCGCTGCGCAGGTGCGCGACACGGCCCTCCGCGGCGAAGACGCCCACGACATCGTCCTGGTGGACGGTGGGACCGGTCGAGGGACGGCACTGCGCGATCGCCACGAATCCGTCGTCGACCGGCCGCCACATCACCAGGTCCGCGAAGGACAGGTCGGCGATGATCTGCCAGTCCTCCGCGAGCAGGGACAGGCATTCTGCCTCGGCGTCGGTGAGGGCGCCGTAGCGCTCCGCGGTCTCTCTCAGGCTTGCCACCGTCCAAGCCTACGGCCCGCTGACACCCCGCGCCGCCGACCGTCCCACGTGACACGGAAGGCGTCCCTCCTGCGAGGTAGGCTGAGAGGTCGTACCGACACCTGGAGACACCGATGGACTTCACGCACCGCCACCGCTTCGACGCGCCGCTCGACGCCGTCGTCGCCATGCTGGCGGACGCGGATTTCTCGAAGGTGCGCGGCGAGGCGTCGGGCGCTCGGCTCGTCGACCTGCTCGTCGACGGGAGCGCCGACGCCGACTTCCGTGTCTCGCTGAGGCGCGAGGCGCCGACGTCATCGATCCCCTCGGAGATCCGGGCGTTCGTCGGCTCCCGCCTGGTCGTGACGTACACCGAGGCGTGGGAGCCACCCGAGGACGACGAGCGCATCGGCACCTTCGCGGTCGAGATCATGGGCGCGCCCGGCCATGTTGCCGGCGCCCTGGGTCTGCGGCCCGACGGCGACGGCACCGAGCTGCTCGCGACGGGCAAGGTGAGCGTCCCCATGCCGATCGTCGGGCCGATGATCGAGCGCGCCCTCGTCGGAACCGTGACCAGGACGATGGACGGCGAGCTCGAGGCGGCGGACGCCTGGCTCGCCGAGCGAGGCTGACGCCGCACGGGACTGACCCTCGCGCACGCGATCCTCGGGGATGAGGGTGGTGGCTGTCGGCGCGAGGCCGGCGAACCGCACCCCCGGGGACCGGGGTGCGGTTCGGCCTCAGCAGGCCGTGGCGCTTGCCGCGCCGGGCTGACGTTGATACGTCAACTTGGGGACATACTAGCGGGACTTCGGTCCCGATGCACGCCGACGCATCGTCCAGGCGACGGTCGGCCATCCCAGGACGACGAGCGCGAGCGCCCAGGGGACCCACGCGGGCCCCTCCCCCACGGCCGACGGCGCCGCGACGATCGCGAGCGCGACGCATCCCACGAGCCCGAAGGCGGAGGCCGCGACCGGCACGCGCAGCGTCGCCGTCCTCCCCGCCCGCCGCTGCGCGATCGCGGCGGCGTTCGCGACCGCGTAGTAGGTGAGCACGGTCGCGACCGAGACGAGCAGGAGGCTCGTCCCCTGCGTCCACACGAGCGCGATCGCGGCGACCGCGATGACCGCCTCGGCGAGCCACGGCGCGCCGCTGCCACCCTGACGGGCGAGCGCGCTGGGGAGGTCGGCCTCGCGGGCCATCGCCATCGCGGTGCGGCCAGCCCCGGCGAGCACCGCGAGCATCGCGCCGAAGACGCTCAGCGCGGCGGTCGCCGTGACGATCGCGACGGGGAATCCCACGGCATCCGCGAGGCGCTCGAGCGGCGCGAGCGTGATGGCCTCGCCCGCGTCGGTGCCCGGCTCCAGGACGGCGACGAGCCCGTCGTAGCCCACGTGGAGCGCGAGTGAGACCGCGATCGCGACATAGAGCGTCAGCACCACCGCGAGAGCGATGACGATCGCGCGAGGGATGGTCCGCTCGGGCTCGCGCACCTCCTCGCCGAGCGTCGCGATGCGCGCGTAGCCCGCGAAGGCGAAGAACGCGGCGGCCGCGGCGACCGGGACCTGAGCGAGGCCCCCCGGCCCGCTGAAGGCGAAGTCGAGGACGGTGGGCTCATACGCCTCTCCGTCCGCGCTCCACGCGAACCAGCTCAAGGACACGGGGGCGGAGAGCACGACGACGGCGAGCACCGCGAGGGCGAGCGACACGACGATCGCGATCGCGGTCGCGCCCCATGCGGTCTTGGTGATGCCGCGCGCGTTGAGCGCCCAGACGAGCGCGATCGCGGCGGTCGCGACTCCCTGGGTGTGGCCCGGCAGCACGTAGGTGCCGAGGACCACGGCCCCCACCGCGACGGACGCGGTCTTGCCGACCAGGAACGCCGCCCCCGCCACGTGGCCGGCCCAGTGGGACAGCTCCGCGCGGCCGTAGGCGTACGAGCCGCCCGCGACGGGATGCGCCGCCGCGAGCTGGGCGGTCGACAGCGCGTTCGCGATCGCGATCGCCGCCGCGAGCGCGAGGGCGAGCAGGTACCAGCGCCCGGCGGCGAGCACGTCGACCCACATGTCGGAGAACACGCCTGCTCCGAGCATCGAGCCCACGCCGATGCCGGTCGCTCCCAGCAGTCCCACCCGTCGTGCGGTCACGCGGGAAGGCTACAGGCGGCGGGAGGAGCGGGCCAGAGCGGGGGCAGGGGCGGGACAGGAACGATGCGCGGGCCGGGTCGGTCCGGAGGCCGGGACCGCGCTGGCGTCAGGGTCGCGAGCGGGTCGCGTCAGCGCTTGAGGCGCGCGTGCACCGCCACAGCGGGTTCCGCGACCGTGGGCTCGGCGACAGCATCCTCGGCAACGGCGTGCTCGGCGGCCGAGGTGGAGCCCGACGCCGCATCGTCCTCGGCGACCGCATCGTCCCCGGCCTCGGACTCGGCGACCGCGTGCGACGCCCCGCTCGGCTTGCCAGCACGAACCCAGGCCCAGTAGAGGATGCCGGACGCGACGGCGGTCGCGGCGAGCGATCCGAGAGCGGCGACGCGGGTGAGGTTCATGATGAGGGTGAAGCCGACCGCGACCGCGGCGACGATGTTGAGGGTCACCCAGCGGCGCTGGCCGTCCCGGTGGGCGAGCAGCGCCATCGACACGAGGCCCATGAGGAAGCTCACGAACACGGCGACCGCATAGAACAGGACGAGACGCTGGTCGCGCGCGCCGGCGGCGGCCACGACCACCGCGGACAGCGCGAGGAACACGGCGACGCCGACGTACGGGGTGTGATGCGAGTTGGTGCGGCCGAGGATCGAGGGCAGGACGCCGTGACCGGCCGTCCCGTCCTCGCGGCGCGCGAGCGCCTTCATGAGGCCGGGGCCTGCCTGGAAGGACGAGCTCGCGGCGGACAGCAGCAGCAGCGCGGTGGCTCCCTGGAAGAGCGCGAACACCGCCGGGGACGATGCGGCACGGGCCAGGTCGGCGACGAGCGTCGAGTCCTCGCTCGGCAGGCCGATCTCCAGGTAGACCACCGAGGCGGTGAGCAACAGCGTGAGCGTGCCGACGATGCCGAGCGTGAGCCACAGGGCGGTGCGGCCGAACGTACGTCGGCCGTCGTCGTCGAGCTGCGCGAGCTGCGCGATCGCCGAGGACGGCGCCTCGACGCCGGTCGCGAGCGCCATCGCGACGGGGAAGGCCAGGACGACGGACAGCGGGGCCGAGTGGAGCAGGCTCGTCTCGGCGGTCTCCGCGGAGACGGTGTCCGCGATCGTGGGCGCCGCCATCGCGACCGACACCAGCACCGCGACGGCCGCGACCAGGAAGATGACGGTGAGCAGCGCGAACACCGCGCGGCCCATGTGCCCGAACCACATCAGCCCGGCGACGAGCACGAGCAGGCACAGCGCGAGGCCCAGCCGGTACGGCGCGAGCGACGGGATGTAGGAGATGATCGCGGACGCGCCCGCGGAGACGGAGATCGCGATCGTGAGCACGAAGTCGACGATCAGCGCGCCCATGGGCACGAACGACCATCCGTCGCCCAGGGCCGCGCCCGTGGCCGCGGCCGCGCCGCCGCCCTCGGGGAAGCGGCCGACGAGCTGGTGATAACTGGTGACGACGAGCGCGACGACGAGGACCACGAGGCCCATCGCGCCGAGCAGCAGCGGCAGGTGACCGTTCAACGCGTGCAGCGCGGCCTCGATCGCGTACGCGACCGAGGACACCGGGTCCGCCATCACGGAGAACGCGAACGCGAGCAGGAGCGCGGTGCGGCCTGCGAGCCAGCCGCCACCCTTCGAAGCGGTCATGCGCACCTCTCACGACGCGCGGGGGCAGCGTCTCGTTGAATCGTCACACACACGAGTCGCGAGCCTACGCCGGTCCGACCTCGCGCGCGAGGACCTGGGTCCCGCGTCACATCACGCGGCACCTCGCAGGCCGGACATCCCGGACGATCCCGCCATCGACGCGGCGTAGATCGAGACGATCGACTCGCCGAGCATCCTGTCGAAGTCCGCGTCGGCCTGGTCCACCGTGAGCCCCTCGAGCAGCGCCCTGCTGAAGCTCGCGATGAGGCCGGGGTTGCGGGCGAGCCGCTCGTTGGCCTCCGCTCGGGTGTAGCCGCCGGACAGCGCGACCACGCGGGCGACGTTGGGGTGAGCGATCAGGTCGCCCCACAGCCCGTCAACCGTCGGGATCGTGAGCTTGAGCGCGACCTTGCGATCCCCGAGGTCGTCGAGGTGGGTGAGCAGCTGCTCCCGCAGCAGATCCTCTGTCGCCGCCTTGTCGGGCGCGTTGATGTCGTTCTCGGGCTCGACGATCGGCATGAGGCCCGCAGCCACCACCCGCTCGGCGAGCGCGAACTGCTGGTCGACCACGCGCGCGATCCCCACGGGGTTCGCCTCCCTGATGACCGAGCGCTCCTTCGTGCCGAAGACGCCCTTGTCGAGGGCCGCGGCCAGGGTGTCCTCGAGGCCGGGGATCGGCTTCATGAGGCGCACTCCGTCGCTCTCCTCCTCGAGGCCCTTGTCGATCTTGAGGATCGGCAGGATGCCCTTGACCCGCCACACGTAGTCGGCGACGCCCCTGCCGGCGATCTGCCGATCCACGGTGCCCTGGAAGAGGATCGTCGCGAGGATGTGCTCGCGCGTGAACGCCGGGCTCGTGATGACGCGCGTACGGGCCGCGTGGATGAGGTCGAACATCTCCTCGTCCGTCCCGTAGGCGGACTCGGGGATGCCGTATCGCGCGAGCGCTCCCGGGGTGCTGCCACCGCTCTGATCCAGCGCTGCGATGAATCCTGCGCCCGTCTCGAAGCGGGCAAGCCGGTCTGCGTACGACATGAGGTCCTCACTCTCCGTCGTCCTCGCGTCGCGGCATCCGTGCCGACGCCCCGACTGGGGGCGGCTCTCTCGTCTTCCACGTTACGCCGGGTGCACATTCTCGGCACCAGGACGACGGAGACCAGGGACGATGCGGCTGCTGGCGCATCGTCCCGGGAACGGCGAATGCCCGGGGCGCAGGCCCCGGGCATTCGCGTCAAGCAGATGGGCGTCAGACCTTGGCGGCCTCGACCTCGTCGGGATCGACGTCATCCGCCAGGGCGTGCTCCGCGTCATCCTGCGGGTCGGGCAGCGTCCACCGCTCGCCGCGCTGGGGGTGGATGAACAGTGCGTACCAGAGCACGCCGAGCACGATCGCGACGACGGAGACCAGGAGCGGCGTCGGGTCGGACGCGATGATCTGGTACGTCACGTACGCCATGATCGCGAGCACGACGATCGGGGGCAGCGGGAACAGCGGCATCCGGTAGCCACCCTCACGGCCGGCGGCGCCGCGGACGCGAAGCGCCGCCACCGCGACCGTGGAGTAGATGACGACCGCGCTCGCGCCGGTCGCGATGAGCAGCCAGTCGAACGGGAGGAAGCCGACGCCGATGCCCGCGAGGCCGATGACGATGGTCGCGACGATCGGGGTCTTGGTGCGCGGGTGGACACTGCCGAGCACACGGTCGATCGCGTCGGGCCACGAGCGGTCGCGGGCCGAGGAGAACAGCAGGCGAGCGAGCTGGATCTGCACCGCGATGACGGCGTTGAAGACCGCGACCGCGATGCCGAGGCTGACGATGACGTTGATCGCCTCGTTGCCGCGGTCCAGCAGGAACCAGTTCATGGGGGACTCGGACGACACGAGAGCCTCGAGGTCGGAGGAGCCGAGGATCACGGCGGCGAGCGGGACGATCTCGGCGATCACCGTGATGAGCAGGGAGATCATGATCGCCTTGCCGATGGTCTTGGAGGCGCCCTTGGTCTCCTCGGCGTAGTACACGGCGCCGCCGTAGCCGTTGAAGGCGAACAGGGCCACGGGGACCAGGGAGAACAGGATCGCCCAGGTGACGGTCTCGAGGCCGCCGTCGGCTCCCAGGGTCTGGGGCATGACGAAGGTGTCGACGCCGCGGCTCACGTGGCTGAAGCCCATGACCGCGAGCACGATGAGGGCGAGCACCTCGAGAGCGAGGCACACGCCGGTGACCCACGCGTTGGTCGTGATCGTGAGCGCCGCGATGAGGGTGGTGATCGCCACCACGACCACCGTGGTGATCGAGGAGTTGAAGCCCTCCCAGACGACCGACAGGTACGGGCCGACGCCCGAGGCGATCACGGCGATGATGAGCACGCCTGAGACGAGGCTGAGGAGGAACACACCGAAGCCGTAGCCTCGCCCGAGCAGGCGCGCGGCCCACGTGTACTCGCCTCCGGTGATCGGGTAGCGGCTCGCGAGCTCCGCGTAGCACCAGCCGACGAACAGCGCGATGAACGCACCGATCGCCATCGCCGCGACGCTTGCACCTGCCAGTGCGACGACGAGGGCCGGAACGATGATGAAGACGCTCGACGCCGGGGTCACCGACGACAGCGTGATGAGCATGTTCTCCTTGATCGTCAACGACCGGGAGAGCTCCTGACTGTACTTCTCCTTGGGGGCCACGGCGGCTTCCTTTCTAGGTAAGTGCCATGTTGACGCCAAAGTCAAAGTTACCGAGCGGGGTGCTGTCAAGCATTTCTGAGAATGAAATGTACTGTTAAATCGGCACAACGTGCTCGAAACATTGACCATGCACACTCGGTGAATTCATCTACTTTGACGCGGAGGTCAGAATGGGCAGGAGCGATGGAGACGCCCGCAGGGCGCAACTTCTCGATGCCGCGCTGCACGCCGTGAGCGAGCGCGGGATCGTCGGGCTGCGCATCAAGGACATCGCCGAGGCCGCGGGCGTCGCGACCGGGACCGTCCACTATCACTTCAAGGACCTGGACGATCTGCTCATCGCGGTGCACGAGGAGGCGATCGACCGCTTCGTCGGCGCGCGCCAGGAGATGATCGCCGCGCTTCCCGACGCGCGCGACAAGATCGCGGCGCTGATCGACACCGGCGTGCCCGAGAACGACGACGACGTCCTCGTCGTCGCCCTCTACGACCTCAACGCCCTCGTGCGCCGCAGCGCCGTCCACCGGACCATGACCCGCGCACTCACCGAGCAGCAGGTGACGCTGTACGCGACCACCGTGGAGATCGGCACCGCACAGGGCCACTTCTCCCCCTCCGCCGCCGCCTCCGACATCGCGGCGAACGCCGTCGCGCTCGAGGACGCGTACGGCCTCTACATCATCAACGCGGCCGGTCGCTTCTCCGCCGACCGCGCGCGTCACCTGATGCGCACACATCTCGCCGAGGCGCTGTCCTGCCCGGCGATCACCATCGACCCCGAGGAGTCCCCCGCATGAGAGCACGCGACCTTGGCCTCGACCTCGCCGGCACTCCCGGCCCGCTCAACGGCATCACGGACGTGCCCGGCCTCACGGTCGGCACCGTCACGCGCATCGAGGACACCGACGATGCCGCAGTCGCCGCCCGTACCGGGGTCACGGCGATCCTCCCGCTCGGGCGGGACGGGGTCGGCTCATCTGTTCCCGCGGCCGTGCACTCGCTCAACGGCAACGGCGAGCTCACCGGCTCGCACTGGATCCGCGACTCCGGATCCTTCGCCGGCCCCGTGATGCTCACCAACACCCACGCGGTGGGCACCGTCCACCGCGGCGTCGTGGACTGGACCGCGACGCATCGTCCCGATCTCGCGGCCGAATGGCTGCTGCCCGTGGTCGGCGAGACCTGGGACGGTTACCTCAACAGCATCAACCAGCCGTTCGTCACGACGGACGATGCGGGGGCGGCCATCGATGCCGCCTCCTCTTCCGCTGTCCCGGAGGGTTCCGCCGGCGGCGGCACGGGCATGAACCTGTACGGCTTCAAGGGCGGCAACGGCACGTCCTCGCGGCAGGTCTCCATCGGTGGCGCGACGTACACCGTGGGCGTGTTCCTGCAGGCGAACTTCGGTGATCGCAGCGAGCTGATGATCCAGGGCGTCCCCCTCGGGGATCTGGACGTGCCGTACCCGATGGGAGATCTATCCTGGTTCGCCGAGGACCGACGGGTGCCCGGAGGCTCGGGATCGTGCATCGCGGTGGTCGCGACCGACGCGCCGCTCATCCCGACGCAGTGCGAGGCGCTCGCCAAGCGCGTGTCCCTCGGGCTCGCGCGGACCGGCACGACCGGCGGGCATTTCTCCGGCGACATCTTCCTGGCGTTCTCGACGGGGAACGCGGGGGCGCTGGACAACGGGTTCTCTGCGACGCCTGCTGCGGAGGCCACTCTGGACAGCCTGCAGATGGTGCCGTGGAGCTTCATGGATCTGCTCTACACGGCGACCGTCCAGGCGACCGAGGAGGCCGTGCTCAACGCGCTCTTCGCGAACCGCGACATGACCGGGCGTGCGGGGCACTTCAGCCCTGCGCTGCCGCATGAGCTCGCTCTCGAGCGGCTGGCCGCGCGGGGACGGATCAGCGAACTGGCTTAGGCGTAGCAGGAACGACGAAGGCCCGGACCATCTGGTCCGGGCCTTCTCGAGTGGTAGCGGGGACAGGATTTGAACCTGCGACCTCCGGGTTATGAGCCCGGCGAGCTACCGAACTGCTCCACCCCGCGTCGTTGCTGCGGGTATTAACTCTACCAGCGTTTCGGTGCCCCGATGACCACGGGGCCCCGCGACCCCGCGGAACGGGAGCGGGGCCGGGAGGCAAATGCCCCGCCGGCCCCGCATCGTCCCTTGTAGAGCCGTTACTCCGTGGCGGCGTCCAGCGCGTCCGAGGCCGCCACCGCGTCCTGGAGCGCCTCGTCAAGAGCGTCCTGCGCCTCGCCGTAGGCGGCGAAGTCGCCGTCCGCGAGCGCGGCGTTGCCGTCCTCGATGGCCTGGGTGGCCCGGGAGAGCGCCTCGTCGAGCGCCGCCTGCGCGTCGGCCGCCGCAGGAGTGGTCTCGGCCGGCGTCGCCGTCTCGGTCGGCTCGCTGGTCGCGGAACTGGACGCCGAATCGGTCGCCTCGGGCGTGGCGGACGAGTCCGTCGTCCCGTCGTCCGTGGCCGCATCGTCCGCGACCCCGTCGTCCACGGCATCGCCGTCGACCCCGGCGTCCGGATCGGTCGCGCCCTCGGACGCGCCCTCGCCGAACACCTGGTCGAGCGCGTCGGCGAGCGTGTCGGCGAACCCGACCTCGTCGCCGAAGGACACGAAGACCTTGCGCAGCAGCGGCACCTGGGTCCCGCTGCTCGCCTGGACGTAGACGGGCTGCACGTACAGCAGGCCGCCGCCGACCGGAAGGGTGAGCAGGTTGCCGTTGTCGACGGTCGACTCGCCCGAGCGCAGGAGGTTCAGGACCGTCTGCGCGTCGGAGTCCGCGTTGAAGTTGTTCTGCACCTGGCCTGGGCCTGGGATGGTCGTGTCGCGTGGAAGCTCCATCAGGCGCAGCGTGCCGTAGTCCTCGTCGACCTCGCCGGCGGTGTCACCCGTCTCCGAGTTCACGGCGAGATAGCCGGTGAGGATGTTGCGTGGACTCGTTCCCGCCGGGATGAAGTTGGTGGTCAGCGAGAACGTCGGCTCGTCCTGACCCGGCATCTGGAGCGTCAGGTAGTACGGGTCCTGGAGGCTCGTGGAGTCGTTGGGGTCCTCGGGCACCTGCCAGAAGTCACCCTGCGAGAAGAACGACGCCGCGTCCGTGACGTGGTACTCGGACAGCTGATAGCGCTGGATCGCGAACAGGTCCTCCGGGTAGCGCAGGTGGCTCATGAGGTCCGAGGAGATGTCCGAGATCGGGTGGATCTCCGAACCGAACACGTCCTCCCACGCCTGGAGGATCGGGTCCTCGTCGTCCCACGCGTACAGCGTCACGGTGCCGTCGTACGCGTCGACGGTCGCCTTCACCGAGTTGCGCACGTAGTTGAGCGTGGTCTGGATCAGGCTCGAGTCGTCGCCCGCGAACAGGCCGGTCGTGTTGATGAGCGACGCGTATGGGTACTCCGACGTCGACGTGTAGCCGTCGACCACCCACACGACGCGCCCGTCGACGACAGCCGGGTACACCGTCGAGTCGAGCTCGAGGTACGGGGCGACCTTCGCGACGCGCTCCAGTGGGTCGCGGTAGTACAGCACCTGCGACTCCGAGGTCACGCGGTCCGAGAACAGGATCTGCTCCTCGCCGAACGAGATCGCGTAGGCGAGCTTCTCGAACAGATTCCCGATCGACGGCCCGCCATCACCCTCGTACGTGGTGTTCTGCTGGCCGTTGTCGGCGTCGTCGTCCGGGTAGTCGAGCTCCCAGCCGCCCTCACCCTCCGGCGCGCCCACGATCGAGTAGGCAGGCAGGTTCTGACCGAAGTAGATGCGGGGCTCGTAGTCGCCGAGCAGTCCGGAGGACGGGATGCCGCCCTCGAAGAACGACGGCTGCCCGTCCGACGTCACCGCGTTGCCGTAGGCCGCGACGACGCCGTAGCCGTGCGTGTAGACGGTGGTCTCGTTGACCCAGTTGCGGCTCGAGTCGTCGAGACCGTCCATGTTGAGCTCGCGCACCGCGATCACGGTGTCCTGGCTCTCGCCGTCGATGTCGTAGCGGTCGACGTTCAGCTCGTCCTCGAACGTGTAGTACTGCTTGTTCTGCTGGAGCTGCTGGAACGCGGGAGCGACGATGCTCGGGTCGAGCAGGCGGATCTGCGCGGTGGTGTCCGCGTCGGCGCGCAGCGCGGAGGCGTCGGCCTCCGTCGTCGCGTCGTACTGCGTGATCTCCACGTCATCGATGCCGTACGACGTGAGGGTCGCATCGATGTTGCGCTGGATGTAGTCGGTCTCGAGCTCCTGCTGGTTCGGGTTCACCTGGAAGCGCTGCACGATCGCGGGGTAGATCCCGCCGATCGCGACCGCGGCGATCACCATGAGGCCGACGCCGATGATCGGGATGCGCCAGTCGGCGCGCCAGATGACCACGAGGAACATGAGCCCGACGATCACGGCGATTCCCGCCAGGATCGTGCGCGACGGCAGCACAGCGTTCACGTCGGTGTACGTCGCGCCGTAGATGAGGTCACCCTGCTTGGTCAGCAGGCTGTACCGGTCGAGCCAGTAGTTCGCCGCGACCGAGAGCATCACGATCAAGCCGATCACGGACAGCTGGATGCGCGCGCCCCGCGAGGCGATGAAGCGTCGGCCGCCGCCCGAGATGGACCCGTACAGCAGGTGGACGAAGGCGGCGACGATCGCGCACAGGATCGAGATCGTGAGCACGTAGGCGACGATCGAGTTGAGCGCCGGGAGCGTGAAGACGTAGAAGCCGGCGTCAAGGCCGAACTGGGGGTCCTCGGTGCCGAACGACTGGCGGTGGAGGAAGAGCTGGAACGTCTGCCACTGCGACGACATGGCGCCGCCCGCGATGAGGCCGACGAACAGCGGCAGCGAGATGGTGACGGCGCGCTCAAGCGGCTCGATCTGCTCGCGATAGCGGTCCAGGCTCGACTGCGCCTCGCTGCGCGCGGGACGCGCGCGCTTGGCCAGGAACAGCGACAGCCACACGGCGCCGGCCGCGAGCCCGCCGAAGATCAGGAACAGCACCCCGCGGGTGATCCACTGGACCCACACGACCTCGGAGAAGTCGAGCTGGTCATACCAGGCGATCTCGGTCCAGATGTTGGCCGCGACCACCGCCAGGACGACGATGACGCCGACCACGATCGCCGTGATCGCGAGCGGGCTGCGTCGCTGCGGCACACGGATAGGGCGTGGTGGGCTGGGCTGGTTGCCGTCTGCGGCGAACGTCACTGTCGGTCCTCACGAGCTCATCGGTCGAGCCGCCGCGCGACGGCCCGAAGGTGCTTCCGACTAGCCTGCCACAGCCTCGCACGTCGGCAGGTCGTCCGTCTGACCTGCACCGATCGCGACGATGGCGTCGTAGGCGTCGTCGATGTCCTCCACCGCGACAACGGACAGCCCGTCAGGAATGTGCCCGACGACCTCGTCGCAGTTGTCCACCGGGGCCAGGAACCACTCCGCGCCGTCGCGCTGGGCGCCCAGCATCTTGAGGTCGATGCCTCCGATCGCCCCGACCTGCCCCGTCGACGAGATCGTGCCGGTGCCGGCGACGAGGGCGCCGTTCAGCTCGTCGTCCTCGGTGAGGAGATCCATGATTCCGAGTGTGAACATGAGCCCGGCGCTCGGGCCGCCGACCGTGTCGATCGCGACCTCGACGTCGATCGGGAGGTCGAACTCGGGGTCCACGAGGATCCCCATCACCGGGGAGCCTGTGCCGTCATCGACGAGCGCGAACGTCACGTCCTGCTCCTCGCCGTCGCGGTCGACGGTCACGGTGAGCTCGTCCCCGACGGCGTGACCCGCGATCGCGTCCGCCAGGTCGGTGAAGCCGTCAAGGTCCTCGCCGTCGACCGCGAGGATCACGTCGCCCTCCTCGAGCTTGCCGGAAGCGTCGGAACCGGAGAGCACCTGAGCGACGGTGAGCGTCGCGGACACCTCGGTGCCGAGCGCCTCGAGCGCGGCGACCGTCGCGGCCTCCTGCGACGTCACCCACTGCTCCGCGGACTCCTGCTCCGCCTCCTCGGCGTCCTCCTCGGTGCTGCCGAAGACCAGCTCGCGGGGCGTCGTGTACTGGCTCCCGGACAGGTAGCCGCGCAGCACCGAGCCCATCGTCATGAACGTCGACCCGGCGTCCTGGACCGAGACGGTCGTGAGCCGCAGCTCGCCCGAGGGCTCGTAGGTCTCCGCGCCTGAGATCGTGACGAGCGCGCCGTCGTCCGTCGTGGACAGGGTGTCGTAGGTGGGACCGGGGCCGCCGATCGCGTAGGGCGACGGGAGGATCACCATGAGCGCGACCAGGGCGCTCGTCGTGAGACCGGAGATCCCCATCACCCGCTCGCGGCGCGTGACGACTGGTTCATCCGCCTCGTACAAGGCGTTGAACGTCTCCACGGGGTCGGGCGTCGTCTCGTCGGTCACCGCCCCATCATTGCCCATAGCGAACGCGAGACCCAATCACCCCGCCCGGACGTTACCTTGAGTGAAGGCGACGCAACCGCGGACGCCGCCCGAGCGCCGAGGAGACGACGTGACCGACGACGAGACCCCGTGGATGCGCCTCCTGCGCGAGCTCTTCGGAGACGACGCCGACGAGGCGCTCGCCGAGCTTCAGCGCATGGGCATGGACCCGCAGGCGCTCGCGCAGGCCTCCGGCATGAGCGCCTCGCCCGCGATGATGGACCACGTCCTGCGCCAGATCAGGACGCTGCTGTCCCAGGGCGACGGGCAGGACGTCAACTGGCAGCTCGCGCACGACGTCGCGCGCGGCGTCGCGGCGCAGGGCGGTGATCCCACGGTCTCGGCCGCAGTCGCGTCGGAGCACCGGGCGGTCGTGTCCGAGGCAGAGCTGTGGCTCGACGCCGCGACCGATCTGGACCCGTCGCGCCTCGAGCCGCGCGTGTGGAGCCGCGCGGAGTGGGTCGAGGCGACGCTTCCCACGTGGCGCTCGCTCGCGGGCCCCGTCGCGGTGAGCGTCTCGCAGGCGCTCGGCGGCGTGCTGGGACGGGAGCTCGCCGCGTCGGACGACCCCGACGATCCGACGAACGCGCTGCTCGGCGAGCAGGGCCGCGCGATGCTGTCCTCCGTGAGCCCCACGGTGTGCGGCATGCACGTCGGCCAGGCCGCCGGGGAGATGGCTCGCGAGGCGTTCGGCGCCACCGACCTGGGGATCCCGCTGCTGGCGGAGGCCCGGGTCGCGATCGTGCCGCATGCGGTCGAGGAGTTCGCGCGCGGGCTCGAGGGCGTCGATGAGCGCGAGGTGAAGGCATTCCTCGCGCTGCGCGAGGCCGCGCACGTGCGCCTGTTCCAGGCCGCACCGTGGCTCCAGGCCAAGCTCCATTCCCTGATCGAGCGCTACTCGCAGGGCATCGCGATCGACGCCGACGCGCTCGACGAGGCCGTCCGCGACGCGGGCGTCGGCGACCCCGCCAAGCTGCAGAAGGCCCTCACGCGCGGCATCTTCGCGCCCGAGCACTCGGAGGAGCAGACCGCGACGCTCGAGTCGATCGAGACCCTCCTCGCGCTCGTCGAGGGCTGGGTTCAGGACGTCACGATGCGCGCCGCGGCCCCGCACCTCGCGTCGCTCAGCCAGCTCGGCGAGATGATGCGCCGCCGTCGCGCGGCCGGCGGGCCCGCGGAGGACACCTTCGCGACCCTGCTCGGGCTCGAGCTGCGTCCGCGCCGCATGCGCGACGCCGCCGCGATGTGGGCGTCGCTCGCCTCCAAGGCCGGACCCTCCGCGCGCGACGAGGTGTGGTCGCATCCCGACCTGCTGCCCACCGCGACGGACCTCGAGGACTGGTCCGCGTGGGTCGAGCGCCGGGTCTCGGGCGACCAGGAGGACGAGATGGACCGCGAGCTCGAGAAGCTCCTCGGCGGGGGCGCGGACGATGCGGGCGGGGACGACGCGGGTGGCGAACCCGACCCGGACACGGACCGGTAGCGGTCGCGCACGGCCGCAGGCGTGCCTTAGGCTCTAGCGGTCCGCTCGACGCGCCGCGACACGGCGTGCTGAGATGACGACCTTTCGCCGCACCTCGCGTCTACGCTGGGGGGCGAAGGTCCAGCAGACCGATCGATGCGCGGCCACCGGCCGCGCCTTACGAATGAGGAGGGACTCATGGCCGACGAGAAGTGGCAGGGCGAGTTCTACTGCGTCAAGTGCAAGGAGAAGCGCGAGGCTGAGGGCGACGTCGTCGTCTCGAACGACCGTCGCATGGCGAAGGGCGTCTGCCCCGTCTGCGGCACCAAGCTGAACCGCATCCTCGGCAAGGCGTAAGCGCCCACCGAAGCTGACAGAAGCGGGCCGTCCCTCACGGGGCGGCCCGCTTCTTCGCGTTCGGGGACGTTCGCCTTCCACGACTATGCGTGGGTCCAGGAACGATGCAGTGGCCGAGGGACGTCGGGGCTGTGGACGACGCTGTGGCCACCGCGGCGCCTGTGGACAACGTCCTCGCGCCCGCGCCAGGTGCGAGCATCGCCGCATGAGACTCGCCCCCTGCGCCCCGGTGCTGGCCCGCCCGGACGGCACCACCCAGGTCGGTACGTCCGTGCCCGTCCGGCTCGCCGCGCTGAGCGAGACCGAGCGGCCCGTCGTCATCGCAGCGGAGAGCACCCCGATCGGCGCGGACGAGTGCGCCCTGCTCGGCGACGCGGGCGCGCGGCTAGCCGAGGCAGGGCTGCTCGTCGAGGAGGAGGAGCCGCCCGCGGGCGTCGTGGCGATCCACGGCGCGGGCAGGATCGGCCTCGAGCTCGGCTCCGCGCTCGCCGCGTGTGGGATCACGGTCGCGTTCTCCGACCGGCGCCCCGCGCACGACGAGCCGGGCCTGTACCCCCGGCGCGCGCTGGTCTCGACGTGCGCGGGTGGGGCCGCATGGTCCGTGAGGGAACGACTGCCGCGCGCGAGCGTCGTCGACGCGTCGGACCCGACGCTGACGGTGCTCATCTCGCTGGGCGGGGCGGCGCGCCACGCGACCGCCGCATGGGAGCACGACGGGACCCCGCATCTGCTCATCGCGGTCGATGAGGCGGGCGCGACCGTCGGGCCCCTCGTCGTGCCTGGGGCGACCGCGTGCGGACGCTGCCTCGCCCTCGAGCGGACCGCTGTGGACCCGGACTGGCCGCTGCTGCTCGACCAGCTGTCGGGGCGCCGCCCTCGTCCGCTACCGGAGATCGTGCCCGACATCGTGGCCGCTGCATCGCGTCTCGTCATCCGGGCCCTGCGCGGCGGCGCGCCGTCCAACGAGGCGTGGCGCATCGTCCTGGGAGGGGCGCCCCGTCCCGCGCCCGTCTCGCCTCGGGCGGACTGCGGGTGCGGCGCTGCAGGCTGACGTCGGAGACCCGCGTGTGCCTCAGTGCTCGGCGACGATCCCGAGGATGTCGAGACCGTACTTCTCGAGCTTCGACGCGCCGACGCCGTTCACCTTGGCGAGGTCGCCGCGCGTGCCGGGCCGGTCGCGCGCGATCTGCACCAGCGACGCGTCCACGAGCACCGTGAACGCCGGCTTGCCCGTCTCCTGGGCGATCGCGTACCGCCACTGCTTGAGCGCGTCGAACAGGCGCAGCTGGTCCACGTCGAGCTCCGCGAGCTCGGCCTTGTTGGAACGGCGAGGCGCGCGCGCCGGGGCCGCGTCGGGCCACCACTTCTCGAGGAACCGCGTGCGCTTGCGCGTCGCCTTGCCGCCCTCACGACGCGCGCGGGCGAACGACAGCGCCAGGTGCTCGCGCGCGCGGGTGATCGCGACGTACAGCAGCCGGCGCTCCTCCTCGATCGCCTCATCCGTCTCCGCCATGGAGATCGGCATCAGCCCCTCCGAGCAGCCGACCAGGAACACCGCGTCCCACTCGAGGCCCTTCGCGGCGTGGACGGTCGTGAGCGTCACACCCTCGACCGACGGCGCATGCTGCGCCTGCGCGCGCTCCACGAGGTGCTCGACGAGCTCGCGCATCGTCATCTGACCGCCGGCGTCCGAGTCCAGGTCATCCGCGAGCTGCACGAGCGCCTGCAGGTTGTCCCACCGCTCACGCACGGCGCCGCGCTCGGCCGGAGGCTTCTCCGCCCAGCCGATGTCCGACAGCGCGGACCGCACCTGCTCGCCGAGCGGCGCATCGTCCGGCGCCACGGCCGCCGCACGCAGCAGCACCATCGCCCGCTTCACCTCATCGCGGTCGAAGAACCGCTGGCCGCCGCGCACGAGGTAGCCGATGCCGCGCTCCGCGAGCGCCTCCTCGAGCAGCTCGGACTGGCTGTTGATCCGGTACAGGATCGCGATCTCGCTCGCCGCCACGCCCGAGGCGATGAGCGCCTGCGCGGCGTCCGCGACGCCGGCCGCCTCCGCCGCATCGTCCGGGTAGGCCTTGAAGCCGACCGCGGGACCGGACGGCCGCTGGGCGACGAGCTCGACGCCCATCCCCGCCGCGCCGCGCCTGGCCATCAGCCCGTTGGCGAGGTTCACCACCTGCGGCGTCGAGCGATAGTCGCGCACGAGCTTGACCGTCTGGGCGGCCGGGTAGCGGCGCGCGAACTCGAGCAGGTGGCGCGGGGTCGCGCCCGCGAAGGAGTAGATGGTCTGCGCCGGGTCGCCGACCACGCACAGGTCCTCGCGCCCGCCGAGCCACTGGTCGAGGAGGAACTGCTGGAGGGGCGAGACGTCCTGGTACTCGTCGACGACGAAGTGCCGGTACTGCCTGCGGATCGTGTCGCCCACCTCGGGATGACGGCCGATGATGTCGGCGAGCAGGAGCAGGATGTCCTCGAAGTCGAGGACCACGGCCTCGGTCTTCGCCTCCTCGTAGGCGCGCATCGCGTCGACCACCTGGAGGCGGTCGAGCCCCGCAGGAGCCGGCCGCCCCTGGTCGGCCGCGACGCGCACGTAGTCCTCGGCGGCCACGAGCGACACCTTGGCCCACTCGATCTCGCTCGCCAGGTCGCGCACCGCAAGGCGATCGAGGCTCAGCCCGACCTGGCGCGCTGCGCGGCCGATCAACGGCGCCTTGTGCTCCACGAGCTGCGGGATCTGGCCCCCGACCGCCTGCGGCCAGAAGTAGCTCAGCTGACGCAGCGCCGCCGCGTGGAACGTGCGGGCCTGCACTCCGCCCGCGCCAAGCGCGCGCAGCCGCTGGCGCATCTCCCCCGCGGCGCGGGCCGTGAACGTCACGGCGAGCACCGACTGCGGGTTGTACGCCGACACCCGCACGCCGTAGGCGATGCGGTGCGTGATGGCGCGAGTCTTGCCCGTGCCCGCGCCCGCGAGGACGCACACGGGCCCGTGGAGGGCGGTGGCGACCTCGCGCTGCTCCGGGTCGAGCGCTTCGAGGATCTGATCGGATGACATCACAGGCATTGTGTCAGCCGGGGCTGACAGCGCCGACGCTTCCGAGGCACGGCTGGGGACGATGCGGGGCGGGCCCGGCCACGGGGACGACGGCGGTCGCGTACGGTCGCCCGGGGCGACGCCCAGGCCGATTCCCGGGCGCGATGCTCAGACGTCGATCTTGTCGTCGGGCACCCGGTCCTGGATCGGGCCGCCGTGCCAGGCCTCGATCAGCCGGCGGGCGATCGAACCGTGCGGGGCGAGCACGACCTCGCCGTCGGCGACCAGCGCGACGACCTCCTCGCGGGAGACGAACCGCGCCTCGGTGATCTCGACGCCGTCGACGGTCGCGCTCGTCGCGTCCGTGCGCGCTGTGAAGCCGACCATCACCGAGGCGGGGAACGGCCACGGCTGCGACCCGGCGTAGGCGACGTCCGTGAGACGCACCTGCACCTCCTCCCACACCTCGCGGTGGACCGCCTGCTCGAAGGTCTCCCCCGGCTCCACGTAGCCCGCGAGGATCGAGAACCGCTGCGGGCCCCAGTGCGCGGCGTGCGCGAGCAGGAGGCGGTCGTCGGGATCGGTGATCGCCACGATGACGGCGGGGTCGACGCGCGGGTAGTGCTCGCGGTCGTCGGCGGGGCACCGCCGCACCCATCCGCCCTTGATCGACTCGGTGGCAGCGCCGCACCGGGCGCAGTGGCCGTGGGCCGCGTGCCACTGCTCGAGCGCGACGGCCGTCGCCCCGAGCTCGCGGTCCCGCACGCCCTCAGCGCCACGCTCGGCGAACGGCTTCAACAGGTCCCGCAGGCCGACGAGCCGCTCGCCGCCGATGCCGTCATAGCCGTCGGCGAAGGAGGGGTCGGCGGGCACGATCGCAACCAGGTCGCGTCCCGCCTCATGTCCCAAGTACAGGGTGAGCGCCGCCTCCGGGTGCTCGCCCGGAAGAAGCTCGACGAGCCGAGCCGCAGAGGTCAGAAGCCGGCCCCCCGTCACGACGATCGCGGTCGCTCCCCCGGGATCGAAGGAGTCGCGACGCTCGGTCGCACGATCGATGAGGAGGGGGTCAGGCCTGGTCCACGGGTCGCTCACGGCTCCACCGTACTCCCGCACCACACCGGTCCCCCGGCGTGGTCCATGGCGATGATGCCTGGTTCGTCCTAATGTGAGGGCGTGCCTCGTTCACCGCTCGCCCTTGCGGCGCTGGCGTCGGTAGCGGTGCCAGGGCTGGACGTCTACGACGTCCTCCGCTCGCCGCACTCCGACGCCGACTTCGATGTGGTCGTCGTCAAGGACGCCACCGGTCGCCGGTGGCTGGTGCGCGCCCCGAGACGGGCGGCCGCCGGCGCGGCGCTCGAGGCGGAGCGCGGCCTGCTGCAGGCGCTCGCGCGTGCGAAGGACGCGGGGCTCGTGACCTTCGCGGTGCCGATCCCCGCAGGAGCCGCGACGCTGTCGGACGGCGAGGGCCGCGCGATCGTCTACAAGGAGGCGCCAGGGGCGCCGCTCGTGCTCGCCGAGGTCGTCGGCGGACCGGGCCTCGCCGCGTCGATCGGCAAGGCTCTCGCGTCGGTGCATGAGCTGCCGCCGCAGCTGGTCGAGGACCTGGGTCTTGCCTCGTACTCGGCCGAGGAGCACCGCGAGCGTCGTCTCGCCGAGCTGGACGCGGGCGTGCAGACGGGATTCGTCCCCCCGCGCCTCGCGGATCGCTGGGAGAGGCAGCTCGAGAACGTCTCGTGGTGGCGCTTCGAGCCGACGGTGGTCCACGGTGACATGGGAGAGCACCAGCTGCTCGTCCGCGAGGAGCTGATCTCGGGCATCGTGGATTGGATGGATGCGCGCGTCGCGGACCCGGCCGACGACCTGGCCTGGCTCGTCGCGTCGGCCCCCGAAGATGTGCTCGACTCGGTCGTCGAGGCCTACGGCATGGCCCGCCGCGAGACACGCGACCCGCACCTGCTCGACCGCGCGCGGCTGTCCTCCGAGATGGCGCTGCTGCGCTGGCTCATGTACGGGGTGCGCACCGAGGACGACGCGATCATCGCCGACGGCAAGGGCATGCTCGCCGATCTTGAGGCGCTCCTGTTCGAGGAGAGCGACGTCGAGGCCGAGCCCGAGGGCGGGGACCCCGAGCCCGCTGCCTAGGCCGTCGCGCCGGCATCACCTCGGATGAGGTCCTCGATCTCCCCCCTGTCCAGCAGTCGCTCAGGCCTCACCGTCGCGTCCGCCGCCACGTAGTAGAAGGCCGCGTCCACCTCCTCGAGCGGCAGTCCCGTGCGCTCGGACCACGCGAGCCGGTACATCGCCAGCTGCACCTCGCGAGCGGCGCGCTCGTCGTCGTCTCGAGGTGGCCGGCCGGACTTCCAGTCCACGACCGTGACGCGCTCGAGCCCTCCTCCTGCGGGGAAGACAGCGTCGATGCGCGAGCGCACCGATACGCCTCCGACGGGCAGCTCCACGTCCACCTCGATGTCGGTCGGCACCCGCTTGGCCCACTCGGACGCCTCGAAGGTGGCCTTGAGCTCGTCGAGGTCCACCGCGTGCTGCTCGTCGGGCCCGAGATCGTCCTCACCGAACAGCGCGGTCTGGCCATAGCGCGACTCGATCCACGCGTGGAGCGCGGAGCCGCGATGAGCCGCGAGGGTCGGCTCCTGCGGGACGGGTCGGCGCAGCTGTCGCGCGAACTGGTCCCGGTCGCGGCGCATCGCGACGAGCGCCGAGGTCGACAGATGCGAAGGCATCGCGAGCTCGTCGGCGCCTCCGTGCCTCGCCCGCCCCTCGGCGAGCATCGCGGCGATCTCGGCGGCCAGCGGAAGCTCGACGCCGGCGGGCGTCGAGCCGGGCTCCACCGCCGCGACCCGTCGGGCGAGCGCGCGACGCCGACGCTGCGGCTCGGTCTCGGGACGGGGCCACACACCCTCCTCGACTCGCGGCGCGGGAGGCTCCTGGTCCGCCTCGGGCCTCGACGCCCAGCCGGCGTCGCTGACGATGCCCGCCTCGCAGAGCTCATCGATGAACTGCGAGGGGCTGCGTGGCTTCTTGCCCTCCGTGTACCAGGAACCCGAGACGAGCACGTGGCTGCGGGCGCGGGTGAGCGCCACGTAGAACAGCCGCCGCTCCTCGTCGACCGCGTGGTCGCCCGCTGCCTCGCGGAACTCGTCGATCGATTCGGCGAGGCTCGCGTGGTCCTGGGCGTCTCGCCATCCCCAGACCGGCAGCGACCGCGCGTCCATGCGCAGCTCCCACGGAACCTCGGGGTCGCCCGAGAGCCACGCGCCCTTCGAGCGGGTGACGGACGGGAAGGCGTCCTCGACCGCTCCGGGGACCGCGACGACGTCCCACTCGAGACCCTTCGCGGCGTGCACGGTGAGGATCTGCACCGCTCCGGGCTCGGGGTCCTTCACGGGCGCGTCGAGGCCTCTCTCCTCGCTCCGCGCGGCGTCGAGCCAGTGCAGGAACGCGCCGAGCGTGGCGTGCTCCGCTCCCTGTGCGAAGCTCCTCGCGGCGTCGAGGAACGCGTCGACGTTGCGTCGGATGCGACCGTCGGGGCTCGCGACGTCCGCCTCGATGTCGAGTCCCCACACCCGCTCGGTGAACGCGATCAGCTCGGTGAGCGGCAGGTAGGTGTGCTGACGGATCTGGTCGATCGTCCGCTGAAGGGACCTCAGCCGGTCGCGCGCCTCGTGCGTCAGGGCGCGACCGTCGAACGCGAAGTCCGTCGGTGGCTCCTGGGCGAGCGCGTCGACGATGCTCGCCCCGCCCTCGCGGGTCGCCCTCGGGCCCGCGAGATGCTCGGCCCAGTCCTGAAGCGCCATCAGGTCACGCGGTCCGAGGTTGACGCGCTCGGAGGTGAGCAGCCGCATGAGGGAGTCGCCGCGAGACGGGTCGTGGGCGGCCTCGAGCAGCGCGACGAGGTCGGCGACGTCGGGCGTGTCGAGGAGGCCCCCGAGCCCGACGACCTCGTAGTCGATGCCGCGCGCGGTGAGCGCGTCGACGATGCCGGGGATCGTGGCGCGTCGCCTGCACAGCACCGCCGCCTCGACCGTCGAGTCGGGTCCGTGGCCGAGCTCCTCGCGGCGCGCGATGATGAAGTCGACGACGTTCGTCGCCTCGTCCTCAAGGGTCTCGGCCATGTGGGCCGTCACGCCGGGGGCGAGCCTCGTCGGCTCGGGGATGCCGAGATGCTCTCCCTTGGACATGAGCGGCTTGACGTCGACGGTCGTCGCCTCGCGCAGCGGATCCACCGAGGCGTTCGCGGCGTGGAGCACGCTCGCCTCGTTGCGCCAGGACACCGTGAGCGAGGCGTCGCGGGCGTCGAGCAGCCGCTTGAAGTCCTCGAGCGCGGCGGCCGAGGCGCCGCGGAACCCGTAGATCGCCTGGTTCGGGTCGCCGACTGCCATCATCGGGAAGTCTCTTCCGAACAGCTTGACGAACAGGTCGAGCTGCGCCGGTGAGGTGTCCTGGAACTCGTCGAGCAGGACCGCGCGGAAGCGGGCCCGCTCCGCGTCCCTCACCGCGGGGATCTGCGCGAGCTCGACCGCGGTGGCGACCTGATCCGAGAAGTCCAGCAGAGCGCCCTCATGCTTGCGCCTGCGGAAGTCGTCGACGAGGTCCGCCATGGCGCGCAGCGTGCGCACCGCCTTGATCCGCCCCGCGAGCGTCTTCGTCATCGCTGTAGGAGCCGCGTCGCCGACCTTCTTCGGCAGCGAGGCGAAGGCGACGCTCATCTCGTCGAGGTAGGCCCGGAGCCTGGCGGTGGAGACGCCGTGCTCGCGCAGCTGCGCCGACAGCCGGGGAAGCGCCGACCGCACGGTGCCCGCGGCGTTGTCGGTGTCGAGGGATACCGTCCACTCCTCGAGGGTCAGCGACGCGAGCTGCCACAGGGCGGCGTCGGTCAGCACGGTCGAGTCGGGGTCCACCCCGACGCGCAGCCCGTGCTCGGCCGCGAGCGCGGCGGCGTAGGCGTTGTAGGTCGCGACGGTCGGCGCAGGGCGCTCGGGATCTCTCACGATCCGCTCGGAGCCGTCCACTCCCGTGGTCCTGTCCCACACCCGGGAGATGCGCTCGTCGGCGCGCTCGGCGATCTCCGCCGCGGCCTTGCGCGTGAAGGTGAGGCACAGGATCTCGTCCGGGCTGATCGGGCGCCCGAACAGCTCGTCCGCGTGGTCGAGCAGGTAGACGATGCGCATCGACAGCGTCTCGGTCTTGCCGGAGCCGGCTCCCGCGACCACGAGCGTCGGCTCGATCCCCGCACCGATGATCGCGAGCTGCTCGCCGGTGGGCGTCCTGCCAGGGTCGATGATCTGCGCGAGTTCGAGCGCGGAGCGATGGTGCGGGATCACGATCCCGGGCATCGCGTGGGTCTCGACCGTCACGAGTCGCTCACCTGCCTTCCTGCGGCGTGGGCGGGACAGGACCGCCTGATCGGACAGTGGTCGCACATCGCGTTCGGCCGGGCGGCGAATCTCTCCGCGGTCATGTCGGCGACGGCGTCGTCGAGCACCTGCCTGGCCGTGGTCTCGTCGATCGGCGACTGCTTGCGCACGCTCGCCTTGAGCGTCGAGCCTCCGACGAACACGAGCGCCGCGTCCGAGGCTCGCGCGACGCCAGGGAACGCCCCGGCGCCGGCGACGAGCTGGTACATCATGAGCTGACCGTGGTCCTCGGCCTCGGCGGCGGAGACGGTCCTTCCCGTCTTGAGGTCGACGACCCTGGCCTGGTCGCCGTGGATCTCCACGCGGTCCGCGAGTCCCGACACGAGTGCCCGTCCGAGCTCCACCCTGAAGCCCTGCTCGAGCAGCACCGAGTCCGCTCGCACGTCCTTGAGGTATCCAGACAGTCGCCGCACCATGTCCTGCGCACGCGAGTAGGCCTCGCGCTCCATCCAGGTCTCGCGTCCGCCGATCTCGGCCCATCGGTCGTCGAGCATCGCGAGCATCGCCGCCTCGCCGCCCTCGGGGAAGGCCTCGGCGATCGCGTGGACGAGCAGCCCGACGTTCTGGGCATCGGTGCTCTCGGTCGTGCCGCCCGCGGACTCGAGCGCCCACTTGAGCGGACACGCGCGGATCGAGTCGATGCGCGACGGCGAGACGCGGACCTGCGCGTCGGGCTCCCAGAACGGCTCCTCCGTGGATGGCGCCGCCACGCCGTGCCAATGCTTCGGGTGCGCGCCGGGGATGCCCTTCGTCGCGAGGTCGGCGAGCTGCGCGGCCACGCCTTCGAGCCTCGCGAGAGCCTCGGCGTCGCCGGGCTCCTCCTCGAGCCTCGCGACGGCGCCCAGGCCTTCGGCGCGCAGCCAGCCGACCGCGGCACGCAGATCCGAGACTCCGCGCGCACCCGCCGTGCTGCGGCTCTCCACTCCTGCGGAGTCGGCGACGAGGGACAGGAACCGCGAGGGCTGCGACTCGGCATCCTCGACCGCCGTGAGCACGAGCCGGGAGCGCGCCCGCGACACGGCGACGAGGAGGGCCCTCGTCTCGTCGTCGAGCACGGCCCGACGCGCGGCGTGGAGGTCGCGCGGACCTCGGGCCAGGCCGACCGCCTCCTCCGAGGCGAGCCCACCCGCGTCGAGCACCTCGGCGAGCGTCTGTGCGCCCAGGACGGAGTCGCGCAGCCGCAGGTTCGGCCACACGCCCTCCTCGAGGCCCGCGATCACGACCACGTCCCACTCCCGGCCTGCGGCGGATGCCGGCGTGCAGAACGAGACGGCGTCGGGGGTACGCCCCTGGGCACCCAGCGAGTCGGCGGCGAAGTCCTGCCCCTCGAGGTACTCGAGGAAGGAGGCGAGCGGCGCGCTCGGAAGGCGCTCGGTGTACGTCTGCGCGGCGCGCAGCAGCGCGATCACGGCGTCGAGGTCGGCGTCGTCCCTGGCCGACCCCGCGAGCGCGGCCTCACGCCACGTCTCCGCGACACCGAGCGACTCCCAGGCCGCCCAGATCACCGCGCCGGGGCTCGCGCCTGCCTGAGCACGCCGCTCCCCCGCGGCGACGGCCGCGCGGGACGCCCGTTCCGCCTGCCGCGCCTCCGGTCCGTCGAGCGAAGCCCACCGGGCGGGGTCCTCCATGGCCTCGACGAGCAGCTCCACGCTGGAGCGCAAGCCGCCGCCCGCGCGCTCCTCGCGCACGAGCGCGCGGCGCAGTCGCCGCACCGCCACCGGATCGAGACCGATGAGCCGTGAGCCCAGGACCGCGAGCGCCTTGTCCTCGTCCCACTCCTCGCCGAGGGCGACGCGCAGGAGCGTGAGCAGCGGCGCGATCGCGGGCTCGAGGTGCAGCGCGGTGCCTTCTCCCAGCGCCTCGCATGGCACGTCGGCCGCGAGCAGGTCCGAGCGCACCGATCTGAGGAGCGCGGTGGACCTGGCGATGACGACCATGCGCCCCCATGGCACCTCGGGACCGTCGAAGCCGTGCCTCGAGTTGCGGAGCTCCGCCGCGATCGCGCGCGACTGCGCGTATCGGTGCGGCGCGGTGAGCACCGTCACCGGCGCATCGTCCGTCTCGGCGGAGGACGCGCGCCTCACCGCCTCGCGCGCGCTCGCCGCCCCCTTGACCCCGATGCGCTCCGCGACCCTGGCGCTCACCGCGGCGAGCGGCGCGGGCTGCCGGTGGTCGACCGCGAGCTCGATCCTCGCCGCGGCGCTGCCCGCGAGGTCCGCGAGCGCGTCGGGGACCGCGCCCCGGTAGCCCTGCACCGACTCGTCGGAGTTGCCCAGCAGCACGAGACGCGTCCCCCGGCTGGAGAGCTGCCGGAGGAAGGCGTACGTGGCGGCTGTCGCGTCGTGCGCGTCGTCGACGATCACCAGGTCCCACGACGGCGCGGGCGCGTCGGCCCCGACGATCTCGTCCCACTGCTCGAGCACCATCGTCGCCCGCGAGACGACGGACGCGGGGTCGAAGCGATCGCCCTGGTCCACCGTCATCGACCCGAGCGCGAGCACGTCCTCGTACTCCTGGTAGATCTCGGCAGCGGCCTGCCATTCGGGCCGTCCGCATCGCTCGCCCAGGAGCGCGAGCTCGTCGGAGGCGAGGCCGCGTTCGGCCGCGCGCATGAGCACGTTGCGCAGCTCCTCACGGAAGCCCGGAAGCAGGGTCGCCTCTGCGGGCACGACCCCGCGCCAGTCGAGCGGGGCGACGCGACCGTTGGCGTGGCCCTCGAGCAGATCATGGAGCACGACGTCCTGCTCCGCGCCGGAGACGAGCGACGGGCGCGGTATCCCGAGCGCGAGGGACTCGTTCACGAGGACCTCGAAGGCGACCGACGGCGCGGTGCGCACCACCGGCTCGCCGAGCGGACCGGCGATCGCGTGCGCCACCCTGTCCCGCATGACGCCCGCGGCCTGGCGAGTCGCGGCGATCACGAGCAGCCGGCGCGCGGGGAGCCCTGACCGCACCGCGTCCGCGGCGAGAGCGACAGCGAGCGTGGTCTTCCCTGTCCCGGCCCCGCCGATCACCGCGATGTCACCTGACGTGCGCCTCACCGCGTCGAGCGCGCTGCTCTGCTCAGCGTCGAGCTCGGGCTCGGGCACCGGCCGCGAGGCGACGAGGGTGGGCGCGAGCAGGCCGGTCGGGTTCATGGGGACATCCCACCACGGGGGTCCGACACGATGAGATGCGGACGCGCTAGGACGAGGCCGAAGCCGCGGGCTCTGCCGAAGCCGCGGGCTCTGCCGAGGCGGTCGGCTCCGCGGACGGCGAGGGGTCAGCGTCGGGATAAGCCCACGGGTTCACGGTGCACGAGTCCTTCATCGACGTCTGGTCCACCATGACGCTCGCGAGGCCCTTCCCGCACTTCTCCTGGCCGTGTCCCAGCAGGAATCCCGCGAAGTGGGTGAGCACATAGCGCCGCGAGTCCTGCCTCGCATCCGCATAGACGTCGAGCCCCGCGGTCCAGTCGTAGAGCGAGACCACCATGATGCCTGCGGCGGCGCACGAGGAGGCGACCGTCGTGACGTCGAGCTCCTCGTCAGCGGACTCGGACGGCTCCGCGGATCCCTCGACGACGGGCCCCGACGCGAGCCCTGACTTCGGGTCGCTGCACAGCGCGGCTGCGGTGCGCGGGCTCGCGATCACGATGCGGGCGTCAGGAACCCCATCGGTGCGGAGGAACTCGATCGTCCCTCCGCTGCCCCACCCTCGATTGTCGTTGAGCGTGTCCATGACGAACTCGGACAGCTTGAAGACGTTGACGTCGAGCCCGTCCTCGACCTCGATCCGCACCCAGCGGGTCGCGGCGGCGGTGCCCGACGACTCCTCGGTGCCCGACACCGCTGTGAAGGTCTCGTCCGCGCGGAACGGGACGTCGACATCGACGATCCCCGCCTCCGTGTCGTCCTCGTCGAGCGCTCGCGTGATCGCCGGCTCGGGGGACGGTTCGACGGAGAGGCTGGGGATCGGGCTCGGGGTGACCGACGGCGTCGGGCTCGGCTCGGGCTCGTTCATCGACCGGTAGAGGTCGGGGGCCTGGATGGCCAACCACCCGCCGCCGACGCCGATCGCGAACCCGAGAACCACGACGAGCAGGACCTTCACCGCCGTGAGCGGGTCGATTCTCCTGGGCGCGAACAGGCCCCGGCGCTCGCGTTCCATCCCCCTACGATAGAGCCAGGAAACGTCCCAGCCGTACTCGGAGGTGCCAGGTGGAAATCAGGATCGGTGTGCGCAACGTCGCCCGTGAGCTCTCGTTCGAGACCACGATGAGCGCCGACGAGGTCGCCAAGGCCGTCGCCGCGGCCTCGGGTGGGTCGATGCTCGACCTCACCGCGGACAAGGGGCGCCGCATCCTCATCCCCGCCGATGCGCTCGGCTATGTGGAGATCGGCCAGGAGGAGCGTCACCGCGTCGGTTTCGAGGCCTGACGCTCGCTGACGACTCCTGGCGACCTCCGTCGCCAAGCAGGCTCCTTCAGGCGAGCACCTGACGCGCGTAGTCGACCGCCTGCTCGGGATCCGCGTGGGCGATGTCGATCGTGAGCCCGTCCTCGTCGCCTTGGAGCGGCTCGAGCGTCGCGAACTGCGACTCGAGCAGGCTCGCCCCCGCGAAGTGCCCGGTGTCGCGCGAGCGCGCGACCACGCGCTCCTCGAGCGCCTCGATCGGCGCGGTCAGGTGGATGAAGAACAGCGGCCCGGACGATGCGTCCCGCAAGCGGTCGCGATAGGCGCGCCGGAGCGCCGAGCAGGCGACCACCGCATCGTCCCTGTCGCCCAGCCACGCCCCGACCCGGTCGAGCCATGGCCACCGATCCGCATCGTCCAGGGGCTCGCCCCGCGACATCTTCGCGACGGCCTCGGGCGCATGGAGATCGTCGGCGTCCCCGAACTCGCTCCCGAGGGATGAGGCGAGCCTCACCCCCACGGTGCTCTTGCCGCATCCGGTCACGCCCATCACCACGATCCGCACCCAAGCCACTCTGCCATGGGCCTCTTCGCTCCGAAAGGGCCGCACGGTACACTTGTCCACGACACCAGGCTGACCGGTCGTCATGTGAAGCGCTCGGGCCCCGTAGACGGCGGCCCCGCACTGAAGGAAGTTCGCGATCGGCTGCCACCGATCGCGCCTCCCCGGGGCGCCCCACCGCAGGGAAACCACATGACAGACACGCACGCTTCCGTGCAGACCGCAGACAAGTCGTTCGCCGACTTCGACGTCAACCCGCTGATCGTCGAGGCGCTCGCCGAGAAGGGCATCGTCGCGCCGTTCCCGATCCAGGCCATGACGCTGCCGGTCGCGCTCGGCGGTCACGACATCATCGGCCAGGCGAAGACCGGAACCGGCAAGACCCTCGGCTTCGGCATCCCGCTGCTCCACCGCGCGATCGCGCCGGGCGAGGACGGCTGGGACGGCCTCGAGGACGCGCAGGGCAAGCCCCAGGCCGTCGTCATCGCGCCGACCCGCGAGCTCGCCGTCCAGGTCGCGGGCGACCTCGAGACCGCGTCGAAGAAGCGCTCGGTGCGCATCGCGCAGATCTATGGAGGCCGCGCCTACGAGCCGCAGATCGAGACGCTGAACAAGGGCGTCGAGGTGGTCGTCGGCACCCCCGGCCGCGTGATCGACCTGCTCAACCAGGGCCACCTGGACCTGCGCTACGTCAAGACCGTCGTGCTCGACGAGGCCGACGAGATGCTCGACCTGGGCTTCCTGCCCGACGTCGAGAAGATCCTCGCCGCGACTCCCGCGTCGCGCCACACGATGCTGTTCTCGGCCACCATGCCGGGCGCCGTCGTGACCCTCGCGCGCCGCTACATGATCCAGCCCACGCACATCCGCGCGAACGACCCCGAGGACTCGGGCGCCACCGTCAAGGCGATCAAGCAGGTCGTCTACCGCGCTCACGCGCTCGACAAGGTCGAGGTCGTCGCCCGCATCCTGCAGTCCGAGGGCCGCGGCCGCACCGTCGTGTTCGCGCGCACCAAGCGCACCGCCGCCAAGGTCTCCGACGAGCTGCGCGACCGCGGCTTCGCGGCCGGCGCGATCCACGGCGACCTGGGCCAGGGCGCCCGCGAGCAGGCGCTGCGCGCGTTCCGTCACGGCAAGGTGGACGTGCTCGTCGCGACCGACGTCGCAGCGCGAGGCATCGACGTCGACGACGTCACTCACGTCATCAACTACCAGTGCCCCGAGGATGAGAAGACCTACCTGCACCGCATCGGCCGCACCGGCCGCGCGGGCAAGACCGGCACCGCCGTCACCTTCGTGGACTGGGACGAGATCCCCCGCTGGTCGCTCATCGACAAGGCGCTCGACCTCGGCTACCCCGAGCCCGTCGAGACCTACTCGTCGTCCCCGCACCTGTTCGAGGACCTCGACATCCCCGCCGGCACCAAGGGCCGCCTGCCCAAGGACAAGCAGGTCCTCGAGGGCCTCGAGGGCGAGGAGCTCGAGGACCTCGGCGAGACCGGCAAGAAGCACGCCGGCGGCGGTGAGCGTCGTGGCGGCCGTGACGGCGGCCGCGGTGGTCGTTCCGAGGGCGGTCGTGGAGGCCGTTCCGAGGGTGGCCGCGAGGGCGGCGGACGCAACCGTCGTCGTGGTGGTTCCGGCTCCGGTGGCGGCTCCGGCTCGGGCGAGGGCCGTGGCCCGCGCACGGACGCGCCTGCCGCGTCCGACGCCGCACCGAAGGCCGAGGGCGACCGTCCCAAGCGCAACCGTCGACGTCGCCGTCGTGGCGGCTCGGGCGGCGGTTCCGGTGAGGGCCAGGCCCCGCAGGCTCAGCCCGCCGCCGAGTAAGACTTCAGACACGACGAAGGCCGGGTCGCTCCTTCGGGAGCGGCCCGGCCTTCGTCGTGTCAACCCCGTCACGGAGCGCTCCTCGCAGCCCTCAGCGCAACCCGGCTCCGCACGTCCTGCACACGTTTCGCACTGCACCAGGCGTGTCGCGGCCCCGACACGCCGTGCGCACGGTCAGGTGTGTGCAGGACGTGCGGCGACGAACTGGCAGGCGACGGGCAGGGACGATGCGGCACAGACGACGCGCCGACGTCGCCGCAGCACCTCAGCCTGTCAGCCCCTGAGCGCCTCCAGCGCCTCGAGCACCTCGGGAGCGGTGAGGTTCTCGCCGAGCCGGTTGAGCTTGCCGGTCCCGTGGTAGTCGGAGGATCCGGTCTGGAGCAGCCCGTACCTCTCGGCGAGCGTCGCGAGATGCGCCCGCGTGGCCTCGTCGTGGTCACGGTGGTCGACCTCGAGGCCCGCCAGCCCCGCCTTGGCGAGCTCCGCGATCGCCCAGTCGGGCACGGTCTTGCCCCGCGCATGCGCGCCGGGATGCGCGAACACCGCGACCCCTCCCGCCGCGCGGATCACGCCGATCGCCTCCTCGACCTCGGGCGCGTAATGCGGCACGTAGTACGGGGAGCCGTTCTTGAGGACGTGCGCGAACACCTCATCCCTGGTCTGGAAGGCGCCGCGCTCCACCAGGGCATCGGCGATGTGTGGCCTGCCGACGGTCGCCGACACCCCCGCGCGCGCCTCGACGTCCTCCCAGTCCAGCGGGTAGTCGACAGCGATCTTCTCGACGATCTCCCGAGCCCGCCCGACCCGCGCCTCCTGGGTCCTCGCGAGCATCGCCCCGAGCGTCGCATCGTCCCGGCGTGGCCAGTACGCGAGCATGTGGACCGACACCCAACGGTGACGGGCCGAGACCTCGATCGCGGGGATGAGCCGCAGCCCGCGCGCGTCGGCCTCGGCCTGCGCCTCGTCCCAGCCGTCCATCGCGTCGTGGTCCGCGAGCGCGACCACGTCGAGCCCCGCCTCCGCGGCCTCGCGCATGACCTGCGCGGGCGAGCCCGTGCCGTCGGAGACGGTCGAGTGCAGGTGCAGGTCGATGCGCATATCGCCACCCTAGGCCGGATCGCCGGGACGATGCCGGAGCAGGCCTCGGGGACGGGTCCCCGACCGTGCGGGGCGGGGTGGGCCGGGTGAGACGATTGCTCCATGAACGATGACAAGGACGATCTCAACAAGGCGCGCACCGGGCGCCCCAACTCGGCGGCGTTCAAGGAGTTCCTCGCCGGCGGCTGGGCGGAGCCCGAGGCCGCCACGACGACGCTGATCGCGGCGGCGCCCTACGCGGCCGAGCGCCGCGCGCGCCTGAGCGCGCGGTTCCCCGGCAAGCGCATCGTCGTGCCCGCGGGCGACCTCAAGGTCCGCTCGAACGACACCGACTACCGCTTCCGCCCCGCGTCGGACTTCGCGTACCTCACGGGCCTCGGCGCCGACCACGAGCCCGGCGCGGTCCTCGTGATGGAGCCCACCGACGACGGACACGATGCGATGTTGTACCTTATTCCCCCGGCTGTCGCGGGAGATGAGGGCTTCTACGCGGATCCGCGCTCGGGTGAGTTCTGGATCGGTCGCCGTCCCGGGCTGGCCGAGTTCGCCGCCATGACGGGCATCGCGACCGCGGACCTCGCGGACCTTCCGGCCGACATCAAGGTCGCCAAGCACCCCAAGCACAAGGTCGCCGTCGCGCTCGCCGAGATGAAGTTCGTCAAGGACGAGTACGAGATCCAGCAGCTGCGCGACGCCGTCAACGCGACCATCGCCGGCTTCGAGCGCGTGGTCCCCGAGCTTCCCCGCGCGAGCGAGCACAAGCGCGGCGAGCGCGTCATCGAGGCCACCTTCGACGGCCTCGCCCGTGAGGAGGGCAACGGCGTCGGCTACGAGACCATCGCGGCCTCGGGCCCGCACGCCACCACGCTGCACTGGATCCGCAACGACGGCCAGGTCCGCAGCGGCGACCTGCTGCTGCTCGACGCCGGCGTCGAGATGGAGAGCCTCTACACCGCCGACGTGACCCGCACCCTGCCCATCGACGGCACCTACTCGCCGGTCCAGCGCCAGATCTACGAGATCGTGCTCGAGGCCGCCGACGCCGGATTCGCGGTCGCGAAGCCCGGCGCGCGCTTCCTCGACGTCCACGCGGCCGCGATGGAGGTCATCGAGAAGCGCCTGGTCGAGATGGGGATCGTCCCCGACCACGAGGACCCCGAGGCGAAGCTGTTCCGCCGCTGGATGGTCCACTCGACCTCGCACCACCTCGGGATCGACGTGCATGACTGCGGGCTCGCCAACCGCGAGCACTACATGGAGGGCGTCCTCGAGCCCGGCATGGTGTTCACGATCGAGCCCGGGCTGTACTTCAAGTCCGACGACATGACGGTCCCCGCGGAGCTGCGCGGCATCGGCATCCGCATCGAGGACGACGTGCTCATCACCGAGGACGGCTACGAGAACCTCTCCGCCGCCCTGCCCCGCACGCCCGACGAGATCGAGGCCTGGATGGCGCGCCTCGCGCGCTGAGCCGTCGAGCGCTCAGCCGTCGCGCGCTGAGCCGTCGCGCGCTGAGCGCCCGAACGCGAGCCGGGGCCCGCGCATCGTCCTGCCGGGATGATGCGCGGGCCCCACCGCGTTGGACCTCTCGGATCCCCGACCCGAGAGGCGCACCCATGCCCGTGAAGCTGTCCCTGCTCGACCTCGCCGCCATTCCGCCCCACGGCACGGCACGCGACTCGCTGAGCCACTCCGTCGACCTCGCGCGAGCCGCCGAGACCGCGGGATACGAGCGGGTGTGGTACGCCGAGCACCACAACATGGAGTCGATCGCCTCGTCCGCGCCCGCGGTGCTCGTCGCGCACGTCGCGGCGCACACCTCGTCGATCCGGCTCGGCTCGGGCGGCGTGATGCTCCCCCACCATTCGCCGCTGACCGTCGCCGAGCAGTTCGGCACGCTCGCCGAGCTGCACCCTGGCCGCATCGACCTGGGGCTGGGCCGCGCACCCGGCGGCGACCAGTCCATCTACCGCGCGCTGCGCTCGGACCCGGCCGCAGCGGACCGCTTCCCCGACGACGTCGCCGAGTTGCGCGGCCTGCTCGCGGGCGAGACCCGTCCCGACGGGATCAGGGCGACCCCCGGCGCGGGCACGCGCGTGCCGCTGTACATCCTCGGCTCGTCCCTGTTCGGCGCGCAGCTCGCGGCCGCGCTCGGCCTGCCCTACGCGTTCGCCTCGCACTTCGCGCCGCAGGCGCTGCACCAGGCCGTCGCCGTCTACCGCGACACCTATCAGCCCTCGGAGGAGCACCCCGAGCCCTACGTGATCGCGGGCTTCAACGTCGTGGCCGCCGAGGACGGCGACGCGGCGCGGGAGATGTTCGCCGCCGCGCGACGCGACCGGGTGCGCCGCCTCATCAAGCGCGGCCCCACGGCCCGCGACTACTCGGACGCGGAGATCGAGGAGTTCCTGGGGACGGCGCAGGGTCAGCACATCGCCGCGATGATGTCGCGTGCGGTCGCGGGCACGCCCGACCAGGTCCGCCGCGGGCTCGAGGCCTTCGCCGAGGAGGCCCGCGCAGACGAGATCATCACCGTGCACTCGGCGCTGGACGCCGACGCGCGCGTCGAGTCGGTCCGGCTGACGGGAGCCGCAGGCTAGCCCTCCGGCAGGGGCTCGATCCGCGGGTACGCCTCAAGCTCGGGGTAGACCATGATGCCCGCGCCGTGCGTCTTCTGCGCCTTCCAGTGGGCGGCGAAGCACGGCGCGATCGCTCGCCACAGGTACTGCTTCTCGGCGGGCGGCTCCTGCCGCTCGTACCACTCGTAGACCGAGTAGGCGACGATGTCCGCGAGCTGGATGATCTCGCGGTCGAGCGTGCTGAAGTGCGAGTCGATCCACAGCGGCTTGTCGAGCACGGGCTCCAGGCGGGGCCGGTTGCGCTCCTTCTTCTCGAGCTCGGCGCGCGCGGCGTACATCGCGCCTGACTTGAAGTAGGCCTCGTGCTCGTCCTGCTGATCCGCGACGAACAGCGCGCCCTCACCGCGGTTCACCTGATCCAGCACGAGCGCCACGCGCTCGTAGAGCCGCGTGTAGGCGACGGCGAGCGGGTCGATGTCCTCGCCCGACTGCCGCAGGGCGACCTTGTCCACGAGCGCGGTGAAGATGAGCGGCTTGAACTTCGCGAAGACCTGAGCCAGGTCGACCAGCAAGTTGTCCATGACGGCGGGGTCGTCCGCCTCCCGCCACCCCTCGGGCAGGAACCGCACGCGCTCGTGCCCATGCAGACGCGTCGAGTGCGTGAGGAACCGTCCCTTGATCTCCGAGCGGCCCCAGTCCTCGGCCCCGACGCTCGCGGGGAAGTACCGCCGCTTGATCCCGATCAGCTCGCGCGCGAGCAGCTCGCGCGACGAGTCGTGGATGCCGACGGCCGCGAGGACGAACAGGTCGCTCGGCGTCCCATGCGAGCTGTGGCGCGGCGCTCGCGCCGCCGTGTCGCCGCACTCGTCGATGTAGAACAGCAGCATCGTCGCCTCCTGGTCACCTCCAGCCTAGGAGCAGACCAGGGACGATGCGAGGGCTCGGACGCGCGCTGACGCGGACGATGCGGGACCCGGGTCAGGCGGCGCGCTCGGCGAGCATCTTGATTCCCAGCCGCATCTGCTCGGGCGGGAGGTAGAACGGCAGGCGGAAGTGACCGGTCGCCGCTCCAGGGATGACCTCGAACGCCGAGCCTGGAGCGACGGGGGCTCCCGCCGCGTCCGACCTCTCGGCGAAGCGGTCGGCGTTGCCCTCGCCGAGCTCGACCCACAGGGAGGGCCCACCCTCGGGCTCGTGCCACGACCAGTCCAGCCCGTGCTCCTCGACCGCGCCGCGGGTCGCCGCGAGGGACTCCCGCAGCTCGCCGATGCGCCACGCGAGCGTCTCCTCGTAGTGGTCCTTGAGCAGCCGCGCGGCGATCCGCTGGAACACGGCGGGCGAGCCGAGGTCCATCGCGGCGCGCCGGTGACGCAGCTGGGCCGCCAGGGTCGCGTTGGTGTGCAGCCAGCCGATGCGCAGGCCTCCCCAGAACACCTTGGACATGCCGCCGACGGTGATCACCGAGGCGCCCGAGCCGTACGACGCGAGCGGACGACGCGGACGGCCGTCGAGCGCGAGATCGCCGATCGTGCGGTCGTCGATCACGGTCGTGCCGACCGCGGCCGCGGCATGAAGGACCTCGAGCGCGGACTCCTCGCTCATCGCGGTGCCGGTGGGGTTGTGGAACGTCGTGAGGTACGCGAGGTCGGGGCGGCTCGCGCGCAGCAGCTTCGCGGCGGCCGTCGCGTCGAGGCCCGCATCCCGCATCGGCAGCGCGAGAGGCCGGGTGCCGGACGCCTGAACCGCGTCGAAGACGCCCGGGTAGGTGATCGACTCCAGGGCGACGGGCTTGGTCGCGCCGCCGAGCATCGTCACGACGAGCCACAGCGCCTGCTGCGCCCCCGAGGTGATGACGACCTCGTCGGGCCGTGCGGGCACGCCGTGCGCGCGAAGGTGATCGGTCACCGCGAGCACCAGGTCGCGGTCGCCGAGCGCCGCGTAGCCGTTGCCGACCGTCGGACTCCCTCCGACGAAGGTCGGCAGGTCCGCGAGCGCCTCCGTCACGATCGGCGCGGGCGGCGGCGACGCCGTGTTGAAGGCGACGAGAGGCTCGTAGCGTCCCGTGAGGATCTTGCTGAAGCGGTCCTGCGCGGACAGCGCCATCACGCCGCGCGACAGCGATCCGAGGCGCGGCGCGGCGCCCGGCTTGACCTCGAGCCAGCCGGACTCGCGCAGCTGCTGGTAGGCGGCGGTCACGGTGTTGCGGGACAGGTGCAGCTCGGCCGCGAGCGCCCGCTCGGAGGGAAGACGCGTCCCATGCTCGAGCGAGCCGGACTCGGCAAGCGCGACGATCGCGTCGGCCAGCTGCTGGTACAGCGGCCCGCGACCCGACTGCCAGTGGTCGAGGACGGCGGTGAGCTGCTGGGCGGCGGTGAGCATGGACTCATGCTGGCGGCAACCGGCACCCTGTCGCAAGTGCCAGTCTCGGATGTATCGGCACCTTCGAGCCGGTGCCAGTCAGTGCGAAGGTCACCGCCGTCGCCACCCCGAAAGCCGCACGCACCTCGACCGATGTACCTGTGACGACGGCCCCGCCTGGCTAAGGTTGTCCCATGAGCACCGGAAGCGAGCGCGTCTACGTCGCACGACTGGCCGGCACCACCGTCTTCGACCCCCTGGGCGATGCCGTGGGCCGCGTCCGCGACGTCGTGCTGCTCGTGCGCCGCAGCGGCGGCTCCCCGACGGCCGTCGGACTCGTGGTCGAGGTCCCTGGACGACGCCGCGTCTTCATGCCGCTCACGCGCGTCACCTCGGTCTCGCCCGGCCAGGTCATCTGCACGGGCGTCATCAACCTGCGCCGATTCAAGGCGCGTGCAGGAGAGACCCTCGCGATCGCGGAGGTCTTCGAGCGCAGCGTGCGCCTGAAGTCGGACAAGACCACCGCGTACGTCGAGGACCTCGCGATCGAGCCCGACCGCACCAGGACGTGGCACGTCACCAAGCTGTACGTGCGCCGCGCGGAGCGGCGCAAGGGCGTTCTGGGCTTCTCCCGCCGCGGCGAGGCCCTCGTCGTGGACGTCGACCAGGTGACGGGCCTGTCCACGCGGGACAAGAACCAGGGCGCCGCGCTCGTCATCGAGTCGTTCGAGGACCACAAGCCCGCCGACCTCGCGGCCGCGCTCATGGAGATGTCGCCGTCGCGTTCGGCCGAGATCGCTGCGGCCCTGGACGACGAGCGGCTCGCCGACGTCCTCGAGGAGCTGCCCGAGGAGGACCAGATCGCGCTGCTCTCGACGCTCCGCTCGGAGCGCGCGGCCGATGTCCTCGAGGCGATGGACCCGGACGATGCTGCCGACCTCCTGGGAGATCTTCCCGAGACGCAGGCCGCCGCGCTTCTCGAGCTCATGGAGCCCGAGGACGCCAAGAACGTGGAGCAGCTGCTCGGCTACGAGGACGACACCGCGGGCGGTCTCATGACGACGGAGCCGGTCATCGTCGGGCCGGAGACGACGGTGGCGGCCTGCCTCGCGGCCGTGCGCAAGCAGGAGCTCCCGCCCGCGCTCGCCTCGATGGTGTTCGTGGTGCGCCCACCTCTCGAGACGCCCACCGGCCGCTACGTCGGGCTCGTGCACATCCAGCGGCTCCTGCGTGAGCCGCCTCACGACGCGATCGGCGCCTACGTGGACCAGGCGATCTCGCCGCTCGACCCCGACGACAGGCTTCCCGAGGTCGCTCGCCGCATGGCCGCCTATGACATCCTCGCCCTGCCCGTCGTCAGCGACGAGCGACGCCTGCTCGGCGCGGTCTCGATCGACGACGTCCTCGACCACCTGCTGCCGAGCGACTGGCGCGACCACTTCGACGAGGACTCCGGGCCGGAGCCGGAGGTGGCCCGTGGCTGACTTCCGCCTCGACAAGCCCAAGGGCGACGAGCGCGGCTTCTTCCGCCGCCGCGCGCGCTCCGCCTCGAGCCCCGACCGCGCCGGCAAGATCTCGGAAGGCATCGCACGCTTCCTCGGCACCCCGCGCTTCATCTTCTACCTGACGATCTTCTGCATCGTCTGGCTGGCCTGGAACGTGTGGGCGCCCGACCACCTGCGCTTCGACTCCGCCGCGAACGGCTTCACCGCGCTCACGCTGATGCTGTCCCTCCAGGCCTCGTACGCCGCGCCCCTGATCCTGCTCGCGCAGAATCGTCAGGACGACCGCGACCGCGTGGCCGCCGAGCAGGACCGCCAGCGGACCGAGCGCTCGCTCGCGGACACCGAGTACCTTGCCCGCGAGGTCGCGGCGCTGCGCCAGGCGATCAACGAGACCGCCACGCGCGACTTCGTGCGCTCCGAGCTGCGAGCACTGCTCGAGGAGCTGCGCGACGACGACGATGGCGACGACCCCGACGAGGCCGAGGACACGACGCCCCGCAGGAAGCGTCGCTGACCCCGCATCGTCCCGGCCCTCGCATCGTCCTGGCATGACGAAGGGGCCACCCACCCCGGATCGCTCCGGTCCCCCGCGGGTGACCCCTCGCCTGCTGCCGGCCCGTTACTCCTGGACCGGCGCGTCCTTGTCCGCCGACGCTGCGTCGGCCGACGCCTCGGCCTTGACGAGCGCGGCGCGCGCGGCGCCGAAGTCGCCCATCGCGACCCCGTTCGCCGTCTCGGTGTCCTTGGAGAACATGCCGAGCACGTCGATGCCCGTGGTGCCCTTGATGACCTCGAGGCCCTGCGTGAGGGTGCTCGCGACCGTCTTGGTGAGCGCGCCCGCGCCCTCGGTCGAGACGACCGTGAGGTTGTCGATCGCGCCCATCGGCGCGGAGGCCTCGCGGATCACGCCGGGCAGCCCGTCGAGGACGACCTCGATGAAGCCCTGCTCGGGCATCTTCCTGTAGGCCTCGGCCTTGGCGTCGATACCGGCGGCCTCGGCCTTGCCCTTGGCCTCGATCGCGGTCGCCTCGGCGGCACCCTTGGCCTGCGTGACCGCGGCCTCCGCCTCACCGCGGGCCCTGTTGGCCGCCGCCTGCGAGTCTCCCTCGAGGCGCTCGGTCGTGGCGTTCGCCTCTGCCTTGGCCACCTGCGCCGCGGCGAGCGCCTCGGCCTCGACCTTGGTCGCGTAGGCACGGGCGTCCGCGGGCTTGCTGACCTCGGATGCGAGGCGCATCTCGGTCACCTCGGCACGCTTGCTCTCAGCGATCCGCTCCTGCTCGAACACGAGCACCTGCTGCTCGGCCGCGGCGATCGGGCCGGCCGAGTTGGCCTTGGCCTCCGCGGTGTCGGTGTCCTGCTTGATCGCCGCGATGCGCAGCGTGAGCTCGCGGTTCGCGTCCGCGATCGCCTGCTGAGCCTTCGCCTTGGCCTCCTCGGACTCGCGCTGAGTGTTCGCCTCCGCGATCTCCGCGTTGCGTCGCACCGCGGCCGCCTCGATGCGGCCCAGGTCGTTGATGTACCCGGACGGCGTCGTGACGGACTGGATGTTCAGCCCCTCGAGCACCAGGCCCCACTCGGCGCAGGCCTCGCCCGTGACGCGCAGGACGCGGTCCTTGAGCGTCTCGCGGTCGGAGTTGATCTCCTCGACCGTCATGGTGCCGACGATGGCGCGCATGTCGCCCTCGATGTTCTGGGTGACGAAGTCCTCGATGTTCTTCGGGTTGACGTTGAAGCGCTCGGCCGCGTCGCGCACCGCACGCTCGTCGCCGCCGACCTTGACGTTCGCGACGCCCTCGAGGTTGACGAGGATGTTCTGGCTGGACGGCGACTCGCGCACCGTCCAGGCGATCTGCCTGGTCTCAAGGGACATCGAGGTGTGCTTCTGGACGAACGGCCAGACGAACACGCCGCCGCCGCCGAGGACGACGCGGGACGGAACCGTGCCGCCGCCGGCCTCCTTGGACTTGGAGCCCGAGATGATGAGCGCCTCGTCCGGGTCGGAGACCTTGTAGCGCGACACGATCGCCCCCACGACCGCCAGCGCCGCGACGACGCCCCCCACGATCGCGATGATGGTGATGGTTTCCATGATTGCCTTTCTTGAAGCCCAGGCTCAGTCGGTGAGCCGGGAGATCTGAACCTGCGTGGTGGAGATGACGGCGTCGATCACGACGCGGTCGCCCTCACGGAGCTCGTCAGGCGAGCGGAAGTGCAGGCGCCGCGACGAGCCGAGGAACGTGACGGCGACGGTGCCCGCCATGCCCGCCTCTCGCGGGGCCTCGACGATCACGCCCGTCGAGCCGACGATGTTGTCAAGGCTCGCGGCACCCTCGGGCTGCTCCTGGCGACGGGCGACGAGCACCGTCGACCACGCGAGCAGCCAGCCGAGGCCGGCGCCGAAGATCGCGATGAGGATCGAGACCCACGGAGCGGCGTCGGGCAGGAGACCGACCGCCGCCGCCCCGAAGAAGCCGAAGCCGGCGAGCGTGCCCGCGATCGAGGTCGATGACAGCGCGCCATCCGGAACGAAGTCGACGGCGACGTCGAACAGATCCCCGATGATCAGCGCCAGCAGCGCGATCCCCAGACCGACGCAGCCGATGACGAGATAGGTGACGACCATGCCGCCCCTCACTTTCCCCCATGAGGCCGGAGGAGCCCTGTGCCCCCCGCCTGGCAGAAAACGTACCCGAGTGCCACGTTTGCCCGGAACGGCCCTGGGGATGATTCCGTCACCCGTCGATCAGCCCCCGGGATGACACCCCCACCAGGCACGGTCCTCCCCGGGGAGGACCAGCCGCACGGCCGCCACGTGGACCCGGCGGCACCGCCTACGATGGAGGCCATGTCTGCAGTCCCCGCGCTCGAGTCCGCCCTCTCCAAGGTCATCGACCCGGAGATCCGCCGTCCCATCACCGAGATCGGGATGGTCCGTTCCATCGAGATGGACGATGCGGGGCTCGCCGTGATCGGCATCGACCTCACGGTCGCGGGCTGCCCCATGAAGGAGCGCCTCACGTCGGACGTCGAGGCGGCAGCGCGGTCGGTCGACGGCGTCACCGACGTTCGCGTCGAGCTGGGCGTCATGTCCGAGGAGCAGCGCACCGAGCTCAAGACGCAGCTGCGCGGTGGCAAGCCCGAGCCCGTCATCCCCTTCAACGAGCCCGGCTCGATGACGCGCGTCTACGCGATCGCGTCGGGCAAGGGCGGCGTCGGCAAGTCCACCGTGACGGCGAACCTTGCCGCGGCGATGGCCGCCGACGGCCTCAAGGTCGGCGTGCTCGACGCTGACATCTTCGGCTTCTCGATCCCCGGCATGCTCGGCGTCGAGGGCCAGCCGACGCGCCTGGGCGACATGCTCCTGCCCCCCATCGCGCACGAGATCAAGGCCGTCAGCATCGGCATGTTCGTGCCCGCGGGCCAGCCCGTGGTGTGGCGTGGCCCGATGCTGCACCGCGCGATCGAGCAGTTCCTCGCGGACGTCTTCTGGGGCGACCTGGATGTCCTGCTGCTGGACCTTCCGCCCGGGACCGGCGACATCGCGATCTCGATCGCGCAGTTCCTCCCCCACGCGGAGATCGTCGTCGTGACGACCCCGCAGGCTGCGGCGGCGACCGTCGCGGAGCGCGCCGGGTCGATCGCGACCCAGACGTCCCAGTCGGTCGTCGGCGTCATCGAGAACATGGCGTGGCTCGATCAGCCCGACGGCACCCGCCTGCACCTGTTCGGCGAGGGCGGCGGCGAGCGCGTCGCGGGCAACCTCACGCGCACGCTCGGCACGGACGTGCCGGTGCTCGGTCAGATCCCGCTCGATGTCGCGGCGCGCGAGGCCGGCGACGCGGGCACGCCCGTCGTGATCTCCGACCCCGACTCCCCCGCCGCGGTCGCGCTCCGCGCCGTGGCCTCGAGGCTGTCGAGCAGGCGCCGCGGCCTCGCGGGCCGCTCGCTCGGCGTCACCCCGGTCAAGCGCTAGGAGCGCCCGACGACGGGCGCAGCTCAGGTCGGCTTGCCGGGCTATTCGGCGCGTGCGCGGACACTTTCTGACACATCGCGTGGTGGCTCCGCGGCGTGTTGCGAGAGACACACCGCCCGGCGCGGCCCGCTTATGTCAGAAAACGTCCCGACCAGGTGCACAGCGACCCCACTGGGTGGATTGAGAACTAGCGGGCTTGCCCACTTCTCCTGTGCCCGACGCGCTCAGTACCCCGCAGGGCGAGACGGGCGAGGCTCCTCGGTCTCCCTGGGCCCCCAGCCGACGATGATCGCGGCCACCAGCCCGCTCAGCAGCATCCCGGTGGACACCATCGGAACCGCGAGCGCGGCCATGAGCGCGTCGTCGAAGCCCGGCCCCGTCACGCCGAGGTCCTCCAGCAGGCCAGAGCCAGCCGAGTTCACCGCACCTGTGACGATCATGAGGTGCACGCCCAGCGCGGAGGAGACGAAGGCAGCGGCCTGATCCAGGAATCCGCGCTCGGGACTCAGGTAGCGCACGGTCGCGCCGACAAGGACGGTGACCATCAGCCCGAGCAGCACGTACGCGAGCAGGTTCGGCTCGCTGGGCACGAGGACGGACAGCAGCAGACCGAGCAGCACCGCCACCACCAGACCGGCGGCGAGGGCCCCCATCCGATTGCGCCGCAGCCTGTCCAGGAAGGAGCGAGGCGCGCCCGGCGGAACGGTGGGATTCTCTGCCGTCTCGGCGCTCGCCTCGCCGTCCGAGGCGGGCTCAGGGGTGGCTGACATGACTACTGCCTCCGATCAGAAAGCCTGATAACTCATGTTCTCACGCCTGGATGCATGGGGGCATCGCTGGCATGATGGACAAGGTGAGCGTCGCAGCCGATTCCGGACCCACCTGGGTCGAGGCGTGGACGCCTTCTGAGGGGTCCAAGCGCGCGACCGCGCTGCTGAGGGAGACGTTCGGCGCCGAGCAGCCGTCCTCGTGGCACGCCCCCGGCCGCGTCACCGTGATCGGCGAGCACACGGATTACTCCGAGGGCCTGGCGCTGCCGACCGTCACTCCCCACGCCATCTACGTGGCGGCCAGCCCGCGCGACGACCGACGCGTGCGCGTCGTCTCGGACCAGGGCGACACGCTCGACGGGCCGGGCGCGATCTGGGAGGGCACGCTCGACGACGAACCCCGTGAGGTCGAGGGCTGGCCCCAGTACGTGATCGGCCTGCTGTGGGCGATGCAGGAGCGCGGCTACGACGGCCCGGGCATGGACCTCGCGTACGCCTCGTGTCTTCCGGCCCGCGCAGGGCTCGGCTCGTCGGCCTCGATCCTCGCGGCGACCGCGCTCGCCGCGAACGACCTGTGGCGGCTCGCTCTCGACGGTGACGACGGCCACGCCGAGCTCGCCGATGCGTGCCTGCACGCGGAGAACCTCGCCGTCGGGACCCTGTGCGGCGCGCTCGACCCGCACACCATCCTGCGGTGCGACCACGAGCACGCGCTGCTCCTGGACTTCGCGCAGCATCCGACCGGTGCCCAGCCGTACCCGATGTACTTCCGCGACTACGGCCTCGGACTGCTCGTGATCGACACAGGGGTGCCGCGAGGCGACGTCCAGCAGCTGTTCCGCACCCGCCGCACCGAGGTCGCGGCCGCCGCGCAGGCGCTCGGCTCCCGCACGCTCCGCGAGGTCGCCGACGCGCCTCTCGCGGCCCGCAGGGTCGAGGGCATCTCGGACCCCGTCCTGCGCCGTCGGGCGCGCCACGTGACCGCGGAGATCGACCGCGTGCGGCTCGTCGTCGACGAGCTCAGCGGCACCGGCCCCGCCCACGAGCGCTTCGTGGCGATCGGCAAGGCGATCTACCGTTCGCACGCCTCGCTCGAGCTCGACTACGAGGCCTCGGACCCGACGCTCGACTATGCGGTCGACGCCGCGTTCAAGGCGGGCGCCCTGGGAGCACGCGTCAGCGGCGCGGGCTACGGCGGCGCGATCGTCGCGCTCGTCCGCAAGGCGCAGGCGCGCCTCGCCGCGCAGCACGTGGCGCAGGCCTTCTCCGACGCGGGCCGCGAGACGCCCCGCTTCCTCTGGGTCTGATCCCGCTCCGCGTCACGCCGCACCGAAGGCGCGCACGCCGGCGCTACAGCGCGTAGTCGACGACGAGCGGCGCGTGGTCGGTCCAGCGCGCATCCCACGACGCCTGCCGCGCGACGTGCACGTCGGTGGCCGCATCGGCGAGGACCCGCGACGCGAGCTGGTAGTCGATGCGCCAGCCGGCGTCGTTGTCGAAGGCCTGCCCGCGCTGCGACCACCACGTGTACGGGCCGGGCTTGGGCCCCTCGAGCGCGCGATGCACGTCCACCCACCCGGCCTCGAACCAGCGGTCCAGGTAGGCGCGCTCCTCGGGCAGGAAGCCCGCAGACTTGAGGTTGCCCTTCCAGTTCTTGATGTCGTTCTCGGTGTGAGCGATGTTGATGTCGCCCATCACGACGACGCGCTCGTGCTCGGCGAGCAGCGTCGCGAGCCGCGAGGTCATCGCCTCGAGCATCGCGTACTTCTGGTCCATCTTGGGGGTGCCGACGGTGCCGGAGTGCATGTAGACGGAGACGATGCGGACCGGGCCCGACGGGGACGCGGCGGTGCCCTCGATCCAGCGTCCGGTGTGCACGGGCTCGTCCATGCCGTCGCCCAGCGCGTCGGCGCCGACGACGACGTCGGTCAGGGGCTCACGGCTGACGATCGCGACACCCGCGCGACCCTTGATGAGGCACGGGTCCTCGACCACGTGCCAGCCCTCGCCGACGAGCTCGGCGGTGGTCTCGAGAGGCGCGCGCACCTCCTGCATGCAGACGATGTCGCAGCCCGACGGGTCGAGCCAGTCGGACATGCCCTTGCGTGCGGCGGCGCGGACGCCGTTGACGTTGACGGAGGCGATTCTCATGGCCACGAGGGTACCTGCCATCACTGACAGAGAGGCCCCTCCCGCCGTGGACAGTCAGCGGCGCGCTGGCGGGACATGAAGGTTGCGGATCGCTCGAATCCGACTCTCATGTCCCGCCAGCAGGCACGCAGGCTGCGAGGAGAGGCTAGAGCGCGCGCTCCGCGGTCTCGACGACGTTGGCCAGCAGCATGGCCCTGGTCATGGGACCGACGCCACCAGGATTGGGCGAGTACCAGGAGGACCTGGCCACCGCGTCGGCCGAGATGTCGCCTGCGACGCGGCTCTTGCCGGTCTCCGGGTCGGTGACGCGGCTCACGCCGACGTCCACGAGCACCACGCCGTCCTTGACCATGTCTCCCGAGACGATGCCGGGCACGCCAGCGGCAGCCACGATCACGTCGGCGCGACGGGTGTGGGCGGCAAGGTCAGCGGTACCGGTGTGGCACAGCGTCACCGTGGCGTTCACGGCCTTGCGGGTCAGCAGCAGGCCGATGGACCGGCCCACCGTGGTGCCGCGGCCGATGACCACGACCTCCTTGCCCTTCAGGTCGATCCCGTGGCGCTCGAGCAGCGCGATGATGCCCTTGGGCGTGCACGGCAGCGAGGACGTGACCTCCTCGGACACGCGCAGCACCAGGCGACCGAGGTTGGTCGGGTGCAGCCCGTCGGCGTCCTTGTCCGCGTCGATCCGCTCGAGGATCGCGTTCGTGTCGACGCCCTTCGGCAGCGGCAGCTGCACGATGAAACCCGTGCATGCGGGATCCGCGTTGAGGCGATCCACGGCGGCCTCGATGTCGGCCTGGCTCGCATCGCCGGGAAGGTCCTCCCGGATCGACGCGATGCCCACCTCGGCGCAGTCCGCGTGCTTGCCGTTGACGTACCAGGTGGAACCCGGGTCATCGCCAACAAGAAGAGTACCGAGGCCCGGCTTCACGCCCTTCGCCGCCAGCGCGGCGACGCGCTCCGCCAGCTCCGACTTGATGGCGGCCGCGGTGGCTTTGCCGTCGAGCCTCTGAGGAGCCCCAGCCGTCACTGAGCGAGCCCGTCGTACAGCGGGAAGTCCTCGGCGAGCTTCGCGACGCGCGCGCGCAGCGCGGGAACGTCCGCGCCGCCCTTGAGCGCCGTCGCGATGACCTCGGCGACCTCGGTGAACTCCTCGGCGCCGAAGCCGCGGCTCGCGAGCGCCGGCGTGCCGATGCGCAGCCCCGAGGTGACCATCGGCGGGCGCGGGTCGTTCGGGACCGCGTTGCGGTTCACGGTGATGCCGACCGAGTGCAGCAGGTCCTCGGCCTCCTGGCCGTTCATGGGCGAGTTGCGCAGGTCGACGAGCACCAGGTGGACGTCGGTGCCGCCCGAGACGACGTTGACGCCGGCCTCGATGGCGTCCGGCGCGACGAGGCGCTCGGCAAGGATGCGCGCGCCCTCGAGGACGCGCTCGTTGCGCTCCTTGAACTCGGCGCCCGCGGCGGCCTTGAGGGCCACGGCCTTCGCGGCCACGACGTGCATGAGCGGTCCACCCTGCTGGCCGGGGAACACGGCCGAGTTGAGCTTCTTGCCGTACGCCTCGATGTCGCGCGACAGGATCATGCCGGAGCGGGGGCCGCCGATGGTCTTGTGGATCGTCGTGGAAACCACGTCCGAGTGGGGAACGGGCGAGGGGTGCAGGCCCGAGGCCACGAGGCCCGCGAAGTGCGCCATGTCGGTCCACAGCTTCGCGCCGACCTCGTCGGCGATCGCGCGGAACGCGGCGAAGTCGAGGTGGCGGGGGTAGGCCGACCAGCCGGCGATGATGACGTCGGGGCGGTCGGCGAGCGCCTGCTCGCGGACCTTGTCCATGTCGACGAGGTGCGTCGTGTCGTCCACGCCGTACGCGGAGACCTCGTAGAGCTTGCCGGAGAAGTTGAGCTTCATGCCGTGGGTGAGGTGGCCGCCGTGGGCGAGCGAGAGGCCCATGATGCGGTCGCCCGGCTTGGCGAGCGCGTGCAGCACGGCCGCGTTCGCGGTCGCGCCGGAGTGCGGCTGGACGTTCGCATACTCGGCGCCGAACAGGCTCTTGGCGCGCTCGATCGCGATGTTCTCCGCGACGTCGACCTCCTCGCAGCCGCCGTAGTAGCGGCGACCGGGGTAGCCCTCGGCGTACTTGTTCGTCAGCACGGAGCCCTGCGCCTGGAGCACGGAGCGCGGCACGAAGTTCTCGGACGCGATCATCTCCAGGTAGGTCTGCTGACGCGCGAGCTCGCGGTCGAGGACCTGGGCGATCTCGGGGTCGAAGTCCTGCAGCGAGGCGTTCATCACCGCTGCGGTGGCGCTGGAATCGGTGGCCATGGCCATCCCTCCGTCAGGGCGGCGCTGTGTCGTGTGGCCGACACAGGGCCGCCGGTTGTTTTCCGGAGACCTTGGCCCAGGCGTACGACCAATAGTCTTGAGAAGTTGCCGCTCCCTCGTGGTAGCCCACTGCGCCAGTCGCGACGTGCGTCAGTCTAGCAACGGCGGGCCGCATCGTCCCGGCCTTGCCGGAACGTCACCTGGACGATGCTTCGCGCGCCGGTTCGTCGACCGTCGCCTTGTGGATCTCCTCCTGGACGATGCGGTCCAGGGCGGTCTGGAGCCGTTGGCCGTGCTGACCGCCGATGGAGTCGCGAATTCGGTCCCATCGTGCCTGGTAGTGGTCGGAGAAACGGCTGCGCGCACGCTCCATCCGCGCCTCGTCGTAGCGCCGGTGCGCCCAGAACGACGTGGGCTTGGCGAGGCGGATCGCGGCGACGAGCGCGACCACGGGCACGACGATGCCGACCAGTCCGATCTTCAGCTTTCCCTTGAGCACCGCGATGATCACCCACGTGAAGTGGAGGGCGAGCACGATCGCGACCGCCCACGCGGACTCCGTGGTCTGCTCCTCGAGGCCGAAGAGGTTGACCTGCATGAGCATCGCGACGCCGAGGACGACCGCGACGAGCACCGCGTCGATCGACTTGCGACCCTCGGCCGACCAGTAGACGTCCTCGAGGTGCAGCCACAGCGCGAACTCGTCGAGCGCGAGCGCGGCGCCCGCGCCGAACAGCGCGGCGAGGATCTCGACCCACGGGGAGTCAGGGGCGTAGCGGAACTCGATCAGCCCGGTCACGAGGACCAGGACGATGCCCCACACCTGGTGGTGGACGTGAACCCCGCCCAGGTGGATGTTCGAGAACAGGCCGCCTCCCGTGTCCTCCCCGGGCGCAGCATCGTCCCTGGACGCGCGCTCCGCGGCCCTGAGCTCGCCCGCGCGGATGCGCCGCGTGATCCACCGTGTGAGGCCGAACGTGAGGACGAAGGCGATCATCAGCCACAGCGCGGGAGCCCGCCCTGTGTCGACGAAGACCGACTCGTACCAGGACATCAGTCCACGGCTGCGTCGTCCACGATCGCGCCGGACTCGAGGATCTTGCGCAGGTAGGCGTACGTGAGGTCGCCCGAGACCTGGTCGAACTGGTGCTCGTAGCCGGCCTTGTTGTACAGCGCGATGTTGTGCTTGGAGTTCTGGCCGGTGAAGGCCCACACCTCGGACGTGTTCTCCGGGAGATAGCCGAGCACCGCGAACACGAGCTGCACGCCGATGCCCTTGCCCTGCAGGTCGGGGGCGACCGCCAGGCGGCCGATGGTCGCCTTCGTGCCCTCGATGCCGACCCGGATCGTGCCGACCATGCGCGGGCCCATCCAGGCGGCGAGCGTCACCGTGGAGCCGGACTCCATGTCCTCGATGAGCTCCTCGAGGGTCTGCGTCAGCGCAGGGATGTGCGCGTCGTTGTACAGCTGGGCCTCGACGACGAAGGCCGCGCGCCGCAGCGTGAGCACCTCTCCCGCGTGACCCGCGTCGACCGTGTCGATCCTGACGTCTGCATCGTCGCTCATAGCCCTATGGTGACAGGTCACGGTGCCCCGCCACCACCCCGGCGGTCCCGGTTCGGAGGGTTCTCACAGGTTCACTACGCTGGGGGCATGTCAGACACGCCCGAGACCCGCCGTTACGTGCTCAGCCTGTCCTGCCCCGACCGCCCCGGCATCGTCCACGCCGTGTCGGGGACGCTGGCCGAGCGCGGCGGCAACATCGCCGAGTCGCAGCAGTTCGGCGACGCGGACACGGGCCTGTTCTTCATGCGCGTCGAGTTCGAGGTGCCGTCCGCGCAGGACGACCTCGAGGCCGCGTTCGGGGCACTCGGCGAGCGGTTCGGCATGACCTGGCGCCTCGACGTCGCGGGCCGCCGGATGCGCACCGTGGTCATGGTGTCGAAGGCCTCCCACTGCGTGAACGACCTGCTCGTGCGCGAGCGTGCGGGCACGCTGCCCGTCGACATCGTCGCCGTGGTCGGCAACCACCCGACCCTGAAGTCGCTCGCGGAGTTCTACGGCAAGCCGTTCCACCACATCCCCGTGACCCCGGACACGAAGGCGGACGCCGAGGCAGCCGTCCTGAGCCTGGTCGACGAGGTGGACGCCGAGCTCGTGGTGCTCGCCCGCTACATGCAGATCCTCTCCCCCGAGATGTGCGCCGCGCTCAAGGGCCGTGCGATCAACATCCACCACTCGTTCCTGCCGTCGTTCAAGGGCGCGCGCCCGTACTTCCAGGCGCACGATCGCGGCGTGAAGCTCATCGGCGCGACCGCGCACTACGTCACGGCTGACCTCGACGAGGGCCCGATCATCGAGCAGGACATCGAGCGCGTCGACCACGCCTACACGCCCGAGTCCCTCACGGCGACGGGTGCCGACGTCGAGCGCCGCGCCCTCGCGCGCGCTGTGCGCTGGCACGCGGAGCACCGCGTCCTCCTGGACGGCCACCGCACGATCGTCTTCAAGTAGGCCCGAGCGTCTTCAAGTAGGCCCGAGGCAGGTCAGGCGGGCGCCTGCCAGCCGCACGCCTCCAGGGCCCTGAGCGGCGTGGCCGTCGCGGCCTCGACGGCCGTCTCGCGCGGGATCCCGATCTCCTCGCAGACGTCGAGGGCGCGCGCGAGCAGCAGCGTCGATCCCGCGAGGGTGTCGGTGCCCGTCAGGACGGCCTTGCCGTCCGCGACGGTCACCTCGAGCTCGCCGAGCATGTAGGCGCCCTCGGACGATGCGGCGGCCGCCATCGCGTCCGTCATGAGGACGACGCGACCGGGCGCCGCGGAGAACAGCAGCGCGATCGACTCGGGCGCGACGTGGAAGCCGTCCGCGATCACCTCGATGAACACCCGCTCGTCCGCGAGCGCGGCGCCGAGCGGGCCGGGCACGCGGCCCGAGATGGGAGGCATCGCGTTGTACGCGTGGGTGATCAGCCGCGCCCCGGCGTCGAACGCGTCGCGGGCCTGAGCCGCGGTGCACTCGGTGTGCCCGACGGCCACGACCACGCCCTCCGCCGCGAACCGCTCGATGGCCTGCAACGCCCCCGGCAGCTCGGGCGCCATCGTGATCTGCCTGATCGTCCCCTGCGCGGCGTCGAGCAGTCGCGACACCGCATCGGGCGTCGGATCGATCAGCGCGTGCGGCGGGTGCGCGCCCTTGCGCGAGGGCGCGAGGAACGGTCCCTCGAGGTGGATGCCCAGCAGGTCGGGCTCGTGCGCCATCGCCTCGCGGACCACCGCGATCCTCGCGACCATCGCGTCGAGAGGCTCGGTGACGAGCGAGGCCACCATCCGCGACGTGCCCGCCGCCTGGTGCGCCCGGAGCGCGGCGATCGTTCCCTCGACGGTGTCGCCGAAGGCGTGCCCACCGCCGCCGTGGCAGTGGATGTCGACGAGGCTCACGCTAGATACCCTGCCACTGCGGCTTGTGCGCCGTCGCCCAGCGGTAGTAGTCGAGGTTCTTCAGGCCCGATGCGGCGGCCTCGTCCACGAGGACGGTCACGTGCGGGTGGAGCTGGATCGCCGAGCCTGGCATGGACGACGACACCGCGCCCTCGACGCTCGCGGCGAGCGCCTCCGCCTTGCCCTCGCCGAACGCGAGCAGCACGAGGTGCCGCGCGCGCAGGATCGTGCCGAGGCCCTGCGTCACGCAGTGGATCGGGACCTCGTCGAGCGAGTCGAAGAAGCGCGCGTTGTCGAGGCGGGTCTGCTCCGTGAGCGTCTTGACGCGCGTGAGCGAGCCGAACGACGAGCCCGGCTCGTTGAAGCCGATGTGGCCGGTCGTGCCGAGGCCGAGCAGTTGGAGGTCCACCCCGCCGGACGATGCGAGGAGCGCCTCGTACCGCTCCCCCGCCGTCTCGATGCCGTCGAGAGAGCCGTCAGGCACGTGCACGAGCGCGGGGTTCGCGCCGACTCGCTCCTGGAACTCCTTGGTGATGACGGACCGGTAGCTCTCAGGGTGCTCCACGGGGAGCCCCACGTACTCGTCGAGCGCGTAGGCGCTGACGCGCGAGAAGTCGAGCCCGGCGTCGGCACGAGCGCCGAGCGCCTCGTACACCGGCAGCGGCGTGGAGCCGGTGGCCACGCCCAGGACCGCCTCGGGGTTCGCGGTGACGAGCCCCGCGATGTGGTCGGCGACGAGCTCCCCCGCCGCCTCCTTGCTGTCGACGAGGATGACCTCAGCCACGTCCGGCTCCTCTCATGGCCGCGCCCACGGCGGCGACCGGGATATCGGGGTCGAGCACGCTCACGCGTGCGGTCAGGTCCACCGAGGCGAGGAACGGGCTCTGCCGCTCCCAGCCGCGGATGACCCGGCGGGCACCCTCGAGCAGCGGCTCGCCCATGCGGGTGAGCCCGCCGCCGAGAAGCACCTCCTCGACGTCCAGGGTCAGCACGAGCATCCTCACCGCGGTCGCGACGCCGTAGAAGATCCCGTCGCGGATCGCGGCCGACGCGGAGTCCGTGTCTGCCGCCGCGATCACGTCGACCGCGGGCACGCCCCCCGACTGCAGCGCCACGCCGCTTCCGGAGGCGTACGTCTCGAGACCGCCCGGCAGTCCGTCAGGACCGAGCGGTCCCGCGGGATCGATCGAGATATGGCCGATCTCTCCGGCGGCGCCACGCGCGCCGCGCCACACCTTGCCGTCGAGGATCAGGCCCGCAGCCAGTCCGGTGCCGAGGTTGAGATACGCGACCGAGGTGAGTCCACCGTCGGCCGCGACCCATGCTCCGACAGCGCCGGCGTTCACGTCGTTGTCGACGACGGGGCGCGCGCCCCAGGCCTTCTCGAGCTCCCCGGCGAGGTCCAGCCTCGTGATCCCGAGGTTCTGCGCGTGACTCACCACGCCGCCCAGGACAGAGCCGGGGATGCCGACGCCGATCGATGCGGCGTCGCCGACCACGATGCCCGCCTCGTCGCACACCCGCGCGACCGCGGCGACGGCCTGCGCCACGACCTCATCGGGCCCGTGACCCGACGGAAGGACATGGCGATGCAGCACGCCGCCGTCGGCGTCGACGAGCACCGCGTCGGTCTTGGTGCCACCGATGTCGATACCGAGATGCATCAGCGACCCCCGACCAGGCCCGCGAGCGCGAGCCCCGCGAGGCGGGACGCCCCGAAGGTGGAGATGTCGCAGACGCCCTCGGCGGAGTCGGGCCAGCCCATGTCGACCGCGACGGTCGGGTGAGCCGCCCGCAGCGCGGCGATCGCCTCGCGGGCGAAGCCGTGCCGGTGGTTGTCCTTGCCCACGGCCACGACGAGCGAGCCGGCTGGGATCGAGGCCACGGCCACCGCCGCATCGTCCTCAGGACCGATCGTCGCCGTCGGTGCGACACCGTTCGCGAACGGACCCCACGGGCTCGTGCCCACGGCGATGTTCGCGGCCGGCTCGAGCCTCACCCAGGCCACGGGGCGTCGCTGGGCGAGCTCGCCCGCCGCCTCGTTCGAGACCTCGAACGCCTCGGCCACGTCCGCGGCGGACAGGCCCGTCATCTCGCCCAGGCCCACCTCGGCCGAGGCGTTGACCTCCACCCGGCGCTCGCGATGCGAGGCGCCGAGCGCGCGCACGCGCGTCGACGCGGCCTCAAGATCCTCCGCGGCGAGCGCCCCGGCGACCACGGCCTCGTCGAGCGCGGCCGCGATCGCGCCCACCTCGTCGTCCGTGTTCCGCGTGCCGAGGCACAGCAGATCGCATCCGCCGTGGATGGCCTTCACCGCGGCGGCGGGGATGCCGATGCCCTCGCACGCGCCCCGCATGTCGAGCGCGTCGGACACGACCACTCCGGCGAAGCCCATCTCGTCGCGCAGGAGGCCCCGCAGGATCGTGCGCGAGAACGTCGCGGGGTTCTCCGCGTCGAGCGCGGGAACGAGGATGTGCGACGACATGATCGTCTCGGTGCCCGCCGCGATGACGGCCGCGAAGGGCGACAGGTCGCGCTCCCGCACGGTCGCCTCGTCCGCGTCGACGGTCGGAAGGGACACGTGGGAGTCCTGAGCGGTGTCGCCGTGGCCCGGGAAGTGCTTGGCGCACGCGCCCACGCCGACCGATTGGACGCCGCGCGTCCACGCGACGCCGTGCCTCGCCACGAGGCCAGGGTCGGCGCCGAAGCTGCGCACGCCGATCACCGGGTTGAGAGGATTCGCGTTGACGTCGACATCGGGCGCGAGGGTGAGGTCCACGCCGACGGCGCGCAGCTCGACGCCGACCTGGATCCCGACGCGCTCGGTGGTCCGCTCGCAGTCGAGGCGACCGAGCACGGCGTTGCCCGGGAACGGGGATCCTTCCGCCTGGTAGAGCCGCGAGACGTCGCCGCCCTCCTCGTCGATCGCGATGATCGCGTCAGGGTTGGCGGCGTGGATCGCGGCGCACAGCTCGCGGAGCTGCTCGGGCGAGGAGACGTTCGTGCCGAACAGGCACACCCCGCCGAGGCCCTCGCGGAGAAGCTGCTCGAGCCACGCGGGCAGCGTCGTGCCCTCGAAGCCCGGCATGAGCACGGTGAGCGCGGTCATCCCTTCACCGCTCCGCCCACGAGTCCCTGAGCCATGCGGCCTTGGACGATCATGAAGAACACGATCACGGGGATCGCGACGAGCACGGAGCCGGCCATGACCTGGCCCCACTCGGTGACGCCCAGGTTGGAGGTCTGCGCGAAGTCGCGCAGCCACAGCGGCAGGGTCGCCTTCTCGTTCTCGGTCAGGATGATCGATGCGAGCGCGAACTCGTTCCACACCTGCACGAAGGCGAACACGCCGGACGCGACCAGGCCCGGTGCGAGCAGCGGGAAGGTGATCCTGCGGAACGCTCCCATGCGCGTGCAGCCGTCGATCATCGCGGCCTCCTCGAGGTCCACGGGCACGCCCGCGACGAAGCCACGCAGCATCCACGTGGTGAACGGGACCACCATGGCCAGGTAGATGATCGAGACGCCGAGCACCGAGTTCAGCAGGTTCGCCGACGCGAGCATCTTGTACTGCGCGATGAACATCGCCTCCGCGGGAAGCATCTGCACGATGATGATCGCCAGCACGAACGCGCCACGGCTGCGGAACCGGAAGCGCGCGATCGCGAAGGACGCGAGCGTCGCGAACGCCACGCACACGACGAGCACGAGCGCGGTGATCGTCACCGACATGCCCAGGCCCGCGAGGAAGCTGTTGTCCGCGAGCACGGCCGTGTAGTTGCCGAGGGTCCCGTGTGTCGGGAAGAACGTGGGGGTCAGCCGGTTGATCGATCCGGGGGTCTGGAAGGACGTGTTGATCATCCAGTAGACCGGGAAGGCCCAGACGGCCGCAAGCAGGACGGCGAGCGCGGCTCCCGAGCCGCGAAGCAGGGTGCGGGTCATGACTCCTGGTCCTCCTTGAGCATGCTGCGCACGTAGCCCCAGCTGACCGCGATGGTGAGGACCATCACGACCATGGCGGCGGCCGACGCCATGCCGAACTGGCTCTGGCCGATGCCAAGCCCGTAGATGTAGGTGCCGAGCAGGTCGTAGCGCTCGCCTCCCGCGCCGAAGTCCTGCAGCAGCTGGATCTGCGCGAACACCCTGAGGTCCCAGATCAGCTGCAGGAGCAGCAGGATCACGAGGACGGGCCGGATGATCGGCATGATGATGAGGCGGAGGGTCTGGGCGCGGCCCGCGCCGTCGAGCTGCGCGGCCTCGAGGACCTCCTCGGAGACCTGCGTGAGGCCCGCGTAGACGGAGAACGCCACGAAGGGCACCGACGCCCACACGATGATCGTCATCGCGACGCCGAAGAAGCTGAGCGGCTCGACGAGCCAGTTGTGCCCGACCATGTCGACGCCGGGGATGAGCGAGAGCGCATAGTTGACCACGCCGTTGCGGTCGTCGATGAGCCAGTTGGCGACCGTCATCTGGGCGACGATCGGCATGGACCAGGCGAGCAGCATCGCGACCTGCAGGACGATGCGGGACCAGGTGGGCACCGCCTTCATCAGGAGGGCCATGAGGATCCCGATGGCCATCGTGATGAGCGCGGTCAGCGCCATGAACACCACGGAACGGATCGCGATGGTCCAGAACACGGAGTCGGTGAGCAGCGCGATGTAGTTCTGCAGGCCGACGAACTCGGCGGGCTGACCGAACTGCTGGGCCAGGCCGTACTCCTTGAAGGAGTTGATGATCTGCCAGGTGACCGGGTAGGCCAGGCCGACGAGCAGGGTGCCGACGGCCGGGAGGATCAGCCACAGGGGGAGCTTCGAGCGCCGGGGGCGGCGCGAGCGGGTGGGTGCGGGAGTCTGGGGGTGCGCGGGCTCCGTGCCGACGGTGTCGGGGGCGGGCGCAGGGGTCGTCATGGTCACGACTGCCTCTCGGGAAGGGTTCCCGGGGGAGGTCCGGCGCACGAGGGGGTGCGCGCGCCGGACCTCCCGACGGGGATTGCTACTAGCCGTTGATCAGCTCGTCGATCTTGGCGTCGGCCTCAGCGGCCAAGGTGGCGACGTCGCCGCCCTCGGCGACCGCCTGGAAGTAGTCCTCCATGATGCCGGCCTCCTCGATGGACGCCCAGCCCGCGGCGGCGGGGGTGAGCTTCGCGTTCGACGCGGCCTCGAGAGCCACGGCGTTCACGCCCTCGAAGTAGCTGTTCTCGGCGTAGATGTCGGCGTAGTCCAGGTTGGCCGGGCCCATGCCGTTCTCGGCGAGCATCGTCTGGTACTCGTCGGAGAAGATGATGCCCATGAGGTCGAGCGAGCCCTCGACGTTCTGCGTGGCCGCGGAGACGCCGATGTTGGAGCCGCCCGCGAACACCGGAGCGGTGCCGCCGTCGACGCCCGGGAGCGCGTAGACGCCGAACGTCTCGGGGTTCCAGACGTAGCCCTCGGTCTCCTCGTCGTAGTCACCGAGCGTCCAGGTGGCCCACGACGGGGCGAGCGTGGACGATGCGGGGGTGCCGGAGAGGAACTCGTCGTTGATCGCCGAGTAGGTGGTGGTGTCGTCGTCCGTGGACTGCGCGACGTTGCCGGTCTCGAAGAGGTCCTGCCACATCTCCATGCCCGCGATCGACGCGTCGGAGGACAGCGAGGCGTGCCACTCGGAGCCGTCGTACTCGGCGATCTCGCCACCGTTGGCGAAGATCCACGAGATGCCCGAGCGCCAGTCGCGGCCCGCGAGGTAGGCGCCGCCGAGGCCCTGCTCCTTCATCGAGGCGTTGACCTCGGTGTACTCCTCGAGCGTGGTGGGCACCTCGACGCCGGCGGCCTCGTAGATGTCCGAGCGGTAGAACACCGCGCGCGAGCCGAAGTAGTACGGCAGGGCGTAGACCTGGTCGCCGATCGAGCCGGCCTCGACGAAGCCGGGCAGCAGCGAGTCGCCGCCGAACTCGTCGTAGTAGTCGGTGAGGTCCATGAACGCGCCGACCGTGGTGAACGTCGCGGCCTGCGTGTTGCCGACCTCGGCGACGTCGGGCGTGTTCTCCGAGTCGGGCAGCGCGGTGGTGAGCGACGAGATCAGGTCGCCCCAGCCGATCTGCTCGACGGTGAGGGAGCCGCCGTTCACGTCGGTGTACTCGGTCTTGAGGTACTCGATGAGCGCCTCGGGCGTGTCGGTGCCGGCCAGCCACAGGGTGATGTCCTGGGGCTCGACCGTCTCCTCGGCGGCCTGCTCGGACGAGGACGTCGAGGCCTCCGCCTCGGCGTCAGCCGAGGAGCATCCCGCGAGTCCGAGGGTCCCGACGGCCAGAAGCGCGGCCGCGGAGAGCGTGGTCTTCTTCATTGCCTGTTCCTTCTCATTGGTTCCGGCCGCAGCCCCGTCGGCTACGTCCCTTGGTGCGGAGGGTCAGGAGACCCCCAGCTGGCCCGTGAGGACCATGACGGCCGCGCCCAGGACGACGATGTCGCGTCCCAGGGCCGTCATCCGCACCGACAGGTGGCCGTGGACACTGGCCATCGTGCGGTTGCGGATCGTCTGGACGGCGCTGTCGAGCAGCGGTCCGTCCAGCACATCGAGGGGGCCGCTCAGGACGACCTCCCCCAAGTCGAGGGCGCCCACGACGGGCGCGAGTGAGATGCCGAGCCGCTCGCCGGCCTCCACGAGGATCGCGCGGCGCGCGGCGTCGTCGGCTGCGGCGTCGAGCCGTTCCGTGAGGCGCGGGATCGCGAGCCAGGTCTCGAGGCAGCCGTCCTTGCCGCACGCGCACCGGTCGCCGCCGTCGGTGCCGACGACGACGTGGCCGATCTCGCCCGCGCCCGAGGCCGCGCCCTGCACGAGCGTGCCGCCGATGACGATTCCCGCGCCGACGCCTCGACCGACGCGGACGAGCATCATGTCGGCCTCTCCCCCGCCGAAGGTGCGCTCGGCGAGCGCGGCGGTGTTCGCGTCGTTCGCGACCTGGACGGGCAGGCCCGTGCGGTCGGCGAGGATCGCCTGGAGGGGCACGTCCGACCACGCGAGGTTGGGCGCGTTCAGGACGGTTCCATCGATGTCGACGATGCCGGGCGATCCGACGCCCACTCCGAGCACGGGGGCCTTCGCCGCGGCCACGAGCCTGTCGAGGACGCGTGCGGCGGCCTCGACGGCCGCGTCGCCCGTGATGCCGTCCACTGCGAGCTCCTCGCGGTGCAGCACCGTGCCGTCGAGGTCGGAGACGATCCCGCGGAACACCGCGTCCTTGGACAGGTCGAGCGCGAGGATCGCGAAGCCCGCGCGGTTGATGTCCAGGAGCGTGGCGGGCTTGCCGGGGCGCGAGTCGGCGCGCACGCCGAGCTCCACGACAAGGTCCTCCGCGATGAGGTCGGCGACGAGGTCCGAGATGGTGACGCGGGTGAGGCCCACCTCGCGGGCGAGGTCCGCACGGCTGAGACCCTCGGCGCGGTACAGCGCCTGGAGGACGAGCGCCCTGTTGTGGCGGCGTGCGTGCTCGGGGCGGACCCTGGCGCCGGGACGGACCGTCGAGGCGAGCGCGGTGCGACGCTCGGTCCGCGTCGCCGCGGCGGAGGATGCTCCGTGAGCGGTCGCGGTGGGCGCGTGCGCGGCGGAGGTCGGGGCAGGGGCCGTCGGGCTGTCCGCCTGGGTCCCCGTGGGGGTGATGTCCGCCGTGGTCATGTTTGTTAGTAAAGGTTACTAACGAAAGTTCCGCAAGACCTGAGAATGACGAATCGGTGAACCGTTACCGTTCCGTGACACTCGCCGACCCGACCCGACCCGACCCGACCACCGCATCGTCCCCGCGCTCGGCCCTCGCACTTCCGCTGCGCCCTGGTGGGAGCTGAATGCAGAATCCGCGCCGCATCCGACCCTCAGCTCCCACCAGGGCGCTCCGGCCCGACGAGGGCAGCGGGTCAGGCAGCCACGAGCTCGCGCCGCATGCGAAGGAGCCCCAGACCTCGGCCCAGGGCTCCCCCGTCACAGCTGTCGAGGCGTCACGCCCGCAAGGCGGTCACACCTTCGCGGTCGGCAGGAGGCCCAGCGCGCGAACCGTGTCGCGCTCCTCCACGAGCTCGGCCACCGACGTGTCGATGCCCGTCCGCGTGTAGTCGTCGAGCTCGAGACCATGGACGATCTCCCACGAGCCGTCGCGCGAGACCGCCGGGAACGAGGACACGAGCCCCGCCGGCACGCCGTACGAGCCGTCCGAGGGCATCGCGACCGAGGTCCAGTCGCCCTCCGGCGTGCCGTGGACCCAGTCGTGGACATGCGAGATCGCGGCGTTCGCCGCGGATGCGGCGGACGATGCGCCGCGCGCTTCGATGATCGCCGCTCCACGCTTGGCGACGGTGGGCACGAAGTCATCCTTCACCCAGGCCTCGTCGCCGATCACGTCGAGCGCGGGGCGCCCGCTGATCAGCGCATGCGTGAGGTCGGGGTGCTGCTTCGCGGAGTGGTTGCCCCAGATCGTCACGCGCTCGATCTCGCGCACCGGGGTCGCGGCGCGCATCGACACCTGCGCGAGCGCCCGGTTGTGGTCGAGCCGCATCATGGCGTTGAAGCGGTCCGCCGGCACGTCGGGCGCGTGCGCGGACGCGATCAGCGCATTCGTGTTCGCGGGGTTGCCCACCACGAGGATGCGCACGTCGTCCGCCGCTCCGGCGTTGATCGCCTCGCCCTGCGGTCCGAAGATGCCGCCGTTCGCCGCGAGCAGGTCTCCGCGCTCCATGCCGGCGCCGCGCGGGCGGGCGCCCACGAGCAGTCCGACGTTGACGCCGTCGAAGGCCGCCTTCGCATCGTCGAAGATGTCGATCCCCGCGAGCAGCGGGAAGGCGCAGTCCTCGAGCTCCATCGCGGTGCCCTCGGCTGCCTTCACCCCCTGCGGGATCTCGAGCATCCGCAGCCGGACGCGGACGTCCGGGCCGAGCATCTGCCCGGAGGCGATGCGGAACAGCAGGGCGTAGCCGATCTGACCGGCGGCGCCGGTGACGGTGACGTTGACGGGGACAGCATTCACGGCGGTGTGACTCCTCGGGGAATGGAGTGATGACTGTGGTGCAGAGCCTACGCCAGGCGCGCGGCCAGATTCTCGTCGAGGGTCGCGAGGAACTCCTCGGTGGTCTGCCACTCCTGGTCGGGACCGACCAGCAGCGCGAGGTCCTTCGTCATGCTGCCGCCCTCGACGGACTTGATGATGACGTCCTCGAGCGTCTCGGCGAAGCCCGTGACCTCGGGCGTGCCGTCGAGCTTGCCGCGGTGCTTGAGACCGCCCGTCCACGCGAAGATCGACGCGATCGGGTTGGTCGACGTGGGCTTGCCAGCCTGGTGCTGGCGGAAGTGCCGGGTGACGGTGCCGTGCGCGGCCTCCGCCTCGACGGTCTTGCCGTCGGGGGTCATGAGCACGGACGTCATGAGGCCGAGCGACCCGAAGCCCTGCGCGACGGTGTCGGACTGGACGTCGCCGTCATAGTTCTTGCAGGCCCAGACGTAGCCGCCCTCCCACTTCATCGCGGCCGCGACCATGTCGTCGATCAGGCGGTGCTCGTACGTGATGCCCGCGGCGTCGAACTGCGCCTTGTACTCCTTCTCGAACACGTCGGCGAAGATGTCCTTGAACTGGCCGTCGTAGGCCTTGAGGATCGTGTTCTTCGTGGAGAGGTACACGGGGTAGCCGCGCTGCAGGCCGTACGCGAAGGACGCGCGGGCGAAGTCCTCGATGGACTTGTTGAAGTTGTACATGCCCATCGCGACGCCGCCGTCCTCGCCGTAGTTGGCGACGACGTGCTCGATCGGCTCCGAGCCGTCCTCGGGCGTGAACGTGACCGTCAGCCTGCCCGCGCCGGGCACCTTGAAGTTCGTGGCCTTGTACTGGTCGCCGTGAGCGTGACGGCCGATGACGATCGGCTTGGTCCAGCCCGGAACCAGGCGAGGCACGTTGGAGATGATGATCGGCTCGCGGAACACGACGCCGCCCAGGATGTTGCGGATCGTGCCGTTGGGGCTCACATACATGCGCTTGAGCCCGAACTCCTCGACGCGCGCCTCGTCGGGCGTGATCGTCGCGCACTTGACGCCGACGCCGTGCTCCTTGATGGCGTTCGCGGCGTCGATCGTGATCTGGTCGTCGGTCGCGTCGCGCGACTCGATGCCCAGGTCGTAGTACTCAAGGTCCACGTCGAGATACGGGTGGATCAGGCGGTCCTTGATGAACTGCCAGATGATCCTCGTCATCTCGTCGCCGTCGAGCTCGACGACCTTGCCCTCGACCTTGATCTTCGCCATGCGCTCTACCTCACGTGCTTCTCGGGAACGATGCCCCAAGGCTAGCCCACCGGATCGACGGGCAGCCCCCGGAGCGTCCAGCCTGCAACGGGCCGCTTCACCTGCCAAGATCGAACGTGACACGCAGACGCGCGCCCACGGACGTGAAGGGACTCGAGATGACCGAGCCTGAGATGGACAAGCCCCAGACCACCCCGGTCTTCGATGACGCGGACGGCGACGCCGTGCCGGCGCCCGACGCGGCGAGCACCCCTGCCATGGACGATGCGCCGGTCGAGGACGACGCCCCCGTCGAGGCGGCGTCCGGCCCCTCGATCGTCGCACGCATGGCCGCCGAGGCGGTCGGCACCTTCATCCTGGTCTTCATGGGCGTCGGCGCAGCGCTGTTCTCGGGCGTGCTCGGGTGGGACACCATCGCGGTGCCGTTCGGCTTCGCGCTCGGCGTCATGATCGCCGCGTTCATCTTCGGCGGGATCTCGGGCGCGCACCTCAACCCCGCCGTGACGGTGGGCGTGTGGCTGTCGGGACGCATGCGCGGACGCGACGTCGCACCGTACGTCGTCGCCCAGGTGATCGGCGCGACGCTCGCGGCGGGCCTGTTCTCGCTGCTCATCGCGACCAACTCGCTGTACGACTCGCTCGGCACGACGCGCGAGGTCATCAGCTCGGCCTCCAACGGCTACGGCGAGCACTCCCCCACGGAGTTCGGCGTGCTGGCCGCCGGCATCATCGAGATCGTCATCGCGGCCCTGCTCGTGGCCGTGGTGCTGTCCGTGACCTCGGCGAGGAACGCCGCCGGCGCGCACCTCGCCCCGTTCGCGATCGGCCTCACGGTCGGCTTCCTCGTGATGGTCGCGATCCCGTTCACGAACGGCGCGCTCAACCCCGCGCGCGCTACCGGCACCGCGATCTGGTCCGACCTGTGGGCGATCCAGCAGGTGTGGCTGTTCTGGGTCGCCCCGCTGATCGGCGCGGCGATCTCGGGCGTCCTCTTCCGGGCGTTCGGCCCCAAGGAGGACCTCCTCGCCTACGCCTCGATCGAGGACGAGACGGTCGAGACCGTCGAGGGCTGAGCGGGAACGACGAAGGGGCCGGTCGCCGCCAGGCGACCGGCCCCTTCCGTTCGTCCCGGCGGGCCGTGGATCACGACGACGCGGCAGCGATCACAGCGGCGCCGTGAACCCCAGGAAGGCGAGCCCGACGCCGAACACGACCAGGATCGTGACGTCGATCGCGCGCCGGCGCACCGCGAACGCGCGCCCCACGGGAAGCGCGATCCGGGCGGCGGCCCCTGCGAAGCAGGCGGCGGCCATCAGCAGCACCGCGACCCGCGCGCCGAGCACGAGCGACAGGCATACCGCGCCGACCATGCCGACGAGCGTGGCCACCGCGATCACCTTGGGGGTGTCGGGCTGCTGGTAGCTCATGCGGAACCTCGAGTCTCGCCTGCGCTCATGGGAGGCGACGGTCAGTGGAAGAAGTGGCGGGTGCCCGTGTGGAACAGCGCGATGCCCGCGTCCTTCGCGGCCGCGATGACCTCGGCGTCGCGCACCGAGCCGCCAGGCGAGACGACCGCGGTGACTCCCGCGTCGATCAGGACCTGAAGGCCGTCCGCGAACGGGAAGAACGCGTCCGAGGCGGCGACGGAGCCGCGCGCGCGGTCCTCTCCGGCGCGCTCGACGGCCAGGCGGCACGAGTCGACGCGGTTGACCTGGCCCATGCCGATACCGACGGCCGCGCCGTCCTTGGCCAGCAGGATCGCGTTGGACTTCACCGCGCGGCACGACCGCCACGCGAACGCGAGGTCCGCGAGCAGCTCATCCGAGACGGGCCCGCCCGCGACCTGCTCCCACGCCGCGACGTCGTCGCCGGGAGCGTCGATGCGGTCGGTCGCCTGGACCAGGAGGCCGCCGGTGATGCGGCGCCACTCGCGCGGCAGCGGCGCATTGTCGAGCTTGAGCAGGCGGATGTTCTTCTTCTGGGAGAGGATCTCGAGCGCCTCGGGCTCGAAGCCGGGGGCGACGACCACCTCGGTGAATATGTCCTTGATCTGGTTCGCCGCCTCGACCGTCACCGTGTCGTTCGCGGCGATCACGCCGCCGAACGCCGAGATCGGGTCGGTCGCGTGCGCACGACGGTGCGCCTCGGCGATGTCCTTGCCCGTCGCGATGCCGCACGGGTTCGCGTGCTTGATGACCGCGACGGCGGTCCCGGGCTGGTCGTACGCGGCACGCACGGCGGCGTCGGCATCCACGTAGTTGTTGAAGCTCATCTCCTTGCCGTGCAGCTGCTCGGCCTGGGCGAGCCCACCCGAGACCAGCGGGTCGCGGTAGACGGCGGCGCTCTGGTGGGGGTTCTCGCCGTAGCGGAGCGAGCCGATGCGCTCGAACGAGGCCGCGATCCAGCCCGGGTTGCCCGCGTCGTCCGTGTCGGGCGCGACGACCGAGCCCATCCACGACGCGACGTGGATGTCGTACTCGGCCGTGTGGCGGAAGGCCTTGGCCGCGAGCGCCTGGCGCTGGGCGAGCGTGAACCCGCCCCCGGTCACAGCCTCGGCGACGGACGCGTAGTCGCTCGGGTCGACCACGACGGCGACCGACGGGTGGTTCTTCGCGGCGGCGCGCACCATCGACGGGCCGCCGATGTCGATCTGCTCGATCGTGTCGTCCTGCGAGGCGCCGGCGGCCACGGTCGCGGCGAACGGGTAGAGGTTGACGACCACGAGGTCGAACGGCGCGATGTCGAGGTCCTCGAGCTGCGCGCGGTGGTCCTCGAGCCTGCGATCGGCGAGGATGCCCGCGTGGATGCGAGGGTGCAGCGTCTTGACGCGGCCGTCGAGGCACTCGGGGAAGCCGGTGACCTGGTCCACCGGCGTGACGGCGACGCCCGCATCGGCGATCCGCTTCGCCGTGGAGCCGGTGGAGACGATCTCCACGCCCGCCGCGACGAGGCCCTTGGCGAGGTCCTCCAGGCCGGTCTTGTCGTACACCGAGATCAGTGCCCTGCGCACGTCCTGGCGGTCCGTCATCATGCCTCCTTGGGCTGGTCGTCCGAGCTGGGTCCGAGCCTCGCGACCCGGCCTTCGAGAGTCCATCCGTCGCGCACCATCCGGCCGATCGTGTCCACGACCAGGCCTCGCTCGATCATCTTGATCCGCTCGTGCAGCGACTCCTCGGTGTCATTGTCCCGCACGTCGACCGCCGCCTGCGCCAGGATCGGCCCGGTGTCCACGCCCGCGTCGACGAGCATCACGGTGCACCCCGTCACCTTCGCGCCGCCCGCGAGCGCATCGCGCACCGCGTGCGCTCCCGGGTAGGACGGCAGCAGCGCGGGATGCGTGTTGACGATGCGGCCCGGCCAGCGGTCAAGCACCGGGGCGCCCAGCAGGCGCATGAAGCCCGCACACATCACGAGGTCGGGCTCGAACGAGCCGATCGTGCGGGCGAGCGCCTCGTCCCACGTGGCGCGGTCGGGGAAGTCCCGGGGGCTGACCGTCGCGGTCGCGATGCCCGTCTCCCGCGCGAACGCGAGCCCGCCGGCGTCCGCGCGGTCCGACACGACGGCCACGATGCGCGCGCCGTAGGCCTCGTCGAGAGTCGCCGCGAGCAGCGCCTGCATCACGGTGCCTGCCCCTGAGACGAGCACGACGATCCTCTGAACGGGCACCCGGTTTGTCACACCCCCGAGCCTATCGGCATGCTGGTGTCCCTACCGAAGCCGAGGAGCACCGTGCCCGACCCCGATCCCAGCACCCAGCCGCCGCTCACCCCCGCCGCACGCTGGTCGCGCGCGCTCGGCTTCCTGGTGCTCGGGCTCGCGATGCTCCTGCTGCTCGGGTTCCCGTGGACGCTCGGCGCGCTCGTGATCGGCCCGGTGACGGCGCTCGTGGGCATCGTGGTCCTCGCCGCGCGGGGATCGGGCGACCTCGGGACGTGGGCGCGCGCCAACGCGGTGATCGGCGTGATCATCGGCGCGTTCGGCGGGATGTCCGCCATCGGGATGCTCATCCTCTTCGAGCCGCTCAGCGATCTCGACGCGTGCCAGTCGCGCGCGATCACGACGTCGGCGAGCCAGCAGTGCCAGACGGAGTTCGACCAGGCGTACGAGGACCTGCTGAGCCGCTACGGCGTCGAGCTGCCGACCGCGGGCTGAGGCTCGTCGGCGGTCTCATCCGCACCGGCTCCCCTGCCCTTCCACGCCGCCAGCCCCGCGAACACTCCCCCGACCAGGGCGTGACCCGCGAGCGTGAGCCCTGCGATCGCGGCCGCGGCCGCCCACACCGACGGACCCACCTCCGCGAGCCTTCCGGGCCCGGCCGCGCCGGTGGCGAGGCGCATCGTCGCCGCGGCGACGAGCAGCGTGACGACGCCTGAGACGCCCATCACGACGAGCTCCTCCCGCCATGTGACGATCCGGCGGCGCAGCACGAGGCGCACCGCGATGCCCACCGCGACCAGCGCCAACGGCGTCCACACGAGCAGCCCGCCGGAGCCCTGAGGCAGCGCGCCCAGCAGCGGCAGCTCCGGCAGAGCACCGCTCTCGACCGTGCCCGGCGAGTACACGGTTCCTGCGCCGACGCTGAAGCCCACGCCCGCGACCCAGGCCATCATCCACACCACGAGCGTCGGCACGTAGGCGAGCTGCGCGAGGGCGAGGACGCCGGATCCGACGGCACCCGCGTCGAGCGAGGTGACGGTCGCGGCCATCGTCCCCGCGCCCTTGAACGCGGAGACCGCGCCGGCCGCGGCAGCCAGCACCACGACGAGCGACAGCGACGACAGCGACGCACGGATGCCCGCGCGGACCGTCGGCGGGATCAGATCCACGACGTCGATCCTCAGCCCGTACGCGCGCACCCTTCCCGCGAACACTCCCGGCACGCCGAGCAGCAGCGCACCCACGACAGCCCTGACGACCAGGTCGGACGCATCGTCCGCGTCCCTCCACGCAAAAGAGGCCACGAAGCCCGCGAGCGTCGCGAACGCGGCGACCGCGAGCCCCACGGCGTCCCACGAGCGCAGCAGGAAGCGCTGCGCGGTCGCGACCAGGATCCCCAGGATCAGCAGCGTCAGCCCCAGCGGCACCAGGGAGTAGGTGCCGAGCGAGGTCGCCGCGGGCACGCCCATGCCGAGCAGCCAGATCCGCATCGCGACCGCGATGCCCGCTCCCCAGTCGGTGTCGGTGCCGTCCACGGGCGCGGTCGCGAGCGAGGCGAGCGTGGGCGCGATCACGACGAGCAGGGAGACCGCGGCGGCGAGGGCGCCCGTCACGAGTCCGCTCGCCCAGCCGGGCAGGTCGCCGGCGAGGCTGCGGGGCGCGCGGGAGCCCGGGGAGGAGGCGGTCATGGCATCCATGGTCGCCCGCGCGGGTCCCGGTTGCCCGGAACGCCACGCGCCCGCGGTCGCCGAAGGGCTAGCTGAGGATCTCCCGCATGAGGCTCGCGGTCTCCGACGGCGTCTTGCCGACCTTCACTCCCGCGGCCTCGAGCGCCTCCTTCTTCGCCTGGGCGGTGCCGGCCGAGCCGGACACGATCGCGCCGGCGTGGCCCATCGTCTTGCCCTCGGGAGCCTCGAAGCCCGCGACGTAGCCCACGACGGGCTTGGTCACGTGGTCCTTGATGTAGGCGGCCGCACGCTCCTCGGCGTCGCCGCCGATCTCGCCGATCATCACGATCGCGTCCGTGTCCGGGTCGTTCTGGAAGGCCTCGAGGCAGTCGATGTGGGTGGTGCCGACGATCGGGTCGCCGCCGATGCCGACCGCGGTGGAGAAGCCGATCTCGCGCAGCTCGAAGAGCATCTGGTAGGTCAGCGTGCCCGACTTGGACACGAGGCCGATGCGGCCAGGCCCCGTGATCGACGCCGGGGTGATGCCGACGTTCGACTCTCCGGGCGTGATCAGGCCGGGGCAGTTCGGTCCGATGAGGCGCGTGCCCTTGGCCTGCGCGTACGTGAAGAACTCGGCGGTGTCCGCGACGGGCACGCCCTCCGTGATGATCACGGCGAGCGGCATGCCCGCGTCGACGGCCTCCATGACGGCCGACTTGGTGAAGGCCGGCGGCACGAACAGGACCGACACGTCGGCGCCCGTGGCCGCCATCGCCTCGGCGACCGTGCCGAACACGGGGACGGTGACGTCGCCGGGGAACTCGACCTCGGTGCCCGCCTTGCGCGGGTTGACGCCGCCGACGATGTTCGTGCCGGAGGCGAGCATGCGCTGCGTGTGCTTCATGCCCTCGGAGCCGGTCATGCCCTGGACGATGACCTTGGACTGCTTGGTGAGGAAGATTGCCATGTGCGTACGCTCCTTAGGCGGCGAGCTCGGCGGCCTTGGCCGCGGCGTCGTCCATGGTCTCGACGATGGTCACGAGCGGGTGGTTGGCGTGCGCGAGGATCGCGCGCCCCTCCTCGACCGCGTTGCCGTCCAGCCGGACGACGAGCGGCTTGGTCGCCTCGTCGCCGAGCGTCTCGAGCGCGCCGACGATGCCGTCGGCCACCGCCACGCATGAGGTGATGCCGCCGAAGACGTTCACGAACACGCTCCTGACCTGCTCGTCGTGGAGGATCACGTCGAGCCCGTTGGCCATCACCTCGGCCGAGGCGCCGCCTCCGATGTCGAGGAAGTTCGCGGGCTTCACGCCTCCGAACCGCTCGCCCGCGTACGCGACGACGTCGAGCGTCGACATCACGAGCCCTGCACCGTTGCCGATGATCCCCACGGAGCCGTCGAGCTTCACGTAGTTGAGGTTCATGTGCTTGGCCTTGGCCTCGAGCGGGTTCTCCGCGGACTTGTCGACGAGCGCGGCGTGGTCCTCGTGGCGGAAGTCCGCGTTCTCGTCGAGCGTGACCTTGCCGTCGAGCGCGATCACCTCGTGGTCGTCCGTGAGCACGAGCGGGTTGACCTCGACGAGGGTCGCGTCCTCGTTCCGGTAGACGTGCCACAGGCGGACGATGACGTCGGCGACCTTGTGGTGAAGGTGCTCGGGGAAGCGCGCCTCGGCGACGATCTCGAGCGCCTTGGCCTTGTCGATGCCCTCGATCGGATCGACCGCGACCCTCGCGAGCGCCTCGGGTCGCTCGACCGCGAGCTCCTCGATCTCCATGCCCCCCTCGTACGAGCACATCGCGAGGTACCGGCGCTCGGCGCGGTCCAGAAGGACGCTGAAGTAGAACTCCTGAGCGATCCGCGCGCCCGCGGCGATCATCACGCGGTGGACGGTGTGCCCCTTGATGTCCATCCCGAGGATCGCCTCGGCGGCCGCCTCGGCCTCCTCGGGCGAGTGGACGACCTTCACGCCGCCCGCCTTGCCTCGGCCACCCGTCTTCACCTGAGCCTTGACGACGACGGTGCCGCCGAGCTCTTCTGCCGCGGCGCGAGCCTCGGCGGGGGTGGTGGCCACGATGCCCGGCAGCACGGGGACCCCGTGCTTCTCGAAGACATCACGGGCCTGGTACTCGTACAGGTCCATCGTCGGTCCTTTACTGTCGGGGACGCCGAATCACGGCGGTGGGGTTCGACGGGCCCAGCCTAGTCCGGAGGGTGCGAAGGTTCGCAAGACCGGCGGAGCATGTCCTCGGCCCCACCGCGGCAATGACGCGGACGTGTTCCTCCGCATTCCCTGACACGCCTGCTAGGGGCATTGTGGATCACATCAACATCTCGCTAGGGTGACACGCGGTGCGCCACCGACGGCGCGCTCGACCACCACCCGGGGGGGACTCACATGCGCAACTTCGCGCCTCATACACGCCTGCGCCGCGCGACGGCCGCCGCAGGCACCACCACTCTTCTGACGCTGACCGCGGTGGCGGTCGCGGCGCCGGCCACTGCCGCAGCCACCGAGCCTCTGGAGGCCTACGACGCCGCGACCTGGGCCCAAGCGGTGCAGGACGCGATCGACAACGGCGTCGCCGACACGATCGTCATCACGGCCGACTTCTCCGCCCCGGGAGGCACGTGGTACAGCGAGTTCGACGAGGACCTCACGATCGATGGCCAGGGGCACACGGTCACGTGGGACGACAGCCAGCGGCGCGGAGCGTTCATCGAGGCCCACGCGTACGACTCGGTCGACGCCAACCTCACCATGCGCGACCTCACCATCGACGGCTTCGGCAGTGACGGAGGCTACGCCTTCTCGCTCGACTCCCGACGAGCGATCGTCGTCGACAACGTCACGGTGCACCAGGCCGACGATTCGCGCCCGTTCTTCATGTACGTCGACGGCACCGCCACGATCACGGACTCCACGTTCGACTACACCGGCTCGAGCACCACGTCGATGGCCATCATGACGACCTATCGGAGCGCCTCGGGCGAGGTGACGATCGCGGACTCGACCTTCGCGAACCAGAACGGGAAGAACTTCGGGGCCCTTCAGCTGAAGAACATGGTCGCGACGGTGACCGGCTCGACGTTCACCTCCAACACGTCGAACACCGCCAACTCCCAGCCGGGGAGCGGCGGCGCGATCCACGCCAGTGGCCTGGGAAGCCTCACCATCGAGAGCTCGACGTTCGAGGACAACACCGCTGACACGACGGGCGGGGCGATCTACTCCGAGGTCCCGCTCACGGTGGCGGGCAGCGCCTTCACCGCCAACGGCGCGCCCACGGCCAACGCGATCATGATGACCGACGCCGACGATCCGCTCTCCATCACCGGATCGCTCTTCACCGACCACCTCGACGCGAACCTGATCCAGGCCGGAGGGCCCGTGGAGATCGACTCCTCCACGTTCGCGTCCAACTCCGCGGGAGTCGGGAGCGAGCTGCTCTCGCTCGCCGCGGCCGACGAGTCGGAGCGCGTCATCACGAACTCGACGTTCGTCGGCAACAGCACCGGCCTCGGCGTCATCGTCGCCTCCTCCGAGTCCCGCGTCGCGCTGCTCCACAACACGTTCTCCGACAACACGAGCACGTTCGACGTGACCGACCTCCGCGCCGCAGCACCCGACGTCGAGCTGGTCGGCAACGCCTTCGCCTCGGACACCGGAGACGACGTATGCAAGGTCGACGACTCGAACGGCGGCGCCACCACCGCAGCGAACTTCGACGCGGACGGCACGTGCACCGACGACTGGTCGGGCGACGGCGACATCGGCAACGGGATCGACGCCCTCCTCGGAAGCCTCGCGAAGCACGGCGGCGACGTGCCGACCATGCTGCCCCTGGCGGGAAGCCCGCTCATCGACGCGGCGCCGACGACGTTCGGCATCGCGGTCGACGCGCGCGGCGTCTCGCGCCCGCAGGGGGACGCGAATGACATCGGCGCCGTCGAGCTCGCGGTGGACACGGCGGGCGACGGCTCGGGCTCCGGTTCGGGTTCCGGCTCGGGCGGCTCCCACTCGTCCTCCGCGACCACGGCGGACCCGAAGGCCGAGCTCACCGCCGCCATCGCCTCCGCCGTGAAGCTGCGCGACAGCGCCCTGACGAAGTTCCTCACCGACCGGCAGCTCAGGATCCTCAGGAACCACATCGCCGACGCACGCGACATCCGCGCCGACGGCACCTCCACCGAGCGCATCGCCGAAGCCAAGAGCCTGACCACCATGGTCACGAAGATGACCAAGAAGGCCGTCGCCAAGCGCACCGCCTACCGCGAGCTCAAGAGCACCATCGCCACCGCCGTGAAGTTCTACCGCAGCTCGCTCGCCAAGCACCACCTCACCGACGCGCAGCGCACCAGGCTCAAGACCGCCATCTCCACCGCCAAGCACATCAGCCCCGCAGCATCGGTCACCAAGCTCACCGACGCCGACACCACCCTGCACAAGACCGTCAAGCGCCTCAGGGCCAAGGCCAGGGCAGACCGCGACAGCTGACGCCCTGCCCACGATCACGGGGCTCGGCCCGCGCCACCAGCGCGGACCGAGCCCCGTCGTCGTATCCGGGTCGGGCAACGCACGTCGCGAGATACCCAGGCATGGCCTCCGAGACACGCCACCGTGCGCATTGTGGACGAGTCCACTACTCGCTAAGGTGTCGCTCGGCACGCGACCGGACGCGCGCCGCACTGATATCTGGGGGATCTCCATGCGCTCAACTGCGCACACCCGCGGCCTCGGCCGCGTCACCGCCGTCACCGGCACGACGACCCTGCTCGCTCTCGCCACCGCGGCGGTCGCCGCTCCAGCCTCGGCCGCGACCTTGGACGTCACGGACGCCGCCTCGTGGACTACTGCGCTCGAGACCGCGTCGACCAATGGCGTGCCCGACACGATCAACGTGCTCGCCGACTTCTCCGTCCCTGGCACCACGCAGAACTATTGGGGGAACCAGGACCTCACCATCGAGGGCAACGGCCACACGATCTCATGGGACGGCACCCTCGCGGGCGGAGCGCTCGTCGCGCACCAGGAGGCCAACCTCGACGCCGCCTTCGTCATCAGGGACCTCACGCTCACGGGCTTCGACGGGACCGGCTCGGCCGCACTGTTCATCGCGTCCAACGACACTATCGCGTTCGAAGGCCTGACTGTGGCCGACACCGTGAACGGTCCCGGCGTCACACTCGTCGGCGACGGTGGAGTCACCATCACCGACAGCACGTTCAGCGACAACGAGTTCGCCTACGACAGCGACTCGTACTTCTTGCTTCCCGGCGGTTCAGGGCTCACCGTGTACAGCGACCCCACCTCTGACTTCACCGTCACGATCAGCAACTCCGTCTTCTCCGGCAACTCGACCACAGGCAGCGGCGCGGCGATCTTCTCCAACAGCGACGCGCTCGTGATCGAGGACTCGACCTTCGTCGACAACATCGCAGGCGAGAGTGGCGGCGCGATCTACACCCCCGGCGACCTCACGGTGAACCGCTCGCTGTTCGCGCACAACGAGGCCACCGACGGTGGAGCGATCCTGTCCTCCGGCGACCAGATCACCATCGGCTCCTCCACGTTCGACGGCAACGCGGCCGCGGGAACCGGCGGCGCGATCTCGACCGACTCGCACGCGAACATCCTGATGGGATTCTCGACCCTCACCGACAACACGGCCGGCACCTCGGCCGACCACGTCTTCACCGGAGGCCTCCTGTCGTTCGTCGCGAGCGTCATCACCGGCGGCGCCGGCGACGCCTGCCTCGTCATGGGCAGCACCAGCGCCATGACCTTCGATGAGGACGGCACATGCACGCTCGAGTGGAGCGGCGACGGAGACCTCGGCGAGGGTCTCGACGCGCAGCTGGGCACTCTGACCGACAACGGCGGAACCACCCTGACCCGCCTGCCCGCGTCGAGCAGCCCGCTCGTCGACGCGATCCCGGTCGAGCTGTGCCAGTCGGCCCTCGAGTCGGACGAGGCGTTCCTGGTGGAGTTCGACCAGCGCGGCGTCTCGCGCGCCGAGGCGGTCGCGGACGGCAACGCCTGCGACATCGGCGCCGTCGAGACCTACGTGGCGCCCGCGGACGACGCGGCTGGCTCGGGTTCCGGCTCCAACTCGGGCAGCGACGACTCGTCCTCCGCCACCACGGCGGACCCGAAGGCCGAGCTCACCGCCGCCATCGCCTCCGCAGTGAAGCTGCGCGACAGCGCCCTGACGAAGTTCCTCACCGACCGACAGCTCAGGATCCTCAGGAACCACATCGCCGACGCAAGGGAGATCCGCGCCGACGGCACCTCCACCGAGCGCATCGCCGAAGCCAAGAGCCTGACCACCATGGTCACGAAGATGACCAAGAAGGCCGTCGCCAAGCGCACCGCCTACCGCGAGCTCAAGAGCACCATCGCCACCGCCGTGAAGTTCTACCGCAGCTCGCTCGCCAAGCACCACCTCACCGACGCGCAGCGCACCAGGCTCAAGACCGCCATCTCCACCGCCAAGCACATCAGCCCCGCAGCATCGGTCACCAAGCTCACCGACGCCGACACCACCCTGCACAAGACCGTCAAGCGCCTCAAGGCCAAGGCCAGGGCCGACCGCGACAGCTGACGCCCTGCTCACCAGGAAGGCCCCGGCCCGCGCGACGACGCGGGCCGGGGCCTTCCGTCAGGTCAGTCTGTGGGTTCCCCGGGCGCGACGAAGCCGCTCTCGTACGCGGCGATCACCGCCTGCGTCCGGTCGCGCACGCCGAGCTTCGTGAGGATCGACGCGACGTGGGACTTCACGGTCTCGACCGCGAGGAACAGCTCGGCGGCGATCTCGCCGTTCGACCTCCCCCTCGCGAGCGCGCGCAGCACCTCCTGCTCGCGCTCGGTGAGCTCGGGCAGCGTGATGCCCGGCTCGCGAGCGGCGAAGCGCTCGATCACCGTCCGCGTCGACGCGGGGAACAGCAGAGACTCCCCCGCCGCCACCACGCGCACGGCCTCGATGAGCTCGGTGGGCGGGACCCGCTTGAGCACGAAGCCGGCTGCGCCCGCGCGCATCGCGTCGAAGACGTACTCGTCGAGCTCGAACGTCGTGAGCACGAGGACCGCGGTGGGCAGGCCCGCGGAGACGATGCGCCGCGTCGCCTCGAGCCCGTCGATCCCCGGCATCCGGATGTCCATGAGGAGGACGTCGGGCCGCTCGCGCGTCGCAAGCGCGACGGCGGCCTCGCCGTCGCCCGCCTCGCCGACCACGTCCCAGCCGCCCTCCGAGCCGAGGATCGCCTTGAGGCCCATCCGCACGAGCGGGTCGTCGTCCACGATGGCGATCCTCATGGGGCCACCTTCTCACGCAGGCCCGCCCACGGGGAGGACAGGTCTCCTGCCTCGGCGAGGTCCGCGCCGAGCGGGATGAGGGCGACCACCTCGAAGCCGTCGCCCGTGGCGCCGATGCGGGTACGCCCGCCGAGCAGGGTCACGCGGTCACGGATGCCGCTCACCCCTCGTCCGGTCGAGTGCGTCGCCGTCGGCGGCCCTACGGCCGCGCCGTTGACGACCGCGACGCCCACCGCATCGTCCTCGGTGGCGACGCGCACGTCGATCGGCGCCCCTGGCGCATGCTTGGCGGCGTTCGTGAGGGCCTCCCGCACGATGCCGAACACCGTGCGCCCGACCGCGGGCGGGACGTCGTCCGCGTCCACGTCGACCGTGACCTCCGCGCCTCCTCGGCGCGAGGTCTCGACCAGGCCCGTGATGTCGCGCAAGGTGGGAAGCGGCGCGCGCTCGGCGGCCTCGTCCCCGCGCAGGTGCGCGATGATGCGGTCCAGCTCGCCCATCGCGGCGCGCCCGCGCTCCTCGATGTTGCGCAGCGCCTGGCGCGCGAACTCCGGGTCCGAGTCGAACACGTGCGCGCCGGCGCCCGCCTGGACGATGTTCATGGTGATCATGTGCCCGATGCTGTCGTGCAGCTCCTGGTCGATCCTCAGCTGCGCCTCGGCGAGCTCGGCGCGCTCGGTCGCCGCCTCGGCGAGCTCCCGATCGCACGGGCCGAGCGCCCAGCGCGCGAGCAGCCGATGCAGCTCCGCAGTGCCGCGCACGATCCACCCAGGCATGGGCAGCACGAGCAGGATCACCGGGGAGCCGACCGCGACCCAGAAGGCGACCGTGTCGACCACCGACGCCGCCTGCGCATCGTCCGTCTGCATGCCGATCGCGTCCGCCATCCCCAGCAGCTGGACGACGGCCAGGACGAGGGACGCGACGAGCGTGACGGGCACGACGAGCTGGACCACCGCGAACGCGAAGCCCACCGGGCCGAGCACGATCCGCGCCACGATCCACGCGACGACGCGCCACGACGACTGATCGTGGAACGGCGCGAGGGCCATCCGGACGCGCCCCGCATCGGCGGGCACGCGCAGCGGCGACGGCGCACGCACCTGCGTCCCCAACAGGCCGTTGGCCATGCCGCGTTCGACCGCGCCGAGCGGGCGCAGCGACGCCTGCACCCCCACGAGCACGAGCACCCCGACCCACACGACCGCGAGCCCGACGCCGACGGCATAACCGGTCACGACATAGACGAACAGCAGGATCGACACGGGCAGGCCGAGCAGGAGGTAGAGCACCGCGTTCCAGGTGCGCGCCTCCCAGGCGGCGGCGAAGTAGCGGCGCAGGACGTCCATACGTCCATCGTGCCCGGTACGTCCCGTGGATCGCCAGGCTCCCGCGGTGGTTCCGCCCTCCCCCGTACGGGGGATCCGTCAGGGACCTCCCCGAGTCGGAGCGATCGCGAACCCCTCGCACGGGGGCCCCGGTTCGCTCTCGCGCGGGCTGTGGGGCGCGGCCGCCCGGCGCGACCGTGGAGTCAGCGGTCCGCACCAGCGCGCCGCACCCATTGGAGGGGGCTTCATCATGCACATCGGACTCACCGGGCGCATCGCCCGCGCCTCGGCCGCCCGGCCATGGCTGACCATCACCTTGTGGGTGCTGCTCGTGGGCGGCGCGATCGCGCTGTCGGGAGGCCTCGGCAGCGCGCTCGTCCAGGACGACAGCAACCTCGTCGCCACCGACTCCGACACCGCGGCCGAGATCGATCAGCGCGAACGCGGCATCGACGACGGCCCCGTGGCCGAGACCATCGTGGTTAGCGCTTCCGAGGGCACGTCGGCCGACGCGCTCGCGCGTGCTGGCGAGGATGCCGTCGCCGCGGCCCTCGGCGTCGACGGGGTCGACGCCGCAGAGATCTCGCCGGCGCCGTCGGCCTCGGGCACCAGCCTCCTGGTGAGCGTGACGGTGGCCGCCGATCACCCGGAACGCACGGGCGAGGACCTGCTCGCCGCGACCGACGCGCTCGAGGAACAGGGCGTCGAGTTCCTGAGCTTCGGACCGCTCACCGGCGAGGCGATGTTCGACGGGCTTGCCGAGGACACGCTCGTGCGCGGCGAGGTGGTCGGGATCGGGGTCGCGATCCTCATCCTCATCGGCGTCTTCGGCGCGCTCGTCGCGGCGGGGATCCCGCTGCTCGTCAGCCTCGTCGCGATCACGACCGCGGTCGGCGCGACGGCGATCGTCGGCTCCGCGTTCGACCTGTCCTTCTTCATCGTGAACATGATCACGATGATGGGGCTCGCGCTCGGCGTGGACTACACGCTCGTCGCGGTCCAACGCTTCCGAGAGGAGCTCGCCCACGGACGCACACCGCTCGACGCGGTGGGCGTGACCGGCGCCACCGCGAACCGGGCCGTCCTGTTCTCCGGGCTGACCGTGCTGGTCTCGCTCGCCGGGATGCTCATCGTCCCCAGCACGATCATGCGCAGCCTCGGTGCGGGAGCGATGCTGTCCGCGATCATGGCGGTCGTCACCGCGCTCACGCTGCTGCCGGCCGTCCTGCGCCTGCTCGGGCACCGGATCAACAAGGGACGCGTGCCCCTCACCCGCGCGGGCCGCGAGCCGCGGGTCTGGCGAGGCGTGGCCCGCACCGTGACGGGGCGCCCCGTCGTGAGCCTCGTCGCGGGCCTCGCGATCCTCATCGCCATCGCGGTGCCCGCCGCCTCGATGCGGCTCGCGTTCCCCGGCCTCGAGGCGCTGCCCGAGGACAACGAGTTCCGGGTCGCCCAGGAGGTGCTCGTCGACGACTTCGGCTACGGGTCGGAGACCACGCTGGTCGCGATCGAGGGCGCAGCGGACGACGCGGTCGCCGTCGAGGAGCTCGCCGCGTGGATCGACGCCTCGCCCGCATACACGGACGCGACGATCGACTGGCGCGGCGACACCGCCTTCATCGACGCCAAGGACGTGTACGGCGGCGCCGACGAGCGCGCGGAGCAGGCGCTCGGAGACCTGCGCGCGCACATCGACGACACCGCGCTCGAGGCCTACGTCGGCGGGGACCAGGCCGAGTCGGTCGACTTCACCGACATCGTGACGAGCTCGACGCCGTGGGTGCTCCTCGCGGTGCTCGGGGCGTCGTTCGTCCTGCTGCTCGTGGCGTTCCGCTCGATCGTCATCCCGGCCACCGCGATCATGCTGAACCTCCTCAGCGCCGCCGCGGCGTACGGGCTGATGGTGATGGTCTTCCAGTGGGGCGTCGGGGCCGATCTGCTCGGCATGCCGCAGACCGACGCCATCGCTCCCTGGATCCCGTTGTTCCTCTTCGCCGTCCTGTTCGGGCTCTCGATGGACTATCACGTGTTCCTGCTCACCCGCATCAAGGAGCGGCACGACGCCGGGGACACCACCAGGGCAGCCGTGGTCCACGGGCTCAGCAGGACGGGGTCGCTCATCACGGGAGCCGCGCTCATCATGGTCGCGGTGTTCGCTGGCTTCGCGCTGGGCGACCTCGCGGAGTTCGCTCAGATGGGCTTCGGGCTCGCGGCGGCGGTGATCCTCGACGCGACGATCGTGCGCACGATCCTGGTGCCGTCCCTCATGACCCTGCTCGGGCGGTGGAACTGGTATCTGCCGCGCGCCCTGCAGTGGCTTCCGCAGATGCGGATCGAGGTCGAGCCGCAGCCCCGACCCGCGGAGCAGGAGCCCGCGCTGGTGACCGCCGCCAGGTGACGGACGGCCCGCGCGTCACGCGCTGGCCGCCTGGACGACGGCGGGGCCCCGGGGATCGATCCCCGGGGCC
>NZ_BBQZ01000001.1:0-427679 GCF_000974805.1 Demequina salsinemoris | reverse complement strand
GCCCCGGGGATCGATCCCCGGGGCCCCGCCGTCGGTCACGTCAGGCGACGCCGAACTTCTCCGCCGTCTCACGGATCGAGCGGGCCGAGGCCTCGAGGCCGGCGCGCTCCTCGTCGTTCATGGGCACCGAGGCGTGGTGCTCGATGCCGTGACGGCCGATCACGGCCGGGAGGGACATGCAGACCTCGCCGACTCCGGGGTAGTCGATGAGCGTCGACACGGGCATGATGCGGCGCTGGTCGCCGAGGACCGCCTCGACGATGCGCGCGCCCGCGGCGCCGACGGCGTAGTTCGTCGCGCCCTTGCCCTCGATGATCGTGTACGCGGAGCGCATGACGTCGTGGTGGATCTGCTCGCGGACCTCGGGGGTCATGACGATCTCGCCGTCGCGGCCGCGCCACTCGGTGAGCAGCTGCCCGCCGATGGTCGCCGAGGACCACAGGGCGACCTCGGAGTCTCCGTGCTCACCCGCGATGTACCCGTGGACGTTGCCGACCGCGATGTCGCACTTCGCGGCGATCTGGTGGCGCAGGCGCGAGGTGTCGAGCGCCGTCCCGGAGCCGAACATCTGGGCGGGGTCCATGCCGGACTTCTTGATCGCGGCGTAGGTGACGACGTCGACGGGGTTCGTCACGAGGATGTAGATGGCGTCGGGCGCGACCTTGAGCAGCGGCGGCAGGACCTTGTCCATGAGGGAGATGGTCGCGCCTGCGAGCTCCATGCGGGACTGGCCCGGCTGCTGCTTCGCACCGGCCGTGATGACCACGACGTCCGAGTCGCGCACGACCTCCACATCGTCCGAGCCGAGCACCGTCGCCTCGGGCATGAACTGGATGCCCTGAGCGAGGTCCAGCGCCTCCGCCTCGACCTTCGCCTTGTTGATGTCGTACAGGGCGACGGTGCGCGCGAAACCTCGCATCAGGCCTGCATAGGCGAGGGTTGAGCCCACCGCACCGGCACCGATGATCGAGACCTTGGACGTCTTGGATTCCATCATTCCTCCGCAGGTTCGGGGTCCGGGACGAGCCTACTCGGAATGCGGGTCCAAGGTCCCGCCGGGGACACGTCGCCGAGGCGCGCTACAGCTTCTCGAGGTTGTTGAAGCGCAGCACGAGGCGCTTGACGTCGGAGCCGAAGTCCACCTTCGCGACAGCGTTGCGGCCCGAGCCCTCGGTGCCGACGACCTTGCCCATGCCGAACTTGTCGTGCAGCACGCGGTCGCCGACCTCGAAGCCCGTGTCGCCGCCGCCCGAGCCGGGCGGGCTCGGGGGCACGCGCCGCGTCGACACTGCGCCGGCACGCGAGTACGCGTTGCCGTCGCCGCGGTCCTGGTTGCCGCCGTAGCCCATGCCGGACCACGAGCCCGAGCGCGAGGAGCCGCGGTCGGAGCGCGCCCTGAGCGCCGCCATCGACGCCTTGGACTTCTTCCATTCCATGAGCTCGGCGGGGATCTCCTCGACGAAGCGCGAGGCGCCGAAGTACTGCGGGGCGCCCCAGCTCGAGCGCACCTCAGCGCGCGTGAGGTAGAGTCGCTCGCGGGCGCGGGTGAGACCGACGTACGCGAGGCGCCGCTCCTCCTCCATGTCCTTCGGAGCGCCAGACTCGATGGACCGCATGTGCGGGAACGTGCCGTCCTCCATGCCCGTGAGGAACACGACGGGGAACTCGAGGCCCTTCGCGGTGTGCAGCGTCATGAGCGTGACCACGCCACCCGTGCCCTCGGCGTCGGGAAGCTGGTCCGCGTCCGCGACCAGGGCGACCTTCTCGAGGAAGTCCGCGAGCGTGCCCTCGGGGTTCTCCTCCGAGAACTCACGTCCCACGGCGACGAGCTCCATGATGTTCTCGATCCGAGTCTCGTCCTGCGGGTCGTCCGAGGATCGCAGGGACGACAGCATCCCGGACCGGTCGGCGATCGCGTCTAGGACGCCCGCGGGACCGTTGTCCACGGCGAGCGAGCGCAGGTCGTCCATGAGGGCGACGAAGTCCTGGATCGAGCGCAGCGAGCGGGTCGCGAGCCCGGCCTCGTCGGCCCTGCGCAGCGCGGCGCCGAAGGAGATCGGCGCCACCGCGTTCGCGCGCTGGATCGTCGCGACCGAGTCCACGGCGGCATCGCCGATGCCGCGCTTGGGGGTGTTGACGATGCGCCGCGTCGCCACGTCGTCGTCCTCGTTCACGACCGCCGCCAGGTAGGCGAGCATGTCCTTGATCTCCTTACGCTCGTAGAAGCGCGTGCCGCCGATCACCTTGTACGGGATGTCGGCGCGCATGAAGCGCTCCTCGAGCGCGCGGGACTGCGCGTTCGCGCGGTACATGATCGCGACGTCCGACGGGTTGACGTCGTCCTCGCGCATGAGCCGCTTGATCTCGTCGGCGACGAACTGGGCCTCGTCCTGCTCGGAGTCGCCCGAGAACCCCATGATCCGCGCGCCGGCGCCCGCGTCGGTCCAGAGGTTCTTGGGGCGTCGCCCCTCGTTGTTCGCGATCACCGCGTTCGCGGCGGACAGGATGGTCTGGGTCGAGCGGTAGTTCTGCTCGAGGTGGACGATGTGCGCCTGTGGGTAGTCCTTCTCGAACTCCAGGATGTTGCGGATGGTCGCGCCACGGAACGCGTAGATGGACTGGTCGGCGTCACCCACGACGGTGAGCTCGCCGGACGCGCCGACGAGCTCGCGCACGAGCACGTACTGCGCGTGGTTGGTGTCCTGGTACTCGTCGACGAGCACGTGCCGGAAGCGCGCGCGGTACTCGCCGCAGATCTCGGGGTGGTCCTGCATGAGGTGGACGGTGCGCACGATGATGTCGTCGAAGTCCACGGCGTGCGCCGCGGCGAGGCGGCGCTGGTACGGACCGTACGCCGTCGCGGCCGCGTGGTCGATGCTGAAGCGGCTCTTGCCCTCGTTGGCCGCGAGCGCCTGCTCGGGCGAGATCAGCTCGTCCTTGAACGTGCCGATGCGGCCCAGGATCGCCTTCGGCGTGAACTTCTTGGGGTCGAGGTTCAGCTCCTTCATGACGAGCTTCATGAGGTTCACGGAGTCCGCGGTGTCGTAGATCGAGAACGACGAGCGCAGGCCCGCGGCCTCGTGGTGAGCCCGGAGGATGCGCACGCACGCCGAGTGGAAGGTCGACACCCACATGTGACGTGCCTCGGGCCCGACCAGGGCGGCGACGCGCTCACGCATCTCCCCCGCGGCCTTGTTGGTGAACGTGATCGCGAGGATCTCGTGGGGACGAGCGCGACCCGACTCGAGCAGATGCGCGATGCGGTGCGTCAGCACGCGCGTCTTGCCGGATCCCGCGCCCGCGATGATGAGCAGGGCGTGCCCCTCGTGCAGGACGGCCTCGGCCTGCGGAGGGTTGAGCCCCTCGACGAGCGCCGAGGGGGCGGGCTGGGCGGGTGCCGCGGTCGAGTCGGCGGGGTCCGTGAGATCGAAGAGCGCATCCATGACCGGGCCAGTCTAGGTGCAGCCCCTGACGTCCGAGGCCGCGTCGGCGCCGCTTCAGCGGGGGCTGTCGGCGGGGTTGGTGGCCGGCTCGACGGATGCGTAGTCGTCGACCAGGACGACGCGGTCGCGTCCTGCCTGCTTGGCTTGGTAGAGCGCATGATCGGCCGCGGCGAAGCAGTCGTCGGGGGTGCGGTCGGCGCGACCGTGCGCCGCGCCGATCGAGACCGTCAGGGTCGTCGCCTCCCCCTGGCAGTCGACGGCTGTCGCGGCGACCTGGCGCCTCACGCGCTCAAGCACGGTCGCGACCTCGCCTGTGAGGACGCGCGGGATCACGACGACGAACTCGTCGCCGCCCCAGCGGGACACGATGTCCTCCTCGCGGAACGAGTCGGCGAGGACGTCCGCCACGAGCCTGATCGCGTGGTCGCCGCGCTCATGGCCGAAGGAGTCGTTGATGTCCTTGAAGTTGTCGAGGTCCAGGACCGCGATCGCGTACGTCGCGCGCCCCTCGTCGGCCAGTCGCTCCAGCTGGTCGTGCACCGGACGGCGGTTCACGAGCCCGGTGAGCGGGTCCGTCGCGGCCTGGAGCTCGCCGAACCTTGCCACGCCTTCGAGGATGCGCCGCGTCGCCGCGAAGCGGAGCTGGAGCACCATCACGGCGATCATGCCCATGGACACGGTGAGCAGGTTGTTGACGAAGGACGCGAACTCGAGCCTGCCGGCGTCGACGCCGAGTGATTCGGGGTCCCCCACCGGGATGATCTGCAGCGCGACGAAGGTGCCGGAGATCAGGAGCATGTAGCCGATCTTCACGTAGAGCGGCTCGTCGAAGAGGAGCACGAACAGCGCGAGGCCGACGCCGAGCAGCGGAAGATCGAAGGACGCCTCCTTGGAGAACGCCAGGGTGAGCACGACGGGCAGCGACACGTTCACCAGCAGGACGACGCTGCCGGCGAGGACCAGGGGCGCGAGATAGCTGAGGACGAAGGCGGCGGCAAGGATGCCCGCGGCGATCAGCGCGGCCACGGTGAACTCGGGCAGGTCGTTGCGCATCGACATGGCGAGGACCCCCGTCACCATGAGGATCGAGTAGACGATGTAGCCCCGGGCGAACAGCACGGTCCGCTCGCGCTCCAGCCGCGCCGCGGCCCGCGCCTGGGCGGGCGACAGCGCCACGGGCGCGTCACGGCGACCGTGGCGGCGGTCCAGGACTCCCCAGGACCGCAGCTCGGCGAGGGCACAACGATGCATCCCTCCACGGTATTGCCAGGGATGCCGCCGCGAACAAGGGCGTGACGAGCGTCACGCCCGGGTTGCCCCCGATGTCCATTACCAATAGTGATATTTGGCGGCTCGGTGCGCGAGAGCGCTCAGGCGCGAGCGTCCTCGCGCTCAGGCTCGTCGAGGACGACGACCCTGTCCCGGCCCGCCTCCTTCGCCCGATACAGGGCGCGATCCGCGGCAGCGATCACGTCGTCGGGGTCGCCGCCCGCGACCCCCATCGCCGCGCCCACGGAGACCGTCACCGTCAAGGACCTCCCCTCGCACTCGAGCGGAGCCGATCGCACGGCCTCGCGAAGACGCTCGAGCAGCGACAGCAGGTCCTCCCGACTCACTCCAGCAAGCGCCACGAGGAACTCGTCCCCGCCCCAGCGGCTGACGAGGTCACCCTCCCGGAAATGCTTCCGCATCGTCTCCGCGACCGCCTGGATCATGCGGTCGCCGACCTCATGACCGTAGGCGTCGTTGACGGTCTTGAACTCGTCGACGTCGACCACCGCCACGGCGTAGCCTCCCGCGCGGGCGCCCGCGAGCTCCTCGAGCCGCTCGATCATCGGCCTCCTGTTGTACAGGCCCGTGAGCTCGTCCGTCGAGGCACGCAGCTCGGCGTAGCGCGCGACGCCCTCGAGGATGCCCCTGCTGGACACGAAGCGGTACTGCATCAGGGCGACATCGATCCCGATGTGCGCGGCCATCGCGACCCGGATCACGGCCTCCACGTCCCGGTTCAGCTCGCTGTCGAGCGGCACGAGCCCGCTGCCAGGCGCGACGAGGAACTCGACGTAGAGGAACGCCGCGAGGCCGAAGATCCCCATGGTCCAGCGCGCCCGGTCCTGGTCGTGCTCAAGGAAGACGAAGGCAGCGAACAGCAGCCCGATGATGAGCAGGTGCGCGTTCGCGTCGGCGAAGATCGTCACGGAGTAGACGACGATCGCCGTCGTGCCGACGAAGAAGACCGCCATCGCGGCGAACCGACGCAGACCACGGATCGCGGCGATGAGCAGGCCCAAGTTGAGGGTGACCAGCACCCAGGTCCCCCGGTACAGCCAGCCGTATCCGGGGTCGCCCTCAAGCCCGGCGACGAACCACAGCATCCCGAGCGCCGCGAGAACATCTGCCGCGACGTACGAGATGACGACCTTGCCGAGGAAGCCGCGAACCTCGGCCTGCCGCTCGATCGCCTGGGCAGGGCTCAGCGGCGCTGGCGCGGGCCTCATGGCCGGCCGGCGCCGGTCGAGGATGCGCTGACGTATCAGAGTCCACCCCCTTCGCGCGGTGTGAGCGGGACGCGGTCGCGCCCGTCTCAGTCCTCATCATCGGCACGCGCCGCCCGTTCGGGGAGGAATCCGGCTGAGGCGTGCGTCACGCCGTCAGACGATGCGCCGCTGCGCCGCCCAGTGCGCGAGCTCGTGGCGGCTCGTCAGCTGGAGCTTGTGCAGCACCTTGCCCACATGCGTCTCGACCGTCTTGATCGAGATGAAGAGCTTCTCCCCGACCTCGCGATACGTGTATCCGCGGGCGATGAGGCGCATGACCTCCTGCTCGCGCGCGGTGAGCTTGTCGAGGTCCTCGTCGACCTGGGCGACCTCGCCGCCGGCGACGTTGAACGCGTCCAGCACGAAGCCCGCGAGGCGCGGCGAGAACACCGCGTCCCCGGACGCGACGCGACGCACCGCGTCGGACAGCTCAGGGCCCGAGATGGACTTGGTGACGTAGCCGCGGGCTCCCGCGCGCACGGTGGAGACGACGTCCTCCGCGGAGTCGGACACCGACAACGCGAGCACCCGAGGCGGTTCAGGGTCGGAGAGGATCTCGGCGAGCACGTCGAGCGCTCCCCCGCCCGTGCCGCCCGGCAGGTGCACGTCGAGGATCACCACCTGAGGCCGCGCGGCGCGCACGGCCGCGATCGCCGACTCGACGTCGCGCCCCTCGCCCACGACCTCGATGTCGTCCTCAAGGGACTCGCGCACCCCGACGCGGATCACGTCGTGATCGTCGACGATCACGACGGTGGTGGTCTCGCTGGCGTTCATCATTCCTCCTGTCGCGGAACGCTGATGGTGACCTCGGTGCGCCCCCCAGGGGACGATGCGATGGTCGCGTCTCCCCCATAGCGGCGAGCGCGGCCCACGATCGAGTTGCGGATCCCCGCGCGGTCCTCGGGGACCGCGGCCGGGTCGAAGCCAGGACCGGAGTCCCTCACGAACACCTCGTAGCGGTCCGCGGTGAGCTCCGCGTAGACGCTGATGGGCTCGCTGCCGTGCCGTGCGGCGTTCTGCACCGCCTCGCGGGCCGCCTTGACCGCGGCTCGGAGGGCCTGGCCGGTCGGGGCATCCCCCACGTGGACGACGTCGACCGTCACCCCGTGGGCATCCTCGACCTCGGACACCGCCTGCTGAAGCGCGGTCGCGACCGAGTCCTCCTCGCTGCGACGATCCTGGTAGAGATAGGCGCGCAGGTCCCGCTCCTGCGCGCGAGCGAGGCGCGACACCGCGTCGGGGTCGTTCGCCTTGGCGCGGATCAGGGTGAGCGTCTGCAGCACCGAGTCGTGCAGGTGCGCCGCGATCTCGGCCCGTTCGAACTCGCGCACGCGCCGCTCGCGCTCGACCCCGACCTGACGGATGAGCCGGAGCCACCACGGGGCGAGCACGAGGGCGAGCGCGACGACGATCACGACCGGCATGACGACCGCGCGGATCACCGGATCGTCGGAGAACTCCCACTGCGCGAACCACACGAGCGTCACGACCGCGAGCACCAGGCCCAGCACCACGCGCGCCCACGCATCCCTGGAGAACAGCGCCACCACATCGGGCCTGCGCGCATCCGACTGGACGGCGCTCTCGAGCGGGCTCCACACGAGCACGAGCGAGGCCGCGAACAGGAACCCGGGGACCATCCAGGGGGCGATGCCCTCGAGCCCCCACCGATGCGCGAGCAGGGTGAGCGACATCGCGAGCAGCAGGCCGCCGAGCGTCGCCAGCCACCACCGCGACTGCGGCGCGCGGCGACGCAGCGGGGTCGTGAGTCGCGCGTCGGTCACGCTCCCATCGTGGCAGAGCCCTCCCAGGCGCGTCGTCCCTCTCGCGACGGACCCCTCCCGCCCCGGGACGCAGCCGACATCAGGGTCGCTATCAGGGGGATACCCAATAGCGGCCGATGCGGCACCGGCGGGACGATGGATCCAGACACACGACCATGAGGGAGTCATCATGAGCCAGCAGGGAGAGCAGCCGGTACGCGAGGCCGCGTTCTTCACGACCATCCGGTCGTGGGGGCTCACGCGCGGCGACCACGGGATCGTCGGGGGAGTCATCGACGGGCTCGGCGAGCGCGTCGGGCTCGCTCGGGTCCCTGCCCGCCTGATCTTCGTCGTCATCGCGCTGGTCACCGCGGGCTTCGGGCTGCTCGCATACGCCGCCGGCTGGGGGCTGCTGCCCGACCGCCACGGGAACATCATCATCCAGAACTTCGGGCGCGGCGTCACGAACGTCGGAGCGCTGCTCGGCATCGCGGTGCTCACGGTCCTCGGCCTCGGCGGGATCCCCGACGGCCTCAAGCGGCTGACGCCGTGGAGCTGGACCGGCGGGTGGCCGTGGAACGGCGGCTGGAGCTTCGGCGACACGCTCGGCCTCGTGTGGTGGTTCGTCATCGTCGGAGGCCTGACCTGGCTCGTGATCTACCTGATCCAGCGCGGACGCAACGGGACGCTCAGCCCCCAGCCGCACCCCGGCCCCGTGCCCGGCGGTGACGCGACAGGAGCCTCGGGCGCCACGCCCGGAGCGGAGCAGCCCGCGCCCGTGTACGCAGCCCTTCCGGGCGAGGCCGGACCGGCGACCGCGGGATGGGAGGACGCCGCCCGGGCGAGCGCCCATGCCGCAGGCGCGCAGGCGGCATCGGAGGCGCAGCGCCAGGCATGGGACGCCCAGCGGCAGGCGCAGCAGGCCGCATGGCAGGCGCAGCACGAGGCCCACCGGCAGGCCGCCGACGCTCAGCGTCAGGCGCACGTCGCCGCGGTCGAGGCGAGGCGTCGCGCCCGGATCCCCGGCCCCGGCTCCGCGGGGTACCTGACCGCGCTCGCGTGGCTCATCCTCTCGGGCGTCGGACTGTGGATCGCGGAGCGGAACGATCTGCTCGCCGTGCACCCGTTCGTCGCCTGGCCCGTGGCCGTGCTGATCGGCTGGGGCGCGATCCTCGTCGTCATCAGCCTGATGGGTCGCCGGCTCGGCTTCCTCGGGGTGCTGACGGTGCTCGGGATCCTGCCCGTGCTGATCATCGGCTCCGCGTCCACGCAGTTCCGCGACAACTGGGACGACGGCGGAGGAATCCTCCCGCACTGGGGCTTCGAGGACGATGCGCAGGTCGAGAGCGAGATCAAGGCCGCGATCGAGGGCTGGGTCCAGGACAACATCGACCCCGACTTCGACATCGACGAGGCCGAGCACGGAGGTCAGGACACGACCGCATCGTCCGTGGCCACCGCCACGCCCGAGGCGGACGCGACGATCGCCCCGCTCGCGTCCTTCGCCGACTACAGCGACGTGCTCCTGCGCGGCGACTGCTACGACGCGACGGCCCTCGCGATGGAGAACGAGGGCAGCACCGAGCAGATCGCGCTGAGCGAGCTCGCCGCGGACCGCACGCTGACGCTCTCCGCCGAGAACACGCTCATCACGGTCCCCACGGGAACGCCGCTGGAGGTCGTCGCCGAGGGCGACGCTCAGGTGGACGTCGAATGGGCCTCGAGACAGCTCTGGTGCTCGGTCGCCGGCGAGGACACTGCGCTCGTCTCCCTCACGGCCGCCGAGGACGCCCCGACGCTGACGCTCGTGATCTCCGACGACGCCGTCACCACCGTCACCATCAACGAGATCGAGGAGTGAGACCGATGGACACCTTCGCCCGCCCCCGCCGCACCCCGGCCCAGCGTCTCGGCTGGGCCACCGTCGGCGCCGCCAGCTCCGCCGTGGGAGTGATGGTCGCGTACCGGCTGTCCGGCTACGAGATCGACCTCGAGCTCATCGCGATCGTGGCGCTCGGCGCGCTCGGCGTGTGGTTCCTCATCACGGCGGCCGTCGCGGGCCGACGCGAGCGCGCCACCCACCGCGTCGCGACCGCTCCGCTCGAGGACACCGCGCCCTACGCGGGCTCCCCCGACGCCTGACGCCTCCCCGTGCATGCAGAAGGGGCGCCGTCCCACGGACGGCGCCCCTTCTCATGCGGCTACTCCCACTCGATGGTGCCCGGCGGCTTGCTCGTGACGTCGAGCGTCACGCGGTTGACCTCGGCCACCTCGTTGGTGATGCGGTTGGAGATGTGCGCGAGCACGTCGTACGGCAGGCGCGACCAGTCGGCGGTCATCGCGTCCTCCGAGGACACGGGGCGCAGGACGATCGGGTGGCCGTAGGTGCGGCCGTCGCCCTGGACTCCGACCGAGCGGACGTCCGCGAGCAGCACCACGGGGCACTGCCAGATCTCGTTGTCCAGCCCGGCCTTGGTGAGCTCCTCGCGGGCGATCGCGTCGGCTGCGCGGAGAATCTCAAGGCGCTCCCACGTGACCTCGCCGATGATGCGGATGCCGAGGCCCGGCCCGGGGAAGGGCTGGCGGCCGACGATCTCCTCGGGGATGCCGAGCTCGCGGCCCACCGCGCGGACCTCGTCCTTGAACAGCGTGCGCAACGGCTCGACGAGCGAGAACTGCAGGTCGTCGGGCAGGCCGCCCACGTTGTGGTGGCTCTTGATGTTCGCCGCGCCCTCGCCGCCGCCGGACTCGACGACGTCCGGGTACAGCGTGCCCTGGACCAGGAACTCGACCTCGGCGCCGTGCTCGCCGGCCTCCTCGACCACCTGGCGCGCGGAGTCCTCGAACACGCGGATGAACTCGCGGCCGATGATCTTGCGCTTGGTCTCGGGGTCGGACACGCCAGCGAGGGCGCTCAGGAAGCGCTCCTTCTCGTCGCGGATGATGAGGCGCACGCCGGTCGACGCGACGAAGTCCTTCTCGATCTGCTCGACCTCGCCAGCACGCATCAGGCCGTGGTCGACGTGGATGCACGTGAGCTGGTCGCCGACGGCCTTCTGCACGATCGCGGCGGCGACCGCCGAGTCCACGCCGCCCGACAGCGCGCAGATGACGCGCTTGTCGCCCACCTGCTCGCGGATCAGCGCGACCTGCTCGTCGATCACGTTGGCGCTGGTCCAGTCCGGGGTCAGGCCCGCGACGCGGTACAGGAAGTTCTCGATCGCGGCCTGGCCGAGCGGCGAGTGCTTGACCTCGGGGTGCCACTGGACGCCGCACAGCTGGGCGTCGACATTCTCGAAGGCGGCGACGGGCGCGCCCTCGGTGGTCGCGAGCACCGTGAAGCCCTCGGGCGCCTCGTGCACGGAGTCGCCGTGGCTCATCCAGACCTCCTGGGTCTGGGGGCTGCCCGACAGCGCCGAGCCGGCGTCCGCGACGTGCGCCTGCGTGCGGCCGTACTCGCGCAGGCCCGTCTTCGCGACCGTGCCGCCGAGCGCCTTGGCCATCACCTGGAAGCCGTAGCAGATGCCCATGACGGGCACGCCCGCCGCGAACAGGGCCGCCTCGTCGTCAAGGTGGGGGGCGCCGTCCTCGTACACGGACGACGGACCACCCGAGAGGATCACCGCGGCGGGGTCCTTCTCGAGCATCCGCGCCACCGGCATGGTGTGCGGCACGATCTCTGAGTACACGCTCGCCTCGCGGACCCGTCGCGCGATCAGCTGCGCGTACTGCGCGCCGAAGTCGACGACCAGGACCGGGCGGTGCTGGGTGGGGTTGCTCACGGCTTCACACTACCGGCGACCTCGCGGCTGATGCGGCGCTCGGCGAAGAACGACAGGAGCGGGACGATGCCTCCTGCGGCCATGTAGATCAGCCGTCCGAGGCCCCACCTCATCCGCATCCACAGCATGATGACCGTCACCAGGTAGACGATGAACACCCACCCGTGGACGATCGCGACTGCCGAGAAGAAGGTGTCGATCGGGCCATCGGTGACACCGAACGCGTAGCGGATCAGCCCGAGGAAGACCGTGAGCAGCAGCGTGCCCGTGATGATCGCCATCACCCGATAGCGCTTGAGGTCTCGTGCGAGCCTGGCGTCCAGGCCCACCCCCGCATCGTCCATGGGCGCGGGCTGCTCAGTCACTGGTCCTCCTGGGCTCCGGGGTCCGCGTCCTCGCCCTCCGCGGGACGCACCCGCCCATTGTCACGCATCCAGCGCACGGCGACGAACGCCGCGAAGGCGCCGAAGATCCACCACTCGACCGCATAGGCGGCATTGCGGAAGTTGGTCTCGTGCGTCGGCGCGAGCGGCTCGAGCGGCTCCCAGCCCTCGGTGCCCTCGTACGAGACGAGGACCGCGGTGTAGAGCGGAGAAGGCCAGGCCTGTGCGAACGCCGACGTGGCGACGGATCCGATGGCGGTCGCGTCGACCTCGGACGCGACCGTCGCGGTCGCGGACGACTCGGCGGCTCGCAGATAGCCCTCGAGCTCCACCTCGCCGGCAGGGACGTCGACGGACGGCGTCGCGTCGGCGGCGGCCCAGCCGATCACGACGGCCAGCGTCGCGGGCTCTCCCGTGCCCGTCGAATCGGCGTCGACCGTGAGCGCACGCACGAGCAGCTGCGCGTCCTGTCCGTCGACCTCGCGGCCCGTGACGACGAAGGCCTCCGCATCGGCCCACTCGCCGACGACGGTGACCTGCCTGCCGATCTCGGCACCGGAGGTGTCTCCCGGCTGGACCACGTCAGCCAGAGGCACGGCGGGATCAGGGACGACCGTGCGCCCTGTCTCGTGCGCGCGCGTCCACTGCCACCAGCCCAGCGCGCCGGTCGCGGCGACGGCCACGAGCATGAGGGCGGTCGCGGACGTGAGCGCGCCCCACCGCAGGCGCCCGCGGGTGCCGCTCACACGCCGCCTCGCTTCGCCACGCGGTGGCTCCTCTCATTGTCCGGCCCGCCCGCCAGGCCTCGATGGCCTCGGCGAATGCCCCGAGCAGGGTATCGCGGGGCGAGGCCGCGACGAGCGGTCCCCGCTGGCGCGGGAAGCCCGCCCGCGAGGGCCGGTGCTGGGCTCCCGGTGACGACGTGCGCCCGGCTAGACCCCGGGTGACGACGTCTGACCGGCAGCCCCGTCCGCGGCCTCGAGCACTGCGCCCGTCACCTCGGCACTCGCCGTCGCCTCGGCCGGACCCCGCCTCCCCGCGCGCTCGCGAAGCGTCACGCCTCGGACGGTGTTGCGTCCACCGCGCTTCGCCTCGTACAGCTGTCCGTCGGCGCGGGCGATGGCGACGTCCACAGAACCGGGACGCTCGACCCGCACCGCGCCGATCGAGATCGTCACGTCCTCGGTCCGCCCACCCGCGCTGACCTGTCGGTTCGCCGCCTCACGCGCACGCTCGAGCATCGTCAGCGCCTCGGGGAGCTGCACCTGGATCATGACGATGAGGAACTCCTCGCCGCCCCAGCGCGCGATCGCGGCCGCATCCGGGAGGGCGCCCCGGATGCCGGCGGCGACGTCGCTCAGCACGGTGTCACCGACCTGGTGCCCGAGCCGGTCGTTGATCTGCTTGAAGTGATCGATGTCGGCGATCGCGAGGACGTAGTCACCCGTCACCTGAGCCGACTGGAGCTCGGGCTCGATGCCACGACGGTTGTACAGGCCCGTGAGCGAGTCCGTGACGGCGAGCAGATGGGCGTCCGCGAGCAGCTCGCCGTTCCGTCGGCGCTCGCGCTGCAGGTAGCTGTTGTTGAAGAAGCCCGTGGAGAACAGGAAGAACGCGACGTTCGCGAGGTTGAAGACCGCGATCGTCGCGATCCACCACGCGGGGACGTCGTAGCGGGGCTCGGCGAACGCGGGGACGGCCACGAGGACCGCGGCGACGACGAGCCCGATCAGCGAGAACAGCAGCCCCGATCTCCAACGGGTGGGCACGAACACGACGTAGACGAGCCCGCCGAGCAGCAGCAGCTGCAGCTCGAACAGCGAACTCGAGGAGAACACCACGGACAGATAGGTGAACTGGACGAGCGGGAGCCCGACGCCCAGGAGGTTCGCGGACGCGAGCCTCCCGCGGCCGTTGAGGAACACGGCGACGAACCAGCCGGCGATCATCGCCACGTGGGAGACGGCGGGCGAGAGGGTGTCCGGCCACGAGGCGATCGCGATCAGTACGGCGAGCGGCGCGTTCGTCAGGGTGGAGATGAGGAAGAAGTGGTTCGCGCCCTGGATCATGCGCACGTGACTGTCCGGAACCCGGTCGATCCCACTGTCGCTGAGGCGCGTGAACACGGCGTTCAAGCGGTGCATCGCGCGCGCGAACAAGCCTCTCACCCCTCAGCCCTCGGCCCCACGAGCGGGGCGCCGGCGCGCACGTGCGAGTCCGTGCGCTCTTGCGGCGAGTCTAGGGTCAGCGTCTGACAGGTGGCCAGCAAGAATTGGATTCCTCACACGCCCCCCGGATGGTTGACGTGTCAATTCGTGCGAATCGTATCTGAGCACGAAGTTTGTCCCCCGCAGCGTGAAAACGCTGCTGAACACGTGCCATGCTTGAAGTCGTGTCTAGATCCATCTACATCGCCTCGACAGAAGGCGACACTGGCAAGTCATCTATCGCTTTGGGCATCACCGCGATGCTCTCTCGCACCGTCGGCCGCGTCGGGATCTTCCGTCCCGTCGCCCGCGTCGCCGACGGATCCGACTATGTTCTCCAGCTCCTGCTCGGCCACGACGGCATCGACCAGACCTACGAGGAGTCCGTCGGCGTCACCTATGACGACGTCCACGTGAACCCCGAGGCCGCGCTCGGCACGATCGTCCAGCGCTATCACGAGATCGAGCGCAAGTGCGACGCCGTCGTGATCGTCGGCACCGACTACACCGACAAGTCCGCCGCAGCCGAGTTCGAGCTCAACGCGCGCATCGCCGCCAACCTGGGCGCCCCCGTCGCGCTCGTCGTGCGCGGCATGGATCGCACCCCCGCCGAGATCGCGCAGACGATCGACGGCGCCCGCAAGGAGATGGAGAACAACCACGCGCGCGTCGCCGCAGTGTTCGCCAACCGCTGCGATCCCGACGCTGTCAAGGAGATCGCGGCGCTCCTGCCGGAGGGCCTCGTCGGCGGCGCCCTGCCCGAGGAGCCGCTGCTCGTCGCGCCCGAGCTCGCCTCGCTCATCGAGGCCGTGAACGGCACCGTGATCTCCGGCTCGCCCGAGCTGATGTCGCGCGAGGTCTCGACCATCGTCGTCGGCGCGATGAGCCCCGAGCACCTGCTCGGCCGCCTCAAGGAGGGCGCTGTCGTGGTCACCCCCGGCGACCGCTCCGACGCCCTCCTCGCGATCCTCACCGCGCACGCCGCTGGAGGCTTCCCCGCCCTGTCGGGCGTGATCCTCAACGGCGGGTTCGAGCCCGCCGAGCCGATCCGCCGCCTCATCGACGGCCTCGGCTCGTCGCTGCCCGTCGCGACCACCGACCTCGGTACCTACGACACCGCGAGCACCTGCTGGAACACCCGCGGACGTCTCACCCGCGACTCCCAGCTCAAGGTCGACACCGCGCTCGAGATGTTCGAGTCCCACGTCGACACCGAGGCCCTCACCAGGCTGCTCGACGTCGCGAAGACGGACGTCGTCACGCCGCTCATGTTCGAGAACCAGCTGCTCGACCGCGCCCGCGGCTCGATGAAGCACATCGTCCTGCCCGAGGGGACCGACGACCGCATCCTGCGCGCCGCCTCGACCCTGCTGCGGCGCAACGTCGTCGAGCTGACGATCCTCGGCGACGAGGCCTCGATCCGCGCCCGCGGCGCCGAGCTCGGTCTCGACCTCGACAAGGCCCGGATCATCTCGCCTCAGGACGAGGCCTACGTGTCCCGCTACGCGGAGAAGTACTACGAGCTCCGCAAGCACAAGGGCGCCACGATGGACGTCGCGCGCGACCGCGTGCAGGACGTCAGCTACTTCGGCACGATGATGGTCCAGGAGGGCGACGCCGACGGCATGGTCTCCGGCGCCGCGCACACCACGGCCCACACCATCACGCCGTCGTTCCAGATCATCAAGACCGTGCCCGGCACGTCCGTCGTGTCGTCCGTGTTCCTGATGTGCCTGGCTGACCGCGTCCTCGTGTACGGCGACTGCGCCGTGAACCCGGACCCGACCGCGGCCGAGCTCGCGGACATCGCCATCTCGTCCGCCGCGACGGCCGAGCAGTTCGGCATCGAGCCGAAGATCGCGATGCTGTCCTACTCGACGGGCGAGTCCGGCAAGGGCTCCGACGTGGACAAGGTCCGCGAGGCCACCGCGATCGTCAAGGAGCGCCGCCCCGACCTGCCGGTCGAGGGCCCGATCCAGTACGACGCGGCGGTCGACCCGTCGGTCGGCGCCTCCAAGGCACCGGGCTCCCCCGTGGCCGGCCAGGCGACCGTGCTGGTCTTCCCCGACCTGAACACGGGTAACAATACGTACAAGGCAGTGCAGCGCTCCGCGGGCGCCGTGGCCATCGGCCCGGTGCTCCAGGGACTGCGCAAGCCCGTCAACGACCTCTCCAGGGGCACCCTGGTGCAGGACATCGTCAACACGGTGGCCCTCACGGCCATCCAGGCACAGCAGATCGACTCGGAAGGCTGAGAAGAACAGTGGCAGTGAACTACGAGGGGATCGCGCTGGTCCTCAACTGCGGATCCAGCTCGGTGAAGTACCAGGTGGTCGACACCACCAAGGAGGAGCCGCTGGCCTCCGGCATCGTCGAGCGCGTGACGGACCACGGGGTCGCGATCCACGAGATCATCGACGTGCTCGGCAAGCCCGACTCGGGCGTCGACCTGAAGGCGCTCAACGTCGTCGGCCACCGCATCGTCCAGGGAGGCGAGGAGTTCTCCGCGCCCACCATCATCGACGACGAGGTGGAGCGCGGCATCGCGAAGCTCTCCGTCCTCGCGCCGCTGCACAACCCGGGCCACGTGGCCGGCATCTCCGCCGCGCGTGCCCAGTTCCCGAACATCCCGCACGTCGCGGTGTTCGACACGGCGTTCCACACCACGCTGTCCGAGGCGGCGTACACCTACCCGCTGGATCTGCGCGTCGCCAAGGAGCACGGGATCCGCAAGTACGGCTTCCACGGCACCTCGCACGGCTATGTGTCGCGCGAGTGCGCCGCGGCCATGGGCAAGGACCCCAAGGACGTCAACGTCATCACGCTGCACCTCGGCAACGGCGCGTCCGCCGACGCCGTGCAGGGCGGCATCGCCGTCGACACGTCGATGGGCCTCACGCCGCTCGACGGCCTCATGATGGGCTCGCGCACGGGCACCATCGACCCGGCCGTCGTGTTCCACCTGCACCGCGCCGCCGGCATGTCGATCGACGAGATCGACACGCTGTTCAACAAGCAGTCCGGCCTGCTCGGCATGTGCGGCTACTCGGACCTTCGCGACGTCCACAAGGCGATCGACGAGGGCAGCCACGACGCGCGCCTCGCACTCGACGTGTACACCCGTCGCATCAAGGGCTTCGTGGGCCAGTACTACGCGCTGATGGGCTCGGTCGACGCGATCGTGTTCACGGCTGGTGTCGGTGAGAACGACGACATTGTCCGCCTCGAGTCGCTTCAGGGCCTCGAGAACCTGGGCATCAAGATCGACGCCGAGAAGAACGCGGGCCGCAAGAAGCAGGCCACGCTCGTCTCCGCCGACGACTCGAAGGTGCAGATCTGGGTCATCCCGACCAACGAGGAGCGCGAGATCGCGACGCAGTCGATCGCGGCCGTCTCCTAAGCACTCCTGCGGCCTGTCCGCTCGGCCGAAGGCCCGTCCCGCAAGGGGCGGGCCTTCGTCGTTCTTCCCCCGCCCCGAACGACAGTGAGCGCCCACCGGGGCGCAGTGCAGTCGAGATAGCGGCAATGAGCGCCCACCAGCGCGCGCTCTCGAGAGGTGCGTCTCCCAGTGGGCGCTGGTTGTCGTTTTCGGGCCCTCCGCGTCTCCCAGTGGGCGCTGGTTGTCGTTCTGGGGTCGGGATCGTGGCACCTGGGACCTCTCGCGCGCTCGGGTGCCGCACACAGGCATAGGTTGGAATCATGCTCGCCGCCTACGCCGCTCGTTTCAGCCCCGACGACCCCGCCTCCGCGCTCGACGTCGGGGAGCGTCCCGAGCCCGAGGCGCGCGAGAACTGGACGACGATCGATGTCCGCGCCGCGAGCATCAACCACCACGACCTGTGGAGCCTCAAGGGCGTGGGTCTCACCGAGCGGCAGCTGCCGATGATCCTGGGCTGCGACGCCGCGGGCGTGGCCCCCGACGGCACCGAGGTCGTCGTCCACGGCGTGATCGGCGCGGACGGCCACGGCGTCGGCCCGCGCGAGCCGCGCAGCATCCTCTCCGAGCGCTACGACGGCACGCTCGCGCAGAAGGTCGCCGTGCCGACCGCGAACCTCATCCCCAAGCCCAAGGAGCTCGGCTTCGAGGAGGCGGCCTGCCTGCCCACGGCGTGGCTCACCGCGTACCGCATGCTGTTCCACGGCGCGGACCTCAAGCCGGGCGACTCGGTGCTGGTCCAGGGCGTCGGCGGCGGGGTCGCGAGCGCGGCGATCTCGCTCGGCGCCGCCGCGGGGCTCGAGGTGTTCGCGACCTCGCGCTCCGAGTGGAAGCGCGAGGCGGCGCTGAGCATGGGAGCCGTCGGGGCGGTCGAGCCCGGCGACCGGCTCCCCACTCGTGTCGACGCCGTGATCGAGACCGTGGGCCGCGCGACATGGAAGCACTCGATCGCCTCGGTGAAGAACGGCGGCACGATCGCGATCGCCGGTCACACCACGGGCGATCCCGAGCCCGCGCTGCTGACGCGCGTGTTCTTCCACGAGCTGCGCATCCAGGGTGTGACGATGGGCACGCGCGAGGACCTCGCGGCGCTCATGAACCTCCTGGTGCGCACGGGCCTGCGCCCCACGATCGACCGGGTCATCCCTCTCGAGAAGGCAGGCGAGGCCATCGACCGCGTCGCCTCGGGCGACCACCTGGGGAAGGTCGTCGTCTCCGTCGGCTGAGGCTCCTCGCCGAGGGACAGCCGCACAAGGACCTACCCCGCGCACCGCGACACGGGCGCGCAAGGTCAGTCGGCGTCGACCCACCGCCGCAGTGCCTCGACGACCTCCGGGTCACCGTCGCCGTCACCGGTCGCCCAGGGATCGAGAGCGTCGCCGCGCAGCCACGCGAGGACATCGGACGGATCAGCGTGTCCCCCCGCCTCGAGCGGCGCCCGCACCAACGCCTCGTCCGGGAAGCCATCCGGCAGGCGCTCCCATCCGAGTCCGTCGTCCGTGTCGACGATGAGCCATGAAGGCGCGTGGTCTGGCGTGATGCACGCGCAGATCGACAGCGCGTGTCGCGCGCGTCCCTCCCACTCGCCCGCAGGATGTCGCCTCGCCGCCGCATCGAGCAGCGCCTCGACCTCCGCGACCGCGGGATCCCACACCGGCTCATGCTTCGGGCGCAATCTGAACATGACCACACGGTAGACCCGCCGCACGCACCCCACCCCGAGGGACGACGGTCAGAGCGCGCGCAGCCAGTCCCTGATCATCTGGATGCCGCCGATCGCGGCCACGTCGCCGTGCTCGCGCGCGGCCTGACGCAGTTCCTCGATGGACAGCCCCCACGCGCGCAGATCGGAGGTGTGCCCGATGAGCCACCGCTCGATCGCCTCAGGATCGGCCTCGGGGTGGAACTGGACCGCGAGCCACGGGCCGAGCGCGAAGGCCTGGTGCGCGTTGGCCGCATCGCCCGCGAGGAGCGTCGCCCCGGGGGGCAGGTCGAAGGTGTCCGCATGCCAGTGCAGCACGGGGTTGCAGTCGAGCGCCCTCAGGGACGATGCGCGACCCGCCTCGGTCAGATCGACCGTCCCGTACCCGACCTCGCGGGTACCGGGCCTGACCGCGGCGCCCGCCACGAGCGCCATGAGCTGCGCGCCGAGGCATACGCCGATCGTCGGGCGGTCGCGCCTTGCGTCGAGCATCGCCCGCACCTCGTCGAGCACGGGATACGTCGAGGAGTCCCCCGCATCGATCGGCGCGCCCAGCACGATGGCGACGTCAGCCGAGGCCGCCTCCGCCACATCGTCCACGCCGACGTCCAGGTATCGGACCTCGTAGCCGTGCGCGAGGATCTCCGCCTCCCACGTGCCCAGGTCCTCGAACGCGACGAAGCGGACGACGTCGCACCTCATCCCTTGAGCCCCTTGCGCTTCGCGATGAAGCCGGAGATCACCCGCCAGCCGACCAGGAACGCCGCGAGGACCGTCCCCGCCACGATCACGAACGACACCTGCACGCCCTGACCGCTCGCGAGCCTCAGCAGCATCCCCCAGGCGACCGTCGAGCCCCACACCATGAGCCCCGTCGGCTTCCACGCGCACGGGGCCTTCCAGCCGCGCGCGAGCGCCCACCCGATCCCGGCCCCGACCAGGAACGGCCATGCGGTCGTCGCCAGCCCCGAGCCCCACGGCCCGAGAATCCCCTCATCGTGGCTCGCGCGTCCGATGGCGGAGAAGAGGATGATCGCGCCTGCGTCGAGCGCCGCGGCGCCGGCCGCCGCCTGCCTGATGTTCATGCTCGTCAGTCTGCCGCACAGGACCCTCGGAACGGTCCACGGCGGAGCCGCGACTACCCTTGTCGGGTGGCTCATCTTCTTGGCGCGGAACACCTGCACATCGACTTCGGCACCGGTCCGGTCCTGGACGATGCGACGGTCGGCTTGGAGGACGGCGACCGGATCGGCATCGTCGGCGCGAACGGCGCGGGCAAGTCGACCCTCATGAAGGCCCTCGCGGGCCGCCAGGAGGCGCACGCGGGCCGGGTCACAGTGTCGCGCGGCACGCGCCTCGGGGTGCTGGACCAGTCCGATGCGGTGGACCCGTCGCTCACGGTCCTGTCCGCGATCGTCGGAGACGCCCAGAGCCACGAGTGGGCCGCGGACCCGAAGATCCGCGATGTGATGTCGGGCCTGGTGCCGGACCTCGACGCCGACGCGCTCGTGTCGAGCCTCTCGGGAGGCCAGCAGCGTCGCGTCGCCCTGGCCAAGGTCCTCGTGGGCGACCACGATGCGGTCTTCCTCGACGAGCCGACCAACCACCTCGACGTCGACGGCGTCGTGTGGCTCGCCGAGCACCTCAAGCGGCGCTGGGGAGCCAACCGCGGCGCGCTCCTCGTCGTCACGCACGACCGCTGGTTCCTGGACGAGGTCACGAACCGCACGTGGGAGGTCCACGACGGCATCGTCGAGTCCTATGAGGGCGGCTACGCGGCCTACGTGCTCCAGCGCGTCGAGCGCGACCGCATCGCGGCGGCCACGGAGAGCAAGCGACAGAACCTCATGCGCAAGGAGCTCGCGTGGCTGCGCCGAGGCGCGCCCGCCCGCACGTCGAAGCCCAAGTTCCGCATCGACGCCGCGAACGCGCTGATCGCGGACGTCCCGCCGATCCGAGACTCGATCCAGCTGCACCGCATGGCGGCGTCGCGCTTGGGCAAGGACGTCGTCAACCTCATCTCCGCGGGCGTCACCTACGGCACCGGGGACAGCGCCAAGGAGGTGCTGAAGGCGGTCGACTGGAACATCGGTCCCGGCGAGCGCACCGGCATCCTGGGCGAGAACGGCGCGGGCAAGTCGACGCTGCTCAAGCTCATCACGGGCGAGCTCGAGCCCACGAAGGGCCGCGTCAAGCGCGGCATGACGGTGCGCGTCGCGACGCTCAGCCAGCAGCTCGCGGAGCTCGAGGAGCACGCCGAGGAGCGCGTCTCGGCGCTCGTGAAGCAGTACTCGTCGATCACCCTCTCGGACGGCAACGAGATGACGCCCACCCAGCTGCTCGAGCGACTGGGCTTCACGTCGATCCAGCTCAAGACGCAGGTCAAGAGGCTCTCGGGAGGCCAGCGCCGCCGCCTTCAGCTTCTCGTCGTCCTGCTGAGCGAGCCCAACGTGCTCGTGCTCGACGAGCCCACCAACGACCTCGACACCGACATGCTCGCCGCGCTCGAGGACCTCCTCGACTCGTGGCCCGGCACGCTCATCGTGGTCAGCCACGACCGCTACCTCATGGAGCGCGTCACCGACCAGCAGTACGCGGTCGTCGACGGCGGGCTCAGGCACCTGCCGGGCGGCGTCGACGAGTACGTCCAGCTGCAGCGCGACCGGAAGTCGGGCTCGGGAGGCGTCGGCACGTTCGGCCCGGACGCCGCCTCCGGCACCTCCACGGAGTCGGGCGCGGCGGTCGTGGAGAGCGTGCTCGGCGCCCAGGCGTCCACGCCCGCCCTTGAGGGCGCCGAGCGCCGAGCGGTCCAGAAGGAGCTCACCGCGGTCGAGCGCCGCATGGGCAAGATCACCGAGCTGACCGAGGGCATCCACAACGAGATGCTCCTCCACGACCAGGCGGACTTCGCCGGCCTCGCGAAGCTCATGAAGCGGATCGCCGAGCTCGAGGACGAGAACGCCGCGCTCGAGGAGAAGTGGCTCGAGCTGTCGGAGCGTCTGGGCTGATCTTCCACCCTTGACACGCCGGGTTACCCTGATCGGCGTGAAGCTGTAGCACCTATGCATGTCCCGCGCCCGAGGCGAACGCCCGGCGGGAGCCGTCCCTCGTTCTCTGAGGACGCCCATGGCTACGCTCCACCACTCTTCCTTCGACAACGCCGCGACCCAGCTCCGGATCGACGGTGTCTCCTTCTCCTACCCCGACCGCCGGGTCCTCACCGACGTCTCGCTGACCGTCGCGGGCGGCGAGCGCGTCGGCCTGATCGGCGAGAACGGCTCGGGCAAGTCGACCCTGCTGCGCCTGGCCGCGGGGGCTCCGGCCCCCGACTCAGGCGAGATCCGTGCTCTCGCGCCGGGCGGGCGCGCGCCCAGCATCGGACTGCTCCACCAGGCGCCCCCTTTCGGGGACGATGCGACGGTCGCCGAGGCGCTCGAGCTCGCCGTCGCGACTGCCAGGGAGGCCGCGAGCGCGGTCGACAGGCTTGGCGCGGAGATGGCAGCGAACCCTGACGATGCCGTGGTCGCCGCCGCCTTCGCCGATGCCCTGGACACGGCCGAGCGCCTCGATGCCTGGTCGGTCGACACGCGCATCGGAACCATGCTCGCGGGGCTCGGTCTTGCGGACGTCGCCCGCGATCGCCCGACGGGCAGCCTCTCGGGCGGCCAGCGCTCGCGCCTGTCGCTCGCGTGGCTCCTGCTGTCGGCCCCGGACGTCCTCCTGCTCGACGAGCCGACGAACCACCTGGACGATGCGGCGACAGCGCACCTGACGGGCGTCCTGAGCGGATGGCGGGGACCCGTCGTCCTGGCGAGCCACGACCGCGCCTTCCTGGACGACGTGGCGACGGTCCTGGTGGACCTCGACCCCGCCCCCGTGCCTCACGCGGTCGCGAGCGCGGTGGACGACGGAGGCCCTGGCTCGGGCGTCGGCGCCACCCGATTCGGAGGCTCGTTCACCGAGTACCTGGCCGATCGCGCGGCAACCCGCGAGCGCTGGGAGCGCCGGTACCGGGATGAGCAGTCTGAGATCAGGCGGCTGCGCGCGGGCGTGCGGGACAGCCATCAGGTCGGGCACACGGACTGGAAGCCGCGGTCCGAGGGCCACATCACCAAGAAGTTCTACGCGGACCGCAACGCTACGGTCGTCGCGCGCCGCGTGAACGACGCGCGCTCGCGCCTCGACGATCTGGAGGGGAGGCAGATCAGGAAGCCTCCCGCCATGCTCGCCTTCGGCGGCCTGGACGCAGGGACGATGCGGAGGCGGCCGACGTCGACGAGCGGCCCCGCGGTCGTCGCCTCCTCCGTGGCGGTCGCGGGACGTCTGAACCCCGTCTCGCTCGCGGTCGCGCCGGGAGCGCACCTGCTGATCACGGGCGCGAACGGCTCCGGCAAGTCAACTCTGCTGGCCGTCCTCGCGGGCCTCCTGTCCCCCACCCACGGCTCGTGCAGCCTCGGACCCGGCCTGAGCGTCGGACTGCTGACCCAGGACCCGCGCATCCGCGACCCCGAGCGCCGAGGCCCCGGGCTGACCGCACGCCAGGCCTACGCCGACGCGACCGGGCTCGGCACCGCCCGCAACCCGAGCGCCGCCCCCAGCCCCAGCATCGTCCCGCTCTCGACCTTCGGACTGCTCCCCGGCCGCGACGAGAGCCGCCCGGTCAGGTCGCTCAGCGTGGGCCAGCAGCGCCGGCTCGCGCTCGCGACCGTGCTCGCCGACCCGCCGGACGTGCTGCTGCTCGACGAGCCGACGAACCACCTGTCGCTCGCGCTCGTCACGGCGCTCGAGGAGGCGATTCCCACATACCCGGGCACCGTGATCGTCGCCTCGCACGACCGCTGGCTGCGGGAGCGATGGCAGGGAGCCCGACTCGACCTGAGCGGCGAGGAGCACCCCTGACAGCGATTTCCAGGCACTCCACGACCTATGCAGGGGACACGTCCCTGATTCCGGCCCAGTTCTGGGACCTTCGCCGCGCAGTGTGAACGTTAACCATGACATGCTGAAGTCACCGTCTAACCGGAGGACAGCGATGACGCAGAACCCCTGGTCGCACCGTGCGACTGACGCAGCAACCGCCGAAGAGGTCGAGGGCATCGACCGCTGGTGGCGTGCCGCCAACTACATGAGCGTTGGCCAGATCTACCTGCTCGACAACCCCCTGCTCCGTGAGCCGCTGCACCGCGACCACGTGAAGAAGCGCCTTGTCGGCCACTGGGGCACGACCCCCGGCCTGAACTTCATCTACTCGCACCTGAACCGCATGATCACGTCGCGCCAGCAGCCGACGATGTACATCATCGGTCCCGGACACGGCGGCCCCGGCCTCGTGGCTGCGAGCTACCTCGAGGGCACCTACAACGAGACCTACCCGGAGATCTCCGAGGACGAGCGCGGCCTCCAGCGCCTGTTCAAGCAGTTCTCGTTCCCGGGCGGCATCCCGTCGCACGTCGCGCCCGAGACCCCCGGCTCGATCCACGAGGGCGGCGAGCTCGGCTACGCGCTGAGCCACGCCTACGGCGCCGCGTTCGACAACCCGGACCTGCTGGTCGCCGCGGTCGTCGGCGACGGTGAGGCCGAGACCGGCCCGCTGGCCACCTCGTGGCACTCGAACAAGTTCATCAACCCGGCCACGGACGGCGTCGTCCTGCCGATCCTGCACCTCAACGGGTACAAGATCGCCAACCCGACCGTCCTCGCGCGCATCTCCGAGGACGAGCTCGTCGCCCTGATGAAGGGCTACGGCCACAAGCCGCACCTCTTCACCGCAGGCTTCGACGACGAGTCCCCCGCCGAGTTCCACGCCCGCTTCGCCGCCGTGCTCGATGACGTCATGGACGAGATCGCTGCGATCAAGGCCGAGGCCAAGGTGAACCCGACCATGGACCGCCCCATGTGGCCCATGATCGTGCTGCGCACCCCCAAGGGGTGGACCTGCCCGCCGGAGATCGACGGCAAGCGCACCGAGAACTCGTGGCGCGCGCACCAGGTCCCGCTGTCGAACGCTCGCGACACCGACGACCACCTGCACACCCTCGAGAACTGGCTCAAGTCGTACGGCCCCGACGAGCTGTTCGACGAGAACGGCGTCGTCCGCCCCGACGTGCTCGCAACCGTCCCGTCTGGCGAGCTGCGCATGTCGGCCCGCCCCGAGGCCAACGGCGGCCTGCTCATGCAGGACCTCGTGATGCCCGACTACCGCGACTACGCGGTGGACGTGCCCGCCCCTGGCGCGGCGATCGGTGAGGCCACCCGCACGCTGGGTGACTTCCTCAAGGGCGTCATGGCGAACAACCCCAACAACTTCCGCGTGTTCGCCCCCGACGAGCTCGCGTCGAACCGCATCCAGGCGGTCCTCGACGTGACCCAGAAGGTGTGGAACGCGGAGATCGACCCGGACGACGGCCCCATGGGCCACGAGGGCCGCGTCGTGGAGATGCTGTCGGAGCACCAGTGCCAGGGCTGGCTCGAGGCGTACAACCTCACCGGTCGCCACGGCCTGTTCACCTCCTACGAGGCGTTCATCCACATCGTCGACTCGATGTTCAACCAGCATGCCAAGTGGCTCAAGGTCGCCCACGAGCTGCCCTGGCGCCGTCCCATCCCGTCGCTCAACTACCTGCTGTCGAGCCACGTGTGGCGCCAGGACCACAACGGGTTCTCGCACCAGGACCCGGGCTTCATCGACCACGTCGTGAACAAGAAGGCCGAGGTCGTCCGCGTCTACCTGCCGGCCGACGCCAACACGCTGCTCGCGACCTACGACGCGTGCCTGCGCTCGCGCGACAAGGTCAACGTCGTCGTCGCCGGCAAGCAGCCCCAGGCTCAGTGGCTCACGATCGAGGAGGCCGAGAACCACTTCGCCCGCGGCGCGGGCATCTGGGACTTCGCGTCCAACGTGCCGCTCGGCGAGGAGCCCGACGTCGTCATGTGCGGCATCGGCGACGTGCCGACCATGGAGGTGCTCGCGGCGATCGACATCATCCGCGAGGAGCTCCCGGAGCTCAAGGTCCGCATGGTCAACGTCGTGGACCTCATGAAGCTGCAGCCTGAGAAGGAGCACCCGCACGGCTTCTCGGACCGCGAGTTCGACCAGCTGTTCACCACGGACAAGCCGGTGATCATGAACTACCACGGCTACCCGTGGCTCATCCACCGCCTCACCTACCGTCGCAACGGCCACGCGAACCTGCACGTTCGCGGCTTCAAGGAGGAGGGCACCACCACCTCGCCGTTCGACATGGCGATGGTCAACGACATCGACCGGTTCCACCTGGTCATGGATGTCATCGACCGCGTCCCGTCGCTCGGCGCCAAGGCGGCGTCCCTGCGCCAGAAGCTGCAGGACAAGCGCTTCGAGGCGCAGCGCTTCGCCTACGAGACGGGCGCTGACCTCCCCGAGGTCGCGGAGTGGGTCTGGTCCGGTGCCGGCACCGAGGTCCAGGCGAAGCTCTCGGGCGCGCTCGCGACCGACGGCGACAACGAGTAGGCGCTCCTCCGCCTGACTCATCCGAGGGCCCGCATCCCCACCTGGGGGTGCGGGCCCTCGCACGTTCGGGCATCCTGCTGTGCATGCCCGAGCCCGCACCCGCGCCCTCGTCCCGCCGAGCGCCGCTACGCGTGGTGGTCGCGATGGACTCCTTCAAAGGGTCGGTCAGCAGCGCCGAGGCCAATGAGGCGGTGCGCGCGGGCGTGCTGGTCGCGGCGCCCGACGCGGTCGTGACCACGGTGCCAGTCGCCGACGGCGGCGAGGGCACGCTCGCGGCGCTCGCCCCCGCGGGACGCCTCGGATCCGTCTCCGCCGCGGATCTCCTCGGACAAGAGGTCGAGGTGCCCTACGTCTCCCTCGACCACGCGGTCGCGGTCGAATCCGCCTCGACGATCGGGCTGCCGCTGCTCGACCGCCCCACCTCGGAGACGACGCGGCTCGCCCACTCGTTCGGGCTCGGGCTCCACGTGCGGCGCGCGGCGCTCGCGACGGACGCCCACCGCGTCCTCGTCGGGCTCGGAGGGACCGGGACCACCGACGGCGGGATCGGGCTCCTGCTCGCGCTCGGAGCCACGGTGCTCACCGAGAGCGGTGAGGAGCTCCATGGCGCGGCCGAGCCCCCCGCCGGCAACCCCCTGCTGCTCCGTCCCACGCGCGTCGAGCTGCCGCGTCCGAAGGTCGACCTCGTCGGCCTCGTCGACGTGTCGACGCCGCTGACCGGCCCGCGAGGCGCGGCGCGCATGTTCAGTCCGCAGAAGGGCGCTGATCCCTCGCTCGTCGACGAGCTCGAGTCCGCGATGGCGGGCTGGGCCGTCGCGCTCGAGAACGCCGGGGCGGATGTCGCCGACGTCCCTGGAGCGGGAGCCGCGGGAGGGCTGGGCGCGGCGCTCCTCGCGCTCGGTGGAACGCTCGAGCCTGGCCTGCCCCGCATCGTCCTGGAGACGGGCGCCGGCGCGGCGCTCGCCGACGCCGACCTCGTGATCACGGGCGAAGGCAGGCTGGACGCGCAGACGCGCGAAGGGAAGGCGCCCGCGGCCATCGCGAGCCTCGCCAGGTCGGTCCCGCGTCCCGCGGGCAGAAGCCCCGCCGTGGTGGCGATCGCGGGGCAGGTCGCGCTTGAGCCGGGCGCGCTCGCGGCCATCGGGATCGACGCCGCCTGGCCTCTCCACGACGCTGGTCTCCACGATGCGGCCCTTCCGGTCGATGCTCTCGACCGGGACGTCACGGCGGCGGCACTCCGACGTGAGGCGGCGAAGGCGGTCCGCGCCCATCTCGCCACGACCACGCGGACCGGCTGAGCTGTCGTTGTCTCGTCACCCACTGTGATGCATGTGGCAAATAGGGACCTTCGTCCCTAGGAATTCCAGATTCCTGCCTGATAACGCTCACAAGTGGCACTCAGGGTCGATGGGTCTCGTGAAGAGAAGAAGTGAAGTCGACCAAGGAAGGCCACGAGACGATGTCTCTCCCATCCATGCGAACCAGCCTGCGGATGCAACTCGTGGCGATCGGCGCCGTAGCCGTCCTCGCCACCTCTGCCGCGCTCACCACCGTCGGCACCCTCCAGGCGCACAGCCTCGCCGACCAGGCCACGACGGACGTGGACCAGCTCAACGCCGAGTCCCTCCATCAGACCGTCACCTCAGCCCGCGACCTCGTCTCGACCCAGGTGGACACCGTCACCACCCGCATGGAGTCCGAGCTCTCGGTCGCGCAGGCGGTGCTCGACCTCGACGGCGACATCACCTTCGGCGCCGACCGCACATGGGACGCCACCAACCAGACCACGGGCGACGTGACCACCGTGGACCTTCCGCGGATGCTCGTCGGCGGGCAGGACCTCGGCCAGGTCAGCAGCCTCGACCAGACCGTGCCGATCGTCGACACCGTCACCGGTCTGCTCGGCGCCGAGACGACCATCTTCCAGCGGATGAACGACGACGGCGACATGCTGCGCGTCGCGACGACCGTCCCCGGCTCCGACGGGAACCGCGCGATCGGCACCTACGTCGGCTCGGACAGCCCCGTGGTCGAGGCGCTGCTCGCGGGCGAGAGCTACTACGGCACCGCGACCGTGGTCGGCGAGGTGTACGTGACCGCCTACGGCCCCATCATGCAGGGCGACCAGGTCGTCGGCGCGATCTTCGTCGGACTGCCCCAGTCGGAGGTCGCGCAGCCTCTGCTCGAGACGCTCGCGACCGTCACCGTCGGCGACAGCGGCTACGTCACCGTCATGGACGCGAACGGCGCCTGGGTCGTGCCGCCTCCCGGCGAGGAGGCGGGCGCCGCCGCTGACGAGTCCTACGCGCAGACCCTGATCGACGCGGGCACGGCGTCGACCGACGCTTCGTCGACCGACGCAGCCTCCACGGACGGGACCACCGATGCCGCCTCCACCGTCGAGGTGGAGCTCGCCGACGACGAGGCCCACGTCGACGTGGTCGAGTACTCGCCGTGGGGCTGGACGATCGCGGCCTGGGGCATGAGCGCGGACCTCGACACGGTCCCGCAGCACCTCGCGTCGGGGATCCAGAGCCTCACGCTCACGCTGCTCGGCGTCGGCCTGCTCGTCGCGGTGCTCGCCGTCGGGTTCATCGTCTTCGTGTCGGGACGCATCGTCAACCGCGTGTCCCGCCTCACCGCGGCGCTGCGCAGGGTCGCCGACCACGACCTGTCGGTCGAGGTCCGTGGCGAGGGCCACGACGAGATCGGCCAGATGGGCGAGGCGCTCGGCGAGACGATCACGGCGATGCGCACCGCCGTCGGCTCGATCCTCGCGGGCGCGGAATCGGTGGCAGCGACCGCGCAGCAGCTCGACGGCGCCAGCTCGGGACTCCAGGGCGTCGCCGCACAGACGGCGACCCACGCGAACAGCACCGCGTCGAGCGCCACGAGCATGAGCACCGAGGTCCAGTCCGTCACGGCCGCGATGACCGAGATGCGCAGCACCATCGAGTCGGTCGCCCGCGATGTCGAGGCCGCCACGGGCGAGACCCACATCGCCGTCGGCGCCACGTCCGCAGCGGCCGAGATCACCGTGCGACTGGGCGCGTCGTCGTCCCGCATCGCCGAGGTGCTCAAGACCATCACCGCGATCGCCTCGCAGACCAACCTCCTGGCCCTCAACGCGACCATCGAGGCCGCGCGGGCGGGCGAGGCGGGCAAGGGCTTCGCGGTCGTCGCGAACGAGGTCAAGGACCTCGCGCAGCAGACCGCGAACGCGATCGAGACGATCCGCCCGGTGCTCGAGGAGGTCGCGCAGGACTCCGAGCAGGCTCAGGCCGCCGTCGAGCGGGTCACGCAGTCGATCTCGCTGGTCGACGAGCACCAGTCGTCGATCTCCGCGGCGATCGAGGAGCAGAGCGTGACCACGACCGAGATCGAGCGGAACCTCGTGGTCGCCGCGGACGGCGCGAGCGAGATCTCCACCGCGGCGCACCAGCTGTCCGACTCCGCTCAGAGCGCGCAGTCGAGCGCGAACGAGGTCGGCGGGGCGGTGTCCAACCTCACGGGCATCGCGACCGACCTCACGCGCAGCGTGGACATGTTCGCGCTGAGGTAGCCAGGCGTGGCGGGACCCCCGGGCAGCTGAGAGCCCGGGGGTCCCGTCATGTCCGCCGTCAGACGCCGGCCGGCAGCCTCCCGGCGAGCGCGCCGAGCGACGCCGCCGTCGCATCGTCCAGATGGGGGACGACGACGGCGCGTCCCAGCAGGGTGCCGTTCTCGAGGTGCTCGTAGGCCTCGAGCGCGTCATCGAGGCTGAAGCGCGTCACGTCGACCTCGATCGATCCCGCGCGGTACAGCGCCGCGAGCTCATGCAACTCCTCGATCGTGCCCCAGTAGGTGTTCGTCAGCTCGGCCTCGTAGGGGTTCGAGTAGAAGTCCCACGAGACCGGCCCGCCCGCGATGCCGACGACCGTGATGCGGCCCTGCTTCGCGACGACCTTCTGCGCGAGCGAGATGGTCGGGGTCAGGCCGACGAAATCGAAGACGGCGTCGACGCCCTTGCCCTCGGTGAGCTCGCGGATGCGGTCCGCCTGCCCCTCGCCGCCCTCGACCGTCACGGCGCCGCGCTGCGCCGCGAGCTCCATCGCCTCGGGCTTCATGTCCGTGGCGATCACCGTCGCCGCGGTCGTGGCCTTGAGGATCTGCACTGCGATCTGGCCGAGGCCTCCCAGTCCGATCACGAGCGCGGTCTTGCCGCCGCCCTGGAGCTTCGGGAGCGCGAGCTTGATCGCGTGGTAAGGCGTGAGGCCGGCATCGGCAAGCGGCGCGGCGGCGACCGGGTCGGCGTCGCCGAGGGGGACGAGGTTGCGCGCGGGGACGGTCATGTACTCCGCCATGCCGCCGTCCTTGCCCAGGCCCGACGCGAGGAACGGCGTCTTCGCCGCGTTCTCGCAGTACGTGTCCTGGCCGCGCGAGCAGGCCGCGCAGTGGCCGCAGCCGATGGGCCCGTAGACCAGATACGCGTCGCCCTTGGTGAGGCCGAGCACGCCCTCGCCGACCTCCTCGATCCACCCGGCGGTCTCGTGGCCGAGCGTGTACTCGGGGGCGAGCTGCGCGCCGACGGTGCTCTCATCGAACTGCTCGTACACGGCGACGTCCGAGTGGCACGCTCCCGCGCCGGCGACCTTGAGCAGCACCTCGCCGGGAGCGGGCTTGGGCTTCGGGACCTCGCGCAGCGACGGCTTGGTCTTCCATTCGGTGAAACGCACGGCCTTCATGGGCGGCGCTCCTTTCATGAGGGCGCCCTTCGGGGATAGAGGGGACGTGTGGTCCGGCGCCCTTGCTGGCCACGTGTCACTTTCATCTTGACACCTCGCGGCAGCCGTTTATTCCGGAATAGTGGATCGATCAATCTTTCTTTCGCATGAATCTCCGCGATCAAGGCGGGCCCGGCCGCCCGCCGTCGTCAACAGCCAGGAAACATCCCGGGCGTAGCGTGGAGGCCATGGACGTCGCGATCATCGGAGCCACCGGGGACGTCGGACGGGCGATCTGCACCGCGCTCATCGAGCAGGGCGAGCTGGGAGCCAGCTCCCGCCTCCAGCTCGTGGGCAGAGCCGGGGGCTCGTCGGAGTCCGCCGTCCATGGGCTTCGCGTGGATCTCATCGACGCGTACGACGAGCGCGCACCCCAGATCGATGTCGCGGTGCGCCCCGAGGACGTGGTGGCCGACGTCGTCGTGGTCGCCGCGGGCGGCACCATCCCCACCAAGGCGACCGGCGCGATCAACCGCGACGAGCTCGCGACCCGCAACCGCGCGGTGTTCGAGAGCTACGCCGACGCGCTCGCGGCCCACGGCAGCGGCCACGAGATCGTCATCGTCGTCTCCAACCCGGTCGAGCTCGCCGTCGACGTGTTCTCCCGCAGGCTGGGCAGGCACCGCGTCATCGGGATGGGCGCGTGGCTCGACTCGCTGCGCTTCCGCCGCGAGATCGCCGCGACGCTCGGCATCCGTCGCCAGCGCGTGAGCGGCTTCGTCGCGGGCCAGCACGGCGACCGGATGGTGCCGCTGTGGTCCACGGTCCGCCTGCGCGGGCTCGACGTCGACGAGCGGCTCGAGATCGTCGAGCGCCTGCGCGGGGACCGCACCCTCGCATCGTTCCCGTCCGAGATCGCCGCCGCGAAGGCGGCCATCGCGACCGACCCCGACACCGCGTCGGCCTTCGCGCAGGTCGACGCCTTTCCTCCGGACGTCCAAGCCGTGGTCCGCCCCTATCTGACCCACACGAGCGGCGCGAAGACGGCCAACGGCACCGCCGCGGCGACCGTCGACCTGGTGAAGACCGTGCTCGACGGGCGCGACATCGTCGTCGCCGGGCAGGTGCTGCTCGACGGCGAGATCGAGCTCGGAGGGATGCCGTGGCACGGCGTCCTCGGCATGCCGGTCGCCGTCGGCCCTGAGGGCTGGACGCGCGTCATGGTCGACGGCCTCGCCCCCGACGAGTCCCGACTCCTGTGGGAGGTCGGGCAGGCGCTCAACGAGGCGATCGTGAGCTGGGGAGGCGGCCGATGAGCATGCTGACGACGCGCTGGTTCGCGTTCGTGACCGTCGAGGACAGGGCCGGCGCGTCCGCCGCGCTCGCGGGGGTCTTCTCCGAGCGCGGCGTGAGCTTCGGGTCGATCTCCACGCTCGACGTGCACGGCGGGATCGGCACCCTCTCGGTCGAGTTCTCCGCGTCGGAGCGCCTCGCGCAGGTGCTCGTGAGGACGCTCGAGCGGCTCGCGGTGGTGAGGTCGGTGAGCCTCGTGCACGTCGAGGACCCACGAGTGCGCGCCGTCGCCGTGATCTGCTGCCCTCCTCCGGAGATCGCCCTGCCCGGGGTGTCCGCGTGGACCGAGGACGTGGACGGCGAGCCGACCACGGTGCTCCGGGGCTCGCTGCCCGCGATCGAGGCGGCGGTGGCGGAGCTGCGCGCGGCAGGGTCTCCCCCGGCCGCGGTCACCGTGCTCCCTCCGCGCGGCTGACCGCGCGCGCAAGCGTGAGAAGGATCACGACCTCGGTCCCATGACAGGTCATCCCTCCGAGACCTAGCCTGAGGCCACCCGAAGGCGAGGCCCCATGACCACCCGCGCAGTCCCCATCACCGGCATGACCTGCTCCTCGTGCGAGGAGACGGTCGCAGAGTCGCTGCTCGCACTGCCCGGGGTCGACTTCGCCGTCGCCAACCGGCGCGCCGGCCGGGTCGAGCTCGAGGGTACGAGCCTGCCCGCCGACGCGGAGGTGGCCCGAGCGCTGGAGAGCACTCCGTACGGCGTTGGCACCCGGCCGTGGCTGAGTCGAGACCACCTGGTGTGGCGGGATCTCGCGATCTCCGTCGGCATCGTGGGAGCCCTCGCGATCCTCGCGTGGGCCGTCGGCCTCGGCGAACGGTTCCAGGCGCTCACGCAGGCGACCTCCGCTGGCTCGACCCTCGTGGTGCTCGGGCTGGGCGTCGCGGCCTCGGTGTCGACCTGCATGGCGCTGGTCGGGGGCCTCGTCATCTCGCTGGCGGCGACGACCCGTTCCTCGGCCTCAGGGATGGCGCGCATGGCGCCGCACCTCGCGTTCAACGCGGGGCGCATCGTCGGATTCGGGGCGCTCGGAGCGCTCGTCGGGCTCGTCGGGCGCGCGCTCGCCCCCAGCGGTCTCCTGCTCACGACGCTCGTGCTCGCGGCCGCAGCCGTCATGGCCATCGTGGGGATCAGGTTGACCGAGACGTCGCCCCGGGTGGCCGCCTGGCAGCTCACGCTGCCCGGACGATGGGGCGGCTGGGCGCGCGCCGGGGCGGACGGCTCGGGAGGGACGATGCGGGCCGGGATCCTCGGCGCGGCCACCTTCTTCCTGCCCTGCGGCTTCACGCAGGCCGTCCAGCTGTACGCCCTGTCCACCGGCAGCCCCACCCAGGGCGCCTTCGTGATGGCGGTGTTCGCGGTCGGCACCACCCCGGGCCTGCTCGCCGCGGGCTTCGCGGCCTCGACGGCTCGGCGCGGCTCGGGCAGGGCGCTGCGCGGCGTCGGCGTGGCCGTCATCGCGTTCGCGCTCCTCACCGGCGCTGGCGCGATCACCCAGCTCGCCCCGGGGCTCGCGACCGGCACGATCGTCGCCACCGAGCGCACGTCCAACGTGGCCGATGTCGGCGGGGTCCAGGTGGTCGGCACCGACGTCGTCACGGAGGGCTACTCGCCGGAGGTGACGGTCGTCTACGCTGGCGAGCCCGTCGAGTGGACGGTCACGCCGCTCACGCTCGGCTGCCAGACGATGGTGCGCGCCGACTCGCTCGGAGTGGGGCACATCGACGCCCTGAACGTGCCCGTCACGGTCGAGTTCACGATCGACGAGCCCGGGACGTACCCGTATGCGTGCGTCATGGGCATGTACACCGGAGCCTTCGTCGCGATCGAGAGGCCCAGCGCCTGACGGCCTCAGAGCGAGGCGACGTACTCCCGCAGGAGCGCGAGGCTCGCCTCGACGGCGGCCGGACCTTGCTCGGCCATCTCCGCGCGGAACTCGGGGATGTCGACCCCGATCTCACGCAGCTCCATCATGTTGCCGATGACCCAGCGCTCGAACGTCGCGGGGTCCACCTCGGGGTGGAACTGCACCGCGAGGGAGCGCCCGTACGAGAACGCGTGCACCGTCACCTGGTCCGTGGAGGCGAGCAGCGTCGCGCCCTCGGGAAGCCTCGCCTCGTCGCCGTGCCACACGAACATCGGCGTGCCGGCGACGCGACGCAGCGGCCCTGCCGCGCCTTCAGGAGAAGGGACGATGCGCTTCCACCCGAGCTCGAACGTCCCCTTGCCGACGTCCGCGCCGAGCGCGGCCGCCATGAACTGGAGGCCGAGGCAGACGCCGAGCGTGGGCAGGTCGGCGTCGAGCCGCTCGCGGATCAGCGCGATCTCCTGAGCGATGTTCGGATAGTCGCCCGCGTCTCCCACGCCGATCGGCCCGCCGAGGACGATGCCGAGGTCGGCGTCGCGGAAGGGCGTCAGGTCGTCGATCCCGGCCTCGAGGTACTGCACCTCGTAGCCGAGCCGGGGCAGCTCCGCCTCCCAGCAGCCCAGGTCCTCGAACGCGACATGCCTGATGACGGCGCAGCGCACGTCAGCCGGCCTGGTACGGGCTGACGACCACGTCGACCCGCTGGAACTCCTTCAGATCCGAGTAGCCGGTCGTGGCCATCGAGCGGCGCAGCGCTCCCATGATGTTGGTGGTGCCGTCGGCGCGCGTGCCCGGGCCGAAGAGGACCTCCTCGAGCGTGCCGGTGGTTCCGACGCGCACGCGCTCACCGCGCGGCAGCGCCGAGTGGTACGACTCGGGACCCCAGTGGTAGCCGTGGCCGGGAGCCTCCTCCGCGCGCGCCAGCGCGGAGCCGAGCATGATCGCGTCGGCGCCGCACGCGATCGCCTTGGCGATGTCTCCCGAGCGACCGAGCCCGCCGTCGGCGATGACGTGCACGTAGCGGCCACCGGACTCGTCGAGGTAGTCGCGCCGCGCTGCCGCGACGTCGGCGACCGCAGTCGCCATGGGCGCGTGGATTCCGAGCGTGGTCCTGGTGGTCTGAGCCGCTCCGCCGCCGAAGCCGACGAGGACGCCCGCGGCGCCCGTGCGCATCAGGTGGAGCGCCGCCTGGTACGTCGAGGCGCCGCCGACGATCACGGGGACGTCGAGGTCGTAGATGAACTTCTTGAGGTTGAGCGGCTCGGCCTCGACCGACACGTGCTCGGCGGACACCGTGGTGCCACGGATGACGAAGAGGTCCACGCCGGCCTTGAGCACCGTCTCGTAGTGCTCCTGCGTGCGCTGGGGGCTGAGCGCGCCGGCCACGGTCACGCCCGCCGCGCGGATCTCCTGGAGACGCTGGACGATGAGCTCGTCCTTGATCGGCTCCTGGTAGATCTCCTGCATGCGCTCCGTCGCCGCGTCCATGGACAGCGTCGCGATCTCGTCGAGCAGCGGCTGCGGGTCGTCGTAGCGCGTCCACAGGCCCTCGAGGTCGAGGACCCCGAGCCCGCCGTGGTGGCCGAGCGCGATCGCGGTCTCGGGCGACATCACGGAGTCCATCGGCGCGCCGATGACAGGGATCTCGAAGCGGAACGCGTCGATCTGCCACGCGAGGCTCACCTGACGCGGGTCGCGCGTGCGCCTCGAGGGCACCACCGCGACGTCATCGAAGCTGTATGCGCGGCGGCCACGCTTGCCGCGCCCGATCTCGATCTCGTTGCTCACCGTCCCAGCCTAGCGGTGCCCGCGGACAACGGACCCGGGCCGATGCGCCCAGGACCGGGGCTCCGCCCGATACCGCGCCAGGGACCTCGGTGGCACGCCGATGTCAGACGGTCGTGACAAGGTGGTGCCCATGACTTGGCTCGACGAGACGATGGTGGGATTCGACACGGAGACGACGGGGGTGTCCACGGCGAACGATCGCATCGTCACCGCCGCGATCATCACCAGGCGAGCGGGCGAGGAGCCCGCCGTCCGAACGTGGCTCGTGAATCCCGGCGTGGAGATCCCCGCGCGCGCGATCGAGGTGCACGGCATCACCAACGAGCAGGCGCGCGCCGAAGGCATGGACCCCAAGGTCGCCCTCGAGGAGATCGCGGCGGCCCTCGCCGAGCCGCTCGCGGCGGGCGTGCCCGTCGTCGGCTTCAACGTCCAGTACGACCTCAGCATCCTCGAGGCCGAGTTGGCTCGCCACGGTCTCAGATCGCTCACCTCGCGCCTCGCAGACGGCATCCGCCCCGTCGTGGACCCCCTGGTGATCGACCGCTTCCTCGACCGCTACCGCAAGGGCAGCCGCAAGCTCATCGACATGTGCCGGATCTACGCGGTGCCGGTCGTGGCGGACGACCTGCACGCCGCGGACGCGGACGTGCTCGCCACGCTCGACCTGCTGCCCGCCATGGCTCAGCTGCACCCGGCGCTCCACGAGGTGACGCTCGCGGATCTGCACGATCAGCAGATCGAGGCTCACCGGCTCTGGGCCACCCGCTTCGCGGCCTTCCTCAAGTCGAAAGGGACGACGGACGACCTCCCGAGCCCGCTGTGGCCGGTCGCGCTCCCGGAACCCGAGCCGGAGCCCGAGGAGGCGCTCGGCGCACTGTTCTAGACGCCTGACGAACTGTGCGTTCGCACCTCTGATCCGGGCGTAGCCTGGCTGCACAGGCACCAGGAGGATGCAATGACGCACCCCGAGATCGCGGCGACCCTGTCGCGTTCCACCGGCCCGCTGGACGACGCGCTCGCCCAGCTCCGACAGGCCGCAGAAGCGCTCGACATGCCCGACGGGCTCCACGAGATGCTCAAGGTCCCGCGCCGCGAGCTCGCGGTCAGCATTCCCCTCCGCCGGGACGACGGCTCTCTCGCCGTGTACTCGGGCTATCGCGTCCAGCACAACTTCACGCGCGGCCCCGCGAAGGGCGGCCTGAGGTACTCCCCCGCGGTCGAGATCGACGAGGTCCGCGCGCTCGCGATGTGGATGACCTGGAAGTGCGCGCTGCTCGACGTGCCCTACGGCGGCGCGAAGGGCGGCGTGGCGATCGACCCGCGTCAGCACAGCCAGGCGGAGCTCGAGCGCGTCACGCGCCGCTACACGTCGGAGATCCTGCCGGTCATCGGCCCCGAGGTGGACATCCCCGCGCCCGACATCGGCACCGACGAGCGGACGATGGCGTGGATCATGGACACCTTCTCGGTGGCCCGGGGCTACACCGTGACGGGGATCGTCACCGGCAAGCCGGTGAGCCTCGGCGGCTCGCTCGGCAGGGCCAGCGCGACGTCGCGCGGCGTCGCACACATCGCCCTGCACGCGATGGAGAGCCGGGGCATCGACCCGGCGCACGCCTCCGCAGCGGTCCAGGGCTTCGGCAAGGTGGGCCACGGCGCTGCCCGGTTCCTCGCGGAGGCCGGCGTCAAGGTCCGCGCCGTGAGCGACATCGACGGCGCGGTCTACAGCCACGAGGGACTCGACATCGCGCGACTGTCCGAGCACGTGGAGCGCACCGGCAGCGTCGTCGGCTTCGAGGGTGCGGAGCCGATCGACCCGTCATACCTGCTCACCCTGGACGTCGACGTGCTCGTGCCGGCCGCGGTCGAGGGGGTGCTGACCTCGGAGAACGCGGCGAAGGTCGAGGCGCGCATCGTCGTCGAGGGAGCGAACGGCCCCACGACCAAGGACGCGGACACGATCCTCCGGGAGCGCGACGTGCTCGTGGTGCCGGACATCCTTGCCAACGCGGGCGGCGTCGTCGTCTCGTACTTCGAGTGGGTCCAGGCGAATCAGGCCTACCAGTGGAGCGAGCGGGACGTGAACGACCGGCTCGAGGAGCGCATGTCGCGTGCGTGGCACGACGTGGTCTCGCGCGCGGGCGCCCACGACCTCACGTTCCGCGAGGCGGCGACGGAGATCGCGGTCGAGCGCGTCGTCGACGCGCATCGCCTCCGCGGCCTCTACCCCTGATCAGGCGAGCAGGAACCGCACCAGCATCGCGACGGACACGACGACGATCAGCACCCGCAGCACGAGGGGGTTCACGCGCAGGAGCAGGCGCGAGCCGATCCATGCGCCGCACAGCTGGCCGAGCGCCATCACGCCGCCGACGATCCACACGACCTTGCCCGCGATCACGAAGACGATGAGCGCGGCGAGGTTGGTCGCGAAGTTGAGCGTCTTCGCGAGCGCGGTGGAGCGGCGCAGGTCGAAGCCCCGCAGCGCGACGCCGCCGAGCGCGAACAGGGAGCCCGTGCCCGGCCCGAAGGCACCGTCGTAGGCGCCGATCGCCGGCACCACGGTGGAGACGTACGTCCGCTTGGACATCCGCGCGCGAGGCGGCGGCAGGTGCGCGTCGCGCACGAGCAGGAAGTACGCCGCGATCGCGACCAGCACCACGGGGATCACGATCTCGAGCGCCGCAGGGTCGACGAACAGGATGACGACGGACCCGACCGCCGACCCCGCGAACGCGACCAGCATCGGCCCTCGCACGTCGCGCCAGGCGACGCCGTGACGGCGGATCACCGCCACCGTGGCGGTGAGCGTGCCGAACGATCCCTGGAGCTTGTTCGTGCCCAGCGCCTGCACCGGGGGCACCCCGGCGAGCAGCAGTGCAGGCACGGTGATGAGGCCCCCGCCGCCGGCGAGCGTGTCCAGCAGCCCCGCCGCGAAGGCGGCGACCGCCAGCGCGACGAGGACCTCCGCGCTCAGCTCTTGCCCGAGTAGTTCGGCGCCTCGACCGTGATCTGGACGTCGTGGGGGTGGCTCTCCTTGAGCCCGGCCGGCGTGATGCGGACGAACCTGCCCTTGGCCTGAAGGTCGGGGATGGTGCGCGCGCCCACGTAGAACATCGACTGGCCGAGGCCGCCGACGAGCTGGCGGACGACGGACGCGAGCGGACCCTTGTAGGGCACGCGACCCTCGATGCCCTCGGGGATGAGGTCGTCGTCGCTCGGCGCATCGGCCTGGAAGTAGCGGTCCTTCGAGTACGACACGCGGCCGCGCGACGCCATGGCCCCCATCGAGCCCATGCCGCGGTAGGTCTTGAACTGCTTGCCATTGACGAGCACCAGGTCGCCGGGGGTCTCGCTCACGCCGGCGAACAGGGAGCCGAGCATCACGGACGATGCGCCGGCCACCATGGCCTTGGCGATGTCACCCGAGTACTGGAGGCCGCCGTCGGCGATCACGGGCACCCCGGAGGGGGTGCACGCCTGCGCGGCCTCGTACACAGCGCTCACCTGCGGCACGCCGACTCCGGCGACCACGCGGGTGGTGCAGATCGAACCCGGGCCGACGCCGACCTTGACGGCGTCCACGCCCGCGTCGACGAGCGCCTGCGCTCCGGCACGCGTCGCGACGTTGCCGCCGATGATCTGGACGTGCTTCGTGGCGGGGTCGGACTTGAGGCGCTTGATCATGTCGATCATGGCCTGCGCGTGACCGTGGGCGGTGTCGACGACGAGCGCGTCGACCTCTGCCTCGACGAGCGTCGTCGCGCGCTGCCAGGCGTCGCCGAAGAAGCCGACCGCTGCGGCGACACGGAGACGACCCTCGTCGTCCTTGGTCGCGAGCGGGTACTTCTCGGTCTTGACGAAGTCCTTCACGGTGATGAGACCCGTGAGCCTGCCCTCGCCGTCGACGAGGGGGAGCTTCTCGACGCGGTGCTGGCCGAGCAGCTTGGCGGCCTCCTCATTGCTCACGCCCTCGGGGGCCGTGATGAGCGGCATGGGCGTCATCTGGTCCTTGACCAGCAGGTTCGGGAAGTCGGCCTGGCTGAGGAACCGCATGTCGCGGTTGGTGATGATGCCGACGAGCTTGCCGTCCTCCTCGACGACCGGGAGGCCGGAGACGCGGTAGCGCGCGCACAGCGCGTCGAGCTCAGCGAGCGTCGCCTCGGGTCCGACGGTGACCGGGTCGGTGATCATGCCGGACTCGGAGCGCTTGACGGTGACGACCTGCTGCGCCTGATCCTCGATGGACAGGTTGCGGTGCAGGACGCCGATCCCGCCGAGGCGGGCGAGCGCGATCGCGAGCCGCGCCTCGGTCACGGTGTCCATCGCAGCGCTGAGCAGCGGCACCTTGATGGAGATCTCGCGGGTGAGCCGGGTCGTGGTGTCGACCTCGGAGGGGATGACGTCGCTCTCGCCGGGGAGGAGGAGCACGTCGTCGTAGGTGATTCCGGTATAGCCGAAGGGATCGTTGTCAGCGGGCGCCATGACCCGATTCTACGGCGATGAGCGAGGCCCGCCTCCCGAACCCCGAGGGGGTATTGCCAAGGGCCGACGAAGGGGATAGACAGGCACTAAGAGTTCAACGAGGAGCTCTTGACCTGGGCGAATTGTCCGAACTAGGGTCTTAATCACGGTTCGATAACGAAGTCGCCACCGGCTTCGTCATCGAGTCGCTCAGGGGGAACGACACAAGGGAGTCGCCATGGAGTCGATCGCAAGGCTGCCGGCACCGACGCAGGACCAGTGGGAATGGCAGTACCGGGGGGCCTGCCGCGGAGTGGATCCGGATCTCTTCTTCCACCCGGAGGGCGAGCGCGGCGCGGCTCGCCGTCGCCGGGCGGAGGCCGCGAAGCAGTACTGCGCCAACTGTCCAGTCCAGGAGATGTGCCGCGAGCGTTCGCTCATGGCACGCGAGCCGTTCGGGGTGTGGGGCGGCCTGAGCGAGGACGAGCGGCACTCGATGCTCGTCAACCGGGTCAGGCAGGCGGGCTGACCCTCCGCACCCGTGCGCAGAGACGTCGAGGCCCCCGGAGGATCGATCCTCCGGGGGCCTCACTACGACAGAAGGGCTCCCGGGCCGCAGCCCGGGAGCCCTTCTTCGCTCAAGCGGTCGTTCAGCCGACGATGGCGAGGAGGTCGCGCGCGGAGAGGATGAGGTACTCCTCGCCCGCGTACTTCACCTCGGTGCCGCCGTACTTGCTGTAGATGACCTTGTCGCCCTCGGCGACGTCCACGGGGACGCGGTTGCCGTTGTCGTCGATACGACCCGGGCCGACCGCCACGACGACGCCCTCCTGGGGCTTCTCCTTGGCGGTGTCAGGGATCACGAGGCCGGAGGCCGTGGTCGTCTCGGCGGCAGCCGCCTTGACCACGACCTTGTCCTCCAGAGGCTTGATTGAGACCGACACTGCGGACCTCACCTTCCGTCTCGAAGTTCAGGTGATGACATCTGCCGGGCGACCTGCCGTCGCGGGGGTCAGGCGAGCCGGACCGATGCCACGCTCCCTTGCGGAGCACCGTCAGATTAGCACTCGCACGCGGCGAGTGCTAATGCGTCTGCGGGCGTTCGCCATGCGTGGAATCATCGCTGGCATGGACGCCTCCACCGCACGCCTGCTGCTGGCGCCCGAGACCCTCGCTCTGATCGACGGCCTGCCGCCGTACGACACGATCGAGCCGCTGTCGTTCGGAAGCAGGCTGCGCGCCGAGGGCCTCGATGGGGGCCTCGTGGCCGCGGTGCTCACGCAGGCCGAGCTGAGGCTCAAGGCCAGGGCCAAGCTCGGCGACTTCGCCTCGGGGATGCTGTTCACGCGCGAGGGCCTCGAGCAGGCGACCCGCCTCAGCGTCGCGGGCCGCCACGCGGCCCGTTACCGGGACGCCGGATGCACCCGCGTCGCGGACCTCACCTCTGGCCTCGGCGTCGATGCCATGGCGCTCGCCGCCCTCGGGCTCGCGGTGGTCGCCTTCGAGCTCGACGAGGCGACCGCGCTCCTCGCCGATCATCACCTGCGTCTCTGGGACGACGCGGTGGTCGTCCACGCGGACTCGATGGCGACGGTGCGGGGCATCGACGGCGTCGACGCGGTCTTCGCGGATCCCGCCCGGCGCACCGGTCGTGGGCGCCGCCACGACCCGCGCGACTACTCCCCCGCGCTCGACGACGTGCTCGCGCTGCGCGACCAGCTCCCCGCGCTCGGCGTCAAGGTCGGTCCCGGCATCCCGCACGACGCGATCCCCTCCTCGGCTCCCGAGGCGCCCGTCGAGGCGCAGTGGGTGTCGGTGGACGGCGACGTGGTGGAGGCCGGCCTGTGGTGCGGCCCGCTCGCCCGCCGCGAGGGGCACGCCGCGCTCGTGATCCAGGGCGACGAGGCGCACGAGATCGCTGGAGATCCCCTCCCCGGCGATCCGGGGCCTCTTGGCGAGTACCTCTACGAGCCCGACGGCGCCGTCATCCGGGCGGGACTCGTCGGACCGCTCGCGGAGCGGATGGACGCACGCCTGGTCGATCCCACGATCGCCTACCTCACGTCCGATGCGCAGGTCACGACCCCGTTCGCGCGCGGCTACCGCGTGCTCGAGTCCATGCCGTACTCGACCTCGCGGCTCGCCAAGGCGCTGCGGGAGCGCGGCGTCGGGCGCGTCGAGATCAAGAAGCGCGGCATCGACGTGACCCCGGAGAGGCTGCGCCCGCAGCTCAAGCTGCGCGGCACAGAGGCCGCGACGGTGGTCCTCACGCGGATCGCCGGCCGTCACACCGCGCTGCTCGTCGAGCCACTGGGCCGCTGAGGAACCGGGCCGCTGAGGAACCGGGCCGCTGAGACGCCGTGTCGCTGAGGCGCCGACGTCAGCAGGCGTCCGGCACACCCTTGAGAGCGACGGGCCACGAACCCTGAGGATCGGCCGCGCCCGCGAGCACCGACGCGACCGCGGCGAGCGTGTCCGCGCTGCGCCCGTACGCGCCGACGTAGACCCGCGCCTGCGACCTCGCGAGCGCCCAGGGCCCGCCCATCGCGACCACGACGTCGGCCTCGCCCGAGGCGCCGTCGCCGCCGGTGATCCACACGGAGGTGCCATCGTCCCCGACCGAGACGCCCTCGTCCTCGAACGCGGCCGCGAGTGCCTCGCGGTCGGCCTCGAAGCCGCCCGAGATCGTCACCGTGTCGCCCACGAAGGGCGCGGAGCAGTCGGCGGCCCCGACGGTGACCGAGCCGAGCGCGAGCGCCTCTGCGTAGTCGCCGTCGACCGTCGCCTCGACGGTCGTGAGGCTCTCCTGCCACCGCGACAGCAGGATCACACGCGCGGCCGCCTCGTTCAGCCGCTCGCGCGAGAGCGAGCCCTCCTTGACCGCGCTCACGATCGCGCGGCGCGCCGCCTTGGTGGACTCGGGCATGAGCAGCAGATCGGCCCCCGCGGCGAGCGCGTCGACGGCGGCCTCGCCCGCGTCATGGCTGCCGATGATCGCGCCCATGTTGAGCGCATCGGTCACGGCGACCCCGGTGAAGCCCAGCTCCTCGCGCAGGTACGCGTAGGCCTCGGGGTCGAGGCTCGCGGGGATGCCGCCCCAGGCGTCGACCGCGACGTGGCTCATCATCACCATCGGCGCTCCGACCGCGATGGCCCTGCGGAACGGCGCGATCCCGGTCGCCTCGAGGTCGTCGAGCGAGCCGGAGAGCACGGGCACGTCATCGTGCGAGTCCGTCGTCGCGGCGCCATGGCCGGGGAAGTGCTTGAGCGCTGGGACGACTCCGCCGTCGAGGTAGCCGAGCATCGCCGCGACCACGGTCCCCGCGACCGCGCTGGGGTCGTCTCCCGCGGAGCGATCGCGGATCACGGGATCGTCAAGCCCGATCGTGACGTCCGCGACGGGAGCGAGGTCCACGGCGAAGCCGAGCTCGGCCAGGTCCGCGCCCGCGCGCGCGTAGACGCCTCGCACGAGCGACTTGTCCGTCGCCGCGCCCGCGGCCATGAACGACTGCAGAGAGGGGACGATGCCGTCGAGCCTCGCGACCGACCCGCCCTCCTGGTCGACCGAGACGAGCGCCTGCCAGCCACGGTCGCCGGCGCCGGCCTGCGCGGCCTCGGTGAGCGCCAGCACCGTCTTCCTGGAGCGCGTCGCGTCCCCCATGAGCATCACGCCCGCGAGGGACGCGTCCGCCACCAGGTCCGCGAGCTCCTCGGGGTCGGTTCCCGAGTAGGCGGGCATGATGACCGCTCCTGCGGCCTCCCAGAGCCCGAGCTCGGCGGCGTCATCGAGCGCCTGCTCCCACGCGTCGACGGTGGGGCCCCACACGAGCGTCTCGGGCTCGGCCGTCGCCTCGGCGTGCGCGGCCTCCGCCGAGCCCGTCGCGGACGGCGACGAGGCAGTGGTCGGGTCGGCCGGTGCGGACGAGGACGGTGCAGACGAGGACGAGGCGGACGGGGACGATGCGGCGCTCGCCGGCGTCGAGGCCGTCACCTCGGCGGTCGTCCCGGTGCAGGCGACGAGACCGAGCAGCGCGAGACCGGCCACGCCGGCCCTCAGCGCCGCTGGGACCGCCTTCGTCACGGGCGCCTCAGACGGTGATCGTGCCGAGCGGCATGGACGAGTCGACGCCGATGCTCAGCTCGCTCGGGGCCACGCCGCGGCGCGCGACCGCGGAGCCGAGGGCGGCGATCATCGCGCCGTTGTCGGTGCAGTAGCGGATCGGCGGGATGCGGACGTCGATGCCCGCCTGCTCGCAGCGCTCGGCCGCGAGCTCGCGCAGCTGCGAGTTGGCGGAGAAGCCGCCTCCGATCACGAGCGTGTCGACGTCGTTGGCCCGGCACGCGGCGATGGTCTTCTCGACGAGGACATCGGCGACGGCGGCGGCGAACGACGCGGCGACGTCCGCCACGGGGATCTCCTGACCCGACTCCTCGCGCGCCTCGATCCAGCGGGCGACCGCCGTCTTGAGGCCCGAGAACGAGAAGTCGTAGGCGTGGGTCTGCATCGCCTTGGCGCTCGTGAGCGCGCGCGGGAACGGGATCGCCTCGGGGTTCCCCTCGCGCGCGAGCCGGTCGACGTGCGGGCCGCCGGGGTACGGGAGGTTGAGGAGGCGCCCGACCTTGTCGAAGGCCTCGCCCGCCGCATCGTCCAGGGTGTGGCCGAGCTCGACCACGTCGGTCGCGATGTCGTTCACGAGCAGCAGCGACGTGTGACCGCCCGAGACCACGAGCGCCATGGTCCGCTCGGGCATCGGGCCATGGACGAGCTCGTCGACCGCGGCGTGGCCGATGACGTGGTTGACGCCGTACAGCGGCTTGTCGAGCGCGAGCGCGAGCGCCTTCGCGGCGGCGACGCCGACGGTGAGTGAGCCGACCAGGCCGGGGCCCGAGGCCACCGCGATGCCGTCGATGTCGGACAGGCTCGCGCCCGCACGGCTCAGCGCCTCCTCGACGGTCGGGACGAACGCCTCGAGGTGCGCGCGGGACGCGACCTCGGGGACGATGCCGCCGAACCTGGCGTGCTCGTCCATCGACGAGGCGACGACGTCGGCGAGCAGCTCGGTGCCGCGCACCAGGGCCGCGCCCGTCTCGTCGCACGTGCTCTCAAGGCCAAGGATGAGGGGTTCCACGCCTCCCAGGGTAGTCGGCGGGAATACCTGGCACCGCATGGTCGTCATACAGCGACGTGAGCACGATGCCCGATTCCTCCCCGCCGCCGTTCGGCGTGCCCGAGGAGGCGCTGGGGCTGCTGTTCCGCGATGCGCGCTCGTCGACCCGCTGGGCCGAGCGCGAGGTGCCGGACGAGGTGCTGCGCGAGGTCCACGAGCTCGTGCGGTGGGCGCCGTCGGCCAACAACTCGTCGCCGATGCGGCTCGTGGTGGTCCGCTCGGAGCACGCTCGCGAGATCGTCATGGAGCACGCGTCCCGCGGCAATCGCGTGAAGCTGGACCGCGCGCCCCTGATCCTCGTCGTCGCCTCCGACCCGCGCTATCACGAGCACCTCGACGTCACCGCGCCGGGGCTGCCCGGGCTGTACGAGGTGCTCGAGAGCCGCCCCGACGCACGGGCGATCACCGCGCACGACAGCACGTGGCTGCAGACCGGCTTCCTCATCGTCGCGCTGCGCGCGGCAGGCCTGGACGTGCGCCCCATGGCCGGATTCGACCGCCCGGGGCTGTGCCGCGACCTGCTCGGCGACCGCTCGTGGAACGCGGAGCTGATCCTCGCGGTCGGCTACCCCGCCGAGGACGGCGAGCATGGCGCGGGCGACAGGCGCGGGCGTCCCGACTGGGACACGACGACGCTCGAGCTGTGAACAGGCCCCTGCCTGCTCGACCCCGACGAGGCCCGCGCCCTCAGAATCCCGCCGGCTCCCGCATCGTCCGTCGCATCACGAGGGCGTCCACGCCCTCGGGCTGGTAGTACTTCCTGCGCACGCGCACGTCCTCGAAGCCGTACGCCCTGTACAGGGCGAGCGCTGCCTCGTTCGTGACGGCCACCTCGAGCCACACGAAGGGCACGCCGAGCGACGTCGCCTCGGCGAGGAGGTCCTCCATGATGAGGCGAGCGAGTCCCTTGCGACGATGCTCGGGGACCACGGCGAGGTTCATGAGGCTGAAGGCGTCGCCGTCGAAGCCGTACACCGCGTACGCCGCCGGCGCTCCGTCCACCCACACGCCGCGGTAGCGGCGCCCGCCGTAGCGGAAGTCCTCTCGGATGAGGCTCTCCGACCATGCCGAGGCGCCGAACAGGTCCTTCTCGACACCGGCCATCCAGGCGATGTCGCCCTCGTGAAGGTCGCGCAGCTGAGGCGCGACCGCGCCGACGCTCACGCCCCGGGGACGCCGTGGACGTCGGGACGACGCAGGTACAGCGGCTCGGTCGGCAGGTCCGCCTCCCCCGCCGCGAGGCGGCGCGCGACGACCCGCGCGAGCCACGCGGGCTCGACGTCGAGGGGGCGTCCTTCTGGGAAGGTCTCGAAGTACACCGCGGCGCCGGGGCCGGCGACGAGGCCGGCGACGGGCACATCCGTCGGATACGCGACGCCGGGGCCGTCGACGCGGACGCCGTCGCGATAGGTCGCCCAGTACAGCTCCTTGCGGCGCGCGTCCGAGATGACGGTGACGTCACCCTCGTCCGCGAGCGCGGCGCCGATCGCGTCGAGCGAGCACGTGCCGTGCACGGGCACGCCCCACGCGAATCCGAGCGTGCGGGCGGTGACGAGGCCGACGCGCAGGCCCGTGAAGGGCGCGGGCCCGGTGCCGACGACGATGCTCTCCACGTCGCCGAGTCCGCAGCCGGCCTCCGTCATCGCGTCCTTGATCAGGCCCGAGAGCAGCTCGGCGTGGCCGCGCGGCGCATGCTCGATGCGCGAGGCCTTCACCTCGTCCCCGTCGAGGACGGCGACGGCGACGGCGGCGGACGTGTCGAGCGCGAGGATCATGGGGCCAGCCTAGGCGTCGCCGAGGAACGCGCCCCGCCACCGGTCGCCGTGACCCGTGACCGTCACCGCGCGCGTGCCCGCGTCGGGGGCCTCCATGTCGAGCTCACCGCCTCGCTCACGGCGGATCACGACGTGCAGGCGGTCCTGCGAGAGCTGCTCGGCCGCGCCCTCTCCCCACTCGACGACGGTCACCGAGTCCTCGAGCGCCGCGTCGAGGTCGAGGTCGTCGAGCTCGGCGAGCGAGCTCAGGCGGTACGCGTCGACGTGCACGAGCGCGGGCCCGTTGACCTCGGACGGGTGGGTGCGGGCGATGATGAAGGTGGGGCTCGCGACGGGGCCGCGCACGCGCAGCGCCTCGCCGAGACCCTGGGTGAACGTGGTCTTCCCCGCGCCGAGGTCGCCGCTGAGGATCACGAGGTCGCCCGCGGTGAGCATCGGGCCCACGATGTCGCGGCCGAGCGAGCGCATCGCGGCGGCGTCGGGCGCGTCGAACGTCGTCATGCGTCCACCTTCGGTCGCAGCCCGCCGAAGCGGCAGAGCACCTCATAGTCGATGGTCCCGACCGCGTCGGCCCAGTCGGCAGCGGAGGGGCCGCCGGGACCGATGAGGACGACCTCGTCGCCCTCGGTCACCTCGGTGTCGGGGCCGAGGTCCACGACGAACTGGTCCATGCACACCCTGCCCGCGATCGGGTACCGGCGGCCGCGGATCGCGACGTGCGCACGCCCTCCCCCTCCGGCGCGGAAGACGCCGTCCGCGTAGCCGACGGGGACCAGCCCCAGCATCGTCTCGCGGTCCGTCGTGTACTCGTGGCCGTAGCTCACGCCCTGGCCGGCGTGCACGGGCTTGACGAGCGCGACGCGCGTCGTCACCGACATCGCGGGCGTGAGGCCCCAGTCGCCGCCCTCGGGATCCTCGACGGGCGGCCTGCCGTACATCGCGATGCCGGGGCGGACGAGGTCGAAGTGCAGGTCGGGGCGTGTGAGCGTCGCGGCCGAGTTGGCGATGTGGCGCACCTCGAGCTCGAATCCCCGTTCCTCGGCGAGCTCGAGGCCGACGAGGAACACGCTCGCCTGGTGGTTGATGGTCGGGTGGCCGGGCTGGTCGGCCCACGCCAGGTGGGACCACATGCCGACGACGCGCAGGACACCCTCGTCCTGAAGCGCCTTCGCGCGATCGAGCAGCGCGGGCAGGAGGTCGAGCGGACAGCCCTCGCGTCCGAGCCCGGTGTCCAGGAAGAGGTGCAGGCGCGCGACCTTGCCCGCGGCGCGCGCCGCTGCCGCGATGGCCTCGAGGACCTTGACCGAGCCGAAGGACATGTCGATGTCGGCCGCGACGAGAGCGTCGAAGGGACCGTCCGGCCCGTAGAGCCACGTGAGGATGCGCCCCGTGTCGCCTGCCTCGCGCAGCGCGAGCGACTCGGACGGCTGAGCGGTCCCGAGCCAGGTCGCGCCGCCCTCGCGCGCGGCCCTGCCCGCCTCGACGAGGCCGTGGCCGTAGCCGTCGGCCTTGACGACGCCCATCACCTGGGCGCCCGTGGCGCGTTCGCGCAGCACTCGGACATTGGCCGCGATCGCGTCATTATCAATTTTGATTGCGATGCTCATGGTCCCTAGTCTCTCAGGTCCTCGGTGTCTCGTAGGTCCGTCAGCTCTCGGCCACGACGACTGCGGAGGCGATCCCCGCATCGTGCGTCAACGACAGGTGAAGGCTCGCTATGCCGAGCTCCGCGACCCTCGCGGCCACGGACCCGGTCAGGACGAAGCGCGGCGCCGCCCCATCCTCGCGCGCGACCTCGCAGTCCTGCCACGACAGGCCCACGGGCGCGCCCAGCGCCTTCGCGAGCGCCTCCTTCGCGGCCCAGCGCGCCGCGAGCGAGTGATGGCCGAGCGTGCGCTCGGCGGGCGTGAAGACGCGCTCGAGGAAGCCGGGCGACCGCTCGAGGGCGTCCTCGAAGCGCTCGATCGCCACGACGTCGATGCCGAGCCCGACCACCGCCACGTCTCACTCCACCGTGACGGACTTGGCGAGGTTGCGTGGCTGGTCCACGTCGTAGCCCTTCGCCGCGGCGAGCTCGTGCGCGAAGATCTGCAGCGGCACCACGGTCAGCAGGGGGCTCAGCAGCACGGGCGAGGACGGCACGTAGAAGACGTTCTCGGCATGCTCGGCGGCCTCCGTGTCGCCCTCCTCCGCGATGACGAAGGTGCGGGCGCCGCGCGCGCGGACCTCCTGGATGTTGGAGATGACCTTGGAGTGCAGCGTCTCGCGCCCACGAGGGCTGGGCAGGATGATGATGACCGGCTGACCCTCGTCGATCAGCGCGATCGGCCCATGCTTGAGCTCGCCGGCGGCGAAGCCCTCCGCGTGGATGTACGCGAGCTCCTTGAGCTTGAGGGCGCCCTCAAGCGCGATCGGGTAGCCGACGTGGCGACCCAGGAACAGCACGCTGCGCTCGTCCGCGAGCGCACGGGCGAGCGCACGCACGGGCTCGGCCGTGTCGAGCACCCGCTGGATCTTCGCGGGCATCTCGTCGAGCTGGGCGAGCAGCGTCTCGATCTCGTCGGGGTACTTGTTGCCGCGCAGCTCCGACAGGTAGATGCCGAGCAGGTAGGCCGCGGTGATCTGCGACAGGAACGCCTTGGTCGACGCGACCGCGATCTCGGGCCCGGCGCGCGTGTAGAGGACGGCGTCCGCCTCGCGCGCGATCGTGGAGCCCTGCGCGTTGACGATCGCGACGACGGGCGCGCCCTGATGCTGCGCATGCCTCACCGCCATGATCGTGTCCATCGTCTCGCCCGACTGGCTGATCGCGACGACGAGCGTGCGCACGTTGACCACAGGGTCGCGGTAGCGGAACTCGTGCGCGAGCTCGACCTCGACCGGGATGCGCGTCCAGTGCTCGATCGCGTAGCGCGCCACGAGACCCGCATAGGAGGCGGTGCCGCACGCGACCACGATGATCTTGTCCACCGAGTTGAGCACCGCGTCGGCGATGAGGCCCTCGTCGAGCCGAAGCTTGCCGCGCTCGTCGATGCGCCCGCGCAGGGTGTCGGCGACGGCCGTCGGCTGGTCGTGGATCTCCTTGTCCATGAACGTCGAGAAGCCGCCCTTCTGCGCGGCCTCGGCGTCCCACTCGACCCGGTACGGCTCGCGCTCGATGACGTTGCCCGCGTAGTCCGTGACCACGACACCCTCGGGGGTGATCTCGACGACCTCATCCTGGCCCAGCTCGAGCGCGGTGCGCGTGTGCTCGATGAACGCGACGACGTCGGAGCCCAGGAAGTTCTCCCCCTCGCCCAGCCCGACGACCAGAGGAGAGTTGCGGCGCGCGCCGACGACGACCTGCGGCTCGGTCGAGTCCACCGCGAGCAGCGTGAACGCGCCCTCGAGCCGCGCCGCGACCATGCGCATCGCCTCGACGAGGCCGTGCCCGTCGAGCACCACCTTCGCGAGCAGGTGACCGACCACCTCGGTGTCGGTCTCCGACAGGAACCGCACCCCCTGGGCCCGCAGCTCCGCCCGCAGCGGCCCGTAGTTCTCGATGATGCCGTTGTGGATGATCGCGATGCGCCCGTCAGCCGCGAGGTGCGGGTGGGCGTTCGCGTCCGTGGGCGCGCCGTGCGTCGCCCATCGGGTGTGACCGATCGCGGCGGTGCCGGGCCGCAGCGGATGCTCGGCGATGAACTTGCCGAGGTTGACGAGCTTGCCCGACTTCTTCGCCATGTCCACGTGGCTGGGGTCCTCGGTCACGACCGCGATGCCCGCGGAATCGTAGCCGCGGTACTCGAGCCTCGCGAGGCCCGCCATCACGACGCCCTCCGGACGCGCGCTGGGCGATCCCGATCCGACATAACCCACGATTCCGCACATGCCGCCAGTCTAGGCGGCACCGGGAGCCGAATCCGCAGGTTCCGGCGCATGGTCCAGAATGGAGCGGTGGCCAGCACAGACACGTCCTCCAGCACCCCGTTCGTCACGCTCAGCCGTGACGAGTGGGCCGCGCTCGCAGACTCGACGCCGCTGCCCCTCACCGAGGACGACGTGCGGCGCGTCCGAGGCGTCGCCGACCCGATCTCGCTCGAGGAGGTCGACACCGTCTACCGACCGCTGTCGCGACTGCTCGACCTCTACTCGCAGGCGACGGGCGGACTGCACCGCGCGACGAGCGAGTTCCTCGGCGAGCGCGCGAGCCGCACCCCCTTCGTGATCGGCGTCGCCGGCTCGGTCGCGGTCGGCAAGTCCACCACGGCGCGCGTGCTGCGCGAGCTCATGGCCCGCTGGCCCGACTCGCCGCACGTCGAGCTCGTCACGACCGACGGCTTCCTGCTGCCCAACGCCGAGCTCGAGAAGCGCGGGATCATGGCGCGCAAGGGCTTCCCCGAGTCCTACGACAGGCGGGCGCTGCGCCGCTTCGTCGCCGACGTGAAGTCCGGCCTGCCCGAGGTCACGGCTCCCGTGTACTCCCACGTGACGTACGACATCGTCCCCGACGAGCGGGTCGTGGTCCGCCGCCCCGACGTGCTCATCGTCGAGGGCCTCAACGTCCTCGCGCCGCCGGTCCTGCGCGAGCCGGGCGCGCCCGCGTTCGCGCTGTCGGACTACTTCGACGCCTCGATCTACGTCGACGCCCGCCCGTCGGACGTGCGCCGCTGGTACATCGACCGCTTCCTCACGCTGCGCGGCACCGCGTTCTCGCGCCCCGACTCGTACTTCCACACCTACGCCGACCTCAGCGACGAGGAGGCCGTCGAGCGCGCGGGGCACATCTGGGACACGATCAACGCGCCCAACCTGGTGCACAACATCGCCCCGACGCGCTCGCGCGCCACGATCATCCTGAACAAGAGCGCGGACCACAGCATCGAGTCGGTGCGCCTGCGCAAGCTGTAGCGCTCACCAGGACGATGCGTAGGCCGCGCCAGCGCGCGGCGTCGGCTCGGCGGCCGGGCAGTTCAGATGCCGGGCGGGTTCAGACGGGACGCCGCGCGACGATCGTGAACGTGCACGGCACGATGTCGGCCTCGGCGCCGGGCCACGCGAAGTCGCCGTCCGGCAGCTCGATCATCCGCTCGGCGAAGCGCCACGGCAGGGTGCGTCCTTCATGCATGGCCTCGATCGTGAGGCCCGCGTCGAGCAGCACCGTGACGACCTCGGAGATCGGGTGCGCCCACTCGTAGGTGCGGGTCGCGGTCACCGTCCCGTCGCCGATGTAGGTCGCGGCCTCGTCCCACTGGAGGGCTCGACCGTCGGAGAAGTACCGGTACCTGGCCACGGGCTCGGCGCGGGCCTCGTCGATCGTGCCCAGCATCGGGTGGCCGTCGCGGATGTAGAACACTCCCCCGGGACGCAGCAGCTCGGCGATCTGCCTCGCCCACGCGCCGAGATCGTCGAGCCATCCGATCGTGCCGATGCTCGTGTAGACCACGTCGAAGGTCCGCTCGGGCCCGAGCGTCGTGTCGACGAGCGCGCGGGCCTCAAGGACGTCGCCGTGAACCCACTCCGCGTCGATCCCGAGGGAGCCGGCGAGCCTGGCCGCCTCCCGGAGCGCCGGGGCCGAGAAGTCGACGCCGACCACCCGCGCTCCCGCTCGCGCGAGCGACACGGTGTCGGTGCCGATGTGGCACTGCAGGTGGCACACGTCGAGGCCCGCCAGCCCCCCGGGAGGCAGGTGCTTCTCGAGCACCGGAAGATCCTTGCTGACGACCGTCGACAAGTGCCTCGGGTCCTCGAGGAAGGCCGTCAGTCCGTAGGCCTCGACGTGCAGCGGGACACGGTCGTCCCAGTTGGCGAGGTTCGCGGCGCGCGCCGTCCCCCAGTCGACGTCGACGCCGTCGACCGGCTCCTGGTCCGGAACGCCCATCAGTCGTCGCCGTCGTCGCGCGGGTGCTCGCCGTGACGCTCGGCGCGACGCTCACGGATCGTGGGACGCACCTCGAGCTGGCCTGTGACGAGGCGCTCCTCGATGTCGCCCGCGAGGTCGGGCAGCTCCGGCTTGGTGAAGCCGAGCAGCGCGAGCACCTTGTCGACGAGGAGTCCCAGCACGACGCCGGTGATGACGCCGACGATGATCGAGAAGATGAGGTTGTCGGGAAGGATCGACCCGACGACGGTGCCGAGCAGGATGCCCCAGCCAGCCCACAGCGCGACGGCCACGGCATCGACGGCCATGAACCGCCTCCGGGGGAACCGCAGCGCGCCCGCCGTGAGGTTGACGGCGACGCGGCCCATCGGGATGAAGCGAGCGGCGATGATGAACGACGTCCCTCGCCGCTCGAGCTGATGCTCCGCCCAGTCGAGCGCGTGGCGCGGCCTGTCGCGCGTGAACGCGCCCCAGTTGCGCACGTCGAAGCGCGAGCCGATCCAGTACGCGACCTGGTCGCCGCACCAGGCACCGGTCGCACCCGCGAGGAAGATGAAGATCAGGATCGGGGTCCCCGTCTGGATCGACGCCGTCGAGGTCGCGATGATGATCGACTCCGACGGCACGACCGGGAAGAACGCGTCGATGAGCGACATCAGGAAGGTCAGCGGGTAGATCCACAGCGACTCGGCGAAGGTGAGGATCCCCTCGTTGAGCCGATCGCTCATGTGCAGGATCCAGTCGAGGGTGTCGTTCACCCCGTCAGTCTTCCAGGCTCGAACGGGCCCGGCATCGGGTGGTCCCCCCATTCCGCGCTCGGCAGAAGGATGATTCGGGGCGGGTTCACCAGTCTTCGCAGTCCTGATCAGCGTCCACGCTGAAGTCGACGGGGACCCAGACCGTGTGCACGTGTCCGCCAGAGCGATAGGTGAGCGTCATCTCCTGCACGGAGACATCGGCCGCGGGGTCGTCGGCGTCGAGCGCCAGGAGCAGCTGACCGGAGGTGCCCGCCTCGACGACACCGTCGATAGGGTCCACGGCCCGGGCCATCACCTCGGAATCCATGGGGCCCGTGTCGTCGGAAGGCCAGCCCATCGAGCCCACCACCTGGTCCAGCGCCGGCCCATCCGGGTCGAACAGCAGCACGATACTGGCGAGATTGGTCGATTCGGTGACGCGCCAATCCATGAGGATGGCATCGTCGGCGCCCTCCGTGTTGTCCAGGAGCACGCCGAAGTAGGTGGCGGCCTCCTCTGGATCGACGGTCGAGCACATGCCCGATGCCGGCCCGAAGACGTCGAGCGGCCCCGTGCCGAGCGCCGCACACCCCGACAGCGTCACCGCGCTCACGGCGACCAACGACACGATTCCGAGCGCACGCATGTCAACACTCGTCCCCGACCGTGAGCCCGACCCGCATTCGCGAGTAGACCGTGTGGACGTGGCCCCCCGACCGGTACGTCACCGCGATCTCGTCCACGAAGGCGTCCTCGTCCGCGTCCTCGGGAGTGATCGCGACGAGCAGGGTCCCGTGCACGCCCGCGGGGACGACCGCATCGTCCCCGGGCTCCGTCGCACTCTCCATCGTCGCGACGACGTCCTCATCGTCAGACGGCCATTCGAGCGACCCGAACGACCCGAGGGCGTCCACCAGACAGTCGACAGACTCGACGTTCTCCGTGTCCGTGGCCCAGGCCTTGAGGATGACCGCGTCGTCCGCGCCGTCCCGGTTGTCGAGCGGCACTGCGAGATAGAGCGTCGCTCCGTCCTCCGCAATGGTGCTGCAGAGCGCGTCACCGGTCGCCACCTCGAGCGGTCCGTCCCCCAGCACCGCGCAGCCGGACAGCATCGTCCCGCCGAGCTCGACGACCGAAACGGCGCCGAGCGCGCGTGAGAACGGCCTGTTCATGAATCCCCCTGATGTCCCCTCGCACCCCAGCGGGCGAGCGGTGATCAGAGCATAGCGACACCGAGGGGCGTCAATGCGGGATCTGTGGAACGCGCGCGAGCGCACGTGTCCCGCCGACGCTTGCCGGGCTCAGAGCGCGAGGCGCTCCTTGACGACGCCCGCGAGCGTCTCAGCGTGATGCTGGGCGTCCTCGGGGGTGGAGGCCTCCACCATGACGCGCACGAGCGGCTCGGTGCCCGAGGGGCGGAGCAGCACGCGGCCCGAGTCGCCGAGCTCCTCGCGCGACGCGGCGACGGCCTCGGCGAGCGGGATGTCGGTGCGCACGCGGCTGCGATCCACGCCGGCGACGTTGATGAGCACCTGAGGAAGCGTCGCGATGGCGGCGCACTGGTCGCGCAGCGGACCGTCTGCGGCCACGCGCGCGCCGAGCATGAGCGCGGTGAGCACGCCGTCGCCCGTGGTCGCGAACTTGGAGATGATGATGTGGCCCGACTGCTCGCCGCCCAGGACGAATCCGCTCTCGCGCATCGCCTCGAGCACGTAGCGGTCGCCGACCGCGGTCTCCACGATCTCGATCCCGGCCGCGCGCATCGCGTGGTGCAGGCCGAGGTTGCTCATCACGGTCGCGACAAGCGTGTCGCGGTACAGGACGCCGAGTCGCTTCGCCGCGATAGCGAGCAGCCCCATGATGCGGTCGCCGTCCACGACCTCCCCGGTGTGGTCCACCGCGAGGCAGCGATCCGCGTCGCCGTCGAACGCGACGCCCATGTCCGCGGAGTGCTCGACCACGGCCGCCTTGAGCGGGCCCAGGTGGGTCGAACCGACGCCGTCGTTGATGTTGAGGCCGTCGGGCTCCGCGTTGATGACGATCACGTCGGCGCCCGCGGCGCGCAGCGCGGTGGGGCCCACGACGCTCGCGGCGCCGTGCGCCGCGTCCACGACCATGCGCACGCCCGCGAGCGGCTCCTCGAGCCCGGTGAACTGTCGCACCGCGCCGACCACATGGTCGACGTACTCGGAGGCGAGATGGTCGGCGCGCAGGAGGCGGCCGACGGCGGCGCCGGTGGGCCGCTCCCAGTCCTCACCGAGTCGCGCCTCGATGGCCTCCTCGACCGCGTCGTCGAGCTTGTGGCCGCCGCGCGCGAAGAACTTGATGCCGTTGTCCGGCATGGCGTTGTGGGAGGCGGACACCACCACGCCCAGGTCCGCCCCCGTGGAGGCGGTGAGGAAGGCGACCGCAGGAGTGGGCACCACGTCCACGTTCTGGACGTCCACCCCCGCAGAAGCAAGACCGGCCGCGACCGCCGCGCTCAGGAACTCGCCTGAGGCGCGGGGGTCGCGGCCGATGACGGCACGGGGACGGTGTCCGGAGAACTCGCCTCGCTCCGCGAGCACGTGGGCCGCGGCGACCGCAAGGTCGACCGCGAGCTCCGCCGTGAGGTCGCGATTCGCGAGGCCCCGAACACCGTCCGTGCCGAAAAGTCGTGCCATATGCCCGACTTTAGTGGCTTAGCGCTTCGAGTACTGCGGAGCGCGACGGGCCTTCTTGAGACCGGCCTTCTTGCGCTCCACCGCGCGGGCGTCGCGAGTCAGGAAGCCAGCCTTCTTGAGGGCCGGGCGGTTGGTCTCGACGTCGATCTCGTTGAGCGCGCGGGCCACGCCGAGGCGCAGGGCACCGGCCTGACCCGAGGGGCCACCACCGTGGATACGGGCGTGCACGTCGAACTTGCCCTCGATGTCGAGGAGCGCGAACGGCTCGTTGACGAGCTGCTGGTGCACCTTGTTCGGGAAGTAGTTCTCGAGGTCGCGGCCGTTGAGGACCCACTTGCCGGTGCCGGGCACCAGGCGAACGCGGGCGACGGCCTCCTTGCGGCGGCCGAGGCCGGCGCCGGGGGCGATCTCCGAGGTGCCCTTGCCGCGCTCGACGGCGGTCTCGGTCGTGTACTCGGTGGGGGTCTCGTTCTCGTTGTCGACGTCGGTCGTCACATCTGCCATGATTCTGTGTTCCTTCAGGACTTACTGCGCGACCTGCGCGATGGTGAACGGCTTGGGCTGCTGCGCGGCGTGCGGGTGCTCGGCACCCGCGTACACCTTGAGCTTGGTGAGCTGCTCGCGGCCCAGCTTGTTGTGGGGGAGCATGCCCTTGACGGCGTTCTCGATCACGCGCTCGGGCTTCTGCTCGAGGAGCTCGCCGATCGCCTTGGTCTTGAGGCCGCCCGGGTAACCGGAGTGACGGTAGACCATCTTGTCCGTGAGCTTGTTGCCGGTGAGGGCAACCTTCTCAGCGTTGATGATGATCACGAAGTCGCCGGAGTCGACGTGGGGGGCGAAGGTCGCCTTGTGCTTGCCGCGAAGCAGCTGAGCAGCCTGCGAGGCAAGACGACCGAGAACCACGTCCGTCGCGTCGATGACGTGCCATTCCTTGGTGACGTCACCCGCCTTGGGAGAATACGTACGCACTGTGAAGCCTTAACTTTCGGAGTTCTGATCGCGGGCATGCGCCCGCAAAGGGTTCGGTCGGCGTACCTGCGAAGGGCGAGTGGGAGGCACCATCCACGGGGAGCGCACAACGACGACCAAGTTTACCGGCGTGTCGGTACCCTGGTCAAACCGTGGCGCGTGGCAAGGGGGCCACGGCACTCACGGACATCCTCAGCGTACCTCGCCAGCGTCGCGCCGATCCCTCGTCTGAGCGGCCCGGGCGGCCAGCGCATCGTCCGCGGGATAGTCCACATGCTCGAGCGTCAGACCGTGCGCGGGAGCCACCGCGATCGCCTGCGAGCGCTCGGGATGAGCCGCCACGTCGCCCAGCCAGGCGAGGCCCCGTCGCCCCTCCCCCACCGCGAGAACGGCGCCGACGAGGCCGCGCACCATCGAGTGGCAGAACGCGTCCGCGCGGACGGTCGCGACGACGAGGCCCGCATCGGGCCCGTCCTGCGTTCGCGCCCACGAGAACTCCAGCAGGTCCCGGATCGTGGTCGCGCCCTCCCTGGCCTTGCAGAAGGCCGCGAAGTCGCGCAGCCCGGTGAGCGTGGACGATGCGGCGTTCAGGGCGTCGACATCGAGCGGGCGCGCGTGGTGGACGACATGGGTGCGCCGGAGCGGATCGCGCGTCAGCGGATCGTCGCTCAGGCGGTAGGCGTAGCGGCGCTCGAGCGCGGAGAAGCGCGCGTCGAAGCCCGCGGGCGCGACGGATACCTCGCGGACGACGATGTCGTGCGGCAGGACCCCCGTGAGGCGCGCCCTGAGGGCGTCCTGCGGGGTTCTGTCCGACCGTCCGGGAAGGCGTTCCCACGCGTCGACGGGGATGTCCAAGTGGGCCACCTGGCCGCGCGAGTGCACTCCCGCGTCGGTCCGACCCGCGACGGTGAGCCGAAGCCTCTGCGCGGGCGCTCCGTCACCTCGGCGCACCACGCGTCCCAGAGCGGCTTCGAGCTCGTCCTCGACGGTGCGCAGCCCCGGCTGCGCGGCCCACCCGTGGAAGTCCGTGCCGTCGTAGGAGAAATCGAGACGGGCCCGCACGACGTCACTGCTGAGCAGCTCGGTCATGCGGGCCCGTCCCGGTGTTCGTGCGAGGCGCGAGGCGCCTCGCGCGGTGGCTTACTTCTCGTCGCCCTCGGCGGGAGCCTCGACGGCCTCCTCCGCGGTCTCCTCGACGACGGCCTCGGTCTCGACGGCCTCCTCGACGGGGGCCTCCTCGACCTTCGCCGCCTTCTTCGGAGCAGCCTTCTTGGTGGCCTTCTCGGCCTCCTTGGCGACGGCCTTCTTGGCGGGGGTGCCGAACTCGACGAGCTCGATCACGGCCATGGGGGCGTTGTCACCCTTGCGGTTGCCGACCTTGGTGATGCGGGTGTAGCCGCCCTCGCGCTCCGCGAAGCCCGGGCCGATCTCGGCGAACAGGGTGTGCACGACACCCTTGTCCGAGATGATGCCGAGCACGCGGCGGCGCGAGGCGAGGTCGCCACGCTTCGCGAACGTGATGAGACGCTCGGCGTAGGGACGCAGGCGCTTCGCCTTGGTGACGGTGGTGGTGATGCGACCGTTCTCGAAGAGGCTCTGGGCCAGGTTCGCCAGGATCTGGCGCTCGTGGGCCGGGCCGCCGCCGAGGCGGGCTCCCTTGGTGGGGGTAGGCATAGGGGTGTTTCCTTACTCGTCGTTGCCGGAGAAGTAGACGCCGGCGGCAGCGCCACCGTCGTACTCGATGCCGGAGTCCTTGAGGGAGAAGCCGAGCTCCTGCAGCTTCTCCTTGACCTCGGTGATCGACTTCTGGCCGAAGTTGCGAATGTCCATCAGGTCCGTCTCGCTGCGCGCCGTGAGCTCACCCACGGTGTGGATGCCCTCGCGCTTGAGGCAGTTGTACGAACGCTGCGTGAGGTTCAGCTCCTCGATGGGCTGGTTGTAGTCCTCCTCGAGCGCCTCGTCGGTGTCCGACGGGCCGATCTCGATGCCCTCGGCGTCCTCGTTCAGCGCCTTCGCGAGCGAGAACAGCTCGACCAGGGTCGAGCCCGCCGACGCGAGCGCGTCACGCGGGGAGATGGACGACTTGGTCTCGACGTCGATCACGAGCTCGTCGAAGTCGGTGCGCTGGGCGACGCGGGTCGCGTCGACCTTGTACGTCACCTTGAGGACCGGCGAGTAGATCGAGTCGACGGGGATCTGACCGATCTCCGCGTCGTAGACCTTGTTGAGCGAGGCGGGCACGTAGCCACGGCCGCGCTCAACGGTCAGCTCGACCTCGAACTTGGCCTTCGAGTTGAGCGTCGCGATGTGGAGGTCCGGGTTGTGGATCTCGACACCGGCCGGCGGGGCGATGTCAGCACCGGTGACGGCGCCAGCGCCCGACTTGCGCAGGTACATGACGACGGGCTCGTCGTGCTCCGAGGAGACGACCAGGTTCTTGAGGTTCAGGAGGATCTCGGTGACATCCTCCTTGACGCCCTCGATCGTCGTGAACTCGTGCAGGACGCCCTCGAAGCGGACCGACGTGATCGCGGCGCCCGGGATGGACGACAGGAGCGTGCGGCGCATGGAGTTGCCCAGCGTGTAGCCGAAGCCCGGCTCCAGCGGCTTGAGCGAGAACTGCGAACGGTTCTCCGAGATGACCTTCTCGGTGAGGGTGGGACGCTGTGCGATGAGCACGGTTGTTTCCTTTCCGAGCACCCGCTATTTGATGCTCGCAAACCTGAGGCCCGTCTGAGGCCTCAGGGTCAGCGTAGAGAGATGAAGGTGACGGCGCGCGGCGACCGCCGGGGCCCGAAGGACCCCGGCGGGAACGCTGCTAGCCGCGACGGCGCTTCGGGGGGCGGCAGCCGTTGTGCGCCTGCGGGGTGACGTCCTTGATGGAGGTCACCTCGAGGCCGGCGGCGGTCAGCGAGCGGACGGCCGTGTCACGACCGGAGCCCGGGCCCTTGACGAAGACGTCCACCTTGCTCATGCCGGCGTCCTGGGCGCGGCGCGCGGCGGCCTCGGCGGCCATCTGCGCGGCGTACGGCGTCGACTTGCGCGAGCCCTTGAAGCCGACCTGACCGGACGACGACCACGACACGACGGCACCCGAGGGGTCCGTGATCGAGATGATCGTGTTGTTGAAGGTCGACTTGATGTGCGCCTGACCGTGCGCGACGGTCTTCTTGATCTTCTTGCGCGGCTTACGTGCGGGAGCTGCCATGGCTTACTTCTTCTTTCCGGCGACGGTCTTCTTGCGGCCCTTGCGGGTACGCGCGTTGGTCTTGGTGCGCTGTCCGCGGACAGGCATGCCGCGACGGTGACGCAGACCCTGGTAGTTGCCGATCTCCACCTTGCGGCGGATGTCGGCCTGCACCTCGCGGCGCAGGTCGCCCTCGACGGTGAAGTTGGCCTCGATGTACTCACGGATCGCGACGAGGGTGGCCTCGTCGGCGTCCTTGACGCGAACGTCGCCGCTCACACCGGTGGCAGCGAGGATCTCGAGAGCGCGGGTGCGCCCGATTCCATAGATATAGGTGAGTGCGATCTCCATGCGCTTCTCGCGCGGGAGGTCGACTCCGACAATGCGTGCCATGTAACTGCTACTCCATCAGTAGTCGGAGGTCTGACGCTCGGGCTTCCCGCTGTGGTCTTGTGCGGGCCTCGGCCTCCGAGCCGAGGGTTCCGGTCTCCCGGTGCCTGAACGAGGTGTCTCTTCTTGTCTAGCCCTGACGCTGCTTGTGGCGCAGGTTCTCGCAGATGACCATCACGCGGCCACCCCGTCGGATCACCTTGCACTTGTCGCAGATCGGCTTGACGCTGGGCTTAACCTTCATGGTTCTTTCCTTCGCCGTCGGTCCCCACCGGGAATCGGCGGCGACGTTCACTTGTAGCGGTAGACGATCCGGCCGCGGGACAGGTCATAGGGGCTCAGCTCCACCACCACACGGTCCTCGGGGAGGATTCGGATGTAGTGCTGGCGCATCTTGCCTGAGATGTGGGCGAGGACGAGGTGACCGTTCGTCAGTTCCACACGGAACGACGCGTTCGGCAATGCCTCGACCACGGTGCCTTCGACCTCGATGACGCCGTCTTTCTTAGCCATGGACTCCGCTAACTTTGGTGGACAGGATTTCTTCGGGCACACAGAAATGGCCCGACGGACGAGTATAGTCCCGCGAGGCCGGGACCACAAGCCGGCAGATGTTACCGGAACTCGTTGCGAAGCCGCTGAACCGCCAGATCGGCGATTCGCGGGTCGCGGTGATCCGCAAGGAAGCGGACCGTCGACGCCGGCACGCGCACGTTGCGCAGGAGGGCGGCGAGGACGTCGGTCGAGTGGTCGCGGCTCAGGAAGATGACCACAGTTGCCGGAAGGTCGGGGCGCGCCGCGACCGCGGCGCGCACGGAGGCCTGGCGATGCGTCGCGAGCGCCATCAGCTGCTGGCCCGCGGTCGCGGGGTCCGCGGCCTTCGCGAGCTCGTCGCCGGTGTCCCTCGCGGGCTCCGCCGTGGCCTGCGCAGCGGGCGCGGGCGCGGCGGCGGTCGCCGCGATCGTGCGCGGTCGGATGATCTCGCCCCCGTGCAGCAGGACGGGCTCATCGAGCACGATCGCGCTCACGTCGATCGTCTCAGGCGCGGGGCGGGGATCGACAGCAGCAGGCTTCTCGGCCGCGGGCGCGACCGTCGCGCTCTCCTGCGGCGCGACCGACGGCTGCACGTCGGGCGGGGACGATGCGCCCGCGCTGTCGGGCTCGCGGTGCGGGACGGTCGGGGGCGTCACCGTCGCGGAGACCGCCGCGTAGGCCTCGAATCCCTCGGCGAACGAGGAGACGCCCTGATCGGCGGCGCCCGATGCGGCCCGCGCGGCGCGCTTCCGCGGCGCGGTGGGCTCTGGCCTGCCCTCGGGCTCGGGCTCGGAGGAGGGCTCGGCGGCTTGCGCACCGGTCTTGGCGTTGTCGACGGGAGCAAGCTCGGGCGCGGAGGAGACGGGCTCGGGCGTCAAGGCGGCAGGGTCGGGCTTCGAGGCTTCGGGCTCGACGCTCGCCGCCGGCTCGGGCGCATCGTGAGTCACGCCCGCCGTCGCCGCGGACGGGGCGCTGGCAAGCAACGGTGCCTCGACGGGCGTCGAGGGAGAAGCCGGTGCCGATACCTGGTGGGCGGCCGCGGCGGTGAGCGCGGAAGGCGCGCTCAGGGCGGAGGCGGTGGACGGTGTCGCATGCCTCGGCGAGGGAACATCGAGGGCGGGCATCGCGAGGTTCGGCTTCCTCGCGGCGGGAACCGAGGGCGGCGCCGGCATCGAGGCGTTCAGCGGGGCGGCCGCTTCGGAGATCGCGGCGCTTACGCTCGCTGACACCGTCGGGAGCTCGCTGGTGGGGGCGGAAGCGCTCGGCTGATGAGCTCTCGCGGCGCGCACTGCCGCGACGTCGAGAAGCGCGACGCCACGATCGGTACGTCCTCCGTCGGGCTGCCGCGAGAAGCCTCGGAACGGTTCTCTCGGCTGCGTCATGTCACGCTCCCCTTGCGCAGGTCTCCAGGTGCCGAGGCACAGCCCCGGTGCGAAACATGGTAACGAGACAGGACGCCCCGTGACCAGGTATGTGAACAATGCGACACGTTGCCCTCGATGCCACGATTCGCGCGGCCGATCGGGTCCGGGGCTCAGCTGTTGGTCGGGATGAAGTATGCCTGCAGGGTCTCGGGCTTCGAAGGGGCGGCGGATGGTCGGGGCGCGCGCGAGGGAACCTCAGGCCGAGGCGCGTAGAAACGCGACGCGGTCCGTTCCCTGCTGGGGCTCGACTCAGCGCTCGCAGGGCTCCACCGGTCGCGAAGCTCAAGAGGCACAGACACCTCCACCCGGGCGGTCTGGACCGTGGCTTCGCGAGGCGTCGACTGCCGCACAGCGAGTGCCTGGCGAGCGATCCTCCTGACCTCCGAGCGCCGATGCCCCTCGAGCCGGCGGAGGGTCTCCTCGTCCGTGAGCGGGTTCCGGGCGAGGGCCTTGAGGACCTCCTGATCGCGATCGGTCGCCAATGCGTCCGCGATCGCGGACGCCATGCGCGGGCTCGCGGCGACGGCCCTCCGGACCGTGCGGTCGCTGTCGAACGCGAGCGTCGCGAGCACACCCATCGGGCAGTCGGGCCTGAGCGCGATCGTCTCGCGGATGCGCGCGTCGCGATGAGCCGCGAACGTCAGGAGACGCGGGCGGTCGAGATCCGCGGCACCCGCCTCGAGCCATTCGTGGCTCGGTCCGGCCGGCCTCTCGGCGTGATCGAGCGCGACGCCGGTGCTTGCCACCAACGTGCGCGACCAGGCCCTCTCCTCCTGGGACATCGCCACCTGCTTCCCCTCAGCGCTCCCGTCGTCGGGGACGGGATCCTGTCGGCGACGCTAGTGATCGTGAGTGAACGTCAGGTGGCGAAGTCGTGGCGGTCCGTCCACATGTGACGGACATCACACGGCTGGTTACGAGGGCAGACCGAGCCGCTGGCGTGCGACGGCGCGGATCGCACCGCGACGGGTGTCGGCGAGCATCTGCAGGACGGACTCGCTCGCCGACTCGTTGTACACCAGCGCCTCGAGCACGTCGGCATCCTTGTCCTGCGCGAGCAGGACCATCGTCGCCATCGGGCAGTCGGGGCGGGACGCGACAGCGACCCGCACCGCATCGTTCTTGTGCATCGCGAGCGTCACGAGATCACCGGGCACCGTGCTCGGGTCGAGGGCGCGCGCGAGGTCCTCACGCTTGGAACGGGCGAACGAGATGGCCATGGTGGTGTCGAATCCTTCGTAGCGGCGGTGCTCCTCTCGCGGAGCACCGCTCTTGGTTGCGGTTTCAGCCGTGCGTCTCCGACGGCGTGGGATCGGACGCTGGCGGACCGGGGTCCTCCGTCACCGTCGCGAAGATCAAGGAGGGGCGTTCCTGCTTCGGAGCCGAAGCCGCCGTGACTGGGGCCGCGGTGCGGTCACGAGTCTCGCGTGCCGCAGCACGCACCTCGGGACGTCGATGCTCCTCGAGACGTGCGAGCAGCTCGTCGGAGGCGCGCGGGTTGCGCGCGACGGCGATCACGACCGCCCTCTGGCGGTCTCCCGCGAGGTGCTCGAGGATAGCCTCTGACACCGCGGGATTCGCGGCCAGCGCGAGCCGCACGTCGGTCGTCGAATCATGAGCGAGCGTCACGGTCACCGAGATCGGCAGATCCTGCCGTTCTGCGACCCGTTCCCGGACCACCGGGTTGCGCGACGACGCGAACGCGACGAGCTGCTCCCGGTCGAGATCCGTCTCCTGCGCCTGCGCGACCTCCGCGCTCGCGCCTGGCGCATAGTTGAAGCCCCTGGCCATGTGTTCCCCTCCCGCGCATGGCCGGCCTCTGTCGCAGCGCGGGGCGTGCGGCGGGGTCCGGCACGTAGTGCCCCACCGTACGGGCACACGCGACGAACGACAAGGGTGTGATTCGCATTCGCGGGAACGCGAAGGACTGTGGTGAGGGTCTCGTGCGTCGCGATGGTCGAGCGACGCCGAGGTCACGGGCGTACCGGGACGATCCCGTACGGCTCGAGGTCGGCTGCTCCCCCGTCGGTGGCGGTCAGCACCCAGATGCCATCGTCGTGAACTGCGATGGAGTGCTCCCAGTGAGCGGCGCGCGATCCGTCGGCCGACACGACGGTCCACTCGTCCGCGAGCACATCGCTGTCGGCGGTGCCGATCACGAACATGGGCTCGATCGCGACGCACATGCCGGGCCTCACCCTGGGATGACGCCCGCGCGTGCGGTAGTTCAGGACATCCGGCGCCTGATGCATAGCGGTTCCGATGCCGTGGCCGACGTAGCCGTCGATGGGGTGGAAGCCTGCGTCGATCGCGACGTCCTCGATAGCACCCGAGACCTCGTCGAGCCGCTTCGCGGTCGCGAGGGCCGCGATGCCAGCCCAGAGAGCCTCGCGCGTCCGAGCGATCAGCTCGGTGTCGCGCTCCCCTGCCGGCTGCCCCACGGAGAGGCTCACGGCGGAGTCACCGTGCCAGCCCTCGATGATCGCGCCACAGTCGATCGAGACGAGATCGCCCTCCTCGAGCACGCGATCGCCGGGGATGCCGTGCACCACCTCGTCATTCACGGACACGCAGCTCGACGCCGGGAAGCCGTAGTAGCCGAGGAAGTTGGATGTCGCGCCGCCCGCAGCGATGACTGCGGCGGCTGCGGCATCCACGTCTCGCGTGGTCGCACCCGCCACAGCTGCGGCTCTGGCAGCCGCCAGAGCAGCCTCCACCACCAGACCGGCTCGAGCCATGACGCGCATCTGCTCGCGAGTCTTGTACTCGATCTTGTCGGCCATACGAAGGGTCCGTGGAACGCCCGGCTCAGTGAGCCTCGACGGCTCCGACGATGCGCTCGGTGACCTCGGCGACCTCGCCGATGCCGTCGGCCTGCACGAGCAGGCCACGGCCGGCGTAGAAGGCGGTGAGCGGTGCGGTCGAGGTCGCGTAGACCTCGAGACGCTTGCGGATGACGGGCTCGGTGTCGTCCGCACGGCCCTCGATCTCGGCGCGCTTGAGCAGACGCTCGATGACGACCTCGGAGTCCGCGGTGATCTCGATCGCCGCGTTCAGCTCCACGCCCAGATCAGCCAGCATCGAGTCGAGCTCGACGGCCTGGTCGGGGTTGCGCGGGTAGCCGTCCAGCAGGAAGCCGTCCACCACGTCGTCCTGGGCGAGCCGGTCGCGGACCATCGCGTTCGTGATCTCGTCCGGGACGAGCGTGCCGGCGTTGGTGTACTCCTGCGCCTTGCGGCCCAGCTCTGTCTGACCCTTGATGTTGGCGCGGAAGATATCGCCGGTGGAGATGGTGGGGATGCCCCACCGCTCCGCCAGAAGGGCCGCCTGAGTGCCCTTGCCCGCACCGGGAGGTCCGAGGAGTACTGCTCGCATCACTTGAGGAACCCTTCGTAGTGTCGCTGCTCCAGCTGAGACTCGATGCGCTTGACGGTGTCGAGACCGACGCCGACGAGGATCAGCACCGAGGTGCCTCCCAGCGGGATCTGCTGGCTGAGCCCGAGGACCGCGAACATCACTGTCGGCACGAGCGCCACGATCGCCAGGTACAGGGAACCGGCGGCGGTGATGCGCGACAGGACGTAGTCGAGGAAGTCGGCGGTCGGCTTGCCCGGGCGAATGCCGGGGATGAAGCCGCCGTACTTCTTCATGTTGTCCGCGACCTCCTCGGGGTTGAACGTGATCGCCGTGTAGAAGTAGGCGAAGAACACGATCAGGAGGACGTACAGCGCGATATGCCACGGCGACGTCGCGTCACCGATGTTGTTCTGCATCCACACGATCCACTCGGCAGGGTTGTCCCCCGCGAACTGCGTGATGACCGTCGGCAGCGACAGCAGTGACGCCGCGAAGATGACCGGGATCACGCCCGCCATGTTGATCTTCAGCGGGATGTAGGTGGAAGAGCCGCCGAGCGTCCGACGACCGACCACGCGCTTCGCGTACTGGACGGGGATGCGGCGCTGCGACTGCTCGACGTACACGACTCCACCGATCACCGCGAGGGTCACGATGAGGAACACGAACAGGGTGCCCCAGCCCGCGGCGTACACGGTGCCCGCGACCGACGGGAAGCCCGCTGCGATCGAGGTGAAGATCAGGAGCGACATGCCGTTGCCGACGCCGCGCTCCGTGATGCGCTCGCCGAGCCACATGATGAACACGGTGCCCGCGGTCATCGTGACGATCATCATCGTGATCATGACCCACGAGTCGTCAGGGATGATGTCGTACGCACAGTTCGGGTAGAACTGGCCGGTGCGTGCCAGCGTGATGTAGGACGCGGACTGCAGCACGGCGAAGCCGATGGTGATGTAACGCGTGTACTGCGTGAGCTTCGCCTGCCCCTCCGCGCCTTCGCGGTACAGGGTCTCGAAGCGCGGGATCAGGACCCGCAGCAGCTGCACGATGATCGACGCGGTGATGTAGGGCATGATGCCCAGCGCGAAGATCGAAAGATTCTGGAGCGCGCCGCCCGTGAAGAGGTTGAGGATCGCGAACGCGCCCTCGGTCCCTCCGGTGTCCGCGATGCACTGCTGGACGTTGCCGTAGTCAACTCCGGGGGTCGGCACGGCGACGCCGAGTCGATAGACGGCGATCATGCCGAGGGTGAAGAGAAGCTTGTTACGCAGGTCTGGCGTGCGGAACGCGCTCAGGAAGCCGGACAGCATTTGTCCTCCGTGTCGTGACGTCAGATGCAGGGGGAAAGAGCAAGACGCGGGCCCGCTGCTCGAGGAGCGGGCCCGCGTCCGAGTTTAGCCCTGGGCGACCGAGCCGCCGGCCGCCTCGATCTTGGCCTTGGCGGACTCGGAGACCTTGTCCGCGTCGACCAGCGTCACCTTGACGGCGATGTCGCCGTTGCCCAGCACCTTGACGGGCTGGTTCTTGCGGACCGCACCCTTGGCGACGAGGTCAGCCTTGCTGACGTCGCCACCCTTCGGGAACAGCTCCGCGATCTGCGACACGTTCACGACCTGGTACGTGATCTTGAACGGGCTCTTGAAGCCACGCAGCTTCGGGATGCGCATGTGAAGCGGGGTCTGGCCGCCCTCGAACGCCTCGGGAACCTGGTAACGGGCACCCGTTCCCTTGGTTCCACGACCCGCGGTCTTGCCCTTGGACGCCTCACCACGACCCACACGGGTCTTCTTGGTGTGCGAGCCCTCGGCAGGACGCAGGTGGTGCATCTTCAGGGTCGAGACCTTCTCCACCTTGGCCTCAGCCTTGGGAGCCTCGGCCTTGGCCGCGGTCGCCTTCTTGGCGGCAGGCTTCTTGGCAGCCGTCGCCTTGGCGGTCGTGGACTTGGCCGTGGTCGCCTTCTCAGCGGCCGGCTTCTTGGCAGCAGGCTTCTTGGCGGGAGCCTTCTTGGGCTCCGTCGTCTCGTCAGCCATCACTCAACCTCCTCGACGGAGACCAGGTGGTCCACCGCCTTGACCATCCCACGGATCTCGGGACGGTCCTCCTTCACGACGATGTCGCCGATGCGCTTGAGACCGAGCGAACGCATGGTCTCACGGTGCTGCGGCTTGGTACCGATCGTGGACTTCTTCTGAACGACCTTGAGGCGTGCCATCAGTGCGCCACCCCCGCTGCCTGGGCGCGGAGCATCGCGGCCGGGGCCACGTCCTCCACGGACTTGCCGCGACGGGCCGCGACGGCCTCGGGGCGCTCGAGGCGCTTGAGGGCGTCGACGGTCGCGTGGACGATGTTGATGGCGTTCGACGAGCCGAGCGACTTGCTCAGCACGTCGTGGATGCCAGCGCACTCCAGGACGGCGCGCACCGGTCCACCGGCGATCACACCGGTACCCGGCGACGCGGGACGAAGGAACACGACGCCCGCGGCGGCCTCACCCTGCACGGCGTGCGGGATGGTGCCCTGGATGCGGGGCACGCGGAAGAAGTTGCGCTTGGCCTCCTCGACACCCTTCGAGATGGCGGCCGGCACCTCCTTCGCCTTGCCGTAGCCGATGCCGACGTTGCCCTCGCCGTCGCCCACGACGACGAGCGCCGTGAAGCTGAAGCGACGGCCGCCCTTGACGACCTTGGACACGCGGTTGATCGTGACGACGCGCTCGAGGAACTTGTTGTCCGGCTCGCTGTCGCGGCGGTTGCTGCGACGGCCGTTGTTGTTCTCAGCCATATCTCTTTCCTAACCGGTCCGGCCCTAGAGGGCCAGGCCGCCCTCTCGGGCGCCGTCGGCCACCGCTGCGACGCGGCCGTGGTACTTGTTGCCGCCACGGTCGAACACGACAGCCTCGATGCCGGCAGCCTTCGCGCGCTCGGCGACGAGCTCGCCGACCTTGGCAGCCTTGGCGGTCTTGTCGCCGTCGAGCTTGCGGACGTCGGCCTCCATCGTCGAGGCGGACGCGAGGGTCTTGCCGACGGTGTCGTCCACGACCTGCGCGAACATGTGACGCGACGAGCGGGTCACGACCAGACGCGGACGCGCCGTGGTGCCCGAGATCTTCTTGCGCAGGCGGAAGTGACGGCGCTTGCGCGCGATCGCCTTGCCCTTGCCCTGAACAGTGATACCCATGGCTTACTTACCCGTCTTTCCGGCCTTGCGACGGACCTGCTCGCCCGCGTAGCGGACACCCTTGCCCTTGTAGGGCTCCGGCTTGCGGATCTTGCGGATGTTCGCAGCGACCTCGCCGACCTGCTGCTTGCTGATGCCCGCGACCGAGAACTTCGTCGGGGACTCCACGGCGAACGTGATGCCCTCCGGGGGGTTCACGACGACGGGGTGCGAGAAGCCGAGCGCGAACTCGAGGTCCTGGCCCTTGAGCGCGACGCGGTAACCCGTGCCGACGATCTCGAGCTTCTTCTCGTAGCCCTCGGTGACGCCCTGCACCATGTTGGCGATGAGCGTGCGGGTGAGGCCGTGCAGCGACTTCGAGACACGCTCGTCGTCGGGGCGGCTGACCTCGATGCCGTCAGCGCCCTGCGCGACGGTGATGGGAGAGGCGACGTTCAGGTCGAGCGAGCCCTTAGGGCCCTTGACCGTGATCGCAGCGCCGTCAATGGTGACGTCCACTCCGGCGGGAACCGGAACGGGGTACTTGCCGATACGCGACATAGTTTCAGTTCTCCTTTCCGGTTACCAGACGTAGGCGACGACCTCGCCGCCGACGCCCTTCTTCTCAGCCTCGCGGTCGGTCAGGAGACCGGAGGAGGTGGACAGAATCGCGACGCCGAGCCCGCCGAGAACCTTCGGCAGGTTGGTGGACTTCGCGTACACGCGGAGGCCGGGCTTCGAGATGCGGCGGACGCCGGCGAGCGCACGCTCGCGGCCGTTGCCGTACTTGAGGGTCAGGGTCAGGGTCTTGCCGACCTCGGCGTCCTCGACGCTCGAGCCGGCGATGTAGCCCTCCGACTCGAGGATCGTGGCGATGTTCGCCTTGAGCTTCGAGTGCGGCATCGACACAGTGTCGTGGTACGCCGTGTTGGCGTTGCGCAGACGCGTCAGCATGTCTGCGATGGGGTCAGTCATCGTCATGAGTGAATCACTCTTCCTCGCCGTGGTTTCCGTCTACCGACGGACCTGCGACGTAGTAGTTACCAGCTGCTCTTGGTGATACCCGGCAGCTCGCCCGCGTGCGCCATCTCACGGAAGCACACACGGCACAGGCCGAACTTGCGGTACACCGAGTGCGGACGACCGCACTTCTGGCACCGGGTGTAGGCGCGGACGGCGAACTTCTGCTTGCCGGCCGCCTTGTTCTTCAGCGCGGTCTTCGCCATGCTTACTTCTCCTTGAACGGGAAGCCCAGCTGCTTCAGCAGCGAGCGGCCCTCGGCGTCGGTCGACGCGGTGGTCACCACAGTGATGTCCATGCCGCGCACGCGGTCGATCTTGTCCTGGTCGATCTCGTGGAACATCGACTGCTCGTTGAGACCGAAGGTGTAGTTGCCGTTGCCGTCGAACTGCTTCGGGCTCAGGCCACGGAAGTCGCGGATACGGGGAAGCGCGATCGAGAGCAGGCGGTCGAGGAACTCCCACATGCGGTCGCCGCGCAGCGTGACGTGCGCGCCGATCTCCTGGCCCTCACGCAGCTTGAACTGCGCGATGGACTTGCGGGCCTTGGTGACCTGCGGCTTCTGGCCGGTGATGGCCGTGAGGTCCGCGATCGCACCGGTGATGAGCTTCGAGTCCTTGGCGGCCTCGCCCACACCCATGTTGACCACGATCTTGGTCAGACCGGGAACCTGGTTGATGTTCTCGTAGCCGAACTCCTCGCGGAGGGCCGCGATGATGTCACCGCGGTACTTCTCCTTGAGACGCGGCAGCGTGCTGGTGGTCTCGGCCATCAGACGTCCTTCCCCGAACGCTTGGCGACGCGCACGCGAACCTCGCGCTTGACGCCGTCACGCTCGACCTCTTCGGTGCGGTAGCCCACGCGCGTGCCCTGCTTGGTCTCCGGGTCCACGAGCATCACGTTGGAGATGTGGATCGGAGCCTCGACGGTCACGAGGCCGCCCTGCTGGTTGTCGCGGCGGGTGCCCGGCTTGATGTGCTTGGTGACACGCTGGACGCCCTCGACGACCACGCGGTCGGTCTCGGTGTGGACCTCGAGCACGCGGCCCTGCTGGCCACGGTCGCGTCCGGCGATGACGACCACGAGGTCGCCCTTCTTGATCTTCGCCATCAGATGACCTCCGGTGCCAGCGAGATGATCTTCATGAACTTCTTGTCACGCAGCTCGCGGCCCACCGGGCCGAAGATGCGGGTACCACGCGGGTCGGTGCTGTCCGAGCCCTTGAGGATGACCGCTGCGTTCTCGTCGAACTTGATGTAGGAACCGTCGGGACGACGGCGCTCCTTGGCGGTGCGAACGACGACCGCCTTGACGACGTCGCCCTTCTTGACGTTGCCGCCGGGGATCGCGTCCTTGACGGTGGCGACGATGACGTCGCCAATGCCGGCGTAGCGACGCTGGGAGCCACCGAGCACGCGGATGCAGAGGACTTCCTTCGCACCCGTGTTGTCGGCGACGCGCAGTCGCGACTCCTGCTGAATCATGTCTGTCTCCTGTCGTCTGGTTCTCGCGGCGATTCAGGCCACGAGCCTGGTCGAACCTTCGTTACTTGGCCTTCTCGACGATCTCGACCAGGCGCCACCGCTTGGAAGCGGAAAGCGGACGGGTCTCCATCACGACGACGAGGTCGCCGACACCGGCGGTGTTGGCCTCGTCGTGGGCCTTGATCTTGCTGCTGCGACGCATCACCTTGCCGTAGAGGGGGTGCTTGACGCGGTCCTCCACCTCGACGGTGATCGTCTTGTTCATCTTGTCCGACACCACGTATCCGCGGCGCGTCTTGCGGTCGGCGCGCTCAGCGGCGGTGGCCGTCGTCTCGTTGTCGCTAGACATGGTCTCCTACCTTGCCTTACTGCTTCGCCGTGGGGGCGGTGCGGATGCCGAGCTCACGCTCGCGCAGGATGGTGTAGATGCGGGCGATGTCGCGCTTCACGGCCTTGAGGCGACCGTGGTTCTCCAGCTGGCCGGTGGCCGACTGGAAGCGCAGGTTGAACAGCTCAGCCTTCGCCTTCTTGAGCTCCTCCACGAGGCGCTCGTCCTCCATGGCGTCCAGCTCGGCGGGCAGCAGGCCCTTGGTACCGATAGCCATCAGATGTCACCACCCTCACGGGAAACGAAACGGGTCTTCATCGGCAGCTTGTGCTGCGCACGACGCATGGCCTCACGGGCCAGCTCCTCCGGAACACCGGCGAGCTCGAACAGGACGCGGCCGGGCTTCACGTTGGAGACCCACCACTCGGGCGAACCCTTACCGGAGCCCATGCGGACCTCGGCAGGCTTCTTGGTCAGCGGACGGTCGGGGTAGATGTTGATCCACACCTTTCCGCCACGCTTGATGTGACGCGTCATCGCGATACGGGCCGCCTCGATCTGGCGGTTGGTGACGTAGGCGGGCTCGAGAGCCTGGATGCCGTAGTCGCCAAACGACACCTCGGTGCCGCCCGTCGCAGCGCCCGAGCGTCCCGGGTGGTGCTGCTTGCGGTACTTGACTCGACGGGGAATAAGCATTCTTAGCCCTCCTTGCCGGCGTCGGCCGCGGGGGCCTCAGCGGCGGGTGCGTCGGCCTTCGGGGCGTCCGAGCGAGGGGCCGAGTCGCGGCGCGGGCCGCGGCCACCGCGGTCACCACGACCACGCTGGGGACGAGGGGCCTTGGCCTGCTCGGCCGCCCACTCCTTCTCGGTCATGTCGCCCTTGTAGATCCACACCTTGACGCCGATCTGACCGAACGTGGTGCGGGCCTCGAAGAAGCCGTAGTCGATGTTGGCGCGGAGCGTGTGCAGAGGCACACGGCCCTCGCGGTAGAACTCCGAGCGCGACATCTCGGCGCCACCGAGGCGGCCCGAGCACTGCACGCGGACACCCTTGGCGCCGGCGCGCAGCGCCGACTGGATGCCCTTGCGCATGGCGCGACGGAACGAGACGCGGGACGCGAGCTGCTCGGCGATGCCCTGGGCGACGAGCTGAGCGTCGACCTCGGCGTTCTTCACCTCGAGGATGTTGAGCTGAACCTGCTTGCCGGTCAGCTTCTCGAGGTTGGCGCGCAGCTTGTCGGCCTCCGCACCGCGGCGGCCGATGACGATGCCCGGACGAGCGGTGTGCAGGTCCACGCGGACGCGGCCACCCGTGCGCTCGATCTCAACCTTCGAGACGCCGGCGCGCTCGAGGCCCTGAGACATGAGCTTGCGGATCTTGACGTCCTCGTTCACGTAGTCGCGGTAGCGCTCGCCCGGCTTGGTCGAGTCGGCGAACCAGCGCGACCGGTGGTCGGTGGTGATGCCCAGGCGGTAGCCGTGGGGGTTGACCTTCTGGCCCATAGGGTTACACCCCTTCCTTGACGGCGACCGGGGTCGCGACGGTGACGGTGATGTGGCACGAGCGCTTCAGGATGCGACCAGCGCGGCCCTGGGCGCGCGGCTGGATGCGCTTCATGGTCGGACCCTCGTCCACCATGATCTCCTTGATCACGAGCTCGTTCTCATCGAAGCGCTCGCCGGCCTGGTCGGCCTTGACACGAGCGTTGGCGATCGCCGACTCGATGAGCTTGCGCACGTCGACGGACACCGCCTGCGGCTGGAACTTCAGCGAGGCTGCTGCCTCGACGGCGTTCTGACCACGGACGAGGTTCACGACGCGGCGAGCCTTCTGGGCGGTCACGCGGAGGTACCGCGTCTGCGCCTTGGCTTCCATCTCTAACTCCTCTTACCTTGCTCGGGCGCCTTAGCGGCGGCCCTTGCGGTCGTCCTTGACGTGGCCCTTGAACGTGCGCGTCGGGGCGAACTCGCCCAGCTTGTGGCCGACCATCGACTCGGTGACGAACACCGGGACGTGCTTGCGGCCGTCGTGCACGGCAAAGGTGTGACCCAGGAAGTCCGGCGTGATGACGCTACGGCGCGACCAGGTCTTGATGACGTTCTTCGTACCCGCCTCGTTCTGGGCGTCCACCTTCTTGGCGAGGTGGTCGTCGACGAACGGGCCCTTCTTCAGGCTGCGAGGCATCTGTGCGACTCCTTCTTAGCGCTTCTTGCCCGTGCGACGACGGCGCACAATGAGCTTGTCGGATTCCTTGTTCGGCTTGCGGGTGCGGCCCTCAGGCTTGCCCCAAGGCGAGACCGGGTGACGACCACCCGAGGTCTTGCCCTCACCACCACCGTGGGGGTGGTCCACCGGGTTCATGACGACACCACGCACGGTCGGGCGCTTGCCCTTCCAGCGCATGCGGCCGGCCTTGCCCCAGTTGATGTTCGACTGCTCGGCATTGCCGACCTCGCCGATCGTGGCGCGGCAGCGCGCGTCCACGTTGCGGATCTCGCCGGACGGCATACGCAGCTGGGCGTAGGGGCCGTCCTTGGCGACGAGCTGCACCGAGGCGCCGGCCGAACGGGCGATCTTCGCGCCGCCACCGGGCTTGAGCTCGATGGCGTGGATGACCGTACCGGTCGGGATGTTGCGCAGCGGCAGGTTGTTGCCGGGCTTGATGTCGGCACCAGCGCCGGCCTCGATCGGGTCGCCCTGCTGGAGCTTGTTCGGCGCGATGATGTAGCGCTTCTCGCCGTCCGCGTAGTGCAGGAGCGCGATGCGCGCCGTGCGGTTGGGGTCGTACTCGATGTGCGCGACGGTCGCGGGCACGCCGTCCTTGTCGTGACGACGGAAGTCGATCACGCGGTAGGCGCGCTTGTGACCGCCACCCTGGTGACGGGTGGTGATGCGACCGGTGTTGTTGCGGCCGCCCTTCTTGTGAAGGGGGCGGACGAGCGACTTCTCGGGCTCCGAACGGGTCACCTCGACGAAGTCAGCGACGGACGAGCCGCGGCGGCCCGGAGTCGTCGGCTTGTACTTGCGAATAGCCATGGGTCCTGTTCCTTGCCTTACTAGCCGACCCGGCCGCTGAAGATGTCGAGCGCAGCACCGCCACCGACGGTGACGATCGCGCGCTTGACGTCCTTGCGCTTGCCGAGGCCGAAGCGCGTGCGACGCGCCTTGCCCTTGCGGTTGATGGTGTTCACCGAGGTCACCTTCACGCCGAAGATCTGCTCGACGGCGATCTTGATCTCCGTCTTGTTGGCGCTCGGCGCGACCTCGAACGTGTACTTGCCCTCGTCCATCAGGCCGTAGCTCTTCTCCGACACGATGGGACGGATCAGGATGTCACGGGGGTCCTTGTTGAGTGCGGTCATGCTTACTTCTCCTCCGCCTCGGACTCGGTGGCAACGGCGGTGACCGACTTGCCGGTCGCGGGACCGGCGAGGAACGCCTCGAGAGCACCCGAGGTGAACACCGTGTCGTCGTTCACGAGCACGTCGTACGTGTTGAGCTGGTCGACCGCGATGACGTGGACGTCGACCGCGTTGCGCAGCGACTTCCACGCGAGCTCGTCGGTGCGCTCGAGGACCACGAGGGCCGAGCGACCGGCCGTCGCGGCGTTGATGACCGCGAGAGCGGCCTTGGTCGAGGGGGCGTCCGAGACGATGGAGGCGAGCACGTGCACGCGACCGGCGCGAGCGCGGTCCGACAGCGCGCCGCGGAGCGCGGCGACCTTCATCTTCTTGGGGGTGCGCTGCGAGTAGTCGCGCGGCTGCGGGCCGTGAACGGTGCCACCACCGGCGAACTGCGGCGCACGGGTCGAACCCTGGCGGGCGCGACCGGTGCCCTTCTGCTTGTAGGGCTTGCGGCCACCACCGCGGACCTCGCCGCGGGTCTTGGTGGCGTGCGTGCCCTGGCGGGCGGCGGCGCGCTGGGCGACGACGACCTGGTGGATCAGCGGGACGTTGGTGACGGCGTCGAAGATCTCGGCGGGAAGCTCGGCGGTGCCGGACTTCTTGCCCTTCGCGTCGACCACGTCGACAGTCAGCGTGTCAGCCATGTGGTTCACGCACCCTTCACGGCGGTGCGGATGAGCACCACGCCGCCCTTGTTGCCGGGAACGGCGCCCTTGACGAGCACCAGGCCCTTCTCGGCGTCGACCGAGTGGATGGTCAGGTTCTGCACGGTCTTGCGCTCGTTGCCCATACGGCCGGCCATCTTGATGCCGCGGAAGACGCGGGCCGGGTAGGACGCGCCACCGATCGAGCCGGGCTTGCGGTGGTTGCGGTGAGCACCGTGCGAGGCGCCCACGCCCTTGAAGCCGTGGCGCTTCATGACACCAGCGGTGCCCTTACCCTTCGTCGTGCCCGTGACGTCGACCTTCTGGCCGGCCTCGAACACCTCGACGGTCAGCTCCTGGCCGAGCTCGAACTCGGAGGCGTTGCCGGTGCGGACCTCGGCGACGTGGCGGCGCGGGGTCACGCCTGCCTTCTCGAAGTGGCCCTTCAGCGGGTCGGTCACGCGACGGGGGTCGACGGTGCCGAACGCGAGCTGCACGGCCTCGTAGCCGTCGGCGTCAGCGGTTCGCACCTGGGTCACGACGTTGGTGTCAGCCTGGACGACGGTGACGGGGACAACCCGGCCCTCGTCGTCCCACACCTGCGTCATGCCCAGCTTCGTACCAAGCAGCGCAGTGACGTTGCGCTGGGCATTGGAAGTCGTAGTCATGATGGTGAAAGTCCTTAACGAAGCTCTAGAGCTTGATCTCGATGTTCACGACCGCGGGGAGGTCGAGACGCATGAGCGAGTCGACGGCCTTGGGCGTGGGGTCCACGATGTCGATGAGGCGCTTGTGGGTGCGCATCTCGAAGTGCTCGCGGGAGTCCTTGTACTTGTGGGGCGAACGGATCACACAGAACACGTTCTTCTCGGTGGGCAGCGGGACGGGTCCCACCACCGACGCACCAGCGCGCGTGACCGTCTCGACGATCTTGCGGGCGGAAGAGTCGATGACCTCGTGGTCGTAGCTCTTCAGCCGGATGCGGATCTTCTGTCCCGCCATGGCGTGGTCTGCCTTTTCTCTCGTACAACTATGGTCTCTCCCCCGACCCCCGCGCTCGGGCGTGTCGCCCATTCAGGACGCACGTCCGACCGGCCGATTTCTCGGTTGGTCGTGGGAAGCGTGTGGCTGCCCGCAATGGGCAACCTGAATAGTGTGCCAGATCGACGGCTCTCTCGCAACACGGAGACCGTTCCAGCAACCGTCGTCAAGGGTATCGTGGACACGCACGGCGCGCACGCCAGAGGCCCGGCCTTCGGCAGCCCGCTCCGTCCCACGTGAAGGAGCACGCATGACCACCACGACGACAGCGGTCGCGCCCGGCCCCACCAGGCCCCTCGACGGCCTGCTCGCGTGGCGCCGTCCCGTCGCGACGATCGTGGCCGTCGGCGTGCCCGCAGGCCTTCTGTGGTGGCTCCACCCGGCCGCATCCCTCATCGTCCTCGTGCCTGCGGCGGTGGTCGCGTGGCGCCTGCACGGCTCCGGGATGGAGCCGTGGCTCCCCCAGGCGGTCGACAGGTTCCCCGACACCGTCACGCACCCGCGCCTGCGCACCTACGCACGTGACCTGCGGTGGCGGTGGGAGCACGCCATGGTCGTCGGAGGTCTCGGCGCGTATGACGACGACGGCGCCTACACGGGTCCGACGCTGACGGCCGTCTCGCAGCACGGCGACGCGGTCGTCGCGCACGCACAGCTCGTGCCGGGCCAGACCGTGAGCGACGTCGATGCCTGCCACGACGCTCTCGCCGCGGGCCTCGAGGCCGCGGAGACGAGCCTCCTGGGAGGGACCCAGGACACGTTCGCGCTGCTGATCACCGAGCGCGCGGCCGGCGAGGGCTGGACCTGATCCGTCAGGGACGCCCGCAGGAGTCCCACCAGCGCTGAAGCGCCGCACGGTCGACCGTGCCGTCGGCGGGGAACGCCTGAGCGAGCCCCACCGCCTCGAGCACCCGTGCAGCCGATCGCTGCTGCTCGGGAGAGATGCGCTTCATCCACGCGCGCGGGTCCTTGCCCGCGTGAGCGTTCGAGCTCTTGGCATGCGTCATCTTGGAGGGCTTGTCGAGGTCCGTCAGCGCGCTGTCGGCGATCCCGAACCGCTCGGCGCCGGCCGCGAGCTCGGACCGGTCCTCGAGCGCCACGTCGTACGACACGAGCGCGGTCCTGTCGCCGCCGTACGTCCTGGCCGCAGTGACGTTCTCCAGGGCCCAGCGGGTGACGAGCGCGGTGTCGTCGTCCGCGACCGCGAGCTCGCGCAACGGAAGGTCACTGAGGAGCCCGTCGACGAGCTCGGGCTGCGCCATCATGTAGTCCATCCGTTCGGGCGACCAGCCGAGGACGCTCTGGCTGCTCAGCGTCGCGAGCGGGTGCCGGATCACATGGACGATGCGGACGTCGGGGTGGCGGTGCGCCACCCATCCCGCCCACATCGGGAAACGGATCTCCTTGATGAGCCGGCCGCGATAGCGGGTGAGCGGATTGAGAGACGCCTCCTGGTCGGCCCACGGGTGGCGGTAGCGTCCCGTCAGCACGTCCTCGACGGCCTCCTGGGACGGCAGGCGCGGCGCGTCGACCGGGACGTAGCGGCCGGGACGCAGGTCGCTGAAGCGCGCATCAAGATCGGGCCGGAAGGGCTCGAAGATGGGGCGCAGCCGTCCCGCGCGCGCGTAGGCCTCCATCAGCCACGTGGTGCCTGAGCGTCCGCTGCCGCTCAGCAGGCAGGCGTGGGCGGTGTCGCGGTGGGGATCCCACACGGCGACGGAGCGAGCGAGCCTCTCGGCCCTGGTCAGGACTGCAGCCACGCGCCCACGCTAACAGCCAGGACGGTGCTTGGCCGTCCAGTGCGCAGCCAGGTACGACGAAGGCCCCCCGGCAGAAGCCGAGGGGCCTTCGTGTGAAGCGTAGGAACTACGCGACCATCAGTTACTTGATGATCTTGGTGACGGTACCTGAACCGACGGTGCGGCCACCCTCGCGGATCGCGAAGCCCTGGCCCTCCTCGAGGGCGATGGGCTGGATGAGCTCGACCGTCATGTCGGTGGTGTCACCGGGCATGACCATCTCGGTACCCTCGGGCAGCGAGATGACGCCGGTCACGTCCGTCGTGCGGATGTAGAACTGCGGGCGGTAGTTCGTGTAGAACGGGTTGTGGCGGCCACCCTCGTCCTTGTTGAGGATGTAGCAGCGACCCTCGAAGTTCGTGTGCGGGGTGGTGGTACCGGGGGTAACCACGACCTGGCCACGCTCGACGTCCTCGCGCTTGGTGCCGCGGAGCAGCAGACCGCAGTTCTCGCCGGCCCACGCCTCGTCCATCGACTTGTGGAACATCTCGATGCCGGTGACGGTGGTCTTCTGCGGCTCGCGGATGCCGAGGATCTCGACCTCCGAGTTGATCTTGAGCTTGCCGCGCTCGACCTTGCCGGTGACGACGGTGCCACGACCGGTGATCGTGAAGACGTCCTCGATCGGCATCAGGAACGCCTTGTCCATGTCGCGGACGGGCTCCGGGACGTTCTCGTCCACGGCCTCCATGAGGTCCTGAACCGACTTGACCCACTTCTCGTCGCCCTCGAGCGCCTTGAGCGCCGAGACCTGGATGACGGGGGCGTTGTCGCCGTCGAAGCCCTGCGAGGACAGGAGGTCACGGACCTCGACCTCGACGAGCTCGAGGATCTCCTCGTCGTCGACCATGTCGGACTTGTTCAGCGCGACGAGCAGGTAGGGAACGCCGACCTGCTTGGCGAGCAACACGTGCTCACGCGTCTGGGCCATCGGACCATCGGTCGCGGCGACCACGAGGATCGCGCCGTCCATCTGGGCGGCACCGGTGATCATGTTCTTGATGTAGTCAGCGTGACCCGGGGCGTCGACGTGCGCGTAGTGGCGCTTCGCGGTCTCGTACTCGATGTGCGCGATGTTGATCGTGATACCGCGCTCGCGCTCCTCGGGAGCCTTGTCGATGTCCTCGAACGGGGTGAACGGGTTCAGGTCCGGGTACAGGTCGTGCAGGACCTTCGAGATCGCAGCGGTCAGCGTGGTCTTGCCGTGGTCGACGTGACCGATGGTACCGATGTTGACGTGCGGCTTGGTCCGCTCGAACTTGGCCTTAGCCATGAGGTGTTCCTCCTGATTGATGAGACTCGGGTAAGAATGCTAGTCCGAACGATGGCGCATCGCCATCGAGGGCGTCATCCCTACTGGTCGCTATTGTTTCTTATTCTTCCGACCGGTGGGGACTACTCGCCCCGGGTCTTGGCGATGATCTCGTCGGCCACAGCCTTCGGGACCTCTGCATAGCTGTCGAACACCATCGAGTAGACGGCGCGTCCGGACGTCTTCGACCGCAGGTCGCCGACGTAGCCGAACATCTCCGACAGCGGCACGAGCGCGTCGACCAGCTTGACGCCGGACACGTCCGACATCTGGCGGATCTGACCGCGACGCGAGTTGATGTCGCCGATGACGTCGCCCATGTACTCCTCGGGCGTACGGACCTCGACGGCCATCATCGGCTCGAGCAGGACGGGCTTCGCCTGACGCGCGGCCTCCTTGAAGGCCATCGAGCCGGCGATCTTGAACGCCATCTCCGAGGAGTCGACGTCGTGGTAGGCACCGTCGAGCAGCGTGGCCTTGACGCCCACGACCGGGTAGCCGGCCTGGATGCCGAGCTCCATCGCGCTCTGCATACCCGCGTCGACCGACGGGATGTACTCGCGCGGCACGCGACCACCGGTCACGGCGTTCTCGAACTCGTACAGCACCTCGGAGTCCGCGGGCAGCGGCTCGAGACGGATCTGGACCTTCGCGAACTGGCCGGAGCCACCGGTCTGCTTCTTGTGCGTGTAGTCGTACTTGTCGACCGTCTTGCGGATGGTCTCGCGGTACGCGACCTGCGGCTTTCCGACGTTCGCGTCGACCTTGAACTCGCGACGCATGCGGTCCACGAGGATGTCGAGGTGAAGCTCGCCCATGCCGCCGATGACGGTCTGGCCGGTCTCCTCGTCGAGGCGCACGCGGAAGGTCGGGTCCTCCTCGGCGAGCTTCTGGATCGCGATCGACAGCTTCTCCTGGTCGCCCTTGGTCTTGGGCTCGATCGCCACGTCGATGACGGGCTCCGGGAAGGTCATGGACTCGAGGACGACCTGGTGGTCCGGGTTGCACAGCGTGTCACCCGTGGTGGTGTCCTTGAGGCCGATCACGGCGTAGATGTGGCCAGCGGAGATCGACTCGACCGGGTTCTCCTTGTTGGCGTGCATCTGGAACAGCTTGCCGATGCGCTCCTTCTTGCCCTTGGTCGAGTTGATGACCTGGGCGCCGGTCTCGAGGTGACCCGAGTACACGCGCACGTAGGTGAGGCGACCGAAGAACGGGTGCGAGACCACCTTGAACGCGAGGGCCGAGAACGGCTCCTCGGCGTCAGCGTGGCGCTCGATCTCGATCTCGGGGTCCTTGGCGTCGTGACCCTTGATCGCGGGGACGTCGGTCGGGCCCGGCAGGTAGTCGATCACGGCGTCGAGCATGGGCTGCACGCCGCGGTTCTTGAACGCCGATCTCAGCGGTCGTCAGCTCCTCGCCGCCGAGGTACTTCTCGAGCAGCTCGTCGTCCGCCTCCGCCACGGTCTCGAGGAGGGCCGCGCGGTACTCCTCGGCCTTGTCCTGGAGGTCCGCGGGGATCGAGGTCGTCTCGTACTCGGCGCCCATGGTCACGTCGCCCTTGGCGTCGCCGGGCCACACCTTGGCGTTCATCTCGACCAGGTCGACGATGCCGACGAAGTCGTTCTCCGCGCCGATGGGCAGCTGGATGACCAGCGGCTTGGCGCCGAGGCGCTTCACGATGGTCTCGACCGTGAAGTAGAAGTCCGCGCCCAGCTTGTCCATCTTGTTGACGAAGCAGATGCGGGGGACGTCGTACTTGTCGGCCTGGCGCCACACGTTCTCCGACTGGGGCTCCACGCCCTCCTTGCCGTCGAACACGGCGACCGCGCCGTCGAGCACTCGCAGCGAACGCTCAACCTCGACCGTGAAGTCCACGTGACCCGGGGTGTCGATGATGTTGATCTGGTTGTTGTCCCAGAAGCAGGTCACCGCGGCGGAGGTGATGGTGATGCCGCGCTCCTGCTCCTGCTCCATCCAGTCGGTCGTCGACGCGCCGTCGTGGGTCTCACCGATCTTGTAGTTCACACCCGTGTAGAACAGGATGCGCTCGGTGGTGGTGGTCTTGCCGGCATCGATGTGCGCCATGATGCCGATGTTGCGGACCTTCGTGAGGTCCGTGAGCACGTCCTGTGCCACGAGTGGTTCTCCTTGGGGATTCCGTAGAGGGGTGAGCGACTACTACCAGCGGTAGTGCGCGAAGGCCTTGTTCGACTCGGCCATCTTGTGCATGTCCTCGCGGCGCTTGACCGCGGCACCGAGGCCGTTCGAGGCGTCGAGGATCTCGTTCATGAGACGCTCGGTCATGGTGTGCTCGCGACGCTGACGCGCGAAGTCCACCAGCCAGCGGAGCGCGAGGGTGGTCGCGCGGACCGGACGGACGTCGACCGGCACCTGGTAGGTCGCACCACCGACGCGGCGCGAGCGGACCTCGAGCGCGGGGCGGATGTTGTCGAGCGCACGCTTGAGCACGACGACGGGGTCCTGGCCGGACTTCTCACGGACACCCTCGAGGGCGTCGTAGACGATGGCCTCGGCGACGGACTTCTTGCCGTCCAGCAGGATCTTGTTGATCAGCTGGGTGACGACGGTCGCACCGTAGACGGGGTCGTTGATGATGGGGCGCTTCGGCGCCGGTCCCTTGCGAGGCACTACTTCTTCTCCTTCTTCGCGCCGTAACGGCTGCGGGCCTGCTGACGGCCCTTGACACCCTGGGTGTCGAGCGAGCCACGGACGATGCGGTAGCGGACACCGGGGAGGTCCTTCACACGACCGCCACGGACGAGGACGATCGAGTGCTCCTGCAGGTTGTGGCCCTCACCGGGGATGTACGCGGTGACCTCGATGCCGGAGGACAGACGAACACGCGCGACCTTGCGCAGCGCCGAGTTCGGCTTCTTGGGGGTCGTGGTGTACACGCGGGTGCACACGCCACGACGCTGGGGGCTCGCCTTGAGAGCCGGGGTCTTGGTCTTGGAGGCCTTGGGGTGGCGACCCTTCCTGACCAGCTGCTGAATCGTAGGCACTACATCTCCGAACTTCGGTGAATCGAATGTGAAACTCTGCGGGCGGCGTCCGACCCCCGCGCCCGGGCGTGTCGAACCTGGTTGGTTGCGCCCGGAAGGGCGCGCGTGAGGGCCCGATGACGCGGGCACGAACGTCAACTGTACCTGCAGGCGCGGCCGTCGTCAAAAGTGAGGCGGCGAGGCGCGCGGGCACGGCAACCATCCGTAGAACCCTTCCGATGCTACGCTCTCGCCTCCGTGCTCGCGCGCGCGGCGCTTCCCGTGCTCGGGCGAACCCGTCATGGGAGCCGCTCGAGCGACGGATAGTCGATATATCCCTTCTCAGCGCCCCCGTAGAACGTCGCTCGATCAGCCACGTTGTACGGACCGCCGCGGACCAGGCGCTGCGGCAGGTCCGGGTTGGCGAGGAACAGGCGCGCGTACGACACGAGGTCGGCGGCGCCTTCGTCGATCGCTGCGAGACCCGCTCGGGCCGCCTCGTCGCTCGCGCCCGCGGCCGGGTTGAGGATCAACGTGCCTCGGCACGAGGCTCTGATCTCCCACGTCAACTCGCGGCCGCCCGACTCCACGAGGTGGAGCGCCCCTATCCCGATCTCGCTCAGAGCCCGCGCGAGCGGGACATAGGTGTCGGCGAGCGCGTCGTGATCCTCCTCGGCTCCGGACGACCTTCCCCCTCCCGGAGACAGCCGCACGCCCACCCGGTCCGGCCCGACCTCCGCCGCGACCGCGCGCGCGACCTCCACCGCGAACCTGATGCGGCGCGACGCGTCCCCGCCCCACGCATCGTCCCTGAGGTTGGAACCCGGGTCCAGGAACTGATGCACGAGGTACCCGTTGGCGCCGTGGATCTCCACGGCGTCGAAGCCAGCGTCCATGGCCCGCCGCGCGGCGATCGCGAAGTCGTCGACCGTGCGCGCGATCTCCTCGCCCGAGAGCGCGCGAGGCTCGACCATGTCGCTCATCCCGGTGGGGGTGAAGACCTTCCGGTCCGCTCGCACGGGGGACGGCGCCACGGGCAAGTCCCCACCATGGACGGTCGGGTGAGAGACGCGGCCCGCGTGCATGAGCTGCGCCGCGATGCGTCCGCCCGCGGCATGGACCGACTCGGTCACCTGCCGCCACGAACGCTGCTGCGCGTCGGTATGAAGCCCCGGCGTCCACGGATAGCCCTGACCGATCGCGGAGGGCTGGATCCCCTCGGTGATGATGAGCCCCGCGCTCGCGCGCTGCGCGTAGTACCGCGCCATGAGCGGGGTGGCTGTCCCGCCCCCGCCGGCTCTGCACCGCGTCATGGGCGCCATGACGATGCGATTGGCCAGGACGGTGCCGGCGAGGTCGTAGGGCGCGAAGGCGTCCGGCATCGTCGTGAGTCCTTCCTCGGGGCGGGACCGCGTGGGGGCGCGGTCCCGCCCGGCGGCGTTCAGGTCATGCTCAGAGCAGCGTCCCCTGCAGCTCGAGGGCCTTGCGCGACTCCTCGTGCAGCGTCTCGATGAGCTGCTCCTCGATGGCGGCGAACTCGGGCGACGTGATCACCGACAGCTCGCGAGGTCGCGGGAGGTCGATCTCGACGTTGAGGCGCACGCTCGTGGGCCTCGCGCTCAGGACGATGACGCGGTCGGCGAGGTAGATCGCCTCACGAATGTCGTGGGTGATCATCACTGCGGTCCACTCGTGCTTGGCCCACACCCCCTGCAGCCAGTTCTGCATCTCGATGCGGGTGAGGGAGTCGAGGGCGCCGAACGGCTCGTCGAGCAGGAGGATGTCGCGGCCCTGGACAACGGTGCGAAGCAACGCCGCGCGCTGCCGCATGCCACCCGAGAGCTCGAACGGATGCGAGTCCTCGAAGCCCGACAGCCCGAAGGTCGCGAACAGGTCTCGAGCACGCTTGCGCGCCTCGAGCTTCCACACACCCTGCACCTCGAGGCCCAGAGCGCAGTTCTCCGCGATCGTGCGCCACGGGAACAGGAGGTCCTTCTGCGGCATGTACGCGACGTTCTCCCGGACACCGATCGCGTCCGCGCCGTCGACCTTCAGCTCGCCGGACGTGGGCTCCTCGAGGCCCGCCATGATGTTGAACAACGTGGACTTGCCGCAGCCCGAGGGTCCGATCACCGCGACGAACTCGCCCCGATTCACCTCGAACGACACACCGTCGACCACCTGCCGCTCCCCGCCGGGGACGGCGAACTGCTTGTGGACGTCGACGATCTCGATCTTGGGGGTCTTCGCTTCAATGGCCACGGCGGGCCCTCCTCTCCTTGGAGGCCCACGGGATCACGAGCCGCTCGACCAGGAACGTGGACAGGTACAGGGTGATGCTGACGACCGCCGTGACGGCGACGGCCGCGAGGACGAGGTCGGTGCGGAACGCGTTCTTCTGCATGGACATGTAGATGCCGAGGCCGCTCTTCGCGCCCACGTACTCCGAGAAGATCGCGCCCGTGACGGCATAGACGATCGAGATGCGCAGCGCGGTGAAGAACGACGGGAGGGCGGAAGGGAGCCTCGCGTACCGGAACAGCTTCCACCTTCCGGCGCCCATCGAGCTGAGAAGGGCCCCGGCCTCGCGGTCGGTCTTGGCGAACCCCTCGATGAGGCCGACGGTGACCGGGAAGAACGTGACGAGCGCGACCACGATGACCTTGGGGAGCAGTCCGAAGCCGAACCAGATGATCATGAGCGGAGCGATGGCGATGACCGGGATGGTCTGTGACGCGACGAGCAACGGCATGATGCCGCGGCGCAGCCACGGCGAGAAGTCGACCGCGACGGCGATGATCCACGCCACCACGAGCGCCGCGGTGAACCCGACGGCGGTGACCTGGAGGGTCGCGAGCGCATGGCCCCAGATGATGTCGGCCTGGGACCAGCCAGCGGTGACGATCCTGATCGGGGACGGAAGGATCTGGGCTCGGAGCTCGAAGTGGTCGACGATGATCTGCCACGCGGCCAGGATCCCGAGGGAGATCAGCAGGGGCGGCAGCGCGAGGCCCACCCAGGACGGCAGGCGCGGTCGTCTCGCGCGGCGCAGATGCGCGGTCTCGGGGATGGGCTTCTCGTCCTGGGCGGGGACTGCGGTCATGAGGCGGCCTCCAGGTGTGCGGGTAGTTGGTTCCAGAACTCGATCTCGAGCTGGAGCCCTCGGTCGAGCACGTTGCGTGCGAGGTCCGGGTCGATCCCGGAGCGGTCGATCATCGCGCAGTGGCGGTCGATCATGTCCGCGTAGTCTCCGCTCGAGTAGACGTCCACCCAAGCGGCGTAGGGGCTCTCGCGATCCTCGACGCGCACCCGTGACAGGGCGACGGTGTAGCCGTACAGGCACGGGAGCATCGCGACGAGAGTGGCGTCCCTGTCATGCGCCAGGGAGTCGTAGAAGTCCATGTAGGCCGCGGTCTCGCGGGACGGCGTGGCCGAGTCGAAGTCACACTCGAAGGGCCCGGAATTCTCGATGTGCCGGTCGAGCTCCACGGCGAAGATGCCGTAGGCGAGCCGCACCGAGTGCTCGAGGTCCTCGTCGGGGCTGAACGCGGCGAGGCGCGAGAAGAGCCGCGCGTAGTAGCGCAGGTAGAGGTAGTCCTGCTCGAGGTAGTGGCGGAAGATCGCGGTGTCGAGCGTGCCGGCCGCGACGCCGGTGAGCAGCGGCAGCGAGGGCCAGGTGGCGGCGGCCTCCTCCACGAGCGCCTTGAGCCGCGTGGCGAGGGGCTGCGTGTCGTGCATGCGAGCGTCCTTGTCGTGAGGCTGAAGTGCGGGGCGCACGACTCTGGTCGGGCGCCCCGCACCTTCGCGGTGATCAGGTCAGTCGACCAGGTCGGCGTCGTAGAACTCGGTCCAGTCGGGCTCCTCGGTGAGGGCGTTGCCGTCCGCGTCCGCGAGCAGGCCGTTCTCGTAGTAGAAGGCGCCCAGGTCTGCCCACATGGCCTCGGTCTGAGTACCGACCTCGCCGTTGTCGTCGAGCAGGTAGTCGGCCGAGATCATCTCCTGGCTCTGGAGCACGAGGTCCTCCTCCGTGAGCACGTCGGGGTTCGCGTCGATGAGGATCTGCGCGGCCTCGTCCGGGTTCTCGGCGGCATACTCGTAACCCTCCTGAAGCGCCTGCACGAACGCGGCCGCGGCCTCGGGGTTCTCCTCGATCCATGACTCGGATCCGGCGACCACGATCGAGTACTCATCCGGGAAGCCGTAGTCGGTCGGGTAGAAGTAGTTCATGGGGGTGCCCTGAAGGTCGGCCTCGATGCCCTCCCAGGTCACGAACGCCTGGGTGAAGTCGACGTCGCCCGAGTAGAGGGCCTCGTAGGCCGTCGTGCCGAGGATCACCGAGTCGTAGTCGCCGGTGCCACCCGCCGCCTGGATGACGGCCGCGTTGACCGCGTCCTCGGTCGCCGTTCCGAAGCCGCCGTAGGTCGTCCCGTCGAGGTCGGCCGGGCTCGTGAAGTCGCTGTCCGCGCTCACGCTGAGCGCGGTCGCCTCGTGCTGGAGGACGGACATGACGGAGACGACGTCGCCGCCGGCTGCGTGCGCGTAGAGCAGGCCCCCCTCGCCCGTGATTCCGAACTCGGCACTGCCGGCGTCGATGAGGGTCTCGGCTGAGGAGCTGTTGTAGGGCAGCACCTCGACGTCGATGCCCGCGTCCTCGAAGTAGCCGTTCGCGATCGCGACGTAGAGTCCGGTGTGGTTGGTGTTCGGCGTCCAGTCGAGCGTGAAACGGACCGTGGTCAGCTCCGTGGAGTCGCTGCCGGTCGAGGCATCGGACGACGCGTCGGTCTCGGCGGCGTCGGTGGACGAGCAGCCGGCGAGGACGAGCAGCGAGCTCGCGGCGAGGCCGACCGTCGCGTGGGTGCGGCGGGGATGCATCATGGGGACATACCTTTCCTGGGGATGGTGCGCTGGCGGGCGGGCTACTGCTCGCGCCGGACCACCGTCATGCGGTCGATGGTGCGGCGGAAGGCCGCGTTGGCCTCGGAGACCACGCGGCCCTCGTCGACGGTGAGGAGCTGACGCCCACGCATCAGCACCTTCCCGTCCACGATGGTGGTGTCGACAGAGGACCCGTTGGCCGCGAAGACCAGGTGGCTCATCGGGTGGGTCGCGGTGTCGCGGAGCATCGGGGTGAATTCGACGCTGTTCGTGTCGACAAGGATCACGTCGGCCTTCGCGCCGGCCTCGAGGCTGCCGGCCTTGACGCCAAGCGCCTTCGCGCCGTTGTTGGTGGCCATGCGCAGCACCTGCTCGGCCTGCATGAGCGACGAGTCGATGCGGTTGGCGCGGTGCATGAGCGAGGCGTACTTGAGCACCTCGAACATGTCCCCGCTGTTGTTGCACTCGACGGCGTCGTGACCGAGGCCGACGTTGATGCCCGCTGCGAGGTACTCGGGCACCCTCGCGATGCCGTTGCCCAGCTTCGCGTTGGAGCTCGGGTTGTGGGAGATGTGCGTGCCGGTCTCGGCCATCATGCGGATCTCGTCATCGCTCAGGTGCACGCAGTGCGCGGCGACCAGGTCCGGCCCGAGCAGGCCTGCCTCGTAGGCCATCTCGGTGGGGCGCTTGCCGAACCGCGAGATCGAGTTCTCGACCTCGGACAGCGACTCGTTGAGGTGCGCGTGGATCCCGATGCCGAGCTCGTCGGCGAGGCCGCGCATGTCCCGCAGGAGCTCGGGAGAGGCAAGCGGCAGCCATTCCAGGCCGAAGCGGACCTGGATGCGATCGTTCGCGCGGCCGTGGTCGCGGTGGAACGCGTCGACGTTGTCCTGGAGCGTGTCGAGGTCGAACTCATCGTCCGCGACGTCGTTGGACAGGATCGCGCGGATGCCGATCTCGTCCGCGGCGTCGGCGAGCGCGTCGAGCCGACGGTACATGTCGTTGACCGTGGTCACGCCGTTCTTGATGGCCTCGGTGTAAGAAGCCTGCGCTGCCCAGTACGCCGCCTCGTGGTCGAGCGCGCGGATCATCGGGTACCAGCACTCGTCCAGGTACTCCCAGAGCGGCATGTGGTCGTTGTAGCCCTTGCCCAGCGCGGTGTGGAAGTGCAGGTCGACGAGCCCCGGCATGACGATCATGTCGGTCGCGTCGATGCTCGTCTCCCCGATCGCGGGGGCGATGTCACCCGCGACGACCTCGACGATCGTGTCGTCCTCGAGCACGACGGTGCCCTGCTCGTGATAGGTGCCGGCGGCGTCGAGTGTGAGCACCATGCCGTGGCGGATCAGCGTCCTTGCCATGCTCGGACTCCTCGTCTCCGGCACATTTGAGGTACCGGATAGAAAATTTGAGATCTTATATTTCAATCACCCTAGGGGTGCTCGCGGCGACCGACAAGGCATGTCGCGAGATGTTTACACGCCGTAACGTGGGCGAAACGCGACTCTCAGAGACCGAGGTCCTCGAGCACGATCCCGCCCCCGATCCATCCGATCGCCATGGTGACAAGGTTCGGTCCGCCATCCGGTATACGAGGCATGACGGACGCGTCGATGATCTTGAGCCCCTCGACGCCGACGACGTTCAGGCGTCGGTCGACGGTGCGCCCGATGCCGCACGAGGCCACCGGGTGGTTGTACGTCTCGACGTGCTCACGTAGCGCAGACGTGAGGTCGTCCTGCTTCCACCACGCGTCGTCCGGCACGGCCACGATCCCCGTCTCGGCCATCGCGTCGATGATCGCGGCCGTCCTCCGGACCGCCACGGCCATACGCTCCAGGTCCGACGCGTCCTTCAGGTGGGCCAGGCTGATCCTGGTCTCCCCCGCATCGTCCCTGTACACGCGCCCCCTGCTCTCGGGCTGCATGAGCGCAACCGAGACGGAGTAGCTGTTCCTTGGCGCGGTGCGGTCGTAGAGCCACGTCGAGAACGGGAAGACCTGGAACTCATCCGACGGGTCGTCGGCGACGCCGGCGCGCAGCAGGGACCCGCTCACGGGCCGCGCCATGACGTCGTCCTCGTCGCGCGCGAGCACGTTCATCATCACCCACGGGTGATCCTGGAGACCCTCGCCGATCTCAGGGGCCTCGATGCCCGAGCGCCACAGCACCTCGGGGCTCCCATAGGCGCCTGCGGAGAGGATTACGAGGTCGGCGGGGATGACCTCCTCGCCGCCGTTCACCTCCACGCCCACGGCGCGGCCATCCTGCACGACAATGCGGTCGACCATGGTCGACGGGCGCAGGGTCACGCGCTCGCGCACGAGCGGAGCGACGGCCGCAAGAGCGCCCCAGCGACCGCCCTCGACACGGTTGGTCGGCCACGGCCCATAGCCCTGAGTGCCGGGCGCGTTGTGATCAGGGCACTCGGGGTGACCGGCGGCCTTCGACGCCTCGTAGAACGCGAGATCGAGAGGTCCGGGCTTGAGCCGCGTGATCCTGATCGGGCCCGTGTCGCCGTGGTACGGCTCGGAGCCGAACTGCTCGTCTGTCTCGAGCGCGCGCATCGCCGGCTGCAGGTCGTCCCACTGCCAGCCCTCGCCCCAGGCCTCGAATCCCGCGGGCTGTCCACGCGAGCCGGCGGCCGCATTGACGCTTGAGCCGCCGCCGAGCACACGCCCGCGCACCAGGTGGTGTCCGGAGTCCTCATTCGTGTAGTCCCAGTCGTGCTCAGGGAACGCGTGCTCGTGGAGGAACTCGTGCGGGACGGGGTCGCCAGGGTCGATGCCGGCCTCGAGGATGGTCACGTCGGCAACGTCGGCGAGACGATGCGCCGACAGCAGACCACCGTTGCCGCCGCCGATGATGACGATGCGAGGCTTGGTCATGCGTCCTCCTTCAGGCCCACGAGACGCGCGAAGTTGTCGCCCATGACGCCGTCGATCTTGTGCTGGGGAATCTCGGGGAGGCCAAGCGGGGCCGCCTCCTCGTTCACCGTGAGCAGCTTCTCGCGCAGCACCACGGGGTCGTACAGGAAGCCGGGGAAGTCGGTGCCGAACATGATCTTCTCGAGCGGCACGAAGAACGGCTCCGCGCGGTGCAGGAAGTGGAACAGATCCCTCCGGGTCACCGTCGCGATGTGGTAGCTGATCTCGGTGTAGAAGTTCGGGTGCTTGGTGAGCATGAACATCGCCTCGTCGATCCAGGGGATCCCGCAGTGCGCGAGGATCACCCTGAGGTCGCGGAACTCGCGCCCGACGTCGTCGAGCATCGCGGGACGGGCGTACTCGAGCTTGGCATCGATCCGCGTCGACCCAGCCTGGTGGACCATGACCGGGATCCCGAGGTCCCTCGCGGCCTCGAAGACCGGGAAGGCGAGCTCGCGGTCGGCGGGCGACCAGTGCTGGTACATCGGGTAGAGCTTCACTCCCTTGAGGCCCAAGGTCTCGACCGCGTAACCGAGCTCCTCGACGGCGGCCTTGGGCCCGCGCAGCTTGGGGTTGACCGAGGCGAAGCCGATGAGCTTGTCGGGCTGCATCGCGACGCAGCCCGCGATGTACTCGTTGCATCGCTCCGGCGACGGGTCTCCCCCGAGACCGGTGACGTCGAAGACGTCGACAGTGCCCATCAGTCGGCCGTTCAGGTACTGGGGGCTCACCGCGAGGATCACGGACTTGTCGAAGCCCGGGTGGGCGCCGACGATCTCGTCAGGCCCGACCACCCCGAAGCCGTCCTTGCCGTCGGCCTTCTCGATTTCCTCCCACTCCCCTACGGTCGGCATCCGATGGGTGGGCAGCTTGTCCTGCGCCCGGTAGATGCACAGCGACCCCTCGCGGCCGTAGCCGAGCGTGAACTCGGCGTCCGTGCCCATCGAGAGGATGTGGTTGTGCGCGTCGATCTGCATGGGTCTCGTCGTGTCCTTCCCCCGCCGGCTCAGCCGGCGACGTCGTCCCAGTGCTGCATGGCGAGCCCCTGATCCCAGAAGCTCTTCTCGAGCCGGCACCCCATGAGGAAGATGTCGGCGAGGCGGGCGCGGCCCGCATCGTCCTGCGCCGCGAGCTCCGCATCGAAGGCGGCGCGCTGCCTGTCCACCACGGCCCGGTACTCGGCGGAGGCGAAGAAGCCGAGCCACTCGCTGTACACGGGATGATCGGACGCTTCGCTCACGAGCCCCGCGGCGATGTCGCCGTAGCTCCACGCGCACGGCAGGATCGCCGCGGCGATGTCAAGGGTCGACCCCGTGGCCGCGACCGCGAGCAGCCACGACGTGTAGGCGACGGTGGCCGGCGCCTTGACGTCCTCGCCCGGGGTCGGCTCGGCAGCGATCGCGGAGATCGCCTCGAGCAGACGGCGGTTCTGCGGGATCTCGGTCGACACGATGTTGATGAGCGACTCGGTGTGCTCGCCGAGCCCGGCGCTGTCCGCGCTCCGCGCCGCCGCGAAGGCGATCACGCGCGCGTACTCCGGGAGGTAGAGGAGGTTCTGCGCGACATAGAAGCGGAAGCTCGCCTCAGGCAGCGTCGCCGCCGCGAGGCGGACGGGGAACTCGTGCGTGAGCAGCGCGCCCCAGGCCGCGCCCGCGTGCTCCCGCAGGGCCGCGGACGTGTCGAGTGACACGCTCACGCGCCCCTCTGCCCCAGGTGGCCGCGTAGCGTCGTCCCGTCATACTCGGTGCGGAACAGCCCACGGGACTGGAGCTCGGGCACCACCTGGTCCACGAACTCCTCGATGCCTTCGGGCAGGGTCGATGCGTTGACGTTGAAGCCGTCCGCGGCCTCGTTCGTGAACCACTCCTCGAGCTGGTCCGCGATCTGCGAGGCCGTGCCCACCGCCGTGAAGTGACCTCCGCCTGCCGAGATCCTGGACAGCATCTCGCCGACCGTGACGAGCTCGCCGTCCGCGCCGCGCGACAGCGTCTGCATCATCACGTAGCGACCCTTCGGGCCCTCGAACTCCTCGATCGGAGGCAGCGCGGGCATCGTGTCGTCACGGGTGAGTCCCGACACATCCATGCCGATGTAGGAGCCGAGCGTGTCGAGCTGCTTGGACAGCTCCTTGAGCGAGTCGAGGTAGGCCTTCTTGTCCTGCGCCTCGGCCTCGGTGTCGCCGACGACGGTGACGACGCCGGGCAGCACCGCGATCGCGTCGGCGTCGCGGCCGTGGCCCACGGTGCGACGCTTGATGTCGCGGTAGTACTCCTGGGCGTCGTCGAGCGTCGAGCCGATGCCGTAGATGACCTCGGCGTACCGGGCGGCGAGGTCGCGGCCCGCCGGAGAGGCGCCGGCCTGGACGAGCACCGGGCGGCCCTGCGCAGACTCGGGCACGGACAGCGCACCCTTGACCCTGTAGAACTCCCCATCGTGATCGACCGGCGTGAACGCCGACTCGTCGAACACCAGGCCTGCCTCCTTGTCGAAGACCACAGCCTCGCGCGGGTACGAGTCCCACAGTCCGAACAGCACCTCGGCGAACTCCTTGGCCCGCGCGTAGCGCTTCTCGGGGTCAGGAAGAGCGTCCATGCCGTGCAGCAGCGCCTCGGCGTCGCTCTGCGACGTCACAAGGTTCATGCCGACGCGCCCGCCCGAGATGAGGTTCGCGCTCGCCACCAGACGAGCCGCGTTCGCGGGGTCGTTGAGGGTGCTCGAGACCGTGCCGATGAAGCCGATCCTGTCCGTCTTGGCGGACATGTAGGAGATGAGCGACATCGGCTCGAAGACCTGCCCCATCGAGACGTCGGCACGCCCCCACATGGGCATCTGCGTGTCGGCGAGGAAGACCGCGTCGAACAGGCCCCGCTCGCACGCCCGAGCGAGGTTCGCGAAGTACTCCGGGTCGAAGGCCTCGTCACGCAGGGTAGAGGGGCGCCGCCACGCTGACGGATGGTGGCCGTACATCCTCATGAAGAGGTTGAGGTGCATGAGGCGGGGACGTGAGTCGGTCATGGGGGATGTCCTTCTCGGTAGGGAGCTCGAGTATGTGGGACACCTGTTGCACAGGTGTTGATCAGTGATTGCGCGGAGATTTCCCGTCGCGGGGAGTTGGCGCAGAGGCGGACGTCAGCCCGCGAGCCGTCGGAACTGCTTGGCGTGGTAGATGAGGGGGTCCTCGTCGGGCAGCACGCTGAGCGCGTCCACCTCGAGCACGACGAGCGTGTGGTCCCCGACCGGGGTCTCGGTGACGATCGAGCATTCGAGCCAGACGGGGGCGCCGGCGATGAACAGGGCCCCCGCAGCCGGGATCGCGGTGAGGTGGGCGAACTTGTCCTCGCCGCTGCGCGCGAGCTCGAGGCACACGCTCTCGTGACCGGAGCCGAGCACCGAGACGCCGATACGGGCGGCGTCTCGCAGGTGCGGCCACGTCGTCGAGCTGTTCTGCACGCTGCACACCACGAGCGGCGGATCGAACGAGACGCCGACCGTGAAGGAGGTCGCCGCGAGGCCGCGCTTCACTCCCTCGACCTCGGCGCACAGCGCGGCCACGCCCGAGGGGAACGCCCCGAACGCCGACCTCAGTCCGTCGGGGGTCGGCGCCCCGAGCCACTTCGACGCGTCGACGCCCGGCAGCGGCAGGCCGTCGGAGCCCAGGACCCCATCGACCTCGGGAGCAGCACCCTGACTCTCGTCGTCGCGCACGAGCCTCACCCGAGGTCCACCCAGACGGTCTTCGTCTGGAGGTAGGGATCGAGCGCCTCGCGCCCGAGCTCCTTGCCGTAGCCGGAGGCCTTGAAACCGCCGTAGGGGATCGCGACGTCGAACATGCCGTAGGTGTTGATCCACACGACCCCCGCGTGAATCTGCGCGGCGACGCGGTGCGCGCGCTTCACGTCCGAGGTCCACACGCCGGAGGCGAGGCCGAACTGCGTGTCGTTCGCGAGCGTCACCGCCTCCTCCTCGGTGTCGAAGACGCCGACCATGCCGACGGGGCCGAAGATCTCCTTGCGCATGATCTCCATGTCGGGCGTGATGTCGGTGAAGAGCGTCGGCTGGACGAAGTAGCCGTCCGCAAGCTCGGCCGACTGGACGGTGCCGCCTCCGACGACGGGCCGCGCCCCCTGCGCGACGCCCGAGGCGATGAGCGAGTTGACGCGGTCGCGCTGCTCGGCGCTGACGACGGGGCCCATGGTGGTGCCGTCCGCGAGGCCGTCGCCCAGCCGGATCGCGGAGACCTTCGCGGCGAGCCCCTCGACGAATCGCTCGTACACCGATCGCTGCACGAAGACGCGCGCGCCGGCGATGCAGCACTGACCCTGGTTGAAGTACACGGCGCCGAAGGTGCCCTCGATCGCGGCCTCGAGGTCGGCGTCCTCGAAGACGAGGCTCGGAGACTTGCCGCCGAGCTCGAGGGAGAGGCGCTTCATGTTCCCCTTGGAGGCCTCAAGGATCTTCTGGCCCGTCGCGTTCTCGCCCGTGAACGTGATCTTGTCGACGTCCATATGCGCGGACAGCGGGGCACCGGCGCCGGGACCGTCACCCGTGACGACGTTGACGACCCCGGCGGGGAAGCCGATCTCGTCCATCAGCCCCACGAGCCGGAGCGCGGACAGCGGCGTCTGCTCGGCGGGCTTGAGGACGATCGTGCAGCCGGCAGCGAGAGACGGGCCGAGCTTGTAGCCGCACATGAGGAGCGGGAAGTTCCACGGGATGATCGCGCCGACGACACCGACAGGCTCGCGGCGCGTGTACACGTGCATGTCCATGCCGCTCGAGGGAACCATGGACTCGCCCTCGATCTTGGTGATCCAGCCGGCGTAATACTTGAAGAGCTGCGCGCACAGGGGGACGTCGAGGCCGCCCGCCTCGCCGGTGGGCTTGCCGTTGTCGAGCGTCTCGAGCTGGCCGAACTCGTCGGCCCGGCGCTCGAGCTCGTCGCCGAGCCGCCACATGAGGTCCGCGCGCGCCGCCGGTGCCATCGCGTTCCACACGGGGAGCGCGGCGCGAGCCGCGGCGACCGCATCGTCCACGTCCGATGCGGTTCCCGCGGCGACGCGCGCGAGCAGCGCACCCGTGGCCGGGTTGTGCACGGGGAACGTGCCGCCGTCCGAGGCCGGGACGCTTCGGCCGTTGATGAACAGCCCATGGTCCCTGGCGAGGAAGTCCTCGACCTCGGGCAGCAGGGGGGTGGTTGCGATGACGGTCACTGCGCCTCCGATTTAGGATGAGATCTCATATGCAATACATCGCACCCTAAGCCGGTCGCCCGATCGGTCCAAGCCATATCGCCAACTCGTTACATGGATTTAACGCGAGCCCCGAAGCGGTGCATGCAGCCATGCCGGAGTGGTGATATTCCATATTCTATTGTGATGGAGTAGCGTTCCCCGCAGGAAAGCACCGTCGCTCGACCACGGAACACCAGGGAGGAACCCCACGTGAGCACGATCATCGACGCAGTCGAACCGCTGCAGATCAAGGAGATCGTCTACCGCAAGCTGCGGGACGCCCTCGTCGAGCACGAATTCCCTCCCGGCGCGTCCCTGCGCGAGGTCACGCTCTCGGCGCGATATGGAGTGAGCAAGACTCCCATCCGCGAGGCTCTCGTGCGGCTCGAGCACGATGGGCTCGTGGAGGTCGCGCCCTACCGCGGCGCTCGCGCCCGCGTGTACTCGATCGGCGACGCCCGCGAGCTGTTCGCCGCCCGCGGGATCCTCGAGCGCGAGTGCGTGCGGATGGTCGCGGCATCGCAGGACGGACGCCTCGACCAGCTGCGCAAGAACGTCGAGGCGACCCGCACCGCGCTCGACGCGGGAGACCTTGCCGCCGCAGGCATCGGCCTCGACGAGTTCGACGACATCATGTTCTCCGCGCTCGACAACCACATGCTCGGCGAGCTCGTCGACCGCCTCTCCCTCCATCTGCGCCGTCTCGGCAAGATCGGCGCAGGGCAGCGACGCTTCGAGGACTCGCTCGCCCAGCACTCCGCAATCGTCGAGGCGATCGCGTCAGGCCGCGCCGACGCCGCGATCGAGGTCCTCGACAGCCACCTCGCGAGCGTCCTCGACGCCCAGATCGCCGAGCTCTCCGCGGCCGCCGCCGAGGGCTGAGGCCCCGACCGGCGCGCGTTACACAGAGTTAACAGCGCCGACGCCCGATTCATCTTGACGACTCTCTCTCGGTATATAAGATCTTATGTACAAGATCGTAATCCGAGAGGATGGAACATGACCACCGAGATCCCCGCAGGCCTCGCATCGCGCGTCGCCCAGCACATCGACGAGGAGCGCCTCGTGCGCCTCGTGCAAGAGGTGTGCCGCATCCCCAGCGTCCTTGGCGACGAGGGCCCGCTCGCGAACTACCTCGCGGACGTGATGCGCGAGTCCGGCTTCTCCGGTGTGGACCTGCAGCCCGTCATCGCCGACCGCCCCAACGCGATCGGTCACCTTGACTTCGGGACGGGCGAGGGACCGAACGTCGTGCTCACCGGCCACATGGACACCAAGCCCGTGTCCCACGGCTGGGAGCTGAGCGAGCCGTTCTCGGGCGACCTCATCGACGGCAGCATCTACGGCCACGGGATCATGGACATGAAGGCCGCGCTCGTGTGCCAGATCATCGCCATGGAGGCGCTCCGCGCATCGGGCATCGAGCTCGACGGCCGCGTCTCCTTCGCCGCCGTCTCCGACCACATGGGCGACCAGACCGGAGCGATCACCTACTTCAAGGAGCACCCGGGCGACCTCTGCGTGCTCGGCGAGCTGAGCGACAACGAGATCTTCCTGGGCCACCGTGGCCGGTACTACTACGACATCATCGTGCGCGGCATCTCGGCCCACACGTGCCACAAGCCGCTCGCGGTCAACGCCAACATGCTCGCCGCCCATGCGATCATCGAGCTGGACCAGTCCAAGCTCGAGCCGCAGCTGGAGGAGTGGGTGACCGACCTGTTCGGCCCGGAGACCTACATGGCGCCCGGACGCGTGTACGGCGGCCTTCCGCCGGGCGGGCCCTCGATGATCCCCGACGAGTGCGTCATCCGCGTCGACTGCCGCCCGCAGCCCGGCGTCTCGCTCGAGCAGGTCCGCGAGGAGATCGACCGCTGCCTCGCCAAGGCCAAGGAGCGCGAGCCTCGCTTCGAAGCCGAGGTGGTGCTGGCGGACGTGAAGTCCGGCTACCTGGCAGAGCCCGAGGCGAAGGTCACCTCGCTCATGATCGAGGCCGTCCGCGAGGTGCGCGGAGAGGAGCCCCAGCTGCAGGTCGCCGGCTGGCTCGGCGACACCGCGAGCTTCGGTGGCGACATCCCGACCATCATCTTCGGCCCGGGCGGAGAGCCCGTCTACTGCCCCGACGAGCACCTCTCGATCGAGGACATCGTCGAGGCCACCAAGGTCTACGCCGCGTTCGCCGCGCTCGCGCTGAGCCCGGAGGACTGATGCGCTCAGGAGTCGCCCTCCAGCCGGTCTACCCGTCCGCGCAGTTCGGGGACCTCGTCGAGCGCATCGAGACGCTCGGCTTCGACGAGTTCTGGCTCACCGACTCGTCACTGCACTCGCGGTACAGCTACATGTACCTCACGATCGCGGCGATGCGGACGAGCAGGATGACGCTGGGCACGGCCGTGACCAATCCGGTCACGCGCCACCCGGCGCTCGCCGCAGTGGCCGCGACGACACTGGACGAGATCTCCGGAGGGCGCGCCATCATGGGCATCGGGGCGGGAGATCGCCCCCTGCTCGCGCTCGGGCACAAGCCCGCGCGCCTGCGCCAGCTCGAGGACTCGATCCACGCGATGCGCGCCCTGTGGACGGGCGACCATGTCACGTACCAGGGCATGGGATTCGAGCTCGTCGATGCGCACATGCGCTTCGACGTGCCGGCCGACATCCCCGTCTACGTCTCCGCCTCGGGACCCAAGACGCTCGAGATGGCGGGTCGTGTGGCCGACGGCGTGGTCCTGCTCGCGGGCCTCGACACCGTGGGCCTCACGTACGCGCTCGAGCACATCGACCGCGGCGTCGAGAAGGCAGGTCGTAGCGAGCGACCCAAGATCTCGGTCTTCGCCTATGGGGAGATCAACGAGGACGAGGACGCCGCGCTCGAGTCCGCGCGCACCATCGCCGCATGGTTCCCCCAGACCGCGCCGATGTACTGCGAGCTCGCCGGCCTCGACAAGGAGCTCATCTCCCGGGTCCAACAGGAGTACAGCGGCGGCGAGTTCCAGGAGGCCGCCAAGGTCGCGCGGCTGCTTCCCGACGACTTCGTCCGCCGCATGGCGCTCGCCGGCGACCGCGCCTCGGTGCTCGAGAAGATGGCAACGCTCGACGCGCTCGGCGTCGACTCGATGACCCTCTTCCCGATCGGCGGCGACATCCATTCCCGCACCGCCACGATCGAGGCGTTCGCGGAGTGCGTCGACGCCTACAAGGCGGAGTGAGCGGCGTGAGCACGGGTCTCGACGCGCCGCTTCCCGAGCGCACGGTGTCCCGCGTGCTCGACACGTGCCTCGGCATCCGCAAGGACGAGCGCGTCGTGCTCCTGTCGGACCCCGGCAGCGACCTCGCCGTGGTCGCAGGCCTGGCCGATGGCCTCAGGGAGCGCGGCGCCATCCCGCTCATCCGCACGCTGGCCGAGATCCCGATGCCCGGGGCGGAGCCCCCCGCGAGGATCGCGGAGGAGCTTGCGAACGCCGCGGCCGGGATCGAGCTCACCTCCGCGTTCATCGGCTCGAGCAGGGCCCGCCAGGAGGCCTGCCGCCAGGGCACGCGCTACCTCAGCATGCCCGCGGTGATCGCCGACACGTTCCGGCTCGGCGGCCCGTACGACGTGGACTTCGACGAGATCGCGAGCACCGTGATGAAGCTCGCGCGCGCGTGGGAGGAGGCGGACACCTACCGCATCACCACGCCGGCGGGCACCGACCTGGCCGGCTCGGTGCGCGGGCGCAAGGGCCGCGCCCTCACCGGCGTCGCTCGGGAGCCCGGCGCGTACATGGCTCCGCCCGACATCGAGTCGGGCACAGCGCCGGTCGAGCTCTCGAGCGACGGCACCGTCGTGATCGATGGCGACTTCCTCTTCATGGGTCCCGGGCCCGTCGTGTCCCCCGTCGCACTCGACATCCGCGAGGGCACTCTCCACGCGACCGAGGGCGACGAGGCGGCCCGCCTGCTCGAGATGATCGCTCGCTGCGACGATCCGCGCATGGGCAACCTCGCCGAGGTGTCTGTCGGCCTCAACCCCCAGGGATCCGTGTGCGCGGTGCCCATGGAGACCGAGTCGACCAAGGGCAGCGCCCACATCGCGTTCGGCAACTCGATCGCGTACGGCGGCACCGTGAACGCCGTCGCTCACCTCGACTGCGTCATGCAGGACGCGACCGTGCACCTCGATGGCGTACCCCGGATCGTCGGCGGCGACCTCGTCGAGCCCTGAGCCGCACCCTCCTCCCCCTTCTCGCCTCGCTCCCGCTCAAGAATCGGAGTCCCCCTATGTCCGCACCCTCGTTCGAAGACCTCCTGAACCGCCCGACGCTGGCGTGGATGGGGCAGAACACCACCCACCTCGAGCCGCCCGCGGCGGTCGTCGACGCGATGACCGCGAGCGTCGCCTCGCGCGAGTTCCAGCTGTACGCTCCCCCGCTGGGCTTCACGCGGCTGCGCGAGCTGATCCTCGAGGACCTGGGCCTGCCCGACGCCGATGCCTGGGTCACCGACGGCGCCGTCGGGGGCCTCTACCACGTGTGCACCGTGCTGGCTCCGGAGATCTCGCAGCTGATCACCTCGGACCCGGGCTGGCCGTGGCCTGCGCGCTTCGTCGGCCTCGGCGACAAGCCCGTGACGGTGCTCGACGTGTACGAGCAGCCGGGAGCGAAGCTGTCGGCCGCGCAGATCGCCGAGGTCATCGAGCCTCGCAGCCTCATCTACCTGATCGACCCGCTCAACCCGCTCGGGAGCCTGTACTCGCGCGACGAGCTCGAGGCGATCGTCGCCCTCGCGCGCGAGACCGAGTCGTACATCGTGCACGACTGCACGTACCGACACTTCGCTGAGGGCCACAGCCTGGTCGCCGAGCTGTACCCGGAGCGGACGTTCACCACCTACAGCTTCTCCAAGTGGCTCGGTCTCGCTGGCCTGCGGCTCGGCGCGGTGGTAGCCGCACCCGAGCTGCTCGCACGCCTCACCGCGGTGCCGTCGAACCCCCTGGGGGCTCCGATCCAGGCGCAGCGCGCCGCCATCGCGGGCCTCGAAGGCCGCGGCGAGTGGCTCGAGATGCTGCGCGGCGTCAACCGCCGCAACATCGGGGCCGTCGAGGACGTCGTGGCACGCACGGGCTTCGGGGCTGTCGTGGTCTCTCCGTCCCAGGCGAACTTCCTCGCCGTCGACGTCTCCGCCACGGGCCTCCACTCGGAGGACGTGTGCGCGCGCATGCTCGAGCACGATGTGTTCGTCCGTCCCGGCACATATCAGTCGCCGCACTTCGGCGAGCGTTTCGTGAAGATCTCCACCTCCGTCCCCGAGGAGTGGGTGGACCGGTTCTGCGAGGCATGGACCGCGATCGCGGACGGGGTCGCGCGATGAGCGCCTATCGCGAGCTCGGCCTGGCCGAGTACCAGTCCCTCACCGGCGTCGAGATGGGGCGCCTCGTCGCGACGGGCGAGGTCTCCCCGGTGCACCTCGCCGAGTGCGCGCTCGAGCTCGCCGCGCGGGACGACGGCGACCTCAACGCGTACGTCGCCCTCAGGACGGAGAACGCGCTCGCCGAGGCGACGAGACTCGAGGCGGAGGCCAAGGACGGCAGGGCGCGCAGCGCGCTCCACGGCGTGCCGATCGCCTCCAAGGACAACATGCCGATCGTGGGCGAGCAATGCTTCAAGGGCTCGCGCACATCGTCCGAGAGCAGCGCCACCTATGCGGCCCCCATGGTCGAGCGCCTCCAGGCGGCGGGCGCCGTCATCATCGGACGCACCACGACCCCCGAGTTCGGGTGGAAGGGCACCGGCATCTCACCCCTGACCGGGGTGACGCGCAACCCGTGGGATCCGACGCGCAACTCGGGCGGCTCCTCCGCCGGCTCCGGCTCCACCGTCGGCGCGGGCGCCGTGCCGATCGCGACCGGGTCCGACGCGGGCGGCTCGATCCGCATCCCTGCGGCCTTCTGCGGCGCGTTCGGCATCAAGCCGACGCTGAGCGCGATCCCTGTGTGGCCCGGCACCGCGAACGAGTCGCTGTCCCACGCGGGCCCGCTCACCCGGTCGGTCGCGGACGCGCGCGCCGTGATGGCCATCGCTGCGGGCCCTGACCCCCGTGACCCGCAGTCCTTCTTCGCCGTGCCCTCAACCCGATCGGCCGGCCCTCTGCGGGTCGGCGTCGTGCGCGCCCCCTTCGGCATCGCGCCCACGGACGAGGTGGCGAGCCGTCTCGAGCCTCTCTTCGCGGGCCTCAGCGCTTGGTCGCAGGACGGGACAGCGGTCGAGGAGCTCGACCTCCCGACCGCGGCGCCGCGCGAGGTCTTCGAGCGTCTCTGGGTCGCGGGGCGGGGGCTCACGTTCGCGGGCCTCATCGAGTCGCAGGGCGAGGTCATGGACCCGGGCCTCGCGCGCCTGCTGCCGCTCGCGAGGGAGTACGACGTGGCCGACTATCTCGAGGGCCTGCAGCTGCGCCGGGCCTTCAACGCGGAGATGTTCGCGATCCTCGAGCAGTACGACGTCCTGATCATGCCCACGATGCCGCTCGTGGCCTTCGATGCGGACCAGGAGGTCCCCGCGGGCGGGGAGGCGGACGCCAAGCTGCCGTGGATCACGTGGACGCCCTACACGTACCCGTTCAACATCACGGGTCAGCCCGCCGCGACAGTGCCCGTGGACCTGGGACCCGGGCGGCTGCCGGTGGGCGTGCAGGTCGTAGGCGGCTGGGCGCGAGACGCGCTCGTGCTCGACGTCGCGGAGCGGCTCGAGGCTCTCGCCGCTCCGACGATGGAGCGCCGCGTCGCCCGGCCGGCCTGAGGTCGACGCCGGCCCGGGCCGTGCGCACCGCGCCTGGCCCGGGCCCGCGGCGTCAGATCGCGCTGATGACGAGCGCCCACGCGAGCGTGGTGAAGACGAGCCACCCGAGCGCGACGTAGCCGAGGACGAGGCCCGCGAGCGCGCGGCCCGCACCTGAGTGCGGGTCTCCGTCACGCTCGAGCCCGCGCAGGCGGCTCCGCGCGTGATGCCCCGTCGTGATCGCGACGATTGTCACGATGAGACAGGCTGCGGGCAGGAGGACGCTCAACCACTCCACGCCCGGCAGGGCGCCGACGGGCGCGACGACGAGCGTCAACGCGACGATACCGAGCACGAGCGCCTCGGTCGCCATCCGCAGTCGCGGCAGCGGAGCCGTCGCCTCGGACGTGGAAGGTGCCGACGGTGCTGCACTCATGGATACCCCTCTCGATGGCCGCGCCAGGCGCGGCCGCCCCTTGTTCGCGGCGTGCTCCCCCGAACGCGCCGGGAGCACCGATGGCAGGCGACGCATGGCGCGCCGTCACCCGGTGACTCCGCGGTCAGGATAGCGCGTCGCTCCCACCGGCACCAGCATCGTCCCGGCCCACGTGGAGGATGGGCCGTGCCACGGCGCGGCGCCGCCGCGCAGACGTCGGGGCCCACGCGGACGATCCGCGAGGGCCCCGACGCGCGCGTGGCTCTACGCGCGGGAGAAGGCGGCCGCCATGGAGGAGCTCAGGTTCGCCTTGATCTCGTCCTCGTCGACCCGCGTGAGCTCACGGTTCAGCATCACGAACTCGCCCGCGACCATCGTCGAGGCGACGTCGTTGCCGTTCGCGTGGTTCGTGACGAACTCGGTGACGGAGCCGACATCGGCGCGGTCCATCATCGCGAACTTCATCTGGTCGACGTCCAGCAGGATCAGGTCCGCGAGCCTGCCCGGGGCGAGCACGCCGGTGTCCTGGCCGAGCGCTTTGGAGCCGTTGATCGTCGCCATCGCGAGCGCCTCGGGCGACGAGCGCACGGAGACGTCCGCGGCCTTGGCGCGGTGGAGGAAGGTGGCCCACCTCATCGCCTCGAACATGTCCTGCATGAACGAGGCATCGGTGCCGAGCCCCACGTTGATGCCGGCGGCGCGGAAGTCGTTCATGCGCGCGATGCCATTGCCGAGGAACGAGTTCGACGCCGGGTTGTGGGAGATGTGCGTGCCGGTCTCGGCGACCCACTGGATCTCGCGGTCGTCGAGGTGGACGGCGTGCGCGGCGACCACGTCAGGACCCAGGAAGCCGAGCTCGTACGCGAGCTCGGTGGGGCGCTTGCCGTAGCGCTCGAGGCTGTTCTCAACCTCGGACATCGCCTCGTTGAGGTGGATGTGGATCCCGGCGCCGAGGTCGGTGGCGGCGGCGCGCACCTCGGAAAGGATCGTGTCGGACGCGCACGGCAGCCATTCGATCCCGAAGGCGACCGTGACGAGCCCGTCCTGCGTGCCGTCGGCCTCCTTGAACGCGGCGATGTTCCGCTCGACGGTATCGATCCCCGTCTCGGGGGTCGCGATCTCGTTGGACAGGGTCGCACGGATGCCCATCGCCCCGGCCGCGCGGGCGCGCGCCTCGGTCTGGACGTACATGTCGTTGACGGTGGTGTTGCCGAAGCGGATCGCCTCGGCGTAGCACGCCATCGAGGCCCAGTACACCTCGTCCGGGGTGAGCTGCCCGATGAACGGGTACCAGTCGTCGAACAGCACGTCCCACATCGGGCGCTTGTCGTCGGAGAACTCCCCCGAGGAGCGGCCCAGGTCCACGTGGTAGTGGAGGTTCACAAGACCGGGCATCACGACCTTGCGCGACGCGTCGACGATCGCATCGCCCGGCTCGAGCACAAGCTCGGAGCTCGGGCCGACCCAGACGATGCGGTCGCCGTCGACGATCACCGCGCCGTCGGCGTGGAAGGGGGCGGCGTCGTCGAGGGTGAGCACGACGCCACCCTTGATCACTGTTCTTGCCATGCGAGGGACTCCTCGTTCGGGGGATGAGGTCCCTCAATAAGATATGAGACACAAAAGGCGATCGCAAGCCCCTGCCACACATTTGTCCACCAGTCGCGCCCGCCGGGAGGAGCATGCCCCGCGCTCCCCGCCGAGGTGGGACGGCACCGCGCCCTACACGGAGCCCGCGAGCGCGAGCGCGTCCCGCGCGAGGGTCTGCGCGGCGGCCGGCTCCGACATCCACAGGGGCACGGAGCGCGTGGCGATCCCCGCCGCCTCGAGACCGGGGACCGCGTCCGCGTCGACCTCGTCCACGAGCCAGCCGTCGATCACTCCCCCGGCCGCTCGAGCGCCGTAGCGCAGCCCCACCGCCGCGGCGTCCGTGGCAGTGCCGACCGCCGTCAGGCACGCGTCCGCCATGCCGCGCACCACCGACCCGCCGATGATCGGTGAGACGCCGACCACGGGCGCGGGGGTCGCCGTGAGCGCGTCGCGGATCCCCCCGACGGCTATGATCGGCCCGATCGACACGATCGGGTTCGAGGGCGCCACAAGCACCACGTCGGCACCCGCGATGGCCTCGACCACCCCAGGAGCCGGCACCGCATCGTCCGCGCCCCTCAGCTCGAAGCCGCGCGCCGGCACCGAGGCCCGGTGCCTGGTCCACCACTCCTGGAAGTGCATCGTCCCCCCGTCCGTCACGACGTGGGTCTCGACCGCATCGTCCGTCATGGGCAGCAGCCGGGCTCCGAGATCCCAGCGGGCCGTCAGGCGCGCGACGACGGAGGACAGCGGCGTCCCCTCGCGCAGCAGCGACGTCCTCGCGATGTGCATCCCGAGGTCCAGGTCGCCGAGCGTGAACCAGGGCCAGCCGATCCCCCACTCGTGCAGCTCGGCAGAGACCCGCTCGCTCTCGCCGATCCGTCCCCAGCCGCGCTGCTCGTCGTTCACGCCTGCGAGCGTGTAGGTCACGGAGTCAAGATCGGGGCAGATCCTCAGGCCCGCCATCCACATGTCGTCCGCGGTGTTGACGATCACGCGGATCCGGGCGTCCTCGCCCGCGAGCGCGTCTCTCAGCGCACGCGTGAACCGTGCGCCCCCGACGCCGCCCGACAGCACGACGATCTCTCTCACCCGGGCCTCCTCCGCACGGGACGGGCACCGGCTGCCGCGTCCCTAGACTGCGAGTATGCCCGCAGTCCCCGAGCCCGCATGGCAGGTCGTCGTGCCCGTGCGCGGCACCGCGCCATCGAAGAGTCGGCTCGCCCTGCCCGACGAGGACCGCGAACGGCTCGCGCGCGCGTTCGCGCGGGACACGGTGCGTGCGGTGCTCAGGGCAGAGGGCGTGACCGAGGTCGTCGTCGTGACCGCCGAGGCCGCGCGGGACGTCTTCGAGGGGCTGGGCGCCCGCGTGATCACCGACCCCCAGCCGCCGTCCCTGTCCGGGGCGATCGCCGCGGGGCTCGGGGCCTGCGAGCCGTCGGCGCCTCGCGCGGTGCTGCTCGGCGACCTTCCCGCGCTCACCGGCGCGGCGCTCGACGTCGTCCTCGTCGCGGCGGCCGAGGTGGACCGTGGCGTCGTCCCCGACGCCGAGGGCACCGGCACGACCCTGCTGACCGCGGGCCCCGGCATCGCTCACGCGCCCGCGTTCGGCGCGGGCTCGCGCGCCCGTCACCTCGCCGCCGGCTACGCGCCGCTGGAGTCGTCGGCGCCGACCCGGGTGCGCGCCGACGTGGACACGCTCGAGGACCTCGCTCGCGCCGCCGACCTCGGGCTCGGTCCCGCGACGAGGCGCGCGCTCGCCGCTCTCGCGGATCCGGCCGTCGCCGCAACACCCGTGTCACACGATGCCCGTACGGTGGGTCGATCATGACTCCCCTCCACCTGGGCAAGGCCCAGCCCGTGCCCGAGAGGGCCGTCCCCATGGACGATGCGGCGCTCACCGTGTGGGCGCCAGGACCGGTTCCCGAGGTGCGTCCCGGCGACGACCTCGCGGCACTGCTGCTCGCGGCGCTCGGGCGTCGGCCGACGCTGCGCGACGGGGACATCGTCGTCGTCACCTCCAAGGTCGTCTCCAAGGCCGAGGGACGGATCGTCGCCGCCGACACGCGCGAGGAGGCGATCGACGCCGAGACCGTGCGGCTCGTCGCGTCGATCCCTCATGCGCACGACGACGGCGCGACGCGCATCGTCGAGAACCGGCTCGGCATGGTGTGCGCCGCGGCCGGCGTGGACGCCTCCAACACCGACGCGGGCACGGTCCTCCTGCTCCCCCTCGACCCCGACGCGTCGGCGCGGGCGCTCGCGGCGTCGCTGCGTGCGGCCACGGGCGCCGCCGTGGGCGTGATCGTCACCGACACGCTCGGACGCGCATGGCGGAACGGCCAGACCGACACGGCGATCGGAGCGGCGGGGGTCACCGTGTTCGACGAGATGGCCGGAACCGTCGACAGCAACGGCCGCCCCCTCGTCGCCACGCGGCCGTGCCTCGCCGACGAGATCGCCGCGGCGTCCGACCTGGTGAAGGGCAAGACCTCCGGGCGCCCCTTCGCGATCGTGCGCGGCCTGGGCCGCGCGGTCGGCGCGCTGGACCTCCCAGGCGCGCGCAGCATCGTCCGTCCCCCCGAGAGCGACATGTTCAGGCAGGGCCACCGCGAGGCGTACGCCGACGGGTACGCGGCGGGCCTCGCCGCGGCCAGTGCCACCGCAGGCGACGCCGGGGTGACCGGCACTGACAAGGAGAACTCATGACCCTGAAGCTCGGCTACAAGGCCTCGGCGGAGCAGTTCGGCCCGCGCGAGCTGGTGGAGCTCGCGGTCGAGGCGGAGCGGCACGGCTTCGAGTCCGCCGCGATCAGCGACCACTTCCAGCCGTGGCGCCACACGGGCGGCCACGCGCCCTTCTCGCTCGCGTGGCTCGCGGCGGCGGGCGAGCGCACGTCGACCATCACGCTCGGCACCTCGGTGCTCACGCCCACGTTCCGCTACAACCCGGCCGTGCTCGCGCACGCCTTCGCGACCCTGGGGATGCTCAACCCCGACCGGATCTGGCTGGGCGTCGGCTCGGGAGAGGCGCTCAACGAGATCGCCACGGGCTGGGACGGCGCCGGCGAGCAGCGCTGGCCCGAGTTCAAGGAGCGCTTCGCGCGCCTGCGCGAGTCTGTGCGCCTCATGCGCGCGCTGTGGGCGGGCGACCGCGTGTCGTTCGACGGCGAGTACTACTCGACCCACGACGCCTCGATCTACGACCGTCCCGACGGCGGCATCCCCGTCTACATCGCCGCGGGCGGCCCCGTGGTCGCGAAGTACGCGGGCCGCGCAGGCGACGGCTTCATCTGCACGTCGGGCAAGGGCCGCGAGCTCTACGTCGACAAGCTGCTGCCGGCCGTCGCCGCGGGCGCCGAGGCCGGTGGCAAGGACCCCGCGTCCGTGGACCGCATGATCGAGATCAAGCTGTCCTACGAGGAGACCGAGGAGGCGGCGCTCGACAACACCCGGTTCTGGTCGCCGCTGTCGCTGCCCGCCGAGGCCAAGCACGACATCACCGACCCCGTCGAGATGGAGAACGCGGCCGACGCGCTGCCGATCGAGACGATCGCCTCGCGGTGGATCGTCGGCACGGACCCGGACGATGTGGCGGCGAGGATCGGCGAGTACGTCGAGATGGGCTTCACCCACCTGGTCTTCCACGCGCCCGGGCACGACCAGCGGCGCTTCATGAACCTGTTCGAGAGGGACCTCGCGCCGCGCCTGCGCGTGCTCGGGTGAGCCTGGATCCCGCGTTGCGGCGCGTCGGGGGCGACGCCCCCGCGTGGGTCAGCCCGCGTCGGGGGCGAGCGCGAGGAGCCGCTCCCGCTGCTCGGGGGTGAGGCGCGTCGGGCGCCCGGTCGCCGCGTCGACCATCGCGAGCGTCGTCGAGGCCTCGACGCACACCTCGCCGTCCACGAGGAGGCGGTAGTCGACGACGAAGCTCGCGCCGACGCACCTCGACACCGAGACCTCAGCGTCGATCGGCGCCACACGGTGGTCGATGATCCGGCGGTACCTCGTCGTGACGTCCGCGACCAGCACCCAGACGTCCGAGGAGGCTCCGAGCGGAGGCATGATCGGGTCGTCGTCATCCCACAGCGCGCGCACGCGCGCCTCCTCCAGCAGACCCACGATCGCCACGTTGTTCACGTGACCGTAGGCGTCGCAGTCGGACCAGCGCAGCGGGATGGGCACGGTGACGGCAGGCACCTCGCCACGGTACCGCGCGTGAAGTCGCATGGCCCACACCGTGTCGGCTACCGACAGCCCCCACGGCGGACGTATTCTCGTGGCCTAGGAGGAGCCCCGCGCCGCGTCGCGAGGCGATGCCGCCCGGAGCGGGCAGGGATCGCTCGGGAACGGCCCGGGCACCATGGAGGTGGAAGGCAGGGCCGTGGCGCGACGTACGACCTCAGCCCCGCCCGTGCTGCCGGGCTACACCTACATCCGCCCGCTCGGGACGGGCGGCTTCGCCGACGTGTTCCTGTTCGAGCAGGACATGCCGCGCCGCGTGGTCGCGGTCAAGGTGCTCATCGACGACGCGATCAACCCCGCCGTCCTGTCGGCGTTCACCTCCGAGGCCGACACCCTCGCCCGGCTCAGCTCGCACCCCTCGATCGTCACCGTCCACCAGGCGTCGATCTCCGGGGACGGCCGCCCGTACCTCGTCATGGAGTACTGCCCCGACACGCTGCGCGCGGAGATGAGGCGGGCGCCGCTGCCGGTCGACCGGGCGCTCGACGCCGGCGTGCGGATGGCCGGAGCGCTCGAGACCGCGCACCGCGCCGGGATCCTCCATCGGGACATCAAGCCCTCCAACCTGCTCGTCACGTCCCTCGGCACGCCCGTCCTCGCGGACTTCGGCATCGCGTCGGCCGTCACACGGGGCTCCGAGGGCGGCGACACTGTCGCGCTGTCGCTGCCCTGGAGCGCGCCCGAGGTGGTCCGAGGCGACACCACAGGGACCGTCGCGTCGGAGGTATGGGGGCTCGGGGCCACGCTGTACACGCTGCTCGCGGGGCGGCCTCCGTTCGAGCCCGCGGGCCAGGGACGGCTCCCGCGCCACAAGCTCGAGGCGCGGATCCTCAGGGGACAGCCCGAGCCGCTCGAGCGCGAGGACCTGGGCGAGCGCTTCGCGCAGATGCTCGTCAGGACCCTCACGAAGGATCCCGCTGGCCGCGCGTCGTCGATGCTCGAGCTCGGCGAGCAGCTCCGGTGGGCTCAATACGAGCTCGGGCTGCCGACCACCCCGCTCGAGGTCGCGGCCTCCGAGTGGGCGGCGGCGGCCTCGCCGACAGCCGCCGAGCCCTCGCGGCCACCCGTCGCCTCCACGGTCAGGCAGGACTCGCGGCGCGCTGCGCGCGCGCAGCACCTCGCGTCCACGCAGCGACGCGATGCCGAGTCCGCGCCGGCCGCGAACTCCGGCTCCTCGCGCAGGCCCATGCTCATCGGGGCCGCCATCGGGGCCGCCGCGGTCGCGGCGCTCGCGATCCTCCTGGCGGCGCTCTGATGGTCGAGGCGCCGGCCGCCCCACGACGATCGCGACCGGTGCTGCGCGCGTCGATCGGCGTCGTCGCGCTGGGCGCTCTCGCCGGCGCCGTGATCATCGCTCCGGGATACGAGGTGCAGGAGACGCCATCGGTCGAGACCTCGGTGTGGGTGACGAGGGACGACGGCCAGTACGCGCAGGTCGACACCGACCTCGGCGAGTTCTCCGCGGTGCGCAACGTCTCGGACCCGAGCGACGTGGTCCAGTCCGGGACCCGCGGGATCGTCTTCGCGCAGGCGTACGGCCAGGGCTGGGCGATCACAGGGGCGGACCCGGCCGACCTCGTGGAGACCGACGCGGAGGAGGGCGGCGCGCTCACCGCGTCCATCCCGTCGGGAGTGGACGCCATCGCGTCCGCGGGCGACGCGATCGTCTACCTCACGGACGCGGGCGAGGTGCTGCTCGGGACGCTGCCCGAGGAGGACGGCCTGTCGGCGAGCCCCTACGAGCTCGACCCCTACGCGGGCCTCGCGAGCGAGGACGGCGAGGAACCGACCTACGTCGCCGACGCGGTCGCGATCGACGAGGACGGGACCGTCGCGATGTACTCCGCCTCCGAGGGTGCCGTCCGCACGTACCGCGCGGGGGTGGGCTTCGACTCCGGCGCAGAGACCGTTCCCTCGGCGCCCGATGCCGACGCCGGGCTGGCCATGGCGCTCGTGTCCGGGACGTGGACGCTCTCCTCCTCCACCACGGGCGAGGTGTGGATCAGCGGCCTCTCGGCCCCGGTCACGACGGGAGCCGCGGACGGTCTCGTGCTCCAGGACGGTGCGTCGGATAGGGACGATGTGCTGCTCGCCGACTCCGCCGGGCTGCTCTCCGTCGCGCTCGCCGACGGTACGACGACGCGCCTCGCCGAGGCGTCCGGAACCCCCGCGGCGCCGGTGATCGTCGACGGCGTCGCCTACGCCGCGTGGGTGTCGACCACGTCGGGAGCGCTGTGGTCGAGCGAACGCGCCGAGGTGCTCGACCTCGACGTGCTCTCCGACCAGTTCGACGACACGCGCGCGGCCTCGCCCGCCTTCCGCAGCAACGGCGACAGGGCCGTGCTCACCGAGACGACGACGGGCATGGTGTGGCTCGTGTCCGACGGCACGCTCCTTCCCGTCGACGAGTGGGACCCGCTCGCCGAGAGCGAGGAGCAGGAGGGGACGATCGAGGTCGACGACGTGGTCGAGCAGGAGCCCCCCGTCGCCGAGGACGATGCGCTGGGGGTCCGGGCGGGCGCGGTCGTGTCGCTTCCGCTGCTGCTCAACGACCACGACCCGAACAGCAAGGACGTGCTCACGATCGACCCGGCATCGCTCACGACGGTCGATGACGGCTTCGGCGAGGTCGGGCTGATCGCGGACGACCAGGCCGCCGTCGTGCGCGTGGCCGCGGACTCGGGAACCGCGTCGTTCACGTACGCGGTCACGGACGGCAGCGCCACCTCTGAGCCGGCGACCGTGACGCTCACCGTGGTCGACGACGACACCGAGACGGCCCCCGTGTGGTGCGGCACCGACGGCTGCGTGAAGGAGTGGCCGACCCCACAGGTCGCGCCGGGCGGCTACGTGTCGGTCGACGTGCTGTCGGGCTGGGTGGATCCCGAGGGCGACCCCGTGGTGCTTCAGGACGCCGTCGCGGAGGACTCGTCCGCCCCCGTCACCGTGGTGCCGACCTCGGATGGCAAGGTCATCGTGCGCCACCTCGACGAGAACGCGAGCGACGAGGACATCGCGATCACCGTCACCGTCGCCGACTCGCTCGGAGCCACCGCGCAACGCACGCTCACGGTGCGCGTGACGTCCACGCCGACCCTCGTCGCGAGCCCGACCGCGATCAGCCTCGGGGTCGACCAGACGGCCACGGTCGACCTCGCCGAGATGGTCAGCGGAGGCTCAGGCTCCTACCGGCTCGTCGGCGCCGCCGCCTCGACCGGCCTCGAGGAGACGCTGTCGGTGCTGCCGAGCGCGTCCGACGGCACGATCGACCTGGTCGCAGCCGAGGAGGGATCGTTCACCGCGACCTACACGGTTGAGGACACCGAGACCCTCGCGCGCCAGACCGCCGTGATCCGCGTGACCGCGAGCGCCTCGGCGCGCGCGCTCGCGGCCGCGCCGCTCACCGCATTCGTGCGCCCGGGCGAGGACACGACCGTCGACGTCCTGGGCGCGGTCAGCGCGACCGGAGGGCGGGTGCTCATGGTCCAGGAGGCGTCGACGAGCGACGCCGCCCTCAGCGTCAGCGTCGTCGACCAGACCTATGTGCGCGTCAGCGCGACCACCGCGGCCGAGGACACCGGGACCCTCGGCGTGGCCGACGTGGTCATCGCGGACGGAACCGGCGCCGCGGTCCGCACCCAGCTCACCGTGATCCTGCTCCCCGCCACCCACGGAGTCGGCGCGATCGCCGCGCCCGACGCGGTGACGGTGCGGGCGGGCGCCCAGGTCGACATCCCGGTGCTCGACAACGACGTCTCGCCACGCGGCGAGCGGCTGATGCTCCACCCCGAGATCACAGGATCGGGCGCGGAGGGAGAGCTCGCCTTCGCCTCGGGCACCTCCGTGCGGTACGTCGCCCCCACCTCCCCCGGCGTCTACACGGTGCGCTACTCGGCCTACCTGCAGAGCGACCCGACCGTGCTCGACACCGGGACGATCACCGTCACCGTCATCGCCGAGGGAGCGAACTCCGCGCCGCAGCCACGCGATCTCGAGGCGCGCGTGCTGGCAGGGCAGAGCGTGCGGGTCACGATCGACACCGCGGGCCTCGACCCCGACGGCGACGCCGTGACCCTCTCGTCGGTCTACCAGCCCATCGCGGGCGAGGGCGTCGTGACGATCGGACCGACCGGGCGCTCGATCATCTACCAGGCCCCCGAGTCCGGGGTCACCGGCGGCCAGATCGAGGTGACCTACAGCGTGCGCGACGCCCAGGGCGAGACGGGCACGGCCACGCTGCGCATCGGAGTGCTCTCCGACGAGCTCACCGACGTCGCCCCTGTCACCTACGGCGACAACGTGAGCGTCGCGCTCGGCTCCACGTCGCCGGTCACCGTGCAGCCGCTCACGAACGACCGCGACCCGCTCCAGGGCGAGCTCGTGATCACGGATCTGCGGCCGAACGCGGAGCCGGGCACGAGCGAGTACGACCGGCTCGAGTCGCTCATCGCATCGTCGACCGACCTCGACAGCGGCGTCGTCGCGCTCCTCGCGGGCGACTCCGAGGGCACGCACTCGTACGTCTACACCGCCGAGTCGCAGTCGTCCTTCAGCACCTCCGAGGGGCTCATCGTCGTCGATGTCGCCGACGACCCCGCGCCCGACTCGATCGCCGTGTCCGACACCGTGGTCACCCTCGAGAACCGCGCGAGCCTCGAGACCGACGGGATCGACGTGGTCGACGGACAGGTGTCCTGGGTCACCGGCGACGTCTCGAACCTCACGCTGTCGCTGTGGGAGGGCGCGCCCGAGGGCTTCACCGTCGAGGGCACGAGGATCGTCGGCTCGCTGCCGGACGAGGCCACCGTCGTCCCGTTCGTGCTCACCGGCACCGACCTCGCTGGCAACGAGGCCGTCGGCTACGGCTTCCTCCGCATCCCCGCGCTCGACGACATGCGCATCCAGACCGCGACCGGGCTGTCCGCGATCGAGGTCGGCGAGGACGACAGCGTCGAGGTCGCCGTCCGCGAGCTGCTCGGCGTCGGCGCGAACGACGAGATCGAGGTGCAGCAGGGCTCCTCGTTCGCCGTGCAGAGATCCGCGGCGTCCTGCACCGCCGTCGGCGACGACGCCGTGACGTACTCCGCGGGCCGCGAGGCGCCATGGAGCGACACCTGCTCGCTCGTGGTGCGCGTCGCGGGCCAGTCCACGTGGTCGGTCGTGCCCCTCCCGTTCAGCATCGTGCCGAGCGACCCCCAGGCGATCCTCGGCGCGCTCAGCCGCACCGTCGTCCCCGGCACCACCGAGACGATCCAGATGCTCGACCAGATGGTGTCGTGGGAGGGCGACCGCGTCGGCGACATCGATTCGCTCGACCTGGCCGCCTCCTATTCCGGCTCCGCCTTCACGGTCACGCAGTCGGGCGACGTGCTCACGGTCGCCGCGAAGGCCGACGCGCGGCCCGGCACCCGTGAGACCGTCACGGTGACCTCTCGCGCCTACGGCGGGCTGTCCTCGACCATCACGCTCGTCGTCGGCTCCGCCGTGCCCGATGCCCCCATCGGCGCCACGCTGACCCGCCAGTGCGACGTCTCTGACGGCGCCTGCACGCTCACGGTGGTCGGGGTCGAGGGCGAGTACGACCCCTTCGAGGGCGCACCACGGGCCGGGCTCGAGCTCGTCGGCGTCGGCGCCTCGGCCGACACCTCGGCACGCTGCGCCGTCGCGACCGTGCACGTCTCTAGCGACAGCCAGGTCACCGTGACCTGGCCCTCGAGCGCGAAGCCCTCCGGAGGCGAGTGCGTCGTGGACTTCACCGTCGTCGACGCTCAAGGCCGCACGGGACGCGGCACGCTCACCATCGACGTGCTCGGCTACCCGGCGGCGCCCTCGAGCGTGACGACCCAGTCGTACGGCGCCGACTGGGTGACGCTGCTGGTGTCGCTCGGCCAGGCCGCGCAGTCGCACCCCTCGCTCACGGGGGTCGCACTGTACGAGGGGACGACGCAGGTGCCGGCCGACTGCGTGCGCTCGGGGCCCACCGCCTACCTGTGCACCGTCGGCGGGCTCGCCAACGGGGAGCAGCACACCTACACGGCCAGGGCCGTGAACGAGGTCGGCGAGTCCCTGTCCACCTCCGGGGTGACGACCTGGGCCTACGACCAGCCGTTGATCGACGAGCTCTCCGCGCAGACCGTCTACCGTGCCGGCAGCACGTCGGTGGACAACGGCGTCGTCACCCTGACCATGGTCGCGGCCGCGGACGTCGAGGAGTTCCAGATCGTCACGACCGACGAGACCGTGACGCGCACCGGCGGGACGACGCAGGCCGAGATCGTCCTCCCCGTGGGCGCCCAGCAGATCCAGGTGGTCCCGGTGAGCCGCTACGCGCCGCCGACCACCGGCGGCAGCGAGGGGCAGACGATCTCCGTCAGCGTCACGGTCGCGGGCAAGCCTCGCTTCGGCACCGGGACGGTCACCGCGACGGCCTCTGGGACGTCGCTGACGGTCTCCCACCCGAGCATCGACGCGAACTACTCGTCACGATCCCTCAGCATCGTCACCGCCGCCTGGCTCGGGAGCACCCCGTCATGCGCCATGAACGGCTCGGGCGAAGCGGTCGTCACCGGCGCTTCGGCGACCTCGACCAGCGCCACCGTGAGCGGGCTGACCGCGAATCAGAGGTACCACGTCGGCGTCTGCGTCTCCAACGGCTTCGGAGCCGCGTGGCTCGCCTCCGCGGACACGTACCTGACGTGGGTCGCGCCGTCTGCCCCGACCGGCGACACCGAGTACGCGGTCGGCACGACCCCGACGTGGGCGGGGGCGAAGGCGTCGTTCACGACCGTCACCGCGCCGACGTGGGACGCGCTCGAGGGCTTCACCGTCGTCTACACGTACGACGGAGGCTCACCGAGCACCCGCTTCTCCCTGTCCGCCGCAGCCACTCAGACCATCACCGCCGCCTACTGCCGCACCGAGGACACGACGCTGTGCGGGGAGGAGACGGACGTGGAGCCCGCGAACGACTCCCCGCCGACCACCGTGACGGTGCAGTTCCCCACCGCGTGCTACTCCGACGGCGACGACCCCGCGACGCTCGTGACGATCTCCGGCGCCGCCCAGGGCGCGGCCACCGTGAGCATCGACGAGGCGGACGACGAGTACGTCGTGCGCTTCCGCGCCGCGTTCGCCGACCTGCCCGAGCTCCGCTACCCGCTCGAGCGCTGCATCGTCCCCGACCCCTCCCCCGACCCCTCCCCGAGCGCGAGCACGGGCTCATGACGCGATCCCCCGACGAGAGGAATCCATGACGATCTCCACCGAGCAGGCACAGTGGTACGCGCAGACGTTCGCGACCGTGGCCGACAACGTCGAGCAGGTGATCCTCGGCAAGCGCCACGTCATCGAGCTCGTCCTCGCGACCCAGCTCAGCGGCGGGCACGTGCTCCTCGAGGACGTGCCCGGAACCGGCAAGACCGCGCTCGCGCGCGCCCTCGCCCGATCGCAGAGCGGCAGCGCCTCGCGCCTCCAGTTCACGCCCGATCTGCTTCCCGGCGACGTCACGGGCATCACGGTCTACGACCAGAAGCAGGGCGAGTTCGAGTTCCATCCAGGGCCGATCTTCGCGAACGTGGTGCTCGCCGACGAGATCAACCGGGCGAGCCCCAAGACGCAGTCGGCGCTGCTCGAGGTGATGGAGGAGGGCAACGTCACCGTGGACGGCGTGACCCGTCCCGCAGCGTCCCCGTTCCTCGTGATCGCGACGCAGAACCCCGTCGAGCAGGCAGGCACCTACCGGCTGCCCGAGGCGCAGCTGGACCGCTTCATGGTCAAGACCTCGATCGGCTACCCCGACGACGCGGCGACGATGCGGATCCTGCAGGGCGTCCCCGAGGGACGGCGCGAGGCGGCTCCCGTCCTCGCCCCTGACCAGATGACGAGCATGATCCAGATGGGCCTCACCGTGCACGTGAGCCCGCTCGTGTCCGACTACGTGATCCGGCTCGTCGACGCGACGCGGCGCGCGACCGAGGTGCGGCTCGGGGTGTCCGTCCGCGGCGCGATCGCGCTGTCCCGCCTCGCGATGACGTGGGCGGCCGCGCACGGCCGCACCTACGTCACGCCGGATGACGTGCGCGACCTCGCGATCCCCGCGCTGTCGCACCGCATCATCCTCGAGCCCGAGGCGGAGTTCGACGGCGTCGGGGCTGCCGACGTCATCGGCCAGGTCCTGCTCGACGTGCCCCCGCCCGCGGAGAACGGGCAGGCCTGACCGACATGACCGACCGCACCGGCTCCCACAGCTACCGCGCCACCGGCACGCCCTCCTCGGGCGCGACCGTGACGCGGTACGACAGCGAGCGCCGCGGCCTCGCTGCGGGCGTCGAGCGCGGTCGCACGGCCATCGACCGCGGCGCGGAGGCGCTGCGACGGGCCTGGGACGCGGTGGACGGCACGGTCAGCCCCGCCGGCTGGCTGCTGCTCGGCGCGGCCGTCGCCGGTCTCGGAGCGGCGCTCGCCTGGCACTGGTCGGAGGGCGCGATCGTCGCCGCCGGCGCCGCGATGCTCCTGCTCGTGTGCGTGCCCTTCCTGCTCGGCACCCACACGTACGCCGTCGAGCTGGACCTCGAGCGCGATCGCGTCGTCGCCGGGACCGACCTGAGCGCGACCCTCGAGATCACCAACCGCGGCCGCAGATCGTCGCTGCCCGCGGTCCTCGACGTGCCCGTGGGCGACGGCCTCGTCGAGACCCAGGTGCCGTTCCTGCGTCCGCACGCGTCGCATCGGGAGACCCTCACCATCGGCGCAGCGCGACGCGGCATCATCAGCGTCGGGCCCATGACGATCGGGCGGGGCGACCCGCTCGGCGTGCTGCGCCGCGACCACACGTGGCCGGGAGAGCAGACCATCTACGTGCATCCCGTGACGACGTCCATCCCCTCGACCAGCGCGGGGCTCATCCGCGACCTCGAGGGTCAGGTGACGCGCACGATCGTCGACTCGGACCTGTCGTTCCATGCGATCCGCGAGTACCTTCCTGGCGACTCGCGCCGGCACGTGAACTGGAAGTCGACGGCCCGCACGGGGCGGCTGATGGTCCGCCAGTACGAGGAGACCAGGCGCTCCAGGATCGCCGTGGTCCTCGACCTGCACGCGGGCGCCTACGCCTCTGACGACGACTTCGAGATGGCCGTCTCCGTCGTCGCCTCGCTCGGCTCGCAGGCCGTCCGGGACGGCCGCGAGGTCGTGGTGGCGACGAGCGGCGAGATCGCTGACCAGGACCGCGGCAGGATCCACTCGCTCACGACCCTGCCGACCGTCTCCTCCCGCGCGCTCCTGGACGCGATGTGCCCGCTCGAGTCCGACGCCCACGTCATGCCGCTCGACCAGGTCGCCTCGATGACTCTGCAGGCCGCGCCCGAGCTGTCCCTCGTGTTCCTGGTCACGGGAGCACAGCACGCCTGGGCCGACCTCAGGCGCGCCGCGCTGTCGTTCCCCGCCGACGTCCAGGTCATCGTGGCGCGTTGCGAGACCGGGGCGGAGCCGTCCCTCAAGACCGCGCGCGAGATGCGGATCGCGACCGTGGGCATGCTGCCGGACCTCGGCCACCTGCTTCTGAGAGCGAGCGTGTGATGCCGCTTCCCTCTCCCCGTTCGCTCGCGCTGACGCTCGCCGCCGTCGCCGCGAGCGTCGCGCTCGCCGTGTGGTCGGCGTGGCCCGTGTACGAGACGCCTCGGCTCGTCATCGTGGCGGGCGTCGGCGCGGTGATCGGGGTCGGCCCCGCGCTGCTCACGAGGGCGCGCTCATGGAGCACGTGGGCAGGATCGGGCCTCGTCGTCGCCGCCTTCGCGGTGGCGGTCGTCCCCACGACGATGCCGGGATCGCTCAGCGACCCTGGCGGTCTCGCCGATGCGCTCGTCGCGGCCCTCGCGTCCGTCGTCACCGGCTGGAAGCACCTCCTCACGATCACCATCCCCGTCGGCGACTATCAGGCGCTGCTCGTTCCCTTCCTCGCCCTCGTCGCGGCATGCACATGGGGCGCGACCGTCCTCGCGACCGGGCGCGGCCGCACTGCGTCGCTCGCGGTCCTGCCGCTCCTCGCGATGCCCGCGTTCGGCATGGCGTTCGGCTCCTCGACTCCCGAGGCGTCGGCGCAGTGGGGCCCGTTCACCGTGCCGGAGCCGACGCGCGCGACGATCGTCGCCGCCGCCGTCGCGGTCTGCGCGGCCTGGCTGCTCGGCAGGGCCCGCCTGGACCGTTCGGACGCGCTGCGCATCGCACGGTCCCAGGCCGCGACCGTGCGGCGGCGCGGAGGCTCCATGAGCCTGGCCGCGCGCCGTCGGCTCGTCTCCACCGCCCTCATCGCCGCCGCCGTCTACGTGGGCCTCGGCATCGCGCCCGCGACCGTCGCCTCCGAGGACCGCACGGCGCTGCGCGACGAGGTGGTGCCCGCCTCCGTGATCGCCGCGCAGCCGAGCCCGCTCAGCGCGTACCGCTCGTGGTTCACGGACGCCTCCTACGACGCCGTGCTGCTCACGGTCTCGGGCGCGCTCGACGGCCAGCGGCTGCGCATCGCGACGCTCGACTCGTACGAGGGGCAGTCGTTCACCGTCGATGCGGACGCCGCCTCCTTCGCCCGCAGGCCCACCGTCCAGTCGGCCGACCTGACCGTCACGATCGGCCCGGCGTACACCGGCGTGTGGGTGCCCGTCGCCACCGCGTCGGGCGGTGCGCCCCGCTTCCTCGGCGCGCGCGCGAGCGAGCTCGCCGACGCCTACTACGCCGACGAGGACCTCGACACCGCGATGCTGGCGCTCGACACCGTCGACGCGGGGCTCGGCCTCGTCGCCGGCGACTCGTACACGATCGCGGCCACCGAGGACGACGGCACGGCGACGCTCGCCACGGCCACCGGCGGCGACGCCACCGTGAGCGAGGACGACTACCCGGCGCTTGCCGCCTGGGTCGACCAGCAGTCCGTGGGTCGCACCGGCGCCGACCTGATCGAGCTCGTGTCGCGGCTGAGGGAGCGCGGCTACCTGAGCCACGCCGCGCGCGAGGCGGGTGCCGAGTCCTGGATCGCCGACCTGTCCTCGCGCGGCCCGTACGTCTTCGAGCCCGTGCGCGCGGGACACACCAGCGCCCACGTCGAGGCGCTCTTCCAGAGCCTGCTCGACCAGGAGCTGCGCGCAGGAGACGACCCGTCCGACGAGCTGCTGGTCGCCGCCGTCGGCGACGACGAGAAGTTCGCGGCCTCCGCCGCGGTGCTGGCCCGCTATCTCGGCTTCGAGTCCCGCGTCGTCGTCGGCATCCGCCTGGGGCAGGCGGATGCCAGCGATGGGGTGCCGGCGTGCGACGGCACCTGCACCGGAGCGAACGTCACCGCGTGGGTCGAGGTCCGCGCCGACTCGACGGACGCCTGGACCGTCCTCGACGCGACGCCGCAGTTCGAGTCCACCCCGACCCGCATCCGACAGGGCGAGAGCCTGCCCCAGAACGCGACGGATGCGGACATGCCGGCGAGCGAGGTCATCGAGCCTCCCTCCGTCCAGGGCGACGAGACCGCGGACGCGGCCACGGACGACGAGGCGGCGCAGGAGGATGAGCCGGTCGCGCTGCGGATCGCGCTCGCGGGGCTCGCGCTCTCCCTGACGCTCGCGCTCCTGGCCGCACCGCTCCTCGTCCTGCCGGTGGCCAAGGTGATCCGGCGGTCCAGGCGCCGCCGCGCGAAGGTGCCCGAGGTCGCGGTGGTGGGCGCCTGGGAGGAGATGGTCGACGCGTACGTCGACGCGGGCCTCGACGTGCCCGAGCGTCTCACCCGCGGGGAGCTCGCGGACCTCCTCGAACGGGACCGCGCTCTCGTGCTCGCCGCCATGGCGGACCGCGCCGTCTTCGATCTCCACGCCCCGACGTCGGAGGCCGCGCGCGAGTCGTGGCGCCTCGTCGACGCCGAGCGCCAGGATCTTGCCCGGCGCGGGTCGCGGTGGCGGCGCCTGCGCGCCACTCTCAGCCTTCGTTCCGTGCTGCGCCGTGCCCGGCCAGCACCCCAGCCCGTACCCGCGCTCGTCAACACCGGCAGGCGGACGCATGCGCAGCACTGACCCACGAGGAGCCGCTCGATGACCACCCTTTCCCTCGCCGCCGTCACGCTCAGCGTCGGTGCGGCGACAGACGCAGGGCTCGTGCGCCCGCAGAACGAGGACTCCTACCTGGCGGACGGTCCCGCGTTCATCGTCGCCGACGGCATGGGCGGCTACGAGGCGGGCGACCAGGCCAGCGCCGCCGTCGTCGCCTCGTTCCACGACCTCGTGCCCGGCCCGGGCTACGGCACGTACGGCCAGGTCGAGGCGGCGCTGAGGGAGGCGAACGCCCGGGTCGCCAAGGTCGCCGCCGCGACCACGGTCGGCGCCGGGAGCACCGTCACCGGCATCGTCCTGACCGAGCATGAGGGACAGCCCGCCTGGCTCGTGCTCAACGTGGGCGACTCGCGGGTGTACCGCCACCGCGGCACTCAGCTCGAGCAGATCACCGTGGATCACTCGCTCGGCAGGGAGCTCGTCGACGCGGGCGAGATGCGCGAGGAGGAGCTGGCCTCCTTCGCCCACAGGAACGTCATCACCCGCGCGATCGGCGCGACCGACAGCGCCGCCGACGCGTGGCTCGTCCCCGCGATGAACGGGGAGCGGCTCCTGCTGTGCTCCGACGGTCTGTACGGGGAGGTCGCGGACGAGACGATCAGGGCGGTGCTGACGATGTCGGGCCGACCCGACGACGCCGCGCGACGCCTCGTCGGGCTCGCGAACGAGAGCGGCGGGCGCGACAACATCACGGTCGTGGTGGTCGACGTGCTGTCCGGCGCCGACGGCGCACGGGAGACCAGCACCGACGACGTCACCTCCGACACCCTGCGGACCCGCAAGTGACGACCGACGAAGGTCGGACGGAGCCGCCCTCCGATGACGACGAGACGATCGTGTCCCCGCGAGGCCCGGGCTCGGCGGCCTCGCCGGACCTCCCGACCGCCCAGCAGGACGATGCGGAGGTGGACCGCACGGTCGTGTCGCCTCGCCGCGGCGGCGGCAGGCAAGACGACGATGACGCGACGGTCCTCGCCTCGCGCTTCGCCGCGCCCACGCCGGACGCCCCGGAGCCTCTCGTCGTCAGGGCGCCGCGAAGGGCGCCGCAGGATCAGGACGCCACGCTCCCCGGCAGCCGCCGTGCGGTGCTGCGGGACGACAGGGTGGCGGGCCGTCGGCGCGTCATCGCTCCGCCGCCGACGCTCACGCTGCATGAGGGAGCCGGGCCCGCGACGAGGCCCGCGACCACCACGCCACCGTCCATCGCCGACGCTCCTGCGGGTCCTCCGTCGCCTGGCTCCCCTGAGATGCGGGCGCAGCGCGCCCGTCCAGCGGCCAGCGAGCTGCGCTCGGTCTCCCGACGCAGCAGACGCGGCGCACGCGCGACGATCGCCGCGCTGATCGTCGTCAGCGCCGTCTCCGGCATCGGACTGGTCGCCCTCGGAGTCGTCGCCGCGATCGTGCTCGGCTGACGCGGGGCGCGCAGGCGCCTACCAGCGCGCCCGGTGCATCGCCCATGCGGTGATGCCTGAGCACAGCACGATGGACATCCCGGTCCACCACACGAGGAACGTACTCATGTCGGCACCCCCTTCCCTCAGCTGGAGCCTTCACCTCGCTCATCGGCTCCCACCGGCCCGGCGACAGGAACCCGGGGGCGCCGTGACTGAAAGTCCACAGCCTGAGCACGGGGACGATGCGGTAGCGAGGTCGTCGTGACGGTGTGCGGGGCGGCATCGCTGTGGCGCGCCGCGAGCGCGCTGGCACCGCATCGTCCCTGAGCCCCCGCATCGTCCGCGGGCCCGCCCCGAGACGCACGAGAGCCCGGCCACCTGACGGTGACCGGGCTCTGCGTGGATCGAGCGACTAGTCGCGCGGGATGTCGAACTCCTCGAGGCGCACGGCCTCGCCGGTGCCCTCCGAGAAGTACTGGCCGTCCCACTCCTCGTACCCGAAGGACGGGAACAGGTTGGACTTGGCCTCCTCGGTCGGGTTGATCGTCGCCGTGCGGTACTGGGCGAGGCCCGTACCGGCGGGGATCAGCTTTCCGAGGATGACGTTCTCCTTCAGACCGATCAGCGGGTCCGACTTGCCGGACATCGCCGCCTCGGTGAGGACGCGCGTCGTCTCCTGGAACGAGGCCGCGGACAGCCACGAGTCGGTCGCGAGCGACGCCTTCGTGATGCCCATGAGCTCCGGACGGGCCGAGGCGGGCTTGCCGCCCGCGACGACGGTCGCACGGTTCGCCTGCTCGAAGCGGGCGCGCTCGACGAGCTCACCCGGCAGCAGCGGGGCGTCACCCGAGTCGAGCACCGTCACGCGACGGAGCATCTGACGGACGATGACCTCGATGTGCTTGTCGTGGATCTCCACACCCTGCGAGCGGTACACGTTCTGCACCTCGTCGACCAGGTGCTTCTGAGCCGCACGCGGGCCGAGGATGCGCAGGACGTTCTTCGGGTCCACGGCACCCGCGACGAGCTGCTGGCCGACCACGACGGACTCGCCGTCCTGGACCAGCAGGCGCGAACGCTTGGTGACCGGGTACTCGATCGGCTCGTCACCGTTGTCGGGCGTGACGATGAGACGACGGGTCGCCTCCGAGTCGTCCACGCGCAGCACACCGGCGACCTCGGAGATCGGGGCCTCACCCTTGGGGGTGCGGGCCTCGAAGAGCTCCTGGACACGCGGCAGACCCTGCGTGATGTCGTCAGCGGACGCCACACCACCGGTGTGGAACGTACGCATCGTCAGCTGGGTGCCGGGCTCACCGATCGACTGGGCCGCGACGATGCCGACGGCCTCGCCGATGTCCACCAGCTCGCGGGTCGCGAGCGAGCGGCCGTAGCACTTCGCGCAGGTACCGACGGCGGACTCGCAGGTGAGCACGGAGCGCACCTTGATCTCGTCGATGCCGGCGGCGATGAGCTGGTCGAGCATGACGTCGCCGATGTCCGACGCCGCCTTGCCGATGACGTTGCCGTCAGCGTCCTCGACGTCCGTGGCCAGCGTGCGGGCGAAGACCGAGGTCTCCACGCGCTCGTGCTTGACGCGCTCGCCCGAGCCGAGCACCTGGGCGATCGGCATCTTGAGGCCGCGCTCGGTGCCGCAGTCCTCCTCGCGGACGATGACGTCCTGCGACACGTCGACCAGACGACGGGTCAGGTAGCCCGAGTCCGCAGTACGGAGAGCCGTGTCCGCGAGACCCTTGCGGGCGCCGTGCGTCGCGATGAAGTACTCGAGGACCGAGAGGCCCTCGCGGTAGTTCGACTTGATCGGACGCGGGATGATCTCACCCTTCGGGTTCGCCACCAGGCCGCGCATACCGGCGATCTGACGCACCTGCATCCAGTTACCACGGGCACCCGAGCCGACCATCGTGTGGACGGTGTTGTACTCCGGGAAGGAGGCACGCATCTCGCGGTCGACCTCGTTCGTCGCCTGCGTCCAGATCTCGATGAGCTCCTGACGGCGCTCGTCGTCGGTGATCAGACCGGTGTCGAACTGGTCCTGGACCTTCTCGGCCTGAGCCTCGTAGCGAGCCAGGATCTCCTGCTTCTTGGCGGGAGTCGCGACGTCGCTGATGGCGATCGAGACGCCCGAGCGGGTCGCCCAGTAGAAGCCGGCCTCCTTGAGCGCGTCGAGCGAGGCGGCGACCTCGACCTTCGGGTACCGCTCCGCGAGGGTGTTGACGATGTCGCCCAGCACCTTCTTGTCGACGTTGCGGTTCACGTAGGGGTAGGACACGGGAAGGGTGCCGTTGAACAGCGACCGACCCAGCGTCGTCTCGAGCATGAACGGCTCGCCCTCGACGTAGCCCTCGGGCGCCACCCAGCCGCGCGGCGGGACGGTGTCACCGTCGACGCGGAGCTGGATCTGCGTGTTGAGGGTGATGTCGCCGGCGTCGAGCGCCATGATCGCCTCGGCCTCGGTACCGAACACGCGGCCCTCACCCTTGCTGCCCGGCTTGAGCAGCGACAGGTGGTACAGACCGATGATCATGTCCTGCGAGGGCATGGTCACCGGACGGCCGTCCGACGGCTTGAGGATGTTGTTCGAGGACAGCATCAGGATGCGGGCCTCGGCCTGCGCCTCCGCCGACAGGGGCAGGTGCACAGCCATCTGGTCACCGTCGAAGTCGGCGTTGAACGCGCCGCAGACGAGCGGGTGCAGGTGGATGGCCTTGCCCTCGACCAGCTGGGGCTCGAACGCCTGGATGCCCAGACGGTGCAGGGTGGGCGCACGGTTCAGCAGGACCGGGTGCTCGCGGATGACCTCCTCGAGCACGTCCCAGACCTCGGAACGCGAACGCTCGACCATGCGCTTGGCCGACTTGATGTTCTGCGCGTGGTTGAGCTCCACGAGGCGCTTCATCACGAACGGCTTGAACAGCTCGAGCGCCATCTGCTTGGGCAGACCGCACTGGTGCAGCTTGAGCTTCGGGCCGACCACGATGACCGAACGGCCCGAGTAGTCGACGCGCTTGCCGAGCAGGTTCTGACGGAAGCGACCCTGCTTGCCCTTGAGCATGTCGGAGATCGACTTCAGCGGACGGTTGCCGGGGCCCGTGACGGGGCGACCACGACGGCCGTTGTCGAACAGCGCGTCAACGGCCTCCTGCAGCATGCGCTTCTCGTTGTTCACGATGATCTCGGGGGCACCGAGGTCGAGCAGACGCTTGAGGCGGTTGTTGCGGTTGATGACGCGGCGGTACAGGTCGTTGAGGTCGGAGGTCGCGAAGCGGCCACCGTCCAGCTGCACCATCGGACGCAGGTCCGGCGGGATGACCGGGACGGCGTCCAGGACCATGCCCACGGGCGAGTTGGTCGTCGTGAGGAACGCGTTGACCACCTTGAGGCGCTTGAGCGCACGGGTCTTCCGCTGGCCCTTGCCGTTGGCGATGATGTCGCGCAGCAGCTCGGCCTCGGCCTCGAGGTCGAAGTCCTTCAGGCGCTGCTGAATGGCCTCGGCACCCATGGAGCCCTTGAAGTACGAGCCGTAGCGACGCGAGAGCTCACGGTAGAGCAGCTCGTCGCCCTCGAGGTCCTGGACCTTGAGGGACGCGAAGCGGTCGAACACCGCGTCGAGGCGCTCGATCTCGGCGTCCGCGCGCTTGCGCAGGTTCGCCATCTCGCGCTCGGCGCCGTCCTTGACCTTGCGCTTCACGTCGGCCTTGGCACCCTCGGCCTCGAGCTCGGCGATGTCCTTCTCGAGCTTCTCGGCACGGTTGTTGATGTCCACGTCGCGCTGGTTGGCGATGAACTTCTTCTCCTTCTCCAGCTCGTTGCGGAGCTGGGGAAGGTCCTCGTGGCGGCCGTCCTCGTCCACCGACGTGACCATGTACGCCGCGAAGTAGATGACCTTCTCCAGGTCCTTCGGGGCGAGGTCGAGCAGGTAGCCGAGGCGCGACGGGACGCCCTTGAAGTACCAGATGTGGGTGACGGGCGCGGCCAGCTCGATGTGGCCCATGCGCTCGCGACGCACCTTGGAACGGGTGACCTCCACGCCGCATCGCTCACAGACGATGCCGCGGTAGCGGACACGCTTGTACTTGCCGCAGCCGCACTCCCAGTCGCGGGTCGGGCCGAAGATCTTCTCGCAGAAGAGTCCGTCCTTCTCAGGCTTCAGGGTGCGGTAGTTGATGGTCTCGGGCTTCTTGACCTCGCCGTGGGACCACTCGCGGATCTGCTCCGCGCTGGCCAGACCGATGCGGAGGTCGCCGAACTCGTTGACGTCGAGCACTGTCGATTCCTTACCTCTCGAAAGATCAGATCTCGTCGACGCTCGAGGCGTCGGGGCGGCTGGACAGGGAGATGCCGAGCGACTCGGCGGCCTGGTACGCGTCCTCGTCGGACTCGCGCATCTCGATCACGGAGCCGTCATGGCTCAGGACCTCGACGTTCAGGCAGAGGGACTGCATCTCCTTCATCAGCACGCGGAAGGACTCCGGAAGGCCCGGCTCGGGGATGTTCTGCCCCTTGACGATGGCCTCGTAGACCTTGACACGACCGGTGACGTCGTCGGACTTGATGGTCAGCAGCTCCTGGAGGGCGTACGCGGCGCCATAAGCCTCGAGCGCCCACACCTCCATCTCACCGAAGCGCTGGCCGCCGAACTGCGCCTTACCGCCCAGCGGCTGCTGGGTGATCATCGAGTACGGACCGGTGGAACGGGCGTGGATCTTGTCGTCCACCAGGTGGTGAAGCTTCAGGATGTACTTGTAGCCCACCGTGATCGGCTCGGGGAACGGCTCGCCGGAGCGGCCGTCGAAGAGCTGCGCCTTGCCGTTCTCGTTGACCAGGCGGTCACCGTCACGGTTCGGGTTGATGTGCTCACGGAGACCGTTGAGGACGTCCTCGTGCAGACCGTCGAACACCGGGGTGGCGATCGGGTTGCCCGGCTCCGCCTTGCGCGCGCCGTCGGGCAGGTGGTCGGTCCACTCGCCCGTGGCGTCGGTGGCGTCCCAGCCGTTCTTCGCGAGCCAGCCCGAGTGCGTCTCGAGGATCTGACCGACGTTCATACGGCCGGGGACACCCAGCGGGTTCAGGATGACGTCGACCGGCGTGCCGTCCGCGAGGAACGGCATGTCCTCCTGCGGCAGGATCGTCGAGATGACGCCCTTGTTGCCGTGGCGGCCGGCGAGCTTGTCGCCCTCCATGATCTTGCGACGCTGCGCGATGTAGACGCGGACCAGCTGGTTCACGCCTGCGGGCAGGTCGTCGCCGTCCTCCTCGGTGAAGACGCGGACACCGATGACGGTGCCGGACTCGCCGTGGGGGACCTTGAGGGACGTGTCGCGCACCTCGCGGGCCTTCTCGCCGAAGATCGCGCGCAGCAGGCGCTCCTCCGGGGTCAGCTCGGTCTCACCCTTCGGGGTGACCTTGCCGACGAGGACGTCACCGGCACGGACCTCGGCGCCGATGCGGACGATGCCGCGCTCGTCGAGGTCGGCGAGCACCTCCTCCGAGGCGTTCGGGATGTCGCGGGTGATCTCCTCCGGGCCGAGCTTGGTGTCGCGGGCGTCGACCTCGTGCTCCTCGATGTGGATCGAGGAGAGGACGTCGTCCTGCACCATGCGCTGCGAGAGGATGATCGCGTCCTCGTAGTTGTGGCCTTCCCAGCACATGAACGCGACGAGCACGTTGCGGCCGAGCGCGAGGTCGCCCTCGTCGGTGGCGGGGCCATCGGCGATGACCGAGCCCTGGACCAGGACGTCGCCCTCGTTGACGAGGACGCGCTGGTTGTAGCTGGTGCCCTGGTTCGAGCGCTCGAACTTGGCCACGCGGTACGAGCCGGTGGTGCCGTCGTCGTTGGCGACGGTGACCAGGTCGGCGTTCACCTCGGTGACGACGCCCGGCTTGCTCGCCACGACCACGTCACCGGCGTCGACCGCCGCGCGACGCTCCATGCCGGTGCCGACCAGCGGCGCCTCGGAGCGGACCAGCGGCACGGCCTGGCGCTGCATGTTCGCACCCATGAGGGCGCGGTTCGCGTCGTCGTGCTCGAGGAACGGGATGAGGGCGGTCGCGACCGACACCATCTGGCGCGGCGAGACGTCCATGTAGTCCACGCCGTCCTTCGGGACGTCCTCGGTGTCACCACCGCGGCCACGGACCAGCACGCGGTCCTCGACGAAGAAGCCCTTCTCGTCGAGCGGGGCGTTCGCCTGGGCGATCACGAAGTGGTCCTCGTCGTCCGCCGTGAGGTAGTCGACCTGGTCCGTGACCTGGCCCTTGACGACCTTGCGGTACGGGGTCTCGACGAAGCCGAGCGGGTTGATGCGACCGAACGACGCGAGCGAGCCGATCAGACCGATGTTCGGACCCTCAGGGGTCTCGATCGGGCACATGCGGCCGTAGTGCGACGGGTGGACGTCACGGACCTCCATGCCGGCGCGGTCGCGCGAGAGACCGCCCGGGCCGAGCGCCGAGAGGCGGCGCTTGTGGGTCAGACCCGCGAGCGGGTTGTTCTGGTCCATGAACTGCGACAGCTGCGACGTGCCGAAGAACTCGCGGATCGCGGCGACGACGGGACGCGTGTTGATGAGCGTCTGCGGCGTGATGGCCTCGACGTCCTGCGTCGTCATGCGCTCGCGCACCACGCGCTCCATGCGCGACAGGCCGGTGCGGATCTGGTTCTGGATCAGCTCGCCGACCGCGCGGATGCGACGGTTGCCGAAGTGGTCGATGTCGTCCGTCTCCACCTGGAGCTCGGTCTCACCGATCGTGAGCGTCTTCATGCCCGCGTGCGCCGCTGCGATGTACTTGACGGTCGCGACGATGTCGTCGACGCCGAGGGTCGAGTCGCCGAGGGCCTTGCCCACGCCGAGCTTCTTGTTCAGCTTGAAGCGGCCGACCTTCGCGAGGTCGTAGCGCTTGGAGTTGAAGTAGAAGTTGTCGAGCAGGTTCTGACCAGCCTCGACCGTCGGGGGCTCGCCCGGACGGAGCTTGCGGTACAGGTCGACGAGCGCCTCGTCCTGCGCGTGGACGGTGTCCTTGGACAGGGTGTCGAGGACGGCCGGGAAGTCAGCGAACTCCTCGGCGATCTGCTCGTCGGTGAGGCCCAGCGCCTTGAGGAACAGGGTGACGGGCTGCTTGCGCTTGCGGTCGACGCGGACGCCGACGGCGTCACGCTTGTCGATCTCGAACTCGAGCCATGCGCCGCGCGAGGGGATGACCTTCGCGGTGAAGATGTCCTTGTCGGACGTCTTGTCGGGGGTGCGCTCGAAGTACACGCCGGGCGAGCGGACCAGCTGGGAGACGACGACGCGCTCCGTGCCGTTCACGATGAACGTGCCGCGCTCGCTCATGAGCGGGAAGTCGCCCATGAAGACGGTCTGCGACTTGATCTCGCCCGTGGTGTTGTTCATGAACTCCGCGGTCACGAACAGCTGCGCGGAGTAGGTGAAGTCCTTCTCCTTGCACTCCTCGGGAGTGTGGCGCGGCTCCTCGAAGTACGGGTCCGAGAAGCTCAGCGACATGGTCTGAGCGAAGTCCTCGATCGGAGAGATCTCCTCGAAGATCTCCTGGAGTCCGGCAACCTCCGGGACGTCGTTGCGGCCCGCTTCCTTGGCGGCTGCGACGCGGTCCTGCCAGAGCTGGTTGCCGAGCAGCCAGTCGAAGGACTCGGTCTGCAGACCGATAAGGTTGGGAACCCCGATCGGCTCAGCAAGCTGAGCGAAGGAGATGCGTCGAGACGCGGAGCGGTTGGAGATGGCGGTTGCCGAAGGGGTGCGCGAGGCAGCCAAGGGCGGGTCCTTCCCTGTGATGATCGTGCGTGTACACGTCGTCCAGCCACGGCTCCACCGGATCCCGGGGCGTTTCCGTCGGGTGACGGTCGCACGCCGGGTAGGCATCTGAGGGCAAGGCAAAAGACAGCGCGGTCGCTAGACTAGCGCGGAAACAAGTGATTGTCCACCTCGTTGCGCCGCTCGTCAAGGGTGCCGCGCGGGTCGGTGCAGAAGTGTCACCAAGTTCACGATCGCTTGTGGATACGGCTCCCACCGTATCGGGCCTGATCAGCGCGCGCTCGGCGACGCATCGTCCAGGCGCCCCTCCCCCATGCGCTGCGCACGGATTCCCGTGCGACGCGCGGGCGTGTCGCACGATCCGTCGGCGTGTCGACGGGGTGTCGGATCCGGATCCGTGCGGGGTGCATGGCAGCCGGCGAGGACGGACCTCGCCCCGCCTCGCGCCGACAGTCTGAACCAATCTCAGGTCCGACACGCCAGCGTGGCGAGGGTCGTCACGGCGCGTCGCGGGAGTGTCGCGGTTGAGATTGGTTCGACATGCCGGCGGCAGGGCGCTCGCACGGCGACGATGCGGCCGCTGATCGGCGGAGCAGGGACGATGCGGGTCGCACCGGAGCGCTTCCATGGACGATGCCGTGCCCGGGTGAGGATTCTGGCGAGGGCAGGATTCGCATCGTCCAGGCGGAAGGACTGTCCGGTCAGAAGGACGGTCTTGGCGGGAAGACGAAGGCCGGGCCACCCCGCGAGGGGTGACCCGGCCTTGAGTCAAGCAGCGGCTATGCCGCGCGCAGCGCGGCGCCGCGGGAATTACTTGAGCTCGACGGTGGCGCCGGCGGCCTCGAGGGCCTCCTTGGCCTTCTCGGCGTCCTCCTTCTTGGCGCCCTCAAGGACGGCCTTCGGGGCACCGTCGACAAGAGCCTTGGCCTCACCGAGGCCGAGCGACGTGAGCGCGCGCACCTCCTTGATGACCTGGATCTTCTTGTCGCCGACGGCGGCGAGGATGACGTCGAACTCGTCCTTCTCCTCGACCTCGGCAGCGGCCTCGCCCGCGGGGGCGGCGGCAACGGCGACGGCGGCCGGGGCGGCGGCGGTGACCTCGAAGGTCTCCTCGAACGCCTTCACGAACTCGGACAGCTCGATGAGGGTGAGCTCCTTGAACGCGTCGATGAGCTCGGCGGTGGTGAGCTTAGCCATGATGACTTCCTAACTTTCAGCCTGCGTGAAGCAGAGGTGTGTAGTGGGGTGCGGCCCTTAGGCCGCGTCTTCCTGCTTCGCACGCAGGGCGTCTGCGGCGCGCGCTGCCTGAGCGAGCGGCGCCTGGAACAGGTACGCAGCACCAAAGAGCGACGCCTTCATGGCGCCGGCTGCCTTGGCGAGGAGCACCTCGCGGGACTCGAGGTCCGCCAGCTTGTTGATCTCGTCAGCCGAGATCGCATTGCCGTCGAGAACGCCGCCCTTGATGATGAGCTTGTCGTTCGCCTTGGCAAAAGCCTTCAGACCCTTTGCAGCCGCCACCGGGTCACCGGTGACGAACGCAATGGCCGAGGGGCCGGACAGGAGGTCATCGAGACCCTCCACGCCTGCATCCTTGGCCGCGAGCGCCGTGAGAGTGTTCTTGGCGACCGTGTAGGTCGCCTCTCCGCGGAGCGCCACGCGCAGCTCGGCGAGCTGCGGGACGCTGAGGCCGCGGTACTCGGTGATCATGACAGCGTTGGAGGCACGGAACTGGTCCGCGAGCTCCTTGACTGCCGCCACCTTCTCGGGCGTCGCCATAGTTGTCCTTTCAGGGAAAGTGACCGCCGGTGCCCGCCCCACATACAGGAAAGGCCCCGCGCAGGCGGGGCCGTGGCTCACACGCGCCGAACACACGAAAGGCGGCCGCAAGGCCGCCCAAGGGTTCGCACACGGAGTGCTACTTTCTCACCTGCGCCGGTCCCCACCTCAGTGGAGCTTCGGTCGTTCCTGGCGAACCAGATCCGACAACCCGCGGTCTTGGGCGTGGCAACTCTACGTGACGCCCCCAGCAAACGCAAATCGGGCCCGACCCCCTGAAGGGTCGGGCCCGATATCGCGTCAGACGCGCGAGGCTTACGCCTCGGTCTTCGCGAGGGCGTCCACGGGGATGCCGGGGCCCTGCGTCGCGGAGATCGCGGTCTTGATGATGTAGCGACCCTTCGAGGCCGACGGCTTCACACGCATGATCTCGTCGAGCACGGCCTGGAAGTTCTCGGCGAGCTTCTGCTCACCGAACGAGGCCTTGCCGAGGATGGTGTGAAGGTTCGCGTGCTTGTCGACACGGAACTCGATCTTTCCGCCCTTGATCTCGGTGACGGCCTTCACCACGTCCATGGTGACCGTACCGGTCTTGGGGTTCGGCATGAGGCCGCGGGGACCGAGCACCTTGCCCAGTCGGCCGACCTTGCCCATGAGGTCCGGCGTCGCGACGACGACGTCGAAGTCCTGGCGGCCGTCGGCCACCTCGGCGATGAGCTCATCGCCGCCGACGATGTCGGCGCCCGCCTCGCGAGCGGCATCCGCCTTGTCACCATTGGCGAAGACCAGGACCCGAGCGGTCTTGCCGGTGCCGTGAGGCAGGATGACGGTGGAACGGACCATCTGGTCGGCGTGACGCGGGTCGACGCCGAGCTTGAACACGACGTCGATGGTCGAGTCGGTGTTCTTGGAGCCCGTCTTGATCGCGAGGCCGACGGCCTCGGTGGGGGTGTAGAGCTGGCTACGGTCGACGAGCTGGGCTGCGTCGCGGTAAGCCTTGGAGCGCGTGGTCATCTGCTTGTCCTTTGCAGTCGTGGTGGCGGGCCCAACGCGGCCCTCCCACTGGATGTCTGTATGCGGTCTTACTCGACCGTGATGCCCATGGAGCGGGCGGTGCCGGCGATGATCTTCGCCGCGGCGTCGATGTCGTTCGCGTTGAGGTCCTGCATCTTCATCTCCGCGATCTCGCGCACCTGAGCGTCGGTCAGCGAGCCGACCTTCTGCGTGTGCGGAACGCCCGAGCCCTTGGCGACGCCGGCAGCCTTCTTGATGAGCTGCGAGGCCGGAGGGGTCTTCGTGATGAACGTGAAGGAACGGTCCTCGTAGACCGTGATCTCCACGGGGATGATGTTGCCACGCTGCGACTCGGTGGCCGCGTTGTAGGCCTTGCAGAACTCCATGATGTTCACGCCGTGCTGGCCCAGTGCGGGGCCGACAGGCGGAGCAGGGTTCGCGGCACCGGCCTGGATCTGAAGCTTGATCAGGCCGGCAACCTTCTTCTTAGGGGCTGCCATGTTGTTTCGGGTCCTTTACTTGCTTGAATGACGGCTGGCCGCCGCCATGTGCGTCGTTCGACTAGAGCTTCTGCACCTGGTTGAACGACAGCTCGACCGGGGTCTCCCGGCCGAAGATGGAGACGAGGACGTGGAGCTTCTGGCTCTCCACGCTGATCTCGGAAATCGTGCCCGGCAGGGTCGCGAAGGGGCCGTCGATGACGGTGATCGACTCGCCGACCTCGAAGTCGACCTCGACGGTCGGCTTCGACGGGGCGGCCTCGCCGCTCTCGTCGGACGTGCCAGCGGCCTCGGTCTCGGGGCCGACGAGCATGCTGTACACCTCGTCGATGGTCAGCGGCACGGGCTGGTGCGCGTGGCCGACGAAGCCGGTGACGCCGGGCGTGTTGCGCACGGTGCCCCACGACTCGTCGTCGAGGTACATGCGGACCAGCACGTATCCGGGCATCCGCACGCGGGTGACCTTCTTGCGCTGGCCGTTCTTGATCTCGGCGACCTCCTCCATCGGCACCTCGACCTGGAAGATGTGATCCTCCATGTTGAGGCTCTCGCGACGGTGCTCGATCGCCTGCTTGACGCGCTTCTCGTGGCCCGAGTAGCTGTGGATGACGAACCAGTCGCCCTCCTGCATGCGCAGCGAGGCGCGCAGGTCCTCGTCCATCGCGGGCTCGGCCTCCTCGGCCATGGCGGCCTCCTCGGCGGGGGCCTCGGGCTCCGCGGGCACGGTGTCGTCGTCGCCGGTCACGATGGCGTCGATCGGGGCGTCGCCGAGGTCGGCCTCGTCGACCGCGGGGACGGTGTCCTCGTCCACGGTCTCGACGGCGCTCAGCGCCTCGTCGATCTTCTCGTCACTCACGGTCTCTCGACTCCTTCACTACTCGGCTAGTCGCCGAACACCAATGACGCGCCCCACCCGAACACGAAGTCGAGCGAGAACGCGAGCGCCATCATCACCGCGACGAATCCCAGGACCACGCCGATGAGACGGATCCACTCGGGAACCGTGGGCGTCACGACCAGGCGGAGCTGGGAGACCACCTGGCGCACGAACAGCGCGATGCGACCGAAGATGTTCCGGCCCTCGCGCGACTCGTGGCGCGGGTCCTTATCTCCAGTGTCGGTCACGACGGATTCGCTCACCGAGAATTCCTTTGCTTGCGTGGTGTGGAGGGTGCGTCGCGGAGGACGCGTCCGCTGAACGCAGGGCAGGAGGGACTCGAACCCCCAACCGTCGGTTTTGGAGACCGATGCGCTACCAATTGCGCCACTGCCCTTCGGGGGTTGGGCCCCGAGGCTCTTGACCACCTGTCCGCACCAGGGCGCGGACCATCATGGCTACTGTCAAGTGCCGAGGAGCCATAGTACGCGATCTCCGTCCGAGATGCGAACCCGGTCCCCAGGCGCCCGCATCGTCGCGAACGCCGTTGGTGGAACAATGGTGCCATGACTGCTCCCGCTCGCCGCGTCTCTGCCCGCCTCGGCGCCATCGCGCCGTCCGCCACGCTCGCCGTGGACTCCAAGGCCAAGGCCCTCAAGGCCGCCGGCCGCCCCGTCATCGGCTTCGGCGCCGGTGAGCCGGACTTCCCCACGCCCGACTACATCGTCGAGGCCGCGGTCGCCGCCGCGAAGGACCCGAGGAACCACCGCTACAGCCCCGCGGGCGGCCTGCCCGAGCTCAAGCAGGCGATCGCCGCGAAGACGCTGCGCGACTCGGGCTACGAGATCGACCCCGCGAGCGTGCTCGTGACCAACGGCGGCAAGCAGGCCGTGTTCCAGGCGTTCGCCGCGATCGTGGACCCGGGCGACGAGGTCCTCCTGCCCGCGCCGTACTGGACCACGTACCCCGAGGCGATCTCGCTCGCCGGTGGCGTGCCCGTCGAGGTCTTCGCGGGCGCCGACCAGGACTACCTCGTCACGGTCGAGCAGCTCGAGGCCGCGCGCACCGAGAACACCAAGGCGCTGCTGTTCTGCTCGCCGTCCAACCCGACCGGCGCCGTCTACTCGCCCGAGCAGACCAAGGCGATCGGCGAGTGGGCGCTCGAGCACGGCATCTGGGTCCTCACCGACGAGATCTACGAGCACCTGCTGTACGAGGACGCGGTCTTCTCCCCCATCCTCAAGCTGGTTCCGGACCTGGCCGACCAGACCATCGTCCTCAACGGCGTCGCCAAGACCTACGCGATGACCGGATGGCGCGTGGGCTGGATGGTCGGCCCGATGGACGTCATCAAGGCGGCCGGGAACTTCCAGTCGCACCTGACGTCGAACGTCGCGAACGTCTCGCAGCGCGCCGCGATCGCCGCGCTCGACGGCGGCCTCGAGGCGGTCCACGAGATGCGCACGGCGTTCGACCGTCGCCGCCGCACGATGATGTCGATGCTGCGCGAGATCGACGGCGTCGTGTGCCCGACCCCCAAGGGCGCGTTCTACGCGTACCCGTCCGTCGAGGGGCTCATCGGCCGCACCGTCCGCGGCAAGGAGATCACCTCGTCCGCCGACCTCGCCGGTGTCATCCTCGACGAGGTCGAGGTCGCCGTGGTGCCCGGAGAGGCCTTCGGCCCCTCGGGCTTCCTTCGCCTCAGCTACGCGCTCGGGGACGAGGACCTCGCCGAGGGCGTCGGCCGCATCCAGTCGCTGCTGGCCGAGTAGGCCCGCCTCTTCCGGAAGGGCCGCATCGTTCACAGGGACGATGCGGCCCTTCCGTGCGTCCGGGGGCCGTCGCCTCACGCTGGGGAGCGAGTCCTCCGACGGGACGATGGACGCGTCAGCCCGTCTCGCTAGGCTCGACCACATGAGCGCACCCGCGATCCGCGTCACGGATCTGCACAAGCACTACGGCGACCTGCACGCCGTCGACGGCCTGGACCTCGAGATCCCCCGGGGCGAGGTCTTCGCCCTGCTCGGCCCCAACGGGGCCGGCAAGTCGACGACGGTCGAGATCCTCGAGGGCTTCCGCAAGCGCACCTCGGGCGAGGTCGAGGTGCTCGGCGCGGATCCACAGAGCGCGTCCAAGCAGTGGCGACACCGCGTCGGGGTGATGCTCCAGGGCACCTCCGAGCGAGGCCTCCTGACCGCTCGCGAGTCGCTTCAGTACGCCGCGCGCCTGTACCCGAACGCCCTCGACGTGGACGAGATGCTCGCCGCGGTGGGGCTCACCGAGAAGGCGGGCGCGAAGCCCGCCACGTTGTCCGGCGGTCAGCGTCGGCGGCTCGACGTGGCCCTCGCGCTGATCGGGCGCCCCGAGCTGGTGTTCCTCGACGAGCCGACCACGGGATTCGACCCGGAGGCCCGCCGCCAGTTCTGGGGCCTCATCGAGTCCGTCAGGGAGGACGGCACCACCGTGGTGCTCACCACGCACTACCTCGACGAGGCCGACCACCTGGCCGACCGCATCGGCATCATCGCCTCGGGCCGCCTGGTCGCGCTCGACACCCCCGAGGGCCTGCGCTCCCGTGCGAGCGACGCCCAGATCAGCTGGGTCGAGGACGGCGCGCATCGCGTCGAGCACACCGCGACCGCCTCCGCCTTCCTGCGCGACCTGCTCTCCCGCACCCCCGGGGAGATCGAGGCGCTCGAGGTGCGCCATCCCTCGCTCGAGGACGTGTACCTGCAGCTCATCGGCGACACCCAGCGCGCCGCCTCCGCTGATCCCGACGAGACCGAGGAGGCGACGTCATGACCGCCACCACCGCATCGTCCACGCCGACGTGGATGTCGATGACCCGGGCCCGGCTGAGCGTCGAGCTCAAGGAGTTCTTCCGCAGCCGCGAGCAGATGGTGTTCATCTTCTTCTTCCCGATGATGCTGCTGCTCCTGTTCGGGTCGGTGTTCGGCGGCGAGGAGATCGCGCCCGGCGTGACGTTCGCGCAGTACTTCCTCGCGGGCATGGTCGCCTCGGGCATCCTCAACACGGGCTTCCAGTCGCTCGCGATGACCATCTCGATCGACCGCGACGAGGACGTCCTCAAGCGCATCCACGGCACCCCGCTGCCCGCGACGTCGTACTTCGCCGCGAAGGTCGCGCAGGTGCTGCTCGTGTCCGCGGTGCAGGTGTCGCTGCTGATCGCGATGGGGGTGGTCCTCTACGACGTCACGCTGCCGACGGACGCGGGCCACTGGTGGACGTTCGCGTGGGTGTTCCTGCTCGGCACGGCCGCCGCGACCACGCTCGGCATCGCCATGTCGACGCTGCTGCGCAACGCCAAGTCCGGCTCGGCCGTGATCACGCCGATCGTCCTGTTCCTACAGTTCACCTCAGGCGTGTTCCTCGTGTACACGGAGATCCCGACGTTCCTCCAGCACGTCGCGGAGATCTTCCCGCTCAAGTGGCTCGCGCAGGGGATGCGGTCGGTGTTCCTGCCCGAGGACTTCGCCGCCGTCGAGGCGCGCGGCAGCTGGGAGCTCACGACCGGCGCGATCGTGCTCGCGGCGTGGGTGATCATCGGGCTCGTGCTCGCCGTCAGGACCTTTCGCTGGACCCGGCACGACGACAACTGATGCGCGAAATGTGACGTTCGTCACGATTCTGAGAACGATCTCAGAGTCGCCCTGCGACTCTTGAGGAGCGGGGCGACCACGGACGGTCGATGCCCCGCCCACCGCGGCTCCTCCGTGCCGCGGACACTCGTGGGTCCGACACCCCCTCAGCTCGGGCCCCCGAAAGCAGGACAGGGGTGGCTCAGCCATCGTGCCCGCCCCTGTCCTGCCCCTCTCGCGACGCGCGACGCGTGCACCGCCCCCCCTGGTGCTCAGCGGCCGTCGCCCCCGCGTCGCGGGCCGTCCCGGTTCACGGCCCGCGACGCGCACCGGGGTCCTGCAAGAAGAGCGGCAGCCCACAGGGCCGGCGGCAGCCCCGCTCCGCCCTGCCCAGGCCCCGACCCCGACCCCGACCCGCACCTGAGACGGCTCTCAGACTTGGCGGACAACACTGGGAGCATGCAGACAACGACCTCGCGTTTTCTCCTGACCCTCCTCGCCACCGCGGGCATCCTCATCGCCGTGGGCCTCACCGCAGCAGCGGTCGGCGGCTCCCACTCCTCCGAGACGGAGGCGATCAAGGACGCGGTGGCCGTCCCTCACCAGTCCGTGAGCGCGTCGCCCAGCGTCTCCGCGACGGACGACGACGACGCGCAGGCCGACGAGAAGGCCGTCAAGGCCGACGTGGTCGAGGTCGTCGAGGACGAGGTCGTCGACCTCGCGGACACGAACGAGGACAGCGATGACGACACGACCGACGACTCGGCCGCGAAGAAGGACGACGACAAGGCCGCCACAGCGGCCGTCGAGGCCACGGACGACTCGACCGAGGACTCGACCAAGGAGGACTGCGACGACGACCAGGACCGCGACCAGGTCAAGGACCAGGACCGCGACGGCTGGGACGATGAGGACTCGGACGACGACAGCGACAGCGACAGCGCCCGCGAGCGCGAGTCGCGCGAGAACCGCTCCGAGCGCGGCGACGACCACGGCTGGGACGACTGACCTCGGCGCTCCGTGAGCACGCAGACCATCCGTGAGCTTGAGGCCGCACGCGAGCAGCGTGCGGCCTCTCGCGCACCCGGACGCCGCCGCACCGCCCGGCTGAGCGCCACGCCCCTGGGCCGGGCCCGCGTCGCCGTCGAGCGCGTGATCCACGAGACGGCGCGCTTCATCGAGGAGCTGCCGACGCTGCTCGCGGGAGCGATGACGGCCCTGCTGCCCGCTTCCGGGACGCGCGGCATCCGCCAAGCGCTGTCGGACACGGCCGGCCGCATCGTCCGTTCCGACGCGATCGCCACGGTGCGCGAGATGCCCACCGTGGCGAAGGCGATAGCGTGGGGGCGACGAAGGGTGGTCGCGCCCATGAGCGATGCGGTGACCCGTCCGCGCGGCGGGGTGAGCGTGAGGGCGCGGGTCCTCATCTACCTCACCGTGCTCACCGGCGTCGCTCTGACCGTCGCGGGCACGACCGCGTACGTGATCGAGAGGGGACGCATCGACGCGTCCATCGAGAGCGACCTCGCCCGCAAGGCCAACGACCTCGTCGCGTTCGTCGAGGAGGGCGATCCGACCACGGGCGAGGCGTTCGAGGACACCGAGTCGATCATGCGCGAGGCCATCAGACGCGTCGTCGCTACCCCATCGGAGAGCGCGGTCGCGCTCGTGGACGGGGTGCCGCGGTTCATCCCTGGCGGCACGGACATCCTGCCGATCGAGTCGGACGGCGAGCTCCTCACGGCGGCGCTCGCGGCCGCGGGCGGGTCCCCCGAGGTCCGCGCGATCACGACCGACCAGGCGGACTACCGCTACGTCGCGATGCCGGTGCAGAACGCCGACGGTGACGTGGAGGGCGTGGTCGTGTACGCCGTCGACCGCGGCGCGACCATCGCCGCGCTCGCCGACAGCTTCCAGGTCTACGCGGTCGTCGCGGTCCTCTCGCTGCTCGCGATCGGAGGCTTCGGCTGGGTCACGGTCAGCAGGCTGCTCGAGCCCATCAGGCTGCTCGACACGACCGCGCGCAGGATCTCGACGACGGATCTGTCGGAGCGGATCCCCATCGTCGGCGACGACGACCTCGCGCGGCTGTCCGAGACCGTCAACCAGATGCTCGATCGGATCGAGCGCGCGTTCTCCGAGCAGAGCCGCATGCTGGACGATGCGTCGCACGAGCTGCGCACCCCCCTCACGATCATGCGGACGCGCCTCGAGCTCGTCGAGCCGCGCGACTCCGACGCGGTGATGGCCACCCGCGACGATCTGCTCGACGAGGTCTCACGGATGACGCGCCTCGTCGAGGACCTCACGACGCTCGCGAAGGCCGACCGTCCCGAGTTCCTCCGCCTGGGGCCCGTGGATCTGTCCGAGCTCACCGAGCTCGCGCTGATCAGGGCCGAGCCGCTCGGGCCGCGCCGCTGGGTGCTCGAGGCCGTCGCCGAGGGCGAGGTCGAGGCTGACGCCGAGCGCCTCACGCAGGCGTGGCTCCAGCTGTGCGCGAACGCCGTGAGGTTCTCCGCGCCGGAGTCGACGATCTCGCTCGGCAGCGCGATCAGCGTCACGGACGACGCGCGCGCCGAGTTCCGGCTGTGGGTCAGGGACGAGGGCGTCGGGATCGCCCCGGAGGACATCGCCAGGATCCGCGCGAGGTTCGGGCGCGTCGAGGTCGGCGGCGAGGGCTCGGGCCTCGGCGTCCCGATCGTCACCGCGATCGCGGAGGCCCACGAGGGGCGCCTCGACATCGAGTCGGCGCCAGGCGAGGGGTCGAGCTTCACGATCGTCGTGCCCGCCTACGCTCCGCGCGGTGACGGGCCGTCGCCGGCGTCACCCTTCGCGCCGTCCGCGCCGGCCGCGCCGGCCGCGCCGGAGAATGGGGCATGACCAGGCTGCTGCTCGTCGAGGATGAGGACCGACTGGCGAGCTCGCTGTCCGACGGCCTGCGCGCCGCGGACATCGAGGTCGCGCGCGTCGGCACCGGGCGCGACGCGCTCGCGCGGGCGGGCGAGGGCGACTTCGACATCATGGTGCTCGACATCGGGCTTCCCGACATGGAGGGGTTCACCGTCCTGCGCAGGCTGCGCTCGAGCGGCTCCGACCTCCCGGTGATCATCCTCACGGCCAGGACCTCTGCCGAGGACACGGTGCGGGGGCTGGAGCGGGGCGCGGACGACTACATGCCGAAGCCCTTCAGCTTCGACGAGCTGCTCGCGCGGATCCGGCTGCGCGCCCGGCGTCGTGACGATGCGGCGGAGGACGCCGTGATCCGCGTCGGCCGCTGCCTGCTGGACATGGGTGCGCGTGAGCTCGAGTGCGACGGCGAGCCCGTGGAGCTGAGCCCGCGCGAGTTCCAGCTCGCCGCGCTGCTGATGTCGCATCACGGCGAGGTGGTGAGCCGCGCGGAGGCGCTCGAGCACGTCTGGGGGTCGGCGTCCAAGGAGAACGTCCTGGACGTGTACATCCGCTACCTGCGGGGACGGCTCGGGGCCGAGGCGATCGAGACGGTGCGCGGCGTGGGGTACAGGTTCGTGGGCTGAGCACGCCTCACTCCTCGCGCCTCCATCGGACCGCGACGACGAGCGCGTCGCACAGCTCCAGCCACGCTTCGACGCTGACCTCATCGACCACCGGGATGCTGTGCACCAGCGCGAGCCACCGTCCCCGCCCCCGGGGCGGCAGCAGGTAGCGCACGCGCAGAGACTCGGCCTCGGGAACCTCCTGCGGCCGCAGTCCGAGCCTCGAGGCGTGCGCTGGACCGAGCCGGGCGCTCACATGCGTCCGCAGGACGGGTCCGGCGTCCGTCGCGAGCAGGCGTGCGGTCGCGTCGTGAGCCACGAGGCCCGCGAGCGCCGCGTTCGCGTCGTGAGCGGAGTCCGTGGACATCCCGAGGCGCAGCACCGCCACGGTCATCGGCAGCGCGAGGCCGATCGCCCCGCCGGGGACGAGCATCGACAGCAGCTCGACATCCTCGCCGTCCGCGGCGGCGAACCCCTCGCTGAGCGCGCCGGCGACGGTCCGCCGCCACCGCTCGCGCTCGGCCGCGGGCACCGCTCTCGTCAGCTCGACCGAGGCGACGTCCGCCGAGCGCGGCCCGTCGCCTGGCTCGACGAGGTGCCAGCCTGCGGGGACCGTCATCTCCAGGGTCGCGGTCATGCGGGCACCTCCTCGTGATCCAGGGACGATGCGGTTGATGTGGTCGCAGTGGGCGCGCCCACGGCCGGCGAGGCTTGGGCCACATGGCCTCCCCCGCCGTCGGCACGCCCCTCGATCTCACGCGCGACATCCACCACCTGATAGGCGACTCCGCTCAAGGCGTGCTGCGGGCCGGCCGCGCTGTCGATCCCCGCCAGCAGCGCGGTGTACGCGGCACCGACCGAGCCTCCCGACGCCATGTCGAGCGCGTCCGCGACCACGGAGTCCGTCCACGCGTCGAACGTCGCCGAGAACCCGGCCGGGTCCGCGACGGTCGGGCGTCCCATCACGCTCGACATGTTGGCGTCGAGCCTCTCGCCGATCCAGCTGTCGTAGTCGGCTACGCGGAGTCGGACCGCCGCCACGCCCACCGCGGCTGTCGACGGCGAGACCCGTCCGGTCAGGGCGACGGCCCCCGATCCGACCCGATCGAGCGCTCCGGAGACGACCGCCGGCGCCCCACGCGCCGCGCGGGCGACGACGATGTCGCCAGCCTTCCCTCCGACCCGGTCGAGGACGAGCCCGGTCCCGAGGTCGGCGAGAGCAGAGACCGGGCGCCTGCCGGTGGCGACGAGCGTCGAGGTGGTCACGGCCTTGATCACCGTGACGATGCGGGCCCCCGCTTGAGCGAGTCGGGAGATGACGAACAGTGCCGAGGCCAGCGGCGCCCCCACCCCTGTCAGGACGAGTACCACGGCCGCGACGGCGGCGACGAGGGCGATGACGTCGAGCGCGGTCTCGACCCAGGGGATCGCCTCGTCGAGAAGCCATTCGAGGCGGTCGATGAGGACGTCCCACCCGCTGTCGTTGAGCGCGGACGCCTCGATCACGCAGTCGATCTCGCTGGCCCTCGCCTCCGCGATCGCGGCCCATCGCGTGCGGAGCTCGTCGAGCTGCCGCTCGCAGGCGGCGAGCGCCGCCGCCGCGTCGGCACGCTCGCGCTCCGCGGCGGTCTGCCCGCGCAGCGCGGGGATGAGGACGGCGTCCATGCCCGCGCCGGCGGAGGCGGCGGCCTCGGAGCCGATGTCCGCCTGCTCGGCCGCGATGCGCTGGTCCGCCCACGCGATAGCGGTGTGCGCGTAGGCCGCCCGGCGGCGCAGATCCTCGCCCTCGGCCTGGAACCCGGCAAGCGAGGCCGCGTAGCCGGCGAGCGCGGCCGACGTCGCCGCGTACCGGCTCTCGACGAGCCCGAGCTCCTGCTCGATGACCTCGGCAGCCTCGAGATAGGCCGCGATCGCCTCGCCCCTCATCACGGTCCCTGCTCGGATGGCGCGCAGCTCCGCGATGGTGACCGCGAGCGCGTCCGCGACCCCGCCGAGCCTGCGCGCCTGAGCGTCGATGAGCGGCGGATCACCGGTGATCGGCGACGGCTCGTCGAGGACGCTCGTCATCGGGCCCCCGCGTGGCCGCGGTGACCGGCTGCCGTGGAGGGCGATGCGGCGCGAGCGAGCGACGAGTCGGCCTCGTCGAGCGCTCCGTCGATCTGGCGCAGCGCTCCCGAGAGCGACGCTAGCGTCCCGTGCAGCGACTCGCGTCGCAGGCTCCACGTTGAGGCGAAGCGCGAGACGGCGTGCCTCATCGGGGCGGCCTCAGGGGCCTCCCCCAGCGCATTCTCGGCGGCCCCCGCATCCTCGTCCGCACGCGCGAGGTCGACCGCGAGCGCGTCGATGCGCGTCGCGGCCTCCTCGAGCGCGGCCCCGGTCACGACCAGGCTGTCCCTCACGTCCCCTCCCCGGACCCGTGCTACTGGCCGCGGATCGCGCTCGCGAGCGCCTCATCGGTCTGCTGAAGCGTGTCGGCTGCGCCGCGCAGGAACTGGCTCAGACCTTCGAGCGCCGAGATCGTCTGATGGGACGCCGTCGTGAAGGCCGTGTACTGCTCGTGGAACGCGCCCGACGAGGCGCTCGTGACGTAGCCGCCCGAGACGAGCGAGTCGATGAACGCCTTGAGCTCGGCGAGACGCGCGTCGATGTCGCTCTGCCCCGACAGCAGCTGATCGGCCGCGGTGCGCAACTCGTCGTACGTGACGGTGATGTTGGCCATGCTCTCCCCCTTGGTGTGCGCCGCCGGGCTCGGCGGACGACTGCGAACCTATGAGCCGCGAGCGTTGAGCCCCAGGGCCCGCTCGCCATCTGTGGAGAACGCGTCGGCGAGGTAGGGGATCTGGATAACGCGCTGACCGCCTGGCTCCACGGCCACCGCCCGCCCCGGTGGGCAGCCCTCGGAGAGCCGCGGCCCCCTCACGCCGAACAGGAGCTGGACGTCCGCGGGCTCGGGCGCGAGCACGATGCCCCTGCGCGCCGAGCGCAGATCCGCCGCGAGCGGCCCCATCCACGCCTGCGAGTCGGCCTCGGCGACCACCCTGTGACCGAGCCGCAACGACTGCCGCAGCGCCTGCGCCAACGCGGGGTCGGTCCCTCCCGGCCCGAGGTCTCCCAGGTGCTCGAGCAGGATCGTGACCGGGTCGTCGTCCGGCGCGGGCTCGCCCAGGGTCCGGCCCCATCGCGCGAGCAGCTCCTCCCCCGCGCGCGGCCCGCTGTGCGAGGACGTCCACGTGCCGTGGCGCGCGAGAGCGGACCGTCGAGGCGACAGGTGCACGAGTCGGGCGCGGGGGTCGGCGGCCCGGAGCGCGGCCCCGATCCAGGCGAGCGCCGCGGTGCGCCCCGATCCCGCGGGGCCCGCGATGACGTACGAGCGCTCCAGCACGAACCCCGTGGCAGCGAGGGTGGACTCCTCGATGCCGAGGACGGGCAACCCGTCGACGTCCGCTGGCAGGCCTCGCGGATCGACCACGCGCGGCATCCGGGGGACGGGCGGCGCCTTCGTACGCGACGTTCTGCCGAGGTCCTCGAGCGCGCGAGCCTGCGCGTCCACGCGCGGAGATCCGCCGGGCACCGCGATCTGCGCCTCGAGGCCGGTCGCGGCGTCGAGCGCTCGGCCTGGCGGCGCGTCGGCGGCGAGCCGGCTCGCGCGCAGGCCCGCGAGCGCGTACTCCGCGTCGTCGCCGGTCCGCAGCACGAGCAGTCGTGTCGTGAGCGATCGGAGCGACGTGTGGAGCGCTCCCGTCCTGGCCACCGTCATCACGGCATGAACGCCCGCCGCCGGACCATCGGACACGATGGCGCGGAGGTCGTCCCAGACCTGCTCGCGCCCCGGCACGTGCAGGGTCTCCGCCTGGAGCTCGGCGGCACCGTCGATGAGGAGCAGGACCCTCGGCGGGCGGGCGCCGCCGGGCGCGCCGGGGCCGCCAGCGCCGGGCGCGTCAGGCCCGCCCCCTGGCGTGCCGAGCCCGCGCCGTCGGCGCACCTCGGCGGCGAGGTCCCGCAGCAGCCGTCGCACCCGCTCCGCGTCGGTCGCCTCGATCACGTCGCCGACGCACGGCAGCGCGCGCAGCGGCGAGAGCCCTCCGCCGCCCGAGTCGACGCCGTAGACGTGGATCGGTCGGCCCTCGTCGGCTCGCGAGGCGGACGCGGCCAGCGTCCTGAGCGCGGCGGAGGCCCCCGCGCCCGGGCCCGCGACGATGAGCATCGCGCCGTCGGCCTCGAGGTCGAGCGCGAGCGGGTCCTGGCGCTGGCGTGCGGGGTCGTCCACGAGCCCGAGCACCAGCGACCCCGCCCGACGTGGCACGTCCTCGAGGGCGAGACGGGCGGGGAGCTCGTCGAGCCACGGACGCCGCACCTCGGGCTGTCCCGCGATGACGCTCGCGCGCCGCAGCGCCTCGACCACGCGCGCGGCGTCCGTGTCGAAGACCGGCTCGACCGCGGCGCCGGTGGCGCCCGTACCCGACCCCGCCGCGAGCGGGCCCTCGGCTCCGGCCCCGGCCCCGGCCCCGAGCTCGGCCTCGGGCCCGACCTCCGGCTCAGGCTCAGGCTCGGGCTCGGGCTCGGGCCACTGCCGCATCGTCCCCATGCCGACCTCGACCACCCGGACTGCGGGGCCGGCGTCCTCCCCGCGTGATCTCGCGCCTCCGAAGGCCGACTGGAAGCGCCTCACCGGTCCGGGACCCGCCCGCATGAGCACGCGCCCGGGGATCGTCGGATCGAGGCGTGCTGCCGACCCTTCGCCCAGGACGTCGCGCGAGTCCGCCTCGTCCGCCATGCGCAGCGCGAGCCGGAGGTTCGTGTTGGCGCGGAGGTTGTCACGGATCACGCCGGCGGGCCTCTGCGTCGCCATGATCAGGTGCAGCCCGAGGGATCGCCCGCGCTGCGCGATGTCGAGCACGCCGTCGAGGAACGCCGGCACCTCGGAGGCGAGCGTCGCGAACTCGTCGATCACCACGACCAGCCGGGAGAGCCCCGACCCACCACGGTTCAGCAGGGTCTCAAGGTCCTTCGCCCCCGCCGCCGCGAGCACGCGCTCGCGGTGCGACAGCTCGGCGCGCAGCGAGGCGAGCACGCGGTCGGCGAGCCGCGGGGCGAGGTCCGTGACGAGACCGACCGAGTGGGGCAGCCTCACGCATTCTGCGAAGGCCGCGCCTCCCTTGTAGTCGATGAGCAGGAAGCTCACCTGGTCCGGCCCGTGGGCGCAGGCCATGCCGAGGATCCAGGCCTGGAGGAGCTCGGACTTGCCCGCGCCCGTGGTGCCGCCGACGAGCGCGTGCGGGCCGTCGCGCACGAGGTCGAGGTAGAACGGAGCGTCTCCGGCATGGCCGACGAGGGCCCTCAGCGTGCCTCGCGCGGTGGCCCCGCGCGCGCTGCGCCACCGCGCGACGTGCACCGAGGGATCGAGCACACCGGCGCCGTGGAGGGGAGCGAGGGGAGCCTCGTCCGGGATCGCGGACCTGTCGGAGGCGACCGCGGCCGCGTCGACGAGCGGGGCCAGCATCCTCGCGGTGCGGTCCGCGGCCTCGGCGGACGCGAGCTCCGCGCGCACCCGGGTCGGGGGCCCTCCTCGCGCGACGTCGAGGACCGTCCCCTCCTCGCCTGGCCCGGTCGCCAGGACGATGCGGCATGCGCCCGGGACCTGGGACGATGCGGTCGCTACCCAGACGACGTGCACGCCGAGGTCCGGCCCCCGCTCGGCGAGGCGCACGAGGCGCGGACGCTCGAGAGCGTCGTGATCGTCCACGATCACGACGACCGAGGAGGTCCCGGGGACGCCGCCCCGAGGCTCGCGCTCTCCGGGGCGGGGCCCGGGGGCGATCGCGTCGAGGTCGGCTCCGGCGCGCGACTCCACGAGTCGTTCGAGCGCCTCGAGGAGCGGCGCGCAGGCGCCGGACGACGCGACGGCGGGACACCCGAGCAGAGCCTCGCCCGCGGACGCGTGAGGAAGCCACCTCGCCCATCCCCAGGACTGGCCCGCTCGCTCCGCCCCGGAGAGCACGGCGAGCGCGCAGTCCGTCGGCGCATGCAGGACGGCCACCTGAAGGGCCACCGCCCGCGCGGCCTCGCTCGCGCGCGGTCCGGTCACGCCGACAGCGCCGCACGCGTCGAGCGCGGCCACCACGGGCGCGTCGGGGACCACGGCGAAGCTCTCCGCGAGCGCCGCCACGCGCGCACGCGCCTCCGCGAGCGCCCGGCCTCCCGCACGCGCGACCGGCGGCGCGCTCGCGCGGACCTCCCCCGTGCCGAGCCGCAGCGCGAGGAATCGCGGATGCTCGGGCCGCCGGCTCCACAGCATCGGCCCTCGCTCACCGGCCTGCTCGCACGCGGTCCCCGTCGAGGGGAAGCGCGCCGCGAGCGCCTCCCTCTCCACCGGGATGCGATCGACGAGGAGCCGTTCGGCCTCCTCGAGCTCGGCCTCGAACGTGGCCCGCATCGACGCGAGCCTTCGGCGCCGCTCCCAGCGCGCGTCGACCACGCCAGCGACCATCATCAGCGGCGACATCACCACGAAGATCAGCGAGATCGCGCGCCCCGTGACGGCGAACATCGCCATCCCCATGAGCGCGGGAGCGAGCAGCGCCGCTCTCGGCATCCCCCTCGGCTCGGGCTCGCTCGGCGGCTCGGGCAGGTCGACCGGGTCGGAGGGCAGGAGAGGCATCGTCACCGGGGTCGGGGTGACCACGGAGTCGTCGGCCTCCGCGACGCCCCCGACCGCCGGGCCCTCCCCGAGCCGCAGAGTCGTCTCCCCGACCGTGACCTCCTCGCCCTCGCCCAGCGGCGCGCGAGTCGCCGCGACGCCCCCGACGCTGAGGCCACCGGTGGATCCGAGGTCCCGCACCTCGACGCCCGCTCCGACGTGGAGCGCGGCGTGCCGACCCGCGACCAGCGGATCCGACAGGCGCACGGCCGAGCCGGCGTCCCTGCCGACCACGTTCACGCCCGGCCGCAGCGCGAACGAGGTCCCCATGTCGGGCCCGGCGATCGCGCGCACCGTGGCGGCCTCCGTGCCGTCCGTGCCGCGCGGCGCGTCGACGACCGCGACCTCGTCCCCCGAGCGGACCGTCGACGCTCGCAGGTCCGTCTCGGGCCCCAGCACCGACCAGTCCGCGCCGGGCCCCCGCGAGCGCGACCGCAGGCGGAGCGTCACCGCGGCGTCCGGACCGCGACGACCGAGCCGCCGCGCGAGCTCGCCGACGGTCGCCCCGTCCTCGATCGACACGCCGACCATGCGCTCGCGATCGCCCTCGCGCAGGGTCAGCAGCAGATCCATCGCCCTCCCGTCGTACTCGACCGTCCCGCTCGACGCGCCGACGCTAACCGCGGCGCGGGCCGGCGGTCCGGGGGTCCGGGTGATCTGTGGACAACCGCGTTCGCGCGCCGGGCCTGTGAGTCCCTGGGCGGCGGGCGGCTGCACGACTAGCCTGACTTCGTGGACCTCAAGCTGCCTCGCCTGCCGGACGTGCTCGTCGCCGCGGCGATGCTCGTGCTGACCATCGTGACGGTGCTCGCGGCCGAGCCGGCGGCCGACACCGGCGCGCACGCCATGGACGCCGTCGGGTGGCTCCTCATCGTCCTGCAGATCGCGCCGCTGGCCTTCCGCCAGCGCTACCCCCGCGCGGTGCTGTGGGCGACCATGCTGTTCTGGGTCATCGCAGCGGGGATCGGGTACGTCGACAGCCCCGCGATGCTCGCGGTCTACATCGCCTTCTACGGCGTCGCGTCGTACCTGCCTCCGCGCCAGGCGCTCGTGCACATCGGCTCGGCGACAGGGGTGATGTTCTTCTGGATCACCGTGGGCCTGCTCGTGACCGACTACGTGTCCGCGTGGTCGTACGTCTCCGCGGGCCTCGCGGTGGCCGTGCCCGTGGGCATGGGCTTCACCGACTACCGCCGCCGCGAGCGCGTCACGGCGCTCGAGCTCGACGCGCAGCGCCGCAAGCAGGCCGAGCGCCTCGCCGCGGCCGACGCCGTGCGCGCGGAGCGTGCCCGCATCGCGCGCGAGCTGCACGACGTGGTCGCGCACGAGATGACCGTGATGACGCTGCAGGCCGAGGGCGCTCGCCGCCTCGCCTCGAAGGAGGACCCCGTCCTCGCCGAGGCGCTCGGCACGATCTCCGACTCGGGCCGCAAGGGCCTGGCCGAGATGCAGCGCATGATCGGGGTGCTGCGCACCTCCGAGAGGGAGGCCGAGGACGAGGCGGCCGAGCTCACGGGCAGGACGCGCCGGACGGGCCTCGTCGGAGCCGTCCCAGGGGACGAGTTCGCGCCGATGCCGTCGCTGGCCGCGATCCCCGACCTCGCCCAGCAGGTCGAGGACGCGGGCCTGCCGGTCACCCTGAGCATCACGGGCACCACGCACGTGCCGGCGGGCGTCGAGCTCAGCGCCTACCGCATCGTCCAGGAGTCCCTCACGAACGCCCTCAAGTACGCGGGACCGGGCGCGCATGCGACCGTCACGCTCACGCGCAGCGCCGACGCCGTCATGATCGACGTCGAGGACGACGGCCGAGGCACCATCTCCGAGGTCGCGAGCTCGAGCGGCGGGCACGGGCTCGCCGGGATGCGCGAGCGCGTCGCGCAGTTCGGCGGCACGATCGACCTCGGCCCTCGCAAGGGCGGCGGCTTCGCGGTCCACGCTATGCTTCCGGTCACGGACGACCAGGTGCGCGCGGGGATGGCGCGCGGTCGAGCCAAGGGGAGCCGATGATCAAGGTGGCGCTGGTCGATGACCAGCAGATGGTGCGCGTGGGGCTCAGGATGATCCTCGAGTCCGAGGGCGACATCGAGGTGTGCTGCGAGGCCGCCTCGGGTCAGCAGGCGCTCGAGCTCGCGGAGCAGCACGCCGCCGACGTCATCCTCATGGACGTGCGCATGCCAGGGATGGACGGCATCGCGACCACGCGCGAGCTCATCACCCGCCACCCGACCGCACGCGTCGTCATCCTCACCACCTTCGACGACGACGAGTACGTGTACGAGGCGCTGCGTGCCGGCGCCTCCGGCTTCCTCCTCAAGAGCGCCGAGGGCGACGCGCTCGTGGACGCGGTCCGCGTGGTCGCCGGCGGCGAGGCGCTCCTCGCGCCCGAGGTCACCCGCCGCGTGATCGAACGCTTCGCGACCTCCGCCTCAGGGACTGCCCCGATCCCCGTCGCGGCCGCCTCCCCGACGCCCGAGCCCACGTCGGACGCCCCCTACCAGCCCTCGCCCGAGGCGATCGGGGACCTCTCCGACCGCGAGGTCGAGGTGCTCCAGCTCATGGCGCGCGGCCTGTCCAACCAGGAGATCGCTGCCACGCTGTTCGTGTCGAATACCACGGTGAAGACCCACGTGAGCCACATCCTGACCAAGCTCGGGGTGCGCGACCGCGTGCAGGCCGTCGTCGAGGCCTACGACTCCGGCATCGTCCTGCCGCGAGGCTGACCCCGCGGGGCGACGACGCCCCAAGGACGATGCGGCCTCAGGGTCACACCCTGACTCACGGCCCTGAAACCTCGGGGTCGCGAACCGTCCCCACGGGCGATGCCCCGCGCCCGGGCGCCTGCCGACACTGAACCCGTCAGGATCATCCGCGGATCGGCCGCGGGAATCTGAAGGGGAACAGCATGACCACGACCACCGCCACCATCGCCGCACCGACCACCGTCGCGACCGCCGCGACCATGCGCAAGGGATACAAGGACTACGGCCTCGGGGGAACCGCCGTCCGCGCCCTCGACGGCGTCGACGTCGACATCGCGCGCCACGAGTTCACCGCGATCATGGGCCCGTCCGGCTCGGGCAAGTCGACGCTCCTGCACACGCTCGCGGGGCTCGACAAGCTCACCTCGGGCGAGTCGTCGATCGCGGACATCGTCATCACGTCCCTGCCGGAGGCGAAGGTCACCGAGGTGCGCCGCGACCACATCGGCTTCGTCTTCCAGTCGTTCAACCTCATCCCGTCGCTCAACGCGCGGGAGAACATCACCCTGCCGCTCGACATCTCCGGCAAGCCCGTGGACAAGGAGTGGTTCGACGAGATCATCGGGATCCTCGGGCTCGCGGGGCGCCTCACCCACCTGCCGGCGGAGCTCTCGGGCGGCCAGCAGCAGCGCGTCGCAGTCGCCCGCGCGCTCGTCGCCCGACCGGAGATCATCTTCGCCGACGAGCCGTCGGGCAACCTCGACTCGCGCTCGGGGAACGAGCTGCTGTCGTTCATGCGCCGTGCCGTGAAGGAGTTCGGCCAGACCATCGTCATGGTCACCCACGACCCCTCGGCCGCCGCCCACGCTGACCGCATCCTCTTCCTCGAGGACGGCCGGATCGTCGACGAGATGCGCGAGCCCACCGCGGACAAGGTGCTCGACCGCATGAAGCAGATGGGGCGCTGACATGCTCCGGCTCGCCTACAAGTCCGTCAAGCACAACCCCAAGAGGCTGCTGCTCACCACGGTCGCGGTCGCCCTCGGCGTCGCGCTCGTCTCCACGACCCTCACCCTCACCAACGCGCTGTCGAACGGCTTCGACGAGCTGTTCGCGGAGACGACCGGCACCACCGACGTCGCCGTCGAGGCGCAGGAGACGTCGGACGCCGAGACCGGCGACGACATGTGGGCACCCGAGGACGCCCTGATCTCGACCGACGACCTCGCCTCGATCGCGGCGGTCGACGGCGTCGCCGCCGCCTACGGAGGCATCCAGGTCGACGGCACCGCCATGCCATCCGGCTACGAGGCCGACGGCTCCATGATGTCCGGCAACGGCGCCCCCACCATCCTCTACAACTGGCACGGCGTCCCCGACGTCGACAAGGCGACCCTCGTCGAGGGAAGCGCGCCGACCGCCGACACCGACATCGTCCTGGATGTCGACTCCGCGCCGGCGCTCGGCTACGAGATCGGCGACACCGTCTCCGTCGCGACCGACACGGGCGTCGAGGAGTTCACGCTCGTCGGCCTTGTCCGCTTCGGCGAGTCGAACTCGCTTCAGACCGCCACGCTCGGCTACATGACCGAGGCGCGGGCCCAGGAGATCACGGGCCAGGACGGCTTCCAGGAGGTCGCGGTCGTCACCGAGGACGGTGCCGACAACGACGCCGTCGCCGAGGCGCTCGCCGATGTCGTCCCGGCCGGCACCCGCGCCGTCACGGGCGAGCAGCTCCAGGCCGAGCAGTCCGAGAGCCTCGACAGCATGCTCCAGTACATCGACATCTTCGCGATCACCTTCGCCCTCGTCGCGCTGTTCGTCGGCTCGTACATCATCGTCAACACGTTCCGCATCGTCGTCACCCAGCGCACCCGCGAGTTCGGCCTCATGCGGGCGATCGGGGTGACGGGGAGCCAGGTGCGACGCACCGTGCTGCTCGAGGCGCTCGTGATCGCGGTGGTCGCCGCGACGCTGGGGATCGGCCTGGGCTATCTGGGCGCGCTCGGGATGGCGGCGGTCGCCGAGAGCTTCGTCGGGGACATCTTCGGAACGATGTCCCTGCCTCTCGACGCCGTGCTGTGGAGCTACGCGCTCGCCGCGCTCGTCACCCTTGTCTCCGCGCTGCTGCCCGCGATCCATGCCTCGGCGATCTCCCCGATGGAGGCGCTGAGGGAGTCCGCGACCGAGTCCAAGAAGCCGCTCAAGACGCGCAACATCGTGGGTGCCGCGATCGCGCTGCTCGGCCTCGTCGGGGTGTTCGTCGGCCTCTACACCGACCTGTCCATGCCGTACGTCTACGTCGGAGCGGGAGCGATGGCGCTCGTCGTCGGAGTGACCCTGCTCGCCGCTCAGGTGCTCGTGCCGCTCGCGTTCGGGCTGCGGGACCTGCTCACGCGCGTGTTCAGGATCGACGGCAAGCTCGCCGCGAACAACATCCGCCGCGAGCCCAGGCGGTCGGCCAACACCGCGGCCGCGCTCATGATCGGCGTGATGCTGCTCGCCCTCGTGTCCACGTTCACCGAGTCCCTCAAGTCGGTGATCACGGGCGAGTTCGATGCCATGGAGGCGGACCTCTTCGTCACGGACTCGGGCGACGGGGTCGTGCCCGAGGGCGCGCTCGACATCATCGAGGGCGCGGCCGGGGTCGACTTCGTGACCTCGGTGGGGCTCACGTCCGTCGAGTACGACGACGAGGCGCGCACGCTCGTCGCGATCGACACCGCGACCTTCGAGTCCGCGTACGAGACCGACGCCGACAGCGACCTGTCCAGCATCGGCGACGGCGTGTTCATCGCGCCGGACGTCCAGGACCTGGGCGTCGAGGTCGGCGACGAGGTCACCCTCGTCGGCGCCACCGGGTCCGTCACGCTCGAGGTCACGGGCCTCGTGGACTCCTCGGAGGACGGGTCGTTCTGGGTCGACTGGTCGACCGCCGACGCCCTCGAGGACGGCCTCGGCGCCTACCAGTCGCTCGTGGTGCTCGACGACGGCGAGGACGTGGACTCGGTCCAGTCGGCGATCCTCGACCGCTTCACCGAGGAGTACCCCCTCGTCGTCCTGCAGACGCCGGACCAGATGACGCAGCTCGCCACCTCGTTCACGGACATGATCCTGGGCGTGATCTCGGCGCTCCTCGGATCGGCCCTCGTGATCGCGATCCTCGGCGTGGCGAACACGCTGCTCCTGTCGGTCACCGAGCGCACCCGTGAGATCGGCCTCCTGAGGGCGGTCGGCGTGAGGCGCTCGTCGGTCTGGCGGATGATCACGATCGAGTCGATGGTGATGGCGATCTTCGGCACGGTCCTCGGGATGATCCTGGGGGTCGGGCTGGGGGCGGCCCTGGTCAAGGCCCTCGCGGAGTTCGGCTTCGGGACCGCGACGATCCCGTGGGGCTGGCTCGCGCTCTACACGGTGGGCGCTGCCCTCGCGGGAGTGATGGCCGCGATCTGGCCCGCGCGGCGGGCGTCGCGCCTCGACATCCTCGAGGCGGTGGCCGCGGACGGCTGACCGCTTCCACTCAGGGCCCCCGGAGCGCGAGCTCCGGGGGCCCTGGCCGTGCACACGGACGATGCTGGGGCCGGGTCCCACTGGGGGACCACCCCCGCATCGTCCCTGCGGACGACCGGCAAGAACCGTCCTGAAGGACGATGCCCGTTTCCGCGAAGCGTGGCCACACTGGACCCGTCAGGATCGTTCGCGCACCGGCGCGGCAGTCTCGAAGGGGAACAGCATGACCACCACCGCCCTCGCCGCGACCATGCGCGGCGGCTACAAGGACTACGGCTTCGGAGACACCGCAGTGCGGGCGCTCGACGGGATCAACGTCGACATCGCGGGCCACGAGTTCACCGCGATCATGGGCCCATCGGGCTCGGGCAAGTCGACGCTCCTGCACACGCTCGCCGGGCTGGACCGCCTCACCGCGGGCGAGTCCTCGATCGCGGACATCGTCATCACGTCGCTTCCCGAGGCGAAGGTCACCGAGGTGCGCCGCGACCACATCGGGTTCGTCTTCCAGTCGTTCAACCTCATCCCCTCCCTGTCGGCGAAGGAGAACATCACCCTCCCGCTCGACATCTCCGGCAAGCCCGTGGACAAGGAGTGGTTCGAGGAGATCATCGGCATCCTGGGCCTCGGCGACCGCCTCACCCACCTGCCGGCGGAGCTGTCGGGCGGCCAGCAGCAGCGCGTCGCCGTGGCGCGCGCTCTCGTAGCCCGCCCCGAGATCATCTTCGCCGACGAGCCCTCCGGCAACCTCGACTCCCGCTCCGGCTCCGAGCTGCTCGGCTTCATGCGCCGTGCCGTGAAGGAGTTCGGCCAGACCATCGTCATGGTCACCCACGACCCCTCGGCGGCCGCGTACGCGGACCGGATCCTGTTCCTCGAGGACGGCCAGATCGTCGACGAGATGCGCGAGCCCACCGCGGACAAGGTGCTCGACCGCATGAAGCAGATGGGGCACTGATGTTCCGCCTCGCCTACAAGTCCGTCAAGCACAACCCGAAGAGGCTGCTGCTCACCGCGGCCGCGGTCGCCCTCGGCGTCGCGCTCGTGGCGACGACGCTGACCCTCACCAACGCGCTGTCGAGCGGCTTCAACACCCTCTTCAGCGACATCTACGGCGGCACCGACGTGATCGTCGAGGAGGTGCCACAGGAGACCGCCGACGACACCGGCAGCGACATGTTCGCCGCGTCCGATTCGCTGTTCACCGACGACGACATCGCGGCGATCGAGGCGGTCGACGGGGTCGCCGCCGCGTACGGCGGCATCCAGGTCACCGGCGCGGTGCTCGCGAAGGACTACGAGCCGTCGGGCGACCTCATGTCCGCCGGCGGGGCTCCGAGCCAGATCTTCAACTGGAGCGGCGAGCCCGACGTGGACCGCGCGACCCTCGAGGAGGGCTCGGCACCCACCGCGGACGACGAGATCGTGCTCGACATCGACTCGGCGCCGACGCTCGGCTACGAGATCGGGGACACGGTCTCCGTCGCGACCGACACGGGCGTCGAGGAGTTCACGCTCGTCGGCCTCGTGAGGTTCGGCGACTCCAACTCGCTCCAGGGAGCCACGCTCGCGTACGTGACCGAGTCCGCCGCGCAGACGCTCATGGACACCGACGGCTACCAGCAGATCGCGGTCGTGGTGGACGACGGCGCGGACTCCGAGAAGGTCGCGGAGGCGATCTCCGAGGTCATCCCCGACGGCACCCGTGCGATCACCGGCGAGGCCAAGGCCGCCGAGTCCGCGGCGGAGCTCGACGACATCCTCCAGTACATCGACATCTTCGCGATCGCCTTCGCGCTGATCGCGCTGTTCGTCGGCTCGTACATCATCATCAACACGTTCCGCATCATCGTCACGCAGCGCACCCGAGAGTTCGGGCTCATGCGCGCGATCGGCGTCACCGGCCGCCAGCTGCGTTCGATGATCCTGCTCGAGGCAGTGGTGATCGCCGCCGTCTCGGCGACGATCGGCATCATCCTCGGCTACCTCGCCGCGCTCGGCATGGCCGCCGTCGTCGAGGCCTTCTCCGGGGAGATCTTCGGAACCGTCACGCTGCCGCTCGACGCCGTCCTGTGGAGCTATGCGCTCGGCGCGCTCGTCACGCTCGTGTCGGCCCTCATGCCGGCGATCCACGCCTCGACCATCTCCCCGATGGAGGCGCTGCGCGAGGCCGCGACCGAGTCCAAGAAGCCTCTCAAGATGCGCAACATCGTCGGCGGCGGCATCGCGCTGCTCGGCGTCGTCAGCATCGTCGTCGGCCTCTACACGGACGTCGCGAGCCCCTACTGGTACGTCGGCATCGGCGCGATGGCCCTCGTCATCGGCGTGACGCTGCTGGCCGCCCAGGTGCTCGTGCCGCTCGCGTTCGGGCTGCGCGACCTGCTCACCCGGATGTTCAAGATCGACGGCAAGCTCGCCGCGAACAACATCCACCGCGAGCCGAGGCGCTCGGCCAACACTGCGGCCGCCCTCATGATCGGCGTGATGCTGCTCGCGCTCGTGTCCACGTTCACCGAGTCGCTCAAGTCGGTCGTCACAAGCCAGTTCACGCAGATCGAGGCGCAGTTCTTCGTGCTCAGCACGCAGGGCGAGATCCCCGAGGGAGCGATCACGCTGCTCGCCGATCAGGATGGCGTGGACTTCGTGACCACCACCGCGGTGACCTCGGTCATGTACGACGGCACGGCCGAGTCGATCGCCGTCGTCCAGCAGGACCTCGCGGACCTCGCGTACGACTACGACAACGACCCGGACTTCGACGAGCTCGACGGCGGCGTCTTCATCGACCCCACGATCCAGGACCTCGGCGTCGAGGTCGGCGACGAGGTCACGCTTGAGGGCGACGCGGGCGAGGCCACGTTGACGGTCACCGGCACGTACAACACGGAGGGCGACTCGGCGTTCTGGATCGACGAGTCCACGGCGTCGGAGCTCTTCTCCGAGGTGCCGATCTACCAGGCGATGGTCGTGCTCGACGAGGGCGTGGACGTCGACCAGGCGCAGACGGACCTCACCGAGGCGCTCGCCGCCGACTACCCGCTCGTGCTGCTCCAGCAGCCCGGCGACCTGGCCGAGTTCGCGAACAGCTTCATCGATCTCATCCTGGGCGTCATCTCCGCGATGCTCGGAGCAGCGCTCCTCATCGCGATCCTCGGCGTGGCGAACACCCTGCTGCTGTCCGTCACCGAGCGCACCCGCGAGATCGGCCTGCTGCGGGCCGTGGGCGTCCGCAAGTCGTCGATCTGGCGGATGATCACGATCGAGGCGATGGTGATGGCGATCTTCGGCACGATCCTGGGGATGCTCCTGGGAGTCGGACTCGGCGCGGCGCTCGTGAGGGCTCTCGAGGAGTTCGGCTTCACGACGATCGCGATCCCGTGGGTGTGGCTCGCGGTGTACACGGTCGGTGCCGCGATCGCGGGCGTGGTCGCGGCGATCTGGCCCGCGTGGCAGGCCTCGCGGATGGACATCCTCAAGGCCATCGCGACGGACGGCTGACCGCCACATCCGGGCCGGGTGCCTGGCGGTCACCCGCCAGGTGCATGGTTATCGAAGGGCCCTCGGAGCATCGCCTTCGGGGGCCCTTCGTCGGTCTTGGCGCTCGAACGCTGACAGTTTGAACCAATCCCATATCGACACGCCGCGCCACGGCGCTCGATGGGCCGAGACACCGGAGTGGCGCGGTTCAGATTGGTTCAAACTGTCTGCGCGCTCGTGATGAGAGGGACGATGCGGGGGCTGGGCCCGGGAACGGGCCGGCTACAGCTCCACGCCGACGAGCATCGGCTCCGGGACGAGCGTGATGCCGAACCGCTCGGCCACGCCGTCGCGGATCGCGCGCGCGAGCTCGAGCAGGTCCGACGCCGAGGCGCCACCCCTGTTCGTGAGCGCGAGGGTGTGCTTGGTGCTGAGCGACGCCCGCGCGTCGGCGCGCACCGCGAAGCCCTTGGGGAAGCCCGCGCGCTCGATCAGCCACGCGGCCGAGGTCTTGGCCATCCCCTCGCCCGCGGCGGGGTAGGCCGGGGCGCCCTCGGGGATCGAGGACGCGGGGACGATGGGGTTGGTGAAGAACGAGCCGGCGGACCACGTGTCGTGATCGGCGGGGTCCACGACCATGCCCTTCGACGCGCGCAGCGCCAGGACGGCCTCACGCACCTCGACGATCGGCACGCGAGTGCCGAGCTCGACGCCGAGAGCGGACGCGAGCTGCTGATATCGGACGGGCGCGGACAGCGACGCCATGCGCGTATGGAAGGTGACGTCGAGCACCACGTAGCGCGGCGTCGGACCCCAGGTCCCGTCGGTCATGGTGCGCTTGAGCATCGAGTCGCGGTAGCCGAACTGGGCCTTGACCAGGGGGAACGACTTCACGGCTTGCGTCTCGCGGTCCCACGTGCGGATGAGCGCGACGATCTCGCTGACCTCCGCTCCGTAGGCGCCGACGTTCTGCACAGGCGTCGCGCCGGTCGAGCCGGGGATGCCGGACAGCGCCTCGAAGCCGCTCCACTGCGACTCGACCGCCTGCGCCACGAGCGAGTCCCACGGGGTGCCGGCGGTCGCGATGACCTCGATCCCGCCGCACGAGCCGTGGTTGTCGAGCCTCACGTCGGAGCGGGCATCGCGGACGACGACGCCATCGAAGCCCTCGTCCGCGACGAGCAGGTTGGACCCCCCGCCGACGACGAGCAGCGGCGAGCCGTCGGCGTCGGCCGCGCGCACCGCGTCGATCAGCTCGGCCTCGGACTGCGCCTCCACGAGGGACCTCGCCGGTCCGCCGAGGTGGAAGGTGGTGAGGTCGGCGAGGCGCGGTGCGGTCATGGGTTCAGGGTAGTCGCGGCGTCCGCGGAGGCTCGGCGCGGCGGGGAACGCCGCTCCTCTGCCCTGTCGCCTCGAATCCGGAGGCGAGCCGCAGCAGCGACACGTCGTCGTACGCGCGCCCCGCGAAGGTGAGCCCGACGGGCATCCCCGTGTCCGGCATCGTCCCCATGGGCACGGTCACCGTGGGGATCCCGAGGTGGCGGATCGCGAGGTTCCCGTTCGCGACCCAGACGCCGTTGCGCCAGCCGCGGTCGGCGCTGTCGGGGTTCACGTCCATGTCGGCCGGGCCGACGTCGGCGACCGCGGGGAACACGAGCGCGTCGAGCCCGAGCCGATCCATCCACTCCTCGAGGTCGACGCGGCGCGTGCGCTCGAGCCCGCGCAGGCCCGCCTCGATCTCGGGGATGTCGGTGAACGCCTCGGGCAGCCCGGCACGCGCCAGGTCCGGGTAGGCCGCGATGTCGTCGTCGAAGCCCGTGTACCTGTCGGGAAGGGCTCCCTCGGGCGCGGGGAAGATGTCCTCTCCGGGCACCTCGGCAAGCGAGGACAGCGCCGGGTCGCCGTTCGCGTCGAGGAAGTCGTCCCAGGCCCATGCGGACAGGTCGAGGATCTCGCGGCGCAGGTACGCGGGCGTCACGAAGCCTCGCGTGAGGATCGTGGGGGCGCCGGGCCTGTCGCCCTCGTAGTTCGTGATGACCGGCAGGTCCACCTGGACCACGATCGCACCGGCCGCCTCGAGGTCACGCCGCGCGGCCGCCCACAGCGCCACGACGGACTCGCGGGTCTCGATGGCGCGCCCCGTGGGTCCGCCGATGCCGCCGTCCGGGTCGGTGCCGGCGTGAGCGTCGGCGTTCACGTACATCCGCGGGACACCGACGACCCGGCCCGCCAAGGAGGCCACCGCATCGTCCGCGAGCGCGGGATAGGAGTCGGGACGATGCTGGGACGGGGCGGGCAGGTCGATCCACGGCTGGGCGCGCCACAGGTCGCCCCTGGTCTCGGGATCGTCGACGACGAGGAGGTCGAGGATCTCGAGCAGGTCCGCCATGGTGCGCGCGTAGGGGACGACGACGTCCATGGTCGGCACGAGGGGCCAGTTGCCGCGCACCGAGATGAGGCCGCGCGACGGCGTGTAGGCGCACAGCCCGTTGTGGGAGGCGGGGCCGCGGCCCGAGGACCAGGTCTCCTCCGCGAGGCCGAACGCGGCGAAGGACGCGGCGGTCGCGGCGCCGGCGCCGTTCGAGGACCCGGAGGCGAAGGGAGCCGGAAGGAAGTCAGCGCTGTACGGGCTCTCAGCGCGACCGTAGACGCCGCGCTGCATGCCGCCGTTGGCCATGGGCGGCATGTTGGTGAGCCCCAGGCAGATCGCGCCGCCCGCGCGCAGCCGCTCGATCGCGAACGCGTCGCGCCGCGCGATGAGGCTCGCGAAGGCGGGGCTGCCCGCCGCGGCGGTGAGCCCCCGCACCAGATAGCTGTCCTTCGCGGTGTAGGGGATCCCGTCGAGCGGGCCGAGCGTCTCGCCCGCGGCGCGACGGGCGTCGCTCGCGCGGGCCTCGTCGAGCGCCGCCTCGTTGTCGACGACGACCGCGTTCAGCGCGGTCGCGGTGCCCGGCCGGTCGTAGGCCTCGATGCGCGCGAGGTACGTCCGCGTGAGCCCCTCGCTCGTGACGCGGCCGGATTCCAGAGCCGAGCGCAGCGCCGCGATGCCGGTCTCGACGACGTCGACCATGTCAGGCGTCCGCGCCGAGCGCCGGCTGCTGCTGGGTGATGCAGTGGATGCCGCCACCGCGCGCGAAGAGCGGCCGCGCGTCCAGCGCGACGACCTCGCGCCCGGGATACGCGTCCTGGAGGATCTCGACCGCCTGCGCGTCGTTCGCGTCCCCGAAGCCGCACGCGATCACGGCGCCGTTGAGGACGTAGTGGTTGAGGTAGCTGTAGTCGACGTAGCCCTCGTCGTCGGTCAGCGTGGCGGGAGCGGGCACGGCCACCAGCTCGAGCGGACGCCCCTCGGCGTCGGTCGCGGCGCTCAGCGTCTCGCGCAGGAGGGCCGACACCTCGTGGTCGGGGTGCGCGGGGTCGCGCTGGTCGTGGAACAGCACGCGACCGTCGGGGACGAACGACGCGAGCAGGTCCACGTGGCCGCGCGTGCCGAAGCGCTGCGAGTCGCGCGTGAGCCCGCGCGGCAGCCAGATGACGTTCGTGACGCCGAGGGTGCGCGCGAGCTCCGCCTCCACCTCCTCGTGCGACCACCCGGGGTTGCGGCCAGGGTCGAGCTGGACCGTCTCGGTGACGAGCACCGTGCCGCGGCCATCGACGTGGATGCCGCCGCCCTCGTTGACCATGCGGGAGTCGTCGCGGGCGATGCCTGCGGACTCGAGAGCGCGGCGCGCGGCGAGGGAGTCGTGACCCCACGCGGCCCAGTCCTGGGCGCCCCAGCCGTTGAACGTCCAGTCGACCCCGACGAGCTCGCCGTCGCGGTCGACGAAGGTCGGGCCGATGTCGCGGAACCAGGCGTCGTCGAGCGACGCCTCGAGGATCTCGACGGCGGGGTCGAGGTGCCTGCGCGCGATCGCGACCGCCTCGGACGGGACAAGCATCGTGAGCGGCTCGTGCGCGACCACGGCGTTGGCGACGGACGCCCAGGTGAGACGCGCCTCGTCGGCCTCCGCCTCCGTCTCGCCGAGCGTGTAGGGCGCGATCGGCCAGGCCATCCACGAGCGCTCGTGACGCTCCCACTCGGCGGGCATCCGGACTGTCATGCGTCCTCCTCGGTGTCGGTGTCGGTCGTGGCGGTGAGGCTGTCGGGCGCGTCGCGCCACGTGAGATGCGGCCCCATGATCTCGTCGGCGATGCGCACGACATCGGCCTTGGTCAGCGGCCGGTGGCCGACCACGGCGCGGATCGTCAGGCCGTCGAGGAGCGCGGAGAAGCCCTCCACGAGCCCGTCGACGTCGAGGCTCGCGGGCAGCTCGCCGGTCGCGACGCCGTGGCGGAGGATGTCGGCCACGGTCGCCTGCCAGGCCGCCTCGAGCGCGGCGATCGCCTCACGCACCTCGGAGTCGTGGACGGCCTCGGTCCATGCCTCGAGCCACAGCAGGAGGTTGGAGTCGTGGACGCCAGCGGGCGAGGCCGCGTCGACCAGCAGGCGCCATCGCTCGCGGGCGGTCGGGACTCGCGCGGCGTCCGCCGCGATGGCGGCGCGCAGGTCCTCCTCGACCACGCGCAGCGCCTCGAGGAACAGCGCGGTCTTGCTCGGGAAGTAGTACAGGAGGTGGGCCGCGCTCATGTCCATGGTCGCGCCGATCTGAGCGAGGCTCGCGTGCCTCACGCCCAGGCGGCTCAGCGGCTCGATCGCGGCCCTGGCGATCTGCGCCCGCCGCTGCGACCTTCGATCGCTCACGTCACCTCCCGAGACAGCCGTCGGGCGCCCGCCCGCGTTTTTGAATGCCGTTCAAAACTTGGATCAGAGTACGGCAGGGTCGGGCGTTGAGGCAATGCTGAGCACGCGAACCGGCGGGGCCAGAGGCCCCGAGATCGGGACGATGCGCGCCCGGGTTCAGCGCAGCGGAGCGGCGGGCGCGCTTCCTGCGCCGGACGACGCGGCGGTCTCGTCCGCCGCGAGCACGGCCGAGCCGACGATGCGCTCCTCAGCGCGACGCGAGCGGAACAGCTTCCTCGGGGAGCGGACGGCGCGCGCGAGCGTGAACGTGATCGCGGCGGCGACCAGGACCAGCAGCAGCGCGTAGCGCAGGTCGACGACCTCGGCGACGCGACCGACGATCTGGGGAACGAGCAGGCCCGCGACCGTGGAGAACGATGCGACCGCCGCCATGCGGGCCGCGGCCCTCGACGGATCGTCGGCCGCCGCGGAGAATCCAATAGGGGCGCCGAGCGCCGCTCCCATGCCCCACAGCACCGCGGCCACGGGCACGAGGTAGACGGTCGGCGCGACGGCGTACAGGATCACGCCGGTCGCCACGAGCCCCGCGGAGATCCGCAGCGACACCACGCGACCGAGCCTGCCGATCACCGAGGACCCGAACCAGCGCACCGTCACCATCGCGACGACGAAGACCCAGTACATGAGGTCCGCGATCGCCTCGGTCTGGCCGAAGTCGTCGACCACCGACAGCGGCAGCCACTGCGCGGCGATCATCTCCGTCATGGAGCCCGCGAAGACGATGAGCCCGATGAGCACCACGTGCGGGTCGCGATACTCGGCCTTGGCGGTCGCGAACGGGCCCCCGATGCCGGCGCCTGCCGCGTCGGGATCGCGGCGGCCGTCGATCGTGGACAGCGGGACCACCCACAGCCGGAGGAGCATCGCGGTCGTGCCGACGGTGAGGAAGTGCCACATCGGAGCGACGCCCGCGTGCGAGAAGACGACGCCGAGGCCGAGGCCGACCGCCATGCCGACGGAGAAGCCCGCGTGGAATTGCGGCATGATCGCCTTGCCGACGAGCCGCTCGACGTTCGCCGCCTCGGCATTCATGGCCACGTTCGTGAACGCGAACGAGAAGCTCACCAGGAAGTAGCCCAGCGAGAACAGCGGGCGGCTGCCCAGCTCGGTCGCGACCCCGACCAGCGCGATCGCCACCAGGTAGGACACGTTGGACCACGCGAGCAGCGCCCGGGTGCCGAAGCGGACCGCCGCCCATCCCGTCACGAGCAGCGCGGTGAGGGCGCCCACCGCGCCGGAGATGAGCAGCATCGCGAGCCCCGAGGGGCTGACGTCGAGCAGGTCCCGCATCGACGGCACGCGCGACAGGAAGGTCGCCGTGAGGAGCCCGAGGAAGGCGAACAGCAGCAGCACGCCGACGCGGGCGCCCTTGAGTCGGGCGGCGTCTGGCGAGGTGGTGGGCGCGAAGCCGAAGGAGGGAATCATGAGGTCCTGGGTTCGAAACGTTTCGACTTGGACGATGATACGACTACCCTGGCCCCATGGCACGCCTCGGTCGACCCACGATGACGGACGTCGCCGCGCGCGCGGGCGTGTCCGTGTCCACGGTGTCCCTCGCCTACTCCGGCTCCGGCCCCCTCACGGACGCGACCAGGAACCGGGTGATGGAGGCCGCCGCCGCGATCGGCTACGCGGGGCCGTCGCCCCAGGCCCGCGCCCTGCGCTCGGGCCGCACTGGCATCGTCGGGGTCGTCGTGCACGAGCGTCTGGTGCGATCGTTCCGCGACCCCCTCCAGCTGCGGGTGCTCGACGCAATCATGGACGACCTCGGCGAGATGGGGATGGGCGTCCTCCTCGTCCCCTACCCCGCTGCGGGCCAGGAGCGGACGCTGCTCGAGACCGCGGCCATGGACGCGGCCATCGTGCTGAACGTCCGCGACCACGACGAGCCGATCCTCGACGTCCTGCGCCGCCGAAGCCTGCCCACGGTCGCGATGGAGGCCCCCGCGGGCGTGGTCGACGCACGCGTCACGATCGACGACGGAGCCGCGACCGGGGCGCTGATCCGGCGGCTCGTCGCCCTGGGGCACGAGCGGATCGCGACGGTCACGCTGCCGATGACCATGGCCGCTCCGACCCGGGTCGTCGATCCTGGTGACCTCCCGGACCCGATGTGGACCGCCGCGCGCAACCGTCTCGACGCGTTCGCAGCCGAGGGTGTCGAGCCGTGCGTGATCATCGAGACGAGCTCGACCATGGTCGAGGCGGGCATGGAGGCCGGCCGCGTGCTGCTGTCCCACCCCAGCCGGCCGACCGCGGTCGTGTGCCAGTCGGACCTGCTCGCGGGAGGCGTGATCGTCGCCGCACGCGAGGCGGGGCTCGAGGTGCCCCGCGACCTCTCGGTCACCGGCTTCGACGGCCTCGACCTGCCGTGGCTCGCACCGCTCGCGCTCACCACGGCCGCGCAGGACGGCGCCGCGAAGGGACATGCGGTCGCGGGCGCGGTGCGCGATCTGCTCGCGGGCGGGACCCCCGGCGAGATCCGAATCGACCTTGAGCTTCGCGAGGGCACGACCGTCGCGCCGCCCCGCGCCTGAAGGCTCCGCCCAGGCCGAGCAGGATGTGGACTTCCTCACGAAGCCCCGGCACACGCAGGCGACAGTTGTAGATTTGCGGTGACGCGGCGAGGGCCGCGGTGCTGAGGGGCACGACGAATGACGACCATGGACGATGCTCGGACGACCGCGTTTCACGCGCGCCTTGCGCCCGCGGAGCTCGAGGCGAGCCTCGCACGAGCGGTGAGCGCCTATGCGATGGGCGTCCACGAGCGGTCGGCCACGGCCGACGACCTCCACACGGACCCCACCCGAGACGAGCCGACGGCCTCGACGTCACCTGGCAGCGGCGCATCGTCCCTCTGCTCCGCACGAGACCGACGGCACGTCGGCGACGGCGTCGAGACGCTCGCCCACCTGGCCTTCCGGATCGACGCCCAGGCGCGCCGCGACAGCCGCGGCATCAGGCTCGTGCTGGGGCACGGCGCCCGCGACGCGGACGAACGGCTGATCTAGCGCGGAGCTCCGGTCACGCGCAGCGGACCAGCGCCTGCGCCTTCATGAGGACCTTCTGACCGCCGAGCTCGACGGCGACGTCGACGCGGGCCATGCGCGCCTCGTCCATGAGCGCGCCGACGGTCGCGGTGCACGTCACGACCGCCGATCCCGGGTTCGGCACGGGGATGGGGCGCGCGAAGCGGCACTGGAAGTCGACGACGTTGCCGGGGCCGGCCCACTCCTCCACGACCGACGCTGCCGTGCCCATGGTGAGCATCCCGTGCGCGATCACGCCTGGCAGCCCGACGGACTCGGCGAACGCGTCGTTGTAGTGGATCGGGTTGAAGTCGCCCGAGGCGCCCGCATAGCGGACGAGCGTGTCGCGCGTGAACTCGACCTCGCGGGTCGCGACGACCTGCCCCTTCTCGAGCCCCTCGTAGGTGGGCGCGTCCTGCTCGCTCATGCGTCCTCCCTCACGGCCAGCGTCGAGATCACGGTCGCGACGGGGCCGCCGTCGAGGTCCTCGAGCTCGGCTCGGGTCGTCACGGTCGACACTCCCCCGCGGCTCACGATCTTGTCGATGTGGATCGTCGTGGCGATCTCGTCCCCCGCGACGATCGGGCGGTGATGCGTGAAGCGCTCATCCGCGTGCACGACCTTGGAGAAGTCGACGCCGACCTCCGGGTCCTGCACCACGTGGAACTCGGCGCGCTGCGCGATGACCACCGCGAAGGTGGTCGGGGCGACGAGGTCGGAGTAGCCCTCGGCGGCGGCCGCGTCCACGTCGCGATGCGCGAACGAACGGGCGTCCACCGCGTCGGCGAACTCGCGGATCTTGGCGCGCGAGACCTCGTAGGGCTCGTGCGGGCCGTAGCTGCGGCCCTGGGCATCGGAGTTCACTGGCACACGGCCAGCCTAGCGAAGCGGGACGATGCCGCACTCAGTCAAGCGCGTACGTCACCACGAGCGCGCGATGATCGGCGCCCGTGAGCGGCAGGGTCCGCACCGCGTAGGCGTCCCAGTCCAGGCCCCGCGTCATCACGTGGTCGATGGCCACGACGGGAAACGGGAGACGGCCCTCGGGGAAGGTGAGCTGAAGACCGGCACCACCGTCATCGGCGGCGTCGACGAAGCCGTCGGACTCGAGCGTGCGGAGGCCCGCGTGGTCAAGGGTGCTGTTGAGGTCGCCCACGATCATCGCGGGGCCCTCGACGGCGCTCGTCACCGTCGCGAGCAGTTCGAGGTCGGCGGCCCATGCCTCATGCGAGAACGGGCCGGGCGCTGCGGGGTGAGCCGCCAGCACGGCGACCGCGTCCCCTCCGACCTCCACCGAGCCGAGCACCGCGCGCGAGGTGAAGCCATCGATCTCCGCATCGTCCACGAGGGGCATCCTGGACCACAGTCCGACGCCACCGAAGCCGTCCTCGGCCGCGGTGCGCGAGTAAGGAAGCATGCCGTCGAGACCCGCCGCGACGAGGGCGTCGAGGCAGTCAGGGGTCAGCTCCTCGACCGCGAGCACGTCCACGGCAGCGTCATCCACCATGGCGACCACCTCATCGGCGTCGACGCGCCCGAAGGTCGCGTTGATCGTGGCGACCTTGAAGGTGTCCCCCGGGGCGACCCCGAGCGCGTCGTAGTCGACGCTCGGCGACGAGGTGAACAGCGGGACGACCCACGCGACCGAGACCGCGGCGACGATCCCGGACACCACGAGGGCCCTCGGAGCGCGGACCACGGCCGCGACCACCACCAGCACGAGCCAGCACAGCGTGAACCACGGCGTGAAGGCGACCGCGTACGCGAGCGGTCCGGCCTCGACCCCGGTCAGGCGCGCAAGGAAGGGGACGAGCAGCGCGGCCATCGCGACCAGCAGGGCGCGCTCTCCCACTCCCACACGACGCCGCGACCGCGCGGCCCTTCCTGCCCGCGCATCGTCCCTGAGCGATTCCCCCTGATCCATGCCGCGATCATGGCACGCGACGACGGCCGCCGCCCCCGGCCTGGGGATGACGGCCGTCATCGTGAGCGCTGATCATCGCGCCGCGGAGACCTCCGCGTGCTGCGCGGCGAAGGCCAGCGCCGCGTCGGCCACCTCTGCCCAGCCGCTGTCGATCGTGAGCGAGTGGCCCCGTCCCGGGATCTCGACGAACTCGGTCACGCCCGCGTTGCGGGACTGGAGCCGGTACGCGGCATGCGCGACCGCCCGCGGGACGATCGTGTCCTTCTCGCCGGAGATGACGAGCAGCGGACCTCGCTCGGGGTTGCGGGTGTCGACCCGGGTCGCGGTGCCCGCGGTGAAGTTCGCCGTGGCGGCCTGGAACAGCGGGCGGCCGGGGGCCGCGACGTGGTGCTCCGCGTACAGCGCGCGGGCCTCGTCCTCGCTCACCGCGTTGGCGAAGCCGTAGCGGAACTCGTCGAAGGTGAGGGTCACGGTGCGCTTGCGGTTGGCGGGGTTGCCGAGCACCGGGAAGGCTGCCTTGAGCGTCGAGGCAGGCAGCGGCAGGACGCCCTTGAACGGGGCCGGGTCGATCGCGACGGTCGCGGAGGCGAGTCCGAGGTCGGCGACGCGCTGGGCGAGCAGGCCTCCGAAGGAGTGGCCGATCACGAGCGGCTTGCGGTTCAGCGAGCGTGCGATCTGCGCGACGCGGTCGGTGACCTCCTGGACGCCGACGCCGGTGAAGGCCTCGGGGCGGCGGCGGGCGTCGGCGACGTCCTCGGGCTCCCGGGTCCAGCGAGCGACGACGACGGCGTAGCCCGCGTCCTCGAGCCTGGCCTGCCATGCGTCCCAGCTGCCCGCGAGCAGCCACAGGCCGTGGATGAGGACTGCGGTGGGGCGGCCTGACGCGTTGGCGGCGGCGATCTGCTGGACTTCCTGGGTGGTGAGGGTGGTGTTCATGGTCTTCTCCTTGTCGGGATGGTCCGGGTCGCTCGACCCTGACGCCAGAGAGAACGATCGTTCTCTCTCGATTCATTCCCGACTTCCCAGAAATTTCTTTCGGGCATGCCGGAGAGGGAACGAACGTTCCACTACCGTGAATGAGATGACCACCCCTGCAGCCCCCACCAACGACGCGCGCGAGCGCCTCGCCGCCACCGCGTCGGACCTCTTCTATCGCAAGGGCATCCACTCCGTGGGCGTCGACCGGATCCTGTCCGAGGCCGGGATGTCGCGCGCGACCATGTACCGGCACTTCGGCGGCAAGGAAGACCTCGTCGTCGCCTACCTCGAGGGCGAGGACCGGACCATCCGCTCCCAGGTCGCGGCCGCAGGCGGCGCACCGGACCCGCTCGCGGCCGCCATCCACGGCATCGCGGACGACGTCGCTCATCGCCACACGCGCGGCTGCCCCTTCATCAACGCGGCGGCCGAGTACCCCGACGAGGCGAGCCCCGTCCGGCGGCTCATCGCGACGCACCGCGCCTGGTTCCGGGGCGTCCTGACGCAGGCCGCCGCGGGGGCTGGCGCCACCGACCCCGAACGGGTCGCGGCCGCGCTCGTGATGCTGCGCGACGCGGCGCTCGTCGGCGGGTACCTCGACGGCGCGGAGAGCATCCGCGAGGCGTTCCTCGACGCGGCCTCGGCCGTCACCGGGGCCGACCTCGCCTGACGGGACACCTCCCGCATCCGGCCACTCGGGCAGCGGCGGCGCGTCCGGACACTTTCTGACACAGCCGGCTCACGCAGCTCGGCGCGCCGCCCGCGACACGCCGCCGCACGACGCCGCGTCGTGTCAGAGAGCGTCCGCCCACCGCCACGAGCCGGCCCTGACGGCCGCAGCGCCCCGGGGAACGACGACCCCCGGGAAAGACGAAGCCCCCGGCCTGTTCCCAGGTCGGGGGCTTCGGTCAGCGGCCTGACGGCCGCGAAGCAGTTAGCGCGTCTCGCGGTGCGCGGTGTGCTTGCCGCACTTCGGGCAGAACTTGGAGAGCTCCACACGGTCGGGGTTGTTGCGACGGTTCTTGCGCGTGATGTAGTTGCGGTTCTTGCAGTCCACGCACGCGAGCGTGATCTTCGGACGAACGTCGTTCTTTGCCATGGGTCTCTCCCAGCCTTCGAGGACGCGCTCTACAGCGCGAAGGCCCGGAAGATCTCCGGGCCTCAGTAGCGAGGGCGGGGCTCGAACCCGCGACCTCACGATTATGAGTCGTGCGCTCTAACCAGCTGAGCTACCCCGCCACGGTCCGACGCTCGTGAGAAGCGTCGAACTGAGAGCCCCGACAGGGAATCGAACCCTGGACCTTTTCCTTACCATGGAAACGCTCTGCCGACTGAGCTATCGGGGCCAGCCGGAATAGGTTACACGCCACAGGGCCCGAATGCGAAATCGTGCCGGTGGCCTCGCTCACACCCCCACTCCCCGGGCGCCTGCGCGCATGTCGGACCCCGCCCCTAGAGTGTCGCTCATGACCGAGTCGCTCTCCGCCGCCGAGGCTCGTCGGGTGTTCCTCGGCGCCCAGTCGCTCGCGCGCAAGCGGCCGTCACGGCGGCCTCGCCCCGCGGACTTCCAGGCCTACCTCGACACCCAGGGCGTGCTACAGCTGGACACGGTCAACGTGCTCGCGCGGGCGCATCATCTGCCGCTGTACTCGCGGTTCGGCCCCTACTCCCGCGAGGCGCTGGACGCGCACCTGTGGGGGGATCCCGACGCGCACTCGCCGCACGTCTTCGAGCATTGGGGGCATGAGGCCTCGGTGATGCCGAAGGCGCTGCTGCCCGCGATGCACCATCGGATGCGCGGCAAGACGAGCTGGAAGGCGCGCACCCGGTCACGGCTCGAGCGCGAGCGGCCGGGGCTGCTGGACCAGGTTCGAGCCGAGGTCGAAGCGTCGGGCCCCTTCACGGCGGGCGAGCTTCAGCACCTCGCGCCGCACGACGGCCCGCGCGGCCCATGGTGGGACTCGACCCACGTCAAGGACGCGCTCGAGTACCTGTTCATCACGGGAGCCGTCGCAGCCTCGAGGGGTCGGCACTTCTCCCGCACCTATGACGCGACGTCCAGAGCCTGGAGCCTGCCTCCCGCGGACGATGCGGGGGCCGGGTGGGGGCTGCCGCCGGCCATCGCGCATCAGGAGCTGTTCGACCGCGCCCTGTCCGCGACGGGCATCGGCACCGTCAAGGACCTGTGCGACCACTTCCGGCTAGCCGTCGCGCCGGGGGCCAAGCAGGGCGGCGGAGCAGGAGGGAAGGCGTGGGCCGCCTCCGCGGTCGACCGCGGCATCGCTCGGTGGGTGAGCGTCGAGGACTGGAAGGAGCCCGCGCTGCTGGCCGTCGACGCGGACGATGCTCCGACCTGGCACCGCGCGGCCTCAGACCCCGGGCGCGCAACCGGAGCGGCGCTGGTCAGCCCCTTCGACCCGGTGGCATGGTTCAGGCCGCGGCTGCTGCGCATGTTCGGCATGGACTATCGGATCGAGATCTACACGCCCGAGCCCAAGCGCGTCTACGGCTACTACTGCCTGCCGTTCCTGCTGGGCGACCAGATGGTCGGCCGCGTGGACCTCAAGGCCGACCGCAAGGGCGGCGCGCTGCTCGTGCAGGCCGCATGGCGTGAGGAGCGGCCCGCGCCTGGCGCGCGCCGACGGTCGGACGACGAGATCGCGGCGGCCCTGCGGGGCGAGCTGGACCTGATGGCGTCCTGGCTGAGCCTCGACGAGGTACGCATCGCTCCGCGAGGGAACCTTGCGGCGGCCCTGTCATCCTCGAGCGGCTGATCCCGACGGCCGCCCCCGAGGACGAGGCAGGTGGTCAGGACGGCCGCGCCTGGCCCGAGTCCGCGAAGCGCGCGGAGCCCGCGAACGCTGCGAGCGCGAGCGCGCCCAGCGCCACCGCGAATACGAGGCCGGTCACGGTCAGCCCGACGACAGTCGAGAGCGCGCCGGCGGCGATGACAGGCACGGAGATGGACAGGTAGGCGACAAGGAAGTACGAGGTCGTCACCTGGGTCCGCGACTCGGGCGGCGCGGCGCCGGTGAGGGCCCGCATGCCAGCCATGAACAGCAGGCCCTGCCCGACGCCTCCGAGCGCCGACGACGCCAGGAACAGCGGCAACGACGCGGCGAGGAGCGCCCCGACGAGGAGCAGCGTGCTCACCGCGAGGCTCGCGCCGCCGAGCCGGACGAGGGCCACGTCCCCGTAGCGCTTGAGCGCGATCTGCGCCGTGGCCGAGGCGCCGAAGAAGAGGAAGGTCACGAAGCCCATGAGGGCGGGAGCACTCACCCCGAGCACCGAGCTCATGAAGTTCGGCAGGAGCGCGGCGAAGATGCCCGACACCGCAAATCCGGCGACGGCCCCCACCGAGGCTGTGGCGAACAGGCCTCGCACCGCGGGAGGGAGGCGAGGCAGACGCAGTCCTCGCGGCGCATCCGCGCGTCCGCCGCGCTCCCTCACCTGCCACAGGGCGACGATGCCGAGGACGAGCAGCAGCGAGTGGACCACGAACGGCGCCCGCAGCGGCGCCGACGAGACCTGCGCGACGGCTCCCGCCATGAGCATGCCGAGACCGAGTCCGCCGATGTTCGACGCGGTGGCGAGCGAAGCAGCCAGCCGCGCCTTGCCCTCCCGCGCGTTCTCGAGCACCACGACGGTGCCCGTCGCGGTGAGGATGCCCGCCGCGAGACCGGACAGGACGCGACCGACGAAGAGCATCCCCAGCGCATCACCGCCGAAGAACACCCCCGCGGACGCGAGCGACAGCCCGAGCCCCGCGAGCAGCATCGGCCGCCTGCCGACCGCATCGGACAGGCTCCCGAACAGCACGAGCGAGGCGATGACGCCGGCCGCGTAGATCGCGTAGAGCACCGTGGTGGTCGCGTTGCCGAACGCGAAGCGATCCTCAAGGAGCGGATACAGCGGGGTCGGCATCGTCGTCCCCATCATCACGACGGCCAGGACGTAGGCGGACGCAGCGAGGCTCCACCCGGACGCGGGGAGGGTGCGCGCGCGGCCTCTCGCCTCGATCGTCGCCATAGGGTGCAGCTCCTCGCCTCGTCCTCGTGTGAAGCAAGGGCGTGCGCGGCACGGATATTCCCGCAGCCCCCGGCGCGGGCCGCGAAGGCTCATGACGACGATGCGGATTACGTAGTAGCAGGCGCCATTGACAAGCAATATCGCGTGGCGAATCGCGATCGAGATGCGAAATCGATTGTTAAATCGGTGTTGCGACGTTTGCTTATCACCTGACACTCAGGGACCATGGACCCATGGATCACACCGCGATGCAGGAGTCCGCGAAGCGGCATCTCTGGATGCACTTCACCGACCACACCCGATACGAGAACGCCGACATCCCCATCATCGTGCGCGGCGAGGGCGCCTACATCTACGACGACAAGGGCAAGCGCTACCTCGACGGGCTCGCGGGGCTGTTCGTGAGCCAGGCCGGCCACGGCCGCACCGAGCTCGCCGAGGCCGCGGCTGCGCAGGCCAAGGAGCTCGCGTTCCACCCGATCTGGTCGTACGCGCACCCGCGCGCGATCGAGCTCGCCGAGCGCATCGCGGGCTACGCGCCCGCCGACCTCAACCGCGTGTTCTTCACGTCGGGCGGCGGCGAGGCGGTCGAGTCCGCGTGGAAGCTCGCGAAGAACTACTTCAAGCTCGTCGGCAAGCCGATGAAGCACAAGGTCATCAGCCGCGCGGTCGCCTATCACGGCACGACGCAGGGCGCGCTGTCGATCACGGGCCTGCCCGGGCTCAAGGCGCAGTTCGAGCCGCTCGTCCCGTCTACCTTCCGCGTCCCCAACACGAACATCTACCGCGCCTCGGAGATGACCGGCGGCCTGCTCGACGGCTCGGACCCCGAGGCCTTCGGCCGCTGGGCCGCCGACCAGATCGAGATCGCGATCCTCAACGAGGGCGCCGACACCGTCGCCGCCGTGTTCCTCGAGCCCGTGCAGAACGCGGGCGGCTGTTTCCCGCCGCCCCCCGGCTACTGGCAGCGCGTGCGCGAGATCTGCGACCGCCACGACGTGCTGCTGGTCTCGGACGAGGTCATCTGCGCGTACGGCCGCCTGGGCGAGATGTTCGGAGCGACGCGATACGACTACCTGCCGGACATCATCACCTCCGCGAAGGGCCTCACCTCGGGCTACGCACCCATGGGCGCGATGATCGCCTCGGACCGCCTCATGGAGCCGTTCCTGGCCAAGGGCGAGTCGTTCGCGCACGGCTACACGTGGGGCGGCCACCCGGTCGGCTCCGCCGTGGCACTCGCGAACCTCGACCTCTTCGAGCGCGAGGACCTGCTCGGCAACGTGCGCCGCAACGAGGACGCGTTCCTCGCGACGCTGTCCAAGCTGCGCGACCTGCCGATGGTCGGCGACGTGCGCGGCGCCGGCTACTTCTACGGGATCGAGCTCGTCCGAGACAACGCCACGAAGGAGTCTCTGACCGCCGAGGAGTGCGAGCGCATCCTCTACGGCTTCCTCTCCCCCGCGCTGTACGAGGCCGGCCTGTACTGCCGCGCCGACGACCGCGGCGACCCCGTGATCCAGCTCTCGCCGCCGCTCATCATCGGCCAGGCCGAGTTCGACGAGATGGAGCAGATCCTGCGCGACGTCATCACGCGGGCGCAGGCGATGCTGTAGCCCCACCCGGGCGACGGGGAAAGGGGACGATGCTCCGGCATCGTCCCCTTTCTCATACCCCGATCACGGGGCGACCTGGGCGACCTGGGCACCCAGGGCGACCGGGACACCCACGGCAACCGCCGCGTCGTCCCCGTCACGCCCAGCATCGCCCCGCTTCCCTGCTGTCGCAATCAGTACGAACCAATCTGGAAAGCGACACCCCGGCGACACGCCACGCCGACCCCCGACACGCTGGGGTGTCGAGCTCGAGATTGGTTCACAGTGTCGGGTCGGGAGGCGGGAGACAGGAGGCGGAGGCAGAGGCGGACGGCTTCGGCAGACGGACGATGCGGGGGCCCGGGGCGCGGACGCGACGAGGGGGCGGCGCCCCTCAGGCACCGCCCCCTCGTCGAGAGCGTCAGATCAGGATCAGAACGCTGCGGCCTTGCCCTTGGCCCGGCGGCGCGACATGACCTCGCCGCTGATGACCACGGTGAGCGCGATCACGAACATGAGCGTGCCGATCACGTTGACCTGCATCGGGATCGCACGCTGCGCGGCGCCCCACACGAACATCGGGAAGGTCACCGTGGTGCCCGAGTTGAGGTTCGTGATGATGAAGTCGTCGAACGACAGCGAGAACGCGAGCAGCGCCGCGGACAGGATGCCGGGGAACACCAGCGGGAAGGTGACGCGCCAGAACGTCTGCCATTCGTTGGCGTACAGATCTGAGGCGGCCTTCTCCAGGTTCGAGTCCAGTCCGGCGAGACGCGACCTCACGGTCACGACGACGAACGAGATGTTGAACATGATGTGGGCGATGAGGATCGTCCAGAAGCCGAGCTGACCGCCGAATCCCGCAGCCACGAACAGCGCGAGGAGCGACGAGCCCATCACGATCTCGGGCGTCGCCATCGGAAGGAACAGCATCAGGTTCATCGTCGCCCGACCCTCGAAGCGGTGCCTCACGAGCGCGAATGCGGCGAGCGTGCCGATCGTGGTGGCCACGAGCGTGGACAGCAGGCCGATGCTGATGCTGACCTCGAGCGCCTCGCACATGCCCTGCGGGGCGCACGGGTTGAGCCAGTTGTCCCAGGTGAACGACTGGAACTGGTAGAGGTTCCGCGACTCCGAGGAGTCGTTGAACGACATCAGCGCCACGATCATGTTCGGGATGTACATGTAGATCAGGACCATGATGCCCAGCGTGAGCATCAGGTGCTTCCCGATCCAGTTTCCGAGTCGGACGATCACAGGAGGTCCTCCGTTCCCGCGCGGCGGACGTAGAACAGCACCATCCCCACGATCAGCACCATCAGGATCACCGACAGCGCCGCCGCATGCGGATAGTCGCTCGCGTCCGTGAACAGCGTCTGGATCTTGTTTCCGACCATCTGCGTGTTCGGATTGCCGAGCAGATCGGAGTTGATGTAGTCGCCGGAGGCGGGGATGAAGGTGAGCAGGGTTCCGCCGACCACTCCGGGGAGCGACAGCGGCCAGATCACCTTGGTGAAGCGCTGCCACGGGGTCGAGTAGAGGTCGGCCGCGGCCTCGTTGAGGCGCGGGTCGATCTTCTCGAGGCTCGTGTACAGCGGCAGGATCATGAACGGCAGGAAGTTGTACGTCAGACCCATGATCACCGCGAACGGCGTCGCGAGCAGACGCCCGTCCTCGCCCAGCACGTGAAGCCACTTCAGCGACTCCACGAGCCACCCGTTATCCGCGAGGATGAGCTTCCACGACAGGGTGCGAACCAGGAACGATGTGAAGAACGGAGCCACGACGAGCACCAGCATCACGTTCTTCCAGCGCCCCGCCTTGAACGCGATCGCGTAGGCGAGCGTGTAGCCGAGGATCAGGCACAGCAGGGTCGCGATGCCGGCGTACCAGAGCGAACGCACCATGTACGGCCAGTAGTCGCCCACGGCCTCCACGTAGTTCTGGAGCTCCCACGTCATCGTGTAGCCGTAGATCGGCGAGCCCGACGGGTCGGACAGCGACGTGCTGAGCAGCGACAGCATCGGGAACGCGAAGAAGACGGCGAGCCAGACGGCAGCCGGCCCGATCAGCCAGTACGCGGAGTTCTTGCCGAACACCCTCTGGAGGGCCTCCACGTCAGTCCTCCTCGACGATTCCTGCCTCGGCATCCTGTGCGGAGTCGAGGAGGAATGCGAACTCGGGACGCCAGGAGACGTCCACCTTGGTGCCCACGGGGATCAGCCCGCCGCGACGCCCGGTGTTCTGCTCGAAGCAGGTGATCTCCTGGCCCCACGGCATGCGGATCGTGTAGTCGGTCGAGACGCCGATGTAGCTGACGTCGGTGACGACCGCGCCGGGAAGGCTCGCGCCGGGGGCATCGATCGACGTGCCCTCCGGCTGGATGAGCACCTTCTCGGGGCGGATGCCGATCCAGCCCTCCTTGGCGTCCGTGTGGACGCGGCTCGCCTTGATCGAGGCGACCGTGCCGTACATGTCGACCTTGACGACCTCGTCGGCACCGGAGCCCTCACGCCCCACGACCGTGCCCTTGATGAGGTTCGTGCGTCCGAGGAAGTTCGCGACGAACGTCGTGTGGGGGTTGGTGTAGAGCTCGTACGGGGCTCCGAGCTGCTCGATGCGGCCCTCGTTCATGACCGCGACCGTGTCGGCCATGGTCATGGCCTCCTCCTGGTCGTGCGTCACGTGCACGAAGGTGAGGCCCACCTCCTCCTGGATGCGCTTGAGCTCGACCTGCATCGCGCGACGCAGCTTGAGGTCGAGCGCGCCGAGCGGCTCATCGAGCAGCAGCACGTCGGGGCGGTTGATGAGCGCGCGAGCGAGCGCCACGCGCTGCTGCTGTCCACCAGAAAGCTGGGTGGGCTTCTTGGAGGCCTGCTCGGTGAGCTCGGTCAGGGCGAGGATCTCCTTCACGGAGTCCTTGGGGTCCTTGATCCCGCGGCGCTTCGGACCGAACGAGACGTTCTCCGCGATCGTGAGGTGCGGGAAGAGCGCGTAGTTCTGGAACACCGTGTTCACGGGCCGCTTGTACGGCTTCGCGTGGGTGATCTCCTGGTCCCCGATGTGGATGGAGCCCTTGGTGACGTCCTCGAGGCCGGCGACCATGCGCAGCGTCGTCGTCTTGCCGCAGCCCGACGGGCCGAGCAGCGCGAAGAACGATCCCTGCGGGATGACCAGGTCGAGCGACTGAACGGCGACGAAGCCGTTCGGGTAGCGCTTGTGAAGACCCGTGAGCTTGAGGTCCCCACGCACGCCGTCAGCCAATGACATCGGAGAACTCCTGCTCGTACTGCGACGCCTTGTCCTCGGACAGTGCCATGAACCCGTGGGTCTTGGACAGGAAGTCGTCGGTCGGGAAGATCAGCGGGTTGTCGACGAGCGACGCGTCGATCTTCTCCATCTCGGCCTGGGCGCCCTCGACCGGGCACACGTACCAGACGTAGGCGGCGAGCTTCGCGGCCACCACCGGGTCGTAGTAGTAGTCGATCCACTTCTCGGCGTTCGCCTTGTGCTGGCCCTGGACCGGCACGAGCATGTTGTCGGACCAGATGTTCATGCCCTCCTCCGGCGCGAGGAAGACGAGGTTGTCGTCCTCGGCCGCGGCGACGTCACCGGACCACGCGACGCACGCCGCGATGTTGCCCGCCGCAAGGTCGTTGATGTACTCGTTGCCGGTGAAAGCGCGGATCTGACCGTCGTCGCGCGCCTTGGTCAGCGTCTCGATCGCGTTGCCCCAGTCGTCGTCGCTGAAGTCCTCCGGGTCGGCGCCGTTGGCCAGCATGATCAGGGCCATGGTGTCGCGCATCTCGGTGAGCATGGTCACCTTGCCCTTGAGGTCCGAGCGCGTCAGCAGATCCGAGATGCTGCCGACCTCGTCGACGAGCGACTTGTTGTAGGCGATGCCGGTGAAGCCGGTCTGCCACGGGGCCGAGTAGTCGCGGTTGGGGTCCCAGCCGACGCCCTGGAGCGAGGACAGCAGGTTCTTGTCGAGGTTGGGCACGTTCGCCTTGTCGAGCTTCTGGATCCAGCCGGCGTCGATCATGCGCGCGGCCATCCAGTCGGTCATGACGAAGAGGTCGCGGCCCGTGGGCTGGCACGCGCCGAGCTGGTTGCGGACCTTGGCGAAGAACTCGACGTTGTCGTTGACGTCCGCGGTGTACGTGACGTCGATGCCGGTGTCCTTCTGGAACTGGGTGAGCGTCGAGACGTAGTCGCCGTCGTCCTCGTCGATGTACGCGGGCCAGTTGGAGACGTTCAGCGTGGCCTCGGTGTCGGACAGGTCGGTGGTGACGCAGTCGCCGCTCGAGCTGCCGCTGCCACCGCGGTTCATGAGGGAGAAGCCCGCGATACCCGCTGCGGCGACGCCTCCTCCGATGATCAGACCGCGGCGCGAGACGCCCTTCTTCGCGGTCTCTTCGGGGGTCGTTTCCTCGGACATGTCGCCATCCTCACTTCTCGGGGGTGGTGGCACCGAACCTCGCAGCCAGTGTCACCTCTGCGGTGGGGCATCCTGCGCCGGCAGGACGTTGGTGGCGATACTGACACGGATCTCGCCCCAGGGCGACCCTTTTCGAAGCAAAGTGGCCCAATCGCAACGGATCTCGCAGAAGATTTAACACCTACGTAACGAAACCGTAGCGTTGGGTGCCGTTTTCGGCTTGACCGCTGAAACGTCGGGAGAGAACACTTCGTCACATGACCTCAGCCGAGTCCCCGAAGACCCCAGCCGCGCTCGACCCGATCAACAAGGTGATCATCGAGCAGCTCCAGCAGGACGGCCGCATCTCGTACGCCGCGATCGGCAAGGTCGTCGGCCTGTCCGAGGCGGCCGTGCGCGCCCGCGTGCAGCGCCTGCTGGACGCCGGGGTGCTGCAGATCATCGGCGTCACCAACCCGATGGAGCTCGGCTTCGCGCGGCAGGCGATGGTCGGAATCAAGGTCTCCGGCCCGATCGAGCCGGTGGCCGCGACGCTCGAGGCTCTCGAGGCCGTCGACTACGTCGTCGTCACGGCGGGAAGCTTCGACATCCTCGTCGAGGTCGTATGCGAGTCCGACCACCACCTGCTCGAGCTCGTGAGCTCGTCGATCCGGACGGTCCCCGGCGTGATCGCCACCGAGATCTTCATGTACCTCGAGCTTCGCAAGCAGACCTACTCGTGGGGCGTGCGGTGAGCCTCTCGACGACGCACCCGAGGAGCGCACGATGACCCGCCTGCCCGACTCGCTGTGGTGGGACACCCTCGCAGAGCCCGTCACGCCCACCGCCCCGCTGACCGAGGACCTCACGGTCGACGTCGCGATCGTCGGCGCGGGCTTCACCGGCCTGTGGACCGCGTACTACCTGGCCAAGGCGCGCCCCGACCTCCGCATCGTCGTGCTGGAGAAGGAGCTCGCGGGCTTCGGCGCCTCGGGCCGCAACGGCGGGTGGGCCTCCGCACTGCTCCCCTCGTCCCTCGCGACGCTCGCGCACGAGGGCGGACGCGAGGGCGCGCTCGCGCTGCACGCGGCGATGCGCGCCTCGGTCGACGAGATCATCCGCGTCACCGAGGCTGAGGGCATCGACGCAGGGATCGCGAAGGGCGGCACCCTGGTGCTCGCCCGCACCGCGGCTCAGGAGCGTCGCGCCCGCGCCGAGGTGGACGATGCGCGGTCCTGGGGCCGCGGCCCCGACGAGCTCGCGTGGCTCGACGCGGACCAGGCCCGACAGCGCCTCGCGGCCACCGACGTGCGCGGCGCCACCTACACGCCCGACTGCGCGGCCATCCACCCCGGCCGCCTGGTCAGGGGCCTCGCCCGCATCGTCCAGGGGCTCGGAGTCGCCCTGTACGAGCAGACCCCCGTCACGCGCATCGCCCCCCATCGCGTGGAGACTGCGAACGGGACCGTGAGCGCCGACGTCGTGGTGCGCGCGACCGAGGGCTACACGCCGACGATCGCCGAGCTCAAGCGCGCCGTCGTGCCCATCCACTCGCTCATCGTCGCGACCGAGCCGCTTCCCGCCTCGCAGTGGGACGAGATCGGGCTCGCGCAGCGCGAGACGTTCAGCGATCACCGCCACCTCGTGGTCTACGGGCAGCGCACCGCGGACGATCGCCTCGTCTTCGGCGGCCGCGGGGCCCCCTACCACCTGGGATCGAAGGTCGCGCCCGAGCACGACAGCCACCCCAAGGTCCACGAGGCCCTCCGCACCGAGATCGTCGCCATGCTCCCCCAGCTCACGGGCGTGCGGTTCACGCACGCCTGGGGCGGAGCGCTCGGCGTGGCCCGCGACTGGCATGCGTCCGTCGGCCTCGATCGCGACAGCGGGCTCGCATGGGCAGGCGGCTACGTGGGCGACGGGGTGACCACCACGAACCTGGCTGGACGCACCCTGCGCGACCTCATCCTCGGCGAGGAGACCGCCCTGACGGCGCTCCCGTGGGTCGGCCATCGCTCGCGCCGGTGGGAGCCGGAACCGCTGCGCTGGCTCGGCGTGAACGCAGGGCTGCGGGCGATGACCGCGGCCGACGTCGAGGAGCGCATCACCGGGCGCCCGAGCGTCGTCGCGCGCGCCATGGCGCCGCTCATCGGCGGGCACTGAGGAAGGATCCCGCCGCCGCGCGAAACGGGGCGAATCCGACTAACGTCGGCAATAGTCGCCGGTACACCGGGGTGCCGCCTCGGCAGGGCTGGCTCGCACGCCCAGGAGGCACCATGACCCCGGAGAACTCCTCCACGGACGGCCCCTCGCGTGGCCTGCACGCGAAGGTGGTCGCCATCAGCATCGGCGCCGCTCTCGGCGGATTCCTGTTCGGCTTCGACTCGTCGGTCATCAACGGCGCGGTCGACTCCATCTCGAGCGAGTTCGAGCTGACCGACACCTTCACCGGCTTCGCCGTCGCGTCCGCGCTGCTCGGCTGCGCGGTCGGCGCATGGTTCGCGGGCAGCCTCGCGGACCGCTTCGGACGCGTGCGCGTCATGGTGATCTCGGCCGTCGTGTTCCTGGTCTCGTCGATCGGCTCGGGCCTCGCGTTCGGCATCGGCGATCTCATCGGGTGGCGCATCGTCGGAGGCCTCGCGATCGGAGCAGCATCGGTGATCGCGCCCGCGTACATCGCGGAGGTCGCGCCTGCCGCGTTCCGCGGCCGCCTCGGCTCGCTCCAGCAGATGGCGATCGTGCTCGGCATCTTCGCATCCCTGCTGTCCGACGAGGTGCTCGCCGGCTCCGCGGGCGGCGCATCGTCCGACCTGTGGATGGGGCTCGAGGCGTGGCGCTGGATGTTCCTCACCGCGGTGATCCCTGCGGTCATCTACGGAGGCGTCGCGCTCACGCTGCCCGAGTCGCCGCGCTTCCTGGTGGAGAGGCACAGGGACGACGAGGCCGCGGCGATCCTCGCCGACTACACGGGCGAACCCGACCCCCACGGGCGCATCGCGCTCATCCGCGCCTCCCTCGGCGGGGACGAGCACCTCACCCTGAGCGACCTGCGCGGGCCGCGGTTCGGGCTGCAGCCGATCGTCTGGGTCGGCATCCTGCTGTCGGTGTTCCAGCAGTTCGTCGGCATCAACGTGATCTTCTACTACTCGACCACCCTGTGGAAGTCCGTCGGCTTCGACGAGTCCGACGCCTTCACGACGTCGACGATCACGTCGATCACGAACATCGTCATGACGCTCGTCGCGATCGCGCTCGTCGACAAGGTCGGGCGCCGCACCCTGCTGCTCGTGGGCTCGGGCGGCATGACGATCTCGCTGCTCACGATGGCGATCGCGTTCAACCAGGCGGCCGTGGACGCCGCGGGAGACGCGCAGCTCGAGAAGCCGTGGTCGATCATCGCGCTCGTCGCGGCGAACCTCTTCGTCGTCTTCTTCGCCGCGAGCTGGGGCCCCGTGGTGTGGGTGCTGCTCGGCGAGATGTTCCCCAACCGGCTGCGCGCCGCCGCCCTCGCCGTCGCCGCCGCAGCGCAGTGGCTGGCGAACTTCACGATCACCCTGACGTTCCCCGTGATGGCGGGGTGGGGCCTGCAGTTCGCCTACGGGTTCTACGCGCTCATGGCGGGGCTGTCGCTGTGGTTCGTGCTGGCCAGGGTGCCCGAGACCAAGGGGATCGAGCTCGAGGACATGGAGAGCGCATCGTCCATGTGAGCGCCGGACGCCTCGGCGTCCGGGCGAAACACCCCCACGACGAACCACGGCCCCACCGCGGCTAGGCCAGCGGGTGGGGCCGTGCGGCGCATCAAGGGGGGCGATGCGCCTCTATCGTGGTTCCCGCAACGAAAAAGGGGGGTCGTACGGGAGCCATCTTGCGCGCGAGGGGGGTGCGCGCTGAGCAAAACGCTACACCCTACGGGGTGTCGTGTCACGCAGTTCCGTGGGTGATTTCACAGAGTTTGCGCAGAAAACGACATGTGTTGCGCACCCGAGTGTCAATTCCGTCACAGCGGTGACAGAAACCCGTCACAGGCATGACAAAAGCCCCCTCCGGTCTCCCGGAGAGGGCTCATGCCTCTCGACGTGGCAGGTGAGGGATTCGAACCCCCGAAGTCACAGACGGCTGATTTACAGTCAGCTCCCTTTGGCCGCTCGGGCAACCTGCCGTGCGCCGCAAGCGGCGCGCATGGAAGGATAGCAAGGAAATAGGGGTGCACGCGAACCCGCGGTCGCCACCCCCTTCCCCCAGCCCGACGACGAGGAGGACTCATGGCCGACAGCAGCTTCGATGTGGTGAGCAAGGTGGACCGCCAGGAGGTGGACAACGCGCTCAACCAGGCCGCCAAGGAGATCGCGCAGCGTTACGACTTCAAGGGCGTCGGCGCGTCGATCGAGTTCTCGGGCGAGGACATCCTCATGAAGGCCAACAGCCCCGAGCGGGTCAAGGCGATCCTCGACGTGTTCATCGCGAAGCTCGCCAAGCGGCAGATCGCGATGAAGGCGCTCGAGTGGGGCGAGCCCATCCCCTCGGGCAAGGAGTTCCGCCTGGTCGCGAAGGTCAAGGAGGGCATCGCGCAGGACGTCGCGAAGAAGCTCACGAAGATGGTGCGCGACGAGGGCCCCAAGTCCGTCAAGGCCCTCATCCAGGGCGACGAGCTCCGCGTGACCTCGAAGTCCCGCGACGACCTGCAGGCGACCATCGCGCTGCTCAAGGGCGCCGACGTGGACGCGGCGCTGCAGTTCGTCAACTTCCGCTGACACGCGACAGGAGGCGGTGACGGGCCCGAGGGCTCGTCACTGCCTCCTGTCGCGTCAGGGCTCCTTCTTCAGGGCTCCTTGTTCAGGGACGATGCGGGGGCGGCTTCATGGGGCACAGGACAGCCGTGCGGGAAGGTGCCCAGATCCTCGACCCTGAACCCGTCCGGGTACGAGCGGATCCAGGGCAGGTCCGCGACCCGCGTCGGCTTCGCGCTCGCGGGCAGCAGGCCCGCGACCTTGCCTCTCAGCCGCACCGAGGCGCGGGCGACGGACCTGACCGCGGGTGAAGGCACCTCGTAGCGGAAGGCGGCGAGGAGCGCATCGTCCATGAGGCACCGGCTCAGGAGCTCCATGGCCCGCGCCGGCACGGCCGGCCGGAACGTGCCGAGCAGCGCCATGGTGGAGTCGGCCACGCGGCGCGCGCCCTCGTCGTACGCGAAATGCTGAGCCTCGTAGCCATCCATGAGCGCGGCGAAGCCCTCGTAGTCCTCGGGGATGTCCGAGATGCCCATGTGCCTGCCGAGCGTCCGGTAGTACACGACGGAGGCGCGCGACTCGGCGGCGCTCAGGGGCCGCTTCCCGTAGGACTCGAGCCAGCGCTGAGGGACGACGACGAAGGTCGACAGGACGTAGCGGAACTCGTGATCGGGGATGTCGTAGGCGCGGTGCATCTGGTTGATGCGGCGGATCGCGCTGCGCGACTCGGCGTCCTCGAAGCCCTTGCGGGTCGGCACCTCGAGCAGCAGGGCCGTGTCGTCGTAGCGCTTCTGGGTGCGCTCGGTGAACTCGCCCGTGCGGCACAGCAGAGCCCCGATGCCCGGCACCGCGTACGTCCTGAACAGGGCGAAGCTGAGCGCCTGGTTCATGTCCCACGGGAACTCGTGCATGACCAGGTTGCGGTAGATCTCGACGAAGTCCCGCTCGGGGTCCAGGGATTCGTTGACACGTCTCCAGTGATCGCGCTTCACCCTGCCCAAGGTACGTGAGGCCTGGCGCTCGCGCCCGGCGGCGCCATCGGCCCCGACGAGGAACGGCCCCGGGGATCGCTCCCCGGGGCCGCCCCGCATCGTCCCTATGCCAACGGCATCACTGGGCCGTGAATGTCACTGCGCCGAGTAGCCGCCGTCCACGAGGTGGTAGCTGCCGGAGATGAAGGAGGCGTCGTCGCTCAGGAGGAACAGGGCGAGCGCCGCGACCTCCTTGTCGGTGCCGAGGCGGCGCGCGGCGTGCTGCTGCTCGAGGGCGCTGAGCGCCTCGGGCGAGAGGGTCGCGCGCACGAGCGGGGTGTCGATGAAGCCGGGGCCGACCGCGTTGGTGCGCACGCCCTGCGCGGTGTACTCGAGCGCGGCGACCTTCGTGAGGCCGGTCAGCGCGTGCTTGGAGGTCACGTAGGCCGCGTTCTGGGCGATGCCGACCGAGCCGAGCACAGACGCCATGTTCACGATCGCGCCGCCGCCGGCCTCGACCATCGCGGGCAGCTGGAAGCGCAGGCCGTAGAAGACGCCGTCGAGGTCGACCGCGCGGACGCGGTCCCACGCGGCGATGTCGTAGTCGCCGATGTTCATCGGTGCGGCGCCGATGCCGGCGTTGTTCACGGCGAGGTGCAGGGCGCCGTAGGTCTTCTTGGCGAACTCGACGGCGGCCTCGGAGTCCTCCCACTTCGCGGTGTTCTGCGCGAAGGCCGAGGCCTTGCCGCCCGCGGCCTCGATCTGGTCGACGACCGCCTGGGCCGCCTCGAGCTTGATGTCGGTGACGACGACGCTCGCGCCCTCCGCCGCGAGCTCGCGCGAGATCTCCGCGCCGATGCCGCTGCCGCCGCCGGTGACGATGGCGACCTTTCCGTCGAACCTGGCCATGGGGACCACTTCCTTCTGCTGTGCCGCGTCGACGCGGCGTGTTGATTGCGTACGCATAGATCAACACGTGTCAAGGAAAAGGTATTCCGAAGACGTCGGGCGCCCGCCGCATCGTCCTCGGTCAGGACATCGGCCGAGGAGAGCGTGAAGCCGCCGCGTCAGTTGAGCGTGAATCCGCCCAGGTCGTCACCGCGTGTGGGGCCACCGCGTCCAGGGCCGCCGTACCCGAAGCCGCCCTGGCCGTTCTCGCGCGCCATGTTCTCAAGGCGTTCGATCCGCTGGTCCATGGGCGGGTGCGTGGAGAACAGCTTCGCCATGCCCGCGCCCGAGAACGGGTTCGCGATGAAGAGGTGGCTCACGTTCTCGAACTGCGTCTCCTGCGGGAGGGGACGACGCTGCACGCCGCCCTCGAGCTTCTTGAGCGCCGAGGCGAGCGCGAGCGGGTCGCCCGTGAGCTTCGCGCCGTCCTCGTCGGCGTCGTACTCCCTGGTGCGGGAGATCGCCATGCGGATCAGGGTCGCGGCGATCGGAGCGAGCACCATCATCGCAAGCACGCCGAAGATGCCCAGCGGGTTGTCGCGCGAGTCGCGGCCGCCGCTGAAGAACAGCAGCCACTGGGCGATCGCGGTGATGATGCCCGCGAACGCCGCGGCGACGGAGCCGATGAGGATGTCGCGGTTGTACACGTGCATGAGCTCGTGGCCGAGCACGCCGCGCAGCTCGCGCTCGTCGAGCAGCCCGAGGATGCCCGTGGTGCAGCACACGGCCGCGTTCTTGGGGTTGCGCCCCGTCGCGAAGGCGTTGGGCGCATCGGTAGGCGAGACGTAGAGGCGCGGCATCGGCTGGTTGGCCTCGCGGCTGAGCTCGCTGACGATGCGGTACATCGCAGGCTGCTCCACCTCGGTGACCGGGCGGGCGTGCATCGCCTTGATCGCGAGCTTGTCGGAGTTCCAGTAGCCCACGAAGGTGCCGATCACGGAGAACGCGGCGAACATCCACAGGTACTGACCGTCGGCGATGTAGGTGCCCAACGCAAGCATGACCATCCACATGGCCACGAACAGCCCGAAGGTCTTCAGCCCGTTGAAATGCTTGCTACCGCCCACTGTCCCTCAGCCTCCGAAAGATGAATCCACCAGGAGAACGGGCATCGGCGCGCCCCGGTTCCCCGTGACGCGCCGATTCTCTCACCCTCCGCCGCAGCGGATCCGCAGATTCCGAGCCGAGCTGACTGGGATCGACCCCGTCAGTCGCGACCGAGCGCGATGTCGGTCATCTCCTCGCGCGGCACGACCTTGATGCGCTCGCGGTCCTCGCCCTCGCCGAGCGCCCGCTCGTAGGCGTCGAGCGCCTCCCAGCCGGACCACTCCACGACGGGCACGTCGCGCGACTTGAGCAGGCGCAGCAGGTTATCGGGGCTGAGCTGCTCGGCGTGCGCCTGGGTGTTGGCGTAGAGGTCGTCGGCGTCGGCCACGAGGTTCGCGATGGTCTCCTGCGCGTCGGACTTGGTGTGGCCGATGAGCCCCACCGGGCCGCGCTTGATCCAGCCGGTCGCGTAGTAGCCGGGGACCTGCTCGCCGCTGGCGTCGACCACGCGGCCGCCCTCGTTGCGGATCACACCCTTGCGGTCGTCGAACGGGATGCCCTCGATCTCCGTGCCCCAGTAGCCGACCGCGCGGTACACGGCCTGCACGGGGTAGTCGATGAACTCACCGGTGCCCTTGACCGACGCGTCGCCCTGCAGCGCCGTGCGCTCCATGCGGATGCCCGCGACCTTGCCGTCCTCGCCGAGGATCTCGACGGGCTGCTGCAGCAGGTGAAGGTGGATGCGGTGCGACGCGGTGCCGGGCTCCCTGAGGGTCCAGTCGGTCAGCGTCTTGACGACCTGCTTGGTCTGCTTGTTGGTCTCGGCGGCCTCGATCGACGCGTCGTCGAAGTCGTAGTCCTCGGGGTACACGACCACGTCGACGTCGGGCACCTGGCCGAGCTCACGCAGCTCGAGCGGCGTGAACTTCACCTGGGCGGGGCCTCGGCGGCCGAAGACGTGGACGTCGGTGCACGGCGAGGCCTTGAGCCCCTCCTCAACGTTCGCGGGGATCTCGGTGGACATGAGGTCCGCGGGGTGCTTCGCGAGGATGCGCGCGACGTCGAGCGCGACGTTGCCGACGCCGAGCACCGCGACCTCCTTGGCCTCGAGCGGCCAGGTGCGGGGCACATCGGGGTGGCCGTCGAACCACGACACGAAGTCGGCGGCGCCGTACGAGCCGTCCAGGTCGATGCCCGGGATGTCGAGATCGGCGTCCTTGAACGAGCCGGTCGCGAAGATCACGGCGTCGTAGTGCTCGCGCAGGTCCTGGAGCGTGAGGTCGGTGCCGATGTTCACGTTGCCGAGGAACCGGATGTCGCCGCGGCCGAGCACGTTCGCGAGCGCGACGATGATCTGCTTGATGCGCGGGTGGTCGGGTGCGACCCCGTAGCGGACCAGGCCGAACGGCGCGGGCAGCCGCTCCAGGATGTCGATCGACACGTTGAGGTCGGTCTTGCTGAGGATGTCGGCGGCGTAGGTGCCGGCGGGGCCGGCGCCGATGATGGCCACGCGCAGCGGGCGGTTGGCGGTCACGATGTGCTCGATTCGTTCGGGGAAGGTCCGCGCCGGGGCCTCACACCGGCGCAATGAGTCCAGAGTATAGGCACGTCCGCGTGCTCAAAATGCCTCGTTGAGAGGCCGTATCCCCCTGGGGGGATAGGGACGATGCGGTGGTCACCGGGAGTTGAAAGGTCCCGCGCGCCACGGATTCGGGACGGCGCCGCGGTCACGACGCGGACGCCGCCTCGGCCGCGTCGAGGTCCTCGTACCCGGCCAGGATCGACGTGTACGCGAGGGTGCGCCACGTGAGGTTCTGGTCGGACTCGACGAGGTCGTCGATCAGTTCGCGGTACCGCGCGAGCGTCGCATCGGAGTAGGTGCCGAGCTCGCCACGCAGATACGTCTCGAACGACGTCGCCTCGAGGGTGTCCTCAGCGGTGGTGAGGACGCGCATCGCTGCGCCGAGCGCCGGGTAGCGCTCGTGGAAGTCCCGGGCCCACGCGACCTGGACGCGGACGATCTCCTCCTGCGCGGCGACGCGCTCGGGAGACAAGGCCGGCAGGTGCGGCGCCAGCTCGGCGGCGTACCGCTCGGGCTCGGTGGGCTCCATCATGCGCGCGTACTTCTCGGTGAGCAGGTTGCGGCCGGCGGCGTCGGCGGCGTCGAGATCCGCCGCGTACGAGTCCAGCAGCGCCATGGGCCACGTCATGAACTGCCCGAGCCGCTGCACCTCGAACTCGGCCGGGTTGTCCTGGCACGACGCGCGCCCGTCCTCGCCTCGCACGAGCTGGAACTGGTTCCACTCGTGGGCGACGATCTGCCGCGCGCGCTCGAGCCGGGCGGCGCGCTCCTCCATCGTCTCGGTCATACGTCGGCCTTCCTCATCACAGCGTTCGTCAACGTCACAGCGCCCATCAACATCACAGCGCCCATCAACATCACAGCGCCCTCAGCCACGGGTCTCCGATGCGGGCGCGAACCTGGTCCCGATGCGCCTCGAGGAACGTCGAGTCCGCGACGCTCAGCCGCTGCATCCGCAGCTCGGTCACGACCTGCGCGCACACGTCCTCGATCGCCTCGGCGAGCGCCTCGCGCGCGGGCCCGGCGCCGGCGCCGCCCTCGCCGAAGCCGGCGCCCCCGAAGCACGCCGCGGAGGCAAGCCGCTGCGCGTCGGTCAGCCGCGCATGCACTCGAGGGAGCCGCGAGACGGGCCGGGCCGCAAGCGCGCGCATAGCCGCGCCCTGCCACTTGTAGTACGGCAGGTACCCGACAGCGGTGGGCCGATTGAGCAGGAACACGAGCGACGCCGCGGCCTTGACGAACTCCGCGACCGACAGCCACGCGGCCTCGCCGTCGCCGCGCGCGAGCATGCGCGGCACGTTGTACTGCCCAGCCTGCGCCATCATCCCCAGGCGCTGACCGATCCTGGCCAGGCGCGCATCGTCCGGCATCCGCGTGAAGGCGCCGCGGACGGAGCTGAAGGCTCCGTACGGGTCGGCGAAGACCTCACCGTTGGTCGCGGCGGCGAGCGTCGCCTCCTCGAGCGTGACCCACAGGTGCGGCTGATCGGCGGGCGGCGCGGACGGCAGCCCGGTGATCCCCTGGAAGAAGTCGGCGATCTCGAACACGCCCACGCGCCGCCCCTCGCCCTGCGCGCGCGTCGTCTCGACGCGCGGCCCGAAGCCAAGGAACGTCGAAGGCAGCGCCTCGTAGTCGGCCTGCAGTCGGGACCCGATCTCCGCATGGTCTGCCTCGGTGAGCCACAGGCAGAAGCCGGGGCCGAAGTCGTGGTCGCGCGACAGGTCGTCGTCGAAGCCGTAGCACTCGGAGCCGTGACCCACGAGACCCGCCGCGATGCGCCCGCGGTGCTCGGGGTAGCGCTCGAGCATCGGCCGGCCGTGCTCCTCCCAGAACGCGCGCGACAGCGCGAGACCCGTCATGCGCGGCACGGTCAGCGCGGGCGGACCAGGCTCGGGCTCGTCGGGTGTGGACGATGCGGGAACGGACGATGCGGGAACGGACTCGGCGCCCGCGTCGCCGAGCAGCCTCGGGCCGGGGGACGCGGCCGCGACCTCCTCCGCCTGCGCGAGGTTCTCCGCGGTGACCGCGTGCTGGTCGCTCTGCGGGCCGTAGTTGGCGTCGACGATCACGAGCGCTTCGCGGTAGAGGTCTGCGGCGTCGGCCGCGCGCCCCGAGCGGAAGCACACCTCGGCAAGGCCCGCGAGCGCGGCCGCGAGGTGCGGGTTCGCGTCATGCCCTCCCGCACGGAAGATCGCGAGCGAGCGCCGAGCGAGCGCCTCGGCCTCCTCGCCGCGGCCCAGGTCATGGCACACGAGCGAGAGGTTGGTGAGCGTACCGGCGACGTCGAGGTCGCGGCCTGGGTCGGTCGAGGCGCCCTCGACGATGCTCAGGGCGGCGGTCAGCTCGTCGTACGCCCCCTGGGCGTCGCCGGCCTCGCTGTGCAGCATCGACAGGTTGTTGTGGAGGGCGGCGAGGCGGCGGTCCCCCGCGGGCATCGTCCGCTCGGCGACCGTGAGCGCCTCGGCGTAGGCGACCCGAGCATCGTCCAGGTCCCCCGCCGCGCGACGCGCGGTCGCGACGTTGATGAGCGTCGTGGCGTGGGCCTCGGAGCCCTTCAGGCCGAGCCGGTCGACGAGCGCGAGCGCGTCGTCGGCCGCCTGCCGCGACCGATCATGCGCGCCGAGCGAGCGGTGCAGCCCCATCATCTCGTTGAGCACCGTGAGGACAGCGCCCCCGTCCCCCGCCGCGCGGGCCCCGGCCAGCGCATCGTCCAGGTACGGGACCGCCGAGGGACCGTCCTGATCCGCGAGGATGCGGTCCAGCCCGCGGAGCATCGCTTCGACGTCGTAGGCACCCGAATCGGGGCGCGCTTCCTCCATGGAGGTCCACCTTCACCGTTGACGCGGCGTCTGGGCGGGGACGATGCCGCTCCGTCCACCATAGGTGGTAAACCTTGAGTGAAGGTCATCTCGCCTTGTGGTGAACAAGGCGAGCAGCGTGAGAGCGTAGAGACGTGGCCAGTGCACCGACCCACGCACGCGGCGCCTCCCCGGACGGCCGCCGCGGCGCCCTCGCGCGTCCCAAGCTGCTCACGCCGCACGAGTACATCGCGGACGCGACGCACCGCATCCACGCCGCCAAGCACCGCGTGCTCATCACCACGCTGACCATCGCGGACGACCACCGCACCGACACGCTCATCGACGCGCTCGTCTGGGCAGCGCGCCGCGGGGTCAAGGTCGGCGTCGCGGCCGACACGTTCACGTATGCCGACCTGGCGGGAACGTTCCTCCCCACCGGCTACCGCACCACCGCATGGCGCACCTCCAACCGGCTCGCCTCGAAGCTCGCACGCGAGGGGGTCGCGTTCTCGTGGCTCGGACGCGAGCAGGGCCTCCCCTGGCGCGGCCGCACGCACACCAAGTTCTGCGTCGTCGACGACGTCGTCTACGCGTTCGGCGGGGTCAACCTGGACCGCAAGGGAGTCGAGAACGCCGACTTCATGCTGCGCATCGACGACGCGCGGCTCGCCGACGACATCGAGGGCGTCTACGGCCGGATCCAGCGCATGAACCTGCACGAGCGCGGCCATCGGTCGCTCGAGCTGAGGTACGGCACCGACCGCGTGCTCGTCGACGGCGGCATCCCCGGCGACTCGATCATCTACCGGCGCGCGCTGCACCACGCGCGCAAGGCCGACCGGATCCTCCTGATGTCGCAGTACTGCCCCACGGGCGAGCTCGGGAAGGTCATCCGCGAGCGCGACCACGAGCTGTGGTTCAACCCGCCGCGCAACGCCGCGCCCGCGAACCGCGCGCTCATCGCGTCGTCGATGATGTGGACCGGCTACCGCACGCAGTACGCCGACCCGCGCTACCTCCACGCGAAGGCGATCGTGTTCTTCCGCTCGAACGGCACGCGCATCTCGATGACCGGCTCCCACAACTGGGTCGTCGGCGGCGTGAAGCTCGGCACGCGCGAGATCGCGCTGGAGACCCGCGACCCCGCCACCGTGGACCAGGTGCTCGAGTTCCACGCGCGCGAGGTCGCGAGGACGCTCACCGACTGACCCCCGCGCGCGCCCCGCCACACCCCACGCACCTCCGCACCCCTCGCCCCGCCGCACGTCCTGCACACAGTTGGCTCGGCGGACGGCGTGTCGGAGGCTGCGAAGCACGCGACACGCGGGGTGCAGGACGAAACGTGTGCAAGACGTGCGGCCGCCGGGGCCTCGGCCGCCGCGGTCAACAGGTGAAGTCGATCGCGTCGTCCGTCGCGTCTCCGGCGGAGACCGTGGATGGCCTCCAGTAGACGACGTTCATGAGCTTCGCGCCCTCGGGGGTGTCGATCGCGATCGTGTCGTGGGTGATGGCGTCTCCTGAGCCGTCGGCGGTGACGGTTCTCACCAGGAGGCCCGCCTTGTAGCTGTCGTGGCCTTCGTACGGCTGCGTACAGACGATCTCGGGCTGGGCGGTGGGCGCCGTTCCCGCGTCTTGGAGGAGGATCTCGCAGTTGCCTTGCGACGACGCGAGATCGCACAGCGCTGTCTCGTCACCGCGCGAATCGTATGCGTGCTCGACAAGCGACTCGACCTCCGCCACCTCGGGCACCCGCAACTCGGACGCGCCGGTGCACCCGGCAAGCAAGGCAACCGCCAGCGCCGCGACGACCGTGGTCACGGCCATCTTGCGGACAGACATCAATACCCCCTCCGCCAAGGACATCTCGGCGCTCCATTTGGACGACCCCCAGATGCGCGCACGTGGCCCTTGGCGTCGGCGAGTGATCAGGTCCGCGTCAGGGGACGATGGGGCCACCGCGCAGCGCGGTGTTCCTCAGGTTCGCCTCGGCTGCGATCTCACGTGCCACGAAGCCGCCGCCCGCGTCGCAGAACGGGCAGTCGCGCGGCGTGCGCAGCGTCCGCCCATGAGGCGAGTCCCTCCAGGAGTGTCCGCAGAGGGGAGACGTCCACCAGACATTCTTGAACGACCTCGCGCGCAGCTTGTCGGGCGTGAGAGGCGCGTTGCGCTCCAGGTCGAACTCCTTGGTGAGTTCTGGCCACCGCTCAGCCAGCGACTTCAGTGCGAACATCCTCATGGCCCCCTTGGCTCCGTGTACCTCCCACTCTCCCACATGTGGCATCCAGGGGCGCGAAGTCGCCCCGCCAGGCCCGGCTCCGTCGCGCCGCATTCCAGGTCGGCCGCGAACGCCCGCACATCCTGTTTGTCCGTTTTGTCAGACCCCGGTGCTTGACTGTACTCATGACTTCAGACGACGAGATGGGCGCGGCGTTCGCCCAGGTGCGAGCGGGGTTGGCTGCCTTGCGTGCGCTCGTCGACGGCGCGCAGGCGTGGCCGCAGCGGCTGCTGCTGGAGCGACAGAAGGAGCTGTTCGCGGTGCGGCGAGAGCTCGACGTCGAGTCCGCGCGGATGGTCGCGGAGACGTTCCGCCGCTCGGATGACGACGAGGGCGTCGGGCTGGCTCGCGGGCAGGGGTTCCGCACCGCGGAGGGGTTCGTCGCGTCGATATCAGGCGGGTCGACGGCCGAGGCGGGCCGTCAGGCTCGGGTGGGCAAGGTGCTGGACGATGCGGAGAAGGCTCGGCGCGCCGAGGAGGCGGCCGCTCGGGCGCAGGCGCTGGCCGAGGAGCTGGGCGAGGACCTGTTCGACCTTGGCGCTGATGGCGAGGCCGAGGCGGGCGACGGTGCACCTCAGGGGCCGGTGTTCCCGGTCCTTGCTGAGGCTTTGCGTCGGATGGAGCTGTCCGTCGAGGCCGGTGATGTGATCGGCCAGGCGCTGCTGCGGGTCGCCGACGTCCTCTCGGGCGAGGCGCTGGCGGTCTTCGAGCGTGACGCGGTGGCGAAGGCCATGGGGTTGCCATTGGCGCAGGTGAGGCGGATGATCGCGGCCGCCGAGGCGCGCGTGAACCCCGATGAGCTCAAGAAGCGTGAAGACCGACACCGTCAGCAGCGCTCCGCGACGCTGACGGCCAAGCCCGACGGATCGTGGAGGCTGACCGCCGTACTCGATGCCGCGTCGGCCGCACCCATCAAGGCATTCATGGACGCCTACGTGCGCGCAGGCTTCCACGACCAGCGGGGCGACAGCGATCGCCAAGGCAAGAGCGGTGAGGATCGTCGCAGCGCGGCGCAGATGCGTGCCGACGCGCTCGTCGCTCTGGCACGCCACGGCGCAGGCTGCGAGGCGGGGCACGCGGGCGTGAAGACCACCGTCGTGGTGCGCATGACCCTCGCCGACTTGCAGGCCGGCGAGGGTGTCGCGGAGGTCGACGGCCTCGACACCCCCGTATCCGTAACCACCGCACGGCAGCTGGCCGCCGACGCCGAGATCATCCCCGCCGTGCTCGGCAGCAAGGGCGAGGTCCTCGACTGGGGGCGCAAACGACGGCTCTTCACGCGGGCCCAGGCCCTGTACCTGGCAGAACGCGACGGCGGCTGCGCGAAATGCCACGCCCCGCCCGACTGGTGCGAGACCCACCACATCCGCTGGTGGGACCGAGACTCCGGCCCGACCAACGTCGACAACGGCGTTCTCCTGTGCACGTCATGTCACCACGACCTGCACCGCGACGGCTGGGACATCCAGGTACAGGGTCACCGGGTATGGATCGTGCCACCCCGACACATCGACCCCACCCAGACACCCCGCCTCGGCGGCCGAGCAGCCCTCGACCTCGCAGCATGAACCGCAGGGACGCGGACGTCTGGGCAAAGGCTGGCCTGCGCGGCAACCTCAGGCGAAGGCGGATGCGGAACGTCGCGCGAGCGCAGGTAGGCCGACGCCTCGGCGCATCGACCCGCCCAACCCGGCGCATCGAGCCGCTCACCCCGGCGCATCGAATTGGCCACCTTGGTACGTCGACTTGGTCACGCGCGCCAGACGATGCGCCTGGTAGCGATACCCCCGCAGGCATCGCCCCTGGTATCGGCCTAGCCAGTGCGTAGTTGATGTGTCACACTCTCACCATGACGAACTCGGCACAGGCGATGCGCTCCATGCGCTCGATGTGCTGCGTCATGTGTCCCTCGGCCTGAGTCGCCCTCGGATACCCACCCGTACCCAGGGCGCTCGGCTGAACCGGGCGCACTCCTCGTACGCCCGCGCAGGCCGAGCTCCCATCACCACCCAGGAGCCACGGTGAACCCGGACACCACCCCCTCCACGACCGCGTCGCCCGACGCGGGTGTCGTCGCGCCCACGTCGGCCGCGCCCGCAACCCTCGACCCCGCCGCGCGCGAGGCCGAGGCACGCCAGCGTCAGCGCGAGGAGGCACGCCTCATCCGCACCCGCGAGGCCGCCGCGCGCAAGAACACCGCCTCCAAGGACGGCCAGTGGGCCGCCGGCGACCGCACGCCGCTCAACCCCAACGAGGAGTTCAAGGCGACCTCCGACCCGCTCGAGGTGCGACACCGCATCGAGACGATGTACGCGCGATGGGGCTTCTGGTCGATCCCGCCGAGCGACCTGCGCGGCCGCTTCCGCTGGTGGGGCCTGTACACGCAGCGCCGCCCCGGGATCGACGGCGGCAAGACCGCGATCCTCGAGCCGCACCAGCTCGACGACGAGTACTTCATGCTCCGCGTCCGCTCCGACGGCGGCCAGCTCACCGTCGCGCAGGCCCGCGAGATCGCCCGCATCTCGCAGGAGTTCGGCCGCGACTCCGCCGACATCTCCGACCGCCAGAACATCCAGCTGCACTGGATCCGCATCGAGGACGTGCCGGAGATCTTCCGACGCATCGAGGCGGTCGGCCTGTTCACGACCGAGGCGTGCGGCGACAGCCCGCGCGTCATCCTCGGCTCCCCCGTCGCGGGCGTCGCGAAGGACGAGCTGCTCGACCCCACGCCGCAGATCCAGGCGATCATCGAGCGCGGCATCGGCAGCCCCGAGTTCTCCAACCTGCCCCGCAAGTTCAAGACCGCGATCTCCGGCACCCGCATCCCCGACATCGTCCACGAGGTGCAGGACATCGCGTTCGTCGCGGTCGAGCACCCCGAGCTCGGGCTCGGCTACGACCTGTGGGTCGGCGGCGGCCTGTCCATCAACCCGCACCTGGGCCAGCGCCTCGGCGCCTTCGTGGAGCCCGCCAAGGTTCCCGAGGTGTGGGCCGGCGTCATCGGCATCTTCCGCGACCACGGCTACCGCCGCCTGCGCACCCGCGCGCGCCTCAAGTTCCTCGTCAAGGCCTGGGGCGCGGAGAAGTTCCGCCAGGTCCTCCAGGACGACTACCTCGGCTGGGAGCTGCCCGACGGCCCCGCGCCCGCGGTCTCCAAGCCGGGCGACCGCGGCGACCACGTCGGCATCCACGAGCAGAAGGACGGCCGCTGGTACATCGGCGCCGCGCCGATCGCTGGCCGCATCTCGGGCGCCAAGCTCGAGCGCATCGCGGAGCTCGCCGAGGCTGCGGGCTCCGACCGCATCCGCCTGACCCCCCTCCAGAAGCTGCTCGTCCTCGACGTGCCGACGGACAAGGTCAACGACGTCGTCAACGGCCTGCGCGAGCTCGAGCTCGAGGCCGAGCCCGGCGAGTTCCACCGCAACGTCATGGCCTGCACGGGCATCGAGTACTGCAAGCTCGCGATCGTCGAGACCAAGGCCACCGCGCGTGAGGTCGTGAAGATCCTCGACGAGCGGTTCCCCGACCTCGACTCCCCTATCTCGGTGCACGTCAACGGCTGCCCGAACTCGTGCGCCCGCATCCAGGTGGCCGACATCGGCTTCAAGGGCCAGCTGGTCCTGGACGAGGCATCGGGCGAGCAGGTGCCCGGCTTCCAGGTCCACCTCGGCGGACGCCTGGGCAGGGGCGAGGACGACGAGTTCGGCCGCAAGATCCGCGGCCACAAGGTCACCGCCGACGGCATGCCCGCCTACGTGGACCGCGTCACCCGCCACTACCTCGAGACCCGGGAGCAGGACGAGGCGTTCGCCGACTGGGCGTTCAGGGTGGACGAGGAGCTGATCCGATGACATCGATCCTGCCCGCCGCCGCCTCGCTCACCCTGCTCAACCCGAGCGAGTGGAACGCCGAGACGTGCGCCGAGGTGAACGCGAGGCTCGAGACCGCGTCCGCGGGCCACATCGCCGACTGGGCGGTGGCGACCTTCGGGCGAGACCTGGCCGTCGCATCGTCCATGCAGAACACCGTGCTCGCCCACCTGTTCGGCACACGGCTGCCCGGCATCGACATCGTCTTCCTCGACACCGGCTACCACTTCCCCGAGACGCTCGCGACGAGGGACGAGGCCGCGCGCCGACTGCCGATCACCGTGGTCAACGCGACCCCGCGGCAGACCGTCGCGGAGCAGGACGCCGAGGCCGGGCCGCGACTGCACGACCGCGACCCCAACCTGTGCTGCGCCCGCCGCAAGGTCGAGCCGCTGCGCGTCACCCTCGCGGGCTACCGCGCGTGGGCGACGGGCGCGCGGCGCATCGACGCCGAGACCCGCGCGACCCTGCCCGTCGTGGACTGGGACGCGACGCGCGGCATGGTCAAGGTCAACCCGCTCGCCGCCTGGGACGACGACACGTTCGAGCGCTACCAGGTCGAGCATGACCTGCCGCGCAATCCGCTCGTCGACCAGGGCTACCCGAGCATCGGCTGCGCGCCGTGCACGAGGCGGGTCGAGGCGGGCGAGGACCGGCGCGCGGGACGCTGGGCAGGCACCGACAAGATGGAATGCGGGATGCACATCTGAATCGTCGGACGCGCACCTAGGATCGTGATGTGACCCCCGGACGCGCGCCCCGCCTCGTGACCGCGATGTGCGCCGCGGCGAGCCTGCTCGTGCTCGCGGGGTGCACGCACTCTGACTCGGCCGACGGCGGGACGACGTCCTCGTCGGGGACGACCTCGACGGAGGACCTCGGGACGGTGGACGATGCGGCCTCGGCTCTCACCGAGACCCTCCCCGTCGAGGCGGTCGGGGACGCGCCCGCGACGAACGGCGTCGCGGACGGCGTGCTCGCGCCGACGAACCGCTGGTACTCCTCTCTCGCGTACGCCACGCTGCCCGCGCGCGCGTTCCCGTCGCCCGTCACGGTGGAGGTGGGCAGGCGGTCCATCGGCGTCGCGCTGCCGACCGTGGCCGCGTCCGACGCCCTGATCGCGGCGCAGACCGGGACGGTCCTCACCGTGTCGGTTCCACAGTCGACCTCGCGACCCCAGGTGAGCGTCAACGACCCCGTCTACACGTCGCTCGAGTTCCCCGGCGAGGACGGGCCGCTCGCGACCGCGACGATCGCCGAGGGGTGGCCGGCGATCGGCGTCGTCGCGGACTCGGAGGTGACGCTCAAGCTCTCCGAGGAGCCGACCTGGTCCGGCGCGACAGGGACGGTCGACATCGAAGGCACCACCTACGCCGTGAAGACGTCGAGCGCGACCGTGAGCGAGCGGAAGGTGACGCTCGCAGAGGGCGGCTGGCTCATGGCCTTCCCGATCCCCTCCGACGCTGACGCCTCCTCGTACATCGAGGCGATGGGCTCACCGCTGACCTCCGTGACGACGACCGGCTCCGAGGGCGACACGAGCCTCGAGTACGCGACCCTCAACGGGGGCTCGACCGTGCTCGTGCCCCCCGCGACCGTCGACGCGACCGCGAGCATCGCCGACGACGACGCGGGCGAGTGCGCCGCCGGGTCGTTCCTCACGATCGACGGCCCCACCACCGCCTGCCAGGGCACGACCCTGTCGTGGACGGTGGACACGATCGAGCCCACCCTCACGCTCGACACGGGCAGCCTCGACGCCGTCCAGAAGGAGTCGGTCCTGTCCGCCATCGCGGACGATGCGACGAGCGCGAGCGACTACCCGTCCGACACGTACTTCGGCGCCAAGGAGCTGTACCGCGACGCGCAGCTGCTCGCGCTCGCGAACGATCTCGGGGACGAGGACTCGGCGACGCTCATCGGCGACAGGCTCGCGACCGCGCTGGGCGAGTGGACCGACGCCTCGCGCTGCGAGACCGCGACGTCACGCTGCTTCGTCTACGACCCGAACTGGAGCGGCGTCGTCGGCTACGACACCGCGTACGGGTCGGAGGAGTTCAACGACCACCACTTCCACTACGGGTACCTGATCTACGCCGCGACCATCGCCGTCGAGGAGGGCGTCGTCCAGCTCGCCGACGTGGCCCCCGTGATCGACGCACTCGTGGCGGACATCGCGTCCGAGGGCTCCGACGAGGTTCCGACGACCCGCGTCTTCGATCCGTACGCGGGGCACTCGTGGGCGTCCGGCACCGCGGAGTTCGCCGACGGCAACAACCAGGAGTCGAGCTCCGAGGCCGTCAACGCGTGGACCGCCGTCGCCGCCTGGTCGCAGCTGCGAGGCGACGACGCGGCATACGACCGGGCCGTGTGGATGCTGTCGGCCGAGGCCCACTCCGCGCTGTCGCTGTACCTGCGCCCCGACACCTCGTTCGCGCCCGAGTACCTGCATCAGGTGGTCGGCATCGAGTGGGGCGGCAAGCGCGACTGGGCCACGTGGTTCTCGACCGACCCGGCCGCGATGCTCGGCATCCAGCTGCTGCCGCTGAACCCCACGCAGCTCGCGCTCCTCTCGACCGACGACGACGCGGATCACACCAAGATCCTCGCGTCGATCGCCGAGGCCATGCCGTCGGGCACGGCCCCCCAGTTCACCGACCTCATCACGATGTACGCGGCCCTCGCCGACTCGACCGAGCAGGCGACCGCGTGGGACATCGCTCTCACGCTCCCCGAGAGCGCGATCGACGACGCGATGTCGCGCGCGTACATGCTCACGTTCATCGCCGACGCGGGCTGAGCCGCGGTCCACGCCGCGGTCCGCGCCGCGGTCAGCGCCGCGGTCAGCGCCGCGCCCAGGTCCAGCCGCTTGAGCCCTCCTAGCAGAGACCAGGCATGATCCCGCGCAGACACGTGCTTGGCGGCACTCGGTGTGCTATTTTTCACACTTGCACGACACCAGATGACTCGACCTGCATAGTGTGACCGAGGTCACATCGGCGAGCGCTTCACCGGGAGGATGGCACCCCCGGTCGCGCTCGGCAGCTCGGCTCAGCCGGTGTCGCCCCGAAGGCAGCGCCGCCTCCGCTCTCCCCGAGCGGGTCCCCCCATCCGACGCCCTTCCCCCGGAGTCACCGATGAGCACGATGCAGTCTGCCCACCCTGGGCGCCCTGAGCAGCACCATTTCATGGGCTCGGAGCAGTCCCCTGTCCTCATCACGCTCGTGATGATCGCGACGCTCGGCGTCCTCGCGTACACGGGGTTCCTCCTCAATCCCGCGAACCGCGGAGATCTGGTGCCGTACGTCATGGTCGTGTCCGCCGAGCTCGTGCTCGTGCTGCACGCGCTCATGACGAGCTGGACGATCCTCGCGGGCGGGCAGAACCCCCGCACCTACGCCGTGCACCATGCGCGCAGCGCGCTGTACGCCCACCACCACGGCGACCCCACGCGGTGGCCGATCCTCATGGCCGGACGCCCGGTCACGGTCGACATCCTCATCACGGTGTACGGCGAGCCGCTCGACGTGATCGAGCGCACCGCTCGCGCCGCACAGGCGATGCGAGGGCAGCATCGCACGTGGATCCTGGACGACGGCCGCAGCGACGCGGTCAAGGAGCTCGCCGCCGAGATCGGCGTGCGGTACGTGCGCCGCCTCAGCTCCAACGGCGCGAAGGCGGGCAACGTCAACCACGCCCTGACGCTCGCCAAGGGCGAGTTCTTCGCGATCTTCGACGCGGACTTCGTGCCGCGCCCCGAGTTCATCGAGCAGACCCTGCCGTTCTTCGTGGACCGCAAGGTCGCCTTCGTCCAGACACCGCAGGCGTACGGCAACGAGAACGACAGCGTCATCTCGAAGGGCGCCGCGTACATGCAGACGGTGTTCTACCGCTTCGTGCAGCCGGGCAAGAACAAGTTCAACGCCGCGTTCTGCGTGGGCACGAACGTGATGTTCAGGCGCGAGGCCGTGCTGGACATCGGCGGCATCTACACGGACTCGAAGTCCGAGGACGTGTGGACGTCGCTCATGCTGCACGAACGCGGCTGGCGCACGATCTTCATCCCCGAGGTCCTCGCGATCGGCGACGCCCCGGACTCCGTCGAGGCGTTCTCCAAGCAGCAGCTGCGCTGGGCCACCGGAGGCTTCGAGATCCTCTTCACCCATCCGCTGCTGAGCCGCAAGAAGTCGAACCTCACGCTCGATCAGCGACTGCAGTACCTGACGACCGCATCGTTCTACCTCACCGGCATCGCGCCCCTGCCGCTGCTGCTCGTGCCGCCGCTCGAGATCTTCTTCGACCTGAGGCCCGTGTCGCTGTCAATCACCGTGCTCGAATGGGCGCTGTTCTACGCGGGCTTCTACGTCATGCAGATCATCCTCGCCTGGTACGCGCTCGGCACGTACAAATGGCAGACGCTGACGCTCGCCACCGTCTCGTTCCCCGTGTACACGAAGGCGCTGTTCAACGTGCTGCGGGGCAAGGACGTCGGCTGGCAGGCGACGGGCTCCGTGAAGCAGAGCTCCGCCTTCAACTACATGGTGCCGCAGATGCTGTTCTTCGCGTTCCTGCTCATCGCATCGTTCGTCGCGATCTGGCGCGACATGGGCAACGGCATCCTCACTCTCGCCACCGTCTGGAACCTCGTCAACACGGCGATCCTGGGCGTGTTCATCGTGACCGCGGGCCTCAACCTCAAGCCGCGCGTGCGCGCCGGAGCCACGAGGTCCACACCCGCGGAAGCGCCCGCGCACGTCGACGAGCTCGACCTCGAGATCGCCGCGCTGCTCGAGGAGCACGGCGAGATCGCCCCGGGTGCGATGCCCGTCGGCGTGGGCGCGCGTCTCGCGACGCAGGCGTTCTACGCGCAGAGTCACCAGGACGATGCGGTCCCACCGGCGAGCGTCGTGTTCCAGGATCCCTCCGGGCCGGGTTGGGCAGGGCCGGCGTGGGCGGCGCAGACGGCGACCGCGGCCGCCGCGCGCGCCGCCAGCATGGCCGCCCGCGCGGCGAACGAGACCCGAGCGGCCGCCGCCGACACGGCCCACCCGCCGCTCGTCGCCGTGCCCGACCGGGAGGCGCCGGAGGACCACGCCGGCTCGGTCGGCCTCGCCGACCCCGAGGCCCAGCTCGACTCCGACGCCACACTCGACTCCGACACCGCAACCGCCGCGGTCGATGGCGCAGGCGTGGACGTCGAGGCCGGCGACGCCCCGGCGGCCTCCGATGCGACCCCGCCGCAGGGAGGGCCCGGCCTCGCACCCGCGAGCCACGCCCCGGACGATGCGTCCGCGGGCGCCACCGCCGGCATCGCCCCTGGCACCAGCGATAATGCGACCGCTTCCCACGAGGAGGACGGCACGCCGGCATCGCTCCCGTCCCAGCCGCAGCAGGCCGGCCCGGCCGAGCACGACAGCCCCGCACAGCCGCCCCTCGCCCCGGCGGCCCAGGGCCACGCGCCTTCCGCACCTTCCCCCTCCGCACCGTGGGGACAGGCCTACCAGGCCGGCGACTATCCGCTCCCCGGACACTTCCCGCCCGCCGTTCCGCCGGCGCACGAGCGCGCCGCCTACGGGCAGCCGTCCCCTCAGCAGGGCTACGAGCAGGCCGCGTACGGGCAGGGTGCATACGATCAGGGCGCCTACGGGCAGCCGCCGTACGGTCTGGGCGCCTACGCTCCCGAGGCTGACGGCTACGGCCCCGCGCAGGGCGGGTGGGCCCACCCCGGGTACGCGCCGTACCCCGCCTACGGACCCGGCGGGTACGACCCGCAGGCCGGCTACGAGGCCTACCCCGGATACTCTCCCGAGACCGATCAGCGTCCCGGCGTCCGGCCGTACACCCCCCAGTACGGCGGTCAGCCCGCCGCCAACCCGGCCTATCCGCCGTACGGAGCACCCGCGGGCTACGACCCGTACACCGGACAGCCCTACGGCGCGCAGCCGTACGCGGGAGCGCCCGCACCTGCCTACCCCTATCCCGAGGCAGTGGGCTACGGCCAGGGTTGGGCGCCGTCGCCGCAGTCACCCGCCTGGCCCGGAGCGAGCCAGGGGTGGGACGGATACGGATATCGGCAGGCAGGGCAGCGCCAAGGTCCGCCGCAGGCCTGGACTCAGAACCGGCCCGGGCCCTATCCGCCCGACGATGGTCGCCGTCCGGGGCCGACAGGCGACCGCGGGCCCCGTCGCTGACGCCTCCGGGCGCGCCTGTCCCCACCCCCACCTCCTCCGCATCGTCGCCGGACCCCTCGGCCCCGACCTCCTGAAGGACCTCCCCCATGCTTCTGACCAACCAGGTGCGTTTTGCGCTCGGGCTCGCGGTCGTGCTGCTCATCGGAGCACTCTCGACCGTCGTCTTCAACCAGCGCGAGCATCGCCTCGACTCGGTCACCGGCTCCATCCAGGCGGTGGAGCACCCCGTCGGCACCGACTATGCGGGCATCGTCACCACAACGTACGTCGCGCAGGGCGACGAGGTCAGCGTCGGCGACCCGTTGATGCAGATCTCGTCGACCACCCTCGAGCGCGACGTCGCCGAGGGCCTCGTGGATGTCGAGGACGGCCTGGTGAGCGCCGAGGGCGACCTGACCATCGTCGCGTCCGTCGACGGGATCGTCACGGACATCGCGGTGAACGCCGGAAGCTACGCGTGGCAGGGCTCCCCCGTGGCCACCATCTCGGAGGAGGACACCCTCTACGTCACGTCGGACTTCCAGGTGAACCGCCTCGACTTCGACAGGATCCCCGCCGTCGAGTCCGTCGACATCACCCTTCCCGACGACACGATCATCACCGGCACCCTCGAGGACTTCACCGTGGAGCAGGCCGGCGACTACTCGACCGTCACGGGCATCATCTCCTCGAACGATCTCGACTGGGGCTCCGTCAACGGCCTGGTCGCTCCCGGCACGCCCGTGCTGTCGACCCTCAATCTCGAGGACTCCTCCATCCTCGCGGGCGTCGGGGACATGCTCCAGCAGTTCGTCCACCGCATCGGCCTGTGACGAACGCTCTGCCCCGCCGCCGCCCCATCCGACGACGCCCCGGCACCTCCCCGATCGACGAGCGCCTCGACGCCCTCCTCGCGGGCCGCGACCTCGACGATCTCGGCCCGACGCTGCGCGCCCTCGAGGAGCTCGACTCTCAGCATCCCGGCGTCCCCGAGGTGCTCTACGAGCTCGCGTGCGCGCACGCGTTGAACGGCGACCTGCCCACCGCGCGACTCCGCTACCAGGACGCTTTGGCGGCGGGGCCCGTCGGAGAGCTACTGCGCCGATGCCTGCTGCGCTACTCGTCGGTGCTCCACGCTCTCGGCGAGGCGGATGAGGCCGCGCAGATCATCGCCGAGGTGCGTCGCCGCTTCCCCGGAGCGCCGTCCCAGAAGGTCTTCGACGCGATCTCACTGCACACCTCGGGCGAGGTCGAGGAGGCGTTCTCGACACTGCTCGAGGTCGTGACCGAGGCGTACGGCGCGAATGAGGAGGACCGCTTCCACGCGGGGTTCCTGCGCGCGCTCGCCGTGCGCGGCTGACGCCACCAGCGGCTGGCGTGGCACCGTGCGCCTGGCTCACACTGGCCGGGTGACCGAACCCGCCCCACCACCCTCGTCGTCGCCGGTGACCGCCGCATCGTCCGTGGCTCGCGCATCGTCCCCCGGCCTGGCGTCGTCCTCGCGTTCAGGCGCGCTCGACCGCATGGGACTCGGCCTCGGGCTCGGCGCCTACCTCGTGTGGGGGCTGTTCCCGATCCTCATGCACGCGCTCGAGCCAGCCTCGGCCGTCGAGATCACCGCGCAGCGCGTGCTGTGGTCGGTCGCGGTGTGCCTCGTGCTCGTGACCGCCGTGCGTGGGTGGGGGCGCCTGCGCGCCGCGCTGACCGACCTGCGCACGCTCGGGACGCTCGCGCTCGCCGCCGCACTGATCGTGACGAACTGGCTCACCTACGTCTTCTCGGTCGTGACCGACCGCGTGGCGCACGCGTCGCTCGGGTACTACATCAACCCGCTCGTGCTCGTCGCGCTCGGGGTGCTCGTGCTCGGCGAGCGGCTGCGGCGGCTCCAGATCGTGGCGGTGCTCATCGCGACCGTGGCCGTCGTCGTCATCGGGGTCGAGCTCGGCGGCCTGCCGTGGATCTCGCTCGTGCTCGCGTTCTCGTTCGGGCTGTACGGGCTCATCAAGAAGCGCGTCTCGGTCGATCCGATCACCGGGCTCACGGTCGAGACGCTCGTGCTCGCCCCGTTCGCAGCGGCCGCCGTGTGGTGGATGTCGGCGCACGGCGAGGCGACGTTCGGTGTGCGCGGGTCCTCCGGGCTCGGGCTCTCGCATGATCTGCTGCTCGCCTCGACGGGCGTGTTCACCGTGGGCGCGCTGCTGCTGTTCTCGGGCGCCGCGCAACGGCTCCCCCTGAACGTCGTCGGCCTGCTCCAATACATCGCGCCGACCATCATGTTCATGCTCGCCGTGTGGGTGTTCGGCGAGGAGATGTCGGCCGGGCGCTGGGTCGGGTTCGTGCTCGTGTGGATCGCGCTCGTGGTGCTGACGGTGGACAGCGTGCGAGCCTCGCGCTCATCTCGGCGCGACCCGCGCGAGGTCGAGGTCGAGGCGGGCGAACCGGTGTAGCGCTCGCCCTGCTGCCACCGCAGCGCACCCGCCCGCGCTGACAGTGTGAACCAATCTCGGCCTCGACACCCCAGCGTGTCGCAGTCCACCTCGGCGGGTCACCGGGGTGGCGGAACTCAGATTGGTTCAAAGTGTCGGCCGCAGGCGGGGGCGGGGCGACGGGACGGGGTCGGGACGATGCGCCACGTGCCTTCACGCCGCGCGGCCCGGACGATGCGGCCGTCACCTCAACGGTGCCGCATCGTCCGGGCCGTGTCAGCCGTGCCCCCGCCGGCTGGTTCTCGGGCCGATCGGTCCTGAGCCAGGTCAGTCCTGGATCACCTCGTACCAGGCCCATTCCATGGTGTCGACGCTAGCGCCGTAGCCGGTGAGCAGCACCGGGGTCGCCGCGGCGAGCTCCTCGTCGGTCGCGTCGCCGCATGCGATGCGCTCGGCCGAGTCGAAGACGTGCACCTGCTGCGGCGTGGTGCCCGAGCCGCCCCACACGTTGAACGTGTCGTCGTCCGACGACGGGTCGGAGTAGCCGACGATCACGCCGTCCTGGTCGACGAAGACCTCGAGCAGGTAGTCCAAGTAGCCGGTCGTCGGTTCACCGGTCTCCTGGTCATACCCGTACGCGCCGCCCCACCCCTTGCTCGTGTAGCCGTCGTACTGCTCGTAATCGTCGAACGTCTCGCCGTAGTTGGGGAGCGCGAGCACGGTAGCGCCGTCGCCGTAGTCGATCTGCATGCCCTCCTCCTCGTCGTCGTAGATGCCGCTGCGGCGCTCCTCCCACACCGGCTCGGCCTCCAGCTCCGGGTCGAGAGGCTCCTCGCACGCGAAGACCTCGACCTCGGGACCGTCGAGGTACAGCTGCTCGCGATCGGCCTCGGCAGAGGCGGACGCCTCCGCGTCCTGAGCCGCCATCTCGTCCTGCCACTCCGACGTGTTCTCGCCGCACTTCGCCTCGTAGGTCTGGGAGGCGTCGTAGGTGCTCACCACCTCCGCGGTCTCCCCCTCGGCGGTGGTAACCCGCGTGGTCACGCTCGCAAGGTCGGTCAGGTCCTCCACGTCCTGCGGGATCTCGCCGATCAAGACCCTGGCGACCTCCTCAGACCCATCCGTCCTTGTCACGAGCTGCTCGATGACCGCCCCCTCACCGCCGAGGCTCTCGGAGATGCCGGTCCCGCCGTGGAAGATCACCGTCTCGTGCGCTGCAGTCAGCTGGCCGATGCTCACCTCGTCAGGTGCAGTGGCCGGGACGGTCGTGGTCCACTCGTAGTAGAGGTCCGCGGGGTCCTCCACCCAGGTGAATCCGTTGCTGTCGGTGACGTCGAACACGGCCCGCTCAAGGCCCCAGGCGGCGAACGGACCGTCCTCGTACATCTGCAGCTCATCGAAGGCATTCCCCGTCTCCGGGTCTCGCCACACTCCGTCGTCGTCCTGCTCGAGCTGGCGCAGCTCACCGTCGACGGTCCTGTACATGTAGGTATCCGAGGCGAAGTCCGCATACAGCCGCCCCTGGAACCCGGCGTCGGGAATCGCGTCCACGTTCGGCAACGGGTACGAGTCCAGGTCGCACCACGCATTGACGCCGTCCCCCGCCGGGGCGAGGCCCGAGGTGTCCGGCCCGAGCGCCGCCATCGCGGTCATCCCGACAGCGCCGACGGCCGCTGCCGCGACCAGCCCTGTGGCGCTCGCCCGGACCACCCGGCGACGCCGGATGGATGACACCATGCGCGTCGTCGCTGCCTCGTCACCGCGGGCGCCCAGCGCCGCGGCGTGCGCATCTCCCGCGCCCTTGATCATGTCTCCGAGGTCGCTCATCGCCGCCTCCTTGCCGTCGTCAGCTCCACCACTTCGGACTCAGGGCCCGGGTCGTCGACGCCCAGCTGCGTTGCCAGCCGGGCCGTCGCGTCATGCAGGTACCGCTTGACCGAGCCCTGCGCGAGATGCAGGGCGTCGGCGATCTGCGGAACGGTCAGATCGTCGTAGTAGCGCATGGCCACGCACGCCTGCTCACGGGGGGACAACGTCCTCAGCGCGCGGCGGACGTCGAGCCCGGCGTCCAGGTCGGCCGGCGCATCGTCCCTTTGGAACGAACGCACCGTCGCGCGGCCTCCGGCCGTGCGGTGGCGGGCCCTGTCGATCGCGAGCGTCGGCATCGTCCTGCGGACGTAGGCCTCGGCGTGATCGATGTCGCTGAGCGAGCGCCCGCGTGAGAACACCTTGACGATCGCGTCGTGCACCAGGTCCTCGGCGTCGCCGTCGCGGCCCACGAGCATCGCGGCGTACGCGGTGAGCCGTGGCCCGCGTTCGCGCATCAGTCGCTCGACGAGCGCCTGCCAGTCCCCCATGTTGTCCCCTTCGTGCGGTTCTTACCCTGTCACACGGTGCCGGGGGCGAAAACGTTGGGTCCTCCTTCACGGCCGGACAGTTTGAACCAATCTCGGCGGCGACACCCCAGTGTGTCGACACCCCGGCGAGGCGCGTCGCCGGGGTGTCGGAACTCAGATTGGTTCACACTGACCGGACGGAGCGGTGCGAGGAAGATGCGAAGCACATGGGGCGGGGACGATGCGCCAGTTGCCCGGGTGCGGACGGCCGGGAGCGGGACGTCAGGCCGCGCGGGCGACCAGAGCGTCGGCGAACGCGATCAGCGCGTCCTTGACCTCGCCCTCGGGCAGGCCGTCGATCGCGGCCTTGGCGCGCGAGGCCCACTCGTGCGCGAGCCGCGCGGTCTCGTCGACCACGGGGTGCACGCGCAGGCGCGCGACCACCGAGGCGAGCGCCTCATCGGAGGTGAGATCCCCGTCGATGTCCGCGAGCAGCGCCACGTCGGCGGCGAGGTCCTCAGCGGTGACGCCCTCCACGACCCCCGCGGCGACGCGGCGCCTGAGCAGCAGCGTCGGCATCGTGTCGACGCCCTCGCGCAGGTCGGTGCCGGGAGTCTTCCCGGACACCTCGGTGTCGGAGCGGATGTCGAGCACGTCGTCGGCGAGCTGGAAGGCGACGCCCGCGAGCTCGCCATACTCCGTGACCTGCGTGACGATCGCGGGCGCGCACCCGGCGAACCGAGCCCCGAACCGCGCGGACATCGCGACGAGCGATCCGGTCTTGTCGGCGAGCACCTGGATGTAGTGCTCGACGGGGTCCTCGCCCTCATCGGGGCCGACGGTCTCGTGCAGCTGGCCGAGGCACAGCCGCTCGAACGTCGCGGCCTGGAGCCGCACCGCCTCGGGGCCGAGTCCCGCGACGACGATCGACGCGCGCGCGAAGAGCAGATCGCCCGTGAGGATCGCGACCGAGTTGCCCCACACCTCATGCGCCGACGTCACCCCGCGCCGGGTGGGCGCCGAGTCCATGACGTCGTCGTGATAGAGCGTCGCGAGGTGCGTGAGCTCGCACACCACGGCGGCGTCGAGCACCTCCGGACGCGAGCCGTCGCCGAGCTGAGCCGCGAGCAGCACGAGCATCGGCCGCAGCCGCTTGCCCCCCGCGTCGACGAGGTGGCGCGAGGTCGCGTCCGCGAGGCGGTCGGACTGCGCGACCGCGTCGCGCAGCCGCTCCTCGATGAGCTCGAGCCGTGGCGTCAGAGACTCCTGAAGGGCGGAGGTCTGAAGTGGGACTGGCATGCGTTCGAGCCTACAGGCCGGTCAGGAGCGTCCCGGCGTCCGAGGCGAGCGCGAGGGCGCCCGCCGGGAGCACGCCGAGGAGCAGCGTCGCGGCCGCCGTGATCCACACGACCACCCGCGTGTACGGGTGGTAGTCGACCTCGACAGACTCCTGCTGGTCCTCGGGAACGTCGGTGAGGAACATGAGCACGATGAGCCGCACGTAGAAGAACGCCGCCGCCGCGGAGGCGAGCACCGCGACGAGCACGATCGGCCAGCCGCCCTGGTCCACCGCCGCGGCGAAGACCTGGAACTTCCCGATGAAGCCCGCGGTGAGCGGGATGCCCGCGAAGGACAGCAGGAACAGCCCCATGGCGCCCGCGAGCAGCGGGTCGCGGCGGCCGAGCCCGGCCCACTGGCCGAGGCGCGTGGCCTCGCCGCCCACGGTGCCGTCGGCGGCCTTCTCGCGCACCTGCGTGATGATCGCGAAGGCGCCGATGGTGGCGATGCCGTAGGTCAGCAGGTAGAACGGCACGGCCGACAGCGCCTCGGCGGAGAAGCCCGCGAAGGCCACGAGGATGAAGCCGGCGTGCGCGACGGACGAGTAGGCGAGCATGCGCTTGATGTCGGTCTGGACGAGCGCGACGATCGTGCCGACCGCCATCGTGAGGATGGCGATCGTCCAGATCATCCAGCTGAGCTCCCACTCGAGCGGGTACAGCGCGACATAGACGATGCGCAGCAGGGCGGCAGCGGCGGCCGCCTTGGTCGCGGCGGCCATGAACGCCGTCACCGGGGTCGGGGCGCCCTGGTAGGCGTCCGGCGACCACGTGTGGAACGGCACGGCGCCCAGCTTGAACAGCAGGCCGACGAGCACGAGCACCGCGCCGGGGATGATGAGCGTGAGGTCGCCGGGGCTCGCGAGCACGTAGGCGAGGATGTCGCCGTACCCGGTCGATGCGGTCGCGCCGTAGAGCAGCGCCGCGCCGAAGAGGAACACCGCCGAGGAGAACGCGCCGAGCAGGAAGTACTTCAGGGCGCCTTCCTCGGACAGGAGACGCTTGCGGCGCGCGAGAGCGGCCATGAGGTACAGCGGCAGCGAGAACACCTCGAGCGCGACGAACAGCGCGATGAGGTCGGTTGCCGAGACGAACGCCATCATGCCGCCCACGGCGAAGAGCATGAGCGGGAAGACCTCGGTCACCTCGAGACCGCGGCGGTGCGCCTCGGCCTCCTCGGGAGAGCCGGGGGCGGCGGATCCGAGCGGCGTGAAGGCCGACTCCCCCGCACGCGTGCGCGCCGCGAACAGCAGCGCCGACAGCGCGCCGAAGATGAGGATCATGCTCTGCCAGGCGAGGGCCTGGCGGTCCATGACGAAGTAGCCGGTCTGGCCGATGACGCCGGCGGAGTCGGGCGAGTACGTCGCCCACTGGACGACGGCGACGCCGAGCGCGCCGACGGTCGCGACGAGGGTGAGCGCGAGCTGCACGCTCCGCCGCGTCGCGGGGGTGCGGATGAACGCCTCGACGAGCACGCCGGCCGCGCCGCCGAGCAGCACGACGATCATCGGCGCGAACGCCATGTAGGAGATCTCGGGCGCGGTGAACATCACTCGGAAACCTCCGCGTTGACGGTCGTGAGCACCGCAGCGGTGGGCTCACGCAGGTAGTCGATGGCCAGGCTGGGCACGAAGCCGAGCACCAGCATCAGGGCGATCAGGGGCCACAGGACCAGGCGCTCGCGCAGGCCGAGCTCCCGGGTCTTCCCGAGCTTCTCGTTCGGCGGTCCGGTGAAGACCTTCTGATAGGTCAGCAGGACGTACAGCGCGGCGAGGACGACGCCGAGCGCCGAGATGATCACGGCGATCTTCGCGACGCCGAACGCGCCGACGAGCACCATGATCTCCGACACGAACGGCGACAGGCCGGGCAGGGCGAGCGCGCTCAGGCCGATGATGAGGAACGTGCCGGCGAAGACCGGAACGGTCTTCTGGAGGCCGCCGTACTCGCCCACGTAGGGTGTGCCCTTGCGCTCGATCAGGAAGCCGACGACGAGGAACAGCGCCCCGGTCGAGAGGCCGTGGTTGAACATGTACAGCGCGGCGCCCTCGACGGACGTCTGCTGGAACGCGTAGATGCCGAGCACCATGATGCCGAAGTGGCTCACCGAGGTGAACGACACGAGGCGCAGCATGTCGGTCTGGCCGATCGCCGCGATCGCGCCATAGATCACGGAGATCACCGCGAAGACGATGATGACCGGCGCGGCCCACTTCGACGCCTCGGGGAAAAGGGCGAGCCCGAGCGTGATCATGCCGAAGGTGCCGATCTTGTCGAGCACCGCGACGAGCAGGGCCGTCGTGCCGGGGCGCGCGGTCTCGGCCACGGTCGGCAGCCACGTGTGGACGGGCACCATCGGCGCCTTGATCGCGAAGGCGATGAAGAACGCGAGGAACATGAGCCGCTCGGCGGTGGTGCCGAACGCGTAGCCCGTGAGGTTGTCGATCAGGTACGCCTGCTCGCCTCCGGGGCCCACGAAGTACAGGGCGACGACGCCGACGAGCATGATGAGCCCGCCGACCAGCGAGTACAGCAGGAACTTCACCGCGGCATAGCGGCGCTGCTCTCCCCCGAAGCCTCCGATGAGGAAGTACAGCGGGATGAGCATCGCCTCGAACATCACGTAGAACAGGAAGACGTCACGCGCGGCGAAGATGCCAACCATGAAGGCCTGGAGCACGAGGATGAGCGCGAGGTACCGGGCGGCGGTCGCATCGTCCTTGTCCTTGCGCCACTCCGCGAGGATCACGAGCGGCGTGAGGATGAGCGACAGCGCGATCATCGACAGGCCGAAGCCGTTGACGCCGAGCGCCCAGCTCGTGCCGATCTGCGGGATCCACGAGTAGACCTCGGTGAACTGCTGCGTGGCCGCGTCACCCAGGTCGAACTGGGTGAGCATCACGACGCCGAGCAGCGCCTCCGCGACGGTGAAGCCGAGCGCGATCTCGCGCACGCGGCCCCGCGCGCCCTCGGGGAGCGCGCGCACCACGACGGCGCCCACCACGGGCAGCAGCACCAGGACGGTCAGGAACGGGAACATCTACAGCACCCCCAGGACGACGCCGGCGATGAGCGCGGCGACAGCGATCAGGATCAGTGCGGAGTAGCGGCGCACCTGCCCGGACTGGAACTTGCGCAGGAACTCGCCGAGCTTGAGCAGCCCGACCCCGGTGCCGTTGACGGCGCCGTCGACGACCGCGGCGTCCGCGTACACGAGCGTGCGCGTGAGGTGCGTGCCCGGGCGCTGGAGGACGGCGCGGTTGAAGGAGTCCTGATAGAAGTCGTTGCTCGCGACGAGCACACCGAGCGACGGCGCGGGCGCCTCCTCGGGGACGTCGGCTCGTCCGTACTTGAGCCACGCGACGACGACGCCGACCGCGACGAGCAGGAGCGTGAGCGTCATGATCACGGGCACCGCGAGCACGGGGTCGTGCTCCTCGGCGTGACCGGTCACGGGCTCGAGCCACGTCGTGAAGCGGTCGCCGCTCGCGAGGAACCAGCCCAGCAGCGCGGAGCCGACGGACAGGACGATCATGGGTCCGGTCATGAGCCACGGCGACTCGTGCGGGTGCGCGTCGTCGGTCCAGCGGGCCTTGCCGTGGAACGTCATGAAGAACAGGCGCGACATGTAGAACGCGGTCAGCCCGGCGCCGATGAGCGCGGCGAGGCCGAAGACCCACGGCTGCCATCCCTCGCCGACGAACGCGGCCTCGATGATCTTGTCCTTCGACCAGAAGCCCGAGAACGGCGGGACGCCGAGGATCGCGAGCCAGCCGAGGCCGAACGTGACCCACGTGACGACCATCGCGGTGCGGAGGGCTCCGTAGCGACGCATGTCGACGCTGTCGTTCATCGCGTGCATCACCGAGCCGGCGCCGAGGAACATGCCGGCCTTGAAGAAGCCGTGCGTGACGAGGTGGAAGATCGCGAACGCGTAGCCGATCGGGCCGAGGCCCGCGGCGAGCATCATGTAGCCGATCTGCGACATGGTCGAGGCGGCGAGCGCCTTCTTGATGTCGTCCTTCGCCATACCGATGATCGCGCCCATGATGAGCGTGATCGCGCCGACGGCCGCGACGACGACGCGGGCCGTCTCGGTGAGCGCGAAGATGTCGCCAGAGCGGACGATGAGGTAGACACCGGCGGTGACCATGGTCGCCGCGTGGATGAGCGCCGACACGGGGGTCGGGCCCGCCATCGCGTCACCCAGCCAGGACTGCAGCGGGAACTGCGCCGACTTTCCGGTCGCGGCCACGAGCAGCGCGAGGCCGATCGCGGTGAGCTGCGCGGTGTCGACCGAGCCGACCTCCGCGAAGATCTCGTCGAAGCTCAGCGTGCCGAAGTTGGCGAACAGCAGTCCCATCGCGATGATCAGGCCGATGTCGCCGATGCGGTTGACGATGAACGCCTTGTTCGCGGCGGTCGCGTACTCGGGCTTGTGGTTCCAGAAGCCGATGAGCAGGTACGACGCGAGACCCACGCCCTCCCAGCCGACGAACAGCAGGAGGTACGAGTCCGCGAGGACGAGCAGCAGCATCGACGCGACGAACAGGTTGAGGTACGCGAAGAAGATGCGGCGGCGCGGGTCATGCTCCATGTACGCCACGGAGTAGATGTGGATGAGCGTGCCGACGAACGTCACGAGGAGGACGAACGAGATCGACAGCGGGTCCACGAGCAGCCCGGCGTCGACGGTCAGCTCACCGCCCGAGATCCACGTGAAGAGATGAACGGCGTGCTCGCGGGACTCGGCGTCGAGGCCGAGCATCTGGAGGAAGGCTCCGAATCCGACGACGAAGGCCGTCGCGGACGCGGCCACGCCCATCCAGTGTCCCCATGCGTCCGCGCGCTTGCCCGCGAGGATCAGCACGAAGGCGCTGGCCAGCGGCACGGCGATGAGGAGCCATGTCAGGTCAAGCATCGATCAACCCTTCAGCTCGGCAGGCTCGTCGAGCGAGATGGACTGGCGGGCACGGAACACCGCGATGATGATCGCGAGTCCGACCACGACCTCGGCGGCGGCGACCACCATGACGAAGAAGGCCATCACCTGGCCGTCGATCTCACCGTGGATGCGGGAGAACGCGACGAGCGCGAGGTTGGCGGCGTTGAGCATGAGCTCGACGCCCATGAACGCGATGATCGCGTTGCGCCGGGTCAGCACCGCCGCCGCCCCGATGCCGAACAGCACCGTGGCGAGGTAGACGAAGGCGATCGGGCTCACTTGTCCTCCCCCTTCTCAGAGTCGGTCTCGGCTGTCGCCTCGTGCTCCGGCTTGTCGCTGACGCGCTTCGACGGATCGTTGAGGTCCGCGCGGTAGCTCGTGGCCGTATCCATCTGGTGGCGGATCTCGAGCACGCGGGAGACCGAGTCCTCGATGGGCTTGCCCTCGGGGTCGAGCGCGGGGACGTCGAGCGCGTTGTGGCGGGCGTAGACGCCCGGCATCGGCTTGTTGACCGGGTTCGCGCCGGCGAGCACGCGGTCGCGCTGCTGCTCCTTCTGCGTGCGGCGAGGCGCGAGGCGCGGCATGTGCGTGAGCACGAGCGCCCCGACCGCTGCCGTGATGAGCAGCGCGCCCAGGATCTCCATGATCACGACGTAGTCGGTGAACAGGAGACCGGCGACGGCGTCGGGCTCACCCGAGGTCATGTCCTCGGCGGGCTCCATCGTGACGTCCGCGATCACGGAGATGAGCAGGGCCACGAGGCCGCCCGCGCCGAACAGCGCGATCCAGCGCTGGCCGACGAGCGTCTCCTTCATCTCCTCGCGCTGGTCGACGCCGACCAGCATGAGGACGAAGAGGAACAGCATCATGACCGCGCCCGTGTAGACGACGATCTGGACGACGCCGAGGAACGGCGCGTCGAGCGCGACGTACGCGACCGCAAGGCCGACCATGACCGCGACGATGGCCATCGCGATGTGGACGGCCTTCTTGGCGAACAGCAGGGACAGCGCGGGCACGACCGTGAGGAAGGCGACGCACCAGAACAGGATCGGGCTGATCATCGCGTCTCCTCGGCGGCCATGACCGCATTCTCCGGAAGCGTCGGGTCGTCGGGGCGGTGCTCGCGCACCCATGCCGTCTGCTCCTTGGCGACCTTGGTCACGTCGCCGCGGTAGTAGTCGCCGTCGGTGGTGCCGGGCACCATCGGGTGCGGCGCCTGGAGCATCCCGTCCTCGAGCGGCGCGAGCAGATCCTGCTTCTCGTAGATGAGGCCCTCACGGGTGGGTCCCGCGAGCTCGTAGTCGTTCGTCATCGTGAGCGCGCGAGTCGGGCACGCCTCGATGCACAGGCCGCAGAAGATGCAGCGCAGGTAGTTGATCTGGTAGACGCGGCCGTAGCGCTCACCGGGGCTGAACTGCGCGTCCGGGGTGTTCGAGTCGGCCTCGACGTAGATCGCGTCAGCGGGGCACGCCCACGCGCACAGCTCGCAGCCGATGCACTTCTCGAGCCCATCGGGGTACCGGTTGAGCTGGTGACGGCCGTGATAGCGCGGCATCGGCGGCGTCTTCACGCGCGGGTACTGCTCGGTCACGGTCGGCTTGAAGAAGTTCCGCAGCGTGATGCCGAAGCCCGCGACCGGCGCGAGCGCCTGTCCGAGCGCGCCCTTCTTGGGCAGGTTCGACTCGAAGGGCTTCTCCTGGCCGTCCTTGGCCCGGTTGACCTCCCAGGTCTCGTCGGCGTCGGTCATGCGTCGCCTCCCTTCTCGGTCTTCGCGTCTGAATCGGAGGCGTCGTCCTCGGCCACCGCATCGTCCTGGTCCGCATCGTCCATGTCGGCGACGGCGACGCCCTCGGGCGGCGTCGCGAGCTTGATCGCGGCCTCCACGGTCCGTCCCGAGCGCGGCGACGGCGGCAAGGACTGGCCGGGCATCGGGGGCACGGGGTAGCCGCCGGCGAACGCGTCGAACGGCTCCTCGGGCTCGTCGACCGCGGCGGCCTCGGCCGCCTCGAGCTCCTTGCGCTCCTTCTCGGTGCGCGAGTCCTTGATGAAGCCCCAGGTCGCGTAGACCAGGAGGATCGCGACCAGCCAGGCCACCGCGTCGTACAGGTTCAGGTCGCGGTTGTAGTACGACATGAACTGGCGGCCGACGGCGAAGAACACCAGCCAGCCGAGGCCCACGGGGATGAGGACCTTCCAGCCGAACTTCATGAACTGGTCGTAGCGGAAGCGCAGCAGCGTGCCGCGCACCCACACGAAGACGAACATGAGCAGCCAAATCTTGATGATCAGCCAGATGGGCGGGAAGATCCCGGAGTTCAGCATGTCCGCGCCGGCCCACGAGGCGGGCCACGGAGCGCGCCAACCGCCAAGGAACAGCACCGAGGCGACGGCCGAGACGTTGATCATGTTCATGTACTCCGCGAGGAAGTACCAGGCGAACTTCATGGACGAGTACTCGGTCATGAAGCCCGCGACCAGCTCGCCCTCGGCCTCGGGGAGGTCGAACGGCAGACGGTTCGTCTCACCGATCATCGAGATCACGTACAGGATGAACGCGGGCAGCAGCGGCCAGATCCACCAGCGGTCGGTCTGCGCGTCGACGATCTGCGACGTGCTCATCGAGCCCGACAGCATGAAGACCGTGACGAGCGACAGGCCCATCGCGAGCTCGTAGGAGATGATCTGCGCGGTCGAGCGGACGGCGCCCATCAGCGGGTAGATCGAGCCCGAGGCCCAGCCGCCGAGCACGATGCCGTACACGCCGAGCGCGGCGCACGCGAGGATGTACAGCACCGCGACGGGGAAGTCGGTGAGCTGGACGGGCGTGACGATGTTCGTGCCGGGGATGTGCGTGGCCGGGCCGAACGGGATCACCGCGAAGATCAGGAGCGCGGAGAACACCGAGATCATCGGCGCCAGGATGTACAGCACCTTCTCCGAGGCGCGGACGGTGATGTCCTCCTTGAACAGGAGCTTCATCGCGTCCATCACGGACTGGAGCAGGCCGAACGGTCCGTGCATGTTGGGTCCGGGGCGCTGCTGGAGGCGACCGATCACGCGGCGCTCGAACCACACCGCGAACAGCACGGACGTGAGCAGGAAGACCAGGATCAGGACGGCCTTGACGATGACGAGCCACACCGGGTCGCCCGCGAGGGTCCCCCAGTTGTCGAGGCACACCTGCTGCGCGTCGGTGACGTCCGCGGCGTCCGTCACGCCGCAGTAGGCGTTCCTGAGGTCGTCGGCGTTGTACGCCGCGAGCCCGGAGATTCCAGTGAGGACGGACATCAGGCACCCACCTTCACGGTGACGACGTTGCCGGGGACGGTCCGGAGCTCCTGGGCCACCCAGCTGCCAGGCGACTTGGTCGGGAGCCACACCACGTCGTCGACCATATCGGTGACGACCGCGGGCACCGTGACGCCCTCGCCGCCCTCACCCGTGACGGTGAGCGCGCCCTCGGCGAAGCCGAGTCGGTCCGCCGTGGCGGGCGACAGGCGGGCGACGGTCGCGCGGCCGGTGCCGGCGAGGTACGGCTCGCCGTCCTGGAGGGCGCCCTCGTCGATCAGCTGGTGCCACGAGGCGAGGACCACGTCGCCCTTCTTCGGCGCGCGGCCCGCCTTGGCGGTCGGCGCCTTGGGGCGGTGGCTGTCCGCGGCGGCGCCGAGCGCGGCGATCTCCGCGTTCACGGCGCCGATGCTGCCCGTGCCGAGCTCGACGCCCAGCTCGCGCGCGAGGAGGTCGAGCACGCGGTGGTCGGATAGCGCGTCGGTCGCGATGGCCGTCGCGAACGAACGCAGGCGGCCCTCCCAGTTGACGAACGTGCCGGCCTTCTCCGACGGCGGGGCGACCGGGAGGACGACGTCTGCGGCCTCGGCGACCGCGGAGCGGCGCACCTCGAGGCTCACGACGAAGCCGGCCTTGTCGATCGCGTCGGTCAGCCCCGTCACGTCGGACGGGCTGACGCCGCCGACGAGCAGGGCTTCCAGGTCCCCGGACGATGCGGCGGCCACGATCGCGTCGACGTCGCGTCCCGCCGCGGACGGCACGGACTCGACGCCCCACGCCGCGGCGACGGCCTTGCGGGCGGCGGCCACGGAGGCGGCACGGCCGCCAGGAAGCAGCCCGGGCAGCGCGCCGGCCTCGACGGCTCCACGCTCACCCGCGCGACGCGGGATCCAGACCAGGCGGGCGCCGGTCTTCTGCGACAGCTTGAGGGCCGCGGTGAGAGCGCCCGGCGTGGCTGCCAGGCGCTCGCCGACGATGATGACGGCTCCGTCGGCCTCGAGCGCCTCGAAGGCGTCGCCGACCAGTCCGTCGAGCAGGCCCGCCTCGCGGCCCGGGGCCACAGGCAGGAGGGTCGCGGCGAGCTTCTCCGCGCCGCGGCTCAGGAACGGCGCCGCGGTGAAGACCTGCTGCTTGCCGAGCGACTTGCGCATGCGCAGGAACACCACGCCGCCCTCGTCCTCGGGCTCGAAGCCGACCATGAGGACCGCGGGGGCCTTCTCGAGGTCCGCGAAGGTGACGCCGAGGCCGGCGCCTGCCACGGTCGAGCCGAGGAACGCCTGCTCCTCCGCCGAGGCCGCGCGGGCGCGGGCGTCGATGTCGTTCGTGCCGAGCGCGAGGCGCGCGAGCTTCGCGTACGCGTACGCGTCCTCGAGCGTGAGGCGGCCGCCAGGCAGGACGCCGACGCCCTTGCCGTCACGGGCCGCCTTGAGGCCGGCGGCCGCGGCGGCGATCGCCTCGGGCCACGACACCTCGACGAGCTCGCCGTCCTTGCGCACGAGCGGGCGGGTCAGGCGGTCGGCCTGGTTCTGCCACGAGAACGCGAAGCGGTCCTTGTCGGTGATCCAGTCCTCGTTGACGACCGGGTCCTTGTGGGCCATGCGGCGCAGGATCTTGCCGCGGCGGTGGTCGGTGCGGATCGCGGAGCCCGACGAGTCGTGCTCGGAGATTCCGGGCGAGCTGACGAGGTCGAACGGGCGCGAGCGGAAGCGGTAGGCCGAGCTCGTGAGCGCGCCCACCGGGCAGATCTGGACGGTGTTGCCCGAGTAGTACGAGCTGAACGCACGACCCGACTCGTCCTCGGCGGCGGGGCCCGCGGGGCTGTACCCGTCGAAGTCGAGGACGTTCTCGTCGAACGTGCCGATCTGCTGCATCGCGCCACGGTTCTGCAGGTCGATGAACGCGTCGCCGGCGATCTGCTTGGAGAAACGGGTGCAGCGCTGGCACAGCACGCACCGCTCGCGGTCCAGCAGGATCTCCGAGCTCAGCGCGAGCGGCTTCTCGAAGACGCGCTTGACGTCCACGAAGCGGCTCTCCGGGCGGCCCATGTTCATGGCCTGGTTCTGGAGCGGGCACTCGCCGCCCTTGTCGCACACCGGGCAGTCGAGCGGGTGGTTGATGAGCAGGAGCTCCATCACACCCTTCTGCGCGCGGTCCGCCTCCTCCGAGGTGTGCTGCGTGTTGACGACCATGCCGTCCATCACCGTCATGGTGCACGAGGCCTGCGGCTTCGGGAACGGGCGGACGTTGCCCTCGCGATCCGGGGCGGCCACGTCGACGAGGCACTGGCGGCATGCGCCGGCCGGCTCGAGCGCGGGGTGGTCGCAGAAGCGGGGGATGTCGATGCCGATCTGCTCCGCGGCGCGGATGATGAGGGTGCCCTTCGGAACCGTCACCTCCTTGCCGTCGATCGTGAGCGTGACGGTGTCGACTGCGGCCTTGGGGTCGGTCGCTGTCATGCGTGCGCCTCCTCGGTGGTGGCCTCGTCGGAGGCAGTGTCCGACGAATACGTGAACAGGGCCGAGGCGGCGTGGTCGAAGGGGCACTTCCCCTCGGTCACGTGCCGCTCGTACTCCTCGCGGAACTTCTTGACGGAGCTGATGATGGACGACGTGGCGCCGTCGCCGAGCGCGCAGAACGAGCGGCCGGCGATCGAGTCGCACGTGTCGAGCAGCTGCTGGATGTCGGCCTCGGTGCCCTTGCCTGCCTCGAGGCGCTTGAGGATCTGCGTGAGCCAGAACGTGCCCTCGCGGCAGGGCGTGCACTTGCCGCACGACTCGTGCTTGTAGAACTCGGTCCAGCGGGTGACCGCGCGCACGACGCATGTGGTCTCGTCGAAGATCTGGAGCGCGCGCGTGCCGAGCATCGACCCGGCGGCGCCGACGGACTCGTAGTCGAGCGGGGTGTCGAGCTGCTCCTCGGTGAAGATCGGCGTCGACGAGCCGCCCGGCGTCCAGAACTTGAGCTCGTGGCCCTCGCGCATGCCGCCGGCCATCTCGAGCAGCTCGCGCAGCGTGATGCCGAGCGGCGCCTCGTACTGGCCGGGGCGCTTCACGTGTCCCGACAGCGAGAAGATGCCGTGACCCTTGGAGCGCTCGGTGCCCATCGCGGTGAACCACTCGACGCCGTTGTTGACGATCGCGGGGACCGAGGCGACGGACTCGACGTTGTTGACCACGGTCGGGCGCGCGTACAGGCCCGCCACGGCGGGGAACGGCGGCTTCAGGCGAGGCTGGCCGCGTCGTCCCTCGAGGGAGTCGAGCAGCGCCGTCTCCTCACCGCAGATGTAGGCGCCCGCGCCGGCGTGGACGGTGACGTCCAGGTCGAACCCGGAGCCGTGGATGTTCTTGCCCAGGTCGCCGGCCTCGTAGGCCTCGCGGACCGCCTGCAGCAGGCGGCGGTACACGTGGACCACCTCGCCGCGCAGGTAGATGAACGCGTGGTTGCAGCGGATCGCGTACGACGTGATCGCGACGCCCTCGATGAGGACGTGCGGGTTCGCCATCATCAGCGGGATGTCCTTGCAGGTGCCCGGCTCGGACTCATCCGCGTTGACGACGAGGTAGCGCGGCTTGCCGTCGTCCGGGGGCAGGAAGCCCCACTTCATGCCGGTCGGGAAGCCAGCGCCGCCGCGGCCGCGCAGGCCCGAGTCCTTGACCATCTGGACGAGGTCGGCCTTGTCCAGGCCGAGCGCCTTCTTGAGCGCGGTGTAGCCGCCGTTGGCCGCATAGGTGTCGCGCTTCCAGGACTGCTCCTGGTCCCAGATGTCGGACAGTACGGGGACGAGCTCGGTCACTTGGCGCCTCCCTCGAGGGTCCAGCCCTGCTCCTTGGCGGTCTTGAGGCCGGCGAGCGTCGGCTCCCCCGCCCCGACGCCCTGATCGGCGCGCCCGTCCTCGAAGCCCGCGAGCACGCGCGAGACCTCCTTGAACGTCGGCACCTCGTCGGGCCCACGGCTCGGCTTGACCGCCTTGCCGTCGAGGATGTCGTCGACCAGCTGGAGCGCCGTCTCGGGCGTCATGTTGTCGAAGAACTCCCAGTTGACCATCACCACGGGCGCGAAGTCGCACGCCGCGTTGCACTCGAGACGCTCGAGCGAGATCTTGCCGTCCTCGGTGGTCTCATCGTGGCCGACACCGCAGCGCTCGGATACGCGCTTCCAGATCTCGTCGCCACCCATGACGGCGCACAGGGTGTTGGTGCACACTCCCACCTGGTACTCGCCGCTCGGACGGCGCTTGTACTGCGTGTAGAACGTGGCGACCGCGCTGACCTCGGCCGCGGTCAGGTCCAGCTGCTCGGCGCAGAACTGGATGCCGTCGGGCGACACGTAGCCGTCGACGGACTGGACCAGGTGCAGGAGCGGCAGCAGCGCGGAGCGCTCGACCGGGTAGCGGCCGCGAACCTCGGCCGCGTCGGCCTTGAGCTTCTCGAGCGTGGACTCGTCGTAGGTCATCGGTCGACGCCTCCCAGGACCATGTCGATCGTGGCGATCGCGACCACGACGTCGGCGACCTGGCCGCCTTGCGTGAGGATCGAGAGCGCCTGCAGGTTGTTGAAGCCGGGGTCCCGGAAGTGGGCGCGCCACGGCTTGGTGCCGCCGTCGGAGACGACATGGCAGCCGAGCAGGCCCTTCGGGTTCTCCACCGCCACGTAGGCCTGGCCGGCGGGGACCTTGAAGCCCTCGGTCACCAGCTTGAAGTGGTGGATGAGCGCCTCCATGGAGTCGCCCATGATGTGCTTGATGTGCTCGGGCGAGTTGCCCTGGCCGTCGGTGCCGAGCGACAGCTGGGCCGGCCACGCGATCTTCTTGTCGGCGACCATGACGGGCGCGCCCTCGAGCTCCTCGAGGCGGGCCGCGCACTGCTCGACGATCTTGAGCGACTCGTAGCACTCCTCGAGGCGGAGGATCACGCGCGAGTAGGCGTCGGCGTCCGTCGAGGTCGGGACCTGGAAGTCGTAGTCCTCATAGCCGCAGTACGGGTCCGCCTTGCGGACGTCGTAAGGCACGCCTGCCGAGCGCAGCATCGGGCCGGTGACGCCGAGCGACATCGCGGGCGCGAGGTCCAGGACGGCGACGTCCTTGAGGCGCCCGATGAAGATCGGGTTCTTGAGCTGGATGTCGGCCAGCTCATCGAGGCGCTGCTTGACCAGCGGGATCATGTCGCGCACGTAGTCGACGAAGCCCTCGGGCGTGTCCTGCGCGACGCCACCGGGACGGATGTACGCGTTGTTGGTGCGCAGTCCCGAGAGCATCTCGATGACGCGGAACGTGTCCTCGCGGCCGATGAACGCCGTCGTCATGACGGTCGTGGCGCCCATCTCGTTGCCGCCGGTGCCGATCGCGACCAGGTGCGAGCCGATGCGCGTGAGCTCCATCATGAGCACGCGCAGCACGTTGGCCTTCTCGGGCACGTCGTCCGTGATGCCGAGGAGCTTCTCGGTGCCGAGGCAGAACACGGCCTCGTTGAACATCGAGGCGACGTAGTCCATGCGGGTCGCGAACGTGACGCCCTGCGTCCACGTCCGGAACTCCATGTTCTTCTCGATGCCCGTGTGGAGGTAGCCGATTCCCGCGCGGGCCTCGGTGACGGTCTCGCCCTCGATCTCGAGCATCACGCGCAGCACGCCGTGCGTGGACGGGTGCTGGGGACCCATGTTGATGACGACGCGCTGCTGGCCGAGGCGGGCGGCCTCGTCGGCGATCTCGCTCCAGTCGCCGCCGTACGCGGTGAACTCGGGGGCGTTCGGGTCGTCGAAGTCGGGCCCCGTGGCCTGCGGCATGGTCTGCTCAGGTGTCATCGGTACTGCCTCCGCGTGTCGGGCGACGGAACCTCGGCGCCCTTGTACTCGATCGGGATGCCACCCAGCGGGTAGTCCTTGCGCTGCGGGTGGCCTACCCAGTCGTCCGGCATCGCGATGCGCGCGAGGGCGGGGTGGCCGTCGAAGACGATGCCGAAGAAGTCGTACGTCTCGCGCTCGTGCCAGTTGTTCATCGGGTAGACGGACGTGATCGACGGGATGCGCGCGTCGTCCTCCGACACGGCGACCTCCACGCGCAACCGACGGTTGTGGGTGATCGACTGCATCGGGTAGCAGGCGTGAAGCTCGCGGCCCTCGTCGGCAGGGTAGTGAACGCCGGACACGCCGAGGCACATCTCGAAGCGCAGGTCCTGGTCGTCGCGCAGGTGCGTCGCGACCTCGAGCAGGTGCTCGCGCGCGACGTGGAGCGTGAGCTCGCCGCGGTCGACGACGACGTACTGGATCGCCTCTCCCGCACGCTCGCCCAGCAGCTCCTCGAGGACGTCGACGACGCCGTCGAACCACTCGCCGTACGGGCGCTCGGTGGCTCCAGGCATCTCGATGACGCGCTTGAGGCCGCCGTAGCCCGACGTGTCACCGCCGGGCCCGCCGAACATGCCCTGACGGACGTTGATGAGGGTGCGACCCTCGGGCGCCACGGGGGCGGCGCCGGACAGGTCCTGGGTCTCGCTCAACGGAGCAGTCCCTTCATGTCGGAGGTCGGCGTGGCGGTGAGCGCGGCGGCCTCGGCGGCGGCGGCGATCTCGCGGCGGTTGCGACCCATCGGCGTGCTCTTGACCTGCTCCTGGAGCTCAAGCAGGGCGTTGATGAGCATCTCGGGGCGCGGCGGGCAGCCGGGGAGGTAGATGTCGACGGGGACGACGTGGTCGACGCCCTGGACGATCGCGTAGTTGTTGAACATGCCGCCGGACGAGGCGCACACGCCCATCGACAGCACCCACTTGGGGTCGGCCATCTGGTCGTAGACCTGGCGCACGATCGGGGCCATCTTGTTGGACACGCGGCCGGCGACGATCATCACGTCGGCCTGGCGCGGCGAGCCGCGGAAGACCTCGGAGCCGATGCGCGAGATGTCGAAGCGCGACGTGCCGGTGCCCATCATCTCGATCGCGCAGCACGCGAGGCCGAACGTCGCGGGCCACATCGAGCCCGCGCGGGCCCAGCCCACGAAGGACTCGACCGTGCCGAGCATGAACGGAGGTGCGCTCTCTTCGATACCCATTCAGATCACTCCCAGTCGAATCCGCCGCGGCGCCACTCGTACACGAAGGGGATCGTGATGAGGGCGAGGAAGGTCATGATCGCGATCAGCCCGAACCAGCCGAGCGCGTCGTGCGCGACGGCCCACGGGTAGAGGAAGACGACCTCGATGTCGAAGATGATGAACGTCATGGCCGTGAGGTAGTACTTCACGGGGATGCGACCGCCGCCCTTCGCGAGCGGCGTCGGCTCGAGACCGGACTCGTAGCGGTCGAGCTTCGCGGCATTGTCGCGGTGCGGTCCCAGGACACGGCTGGCCGCGAGGCCAGCCACCGCCATGACGGCGGCGATGCCCACCATCACGAGGATCGGTACATAGGGGTTCACTTGCGCTATCCCTCCCGGGGTCCGACAGTCTTTGTCGCGTCAGGCCGCCGGAGCCGCTTTCACCAGTGCCGACAACAGCTTGTCGGACCAGCTTCCGCCCCGGGGTTCATAGACGTCTGCCAGCAGTCTAGAGACAAATTCCATGATCAGTGGACGAGGCAACCCGTACTTGACGCAGATGCTCATCACCGTCGGATGCTCGATCAACGAAGCGAACACCCTGCCCAGCGAGTAGTACCCGCCGAGGTCGTCCTTCATCATTCGGGCATATGCCGCGAGCGCCTGCTCGCGTGCCCTGTCGTCCGCCCCTGCCTCGCGGGCGGCCACTGCCGCCTCGGTGGCGCGACGCGCGGCCTGCATCGCGTAGGCGATGCCCTCCCCGTTGAACGGGTTGACCATGCCGCCCGAGTCGCCGACGAGCATCATGCCCGGGACGTAGTGCGGCTGACGATTGAATGCCATGGGGATGGCGGCGCCCTTGATCTTGCCGATCTGGTCGCCGAACTCCCAGTCCTTGGCGGAGTGCTCGAGCCAGCCCTGCATCAGCGCGCGGTGGTCGAGCCCCGACGGGGTGCCCTTCGCGCTAAGAGTGCCGAGCCCGACGTTGGCGGTGCCGTCGCCGAGGGGGAAGATCCAGCCGTAGCCGGGGAGCATGTCGGAGGCGCCGCGCTCGCCGGACCAGATCTCGACGTGCCCCTCCATCCACTCCTCGGCGTGGCGGGGGGTCTCCATGTAGGTGCGCACCGCGACGCCCATCGGGCGGTTCATCTTGCGCTCGATCCCCAGCCCCAGGGCCAGGCGGGCGCTCACGCCGTCGGCGGAGATGATCAGCGGTGCCCTGAACTCGGTGCGCTCGCCGACCTTGCGGCCGTTCTCGTCGGTCTCGCGGGCGACCACGCCGACGACGCGGGCCTCGCCTCCCGGGCGGACGGCGGCGGCGCGATCGGCGAGATCGAGGGTGACGACGAACTCGCCGTCGGCGTCGCGGACGATGAGGGAGTCGACGTGCCAGCCCTCGCGGACGTCGGCGCCCGCTGCGCGCGCGTGCTGCGCGAGGCGGTGGTCGAACTGCGCACGGGGAAGGCTGAGCCCGTAGTTCGGGAAGGACTCGAGCTCGTGCCACGGGAACTCGAGGCGGTGACCGCCGCCGACCATGCGCAGACCGTAGTTGGGGATCCACCCCTCCTCGCGGGGGGTCTCGAGCCCGATGAGCTGGAGCTCCTTGACCGCGCGGGGGGTGAGGCCGTCGCCGCACACCTTCTCGCGTGGGAAGCGGGACTTCTCGAGGCCGATGACGTCGAAGCCCTCGGTGGCGAGGTACCGGGCGGCAGCGGCACCACCGGGGCCTGCGCCCACGACGATGACGTCCGCCTCTGTCTTCACCGTCCTAGGTTAAACGTCCTACAGGGGTGCTCTGAACGCCCTGTCCGCTCAACCGCGAGACTGTCCGGACGCTCCCGCCCGCTGACGGCGATCGAGCCAGAACCCGGCGCCGAGCATCACCGGAAGCCCGACGAGCAGTCCCTCCACGTAGTCGCCGCGCACCGCGGCGCCACGCGTGACCGAGAGCGCGATCGCGGCGAGGAAGCCGGCAGCGATGAGCACGCCCGCGCCCACGCGATGCTTCTGCACGAGCATGAGCGCGCCCGCCCCCGCCGTCACGGCGAATCCACCGGCCATCGCAAGAACCATGCTCGCCACCCTAGCCGCGCGGCGGCGTGGCCCCCAGCCCCAGCATCGTCCCGGCGCGAACCCCGCTGTCCCGCCACGGTCCTAGGCTGACCGTGTGACCCTCCAGCTCCCCTCGATGCCGACGCTGGCCGCCCGCACCGTCGCGGTCGACGCCCCCGACGATCTGCTCGCCCTGGTTCCTCCGGGCGGGATGGCGTGGGTGCGTCGCGGCGAGGGGATGATCGCGTGGGGCGAGGTCGCGCGCTTCGAGTCCCGCGGGTCGTCGCGCATCGACGATGCGGCCACCTGGTGGCGACGCATCACGCGCCACGCCGTGGTCAGAGACGATGCGCACGTGCGCGGGTCGGGACTGGTCGCCTTCGGCTCGTTCTCGTTCGCGGACGGCTCGGCGCACGGCGGCGCGCTCATCGTGCCCCGCTACGTGCTCGGTGTCCGCGACGGGCGCGGCTTCCTGACGGAGATCACGACGGACGGGAAGCACGGCGCGTCGCCGGACCTGGCCGATGCCCTCGGCACCTCCTCCCCCGCCCCGGCTCTGCCTCGGCTCGCCCAGGCGCCGGGGGACCGCGAGGCCTGGGACGCTTCCGTGTCCGCGGCGGTGGGCCGCATCGGCCGGGGCGAGGTCGACAAGGTCGTGCTGGCCCGCGCGGTGAGCGCCACGGCCGAGGCGCCGGTCGACCCTCGTTCCGTCATGCCGACGCTCGCGCGCGACTACGACGGCTGTTGGACCTTCCATGTGGACGGGCTCGTGGGCGCGACGCCCGAGCTGCTCGCGCGAGTCGACCACGGGCTCGTGACCTCGCGCGTGCTGGCGGGCACGATCCGCCGCACGGGAGACGAGACCGCCGACCTTGCGCGGGCCGCTTCGCTCGCCCATTCCTCGAAGGACCGCGAGGAGCACGGCTATGCGGTGCGCTCGGTGACGCAGGTGCTCGCGTCGCACTGCGCATCGGTGAACGTGCCTGACGAGCCCTTCGTGCTGCACCTGCCGAACGTGATGCATCTCGCGACGGACATCACGGGATCGCTCGACCATGCTGCATCCGTGCTCGAGATGGTCCGCGAGCTCCACCCGTCCGCGGCCGTCTGCGGGACCCCGACCCTCGCCGCCGCACGCATGATCGACGAGCTCGAGGGCCTGGACCGGGGCCGCTACGCGGGCCCGGTCGGCTGGATCGACGCGGCGGGCGACGGCGAGTTCTGCATCGGGCTGAGGTCGGCCGAGATCGACGCGACTGACCCGCGCAAGGTCAGGATGTTCGCGGGCTGCGGCATCGTCGCGGCGTCCGAGCCGGAGTCGGAGTGGGCGGAGTCGGAGGCCAAGCTCGAGCCGATGCGCCAGGCCCTCGGCCTCGTTTGACGAAGTCCCCTTCCCACCCTTTCGGGTCGACCAGCGTCGGTTCCGCGAGGCGACGCCGGGGCTCGCAAGCAGCGTGCTCCGCCAAGCCGGGAATGCCCGTAGCCTCAGCAATCACCGACCGCGACTGTGCCCACCGTCAGCGACCCACCTGCGGACCCGAACGGCGGCAGAGCACAGTGCGCGTCATTCGACCTCGAGTGGCCAGGCCACCTCACCGATCCACCTGTAGCCGTCCTGATCAGGAGTGCTGCAGAACCGGAGCCGGATACGCGCACCCAGGGCGAACATGGAGGGAGGAGAACCCGGCGCGTGCATCGAGCTGTGGAGCCACACCTCGCACCCTTCGAAGTCCGTGCGCGCGACTCCCGTGCCGTGGGCACCGTCCCAGTCGATGATCGTCGCCGCGTCCTCACACGCGTCGTCGACCCGCTCATCCGCCTTCATGCCAGCCTCACCGTCTTGTCGACGAACAGCGCCCCCGGGAGGTTCTTCCCGCCAACCTTCACGGTGAACTGGAACGTGTCCGTGATCCTGAACTTGACCCCAGTCTGTCCGATCGGAAAGCTTCCGTGGAACCAGTAGGAGTCCGCCTTGCTGAGGTGTTGCGCGTTCCTCCCGATGCGCGTGCCATCGCGGTAGCCGACTGCCCCCAGCTCGTCAACGGTCGAGACGATCATCGACTTCATCGCGGCGCTCAGGCGAATACTCCAGACCACGTTGCCGTACCGACAGTTGTTCTGGATGCTCAAGGTGTTGTTCTGGTCGGTGAAGCTCCTGCCGCCATCTTGCGCACGCTGCGCCTCATGCTTCACCCTTCTGCTCGCCCCTCAGCCGGTCCAAGGTAGCCAGTCGGGAGGCCGTTCGGTGAGCGCCTGTGGAGAAGTCACCGCGTCGACGCGCGCGGCGAGCAGCATCGGCCAGGCATGTGGCGCCGACAGGGCCTGGCGGTCACCCCGCGAGCACGCACCAGCCGTGCGACCCCAGCCGCACGACAGCATCATCCGGCCCCGTCCCCTCCAACGCGCAGGACCCGGCCAGTACGTGCGTCGCGCCGGGCACCGCCAGCGTCACCTCACCGTCACCCACGGACAGGGCGACCAGGGCGCGCTCAGCCTCGCCGTCGCCCGAGCACGCGTAGACGATCTCGGAATCCGTCACGGAGAGCACCGCGACCGCCGCGTCATGCAACCACGGCAGTCTTCGCCGAAGCGCGAGCAGCTCACGATGCACGGCGACCGCGTGCGCGCCCACCCCGGCAAGGTCGGAAGGCGACGCGGGGAAGGCCTGGCGCACCGCATCGTCCCCGCCCGCGCGATCCTCCTTGATGCCCGGGAAGGCGTGCTCGTCTCCGTAGTAGACGGCCGGGGTGCCGGGCAGCGTCGCGAGCAGGACAACAGCGTGCTCGAGGTGACGCGCGTCGGTCAGCCGCGACGCGATGCGGGTCACGTCGTGGTTGCCGATGAACGTGAACGGCACGAACTCGTCCAGGAAGGCGGCGTGCCGGCCGAGACAGTGCGCGAGCTCGTGCAGGTTGCGGTCGTTGAGGCTCGACCAGGTCGCCTTCCACAGCTCGTACTGCGTCACCGAGTCGAGCCCACCGTCACGCACGAACGACGCGTAGTCGCCGTGGATCACCTCGCCCATGAGGTACGCCTCGGGGTGAGCGGAACGCACCCGCGCCGCCACGGCCGCCCAGAAGTCGAGGGGCACGGCATAGGCGGCGTCGAGCCGCCACGCGTCGGCCCCGCGATCGAGCCAGAAGCTCATCACGTCGGCCACGAGGTCCACGACGGCGGGCGCCGCGTGGTTGAGCGCGACGAGAGCGCCATGCCCTTCGAAGTCGGCGTAGCCCGGCTCGACGCCCGGCGCCCACGCGGAGGGCCCGCCCGGCCATTCGAGCCGGAACCAGTCGGCGTACGCGGACGACGGACCGTGCGCGAGCACGTCCTGGAACGCAGGGTGAGCGCGGCCGACGTGGTTGAAGACGCCGTCGAGCATCACCCGGATCCCGCGCTCATGCGCGGCTGCCACGAGCGCGTCGAAGTCGGCCAGATCCCCTAGCCGCGGGTCGATCGCATAGTGGTCCGTCGTGTCGTAGCCGTGACTCTCGGACGCGAACACTGGGCCGAGCGCGAGGCCCGACAGTCCGAGCTCGATCAGGTGGTCCAGCCACCTCTCGAGATGCCCCAGACGATGCTCGAGCCCTGGCCGCGCGAAGGGCCGGATCGGCGCGCCGGTGAAGCCCAGCGGGTAGACGTGCCACCACAGGGCGTGCCGCACCCACTCGGGCTCGGGGCGGGCGGTGGACACACCGCCAACGTACTCCTACTCGAAGTACGCCGCGGCGGGAACCACCTGGGCGAAGCCCTGGTACCCGTCCGGTACCGAGGCCACGCCGGACAACTCCCCCGTGGACCGCACGAGTGAGACCGAGCCGGTGAGCCCGTCCTTGTCGGGCGACCACAGCACGAGCGTCGTACCGCTGAAGGCTCCGGCGGTCGCGTCGGCGGCCTCGGCGGGAAGCTCCCACTTGAGCGTCCCGTCGACCCCGTAGACGCTGCCGGCGACCAGCACGCGCGTCCCGGACGCGGCGAGCGCGAGGTGCCCGGACGATGCGAGGGTCGCCGCCTGCGCGTAGGTTCCGGTGGTCGCCTCGAGCGCCCAGACGGTCGTGTCGGAGTCGGCGCACACGACGATCGCCTGGCGGCCGTCCTCCCACGCGGACGGCTCGCAGTCGGTCCCGCCGAGGGGGGCGCCGAGCGACGAGTCCGCGGCGCCGGCCGCGGAGGCGACCACGTCGACGGGGGACTCGCCGACGGCGGTGAGCACGGTCGCGCCGTCGGCGCTCGAGACCGGGCTGCGGCGGTCCGCGGCGTCCGCGACGTCGTCCACGTCCCCGGTCAAGGTGTCGACGGCTCTGATGGTGCGCTCGCCCTCGGGTCCGGACAGCACGAAGACCTGCTCGACCGAGCCGTCGGCGGGGATCGCGATCTCGGGGTCCTCCCACCCGGTCCCGAACGAGGTCTTCGTGCCGTCGACGATGATCACCTCGTACAGCTCCGTGGTCGCCGGGTCGTAGACCACGGCCTGGGCAGTCGCGAGCCAGCCGAGGAGCTCCGATCCCTCCGGCAGCGACGCCGCCTGGTAGATACCGCCCGCGGGGTCGATCGCCATGAGCGTGACCGCGTCCGCGTCGTCGACGGCGGTCGCGAGGGCCCAGCCCTCGCCGACGGCCTCGAGCGCCTGGTAGTCGAGTTGGTCCGTGTCCATCCCGACGTCCTCGGTAGCGGACGGATCGGAGGACGCGGGAGACGATGCGCTCGCCGACGCGTCGTCCGAGGCGGTCGCCGACGCCGAGGTAACCGCGGCATCGTCCTTGACTCCCGCATCGTCCGCGCCCTCGTTGAGGTAGGGCAGCGTGAGCGCGAGCAGCGCCGCGACGATCGCGACGCTCAGCACGGCCGTCAGCCCGCCCCAGAAGCGGGGTCCGCGGATCGGCCTCACCGGGCCTCGCCCGGTGACGGGACCTGCGGGATCTCGCCCGTCGCCTCGGCGTCGTGCCCCGTCGACTCGGCCGTCGGGTCGACCGGCGCGGGCGCGAGCCGCGCCTCGACGATCTCGATCCCCGACGGGGGCGACGCGAGCGCGCGCGCCAATCCGGAGGCATCGTCCACGACCACATGCCGCGCCCCGTAGGCGGCCGCGAGCGGACCGATCTGGACTCCATGCGGCGTCGTGAAGACGCGCTCGACCACGTCCGGGTCGGCCCCGGCGTGCTCGAGGCGACCGAAGATCGTGCCACCGCCGTCGTTCGCGACGACGATGCGCAGGTCGGGGCGGCGCTCGCGCGGGCCGACGAGCAGCCCGCCGACGTCGTGCAGGAACGTCACGTCGCCCATGTACGCGGTCGCAGGGCCGCGTGCCGCGAGCGCGACACCGACCGCGGTCGACACCGTGCCGTCGATGCCCGCGAGGCCGCGGTTCGCGATCAGGGCGGGCGCGGAGCCCGCCTCCCACGCGGGGGCGACGCGGTCGAGCGCACGGATCGGCCCCGACGAGCCGACGACGCACACAGCGTCAGGCCCGAGCGAGGCGACGACCTCGGCGGCGACCCTGTCGGCGCCCCATCCGGAGACCGTGGGCGCGGGGGCGGCCCTCCAGTAGTCGAGCCACGCGTCGTCCGGCTCGCCGGCGTCGGCGGCGCGCTCGAACCACTCGTCGGGGACCTTGCCGACGACCTTCTTCGCGTGCCGCGGCGCCTCGCGCCAGCGCGCGCCGTGCCCCGCGACGCGCAGATCCTTCGCGGTGCCGATGATCCTCTGCACCTCGCGGGTGAGCGTCGGACGCCCGACCACGATCACGATCGAGGCCTCCCCCGACACCGTCCGGCCCCGCTCGGAGCGCAGGAAGTCGACGTAGCCGGGGATCGCGCACTCTCCCGTGCGCGCGCCCGAGGTGGGCTCCGCGAGCAGCGGCCAACGGTGGGTCTCGGCGAGCCTCCTCGCGTCGTCGCCGGCGCCGTCGCCCGCGATCACGACCCCGCGCTTCCTGTCGGGAAGGTGGGCGGGCCCGGACCCCTTGAGCGCCTCCATGAGGCCCATCGACCTGCGACGCATCCGCACCACGGGCTCGCGCTTGACGATCGGCCACGCTCCCCCGTCGTCCTGGAGCGGCGCGCGGAACTCGAGGTTGAGGTGCACGGGCCCCATGCAGGGCACGCTGTCATGCTCGTCGTCGGCGCCGATCGCGGCGTCGACCGCCCGCGCGGCGAGGCGGGCGGCCCTCCCCTCGCCCTCGTGCGGGGTCGGCGCGGCGGACTCCGCGGACCAGCGCACGAACGAGGCGAACAGCCCCGTCTGATCCGTCGTCTGGTTGGCTCCCACGCCCTTGAGCTCGCCGGGCCGGTCGGCCGTGAGCAGCAGCAGCGGGACGCCCGAGTGGTGGGCCTCCATCACGGCGGGCAGCAGGTTGCCGACCGCGGTGCCCGACGTCGTGACGATCGCGACAGGGCGGGGATCGCCCGCGGCAATGTGGGCGCGCGCGATGCCGAGGGCAAGGAAGGCCGCGGCGCGCTCGTCGATGCGGACGTGAAGCTCGATCTTGGGCGCGAGCGTCGGGCGATCAGGGCCGGCCGCGGCCGCGAGCGCGTGCGCGATGGGGCCCGAACGCGAGCCCGGGCACAGCACGTAATCGCGGACGCCGTGCACGGCGAGCGAGGCGATGAGCTCGCGGGCGAAGGCCGCTGACGGCTGCGTCGTGCTCACGCGATCACCTCCATGTGACGCATGCGCATTGTCCCACTCTCGGGAACGAGAGGCACGGCGACGGTGTCCCTCGCGAGCAGCGCGCTGGTCCCGAGCCCGCATGCGTACGGCAGGTCGGGGACCGCGAGCGCGAGCGCGAGCCCCGCGGCGAGGCCGACCGAGGACTCCATCGCGCTCGAGACGACGATCGGCACGTCCCAGCGGTCCACGACGTCGAGGCAAGCTCGCACGCCGCCCATGGGGGCCGCCTTCAGGATGAGGATGTCGGCGGCGCCAAGGCGCATCACCTCGTCGGCGTCGCCGGGGATGCGGACGGACTCGTCGGCGGCGACCAGGACACTCGTGCGCCGCCGCACCTCGGCGAGCTCCGCTGCGGTGCGGCACGGCTGCTCGACGTACTCGAGCCCCTCGCCCCCGCCGGCCTTCGCGGCGGCGTGGAGCTCAATCAGGGACCTCACCGCGGTGTCGACATCCCACGCGCCGTTCGCGTCGACCCGCACCCTGCCCTCGGGCCCGAGCGCGCGGGCCACCGCCTCGACGCGCCGCACGTCGTCCTTGAGCCCGCCCGTGCCCGCGACCTTCACCTTGGCCGTGGTGCAGCCGTTCGCGACCGCGAGCTGGGCGGCGCGGCCGGCTGGCAGCTCAGGGACGATGCTGTTGACCGGCACGCTGTCGCGCACCGGTTCCGGCCACAGGCCGTGGGCCGCCTCCATCGCGGCCTCCCACCAGCGGTTCGCCCTGTCGGGCGTGTAGTCGGGGAACGGCGAGTACTCGCCCCATGCGTCCGTTCCGTCGGGCGCCGTGCCACGGATCAGCACCCCCGAGCGCTCCGTCACCCCTCGAAAGCGGGTGGACAGCGGCACGCGGAACGGGCGGAACTCCATGCGCACACTCTAGGGGTGAGCGCGTGTCCGGAAGATGTCCGCGCGGCTCAACCGACGGGGTAGACGTACGCCTCCTCGTCGACCCCGGCCTCCGCGAACGGCAGGTCGACAGCGCGGTAGACGCCGTCCGTGCCGACCGCGCCGACGTTCGCCACCGCGGGCTCCCCGCCTGTCGTCGTGCTGAACCACACGACGCCGCCGCCACCACCGCTCGACTGAGCGCCGGGAGCCACGGAGATCTCCACGTCCCCGCTTGGACGGTGCCACGTGGCGACGGTGTCGTCGGACTCGAAGGCCGGGCTCTCCACATAGCCGTCCCCGAGCGCCGCCGTCGCCGTGATCCCCGAGGGTGCCGGAAGGTCCTCCACCTCGGACACCTCCCCCGTCGCCGCATCGAGGCATCCGATCGCCTGCGACAGCACCACGAGGAAGCAGTCGTGGACACCGCCCGCCGCCACCCGCTGATACTCGGACTCGCCGAGCACCATCGACACGTCCTCGAGCGTGTACACCACCTGTCCACGCGTCACCAGCAGGGAGGCATCGCCGAGCCAGACGGTAACGCCACCGTTGACCGTGCCGACGTTCCCGCCGAGTGCGGAGTCGTCGGCGGACCACGGCACCCACGCATCGTCGACGCCCCAGCCCGCCGCTCCGTCCCCCACCGTGAGGGAGATCGCGATCGGAGTCCCGTCGGCAGACCCCCAGACCATCCATGTCTCCGAGGACGTCCAGAGGATCGCGCTGACGTCCACCTTGTCATCGAGCGGGAACACCCACGTCTCCCCCGATTCAAAGTCGAGCCAGAGCAGGGCGCTTCCCGTGTCGCCAGAGAGGGGCACCATCACCTGAGGAGCCTCGGACGACGATGCGACCTCGCCCACGTACAGGCCGCCGCCGAGACCCACCTCGTCGGCCAGCGCACCGAGGTCGGCCACCTCGACCGCACTCCCGTCGGGCGCGGCCAGCAGCAGCACCGAGGAGGTCTCATCGGTGATGATCTTGTCCTCGATGAAGGCCCAGCCTTCGCCGTAGCCGTCGAGGTCCTCGGCGGCGACGGGCTCGAGCTCGGGTCCCTGGTCGAAGCCTTCGAGTCCGAGCTCGTCGACCTGCTCGTTGCTCCAGGTGGCGAACTCGACAGTCCCGCCTCCAACGACGTCCATGACCACGGGTTCCCCCTCGAGCGAGGGGTCGCCCAGGCTGAGCACGTCACCGTCGGCGGACGCAGAGACGGTGGGCGTCGGCGAGGTCGACTCGGCGACCCCCGCGGGCCCGGCGTCGCGCGACCCGCCCGAGGCAAGCGCGACACCGGTCGCGCCGATCACCAGCACGCCCGCGAGCGCCGCGGCCGCCGTGCCCATCGTGCGACGCCGGCGCCCGGCACCGATCCGACTGCGGATCTCGGCACGTTCGGCGCCGTCCGCCGAGGAACCGTGCCCGGCGGCGTCGCTCGCGCCTCGCAGCATGTCGTGGAACTCGTTCATCGCGCGCCTCCGATCTTGACGTCGACCTTCTCGACGGCCGCCGCGTCGGCGACCTCCCGCGTGACGAGCCCCGAGGCGACCAGCGCCGCGAGTCCGTCGGACGTGTACCGCTTGACCGCGCCGTCGCTGATGCCGAGCGCGTGCGCCGTGTCGGCGACGGACTGATCGGCGAGGTGCCGCATCACCACGCACGCCCGCTCCCGCGGACTGAGCGTCGCGAGCGCGGCGACCACCGCATCGTCCATACCGACCGACTCCTCGGGCCCGGGCGCGAAGCGCGGCGCGAGCGCCGCCGCCCGGTCCTCACGGCCCACGCGCCTGAGCCAGCTGCGGCGCGCGTCCACATGCCTGGACGCGATCGCGCGCAGGACGTAGGAGTACGCGTGGTCGAACGAGTCGAAGCGGCGCTTCTTGGAGAACACGGACACGATCGCGTCGTGCACCAGGTCCTCCGCGTCCTGGCGCGAGCCGGACACGAGCGTCGCGTAGCCCACGAGCGACTCATAGCGATGCTCGAGCAGGTGCTCGAGCGCTGGGTCGTCCTTCATCAATCCCCCTTGGCAGCCTTTCTACCTGATTCACGGCACAGGGGGCCGGGACGGTTGGGGTGCCGCGCGAGGGCCCCGTCGACCCCCTTTTCGCCGACGGGGCCCGCGCGCCTCAGCCGACCACGATGATCGAGGTGCTGATCGACTCATCGTCGGGGTCGAGACCGAGATCGATCTCGTGCCACACGCCGTCCTCGCCGATCACCGCGACGTACGGGCCGAAGTCGAGGGTGCCGATCCATGCGGTGGTGCCGGTGCTGTCGGCCCAGGTGTAGTCGCCGGAATCGGGTACGTCGATCTCGACGTCCCCGTCGGGACGATGCCAGATGGCGGTGGTCGTGCCGTCGTAGACGTACGGCAGCTCGACGTAGCCGTCGCCGAGCGGCGCCGACTCGCCTCCGAGCGCCGCGCGCTTGCTGACCCCCGTCATCTCGGCGCGCTCCCCCGTTGCCGGGTCCACGGCGTAGGGCTGCTTGCCCTCCATCACCACGACGTCGCCGTCCGCGGTTGTCCCGATCACCCTGCACTGCACGCCCGTGTCCTCGGCGGGGCACACCTCGGTGAGGGAACCGTCATCGTTCACGGCGAACCAGCCGATGGCGTCCGCTCCGCCGAGCCAGAGCGCTACACCGGGAACAGAGTAGGAGCTGCCCGGCAGCTCGGCATCGTCGTTGCCGGCGAGCTGGTCCTCCGAGTTCTCGATCTGGTCCACCCACATGCCATCGGTGCTCCAGGAGCCGTCGGGAGCGATCGCGAGCATCACGTTGCTGGCGATCTCGCCTGCGTCGAGCTCCTCATCGCTAGGAGCGTTGGTCTCCCACACGAGCCACCGCTCGCCATCCCACGCGATCGTGTCCCACTTGGCACCCATCCACATCTCGGAGTCCGGGCCCGTGTAGAGCACGGGTGCGTCCGTGTACTGAGCGAGGATCGTCGTGTCACCCGACTCCATGTCCCACAGCAGCAGGGCATAGTTGCCATCGAGGTCGTCGAACCCGAGCAGGGCCCGTCCATCCTCCGGATCCACCGAGATGGTCGCGCTGGGGCCGCCGACGCCGAGCCCGAGCTCATCACTGAGCGCCTGCATGTCCACCACCTCCTGCGAGGTCCCGTCGGGGAGGACCACATAGAGACGGGACCACTCCTTCTCGAAGAGGTCGCCCTCCTCGTCCTTGCTGGCACGCACCAGTGCACCGCTGTCCGCAAGCGCGTCAAGCGTCTCGGCGTCGATCGGATCGAGGCTCGGCCCAGCGACGGGGGCGACGCTCATCATGGAGCCCGCATCGGCTTCCGAGCTCGCCGAGAACTCCACGGTGCCGCCCGCCACGAGCGGCACCTCGACCGGACCGTCGTAGTCGTCGTAGACGACCTCGGCGGGGCTCGGGCTCGCGGAAGCGGACGCCTCGGCCGACGCGGATGCGAGCGACGACTCCGACACCGCTGGCTCGGCCACATCAGACACTCCTTGCGCCACGGCGACCGTCGCGACACCGAGGAGTCCGACCGCTGCGACCGAGGCGAGCGCCGTCCCGACGGCCCTCTTCCGGCGCCCACGCCCGACGCGCTGCTGGAGGCCCTCGCGGGCCTCATCATCGAGAAGGATCCCCGCCGACTCCGCCGCGTGGACCTTACCCAAGGCCTCATGGATCTCGCTCATCGTCGTCCTCCCGTCCGCACGCTGCTCGTCTCTCGTTCGACGCCCGCCGCGTCGTCTCCCACCAGTCCCGTGGCGGCGAGCGCCGCGAGGCCGTCGGACGTGTACCGCTTGACGGCGCCGTCGCTGATGCCGAGCGCCCGCGCGGTGTCGGCGACCGACTGATCCGCGAGGTGACGCAGCACCACGCATGCGCGCTCCCGCGGGCCAAGGGCCGCGAGCGCGGCCATGATCGCGTCATTGTCAGCGACAGCCGTCTCGGGCCCCTGGACCACCGCAGCATCCCGGAACGCGGTCGCCGCCTCGCGCCCGATCCGGCGGCTCCGCCTCCGCACCGCATCGACGTGCCGCGAGGCGATCGCACGCAGGACGTAGGCATGCGCATGCTCGAGCGAGTCGAACCGGCGTCGCTTGGAGAAGACGGCGACGATCGCGTCGTGCGCGAGATCCTCGGCATCGTCGCGCGTTCCCCCGACGAGCCTCGCGTAGCCCACGAGCGACGCGTAACGATGCTCGAGCAGCTGCGCGAGCACTGGGTCGTCCTTCATCCATCCCCCTCGGGTGCGTTTGTACCCCATCCACGCCACCGGGTGCCATATCGGTTGGGGTGGGCTCGCGACTACCCTGGCGACATGAGCGAGATCCCCACCCAGGTGTCGGACCTGATGGACCCGAGTCAGTGGCGCGCGATCGACGGCTTCCCGGACTCGGACATCACGTACCACCGGTGGGTATCGCGGACCGAGGACGGAGAGAAGGACCTGCCGGCCGTCCGCATCGCGTTCAACCGCCCCGAGGTGCGCAACGCGTTCCGCCCGCAGACCGTCGACGAGCTCTACCACGCGATCGACCACGCGCGCCAGACCGTGGACGTCGCGGCGATCATCCTCACGGGCAACGGGCCCGCGGATGACGGCGTGCACGCGTTCTGCTCGGGCGGCGATCAGCGGATCCGCGGCAAGGACGGCTACCTGTACGAGGGCACGGCTCAGGACGCTCCGGCCTACGGCGGCCGCCTGCACATCCTCGAGGTTCAGCGCCTCATGCGTAACTCCCCCAAGGTGACGATCGCGGCGGTCAACGGCTGGGCGGCCGGCGGCGGTCACAGCCTGCACGTCGTGGCCGACCTGTCGATCGCGTCCAAGGAGCACGCGCGCTTCAAGCAGACCGATGCGAACGTGGGCTCCTTCGACGCGGGCTACGGCTCAGCCCTGCTGGCGCGTCAGGTCGGAGACAAGCGCGCGCGGGAGATCTTCTTCCTCGCGCGCGAGTACTCGGCCACGGACGCGGAGGCCTGGGGCGCGGTCAACGAGGCCGTGCCGCACGAGTCGCTCGAAAGCAAGGCCCTCGAGTACGCCGCGCAGATCGCCACGAAGTCCCCGCAGGCGATCCGCATGCTCAAGTTCGCGTTCAACCTCGCGGACGACGGCCTCGCGGGCCAGCAGGTCTTCGCGGGCGAGGCGACCCGCATGGCCTACATGACCGACGAGGCTCAGGAAGGCCGCGACGCGTTCCTCGAGCACCGCGCGCCCGACTGGACGCGCTTCCCCTATGCGTACTGACCCGTACGCGTCCTGACGCTGGCCGACACTGGCTCACCCGCCAGATGCAGCGACCTCTCAGAACCGACACTCACTCACCCGCTTGCAGCGACCGCTCCGTGAGTCAGCTCTCGGCACGTCGGCGGCGTCCCGCGCGCACGGTGAGCACTTCCTGACACGCGGCGGACGCCCCGCACGGCGTGTCTCGCGCGACACGCCGCAGCGTCCCGGCGCGATGTGTCAGAAAGTGTCCGCGCGTGTACAGCGACGCCCCGATCCGACCCATCGGACCGCGCCCGACATGAAGAAGCGGGCGCCCGGGCCGACGCCCGCGCACCCGCTTCGCGCGAGCCTTGAGTGCTAGGAGACCGTGACCGACCCGGACACGGGGATGAGCTCGAACCACGTCTGACCGGGCGCGAGCTCGACGGCCTCGCCGTCGGTGGTCGTCATCTCGATCGGGTCGGTCATCTCGTCCTTGGACCATTCGATGTCCACGACCTTGTCGCCCGAGATGAGCTGCCCCTCGCCGGAGTAGCCCGCGAGCAGCGTCTCGGGCACGCCCGACCCGCCGCCGTCGTGGTTCGTGACGATCTTGACGCGCAGCACGACGACGTTGGTCGCCGAGATCTGGGTGCCGTCGGTGGTGACGTGCTTGACGCCGAACTCCGAGCGCATCCACAGCCCGGTGGACTTGTCGTAGTCCCAGCTCGGGTGCGCCCAGCCGGACATGATGATCGCGATGTTCGAGATCTTCGTGCCCTCGGTCTGCGCGGTGGACTCGTCGACGTCGACGGCCCAGTCCCACTGCTGCGGCGGCGTGGTCGTGTCGCCCGCCTGCTCGAGGAACTTCGACAGGTAGCCGTGGAGGTTGTGCGGGGCGACCTTGTCGGAGGTGCGGTAGAAGCCGTAGTCGCCGCGGTCCTGCGTGATCTGGACGATGCCGGCGGCGGCGTTCTGGTTGATGAACCCGTTCTGTGCGCCGGAGAACACGAGCGGGCCGAGGTAGGAGCCCATGATGTTCTTGTCCATGGGGCGCATCGATCGGATCGGGCCGACGGATTCGGGCATCTGCGAGTGGAAGATCGCGACCAGGCGCGAGATGCCGGCCTCGACGTACTCCTCGTAGACGACGTCGGCGTACTCGAGGTTCTCCTGCGGGCGCGCGTCGATCGAGTTCTCGATCTTGATCGCGAGCGCGGGGTTCGCCATCTCCTCCTCGGTGGCGTCGGTCGCGTCGAGCCCGGTGAGCGGCCAGACGACCTCCGGGTAGGGGTCCTCGGGCGCGGCGGGCGCCGAGGCGCGCGCTCCCTCGGACTCGTAGCTCGCGGTCACCGCCGGCGAGCTCTCGACGGATGGTGCGCACGCCGCGAGGAGGAGCGCGACTGCGGCCATCGCGGCAGCGCCGCCCTTCATCCTCATGCTGGTCACCTCGTCAGCATAGGTGCCGCCTAGGCTGAGCCAGGTGAACTACGCGCCGCTGTCCTCAGGTCCGGCCGATGCGCTGGCAGCCGCGCTGTCGGGCGCGGCGACCGGCATCGCGGCCCCGACGTCGGGCTCGACCGGTGAGCCTCGCCAGGTCCTGATCTCCGGTGCGGCCCTGCGCGCGGGCGCGGAGGCGACCGACCGGCGCCTGGGCGGACCCGGCGACTGGCTGCTCGCGATGCCGACCACGCGGATCGCGGGCGCGATGGTGCTCGCGCGCGCGGCGCTGTCAGGCTCCCGCGTGGTCGCGCTGGACCCGGGGCCGTTCACGGCTGAGGGCTTCGCGCGCGGCGTCGACGCGCTGGTCGCGTCCGGCGGCTCGCGCCGGTACGTCTCGCTCGTGCCCACCCAGCTGGGTCGCCTGCTCGACGACCCCGTCGGCCGCGCCGCCTTGGACGCCTTCGACGCGGTCCTCATCGGCGGGGCCGCGCTGCACAGGGACGATGCGCCCGGCACCATCGTGCGGACGTACGGGATGACGGAGACGTCGGGCGGGTGCGTCTACGACGGAGTCCCGCTGGACATCGCGCGCGTCGCGATCGATGACGAGGGCCACGTCCTGCTCGCAGGCCCGATGCTCGCCGACGGATATGCGGACAATGCGGGACTCCCCGTGCGAGACCCGGCCGACTGGGTGACGCGCGAGGGCGAGACGTGGCTGCGCACGCGCGACCTCGGCATCGTCCATGACGGCGTCCTCGCCGTCCTCGGCCGCGCCGACGACGTCATCATCAGCGGGGGCGTCAACGTGCACCCGCTGCGCGTCGAGCGCGCGCTGCTCGCGCTCCCGTTCGTGGACGATGCGGTGGTCGCCGGGGTGCCCGACGCGGAGTGGGGCTCGAGGGTGGGCGCGGTGGTCGTCCTTTCGCCCGGCGCGAAGGCGCCGTCACTGGCGGAATGGCGCGATGCGCTCGGCCGTTCTCGGGACGACGCCCCTGTGCTGCACGATGACGGCGCGCGCCTGAGCGCGCCCGAGCTGCCGCGGCAGGTGGTCGCCGTCGAGTCCCTCCCCCGGCTCGACAGTGGGAAGATCGACAGGATGCAGGCACGACGCCTGCTCGAGTCCTCGAACGGAGACGCATGACCACGACGATGCAGGACTGGGTCGCCGGCGCGCGGCCGCGCACGCTGTGGACCGCGATCACGCCGGTCGCTGTGGGCACCGCGAGCGCGATCGCCGTGGACGGGTTCCGGCTGCTCATCGCGATCCTGGCGCTGGGCGTCGCGCTGTCGCTCCAGATCGCGTCGAACTTCGCGAACGACTACTCGGACGGCGTGCGCGGCACGGACATGGACCGTGTCGGCCCGGACCGCCTCGTCGCGACGGGCAAGGCGACGCCGTCCGCGGTCAAGCGCGCGGCGTTCCTCATGTTCGGCGTCGGAGCGCTGCTGGGCCTGTGGCTCACGGCCGTCGCGGGCCAGTGGTGGTGGCTGATCGTGGGCGCGATCGCGATCGTCGCGGCGTGGACCTACACGGGCTCGTCGAAGCCGTACGGCTATGACGGCTGGGGCGAGGTCTCTGTCTTCGTGTTCTTCGGCCTCGTGGCGGTGCTCGGCACGATGGTCGCGCAGGCCGGTCAGATCACGTGGTGGGCGGTCGTGGCGGCGGCCGGCGTCGGCTTCTCCTCGGTGGCGATGCTCATGATCAACAACATCCGGGACCTCGAGACCGACGCGCTCACCGGCAAGCGCACCCTTGCGGTGAAGCTCGGCCCCCAGCGGGCGCGGCACATGTTCCTGGGGATCATGATGGCGCCGCTGCTGTGCGCGCTGCTCGTGTCCTTCGCGCACCCGTGGGCGCTGCTCGCGACCATCACGGCGCTGCCGTCGCTCCTCATCGGGCTCGCCGTGCGCGGCCCGTTCGAGGGCCGCGCGCTCGCGCCGATCTTCCTCGCGACCTCCGCCGTGGGGCTGGCCTACGGCATCCTGCTCGCGGTCGGCATCGCGATCTAGCGACGACGGTCGCCTCAGTCCGTCACTCGCCGAGGATCTCCGCCAGCGCATCGTCGCTCAGCACCTGCGCCTCGTAGTCGACGCCCGCGGCATCGAGGTTGCGCACGAAGGCGATGAGGTGGTGCTCGCTCGCCGACTCGAGGTGGTCGAACAGCAGGCTCACTGACTCCTCATCGGTCGCGCGCGCCTGGAGATCGGAGATGTCCGTCTCCTCGACGAGCGCGCCGACCGCGAGCGCATCCTCCTCGGACTTCAGCCCTTGCGCAAGCAGGGTGTCATAGAGGTCCTGAAGGTCCGCATCGGCGAACTCCCCCTCGTCCATCCCGTCGGTCGGGTCGGTGAGGTCGTACGCGTCGAGGAGCGAGCGCACCGCCTCGGTGTGCTGGGTCTCGGCCCGCGCTACACCCACGAAGACCCGCTGGTCCCACTCGTCGCCGAGCGCGACGTACAGGTCGTGCGCGAGCTTCTCCTCCTCGACCATGTACGCGAGCGACGCGGCATCCGTGTCGCTGATGTCGTCGTCGACGAGGTCGAGCACGACGGAGTCGTCGAAGGCGCCGCCCATCATGGTGCCGCCCATCATGCCGCCGTAGCCGCCCATCATGCCCATGCCACCGCGGCCTCCGCCGGTGCCGTCGTCATCAGAGTCGTCGGCCCAGCCGCGCCCCATCATCCCGTAGCCGTCGTCTGCGTCGGCGACCGTCGCATCGTCCTGGGTGCTGGTGCCGACCGAGCTCGCGGCCCAAGCCGTGACGGGCGCGAGCACCAGGCTCGTGCCACCGATGATGGCCGCGGCGAGAATCTTCCTGTCCATGGCGTCCTCCAAGGTTCGCTATGACCTCAGGAGACCAGCGCCGCCCGATGCGCTCGAAGGCGTTCCGGTGAAGATTCGATGAAGATGGCGCTCAGAGACCCAGATAGACCCTGATCGCCTGGTCCACCTGCATGTTGAGCTCCTCGTCGATCTGCCCGACGTGCGCGAGCAGCCGGGCCGTCGACACGGTCCGGATCTGCTCCGCCTGCACCTTCGAGTCGCGCGGCAGACCCGACCGCTCCGCGGGAAGCAGCACCTGGAAGCCGAACACCTTCGCGACGTTGGTCGTGAGCGGAGCGACCGTCACGGTGCCGCCATCGGCGAGCGCGCGGCGGATCAGCGCATCACGCCCGACGAGCACCACTGGACGGACCTTGTTCGCCTCACGCCCCTGCGCGGGCTCGAGGTCGGCGGTCCAGATCGCGCCGCGACTCACAGTCCGTCACCGGCGACGGACTCCCACTCGTCGGCCTGTCCGCTCTCGCGCCATTCGCGCTGCGCCTCGATGAACTGAGCCTCAACAATGCTCTCGGCGCGCTCGGCCTGCACCGCCGCCACGTAGAGGTGGATCGCCTCCGACCGGCTTCGCGCGCGGCCCTCGGCGACGTCTGCATCGATCAGCGCGAGGTCCTCGGCCGTGAGGGACACGCTCAGCTTCACGCTCATGCACGCGATGCTACCTCGGTGCTACCGCCGGTGCCACCTTGCTGCGATGCTCTCGCGCCAGAACAGGGGGGGTCGAGCCTGCCCACGAGGCTTCGCCTCGTCGCGAATTCGCCCGATTTCGAGCGCCTTCTCCGGTACGCCCCTGTGACGTTGGCCACGGCTGCCCGCAGGTCCCGGGACGTCGATCCTCGACAGCTGTACCTTAAGCGTGCGCCACGGACGGCGCGCTGAGGGGAAAGGTGCACCATGACGGGCACAGACACGATGACAAGGGCTGCCGCCGAGACTGAGGACGTGGCCACGCCGACCGCGGACACGGTCCTGACCGTGACGGCACGCACGCTCGCGGCGCTCGGCGGACTCGCCATGGCGGCGGGCATGATCACCGCGATCGCGACGCTCGCGTCGAGCTAGTCGTCGTCCGCGTCGCCGTCGTCGGCGACCCGGTCGCTCTCCGGTGCCGTGTCAGCCTCGGCGTCCTCCTCGGCATCGAGGTCCCGCAGGCCCTTCTCTGAGCGGCTCACCCAGCCGTCCATCTGGGTCTGCGCGGAGGACCGCATGCGAGGCAGCGCGACGTAGCCGATCACCCAGGCGATGACGACGGCCATGACGAGCGTGACGATGTCGAGCACGTCCAGAAGCCAGAGGACGGCCACCACTGCGAGGAAGATTCCGGTGCGGGCGGCCCAGTAGGAGAGGACCTTCATGCGGCCACACGATACCGGGATCTAGACTGTCCTTCTCATGCGTTATCTTCCGTACCTCGCTGCGTTGGCGCTGGCGGTCTACTGCGTCGTGGACATCGCCCAGCACGCCGACCCGCGCCCGTACCGCGTCCCGAAGTGGGCCTGGTACCTGATCGTGGTGCTGGTGCCGTTCCTCGGCGCGGCCGCGTGGTTCTTCATGAGGTTCGTGGACCCGTTCGAGGACACCCCGCGATCGCGCAACGACGGCCCGATCGCGCCGGACGACGACCCCGACTACCTGCGCTGGCTCGAGCAGCAGGAGCGCCGCCGCAAGCGCGAGAAGGGCACGAGCTAGGACCCAGACCGTCAGCCCTCGTACAGTCGCAGCGCGGCCGCGAGCGCGACGGGCGCGTCGAAGTCCCTCACCCGCACCTGCTGGCGCGTGTGGATCTCGGCCCTGCGCGCATCGTCCCCGATGAGGTCCGTCAGCACCGCCGCGAACGAGTCGGCGTCGCGCGGGTCGACGAGCACCGCATCGTCCTTGAGCACCGACCGGTAGCCCGGGTTGTCGCCCCCGACCACGACGCCGGCCCCGGCGGCCATCGCCTCGATGAGGACGATGCCGAAGCTCTCGCCTCCCGTCGCGGGGAAGCACGCGATGTCGGCGTCGGCGTAGAACTGCGCCTTGTCCTCCTCGGCGACGAAGCCTTCAAGGGCGACGATGTCGGCGAGGCCGCGCTCGGCGACGAGTCGCTCCACCGCGGGCAGCAGCGGGCCCTTGCCGCCCATGCGGACGCGGATCCGCGAGCGCGCGCCCTCGGGCAGCGCGGCGACCGCCTCGACGAGCTCGGGCGCGCCCTTGCGGTCCACGAAGCGGCCCAGGAAGGACACGGTGAGGGGGCGGCCTTGGGGAGAGGGACGATGCGCGGGCGCCTGGGCGCGAAACGCGTCCACGTCCACGAGGCACGGAGCGAGCGCGCAGTCGATGCCGAAGGCCTGCCTCGCGAAGGCGACCGCGGGCTCGGACACGGCGGCGAAGGAGTCGAACAGCGCGAGGTTGCTGCGCAGCACGCGGCCGAGCGCTGCCGTCCCGAGCTCGCTCACGCGGCCGTCGGGAAGGATGTGGAACGTGCCGACGATGCGGACGTCGCGTCCCAGCACGCGCCTCGCCTCCCGCACGACGCGGCCCGCGAAGAACGGCGAATGCGGCATCTGCACGTGGATCACATCGGGACGGGTGGCCAGGAGCCATGCGCGCAGCCGCGTGCGGGATGCCGGTCTCGGGGTGCGAAGCCCGTTGCCGTTGAACGTGACCGCGATGTTGCCGGTCAGCGACACCGACGGCAGATCGTCGCGCACGTCGCCCGAGCACGCGTAGACGACATCGTGGCCCGCGTCGACCAGCGCCGAGCCGAGCGCCGTCACGTACTGCTGGACGCCGTCAGGCCTGGCGATGGAGTCATCCAGGACGAACGCGATCTTCACGCGATGAGCCTAGCGGCGCGCGCAAGGCGAGCCGCGACCGCGGCCATCGTGCGCGTCAGGACGCGTAGGTGTGCAGCCCCTGGAAGAACAGGTTGACGATCGTGAAGTTCGCGATGAGCGCCGCGAACGCCCACACCGAGATCCACGCGCTGCGGCGGCCGAGCCAGCCCGACGTCGTGCGCGCGTGGAGATACGCGGCGTAGAGCACCCAGATCACGAATGACCAGATCTCCTTGGGGTCCCAGCCCCAGTAGCGACCCCACGCGTGCTCGGCCCAGATCGCCCCGGCCATGACCGTGAAGGTCCACAGCACGAAGCCCACGGCGTTGAGGCGGAAGGCGACGGTCTCGAGCTTCTGGGCACTCGGCACGGCCTCGAACCAGCGCGCGCGCTGCGCGGCCCGGACGACGACGTTGCGCGCCTTGGTCCCGACGCGCTTCAGGGCGCCGCCGGTGACCTCGCGCTCGCCGTCCGCGCGCTCGTACTGGAGCAGCTGCAGGACGGTCGCGGCGAAGGCGACGACGAAGACGCCGGTGGAGATGATCGCGATCGACACGTGGATCACGAGCCAGAAGCTCTGGAGGGCGGGGCGCAGGCCGTCGGCGGCCGAGTACAGCACGGTCATCGCGAGGCCGAGGGTGAGAGTCGAGAAGCCCGTCACCGCCGCGCCGAGGTAGGAGATGTCGCGGCGCGACTGGACGAACGCGAACACCGCTACCGCGGTGAACGAGCCCGTGATCGTGTAGCCGTACATGTTCGACCATGGGACGTGGTCGGCCTCGAAGAAACGCGCCGTGAGCCCCACGGCGTGCAGCACGATCCCGAGGTACATCGCGGCGCGCGCGGCGCCGAGCGCGCGATCCGCGGCGGAGCGCGGGGGCGCGTCGTCCTCGCCGTCGTCGACCACGAACGATGTGGCGCCCGACGCCATCGCGGCGACCGCTGCATCGTCCACGGGCGCGGCGGCGCCTGCGGCGACGCTCACCTTCTCGCGCGCGGGGGCCTCAGCGACGACGGCATCGTCGCCGGCACGCGCGCGGACGCGCTCATCGGCGACACGGGACAGGCGGATCGACCACGCGACCATCGCGACGGCGTACAGCGCCGCGGCGGCCCACAGGGTGACGATCGAAAGGAGCTGCGGGGACATCTCATTCCTTCTCGACGCGCCGCGAGCGACCGGTGGCCGCATCGAGGACTCGACGCATCTGTTCAGCGGCCCCGGCGTCATGGGCGGGTGCCATCGTGGCCGCTCGCACCACTGTAACCGGCGTGCCGTCGTCCGTGACCCCTTCGACGCCCTCGCTCGCGAGCGGCGCGACGAGCCACAGCCTGCGCCGGGGCGCGAAGAGGCTGCCCGCGAGCCCCACGAGCGCGCCGATGGCGAACGCGAGGAGCCACGGCAGCGTCGGGTCGGTGCGCAGGTCGAACGCGGCGTAGCGCGACGTGTCGTTCCACGTGAAGGTGCCGAGCCCGTCGGGGAGCTCGACGCTCTCACCCGGGCTGAGCGCGACCGTCCACACCGCATCGTCCTCGTCCCTCATCGGGCTCAGCTGGGACTCGTCGAGGACGTAGACGTTCTGCGGGACTCCGGTGTCGAGGCCCAGGTCGCCCGTGTAGCCGCGGACGATGAGGACGGGGTTGAGCAGGTCGGGATGCACCGACACGAGCTCGCCGTCGCTCTCGGTCGCGCTCGGCAGCAGCGTCGCGACGAAGCCGAGCTGATCGCCCGACGTCACGTCGGGGACCTTCACGACCCCGGTCGAGGTGTAGACCCCGTCCTGCGGCAGGAAGGGCACCGCGTCGGAGAACGCGACGTTGCCGTCGGAGTCCGTCACCGTGATGTCGGGCGCGTAGCCGTTGCCCTGGAGGTAGATCTTGCCGCCGTCGACCTGGAGCGGGCGGTTCACCTGGATCGTCGTGCTGAACGCGTCGTCGCCGGGCTCCTGGAACGTCACGTGCGCCGTGAAGTCCTCGGGCATGCCGTCGTCGGCGAAGGTCGCGTCGAGCTCGTCGAGCGTGAGGGTGAACGGGTCCAGCTCGTCCTCATCGAAGAGGTTTCCCGAGCTGAACGAGTCGTAGTCGACCACGGCGTTCGTGAACGACCCGCCCTCGACGATGATCGCCTGGCCGCGGTAGGTGAGCAGCCCGCCGACCGCCATCGACGCGAGGATGCCGACGAGCGACAGGTGGAACAGCAGGTTGCCCGCCTCGCGCAGGCTCTCGTTGCTCGCGGACAGCGCGAGCTCGCGGCCGCCGTCGCGGGTGTCGCGCTCGTCGACGCGCACGCGCCAGCCCGTGATCGCGACGATGCGGGAAGGGATCGCGATCCCGAGCACCCGCTGGTCGCGCAGCCCGGCCGCCGCCGTGTCCAGGGCGAGGCGCGCATCGTCCGTCTCCGCCTCGTCCTTGTCCTCGTAGCGGTCCAGGCGCGACGGCGCGGGCGACAGGGGCGTGCGCAGATTGCGCCAGTAGACGCCGATGCGCGGCAGGATGCAGCCGATCAGGGACGCGAACAGCAGGATGTAGATCGCGGTGAACCACGCCGACCCGAACACGTCCAGGAAGCCCATCGCGTCGAGCGCGCGCCCCCACCAGCCGTAGCTCGCGACGAACTCGTTCGCGGCGGTCGCGTTCGACGGGTACTGCGGCAGGATCGAGCCGGGGATGGACGCGAGCGCGAGCAGCAGCAGCAGGATGAGCGCGACGCGCATCGAGGTGATCTGACGCCAGATCCAGCGGGCCCAGCCCCTGAGGCCCAGCCGGGGCGCGTCGGCGACCGCGTAGTTGTCGAGCTTCATGCGCGCCATCAGATCGCCACCCAGTAGCCGTCGATCCAGCCCTGAAGGACGCCGGTGAAGCGGTCCCACAGGCCGGTCACGAGCGCGACGCCCAGGATGATCAGCAGTCCGCCGCCGACGCGCATGAGCGCGAGCCGGTGGCGCCTCAGCCAGCCGAGCACGCGGCCCGACCGCTCGAACCACGCCGCGAGCAGGATGAACGGCAGGCCCAGCCCCAGGCAGTACGCGAACGCGAGGATCGCGCCCTGCGCGACCGAGCCCTCGTTGAGGCCGAGCGTGAGGACCGCCGACAGGGTCGGGCCGATGCACGGGGTCCAGCCGAGCCCGAACGCCGCACCCAGCAGGGGCGCGCCCGCGAGCCCCGCGCGCGGGCTGACGTGCACGCGCCGCTCGGCCTGCAGGAACGGCATCGCGCCCATGAACGCGAAGCCCAGGACGATGATGAGCACCCCGAGCACTCGCGTGACGATGTCGAGCCGCGCCTGGAACTGCGCGCCCGCGGAGGACACGAGCAGCCCGAGCACGACGAACACGACCGAGAAGCCGAGGACGAACAGCAGCGCGCCGAGGATCAGCCGCGGACGGGTCGCCTTGGCCCGCGTGCTCGCGCCGACGCCGGCGCCCGCCATGCCCGACACGTAGCCGAGGTAGCCGGGCACGAGGGGGACGACGCACGGCGACGCGAAGCTCACGAGGCCCGCGAGCATCGCGACGGGGATGCCGACGAGCAGCGAGCCCGTCAGCACGGTGTTGGCGAAGTCGCCGCCGAGCGACGCGGGGACGAGAGCGATCACGCGGAGCCGACCGCCGCATCGTCCGTGGCCGAGTCCGACCCGGCCTCAGCATCGTCCGCGGCCGTCGGCGCGGCCGTGGCCGTGGCCGCCTCGCCGAGGTCGACCGTCACGCCGCTCACGGCGGCGGCGTCCTCGACGAGCGAGCGCAGCGTCGACTCCTCGATCCGCCCGACCGCACGCGCGTAGAGGTTGCCGTCGGGGTCGATCACGAGCGTGGTCGGCACGGCGTTGATCGAGACGACGCCCTGGAGCTGGGCCATGGCGGAGCCGTCGGAGTCGTCGATGCTCGGGTACGCGATGCCGAAGGTGCGCTCGAAGGCCTGCGCGGTCTCGGCGCCGTCGCGCGAGTTGACGCCGACGAGCTGCACGCCGTCCTCGGCGTCGAGCGCCGCGAGCTCCGAGGCCTCCGCGCGGCACGGCGGGCACGAGGCGTACCAGGCGTTGACCACGACGACCTCGCCCGCCCAGTCGGCGGTGTCGACCGCGGTGCCGTCGAACGCGGTGCCGGTGAGCGCCAGAGCGTCCCGCTCGGCCTCGCCGAAGACGGTCACCGTTCCGTCGCCGCTGACGTAGCCGGGCGACTGCGCCGCGTCCTCGGGCGCGCAGGCCGTCAGGGAGATGATGATCGCGATGAGGATCGCCGCGGCGATGATGAGGCGGGAACCACGCTTCACCGAGGCACCTCGATGTGCGCGGCGGGCTCGCGATAGTCCAGGCTCACCGGCTCGCCGTCCTCGAAGCTGAAGGACGTGAGCGACGCCAGGCCGCAGATGCGCTTGCGTGGGTCGTGGATGAGCGAGCGGTGCTCGAACGTCGAGCGCGCGACCCAGATCGGGAGCTGGTGGCTGACCATGATCGTCTCGCCCTCGGGCGTCGCGACCGCGGCGTCGCGCAGCGCGGACCACATGCGCGCGGACTGCTCCTTGTACGGCTCGCCCCACGACGGGCGCAGCGGGTTGCGCAGCATCCACAGCGCGCGCGGGTTCAGCAGGTCCTTGGGGCCGCTCGGCAACGGGCCGCCCGCGAAGTCGTTGCCCGCCTCGATGATGCGTGGCTCCGTGTCGATGCCGAGCCCGAACGCCTCGGCGATCGGCCCCGCGGTCTCCTGCGCGCGCTGCAGCGGCGACGCGACGACCCTCCGGATGTCGACCTTCCGGGCGACGAGGTCGTCCGCGACGGCCTGCGCCATCGCGCGACCCGCCTCGGACAGGCGGAACCCTGGCAGGCGCCCGTAGAGCACCTTGTCGGGGTTGTGGACGTGGCCGTGGCGCAGGAGATGGACGACAGGCATGCGGCTATTCTCCCCCGGCGCCGCGCGCCCGCGGTACCGCGTGCCGCGCGCGCCGCCGTGCGACCTCGGTCCCAGCCGCCTATCGCGTCCCGTGCGAGTCGAGCGCGGCGCCGAGCAGGGTCGGGTCGATGCGCCAGAACGCGACCGTCTCGCCGTCCACGGTCACGACCGGCACCTCGTCGCCGAAGCGCTCCTTGAGCTCAGGATCGCCGTCGATGTCGACCTCGGTCCACAGGACCCCGCGGCCCGAGCAGACCGCATCGACGACGCCGCGGCCCTCCTCGCACAGATGGCACCCGTGGCGGCTGTACAGGACGACGCGCTCTGTCATGCCGACAGAATATGTTCATCTTCCACGCCCGTGCCTTCTCTCACTTCCTGGAGGGGTCTGCGAGGGGCGTCGCGCGCCCCTCGCTAGAGTGGACGGGTGACTGCCGGTCATCCCACCCCCGACCCCGGCACGCGGATCGCGGCGTTCTTCGACGTCGACAACACGATCATCCGCGGTGCCAGCGCGTTCCATCTGGCGCGCGGGCTCAAGCAGCGCGGGTTCTTCACCAACCGCGAGCTCGCGCGGTTCGCGTGGGAGCAGTTCAAGTACAACGTCCTCGGGGAGTCGAAGGAGCAGATGCGCTCCGTGCGCGACGAGGCGCTGTCGATCATCCGCGGCTGGTCCGTCGCGGAGATGAGCGCGATCGGCGAGGAGGTCTACGACGAGGTCCTCGCGCTTCGCGTCTTCCCCGGCACCAAGGCGATCATCGACGAGCACCGCGCGCAGGGCCACGAGGTCTGGCTCATCACCGCGACACCGATCGAGATCGGCCGCCTGATCGCGCAGCGCCTCGGCGTCACCGGGGCGCTCGGCACGGTGGCCCAGCACAAGGGCGGCTACTACACCGGCGCCCTCGAGGGCTCGTTCATGCACGGCAAGGCGAAGGCCGAGGCGATCGCGAACCTCGCCGCCGAGCGTGATCTGAACCTCGACGGCTGCTTCGCCTACGGCGACTCGATGAACGACGTCCACATGCTCGGCGCGGTCGGCCGCCCCTGCGCGATCAACCCCGACCGCAAGCTGCGCGTCCACGCGCGGCGCCATCACTGGCCGATCAAGGACTTCAGGGGCCGCAACGCCCAAGGACGCCGCAGCATCGTCCGCGCGTCCTTCACGGGCTCCGTGTGGGTCGTGATGCTGGTGCTCCGCGGCCTCAAGCGCGCGGCGTTCGCGCCGTTCAGGCGCGGCGACGCCGGTGCGACGTCGGAAGGCGACTGAGCCCCGCGACGACGAGCGGTGCCGAGAACGGCAGAAAGCCCGCCCCACGCAAGGTGGAGCGGGCTTTCGCACGTCGTCTGGCCGCTCACGGCGGCTGGCACGACTACTTCTTGTTACGGCGCTGGTGGCGCGTCTTACGAAGAAGCTTGCGGTGCTTCTTCTTCGACATGCGCTTGCGGCGCTTCTTGATGACGGAACCCATGGGTCCCTCCCTCGAGATCGACTAACTGACAGGCGTCCTGCGCGCAGGACGCGACAGACAGCGACCTAGCCTACCGCGCCTGCGGACCTGCCGTCATCTTCCGTGGTAATACCGCCGGTGAGCTCGGCCTGCTTGAGGAACTCGTCGACCGCGGCCTGCGGCACACGGAACGATCGTCCGAAGCGGACGGCCGGCATATCTCCCGCGTGAACCCAGCGGTAGACGGTCATGCGCGACACCCTGAGGAGGTCGGCGACCTCGGCAACGGTCAGAAACGTCGTCCGCGGGGCGTTCTCGTCGGGCATGTCGCGCTTTCTCCTTCAGCTCATCCGGAGCGGATATCGGCCGAATGCTCCTCCTACTGTAGGGGCTGGTGTGACAGTTGTGAAGAATGAAGAAAGTGCCGATAGTGGGAGGTGGACCGCTTCCAGCGCGGCCCGACCGGGTCCGCATCGGCCCACAGGAGCGACCGGCGCGCCCGCGAGCGCGCGAGGGGACGGGGATGAGCAGGCCTCAGGGATGGCGCGACCGCGCCGGGCGCAGGTTCGACGAGGTGGCCCTCCAGTCACCCGCGCGCCTCGCGATCGGCACGTTCGCCGGCTTCATCGCGATCATCACGGGCCTCCTGATGCTCCCGATCTCCACGGCCGACCGCCACGTCGCACCCTTCGCCGACGCCCTCTTCACCGCCACATCCGCGGTCTGCGTCACGGGCCTCACCGTGGTCGACACCGGCCTGTACTGGTCCGACTTCGGCCGCGTCGTGATCCTCATCGGCATCAAGGTCGGAGGCCTCGGGATCATGACCCTCGCGTCGATCCTCGGCCTCATGGTGTCGCGCAGGATGGGCCTCACCCAGCGCATGCTCGCGGCGGATCAGGCCCGTGCCGGCGGCCTGGGCGACGTGCGCCAGATGCTGCGCACGATCCTCATCGTCTCCTCGGGGGTCGAGATCGCGATCGCGCTGATGCTGTTCCCGCGCTTCCTCCACGACGGGCTGCCGCTCATCACCTCCGCGTGGCACGCGACGTTCTACTCGGTCTCCGCGTTCAACAACGCCGGCTTCGTCCCCAACGCGACCGGCATCGTCGAGTATGCGGGCGACCCGTGGGTCGCCGGCCCGATCGCGCTCGGCGTCTTCGTCGGGGCGCTCGGCTTCCCCGTCTATCTCAACCTCATCCGTGCCTGGCGCAAGCCCCGCACGTGGAGCCTCCACACCAAGCTCACCCTGGTCCTGGTCGTCATCCTGAGCGTCATCTCGGCTGGCCTGCTCGCGCTGTTCGAGTGGAACAACCCGAACTCGCTCGGCGCCGAGAACGTCGGCACCCGCATCGTCACCGTCTTCTTCGCGAGCGTCAACCAGCGCTCGGGCGGCTTCGCCGCCATCGACCACGGCACCTTCTACGAGCACACGTGGCTGCTCGAGGAGGTCCTCATGTTCATCGGCGGCGGCTCCGCCGGCACGGCCGGTGGCATCCGCGTCACGACGCTCGCGGTCCTGGTCCTCGCCGTCACCGCGGAGGCCCGAGGACGCCGCGACATGGAGGCCTTCGGCAAGCGCATCGGCACCGAGTCGCTCCGCCAGGCGGTCGCCGTCACCCTGGTCGGCCTGACCTTCGTGCTCCTCGGGTCGGGCCTGATGCTCGCGTGGACCAGGGATCTCGGCTGGGACCTCGATCGCGTGCTGTTCCAAGTAGTCTCGGCTTATGCGACCTGCGGGCTGTCGGTGCTCACCTCGGACCAGGTGGCCGAGATGCCTGACTCGGTCAAGCACCTCACGTCGGTCCTCATGTTCGCCGGCCGACTCGGGTCGGTCACGCTCGCGGCGGCGCTGGCGCTGAACAAGCAGCGTCGGGTGATCCGCTACCCGTCAGAAAGGCCCCTCATTGGCTAACGACACCACCTCATCGGGCGTCCTGGTCTTCGGGCTCGGCCGCTTCGGTTCGGCGCTCGCCGACGAGCTCGACAGCATGGACGTCGAGGTCCTCGCGGTCGAGAAGGACAAGGACCTCGTCGAGCGCTGGTCCAAGCGCCTTCCCGTGGTCGAGGCCGACGCGACCGACCCCCGCACCATGGAGCAGATCGGCGCGAAGGACTTCGGCGCGGCGGTGGTCGGCGTCGGCACGTCCCTCGAGGCGTCGGTGCTCATCACTGGAAACCTCGTCGACGTCGGCATCCCCGAGATCTGGGCCAAGGCCATCTCCAACGAGCACAAGCGCATCCTGCAGCGCATCGGCGCCCACCGCGTCGTCCTGCCCGAGTCCGAGTCCGGCACGCGCGTCGCCCACTCGGTCGGCGGCAAGATGCTCGACTACATCGAGGTCGAGGACGGCTTCGCGATCGTCAAGATGCGCCCGCCGAAGGAGACGCACAACTTCCGCCTCGCGGACCTCGACCTGCGCAACAAGTGGGACCTCCAGGTCATCGGCGTCAAGGTGCCGGGCGAGGACTTCGAGTACGGCGGCGCCGACACGATCATCACGCCCGACTGCATCCTCGTGGTCGGTGGCGACACCGACGTCCTGGAGCGCTTCTCGCAGCGACCGTAGGACCGCGTCGCATCGGGACGATGCGGGGGCGAGCCGCCTTGCGCCTCACCTCGGCCTCGGTGGTCCCGAGATCGTCGCCTCACCAGGGACGATGCGGCGCCCGGGGGCATCTTGAGCGTGGCCGAATCGTGACCACCCAACGATTGCGCGCCCGCGCGCGTCGGACTTGTATGAGCATCATGAACGCAGTTCAAGGGGGAACGCGCCGCACAGGCAGGGGTGCCGGCCGCGCGTGGGTCATCGCAGGGCTCATCGGCATGGCGGGCGTGCTCGCGGGCTGCTCGGGCAGCGCTTCCGACTCGGCGGGTTCGTACGCGAACGATGCCGCCGACGGCGGGGAGGAGTACTACGACGAGGCGGACTCGATGAGCGAGGCGTCCGCGGCGGCCGACTCCTCCACGACCACCACGACTCGCTCGATCATCGTCACCGGCGAGATGTACATGACTGTCGAGGACCCGATCGCGGCGGCCGACAAGGCCACGAGCATCGTCGAGGGCGCGGGCGGGCGCATCGACGCCCGCAGCGAGACGGCGGCCGACGAGTGGGACGGCGGCTCCGCGTGGCTCACCCTGCGCATCCCCTCCGACAAGCTCGACGCCGCGGTGGAGGACCTGCGCGCGCTCGGCACGGTCGACGAGTTCAGCACCAGCGCAGCCGACGTCACGACCGAGGTGATCGACCTCGACGCGAAGATCTCGACCCTGCGCGCCTCGACGGACCGCATCGAGGCGCTGCTCGCGGACGCGGAGAAGATCGCGGACATCATCTCGCTCGAGGACGAGCTCGCGAGCCGCCAGGCCGAGCTCCAGAGCCTCGAGGCGCAGCAGCGAGGGCTCGACGACCAGGTGTCGCTGTCGACCATCGACCTGTCGCTCACGACCGAGCCCGTCGTCATCATCGAGGAGGACTCGCCCTCGAACTTCTGGGACGGGCTCGTCTCCGGCTGGAACGGGCTGATCACGTTCCTCTCCGCGGCGCTCGTCATCCTGGGCGTGCTCCTGCCGTGGCTCGCGCTCGCAGCCCTGATCGCCGTCGGCGTGATCCTGCTGGTCCGCGCGCGCAAGGCGCGGAAGGCTCCGGCTCCCGCGTCTGCCGCGCCCGCCGCGGCTGCACCCGCCGCGCCCGCAGCCGCGGATCCGTTCGAGACGACGGGGCCGCCCGAGCCGAGGTGATCACGGCGCCTGCGGCGCCGACTGCCGTACGCTCAGCATTCGGGGACCGAAGGGGGATCGGCGATGACCATGGACGCTGCGGGCGCGATGCCGCCAGGCGACTCACCTGTCGCGCCTGACACGCTGCGCTCGAGCTACGTGCGCAACGCCCGCTGGTCGACAGGGGTGTTCACCGGGCTGTGGGTCGTGACCAGCGCTCTCGCCATAGCGGCCGAGCCGGGCGACGAGTCGCTCCCCGGCTTCTCCGTCAGCGCGGACGTCGGGACGACGCTCGGAAGCCCGCTGCTCCAGGCGCTCGGCAGCGCGATGCTCCTGGCCGGTGTCGTCTCGTGGATGCTGCTGAGCCAGTGGATGTGCTCGGTCGCCTACGTGCGGCGAAGCGAGGGCCTGCGCGTGCCGTCCAACGCATGGATCTGGTGGATGTGGATCGTTCCGATCGCGAACCTGTTCTCCCCGGCGAAGACCATGAAGCACCTCGCGCACGGATCCGTGAGCACCACACTGCTGATGACGTGGTGGCTCCCGTTCCTCGTGGCGATCGGGGACATCGAGCCGAGTCTCGTGTCCGAGCGCGTCGGCTACGCGGTCGACGCGGGGGCGATCGTCATCGCGTGGTTCGCGCTCGACCGGATCATCCGTCAGGTCGCGAGCGCCCCGACCTACCCCTGTGTGCCCTCACGCGCAGCGTGATCCAGGACCTGGCAGAGCGATCCAGGACCGGGCAGAGCGATCCAGGACCGCACATCGCGGCACCGAGTGCCCTACAGTGTGTTCGGGGACAACGCCAGGGGGCACAGTGCGCAGGGACGTCATGGCAGCGGCCATCGCCGACGCCGGCGGTGAGGCCGTGGACAACGCGATCGTGGCGAGAGGCTCGCGCAACGCGCTGGTGAGCACAGGGCTTCACGCCGCGGCGTGGGCCTGCTTCAACGTCACCTACGTCCTGTCGGGCAATGGCACCGGAGCGATGCTGACGGCCGCCAATGCCCTCGGCGTCGCCATGGTCTTCACGGGGATCGCGTCGTGGATGCTGCTCAGCGAATGGATGTCCTCGGTCGCGTCCGTGCGAAGCGGTCAGGGAATGGAGGTTCCCGGGCGCGGCTGGATCTGGTTCTCGTGGCTGATCCCGATCGTCGACCTCTTCTCCCCCGCGAAGACGATGAGCCGACTCGCGCAAGGATCGATCAGCCGAAGCCTCCTGCTTGCCTGGTGGCTCCCGTGGCTGCTCGCCACCGTTCTCGTCTACGCGCGAGACGATGCCCTCGACCCGACCGAACCCGCCCTCATCTCCGCCGCAGCGATCGTCGTCTCGTGGTTCGCGCTGCAGCGGATCATCCGTCAGGTCGCGAGCGCCGCGGCGACCTCCTCGTCCGTCGTCTGACGGAAGTCCAGGTACCACAGCCCCACCGCGTCCATCGGCTCGGGGATGAGAGCGGCGACCGCCGCATCGGCCTCGTGGTTCAGCGACTCCAGCACGTCCGGCGGCGCGACACCGACGCCGACGATCACCTTCGCGGCTCCCCTGGCCCTGCACACGGCGACAGCGGCGCGCATCGTCCCTCCGGTGGCGATGCCATCATCGACCAGGACCACGCTGCGCCCTGCGATCGGGGCGGCCTCCTTGCCGTCGCGGTAGGCGAGCACCCGACGGTCGAGCTCGAGTCGCTCGCGCGCCTCGACCGCGGCGATCGACTCGTCGCTCACCCCGATCATCGCGAGCGTCGCGTAGTCGAGCACCTCGACGCCCTCCTCGCCGATGGCGCCGAAGCCGAACTCCTCGTGCCCCGGTACGCCGAGCTTGCGCACCACGACCACGTCAAGATTCAGGCCGAGCGCGTCCGCGACGGCCCTGCCGACGATCACCCCACCGCGCGGCACCCCCAGGACGAGGGCGTCCTCGCCGTCCAGCAGCGGCTCGACGAGCCGTGCGACGGCGGCCCCCGCCTCAGCGCGATCACGCAGGAGGACCATGCCTCCAGGGTAGGCACGCGCGGGCCGGGATGCCCAGTGCCCGCCGTGAGCCCCCGTTCGGCGACCTGGGCGCCGCTTCTCCGCCCGACGCCCCCGGCACCGCCGACCTCGCCGAGCCCGACCCCGCGGCGGACACTCTCTGACACACGGCACGGCGCTCGCGCGGCGTGTCTCGCGGGACACGCCGCCGGCCACGCGCGCGATGTGTCAGAAAGTGTCCGCGGAGGGCCTGGGAAGGCGCGGAAGGCGGGTCCCCGGTGCATGGCTCGGCGCTCGTGGCACGAGCAGCTGGGACGCGGCATGCGGCGCGGCGCACGGATCCGGGGCCAGCACACGGCGCGCGGTGCAGCGACCAGGCAGGATGAAGGCATGACCGAACCGCTGCCGCTCGCGACTCACGCATGGGGCTCCGGCGACCGCGTCGTCGTGCTCCTCCACGGGATGTACAACCACGGAGGCGCGTGGGCGCCGCTCGCCAGGACCCTGGCGGACTCCGGATACCGGGCCGTCGCGGTGGACCTTCCCGGTCACGGCGAGAGCCCGCGCTCGAGCGCCTACCCGAAGGACCTCATGGTGGAATCCGTCGTCGCGGCAGTCCCCGAGGCGCCCGCGCTGCTGCTCGGCCACTCGCTGGGCGGGTACCTCGCGCAGGCGACGGCACCGCGGCTGCGGCCCGAGCGCCAGATCCTCGTCGATCCAGCGTTCGACATCATCGGCCCCACCGAGGACGCACGGCAGGCGACGCTCGAGCTGATGACCAGCTGGATCCCGGTCGACCCCGACCACCTCGCGCGCGACAACCCTCGCTGGTCCGAGGAGGCGCGCCTCCACGAGCTGCGCGGGCGCGATCACTTCGACCCGACCGTGCTGACGATGCTGCTCGACACCGGCTACGCGGAGCCCGACACGCGTCCGATGTGCCCGTCATTGGTCCTCAAGGCCGAGCACGACACCGCGGTCAGCGCGGACCGTGCTGCGCTCCTCGCGAAGCAGGGGCACGAGGTTGTCACGGTCGCGGGAACGGGGCACAACATCGATCGCGACGACCCGGCCGCGTTCACCGCCGAGGTCCTGCGATGGCTCGCGGCGCCGGGTGCGACACTCGACTCTCCGCGCCCCGACCCCGCACCCGACCTCGACCCCGTGTCCGGCCCCGCACCCAGCCCCGGACGTGCCGACGCCCCCGAGGCCTGAGGTCCCCGAGGGCGTCGGACTTGTCGGCGGCGGCCGCCGGATGGGCGGCGGCTAGACGACCGCCTCGACGTGCACGACTGAGCCGGGCTCGGCGTAGGGGACGACGTTGCCCTCGATGGAGGTGCCGTCGACGGTGAGCATCGCGCCCTTCGTGCCCGAGTTGGTGACATGGATGACGTACTTCGCGCCGCGCACGGTGCGCTCGACCGTGAACTCGGGGATCGCGGAGCCGATGCACGGGTCCACCACGAGGCCGTCGTAGTCGGGTCGCACACCGAGCAGGTGCTGGGAGACGGCGACGAAGTTCCACGACGCGGTGCCGGTGAGCCACGAGTTCTTCGCCTCACCGTGGCGGACGGCGTCCTTGCCGGCGATCATCTGCGCGTAGACGTACGGCTCGGTCTTGTGCAGCTCGGAGATCTCCTCGCGGTAGGCGGGCGCGATCTGCTTCCAGTACTCCCACGCGTTCTCGGCGCGGCCGAGCACGGTCTCCGCGATGACGACCCACGGGTTGTTGTGGCAGAAGATCCCGGCGTTCTCCTTGTAGCCGGGCGGGTAGCTCGTCACCTCGCCGAGCTCGACGTGATACTCCTGGTAGGCCGGGTTGAGCAGGACGATTCCGTGAGGGGTGTTGAGCCGCTCGCGCACCGAGTCGAGGGCCATGGCCGCGCGGCCGTCCTCGACGCCGATGCCGCCCATGACGCAGAAGCCCTGGGGCTCGATCCAGATCTGACCGTCGGTGTTCTCGGACGAGCCGACCGGGTTGCCGAAGTAGTCGTAGGCGCGGCGGAACCACGCGCCGTCCCAGCCGTGGTCGAGCACGGCCTTCTCCATCTCCTTGATGGCCTTCTTGGCGCGCTTGGCCTCGTCCTTGTTGCCCGCGATCTTCGCGAGCGCCGCGTACTCGGGGCCGATCGCGCAGAACATGCCGGCGATGAACACGGACTCGGCGACGCCGCCGGTCTTGTTGCCCGTGGTCTGGAACGACTCGCCGGGCTCGGTCGAGAAGCAGTTGAGGTTGAGGCAGTCGTTCCAGTCGGCGCGGCCGATGAGCGGCAGGCCGTGCGGGCCGCGGTTCTCGAGCGTGAAGTTGAAGGAGCGGCGCAGGTGCTCGATGAGCGGCTGCGCCTTCGACTCGTCGTTGTCGAACGGGACGCTCTCCATGAGGATGCCGGTGTCGCCGGTCTCCTTGATGTACGCGGCGACGCCGAGGATCAGCCACAGCGGGTCGTCGTTGAAGCCCGACCCGAGCGTGTGGTTCCCCTGCTTGGTGAGCGGCTGGTACTGGTGGTACGCGCTGCCGTCCTCGAACTGCGTCGCGGCGATGTCGAGGATGCGCTCGCGCGCGCGCTGCGGCACGAGGTGGACGAAGCCGAGCAGGTCCTGCGACGAGTCGCGGAAGCCCATGCCTCGCCCCATGCCGGTCTCGAAGTAGGAGGCCGAGCGCGACATGTTGTAGGTGACCATGCACTGGTACTGGTTCCAGATGTTGACCGAGCGGTCGAGCCGCTCGTCGCTCGAGGACACCGTGTAGGAGCCGAGCAGGTCCTCCCAGTACTGGTTGAGGCGCGCGAACTCGGCGAGCGTCTGGCCGTCGGTCGCGAAGCGCAGCATCAGCTTCTTCGCGCCGTCCTTCCTGATCACGCCCGGCGACTCCCACTTGTCGTCGCGCGGGTTCTCGAGGTAGCCGAGGACGAAGGTGAAGGACTTCGTCTCACCGGGCTCGAGCTCCGCCTTGAGGTGATGCGAGCCGATCGGGTACCAGCCCGACGCGATCGAGTTCGTCGACTGCGCGGTGTGGGGCACCACGGCCTCGCTGAACGCGTTGCCCAGTCCCAGGAACGCCTCGCGGTCGGTGTCGAAGCCCGCGACGTCCTTGTTCACCCAGTACATCGCGTAGTGGTCGCGCCGCTCGCGGTACTCGGTCTTGTGATAGATCGCGCTGCCCTCGACCTCGACCTCGCCGATGCTCAGGTTGCGCTGGTAGTTCGTCTGGTCGTCCTCGGCGTTCCACAACGCGAACTCGACCATGCTGAACAGGTCGATGGACTTGGGAGCGTCGGACTCGTTGGTGAGCGAGACGCGGTGGATCTCCGCGTTCACGTCGACGGGCACGAACATGAGCACCGAGGCCTTCAGGCCTCCGCGCGCACCCGTGATGCGGGTGTAGCCCATGCCGTGGCGCGCCTCGTAGAAGTCCAGGTCCCGCTTGTAGGGGCGGTAGCCGGGGCTCCACACGTCGCCGCCGTCGTTGATCGAGAAGTAGCGGCCGCCGTCGTCCACGGGCACGTTGTTGTAGCGGTAGCGCGTGAGGCGGCGGAGCTTCGCGTCGCGGTAGAAGCAGTAGCCGCCGCCGGTGTTGGAGACGAGGCCGAAGAACTCCTGCGAGCCGAGGTAGTTGATCCAGGGGTACGGGGTGTGCGGCGTCTCGATGACGTATTCGCGGGCTTCATCGTCGAAGTGTCCGTATCGCATGGGTCAAGCCTTCCAAGTCTTCGCTGACGCGCCGGGAGAGCGCTCTCACAGGGTAGCCCCCAGGTGGGGGTGCGAGGCGCCCGAAAGACCCAGTGACCGGTCACAAATGCCTGTCAGCGGCCAGGAAACCGGTACGCACCTGGCCGCGCCCGCATCGTCCCTGTCTCCTGGGGGACGTTCACGCACCCTGGTGCGCGGCAGATGTCTCCTGGAGGCAGCCGAGGACTCGTCGGCCCCGCCCCAGTACGCTGGCCTCATGCTGCTCTCCGACCGCGACATCCGCGCCGAGATCGAGTCGGGCCGGGTCGCCCTGGACCCCTACGACGCGACGATGATCCAGCCCGCGTCCATCGACGTGCGCCTCGACAAGCTGTTCCGCGTGTTCGACAACCACAAGTACGCGGCGATCGACCCCGCGATCGATCAGCCCGAGCTCACGCGCCTGGTCGAGGTCGCGGACGGGAAGCCGTTCGTGCTGCACCCCGGCGAGTTCGTGCTCGGCGCGACCTACGAGTCGGTCACGCTGCCGGACGACGTGGCGGCCAGGCTCGAGGGCAAGTCCTCGCTCGGCCGGCTCGGCCTGCTGACGCACTCGACCGCGGGCTTCATCGACCCGGGCTTCGAGGGCAACGTGACGCTCGAGCTGTCCAACACCGCGACGCTGCCGATCAACCTGTGGCCCGGCATGAAGATCGGCCAGCTGTGCTTCTTCCGCATGTCTTCGGCGGCCGAGCACCCGTACGGGTCGGACAAGTACGGGTCGCGCTACCGCGGCCAGCGCGGGCCGACGGCATCACGCAGCTTCCAGAGCTTCCACCGCACGGAGATATGAACGGCGCGATCTGAACGGCGCGATCTGAACGGCGAGACTCCCTAGATCGCCGAGTAGCGGCGCTGCTTGACGCAGATCTCGCGCACGGCCTCGTCGGCCTTCGAAGGCATCTCGTTGTAGAGGACGGCCGACGTCGGCTCCCGGTAGCCCGTGAACCAGCCCAGGTCGCGCATCAGGCGCGCGAGGTCGGCGAGGCTGTCCGCGAGGTAGCCGTTCTTGTGGTCCAGGATCATGCCGTTGGGCCCCCAGTGGAAGCCGTGATACGCGGCCGCCTCCTGCGCGAGGCGCGGGTCGGGAGCCTTGTCGAACTTCAGGGGCATGGGGATCTTGTCCATCGACACGGCGGTCCTTCCGTCGGGGGTGGGCGCGGGCATGCCTGGCCCGGCTGATCTGTCCTCACCATCGGCCGGTGGAGCGGATGCGTGAGGATTCTCGACGGCACCAGGGCGCGCTAGGGTGGGTCCCACGACAGGGGAGCGCCTCTCGGGAGACCGGGGTGAGGGCGCTGAGAGTGCGGACCAGCCGCAGACCCTCGAACCTGATCCGGCTAGCACCGGCGTAGGGAGTCGAGTCTCGTCCCCTCCTATCCATGGGAGGAAACCCATGCGCATCTCGCGCACCCTGGCCGCGTCGGCGGCCGCCATCTCGATGCTGGCCCTGACGGCCTGCAGCTCCGGTACCGGCGACGACCCATCGTCGTCCGCGTCCACCGACGCGTCCGCCTCGACCGAGGCGACCGCATCGTCCCTGGACGATGTTGCCGGCACCACGGTCACCGTCGTCACCCACGACTCCTTCTACGTGGACGATGCGGCGCTCGCCGCGTTCGAGGAGGAGACCGGGATGACGGTCGAGTTCGTCGCGCCGGGCGACGCGGGCACGCTGGTGAACCAGCTCGTACTGACCAAGGACGCCCCGCTGGGCGATGTGGTCTACGGCATCGACAACACGTTCGCGACGCGCGCGGTCGAGAACGGCGTCCTCGCGTCGTACACGTCGTCCGCCCCGGCTGCGACGGACTCCGCCGCCTACGCGATCGAGGGCGCCGAGGACCAGCTCACCGCGATCGACTACTCGGACGTGTGCCTCAACTACGACCTCGCGTACTTCGAGGACAACGACGTCGCGGTGCCCGAGACGCTCGAGGACCTCACCGACCCGGAGTATGCGGGCCTCGTCTCCGTCATGAACCCCGCGACCTCCTCCCCCGGTCTCGCGTTCCTTCTCGCCACGATCGGCGAGCTGGGCGACGGCTGGCAGCAGTGGTGGGCCGACATGGCCGCCAACGGCCTGCGGGTGACGGCCTCGTGGGGCGACTCGTACTACACCGACTTCTCGGCGCCGAACTACGGCGGTGACTACCCCATCGTCCTGTCCTACGCGTCATCCCCGCCCTACGAGGTGATCGACGGCGAGCCCACCACGGCATCGATGACCGACGGCTGCTTCCGCCAGGTCGAGTACGCGGGCGTGCTCGAGGGCGCGTCCAACCCCGCGGGCGCGCAGCTCGTCGTCGACTGGATGCTCTCCGACGAGTTCCAGGCCGGGCTGCCGACGAACATGTACGTCTACCCGGTGTCCTCCTCGGTCGAGGTGCCCGCCGACTGGGCCGAGTACGCGACGCTGTCCTCCTCGCCGGTGACGGTCGACCCCGCCGAGATCGACGCGAACCGCGACGCGTGGATCGACGAGTGGACGTCGATCGTCCTCGACTGACCGGTCAGCATCACCGACCTCAACGCACCAGACTGAACCCGTGAGCACCCCTTCCGCGACCGTCCGCCGCCAGTTGGCATGGTGGGCGGTCGCGGTCGTGCCACTGTCCTTCCTCGGGCTGTTCTTCCTGTGGCCGGTTGCGTCAGTGCTGGTGCGCGGGCTGTTCGAGGACTGGGACATGGCTGCGGGCTGGGCAGTGCTGACCTCCTCGCGCACGCTCGAGGCGATCTGGACGACGCTGTACCTGGCGCTCCTCGGGACGCTCGGGTCGCTCGCGGTCGGGCTTCCGGCGGCGTGGGCGCTCGGTCGATTCGAGTGGCGCGGGCGGCGCACCGTGCGCGCCCTGCTGACGACGCCCTTCGTCCTGCCGACGCTCGTGGTCGCCGCCGCGTTCTCCGCGCTGTTCTCCTCGTCGGGGCTGCTCGGATCCTGGGGGCTGGACCAGACGCCCGCGTCGATCGTGCTCGCGCTCACGTTCTTCAACGTGTCCGTCGTGGTGCGGCTGGTCGGCAACGCCTGGGAGACGATGCCGTCCTCGCTCGCCGCGGCCGCGCGCACCCTGGGCGCCTCGCGCGCCCGCGCCTACTGGAACGTGACCCTGCCCGCGCTCGCGCCGACCATCGCGTCCGCGGCCGCCGTCGTGTTCCTGTTCTGCTCCACCTCCTTCGCCCTGGTGCTGGTGCTCGGCGGCTCGCGCGTGCGCACCGTGGAGACCGAGATCTACCTCCAGGTCAACCAGTTCCTGGACCTGCGCGCGGCCTCCGTGCTCGCTCTCGTGCAGGTCGCGATCGTCGCGCTCGCGCTGTGGATCAGCGCGCGCGTCGGCGGGGCGCGCGGCTTCACCCAGGCGGTCCAGGGACGACGCGGCCCTCGCCGATTCGAGCGGCTCGCCGTGGTCGGGGCGCTGGTTCCTGCGGTCGTGCTGCTCGTGCTGCCGCTGTCGGCCCTGATCGAGCGCTCGCTGCGCGTGGGAGACGGCTACGGGCTCGATCACTATGCGGCGATCTTCTCCGTGCCCGCGCGGAACGTGCTGCCGGTCTCGGTCGCGCAGGCGACGCTGAACTCCGTGGTGACCGCGGCCATCGCGACGGTGATCGTCGCCGTGATGGGGTTGCTCGTGACCGCGCTCGTGGCCCGGCGCTCGCGGCGGGGCTCCTTGCTTGAAGGGCTGACGATGCTGCCGCTCGGGGTCTCGGCCGTCGTGGTCGGCCTGGGGATGCTGCTGACGCTCAACACGTCCGTGCTCGGCGTGGACCTGCGCGCGTCATGGTGGCTCGTGCCGATCGCGCAGGCGATCGTCGCGCTGCCGCTCATGGTGCGCGCGATGCTTCCCGCGGTACGGTCTCTCGATCCGCGGCTGCGCGCCGCCGCCGCGAGCCTCGGCGCGAGCCCGTGGCGTGTGCGATGGCACGTGGACGCGGTGCTGCTGCGTCCCGCGGTCGCGGCCTCGCTCGCCTTCTCGTTCGCGATCGCGATGGGCGAGTTCGGCGCGACCGCGTTCGTCGCCCGCCCCGACCGGCCCACGCTCACCACCGCGATCGCTCGGCTGCTGTCCCGTCCAGGCGCGGAGAATGTGGGACTGGCCTACGCATCGTCCGTCATGCTGGCGGTGCTCGTCGCCGCCGTGATGCTCGCCTCTGAACGTTGGCGGGCACGATCAGGGGGTGGACTGTGAGTCTCGGAACGACGCTGCCGCCCGGAAGGATGCACTGATGTACGGACCGAACGGCTACGAGACCATGCCCGGCGGGCTCACGGTGACCGACCTCGTCGTCACCTACTCCGGGGACAACCCCGTCGAGGCGGTGCGCGGGGTGTCGCTCACCGTCGGGCACGGCGAGACGGTCGCGCTGCTCGGCCCCTCGGGCTGCGGCAAGTCCTCCCTGCTGGGAGCAGTGGTCGGCACCGTTGAGCCCGCCTCGGGCACCGTCGCGTGGAACGACGAGGAGCTCACCCGCGTGCCCATCCACAAGCGCCGGTTCGGGATGGTGTTCCAGGACGGGCAGCTGTTCCCGCATCTCGATGTCGCGGGGAACATCGCCTTCGGCCCGCGCATGGCCGGCGTCTCGGTCGAAGCCCGTGCGGCGCGCGTCGAGGAGCTGCTGCGCGTCGTGGGCCTGGAGGGGCTGGGCGCGCGCGACGTGTCGGAGCTCTCGGGAGGTCAGCGCCAGCGCGTGGCGCTCGCCCGGTCGCTCGCCGCGAAGCCGCGGCTGCTCGCGCTCGACGAGCCGCTGTCCGCGCTCGATTCCGAGCTCAGGACCCGGCTCGCGAAGGACGTGAAGGCGATCCTGCGCTCGCAGGGCGTCTCGGCGCTGCTCGTGACCCACGACCCTGCCGAGGCCGAGACGATGGCGCACCGGGTCCTGCGCATGGAGGACGGCCGACTGGTCTGAGGCGGCCCCCGCGCGCTAGCGGGACATGGGTGCAGGTACTGACTCAGATCCGACCCTCATGTCCCGCTACGACGCCGCGGCCGGACTGACGGTGCCAGCCTTGGCGGGATGGCCTGAGGCGGGGCGGACCGCGCGCGGAACCGCGGGCGGCGACCTAACCTGAGAATCGTGGACTCGTCAACCGAGCTGGATCACCCCGCCGCGCACGCACTCGCCGGGCCTCACCGCGACCTCGGCGTCACTCGAGGGAGCGTCGCGCGCTACCGCTCAACCGTGGCGCCGTTCGCGTCGCTGCCGGCCGACGCCTCGGCGCAGGACTGGGCGGATCTCGGCGCGCTCATCGGCGACGACGACGCCGTGGCACTGTTCGGGCTGCCGTACGACGTACCGGACGACTGGGAGACGCTCGAGGAGATCGATGCGGTCCAGATGGTCGCGCCGCAGGGTTTCGGACTCGAACCGGCGGACCCGGCTCGCGACGGCATCGTCCCCTTGAGCCCCGATGACTCCAAGGCGATGCTGGACCTCGTCGAGCAGACCCATCCCGGACCCTTCGCGGCCGAGACCCCGCTGATGGGCGCCTACTACGGGGTGTGGGAGGACGGCGCGCTCGTCGCGATGGCGGGCGAGCGCCTGACCACCCCCTCGTGGGCCGAGATCAGCGCGGTGTGCACGCGCGAGTCGCACCGCGGGCGCGGGCTCGCCACGAGGCTCATGTCCGCCGTGGCCGCGGGCGTCTGGGCACAGGACCGCACGCCGTTCCTGCACGCGGCGGCCACGAACGTGACCGCGATCCAGCTGTACGTGCACCTGGGCTTCACCGTCCGCACCGCGGACAACCGCGTGCAGGTGGTGCGCCCGCGGGTGGCCTGAATCGAGCCCTTCGCACCCGGGCGACTCCCGCATCGTCCCCGTTCCACCCTGCCGCCGCGCACCAGCGGGACATGAGTGCAGGATCTGGCACGGATCCGACCCTGATGTCCCGCTAGGACACAACCGCCAGGGCAGGCGCACAGCAGGGCGGGCGCCGCGCGAACGTGAGGCACGCGGCACACGCAGAACGGGCGGGACGATGCTTGCGCATCGCCCCGCCCGTTCCGCTTCCGACCGGCTGGCCTTGGAGGACCGTCAGCCGGTCAGGCTTGGACCCGACTCAGCGCCGGGCTCAAGTCAGATCACTCGCCACCCTCGTTGAGTGTGACCTCGATCGGCGTGAAGTCCTCGCCGTAGACGTCCACGCCCTCGTCGGTGAGCTCCGCGAGCGCCGCGTCGACGTAGTCGTTGGTGTACGCGGTCTCCGGCGGCTCGGTCGTGATGATGGTCGAGCCCTCGGGGTTGACCGTCGTCATGGCGAGCTCGACGGTCTGGTCCCACTGGTCCTCGTTGATGTGACCCACGCCGGACGTCGATGGGAAGATCAGCTTGTTGACCTCGTTGGCCATCCACAGCTGGTGCGACGTGCCGAGGGTCGAACCCGCGGCCGTGACGATGTCGGCGGCCGACTCGGGGTCGTCCTTCGCGTAGACGCAGCCCTTGATGGTGCCCTTGATGAACGACGTCGTGGTCGCCTGGTAGTCCTCGTCGGACGCGAGGCGGTCGGAGTCGGCCCAGATCGCGTCCTGGAGCATCGCGGTGCCCTCGTCGTTCCAGTTGATCGTGACGAGGTCGTCCTCGGTGTACAGCTCGCCCGTGTCGGGGTTGATGGTCTCGAGGACCTGCGCGTACTCGTTGTAGGTCATGGCCTGAGCGGCGTCGATGTCGCCCGCGATGAACGCGTTCATGTCGAAGGCCTGCTGGACGGTCGAGCCGCCGTTGAGGTCCGCGAGCGTGACGCCGTTGGCCTGCATGCCGGCGATGAGCTCCCACTCGTTGCCGTAGCCCCACGAGCCGATGTTCTTGCCCGCGAAGTCCGCGGCCGAGGTGATGCCGGAGTCGGCGAACGCGACCTGCATCGTGCCCGAGCGCTCGAAGATCTGCGCGACGTCGGTCACGGCCGAGCCCTGCTCGATCGAGCCGAGCACCTTCGGCACCCACGACACGGCGAAGTCCGCGCCGCCCGAGGTCAGGACGTCGATCGGAACGATGTCGACCGCGCCGGGGATGATCGTGACGTCGAGGCCCTCGTCCTCGTAGTAGCCCTGGTCGAGCGCCGAGTAGTAGCAGGCGAACTGCGCCTGCGTGAGCCACTGCAGCTGGACCGAGACGGCCTTGAGCTCGGTGACGCCGGTGTCCTCGGACGCGCCCGCCGAGGACGACGAGTCCGCCGACGCCTCGTCGTCAGTGCCGCCCGAGCAGGCCGTGAGCGCGAGCGTGCCGGCGACCGCCAGCGCCGCCGCAGCGGTGACGCGGCGACCGCGTCGTGCCATCTGAATCATGTTCTCTCCCTGTTATCCCCAATGAAGTCCCCGTCGTGCGCCGGGGGCCTATCTCCCGCTCCGTCTCCGGTGCGCGAAGCTCTCAAGTGCCGCGGTGACGCCGTAGAAGACGGCGCCCAGCAGGACCGCGCCGAGCACGTAGGCCCAGGCGACGGTGTAGTTGCTCGCGGCTGCGGACGAGGTGATCGCACGGCCGAGGCCCTTGGCGGGCCCTCCGAAGTACTCGGCGATGAGCGCGGAGATGACGGCGAGCGATGATCCGATCTTGAGGCCCGTGAGCACGTACGGAACGGCGCCCGGGATGAGGAGGATGCGGTTCGTCTGCTCCTTCGTCGCAGCGTACGAACGCATGAGGTCACGGTGCACGGGTTCCGCCTGGCGGAGCCCGTGCAGGGTGTTGAGGTACATGGGGACGAACACGGCGACGGCCGCGACGAGCTGGCGGCCCGTCTCGGCGGCGGCGCCGAACATCGCGTAGAAGATGGGCGCGAGCGCCACGATGGGGATGACCGCGAGCGCCGCGACGAGCGGCACAAGCATGCGGTCGAGGAAGCCGAGGGCGTTCGCCATGATCGCGACGAAGACGCCGGACACAGCGCCGATCGCGAGGCCGATCAGGGCGTTGAGGCCCGTGGCCATGCTCGCCGTGAGGATGTTCGAGGCGCCGTCGGTGAAGGCTCCGGCGATGCCGAACGGGCTGGGAACGAGGAAGGGCTCGACATGGAAGGCGACCACGAGGGCCTGCCACAGCGCGATCGCGAGCACGCCCAGCGCGACGGGCGCGAGGAACGTGCGTGCGGTCGAGCCGGCGTTCATCGGTTCTCCACCCCTCGCGCACCCGCGGGGGTCTCGCCGTGAAGCGCGGTGCGGACCGCGGTGACGCCGTCGTAGAAGGCGGCGGCCTCGCGCAGGTCCTCGCCACGCTCGCCGAGCTTCACGTCGATGATCTCGGTGATGCGCCCTGGTCGGGGCGACATCACGACGACGCGGTCGGACAGGAACACGGCCTCGGGGATCGAGTGGGTGACGAAGATGACGGCCGCGCCGGTCTCCTGGCACAGCGCGACGAGCTCGTTCTGCATGTGCTCGCGGGTGATCTCGTCGAGCGCGCCGAACGGCTCGTCCATGAGCAGCAGGCGTGGTCGCTCGGCCAGGGACCGGGCGATCGCGACGCGCTGCTTCATGCCGCCCGAGAGCTGGTCGGGGCGGTGGTCGGCGAAGTCGGCGAGGCCGATGAGCTCGAGCAGCTCGTCCGAGCGCTCCTTCTTGTCGCGCGCCTCCCAGCCGTGGATCTCGAGCGGCAGCTCGATGTTGGCGCGGACGGAGCGCCACGGGAGGAGGCCTGCCTGCTGGAACGCGATGCCGTAGTCCTGGTCCTTGCGCGCCTGCTCGGGGGTCTTGCCGAAGACCGTGATCTCGCCCGACGTGATGGAGTCGAGGTCGGCGACGAGGCGCATGAGGGTCGACTTGCCGCAGCCCGAGGGCCCGATGAGGGACACGAACTCGCCCGCCGCGACGTCGAGGCTGACGTCGGACAGCGCGTGGACCTCCCCGGCCTTGCGGCTCGTGAAGATCTTGTCGACCTTGTCGACGTGGACGGCGATGCGGGCCTCGCTCATGCGGGGACCTCTCCTCTCATGTAGCGCCTCAGTCCGACCCCGATGAGCGCGACGAGGCCCGCGGAGACGAGCCCGATCAGCACGGCGCCGAGGATGGGCGCGTAGGTCTTGGCCGGGTCGCCGCTCGCGGTCGCGGCGAACTCGATGATCATGCGGCCGATGCCGCCGCCCAGGCCTATCGAGACCTCGGCGACGACCGTGCCGACGACAGCGTTCGCGGCGGCGAGTCGCAGCGACGGCATCAGGTAAGGGACGGACGAGGGCAGGCGCAGCTTGAGCAGCGTCGTCCACCATGACGCGGAGTAGGCGGTGAACAGGTCCACGTCCGCCGCCTCGGGGGACTTGAGCCCCCTCAGAGCCGAGACGGCGACGGGGAAGAACGCGAGGTAGGACGCGATGACCGCGACCGACATCCAGTTCTCCCACTGGAAGGAGCCGATCGTGATCTCGGATCCCCACCGCTTGACGAGCGGGGCGATCGCGATGAGCGGGACGGTCTGGCTCAGCACGACCCACGGCAGGACCGCGGACTCCGCGGTGATCCACCGCTGCATGAGCAGTGCGAGCGCGAGCCCGAACGTGACGCCGATGAGCCAGCCGAGCGCGGCGATGCCAAGCGAGAACGCGGCCGCCTGAAGCACGGCCCACCACAGCACGTCGGCACCCTCGGCGCGCGTGACCGGCTCGAACAGCCGGGCGACGACGTCCCAGGTGTGTGGCATCGCGATGTCGGTGGTGCGGGGCAGGACGATGAGGTCGCCGATCATGACCCCGTCGTCCGGGCCGAGCCACTTGTAGCCCTCCCATAGACCCAAGGCGGCGACGATGCCCGCGATCCCCCACAGGACCCCGCTCGCCCGCTTCGACATCGTCATCCCTCTTCTCAGATCTTCGCCGTGATGGCCTCGGACAGCGCGGGGATGACCTTCTCGCCGTACACGCGCAGGGTCTCCTCCTTGTTGTCGTGCTGGAGGTAGCCCGCGAACTGGGTGACGCCGACGTCGCGCAGCGCCTCGAGCTTCGCGATGTGCTCCTCGGCGGTGCCGAGCACGCAGAAGCGGTCGACGATCTCGTCGGGCACGAACTCGGTGTGCGAGTTGCCCGCGCGGCCGTGCTCGTTGTAGTCGTAGCCCTTGCGGCCCTCGATGTACTCGGACAGCGCGGTCGGGATCGAGCCCTCGTTGCCGTACTTCTCGACGATGTCGGCCACGTGGTTGCCGACCATGCCGCCGAACCAGCGGCACTGCTCGCGCATGTGCGCCCAGTCGTCACCGATGTACATGGGTCCGGAGATGCAGAACTCGAGGCTCTCGGGGTCATTGCCCACGTTGGAGGCGTTGGTCTTGACGGTGTCGATCATCCACTTGGCGATGTCGACGTCCGCGCACTGGAGGATGAAGCCGTCGCCGACCTCGCCCGCGGCCTTGAGCGCGAGCGGACCGTAGCCGGCGACCCACACCTCGAGCTCGCTCGTGCGGGCCCACGGGAAACGGAGCGTCGAGCCGTTGTGCTCGACGGACCGGCAGTTCGCGAGCTCGCGGATGACCTCGATCGACTGCCGCATCTCGCGCACGGAGACGGGCTTGCCGTTGAGGACGCGGACGGCGGAGTCGCCGCGGCCGATGCCGCACACGGTCCGGTTGCCGTACATCTCGTTGAGCGTCGCGAAGGTCGAGGCGGTCACGGTCCAGTCGCGCGTCGCGGGGTTGGTGACGTAGGGGCCGACCTTGATGCGGTGGGTCTCGGCGAGGATCGCGCTGTAGATGACGTAGGGCTCCTGCCACAGCAGGTGCGAGTCGAACGTCCACGCGTAGCCGAAGCCGTAGGTCTCGGCGAGCTTGGCGAGCGCGACGGTCCGCTGCGCGGGTGGGTCGGTCTGGAGGACGACTCCGAAGTCCATGGGTGGTTCCTCTCAGGTTGCCGCCGGGTTCGGCGCGGGGAGGTCGGTTGAGGCATCGGGACGATGCGTGGGCGGGACGGGTGGAGGGACAGGGACGATGCCCTGGCCGGGTGGGTGATGGTGCCTGCCCCGCGCTCCGCGGGGCAGGCACCACGACCTCAGATCAGGCTGTTCAGATCAAATACTGGGACTGGCCGCGCTTGATGAACTGACCGTGGCCCTTCTCGCCGTGGTACTCGTCGTCCTCGATCAGGACGCGGCCGCGGGACAGGACGACGTCGACGTGGCCGTCGATTTCGAAGCCCTCCCACGAGGAGTGGTCGAAGTTCATGTGGTGCGTCTTGTCGTAGCCGATGCTGGTGTGTCCGTTGGGGTCGTAGACCACGACGTCGGCGTCGGCGCCGGGCTGGATGACGCCCTTCTTGCCGTACATGCCGAACATGCGGGCCGGCGTGGTCGAGATGAGCTCGACCCAGCGCTCGAGCGAGATCTCGCCGGTGACGACGCCCTGGTACATGAGGTTGACGCGGTGCTCGACCGTTCCCATGCCGTTGGGGATCTTGCGGAAGTCGCCGCGGCCCAGCTCGTTCTGGTCGGCCTGGCAGAACGGGCAGTGATCGGTCGAGACCATCTGCAGGTCGTTGGTGCGCAGCGACCGCCACATGTGGTCCTGGTGCCGCTCGCCCGAGTCGCGCAGCGGCGGGGAGCACACGTACTTGGCGCCCTCGAACGCGCCCCACTCCTCGGACGTGGCGCCGAGGTGCTCCTCGAGCGACATGTAGAGGTACTGGGGGCAGGTCTCGCCGAAGACGTTCTTGCCCTCGTCGCGGGCGGCGGCGATCTGCGCCGCGGCCTGCTTGGCCGAGACGTGCACGACGTACAGGGGGGCGCGCGCGACGTCGGCGAGCATGATCACGCGGTGCGTGGCCTCCTCCTCCATCTGCCAGACGCGGGCCTTGCCGTGGTAGTACGGGTCGGTCTTGCCGGCGGCGACGAGCTGCTCGGCGATGACGTCGATCGCGGGGCCGTTCTCCGCGTGCATCATCGTGAGCAGACCGTTCTCGCCCGCGACCTGCATCGCGCGCAGGAGCTCGCCGTCTCCCGACATGAACACGCCGGGGTAGGCGGTGAACATCTTGTACGACGTGACGCCCTCGTCGGGGAGCTTCGCGAGCGCCTTGAGGGAGTCCGCGTCGACGCCGCCGACGATCTGGTGGAAGCCGTAGTCGATCGCGCACTCGCCCGCCGCCTGCTCGTGCCAGGAGGCGAGCCCGTCCTCGATGCGCCCGCCCGCGGTCTGGACCGCGAAGTCGACGATCGTGGTGGTGCCGCCCCAGGCCGCGGCGCGGGTGCCGGTCTCGAACGTGTCGGCCGCGAACGTGCCGCCGAACGGCAGCTGCATGTGGGTGTGCGCGTCGATGCCGCCGGGGATGACGTACTTCCCGGTCGCGTCGATGACCTTGTCCGCGGTGGAGGCGAGGTCGTGCCCGAGCAGCGTCGACTCGGGGTCGAGGACCGCGACGATGGTCTCGCCGTCGATCAGGACGTCCGCGAGGACGCGGCCGGTGGCGGAGACGACGGTTCCGCCCTTGATCAGCGTGATGCTCATGGTGCTCCTTGACTGAGGATGAGGAGTGGTGGGGTGGGCGGGGACCTACGGCGCGACGATCTCGCCGTACGAGTCGGGGCGGCGGTCGCGGTAGAACTGCCAGTCGTCGCGCATCTGCTGGACCAGGTCCATGTCGAGCTCGCGGATGAGGAGCTCCTCGTCGGTGCCCGAGCCGAGCTCGCCGACGTAGTTGCCGCGCGGGTCGACGATCTGCGAGTTGCCGTAGAAGTCCACGGCCTCGTCGCCGTACTCGTTGTCCTCGAGGCCCACACGGTTGGGGGCGAGCACGAAGTAGCCGTTGGCGACCGCGGCGGCGGGCTGCTCGATCTCCCACAGGCGGTTGGACAGGCCCGGCTTGGTCGCGTTCGGGTTGAACGCGAGGTGCGCGCCGTTCAGGCCCAGCTCGCGCCAGCCCTCGGGGAAGTGGCGGTCGTAGCAGATGACGACGCCGACCTTGCCGACCGCGGTGTCGAACACCGGGTAGCCGAGGTTGCCGGGACGGAAGTAGAACTTCTCCCAGAACTTGTCGACGTGCGGGATGTGGTTCTTGCGGTACTTGCCGACGACGCTGCCGTCCGCGTCGACCACGACGGCGGTGTTGTAGTACACGCCCGTCATGTCCTCCTCGTAGATGGGGAGGATCATCACCATCGAGAACTCCTTCGCGAGCGCCGCGAAGCGCTGCACGATGGGGCCGTCCGCCGGCTCGGCGTAGCGGTAGTACTTCTTGTCCTGGGTGATGCCGAAGTAGGGGCCGTAGAACAGCTCCTGGAAGCAGATGACCTGGGCGCCCTGCGCCGCGGCGTCGCGCACGAACTGCTCGTGCTTGTCGAGCATCGACTCCTTGTCGCCGGTCCAAGTGGTCTGCGTGATCGCTGCCTTGATGACAGTCATGCTTCACCTTCTCCGTGTGCTGGTGGCGGCGCGGCAGCGCCTCGAGCGATGACTGTTACTCTGTGGCTTGAACATTTCTTCCGCGTTACTCGCCGCGAAATGTCTCGTTACGCCGAGGACACGGAACGACCACGAAACCCCAGGTGGCGGCATGGAGATCGACCAGCTCGTCCGCGAGATCGACGAGCCGAGCCCTCATGGGATCGCCTCCGCGCTGTCGATGCTCATCCGCACGGGCGAGCTCGCGCCGGGCACCCGGCTGCCCACCGTGAGAGCGGTCGCCGCCGCGCTCGGCGTGAGCCCCGGCACGGTCAGCGCCGCCTGGAACGGCCTCGCGGGAGCGGGACTGCTCACCACGCGAGGACGCGCCGGCTCCTTCGTGCTCGAGCAGCCGACGCCGTGGCTCACCCCGCGCTCCCACACGCTCGCCGACCGCGCGCCGTCCCCGACCGGCGCTCCCCCGAGCCTCGATCTCGCGACGGGCATGCCCGACCCCGCGCTCCTTCCCGACCTCAAGGCGAGCCTCGACCGTGCGCTGCCCCGTCACGCGAGCGTGACCACCTACCTTCAGCCGCCGCTCATCCCCGACCTCGAGGGTCCCCTGCGCGAGCTGTGGCCGTACTCGCCGCCGAGCCTCACCGTGGTCGACGGCGCCATGGACGGGCTCGAGCGCGCGCTGCGCGCCGTCGCGCGCTTCGGCGACCGGGTGGTGGTCGAGACCCCGACGTTCCCGATGCTCCTCGACCTGCTCGAGCACCTGCGCCTCATGGCCGTCCCCGCTGCGATGGACGGCAGCGGGATGCTCCCCGACTCGCTCGAGTCGGCGCTGGGCTCGCGTCCCGCGGCGGTGGTCCTGCAGCCGCGCGCGCACAACCCGACGGGGGCCTCCCTCACCGCGGCGCGCGCGGAGGAGCTCGCGGGCATCCTCGCTCGCCACCGCTACGGCAGGGACGCCGTCGTCATCGAGGACGATGCGAGCGGCCTCATCACGGCCGCGCCCAAGGTGAGCCTCGGGCAGCACCTGCCGCACCGCACGCTCCACGTGCTCGGCTTCTCCAAGTCGCATGGTCCCGACCTGCGCATCGCCGCGCTCGGCGGGCCCACGGGGGCGATCGACCGGATCGTCGCCCACCGCGTGCTCGGGCCCGGCTGGACCTCCCGCATGACGCAGGCGATGCTCCACCACCTCCTCGAGGACCGGGACGCCGTCGCCACGGTCAGGCGCGCGCGCTACGTCTACTTCACGCGTCAGCGCGAGCTCACGGCAGGGCTGCGCGCCGTCGGCATCGACGTCGCCCCGTCCGATGGGCTCAACATCTGGGTGCCGGTGCGCGACGAACGCGCCGCGCAGGTGGCGCTCGCGGCGCACGGGATCAGCGTGAGCCTCGGCAGCGCGTTCCAGGTGGGCGACGCGGACGGCCCGCTCGCGCAGATCGACGGCCCGCACCGCGGCGACCACATCCGCGTGAGCCTCGGCCAGTACGGCGAGGGCTTCCCCGGCCTCGCGGCGGTCATCGGCCAGGCGGCCGGGCAGGGCTGACGCGCAACACGGCCGACACACGGGGTGTCTATGCTGACACCCAGGGCCCCAGCCGGGTGTGGCATGGTGCGTCGTCCAGGATGGGACGGCAGGTCCTCGTTCCCGACATCGTCATCACGAACTCAAGGACCCCGCATGCCACGCCCCTCCCTGCCCACGCTCGTCGCCCTCACGGGCCTCGCGACCCTGTCGCTGACCGCCTGCTCCGCCGCGGACACGGACGATGCGACCGCCTCCTCGAGCGCCGCGGTCACCACCGCATCGTCCCCGTCCTCATCGTCCTCCGCCGAGGACGAGACGGGCGACGCCTACCCCGTGACGGTCGACAACTGCGGCTTCGACCTCACCGTCGACTCGGCGCCCGAGCGCATCGTCACCGTGAAGTCCACGACCACCGAGCTGCTGCTGTCCCTGGGGCTGGGCGACCGCATCGTCGGCGCCGCGTTCCTGGACGGCGACATCGACCTGCCGTATACCGACGACGTGCCCGACGTGAACGTGATCTCGGAGTTCCTGCCGGGCCAGGAGGCCGCGCTCGCCCTCGAGCCCGACATGATCTTCGGAGGCTGGGAGTCCAACTTCGCGGCCGACGGCGTGGGCGAGCGCGAGGTCCTCGCGGAGCGCGGCATCGGGTCCTACGTCGCGCCGTCGGCGTGCAAGGAGGAGGGCTACATGCCCGATCCCCTCACGTTCGACGAGCTGTTCTCCGAGATCGAGGAGGCCGGCGCGGTCTTCGGCGCCTCGGACGCCGCGGCCGAGCTCGTCGCCGACATGCAGGCCGACCTCGACTCGGTCGTGCCCGACGACCGCGGCCTCACGGCGCTCTGGTACTCGTCAGGCGACGACTCCCCATACGTCGGCGCCCAGCTCGGCGCGCCCGAGATGATGATGGAGGCCGCCGGCCTCACCAACGTGGTCGACGTCGATGACACCTGGACCTCCGTGACCTGGGAGTCGGTCGTCGCGGCCGACCCCGACGTGATCGTGCTCGTCGACGCGAGCTGGAACACCGCCGAGTCCAAGATCGACGCGCTCGAGGCCAACTCCGCGACGGCGAACCTGACCGCCGTGAAGAACGAGAGTTACGTGATCGTGCCGTTCCCCGCGGCCGAGGCGGGCGTGCGCAACGCCGCCGCGGTGCTCGACATCGTCGACCAGCTCGGCGAGATCGAGGTCGGCTGACAGATGGAGACGCGCCGGTTGCGCTCGCCCGCGGTGGTCACCACCGCGCTCGCGGCGCTGCTGGCCGTCTCCGTGGTGGTCGCCGTCGCGATCGGCGTCGCGGGGCTCACGCCCGGCCAGGTGTGGGAGGTGATCCTCGCCCACGCTGGGCTGTCCCCCGCGGCCGCCCCGTCGGACACGAACGACGCGATCGTGTGGGGCATCCGGTTGCCGCGCGTGCTCACGGCCGCGCTCGTCGGGGCCGGCCTCGCGGTCGCTGGAGTTGTCATGCAGGGCGTGACGCGCAACCCGCTCGCCGATCCGTACCTCCTGGGGCTGTCCTCGGGGGCGTCACTCGGCGCGGTCGCGGTGCTGCTGCTCGGGATCGGCTCGGCCGTCGCGACCACGGTCGCGCTGCCCGTGGCCGCATTCCTCGGGGCGCTCGTCGCGCTCGTCGCGGCGCTCGGCGTCGCGCGGCTCGCGGGGGCGATCACGCCCACGACGGCCGTGCTCGCCGGCCTCGCGATGTCCCAGCTGTTCGCCGCGATCACGTCGCTCGTCATCGTCGTCGCCGCGAAGGGCGACTCGTACCGCGAGGTCCTCAACTGGCTTCTCGGATCGCTCGCCGGGTCCTCGTGGACGACGGTGGTGGTCGCCCTGGTCGCCCTCGTCGCGATCTACCCGCTGTTGCGGCTCTACGCCTCCCGCCTGGACGCCTTCGCGCTCGGCGAGCCCGCCGCGCAGGCGCTCGGGATCAACACGCGGCGCGCCTACGTGGTGCTGTTCGTGCTCGTCGCCGCGCTCACGGGAGCGATGGTGTCCACGAGCGGAGCGATCGGCTTCGTCGGCCTCGTGCTGCCGCACGTGGTCCGCGCGGTCACCGGCGGACTGCACCGACGGGTGCTGCCCGCGGCCGCGCTCGGCGGCGCGATCTTCCTGGTGTGGGCCGACACGCTCGCGCGTACCGTGCTGGACCCTCGCGAGATCCCGGTCGGCGTCGTGACGGCGCTGATCGGCGTGCCCGTGTTCGTGCTCGTGCTGTGGCGCTCGGGGAGGTCGTCATGGACCTGACCGTCTCCGCCCTCTCGGTCGCACGCGGTCGCCGCGAGGTGCTCACCGACGTGACCTTCTCCGCCGGGCCCGGCGAGGTCGTCGGACTGCTGGGTCCCAACGGCGCGGGCAAGTCGACGCTGCTCGGGGCTGTCGCCGGAGTGCTCGCCCCATCCTCGGGAGAGGTCCGCGTCGGCGACCTCGTCGCGCATCGCGCCGGACGCAAGCAGATGGCCCAGCGCGTCGCCCTCATGGAGCAGCAGGCCGACCGCGACGTCCCGCTCACAGCGCTCGAGATCGTCGAGCTCGGCTCGCTCCCCCACCACGCGCTCGGTCGCGCCGACCACGCGGCTCGCACGGCCGAGGCGCGCGCGGCGCTGGCCTCGGTCGGGGCCTCGGCGCTGGCCGATCGCCGCTGGCGGACGCTGTCCGGGGGCGAGCGCCAGCGAGTGAGCGTCGCGCGTGCGCTCGCGCAGCGCCCGCGGCTGCTGCTCCTCGACGAGCCGACCAACCACCTGGACGTCACCGCGCAGCTCGACACCCTCGACTTCGTGTCCGGGCTCGGCATCACGGTCGTCGCGGCGCTTCACGATCTGAATCACGCGGCGCGATGGTGCGACCGGGTCGTCGTGCTCTCGGGCGGCCGCGTGGCGGCTGAGGGCGCGCCGGCCGACGTGCTCACCGAGGAGACGCTCGCCGAGGTCTACGGGGTGCACGCGACGGTGATGACGCACCCCGGCGACGGGCGACCGGTGATCGCCTTCGACGGGACGACGGGCGGGCGACCGCCTCTGGACTAGCGCGCCAATGCCGGCAGCACCTCGGCGCCGAAGGCGTCGAGGAACTCGCGCTGGTTGCGGCCCACGTTGTGCAGGTAGACACGGTCGAATCCCAGGTCCAGGTAGCGCTGGATGCTCGCCCGGTGCTCGTCGAGGTCGTCGCTGACGAGCACGCGACCCTCGAAGTCCTCGTGGCGGACGAGGCGAGCGAGCTGCTGCATCTCGTAGGGCGAGCGGACGTCGGAGTGCGAGAAGCGCATGGCGCCATTGGGCCATTCGGTCAGCGCGTTCGCGAGCGCCTCCTCGAGCGAGGGCGCCCACGACAGGTGGAGCTGGAGCACCTTGGGGCTCGCGGCGGGGTCCTTGCCCGCCTCGCGCGCGCCCTTGTCGAAGGCAGCGAGCAGCGGTTCGAGCCGGTCGAGCGGCGCGCCCACCGTGATGAGGCCGTCGGCGCTGCGGCCCGCGCGACGCGCGGCGACCGGGCCGTTGGCCGCGACGAGGATCGGCGGGGCGACCTCCGGCATCGTCCACAGCCGCGTCGACTCGAGCCGGTAGTAGGTGCCCGTGTAGCGGGTGTCGCGGCCTGCCACCGACGCTTCGAAGAGCTTGCGGATGATGTCGACGGCCTCGAACATCCGGTTGATGCGCTCGGGCGGCTCGGGCCAGTACTCGCCGACGACGTGCTCGTTGATCGCCTCGCCGCTGCCGAGGCCGAGCCAGTGCCGCCCGGGGTGCAGCGCCGCGAGCGTGGCCGAGGCCTGGGCGACCATCGCGGGATGCCAGCGGAAGGTCGGCGTCGTGACGCCCGGGCCGAGGTCGCCCGTGGTGTGCTCGCCGATCGCGGACAGCACGTTCCATGCGAACGAGGCCTCACCCTGCTGCGGCGTCCACGGCTGGAAGTGGTCGGCGGCCATCGTGCCGCTGAAGCCGCGGGACTCGGCGTACGCGCTGAGCTCGACCGCCTCGCGCGGCGGGAACTGCGCGAGCATGGCGGTGTAGCCGATCGTCATGTCCCGCATCGTCCCTCCTCAGCAGCCGATCGCCCGATCCTATTGCGCCCTGGTGGGAGCTGAGTGTCGGATGTGACGCGGATCGTGCGCTCAGTTCCCACGAGGACGCATGCGGCGACCCTTGCGGCTCAGCAGTCGCACGCGATGCGCGTGCCCGACGCACCAGCCGCGCCTCCCGCGCCGGCCACCGGCGACGTGAGCGGGTCGGGGGCGCGGGTCGCGTCGACGGTCACCGCGACGCCGGTCGCGGAGTCGCGGACGATGCGGTCCACCGGCAGCCCCTCGCGCGCCCAGTACTCGAAGCCGCCGATCATCTCCTTCACGGCGTAGCCGAGCTCGCTGATGATGAGCCCGGCGCGGGTCGCGCCGTTGCAGCCGGGTCCCCAGCAGTAGACGACGAACGACGTGCCCGCCGGGTACGCGGGGATGCGCTCGGGCATCTCGGGCTTGGGCATGTGGAGGGCGCCTCGCACGTGCCCCTGCTCCCACGCCTCGACGTTGCGCGTGTCGATCAGCACGAAGCCCGGGTCGCCGGACTCGAGCGCCGCGTGCACGTCGGAGCAGTCGGTCTCGAAGGACAGGCGCGCGGCGAAATGCGCCGCTGCGGCGCGGATGGCCGGGGACGATGCGGGAGCGGGGAGGTTCTCCATGCCACGACGGTACGCGCGGGGCCCGGTGCCGGTCGAGACCCGACCGGCCCCGCATCGTCCCTCTGGCTCAGTCGCTCTTGGGCAGCGAGCTCGTCACGTGTTCGAGGTAGGTGGGCTCGTCGGGCATCTGCGCGTCCGCGACGCCGGGCGCCACGAACTCGAGGTGCCACCACTCGGGCTTGGAGCCGCCCGAACGGGCCCAGGTCGGGTGGACCCAGCCGTAGTCGGCGCCGTTGGCGGTCAGCCACGCGGCCGAGGCGGCATCGAGGTCCACCGCCATGCCCCAGCCGTGGTTCGAGGTGCCGGGCACGGCCGCGAGGCGGCCCTTGCGCGCCTTGGTCGTGACCTGGCTCGCGTACGAGCGGTAGGAGTCCGTGAGCGACAGGGTCCTGCCGGTCTGAGCGTGGTAGGCGGCATTCGCGCGCGTCAGCGCATCGGCGGCGTCGCAGTGGAGCATGTGACCCGGCGCGAACGGGAGGCTGCACAGCTCGGAGGAGACCACGCGGCCGTTCGATCCGGTGACGCCCGCCGGCTGGCCGGACCAGCCGCCCTGGTTCGCGGCGACCGCTGCCCGGTAGTTGGCCACGACGGCCGCCTGGGCGGCCTTCTTGGCGTCCTCGTACTCCTGCTTGAGCTTCTCGTTCTTGGCGTCGATGCGCTTGTTCTCGGCCTTGACCCACTTCCGGTGCGAGGCACGCACGTCCTGGAGAGCCTCGTCGAGCAGCTTCTCCGCGTCGCTCACCTTGGTCGCGTGGGCGGCCAAGGCGTCGACGTCCTCGCGGTCGACCTCCTCGTTGACCGCCGCCTTCAGCTCCATGCGAGCCAGCTGGGCGGCATCGACGGCGGCGAAGTCCGCGACGTCGTCACCGACCGCGTTGATCACCGTCTTCGCCTCTTGGAGTCCCGCGCGCGCGCCGTCGACGTCGCCGTCGAGGCTGTCCTGGGCCTCCTCGAGCGCGGCCTGCTCGGTCGCGACGCTGACCTCGTCCGCGACGCGCGTCACCTCGAGCGCGGCCTCGTCGAGAGCCTCTGCCGCGCGCTCGAGCTCGGCGGTGGCCTGGAGAACGGCTTCAAGGTTGCGCTCCTCGCCGTCGAGCACCTTCTGCACCTCAGGGTCGGCGACGACCTGCGTGTCGACCTGCTCGGAGACCGTCTCCTCGATGGTGGTGTCCACGGCGTGCCTCGCCTCGAGCGAGGCGTCGATCTGGCGCACGTTCGAGACCTCGAGCGCGGTTCCGGACGCGACGTCCAGGGTGGCGCCCGACGTCGTCACCGTGGGCGCAGCCGAGGGCTCCGCGTCGGCGGAGGCTTCCGTCGTCGCGACGGCCGCGGCGGTCGTGGCCTCGCCGGTGGTGGCCTGCTCGGCCTGGCCCTCCGTCGTCTCGATGTCCGCGACGACGCCGGGAGCGTCCACGGTCTTCGTCAAGAAGGGAGCCTCGGGGACCTCGAGGACGACGCTGTAGATCTCGGCGGCCGCGGTGGCGGCGTCCACGGTGGTGTCCAGCTCGCCCACCGCGTTCGAGACCTGCTCCGCGGACAGGTGCGCATTGGCGGCACCGCTCGCGAGTCGGGCCCGGTCGAGCGATTGAGCGAGACCGTCGCGCTTGGTCTGAACCTCGCGCGCTGCCTGGCTCGCCTCGAGCAGGGCGGCCTCGACGGTGGCGGTGTGGGCTGCGGCGGCGCCGCCTCCCAGACCGAGGAACGCGACCACCGAGGCGGTCGCGACGTTGAACAGGCGTGACTGAGGGAACTTCATAGGCGTAACAACATGCCCGCGGGGGACGGGCGAATGCTCTCCTGGGGGATAGACGAAAGCGACAACACTAACCGAGATCGCCGTCTGGTCCAAATTTGATAACGCAACACGCCGAAGCGTGTGCCCACCCAAAGGTCCAGCGATGCGATACAGGGACGGCCTGGCTGGCCGCCCACCTTCACGGTTGCTTCGCCTTCAACGATCCGCGACCCCCATGCGCTCCGGCAAGGGTGCGTGCTGTACGTCACAACTGCTGAATGTCTGGAATCGGCGACATGTGGCGATGCGGCCCGGGGGCGCCACGACCCTCGCGCCGGAACGTCCGTGCAGAACTTGAGCAGAGATGACTCAACTTTGCCGTCGCCGGCTTGACACGCATCGTCCCTGTGGATAACTTGAGTGCAGGTCGCTCAACTATCGAGCGAGCAGTCAACGTGGCGGCACAGGGCCGCCGATGGAGGTACAACACATGTCCCGTGCAGTGGGAATCGACCTGGGCACCACGAACTCGTGCGTCGCCGTCCTCGAGGGCGGCGAGCCCACCGTCATCGCGAACGCCGAGGGCGCGCGCACCACCCCGTCGGTGGTCGCGTTCTCCAAGACCGGCGAGGTCCTCGTCGGCGCGATCGCCAAGCGTCAGGCCGTCACCAACGTCGACCGCACCATCTCCTCGGTGAAGCGCCACATGGGCACCGACTGGTCGCAGGAGATCGACGACAAGAAGTACACCGCGCAGGAGATCTCCGCGCGCATCCTCGGCAAGCTCAAGCGCGACGCCGAGGAGTACCTGGGCGAGAAGGTCACCGAGGCCGTCATCACCGTCCCCGCGTACTTCAACGACGCCGAGCGTCAGGCCACCAAGGACGCCGGTGAGATCGCGGGCCTCAAGGTCCAGCGCATCGTCAACGAGCCCACCGCCGCAGCCCTCGCGTACGGCCTCGACAAGGGCAAGGAGGACGAGCTCATCCTCGTCTTCGACCTCGGTGGAGGCACCTTCGACGTCTCGCTGCTCGAGGTCGGCAAGGACGAGGACGACTTCTCGACCATCCAGGTGAAGGCCACCGCGGGCGACAACCGCCTCGGCGGCGACGACTGGGACCAGCGCATAGTCGACCACCTGGTCAAGGAGGTCAAGAACTCCGAGGGCGTCGACCTGTCCAAGGACAAGGCCGCCCTCCAGCGCCTCCGCGAGGCCGCCGAGCAGGCCAAGAAGGAGCTGTCGCAGGCGCAGTCCACGCAGATCTCCCTCCAGTACCTGTCGATCGGCGAGAACGGCCCGGTCCACATGGACAGCCGCCTCACCCGCGCGCAGTTCGAGCAGATGACGCAGGACCTGCTCGAGCGCACCAAGGCGCCGTTCCACCAGGTCATCAAGGACGCCGGCATCAAGCTGAGCGACATCGACCACGTGGTCCTCGTCGGCGGCTCGACCCGCATGCCCGCCGTGACCGAGGTCGTCAAGGAGCTGACCGGCGGCCAGGAGCCCAACAAGGGCGTGAACCCGGACGAGGTCGTCGCCGTGGGCGCCGCCCTCCAGGCCGGCGTCATCTCCGGCGAGCGCAAGGACGTCCTGCTCATCGACGTCACCCCGCTGAGCCTCGGCATCGAGACCAAGGGCGGCGTCATGACCTCCCTGATCGAGCGCAACACCGCGATCCCGACCAAGTCCTCCGAGGTCTTCTCGACCGCCGAGGACAACCAGCCCTCCGTGCTGGTGCAGGTCTACCAGGGTGAGCGTCAGTTCGCCCGCGACAACAAGCTGCTCGGCACCTTCGAGCTGTCCGGCATCGCCCCGGCCCCCCGCGGCATGCCGCAGATCGAGGTGACCTTCGACATCGACGCGAACGGCATCGTCCACGTCCACGCGAAGGACCGCGGCACCGGCAAGGAGCAGTCCATCACCGTGACCGGCGGCTCGGCCCTGTCCAAGGACGACATCGACCGCATGGTCAAGGACGCCGAGGAGCACGCGGAGGAGGACAAGAAGCGCCGCGAGGACGCCGAGACCCGCAACAACGCGGAGACCTTCGCCTACTCGACGGAGAAGATCCTGTCCGACAACGAGGACAAGGTCCCCGCCGAGGTCGCCGAGGACGTCAAGTCCGCGATCGCCGAGGTCAAGACCGCGCTCGAGGGCGAGGACATCGACGCGATCAAGTCGTCGCACGAGTCGCTCGTCGAGAAGGCGCAGAAGATCGGCGAGGCGATCTACGCGGCCGAGCAGGCCGAGGGCGTGAACGTCGACGCCGACTCCGCGGCCCAGGCTGCGTCCGGCCAGCCGTCGTCCGACGACGATGTCGTGGACGCCGAGATCGTCGACGACGAGGACTCCACGAAGTAAGCGGATCGGCGGGCGCCACGGCTGAACGCCGAGGCGCCCGCCTTCCGCTCTTCCTCTAGGTCCCCAAGGAGCAGACATGACCGACGAGAACCCCACCCCCGAGTCCGAGGACCCGCTGGCCCAGGCCGAGCGCATCCTCAACGACGCGGCCGCGAGCGTGCCCGAGGGCACGTTCCTCGATGAGAACGCCGACGGCAAGGACGACCTCCAGGCCGACGAGGCCGCGGCGGACGACGCGCTCGACGCCGCCCAGGCCAAGGCCGCCGAGCACCTCGCGGACCTCCAGCGCCTCCAGGCCGAGTACGTCAACTACCGCAAGCGCGTCGACCGCGACCGCGAGCTCATCGCCACGAACGCGACGTCCAAGGCCGTCGAGGCGCTCATCCCCGTCCTCGACGACATCGCCGCCGCGCGCGAGCACGGCGACCTCGCCGACGGCCCCTTCGCGTCGATCGCGGAGAAGCTCGAGACGACGCTCGGCCGCCTCGGCTGGACGAGCTTCGGCTCCATCGGCGAGGTCTTCGACCCCATGCACCACGAGGCCCTGCTGTCGCAGCCCAGCACCGACGTGACCGAGCCCACGATCATCACGGTCGCGCAGCCCGGCCACCGCATCGGCGACCGCGTCATCCGCCCGGCCCGCGTCATCGTCGCGCAGCCCGAGGACCAGGCATAACACCCGCTACCCTCAGGGAAGGAGGCGACACATGACGAGCCAGGACTGGTTCAGCAAGGACTTCTACAAGGTGCTCGGCGTGTCCAAGGACGCCTCCGCCGACGAGGTGAAGAAGGCCTACCGCAAGCTCGCGAAGGACCTCCACCCCGACCGCAACCCTGGGGACGCGGCCGCCGAGACGCGGTTCAAGGAGGTCGGCGAGGCCTATGGCGTCCTGTCGGACGCCGAGCAGCGCAAGCAGTACGACGCGGTGCGCGCCATGGGCGGGGGCGCTCGCTTCCAGGCGGGCGGCCCCGGCGGTGGCGGCGGGAACTACGAGGATGCGTTCTCCGGGCTCTTCGGTGGAGGAGGCAACGGCCAGTTCCGCGCCCAGGGCTTCGAGGACCTGCTCGGCAACCTGTTCGGGGGCGGCGGGCGCAGCCCGCAGAAGGGCAACGACGTGGCCGCGGCCACCGAGGTGACCTTCCGCCAGGCCGCCGAGGGCGCGACCGTGTCGCTGCGCATGGACACCGGCAGCGTCTCGACCCGCCTCCCGGTCGGCGTCAAGGACGGCCAGAAGATCCGCCTGCGCGGCAAGGGTCGCCCCGGAGTCCACGGCGGCCCCGCCGGGGACCTGCTGCTCACCGTGCATGTCGCCAAGCACCCCGTGTTCAGCATGGACGGCAAGAACCTCAAGGTCCGGCTCCCCATCTCCTACGACGAGGCCGTGCTCGGCGCCGCCGTCGAGGTGCCCACGCTCGACGGCCAGCGCGTGAAGGTCAAGGTGCCCGCGGGCACCTCCTCGGGGACGACGCTCCGCGTCAAGGGACGGGGGCTCGCCACGAAGGACGGCACCGGCGACCTGCTCGCGACCGTCGAGATCGCCGCGCCGTCCAAGCTGTCGAAGCTCGCGAGGGAGCTGCTTCAGAAGTTCGCGCTCGAGACGTCCAAGGACGACCCCCGCAAGGACCTCTACAAGGACGCCGCCCGCTGATCTGAAGGAGCCAGGCCATGGAGCAACCGGACGTCGACGAGCCGGTCTTCCTCATCTCCGCCGCGGCGGAGCTGGCAGGCATGCACCCCCAGACCCTGCGCCAGTACGACCGGCTGGGCCTCGTGGTCCCGCAGCGTCGTCCCGGCGGCGGGCGCCGCTACTCCCTGCGCCACGTCGCGATGCTCCGCGAGATCCAGCGCATGAGCCAGGAGGAGGGCATCAACCTCGCCGGCATCAAGCGCATCATGCACCTCGCGCAGGAGGTGCAGCGGCTCGAGAAGGAGGTCGAGCGCCTCCGACCCCGCGCCGACGTCGGGTCACGCATCTTCACGACAGGCCCGAGCGGCAACGTCGTCATCGTCGAGCGAGGCAAGCGCGCGCGGCGCGACGAGGGCCGCTCGCTCGTGGTCTGGCGCCACCAGGGCTGAACCGGCCCGCTTCGCCGGTCGCTCTACAGGACGTCCGACTCCGCCCCGACCCACGGCATGGTGACCGTGGCCGCCAGGCCGGACCGGTAGGTGTCGAGCCAGGCCTCGAAGTCCTCGACCGGGAGCGGCCGGGTCCAGTGATAGCCCTGAGCCGAGTCGCAGCCCATGCGCGCCAGCGTGTCCGCGATGCAGGACTCCTCGATCCCCTCCGCGACCACGCGCATGCCGAGCGCATGCACCAGGTCGATCGTGGACTTGACGATCGAGGCGGAACGGTCGTCGTCGAGGATCTGCACGACGAACGAGCGGTCGATCTTCACCTCGTCGACGTCGAGCTCACGCAGGTACGTCAGCGAGGAGTAGCCCGTGCCATAGTCGTCGATCGCCGACCTGACCCCGATCGCGCGCAGCTGGGTGAGGACGGTGCGCGCCTGCTCGCGGTCCTCAAGCAGCGCCTGCTCCGTGATCTCCAACTGGATCGCGGATCCCGGCAGCCCGTACGACGCGAGGTGCTGCTGCATCTCGCGGACGCGCCCCTTGCCGGCGAAGGTCTGCGCCGGAAGGTTCACCGCGATCGGCAGGTTGCTGCCGTCCGCCTGCCACCGCGCGGCCTGCACGGCGGCCGCATGCAGCACCCAGGTGGTGAGAGCGGTCATGAGGCCGGCCTGCACCGCGAGCGGGAGGAACGCCTGCGGGTACACGGTCCCGGCCCCGGGACGCTCCCAGCGCACGAGCGCCTCGACGCCTTCGACCTCCCCCGTCGCGAGCGTGATCTTCGGCTGATAGTGCAGGACGAGCTCACCCGCCTTGATGCCCTCCCTCAGCTCCGCGACGCGCTGGAGGTGGTCCTCGCCAGCCATGTCGACCGTCGGGTCGAAGACGGCTGCGCCGAGATTGCCCGCCTTCGCGCGGTACATCGCGATGTCCGCGCGGCGCAGGAGATCGGAGATCTCGCGGCCGTCCTCGGGCGCGGACGCGATGCCGATGCTCACGTCGAGCGTCACCGAGGTGCCGGCGACCTCGAAGGACTGAACGAGCGCGGCGCGCATCCGTGCGGCCACCTCGGTCGCGTCCTCCACGCACGCGTCCGGCACCAGCACCGCGAACTCGTCGCCGCCGAGTCGGCCCATGAGAGCCTCGTCGCACCCGACAGCCGTCGCGAGCCGCCCCGTGACCGCGCGAAGGACCTGGTCGCCCGCATCGTGTCCCAGGCTGTCGTTGACCTCCTTGAAGCCGTCGAGGTCAGCATGCAGCAGCGCGGCTCGCCCGCCATGCGCGAGGCCGCGGAGCGCCCGCTCGGCCTCGGCCGTCCAGCCGCGACGGTTGAGGAGCCCGGTGAGCTCATCGGTCATGGCGTCGCGCTGCGCATCGATCAGCTCGAGCGTGCGTCTGCCTGTCCCGCTCAGCCTGTTGAGGACGCCACCCATCGCGGTCAGCACCATCAGGACGGCGAGGATCGGCATGCCGCCGAGCGCTCCGATCGTCAGGGTCGTCGTCGCGATGACGAGGGTCACGCCAGGAACGGCAAGGAGCCCCCGCGAGCTCGCCGCATGGTCGGCCCGCGTGTGGGCGGGGATCCACGCCGCCGCCGCGAGGAGGAACCCGCTGAGCGGCCACAGCACGTCCGTCCAGCTTCCTTCGACATACGAGCCCGTCGCCAGCTGGTTCCAGTACCAGAGGTCCACCGCCCCGGCGACGACCATGGCGATGCTGATGAGCACGAGCGACCCGGCTCGTCGGCGCCCCACGAGCGCGATGCCGACGAGCGCGATGAGCATGACGACGGTGTCGCCGATGGGGTAGGCGGATCCCACGATGACGGCCCACGGGCCGCCGGACAGCGTGCCCGTCAGGGGCGCGAGGAACACCCCGCCGATGAGACCCCCGAAGGCGAGTCCGAGCGTGATCGAGTCGACCCAGACGATGCGGGGGATCCGCCGCGCCCTGCTGCGCACGAACACCACGACGGCGGCGATCGCGAACGGGTAGTAGCCCAGATAGGAGGCGTCGGCGACGGAGGGGAAGGTCTCTGCGTCGTGACCCGAGACCACAAGCGTGTAGAGCGCGTCACCGAAGAAGGAGAACAGCTGCGCGATTCCGAGCAGCAGCCAGACGGTTCGATCGGGCCCGCCACGGACGCCGCGCACCACGATCAGCGCGGCCCCGCCGAGCATGAGCAGGTTGTAGAAGGCCTCATCGCGCAACGGATCGAGGACCGGTCCCTCGACCACGAGCGCGACGAGGTACAGGATCAGGCCCAGCCCAAGCGCCGCCAACGCTGCGAGCGCGAGCGGGGGCGCGCTTCGCAGACCTGGGGCGCGCGACGCACCGCGCGCCGAGTCGATGCCTCGGGTCATGCGGTTCCTATCGGCGGGGAGGCGCCGGATTTGAGGCCCGCGGCACGCAGCCCTCACAGCGGTGCCCCCCAAAAAAGTTGCGGCGCGTGACGCCCTCAGCTCGTCACGCGCCGCAAGTCTGTAGGTGCTATCGCTGCAACGACTCCACGAGGTCGTGCGCGTAGCGGTGGGTGGCGGGAAGCGACTCGATCCACACACGCGGGGGCTGGCGCACCAGGTTCGCGACGCGCATCTGAACGGCCTTGTCGCCGATGTGGTCACGCAGCTCGGCGATCCCCATGCCAAGCCCTGCGCCGCGCTCGACGAGCACCGCGTAGAGGCCGTCGCTCAGGCGCGCCATCGGGTAACCGGTGCCGTAGGCGCCGGTGAGCGCCTGGCCGACGGCCGCGTTGCGGGCCATGCGCTGCCACGGGTCGCTGTCCTCGACGGACACGTCGACCATCACGAGCGCGTGCGTGTCGGGCACGCGCAGACCGTGACGCTCGGCCGCGCCGTAGACCTCGGCGAGGCGTTGGATCAGGTAGTCCGCGGTGCCGAGCCCCGACTCGGGGTCGTGCATCTGCGTGGCCACCTGAGTGGCGGAGTCCCCGTCGGTCCAGCCCTCGCACAGGGAGCGGATCGAGCGGATCGGCGCGGACTCGTAGCCGGCGGAGCGGAACAGGACGGCCATGTCGTCGATCGCCTCGGTGATCCCGACCCCCGCCTGAGCGCGGGCCTGGCCGAGACGGTACGCGGCGGGCGCGGTGTCGAGGCGCGCGTCGAGCGCCTCGACCAGGGCCTCGGCGGCCGGGGTGTACCAGTCGCCGGGGCGCAGCCACACCGAGTCCACCGATGCCGACTCCCACTGGCGCAGGAGCGAGCGGCCGGTGGCCCTCGGGATGTTCACATCGCTGCTCATGCCCCATGAGAGGGGGCACCGACACGCCTATGACGCGGTTCCGCCACTTTTTTCTCGGAATCCGATAGAGACCGTCCGCGAACCTTCCCTCCCCACGGTGCGCGCGCACCTCTCCGGGACCACCGGGGACGCCCCGCACGACCTCTCGTACGCCTGTCGAGGTGTGATCAATTGCGCAGTTCGTACACTTGTCCCACCCATCGCCCACACAGGACAATGGTGCGCAAGCCGTAAAGAAGAGACGACGACAGGAACCCATGAGTCACGAGGCCATCGCGCTGTGGACGGATGCGTCCAGCGACCCCGAGCTCATCGCAGGCGTGCGCGCCGGCGATGCGGGGGCCTTCGGTGTGCTCTACGAGCGTCACGTCGACGCGGCGCGCAAGGTCGCGGCGCAGTACACGAACGCACCGTCGGACATCGACGATGTGGTGTCCGAGTCGTTCTCGCGGGTCCTGCGCGCCCTGCAGCGCGGCGACGGCCCCGACCTCGCCTTCCGCGCCTACCTCTTCACGATCGTCCGTCGCACCGGCATGGACATCATCAACCGCGGCATCCGTACCCGTCCGCGCGACGACATGTCCGAGTACGAGTCGACGATGGGCTACGAGGCCTCCTCGGAGGAGCCGACGATGGAGGGCTTCGAGCAGGGCCTCGTCGCCGCGGCCTTCCGCTCGCTGCCGGAGCGCTGGCAGGCGGTGCTCTGGTACACCGAGGTCGAGAAGAAGAGCCCCAAGGAGATCGCGCCGCTGCTCGGCCTCAGCGCGAACGGCGTCGCCGCGCTGTCGTATCGCGCGCGCGAGGCGCTCCGTCAGGCCTACCTGCAGCAGCATCTCACCTCAGCCGACCAGGTCGACTGCCTCGAGGCCAACGCTCAGCTCGGCGCCTACGTCCGCGGCGGACTGAGCAAGCGCGAGTCCACGAGGGTCGACTCGCACGTGCAGGCGTGCGAGCGATGCCAGGCGCTGATACTCGAGCTCGAGGACGTCAACCGCGGCATGCGGGGGATCATCGCCCCTCTTGTGATGGGCGTCCTCGGAGTAGGGGCCCTCGAGGGTGGGCTCCCGATCGGGGGCGCCCTCGCGGCCGGCGCAGGCGCGGCCGCCGGATCCGGCGCGGCCTCGGGCGCGGGCGCCTCATCCGCGGGCGGTGCGGGTTCCACCGCCGTCGGCGCAGGAGCCACGACCGGCGCCTCCACGGCGACCGCGGTGAGCGGTGTCGCCGCCGGCGCCGCGGGTGTGGCTGGCGCGGTCGGCACGACCGGCGCGGCGGGAGCCGCCGCCACCGCTGGCACCGTCGCCTCCTTCCTGGGTGGAGCGGCCTCGCTCGCTCTTCCCGTCGCGGCGACGATCGGCGTGGTCGCGCTCGCCGCGACCGGCGCCTCCTACCTCGGCCTCATCGGCCCCGACGACTCCCCTGCCGCGAACGACGCCGCCGTGGTCGAGACCACCGACGCAGGCGACGGCACCGCCTCCGACAGCTCGGCGGGCGCGGCCGCAGATGACGGCTCCGCCGACGATTCCGATGCAGCCGACGACGCGGACACCGCGGTGGACGAGGCCGACCAGTCCGACGGTACGAACACGGGAACGACCGGCTCGACCGGGACCGGGACCGGGACCGGGTCTGGCTCTGGGTCTGGGTCTGGGTCCGACGCGACCACGGACGATGCGGTGGATGCCGGGATCGTCGTCCCCGGCGCGGCTCCGCTCACCGGAGCAGGGCTCGTCGAGACGAAGTCCACGCCGACCGGGACGTCCGGCGGGACGAGCACGGGCGGCGGCACCGGTACGTCCGGCGGCTCGACTGACACAGGCTCCTCCACGGGCGCCGGCACCTCGTCGGACGACTCCGACGACTCCGGCTCGTCCAGCTCCGGCGACACCAGCGGTGACGATGGGACGGACACCGGAGACGACGGGACGGACAGCGGCGACGGCGATGGCACGACCCCGGCCTCGGTCCTGGCCGCGAGCCTCTCGATCCGCCAGGCGCCGCTCGACTTCCTCGGCATCTCCTCCACCGCGCCCGCGATCGCGATGACCCTCGCGAACGGCGGGGACGGTTCGGCGGACGATGTGACCGCCGAGATCACCCTTCCCGACGGGTTGACGTTCTCGACTCCCGATGCGGGGGTCGGTGCCTTCTTCGCCTCGGTGCCCTCGCGGCTCGACGACTACATGGCGTTCGCGGAGGACGGCACCTTCACCGCCGGAGCCTGGGACTGCACGCTCACCGACGACCGCTCGGGGGCCTCGTGCTCCCTCGACGCCCTTGAGCCCGGCGCCTCGACCACCCTCGATCTCGACGTGACGATCACCGGAACGCTGGCCGCCGACGCGACCACCCGCTTCAGGGTGGCGGCCGGCGAGAACGTCCACGAGTACTCCGTCCGCACGGGGCTGTCGGGCGCGTCGAGCGATCTGACGCCGGTGTTCGCGACCTCTGGCACCGTTGCGGCGACCCAGGTCGGCGCGCCCCTGCTCGAGTGCCCGGCCTCGGCGTCGCACTGCACGACCGCGATGCAGTTCAACGGCAACGCGACCAACTCCTGGCTCAACAACGAGTACTACGCGATGCGCCCGTCCGAGGGCATCCCCGGCCTCACGGGATCGAACGTCACCACGCTCGACATCCCGGACGATGCGACGGTCGCGTACGCCTCGCTCGAGTGGGCGGCGAGCGCCTCCTACGGCAGCGGCGAGTTCTCGGGAGACACTGCGGCGGCGCAGCTCCTGCTCCCCGGCGCCGCAGACGCGGTCGACATCACCGCGGACAGCGTCGAGACCTCGGATGACGGCTCCGGCCACACGGTCTACCAGGCACGCATCGACGTCACCGACCTCGTGGCCGCGGCAGGCTCGGGCGAGTACGGGCTGGGCGGCATCGCGCTTGCCGACTCCTACGACGACTCGGGCGACGTTCGCGACTACTTCGCGGGCTTCGCGCTCACGGTCGTCTACGAGGACGCGTCGCTCCCGGAGGCCTCCGTCGCCGTCTACGCGGGACAGCAGTGGCTGTCCGGTCATGACTCGTCGTCCTTCGACCTCTTCGCGGCACGGCGCTCCGACGTGACGATCGGCGTCGTGGGCTTCGGAGGCGACCGCGGCCGCGTCGGCGACCGGATCGACGTCGACGGCGACACCCTCGCCCCGCTGCACTGGAAGAACGGCACCGTGTCGACGGGCGACTCCGGCAACGCGATGGACTCGACCGCGTTCGGCTACGCGCTGCCCAACACGCTCGGCGTGGACGCCAAGCCGTTCCGTGCGAAGACCGTCGACTCGGGGCTGCACACCCTCACGGCGCGCACCGATGAGGACAGCTACCTGCTCAGCACGGTGACGATCACCGCCGTCCGCGGCTAGCGGACGACCTCCTCGGGGGCTGTCCGCCTCCGCTACCGCCGCGCCTCTCAGCGCTCGGGCGTGGGGCTCCAGTCGAGGTCGAGCTGCCGCGCGGTGCGCTGAGCCATCTCCACTCCCTGGTCGCGCGCGACCAGGTGCAGCGCCATGTGGATCCCCGAGGTCAGCCCGCCTGAGGTGACCACGTCGCCGTCGTCCACCCAGCGGACCCCAGCCACGGCCTCCCCGACGCCGTCGTGCGCGCCGAGCTCGGGCACGTCCTCCCAGTGGGTCGTCGCGGGCCGGCCCTTCAGCAGCCCGGCGTCGCCGAGCAGGAAGGCGCCTGTGCAGACGGAGGTCACGAGGCTGCTGCGCTCAGCGAGCTCCGTGACGGCCTCCGCGATGCGCGAGTCGGCGCGCGCGGCGGCGAGATCCACGAGCCCGGGGACGAGCACGACATCGAGGTCGCCGGCCTCGGCCACGGGCACGAGTCCCGTGAGCGTCATGCCGCCGAAGGCCTCGACGTCGTCCCCTCCCGCGCTGATGAGGACCACGTCGTAGAGAGGAGCCTCTCCGTCACGGATGGCGAGGCGGGAGGCCGTGAGGAACACCTCGTAGGGTCCACCCGCGTCGATGAGGTCGAAGTTCTCGTAGAGCAGGATGCCGATGCGCCGCATGGCCCCAAGGTAACCCGGTGACACGTCGCCAGTAAGGCGAATCTGGAACCTGCTGACGCGGGCGGGGCCCCGGCGCGCACGGGCTCCCGGTGCGCTGCGGCTAGACGAGCACCTCGCGACTGACACCAGGACGCACGATGAGCCACAGGCACACGTGCGCGACGATGAGCGTCGCGACCATCACCGCGGCCATCGCCACGACCGAGATGCCGAGCAGCCCCACGATCGGCGAGATCATCCCGGCGATGGCGAAGTTGGAGGCCCCGAGCATGGAGGCCGCGGTTCCGGCCTCGTGCGGGTGATCGGCGAGCGCGAGCACCTGGATCGCGGGGCCGTTCAGTCCGACCGGGGCGACCGCGAGGAACAGGCCCACCAGCACTCCGGTGAGGCCGAGGTCCATCAGACCGGTCGCGAGCAGCGCGAGCGCGCCGAACGACTGCAGGGTCACGCCGACGGTGAGCACCGTGCGGGGAGGGTGGCGGCGCATCATGCGCGCGCCCACCTGGTTGAGGAAGACAAGTCCCACGGAGTTCGAGCCGAACACGAGCGCGAACTGCTGCGAGCTGAGCCCGTAGAGGTCCTGCAGCACGAACGACGCCGAGGACAGGTACGAGAACAGCGCGGCGAAGGTCATGCCTCCCACGACGAGGACGCCCACGAACTTGGCGTCGGACAGCAGGACGCGGTAGCGGCGCAGGACGATGCGGCGGTCGAAGGTGCCGCGGTCCTCGGTGGGCAGGGTCTCCCACAGGAGGATGGCCGAGGCGACGGTGACGATCAGGCCGTAGCAGGCGAGGACCGCGAACACGCCGCGCCACTCGACGAACTGGAGCACCTGAGCGCCGACGACGGGGGCGAGCACGGGCGCGAGACCCGTGACGAGCGCCATGCGGGCGAGCGTGCGGATGAGCTTCTGCCCGGAGAACAGGTCGCGGACGGTCGCCATCGCCACGACGGCGGCGCCGGACGCTCCGAGGCCCTGGAAGATGCGCCCGATCATGACGCCCGTGACGTCGTTGGCGAAGATCACGAAGATCGACGCGAGCACGTGCACGGTGGTCGCGATGAGCAGCGGCCAGCGGCGCCCGACCGCGTCGGACAGCGGGCCGATGATGAGCTGACCGAGACCGAAGCCGATCATGGTCGCGGTCAGCGTGAGCTGGATCGCCGCGTCGCTGGTGTGGAGCGACGCCGCGACGTCGGGGAACGCCGGCAGGTACATGTCGACGGTGAAGGGACCGAGCGCGACGGCCGCGCCCAGCAGGATGATGAGCATCCCGCGCCGCCCGCGCGACAGCGCGTCGCCGGGGTGCTCATCGTGAGCGTGCCCGGCCGTGGACGAGGCGACGGTGGACGATGCGACGGCTGGCTCGCACTGGGGCGCGTTGAGGTCGGTGGTCATGCGGACGCAGTACTCCTGAAGAAGATGAGTGTGTGGTTCCACGTCGTCGTGGCGGCGGGGCGGGGACGGTGCGGACTTCGGTCGCGGGGGCGACCGGCGGCCCCGGTGCGCGCGGGCCCCTCCAGGGCACACCAACGGTCGTCCCGTTCAGTGTATTCCACGTGTCGTGAAAAGAAACCCCGCAAGTGGGCAGATTCACACGCCGGTCAGAGCCGGCGGGAGGACCGGTCTAGTGGTCGACGATGCCGTAGAGGCGGTCGCCCGCGTCGCCGAGGCCAGGGACGATGTAGCCGACCTCGTTGAGCTTCTCATCGACCTTCGCGACGACCACGTTGACGTTGGCGCGGTCACCCACGGCCTCGCGCACGTTCTCGATGCCCTCGGGCGCGGCGAGCAGGCACACGCAGGTGACATCCTTGGCGCCGCGCTCGAGCACGTAGTCGATCGCCATGATGAGCGATCCGCCGGTGGCGAGCATCGGGTCGATGAGGAAGACCTGCCGACCGGTGAGGTCGTCGGGCAGGCGGTTCGCGTAGGTGATCGCCTCGAGCGTCTCCTCGTCGCGCTTGAGGCCCAGGAAGCCGACCTCGGCGTTCGGCATGAGCCGCGTCATGCCGTCGAGCATGCCGAGCCCCGCGCGCAGGATCGGGACGATGATGGGCTGCGGGTCCGAGATCCGGATGCCGACAGTCTTCGTCAGCGGTGTCTCGACCTCGCGCTCCTCGACGCGCACGTGGCGCGTCGCCTCGTACGCGAGCAGCGTCACGAGCTCGTCGACGAGCAGCCGGAACACGGGCGACGTCGTGTCCTTGTCCCGCAGGATCGTGACCTTGTGGTCGATGAGCGGGTGATTCGCGACGTGCAGCTCCATGGGGGACAGCCTACCCAGCGCGGACCGCGCGTGGGGCGCTACCGTGGCCGCCATGAGCAGCCTTCAGGACGACGCCTACGGAACGGCGATGGACGCCGCCCTGTCGCTCGCGCGCGAGGCGGCCGCTCAGGGCGATGTCCCCGTGGGCGCCGTCGTGCTCGACGAGACCGGCGCGGTGATCGGCGTCGGCCGCAACCGTCGCGAGGCCGATGCCGACCCCAGCGCGCACGCGGAGATCCTCGCGCTGCGGGAGGCCGCTGCCTCGCGTGGGTCGTGGCGGCTCGACGGCTGCACGCTCGTCGTCACGCTCGAGCCCTGCCTCATGTGCGCGGGAGCCGTCCTCCAGTCCCGCGTCCCCCGCGTCGTCCTCGGCGCGTGGGACGAGAAGGCGGGCGCGACGGGCTCCCAGTGGGATGTGGTCCGCGACGCGCGGGTCGGCGCGAAGGTCGAGGTCGTCGCGGGGGTACGCGGGGACGAGTGCGCCGACGTGCTGCGCGACTTCTTCGAGTCCCGCAGGTGAACGCGACTGCGCGTCGGCGCGACATCTGGGCCGACGGGATGCGGCGCGCGGTCGCGACGCTCGGCACCGTCGCCCCGCCCGGGCAGCCGCGCTGGCCGATCGCCCTCCAGGCGACCGTCGTCATGACGGTGCCGCTGCTCATCGGCGCGGCCACCGACAACTTCCAGGCGGGGCTGCTCGCGTGCGTCGGCGCGTTCACGGTGCCCTACTTCGCGGCCCTGCCCCGGCTCGAGCGGCTGCGCCTGCGCCCGCTCGCGGGGCTCGTGCTCGTGACGTCGTCCGTGCTCGGCGCCCTGCTCGGCCCCTACCCCCTCGCCGCAGGGCTGGGGCTGATCGCGGTCGCGAGCGCCGTCGGCGCCGCCGTCCACGGCTACCGCCTGGGCCCGCCGGGGCCGCTGTTCCCCGTCATCGTCTACGGCATGTCCGCGCACGCGACGGCCGAGGGGGCGAACGCCGTCCATCTCGTCGGCTGGGTCGCCGCCGGCTGCGCGTTCGCGGTCGTCGCGAGCATCGTCCCGCTCGTGCGGCGCGTGCACTGGCAGGTCACGCCCCGCCCCCTCAAGGTGCTGCTCGCCCCGCCCGAGTGGGATCGTGGCGCGCGCGACCTCGCGATCCGCACCGCGATCACGGCGACGGTGTGCACCGGCGTGAGCCTGCTCTACACGGACCCCGAACGCGCGTACTGGACCGTGGCCGCCGGCGTCGTCGTGGTGGGCATCATCCCCGGGCGTGGAATCGCGGTGCACCGGGGCCTCCACCGCACCGTGGGAACCGTCGTGGGTGCGCTCATCTACATGGGCGTCGGCGCGCTTCCTCCGAACCCGTGGGTGCTCGCCCTCATCCTCGGCGCGCTCCAGTTCATCACCGAGCTCACCATCACGCGGCACTACGCGATCGCGGTCGCGGCGGTCACGCCCCTCGCGCTGATCATCGTCACCACGTCCGTCGGCGACTTCGGGACGCCCGCCGTCGTCGGGGAGCGCATCCTCGACACGCTCGTCGGCTCGGGCGTCGCCGTGCTCACCGCGCTGATCCACCCGCCCGGCCCGGCGGGCCGTCCGAGCGTCAACCCTCCGCCGCTCCCGGACGATGCGGTGGCGGGCTCCTCGAGCTCAGACGCCTCGAGCTCGGACACCTAGAGCTCGGGCACCCACACCCTCATGGCCGTCGGGCCGCGGTTCGCCCACCGGGCGTACGGGATCGCGGTCACCCGGACGGGCTCGCTCGCGGTCGGCGCGGGCTCCTCGCCGTACATCGGCAGGTCGCCTGCCTTCACCTCGTGCGCCGTCAGGACCAGCCCCGTCGTCTCGAGCTCGGGCACGGGCGCGGGCACGGCGGCCCTGACGCCATCGGCCGTCACGCGAAGGTCCTCGAGGATCGCCTCTCGCTCCGCCGAGGCGGTCTCGAGGCAGTACACGAGCGGGCCCTTCGTGATCGCGAGGGTGCCGCGCACGGCGTCCACGTACGGGTGCGGGTGGACCGCACGGACGGGGACCGTCGCCTCCACGATCACGCTGTCGCCTGGCACCCACTCGCGTTCGATCTCCACATAGCCCGTGATGTCGGCGGGAACCGCCTCGCCGTTCACCGTGGCGGCCACCGCTGAGGCGCCTGCGGGCACGCGCAGCCGCAGGCGCCACGTGCCGGAGCTCTCCTGGATCACGGCTCCGAGGCGACCGCCGTAGGGCGCGTCGGTCTCGGTGCACACGCGTGCGGAGAAGCCCTCGCCGCTCACGTCGAAGGACGCGGCGACGGGGATCTGCACGGTGAGCCCGCGCTCGTCGCGCGTCGCGACGTAGGCCGCAAGCGACGAGCCGAGTCGCGCGAGATTGGGCGGGCAGCACGCGCACCCGTACCAGGACAGTCGCTCCGCCGGGGAGTCCTCCGCGTCCGCCTGGTGGCCGGTGCGCATCTGCAGGGGGTTCGAGTAGAAGAAGTGCTCGCCGTCGAGCGAGACGCCCGACAGGACTCCGTTGCGAAGGACCCGCTCCATCTCGAACGCGTAGCGCGCATCGTCCGTCGCGAGCAGGAGCCGGTACGACAGCATGAAGCTCGCGATGCCCGCGCAGGTCTCCGCATAGGCACGCTCCGGGGGCAGCTCGTAGGCGTCGCCGAAGGACTCGTCGCGGTGACGCGACCCCTGGCCTCCCGTGAGGTACGTCTTGTTCTCGATCGCGTCCGTCCACACGCGGACCGCGGCGTCCAGGGTGCGCTGGTCGCCGGTCTCGAGGCCGAGGTCCGCGACGCCGGTGCTCAGGTACAGCTGACGCACCGCGTGGCCGACCGCGGTCGTCGCCTCGAGCACGGGGACGTCGTTCTGGTAGTACGCCGAGGAGAACCCCGCGGGCCCACTCATCGGCAGGTGCGAGCGTCGGTCCAGGAACAGGGCCGCGAGCTCGCGGTACCGCTCGTCCCCGGTCTCCCGGTAGAGCTCCATGAGCGCCGTCTCGATCTCGGGATGCCCGGGGAAGCCCACGCGTCCGTCGGGGCCGAGCACGTCGAGGATGTGGTCGACGACGCGGCGGGCGATCGTGAGCAGCCGGTCGTCGCCGTTCGCGCGGTTCCACGCGACCGCGGCCTGGATCAGGTGCCCCGCGCAGTAGAGCTCGTGGCCCATCCTGAGGTCGCTCCACCGCTCCGGCGTCGAGGGCAGCTGGAAGTGGCTGTTGAGGTAGCCGTCCTCGCGCTGGGCACGCGACAGCAGGTCGATCGAGGTCTTGAGGAAGTCGGGGAACGGGTTCGCGCCCGAGCGCGCCGTCTCCCAGGCGACCGCCTCGAGCGTCTTGTAGAGGTCGGAGTCCGCGAACGGCGGGCCGACGAACTCGCCCTCGCCCGCGATCGCCTTGCGGAGGTTGTCGAGCACCCCGCTGGTCTCCATCTGGGCGACGACGTGCGGCAGGGTCGCCGACGCGTTGAGGTCCTGCCACCGGCCGAGCTCGTCCGACGCGTCGAGCGCGATGGCCGAGAGGTCGACCGGGCGCTGCCGGTACGCGAAGGCGTCGCGCAGGCGCACCGGCCCGGCGATGCTCCGCGCGCGGGACACCTCGAGCTGTCCGGTCATCATTCCCCTGCCTTCCTGAGCGCGTAGAGCCGCGCCTCCATGCTTCCCATACCTGAGACCGCGAGCGTGCCCGCCTCGGGGTCCCACGTCGTCGTCCATGCGCTGATGTCGGGCGCGGGCGCGGGGAACGCCTGCACCACCTCGATGTCGGCTCCCGCGAGGTGCGGGAGCGACAGGTCCGCCGCGCTCGAGCCGGCGCGGCTCCACACGGACACGAGCGTCACGCCATCGGAGGACGCGAGGCTCCCCGACGCGACCACGTCGTCCGACCATCCGGGCAGCCCGAGCGGCCAGACCGGCACCGACTCGCCGTGGTGTCTGATCACGCCCCGGTAGACCGCTGCGGCCTGCGCGACGAGCTCGCGCGACCGCTCGGGGAACCTGTCGAGGTAGCCCGACAGGTACATCCGCCCCGCGAGCCCGGTCACGAGCGTGAAGGCGACCTCCTCGGCCGTCATCTCCCAGTGCGGATACGCCCAGTTGCCCGCCTGCTCGAGGGGCATGGCCATGCCCGCGCCCGCGGCGATCGGCGGATAGAGGCTCGCGTCCTGCTGGTCCGAGGTCGACTGCAGGTCGTACAACGCCAGGGTCGCCCGGTCCTGCCGCATCGCGCCCGACGCGCACGACTCGAGGATCACGTGCGGATGACGCTCCCTCGCGCGCGCGACGAGGTCCTGGAGCGCACGATGGTGCGCGAGCAGTCCCGCTCCCGGCGAGACGCCGTCGGCGTCGGGACCGGCGCCCGGGGTGACGTTGTAGTCCCACTTGATGTACTCGGCCCCGTACTCGCCGATCACCCTGTCGAGCGTCGCGTCGACGTGGGCGCGTGCCGCATCGTCCGTGAGGTCGAGGAAGTAGCGGTCGTGCGAGGCGATCCGCACTCCCCCGCGCGTCATGAAGGCGCTGTCGGGCAGCTCGGCGGCGACGGGCGAGCGCACGCCGACCGCCTCCGGCTCGAGCCACAGCCCCGGCCGCATGCCACGGTCGCGGATGCGGTCCAGGAGCCGCGCGAGGCCGCCCTCGCCGAAGCGGCTGACCGAGGGCTCCCAGCGGCCGACCGACGGCCACCAGTCGCCGCCCTCGTCGTACCAGCCGGCATCGATGCAGAAGACGTCCGCGCCGACCGCGGCGACCGCGTCGATGAGCGGCTCGAGCTTCTCGGTCGTCGGGTCGCCCATGAGCGTGTTCATGTAGTCGTTGTAGATGAGCGCGGTCGAGGCGTCGGCGGGCTGGGATCCGTGGACCGCCCGCCGGTGCGCGGTCAGGCGCCCGATCGCGTCGGTCAGATCGGAGCCGAGCGCGAACGTGGCGAGCACGGTCGCGAACGACTCACCCGGAGCGAGCTCCTGAGACCATCCGTGCTGGAGCGCCGTCGGACCCATGAGGATCAGACCCATCCAGTCCTCGCGCTCGAACAGCGAGCCGATCTCCCAGCGCCACGGGCCGTTGTGCTCGATCTCCCACGCGAGCGCGCCGTCGGGACCCTCGAGGACCCCCGCCGGCTGGAAGCGTCCCGTCGGCCAGGTGGTCTCGCCGGTGCGCTCGACGACGCCCCTCGCGGGCTGCCTGTGGATCGGCGGGTTGATGTACGGCAACAGGTCGGCCATCGCCTCCGCGCTCCACCTGTTCTCCGCCATCTGCTCGTTCCGCGCGGTCCACACCTGGGTGGCCTCGATCGTGCCGAGATGCCCCGTGATCCCACTCAGGCCGATCGATGAGACCGCCTCGAGGATCCTCGGCGCCTCCCCGCGGTTGGTCACCGTGGTGCGGCAGCGATAGGTGCCCGACCCCGTCGTCGCGACGATCTCCGTCGCGACCTCGAGCCCCGCGCCCTCCTCGCGCTGCACGATCCTGAGCTCCGCCTCGGTCGCCTCGTGCGCGATGTACCGGAGCCTCTCGCCCGTCGCGCCGCGACGGTGGCTCGAGCTCGCGCAGATGACGCCCGAGTCGGTGGTGACGAGCTCGACGAGCGCCTGAGCCTTCGCCTCGGCCGGGCCGGCGACGGTGTCGGAGACGCCGATCGCGACGGGCGCATCGTCGGCGATGACGATGCGGAGCTCGGCGCCCGCATAGCCCCAGGTGAACGTGTACATCGTCAGGCCCTCGCGGCTCGGGTCAGGGTCGCGCGGCCGTCGGCGGAGTCGACGACCACGCCGTCCACGTCGAGCGTCCAGCCGGCGGGCAGGCTCGGCGCGGCAACGGTGATCGTGTCGCCGTCGACTGTCACCGTGACGTCCGCCTCGTCGGCGCCCTCCTCGAAGCCCGAGCGCAGCGTGAGCACGCGCGTGCCGTCGGATCCGGGGAAGACCTTGAGGCGCAGCCCCTCGAGCAGGCTCCCCTCGGTGTCGCGTCGTCCGTCCTGGAAGGCGAGCACCGCTCCGTCGCGCGCCATGAGCGGCAGCGAGTGGACGTCGTGGACCTCGCGCTGCCAGCCACGCTCCGCGCGCGCCCCGGTCAGCAGGTTCGTCCACCCGCCGTCGGGCAGGTAGTAGTCGACGCTGCCGTCGGGCGTGAGCACGGGCGCGACCATCAGGTCGGGGCCGAGCATGTACTGGTGGTCCAGGCGCGCGACGCCCGGGTCGTCGGGGAACTCGAGCATCGCGTGCCGCATCATCGGCACGCCCTGGGTGACGGTCTCCTCCGCGATCATGGCGAGCGTCGGAAGCAGGCTGAGCTTGAGGTGCGTGAACTCGCGCAGCACGTCCACGGCCTCCTCGTCGAAGGCCCACGGCACGCGCACCGAGTGCGAGCCGTGGAGCCTCGAGTGGCTCGACAGCAGACCGAAGGCGACCCACCGCTTGTAGAGGTCGTTCGAGGGCTTGCCCTCGAAGCCGCCGATGTCGTGGGCCCAGTAGCCGAAGCCTGACGATGCGAGGGAGACGCCGCCGCGGACGGTCTCCGCCATGGCCACGTGGGTGGCCTCGCAGTCGCCGCCCCAGTGGACGGGCATCGTCTGCCCGCCTGCGGTGGCCGACCGGGCGAACAGGACCGCGTTTCCCTTGCCCTTGCGCCTCTCCATGAGCTCGTGGACGGTGCGGTTGTACAGGTGCGTGTAGTAGTTGTGCATCCGCTGCGGGTCGGAGCCGTCGTGGTAGACGACGTTGGTCGGCACCGATTCGCCGAAGTCGGTCTTGAACGCGTCGACGCCCTGATCGAGCAGCTTGTCCAGGTAGCCGGCGTACCACTCGCGAGCCTCGGGGTTCGTGAAGTCGACGAGCCCCATGCCCGACTGCCAGAAGTCGGTCTGGTAGACGCCGCCGTCGGCGAGCCTCAGGAGGTAGCCCTTCTCCTGCCCCTCGGCGAACAGCGGGGAGCGCGCACCGATGTAGGGGTTGATCCACAGGCACACCCGCACACCCTTGTCGTGGTGGTCGGCGATGCGCGCGACCGGGTCCGGGAAGTAGCGGCTGTCCCACTCGAAGTCGCACCACTGGAACTCGCGCATCCAGAAGCAGTCGTAGTGGAAGGCCGCGAGCGGGATGTCGCGCTCGGCCATGCCGTCGATGAAGGCCGACACGGTCTCGGCGTCGTAGTCGGTGAGGAAGGACGTGGTGAGCCAGAGCCCGAACGACCAGTGCGGGAGGCGCGGCGGGCGGCCGGTGAGGGCCGTGTAGCGGGTCAGCACCTCCTTGGGGGTGGGCCCCAGGATCACGTAGTAGGTGAGCCGCTGGCCCGGGACGCTGAACTGGACGCGGCCGACCTTCTCCGAGCCGACCTCGAAGGACGCCTCCTCCGGGTGGTCGACGAACACCCCGTAGCCCTTCTCCGTGAGGTAGAAGGGGATGTTCTTGTAGGAGCGATCCGACGAGGTGCCGGAGTCGTCGTTCCACATGTCGACGACCTGGCCGTTCTTCGCGACGGGCCCGAAGCGCTCGCCGAGGCCGATCACGGTCTCGCCGACGCCGAGCGAGAGCTGCTGGTGGATGAACTCCTCGCCCTCGGGTCCGACGAGCGAGCCGATCCCCTTGAAGCCCGAGCCCGTGAGCACGCGCCCGTCGGGACCACGGAACTCGAACTGCGCCGTCGCCCTGTCGAGCACGAGCTCGAGGTCTCCGGACGCGAACGTGACGGACGCATCGTCCATGTCCGCCCTGACCCGGGAGGCGCCCGGCTCGTCGAGCTCGAAGTCCGGGCCGACCCTGCGTCGTCCTGTGAAGTGCTCGACCGTCACCGCGATCACGTCGTCCGCGGGAGCGGCGAGCGAGAGCGTGAACTCGGGGTTCGACAGGGTCATGCCCCGGTGCTCGATCGGGTTCGTCGGCGCGAAGACGGTCATCGACCGGCCGTCGGGAGCGACCCTGACGTCGTGGATCACCCGGGGGTGCAGGGCGGTGAAGCCCTCGCGGACCCGCCAATAGCCTTCGGTGAACTTCATCGTCGATCGCTTCCTTTCCGGGTTGAGCACTGGAGCAGCGCGTGGGAGGCCACGACGGTCCGGGGCCGTCGTCCACTCGCGGTGTTGCAACGTTGCAACATGGCCCCATGGATCCTCCGCCGTCATCGACGGTGGGGATTCGCGGGCGCCTTGGCCTCGGTCGCAACCTCCGCGCCGGGGCCTGGTCCTCGCCTCTGGTACGGGTGCGTCCGCGCGTCACCACGGGCGCCTGGACGGGTCCGCCTCGACCCGAACCGACCTTCGGCAGTCTCGATACTTGCATTCGTTGCAACAATCCGCAAGCCCGATTTGCGTTCGTTGCAACATGCCCTGAGGACCCCGGCTTGCCTTCGTTGCACGATCGCTACCATCATGAGCACGAGCCACCCTCGGGAAGGACGCCCATGCCCTCGCGCCGCCAAGTGACCCTGCGCGACGTCGCGCGCGAGGCGGGCGTCTCGGTGCGGACCGTGTCGAACGTCGTGAACGACTTCCACTACGTGAGCACCGCGACGCGGGAGAAGGTCGAGGAGGCGATCGCCGTGCTCGGCTACCGCCCCAACCGCAGCGCGCGCAGCCTCCGATCGGGCTCCACACGCACCCTCGGCCTCGTCCTCCCCGAGTTCTCGCAGCCCTACTACGCCGAGCTCGCCGACGCCGTGTTCGCGTCGGCGCGCACCGCGGGGTACAAGGTGCTCATCGAGACGCTCGGGCCCGACGGCGAGGACGCGATCGCGGACGTCGTCGGCGACCTCGCCGTGTCGACCGACGGGATCCTCGTCAGCCCCACCTTCCTCGACGGCACCACGCTCGCCGCCGACGACTGCCCGGTCCCGATGGTCGCGCTCACCGCCCGCAGCGTCGACGCCGGGTTCGACCACGTCGCCATGGACGATGCGAGGGGCAGCGAGCTGGCCACCGAGCACCTCCTCGGCCTCGGCAGGCGACGCATCGCCGTCATCGGCTCCGCACCGGGATTCGCCCGCCACGGCCTCACCGGGGAGGCGAGGTACCAGGGCTACCTGCGCGCGCACGCCGCCGCCGGCGTCACGCCCGACGACGGACTCGCCGTCGGGACCCTCGAGTGGACGCAGGGCTCCGGCTACGAGGCCGTGCAGGAGCTGGACCGCCGCGGAGCGCCATTCGACGCGGTGTTCGCGATGAACGACCTCCTCGCGGTCGGGGTGCTGCACGCCCTTCAGGACCGCGGCGCGGCGGTGCCCGACGACGTGGCGGTCGCGGGCTTCGACGACATCGCGATGGCGAGCCACCTCTCCCCGCCCCTCACCACGATCGACCCCGGGATGCGCCAGATCGTCGACACCGCGATCCGACTGCTCCTCGAGCGCATCGAGGGCACGCGCGAAAGCGAAGGCGAGGAGATCCTGGTGCCGCCCACGCTCCGGATCCGGGCCTCGACAGGAGGGCCCGCCTAGGCCGCGAGCTCCCGATTAGGTCTTTCAGGTGAACGACCGGTATCCTCTTTCGCGGTGACGTGTCCGAGCGGCCGAAGGTGCAGCACTCGAAATGCTGTGTACGGTACCCCCGTACCGTGGGTTCAAATCCCACCGTCACCGCCACTGAGGAAGCCCGCCTCGCGAGTTCGCGAGGCGGGCTTCGTCGTTCCCCGGCGACCGCGCATCGTCCGCGTCGAGGCTCGTGACCACCGCATCGTCCCTGCACATCCCCCGCCCTCCCCTGTACGCTCCGAAGCGAGGGACTGTGAGCGAGGAGGACGCATGACGGACCGCTCCTCCGACGCGCAGGACGGCGGCGCCGACGCGGCCGCCCCGCTGTCCCCGCTCCACGACCGGGTCAACACGTCGCTCGAGCTCGCCGCGACCTGGCTGGGCGCGGTGGCGTTCGGCGCGGTCGCGGTCGCGGCGCTCCTCATCCTCGGGTTCAGCGCGTCTCCGATCTCAGGCCCGGGCTCCGTCGGCCAGTGCGCCGCGATGTCCTCAGCCGTCACCGCGATGCTCGCCTTCGCTGGCGGTCGCTACGTCCTGCACCTGCAGGGGCGACCGCGCATCGACAGTGTGCTCGACGTGCTCGACGTCGTCGCCCTCGCGATCGCTCACGGCGTCATCGCGCTGCTCAGCTGGACGCTGGTCGCGGTCCTCATGTCGCACGCCTTCATCGACGCGACCGTCTACCCGCTCGCGGCGATCGTGCTCGCCGGCGCGACCGGGGCGGTGTCGGCGTACGTCGCGTTCCTGTCCGCCGTCAACATGGACCCGCAGCTGCTCGCGATCGTGCTCGCGGTGTTCCTGGTCCTGGGCGTGCTCGCGAGCGCGCTCACGGCGAGCGACCCTGACTGGTGGAAGCTGAACCTGAGCTCGCTCGGCATCACGCACGACGTCTCCGCGCTCGCCTTCAACCTCACGATCCTCGTCTCGGGATTCCTGCTGTCGGTGCTCGCGCGCGTCGCGACCCGCGACATCCCGACGGCGGGCCCCGGCGGCACGCTCCGCGTGAGGATCACGATGATCGTCGTCGGCGTGTTCCTCGGCCTGGTCGGCGTCTTCCACGTCGACACGCACTTCTGGATCCACACGTTCGTCGCGAGCGGCATGGCGATCGCGTTCGCGGTCCTCACGATCCGGCTCCGCGCGTGGGTGCCCGGCATCTCTCGCGCATTCCTGCCCATCGGGTGGGGGTTCGTCGCGTTCATCTTCCTGCAGGCGGCGCTGTTCGCGATCGGCGTGTACCCGCTCACCACGGTCGAGCTCGTGGCGGGGGTGCTCGTCTACACGTGGATCATCCTGTTCCAGCGCAACGTGGGCGCTCTTCGCGCCGACAGGACGATGCGGTAGTCGCCAGGACGACGCGACGGTCGGCAGGACGACGCGGCGGTCGCCGTCGCCGCACGACGCCGGGGATGGCACCGAGTGGCTTCGCGGATCGGGCACCATGGTTGCGTACGGCGAGAATTCCGTACGGCGGCTGAGGGAAGGGCTCGGATGACGATCGCAGGCGGCAACCCGGACGCGCCGCACCGCAGGCTGACGGCCGCTGCGACCCGCGCGATCCGCAGCCTCGGCGACGTGAACCAGGCCCCGCATCGTCGCTGGCCGCTCGGCCTCCAGGCCGGCTTCACGCTCGCGGCGCCGATCCTCATCGCGACCGCGCTCGGGGACCCCCAGCTCGGCTTCCTCGCCGGCACGGGCGCCTTCGCGGCGCTGTACCTCGCGGGCGCGAAGCACATCGACCGGGCCAGGTTCGTGCCCGTGATCGGCGCGATGCTGCTCGCCTCGGCCGCGCTGGGCACCGCGACGGCGGCGGCCCCGCTCGCGACGGCGATCGGGCTCATCGCGGTCACGGCGCTCGCCGGCATCGGCACCCAGGCCTTCGCCCTGGGACCGCCCGGCCCGATCTTCTTCGTGCTCGTCTACGGCGCCGCGTCGCACATCACCGCGGAGGTCGACGGGGTCCGCAACGTCGAGCCGGGCCTGTATCTCGCATGCATGGCGACGGGCGTGCTCTTCGCGTGGGGCGCCGCGTCCTTCCCGCTCGTCAAACGCCGCCACAGGATCCGCCCCACCCCGTACCGCGAGCTCGTGCCCGGTCCGGTGTGGACGCCTGAGGCCGCCGGGGTCGCGATCCGCGTCGCGGCCGTCGGACTCGTCGGCACGATCCTGGGCTTCGCGCTGCTCAACCCCGAGCACGCCTACTGGACCGTGTGCGCTGGCGTCGCCGTCGTCGGCATCCGAGCGCGCCGGCACGCCGTCCTGTCCCGCGGTCTCCACCGCGTGGTCGGCACCGTCGTCGGCGTGGGCGTCTTCGCGCTCCTGTCGCTCCTGCCGCTCGGCCCCGTGGGCATCGCGCTCCTGCTCGGGGCGCTCCAGATGGCCATCGAGCTGATCGTGGTGCGGCACTACGCTCTCGCGCTGACTCTGATCACCCCGCTCGTCCTGCTGCTCGTGTCGTCAGCGAGCGGGCTGTCGGGCTCCGTGATCGCCCCGGAGCGCCTGGTGGACACCGTGGTCGGTGCCGGGCTCGGGGTCCTCGCCGCGCTCCTCCCGGACCCGCGGGTCGCCCGTGAATAGGCGGATCGGCGTTCGTGCTGTAGATTTACATCGATAGAAAGTCACGGTTCGAGTCAGGACAAGGACGTCATGGACACCGCTTCAGCACCCCTGGTGGCACCCGCCGCGCGTGCGGCCTCCGCCGCAGACCTCACCCCGCTCGCCATCGGCGCGACCACGCTCGACGCGACAGGCGAGCTGGGAGCCTGGCAGCGCCTCAATCGCGAGGCGACCATCCCGCACGTCGTGGAGCGCCTCGAGACCTCGGGCGTCATGGACAACCTCCGCCGCCTCGTGGGCGAGTCCGACGCGGACTACCGCGGCTTCAACTTCGCCGACTCCGACCTGCACAAGACCCTCGAGGCCATCGCCTGGGAGGCCGCGCGCGTCCCCGACGACCAGCCCTGGGAGCAGTTCACCCGCGACGCCATCGCGCTGCTGAACAAGGTCCAGGAGCCGAACGGCTACCTCTACTCCCACGTCCAGTCCGGCAAGTTCCAGGGACCGTGGGAGGACATGCGCTGGGGCCACGAGCTCTACGTGCTCGGCCACCTTGTCCAGGCCGCCGTCGCCCGCTCGCGCGCGACCGGCAACGACGACCTGCTCGAGGTCGCGCGCCGCTTCGCCGACCTCGCGGTCGAGCTCTTCGGCCCCGACTGCGAGCGCCCCGACGGCTACGGCGGCCACCCCGAGATCGAGACCGCGCTCGTCGAGCTCTACCGTCACACCGGTGAGAAGAAGTACCTGGACGCGACCGTGGCGATGCTCGAGCGTCGCGGCCACGGCGCGCTCGGCCAGGGACCGTTCGAGTCCGTCTACCACCAGGATCACCTGCCCGTGCGCGAGGCTCGCGAGGCCGCGGGCCACGCCGTCCGCCAGCTGTACCTGGCCGCCGGCATCGCCGACGTCGCCGCGGAGACGGACGATGCGGAGCTCGCCGACGTCCTCGAGGACCTGTGGGCCTCGGCGCACGGCACCAAGGAGTACATCACCGGCGGCATGGGCTCGCGCCACAAGGACGAGTCCTTCGGCGACCCGTTCGAGCTCCCGCCGGACCGCTCCTACGCCGAGACGTGCGCCTCGATCAGCTCGCTGCACTGGAACTGGCGCATGCTGCTGGCCACCGGCCGGGCCAAGCACGCCGACGCGATGGAGCGCGCGCTGTACAACGGCATCGCGTCGTCCACCTCGCTCGACGGCACGCGCTTCCTCTACTCGAACCCGCTCCAGCTGCGCTCCGACCACGACGGCTCGAGCGAGTACCAGCCCTCCGAGCGCCTCGACTGGTTCGCATGCGCATGCTGCCCGCCGAACCTCGCGCGCCTGGTGGCGTCGCTCGGCGCCTACGTCGCGACCGGCACCGAGACCGACGCGCGCCTGCACCTGTACGCGGCGGGCGAGGTCCGCCTCGGCGCGACGACGCTGAAGGTCACGACCGACTACCCGTGGGACGGACGCATCACCGTCGAGGTCTCGGGCCCGCTCGAGTCTCTCGCGCTTCGCGTCCCCGCCTGGTCGCACGATGCGACGCTCACGGTCGACGGCTCAACCTCGGCCGCGACCGCCGACGAGGACGGCTACGTGCGCGCCTCGGTGCACGACGGCTCGACCGTCGTGCTGGACCTTCCCATGCCGGCCGAGCTGATGGTGCCGCACCCCCGCGTCGACGCCGTCCGCGGCACGGTCGCGATCCAGCGCGGACCCGTCGTGCACTGCATCGAGACCGTCGACGCCCCCGAGGGAGTGGTGCTCGAGGACGTGCGCATCGACGCGTCCGAGGCCCCCCGCGTGGGTCCCGCCCTGGAGGACATCCGGGCCGGTGCCACCGTGATCGCGACCGGCGTCGTGAGGCCCGCCACCCACGTGCCGCTGGGCACGTCCCTGCGACTGACGGACGTCGCGGCGAAGGACCCGGACCCGGTGCAGTTCGACCTGCGCGCGGTGCCCTACGCGCGGTGGGCGAACCGCGGCCAGGGCGCGATGCGTGTCTGGATCCCCGTGGACGAGGGCCGCTGATGGCCGGCACCGGCACCAACGGCACCGTCACGATGAACGACGTCGCGCTCGAGGCGGGCGTCAGCATCAAGACCGTGTCCAACGTGGTCAACGACTACCCGCATATCCGTCCGTCCACGCGCGCCAAGGTCGAGGAGGCGATCGACAAGCTCGGCTACCGCATGAACTTCTCGGCCCGCCACCTGCGCCAGGGCCGCACCGGCATCATCGGTCTCGCGCTGCCCGAGCTCTCGCTCCCCTACTTCGCGGAGCTCGCCGACTCGGTCATCCGCGCGGCCGAGGCCCGCGGCATCGTCGTCCTCATCGAGCAGACGAGCGGCGGCCGCCAGCACGAGCTCGACGTCCTCACCTCCGACCGTCGCCAGCTCACGGACGGCCTGATCTTCTCGCCCCTCGAGCTCGGCCCCGACGACGCCCAGGCTCTCAAGGTCGACTACCCGCTCGTCGTCCTCGGTGAGCGCATCTTCGGAGGCGACTGGGACCACGTCACGATGAACAACGTCGACGCCGCGCGCGCGGCCACGCAGCACCTCATCGACCAGGGACGACGACGCATCGCCGTGATCGGTGCGCACCACGGCGAGTCCATGGGCTCCGCCGCGCTGCGCATGCTCGGCTACCAGGCGGCTCTCGCCGCCAACGGGATCCCGCTCGACACCGACCTCATCATCGAGGGCGGGCTGTGGCACCGCCAGACCGGCGCGGACTCCACCGCGGCCCTGCTGGACTCGGGCGTCGAGGTCGACGCGATCTTCGGCCTCAACGACGCGATGGCGCTCGGCGCGCTGCGCACGCTTCACGCGCGCGGCATCGACGTCCCCGGCCAGATCGCGGTGATCGGCTTCGACGACATCGAGGACTCGCAGTACTCGGCGCCTTCGCTGTCGACGATCTCCCCCGGTCGTGAGCAGATCGCGGAGACCGCCGTGGACCTGCTGCTGTCGCGCATCGCGGGTGACGACGAGCCGTTCCGCCGCGTCATCACCGACTACTCGGTGATCGCGCGCGAGTCCACCGAGGCGTGACGCCGGCGGGAGCGCGCTGGTAGCGCGCCGTCAGTCCGGGTCCCGGAACGCCCGGCCGAGCGAGTACAGGACCACCGCAGACACCGCGACCGCGATGACGGCCGTCCCGAGCTGGTCGACCGGCGTCGCGCCGCACGAGTCGGACCCTCCCGACGCGCACGATTGAGCGGTCCGTGTGAAGAAGAGCAGCACTCCGAGGGCCAGCGTTCCCAACGCGACCGCAACCCAGCCCCATCGCACGAACATCGGCCCTCCCTTGGACGCAATCGCCGCTCGCTCCGACCCTAGCGGTTCGCAAACCGGATGAAAAGGGGGAGGTAGGAGGGAGTTCTACGACGCGGGAACGGCCTCGGCCCGCTAGGCCACGGACCCGCGCGCGTCGACCTTGTCGAGCCACCTGTCCACGAGGAGCCCGGTCATCAGGAGCGGGATCGACAGGCCGGCGAGCACGAGGACGGGCAGGAGCTTGAAGCCGATGACCGTCAACGCCACCGTGGTGACGATGCAGCCGATGGCGGTCAGCGGCGACAGCAGCGCCGACACGGACACGAAGCGCAGCGACGGTCCCACGGGATCCGTGTACCGACGCAGCACGTGCGGGGCGTAGGCGAGGCACGCGACCGCGTAGCCGCCGACCGCGAGCACCGCGCCGATGAGGATCGCTCCGATCGTCCCGGCCGAGTTCGTCAGGAGGATCAGCACCTCGTACCACGAGAGGCCGATCACGAGGATGAACGGCGCTGTCACCGCGGCCGCCCTGCGGAACTGGGCCCGGTAGATGCCCCAGAAGTCCGTCCAGATCGAGTCGGACGGGTCACCGTCGACGATGCGCCTGAGCAGCGTGGAACCCGCGACGGAGGCCGGCCCCAACCCCAGGATGCCGAGGCCGAGCGCGGTGCCGGCGACGAGCAGGAGCTGGATCGCGACGAGCTGCGCGGCGACGCGCAGCCACACCATGATCCGGCCGGACCAGCCCGGGATCTCCGAGGCGTCGACCGGCGAGCCCTCGAGCGGCGTCAGCCGCTTGCGCGCGCGCCGCTGTGCTCGATTGCCTTGCTGGTCCACGAGAGCCATCATCCCACCTTGGTTCCGGCGAGCGCCGTGCCCTTCGGCCCACGTGCGACGAAGCAGAGCGTGGCCTGCTGACGCACCGAGTCCCACGCGGGGAACACGACGGCGTCCACGGGCGCGTCGCCCTCGCGAGTGAAGCGGCCGCGGCCGTGAGCGACCAGGCCCTCGAGCGCATCGTCCATGACGGTGATGCGGCGCGACTCCTGGACGGCCTCCGTCGGAAGGCTCCAGTCCACGATCTCCCACTTGCCGCGCAACGCGGCGAGGTCCGCGGGCCAGGTCGACTCGTCGTCGTCCTCATGCGCGCCCGCCCACGGCTGGACGGAGACGAGGGGCCAACCCTCGTGCGTCCAGACGAGACGCCGCGCCTGCACCTCATGCTGGGTCGGGGTCTCCGCGAAGCGGGTGTGGTGGATGAGCACCTGGTGGGTCTCCTCCGTGAGCACCGACGCGTGCCCCGGCGCGAGGATCCCGCGCTCGGCGCCCTCGAGACGGTGGCTCGCGAGCACGGCCAGCCCCACCTCGAGCGGGTCGGCGTCCAGGTCGGTCATCTCGCGGCCGGCCGGATCCACGTAGGGCCCGTAGAGGTCATCGGAGACGGCGACGCGCACGTGATACGTGTTGACGAGCGAGTCGTACGACACGATCAGGGCCCAGCCACCCCCGGGTCGGGGGACGATGTACGGCCCCTCGATCGCGGTGTCGACCGACTTCGGTCGTCGCGCGATGAGCGTGCCGAGATCCGCGGCGGGCTCGCCGGGTGCCGGCGCCGTGAGCGCGAAGCCGGTCGCCGGGTCGATCTCGAGGATGTGCAGCCCACCGAAGAACGAGCCGTAGACCATGTGGTGCCGGTCGCCGTCGACGACCAGCTGGGCGTCGATAGCGTTGTGGCCGTCGCGGTCGTGCTCGGTTGCGACCACGATGCCGCGGTCCTCCCACGGGCCGCTCGGATGCGGCGCGACGGCCAGGCCGATCGCTGAGGTGCGGGAGCCGAACGACGACGCCGAGTAGTACATGCGCCACTCGGTTCCGGCGGCGGTCTCGACGGGGACGACGTCGGGGGCCCAGAGACCCTCGGCGCTCGCCCAGTCCCTCGCGGGGCCGGGCACGCCGTCGAGCGCGCAGCCCACGAACTCCCAGCTCACCAGGTCTGCGGACCGGCGGATCTGGGCGCCGGAGGCCCGCAGGGGGCCGTCCGCGTCGGCGTCGGTCGAGAAGAGCCAGTACACGCCGTCGGAGTCGCGCACCGCGGTCGGGTCGTGCGCGTTGCGCGCGCCCCACGTGGACGGTTCGGGCCGTGAAAGGCCCGCGGGCCCGGCGATCGCCGGGCCCGCAAGCTGGTCGTTGCTCATGTCAGGTCTTCGACCCGGTCAGGGCGATCGACTCGATGATCTGCCGCTGGAAGATCAGGAAGACGATCAGGATCGGGATCACCGAGACCACCGAGGCGCCCATGATGAGCGGGTAGTCGCGCTGCGTCGCGTACTGGACGTTCATGTTCGCGATGACGACCTGGAGGGTCTGCTTCTCAGGCGAGTTCAGGTAGATGATCGGCGCGAGGTAGTCGTTCCACACCGCCATGAACCACAGGATGAACTGCGCGGCGACCGCGGGACGGATGAGCGGGAAGATCATGGTCCAGAAGATCTTCCAGTACGAGGCGCCGTCGATCTTCGCGGCCTCGACCAGCGAGTCCGGCACGTTGTGCAGGTACTGGCGGAGGAAGAAGATCATGATGACGTTGCCGAGGATGACCGGCACGATCAGCGGGAGCAGGGTGTCGACCCAGCCGAGCTTCGAGAAGAGCACGAACTGCGGGATCATCAGGGTCGGGAACGGCACCATCATGCCGGACAGCAGCATGATGAAGATCGCGTTCTTGCCGGGCAGCCTCATCTTCGCGAGCGCGAACGCGGCGAGGGATGAGAACACCGTGCCGACCACGGTCACCGTGACGGCGACGATCAGCGAGTTCTTGATGCCGGACAGGACGTAGGTGTCGTCGAAGACGCGCGCGTAGGTGTCCCACATCCAGGGGTCAGGGATCCACTGCGGCGGCAGCGAGTAGACCGCGTCCTTCGTCTTGAGCGACGTGGACACCATCCACACCAGCGGGGCGGCCATGACGATCGCGCCCAGCGACAGCACGACCGTGAGGACCATGTTGACGAGGGGGCTCTCCTGCGTCGCGCCCGACTTCTTGAAGAGACCGCTGCGCTTGAGCTTGGGGGCCGGGTTGTCGTCGATCCGGTCCGGCTCACCTGCGTTGGCGAGCGCGCCGGAGGCCGCTGTGGCCGTGTTCGAGTTGAGGCTCATCGTGATTCTCCTTTGCCTCAGTCGATCGAGAAGTCGTTCTTGGCGTTCATCCGGAACTGGATGGCCGTGACGATCAGGACGAGGATGCCGAGCACGAGCGCCATCGCGGTCGCGTAGCCCATGCTCAGGTTGCGGAACGCCTGGTTCCAGACGTACCAGACCAGCGAGGCCGTGCTGAACGACGGACCACCGGTCGAGGTCATGATGTTGATCTCGGTGAAGATCATGGATCCACCGATGATGTTGGTCACGACGAGGAAGAAGGTGACGGGGCGCACCATGGGCCACGTGATCTTCGTGAAGCGCTTCCAGCCGTTGGCGCCGTCAAGAGCGGCGGCCTCGTACAGCGAGCGCGGCACTGCCTGCACGGCGGCCAAGTAGAGGAGCATCGAGTAGCCGAGGCCCTTCCAGACGGTCATGATGATGATCGCAGGCTTGGCCCACACCGGATCGGCGAGCCAGTTCGGGCCCTCGATGCCGACGAGCGCGAGCGCCTGGTTCACGAGGCCGAAGTCGCCGTTGTAGGCCCACTGCCACAGGATCGCGATCGCGGCGAGCGACGAGATGACCGGGATGTAGTAGACGGTGCGGAAGAACGTGCGGCCGCGGATCTTGCGGCTCAGCGCGAGCGCGAGCAGCAGCGAGAGCGCGAGGCCGATCGGGATGCCGATCATGTAGAAGACGGTGTTGTACAGCGCCTTCCAGAAGTACTGGTCCTGCAGCAGCCTCGTGTAGTTGTCGAGACCGATGAAGGTCATGTTGCCGATGCCGTTCCAGTTGGTGAACGACGCGTAGATCGAGAACGCCATCGGGAACAGGAGGAAGACCACCCAGCCGATGACCGGAGCCGCCATGAAGGCCGCGGCCCACCCGTACTCCTTGCGGTGAAGCTTGGCGTTGGCCTTGCGGGAGGCCTTCCGGTCCTCCTTGGACCACACGCTGGTCTCAGCGGTGGGAGCTGAAGTTTCCATGATCTGTCCTTAACGTTCTCGCGAGAGCGGGGGCCGCCGCCGTGGCGGCGGCCCCCACCTTCGCTTCAGTGCTGCTTAGCCCTGGGCCTTGGCGGCCTCGGCCGAGGTCCACGACTGGTCGAGGAGCTTCTGCATCTCCTCCTGCTTGTCCGCGAGGAAGTCCTCGGCGGTCACGGAGCCGTTGTCCACGACGTTCTCGATGCCGATCCAGAAGTTGTCGTACCACTCCGGGGTGTAGGTGTAGGTCGCCGGGAGCGGACGGCCCTTCTCCATCGCGATGTCGAGGAAGATCTGCGAGTTCTCGGGCCAGCCGGTCTCGGTGGCGTCGGTCGTGATCCAGTCACCCTCGGCGTAGTCGATGAGGTTCGGGATCTGGATCTGGCCGGCGGCCAGGGTCTTCTGCGCGTCCAGGTCGGTCGAGAGGTACTCGGCGAGCTTCGCGGCGAGCTCGACGTTCTCGGACTGAGCCGAGACACCGATGCCGAGCGAGCCGAGCCAGGTCGACCAGTCGTCACCCTCGTTCGCGACGGGGTAGGGGATCATGGCGTAGCCGAACTCGTCGGGGTTCTCCTCGGCGACCGCGTTGTACGTCGCGATGTCCCACGGGGCGACCGGGAAGAAGCCGATCTCGCCGGCCATCCAGCGCTGGTAGGTGTCGAGGGTCTGCGCCTGCTCGACCGAAGGCGTCACGCCCTCGACCAGGCCCAGGTCGGCGAACCACTGGAGCGCCTCGGCGAACTCCGGGGTGTCGACCGTGACGGTCTTCTTGTCGTCGGAGATCCAGTCCGCGCCGGCGCCCCAGATGAAGGCCTGCGAGTTCCAGGTCACGTTGAGGCCGGTGCCCCACTGGTCGAGCTCGCCGTCACCGTCGGTGTCGAGGGTGAGCGCCTTGCACAGCTCGACGAACTCGTCGAAGGTCATGGGCTCGGACGGGTCCGGGTAGTCCAGGCCGGCCTCGTCGAACAGCACCGTGTTGTAGCCGAAGGCGAAGGGGCCGACGTCCTTGGGCAGCGCATAGAACGGGTCGCCCTCCTGGCCGCGAGCGCCGGTCTCGACGTTGAAGCGGTAGGCGTCGACGCCGAAGGACCACAGGTTGTCGACGGTCTCCTGCGGGACCAGGTCGGTCAGGTCCGCGAGGACGTCAGCGTAGACGTAGCCCATCATGTTCGCGGGGTCCACGTAGAAGACGTCGGGAACGTTGCCGCCGGCGATGGCGGCCTGAAGCTTGGTGCTGTACTGGTCTGCGTCGGTGATGATCATCTTCACCGTGGCGCCGGTCTCCTCCGTGAACGCCGTGATGGCGGTCTCGTAGGCAGCCTTGTCGTAGTCGCTTCCGCGGTACATGAACGTGAGCTCGACGCCCTCGCCGTCGCCGACGACCGTGCCCTCGTCCGCTCCGCCGGAGCTGCAGGCGGTGAGCGCCAGGGCGCCCGCCATGGCGACTGCACCAGCCGCCAGAACGTTCTTCCTCATCTTCTTTCCTCCCTGATCATCATTGATAGGTAGTGAGGCCCCGCCCGACCCTGGGAGCTGCATCTGCGATGCCGGTTCCGCTCCCGCGGGTCCTCTTTGACCTCTGTGCTGGCCGTTGCCGGTGTGGATCACCGGCGTCCGGGTTATTTACAACGATGGAACTGTGACACACCGACCTGCCTGGGTCAAGTCAGGTCATGTCACGATTCGGTCTACATCGATGTGACACGGCATTTAGCAGGTACTTTTTACGACGCTGCTCGAGTGTGACGTGAGTGACACCCTGGCGCGCTTCGCGAGCCGGGCCTGGCAACCTCCGCTTCGGGCGCCCAGAATCGTCCAAATCGGACTCCGCCGGGCGCAATTTGCTTACAACGTTGTAGAGCAGTTCTCGAGGATGGCGCTCGGACCACCCTTGTCACGGAGTCGCGACGCTCCGTCGATGTGCGACGATGGGGCACTCTCGCGCCAGAGCCGCATCGCGTGGTCGAGGTCCGACCCGCGCACCGCCAGCGGCCCGAAGCGAAGCCCGAGACTCCCCAATGCAACGTTGCATTCGCACCCTCCCTCGACGTGCATTCCAACGCCTAGGCGGCTCGGCGCGACGTGGGCTTGGAGGAGGGCACCGTCGACGATTGTCATTCCTGCTAATCGGCGCCATGGGCGGAGATTGAGCCCAGTTCTCAGGCGTGGTCAGCGCGTCCCTTCACGCCGGGACGATCACGCGCCTGTAACGATGCAAGGATTCGACGCGGAGGGGTCGTGCTCGCACCCCCTCGACCACTAGACTTCGGGTGACGCTAGTGCCGTGGCCGCCCCTGCCACAGGCGCCGAGAGAGGAACCATGCCGGGACAGAGACGCCCCGCCACGATGCGCGATGTGGCGCAGTTCGCAGGCGTGTCCGTGCGCACGGTGTCCAACGTCGTCAACGACCAGCCGTATGTGCGCGATGAGACGCGACGCGCCGTCAAGGACGCGATCGCGGCGCTCGGGTACCGCCCCAACCTCATCGCCCGCAACCTTCGTCGCGGCTCCACGAACACCCTCGCACTCGTGCTGCCACGACTGACACAGCCGTACTTCGCCGAGCTCGCCGACGATCTGCTCACGGCGGCCCGCGACCGGGGATACGCGGTGCTCATCGACCCCACGGATGAGAGCGACACCCGCAGCGTGCAGGACGTGTTCGCCCAGCTCGCGATGATCACCGACGGCATCCTCGTCGACCCGACCCACCTGGCAGGCCGGGTCGACCTCACGAGCCTGCCGGTCCCGGTGGTCGCGCTCACGTCGCACAGCGGCCGCCACGGCGAGCCCGTGGACCGCGTCGCCATGGACGATGCGGGTGGCGCGCGCCTCGCGACCGCGCACCTCCTGGAGTCGGGACGCACGCAGATCGCCGCGGTCGGACTCCCTCCAGCGGCGGTCACCGGACCGACCGGCCGACTGAGGCTCGCGGGATACCTCGAGGCGCACCGGGAGGCTGGGATCGACGTGAGCCCGCGGCGACTGCTGGCCGCGAACGGGTGGGATCCCAGCGAGGGCTACCGGGTGATGAGCGAGACCCTCGACGCGGGCATCCCCGTCGACGGGGTGTTCGCGTTCAACGACTACATGGCGATGGGCGTGATCCACGCCATCAGCGCGCATGGCCTCCGGGTTCCCGAGGACATCGCCGTCGTGGGCTTCGACGACATCGGGTTCAGCCAGCACACCTCGCCTCCGCTCACCACCGTCTCGCCGGGACGTCGGCGCATAGTGGAGGCGGCCCTCGACATGCTGCTGGGACGCATCGACGGCACCCGGACCGGAGCCACCGAGGTCGCGGTCGTCGAGGCCGAGCTCGTGCTGCGAGGCTCCTCGGTCACGAAGGCCGACCCCGAGGCGTAGGGTCCGCGCCCCGCCGGTGCGGGGGCGCACCCCGTCAGTCGGCGAGCGCGAGCTCCAGCCAGACGGCGGAACGCGCAGGCATCGTGAAGCGAAGCGTCTCGGCGTCGTCGACCGCGAACGGCTCCCATCGCACCGGCTCGGTCACCGCAGGCGTCGCCCTCAGTGAAGGCGCCGAGGCGAAGATCTCCGCCGAGCGCACCGAGAATCCCCCGGGGATCTCGAGTGTGTCCTCACCCTGAGCCCGATAGCTCGCGACGAGGACCGTGACCCCTCCGTCGGGCTTCAGCAGTGCGGTCGCCCTCACGTACGGCACGCTCTCCTCGACCCTGCCGGAATCGGCGGGGGCGTCGATGCGGAACGTCGGTCCGGAGGCCTGCACCGGCAGCGGCCTGCTTCCCGCGAGCGCTCGCAGGCGCGCGATCATGGCGTACGCCGGGTCCGCGTACACGACGCCGGCGCCCTTCATGATGCCGCCGCCGTGCAGGAACCCGTTGGGGCTGCACATGTCGATCCGATCGCCGAAAGCGGTCAGGCCCCCGAGGAAGGCCACCGCCCACACGGCGCCGTCGGCGTTCTCGATGCAGACCGCACCGGGGCTCGCACCGATCGGTCCCCACTCGGTGATGCTGAGCCTGATCGGGGCGTGCCCCTCGGGCGTGCCCGCATCGAGCTCGGCGAGCAGCTCCGGGAGCTGCGACTCGAGCGCCGTCTCGCACCAGCCCATGAGCGACTGGTGGATCGTGTCCGAGTCGACGCCCTCGAAGAAGCGGTCGTTGATCGGGATGCCGTGGAGGGAGACGACGTCGAGGTGCTCGACGCCCTGACGGAGCAGCTCGCCGTGCCATTGACCGTCGTTCGAGACGTCGATGAGCCCGTCGCGCGCGGGCGCGAGGTCGAACCAGTCGCCCGCCGCGTGAAGCGTGAGCGGGATCGGGCTCGCCGCGCGCATCGCCTTCGCGTACTCGGCGAACCGGCGCGCGTTCTCCTCGGGACCCACGAAGCCGCCCTGCCAGGAACCGTAGGTCTCGTTGCCGAGCTCCCACGTGTCGACGTCGTAGGGCTCGGGGTGGCCGTTCTCCGCGCGAAGCCGGCCCATCGGCGTCTGGGCGGAGCCGTTGCAGTACTCGACCCAGAGCGCGGCCTCCTCGGCCGTGCCGGTGCCGAGGTTGATCGTGATGTGGGGGCGGGTCCCCATGGTCCTGCACAGCGCGAGGTACTCGTCGGTGCCGATGTGGTGGCTCTCGATGCCGCCCCACGCATAGTTCGGACGGGACGGCCTCAGCGACTGCGGGCCGACGCCGTCGCGCCAGTGGTAGTGCGAGACCGCATTGCCGCCAGGCCACCTCAGCTCGGGTACGCGAGCCTCGACGGCGAGCGCGATCACCTCGGGGTCCATGCCGTTCACGTGGTCCGAGGGAAGCACGCTGATCCGGTCGAGCGTCAGCCCGTCCCCGTCGAAGAGCAGGGACAGCTCGACGGGCTCGGTGGATCCGACGACGGCGTCGACCTCGAGCGCCACACGATGCTCGGCCCATCGGTCGCCTGTGATCTCCACCGATGCCTCCGCCAGCAGCTCGCCCGCGGCTCCCGCGGCGCCGTCCCAGCGGCGCCTGAGCTCGAAGCGCAGCGCCCCCGCGTCGTTCACGGTGCGCGCCCACGCCGCGATCTCGATCCGCGATGTCCGGTGGGTCGGCACGAAGACGACCTGGCGCAGCCCGCCGCGGCGGACGCGGACGCCGTCGCCCACGCGCCCCACGCACGGCCTGACCTCGCCGACGGCGCTCCACGCGAACGGCACCCCGGCCGAGGTCTCGTCGTGGAACAGGTGGACCGCAACGCCGCTCGAGGTGGGCGCACCCGCCCACCTGGTGGTCGGCTCCTCACCCTTCCAGATCGCGTCCGCCCATGCACCGTTCGCGAGCAGCTCCTCGATCTGCCAGTCCTTCAGCAGGGTGCTCTGCACGAAGGTCGGGTTGACCACGAGCTCGGCGCTGAGCCCACCGATGGTGGCGTGGCTCATGTGCTCGAAGAACTGGCTGAAGAGCTCGGCGCGCACGGGCGTGCCGGGCCGGCTCAGATCGATCCTGATCTCGGTCATCGCCCGACCCCGTTGAGCTCCTTGAGCACGGCGATCTCCTCCGCGTCGTACGGGGTGAAGTCATCGTGGAAGATGTCGTGCATCCATAGTCGGGTATCGACGCCGTCGATCCCCTTGATGAAGTCCCACGCCTCATGAAGCTGGCACTTCCCGTTGACGAAGCCGAAGAAGTAGCTGCCGATCTCCTCGCGCTTCCACAGCGGCAGATGCGTCTGGATGATGCTGCCGTAGGGACGATGCATCCACTCGGTGTTGAACAGCGGACGTTCGAACTGACGCAGCGTGGCGATGAGCTGCCGTGCGTGGCTGTAGTCCCCGTAATAGTGGAATGACACCACGTCGGACAGCTCGACCGCCCGGAGCTCGGGTCCCGGGATGGTGACAGGATCGTTCATCCACGAGAACGGCGAGGTCGCGCCGCCGCCCCACACCTCGGCGGTGAGCGGCTGCTCGATGTCCGCGGCGCGCAGCCACGCGAACGTCCTCTCCATCATGCCGACCGAGCGATCGCCGCGCTGGGAGTTGCCGACCTCGTTCCACACGTTCCACAGCAGGACGCGGTCGTCCTGGCCGTACCTCGTGGCCAGAGACGTGACGTACTCCTTGAACAGCGGCTCCAGGTCCGCCTCGTCCGTGATGACGTAGCCGACGGCGTCGCCCGACTGGACGTCGTCCGAGAACGCGCCCTCGGCGTCTCCTCCGAAGTGTCCAGGCACCGGCTCGGGCTGCGGCCCGAGCGCAGGCTCACGCCAGCGGGCCTTGGGCACCGAGCAGTCGTTGAAGATGACCGGCATCATCGTCATGCCATGCACCTCGAGCAGGTCGAGCAGCTGGTCGAGGTTCGCGAAGAACGCGTCCCTCTCGTAGCGCCAGACCTCGAACGGCAGGTAGAACCGGATGCTGTTCAGCCCCAGGGACGCGGCGAGCGCGATCTCGCGCGCCGCGTCCCGATAGGCGGCGTCGTGGTCGTAGGACTGGAGCAGCCACAGCGGGCCGTCGATGGCCCCGCTCGGGATGAAGTTGAACCCCGAGATCCACTGCTTGTCCTCGTACCACCGACGCGCCTCGTCGGGCGTCCACCTGGGACGCATGTGAATCAGCCCTTCAGTCCGGCAGTCGCGACGCCCTCGATGAACCGCTTCTGGACGAAGGCGAACATGATGACCAGCGGCAGCACCGAGATGAGCGAGCCTGCCATGGTGACGCCGTAGGGGATCACGCCTTGCGCCGTGCCGTTGAGCAGCGCCAGGCCTGCTGTCAACGTTCTATCCTCCGCGCTGTTGGTCATGACCATCGGCCAGAGCATGTCGTTCCAGTTGCCGACGAAGTTGAAGATTCCGAGGGTCAGGAGGCCCGCGGTGGCGTTCGGCATCATGACGCGCCAGTAGATCTTCCACTCGCTGGCGCCGTCGATCATGGCGGCCGCGCGCAGCTCCTTGGGGATCATGATGAAGAACTGCCGCAGCAGGAAGATGCCCGCCACGTCAGCGGCACGCGGGACGATCAGTCCTGTCATCGTGCCGATCCAGCCGAACTCGGACAACATCTTGTACAGCGGGATGAGGAGCGACTGGAACGGGATCATCATCGTCGCGATGAGCAGGCCGAACAGCAGCCCGCGTCCCTTGAAGTCGATGAACGCCAGGGCGTACGCGACCATCGAGTTGAGGAGCAGCGAGATCGCGGTTACGCCCACCGACATCTGGATGGTGTTCCACAGCTGGCTCCAGACCGGGATCCGGTCGAAGACTCCCTGGAAGTTGTCGAGCGTCCACGTGCTCGGGAGCAGCTCCGGCGGGTAGGCGATCGTCTCGTCCTGCGGCGTGAACGCCGTGACCAGCACGATGATGAGGGGGAAGATCGCGAGGAGCGAGACCGCGAGGACCAGGATGTTCGCGCCGATCGTGCCGGGCCTCATCCACAGCGGGGTGCGCTTGTTCATACGAGGTCCCTTTCCTGCTTGCGGCTGATCGACAGCTGGATCAGGCCGATCGTCAGCGTGATCGCCATGAGCACGAAGGACAGTGCCGAGGCGTAACCCTGGTTGAAGTTGCTGAAGCCCTCGACGTAGACGCGGTACACGATCGTCTCCGTGGACCTGAGCGGTCCGCCGTTGGTCATGATGTAGATCTGGTCGAAGGTCTGGAAGGCCGTGTTCACCGCGACGATGATCACGTAGGTCATGGTCGGGCGCAGCCCGGGAAGCGTGACGTTCCTGAACTGCTGCCACGCGTTGGCGCCGTCGAGCGAGGCGGCCTCGTACTGGTCACCCGGGATGCCTTGCAGTCCCGCGATGAAGATGACCATGAAGTAGCCGAAGTTCTTCCAGACCGCCACGAAGATCACGGTCGGCATCGCCCATGTCGCGTCGTTCAGCAGGTCGGGAAGATTGATGCCGATCTTCGAGAACCAGTAGGGCATCAGGCCCGTGTTGGGGTTGATGATGAAGCTCCACGCGAGAGCCGCGACCGCCATCGAGATGATGAACGGCATGAAGATGAGCGTCCGCTGCGCGCCTCGCGCGAACAGGTCCTTGCGATTGAGGAAGATCGCGAGGAACAGTGCGACCGCGATCACGATCGGGGTGTAGGCGACCGCGTAGACGACGGTGTTCCAGATCGCGTTCAGCGAGTCGGCATCGGTGAACGCCTCGACGTAGTTGTCGAGGCCGATGAACGTCGGCTTGTTGAGCCCGCTCGAGTCGGTGAGCGAGATCCAGAAGGCGTAGCCCGCCGGGAAGAAGACGAAGGCCAGCAGGATCGCGAGACCCGGGGCGGCGAAGAGCCACCCGGTCCTGTTCGCGTGTCGCTGGAAGTTGTAGGTGCGCCCCGAGCGCCGCTTCTGGGGCGCCTGGCCCGCGCCGTCGGGCGCGGGCTGGTCAAGCACTGCGTTGGTCGTCACGATGATCCGATCCCTCAGGGGGGTCCAGCCCGGGTGCCCCTGCTGCTGCAGGGGCACCCGGGCTGAAGTCCCGTCAGTTGTCCAGGTAGCCCGAGATCTTGGTCTGGGCGTCGGCGAGGAGCGAAGACACGTCGCCGCCTGCCAGGATCTGCTGCTGCGCAGCGTTGGACTCCGACTGGATGTCGGTGATGTTGGTGTCGATACCCGTCGCGTAGTAGTACGACGTCGACGCCATCGAGGAGAGCATCGAGACCAGCGGGTCATCGATCTCAGCGAGGTCGATGTCCGTACGGTTCGGCGGGTAGTAGGACTCGGTCCAGATGATCTGCTGGTCGTAGCTGTTCCAGAAGTCGGAGAACTCGAGCGAGCAGGTCATCTCCTCCTCGGTGTCGTTCATGCTGGTCGCGTACCAGTAGTTGTAGACACCGGCGACCCAGTCGCTCGGCCAGCCGAAGCCTTCGATGTCGATGCCGAAGCTGTCAGCGGAGGTGATCTCCCACGGGCCGTTGAGGATCATCGCGGCGCGGCCAGAGCCGAAGAGCTCCATCGCAGCGGTGCTGTCCATACCCGTCGGGCTGATCATGCCGTTGACGAAGGCGTCCTGCCACTCGGTCATGGTCGCGACGTTCTCGTCCGAGTCGAGAGCGGCCACGCCGTCGGTGATGTAGTCGCCGCCACCCGAGTGGAGCAGCGTCGAGAACACGCCCATGTCCTGGTCGGGCATCGCGAAGCCGTACTGCTCCGGGGTGCCGTCGCCGTCCTCGTCGATGGTCAGCTTCTCGGCCACCGCGATGAGCTCCTCGATCGTGGTCGGGTAGTCATCCTCGGTCAGGCCTGCGGCCGCCCACAGATCGCTGTTGACCCACACCGCCATCGCGGTGGTGCCCATCGGCACGCCGTAGGCCTCACCGTCCCAGGTGACCTGGTCCTTGGCCTGCTCGTACATGTAGTCGGCGCTCTCGTAGTCGCCGGACGAGTAGTAGTCGTCCATCGACAGGAACGCGCCCTGGTTCTTGTAGCCCTCACCGGTGTCGACGCCCTGAACCACGAGGTTCGGGCCGTTGCCGGCGCCGAGGCTCGTGACGAGCTTCTCGGTGATGCTGGACCAGGCGATCGGCTCCTGGCTCACCGAGCAGGTGTCGGACTGCGCGTTGAAGTTGTCGACGATCTCCGCGAGGACGTCGCCGTCAGCCTCGGTGTACCCGTGCCAGAGCAGCAGGTCGGTCTTCTCACCGCTCGACCCCGAACCGTCCGAGGAGCTTGCCGAGGAATCGGTGTCACCACCCCCCGAGCAGCCGACGAGCACGAGTGCCGTCGCTGCGGCCAGCGCGATGCTTCCATATCTCTTGTTCATGAATGCCTTCTCTCCCTTGAGCGGCGCCGGCGTCCTCGCCGGCACGTGCGATCCACGTGCTTTGCAATATTGCAGGGCTTTGCAACGTTGTCAATGGATACGGCGCGTCACCGAAGGTCACGAATTCGTTACACACGTGAAACCCGCGGAATGCCCGCAGAATCCGAATCGGGACCATGGTCCCGACTTCGAGAGCGCACCGATCGAACCGGTGCGCCTCGCTCGCGGATCTCGGCCCGAGGCCGGACCGCACAAGCGCCTCTCGCGCCAGCTGACCGCAGGGATCATCGAGGGCGAATCCGCGCCTCGAGACGACCCCGTCGACGTGCGCCCCGTTCCCCCTGCGCGCACCCCGCGAGCCCATGAAGCCACCGTTCATCACGAATACCCCTGGTATATAAGGTCAACATGCGATGATGGCGCGCGCCGAAGCACCTCTCGGCGCGCGACCAGAGGTCGCGTGGCGGGCGTCATGGACCCGCCACCAGCAGCCCCGCGCTCGCATCGCCTCGCTTCGCTGACGCACCCCGATGCCGCGCACGCAGCCTCCCTGTGACGTCGCCGCGCGACGATACGAGACTGAGCTTGCAGATACCGCGACGCGCGGGTCGCGACGGTCTCATCGTTGGGACCCGCATGTCGAGATCGCCCGTCGCGAGGGCGCCGAGCCCCTGGGCCACGGACGACTCGCGCCCTCGATTCTTGCAACGATGCATGAAGGCACGGCCGATCCGCGCCCGCATCGGATTGACGAAACCGACGTGATGTGGGCACCATGTGATGACAACCACGTTACAACGATGTAGAGAGAGGTGCTCGATGTCGCGCGCCACCACTCCCCCCATGGGATGGAACAGCTGGGACTGCTTCGGAACGGCAGTGACAGAGGATGAGGTCCTCGCCAACGCGCGCGTGATGGCGGATCGGCTTCTCCCCTCGGGCTGGGACACCCTCGTGGTCGACATCGCGTGGTACGACCCGACGGCCCGCTCCCACGGCTACAACGACGGCGCACCGCTGACCCTGGACGCCTACGGCCGTCAGATGCCCGCGGTCAACCGCTTCCCTTCCGCTGCCGACGGCGCAGGCTTCGGCCCCCTCGCGGACAAGGTCCACGCGCTCGGCCTCAAGTTCGGCCTGCACATCATGCGAGGCATCCCCCGCCTCGCCGTCGACCAGGACCTCCCCGTCTTCGGCACCGACTACACGGCCAAGGACGTCGTGGACCTCGACCACGTATGCGAGTGGAACCCCGACAACTACGGCCTCAACCACGATCACCCCGGCGCGCAGGCCTTCTACGACGCCCAGGTCGCGCAGTTCGCCGCGTGGGGTGTCGACTTCATCAAGGCCGACGACATGCAGGCGCCGTACTACGACCGCGAGATCAGCGCCTACGCCGCCGCGATCGCGCGCTCGGGCCGCGACATCGTCCTGTCCCTGTCGCCCGGCACCGACCTCCCGACGACCCACGTGGACCACCTGCGCGAGAACGCCCAGATGTGGCGCATCTCCAACGACCTGTGGGACCGCTGGAGCGACATCCACGCGCAGTTCGCGCGCCTCGCCCGGTGGGCGCCGTTCCAGCAGGAGGGCGGCTGGGCCGACGCGGACATGCTGCCCCTGGGCCGCATCGGGATCCGCGCGGAGCGTGGCGAGCCCCGCGACAGCCTCCTCACGCCCGACGAGCAGCGCACGATGATGGCGCTGTGGTGCATGGCCCGCTCGCCGCTCATGCTCGGCGGCGACCTGCCCACGTCCACCCCCGAGACGCTCGATCTGCTCACCACCCCGGCGATCACCGAGGTTCTCCAGAGCTCCGTCGACGGGCACGAGATCCTCCGCGAGCCCCTCGAGGACGAGGACCCCGGCGAGCACATCGTCTGGGTCGCACGCAGCGCGTCGACCGAGCGCACCTACGTCGCGGTCTTCTGGACGGGCGATCAGCCGCGCACCAGCCGCGTCGCGCTGGCGTCGATCCTCGGTCGCGGCCACACGCCCCAGACCGCCACCGACCTGTTCGAGACGACCGTCCCCGCGGCCGTCTCCGACGCTCACCTGACCGTCACCGTGCCCTCGCACGGCGTCGCCTGGGTCGCGCTCGACCCGACGACCGCCGCCTGACGACACCAGCGAATCCCTCGCGACGACGCGAGGGAGTAAGGAACCTCCCATGACCCTCCAGGCCAGTCTGGCCGTCGACCCCGCGTTCGTGGTCGGCCCCGTGCGGCGCCGCACCTTCGGCTCGTTCGTCGAGCACCTGGGACGATGCGTCTACACCGGCATCTTCGACCCCGAGTCCGCCACGGCCGACGAGGACGGCTTCCGCTCGGACGTGATCGAGATGACCCGCGAGCTCGGCATCTCCACGGTCCGCTACCCGGGAGGCAACTTCGTCTCGGGATACCGCTGGGAGGACGGCATCGGCCCTGTCGACGAGCGCCCCACCCGCCTGGACCTCGCGTGGCACTCCTCGGACCCGAACAAGGTCGGCGTCGACGAGTTCATGAAGTGGTCCAAGAAGTCGGGCACCGAGCCGATGATGGCGGTCAACCTGGGCACCCGCGGCGTGCAGGAGGCGCTCGACCTGCTCGAGTACTGCAACGTCAAGGGCGGCACCTACTGGTCCGACAAGCGCCGCGAGAACGGTGCCGAGGAGCCCCACGACATCCGCATGTGGTGCCTCGGCAACGAGATGGACGGCCCGTGGCAGATCGGGGCGATGACGGCCGACGAGTACGGCCGACTCGCTGCGAGGACCGCGAGCGCGATGCGCATGATCGACCCCGACCTCGAGCTCGTCGCGTGCGGATCGTCCGCGTCCTTCATGCCGACCTTCGGCGAGTGGGAGCGGACGGTGCTCGGCCACTGCTACGAGCACGTCGACTACATCTCGGCTCACGCCTACTACTTCGAGGAGGACGGCGACCTCGCATCGTTCCTGGCCTCGGCCGTCAACATGGACCACTTCGTGGAGTCCGTGGTCGCGGCGGCCGACCAGGTGCGCGCCGCCAAGAAGGCCGACAAGCGCATCCACATCTCGTTCGACGAGTGGAACGTCTGGTACCAGCAGCGCGCCGAGTCCAAGCCTCCGACGGGCGACGACTGGCCCGTGGGCCCGGTGCTGCTCGAGGACCGCTACAACGTCGCCGACGCGGTGGTCGTGGGCAACCTGCTCATCTCGCTGCTGCGTCACACGGACCGTGTGCACGCGGCCTCGCTCGCGCAGCTCGTGAACGTGATCGCCCCGATCATGACCGAGCCCGGCGGCCGGTCCTGGCGCCAGACGACGTTCCACCCGTTCGCGCAGGCGTCCCAGCTCGCCAAGGGCGAGGTGCTCCGCGTCGCGATCGACTCCCCCACATACGAGACGAAGAAGTTCGGTGAGGTCCCGCTCGTCGACGCCGTCGCGACGCACGACGCGGAGACCGGCGAGGTCGTCGTGTTCGCGGTCAACCGCTCGCTGACGGACGAGGTCACGCTCGACGTCGATCTGCGCGGCGTCGCAGACCTGGAGATCATCGAGGCCACGAGCCTGTCCAACCCCGACCACACCTGGTCCGCGACCGCCGACGACGACTCCAGCATCGTCCCCGTGCCCAACGCGTCGGCGACCGTCTCCGACGGCCGCCTGACCGCGACCATGCCCCCGGTGTCGTGGAACGTGCTCCGACTCGGAGGCACCCGATGAGCGACGCGACCGCGCCCGAGCCCCGCCAGGAGGGCCCCATGAATGACGACAGCACCACCACGGAGGAGACCATGGGCAACGAGGACGCGCAGGGCACCGAGGCCGCTCCCCCAGCGAGGAGGTCGCGCCGCGGCATCGTCGTGGGAGCGATCGCAGGCGCCGTGGTCGTCGCCCTGGCGGCAGTCGGGATCGTCGTGTGGGCCCCCTGGTCGGGTCCGTCAGCGACGGCGCTCGACATCTCGGGCGACATCTACATCCACGACCCCGCGATCGTCGCCGGCATCGACGACGGCGAGGGCGACTGGTACGTCTACGGCACCGGCGACGCCACGATCGGCGGCGGGGCACCCAGGATCTTCCGCTCGCAGGACGAGGGCAGCACCTGGGAGGAGGTCGGCACCGCGTGGGACTCCGACACCAAGCCCAACTGGGTGTACTCGATCGTCCCGACGGTCTCGAACTTCTGGGCGCCCGAGCTCTATGAGCACGACGGCACCTGGTACCTGTACTACGCGGCGTCGACCTTCGGCTCCAACCGCTCGGTGATCGGCCTCATGACGTCGCCGACGCTCGACATCGACGACCCCGACTACGGCTGGACCGACCAGGGCGAGGTCTGGGCCTCCGACCCGAACCTCAACAACTACAACGCGATCGACCCGGGCATCGTCGAGGACGAGGACGGCACCCCGTGGATGACGTTCGGCTCGTTCTGGGGCGGCATCCAGATGATCGAGCTGCAGTGGCCGTCAGGCCTGGCCGCCGATGACGCCGAGGCCGTGACGATCGCGACCCGCAACGACTCGCTCGACGCGATCGAGGCGCCGTACATCGTCAAGCACGACGGCTACTACTACCTGTTCGTCTCGCGCGACAGCTGCTGCCAGGGCATCGAGTCGACCTACAACATCGCGGTCGGACGCTCCGAGTCGGTGACCGGCCCGTACGTCGACAGCGAGGGCAACGACATGCTCTACGACGGCGGGGAGTCGCTCCTCGTCACCGACGGGGACATGATCGGACCAGGCGGCCAGTCGTACTCGAACGGCTACCTCGCCTTCCACTACTACGACGGCGCGAACGACGGACAGTTCCGCCTGGAGATCCGCGAGCTCGCCTGGACCGACGACGGCTGGCCCGTCGCGTGGACCAAGGGCGAGCCGAGCTCCTGACCCGCCACGGCCTCGATGAGGAGGACACCATGACCACCATCACGCTCCACCCGGACTTCCGCATCGGGCCCCTGGATCGTCGCATCTTCGGCTCGTTCGTCGAGCACCTGGGACGATGCGTCTACACGGGCGTGTTCGAGCCGGGTCACCCCACGGCGGACGAGCACGGCTTCCGCCGGGATGTCGCAGACCTCACCAAGGAGCTGGGCGTCTCGATCGTCCGCTACCCGGGCGGGAACTTCGTCTCCAACTACGTGTGGGAGGACGGCGTCGGTCCCGTCGAGGACCGCAAGCCGTTCCTCGACCTCGCGTGGCGCACCGTGGAGCCCAACACCGTCGGCACCGACGAGTTCCTCCAGTACTGCGAGCGCGAGGGGCTCGAGCCGATGATGGCGGTCAACCTCGGCACGCGCGGGGTCGAGGCCGCCGCGGCGCTCGTCGAGTACTGCAACGGGGAAGCCGGCACGAGGTGGGCCGACATGCGCATCGCCAACGGCCGCGAGAAGCCCTACGCCGTGAAGCTGTGGTGCCTCGGCAACGAGATGGACGGCCCGTGGCAGATCGGCCACAAGGACGCCCACGAGTACGGCAAGCTCGCGGCTGAGGCGGGTAAGGCGATGAAGCTCGTCGACACGGGCATCGAGCTCGTCGCGTGCGGGTCCTCGTCCATGCAGATGGACACGTTCGGTGAGTGGGAGCGGACCGTCCTGTCCTACACCTACGACGTGGTCGACCACATCTCGATGCACGCCTACTACGAGGAGCTCGACGGCGACCGCGCCTCGTTCCTGGGATCGGGCACGGGCATGCAGCGCTTCATCGAGCGCGTCGTGTCCTCCGCCGACGCGGTCGGCGCCCAGATGCGCAGCGACAAGCGGATCACGCTCTCGTTCGACGAGTGGAACGTCTGGTACCTCGTGTCGCGCTTCCCCGGCGAGAAGAACCTGCCGATCCAGCGTGACGCCCCTCGCATCATCGAGGACGCCTACTCGGGCCTCGACTCGGTGGTCGTCGGCGACCTGCTCGTGACGCTGCTGAACAACGCCGACCGCGTCGCCGTGGGCTGCCTCGCGCAGCTCGTCAACGTGATCGCCCCGATCATGACCGAGCCGGGCGGTGACGCGTGGCGGCAGACCACGTTCCATCCGTTCGCGACGACCTCGCGCCTCGCGCGGGGCGAGGTCCTTGACCTGCGCATCGACTCAGAGACCATGGCGACCGACAAGCACGGCGACGTGCCCGTCGTCACGGCCGCCGCGACGATCGATCCCGACACCGATGAGGTCGCGCTGTTCGTCACCAACCGTTCCCCCGAGGAGCGCACCGTGACCGTGCGCCACCCCGGCGCGACCCTCCGCCTGGGAGGTGGCGCGGCGGTGCTCGCCGACCACGAGGGGGCGCGCGAGACCCAGGAGGCCGCCGAGGCCTACGGGATGGTCGACGCCCTCCCCGTCGCGCATGGCGACGGCGAGATCACGCTCCGGCTCGCGCCGGAGTCCTGGACTGCCTTCAGCGGAGCTCTCCACCGCTAAGCGAAGGGGGCAGGGCGCTCGGGAGGGAACGGATCTCCTCCACCTTCATCCCCCCTCCCGAGCGCGGCTCCACTGACGCGGCCACGACGAACGCGCCCCACCCCCGCAGGGGTAGGACGCGTCTGCCTTGTCCCGCTCGACGCGGGAGCTCCACTCAGTACGTGAAGGCCCGCACCTTGTCGTGCATGCGCTGCGCGAGCTGCGACAGCTCCTCGACGGCGGCGTTCATCTCGGTGAGCACGCCGGCCGAGGTCGACGCGGCCTGAGCCACGCCGCTGATGTTGGAGGCGATGTCCTGGGACGAGCCCGCAGCGTCGGAGACCCCACGGCCCATCTCGTTCGTCGTCGCCGTCTGCTCCTCGATCGCCGAGGCGATCGTGGACTGGAACTCGTTGATCCGCTCGACGATCTGGCTGATCTCGGCGATCGCCGACACCGCGCCCTCAGCGTCGGACTGGATCGTCTGCACGCGGTTCGCGATGTCCTCGGTGGCGCGCGAGGTCTCGCGTGCCAGCTCGCCGACCTCGCCGGCGACGACGGCGAAGCCGCGGCCGGCGTCACCCGCGCGGGCGGCCTCGATCGTCGCGTTGAGCGCGAGCAGGTTGGTCTGGTCGGCGATGCTCGTGATCACCTTGACGACGTTGCCGATCTCCTGGCTGGACACGCCCAGGCGTCCGATCTGCTGGTTGGCGCCGTCTGCGGCGGTCGCGGCCTGGGACGCGACGCGAGCGGCCTCGGCGGCGGAGTGCGCGATCTCGCGGATCGAGGCCGACATCTCGTCCGAGCCCTTGGAGACGTCGCCGAGGTTGCTCGAGACCTGGGTCGCGGCGGACGACACGGCGTCTGCCTGAGCGGTCATCTGCGAGGCGCCCGAGGCCACCTGGCGGTTCGACGCGGACAGCTCCTCGGAGGCACCCGCGACCTGAGTGGCGGACTCCGCGACGCTCTCCATGGTCGCGGCGAGGGTCGCGGTCGCCTCATCGAGCGCCTGGCCCATCCTGCCGATCTCGTCCGTGGTGGTCGCGCCCGAGCGCACGGTGAGGTCGCCGTTCGCGAGCGCGTCGGCCACCGCGTGCACACCCGCGATCTGCTTGCGGATGGTGGCGGAGGCGAACACGGCGATGGTCAGACCGAGCGCGAGGCCCACGAGCAGCACGACGATCGAAAGCGTGGTGTAGGTCGATGCGGTGGACGCCGCGCGTGCGGACAGGTCGCTCGACGCGGTGGCGACGAGGGTCTCCTCGGCCTCGAGCGAGTCGATCGCCGCGGAGAGCGTCTCGGAGGCGGATTCGTAGGCCGCCTGGAAGGCCTCGCGGTCGCCGGTCGCGGCCGCGGGGAGCATCACGGTGTCGCGCTCGTTCTTCCACGCGGTCCACGCCTCGTTGAAGGCCGCCCAGTCGTCGCCGCCGAGCGACGCGGTGGTCGCGCCGAGCGAGGCGATCCCGGCCTCGTACTCGGCCGCCGCGGCGTCGAGGTCGGCGTCGGTCTCCGCGATGCTCGCCTCCCAGTCGGCCACCTCGGCGTCGGTCGCGAGCGGCATGGCCGCCGCCGTGCCGATCAGCATGCGCGACTTGAGCTCCTCCTGGTGGACCAGGCCGATCGTGAACGACACGTCGTTCTGGAGCGTCGTGAGCTCCTCCGCCGAGCTCGCCACCTTGCCCAGGGCGTAGATCGAGGTGCCGGAGGCGATGCCCGCGACGGCGGCGAGGCCGACGACGAGCGACACGATCTTGGTGCGGATGCCCCAGCTGCGGTAGGACGCGATGAGGTTGAAGCGGCTCGGGGACGAGCCGGCCGGGGCCCCGGACGATGCGGTGGTGACGCTCATACGATGACGTTCCTTTCAGGCGGTGTCACCCGAAAGAATCGACCGAGATGTCAAATAGATGAGCAGCCGGGCGCCCCCACTTCCGCGAATGTCACCCGGTGGCGCAACGCCCCTGGTAGCGCTACTCGCCCGAGGCGGACGCCTCCGGGCTGGGAGACGCAGTCACCGTCGCGAGCGGGTTGTCGGGGATCGTCGCAGGTGCGGGCTCCTGCTCGATCTGCGTCCACGGGAGGCAGTCCTCATCCGTGTGGAGGTACGCGTCCGAGTTGAGCGAGTCGTCGTAGACGCTCACGAGCGATGAGCCCTCGTACTCGGCGCCGAGGACGACGTCGACGGTGGTCCCCTCGCGGTTGTCGAGCACGAGCTTCGCGTCGGTGAAGTGCAGTGCCACCGTGTACGCCTGCGCGATGCCGTCGGACCCGAACAGGATCTTGACCACGCCGTCGTAGCCGCGCGAGTAGTTGGTCGCGTCCAGCATCCTGAAGCCACGGTTCGCGAGCGAGTCCGCGACGTCGGAGGCGAGTCCGTTGGTGTCGCTGCCGTTCAGCACGCGCACGGCGACCTCGGATGGGTCGAGCGGCTTCGTGTCGGCGGGCGGGCATACCAGCGTGATCGAGGACTGGTAGTCCTCGAGCGAGGTGACGAACGTCGAGTCGAAGGGGCCGACCGCCTCGCCGCGGTAGACCGAGGCGGCTCCGATCGAGATCGCGGCGATCACGATGAGCAGCAGACCGAACACCACGACCTGGCGTTCGCGCCGGTGACGGCGCACGACCTCACGGCGGGTACGGAGGCGGCCGCCCCTGCTCTCGCTCACGTGCCCCACTCTCGACGACGAACCGGGTTGCCACGATCCGTGGCGAAGACTGGCGGAGGATGGGGGATTCGAACCCCCGAGGGCTTGCACCCAACACGCGTTCCAGGCGTGCGCCATAGGCCGCTAGGCGAATCCTCCAGGCCCGTAGATGATACCCGAGCATCGCCGAACCGCGAAAACGACTCTCCCCAGCATCGTTCTGGCGCCCCGAGAAGGGATGAGAGACGGCCCATCGGCACGATAGACTTGATGGCAGACCCCCCACGTGGCGCCATCTCGCCCAACTCCCCCAGGTCAGGAATGAAGCAAGGGTAAGCGGGCTCTGGCGGGTGCGTGGGGGGTCCTTTCATGCCCTCTGGGGCGCCCCGGAGGGCGCCCCGTCGCGACGGTGCCGGCTCAGTTGAAGTGCGGGATGTCCTCGCCCGTGCGGTTGCCCGCCTCGAGCGCATCGATCGCGCGCATCTGGTCCTCGGTGAGCACGAAGTCATCGACCGCGAGGTTCCCGACGATCCGTTCCGGGTTGACGGACTTCGGCAGCGGGACGATGCCGTGCTGCACGTGCCACCGGACGATGACCTGCGCTGGGGTACGGCCGTGCTGCTCGGCTGCCTCGACGACGGCGGGCGCGGTCAGGTCGGCCGAACGGCCCAGCGGGCTGTACGCCTCGATGACCATGCCGTGCGCACGGCTGAGCTCCTGGAGCGACCGCTGCTGATAGGTCGGGTGCACCTCGATCTGATGCACGGCCGGCGCCTCGTTCGCGGAGGCGAGCAGCTCCTGCAGGTACGGCTCGATGAAGTTGGAGACGCCGATCGAGCGTGCGCCCCCCTCCTCGTGCAGGCGCTCGAAGGCCGTCCACGTCTCCGTGAACAGCCCGCGCTCGGGCGCCGGGAAGTGGATGAGGTACAGGTCGATCTCGTCGAGGCCGAGGAGCTCACGACTGCGGTCGAAGGCGCGCAGGGCGCTGTCGTAGCCCTGGTCGGCGTTCCACAGCTTGGTCGTGACGAAGATCTCGTCGCGGTCGATCCCGCACGCGGCGAGCGCCTTGCCGACGGCGCCCTCGTTGCCGTAGGCCGCTGCGCCGTCGATGTGGCGGTAGCCGGCCTCGAGCGCCTGCTCGATGAGACGCTGCGCGTCCTCCGACGGGACCTGGAACAGGCCGTATCCGACGGCGGGGATCGAGCGTCCGTCTCGCAGCGCCAGCCGCGGGAGCCTCTCAACTGTCATCATTCATCTCCGTTTCATGGGTGGACTTCACCGATCACACTCGGGCGCCCGTGGGACTGCCCGAGATCGGGGCGTGGAATGGGCCGTGGAGTGCTCACCGCCCGGGAGCGATCTCGACCGCCGCGGCGGCGTGGGCCCGATAGCGGTCGACCGTGGAGGTCCGCACCCGACGAAGCACGCCGTCGGCATCCGGCTCGAGACTCCACAGGCCCTGCCGCGTGACGTAGTCGTGCAGCGGACCCTTCTGCTCGCGATAGTTCCACGTGTACCAGTCGAGCACGGCCCACCACGTGTAGCCCAGCACGGGCACACCCTCAGCGCGCAGACGATGCACGGCCGCGACCGAGTCGTCCAGCCACCTGGTCTGGGCGACGGCGTCGCCAGCCACGCTCGTCTCGCTCAGCATCACGGGCACCTGATATCGCTCCCAGAACCGCGTCAGGACGTCCACCAGACCGGGGACGCCCTCGTCGACCCTGGGACGGGGGTCGTCAAGCGTTCCCGCGGGCACCCGGATCCCGCTGACGAACTCCTCCGTCGACACCTGGGGGTAGTAGTTGACGCCCATGACGTCGGGCAGCGCGACGTGGTCGCGGTGCCAGGCCAGCGCGTCCTCGCCGAATCCGTTCTCCAGCAGCCATGCGGCCAGCGGATGGTCCGGACCGATCCGGCCCGTGACCAGGTCCTCGACCACGAACTGACGCTCCCTCAGGAACGCCACCTCGTCGGCGAAGAGCTCGGTCTCGCCCGAGAAGCGGTAGGACGCCTCGACGTGCACGAACTCGGCCTGGCCGCCCGACACCTCGTCGATCGCGGCCTGGCACTCCACGATCCCGCGCCCCAAGCGCTCGAGCAGGGTTGCGAAGCCTCGATCTCCCGTCAGGTGCGGGGGCCAGATGCCGAACTCGCCGCAGTAGATCGTGTTGAGCAGCGGCTCGTTGAGGGGCGTGAAGGCGCGGAACACGTCGCCGTAGCGCTCGGCCACCTTGGCCGAGTAGTCGGCCATGTGCTTCGGATAGTCGCGATGCGCGAACGAGCCCTCGAGCCAGAGCGGCGTGCCGTAGTGCATGAGGTCGATCACGGGCCGCAGCCCGAGCTCACGGAACCGGTCCGCCACCTCGTCGATCCAGGCGAAGTCCCACACCCCGCGTTCGGGGTTGACGCAGTACCAGGGGATTCCCCACCGGGCATAGTCCGCCCCCGCCTCGACGGCGAGGCCGAGGTCGGCGGCCCAGTTGTCGTAGTGCTGCGTGAGCTCGTACTCATCGAGGGCGCGGCGACCAGCGAACGGCTCGACGATGAAGGTGTCCTCGTAGCCCACCCCGAACAGCAGCCGTTCGGTGGCGCCGATCGGGGACCGGTCGAGGCTCATCGCGCGACCCCCGTCGCGAGCAGGGCGCGTGTCGCCATGACGAGGTTCACGGACAGTGGTCTGCGGTCTCGCATCGTCTCCGCCTTGAGAGTGTGAGGACCCGCCGCTCGACTGTGAGACGGCCGGACCGGAAGGATCGAATTCGATACAACGTTGCATTCCAACGTTGTATCGACCTGCGAGACCCATGCTCGTGAAGCATCGTCGCGTTGTCAACCCGACGCGCGTCCGGCGCGCGACGCGGGCGAGGTCAGCCCGTCGTGGACCCCCGCGGCACCAGCGAGAACGGCGCCGCGACCCTGCGAGGAGCCGATGGCGTCGCACCACCGCTCATCTGCTCCACGAGGAATCCGACCGCGGTCTCGGCGATGACCCTGCGGTTCGGATCGACGCTCGACAGCGGAGGCACCGCGTAGCGGGCCTCATCGAGGTCGTCGAAGCCGATCACGGCCACGTCCTCCGGCACGCGGATGCCACGCATCTCGAGCGTGTGCATCCCGCCGAGCGCGAGGAGGTCGTTGAACCCGAGGATCGCGTCGAAATCGATCCCCCTCTCGAGCATCGATGCCACGGCCGCCGCGCCCTCGGCTCGATGCCAGACCGCGGTCTCGCTGACGAGGCTCTCGTCGAAGGGGATCCCGGCCTCGCCCAGCGCCTGGCGATACCCCTCGAGCCGCAGCCTCGAGGAGCCCGAGTCCATCGCCCCGAGCACCGCGATCCGCCTCCGGCCCAACGACAGCAGGTGCGCCGTCGCCGCCTTGGCACCGCCGACATTGCCGATCGCCACGTGATCGACCGGCGCGCTCGTCATGCTCTCGCCCAGCAGCACGAGCGGGAAGCCCACGTCGAGGAGGTCCTCATCGCCGTCGCGCAGCGCGAACGTGCTCATGATCAGGCCGTCGACCATCGCGAGGCGCGGTCCCCTGAGCATGTCGATCTCGGTGTCCCTGTCACCGCCGGTCTCCTCGATGAGCACGCCCATGCCGCGCCTCTTCGCGGCGGCGATGACCTCGCCGGCGAGCTCGGCGAAGTACGTGTGCCTCAGCTCGGGGATGGCGAGCGCGATCACCCCGGAGCGTCCGCTGCGCAGGTGCCGCGCGGAGAGGTTCGGCTGGTAGCCGAGGGCGCTGATCGCCTCCTGCACCCGTTCCCGCGTCTCCGGCCTCACCGTCGGGAGCCCGTTGACCACGTTGGAGACGGTCTTGATGGACACCCCGGCGAGCGCCGCGACCTCGCGGAGCGTCACTGACGCCATCGCACCCTCGTCCCTCGTAGTGATCTGACCGCCAAGATACAACGTCGCACTGAACGCCGGCGCGGCGACGCTCGGGCCTTCCCCGACCAGACGCCGTCCACAGGCCCGGCGGGGCTACGCCCCGTGCCCAGACGATGCGGGTGCCGGGTTCGGCTGTCACACCCGGCGGCTAGGCTCGTACCCGTGACCACAGCCCTGTACCGCCGCTACCGTCCGGACGCCTTCGCCGACGTCGTGGGCCAGGAGCACGTGACCGTGCCCCTCATGCAGGCGCTGCGCGCCGACAAGGTGAACCACGCCTACCTCTTCTCGGGCCCGCGCGGCTGCGGCAAGACCACGTCCGCCCGCATCCTCGCGCGCTGCCTCAACTGCGCGGCCGGCCCCACGGACACCCCCTGCGGCACGTGCGACTCGTGCGTCGAGCTCGCGCGCGGCGGCGCCGGGTCGGTGGACGTCGTCGAGATCGACGCCGCGAGCCACAACGGCGTCGACGACGCTCGCGAGCTGCGCGAGCGCGCGGCCTTCGCGCCCGCGCGCGACCGCTACAAGATCTTCATCCTGGATGAGGCGCACATGGTGACGCCTCAAGGCTTCAACGCCCTGCTCAAGCTCGTCGAGGAGCCGCCGCCGCACATCCGGTTCATCTTCGCGACCACCGAGCCTGACAAGGTCATCGGCACCATCCGTTCACGCACGCACCACTATCCGTTCCGGCTCGTGCCGCCGCCCATCCTCACCGAGTACCTCGGGCGGCTGTCCGAGGCGGAGTCCGTCGCCGTGGACTCAGGAGTGCTCCCCCTCGTCGTGCGCGCGGGCGGCGGATCGGTGCGTGACTCGCTGTCGGTGCTGGACCAGCTCATCGCCGGCTCCGGCCCCGAGGGCGTCACGTACGATCGCGCGATCTCGCTGCTCGGGTTCACCGACGCGACCCTGCTGGACGATGCGGTGGGCGCCATCGCGGCGGCCGACGGCGCGAGCCTGTTCGACGTGGTCTCGCGGGTGATCTCGACCGGCCACGAGCCGCGTCGCTTCGTGGAGGACCTCCTGGAGCGGCTGCGCGACCTCGTCGTCCTCGCGGCCGCCGGCGCGTCCGGGGAGAAGGCGCTCGGCGAGATCCCCGTGGACCAGCTCGAGAGCATGAAGGAGCAGGCGCGCGCGCTCGGCCTCGCGCGCGCGTCCCGCGCGGGCGACCTCGTGAACGATGCGCTCACCAGGATGGTCGGCGCCACCTCGCCGCGTCTGCACCTCGAGCTGCTGTGCGCCCGTCTGCTCGCGGCCGACATCCCGGCGCAGGCAGCCCCCGTCCACGCCGCCCCCGCGCAGGTCGCGCCTCAGGCATCCGCGGCCCCCACCACTGTTCCCGCGGGGGCCGCGGACCCTGTACCGGGCGGAGCCTCGGGCGCGCAGGCCGCGATGGCCGCCGTCCGCGCGATGCGCGAAGGCAACGGCGGAGCACCCGCGGCAGCCCGTCAGCCCGCCTCCCCGCAGCCTCCCGCGACAGCGGCGCCTGCCACACCGGCGCAGTCCACGCCCGCGCCGGCGCAGACTGCGGCCTCCCCGGTCGCGAGTGCCGCGCCCGCCGCTTCGCCCGCGCCGCAGCGCACCCCCGCCTCGGAGCCCCCGCCCTGGGATGAGGAGCCCGGCGCTCCGTGGGACGAGCCCTCTCCCCCGCCGACGTCTGCGACGCCCGTCGTCGAGCCCCCGAGCCCGACTCGCACGGCGCCTCCCGCGCAGGCCGCCCCGACGACGCCGGTACCGGTGGTCGAGCCGGCAGCCGAACCCGCACGCGTGCCCACGTCCACGCCCGCTCCTGCGCCTGCAGCCGCACCCGCGACGGCCGCTCCCCAGCAGTCCGGCGCGCCCACCTCCGCGGGCGGCGCCGAGGACACCGAGCTCGTGCGGCGTCGCTGGCCCGAGGTGCTGGGCACGCTCGAACGGCACCGAGTCACGTGGGCCATGGTCAGCCAGAGCGCGCAGGTCGGACGACTCGACGGCGGCGTGCTTCACCTGGTCTTCGACGCCCCCGCGCTCGCAGGACGCTTCGGCACCGGCCCCCACGCGGAGAACGTCGCGCTCGCCGTCCGCGAGACGCTCGGCCTCAAGGTGCGGGTCGAGGGCGCCCACGGCGTCGCACCCGCGGGAACCACCGCCACCCCGGCGTCCTCGTCGCCGAGGTCGGCCATGACCTCGCCGACGACCGCCGCGGCCGCGCCGTCCGCGCCCAGCGCCCCGGCCGCCCCCTCCGCTCCCGAGGACGAGTACGAGGACATCTCCGACGACGATGAGTCGGCCGACGACTCAGCATCCGCGGGCGTCGAGGTCGTCACCAAGCTCCTCGGCGGCCGCATCGTCGAGTCCTGAGGCGCCTGCCGCGTTCCCCGCTCGTCGACCACGGCGGGCGACCCGGTCGCGGTGATGACACGAGGCGTCAGCCTGTCCGCCTACTCTTGACTCCATGTACGACGGCGCAGTTCAGGATCTGATCGACGAGCTCGGGCACCTGCCCGGGGTCGGACCCAAGAGCGCGCAGCGCATCGCGTTCCACCTCCTCGCCGCGGACGCCGTCGACGTCAAGCGTCTCGCCGACGCGATCACCACCGTGAAGGAGCGCGTCCGCTTCTGCGCGACGTGCGGCAACGTGGCCGAGTCCGAGCAGTGCCGCATCTGCGCCGACCCGCGCCGCGCCGAGGACCTGCTGTGCGTCGTCGAGGAGCCCAAGGACGTCGTCGTGATTGAGCGCACCCGCGAGTACCGCGGCCGCTATCACGTGCTCGGCGGAGCGATCGACCCGATGAACGGCGTCGGTCCCGACGATCTCAGGATCCGTGAGCTCATGGGACGCCTCGGCGACGGCAGGATCCAGGAGGTCATCATCGCGACCGACCCCAACATCGAGGGCGAGGCGACGGCGACCTACCTGTCCCGCATGCTCGTGCCCATGGGTGTCGCAGTCTCCCGCCTCGCATCGGGGCTTCCCGTGGGCGGCGACCTCGAGTACGCCGACGAGGTGACGCTCGGCCGCGCCTTCGAGGGCCGCCGCCGCGTCAGCTGACGGGTCGGCCGCGACGTCGCGGGGTCGCCTGCCTCCTGGAGGGACATGAGTGCGGGTTTCTTCAGGAATCCTGCACTCATGTCCCTCCAGGAGACGAGCCGGCGCATGCCTCGCCCCTGAGGAACGACGACGGCCGCGCACCGGGATCGGTGCGCGGCCGTGCCGTGCGAACGCGGTCATAGGGGACCGCGTCTGGTCCGTGGCCGCCTAGGAGGAGGGGGTGGCGGCGCCGGAGGCCTATGAAGAGTGACCTCCCGGGACCGCTTGCGGCTGCGAGTGACGTCGCGGCTGCTCAGCGGTCCCGGGAGCGGTGTGGCTGAGGACCGGGAACCAGCGGACCTCGCCATAGGACACAGCACCGCTGAGGGGGTGCACGGTGCCGCCAGCAGGGGGCGTCGCGGAGACTGCATGGAGGAAAGGGATTCCCCGCGATGCGCGCTCGCTGCGGCTGGCGCCGTAGTCGGTGACCGTGTCCATGTCTTCGATTCAACGCCCGCACCCTGAGAGAACGCGCAGAGCAACCCGAGAGGATCCACCGAGTTCGGCACCCGGTGCAGGACCGCCTCCGAGGCGGTCTGTCGAGTCAGGCGACGCGGGTGCCTCGCGGCAGCGTCCCGTACGGCACCGCGACCCGACGCACCGCGATGAGCACCGACCCCGCGGCGAGGATCGCGTGGAAGCCCAGACCCCACGGCCACGTGGGCGACAAGCCCTCGCGCTGCTCGCGCCGGTACATCTCCTCCTCGGACAGCCCGGGCTGGCAGTAGTCGCTCGTCGTCGCGGGCGGCAGGCGCAGCTCGCGCACGCCCTGCTTGATCGCGTCGAGGATGCCGTCCGTGTAGTAGTACTCGTCCGAGTCCTCGGGGATCTCGGGGCTCGGCGCCGAGTCGGCGACGATCACGTACGGGTTCACCGCGAGCAGCCACCAGAGGCGGTCGGTGCGATACGCGGTCTGCGTGTACGTCTCTTCGGTGCACCGGTAGTGGTAGCCGCTCTCATCGACGTACGGGTACTTGTCCTCGTCGACGGTCGACTCGGAGTACGCGTAGTCCCGGTTGACGTAGGTCATCGTCTGCTCGACGGGCATCGTGAGCATGAGCAGCGGGAACAGGATCGGCATCACGACCACGAGCACCGCGACGGTCACGTAGGTGAGCACCGCGGACGACGCGGTGCGGGACGTGAGCGCGGACCAGGCGAGGCCGAGCGCGCACACGACGAGCAGCTCCGCGGCGAGCACGAGGATCACCGTGATCAGCGCCGCGGGGTGCGCCTCCGAGTCGAGCATCGCGAAGATGATGAACGGGATCGCGACGGCGAGGATCGCGAGCGACGCGAACCACGCCGCGAGCAGCTTGCCCAGCACGATGTCCCACGCGGACAGCGTGGTCGCCTGGAGCGGGGCGAGCGTGCCCTCCTTGACGTCGCCGTTGATCGACGTCGCCGTGAGCGTCGGCGACACCACGAGGCCCAGGAACAGCACGAAGTACACGACGAGCCCGAAGACGAGGTCGCCGGGCTGCCACTCGTCGTTCGGCACCGCGAAGATGATGAGGCCGGTGATGACCGCGATCAGCGCGGCGATCAGTGACAGCGCGACCTTCCACTTCGTGGACCGCACCCGCTGGCGCAGCTCGAGGCCGATCACCAGCGTGAGCCCGGACCAGGTGAGGCGTCCGAACGAGGGGCGCCTGCCGCGTCGTCCCTGCGGGGCGGGGGTCGTCTGCGTGGTCTCGACGCTCATCGCCGCTCCTGCTCGATCGAGAGGTACGCCTGCTCCAGCGCGGAGCCGACGGGCCCGAAGGCGCTGATCCTCATGCCCGAGGCGACGAGGGAGGCCAACAGGTCGGCCGCATCGTCCGCATCGGCCACATGGACGACAGCGACCGACGCGTCGGCGCCCTCGACCGGGGACCAGTCGCGCGCGGCCTCGGACAGCGCCGCGTGGACGTCGTGCCCCGGCAGCGCGGTCACGCGCCAACGGGCGCGCGCCCTGGCGACCTCGGCCTCGGCGCTCTCGCCGAGCGTCACCCCCTTGGACATGAAGACGGCCTCGTCGACCATCTCGTCGAGCTCGCTCAGCACATGCGACGAGATGAGGACGGCCCGTCCCTCGGCCGCGAGCGCGCGGACCAGGTCGCGCAGCTCGATGCGGGAGCGCGGGTCGAGGCCCGACGCGGGCTCATCGAGGATCAGCACCGAGGGGTCGCCCATGAGAGCGCGCGCGAGCGAGAGACGCTGCTTCTGGCCGCGGCTGAGGACCCGAGCGGGCTGCGCGGCGAGGTCGGCCAGATGGACCTTCTCGAGCATCGTGAAGGCGCGAGCGTCCGCGTCCGCCTTGGACAGTCCATAGGCCCGGCCGAAGGTCGCGAGCGTCTCGGTGCACGTGAGCGAGTCCCACATGCCGAGCACGTCGGGCATCCAGCCGATGCCCTTGCGCGCCACGGCACCCGCGGTGACGGGGTCGTGGCCGAGCACCTCGACCGTGCCGCCATCGGGGCGCAGCAGCCCGGCGAGCATGAGCATCAGCGTGGTCTTGCCGCAGCCGTTGGGGCCGATCAGCGCGGTCACGGTGCCGGGCGTGAGCGTGAGTGACGCGTTCACCACCGCCTGCACCGACCCGAACGCGCGCCTGACCCCCTGAGCATGCAGCGCATGCCCGGTCGGCGCCTGTGCCTGAACCGTCATGGTTCCTCCCGTGAGATCAGAGTATCGCCCCAGGTATCCCCAGCACTAGGGGCGTCAGTTCTGGAGTGTTGAGCGCGGGGCCTCGACGGCGGGTCGATGCTGTCGACCCGCCGCCGCTCCCGCGGCGCCGCCCGACCGGGTCAGGCGACGCGAGTGCCGGTGCGCAGCGTCCGGTAAGGGACCCGCAGACGATGCGTCACGATCGCCATCGCGCCGACGAGCAGCAGGACCTGGAGTCCGAGCCCGAGCCACGGAGTGCGGGGGTACATCGCCTGCTCCTCCTGCTGCTGCTCCCACGTGTCCTGATACGCGTTCCCGCCGTCCGCCGACTCGTCGTCTCCGGAGGCCATCGTCGCGATGTCCGCGCACTCGTCGTACTCCATCATCTGAGCGTCGGCCTCCGTGGGACCGATGCGCGCAGAGCTCACCATCTGATGGACGTTCGCGAAGATCCCCGGGGCGGCGCGCCCGTCCTCCTCGAAGGTGAGCGGGTTGACCAGGGGCGACACCTCCTCGATGACGACCAACGGGTTGATCAGCACCATCCACGCCGTGCGCTCCGTGTGCGCGATCCCGTACTCGTAGGTCTCCTCGTCGCACACGAGGGCGTCCGGGTCGACCGCCGAGAAGTCGCCGGTGTTGTACGCGTCCTCCAGCGCGGTGGACTGCTCGTCGGACAGCTCGTCCCACGCGACGTAGCGGTCGGTCTCGGTCATCGTGTCCGAGACGAGCGGCGCGGTGAACGCGAACAGCACGAGCGTGCCGATCACGAGCACGCCCGTGGTGAGGTGCGCGAGCGACACCGACGCGACCGCGCGGGCGGCGATCGCCGACCACGCGAGTCCGACGGCCGTCGCGGTCAGCACCAGGAACAGGATGACGACGAGGACCAGCAGCAACTCGCCCAGGTGCCAGCCGGACCGGGCATACGCGTAGACGAGGAACGGCGTCGTGGTCACGAGCACCGCGAAGGCCACGAACCACGAGGACAGCAGCTTGCCGACCGCGAGGTCACCCGCGGTCAGGTGCGTCATCTGGAGCGGCGCGAGCACACCCTCGCCCGAGTCGCCGTTGATGGACGTCGCCGACAGCGACGGCCCGATGAGCATGCCGGCACCGAGCACCAGCACGAGCACGAGCTCAAGCGGGGTCGACGTCTTCTCGGCCGTCGACAGGACGGACACGAGGATCCCGAGCCCCAGGATCGCGGCCAGCAGGATCCCGTAGAAGATCCAACCCTTCGTGGACGGACGACGCCGCAGCAGCTCGATCCTCGTGACCAGGAAGGTGCCGTGCAGGGTGGGCAGCCACGGGTTGCCCTTCCGCGCAGGCGCGGTGACGGTCGGGTTGGGGGAGGTCTCGGTGGTGGTCATCGACGGTCCTCCTCCATGGCCATGTAGGTCTGTTCAAGCGCGCTGCCAGCGGGGCCGAACCGGTGGACGGGCACCCCGGCGCCGACCAGCCACGCGAGCGCCTGCTGCGCGTGCGCCTCGTCGGCGATGCTCACCATCGCGCCGCCCTCCGCCTCCTCGAACGGCACGCTCGCGTCCGTGAGGGCACGGCGCAGCGCATCGACGTCGAGCGACCACACCCGATACCGGGTGCGCGCATGCGCGACCATCCGTGCCGCATCGTCCCCGAGCGTGCGCCCCTTGGACATGAACACCGCGTCGTCGACCATCTCGTCGAGCTCGGCGAGCACGTGGCTCGACACGAGCACCGCGCGGCCCTCGGCCGCGATCTCACGCACGTACTGACGCAGCTCGACGCGCGAGCGCGGATCGAGCCCGTTCGCGGGCTCGTCGAGCAGCAGCACCGCGGGGTCGTGAACCAAGGCCCGCGCGAGCGACAGGCGCTGCTTCTGGCCGCGGCTGAGCACGCGCGTCGGGCGGTCGGCGAACTCCTCGAGGTGGACCTTCCGCAACAGCGAGAGGCCCTTGGCCCGCGCCTGCGCGGCGGGGATCCGGTAGGACTGGCCCACGAGCGTGAGGGTCTGCAGGCACGAGAGGTTGTCCCACGAGCCGAGCTGATCGGGCATCCACCCGATCGCGGCGCGCACCGCCGCCGAGTCCGTCCTGGGGTCCGCGCCGGCCACTCGGATCTCGCCGGCGTCGGGCCTCAGCAGCCCGGCGAGCATGAGCATGAGCGTCGTCTTGCCGCAGCCGTTGGGGCCGATCAGCGCCGTCACCTTGCCGCGCTCCACGGTGAGCGTCGCGTCCTGGACGGCCTGAACGCTGCCGAACGCGCGCGCCACCCCCGTCGCCTGGATCGCGGCCGTGATCGGCGGCGCCTCCTCAAGGATGGTCATGGTCCCCCTTCATGCTGTTCTGCTGTGCGCCCCTGCCCCCTGCAGCGGCGTCAAGCATCCTGGCACACGATGTCGCGGCAGGTCGTCATACCCGGGTATCGACTGCAGCGGCGCCCGGGTCCGACGACCCGCGAAGCTGACACTCCGGCTCTGACTAGAATGGGGTGCCGCGACGTTCGCGTGCGCGGCCCACCCCACTCACGCAGAAGGAGTGCACCGTGCCGCTCGTGGTGCAGAAGTACGGAGGATCGTCGGTCGCTGATGCCGACGCGATCCGCCGCGTCGCCCGCCGGGTCGTCGAGACCCGCAACGCCGGGAACGACGTCGTCGTGACGGTGTCGGCGATGGGCGACACGACCGACGAGCTGATCGACCTCTCCAACGACGTCTCCGGCAACGACCACCCGCGTGAGATGGACATCCTCCTGACCGCCGGCGAGCGCATCTCGATGGCGCTGCTCGCGATGGCGGTACGCGACCTCGGCGTCGGCGCTCAGAGCTTCACGGGCCCCCAGGCCGGCGTCATCACGTCCGGCTCGTACGGACGCGCCCGCATCATCGACGTCGCGCCCGGCCGCCTGCGCCAGACGCTCGAGGGTGGCGACGTCGCGATCGTCGCAGGCTTCCAGGGCCTCAACCAGGAGACGCAGGACGTGCAGACGCTCGGTCGCGGCGGCTCCGACACGACCGCCGTCGCGCTCGCCGCGGCGCTCGAGGCCGACGTGTGCGAGATCTACACCGACGTGGACGGCGTGTTCTCCGCCGACCCCCGCGTCGTCCCCGCGGCCCGCAAGCTCGACGTCATCACGTACGAGGAGATGCTGGACATGGCGGCCTCGGGCGCGAAGGTCCTCATGCCACGCTGCGTCGAGTACGCCCGCCGATTCAACGTTCCCATCCACGTCCGCTCGTCCTTCTCGGGGCTGGAGGGCACGATGGTCGTAGGACCCACCGAAGGAGAGGAAGCCATGGAGCAGCCGATCATCGCGGGTGTCGCCCACGACACCTCCGAGGCCAAGATCACCGTCATCGGTGTTCCCGACGTCCCCGGTTCCGCCGCGCGCCTGTTCGAGTCGGTCGCCCGCGCCGAGGCGAACATCGACATGATCGTGCAGAACGTGTCCGCGACGCACACGGGCGTCACGGACATCTCGTTCACGCTGCCCACCGCGCAGGTCGACGCCGCTCGTGCGGCGCTCGAGGGCGACCACGAGTCGATCGGCTTCCGCGAGCTGGTGGTCGACGACTCGATCGGCAAGATCTCGCTCATCGGGGCGGGCATGCGCTCCGCGACGGGCGTCTCCGCCAAGTTCTTCTCGGCGCTGCGCGATGCCGGCATCAACATCGAGATGATCTCGACGTCGGACATCCGCATCTCCGTCGTCACCCGCGCCGAGCTCGTGAACGATGCCGTGCGCGCGATCCACACCGCTTTCGGCCTCGACTCGTCCCAGGGTGAGGCCGTCGTCTACGGAGGTACCGGACGATGACCCTCTCCCTCGCAGTCGTGGGCGCCACCGGCCAGGTGGGCGCCGTCATGCGTGAGCTCGTGGCCGAGCGCTTCCCCGAGGCCGACGTGCGCTTCTTCGCGTCGTCGCGCTCGGCGGGCAAGGTGCTGCCGCACCTGGGCCGCGACGTCGTCGTCGAGGACGTCGCCTCGGGCGACTACTCCGGCATCGACATCGCGCTCTTCTCCGCGGGCGGCGGCGCCTCCAAGGAGTACGCGCCGAAGTTCGCCGCGGCGGGCGCGATCGTGATCGACAACTCGTCCGCGTGGAGGAAGGACCCCGAGGTCCCGCTCGTCGTGTCCGAGGTCAACCCCGATGCGCTCGACGAGATCCCCAAGGGCATCGTCGCGAACCCCAACTGCACGACGATGGCCGCGATGCCGGTCCTCAAGCCGCTGCACGAGGCCGCCGGGCTCGAGCGTCTGGTCGTCTCGAGCTACCAGGCCGTGTCCGGCTCCGGCCTCGCGGGCGTCGAGGAGCTGCACGGGCAGGCCGCGGCCGTGATCGACGGCGCCAAGGCCCTCGCGCACGACGGCTCCGCCGTCGAGTTCCCCGCCCCCGTGAAGTACGTCGCGCCCATCGCGTTCAACGTGCTCGCGATGGCCGGCTCCGTCGTGGACGACGGCTCGAACGAGACCGACGAGGAGCAGAAGCTGCGCAACGAGTCGCGCAAGATCCTCTCGCTGCCTGACCTGCGCGTGAGCGGCACGTGCGTGCGCGTGCCCGTCTTCACCGGCCACTCGCTGTCGATCAACGCCGAGTTCTCGCGCGACATCACTCCCGCCGAGGCCTACGCGATCCTCGCCGGCGCCCCGGGCGTCAAGGTCGAGGAGGTGCCGACGCCGCTCGCCGCCGCCGGTGGCGACGTGTCGCTCGTGGGCCGCATCCGCCAGGACGGCGCGGCCGAGGGCAACAGGGGCCTCGCGCTGTTCGTCTCGGGCGACAACCTGCGCAAGGGCGCCGCGCTCAACGCGGTGCAGATCGCGGAGCTCGTCGCGGAGAGGCTGACCGCCAAGGCCTGACCCGCTCGACTTCAGGAGGCCCCCTCGCCGCGCGAGGGGGCTTCCTGCTTCCCCGGTCGCTTCCCCGGCTCGGTGACGCCCGCATCGTCCATGGCCCTGCATCGTCCCGGCTGCCGCATCGTCCCCGCACGCCGTGCACACAGATCGCTCTGCGCACGGCGTGTCCGAGCGTATCCGGGCCTCGACACGCGGGCTGCAGGGCTGGGTGTGTGCAGGACGTGCGGCGGCGGTGCGTGAGCCCCGGCCGTGCGCGACAGCAGGACGATGCGCGATGCCGGAGACGACGAAAGCCCCTTCCGCAGAAGGGGCTTCAGTCGCTGATGACCTCGGTCATCTCACGGTCGGGGTGACAGGATTTGAACCTGCGACCTCCTCGTCCCGAACGAGGCGCGCTACCAAGCTGCGCCACACCCCGTGATTTGAGCCTGCTCAGGATACCGGACTACTGGCCGGAAACTGAAATCGGTGCCCTCGACGCACAAGGACCAGGACGATGCGCCTCACGCCCGGTCCGTCAGGCCCGCGCGGTGAGCGTGAGCAGCGTGGCCTCGGGCCTGCACGCGAAGCGCACGGGGGCGTACGGCGAATGGCCCAGCCCCGCGGACACATGGAGCCACGAGGAGTCGAGCCCCCCGCGATCGGGGCGCGCGCCGGGCCACCCGGACAGCCCCTTGACGCGACCCGTGTCGATGTCGCAGTTGGTGACGAGAGCCCCGTAGCCGGGGACGCACACCTGGCCGCCGTGCGTGTGCCCCGCGAGGATCAGGTCGCAGCCGTCCTCGTGGAGCCCGTCCAGGACGCGCGTGTAGGGCGCGTGGGTGACTCCGATCCGGACGTCGCCTCGCTCATCGGAGGGCTCGGGCATCGCGTCCCTGCCGATGTGAGCGTCGTCGGTGCCCACGAGGCTCAATGTGAGACCGTCGACCTCAAGACCTCCTCGCGCGTTCGTGAGGTCCACCCAGCCCGCGTCGCGCAGCGCCGCGCGCAGCTGCGCGTGAGGCAGCTCGGCGCGATCGGGGTGCAGCGTGGAGGGACCGGCGAAGTACTGGAACGGGTTGAGGCGGCGAGGCCCGTAGTAGTCGTTGGAGCCGAAGACGAAGGCCCCGGGGCGCGCCATCAGCGGCGTGAGCGCCTCGATGAGCGCGGGAACCGCGTCGGGGTGCCCGAGGTTGTCACCGGTGTCCACGACGATGTCGGGCGCGAGGCTCGCGAGGTCACGCACCCAGGCGACGCGGTCCCGCTGGTACGGCGCGAGGTGCAGGTCCGACAGGTGCAGAACCGTGACGGGCGCCGCGCCGGCGGGAAGCACGGGGACGGTGACGTGACGGAGCACGTAGCGTCGCGCCTCGATGAGCCCCCACGCGAGCGCAGACGCTCCGAGCCCGGCCGCGACGGCGGCGCCGCGTGCGGCGATCACCCCGGCACGGCCGGGCTCGGAGCCGCGTGACATCAGTTGCTCGACCCGTTCTTCGACGAGCTCTTGTCCTTGCCCCCACCGTTGGTGGTCGTGGTGGTCTCGGTCGTCGTCTCCGTCGTGGTGCTGTCGGCCGTGGCGTCGGGGGATGCCTCGTCCGTGCTGTCATCCGTGGTCGGCCACCCGTTGGGCGGGTTGGTCTCGAACTCGGCCGGTGGCCACGTCGAGCCCCAGTAGTCGTCGGGAGCCACGGTGGCGTCCCAGCCGTCGGGCCAGTTGTACCACCAGTCCGGGAGGGTGCTCGTGGCGACGTAGTACGTGATGGTGGAGCCTGGCAGCGCCTTCGAGTAGGACGACGGCGACTGCGCGGCCACCGTCCCTTCGGAGTAGCTCGTCGAGTACACGGTGCTGCTGGAGTACTTGAAGCCAGCCTTCGTGATGGCGTACTTCGCCTGCGCCTCGGTCATGCCGATGACGTTCGGGACGCTCACCGGTGTGCCGTACATGACGTCGCTGCTCGGCGTCTCGATGAAGTCGGTGTTCTCCTTGCCCTCGAGGGCGCGATCCATGTAGGCCGCGAAGGTTGGCGCGGAGATCGTGTTTCCGTAGATCCAGCCCGAGTAGTAGTGGCCGTTGAGGGTGAGGTTCTTGCCGTCCACGTCGTGGTCGGGGTTGCCCAGCCAGACCGCCGTGGTGAGCTCGGGCGTGTACCCGACGAACCACAGGTGACGGTTCATCTGCGACGTACCGGTCTTTCCCGCCACCTCTCGGCCGTTCGCGAGCTTGGCGTTCGTTCCCGATCCGTACTCGACCACCTTGGACATCGCGTACTGGACGCCCACGGCGATCTCCTCCGAGATCACCCGCTCACACGATTCCTGCGGTGGGATGATCGCCTCGCCCTCCGAGTCCGTCGGAGTGTTGCCCTCAGAGTCGGTGATCTTCAGGATCGCGTACGGCTCGCAGTGGACGCCGTCGTTCGCGAAGGTCTGCATCACCGATGCCATCGTCAGGGGCGATGCGTTCTGGGTGCCGAGCGTGATGGACGGCACGTACTCGATCTCGGCACCGTCGGCACGCTGGAACCCGAGCCGCTCCGCCATCTCCACGACGTCGCACAGGTCGAGCTGGTTGGACATGGCGACGTACGCGGTGTTCACCGAGTTGGCCGTCGCCTGAAGCACCGTCATGCTCGTTCCGCCGCTGCCGCCGACGTTCGTCGGTTTCCATGTGCCGCCGCCTGTGAGGTCGGTGCAGCTCGCCGGCCACTCGGAGACGTCGTACTCCTTGATGTACGCGCTGACCGTCTGGTTGAGCGATCTTCCCGATTCGAGCCACGTCGCGAGGATGATGGGTTTGAAGGTCGATCCTGGAGAGAACCCGCGAGATCCTCCGTAGTCTCGGTCGGTCGAGTAGTTCACCGAGGTGGAGTTCGGCGCCTCGGACGTGGGATCGAACTCGCGCGTCTGGCTCATCGCGAGGATCTGGCCCGTCGACGTGTCGAGCGACACGAGCGCCATCGCCCACCCGGATGGATCGTCGATCGGCAACGAGTTGGTGAGCTCCTCGTTCGCGATCTTCTGGTACTTGAGGTTCAGCGTGGTGACGATGTCGAGGCCACCCTTGTACAGCAGCTCCGTCCCCTCGCCGTGGAACGCCTCGTCCTGCTTGATGATCTTCGTCACGTAGTCGCAGAAGAACGGCGCGGACGCGGACGCCGAGCACGAGAACTTCGGGTACGAGATGTTCATGTAGTCCTCGAGGGGCGTCGCGACGTACTCCTCGTACTGCTCCTGCGTGATGACATCCTGGTCGACCATGCGCTTGAGCACCGTGTTGCGACGCTCGAGCGACGCCTCCGGGTTGCGGACCGGGTCGTACTTCGACGGGTTCTGCGTCACGCCGACGATCGTCGCGGCCTCGAGCGCGTTGACCTCGGCGGCCGACTTGGAGAAGTAGTACTGCGCCGCGGCCTCGACCCCATAGGTGTTGGTGCCGAACTGCGCGATGTTGAGGTACTGCTCGAGGATCTGCTCCTTGCCGCAGTCGACCTCCGGAGCGCTCGTGCAATCGGTCCCCAGCGCGGCGTTGAGCTTCTCCTCGAGAGCGAGCGCGAGGCGCCACTCCTTGATCTTGCGCTCGTAGGTGGTGGCGGTCGCCTCCTTGATGGCGTCGTCGTCACCGGAGTCGATGGCCTTCTGGAGGAGGGTGTTCTTCACGACCTGCTGGGTGAGCGTCGAGCCGCCCTGCGTGCTGTCCGACGTGAGGTTCGAGCTGATCGCGCGAAGGATGCCCTCGCCGTCCACGCCGTTGTGCTTCCAGAACCTGTTGTCCTCGACCGCGACCACGGCCTCCTGCAGCCACGGAGAGATCTCCTCGAGCGGGACGACGACGCGGTTCTGCGAGTAGAACGTCGCGATGAGCGTCTTGCCGTTGCGCGCGTAGATGTTCGACTGCTGCGGCAGGGTGACGGAGTCGAGCTCGTCTGGCAGCTCCTCGAACAGGTCCGACGCGCCCTGCGCGGTGTTGCCCGCGACGGTCACGACCGGCAACGCGAGGCCGGCGAGCAGCACACCCGCCACGACGGACAGCACGACGAACGCGATCAGCCCGCCGATGAGCTGTGGGAACGTCGCGCGACCATCACGGCGCGCGCGTTCGGAGACGAAGACACCCATGCCCCAACCTTACGTTGCCCAGCCAACGCCTCGGACGACCCCGGGGTTCCCTGGGGGATAGGCTCGGCACCATGACGACGTGGGAGTACTCGACCGTTCCGCTCATCGATCACGCGACCAAGCAGATCCTCGACCAGTGGGGCGAGGACGGCTGGGAGCTCGTGCAGGTCGTGACCGGACCCACCGGTGGGCTCGTGGCCTACATGAAGCGCCCCCGGGGCGACGCATGAGCGCCTCGCAGCGCCTCGCGGCGCTCGGCCTGACGCTTCCCGAGGTGGCGATCCCCGTCGGCACCTACGTGCCCGCGCTGCGCCAGGGCGACCTGATCCACACCTCGGGTCAGCTGCCGTTCGTCGACGGCTCGCTGCTCGCGACCGGTCACGTCGGCCAGCGAGCCGACGACGTCACGCCCGAGAAGGCCGCCGAGTGCGCCCGCGCCGCGGCCCTCAACGCGCTCGCCGCGGCGGCGCAGGCGGCCGGCGGCCTCGACTCGATCGAGTCCGTGGTCAAGGTCACGGGCTTCGTCTCGTCCGCTCCCGACTTCACACAGCAGCCCGCCGTCCTCAATGCGGCGTCGGCGCTCATGGTGGACGTGTTCGGCGAGGCCGGACGGCACGCGCGCTCCGCCGTGGGCGTCGCGGCGCTTCCGCTCGGAGCGCCCGTGGAGGTCGAGATCGTGGTGGCAGTCCGCCACTGACGGCCCGCCCCGGCAGACGGGGAGAACGACGAAGGGACGATGCGCGCTCGGGCGAGCGCCGCATCGTCCCTTTCGTGTGAGCCGGGCCCGCGCGGTCAGCGCGAGCGGGCGCGCAGACGGTCCGGCTCGTACACCTCGACCGAGCCGATGTGCACGTCGATCCAGCCGCGCGAGGCGAAGTCCGCGAGCGCCTTGTTGACGGTCTCGCGCGACGCGCCGACGAGCTGCGCGAGCTCCTCCTGCGTGAGGCCGTGGCGCACGGTCACGTGACCGCGCTCCATGCGTCCGAAGCGGTGACCCAGGTCGAGGATCGCCTTCGCGACGCGGCCGGGGACGTCGGAGAACACGAGGTCCGCCATCGTGTTGGTGGTGCGTCGGATGCGCTGCGCGAGCGCGCGCAGCAGGTGCCTGGACATGTCGAGGTGCTCGTCGAGCCACGCGTCGAGCGTCGCCTTGGGCAGTTCGTAGAGCACCGACTCCTCGACGACGTGGGCGCGCGAGAGGCGTGGGCCCGGGTCGAAGACCGAGAGCTCGCCGACCATGTCGCCGACGCCCATGAGGCCGAGCAGGTTCTCGCGGCCGTCGCGCGCGGTGCGCGCGAGCTTCACCTTGCCCTTGACGACGACGTACATGACGTCGCCCTCGTCGCCCTCGTTGAAGATCGTCTCGCCCTTGGAGAACTCGCGCCGGGGCATCTGCGCGATCAGCGAGCGCGCGCTGGCCGCGTCCATGCCGCCGAACAGCGGCGATGACCTCAGCAGCTGCTCCTCGCGCGTCGTGTTCGCGGAACCCTGGGGTGCCTCAGGCATAGCGCCGCTCCGCGACATCGCGCCGGTGTGCCTCACCCATCGCCTTGACCATCAATGCCGTCACCGTCTCCAGGTTCTCCGCGACCCGGGCCTCATAGGCCTCGAGACGCATATCAAGAGTGTCCAACTCCTCGATGCTACCGGGCGCGACGCTTCCTGCCTCGGGCCACACCGCAGCGACGAGCTCTCTCGCGCTCGGGGCGTCGGCCGCGAGGGCGGTCCAGATGTCGTCGAGCACGAGGGCCTCGGCGCCTCCCGGCCTCGCGAGCGCGGCGACGGTCAGCTCGCGACGCGCGGCTACGAGCCGTCGCCACCACCGGACGCGAGCGATCTCACGGCGGATGTCGCGCCGCCGCTGCCGCAGCTCCGCGATCCGTTCCGCGGACGCCATGGTGCTCATTCCACTCCCTGGGGCTCGCGAGGGCACACATCCCTGCAGGACCTCTGTCCCCCCCTCTATCGGTTCGCCGAGTCCCTCTCTTGAGAGTTCCTCGGCCCGGGACGACGCGACGGCGAGGGTGGGCGACGCGATGGTCACCTAGGGTGGACGGCATGTCCAGCCGCACCCCGCTGACCGTCGCCGCCTCAGACGATGCCGCCCCGCCCGTGGCGCTCGTCCGCCGGGCCCGAGCGATCAACCGGGCGCTCGCCGAGGTCTACCCCGACGCGCACTGCGAGCTCGACTACGGGACGCCCTTCCAGCTGCTGGCCGCCACGGTCCTGTCCGCCCAGTGCACGGACGTGCGGGTCAATCAGGTGACGCCTGGCCTGTTCGCCGTGTACCCCGACGCGCGGGCCATGGCCGACGCGGACCGGGACGCGCTCGAGGCGCTCATCAAGCCCACCGGGTTCTATCGAGCGAAGGCGGAGTCGCTGCTGGGACTCAGCCGGGACATCGTCGAGCGATACGACGGCGAGGTTCCGGGACGCCTCAAGGATCTCGTCACGCTCCGCGGGGTCGGCAGGAAGACGGCGAACGTCGTGCTCGGCAACGCCTTCGACGTGCCAGGCATCACGGTGGACACCCACATGGGCCGCCTCGCGCGACGACTGGGCCTCACGGTCAACGAGGATCCCGTGGTGGTCGAGCGCGACCTCATGGCGCTCATCGAGCGGCGCGAGTGGACGCTGTGGTCCCACCGGGTGATCTTCCACGGACGACGACGCTGCATGGCTCGCAAGCCCGACTGCGGCTCATGCGAGATCGCGGCGCTGTGCCCGACCGCGCCCGGCGCCAAGGTGCGCCAGGCGTCCTCCTAGGCGCCGCATCCTGAGGCACCGCACTCCCTGAGACACCGCATCGTCCTGGAGGGGCGATGCTGCACGCGCTCAGTGCTGCAACGACTCAGTGCGTGTCGGCACCGTCCTGCTTCGGCGCCGGCTCGGCGACGCCGCCGATCTCGCGCGCGAGCTCGTGCGCGTCGCCCATGCGGTCGTGACCGACAGGGATCGAGCGCGACTCGTAGGTCTTCCGATAGCTCCGGTCCCGCCACGCGAGCATCGCGGCGCCCAGGACCGCGGCGAGCACCGAGGCCGCGAGCACGGACATCTTCACCTCTGCCTCGCGCTCGCCGTTGAAGGCGAGGTCGCCGATGAGGAGCGACACCGTGAAGCCGATGCCCGCGAGGAAGGCCATGCCCAGGACGTCGGGCCAGCTGATGCCTCGGTCCAGGTTGGCGCGCGTGAAGGTCGCGACGAGCCACGTCGCGAGGAAGATGCCGAGCGGCTTGCCGATCACGAGACCGACGACGACACCCTGGGCGACAGGATCCGAGATCGCGCTCGACAGCGCCTCGCCGGACAGCGTGACGCCCGCGGCGAACAGCGCGAACACGGGAACCGCGAAGCCCGCGGAGACCGGGCGCCACAGGTGCTCCCAGTGCTCGGCGAGGGAGTGCTTCTCGCCCTTGGCCTTGATCGCGGGGACGGCCATGCCGAGCGCGACGCCGGCGATGGTCGCGTGGATGCCGGAGGCGTGCATGAAGGCCCACGCCGCGAACGCGAGCGGGAACAGCAGCCACGGCGACGTGATCCGCTTGGACGCGAGCACCGCGAAGACGATGATGCAGGCCACGGACGCGCCCAGCATCACGAAGTCGATCTCGTCGGTGAAGAACACCGCGATGATGATGATCGCCAGGAGATCGTCGACCACGGCGAGCGTCAGCAGGAAAGCGCGAAGCGCGTTCGGCAGCCACTTGCCGACCACGGACAGCACCGCGACCGCGAAGGCGATGTCGGTGGCCGTCGGAACCGCCCACCCGGCGGTCGAGCCGCCGTCCTGAAGGTTCACGACCGTGTAGAGGATCGCGGGCATCGCCATGCCGCCGATCGCGGCGACGATCGGCACGATCGCGGTCGAGGGGCGTCGCAGCTCGCCGACGACGATCTCACGCTTGAGCTCGAGACCCACGACGAAGAAGAAGATGGCGAGGAGCCCGTCCTTCGCCCAGTGGGCGAGGTCGAGGTGGAGGTGCAGCGCCTCGGGGCCGATGGTGAACGACTTCATCGCCTCGTACGAGTCCGACCACGCCGAGTTCGCCCAGATCAGCGCGGCGACGGTGCCGATCAGCAGCAGGATGCCTCCCGCGCGCTCGGTCCTCAGCACATCGGCGAGCGTGCGCTCGGTCGATGGGGTGAGTCGCGAGAATAGACGCGCGGGCTTGTTCGGCATGCGGGCTCCTGGGTCGGGGTACAGGGATCCACGTCCAGGTTACTCAGGCGCGCAGGGGCCTGCCCTCGTGCTCAAGGATGACTGTGCGCGCCGCGGGACACGGCGCGCCCGACTCACCGAGGCCTCTACGCCTTGGCGGTCTCGGGATCCGCGGCGGGCTTGGGAGCGGGCGGGTCGAAGCGGTAGCCGACGTTGCGGACCGTGCCGATGAGCTGCTCGTGCTCCGAGCCGAGCTTGGCTCGCAGGCGACGCACGTGCACGTCGACGGTGCGGGTGCCGCCGTAGTAGTCGAAGCCCCACACCTCCTGGAGCAGCTGGTCACGCGTGTAGACGCGGCCGGGATGCTGCATGAGGTACTTGAGGAGCTCGAACTCCTTGTAGGTCAGGTCGAGCGGCACGCCCTTGAGCCTGGCCGTGTAGCCGCCGACGTCCACCGTGAGATCGCCCGAGGAGAACTCGGCGGCCTTCTCCAACGGATCCTCGGAGCTCGCGCGGCCCATCATGAGCCTGATGCGAGCCTCGACCTCGGCGGGCGAGGCATCGGCGAGCACCACGTCGTCCGCGCCCCACTCGCTCGTGACGATCGACATCCCGCCATCCCTGAGCACCAGCAGCAGTGGCACGGTCACCCCGGTGACCTGCACAAGCTTGCAGTTGTTGCGCGCCTGGGCGAGATCGTTGCGGGCATCGACGACGAGCACGTCGGCGTCCATCGCATCGAGCATCGCGGCGGGCTCGGGCTCGACCACGCGAGTCCGATGGCTCAGCAGTGAAAGGGCAGGCAGGACCGCGCCAGCCCCGTCTCCGGACGGGGTGAGCACAAGCAGGTCTGCCATCGCCACCTCCCGATTGGCTTAACTGTAGCGGGGCGGCGCATGCCAGACTAACCACCATGGCTCCGACATCCCGCGCGTCGATCACCGCCGTCGCCGCCGCACTGGTCGCGGGCTCGGGCTACCTGGGGGCGAGATACCTCGCGCTCGCCATCCTGGCCATGGCCGTCGCCATGGGGATCGGGTGGTCGAGCCTCGTGCATGTGGGCCATCGGTGGACCACCGCGGGCATCGTGGGTGGCGGCGGGGTCGTCGCCCTCGTCGCCGTCGCGGTCGGCCGCAGCGAGCCCTACCTGCGGTACATCGCGATCGCCCTCGCGGCGGTCACGGTGGCGGCGCTGGTCGCCCAGGTGTTCTTCCCCTCTCCGCGCGGACATGTGCTCAGCTCGGTCTCGGGAACGGCCGCGGGCGGCGCGATCGCGACCTCGGGCGCGGCCTGGGTGGCCGCGGTCCGCACGCCCGGCGCGGAGGACCTCGTCGTCGCCGGCGCGATCACGCTCGCGATGGCGGCGGTGTTCTCCGCCGCGACACGCAACCCCGGCGTCAACGCGATGCTCACGTTCACGCTCGGGGCAGGCGCCGGCGCGGCCATGGGCCTCCTCTTCCCCTCTCTCAGCTGGTACGGCGGCATCCTCACGGGCCTCTTGACGGGGGCCGCCGTCGTGCTGATGGCGGAGATGAACCGACGCGAGCCGCGGCCTCGCTCCCGCTGGGCGGGAATATCCTCGGCGATCGCGCCCGTTCTCATCGCCGGCACGCTCGTCTACCTGGCGGGCCGCCTGCTCATCGGTTGACGGAGGTCCCCCTTGCTCGTTCGAGTGCTGATCGTGCTCGCCCTGCTCGTGATCGCGTCGCTCGCGTACTGGTGGTGGTCAAGCCGCCAGGGTCGCGTGACGCGCGTCGAGATCCCGGGCGCGCTCACGCCCGCAGTGTTGGGCGCTCCGCGCGGCTACCGCGCGACCTTCGTGCAGTTCTCGACCCCGGTGTGCGCGAAGTGCCCGCCCACCAAGGCGCTGCTCACCCGGGTCGCCGAGGAGTACGAGGGCGTGAGCCACGTCGAGATCGACGCGTCGGAGCGACTCGAGCTCGCGCGCGAGCTCGACATCATGCGCACCCCGACGACGCTCGTGCTCGACACGAACGGGGTCGTGGTCGCCCGCATCTCGGGCGCGCCGTCCGAGGCGCAGGCGCGCGAGGCGATCGACGCGACCCCGCCCGCCGGCACCGAGTACGCGATCTGACAGCCCCCAGCGCGGGCGCCCACCCGGCCCGCGCATCGTCCCGATACCTGCCAGGGCATGACGCCCACCCGCGTCGTCCCTCTACAATCCCCGCACGTGCCTGAGGGCACGACCCCCACCCCCGGAGGAAGACATGGCCAAGGACATCCGCATCGACCCACGCGGCCCGCGCTTCGGCGCGGCCGTGACGCTCGTGATCGCTGTCGCGGCACTCGTCGTCGGCGCGAACAGCGTCGGGCTCGTGCTCGCGTTCCTGCTCGCGGCGCTGTTCATGCCCGGCGCGATCGTCGGCCCGCAGGCCACGGTGCAGTCGTGGGCGTTCCAGAAGTGGGTACGCCCGCGCCTGGACCCGCCCACCGAGACCGAGTCGTTCCGCGCGCCGCGCTTCGCGCAGCAGGTCGGGCTCGGCTTCGCGGTGCTCGCGATCGCGTTCCTCGGCTTCGGCGTCGTGCTCGGCTTCTACATCGCGATCGGCTTCGTCGTGATCGCGTCGTTCCTCAACGCGGTGTTCGACTTCTGCCTGGGCTGCGAGGTCTACCTGCTCGCGACGCGCGCCACCAGGCGCGCGTGAGCGGCGCCTGACCACGGCAGGCCTTTCGTCCTAGGATGAACGCATGACAGCACTGGGGCTCCTCTTCACCGTCCTCGCGGTGCTCGGCTTCGCCGCCACCGCGTGGATCGTCGGCATCGTCGCCTACCGCCTGCTGAAGGACGGAGCGCGGTGACCTTCACTCTTCCCGACGGCCTGGCTCCCGAGGTCTATCCCCTCGCGTGGCTCGTGGGTGAATGGGAGGGCTCGGGCGAGCTCTCCTACCCCGGCATCGAGGCGACGGCCTTCCGCCAGCGCCTCTCGTTCGACCACGACGGCGGCCCGTACCTCATCTACTCGTCGACCATCACGCTGATGGGTCCCGACGGCGAGGAGGGCCTCGTGTGGCAGGTCGAGTCCGGCTTCTGGCGAGTCGCGCCGTCGGCGCCCGAGGGCGTCGAGCTGCAGGACTTCCAGCACCCGCTCGAGGTCATCCTCACCGAGGCGTCCGGCGTCATCTCGGCGTACATGGGCGCGGTCGGCAACGGCCGTGTCGATCTGGCGACACGCTTCATCGCGTCGACCGAGAGCGGCCCCGAGGTGCGCGGCGCGACCCGCATGTACGGCAACGTCAAGGGCGAGCTCATGTGGGCGTGGGACCTCGCGGCCTTCGGCCAGGAGCTCCAGTCGTATGCCGCCGCGCGGATGTCGCGCGCGGGCGAGGAGTCCGGGGTCGTCGGCCTCGACGATGCCGCTGGCGGGACGGACGATGCGCCCGCCGGGGAATCCCCCGAGGCGCCCTGAGCGTTCCTCCCCCATGAGCACCACGACCACGAGCCCCCTGCTGTCACGCCATGGCGCCGTCGAGGCGACCGGCCTCGATGCGGGGGTCGCGTGGCACTACGGCGACCCGACCGCGGAGCAGCGCGCGCTCGCGCAGGGACGCGCGGTCGTGGACCAGTCGCACCTGGGGATCCTCACGGTCACCGGGCCGGATCGGCTCTCGTGGCTCAACTCGCTGTCGACCCAGGAGGTCGCCGCGCTCTCCCCTGGAGCATCGACCGAGCTCATGATCCTCAGCCCGCAGGGCCGGATCGAGCACGTCGCCGCCGCGGTGGACGACGGTGAGACCACGTGGCTCATCACCGAGACCCCCGCGGGGCTCGCGACCTTCCTTGACCGGATGCGCTTCATGCTGCGCGTCGAGGTCGTGGACGTCACGCCCGAGTGGGCGGCGCTGGGCGAGGCCGTGCGCGCTCCCGCCGCGGACGGGGAGCCCGTCACGTGGGTGGATCCGTGGCCCTTCGTCGCTGCCGGCGGCACCACGTACGCGGCCTCGGCCGACACGCACCCGGGGACGATGCGTCCCTGGCGGCTCGTGCTCGTCCCCCGCGCGACGCTGGGCGCCGAGGTCGACGCGCGCCTCGCGTCGGGCTGGACGCTCGCCGGCACCTGGGCGAGCGAGGCCCTGCGCATCGAGGCGTACCGGCCCCGCGCTGCGGCCGAGGTCGACGAGACCTCGCTGCCGCACGAGCTCGACTGGCTGCGCACCGCCGTGCATCTGCACAAGGGCTGCTACCGCGGCCAGGAGACCGTGGCGAAGGTCCACAACGTCGGCCGGCCGCCTCGTCGCCTCACTCTTCTTCACCTCGACGGCTCCGCGCACGCGCTCCCCGAACCCGGGGCGCCGGTTCTGCTCGGCGACGCGGACGATGCGGCGGTCGCCGGGCACGTCACGTCCGTCGCGCGCCATCACGAGCTGGGCCCGATCGCACTGGCCGTGCTCAAGCGGTCCACCGACCCGTCGGCCACGCTCGTCGTGCCGTCGGACGGCGGGCCGCTCTCGGCCGCGCAGGAGCTGATCGTCAACGCGGACGGCTTCAGCGCCGACCGCCCGCCCAAGGTCGGACCCACCATGAAGGGCCTGCTGATGGGCAAGGGCTGCGCCGCCGACGGCGGCGACATGCCTGACTGACCCTTCGCAGCATCTGACAGGTGACTGCGTGTCGCCATCTGTTGCGGCGACCGCGCGGCGAGCGCATGATGAGCGCACGTTCAAGGGGGAATCATGGAGAACGCACTGCTCGTGCTCGCGCTTCTGGCGCTCGTCGTCGTGCTGGTCGCCGGCACCGTGTGGAAGCCGCCGCCGCTCCCCCACGCCGCGCTGTGGGCGCTGTCCGCGCTCGCCTTCATCGCGCTGGCCGTCACCGAGCAGGGCCTTCAGCGTTACCTGTCGATCGGGATCGCGGCGATGGACATCGCGGAGGCTATCCGCCACCTCCGCCAGTGGCAGCGATCCCGCGCCATTGAAGAGGCCACCGTCGCCTGAACGCCGTCGAGGTGTGATCGCCACCGTTCCGCGCTGAGCACCCCCCGCGCTACCCTGGTGCGCGTCGCATCGCCGGTCCCCGAGGAGCCTGACTTGTTCGCCTTTCTGCAGAACCTCGTGATCATCGTGCTCTCGGTAGCCGCCTTCGTCGGCTCGGTGTGGGCGCTGATCGACGCCGCGAAGTACTCCAACGAGGCCTACGTCGCCGCGGGCAAGCAGACCAAGCCGATCTGGCTCGGGATCCTCGGCATCGCCGCGCTGATCGCGTTCATCTCGGTTCCCGCGCCGATCGGCATCGGCAGCGGGATCATCGGCTTCTTCGGCCTGCTGTCGATCGTCGCCGTGCTCGTCTACTTCGTCGAGGTGCGAGTCAAGGTCGCGCCGCACCACCGCCCGGGCTCGCGCGGCCCCAAGGGCGGGACATGGTGACCCTGGCTCGCCCGCTGCTCCCGGACACCCGCCCGTGAAGGCCGTCCTCCAGCGCGCCTCACGCGCGTCGGTCACGGTCGACGGCGTCGTCACCGCCTCCTTCGACCGCCAGGGGATCCTCGCCCTCGTGGGCGTGACGCACGACGATGGTCCGGAGCAGGTCGAGACGATCGCCCGCAAGATCGCGGATCTGCGCATTCTCGATGACGAGCGCTCGGTGCTCGACGAGGGCGCTCCCGTCATCGTCGTCAGCCAGTTCACGCTCTACGCGGATACTCGCAAGGGCCGCCGCCCCACGTGGAACCAGGCGGCGCCCGGACCGGTGGCGGAGCCTCTGGTCGATGCCGTGGTCGAGTCGCTGCGCGGACGCGGGCTCGAGGTCGGGACCGGCGTCTTCGGCGCAGACATGAAGGTCGAGCTCGTCAACGACGGGCCGATCACGATCATCGTCGAGGCCTAGGAACCGCCCGCGCCTACGGCGATTTCGCCCGACCCAGGCGCCTCCCTCGCTCTATCCGCATCATCCCGGCCGCAACCCCCGCATCGTCCCCGTGTTGCCGGGACGTGTCGCATCGTCCCCGTATGAGACGGCGGTCACAGGTCTTGTTTCCTGTGGGTGAACAGTGTCACGCCCCTGGCGAACACGGGCATTCGGTGCCCTTGGCGCTGGTTAGCCTGGAAGCGCACGGGGGCGGTGTCTCCCGTGCGGCGACCCTTGGCAGTGTGCAAGGGCCGCGACTCCCGGCCTCGGCCGGACAACTCTTTGGGAGGTTCACATGTTCGAGCGGTTCACCGATCGGGCCCGCCGAGTGGTCGTGCTTGCGCAGGAAGAGGCGCGCATGCTCAACCACAACTACATCGGGACCGAGCACATCCTGCTCGGCCTCGTGCGCGAGGGCGAGGGCGTCGCGGCCAAGGCCCTCGAGGCGATGGACATCTCCCTCAACGGCGTCCGCGAGCAGGTGCAGGAGATCATCGGCGAGGGCTCGCACGCCCCCTCCGGCCACATCCCCTTCACCCCGCGCGCCAAGAAGGTCCTCGAGCTGTCGCTGCGCGAGGCGCTGCAGCTCGGACACAACTACATCGGCACCGAGCACATCCTGCTCGGCCTGATCCGCGAGGGCGAGGGCGTCGCGGCCCAGGTGCTCGGCAAGCTCGGCGCCGACCTGGGTGGAGTGCGCCAGCAGGTCATCCAGCTGCTCTCCGGCTACGAGGGCAAGGAGCCCGCCGCCGCCGGTGCAGGCTCGGGTCCCGCCGAGGGCACCCCCGCCGGCTCGACCGTGCTGGACCAGTTCGGCCGCAACTACACGCAGGCCGCACGCGAGGGCAAGCTCGACCCGGTCATCGGCCGCGAGCTCATCCAGGAGCGCGTGATGCAGGTCCTGTCGCGCCGCACCAAGAACAACCCCGTGCTGATCGGCGAGCCCGGCGTCGGCAAGACCGCCGTCGTCGAGGGCCTCGCCCAGGCCATCGTGCGCGGCGACGTGCCCGAGACCCTCAAGGACAAGCACCTCTACACGCTCGACCTCGGCTCCCTGGTCGCGGGCTCCCGCTACCGCGGTGACTTCGAGGAGCGCCTCAAGAAGGTCCTCAAGGAGATCCGCACGCGCGGCGACATCATCCTGTTCATCGACGAGATCCACACCCTCGTGGGTGCGGGTGCCGCCGAGGGCGCGATCGACGCCGCGTCGATCCTCAAGCCCATGCTGGCCCGCGGCGAGCTGCAGACCATCGGCGCCACGACGCTCGACGAGTACCGCAAGCACGTCGAGAAGGACCCCGCGCTCGAGCGCCGCTTCCAGCCCATCCAGGTGCCGGAGCCCGAGCTCGCCCACGCGATCGAGATCCTCAAGGGCCTGCGCGACCGCTACGAGGCGTTCCACCGTGTCACCATCACGGACGATGCGATCGTCGCCGCCGCGCAGATGGCCGACCGCTACATCTCCGACCGCTTCCTGCCGGACAAGGCGATCGACCTCATCGACGAGGCGGGCGCGCGCCTGCGCATCCGCCGCATGACCTCGCCGCCCGAGTTGCGCGACCTGGACGACAAGATCGCGAACGTGCGTCGCGACAAGGAGTCCGCGATCGACGAGCAGGACTTCGAGAAGGCCGCGTCGCTGCGCGACGTCGAGCGCCGCCTCACCGAGGAGCGCTCCTCGAAGGAGGAGGCCTGGAAGTCCGGCGATCTCGACGTCGCCGCGGTCGTGGACGAGGACCTGATCGCCGAGGTGCTGTCGATGTCGACCGGTGTGCCGGTGACCCGCGTCAGCTCCGACGAGTCCGGGCGCCTCCTGCGCATGGAGGACGAGCTGCACAAGCGCATCATCGGCCAGGAGCAGGCCGTCAAGGTGCTGTCGCAGTCGATCCGCCGCACGCGCGCCGGCCTCAAGGACCCGAAGCGTCCCGGTGGCTCGTTCATCTTCGCCGGCCCGACCGGTGTCGGAAAGACCGAGCTCGCCAAGGCGCTCGCCGAGTTCCTGTTCGGCGACGAGGACTCGCTGATCTCGCTCGACATGTCCGAGTACGGCGAGAAGCACACCGTGGCCCGCCTCTTCGGCGCGCCTCCCGGCTACGTCGGCTTCGAGGAGGGCGGCCAGCTCACCGAGAAGGTCCGCCGCAAGCCGTTCTCCGTCGTCCTGTTCGACGAGGTCGAGAAGGCCCACCCGGACATCTTCAACTCGCTGCTCCAGATCCTGGAGGACGGCAAGCTGACCGACGCTCAGGGCCGTGAGGTGAACTTCAAGAACACCATCATCATCATGACCACCAACCTGGGTGCCGACGCGATCTCGCGCCGCCAGGCGACGGGATTCTCCGTCCAGCGCGAGGGTGGCCAGACGTACGAGGAGATGCAGAGCCTGGTGAGCACCAAGCTCAAGGAGCACTTCCGCCCCGAGTTCCTCAACCGCGTCGACAACACCGTGGTCTTCCCGCAGCTCACGCAGAAGGAGATCATCCAGATCGTCGACCTCATGGTCGCCCGCCTCGACGAGCGCATGAAGGACAAGGACATGGGCATCGTGCTCACGCCCGCGGCCAAGGCGCTGCTCGCGGAGAAGGGCTACGACCCCGTGCTCGGTGCGCGTCCCCTGCGTCGTGCCCTCCAGCGCGACATCGAGGACACGCTGTCGGAGAAGATCCTGTTCGGCGAGGTCACGTCGGGCCAGATCGTCCGCGTGGACGCGGAGGGCGAGGGCATCCTCGGCGAGTTCACGTTCGAGGGACTCGACAAGGACGACGTCACGGGCGAGCCCACGACGGCCGACGCGATCGTCGGCTCGGGCGTGGACACGACCGAGGCCAAGCCCGAGGCTGAGCCCAAGGAGTCCTGAACCCGGGCGGCTCGACCGCACCGCTTCGGCAAGGCCCGTCGCCCCGCAAGGGGCGGCGGGCCTTCGCCGTTCCCGGACGATGCGGGACCTCCCTCTCCCGCGCCCCGCCGACGCTCGCATCGTCCGTGCCCCCCGTTGCACCCTGGCGGGACATGAGTGCCGGATCTGCCGCGGATCCGGCACTCATGTCCCGCCAGGAGACATCGGGATGGGCGGGCGGGCCTGGGGTGGGCACCGGCCGGGCCCGGCAATAGGCTGGCGGCATGACTCACGATCCGTATGTGGCCGACGCCGCCCGCTACGACTCCATGGACTACCGCCGCTGCGGCCGCTGGGGCTTGAAGCTCCCCGGCGTGAGCCTCGGCCTGTGGCAGAACTTCGGCGACACCAAGCCGCAGGAGACGATGCGCGACATCGTCCTCGCCGCCTTCGACGCGGGCGTCACGCACTTCGACCTCGCGAACAACTACGGTCCGCCCCCCGGCAGCGCGGAGATCAACTTCGGGCGGATCCTCGCCGAGGATCTGAAGCCGTACCGAGACGAGATCCTCATCAGCACCAAGGCCGGGTATCACATGTGGCCCGGGCCGTACGGGGAATGGGGCTCGCGCAAGTACCTGCTGTCGAGCCTCGACCAGTCGCTCACCCGCATGGGGGTCGACTACGTCGACATCTTCTACCACCACCGCCCCGACCCGGACACGCCCATCGAGGAGTCGATGATGGCGCTCGACCAGGCGGTGCGCTCGGGCAAGGCGCTGTACGCGGGCATCTCCAACTACGACGCGCATGGCACGCGCGAGGCGGCGCGCATCCTGCGCGAGCTCGGCACGCCCCTGCTCATCCACCAGCCGCGTTACAACATGTTCGACCGCCGCGTGGAGCAGGACGGACTGCTCGACGCTCTCGGCGACGTGGGCGCAGGAGCGATCGTCTTCTCGCCGCTCGCTCAGGGACTGCTGACCGACCGCTACCTGGGCGGCGTCCCGGCCGGCTCGCGCGTGACGCACTCCGCGTTCCTGTCCGAGAAGAACATCACCGACCTGTACCTCGAGCGCGCGCGGGCCCTCAACGAGATCGCCGTGGGGCGCGGGCAGACGCTCGCTCAGATGGCGCTCACGTGGGTGCTGCGCGACTCGCGCGTGACGTCCGCGCTGGTGGGCGCCTCGTCGGTCGAGCAGCTGCACGCGAACCTCGCCGCTCTCGACGCCGCGCCGCTCTCCGACGACGAGCTGAGGGCGATCGAGCCGCACGCCGTCCACGGGACCGAGTGGCTCTAGAACCAGGGACGATGCGGATGACGGCCGGAGTGCGGCCGTCGCCGCGCGCTCACAGCGCGTAGGCGCCGCGCTCCTCGTCGACCAACCTGACCAGCCCGTCCTCCACGAGCGACTCGAGGCACGAGTCGAGCTGCCCCGGCTCGACGTCCTCGAGCGAGGCATGCCCCGTGACGGTGACCGGCACGTGCGCCGCGCGCAGCAGCGCCATGATCCGGCCGCGTACCTGACGATCGGTGCCGTGCCACGGCTGCACCTTCCGGGGGGCCTGCTCGAGCCCGGTCGCGCCCTCGGCCAGCCAGCGGCAGTCGGCCGCGAGCGGGCACTCGTCACAGCGCGGCACCCGCGCGGTGCAGACGAGCGCGCCGAGCTCCATCGAGCCCGCCGCCCAGGCGACTGCTCGTGACGCATCGTCCGGGACCAGGGACGATGCGTGCTCCCGCTCGCCGACCGTCTGGTGCAGGGCGGGAAGGGGCCTTCCCTCCCAGGCCCGCCCGATGACCCGGCGGACGTTCGTGTCCAGGACGGTGGCGCGTCGTCCGTAGGCGAAAGCGGCGACTGCGGCGGCCGTGTACGCGCCGATCCCGGGAAGGGCGAGGAGGGTCCCCTCATCGGCGGGAACCGAGCCACGGTGCCGCTCGACGAGCGCGACCGCGCACTCCCACAGCCTCTTGGCGCGCCGGGGATACCCGAGGCGTCCCCACGCGCGCACCGCGTCGGCCTGCTCGTCGGCGGCGAGGGCTGCGGGCGTCGGCCAGCGCGCCATCCACTCGCGCCACACGGGCTCGACCCGGACGACCGGAGTCTGCTGGAGCATCACCTCGCTCACGAGCACGCCCCACGGCGAGCAGTCGGAGCGCCTCCACGGCAGGTCGCGGGCCTCCGTCGCGAACCAGTCGATCACCTCCCCCACCATGCGGGCGTCGCGGTCGGCTTGCGGCGTGGTCGGCATGCCTTCATTGTTCCAGCGCTGAGCGTGACTACCGTGAAGTGACAAAAGGGAAGGAGCGGTCATGGACGGTCTACGGCACCCGGTCGGGCGCAAGCCTGCGCGGGTCTACTGGATGCGGCGCCTGCTGCTCCTCGCGATCGTCGTGCTCGTGGTCGTGGTCGCCTGGTTCCTGATCTTCGCGCCCTCGGGCGACGGCACCGCCGAGGAGAGCGACCCCGCCGCCACCGCGAGCGTGAGCGCCGACGCGACGACGTCAGCCGCGGCCGCTGACGCGGCGGCCGACGCGAACCGCGCGTGCGGCGTCGACGACGTCGAGATCGCCGTGACGCCAGCCGACTTCTCCGTCGCGGTCGGCACCGCCCCGGTGTTCAAGGTCAAGGTCACGCACGTCGGGTCCTCCGCCTGCCTGTTCAGCACCGGTGGCAAGGACAGCGATCTCGTGATCACCTCGGGCAGCGAGGAGATCTACTCGACCGCCGACTGCCGCAAGGAGTCGACCATCAAGGAGAGCGACTTCCTGCTGTCCGACGGCTCGACCGAGAAGTTCAACGTGACGTGGACCGGCAACTGGTCCGCGCCCGACTGCGGAGACTCTCCCAACGAGACGCAGGCCGGCTACTACTGGGCCACGCTCACCCTGCAGGGCATCGAGGCCGAGCCCACGCAGTTCGAGATCACCGCGTAGCGGCTAGAACGGCGCGGCCGCGCGGTCCTCGGCGGGCAGCGCGACGTGCACCGCCTCGGCGAGCGTCTGCACCGGGTGCAGGCGAACCCCGGTCGGCGCCTTCACGTTCTTGGCCGAAGCAGGCACGACGATGTCGCGGAATCCCAGACGTCCGGCCTCGGCGACGCGCTGCGACAGCGCGCTCACGGGTCGGATCGCGCCGGACAGCGCCACCTCGCCGACGGCAGCCAACCCCTCGCGGACCGGCCGATCGAGCCGCGCGGACGCGAGCGCGAGGGCGAGCGCGACGTCCGCCGCGGGCTCTGTCACCCTGGCGCCGCCGATCGTGGACACGTAGACGTCGTCGGCGGCGACCGCGAGACCGGCACGGCGGTGCAGGACCGCGAGGATCATCGACACCCTCGCGCCGTCGATCCCGGAGGTCGCGCGCCGGGGGTTGCTGAGCGCGGACGGCGCGACCAGCGCCTGGATCTCCGACGGCAGGGGCCGCTTGCCGTCCAGGGTGATGGTCGCGCAGGTGCCGGGCACGTGTGCGCCGTCGTGGGAGAGGAACAGTCCCGACGGATCGGAGACCGACTCGATGCCGTCATCGACGAGCTGGAAGCAGCCGACCTCATCGACCGAGCCGAAGCGGTTCTTGATCGCGCGCAGCAGACGCAGCGCTGAGTGCTGCTCACCCTCGAACTGGCATACGACATCCACCAGATGCTCGACGAGGCGCGGTCCGGCGACCGACCCGTCCTTGGTGACGTGCCCGACGAGCACCGTCGGGATTCCTCGGGTCTTCGCGGCCTGGATGAGCGACTGCGCGACCTCGCGCACCTGACCGACGCCTCCCGCCGTCCCCTCGATCTCCGCGGAGGCGAGGGTCTGGATCGAGTCGACCATCATGAGATGCGGCTCGGCGGAGTCGATGTGCGACAGCACCGCGCCCAGGTCCGTCTCGGCCGCGAGCAGCACTCCGCGCTCGAGCGCACCGATCCTCTCCGCGCGCAGCCGCACCTGCCCAGCGGACTCCTCACCGGTGACGTACAGGACGCGGTCCCCGGAGCGCGCGGCCCGCGCGGCCACGTCGAGCAGGAGGGTCGACTTGCCGACCCCGGGCTCGCCCGCGAGCAGGATCACCGCGCCTGGCACGAGGCCTCCGCCCAGGACGCGATCGAACTCCCCCACTCCCGTAGGGCGTCGCGTCGACGACTCGGCCGAAACGTCGGGGATGGGGGTGGCTGCGTGCGTGGGCGCTGTCGCCTTGGTCGCGGGTCCCGCCGCGGACACGCCTGCCTCCACCACGGTGCCCCACGCCTGGCACTCGCCGCAGCGACCGACCCACTTGACCGCCGTCCAGCCGCACTCGGTGCAGCGGTAGCCGGGGGCGCTTCGACGGTTGGTTGCCATGGTGGACACGGTAGCCGGGAGGTCCGACATCCCGCGCGCCTCGGCCCGCCGTCGGACGCAGACCCTAGGCTGGGGCCATGTCGGACACCCGTGGTGCGTCACAGCCGACGCCTGAGGAGGCGACGGACTGGCAGTCCTTCCCCACTCCTGCCCGCGCGATGACCCCCGAGCCGATCGAGGGCGACGAGGGCGAGGTCATCCCGGCGGTGACCCCTCCCGCAAGCGACGAGATCATGCCGACCACGGGCAGCATCCCCTTGACGCCCGTCGGCGGACGACCCGTGTCGCCGTACGATCACCCGGAGGCCGACGGAGCACCCGCGGACCAGGTTCAGCTGCTCGGGGAGACGGCCGTGACGAATGCGGCACTCGAGGCGTCGGGAGCACCCGCGCAGAGCGTCCCGGCAGGGTGGATGCGGGCCTCGAGCCCGGCGGACTCCCCTTCGAGCAGGCTCACGCCGCCCTTCGGCGCGGAGGAGGCCCCCTTCACCCCGCGCTACGAGCCTCGGACGATCTTCGCTCCCGTGAGCCTCGCGGAGACCGAGGAGCCCGCGATGGCTTCTGAGAGCAGCGACCCGGCATCGATCGCACTCGGCGCTGCCGCGGCGGCATCGCACCAGAGCGCTGCCCCCGACGTGACCTGGCCGCCCGCGGCCTCGGCAGAGACCCCGGCCCAGGAGCCTGCCGCGCCCGAGCCCGCGGAGCCCGAGGCACCGACGGGGTCTGACGACGCGCAGGACACGGACGCGCACGACGACCTCATGCACGAGGACGACGGGCAGGGCACGCCCCCGAGCGGAGGCGACGTCGATTCCGCGGGACGACCCCGCGCGTCCCTTCCTGTGATCGCCGCGCTTGTGCTGGCGGGCATCGTGGTGTGGGCGGGCATCGGCTACGGCATCGTCGTCGCGCTGTCGCCCGATCCGGTGGTCGTGGCGGCCGAGATCCATGTCACCGGCCCGGCAGGGCCCTCGATCGAGCCGACAGCCCTCCCGGACGACGCGTCCGCCTTCCTCTCAGCCATCCCGCTCACGGCGGGAACGTTCGCGCTCACCGCGGTGGACGCGCTCGACCCGGAGGGGGACGCCCTCCCCCAGCGCGCCGCCGAGGCGTACGACCTGCGCTACAGCGACGGCACCGACATCATCGATGTGCTCGCGATCCAGCACTACGAGGTCAAGGCGGCCACGAAGGCCTACAAGGCCCTCGCCAAGGGCGGGGAGGAGCTCGGCGACGTCACGGATGCCGCAGGTGAGGTCGTCGGGACCGCCTCGGTCATCGAGACGGACGATGCGACCACCGTCGTGTGGCGCAACGCGACCGCGGTCTTCGTGGCGACGGGCGACCACGACCAGCTGCTCGAGCTGTACAACAAGTACGGACTGTGACGCCGGCGCCGCGAGGCCCCCGGGGCGCGGGTTCCGACACCCGCGCCGAGATCCTGGCCGCCGCCGCGAACGTGTTCGTGCGCGACGGCTACTCGGCATCGATGCGCGCTGTCGCACGCGCGGCCGGCGTCGACCCCGCGCTGGTCCGGCACTGGTTCGGATCGAAGCTCGAGCTGTTCGTCACGGCGCTGCGCCCGGCGGAGCGCGACGACCCGAGGCTCGCGCGCCTCATCGAGGTTCCCGAGGACGAGCTCGGCGCCGCGCTCGTCGACCAGTTCCTCCGACTCTGGGACGACCCGGTCGACGGGGTGCGCATGCGCACGGTCCTGCGCACCGCGATCGCGTTCGACGAGGTCGCGGACGCGGTGCGCGGCGTCATGATGAACGACGTCATGCTCCAGGTGCTGCTCGCGCGCGGATACGACGAGGACGATGCGCTGCTGCGGGCCTCGCTCGTCGGCTCGCAGATGATCGGGCTCGCCGTCGCGCGCCATCTGCTCGGGTTCAGCAGACTGGAGGAGGCGCCGCGGGCCGATCTCGTGGCGATCTACGGTCCGACGGTGCAGAGGTACCTCACCCAGGACCTCTGAGGGGTTGCGCGGAGGCACGGAACGGGAGGATAATTCCTCGCATGGAGAATAACGCGATCGAGATCGAAGGTCTCAGGGTCGTCCGGGGCAGCAAGGAAGTGCTCCACGACCTCTCGTTGACCGTGCCGCGCGGCGCGGTCGTCGGGCTGCTCGGCCCCTCGGGCGGCGGCAAGTCCACCCTCATGCGGTCCATCGTCGGCGCGCAGATCGTCGCGGGCGGCGACATCAAGATCTTCGGCATCGACGCCGGGACGCCCCCGCTGCGCCACCGCGTCGGCTACGTGACTCAGGCGCCGTCGGTCTACGGCGACCTCACGGTCCGCCAGAACCTCAGCTACTTCGGCACCCTCGTCGGGGCCGACGCCGCCAACGTCACCCACACCATCGCGAGCGTCGGGCTGTCCGAGCAGGCCGACCAGGTGGTCGACACGCTCTCGGGCGGCCAGCGCTCGCGCGTGTCGCTCGCGGCGGCGATCCTCGGCCACCCGGACCTGCTCGTCCTCGACGAGCCCACCGTCGGCCTCGACCCCGCGCTGCGCGACGACCTCTGGAAGCTCTTCCGACACTTCTCGGACCAGGGCACCACGATCCTCGTCTCGAGCCACGTCATGGACGAGGCCACGCGCTGCGACCGCCTCCTGTTCCTGCGTGAGGGCCGGATCCTCGCGGACGGCACGCTCGACGAGATCACCGCGGACACGGGCACGACGGACGCCGAGTCCGCCTTCCTCGCGCTCGCCCGTCGAGGGGAGGCGGCATGAACGCCAGGCTGACCGTCGCGACCGCGAAGCGCGTCCTGCTCCAGCTGCGCGCCGACAAGCGCACGATCGCGATGCTCCTCGTGCTGCCGATGCTGCTGCTCACGCTCCTGTGGTGGCTCTTCGGGGACACGATCGACCCGCTCACCAACGCCCCGATGTTCGACCCTCTCGGCGCGCGCCTCATGGGCCTGTTCCCCATGCTGCTGATGTTCATCATCACGTCGGTCGCGACGCTGCGCGAGCGCACCTCCGGCACGATGGAGCGCCTCATGGCCTCGCCGATGCGGCGAGGCGACGTGGTGCTCGGCTACGCGATGGCGTTCGGCCTGGTCGCAGCGGTCCAGGGCACGCTGCTCACGCTGTACTCGGTCTACGTCCTGAGCCTCGACGTCGCCGGACCGGTGTGGGCGCTCGTGCTCATCATCGTCCTCGACGCCCTGCTCGGCACCGCGCTCGGCCTCGCCGCATCGTCCCTGGCACGCACCGAGTTCCAGGCCGTCCAGATGATGCCGGTCGTGCTGCTCCCCCAGCTGCTCATCGCGGGCCTGTTCATGGACCGCGAGGACATGCCCGACGTCCTGTACTGGATCTCCACGGTCCTGCCGCTCAGCTACGCGATCGACGCGATCAACGACATCCTCGCGGACAACGTCTCGGGCATCTGGCCCGAGGTGCTGATCCTCGTCGGCTTCATCGTCGGCTCGCTGATCCTCGGCGTGACGACGCTGCGGCGCCGCACCGCCTGACTCGCGTGACGACGCCCGCCCCGCGCGCCGGCGGGGCGGGCATTGTCGCACCCTGCCGATAGCCTGGACCGCATGAGCGAGCAGACCTTCCCCCGCGTCGCCGTCCTGGGCGGCGGCGGCACCATCGGCACCACCGTGATCGGCGCGATGCGAGGCGCGGGCTGGCCCGCGGATCGCATCGTCGCCGCGGGGCGCAGCGAGGAGAGGCTCGCGCCGCTCGCGGCCGAGCACGGCATCGGGACGACGACGGACGCGGCCCAGGCGGTCGAGGGCGCCGACGTCGTGGTCACCTCGGTCAAGCCGCAGGACATGCGCGCGCTGCTGACCCAGATCTCCGGCTCGGTCTCCCCCGACGCCCTGATCCTGACCGTCGCCGCCGCCCTGCCGTCGTCCTTCTACGAGGAGCTGCTCGCCGACGGCATCGCCGTGGTCCGCTCGATGCCGAACACGCCTGCACGCCTGGGCAAGGGCGCCACGTCGATCTCCGCGGGCGCGCACGCGACCGAGGAGCACATGGCCCTCGCGGAGCGGATCCTCGAGGGCACGGGACTCGTCGTGCGAGTTCCCGAGGACCTCATCTCCGGCGTCTCGGTGGTCTCCGGGTCGGGCCCCGCGTTCTTCTACGCGGTCGCCGAGGCGATGGCGGCCGCAGGCATCGCGAACGGCCTCGACCGCGGCATGGCGGAGGCCCTCGCCGCGCAGACGCTCATCGGCGCGGGCGCCCTGCTCGAGGAGTCAGGCGAGACCCCGGCCGAGCTGCGTGCGAAGGTCAGCTCGAAGGGCGGCACGACACTCGCGGCCCTTGCCGCGATGGAGGCCGCGGGCCTTCAGGGCGTGTTCTCGGCCGGCGCCAACGCCGCGATCGCGCGCGCGAAGGAGCTCGGCGAGGAGCTGCAGAAGGGCTGACCGAGCCCCGTTACCAGGGCGATGGGCGGGACTCGTCCCGCGTCGCATCGTCCGGGAGGTGGGGAAGCTCCGAGCCTCCCGCACGGATGCACAGCCAGCGCATCGGCTCGGCACTGTCGGGCACGCATCGCCACGTGCGCCACACGCCCTGCCCCACCCGGACGACCGAGCCTGGACCGACGTCGACGATCTCGTCGTCCAGGGCCATCTGGCCGCGGCCGGCGAGGAAGACGTAGAGCTCCTCGATCTCGGCGTGCGTATGCCAGTAGCCGGCCTCCTCACCGGGGACGAACGCATTGGCGGTCATGCCGATGTACTGCATCGTGAGCTCGTGGTCCACGACACGTCGCCCGTCGCGCAACGTGTGCGACTGGAATCCCCCGTGGTACCCGCGCCACTCGTCGAGTCCACCCATGTCCATCACCTGGTAATCGCCCATGCGGACAGTGTGGCACCCGCATGGCGGGCGCCGACGAGGCGCGGCCGAGCGCGTGCGTCTCGCGGAGGCGTCGCCGCTCCTCCGTTTGACGTGGGCGCCGATGGCAGGGACCGTGGGCTGGGGCGAGCGATCCCGGGGCCCGGCCGGGCGCCCGCCCGTCAAGGGGGGACCATGTCCACACACGTCGTGCTGGGAACAGGATCTGTCGGCGCGCCGCTGGCCCGTGAGCTCGTGTCCCGGGGCCATCGCGTCGTCTGCGTGAACAGGTCGGGCTCGCGCTCGGGCCTGCCCGCGGGGGCCGACCTGCGCGCCGGGGACGTCATGGATCCGCAGTTCCTCGAGTCGGTCCTGGTCGAGGCCGAGGTGGTCTACCAGCTCACCCAACCGCCGTATCACCGCTGGCTGCAGGAGTTCCCCTCCTTGCAGGAGACGGTGCTCGAGGTGGCGACGCGCACGGGCACGCGCGTAGTGCTCGGGGACAACCTCTACGGATACGGGCAGCCCGCGGGCCCGATCTCCGACGCCTCGCCGCAGGCGCCGACCACCCGCAAGGGTCGGCTTCGCAAGGAGCTGGCGGCTGAGGCGCTCGCCGCCCACCGCTCGGGCGAGCTCCGGGTGGCGCTCACCCGGCCGTCGAACTATCTGGGCGCCGACTACGCGCTCACGCGGGAGCTGCTCACGGGCCCCGCGCTCGAGGGCAAGCGCATGGCGGTGTTCGGCAGGCTGGACCAGCCGCACGCCTTCGCCTACGTGCCCGACGTGGCGCGCGCAATGGCCGAGATCGGCGGCTCGGACGATGCGTGGGGCCGGGCATGGGTCCTCCCCGCGCTCGCTCCGATCACCCAGGGCGAGCTGTGCGAACGGATCTGGAGCCTCGCGGGCCAGACCGGGAAGCGCAAGGTCGCGGCGCTGCGAGGCCTGCCGATGCGCATGGTCGGCGCGTTCTCCCCGCGCGTGCGCGAGAGCATCGAGATGCTCTACGAGTTCGACGAGCCGTTCCTCATCGACTCCTCGGAGTTCGAGGCCAGGTTCGGCTGGGGTGCGACGCCGCTGGACGAGGCGCTCGAGGCGACCGTACGGGGGACGCGCGCGGAGCCGGCGACCGCCACGAGCTGACCGCGCCGCGCGCTCAGCCGCCGCGCGCTCAGCCGTCCAGCTCGGCGAGGAAGTCGGTCACCCGCTCGTACATGTCGTGCGAGGCGACGTCGTCGTACTCGTGCCAGCCCTCGAATCCGAACAGGTGCGCATCCCCCGGGTAGACGAACTCCTCGCACGCCGAGACCGCGAGCGCGAGGAAGGCCTCGCGCTCGTCGGGATCGACCCACGGGTCGCCCTCGGAGTGGTGCAGCTGCGCGCGAAGCCCGTCGGGCCACTCCTCGATGCCGAAGCGTGACGGCGCCACCGCATCGTGCATCGCTACCAGCCCGACAGCCTCGGGGTCGGTCAGCGCGAGCGCCGTCGCCAGCGCCGCGCCGAGCGAGAAGCCCGCGTACACGCGGGGCCCGCCCAGAGCCGCCACCCTCGCGCGTGCCAGCGGGATCCAGTGATCCGGTCCCCTGGAGTCGACGTGGGCCACCGCCGTCTCGACGTCGTCGAACGTGCGCCCGTCGAACATGTCGGGCGCGAGGACGTCGTGACCGTCCTGCTCGAGGATCTCCGCCCACTGCCTCACGTGCGGCGTGAGTCCGAGCGCCGAGTGCACCAGCACGATCTGGACCATGCCCACCTCCCCTGTCGGCTCGCCTCACGCTACGTGATGCGGCTCCGTGCGTGCAGGAGAAGAATCGCGGATGGGGTCGCAGCCCTGGCGAAGGGGCCGGACCGCCGCTACCCTCGATACCCACCGGGGTATACCCGGGCGGGGCTGCATCACCCGAGAGCACACCGACGTGCGAAGGAGGCTGACATGACCGCGTGGCGGATCCGCGACGCCCATTCCGAGGACCTCGAGGAGGTCGTGCGCCTCTGGGAGGCGTCGCGCGCCGCGGGCGTCGAGCCCGTCTACGCCCTCGCGGAGGTCCTCCACTCGTCCCAGCAGGACGATGCGGTGGTCGCCGTCGTCGGCGACGAGATCGTGGGCGCCGCGGTCGGCAGGCGCGCGCACAACCAGGCCTGGGTCGTCTTCCACTCGGTCGACGAGGCGTGGCACGGGCGGGGGATCGGCGCCGCGCTGCTCGGCGCGCTCGAGTCCCGCGTCGCGGAGGACGGCGTCACCACCGTGTCCGCCCTGGTCCCCGCAGAGCAGGACTACCTCGACGCCTACCGCGACGCGGGCTTCACCGAGAAGAAGGCGGTGCGCTACCTCGAGCGCCGCCTTCCGGTCCAGCGCGAGGAACGCGGGCCGCTCGCCGAGCTGGGCGGTCGCGTGCTGCCGCGCGGCCTGTGGGACGCGGTCGGCGGCATGCGGCACGAGAAGGAGCTGCTCGAGAAGCGCCTCGTGCTGCCGCTCGCCCAGCCGGAGCTCGCCGATCGCTTCGGCGTCGCGCCTCCGCGCGCCGTCGTCCTGTTCGGACCTCCCGGCACGGGCAAGACGACGTTCGCGAAGGCGGTCGCGTCGCGGCTTGAGTGGTCGTTCGTCGAGGTCTTCCCGTCACGCCTCGCCGCCGACCCGAAGGGGCTCGCCGGCGCGCTGCGCGAGACGTTCACGCAGATCGACGAGCTCGAGCACGCCGTCGTCCTCATCGACGAGGTCGAGGAGATCGCCTCGCACCGCCGAGGAGACCCGCCGTCGCCCCTGCAGGGCGTCACGAACGAGCTGCTCAAGATCATCCCGGCCTTCCGCGAGCGCCCCGATCGCCTGCTGGTGTGCGCGACGAACTTCATCCGCTCGCTCGACTCGGCCTTCCTGCGGCACGGGCGCTTCGACTACGTCATCCCGATCGGCCTGCCCGACGCGGAGGCGCGCACCGCGATCTGGGAGCGCTTCATCCCGCCCGCCGCGGGCGAGGTGGACCTGGCCGCGCTCGTCGCGGCCTCCGACGGCTTCACGCCCGCCGACATCGAGTTCGCCGCGCGGCGCGCGTCGCAGTCGGCGCTCGAGAAGGCCGTGGACGATGCGGTGGCCGGCGAGGGCGGGCCGACGACGGCCGACTACCTCGAGGCGATCGGCGCCACGCGCGCGACCGTCGCCCCCGAGGTGGTCGCGGAGTTCGAGGAGGACATCGACTCGGTCGCACGGCTCTAGGGGACCTCCCCCACCCAGGAACCCTCTCAGGAGCAGGCACGAACCCGCCCCCGGGCGATGTGCCGCGCCCCGGCCCCGACCTACCTTCCTGGTGGACGCCGACCGGCGCCCGCACCGTCGGCAGGGGGCCGGCGACGACCCGAGGGGGAGCCATGACCGCAACGACCATGCAGACCAGGAGCGTCGACTCCCGAGACCTGCCAGACGACGAGCAGTACCCCGTGTGGAGGATCCTCGCGATCTGGGCAGCGACCGCGCTGCCGATGGGGCTCGGGCTGTGGTGGGTGATGCCCACCTTCATCGCACCGCGCATGGAGGTGCCCGCTCTCGGCTGGCTCCTGCTCGCGACCGTCGGGCTCGTGTGGCAGGCCGTGCTCGCCCTCCTGATCCTGAGGCGCGAGGTGCGCCCCTTCACCTGGGAGAACCTCAAGCGCCGCCTGTGGCTCGACAAGCCGCGCAGCCCCCGCACGGGGCGCGCGAGCTGGCACCTCCTGTGGTGGGCGGTCGGAGCCGCCGTGGTCTGGGCAGGGATCGCCGCGCTCGGACTCGTCGACCCGCTGAACGACGCGCTCGTCCACTCGTTCCCCGCGCTCGCGCCGCCGGACTACGCACTGATCGAGAACCTCGCCACTCCCGAGCTCGTCGGGCAGTGGTGGATCATGGGCGTCGTCCTGGTGCTGATCGTGTGCAACTACCTGATCGGCGAGGAGCTGATCTTCCGCGGCATCCTGCTGCCCAAGATGCGCGGTGCGTTCGGCCGCTGGGACGTCATCGCGAACGGCATCCTGTTCTCCTGGTACCACGTGCACCTGATCTGGGAGGTGCCAGGGATGATGTTCACGGACTGGATCTACGCCTACCTCACCAAGCGCTATCGCTCGTACTGGGTGGGAGCGCTGTTCCACGGCATCGACGGGGTGTTCCTGCTGATCGTGTTCCCGCTGGCCCTCGCAGGGGTCATCCAGTCCTGAGCTCAGAGCTCGGCGAGGAACGCGATCACCCGATCGTGCATGAGGGCGCCCTGGTACTGGTCGTAGACCGGCAGCCCCGCGAAGGCGAACAGGTGCGTCGAGCCGTCGTACTTGAACTCCTCGAGCGCTCGCTCCGGGGCGAACCGGACGAGCGCCTGGATCTCCTCAGCCTCGCACCAGGAGTCCTCCACCGCGTAGTGGACCTGGCCCGTGAGGTGCTCCCCCCACTCCGCGGCGTCGATCCACTGCGGCGACATCGCGCCGTGCATGAGGATCATGCCGCGCGCATCGGGATCGGTCAGCGCGAGCACCTCGGCGACCGCGGCTCCCAGGGAGAAGCCCGCGTACACGGGGTTCTGTCCGAGCCCGCCGTGATCGACGATCGCGTCGCGCACCGCATCGACGTGCTCGCTGAGCGGCACGGCGTCCGCGCGCTCCACGCCCGCGTCGAGGTCCTCGTAGGTGTCGCCGCCATAGAGGTCGGGGACGATGACGTCGTGCCCTTCGGCGCGGAGGTCGTCGGCCCACCTCAGGACGGTCGGCGTGAGTCCGAGGGCGGAGTGGATCAGGACGACGGTGGCCATGGGGACTCCCTTCCTTCCCTCACGCTACGCGGACGGAGCCGACAGCGCCGGGTCGACGGGCGCGACGAGCATCCACCGGATGCCGAAGCGGTCCTGCACGGTCGCGAAGTGCTGTCCCCAGGGCATCGGCATGGGTCCGAACGTCTCGGCCGCACCCTCGGACAGTCCGAAGAACAGATGGTTGAGCTGATCGAGCTCATCGCACTCGAGGTTGATCGACACGGCATTGCCGAGGCTCAGCACGTGCCCCATGCTCGGCGAGATGTCGGTGCCCATGATCTCGTGTCCGCCGAGCAGCGGCAGCGCGACATGGAGGACGCCGTCGGCCTCCTCGGGAGGGACGCCCGGCTGCCCCTCGACCGCCGGGAGCGACGACTTCCGCGCGAGCGGAGCGGAGTACTCGGTGCCGAAGACCTCCTTGTAGAAGGCGAACGCCTCCTCGCAGGTGCCGTCGAAGTTCAGGTAGGTGCTGACCTTGGCCATGGGGACCTCTCGCGTCGCTCGGCGCGCCACGCTGCGCGCCTGGCCTCAGCGTACGCGCGTCACGCCGAAGCGCCCTGGAGGGAGCTGGAGGCAGGATCTGACGATCCTCCTGCACTCAGCTCCCTCCAGGGCGCACGGGGAGAGCGCCGCGCGGCTGCCGGGCCCGTGGGGGCGGGTCCGGCAGCCGCGCGCGATCCGCGTCAGGACGCGTCGAGCGAGCCCAGCTCGTCGCCGCCCGACAGCGTGCCGCCGACGGTGAGTCCGTCGACGGTCTCGCCGCCGGTGACGGTGCCATCGGCGTACACGGTGTACGTCTCGCCCGACTCGATGCCCTCGGCGGAGAGCACGAGCGACGAGGAGGACTTGGTGGTCGTGAACGACGCGATCAGGGTGCCGTCCGAGTCGACGACCGACAGCACCGTGCCGACGGGGACGGTCGAGCCGAAGCTGATCGACAGGTAGCCCTGGTCGCCCTCGCTCGGCGACTGCGCCATGCCGGACGAGCCGGAGGCGACAAGCGTGCCGCCATCCATCTCGAACGTGCCGTTGTAGTCGATCGCGCCGTTGCCGTTGTCCTCAGGACCGTTCACGACCAGGGTGCCGCCGGTCATCACGACGTTGCCATTCGAGTCGAGGCCGTCGCCGCCGGCGTCGAGCACGTACGTGCCGCCGCTGATGTAGATCTCGACGCCGTCCTCGGCCTCGTCCATGCCACCCATGCCGGTCGTGGTCGTGGTGGAGTCGACGGAGTCGTCCGCCGTCGTCGTCGTGGTCGAGTCCGTCGAGTCCGTCGTCACATAGGCAGCGGACGTGGTCGTCGCGGTGGTGTCGGACGATGCGGCGGTCGCCGTGTCGTCGTATGTCGTCGCGTCGGAGGTGGACGAGTCGGACGAGCCCGACGTGTCGGAGGAGCTGCGCTCGCCAGGGCCACCGCCCATGCCACCGCCGCCGCCCTGCGAGCCGCCGCCCATGTCGGAGCTGGACGATCCCGAGCCGTCAGTGCCGTTGAGTCCGTCGTCGGAGGAGACGACGGTCACGTCGCCGGCGTCGAGGTAGATCATGGCGCCCTCGATGCCCTCATACGAGTTGGTGATGTCGATCTCGGTCTCGCCGATCCGGACGTAGACGCCCGAGGTGATGCCGTCGTCGCCCGCGTCGATCGCGAGGCTGCCGCCGTTGATCGTGATCTGGTTCGCGGCGTCCAGGCCGTCCACGCCCGACGTGATGTCGAACGTACCGTCCTCGATCCAGATGACGCCCACGTACGCGTCGGGGTCGTCAGAGTCGGCCTCATTGTCGGACTTCAGCGCGTCGCCGGTCGCGTCGACGGTCACGTCGCCGTCGAGGACCACGAGCGAGTCCTTGCCGCGGATGCCGTCATCCGCCGCGGTCACGTCGTACGTTCCCGACACGATGACGAGCGAGTCCTTCGACGTGATGCCGTCGTTGCGGCCACCGTCGACGACAAGCGTGCCCTCGCCGGCGAGGAACAGGTCGGCGGTCGAGAAGATCGCGGCGTTGCCGGTCTCGTCGTCCGTGTCGTCGTAGGTGCCCGAGTCGGTGATCGTGTTGGTGGTCCCAGACGCGGTGTAGATCACGACGTTGTCCGCGTCGTCCACCTGGATCGCGGGCGCGTCGACGTTGGAGACCGTCGCATCGTCCAGCACGAGCGTGACGTCGCCGTCGGCGACGTTCACGACGATCTGCCCCTCGGACAGCTCTCCCGACAGCACGTACGTGCCCGCCTCGGTGATCGTGACCGTGTCGCCGTCGATCGTGACGCCGTCGCCGTCAGCGGACGATGCGCCGTCCGCGAGCGTGATCTCGGTCGCGTTGTTCAGGTCGGGGTTCACGTCGACCTCGGGCAGGTCGAGCTGCTCGTAGGTGGCCTCGCCGTTGGTGGTCGCCGAGGAGACCGTCTCAGTCGACGTGTCCGACGAGGAGTCCGACGAGTCCGAGGACGTGGCCGAGTCGGTCGCGTCGGAGGAGCAGGCGCTGAGGAACAGCGCGCTCGCAGCGGCGAACGACGCGAAGGCGATCGCGGGCTTGCGGGGGAGCTTCATGAGGTGGGGCCTTTCGGGGTGGTCAGCCGGCGAGCGCGGCCGTGCCGTCGACGTGACGGCGCAGCGTGCGAGCCCAGCGGTTGGCGGGAAGATCGGGCCGCAGCGCGGCCATGGACGTGCAGTACTTGCTGACGCGGGTCGGGCGGATGCCGCGCGCCCACAGCGCCCGGTCCACCGCACCCGCGTGGTGCGACACCTTGGTCTCGACGATCAGCCGGTGGTCGTACGCCATCGACCGGCCGGCCTCGTCGTGCGCCTCGACACCCGAGTCCACGGTCACGCGACCGTCCGGGGTGACGAGCGTCGTCCTGAGATACGAGGTGGTGAGGGAGGGGCGCAGGGACGATGCGACCTCGGCAAGGCGGGGGAAGCCGCCGACGAAGTCCGCGGCCTCGTCGCTCAGGCCCGTCCCCGCCTCCGGCAGGGAGTCGAGGAACAGGCGCGACTTCACGGTCGCTCCCGCGGCGTTGCGCTCCTTGACCTCGATCGCGGCGGTGCCGGTGTCGACGTAGCGGCGGGTGCGGACCTTGGTGCGGCGCGGGCGTCGGCGAGCGGCGTCGCGGTACATCTGCAGGTCGTCCGTGTCGAAGTAGACGGACTCGTAGCGGAACTCGCGCAGCCCGTCGATCTCGAGGACCTCGACCGGGACGTCGAGGGAGGCGACGACCTCGGCCCAGTGCCCCGGCTCGACCACGTACTTGCGGTCCACGCGGGTGAGCATCGCGGCGCGATCCTCGATCTCCTCGAGGCCGATGGACGGCAGCGTTCCGAGGTACGCCTCCCAGGGCGTGGCGACCGTCACCGCAGGCTCGCGGGGGTGGTGGTGTGGACGTCACCCGTCGCGGCGACGCTGTCCATCACGTCGTCCGGGGTGTTCAGCGAGTAGCGCACCTCGCACATCGTGGTCTCGGCGACGTAGTCGACCTTGCGGATCGAGATGCGGTGCACGGTGCCGCCGAGCATCGCGCCGGCGAGCATCGTGGCCTCGGCCTCGTCGGCGACCGCGCGGTCGAGCACGAGCTGGGTGAGGCGGGTCTTCGCGAACAGCTGCGGGTGGTCGCCGATGTAGATGACCGCGAGCAGCACCGCCATGAGCGTGAAGCTGATCGCCGCGTTGCCCGACGGGAAGCCGCCGAGCAGGCCGAGAGCGATCGCCGTGAAGTAGTACGCGATCTCGTTGTGCTCCATCTCGGTCGAGCGCAGTCGGATGATGGAGAGGACGGCGAAGATGCCCATGCCGAAGCCCAGCGTGAGATCGGCCGTCGCCATGGCGTAGGTGACGCCCATGACGCCCACGTTGATCGCGAGGAAGGACACGATGAGGTCCTTGCGGCGGTGGCGCGGGAAGTAGAGGCCGAAGACGAGCGCGGCGATCGCGACCAGATCGGCGGCGATGTAGACGAAAACTGACATGTCGTCACTCCTGACGGTAATGGGCGGGGCTCCTGAAGGATGTTCACCTTTCGTTCATCTAGTGAACCCGGCGTTCCTAAGAACCCGCTAAGAAGGCTGTCAGATCAGGCACAGACCTGGGATTTGTCGATCCTGAGAAGGACTTCGGACGCGCGCGAGCACGCGCGTGGAACCCGCCCTGAGCGCCGCATCGTCCGTTTGCGTGGGTTTCGCCGGGAACCTCCCCCGCAGTCTGAGCGTTCTGAATGTCACTTCTCAGCAAATTGAGAGCCGTCTCTGTGAGACTGGGGTCATGTCACAGCGCCGCATCCTGGTTGTCGATGACGAGGACAACCTCCGAACCATGCTCGTCGCCGCCCTCAAGTACGAGGGCTACGACGTCTCCTTCGCACCCGATGGACAGACCGCCCTCAAGATGGTGCGCGAGTCGTCCCCCGATCTCATCGTGCTCGACGTGATGATGCCCGACCTCGACGGCTTCGCCGTCTGCAAGCGCCTGCGCGACGCCGGCAACCGCACCCCGGTCATCTTCCTCACGGCGCGCGACTCGGCCTCGGACAAGGTCCAGGGTCTTCAGATCGGCGGCGACGACTACCTCTCGAAGCCGTTCGCGCTCGAGGAGCTCGTCGCCCGGGTCGAGGCCGTGCTGCGTCGCGTCGACTCCTCCCCCGACTCGGCCGAGACCTGGACGCTCGCCGACCTCGTCATGGACGACGTGGCGCACCGCGTCACGCGCGCTGGCGAGGAGGTGCACCTGTCGCCCACCGAGTACAACCTCGTGAAGTTCCTGCTCCAGAACACGGGTCGGGTGCTCTCGCGCGGCCAGCTGCTGCAGAACGTGTGGGGCTACGCGCCCGACGATGACCCGTCGGTCGTCGAGACCTACGTCGGCTACATCCGTCGCAAGGTCGACGCCTACGAGCCCAAGCTCATCCACACCGTCCGCGGCGTGGGCTACACGATGCGAGTGCAGCAGGCGTGATCGACGTACGGGCGGGGATGTCCCTGCGGGCACGCCTGCTCATCGGGTTGGCGATCGTCGCCGCGATCGCCATCGGCGTCGCGGTGACCGTCACCGTCACGACCCACAGCTATCTGGTGCAGCAGCTCGACGAGCGACTCGACTCCTACTCGGGCCCCGCCAGCTCGGCCGCCGGACGTCACAGCGACTCATCGACGGCGCCGAGCACCGAGCTCAACGAGGACACCACCGCGCAGGAGCGCCCGTCCGAGGCCTACACCGGCATCCTCTTCACGGATGGCTCCTACTTCCTCGGCTTCGAGCCGAACACGACCGACGGTGACGACTCCGTGCCGGACCTCGACGCCGTCGACACCTCGACGCTCTCGACGACGGACGCCACCTACCTCACGCTCGACTCGACCGACAGCGATGACTACGAGTACCGCGTGCTCCTGACCTACAACGACACGTTCGAGGTGTGGACGTTCACCGCGCTGTCGATGCAGAGCGTGCACGACGCGACCACGCAGCTCATCGCGATCGAGGCGCTCGGCATCATCGCGCTGCTCGCGGGCCTCAGCCTCGTCGCCCTCTGGGTGATCCGGCTGGGCATCACGCCCATGCGGCAGATGGTCGACGCGTCCAAGCAGATCGCCGAGGGCGACATGTCGGTCCGCCTCGAGGGCGCGTCCGCAGGCTCCGAGAGCCACGACCTCGCGATCGCCCTGAACTCCATGATCGGACGCCTCACCGCGTCGCTCGCCGAGCGGGAGCGCTCCGAGGCGAAGCTGCGCGAGTTCGTCGCCGACGCCTCCCACGAGCTGCGCACGCCCCTGACGACCGTGCTCGGCTACGCCCAGCTCTACCGGCTCGGCGCCCTCGCCGAGAAGGCCGAGGTCGACGACGCGTGGAACCGCACCGAGGCCGAGGCTGGACGCATGAAGCGCCTGGTCGAGGAGATGCTCGAGCTCGCGAAGTTCGACGCGCTGCCCGAGCTGCAGCGGGTCGACACCGACATCACGGCGCTGGCCGCCGAGGTCGTCGGCGACTCAGCCGCCGCAGATGCGGAGACCGAGTTCGCCCTCGACGCCACGGGGCCCGCCGTCGCGGCGGTCGACCCCGACAAGGTGCGCCAGGCCGTGCTCAACATCGTCCGCAACGCGGCGGTGCACGGAGGCCACCACGTGAACGTCCGCGTCTCCTCGACCGACGGCGCCGTGCGTGTCGCCGTCTCGGACGACGGCCCCGGCATGACCCCCGAGATCGCCGCGCGAGCGACGGAGCGGTTCGTGCGCGGAGACTCGTCCCGCTCGCGCGCCAAGGGCGGAGGCTCAGGCCTGGGCCTCGCGATCACCGCGGCGATCGTCGACGCGCACGGAGGCACGCTGTCCGTGGCGAGCACCGTCGGCGAGGGCACCACCGTGACCCTCACGATCCCGCGCGCGCCGCTCACCACGGGAGCCGTGCCGGTCCTCACGCAGAGCTGACCGGCGCCGCCCCGGGGCAACCCGGGGACCGGGCGACCGGGCGACCGGGCGACCCCCGCATGGTCCTCACTCCGCCTGGAGCATCCGCTCCAGGCGCGCGTAGCTGGCCTCCATGCCCCCGACCATGCCCGTCCCGAGGATCATGTCCTTCGTCGCCGCGTCGGGGTAGACGACGAGCAGCGTGATGAGCGTGCCGCCGTCCTCCTCGACCATCGTGAGGTCGTTCGTGGTCTGCGGCTCGGGCACGCCGATCATCCGCTCGGTCGTCACCGCCCGGTACGGCGCGTCGACGAGCAACACCTCTCCCTCGAAGCCGAAGGGGTCGCCCTCGACGCCCGGCTCGGGCGCCCACGAGCTCTTGTACGTCCCGCCGGCCTCGAGGCTCATCTCCGCCTCCGTCATGACCCAGCCGTCGGGCCCCAGCATCCATCGGCGCATCAGCTCCGGCGTGACGTACGCGTGCCAGACCGTCTCGCGGTCGGCCTCGATCCAGCGGGTGATCCGCACGTGCGTGTCGCCGAGCTCCTCGAGGAGCGTGCCGCGGCCGGCGGCGAACACGCGCAGCCCCTCGAGCACGCGGTCCATCTGGCCCATCGCCATGAGCGTTCCCTGCTCCATGCCCATCCCGAGGAGCCTGTCGAGCTCCTCGCGCGAGTTGAACCAGGTGACGGTCTCGAGCCTGCTGCCCTCATCCGTCGCCGAGAAGCGCAGGGCGATCCGCATCGTCGGCATCGCGGGATCCGGCGCGCCGGCCGAGTCCGCGAAGCCGTCCACCACCTCGATCAGCTCGCCGGGGACGATGCGCGTGAACTCCCAGTAGCCTCCGGCCGACTCGCCGTCGGGTCCGGTCATCACGTAGGAGGCGAGCCCGCCGACGACCATGTCATGCCTGGTGAATCGCGCGGGCCAGCCGGGCGGACCCCAGAACTGCTCGAGCAGGCGCGGATCCTCGTACGCCTCCCACAGGCGCGAGACCGGCTCCGGGTAGTCGGCGACGATCGTCATCGTGAGCGCGTCGAGATCCTTCTCGACAGAGGTGATCGGCATGGGGACCTCCCTGCGTCAATGATGCGCGCTGGTCGCGGACCGGTCCAGCGGATGCTGGGGTCCCGGGACGATGCTGCAGGGGGCGGCCGTGCGGGCGGCTAGCGGTAGATCGCCTCGACGATCGCGCGCGGGGTCGCGCCGTCCATGCCCTCGGGCGCGGTGTTGGTGAGGATCACGCAGGAGATGCCTGCGGACGGGTCGACGAACCAGTGGTGGCCGTAGGCGCCGCCCCACATGAAGGTGCCCTCGGAGTGCGGGACGCCCGCCGCGGCCGGATCCGCGAGGACGGCGCCGCCCAGGCCGAAGCCCCAGCCGGGTCCGTCGCACTCGGCCTCGGGGCCGATCTGGAGGGACATCATCTGATCAACCGACTCGGAGGAGAGGATCCCCTCGCCGTGGAGGCGCAGCGCCTCGAGGAGCCTCAGCACCTCGTCCGCGGTGCCGACCATGCCGGAGCCGCCGGATGGATAGACGTCGCGGTCGAGCGCGCGTCCTGGCGAGAACACCGTGGAGGTGCCGTCCTCGTAGGACAGCGTGAACGGGTCGGTCATGCGTACGGGAGACGAGGCGCTCGACGCGTAGGGCACGGCGAGCCTCGACTCGTCCTTGGCGACGAAGCCGGCGTCGTGCAGGCCGAGCGGCTCGAAGACCGCGTGGCGCAGGATCTCCGCGAGCGCGACACCCGACGAGGTCTCGAGCAGGTGCCCGGCGACGTCGAGGCTGAGGCCGTACTCCCAGCGCTCGCCCGGCGAGAAGTGCAGGGGCGCCTTGGCGAGCCGCGCGAGGTTCTCGTGCAGGCTGCCGACGGAGGCGTCGAGCCCGTCGGAGACTCCGAGCGCGTGGTACGGGTGACCTGGTGCCTGCGCGAAGCCGTAGCCGAGCCCCGAGGTGTGGGTCAGCAGGTGGCGCAGCGTCATCTCCGGCTCGGTGCCGTCGGGCAGCAGCGGGTGGAAGTGGGTCATCCACAGCGAGGTGGGCTCGTCGAGCCCGACGACGCCCTCCTCGACGAGCCGCATCGCCGCAGCGGTGACGAAGGTCTTGGTGACGGACGCGAGGCGGAAGATCGTGTCCCGCTGCATCGGAGCCCCGGCCTCGCGGTCGCGCATCCCCGCGGCGCGCGCGTAGGCGAGCTCGCCGTCGACGGCGACGAGGACCACCCCGCCGACGATGCGCTCGGCCGCGAGCGCGGTGTCGAGGGCGGTGTCGAGGCGGGAGGAGAGAGTCGTCACGGGTTCATCGTGGCACGGATGGAGCTACTTCCGACACAAAGTGTCCGGGAATTGTGGAGGCAAAGACTCCCTCAGGGCCCCCTCAAGGGGCGGCATCGGGACGTTCAGCCCGACATCGGGGCCAGGTCGATGCGCATGACGGAGCGCCTCGGCGACGGCCGTGAGACCTCCGTCATGCCCGCACGCTCGAACGCTCCGACCGTGCCGACGAACAGGTCCCCGACGGGCGTCCGGGCGTCCGGAACGGGGATCACGGGATACCCCTCGACCGCGACCGCGCCCTCCCCCCGCGCATGCGCGACCGCCGCCGCTGCGAGCTCGCCCATGAGCCCCCTGCCCCGGAACTCGGGGCGCACCACGAAGCACGGAACCGCCCAGATCGCGTCGTCGTCCTTGTCCTCGTCGCGGCCGAGCCAGGGAAGACGAGCAGCGCGAAGACGCAGGTACACGCTCCGAGGCTCGACCGCGACCCACCCGGCCGGCGCCTCGTCCACGTAGGCGAGCAGGCCCGAGCTCGGGGCGCCCTCGCCCTGCCCGCAGGCCGCCTGGGAGCGCAGCGCGGCCTCGCGCTCGTCCTGCGACGACGCCTTCCACTCGGCGCGGGACACCCGTGGCCACTGGCAGCGGCACTCGTCCTGATCCCCCGGCGCGCCGAACACCTGCTCGAGGTGCTCGAGCGAGGCTTGGGACGCGGGGACGATGCGGAGGCCGGGCGGCGGTACGGAGACCATGCGGACAGTCTCGCGCGCCCCTCCGACATCCGCACCAGGTGCCACGAGCGTCTTCCGTGGCCGGCTCGCGCGTCCGTAGGCTGGCACCCGAAGATGGGAGCCACATGCACACGCGCCTCACGCCTCGCGACACGCTGCTCGCGGTGCTCGTGACGATCGCGTGGGGCGCGAACTTCGCGGTCATCCGCCTGGGCGTGGCCGACATGCCACCTCTGCTGCTGGCCTCGCTGCGGTTCGTGGTCGTGTTCGCCCTCGCGGCGCCTTTCGTGCCCCGCCGCGGCATCCCGTGGCGGCGGCTCATCCCGATCGGGATGGCGATGGGCGTCGGTCAGTTCGGCTTCCTGTTCGTGGCGATCTCGCTCGGGATGCCCTCGGGCCTCGCGGCCACGGTCCTCCAGGTCCAGGTGGTCTTCACGACCCTGTTCGCCGTGGCCTTCCTCGGCGAGCGGCTCAACCGACGACGCATCGCGGGCCTCGGCCTCGCGGTCGCGGGCATCGTCCTCATCGGGCTCGACGCGGGCGCCTCGGCGACGGTCGTCGGCTTCGTGCTCGCGATCGCCGCGGCGGCCTGCTGGGCGACGTCCAACGTGCTCACCCGCAGCCTGGGCGCGGTCGGCGGCCTGTCCGTGGTGGTGTGGTCGGCCGCCGTGCCGCCGATCCCGCTGTTCCTGCTCTCGCTCGCCTTCGAGGGACCCACCGAGATCGGCGCGGCGCTCACGCATCCGACCTGGGGCGTCGCCTTCTCGCTCGCGTACCTCGCGATCCTCGCGACGCTCTTCGGCTACGGAGTGTGGAACACCCTCCTCGGCAAGTACCCGGCCTCGACCGTCGCGCCGTTCTCGCTGCTCGTGCCGCCCGTCGGCCTGCTCACCGGGTGGCTCGCGTTCGGCGAGGTACCGGACGTCCCCTCCCTCATCGGCGCGGGCCTCGTGATCGCGGGCATCGCGGTGGCGAACATCGTCGTCGCCCGGCGCACCAAGGCGACCAACGCATCGTCCGTGCCCGCATCGTCCCTCCCCGACGCCGATCCGGAGCCGGAGGAGCCCGCGCGGCTCACCGTCTGACGAGCATCAGGGAAGCTGATCGATCAGGTCGAGCTCGTCCGCCCGGCTCAGGCCCGCCTTGCGCGGGCGGTCCAGGCCGAGGCCGCGCTCCCACGCGAGGACGTCGCGCATCGTCTCCTCGAGCGGACGCCACGAGCCCCCCGTCGCGAGGTAGCGGTCCGAGGCATGGGCGCCGATGGGCGGGAAGGCCCCGGCGGGCACCCACATGGGAAGCGACATGGGACCCGCCCAGCTCCCGACGCGCCTCATGGCGAGCCACGGCGTCGTCGCCCCGCGCTCGTCGCCCGAATGCCCCGCGACGGTCCGCGCAGTCTCGATCATCTGCGCGAACGGCACCTGCTCCCCCACCGCGTTGACAGGCCCCGTCACGTCGGCCTGGCCCGCGTCGAGGATCCACGCGACGAGGTCGCGCATGTCGATCGCCTGGGTGGGCGCGCCGGCGGAGGGCACGAGCAGCGGGCCGTCACCCGCAAGAGCGGCACGCGCGGGCCAGTACCCGAACCGGTCGGTCGGATCCCCAGGGCCGGCGACCAACCCTGGCCTGGCGATCAGCGCATCGTCCCTGGCCGCCGTCGTGAGGTCCTCGCACGCGACCTTCGCCTGCGCATAGTGCTGCTCGGTCGCGTCGACCTCATGATGCACCGCCTCCATGCGGGGCGACGCCTCGGTGTTGGGCTGGCGGTCGGCGCTGTAGACCGACACCGACGACACGTACGTCCAGTGATCCACCGCATCGGACAGGGCCACGAGCGCCTCCTGCACGAAGCGCGGCTGCCAGCTCACCTCGACCGCCGCATCGAACCTCCTACCCGCGAGCGCGTCGTACGCGCCCGCATGGGCGCGGTCCGCCTCCACGAGCGTCGCGCCCGACGGGACGATGCCCGAGCGGCCTCGTGCCAGGCACGTCACGTCCCAGCCGCGAGCGACCGCCTGACGGGCGACCTCGCTCCCCAGCCACGCGGTTCCACCCAGGATCAGCACCGATCGAGTCATGGCACCAGCCTAACGACGGCGGCACCCCGTCCGATGGATAGCCTGGAGAGCGGTCCAGGAATCACCCGCGGCCGACTCGCGTTGAGAACACAGGAATGAATCGCACCTTCAGCTCGCTCGGCATCTACAACTATCGCCTGTGGTTCGCGGGCGCGGTGGTGTCGAACATCGGCACCTGGATGCAGCGCATCGCGCAGGACTGGGTGGTGCTGACCGACCTCACGGACGACTCGGGGCTCGCCGTCGGCATCACGACCGCGCTCCAGTTCCTCCCTTTCCTGCTGATCGGCCCCTGGACCGGCGTCGTCGCTGACCGGGTCGACCACCGCAAGCTGCTCATCGCGACCCAGACGGGCGGCGCGCTGCTCGGCGTCGGCCTCGGCGTGATCGTGCTCACGGGGAACGCGCAGCTCTGGCAGGTCTACGCGTTCGCGCTCGGGCTCGGCTTCGTCACGGCGTTCGACAACCCCGCGCGCATGGCCTTCGTCTCCGACCTGGTCCCCCAGAGCCAGCTGCCCAACGCGATCGGCCTCAACTCCGCGTCCTTCAACGCCGCCCGGCTCATCGGGCCGGGCCTCGCCGGACTGCTGATCGCGTGGATCGGGTCGGGATGGGTCTTCGTCCTCAACGGCCTCACGTTCCTCGCGACGATCGCCGCGCTGCTCCTCATGCGGGTCGCCGAGTTCGAGCGTCAACGGCGCGCGCCCCGAGAGCCGGGCCAGGTGCTCGAGGGGGTCAGATATGTGCGCAGCAGACCCGACATCATCGCGATCCTCGTGGTCGTCGGCGTGGTCGGGGCGTTCGGCCTCAACTTCCAGATGACGTCCGCGATGATGGCGCGCGTCGCGTTCGACCGCGGCCCCGAGGACTACGGGATCCTCGGCTCTATCCTCGCGATCGGCTCGCTCGGCGGCGCGCTCCTCGCCGCGCGCCGCAAGCGCCCGACCCTCCGGCTCGTCGTCGTCGCCGCCTTCGGCTTCGGCGTCGCGAACAGCCTCCTCGCGCTCATGCCCAGTTACTGGACGTTCGCTCTCGCCGGCATCCCGGTCGGCTTCGCGGCGCTGACGATGATCACCGCGGCCAACACGACGGTGCAGCTCACAACCGAGCCGTCGATGCGCGGCAGGGTCATGGCGCTCTACATGATGATCTTCATCGGGACCACGCCGATCGGCTCGCCCATCATCGGCTGGGTCGGCGAGCAGTACGGCCCGCGCTGGGCCATCGGCATCGGCGCGATCGCAGCGCTCCTCGTGTCCGCGGGCGTGGGCCTGTGGGCGTCACGGCACTCAAACGTCGTGCTCAAGTTCCAGGCCCAGCGACCGTTCGTCAGCTTCGGTCGGGGCGCTCCCAGGGATGCGGAGCCCATCCAGGACGTCGAGACGACGAACGCGTAGCCCGCGGCGCGTCAGCCGGCCAGCACCGAGCCCGTCACGGGCGACTCCGCGTCGACCACGGCGCACGCCCAGGCGCGGTCGCCCTCGCCCCAGCTCTCCTCGCTCGGGAAGTACACCTGGACGTCCATGTCATACGCGGCGGAGTCGAGGGTCTCCACGAGGTCCGCTGCCGTGCACGTCGCGGTGACCGCATCGCGCACCGTCTCGACGCCCGGGTAGGCGCCGTCGGGGTCGATCGCACCCGACGCATCGTCTGCCAAGGAGCCCGTCGCGTAGTACTGACCGTCGTGCGCGTCGTCGCACGCGACCGAGGTGACGCCCACGAGGGACGCGTAGTCGCCCGGGTCGGACGCATCGTCCGGAAGATCGAAGCAGGCTCCGCTCGTGGCGTCGGCCGTCGTGTCGGGCACCTCATGCGCGTTCGCGACCCACGCCGAGACGATCGGCCAGGCGACGAATCCCCACACGGCGACCGCGGCGGCGCCCAGGCCCGCGACGGCCGCGCGACGGCGCGGCACGGCAGGGGCGATGGTGTCGACGTCGTCCACCTGGACTCCCTTCGAGGCATGGGTGAGGGAACCCTAGCGCGGCGAGCGCCCGACCCCCGCATTCCCGTCTACCTGGTGTGATGAACTCCGCGCGCGAATCAGGGCACTCGGGAGGAATCGGACGCGCCGTGGGTCCCAGGTCGCGCGGAGTCCCGGCGATCCTGTCCCACAATGGAGCCATGACCGCGATGCTCATCCTCGACAACGGCACCTGGCGCGTCGGCCTGCTCCCGGACCTAGGCGGCTCGATCGCCTACGGACAGGTGCGTCTCGGCGAGACGTGGGTCGACGCGATGCGGCCCACCCCCGACTCCCCCGAGAGGGCCGGCGACACCGCCTCGTTCCCCCTCGTGCCGTGGTCCAACCGCATCAGCGGACCGTCGCTCCTGTGGGACGGCACGGAGCACCCGCTGCGCGTCACGAGCGCGGGCGAGACCGCAAGCCACGGCGTCGGCCGCTACGTCCCGTGGGAGGTGGCCGAGGCCGACGCGTCGCACGTGACGCTCTCGCTCGACTCGCGCACCGTTCCCGACGCGAACTTCCCGTGGCCGTTCACCACCCGGTTCACCTACGCGCTCGAGGGCGACCGCTTCCGCGTGACGATGTCGCTCACCAACGTCTCCGACGAGACCTTCCCCGCTGGGCTCGGCCACCACCCGTACTTCGAGCGCCGCCTCGGCACGTCGGAGGCGCCGCGCGGAGGCGAGGTCGAGCTTCAGGTCCGCTGCGACTCCGCCTACGAGCTCGTGAACTCGCTTCCCACCGGCCCCGCGGGAGCGCTGCCCGAGCGCGCCGACTTCCGCACGCGGCACGCGCTCGGCGACACCGTGGTAGACGACTGCCTCACCGGACGCACCGACCCCGTGGTCGCGACGATCACGTGGCCGCGCGCGCTCCAGCTCGACATGGAGGCCGACGAGTCGCTCAGCCACCTCATCTTCTTCGCGCCCAAGGGCAAGCCTTTCTTCGCGGTCGAGCCCGTCTCGCATGTGAACGACTCGCTCCGGCTCTTCGGCGAGGGTGTGGCGGACGCCGACGCGCTCGGCGTGCGGGCGCTCGCGCCGGGCGAGACGTTCACAACGGAGTGGTCGCTCGTCGCGACGGTGCTCTGAACACGCGCGGATGGTGCGGCCGACGGCCGGGGCCCACTACTATGGTGTGACCATCACGGCGCTGCGGGTGTAGTTCAATGGTAGAACTTCAGCTTCCCAAGCTGATAGCGCGGGTTCGATTCCCGTCACCCGCTCCAATCATCATCGCAGGTAGATAGCGAGATTCATCCTCCCGCTCCACCTCCTGCCTCTCCCTCGTTCGGGCCATCGTGGAACAACGTGGAAGAAGGCCCTCGATGGACTCCCGACACCCCTTTCCCCCTCACCTGACCGGCTCGCCTGTTCGGATCGTGCGATGAGCCGCGCCAAGAGCACTGCTCGGCGCGGCTTCGGCGCAGTCGAGCAGCTGCCCTCGAAGCGGTGGCGCGCCCGCTACACCGGCCCGGATGGCAGGTCGAGGTCAGCTCCGTCGACGTTCGCGACCAAGGGCGAGGCCGACCGGTGGCTGACGTTGATGCATGCCGAGCTGTTGCGCGGGACCTGGACGGCTCCCGAGGCCGCAGACATCACGCTTGCTGACTACACCGCTGCGTGGCTACGCCAACGTGCCCCGCATCTGCGTCCGCGAACGCTCGATCTGTACCGGCGTCTGGCCGAGCGGTGGATCCTCACTCCTGTCGGGGAAGGTCGAACGGCAGTCGATCTGTCGGCGCTGTCGCTCAGGACGATCAGCCCGATCCTGGTGCGCGAGTGGTTCGCCGCCGTGACCGCCAGCGCGCACGCGTCCGCGTCGACGCGTGGAACGCGGGGCACAAGGGGTGGCCATCCCGCGCGAGCGTGGGCTCACGGCGCGGGGCTGACGGTCGCACCTACGGGGCGCCTGTCCCCTGCAGTTCTCACGTCCTGGCAGCAGGCTGGCTCGCCGCAGCCGCGTCTTGTCCGTTCTGCTCGGCCGGATGCGGGGCGCACCGTCACTGCACAGGCCTATCGGCTCCTTCACGCGATCCTCACCACCGCCGTTGACGACGAGCTGATCACCAACAATCCCGCCCGCATCCCCGGAGCCGGACACGTCTCCCACGAAGAGCGGATGCCTCTCAAGCCGTCTGAGGTCGCCGATCTCGCTGAAGCGATGCCCGAGCACCTGCGGGTGGCCGTGCTCGTGGCCGCATGGTCGGGGCTGAGGCCCGGCGAAGTCTTCGCCCTCACCCGAGCCGACATCGACATCGATGCCGGTCAGCTCACTGTGCGACGCACGATGATCGAGATCCCCGACCAGCCTGTCGCCTTCGGACCACCCAAGACCGCTGCCGGACGACGGAAGGTCGCCCTGCCGGGTCTCGTGACAGAAGCCCTCTTCGAACACCTCACGGCGCACCCTTCCCGACCCGAGGCCCTCGTATTCACCACCTCGACCGGAGGCCCGGTGAGGTCGGGAGCCCGTTCGGTAGCAATGCGAACCGCCCGCAATGCGATCGGCCGACCCGACATCACGTGGCACCACCTGCGCCACACAGGCGCGACCCTGGCAGCGCAAGCAGGCGCTACCCAAGCCGAGTTGATGCACCGCATCGGCCACACCAGCACCCGCGCCGCCAGCCTCTATCAGCACGCGAGCCAAGCCCGCGACGCGTATCTCGCAGCCGCGCTCGACACCATCGTCCGAGGCTGAGAAGCAGCGATGCGACATCCGTGTCGTATCGCAGGCATTTCTGAGCACGGTTTCGACGCACGGTACGACACATGTGTCGTACCGTGCGGATCTATAGGATGCGAGCGTGGACATCTCTCAGATGCAGGAACGCATTGCGCGGTTCGCTGACGAGCGCGACTGGGACCAGTTCCATACGCCTCGCAACCTCCTGCTGGCGCTCATGGGCGAGCTCGGCGAGCTGGCAGAACTGCTCCAATGGAAGACAGACGAGCAGGTGCGCGAGGCACTGCAGGAATCCGCTGGCCGGCAGGCGATCGAAGAGGAGGTCGCCGACGTCGCGATCTATCTGCTTCGCCTTGCCCAGGTGATGGACATCGACATCCCGACGGCGGTCGAGACAAAGACCGCTCTCAATGAGAACAAGTACCCCGCCGACCGGGTCCGTGGGTCGGCGAAGAAGTACGACGAGTACTAGGCGACCATGACCAACCTTGTGATCCAGCCAGCCAGCAGCGAGACGTCCAAGGCGCACTTCGTGCACACGGTCGATCCACGGCACAGAGACCTGTACCCCAAGAACACGCCCTTCCCACCGGGCGCAGCGACGATGACGCCCGGAATGCGGCTGAGCGATCCGCATGTCAGGAACGAGTTGACGATCCAGGATCTTCAGGTCCTGCAGGCGGTGCACAGTATCGACGGCAACGTGGCCTTCTGGGGCGTCACTGACCGCAACGACGGCTACAGCGCGCACGCTTGGGGACGCATTAACGCCGGCGACCGCGTGATCTTCACCGGCAAGATCACGGACCTGCGGACAGGCAAGCCGTCCAAGACCGGCTACGCATATGCCACGGGAGTCGTCACCCACAAGTTCCGCAACCACGCCCTCGCCGAGCAACTGTGGGGCGTCGACGACAACGGGCATGCGTGGGAGCTGATGTACGCGATCGCGGACGTCAAGCGGATCAGCATCGACTACGCGACGCTGAACGCCGCGACCCTCAAGAAGGACGGTACTCCGTACAGCCCGAGAAATGTTCCCCAAGGCTTCGACGTCCTGTCTCCCGAGCAGGTAGAGGCAGTCTTCAAGCTCCCGAGTCTCGCCGATCTTGAACCACGCCGTGCGGACCTCGAGGCGCAGACCATCGAGGAGGAGCTGCGGCCCTTCGTCGGTGAGACAGACGCGGAGCAGACTGCACAGCGACGCCTCGAGCAAGGCGCGCTCCGCAAGCACCTCCTGCCAGGTTCGACGGGGGTGTGCGATCTGTGCGGAAGGACGTTCTCCGAGAGATTCCTGGTGGCTGCCCACATCAAGCCCCGCTCACAGTGCACGGACGCCGAGCGCGTGGACTTCGACAACGTCGCGATGCTCAACTGCGTTTTCGGTTGCGACGCGCTGTTCGGCAAGGGCCTCGTTGGCGTGGAACCTCAAGGTGCCATTCGGGTGAGTTCTGTCCTCAACGGGACCGAGTTGGCGTACGTGCAAGACCATCTGACGCGCTCGGCGGTCGGGTGGACTCGCGGTCGCGCGAAGCACTTTGCATGGCACATCAAGTACGAGTTCACTTCCTGACGTCGGCCGAGACTCGGCGGCGGGAGCGCGCGATCCTTCCACCTCTTGTCCGCCCCGTTGTGAGGGTGTCCGTTGCCCGTGAGAGTCAGCCCACTTCGTCCACTTCAGCTTGCATACAGAAACGGGTCGCGCCCGGGCCCCCGCTCGTTCACGTGATCGTCCTGGTGGCTCAGTGCTCCGTCATGTCAGGAGAGCTACTACCAGCCCAGCAATGCCGACGGCAGAGCTCGCCACGATCGCAGCGGTGAGCAGCCGGTTTCGCCGTTGCAGAGCGACGACCTCGCCGCTCAGCGATTGGGCCCTTTCTTGGCTGGCCGAGTCGGCAGCGTCGAGATCCGCGAACTGACTTGCGAGCTGACCCTCAAGCTCCTGCCGGGCTTGCGTAGCCGCTTCCTCCTGACGGCGCAAGCCCGCGCTCAAGCGGTCGATGGCGGCATGCTGCTCTACGCGGAGGCTCTCAACGGCGTCGTTGAGGGAGACCTCGTGCTCACGGGCCACGTCGTCAACGTGCAAGGCAAGCTTGTCGAGGACCGCCCGGGTCGCACGCTGGTCGTCGGCTCCTTCGGCCAGGCGGGCTTCTGCATCATCGAGCCGCTCGGCTGCCGCGTCGGTGAGGGATTGAAGATGTTTGGAGGAGTGAATCAACTCGGCGATCCTGTGCTCGCCGCTGTTGAGCCGGAACTCGATCTGTTCTTGCTGTTCGGACAGATCAAGCATCTGGCGCGCCTGATCCATCACCAGGAGCAACTCCTGCTTCGCGAGTTCGCTCAAGGTGGCGCTGTCTGCTCCGGAGAGCTTGGCCTCAAGCTGCCGATAGACAGACTGCGCGCTCGCCTTGCTCGCGAGCGCGAGCTTCATGTACTCGGTGACGGTTCGCGCTAGCCGCTGCTGGAGCTCGAAGAGCTGGGTCTGTGTGTCCGCCAATTCGCCGATCGCCCGTGCTTGCGCTGTGCCTGATTTCTGGAGTTCGTCGATCGATTCCCGGTTGGCGAACGGCCCCCATCCAGTCTTGACCTTCCCTGCTTCGAGGGCCTCAGTCTTCGCGGTGCGCGCCAGGTTCTTGGACTTCTCTACCTGCTTTGCCAGTCGCTCGATCTGACGGATGCTCTCGTTGCTCCTGCGCGTGATGTCATCACTCGAGCCAACAACGTCCGGATCTTGGGGCTGTTCGTCAGTCACTTCTTCCCCTTCGGAGGGTCTCGAGCAGCAGCTGGGTGAACTCGGGGTCGTTCTCGCGGACATCGTCGAGCAGCGGCGAGACACGCTTCTCGGCTTCGAGGGTCTCGAACCAGGACGCACGGAACTCGGAAGCGGCGTGTGCAGCCGCCTGCTCAGCTAGGGTGACCGCCTGTTCGGCACCTTCCGCTTCGGTCCATGTGCCTGCGATCAGGTAGAACGACCGAGTGTTGAGGAGCCGCAAACGCTCATTGATGCAGATCGCGCGTTCATCGGCCAGGCGGGAACGCTGGACACCCCTGCGCGCATCGATCGCAAGCGCGACAGTCGTACGCACAGCTCCGACGTAGTTCACCCGCAGCAGGAGCAAGGCTGCAAAGGTCGCTGGCTCGCCTCCGGACTTCGCTGCCGCTCGAACCGCTGCATCGGCCAGGTCGACAGCGGAGAAAGTAGCCGTCGAGATGGTCAGCATGCGGGCGATGGTCCGGTTCCCCCACGGCTTGGCAGCCATGATCGACTCGCGCCAGCCCATCCCGGCGGAGCGTGCCTCGATGAACCGGCGCACGAAGTAGAAGGCTCTGACGATGACGTCGTTGAGGATCACGGGGAGCGACTGCCGACCAACCTGGTTCACGAGACCCAGCTCAGTTCGGAAGTCGAAAGGAACAGCAAGGTCGGACCCGCGGAACGCCTTCTCAAGTTCTTCCATGAGCCTGCCAGGGGCCTCTGCGCCAGTCAGCTTCTGCCACTGCGCCGCTGCCGAGTAGATCGTTGACATCAACGGCCCCGGGAGACCTGTTCCTGCACCGGCGTTCGCACTCGAGCCAGCGACGTCGCTGATCAGGTGACCGAGCCATCCCACCGTGCCAGACAGAAGCTTCTGGTACGCATTCGCGCCGATGTGCGGGTTGCCCGCGAGATCCACCGGAGACAATTGGCCGAACGTGACGCCCCAGGCTTGTCCGGTGAACTGGAGCACGAGCGAGGCTATGAGGCCAACCGGCGAGGGGTGGTGCGTGAGGTCCCGCAAGTGGTGAAGCCGACCGCCACCGAAGACCTTGGTGGCATCGTCTCCAGCGAACGGAAAGACCTTCTCGAGTCTCCGCACAGCCCCCGCCATGCTGGAGCCTTCATAGCCATTGCGGCGCGCAACCTCCATAACGAACTTGTTCACATGCTGCTCACCCCATAGGCGGGCGTCCATGAGACTGAACTCGCCCACCCATAAAGAGTCGACGGCTCCGGCGAGGACTCCGCTCGACACGGCAACAGCGACGTCAAGTCGGTCAGAGTGGTTCGTCAGGGGATCGATTCGACCGTCGAGGTCCTCGATCCGTGCGTCCAGGCCCCTAATGAGGGAATCGAGATCATGAAGTTCCTCAAGGTGCTCATCGACTGGCGCGGCCTCGATAGCAAAGTCGATGACCTCGCCGTCGACCTCGACCCGGTGATGGATGATCGGATCGCCGTTGATGGCGGTCATTTCTTCTCCCTTACGAGCATCCCGCTCTCCTCAGCACCGCCCGAAGCGAAGAACGTTTCGAGGGCGGCAACGGCGGCCGCCTCGGAAAGCACCGCTTCCTCAGGTACCCACGCGAAGTCGAGCCCTTCAAGCGCGTCAACCTGTTCATCGGCCAACGAGTCGAAGTCATGAGGCACCTTGCCGATCGGCACCTTCGCCAGTCGGCGGGCAGGCTCCGCGTACGTGACGTACCACGGTCGCGCCGTGAGTCCCTCCTCCAGCGCGGAGTCCTCCCAGCGCACGATCAGCCGATCAAGTGGAGCCGAGCCAAGCACATCCGCCGCGAGCCGACGGCCACCGGCCGACCAATGGAGCCGGACACTAGCCCTCTCGGCCTGGCACCCGATCGATCCGATGATTGCGCTCAGGTCGCCCCACGATTCCAGGGACTGCTCCCGCTCTGGGTCCGTTGAGAATGAATAGACAATCTGAGGCGACTCGCGACGGGCGAGGGCAGCCTTGGTGAAGCCGTCCGGCAAGTCATCGACCCGCAGCGCTGGCACGCGCCTCCCAAATGACATCACGTCTCCCAAGGCTGAGAACCTTCCCGTGAGTACCGAGGTTAGCTCCGATCGCGACCGCCGCGCGCGAAGGCTTGGTGCACCTGCGCGAAACCAATGGGCGTCGCTCATTGAGGTCCGAAGCAGGACCGAAGTCCGCGAGAACAGTCGCCTGTCCCCAGGACTCGCCCGCAGCGGTAGCGCGACCCACCCGTCCGACACCACCTTCTGGACCGATCCGATGCGATTGCACCGATGGAGGTATCTCCCCGACAGCCGCCTGAGGGCGATTGCATTGTTGATAACTACCTGTTAATTTCGCAAATGGCTCTTGACTGAGGGGGACGCGTGTCCAAGGAGCACTACTTCGAGCAACACAACGCAGCGTGCGAACAGGCACGGCTCTCGGCCTGCAACTGCTACTGCCGTGGCGCCGGACACCAGTACGACCTGGTCAAGCGTTGCGTGTCGGTAACGACGAGCGGCGCGAACGGACTGAGTCAGTTCCTGGCTGACATTGAGGATGTCTACGGCGGCTTCCACACCAGCGAGCGAGACTTCGCCACACCAACACGCCGCCCGATTCCTAACGCGGCAGGACTGAACCTTGAGTCCGGACGCGGCGCGAGCTGGGTCGAACGCCTCCTCGTCGACGAGGCGCTACACGCAGCCTTTGTTCAAGTCGCACAAGTGAGCATCACACTGTCGAGCGCAGATCGCGCAGCGCGTGCGGACTTCGTACACGACGTGACCGAGGGGGCATTCCGCATCGTCGGAGGTGATCTCGACTCGCACAACGTCGTGGATGGTCACGTCTGGTGCAGCGTCGTAGCCGAAGCTGTCAGCACACTGCCTGCGACACCTTCGCCGAGGTCGGGCGCCACAACGTACAGCACAATCTGCTACCCGAGGTCTCGAACGGGTCGAATTCCCATGGGTATCGCCGACGTACGCGCAGAGGGCATCGCACACTTGCGCGGCTGCTACAACGCCGTATCCGGGCTAGTTGGCCGCGACGAGATCGTTCGCCTCATTGGAGCCGCCTCCTGCCCAGACCTTTGGCATCACCCAGCGGCGGTTCGCTTTGCATTGCGACCTTTTGTTGTCGCCCCGTCGTGGCCTCCCGCCGATACGACCACACTCGCCAAGGCGCCGCGCTTCAACACACTCGAAACTAGATGGAGTAGGCGCAATCACTGGTGACCGGACGGCCTGCATCGCGAGTCCGTCGATCGCACCGTCCCAACGTCGGAATGCTTCGCATCGTCCCGGTGAACAACCTCCAGGCGCAGTAGCACCCTTCCCAGCCCGCCCGTCGGTAGCCCGAATGAGATGTAGCCCATCAGCGCGGCAATCCCTCGCGTCCGGTTGATTCTGACATGGGCGATTCGCCTACGTGAGATGCGTCACTCTGTGTCATTGGTCACGTGTGAGCACTTCTTGACACCCGTAGTTTGACCCCTACAACTTCTGAGGGGAAAAGCATGAACCGTCCATCCGCCACCACACATCCAGGACGCCTGCTCGTTGCAGCCGCCCTGGCATTTGCACTCGCATTCGCTGGCCTCGTTGCCTCATCCGGGAATGCATCAGCGACGACGAAGGCGACGACGTCGGTCACGATCAAGAGCATTACGCACCCTGCAGACGACACCTACTTCATCGCAGGAACAACCGCCGTCATCAAGGGCACCGCGTCTAAGAACATCAAGGGCAAGTACGTCTACTTGCAGGTCAAGTCCGGCAGCACATGGAAGACCGCAAATAGGTATAGAGCGCGGGTGAGCTCCACGGGGAAGTTCACGCTGAAGTTCAAGACCACCGGCGTTGGCCTCAAGAACTATCGCGTCATCTACAAGGGCAGCACCAAGCTTCAGAAGTCGGTCTCGGCGAAGAAGCGCGTGCGCGTGTGGAAGTGGTTCAACCTCATCGATGAGTGGGGCGGCACCTCGGAGACATTCGGCACCTATGCGAATACCACTGTCGACGGCACGGAGTACGGGTTCGGGTCCAGGTCGGCGTGGGCCGGCTACCTCGCAGGCACCGCCCACTACTCCGGCGAGGTCACCCACAAGGTTGCATACAAGTGCGTCGCGGTGAAGGCCAAGGTTGGGATCAGTGACGAGACCCCCTCAAACGTCACCGGCAGCGTGACCGTTGCAGCCGACGGCGAGACGATCTACGACTCGGGGTACATGAAGGTCGCGAACCGGATGAAGTCGTTCAGGGTCTCCATTAAGAACGCCTACGACGTCACATTCACTTACGACGGTCCAGACGCCGACACCGTCACATATGGCAAAGCGTTTGTCGTCATGACCTCGCCCATGGCACTCTGCAAGTCGGACCCGGTGCCACCAGGTTCGGGAAACTAGTCAGTTGCGAATGGATTGGGCCCGGCTCCTCGGAGGCGGGCCCAATCTCGCATTGGGTCGCTCAATACCGAAGGCGCTGACCCTAGACAAGTGGTGAACCGGCATCGGAATGTCGATCCCTCCGAGAGCGGTTGGACCACCCGATCGTCGACATTTCTCCCAGGCAATCTCCCGGAAGTGCCAAACCCAGACGAAGGTTGGGTCAACGACGTTCGGCCTTCATCAACACAGCAGACCTAGCGACGACGCTAGCGAAATCGATAATGTCAGCTCATGATCATGAGTATGAGCCCCGTGCCGGAACCCGACGAGGGGCTCCCCACCAACAACACGCCCGGTCAGGGGAAGTCGGCGTTCGACTGCCCCCGTTGCGGGGCATTTGCCCACCAGACATGGCAGAGCCTTCAAGTCCGCCTGAGCGGTGGACTGGGCGACTATGACGACTCACGTTTGGTCAGCGGCTGCTGGTCCGCGTCTCGGTGCGCGCAATGCAAAGAGTGGTCCACCTGGCGCGAGGAGCGACTTGTCTACCCTGCGGCCGGAATTGTCTCTGTTCCCCACCCACAGATGCCCGGGGAAGCGAAGGATCTCTACGAGGAAGCGCGCGAGGTGCTCGGCATCTCGCGCAGAGCAGGTACCGCGCTCGCCAGGGCTTCGCTTGAGAGGCTTCTACGCACACTCGACGCCGACGCGCCGGGCAATGCGAATCTCGAGATGAGGATCGAGCGAATCAGCGACAAGATTCCCGAACCGCTCGCGCAAATGCTCACAGTCATCCGCGTAGCCGGCAACAGCTCACTTCACGTCAAAGACATGCCCGATGATCTGATGGTCTTCGTCCTCGATCCGGACGAGACGGAGGTTGTAGACATGATCTTCGAATCCATCAATGAGCTCGTAGAAGAGCTGATCGCAAAGCCCACGAAGGTCGCGAACCTCTATGCGAAGGTTCCCGAGAGTATTCGCAGCCGAATCGAGCAGGACAAGAACAAGTAGTTCGACCCCAGACGGCCTGACGCGCACGCGACACGCCAGGCCGACGACCTTGTCTGGCTCGACCCCCTCGGGTGAAGTCGCGGGCACCCGTTCCATTTCTTCGGCAGAGCTCCCGGACGGCAACCGCCCGGCCGCCGGCTGCCGTCGCTGGCCCAAGGCAACGACTCAGGACTGGACAAATCCACAGTCTCGGCGTGTTGCAGCTTTGATAAGCGCCACTCCTGGATGTAGTACTGAATGTGTGCAACCGGGAACCGAGCCAGAGCGTGACGAGCCGCCTCAGAGCGGCGCTGCTGGCGACCCCGGACATACTCAGGTCGCAGCGATTCACCATTGGATCGAGCCGCTAGCCAAGCAGGTGCGCGCGTGGAACCGGGCGTGGGCGAAAGTACTAGACAAGCCCGGCACTCGCGAGAAGCTCATCGCATTCTCCGCCATCAATCGAGCCAACCGTCTCGCCGCCCAGCGCCTGCGTGGTCTGGTGATGGCGGGCGCGGCTGATTCGTCCACACGGAGCGGAGCGGCAGCCCGCATTCACTACCTGGCGGCACAAGGTGGCGATTTCCGTATTGAGCGACCGGTGCGCGCGCTCCTTGACGCCTTGGCAGAGCACGTCTCTCGACGCGAGCAAACTCGCGAATGGGTAGCGCAGCAGACTCGCCGAGAGCACGTGCCCGAACGGCTCGTGGACCGCGTCGCCAGCACTGTCGTGCTCGCCGCAGCGCCTCCGGCCCCCGCCTTCGGGCAGGGCCGCGTCGGCATGGTTTCGGCTGTCACGCGCTAGAAGCGATCCCTCTCCGAAGCACCTGAGGCGCTAGCGCGCCCGCGCGCCTTGCCGCGCGCCCCTCACACCTGACAGCCGAGTCAGGAACGCCAATTATGAGCAAGGCTCCCGCCTTCGCCCGCACGCCCAACCTTCCCGAAGCCCGCTCCGGGTCAGTGCTGCTGACCCGCGACGAAGCAGCGGTGATCGCGCGCGTCCACGTCGACACGCTCGGTCGCTGGATTGCAGACGGGCGCCTGCCCGTTGTTCGCCTTGGACGGAAGGTGCTCGTCTCTAGCGCCGCCCTCGCGGCGTACATCGAGCGATCGACCACGACCGCGACCAGCGGCCCGCTCGCGGGCCACAAGGGCTAGGGACAGTCGTGTCTGCTTCCGCCTCGTCAACAGGACCTCGCCGCTCGCACACCTTCGCCGATGGAACCACGGTTCCATTTCGTGTCGTCACGGTGTCCACGCCTCACCCGCTACGCCTGATCCCGCACCGGCACCAATCCGACCGTGTCATCGCGTCGGTACCGCCGGGCAAGGAACACGTGCGGGGCCTTGAGGCTCGCTGGCTCTGTTTCATCTACGAACTCGACTGCATTCATCACTCACCAGCCGTCATCATCGAGCGAGCCGACGGGTCCGGACCAATGATCGCTTGCCCCGAATGCAGGGCGGCAGATTGCATCTCTCTCGCGGAGTTGGCCATATCCGAGCCTGCCAAGGAGCAGGAAGCACGCACCAAGTGGCTCAAGAGCCGCCGAGCGCAGGACCTGTAATGGGCCACCGACTCGTAGGCGCTGTGTTCGCCAATTGGGCCCCGTATCTCACCAACGCGCAGGCCCGCGTGCTGCTGTTCATGGCACACCGGGCGCTCGACACAACCGGAGACCGAGGCGAGCCTCCCGGCCTCTACTTCGGGGGCCACGCAGCCATCGCCAAGGCGTGCGGCTACACGAAAGCGAACACGGAGCCGACGCCTCAGAACCTGCGGAGCGTCCGCAAGGTGATGCACGAGCTCATCGAACGCGGCGCTGTGGCACTGGTGCGGGGTGCCCGCTATGGCAACAACGCGTCATACCGCATCCGGCCCGACCCCTGGAGCACCAGCTGAAGGTGCGGGTCCCAGGGGCCACGTGACGTATCCCCTGGGACCCGTCCCTACAACGCCATGCACGTCACCGTACGTAGCCCCTCTGCGTACCCGTGCCGTATCCCCTCTGCGTACCCGCCAGGTAGCCCCATATGAGAAAGACATGAACATTGATGAAAGAACTACTTACTGTCACCTTCCGCGCGAGGCCAGGAGCGCGCGACGGTCGCGCTCAGCTCAACGCCAGCGCGGCACACCTTCCCCTGTGGTCACCGAACTACGGGCCCGGACGAAGGGTCGTGCGAGTCGGAAAAGCGTGTCCGTCACCGATGTCCTGCGCGCCGAACGGCGGGAACGCACGATGAGCTTCTACGACAACAACGTGCCGCACGCGGTCTACGACAACGACCGCGATCCTACGCGACCCGACGCGTCGTTCATCAGCGCGATGCTCCGCCGAATCGATCCTTCAGCACCCGGAATTGTCGACCCTGAAACGGCGACCGACGGGACTGAACAGTGACGACCTGCGATGCAACGTCCGATTTTTCTGTACTGCCCAGGCAGCCCCGCTCCCTCCTGCCTTTCGCACAGAAGGTCCCCAAATATCCAACAGTTGTTGGATTACACGGGGATGGGTTGCGTTCACCCGCGATCCGGGGTGGTTCGCGCGGCCCTCACGCGGCTGAGGTGACCAGGTGAGCGGGCCGACGCGGCGCGCGCGGCGCCGGAGCTTTGGCGCGGTGGAGCAGTTGCCGTCACGACGGTGGCGTGCCCGCTACACCGGCCCCGACGGCAAGTCCAGGTCGGCCCCGCGCACGTTCGCCACCAAGGGCGAGGCCGACCGGTGGCTAACCCTGATCCACGCCGAGCTACTTCGGGGCACGTGGACCGCACCCGAGGCCGCAGATATCACCCTGGCCGACTACACGAGCGCGTGGCTGCGCCAACGCACCCCGCAGCTCAGACCCCGCACCCTCGACCTCTACCGACGCCTCGCCGACCGATGGGTACTCGCACCCGCTGGCGAAGGCCGTCACGCGATATGCCTCGGCCACCTGCCCCTGCGGGCCCTCACCCCAGCACTGATTCGGGAGTGGCACGCCGCCGTCACAACAACCGCTCGTGCCTCCGCGACGGCGCGGGGCGTCACCGAGACCCGACGCTCTCACCCTGCTCGAGCATGGGCACACGCCGCAGGCCTGAACGTCGCACAGACCGGACGGCTCTCCCCCGCGATCGTGACCGCGTGGAAGGCCGCTGGTGCGCCCCGTCCCTCCCGGGTGATCCCTTCCCGGCCCAACGCGGGCCGCACCATCGCCGCGCAGGCCTACCGGCTCCTGCACGCAATCCTGACCACCGCCACGGACGACGAACTGCTGACCGCTAACCCCGCACGCATTCCCGGAGCCGGCCACGTGACCCACCCCGAACGCCTACCGCTGACCCCTGACGAGGTCACCCGCCTGGCCGCCGCGATGCCCGAGCAATACCGCGCCGCCGTACTCGTTGCCGCCTGGTCGGGCCTACGGCCCGGCGAAGTATTCGCTCTCAGACGCCGCGACCTCGAGCTCACCCATGGCCGAATGAACGTCCGTCAGACTCTCGTAGAGCTTGCGGGCCAGCCGGTCGCGTTCGGACCGCCCAAGACCACCGCAGGACGACGCACAGTCGCCCTACCCGCCATCGTCACCGACGCGCTCACCGAGCACCTGGCGCGCCACACCGACCCCAGCCCCGACGCACTCGTGTTCACCACCACTACCGAGCTACCTGTGACCTCCGCGACCCGCTCCTACGCCATGCGAACCGCCCGAACGAACATCGCCCGCCCTGACATCACGTGGCATCACTTGCGCCACACCGGGGCGACCCTCGCGGCTCAAGCCGGAGCAACCCCCGCCGAACTCATGGCCCGCATTGGCCACACCAGCACCCGCGCAGCCCACCTCTACCAACACGCATCTCAAGACCGCGACGCTCAGATCGCAAGTGCGTTGGACAACCTCGCGAGAACTGAGGGCGGTTGAGCTGCAGAACATCCGACCGGACCCGGGCGACCAACGGCCACGAGTAGACCAGCAGAAGACCGCATCTCGCATCGCATACAGGTGCCAGGCACGACGTTCCGCCCGTGGCGAAAAGGCGCGTGATTGTACATCACCTACTGCCATACTTGCTGCACGAGGGACACCGCAAGCGCGATGTTCACTCGTGGTCCGTCGCTACGGGCCGTGTCTCCACCTTGGGCGGAGGCACTCGATTCAACGCGAAAGGAGGTGACACGAATGGAGAACGTATCAACCCAAATAGACCGCTTTCGCGGTCTATGGGTGCGCTGAATAGGCGCCTGTGATCACCACTTTGTGAGTGCAGGCATGGGAATTTAGAAAGGAAGATACCGCGGGGGAATCCACCCCAAACGCACTTCATGGGCGCCTCTAAGCGCACCGACGGTCAGAATATCGCCTCGGTATATGTCGCCATGAAGTTTTTCCACAGTACGACGCCTCGGAGCCTCGGCACAGCGGGGTTCCTCTACTTGTGGACGCACGACCTCCTCACGGCCGTCGTCCTTTTCCTGCTGGCAGTCGGAGCCGAGCCCTTGAGGTATTACTTGATGGGAGTGGCCGACGACCTCAGGTTGCGGTTCGCTGGCGCCTCCAAAAAGGAGCGGCGGGAGAGCGCGCTGAAGATGAGCGGGAACCGCCACAGTCCGCCGTAGCAGGAGGCATAGCGCGGCTCGCGCTCGGCACCCACGGAAGGGAACGAGTCGTCGAATCAGTTACGCGCAGCATCACCGAAGGATTGCAGTGTCGAGCGGGGTGGTCACCGCAGTCCCAGGTACGCTGCATTCATTCCTCAGGCCGATTGCCCCTGCGACTCCACCCTTGAGGAAGCGCGAGCCACCAACACGCCTTGCCGCCCGCCCGCGCGCAGCAGACCCGGTCAGCCAGTGCGGCGCCGTCAACAGCGTCCGTAAACATACAAGTGCGTAGTGCTAGTCACAGTTGTCTGGGCAGTCGTGAATCTCAATCAACGCGGCAGCCGAGCAGAGGGCTCCAGCGGCCGGGCCAAGTCGGGCACACGCCGCTACCGCTGCGGCAGCCTTCACCATGCACTTGGCCATGCAACGACTTATGCCACCTCCAGGCTCCCAACGTGGTGTTCCACCACCAGGATCCGGAATCTGGGCGGGATGCGCAGCCTCCGCGAGCGCGACCCAACGATCTGCGCGACTGGCCTCGTCGATCGAAACAGAGCGGTGACCGGGCAGCTCAATATCGCCGCCATCGATCGTGACTCGGTTGACCCCAAGCGACCGCTGGCTAACAATTACCGTCTCTCCGGACTCCGAGCCGCCTTCCGAGTGGAAGGTCAATGTGGCGACTTCGCCACCATCGGCTTCGACCACCGTAAGCGTGAATAGCGCTATGCCGTTTCGAGCAACATCGATCTGAGCTCCACTGCTCGGGGTATCGAATTGCATCGCGAGGTCATCACCGTATTCGTCAACGACGTCGTCTGCGAACCTCATATTCCCCTACCCCCTCGTAGTGTGGATACGTCAACTGTAGATCCAAGTCCAGGCCCGCGCTCAACTGAAAGTGAGCGGCCTCGCCGACGCTCGCGTGCACCCAGATCCGAACTCTGCTCCGCCAACGCATCGCAACAATGCACGCGCCCGAACGTCAACTCCAACGCTCGATCCACTACAACGCGACTGGGTGCTCCGACCGGCACCGCAGGCTAGATGGCCCACGCCCCCGCACGAGACCGTCGCCCCCAGATGGGACTGTGCCGATCGTTCAAGAGACTCATTTGGATAAGCGCTCGCTGAACGGCCGAAACAACCGCGGCGACACCTAAGCGGACTCCGATGGTCACGCCGAGGGTGCGGCCGATGGCCACATTCGTGGAACAACGTGGAACAACGAACGCCTGACAATGCATTCTCACGCCGCCTCGTGCGGCACGTCCTGCTACCATTACCGCAGGTAATCAGTGGATGGCCCCTGGTAACCGGGATGCGCGGATAGGGCCCAAGGATGATTCCCAAGCTGATAGCGCGGGTTCGATTCCCGTCACCCGCTCCAACGGAAAGGCCCCTCTGACGAGGGGCCTTTCGTCGTTTACGAGGCGTCGCGCCGCTACTTGGCCTCGAGGACGTCGACCGCGAAGACGAGCGTGGAGCCCGCGGGGATCGGACCCATCGGACGGAAGCCGTAGCCGGACTCCGGCGGGACGACGAGCAGCAGCTGCGAGCCCACAGGCTGTCCGACGATGCCGTCGACCCAGCCGTCGATGAGCGCGCCGTACGCGATCGGGAACGAGATGGACTCGCCGCGGTCCCACGACGAGTCGAACTTCGCGCCGTCCCACAGCCAGCCGCTGTAGTGGACGGTGATGTGCTGGCCCTCGACGACGGCAGGGCCCTCGCCCTTCGTGAGCACCTCGACGACGAGGCCCTCGGGCATCTCGGCGCCGGTGAAGTCGACGGAGGGGTTGCCGCTCGCGTCGCGGGTGAGAGTAGGCAGGGACATGGTCGCTCCTTGCGTTCGGGGTGATGCACGGGTCGGTGCGCCGGACGCGTCCGGCCGTTCCGGGCCAGCCTAGGCGGGAATCGCGCCGTGCGGCGCATCGTCCCTGGACCCCCGCATCGTCCTGAAGGCGATCGCGAGGACCACCGCGGCGACCGCCTGGGTGCACGCGACGACGATCGCGAGCCACGTCACGGACACGTCGTACAGCCATCCGGCCATGAGTCCGCCGCCGATCGCCATCACGCCCTGCACCGCGGCGAACACGCCGTAAGCGGTTGCGCGCCGCGGCGCCTCGACGATGTCGGCGACGAGCGCCTTGATCGTCGAGTCCTGCAACCCGAACGCGAATCCCCAGACCAGGACGCCCGCGACGGCGACCGTCAGGGTTCCGCTCATCGCGACCGCCGGGACGATCGCGACCAGCACCGGCACTGCGAACAGCACGCGCGGCCCGATCCGGTCGTAGGACCATCCGATCGCGAGCGCCGCAAGCGCCTCGGCCAGCATGCCGAACGCGTAGATCACGGGAACCGCGGCATCGGACGCGAGCCCCGCGACCACCAGGTGGTAGCCGATGAGCCCGAACGTCACGAGCCCTCCCGTCATGAGCCCGGCCGCGGCGGCGTACCAGAAGAACGCGCGCGGCAGCCCGGCGCCCAGCGCTCGCGCGATCCAGCCCTGCCCGGGCAGGGACGATGCGCGGGTCGCCGGGGCCGCGGACGATGCGGTGGCCGGGTCCTCGGGGGACGACGCTGTCGTCGCCTCGCGCGCATGGGCCGGCTCGGGCGTGTGGGCGCGGGTCGCGAACAGCACGATCATCGCGACGACGCCCGGGACCGCGAGCGCGGCGGGCCCGACCCACAGCATCCCGGTGAACCCGACGACGGCGGCGACGAGGAGCGGGCCGAGGAAGGCGCCTGTCTGGTCGAGCGCCTTGTGGACGCCGAAGCCGCGACCCGTGCCGACCTGGGTCGCCGCGTCGGCGAGCAGCGCCGACTTGGCGGGGCTGCGGATCGCCTTGCCCGTCCGTTCGAGCAGGATGAGCGCGGCCGCGACCGCGAGGCCAGCCGCACCAAGGAACGGCGTGAAGGCGAGCAGCGGTACCGACACGGCGGTGAGCCCGTAGCCGACGATGGTCACCGCCCAATAGCGGCCGGTGCGGTCGGTGAGCGGGCCGGACACGAGTCGCAGCACGAGCGCGATCGCCTCGCCGGCGCCGGTGACGACACCCACGACCACCGCGGTGGCGCCGAGGCTCGCGAGCAGCGGCCCGTAGATCGACCGGGCGCCCTCGTAGACCATGTCGGCGGCGAGGCTCGTGACCCCGAGCATGACGACGACGCGCCACGGAGTCCAGCGCGCGACTCTCGGCGCCGCCGGGTCCGCTCCCTTCTGCGAGGTGCTCACACGCTCACCCTAGGGCGAGGGTGTGACAAGGAAAGGGTGCCGACGCTCGGGCCGCCGCTCCGGTTGCCCGGTCCCGCAGGCTGTGTTCGGCTTGAGGGGAACCCGGCGGGCTGGGGGTCGGCGTTCGGCGCCCACGGGCGACCCCTCTCACGGAAAGGCATACCGATGTCGACTGACCTGAAGACCCACTCCCTCGCCGAGCACCAGCACGGACCGGACTGCGGCCACGTCGCGATCCGCCACGCGGACCACGTCGACTACCTGCACGACGGCCACCTCCATGCCGCGCACGAGGACCACTACGACGACCACGGCGATGTCCCCGTCGCCCACGCCATCTCCGAGCACGAGCATGGGGCCGAGTGCGGTCACGAGGCGATCTGGCACGTCGACCACATGGACTACCTGCACGACGGCCACCGCCACGCCGTCCACGAGGACCACTACGACATCCACGACGACCTGGACTGACGGCTCGATCGGGCCCCCCCGCGGATGATGTCCAGGGCGGGCTCGCTCGCGCCCCAGCTACGCGTCGACGATGGGTGAGACCGCGGGCGCCGTCGCCCGGATGAAGGCCGAGTTCATGACCTTGCCGTCGATCTCGTCCCCGGCCACGGACTCGAAGCCCGCCTCGTGCACGAGGCTCTCGAGCGTCGTCTGGGAGATGTCGTGCTGGCCTCTCCGGTAGGTCTTGAAGCCCTCGGGACGTCGCACGGTCCGCCAGACGCTCTCGAGCACGCGCGCGGCCGAGAGCCCGGTGACGGTCGCGTCGGCGATCACGACCGAGCCTCCCGGCCTCACGATCCGCCGCATCTCCCTGACCACGAGCTCCGGGTCCGGCACGATGTGGAGCAGGTTCACCGCGACGACTCCGTCGGCCTCCCCGTCGGGCAGGCCGGTCGCATAGGCGTCGGCCTCGCGGACCTCGACGTTGGCGAGGTGGGCGAGCTCGACACGAGCCTGCTCGACCATCGGGCCGGAGGCGTCGAGCGCGAGCACGCGGTCGCAGCTCCGCGCGATCCCCCTGGTGTAGATGCCAGTGCCGCACCCGAGCTCGACCACATAGCCGCGCGGCACCGCGCCGGCGACGGCCCTGGACACCGCCCCGACAAGGTCTGCCCCGGCCATGTAGCTGTGCCACTCGTCGTAGTGATCGACGAGCGGACCCCAGACGTCCTTCGGCATCTCAGCGCTCCGTTCACGCCGGCCGTCGGACAGCGGTGATGCTGCTCGACTCCGTCACCTTCGAGCCTACGCCTGCGCCGAGACGCCGAGGTCAGGCAGCCGCGTAGCCTCGTGGCATGATCACGCGACACGCCATCGATCCCAGCGATCCGTCGTATGCGCCCCTCGTCACCGCGGGCGGCTTCACGTTCATCTCCCACCACGGCGGCGACGCCTCGCTGTCGAGCTACGCGGACCAGACCCGCACCGCGCTCGCGGGGCTGCGCGACACGCTCGCGGCGGCGGGGCTCGAGATGAGCGACGTCGTCCAGCTCACCCTGTGGATCCGCGAGTACACCGAGGAGATCGATGCCGCGTGGGACGTGTTCTCCGAGTTCTTCGGCGACACCCCGCCCGCGCGCATGACCGCGACCACGGACTTCGCCGAGCCGGAGCGGCTCGTCATGCTCGACGGGGTGGCGTTCTCGGGCAGGTAGCGGCGAGGCGTCAGGAGGCCGGGGCCACCGACGTGTCGGGCGTCTCGAGCGGCGCCCCGATGCGACGGGACCCGGCCCACGCGGCCACCGCCACTCCGACCACGAGCAGCACGTCGCCCACGGAGAACGTGTTGGCGAGCGGCAGGGGCTCGGGCCACGCGAACACGTCGCCGAGCCACGGCAGGATCGGATCCGCGAGCACGCCGCTGTTGACCGCACCCTCCTCAGGGACGATGCCGGCGGCGGCCTGGGCGGCCGCGCTCGCGGGCAGCACTCCCCCGTTGAGCGCGATCGTGACGCCGTTGGACAGCGCGCCGGCCGCGACGATCACGGCGCCCTTCACGGCGCGGTTCATCCAGAGGAAGACGATCGCCGCCACGTAGGTGAGGATGTGCAGCGCGGGCGCGATCCGCTCGGCGAAGCCGAACGAGAACAGCGCGATCTGCAGCAGCAGGGAGCCCCACACGAGCCACGCCCAGCGCCACCGGTGAAGCACCACGGCCGCGGGCCAGCGGCCAGCGACGAGCGGCGAGAGCACCGCGAGGATCGAGAAGACGAGGACGACCACTGTCAGCTCTCGCGAGGCGACCAGGACGTGCGCTCGGACTCGAGCGCGAGGCGTCGCACGATCTCGTGCGGCGGGACGGGACGGCCCAGGTGGTGACCCTGGCCGATGACCTCGCCCATCTCGCGCAGCAGCTCCGCGGTGCGCTCGTCCTCGATGCCCTCGGCGACGACCCGCAGCCCCAGGTCGAGCGCGAGCTCGACCGTGTAGGCGACGATCGCGTGGTCGTGGCGGTCGGAGTGGATGTTCCCGACGAACGTGCGGTCGACCTTGAGCTCGTCCACCTCGAGGTTCTTGAGGTAGTTCAGCGAGGCGTTGCCCGTCCCGTAGTCGTCGATCGCGACCTCGACGCCGATCGCGCGGATCGCGCGGATCACCACGTCCGCGCGCACGGCGTCCGAGAGGATCCCCGTCTCCGTGATCTCGAGCACGAGCGCCGACGCCGGCACCCCATGCTTGTCGAGCGCGTTCGAGATCTGCTGCGGCAGCGACAGGTCCGACAGGTGCCGCGCGGAGAGGTTGACCGACAGACGCAGGTCGTGACGCACCTTGCGCCACTGGGCGATCTGCGCGAGGGACGTGTCGAGCACGAACGCTGTGAGGGGGAAGATCAGGCCCGAGTTCTCCGCGAGGGGGATGAACTTGTCGGGGCCGACCTTGGCGCGCGCGGGGTGGTCCCAGCGCACGAGCGCCTCGACCGCGACCATCCGGCCGGTGCGCAGGTTCACCTGAGGCTGGTAGACGACCCGGAGCTGGTCGTGCTCGAGCGCCGTGCGCAGCTCGGCGAGCAGCTGGAGCGTCTCGACCGAGTTCACGTCGTGGCGGTAGTCGAAGACGCTGATGCCGTCACGCTCGCGCTTCGCGCGGTACAGCGCGATGTCGGCGTGCTTCATGAGCAGCTCGCTCGTGTGGCCGTGCTCGGGCGCGACCGCGATGCCGGCGCTCGCGCGCACGAGGATCTCGAGTCCCTCGACGAGCACGGGCTCATCGAGCGAGGCGAGCAGGCCGTTGGCCGCGCGCTGGGCAGCGCGCAGGTCGCCGTCGATGACGACCGCGAACTCGTCGCCGCCCAGACGATGCACGACGGAGTCGGGTGCGGCGTCCACCAGGCGCTGGGCGACCTCCTGAAGGATCGTGTCGCCCACCGAGTGACCAAGGGTGTCGTTGATGTCCTTGAAGTGGTCGAGGTCGATCAGCACGAGGCCGGGGCCGGGAAGCTCGTCCTCGCGCGCGGCCTTCAGGGCATGTCGCACGCGGCTCTCCATCGCGCCGCGGTTGCCGAGGCCAGTGAGGGAATCATGCGCGACGGCATGGGCGTGCTTCGCCGACGCAGCCGCGAACATGTGGGCCGCGACGACGGGAGCCGCGAGCAGCACCAATGCGATCGCTCCGTCATCCGCGACCATGGCGGCGATGCCTCCGGTCGGGAGCAGCATGAGATTCGTCGAGATGAAGGTACGGACGTCCTCGCCGGAGCTCAACCTGAAGGGTTGACTCGAGGCGATCGAGACGACGGCAGCCACGAGGACCCAATTGACCGTGACCATGGCAATGCCCGCGACCATCAGAGGCGCTATCTGCGCGGTGCCGACGACCGCGTGGCCCTCGAACAGGGGCACGCCGGCGAGAAGCGCGTAGACCACTCGCGCGACAAAGACGCTGATCGAGTACTGCGCGACGTTGAAGAGGGACTTCTTGACATCGCGACGGTTGACGATGTCGTCGGTGAGGCTTGCCGCAACCTGGGCTACAAGCGCGACGCCGCCCGACACGGCCACGAGCGCCAGCACGAACGGCGTGGACATCGAGAGGCTGCGCGTCTCACCGGGCCCGACCGAGGTATCGATCGGCTTCGCCTCGCCGAGGATGGCCGCGCCGACGAGCATGAGCGTCGGAAGCAGCACCGCACTGTCGAGCGCGTCAAGCCAGGGGGTCCGGATCAGGACGAGCGCAAGGGCGCTCAGGCCCACTGCCCAAACAGCGAAAAGGAAGAGATCAAGGCGTGAAGGCGCCGACGAAGCTGAGATCTCGTCGGCGCCTTCACGCTGCATGGAACTTAGTTCCACTTGACTCCAGCGCCGGCGATGACGGCGACGGCGACGAGGGTGGTGGTGCTCGCGGCGACGCGCGCCACGGTGCTGTTCTGGAGGATGCTCCACTTGTTCATCGGTGACTCCCTTGATCTGGAGTCGACGACAAAGCCCCGGATTTCCGACGTGGGGGACACGCCCTTCCTCCGACGCTCCGGAGCAGTTGCCATCGACCCCGGTTGCTGCGGCCACCGGACTGTAGCCGCGCTGACATACTCCCGCATTCTCGTGCCTGAGACCAGCACTTATGGGATGAAATTTACCTGCTTGTCATACAAAACCCCGCCTTTGTGACATCAGTCACACGCGCCCTCATGGAATCCGTCGGCGCCGACGTAGGCCACGGTCGCGATCTCCCCGCCCTCGTATCCGAGCTGGACGCACCAGTCGGTCCGCGAGGTGCCGGAGAGCTCGACCTCGCGCTCGCCGGCGAGCAGCGCGGAGATCTCGTCGCCGCCGACCGTGTACGACTCGTCGCCCACGGCGATGTCGGGGAGGACCGGATCGGACTCGAGCGCCGTCGCGACCGCGTTGCCGATCGCCGTGACGTCGGCCTGAGCCTGTGCGTCGGCGGTGGCACGATCCAACCCCGGACCGAACGTCGTCATGTAGGCGGCGATCGCGCCGATGGTCACCGCGAGCCCCAGGTATCCGAGGATGGTGCCGGCGATCGCCAAGGTCCGCGGCTGGTCCGGCCGGGACTTCGCGCGCTTCAGCGCCAGGTGTCCCAGCACGATCGCGACCGGGGACAGGAGCAGGATCCCCGTGACGACCGCGCCGACGGAGAGCGGGTCCGCCGCGCCGCCCTTGTCGCCCGCGGCGACCAGCTCAGGCTGCGCGCTGTCGAGATCCGCCTCGCCGACGACGGCCCCGCCGTCGCCCGTGGACGGACCGTCGCCCGTGAACCGCTCGGTGTCCATCGATCCTCCCGCGCCTCGAATGCCCCAAGGCTAGTGGCCGGTCGACCCCGGGGAGCCGGGGGTCGGCGGCGTGTCTGCAACGCTTCCGGGAGCCCGCGCCGTAGCGTGCTCTCAGGCCGCCCTCCGGGGCCGGTCGACGCAAGGCGAAGGCCCCCCGAAATTGGCGTTCGGGGGGCCTTGCCATGGCGTCGAGTTCTCGACAGCCCGGACTCGCCGGACCGCCGACGGCCGTGATTGACGTTGCGGCTTCACCCCCCTGTCTCGAGGGTGACCTCTCAGCCGATGCCAGGGGGTCCGCGTCTCCCTACGCCGTCACCCGCAGTACTCGGCAGACCTGCACGTCCGCAGGCCCCTCCTCGTGGTGGCGACACGTTGTCCCAAGGCATCCGATCCAGGGCCCACCCGCCGATCCCGCGTGCTGTGCGTCCGTCCCGGCCGAGCAGCAACCTCCAGCCCTCGCGACGCGCCGCGGCGCCTCGGGAGAACCGGTGACCCGACCATCGCGAGCGATTCACGAGGAACCGCGCCGACCGAGTCTCGGCGGACCCGCACCAGGCGGATCCCTGACCGGGAAGGAGCCAGGTCGGCACCGGTGGTGAAACCGGTCCCGTGGCCCCCTCGCCGACCAGATCGAGCGGGTGGAACCCCTTCTCGATGGGTACAGTCGTACTCCGGTCGGAGGGCCCATGCAAGGTGAATCGGACACGCATTTTCTTCCACCGTCAGCCCACAGGGTTATCCACATGTGGGTGTGGGAGTTCGCCTTCTGTTCACAGTCCTGTGGAGGAAATCTGTGGATGAAGCGCGTCGCGTCACGAGTCCGCGTCGGACCTCGCGATCCGCTCGAGCATCGCGTTGTACGCCTTGAGCTCGGCATCGTCCGTCCGCTCCTCCTGGCGATCCCGGCGGCGCCCCTCCTTGAGGTCCGACCGGCGCCACGCGACGGCGACACCGATCGCGAGCGCGAGCACCGGGAGCTCACCGATCCCCCACGCGATCTCGCCGCCCCACTGCTGGTCGGTGATCGCGTCGGGCCCCCACGTGCGGCCCATCAGCCCGAACCAGTCGGGCACCAGCAGCACCTCGGACGTCGCGATCGCGACCCCGAAGAACGCGTGGAACGCCATGGTCGCGAACAGCAGCACGAGCCGCAGCGGATAGCCGGGCCGCTTGGGTCCGGGATCGATCCCCACGAGCGCGTTCGCGAAGAAGTACCCCGCGAGCGTGAAGTGGAGCACCATCCACAGGTGTCCGAGATGGTTCGACAGCGCGAACTGGAACAACGGCGAGTAGTAGAAGACGACGAGCGAGCCTGCGAAGTTCACGGCCGCGACGACGGGGTTGGCGAAGAACCCGACCCACCTCGACTCGACGATGCCGCGGACCCACTCGCGCGGGCCTCGCGAGCCGTCGGTGCGCGCGGGCAGGGCGCGCAGCGCAAGGGTCACGGGTGCGGCCAGCGTGAGCGGGATCGGGGCCACCATGACGAGCAGCATGTGCTGCACCATGTGGCCGGAGAAGGTGACCATCCCGTAGATCGAGGGGCCTCCCTGCGTGATCCACAGCATCGTGACGATGCCGACGATCCACGACACGTCGCGATACCAGGGCCAGGCGTCGCCCCGGCGACGCAGCCGCATCGTCCATCTGAGGTAGATGAAGCCCATGGCCACGAGCACCGCGGCCGACAGCGCCTCGAGCCTCCACGTCCCGAACCAGGTCGCGAAGGACGGGGCGGGCGGAAGCTCGTAGCCGGTGAGGAGGAACGCCGGGGTCGGGTCGGCGACGACGACGCTCGGCACCGGCGGAGCGGACGACGCGAGGACCGCGGCGAGCCCCGTGACGATGAGCAGCACGCCCGCATCGACGATCATGACGCGCGCGAAGAGCCTGCGCGTCGGGGCCTCACTCAGACGCGGCAGCGTCGTCCTGCGATGCCAGGCCGCGAGCGCCATCGCGACCCCCATGACGGCGAGCTTGGCGAGCAGCACCCGGCCGTAGGTCGTGGACACCAGGTCGCCGAAACCCGTCATGCGCAGGGCCGCGTTGACGACGCCCGAGGAGACGACCGCCGCCGCGGCCCACGCGGCGATGCGGGACATGCGGCGCGCGACATCCGCCGCATCGTCGTCGAGGACGGGGCCGAGCCACGCGACCGCGGCGACGACGCCGAGCCACAGCGAGGCGCCCACGAGGTGCAGGGCGAGCGCCGAGACCGCGAGGTGGTGGTCGGTCGCGCCCGCGGCGTGGCCGGTGACGGCCTCCCAGCCGATCCCCCACGCGACCGGCGTCATCGCCCAGGCGGCGTGGACGGGGGTCCGCATGAGCGCCGCGGCCATCGATGCGAGCACCGCCGCGATCGCCATCTGGAGGTAGGCCTGACCCAGGTCGATGCGCGTGATGAACTGGCCGAGCGTCGCGCCGTACGCATCGTCGGTGAGCGGCACGAGCGTGATGACGGAGGCCTGCACGAGCAGGTAGCCCACCGCGAGGACAGCCCATGCGATCGACGCGTACCTGGCCAGCGACGCTGCGCGATCGGCGGCCTTCGAGCCCGGGACCGCCACCGTCATCACCGCGACGAGCGAACCGACGGTCAGCGACAGCGCCACGTCCCGCGCGGCCGCGAGGACGGTCACGAGAGACTCCGGGGGCATGGGGAAAGCGTACGCGGGCGCGAGTCTCAGCAGATTCTGCGATTGGCTATTTCCCTACTGACAAGGTAGACAGAGACCATGACCTCACACACCGATGAGTACGCCGCGCTCGCGGCGAGCATCGCCAAGCGCGCGGGTCAGGTGCTCCTCGACGTGCGTGCGAAGGCCACCGCCGACGGCATCACCGGTCGCGATCTCAAGGACCTCGGCGACGCGAGCGCGCAGGAGGCGATCGCCGGCTGGCTCGCCTCCGAGGCGCCCGGCGACGCTGTGCTGAGCGAGGAGGCGAAGGACTCCGCGGCCCGCCTCGACGCGGAGCGCGTGTGGATCATCGACCCGCTGGACGGCACCCGCGAGTACTCCGAGGGTCGCGACGACTGGGCCGTGCACGTCGCGGTCTGGGAGCAGGGCGAGCTGATCGCCGGCGCCGTCGCCATCCCCGGCGAGGACCTCGTGCTCGACTCCGCGACCGTGGCGCCCGCCGCATCGTCCGGCGACGCCAGGCTGAAGCTGGCCGTCAGCCGCTCGCGCCCGCCGGCCATCACCGAGCCCGTGCGCGAGGCGCTCGACGCCGAGCTGCTGCCGATGGGCTCCGCAGGCGTGAAGATCGCCGCGGTGATCCGCGGCCAGGTCGACGCCTACGTCCACGCCGGCGGTCAGTACGAGTGGGATTCGGCGGCCCCGATCGCCGTCGCCCGCGCGGCGGGTCTGCACACCAGCAGGGTGGATGGCACCCCTCTCGCATACAATCGAGCTGATCCCTACCTTCCCGATCTCGTGGTGTGCCGACCGGCTCTCGCCACGCAGATCCTCGAGACCATCGCCGCAGCATCCTCGTCTGGAGACGATTCGTGACCAACCCCACCTACCACCTCAGTGAGCTCGACGCTCTCGAGGCGGAGGCGATCCACATCACGCGCGAGGTCGTCGCGCAGATGGAGCGTCCCGCTCTCCTGTTCTCCGGAGGCAAGGACTCGATCGTGCTGCTGCACATCGCGATCCGCGCCTTCGCGCCCGGCCCGGTGCCGTTCCCCGTGGTCCACATCGACACGGGCCACAACTTCCCCGAGGTGATCGAGTTCCGCGACCGCATGGTCGAGGAGTACGACCTCCAGCTCGTCGTCGGCTCCGTGCAGGAGGCGATCGACAAGGGCACGGTGCGCGAGGAGCCCAACGGCTCGCGCAACCGCATCCAGACGCCGGTCCTGCTCGACACCATCGAGAAGAACCGTTTCGACGCGTGCATGGGCGGCGCCCGACGCGACGAGGAGAAGGCCCGCGCCAAGGAGCGCGTGTTCTCCTTCCGCGACGAGTTCGGCCAGTGGGACCCCCGCAACCAGCGTCCCGAGCTGTGGAACCTGTACAACGGCAAGGTCCACCCTGGCGAGTCGATCCGCGTCTTCCCGCTGTCCAACTGGACCGAGCTCGACATCTGGAGCTACATCGAGTCCCGCGACATCGCGGTGCCGTCGATCTACTTCGCGCACGAGCGCGAGGTCTTCGACCGCAACGGCATGTGGATGGCGGCCAACGAGTTCGCCGTGCCGCGCGAGGGCGACGAGGTCGTCACCAAGATGGTGCGCTACCGCACCGTCGGCGACGCGACGCTGACCGCAGCGGTCGAGTCCGACGCCGACACCCTGGACAAGATCATCGAGGAGACCGCGGCGACGCGCCTCACCGAGCGCGGTGCCACGCGCGGCGACGACCGAGTGTCGGAGGCCGCCATGGAGGACCGCAAGAAGGAGGGCTACTTCTAATGGATATGCTCCGTTTCGCCACCGCCGGCTCCGTCGACGACGGCAAGTCCACCCTCATCGGTCGCCTGCTGTTCGACTCCAAGTCGATCTTCGAGGACCAGCTCGACGCGGTCGAGTCCGCCTCGCAGGCCCGCGGCAACGAGTACACCGACCTCGCGCTGCTGACCGACGGTCTGCGCGCCGAGCGTGAGCAGGGCATCACGATCGATGTCGCCTACCGCTACTTCGCGACCCCCAAGCGCAAGTTCATCATCGCGGACACCCCTGGCCACGCCCAGTACACCCGCAACATGGTGACCGGCGCCTCGACCGCCGACCTCGCGATCATCCTGGTCGACGCCCGCAAGGGCCTGACCGAGCAGTCGCGCCGTCACGCCACGATCGCGACGTTGCTGCGCGTGCCGCACCTGGTGCTCGCGGTCAACAAGATGGACCTCGTGGACTACTCCGAGGAGGTCTTCAACAAGATCTACCAGGAGTTCTCCGACTTCGCGTCGAAGCTCGACGTCACGGACCTCACCGCGATCCCGCTGTCTGCGCTCGTGGGTGACAACGTCGTCGAGCGCTCGGACAAGATGCCGTGGTACCAGGGCACGTCGCTGCTGCACCACCTGGAGCACGTCCACATCGCGTCGGACCGCAACCTCCAGGACGTGCGCTTCCCCGTCCAGTACGTGATCCGGCCGCAGCACTCGAAGGCGCGCGACTACCGCGGCTTCGCGGGCACCGTCGCGTCGGGCGTGATCAAGGTCGGCGACGACATCCTCGCGCTGCCCTCGGGCCTGACCTCGAAGGTCAAGGCCATCGACGGCCCGAACGGCGAGGTCGACGCCGCCTACCCGCCGATGTCGGTGAGCATCCGCCTCGAGGACGAGCTCGACATCTCGCGCGGCGACGTGCTGTGCCGCCCGCAGAACCACGCGAAGCCGACTCAGGACCTCGACCTCACGGTGTGCTGGATGGACGACCACCCGCTGTCCGTGGGCCAGAAGATCGGCCTGCTGCACACGACCCGCTCGGCGCGCGCGATCGTCAAGGAGATCTCCTACGAGCTCGACGTCAACACGCTCCACCGCGAGCAGGGCGTCCACCAGCTCGGCCTCAACAGCATCGGCCGCGTGAAGCTGCGCGTCACGACGCCGCTGATGATCGACGACTACGACGACAACCGCACGACGGGCGCGATGATCCTCATCGACGAGGCCACCAACGGCACCGTCGGCGCGGGAGTCGTACGGACGGCCGGCTGAGCGTGCGCGCCGTGAACGCGGCGCGCCGACTCTCCTTCCCCCACGGAGGGCGACGCTGATGGATCTGTTCTTCGCCGCCCTCGTGGTGGGCGTCGTCGTCGGACTGACCGGCATGGGCGGAGGGGCCCTCATGACCCCGATGCTCGTGCTGGGGTTCGGCGTCTCGCCGCTCACCGCGGTGTCCTCGGACATCGTCGCGAGCACGTTCATGAAGCCCGTGGGGTCGTTCGTCCACATCCGGCGCAAGACCGTCAACTGGCAGCTCGTGAAGCTGCTCACGATCGGTTCGGTGCCCGCCGCGTTCTCCGGCGTCATGCTGGTCCAGATGTTCGGCGAGGACGAGCAGATCCAGGTCTTCGTCAAGCAGGCGCTCGGCGTCGCGCTCATCCTCGCGGCCGCCGGGCTCGGGATGCGCGCCTACATGCGCCTCAGGGAGCGTGCGCAGGCCCGCGACGGCTCCGCCGAGCCCCTTCCGACCGAGCGGCCCGATCCCGAGCCCCGGGTGGCCGCGACCATCATCGTCGGCGTCCTCGGCGGCCTCATGGTCGGCCTGACCTCGGTCGGCTCCGGATCGCTGATCATCATCGCCCTCATGGCGCTGTACCCCACGCTGCGCGCGTCGCAGCTGGTCGGCACCGACCTGGTCCAGGCCGTGCCGCTCGTGTTCGCAGCCGCCGCAGGACACCTGTTCTTCGGAGACGTCGACTGGACGGTCGCCGTGCCCGTGATCCTGGGCTCCGTTCCCGGCGCCTTCATCGGCGCGCAGATCTCATCGAGGGTCGGCGGCGCGCCGATCCGTCGGGCACTCGCCTTCGTCCTGCTGTTCTCCGGCCTGGCGATGCTGAACGTGCCGACCGGCGTCTCGCTCGCGATCGTCGCGGCCGCCGCGCTGCTCACCCCGGTCGTGTGGATCCTGCTGCGCCGCCAGCAGGGCTTCACCCCGTTCTGGTGGCACGAGCGGTTGTCCGAGCACGAGTCGCCCCAGGCGAAGGCGGAGACCGCCGAGCTCGATCGGGAGGACTCGTGACCGAGCACCGGCTCACCGAGCTCGAGCACCACGACATCGAGCTCATGGTCGCCGGGGTCCTTCCGCTGTACCTCTCCCTTCCCGGGGACGATGCGCCCGCGCCGACGCTCTGTCTCCCGTTCTCCCCTGGTTCCGTCGGCGACGAGGTGACGCTCCTCGATCGCGAGGCGACCCCGGTCGCCCGCGTCACCGTCGCCGCCGTCGTTCCTGACGCTCACGGATGGTGGGTCGCGGGCGCCGTGCAGATGCTCCGCCCCCTGCACGCGTTCGCGTATGCGACCCTGCGCCCCGGCGAGGGAACGGCCGTGGACGGGCCCGCGACGCTCTACACGGGTGATGTCGATCCGCTGCCCGAGCCCGATCGCGCGGTGATCGTCGTGGACCACGGCGACCCGCGCGCGCTCGCGCGCGCGGTCACAGTCGCCACCCAGGCCGCAAGTGCGGTCCGCGTGCTTCCCGAGCCGTCCGCGGCTCACCTGGCCGGCGAGGCCCGCGTCTCCCTGTTGGCGTCGCTCGCAAGAGAGGCCTTCGACATCGAGGAGCTCGACGTCGTCGCGTCCGAGCGCTCCGTCGGCGACGGCATGGTCATCCTGCTCACCGGGCTGTCCGGCTCAGGCAAGTCCACGATCGCCAAGGAGCTCGCCGAGCGCCTGCGCGCGACCGTCGAGCAGCACGTCACCCTGCTGGACGGCGACGAGGTCCGCGCGATGCTGTCCAAGGGGCTGGGATTCAACCGCGAGGACCGCCTGCTCAACGTCCAGCGCATCGGCTGGGTGGGCGCGCTCGTCGCCGAGCACGGCGGCATCGCGATCGCCGCCCCGATCGCGCCGTACGAGGAGATGCGCGCCGAGATGCGCGCCCGCGTCGAGAAGGTCGGCCGCTTCGTGCTCATCCACGTCGCCACGCCCCTCGAGGTGTGCGAGGCCCGCGATCGCAAGGGGCTCTACGCGAAGGCGCGCGCCGGCGAGATCAAGGAGTTCACCGGCATCTCGGACCCGTACGACGAGCCGACGAACGCAGACCTCGTGATCACCGAGGACCTCTCGCCCGCCCAGGCGGCGGAGGCGATCATCAGCACGCTTCGGCTCGAGGGTCGCTGACGGGTTCGCGTGCAGCTCCACGCGCATTCTTTGCGTGGCCGCACCGACCCACGGTGACGCTCGACGACACGGAAAGCCTTGCCTCGTGCTGTCGCGACCTCAACCGTCGTCGTGACGCGGAGGTCGATTCACCAACCGCGCTCAGGCGAGTCCGTGGTCAAGGTATCCAGCCAGGCCTTCGCGCCAATCACGGAGCTCGAGACCCGTTGCCTTGACCTTCGCGAGATCCAGGGTCGAGTGCGCCGGTCGGGGCGAGATCAGCTTGTCCGAGCCGGCGAAGTACTCCTCGGTCGTCACGGGGGTGACGGAGGCGGGGTCCGCGCCGACGGCGGCGTAGACGACGGTGGCGATGTCGGCCCACGATGCGGGCTCGCCGGATCCGGTGACGTTGTAGGTGCCGTACGGCGCCTTGCTCTCGACGAGGTGTCGGATCGCGCGCGCTAGGTCGGTGGTGAATGTCAGGCGGCCGATCTGGTCGGACACGACCTTCGGTGCGATGCCACGCTCAGCGAGCGACGCCATCGTGCGCACGAAGTTGTTGCCTTCACCGATGACCCAGGAGGTGCGGAGGATGTAGTGCTTGGGCGCCGTGG
>NZ_BBQZ01000002.1:313509-727872 GCF_000974805.1 Demequina salsinemoris | reverse complement strand
AGCCGCGATGGTGGCTACCGCGGCAGCCGCGACGACGACCGTCGCGGAGGCTACGAAGGCGGCAGGGGCGGCGCACGCCCCGGTCGGGGCATGGGTGGACCTCAGGCCGACCGTGACCGCGGGGCCCGTCCGGGACAGGCTGAGCGCGCGACTCGTCCCCGTGTCGAGGCGCCGGAGATCCCTGACGAGGTTTCGTTCAACGAGCTTGACCGCGATGTCAAGGCACGCCTTCGCACGTTGAGCAAGGACAACGCCGAGGACGTCGGCCGCCACCTGGTGATGGCGGGACGACTGCTCGACTACGACCCCGAGACGGCGTATCAGCACGCGCAAGTCGCTTCGCAGCGCGCCGGCCGTGTGGACGTTGTCCGTGAGGCGGCGGCCCTGACGGCCTACGCCACCGGTCGCTTCGCTGAGGCGCTTCGTGAGCTGCGCACCGTGCGCCGACTGAACGGTTCCAACGAGCACCTTCCCCTGATGGCGGACTGCGAGCGTGGACTCGGACGCCCCGAGCGCGCGCTTGAGATCGCCCGCGAGGAAGGCGCTTCTGGCCTGTCGCCCGAGGCGAAGGTCGAGCTCGAGGTCGTCGTCGCTGGCGCCCGCATGGACCTCGGCGAGGGGGAGGCCGCTCTGGTGCACCTCGGCCGCCTCAAGCCCGTCGATGACGCGCAGCGTCTGCGGATCGTCGCAGCGAAGGCCGAGGTGCTTCGCTCGCTGGGTCGCGTCGAGGAGGCGGAGGCACTCGAGGCGGAGGTCCCCGAGCCCGAGGTCCCTGTCGATCCGTTCCTTGACGACGTCATCCTCTATGACACCGCAGAGGTGTGGCTGGACGAGTCCGCCGACGACGATGAGGTGGACGACGACGATGAGGTGGACGTAGACGAGGACCGGGGTCCCGCATCGTCCACTGACGCTGACGAGACGATGGACGCGGAGGCGCCTGCCGAGGCGCCCGCGGACGAGGAGGACAAGTGACGGAAGCGTCGATGCTGCTGGGAACCGAGATTCCGCTGCAGGAGCAGCACGACGTCGCACTCGTCGACCTCGACGGCGTCACGTATCGCGGTCCGGAGGCCATTCCGAGCGCTCCGCCTGCCCTGGCGGCGGCGCGCGCGGCGGGCATGCGCGTCGTCTTCGTGACGAACAACGCCAACCGCGCGCCCGAGACGGTGGCCGACCACCTGACCGAGCTGGGAATGCCGACCACGCGCGACGAGGTGATGACCGCCGCTCAGGCGGGTGCGGCGCTGCTCGCTACCCTCGTGCCCGCGGACGCGACCGTGCTCGTCGTCGGTGGCGATGGCCTCGTGGAGGCGGTTCGCGAGGCCGGCTTCACGATGGTGGCCAGCGCCGACGACAAGCCCGACGCGGTGATCCAGGGCTTCAACCCTGATCTGCGATGGCGTGACCTGGCCGAGGTCGCCTACGCGGTCCAGGGCGGAGCTCTTCACGTGGCGACCAACCTCGACCTGACGATCCCCAACGAGCGGGGCATCGCGCCCGGCAACGGATCGCTCGTGCGCGCGGTCGCGCAGGCCACCGGGGCGATCCCGCCGGCCGCTGGGAAGCCTGAGAAGGCGATGTTCCACCTCGCTGCGGCCAAGGCCGACGCCAAGAAGCCGATGATGATCGGCGACCGCCTCGACACCGATATCCACGGTGCCCGGGACGCGGGCTACGAGGCGCTGCTGGTGCTCACGGGCGTCGACGGACCGCGCGAGGCGATCCTCGCGGCGCCCGAGTCGCGCCCGACGTACATCGGCGAGGACATGGGCGCGCTCGCGGAGCCTCAGCCGTCGGCGTCCCTCGAGGACGGCTGGTGGCTGGTTCGCGAGGCACGCGCACGCGTCGTCGACGGTGTGCTCGAGACGGACGGCGGCAGCCGCATCGATCGGGTGCGCGCGGCGTGCGCGGCGGCCTGGCACTTCATCGACGAGGGTGGCGAACTCGACATTGAGGCGCTTCCGGCCCACGGGGTAGCCTGAGCGTATGGCTGACATCAACGATCACCGTGTGCCGCTGGGCGAGGTCGACTACCCGCCCGAGGTCAAGAAGGCCCTCCGTTCGGTGACTGAGATGCCGGAGTCGCTCGAGGAGCAGGCGGAGTTCTTCGACAAGATCCAGGAGTCTCTGTCGAACCGCCTTCGCGACGATTCCTGAGCCGGCCGTGCGGCTCGACCGCGCGCTCGCCGAGCAGGGACTCGCCCGCTCACGCTCGCACGCCCAGGAGCTGATCCGTTCGGGTTCGGTGACCGTGGACGGAGCTGTGGTGACGAAGGCGTCGCTCGTCGTGGGGCAGAGCCACACGCTCGAGGTGAATGGCGAGGCGGGCTATGTCTCGCGCGCCGCCTTCAAGCTGCTCGGGGCCCTCGACGCGACCGCGCCTCTCGGTCTCGATATCGCGGGCATGAGCGCGCTCGACGCGGGCGCGTCGACGGGAGGGTTCACTCAGGTGCTGCTCGAGCGCGGGGCCTCGCACGTGCTCGCGGTCGACGTCGGCCACGGTCAGCTCTCTGAGCGCATCGCTGCCGACCCGCGCGTCACGGCGCGCGAGGGCGTCAACGTGCGCGACCTGACGTCGGGCAGCGAGGGCGCCGGCGTTGACCTCGTGGTCGCGGACCTGTCGTTCATCTCGCTGACGCTCGTGCTCCCCGCGCTCGTCGACTTCGCTCGCGCGGGCGCGCAGATGCTGCTGATGGTCAAGCCGCAGTTCGAGGTGGGCCGCGAGCGCCTCGGGTCCGGGGGAGTGGTGACGCGCCTTGAGGACAGGGCCGATGCGGTCGCCGGCGTGCTCACCATGGCACGCGAGCTGGGCCTCGCCGTCCACCACGTGTCGCGCAGCATGCTCCCTGGTCCCCACGGCAACGTGGAGTTCTTCGTGTGGGTCGGCGGGCCGTGGCAGGCTAGTGCCGAGAACGCGAACGCGCCCGCATGGCCCATCCTCGACGAGGAGGCGCAGACGGCCGCGATCGCCCGCGAGGTCCAGGCCTCGTCCGAGACGGAAGGGAAGTGATGGGCCGCCGGATCCTCATCGTCGCGAACCCGCATCGCGAGGACACGCTCGCCGCGGTGGAGGTCGCGCGCGCCGCGCTCGAGAGCTCTGGCGTGGAGACTTGCGCGGCGTTCGACACGGAGCAGGACGTGCCGATCGAGGCCGCGCTGGTGCTCGGCGGAGACGGGACGATGCTTCACGCGGCTCACATGACGCGCGACGCCGGGATCCCGCTCCTGGGCGTCAACCTCGGTCATGTCGGATTCCTCGCCGAGCTCGAGCGCGACGATGTCGCGCATGCAGCGCAGCGCCTCGCCGAGGGCGCCTACACGATCGAGGAGCGCGGCACCGTCGACGTCAGCGTCGTGTCCCCGGACGGGAGCGTCGAGAGCGGCTGGGCGCTCAACGAGGCCACGATCGAGCGAGCGAACCCCAGGACGATGCTCGAGGTCACCTTGGCCGTCGACGGCCGGCCGCTGTCGAGCTTCGGCTGCGACGGCATCGTCGTCGCGACCGCCACTGGATCGACCGCGCACGCATTCTCCGGCGGTGGCCCGGTTCTGTGGCCGAGCGTCGAGGGCCTGCTGCTCGTGCCGCTCGCGGCGCATGCGCTCTTCGCCCGGCCCCTGGTCGTGGGGCCCGACTCGACCTACACGATCACGGTCGTGCCACACTCCTCGACCGCAGGCCACGTGGTGCTCGACGGGTCGCGGACGATGGAGCTCGAACCCGGTGGCCGCGTCGAGGTCGCCTACAGCGCGGGACGCGTCAAGCTCGCCCGCCTCACGGACGCGCCCTTCACGGAGCGGCTCGTGCGCAAGTTTCATCTGCCGACCACGGGCTGGCGTGAGGACGGGCGCGTCCGCGCGCCGGGCGTCGCGGGGGAGAGCCACTAGATGCTTCACGAGCTCTCGATCGAGAACCTCGGCGTCATCGACTCCGCCCGGCTCGAGCTTGGCCCGGGCCTGACGGTCGTCACGGGCGAAACCGGTGCGGGCAAGACGATGGTGCTCACAGGGCTGGGCCTCATCCTCGGCTCCAAGGCCGTGCCCGCCACCGTGCGCGCGGGCGCGGAGTCTGCGCTCGCCGAGGCGGTCGTCGACGTGGAACCGGGCTCGGACCAGGCCGATCGGCTCGAGGATGCGGGCGCCGTTCTCGATGAGGACGGCACCGTGGTCGTGAGCCGCTCGGTCGGCGCGACCACGCGCTCCCGCACCGTGATCGGCGGGCGGACCGTGCCACAGGCGCTGCTCGCGGATACCGCGGGCGCCTGGGTCACCGTCCACGGACAGTCGGATCAGCAGCGCCTGCGCAGCGCGGCGCGTCAGCGCGCGCTGCTCGACGAGTACGCGGGCTCGAAGCACGCGGCGGTCCTCGCCGAGTTCACCGAGGCGTGGGACGCCTGGCGGGCGGCTCGCGACGAGCTCGAGCGCATGGAGACCGGCGCCGACCGCGCGAGGCTCGAAGCGGCCAGGATGCGTGACGACCTCGCGGCGATCGACGAGGTGGACCCCCAGCCGGGCGAGGACGAGCAGCTCGCCGCCGAGGCGGAGGTGCTGCAGAACTCCGAGGCCGTGCGCGCGGGCGTCGCCGGCGCGCACGAGGCCATCGACGGCGAGTCCGAGCTGACGCTCGTCGTCGCGGTCGACGCCGCCCGCAGGGCCCTCGCGGAGGCCGCGCGTCACGATCCGGCGCTCGACGAGCTCGAGAAGCGGCTTGCGGAGATCTCGTACACCGCGTCCGACGTCGCCATGGAGCTGTCGTCGTACCTGGATCGAATGGAGGCCGACCCCGCGCGCCTGAACGAGGTCCTCACACGCCGCTCGGCGCTGGCCGGCCTGATGCGCCGCATCGGTACCGACATGGAGGGGCTGCTCGACTACCGGCTGCGCGCCGCCGATGCGGTCGCCGAGGACGACGAGTGGGACGAGCGACTCGAATCGCGGCGCGAGGAGGCCTCGAGGGCCGAGACCCGCGTGCGCGATGTCGCGACGCGCGTGACCGAGGGCCGCATCGCCGCGGCCGCGCGGCTCGCGACAGCGGTGAACGCCGAGCTCGCGACGCTCGCGATGCCGGACGCCCGTTTCGCCGTGGCGGTCGATCCCGACGAGCTGCGACACTCGGGCGCGGACGCGGTGACGATGACGCTCGCCGCCCATCCAGGAGCCCCCGCACGGCCCGTGGGAGACGCGGCCTCCGGCGGCGAGCTGTCCCGCGTGATGCTCGCGATCGAGGTCGCGCTCGCCAGGGGAGCGCATCGTCCTGGCCACACCTTCGTGTTCGACGAGGTCGATGCGGGCGTCGGGGGCAAGGCCGCGCAGTCGGTCGGCCGACGGCTCGCGGAGCTCGCGCGCACCCACCAGGTGCTCGTGGTCACCCACCTCGCGCAGGTCGCGGCTTTCGCCGACACCCACGTCGTCGTGGCCAAGTCGACCGATGGCTCGATCACCAGATCCCAGGTCGCCCCGGTCGTCGGCGACGCCCGCGTCCAGGAGATCGCGCGGCTCCTGTCGGGTCATGACGACTCGGACACTGCACGCGCCCACGCGCTTGAGCTGCTGGAGGCCTCCACCGTGGCACCATGAGCCACATGAAGCCCACCCACCGTCGAGAAACCGCAGCAATCGAGGGCGAGGTCTCCGGTCCGCTGAGGCTCGAGACCAACGCGCGCGCCCTCCTTCGTCGGCTCCGCGCCGGCGACGTCGCCGTCCTCGACCTCATGGACCTGGACTCGCGCACTGCCGAGGAGCTGCTCGAAGCCAGGCCCGCCGCAGTGATCAACACCCAGCGCACCTTGTCAGGGCGCTATCCCGCTGGCGGTGCATCGATCCTCGTCGACGCGGGGCTACGCGTGGTGGACGAGGTCGGCAATGCCGTGATGGCGCTTCCCGACGGCACGCAGGTGACCGTCGGCGCCGACGGGGCCGTGAGCGCCGACGGCGACGAGCTCGCGCGTGGCGTCGTGCTGACGTCGCAGTCCGTGACCGCGGAGATGATCTCGGCCGAGGAGGGGCTGCACGTGCAGCTCGCCGCGTTCGCCGCCGACGCCGTCGACCGGGTCGAGAGCGAGGCGCCCCTGCTGCTCGAGTACGAGGGCCTTCCCGAGACGGGCATCGACCTCAAAGGCCGGCAGGTCGTCGTCGTGGCGCCCGGATACCGCTACAAGGAACGGCTCAAGGAGCTGCGGCCCTACCTGCGCGACCACAGGCCCGTGATCATCGCGGTCTCGGAGGCCGCCGATGCCGTGCTCGAGGGCGCCTACCCCGCGGCGATCATCCTCGGAGATGTCGAGACCGTCTCCGAGCGCGCCCTCAAGCGAGCCTCGCACATCGCGCTTCACGACCCCGCCGGCGGCGAGGCGGGCGCGAGCCGCCTCGACCCGCTCGGCCTGGTGCACTCGCGGGTGGGCTCGACGCTCGGCAGCGCCGACATCGCCATCCTGCTCGCGCACTCCGGCGGGGCGACGTCGATCGTCACGCTCGGCGTCCCCGCGCGGCTCACCGAGCTGCTCGAGACCGCATCCCACGACCAGACGACGGGCGCCTCGGGGACGTTCCTCGCGCGCCTCCAGGCCAGTGACAAGATCATCGACTCGCAGGCGCTCGCCGTGCTGTACCGCCACCGGTACCCGTGGTGGGTCGTGGCGGCGCTGCTCGCGTCCGCCCTGCTCGCCCTCGGCGTCGCCTTCTGGGCCACCCCAGGAGGGCGGCCCTGGTTCGACCAGGTGTGGCAGACCGTCGGCGGCTGGATCGGAGTGGCCTGATGACGTCCTTCCGCTATCACGTGGTCTCCCTGGCGGCGGTATTCCTCGCGCTCGCGATCGGCATCGTCCTCGGCTCCGGTCCGATGCGCACCGCGCTCGTCCAGTCCCTGGGTGACCAGGTCGACACCCTCGAGCAGCAAGCCGATGATGCGGCCTCGGAGGCGCAGTCCGCTCAGGAGGAGGCCGCGATCGGCAACGACTACGCCACCGAGCTCGAGCCGTTCCTGCTCTCCGGGGCGCTGTCAGACGTCAATGTGGCGATCGTGTCCGTGGCTGATCCCGCCGACTCGCGGGTCGAGGCGGCGAGGGAGGCGCTGGTCACGGCCGGGGCCACCATCAGCGCGGACGTGACGATCGAGGACGCGTGGACGGACTCCACGCAGGGCACGTTCAGGACGGCGCTCGCCGAGCAGCTCGCGGACCAGATCTCCGATGTCGATGCGTCGACGGCGTCGTCGGACCGGCTGCTCGCGCACGCGCTCGCCCAGTCGCTCGTGCCCACGGGCGACGCGTCCGACACGTCGAGCGTGCTGCTCGATCTGCTCAAGCAGGCGGATCTCGTGACGGGCACCGTCACCGGTTCAGCCGACGCGATCGTCGTCGTCGCGGGGGACGGGGACGACGACGAGGATGTGCGAGCGGCCGCGTCGGACACCCTCGCGGGAGTCGTCGGCGTCCTGGACGGCTACGTCGAGGGCACGGTCGCCGCGCAGGGCGCCTCGGCCACGGGCGATCTCGCCTCCGCGCTGCGCAACGTGCCTGATACCTCCGAGATCAGCAGCGTGACGGAGGTCGACACCGTGTACGGTCGCACGGCCGCCGCGCTCGCGCTCGTCGAGCAGATCGCAGGAGGCTCCGGCCACTACGGAGCGGGGTCCGATGGGACTCTGCTGCCCTCGTTCATCCAGGAGTCCGCCTCATGATCGGCGTGGCCGGGGCGACGCGCGCCGATTCCAACTGTTAGGATTGAAGCCCGTGGAGCGATCGAGATTCTCGTCCAATACGGACCATGTCACCCGGCACATCTTCGTCACGGGAGGCGTCGTGTCCTCCCTCGGGAAGGGCCTGACGGCTTCCAGCCTCGGCCGACTTCTCCGGTCTCGCGGGTTGCGCGTGACCATGCAGAAGCTGGATCCCTACCTCAACGTGGACCCGGGCACGATGAACCCGTTCCAGCACGGTGAGGTCTTCGTCACGGACGACGGCGCCGAGACCGACCTGGACATCGGCCACTACGAGCGCTTCCTCGACGTGAAGCTCTCGGCCAACGCCAACGTGACCACCGGCCAGGTGTACTCGCAGGTCATCGCCAAGGAGCGGCGCGGCGAGTACCTCGGCGACACGGTCCAGGTCATCCCGCACATCACCGACGAGATCAAGCGCCGCATGCGCGAGCAGGCCAGCCCCGAGGTCGACGTGATCATCACGGAGATCGGCGGCACCGTCGGCGACATCGAGTCGCAGCCGTTCCTCGAGGCCGCCCGCCAGGTCCGCCACGACGTCGGTCGCGACGATGTGTTCTTCCTCCACGTCTCGCTCGTCCCGTACATCGGGCCGTCCGGCGAGCAGAAGACCAAGCCGACCCAGCACTCGGTCGCCGCGCTGCGGTCGATCGGCATCCAGCCCGACGCGCTCGTCCTGCGCTCGGACCGTCCCGTGCCGCAGTCGGTCAAGAACAAGATCGCGGCCTTCTGCGACGTCGACGCTGACGCGGTGGTGAACACCCCTGACGCGCCGAGCATCTACGACATCCCGAAGATCCTGCACTCCGAGGGCCTCGACGCGTACGTCGTGCGTCGCCTCGACCTGCCGTTCCACGACGTCCAGTGGGGCGCGTGGGAGGACCTGCTGCGGCGCGTGCACGAGCCGGCCCACGAGGTCGAGGTCGCGCTGGTGGGCAAGTACATCGACCTGCCCGACGCCTATCTGTCCGTGAGCGAGGCGCTGCGCGCCGGCGGCTTCCACCACAACGCCAAGGTGAAGATCCGCTGGGTCCCGTCCGACACCTGCCAGACGCCCGAGGGCGCCCAGACCGCGCTCGCCGGCGTGGACTGCGTGCTCGTGCCCGGCGGCTTCGGCGTGCGCGGCGTGGACGGCAAGATCGGTGCCCTGCGCTGGGCGCGCGAGAACAAGGTGCCGACGCTCGGCATCTGCCTCGGCCTCCAGACGATGGTCATGGAGTACGCGCGCAACGTCGTGGGACTCGAGGGCGCCTCGAGCTCCGAGTTCGACGATGACCCGAAGCACCCCGTCGTCGCCACGATGGAGGAGCAGCTCGCGATCGTCGACGGCAAGGGCGACCTGGGCGGCACGATGCGCCTCGGCGAGTACAAGGCGGTCCTCGTCCCCGGCTCCGTGGTGGCTGAGACCTACGGCCACACGACGGTCGGCGAGCGTCACCGCCACCGTTACGAGGTGAACAACGCCTACCGTAAGCAGCTCGAGGAGGCCGGGCTCGTGGTGTCGGGCGAGTCGCCCGACCGCTCGCTCGTCGAGTTCGTCGAGCTTCCGCGCGACGTGCACCCGTACTACGTCGCCACCCAGGCGCACCCCGAGTTCCTCTCGCGTCCGACCAAGGCGCACCCGCTGTTCGCCGGGCTCATCGGCGCGGCGCTCGCCGCGCGTGAGCCGCAGTCCGACGAGGCCGCAACGGTCGAGGCGTAGGCCGTGGCCGCCGACCCGTCGCTCGCCGACGTGCCCGGCTCTCGAACGGTGCTCGCCACGCACGAGCGCTTCGTGGGCAAGGTGTGGGAGGTGGCGAGCGACGAGGTCGACCTCGGCGGCTCCGGCGTCGTCATGCGCGATTACCTGCGCCACACCGGCGCGGTGGTCATCGTCGCGATGGATGCGCGGGACCGGGTCTACCTGGTGCGGCAGTACCGGCACCCGGTCGGCGCGGAGTGCTGGGAGCCGCCGGCCGGGCTTCTCGATGAGGCGGTGGAGTCTCCCGTGGACGCCGCCCGCCGTGAGCTCCACGAGGAGGCGGACCTCACGGCCGACACGTGGCACACCCTCGTCGACTACTATCCGTCGGGCGGCGGCACCTCGGAGGCCGTCAGGGTGTTCCTGGCGCGCGGCATCGGCGTCGTCCCCGAGGACGAGCGCCACGAGCGCGTCGCCGAGGAGGCCGACATGATCGGCGCCTGGGTTCCCCTGGACGATGCGGTGGAGGCGATCCTCGACGGCAGGATCCACGCCTCGTCCGCCGTGGTGGGGCTGCTCGCGGCCGACAGGGCCAGGCGCGACGGCTACGCGTCGCTGCGCCAGGCGGACGCTTCATGGATGCGCCCGGAGGCGACGCGCCTCATCCCCTGACCGCGATGCCTGACCCGGTGCCCTGGGTCGCTCGAACCTCGGTCGCTCGGCCCGGGGTGGTCGCGTTGCGGCGCTCGTTGCGGTCGCGGTGGAAGGTCAGCCCGCCGCGACGACGGTTCCTGTAATCGATGCGCTCGCGAGGACGTGTCCGTCCATCGCGGCCTGCGCCTCGTCGTACGTGAAGCCCTTGTCCAGCCCGAGCGTCGTGTCCAGCGCGTCGATCGTGAAGACGTAGTGGTGGGTGCCCGACGGCGGACAGGGCCCGAAGTATCCGACGGTGCCGCCGTCGTTCGTGCCGTTGACCCCGAGGTCGTCCCACGCGCCCGAGCCCGCGCCGGTGAGGTCGACGGAGACGTCCTCGACGATCGCGTGCACGAAGCCGTCGGCGTCGGTGTCGGTGATGGTCAGCACGTAGGCGACGGTCCCCGCGGGCGGGTCCGCCCAAGCGAGCGCGGGGCTGGTGTTCGGCCCGTCGCACTGACCGTCGTACGCCGTCGTGGACGCGGAGGCGGGGAGTGCGCCGTCATCGACGAAGTCTGACGAGATGATCACGAGCGCGGGCCCGTCCGCGCTCGCCGATGCGACCGCGTCGTCCTGCGAGGCCGAGCAGCCTGTCAAGGCGAGCGCGGCCGCCGCCATGGTGGCGAGGGCCGCGACTGGCAGGCTTGTGCGGCGCATGTCAGGCTCCCGCGACCTCGGGGGCGTACCCGGCGGTCCGCAGCGCCGCGAGGACGTCGGCCTGGTGGTTCGGTCCCCGCGTCTCGACGCTGAGCTGCAGCACGACGTCGTTGAGCGTGAGCCCCAGGTCGTGGCGGGTGTGCAGCACCTCGATGACGTTGGCGCCCACCTCGGCGAGGATCTCGGAGACACGCGCCAGCTGCCCCGGGCGATCGGGGAGCGGCACGCGCAGCGTCATGTACCTGCCCGATGCGACGAGCCCATGCGCGATGATGCGCTGGAGCAGCAACGGGTCGATGTTGCCGCCGGAGATGAGCGCGACGGTCGTGCCGGTCGGCTGGAGACGGCCAGCCAGGATCGCGGCGATCGCGGCGGCTCCCGCGGGCTCCACGACGAGCTTGGTGCGCTCGAGGAGGAGCAGGACGGCCTTGGCAAGATCGTCCTCATCGACCGTGACGATCTCGTCCACGAGGTCGCGTACGAGGGGGAACGTGTGGTCACCGGGACGGGCGACCGCGATGCCGTCGGCGATCGTCGCGTGGCGCTCGATCGTGACGGGGTGACCCGCGGCGAGCGACGGAGGGAAGGACGCGGTGGCCGCGGCCTGCACGCCGACGACGCGGATCCGTCGTCCCGACCGCGCGGCGACCTCCTTGACGGCGGCCGCGATGCCCGAGACGAGGCCGCCACCGCCGATCGGCACGACGATGGTCTCGGTGTCCGGCACGTCAGCGAGGATCTCGAGCCCGATCGTGCCCTGGCCCGCGATGACGTCGGCGTGGTCGAACGGATGGATCATCACGGCGCCCGTGCGTGCCGCGTGCTCGGCGGCGAGCGCGAGGCACTCCTCGACGGTGGCGCCGTCGGTGACGACAGTGGCCCCGTAGTTCTTCGTCGCGAGGAGCTTGGGCACGGGGGCGCCGAGCGGCATGAAGATGGTCGCGTCGATGCCGAGCTGCTGCGCGGCGAAGGCCACTCCCTGCGCGTGGTTGCCAGCCGATGCCGCGACGACGCCGCGGGCACGCTCCTCGTCGGTGAGACGGGAGAGCCTGTAGGTCGCTCCGCGCAGCTTGAACGAGCCGGTGCGCTGGAGGTTCTCGAGCTTCATGTACGTCGGCACGCCCAGCAGGTCGCTGAGGTAGGACGCATGGTCGACGGGAGTGTGCTGGGCGACGCCCTCGAGCGCGGCCGCGGCCGCCTCGACGTGCGCGAGCGTCACCTCGTGGCCGGTCATCATCGCTCCGATGCGACGGCGGTCGTCACGGACCGCGACGACTTCGTGAGGTAGAAGAACGCGGAGTGCGCCGCGGTGAGGATGGCCGCTCCCAGCAGGTGCATGCCCACGATGATCTCAGGCAGCCCGGTGAAGTACTGGGTGTAGCCGATCGCGGCTTGCGCGAATGTGACCACCACGAGCACGATCCACGCCTTGCGGACCTCGTCGCGGTCGCCCTCCGAGCGGTCACGCCGCAGGCGCCACACGAGGTAGGCGAGGACCGCGACGAACGCCCATACCGTCATCGCGTGAGCCTTGGCCACGTGAGCGGGGTCGAGCGCGAGCCGCTCGGTCGCGTCCGCATCGCCCGAGTGCGGGCCGGCGCCCGTCGTGAGCGCGCCCACGAAGAGCAGCACGGCGAGCAGGACGATCGAGGCCCAGCGGGCCGGCGCGAGGGACGCGCCCGCGCGGCGCGGCGCGTCCCGGTACGCGAGCGCGAGCCAGACGGCCTGCCAGACCAGCACCATCGACAGCAGCAGGTGCGGGGCGACGACCAGGGGGTTCAGCTCCACGAGCACCGTGATGCCGCCGAGCACGGCCTGGGCGACCACGCCGAGGACCGGGACGAGCCCCCACCATCTGAGGTCGGGACGGGACCTCCACACTGCGATCGCGAGCAGGATCGCGACGATCAGCAGAACGCTCGTCAGCGTGCGGTTGCCGAATTCGATGTACGGGTGGATCCCCGCCTCGGCGTGGAGCTCGGGCGTGAACTCGCCGGGCTCGCACTGCGGCCACGTGGAGCAGCCCAGGCCCGACCCGGTGAGGCGCACGGCGCCGCCGGTCACGATGATCCCGGACTGGGTGAGGATGTTGGCGATGGTCAGCCCGCGTGCGTGGCGGCCGAGGAGGTCGGCACCCGAGGCGAGGACGCGGGCTGGGAGCGGCTTCGATGCCGCCGAGGGGGACTGGTCGGTCGTGCTCACCGGGCAAGTCTAGGCGTGGGCGCGCCTACCCACGTGCGGCTGACGCGCACGAAGAGTGCGACGAAGCCCGGCTCCTCCCGGATCGCGAGGGCCGCGTCGAGGTCGCCGGATACGAGAGCGTCGACGAAGCGCCGCGCCGCGCGCGCGTGCTCGTCCACCACCTCGCGCCACTCGGGGTCGATCGGGCCGTCGATCTGGGCCAGCGCGCCGATCTGGACGCGCATGACCGCGCTTGCGACGATGCGCGCCATTCCTCCTGGGGGGATCGCGACGAGTGTGGCGAACAGCTCGAGCGTCGCGCGGACGAAGTCGCGCAGGCTTGCGTCCGTCGCGGCCTCAAGCGAGGCGAGGCGAGCGCGCAGCCGGGCCCTTGCCGCATCGTCCATGGCGCCGATCGCGGCGCTGACGACCAGGGGAGCGACCGCGTTGAGAACCGCCGCCGCCTCGCCGAAGGTGACGGGGTCGTGCGCGCCACCCGAGCGCAGGAGCTCGCTCAGGGGAGAGGCATCGCCGGCGAACACTCCGCCGCCAGGTCCTGTGCGCACCGTGATCTCGCCCGTGGCCTGGAGCAGCCGCAGCGCTTCGTGCAGGGTTCCGACCGAGACATCGCAGGAGCGCTGGAGGTCGGCGCGGCTGCCAAGCCGCTCGCCTGGGGCGGTCTCGCTCGCGAGCCTCGCGATCTGGTCGGCCGCGGTCTCCGCGCGTCGCCGCTGACGCGCGCCCGACGGTGCCACCGCTGAGCCCTGCCGCTCGGCCATGCCGCCTCCTCACGATCGTCCCCGGTCCGCCGCCCGTACGCCGGTCCGCGCCCGAGCATGCCACGCGCGGCACCGACTCTCAGGGAACCGTCAGCCGAATCCTCACTCGAGGCTCCCGTCGACCGCTATTATTCATGAAGAATTGTCCGAGCGCGAGAGACGCGCGAGAGCAGGAGCGGGAAGCCCATGACAGACGACCTCCGTGACAGTGATGAGACGCGTGAGCGGCCGAGGAGGCGCCACCGCGGGCTGAAGATCGCCGGCGGCATCGTCGGGGGAGTCGCCCTGCTCGCCGTCGTGGCCACCGCTGGAGTCCTGATCAAGGTGATCACCTACAAGGACCCGTACGTCCAGAAGGTCGCCGACGCGGGATACGTCCAGAAGACTGCGCAGGTCGGCGACGTGAGCTTCAGCTATGTGGAGGGCCCCGACAACGGCGAGCCGCTCGTGCTCCTGCATGCCCAGCTCATGAACTGGTTCGACTACAGCCGGGTCATGCCGGATCTGGCCCAGAGCTATCACGTGTACGTCGTGGACTATCAGGGCCACGGCGAGACGACCTACCCGGACGACTACGAGATGAGCGCCAACAACATCGGCACGGATCTCGGCGCGTTCCTTGACCAGGTGGTCGGTGAGCCGGCGTACGTCTCGGGCAACTCCTCGGGAGGCCTGCTCACCCTGTGGCTCGCCGCCAACCGCCCCGACATGGTCAAGTCGATCGTGCTCGAGGACCCGCCGCTGTTCGCCTCCGAGTATCCGCGCATCAAGGAGACCGTCGCGATCAAGGCGTTCGCGAGCTCCGAGGCGGCGGCGCAGGAGGGGGAGACCGACGACTTCCTGAACTTCTGGCTCGACGCCAACAAGGGCTTTTTCAACAAGTACGTCGCGCCGGGCTCCGCCGACGCCATCAAGGGGCTTGTCGCGGCGTACCGCGCCGCCAATCCCGGCGAGCCCACCGAGATCGGCATCATCCCCAACGAGACGGTGAAGCTCCTCTTCCAGGGGCTCGAGGAGTACGACCCGCGCTTCGGCGCCGCCTTCTACGAGGGCACCTGGAACGAGGGCTTCGACCACGCGGACGCGCTCGCGGCCGTCGAGTGCCCCGTGCTGCTCATCCACGCGAACTGGTCCTACAACGACGAGGGACTCCTCGACGGGGCCATGGACCAGGACGACGCGGACCTCGCGATGTCCTACCTCCAGGACGGCACCTACGTCAGCGTGGACTCCGATCACGTCGTGCACCTGGAGCACCCTGACGAGTTCGTCTCGCTGGTGAACGGCTTCTTCCTGGGCGAGTAACGGACGAGTCGCGGCGGGGAACACCGCGCGGGCCACGAGCGTTCTCGATGACGAGAAGGACTGTCGCGGCGCATCGTCCCGATGCGCTCTGCGCGAAGTAAGGCGTGCCTTGCTTGCGCCCTTCTTTTTAATGATCCAAAATGGTTCGTAATTGCTCCGCGGGCGTCGACTGCCCGCTCCCCACGAGAGAAGAGGCTTGACGTCCATGCACGCAGACTCGACGCGCGACCAAGTGCTGAGCCTCATCGTGTCGGACGGCCCGATCACCGCAGCGGTGCTCGCCGAGGAGCTCGAGCTCACCGCCGCGGGCGTGCGGCGCCACCTCTCGGCGCTCGAGGAGGACGGCCTGATCGCCGACCACGAACGCCCGATCCAGGTCGACCGCGGGCGCGGCCGTCCCGCGCGCTCCTTCGTCGCGACGGCGCAGGGCCAGCACGCGCTCACCTCCGCGACCTCGTCCGTCGCCGTCGAGGCGGTCCGCTTCCTGCGCGGCGCGGGCTCGCTCGAGGAGTTCGTGGAGCAGCAGGTCGGGGAGCTCGAAGCGGCGATCGCCCCGCTCATCCCCGAGCAGGCGTCGCTCGAGGAGCGCGTCGCCATCGTGGCCGAGGCGCTCGGCACCCAGGGCTACGCGCCCTCCGTCCGCCCGGGGCCCGGCGGGTACACCCTCCAGCTGTGCCAGGGCCACTGCCCTGTGCAGGAGATCGCGGAGGAGGCGCCCGAATGGTGCGACGCCGAGACCCGCGTCATCTCGAGACTTCTGAACGTCCACGTGCAGCGTCTGTCCACCCTCGCGGGTGGCGCGCACGTCTGCACCACCACCATCCCCGTCGCCCCGGCGACCCCCAAGGAAGGTTGACTATGAGCACCCCCACCGACAACGCCCCGGCGCAGAGCGATGAGGAGATCATCGCCTCGATCGGCGGCTACGAGTACGGCTGGCACGACTCCGACGCCGCAGGCGCGCTCGCGAAGCGTGGCCTCAACGAGGACGTCGTGCGCGAGATCTCGGCGCTGAAGAACGAGCCCGAGTGGATGCTGAACACGCGCCTCAAGGCGCTGAAGTTGTTCGGGAAGAAGCCCATGCCGAACTGGGGCTCCGACCTCACGGGCATCGACTTCGACAACATCAAGTACTTCGTGCGCTCGACCGAGAAGCAGGCCACCAGCTGGGAGGACCTGCCCGAGGACATCAAGGCGACCTACGACAAGCTCGGCATCCCGGAGGCGGAGAAGCAGCGCCTCGTCGCGGGCGTCGCCGCGCAGTACGAGTCCGAGGTCGTCTACCACCAGATCCGCGAGGACCTCGAGCAGCAGGGCGTCATCTTCCTCGACACCGACACCGCTCTCAAGGAGCACCCCGAGCTCTTCGAGCAGTACTTCGGCACCGTGATCCCGTCGGGCGACAACAAGTTCGCCGCGCTCAACACCGCGGTGTGGTCGGGTGGCTCGTTCGTCTACGTCCCGCCGGGCGTCCACGTCGAGATCCCGCTCCAGGCCTACTTCCGCATCAACACGGAGAACATGGGCCAGTTCGAGCGCACGCTGATCATCGCGGACGAGGGCTCGTACGTGCACTACGTCGAGGGCTGCACCGCGCCGATCTACAAGTCGGACTCGCTGCACTCCGCGGTGGTCGAGATCATCGTGAAGAAGAACGCCCGCGTGCGGTACACGACCATCCAGAACTGGTCGAACAACGTGTACAACCTCGTCACCAAGCGCGCGACGGCCGCCGAGGGCGCCACCATGGAGTGGGTCGACGGCAACATCGGCTCGAAGGTCACCATGAAGTACCCGGCGATCTTCATGCTCGGCGAGCACGCCAAGGGCGAGACGCTGTCCATCGCCTTCGCCGGCGAGGGCCAGCACCAGGACGCGGGCGCCAAGATGGTGCACGCCGCCCCGAACACCTCGTCGTCCATCATCTCCAAGTCGGTCGCCCGCGGCGGCGGCCGCACGTCCTACCGCGGTCTCGTGCAGGTGCTCGAGGGCGCGAAGGGCTCCAAGTCCAACGTGCTGTGCGACGCGCTGCTCGTGGACCAGATCTCCCGCTCCGACACCTACCCCTATGTCGACGTCCGTGAGGACGACGTGCACATGGGTCACGAGGCCACGGTCTCGCGTGTCAGCGAGGACCAGCTGTTCTACCTCATGTCCCGAGGCATGGAGGAGACCGAGGCCATGGCCATGATCGTGCGCGGGTTCGTCGAGCCCATCGCGCGCGAGCTGCCCATGGAGTACGCCCTCGAGCTCAACCGCCTCATCGAGCTCCAGATGGAAGGATCCGTCGGTTGACCGTCACCGATCACACCCGCGCCACCGCCGACGCCGCGCACAGCCACGGCCAGGTGGTCCCCGACGCCTCGCGCGCCGACCGCCCCACGTCGTTCGACCCCGAGGTCTTCGAGGTCCCGAACAACCGCATCGAGGAATGGCGCTTCTCTGCGCTGTCCGACCTGAAGCCCGTGTTCTCGGTCGAGACCGGCGGCGGTTCGCTGACCTGGGACGCCCCCGAGCTGCCCTCGGGTGTCGAGCTCGTCTCCGTCCCCGCGGACGAGGCCAAGGCACGCTCGGTGCGCGCCCCCGGCGACCGCGCGTCGGCCGTGGCCGTCGCCCGGTCGGGCGGCGCCACGCTGCTGCGCGTCGACGCCAACACGGTCGTCGATGAGCCCATCGCGATCACGATGACCGGCGCCGGCGAGGACGTCCGCGGCCACATCCTCGTGGAGATCGGCCCGGGCGCCGAGGCGACCGTCGTCCTCACTCGCAAGGGCTCGGCCACCTACTCCGAGTTCGTCTCGGTGGACCTGGGCGACAACGCGGGCCTCAACCTCGTGCTGCTCCAGCAGTGGGAGGACGATGCGGTGCACGCCGGAGAGGTCGTCGCCCGCCTGGGTCGCGACTCGCGCCTGCGCGGCTCGGTCGTCACCCTCGGCGGCAGGGCCGTGCGCCTCAACACGTCCGCGGCCTTCGCGGGCGAGGGCGCCTCGGTGGATCTGTTCGGCCTGTACTTCGCCGACTCTGGTCAGCACCAGGAGCACCAGCTCTTCGTCGACCACGCCGTGCCGAAGTGCACCTCGCGCGTGACCTACAAGGGCGCGCTCGCCGGCAAGACGGCCCGCACCGTGTGGATCGGCGACGTGCTGATCCGCGCCGCGGCCGAGGGCACCGACACGTACGAGCTCAACCGCAACCTCGTCCTCACCGACGGCGCCCGCGCCGACTCGGTCCCGAACCTCGAGATCGAGACCGGCGAGATCGAGGGCGCCGGCCACGCGTCCGCGACCGGCCGCTTCGACGACGAGCAGATGTTCTACCTGCGCTCGCGCGGCATCTCCGAGGACCAGGCGCGCAAGCTCGTGGTCCGCGGCTTCTTCGCCGACCTCGTGCGCGAGATCGGTATCCCCGAGGTCGAGGCCGGCCTCATGAAGGAGATCGAGCTCGAGCTGGAGCACATCGAGGAGGACGCGTGAGCGAGCAGGTCGCCTGCGCCGTGACGGACGTCGAGCCCGGCACGGCCCTGCTGGCCGAGCTGACCCTCGCGGACGGCTCGGACAGGCCGTTCGCGATCGTCCGCGCCGACGACGGCGAGTTCTACGCGATCGACGATGTGTGCACCCATGGTGCGGTGTCGCTGTCCGAGGGTGACGTCGAGGGCTGCGAGATCGAGTGCTGGGCGCACGGCGGCCGCTTCGACTTCCGCACCGGCCAGGCGACCGAGCTGCCCGCGATCTCGCCCGTCAAGGCGTATCCCGTCCGCATCGACGGCGAGCAGGTGCTCGTCGACATCGACAACCCGAAGTCTTCCTAAGACAACCAGACCTCTTCAGACTTTCCACCTAGGAGAACATGCAATGAGCACTCTCGAGATCAAGAACCTCCACGCCTCCGTGGAGACCCCCGACGGCACCAAGCAGATCCTCAAGGGCGTCGACCTGACCATCAAGTCGGGCGAGACCCACGCGATCATGGGCCCCAACGGCTCGGGCAAGTCCACGCTGGCCTACTCGATCGCCGGCCACCCCAAGTACACGATCACCGAGGGCACCGTCACCCTCGACGGTGAGGACGTCCTCGCGATGTCGGTGGACGAGCGTGCCAAGGCGGGCCTGTTCCTCGCGATGCAGTACCCGGTCGAGGTCCCCGGCGTGTCCGTGTCGAACTTCCTGCGCACCGCCAAGACCGCGGTCTCGGGCGAGGCACCCAAGCTGCGCCAGTGGGTCAAGGACGTCAAGGTGTCGATGGACAACCTGCGCATGGACTCGTCGTTCGGCGAGCGCGGCGTGAACGAGGGCTTCTCCGGTGGCGAGAAGAAGCGCCACGAGATCCTCCAGATGGAGCTCCTCGAGCCGAAGGTCGCGATCCTCGACGAGACCGACTCCGGCCTCGACGTCGACGCGCTGCGCATCGTCTCCGAGGGCGTGAACCGCGTCAAGGAGAACACTGGCCTGGGCGTCATGCTGATCACGCACTACACGCGCATCCTCAACTACATCAAGCCCGACTACGTGCACGTCTTCGTGAACGGTCGCGTCGCCGAGGAGGGCGGCCCCGAGCTCGCCGAGCGCCTCGAGGCCGAGGGCTACGACCGCTTCCTGGTGGACGCGTAAGCGATGCTTCCCGACCTGCGTGACGACTTCCCGCTCCTGGCCCGCTCGGTCAGGAACGGGAAGTCGCTCGCGTACCTGGACTCCGGTGCGACCGCCCAGCGACCGCACGCCGTGCTCAATGCGATGGACGAGTTCGATCGCCTGCACAACGGGGCGGTCGCGCGCGGCGCGCACCTGCTGGCCGAGGAGGCCACCGAGGCCTTCGAGGGCGCGCGTGGCTCTGTCGCGCGACTCGTGAACGCCGCGTCGCCCGAGGAGATCGTCTGGACCTCCAACGCGACGGCGGCGCTCAACCTCGTCGCCAACGGCATCGGCAACGCGTCGGCCGGCCAGGGCGGTGCCGCATCGTCCCTGTTCCGCGTGGGTCCGGGCGACTCGATCGTCGTCACCCAGGCCGAGCACCACGCGAATCTCATCCCGTGGCAGCAGCTCGCGGCACGCACGGGCGCGACGCTGCGATGGATCGAGGTCGACGACCTCGGTCGTCACCGCCTCGAGCAGCTCGGCTCCGTGATCGACGAGACCACCAAGGTCGTCGCCTTCACGCACGCGAGCAACGTCACCGGAGTGGTCTCGGACGTCGCCGCGTTCGTCGCCAGGGCGCGCGAGGTCGGGGCGCTCACCGTGCTCGACGCGTGCCAGTCGGTACCGCACATCCCGGTCGACGTGCAGGCGCTCGGCGTGGACTTCGCCGCGTTCTCCGGCCACAAGATGCTCGGTCCGACCGGGATCGGCGCCCTGTGGGGCCGCAAGTCTCTGCTGGACGTGCTCCCGCCGTCGGTCTTCGGCGGGGGAGCGATCATGACCGTCACCCTCGAGGAGACGACGTGGCACCCCGCGCCGACGCGATTCGAGGCCGGCACACAGCCCGTCACGCAGGCGGTCGGCATGGGTGCCGCGGCCGAGTACCTGATGGCGCTCGGGATGGAGGACGTCGCCGAGCATGAGCGGCGCATCGCGCGGATCATCCGTGAGGGCGTCTCCGAGATTCCGGGGGTGCGGCTGCTCGGCCCGGTCGGCGACGCGCACGACGTCCTCGGCATCGCGACGGTGGCCGTCGATGGCGTTCACACCCACGACGTCGGCCAGGTGCTCGACGACCTCGGCGTCGCGGTGCGCGTGGGGCACCACTGCGCGCAGCCGCTCCACAAGCGCTTCGGCGTCACCGGGTCGACCCGCGCCAGCGCCCACGTCTACACGACCGAGGAGGACGCCGAGAGGTTCCTCGCGGGGCTCGCCTCGGTCCGAGAGTTCTTCGGAGTTCCCGCATGAGCAGCCTTGAGCAGATGTATCAGCAGGTCATCATGGACCACGCCAAGTCCCGCCACGGGGCCGGGCTGGTCCAGCTCGACCTCCCCGCCGTCGGAGAGTCGCACCAGGTCAACACGACCTGCGGCGACGAGGTGACGCTGCGCGTCGGGCTCGACGGCGACACGGTGTCCTCGGTCCGCTGGGAGGGGCAGGGCTGCTCCATCTCGCAGGCCTCGATCTCGGCGCTGACCGAGCTCGTGGAGGGCCACAGCATCGAGGAGTCCGAGGAGGTCTACGAGGCGTTCCGCGCCCTCATGGGCAACCGCGGCGAGGACCTCGGAGACGACCGCGACGACATGCTCGGCGACGCCGGCGCCTTTGTCGGAGTCGGCAAGTATCCTGCCCGTATCAAGTGCGCCCTGCTCGGCTGGATGGCGCTGCGCGACGCGATCGCGCACGCACAGGCGGCAGGCGTGGAAGGAGAGACGCATGGCTGAGACCATTCCCGCGAACGTCGCGGACGTCGAGGAGGCTCTGCGCGACGTGATCGACCCCGAGCTCGGCATCAATGTCGTGGACCTCGGGCTCGTGTACGGCGTGCACATCGACGAGAACCGTCACGCGGTCATCGACATGACCCTGACGTCTGCGGCGTGCCCGCTGACCGACGTGCTTGAGGACCAGGCCTCGCAGGTGCTCGCGGGCCTCGTCGACGGCTTCCGCATCAACTGGGTGTGGATGCCGCCGTGGGGTCCGGACAAGATCACGGACGACGGCCGCGAGCAGCTTCGCGCGCTCGGCTTCAACGTCTGATCTGGCCTCTCCTCCGGGGAGCCCGATGGGTGCGACGCACGTCGTCCTGATCCGCGGCATCAACGTCGGCGGGAGGAACAAGGTGCCCATGGCGGCCCTGCGTTCCGCGCTGACGGAGGCCGGGCTGGGCGGCGTGCGCACCTACATCCAGTCGGGGAACGTCCTCGTGTCCGCTCCCGGGCGGTCGGCTGACAACGTCGGGGCGGTGGTGGGAGGCGTGCTGCGCGCGTCCTTCGACGTCGACACCGTCTCCGTCACCCTGGATGCGGCGACGCTGCGCGCGGCCGTGGACGCTGCGCCTGTCGGGTTCGGCTCCGAGCCGGACGTCTACCATTCCGACGTCGCCTTCCTTCGTCCTGGCATCGCCATGGACGATGCGGTGGCGGCGTTCTCGCTTCGGGACGGCGTCGACGCGCTCTGGCCGGGGCGGGGCGTGGTCTACTTCCGACGCCTCAGCGCGCAGCGCACCCGCTCCAAGCTCAACGCCGTCATGAGCACGCCGCTGTACAAGGACATGACGATCCGCAACTGGCGCACCACGACGACGCTCGCAGGCATGATCGACGAATGACAATGAGCGCCCACTGCGGCGCAGCGCGGGCCCGAGACCGACAGTGAGCACCCACCTTTCTGCGTCGCTTCAGCGCGGAGCATCCTGGTGGGCGCTCATTGTCGTTCTCAGCGCTCCGCGGTCTCCCAGTGGGCGCCCCTTGTCGTTCCCCCAGGCACGCTCGATGGTGTGAGGGCACTCGTGCTCAGAGCGTGACCGTTCCCGTCGCGAGCGCCACGATCGCCGCCGCCGCGCCGAGGACCGACACCGCGCACACCGTGACCTCGCCGCGGGTGAACACGCGCAGCCCCCGCTCCTTGCGCGCCCACACGTAGAGGACCGTCGCGGGCGCGTAGACGAGCAGCGCGAGCAGGACGTACTTGAGGCCCGACGCGTAGATGAGGAACACCGTGTAGACGAGCGCCATCGAGGCCACCGCGACGGCGCCCGACCAGCGCCGCGGACCGAGCGCCTCCTTGAGGCCGAAGCCAGCCGTGAGCAGATAGGGGATGAGCGCGAGCGCGCTCGTGAGCTCGAGGGAGAAGTCGAAGGCGCTCGCCGAGAAGTGCGTCACCACGAGGAATACCTGGGTCGCGACGGCCGTCGCCGTGAGAGCGCTGATCGGCACCCCGCGCGAGTTCACGAGCGTCAGGAACCGGGGCGCGTCATCCTGGGTGGCGGCCTCGAACAGGACCTCGGCGGCGAGCAGGAGCCACGCGAGGTACGCGCCCAGCACGGAGATGAGCAGCCCGATCCCGATCAGCCACGCGCCCCACGGTCCGACGATCGACTCGAGCACGCCGGAGACCGACGGCTGCCTGAGGCCTGCGAGCTCCTCGCGCGGCATCACGCCGTACGCCAGCATCGTCACGACGACGAACAGTGCGAGCACCGACAGGAACCCGAGCACGGTCGCGCGGCCGATGTCCTCGCGCCGGCGCGCGTACCGCGAGTACACGCTCGCGCCCTCGACGCCGAGGAACACGAACACCGTCACGAGCATCGTCGAGCGCACCTGCTCCGCGACGGATCCGATCTCGGAACCCGTGCCCGACAGGTTGTCCAGGAACACGTCCCACGAGAAGCCGCCGAAGGCGACGACGACGATGAACAGGGCGAGCGGGATCATCTTGGCGACAGTCGTGAGGGCATTGAGCCCGGCCGCCTGCGACACCCCGCGCGCGACGACGATGTGGAAGGCCCACAGGCCGATCGTGCCGAGGACGAAGGCTGCCCACGTGTCGCCCTCTCCGAAGACGGGGAGCACGGTCCCCAGGGTCGAGGCGATCAGCACCCAGTACGTGACGTTCGCGATGCACGCCGACGCCCAGTAGCCGAAGGCGGAGAAGAAGCCCACATAGCTGCCGAAGCCCGCACGCGCGTACGCGACGATGCCGGAGTCAAGATCGGGTCGCGCCACCGCCAGACGCTGGAAGACGAAGGCGAGCATGAGCATCCCGAAGCCCGCCACGGCCCACGAGATCATCGCGGCGAGCCCGCCCGCCGAGTCCGCGAAGGACGACGGGAGCGAGAAGACCCCGGCGCCGACCATCGAGCCGACGACCATCGACGCGAGCACCGGCATCGGCATGGTGCGCATGGGCTTGCTGTGCGTCGTCATCCAGGACCCCCGGCACCGCTCGCGCGGCGCGCCTCAGCGTCGTCCCGTACGCGACGCCCTGGTAATCACGCTAACGTGCGCGGCGGCGACGCGCCTTCCGAGCGAGCTCGGAGCGGCGCGCGCGGCGCGACCGCTGCTTCTCCTCGGCGATCTCCGCGCTGTGGTCCTCGACGGCCTCGTCCGCGATCCCTCGGGCGTGGAGCGCCTGGCCGAGGTCCACCGCGAAGCCGACGGTGCGCGTCGCGGCCGGCACGAGCACCGCGCGCGGCGAACGCTCGACTCCGCGCGCCATCGCGGCCTGACGCGACTCGCCGAGGATCCGCGCCATCTCGGGGATGAGGCGGATGAGGAGCGAGAACATCAGGCCGATCGTCTCGTGCGGGAGGATCTTGTGCAGGGGCCGCAGCATCCCCGACATGAGGTCGAGCATCTCCGACATCGGAGTCGAGCTCGACACCGCGAGCGCGAGGAACACCACCGCGAGCAGGTCGGTGGCGATGTCGACGCCGAGCTGCCACTCACCTCGCCACAGCTGGTAGCCGGCCGCCATGGTCGCGAACAGGAACGTCCACAGGATCGCTCGGAGGGCGGGGCGCCACGGCGGCAGCGTGGACAGGTACAGCGCGAGCGAGGCGCCGGCGAAGGCGATCCCCGTCGCCATGTCCTGGACGAACACCATGAGGATCGAGACCGCCGCGAGCAGGGCCACCTTGAACCAGGCGGGGGCCTGGTGCAGCGGGGTGCGCAGCGGCCGGTAGGCGCCGAGCGTGGGGTTCATGCGCGCTGAGCCTGCTCGGGGCGGCCGAAGATGAGGTCGCGATAGAACTGCACCGCGTCGCCGGGCGCGCCGTCGAAGGCGACCTTGCCCGAGTCGACGACGATGGTGCGCTCCGCGCGCATCGCGCTGTCGAGGTCGTGCGTGACCTCGATGAGCTGGACCGGGAGGGATCGCAGCAGCGCGCCGACGTGGCCTCGCCACTTGAGGTCGAGAAGCGTCGTGGGCTCGTCGGCGACGATGATCGACGGCGCGACGGCGAGCACGCCCGCGAGCGCGAGCAGCTGTCGCTGGCCGCCTGACAGGGCGCTCACCGCGACGTCGGCGCGGTCGGCGAGCCCGAGCGAGTCGAGAGCCTCGAGCGCGGCTCGCATGCGCGCATCCTTGCCCTTGACCGTCCGGCGCAGCGAGAGCATCACGTCCTCCGCGGCGGTGGGCATGATGAGCTGCGCGGACGGGTCCGTGAAGAGGAAGCCGACCATGCGGCGGACCTCGCGCCCGTCCTTGACGGTGTCCTTGCCGTCGACGGTCACCGTGCCCTCGGTCGGCATGACCAGTCCGTTGATGAGCCGTGCCAGGGTCGACTTGCCCGAGCCGTTCGCGCCGATGACGGAGATGTGCTGCTCGCGCAGCGTCAGCGTGGTCGACTCGAGGATGGTGACGCCCGAGTCCGGCGCGACGACTGTCGCGTCCTCGAAAACGATCATGCGAACAGACTAGGCGGTCGGAACGTCGGTCCGAGCCGCCTCGCGACGCCTGGTGACAGGAAGCAGACCGGGGTAGGCGCGGTGCACCGACCAGGCGACGGTGGCCGCCGCGGCCACCTTGATGAGGTCGCCAGGCACGAAGGGCAGCGCGACGACGACGGTCGCGGGCAGGTCGTAGCCGAGGCGCAGCGCGAACCAGGTCCATCCGATGAGGGTGATCACGAGCAGCGAGCCCGCGCCGCACGCGATGAGGAGCCACACCAGGTTGAGGCGTCCGCTGCGTCGGGCGGCGCGCGCGATCCAACCGGTGACGAAGGCCGCGGGCACGAAGGCCGCGAGGAAGCCCGCGGTCGGGCCGGCCCAGGCGCTCAGGCCGCCGACGTGTCCGGCGAAGATCGGGGCGCCAGCGGTCCCTGCCACGAGGTAGAGGAGCACTGCCGACGCGCCGCGCCATGGTCCGAGCACGGCGCCGGCGAGGATCACCGCGAACGTCTGCAGGGTGATCGGTACCCCGCCCGCGAGCGAGACCGCGGGCACGAGCGTCGAGGCCGCGACGAGCGCGGCGAAGACCGAGACGAGGGCCACGTTCGGGCCGGTGAAGTGCTTGTGCAGTGCCATCGTGACTCCCGGGGATAATGGTTGGCGGCTCACCTTATCGTTCACGCGTGGGGCGAGCACCGGGTTCGCGCGAGGGGCGCGGATCCTTGGAGGATTCGCACAACGCGTCGCCTCTCCCGCCACCGACTAGGAGCTCCCACCCCGTGATCGTCGCCCAGGACCTCGAGATGCGCATCGGCGCCCGCGTGCTGCTGCACCCCGCCTCCTTCCAGGTGGGGCCGGGCGATCGCGTCGGGCTCGTGGGACGCAACGGCGCGGGCAAGACCACGCTGACGAAGATCCTCGCGGGGGAGGGCCTGCCCACGACGGGCAAGGCCATCCAGAAGGGCACGCTGGGGTATCTGCCGCAGGACCCGCGCACGGGAGACCTTGAGCAGATCGCGATGGACCGCATCCTCGCGGCGCGCGACCTCGCGGGGCTCATGCGCAAGATGCGCGACGCCGAGGAGGGCATGGCGAGCGAGGATCCTCAGGTGCAGGAGAAGGCGATGAACGCCTATCCGCGGCTTGAGGAGCGCTTCCGCGCGGCCGGCGGCTACGCGGCCGAGTCGGAGGCCTCGCAGATCGCCGCGAACCTCGGCCTCGACGCGCGCGTGCTGAGCCAGCCGATCGGGACCCTGTCCGGTGGCCAGCGCCGTCGGGTGGAGCTGTCCCGCATCCTCTTCCAGGGCGCCGACACCCTGCTGCTCGACGAGCCCACGAACCACCTGGACGCCGACTCGATCGTGTGGCTGCGCGGCTTCCTGTCGACCTTCCAGGGCGGCCTCATCGTGATCTCGCACGACGTGGAGCTGCTCCGCCAGACCGTCACGAAGGTGTTCCACCTGGACGCCAACCGGGGCGAGCTCGACCAGTACGCGATGCGGTGGGACCTCTACCTGCGCCAGCGCGAGGCCGACGAGCGCCGCCGTCACCGCGAGCGCGACAACGCGGAGAAGAAGGCCGCCGCGCTCCTCCAGCAGGCGGACAAGATGCGCGCGAAGGCCACCAAGGCCGTCGCCGCGCAGCAGATGATCAAGCGTGCGGAGAAGCTGCTCGGCGAGACCGAGGGCGTGCGTCAGCAGGACAAGGTCGCCGCGCTGCGCTTCCCGACCCCTGCGGCATGCGGCAAGACGCCGCTGCGCGCCGAGGGCCTGAGCAAGACGTACGGCTCGCTCGAGGTCTTCACCGACGTGAACCTCGCGATCGACCGCGGCTCGCGCGTCGTGGTCCTGGGCCTCAACGGCGCCGGCAAGACGACGCTCCTGCGCCTGCTGTCCGGCGTCGAGGACTCGGACACGGGCGAGGTGCAGCCCGGTCACGGCCTCAAGCTCGGCTACTACGCGCAGGAGCACGACATGCTCGACATGGATGCGACCGTGGGCGAGAACATGGCTCACGCGGCGCCCGACCTCGGGGAGACCGAGGTGCGCAAGGTCCTCGGCTCCTTCCTGTTCTCCGGCGACGACGCCGACAAGCCCACGCGCGTGCTGTCGGGTGGCGAGAAGACGCGTCTGTCGCTTGCGACGCTCGTCGTGAGCCAGGCCAACGTGCTGCTGCTCGACGAGCCGACGAACAACCTGGATCCGGCGTCGCGCGCCGAGATCCTGAACGCTCTGCGCACCTACGAGGGCGCCGTCATCCTCGTCACGCACGACGAGGGTGCGGTCGAGGCGCTCGAGCCGGACCGTGTGCTGCTGCTGCCCGATGCGATCGAGGACCTCTACAACGAGACCTACCGCGACCTCATCTCGCTCGCGTAGCCGCGAGGGGCGCCGCTACAGGGCGTCCTCGATCTCCTCGTCGGAGGGGTGGCGCCTTCGCCTCGGCTTCGCGGGCGCCGGTCGCGCACCCGACGGGTCGCGCTTCAGCTCGAGATCGCGCTTGGTGAGCAGCCACGCGCCCACGGGCACGAGCAGCGAGAAGGCCCACCACTGCCACGCGTAGCTGAGGTGAGGCCCGAGCGACAGCGTGGGCAGCGGCACCTCGTCGAGGGGGCCGTCGTCACCACACAGGCCCGCGCACCCGTCGGACGCGATCACGTAGCCAGGGACGATGCTGTCGGTGCCGGGGTCGTCCACCTGGGCGGGGACGATGCGGGTCGCCCCGGCATCGCGCTTCCCGTCGTCCTCCTCGAACCTCCGCAGCGTGCCGGTGAGCGTCACCTCTCCCTGGGGGAGCGCGTCGGCGAGCGCGGCCTCGGTCTCGTCCTCCGAGGGCACGGGTGCCCAGCCGAGGTTGACGAGCACCGCGGTGCCGTCGTCGAGGGACATCCAGGCGAGGTACTGGTAGGCGGCCGTCGAGTCGACGGGACGGTTGCGCAGAGCGACCACGCTGTCGGGGTCGATCACGCCCGTGACCGTGACCGCGCGCCACTCGGCGCCGTCGGCGAGCTCATCGCCCGATCCCGCGACCTCCTCGACGTCGGCGACGTCGTGCGCCTGGGCCGCGTCGTAGGCCTCGATCGCGTCGGCCTTCGTGACGTACCGCCCGTACTGCCAGCGACCCGCGACGACGCACAGCGCTGACATCACCAGGACGATCAGGGCCGTGAGCGCGAGCCGGCCCCAGCCGATCTCGCGCGCGACGGCGAGCCAGCGTGGAGAGGGGACGGGCGCGGGCACCCCCCGATGCTATTCCCGACCCAGGTGTCCCACGCGCCACCGCGCGGCGGCGCGCATCGTCCCGCTCCCAGCCCAAGCATCGTCCCTCGCCTACCCCACGCATCGTCCCCGTGGCCTGTCCGAGCCCGACAATCCGGGACCCCCGACGCGCACGAACCCCCACATCGTCCCTGCGCCCGACGCTCCACTACCGTGGGATGCATGACACGACACGTGGTGGTGACAGGAGCGAACCGCGGCATCGGCCGCGCGCTCGCGGAGGCCTTCGTGGCGAACGGCGACACCGTGAGCACGATCTACCGGGGCGGGGATCTGCCCGCAGGGGTGACCGGCGCGATCGCCGACGTGACCGACACCGACGCGGTCAACGCCGCCTTCGACGAGCTCGAGGCGAAGCACGGCCGCGTGCGCGTCCTCGTGGCCAACGCGGGCATCACGCGCGACGGGCTGCTGATGCGCATGAGCGACGAGGACTTCCAGTCCGTGCTCGACGTGAACCTCACCGGCACGTTCCGGTGCGTGCGTCGCGCCGTGAACTCGATGATGCGCGAGCGGTTCGGACGCATCGTCCTCATCGGGTCGGTCGTGGGGCTGATGGGCAACCCCGGCCAGGTGAACTACTCGTCGTCCAAGGCCGCGCTCGTCGGCATGGCCAGGTCGATCACGCGCGAGGTCGGCGCTCGCGGCATCACCGCGAACGTCATCGCGCCCGGCTTCATCACGACCGACATGACCGACGAGCTGCCCGAGGACGCCAAGAAGCAGTACGAGGCGACCATCCCCGCCAAGCGCTTCGGCGTGACCGAGGACGTCGCCGCCGCAGCGGTCTTCCTCGCGTCCGACGCCGCGGGCTACGTCTCGGGAGCGGTCCTGCCTGTCGACGGCGGCCTCGGCATGGGGCACTGATCTCGGTCCACCGCCGCTGCGCGCGGCACTGACAACTAGGCTTCCTCACAACGCAAGGAGAACGACATGGGCATGCTCGACGGAAAGAACATCCTGGTCACGGGAGTGCTGACGGAGGGCTCGATCGCCTTCCACGTCGCGCGCCTGTGCCAGGAGCAGGGCGCGACGGTGGTGCTGTCCGGCGTCGGCCGCTCGCTCAAGATCACCCAGGCGATGGGACGACGACTGCCGGTGGAGGCGCAGGTCGTCGAGCTCGACGTCACGAACGAGGAGCACGTCGCGGCGCTCGCGGACCGTGTGCGCGAGCATGTCCCGCACCTCGACGGCGTCGTCCACTCGATCGGCTTCGCTCCTCAGACCGTCATGGGTGGCAACTTCATGTCGGGGCAGTGGGAGGACGTCTCGACGGCCGTCCACATCTCGGCGTACTCGCTCAAGGCGCTCGCCGCGGCGACCGCACCCCTCATGCCCGACGGCGGCTCGATCGTCGGCCTCACGTTCGACGGGCGCTACGCGTGGCCCGTCTACGACTGGATGGGTGTCGCGAAGGCCGCCTTCGAGTCGGTGTCCCGGTACGTCGCGCGCGACCTCGGAGCGCAGGGCATCCGCTGCAACCTCGTGTCCGCGGGGCCGATCAAGACGACCGCCGCCAAGCACATCCCCGGCTTCGACCAGATGGAGTCGAACTGGGACGGCCGCGCGCCGCTCGGATGGGACTCGAGCGACCCCGAGCCCACCGCGAAGGCGGTGACGGCCCTGCTGTCCGACTGGTTCCCGGCGACCACCGGGGAGATGATCCACGTGGACGGCGGAGTGCACGCCATGGGACAGTAGTGCCGTGCCTACGCTGATCCTCGCCCGTCACGCGAAGGCCGAGGCCCCCGCGCCCGGCCTGAGCGACATGGACCGCGCCCTCGCGATCATCGGCCGCAAGGCCTCGACACGCCTCGGTGAGGTGCTCGCCGAGGCGTCGCTCACGCCGACTCTCGCGCTCGTATCTCCCGCGAGCCGCACCCAGCAGACGTGGAAGCTCATGGCCGCCGCGCTGTCGGGCTGCGAGTCACGTACGGTCGACGCGCTCTACGAGACGCATGTGCCCGGTCTCCTCAAGGAGCTCACCGCGCTCGACGGGGAGGAAGTCGTGACCGTCGTGGGCCACGAGCCCACGTCGTCCGCGGCGGCGGCCTTCCTGTCCGGCCAGGGATCGGACAAGACCGCGCTGCAGCGCGTCGCCCACGGTCTTCCGACGGCGACGGCCGCGATCCTCGAGTTCGACTGCACGTGGAGCGAGCTTGACGCGCGCACGGCGCGTCTCACCGCGGTGCTGTCCGGCCGCGACGTATGACGGCGGCGGGGGAGAGCACGGCCGCCGCGCAGTTCGATGCGTTGCGATGGTGGCTCCTGCGCTGGGGTCCGCGCGCTGACTCGGGCGTGGTGCTGGCCGGAGATCCCGCCGAGAGCGGCGCGTACCGCGTCGCCGTGGACACGATCATGGTAGCGCTGCCCGTCATGGCGCTCTCGGGCGACTTCGCGCCGGCCGACATGCAGTACCGCATGCATCGCGAGCTGCTGTGGGACGAGGCGACGGGTCTCTGGGGCTCGTCGTCCGCGACGAATCGTGCCGGCGGCCGAGTCGGTGAGCCTGCGACTCCCGAGATCCCGGCCACGCGCGACGTGGCTCATGCCCTCGAGACCGCGCTGCGCATCGGAGGTGACTCCGTGCCGGAGGAGATGCGAGCGCGCTGGACCCGCCAGGCCGCGGAGCTTCGCGAGGTGCTCGGGGACTGACACACCGCGGAGGACCGCGTGCCCGCGGACGTGCCACAGCCGGCGCGTCGAGGCCGCAGGTCAGCCCAGCAGGATGCTCAGCGCCTCGTCCAGGCGCGGGCCGTTGATCGCGACGTCGGCCTTCTCCTGCACGATCGGCTTCGCGTGCCACGCGATGCCGAGGCCCGCGACGCCCATCATGTCGAGATCGTTGGCGCCGTCGCCGATCGCGACCGCATCCCCGAGCGGGCAGCCGAGCTCGGCCGCGAACTCGGTCAGCGTCGCCGCCTTGGCGGCCCGGTCGATCACGGGCCCCTGAGTGCGTCCGGTGAGGCGGCCATCGGCCACCCCGAGCGAGTTCGCACGGAAGCGCGTGATGCCGAGCCGCGACGCGAGGGTCGCGACGACCTCGACGAAGCCTCCCGACACGAGCGCGACCTCCCAGCCGGCGGCCTGCAGCCCTGCGACGAGCTCGGGGGCGCCCGGAGTGAACTCGACCTCGGCGATGACGTCGGCGAACACGGTGTCAGGGACCCCCGCGAGCGTCGCAACGCGTTGACGCAGCGACTCGGCGAAGTCGATCTCGCCGCGCATCGCGGACTCGGTCACCGCCGCCACCTCGGCGCGCGTGCCCGCGCGCTCCGCGATGAGCTCGATGACCTCCGCGGTGATGAGCGTCGAGTCGACGTCCATCACGCAGAGTCGGGTCATGCGGTGACGACCGTGTTCTTCGAGACGACGGTGATGCCGGACTCGGTCACGGTGAAGCCTCGCGCGACGTCGGACTCGCGGTCGATCCCGACGCGCGCACCCTCCTCGATCACGACGTTCTTGTCGAGGATCGCGCGGTGCACCTGGGCGTGGCGGTTGATGATCACGTCGTCGAGCAGCACCGAGTCGGACACGGTGGACCACGAGTGCAGGCGGACGCCGGGGGAGAGCACCGAGCCCGTGACCGTGGCACCGGACACGATCACGCCGGGGGAGACGATCGAGTCCGCGGCGTGGCCCAGGCGGCCCTCCTCGGAGTGGATGAACTTGGCCGGCGGGTGCGTGATGAGGCCCTGGTGGAGCGGCCACTTGTCGTTGTAGACGTTGAACACCGGCTGGACGGCGATGAGGTCCATGTGCGCGTCGTAGTACGAGTCGAGGGTTCCGACGTCGCGCCAGTAGTCGCGGTCGCGATCGGTCGAGCCGGGGACGTCGTTGTCGACGAAGTCGTAGAAGCCGCACGTGCCCTTGTTCACGAAGAACGGGACGATGTCGCCGCCCATGTCGTGCTTGGAGCCCGGGTCCTCCGCGTCCGCGATGAGCGCCTCGAGCAGCGCGTCGGCGTTGGCGACGTAGTTGCCCATCGAGGCGAGGATCTGGTCGGGCGCGTCAGCGAGACCGTCGATCTCCTTGGGCTTCTCCAGGAACGCCTTGACGCGGTCAGGGCGCTCCTTGTCCACGTCGATGATGCCGAACTGGTCGGCCATCGCGATGGGCTGGCGGATGCCAGCGACGGAGAACTCGGCGCCCGACGCGACGTGCGCGTCGACCATCTGGGAGAAGTCCATGCGGTACACGTGGTCGGCGCCGACGATCACGACGATGTCGGGGCGCTCGTCCTCGATGATGTTGACCGTCTGATAGATCGCGTCGGCCGAGCCGAGGTACCAATGCGGCCCGCGGCGCTGCTGCGCGGGCACCGGCGCCACGTAGTTGCCCAGGAGCGGCGACATGCGCCAGGTGCGGGCGATGTGGCGGTCGAGGGAGTGGGACTTGTACTGCGTCAGCACCACCACGTGCAGATACCTGGAGTTGACCAGGTTCGACAGGGCGAAGTCGATGAGCCGGTAGGTGCCGCCGAACGGCACGGACGGCTTCGCTCGGGAGGCGGTGAGGGGCATCAGTCGCTTGCCCTCACCTCCGGCAAGGACGATGGCGAGAACTTTCGGCGCTGACATATGGCCAGCGTAGCGGCACCGAGACACCGCGTGTAGGGCGCGCGCCGAGAATCGACGCGATAGCGTGGGCCTCATGCGAGCAGACCTCCTCACGCGCGAGTACCCGCCCTTCGTCTACGGTGGCGCGGGCGTCCATGTCAACGAGCTCGCGGCGGTGCTGCGCAGCAGGATCGACGTGCGGGTGAGGGCCTTCGACGGGCCCCGTGACGAGGCGGGGGTCACCGGGTACACGGCCCTCGGCGGAGGCGTCGGCGACGCGTCGCTCGACGTGCTCGCGCACAACCTGTCGATGGCGAAGGACTGCGAGGGCGCCGACCTGGTGCACTCCCACACGTGGTACGCGAACATGGCGGGTCACCTCGCCAAGACCCTCCACGGCATCCCGCACATCCTCTCCGCGCACTCGCTCGAGCCGCTGCGCCCGTGGAAGGCCGAGCAGCTCGGTGGCGGCTACCGGGTCTCGAGCTGGATCGAGAAGACGGCGTACGAGGCTGCCGACGCGATCATCGCGGTGAGCGCCGGCATGCGTGCCGACGTGCTTCGCTGCTACCCCGACGTGGACCCGGCCAAGGTTCACGTGATCCACAACGGCATCGACGTCGACAGCTGGGCGGCGCCGAGCACGGATGAGGCCCGCGCCGCGGCCGACGCGGTGGTCGCCCGCTACGGGATCGATCCGACGCGCCCCGCGATCGTCTTCGTCGGCCGGATCACGCGTCAGAAGGGCCTTCCGTACTTCCTCAAGGCAGTCGAGCAGCTTCCCAAGGACATCCAGGTGGTGCTGTGCGCGGGCGCGCCGGACACCAAGGAGATCGCGGCCGAGGTGTCGGGCGCGGTCGAGAGGCTTCAGCAGGAGCGCGACGGGGTCGTGTGGATCGAGCAGATGCTCCCGCGCCCCGAGCTCGTCGCCGTGCTCGACGCGTGCACCGCGTTCGTGTGCCCGAGCGTGTACGAGCCGCTCGGCATCGTGAACCTCGAGGCCATGGCGGTCGGGCTGCCGGTGGTCGCGACCGCGACCGGAGGCATCCCCGAGGTCGTGGTGCCCGGCGAGACCGGCTCGCTCGTCCAGATCGAGCAGGTCCAGGACGGCACCGGCACTCCGCTCGATCCGGCTGGCTTCGCCGCGGATCTGGCCGCCGCGCTCACGGACATGGTGTCCGACGCGGACCGTGCGGCGGCGTTCGGCGCCGCCGGCCGCAGGCGCGCCGCGGAGAGCTTCTCATGGGAGGCGATCGGCGACCGGACGCTCGCGCTGTACGACTCCGTCCTCGGATAGGCTCGCCCTCATGACCACCGTCCTCGAGATGAGCGGCGTGACCCTGCGCCGCGACGACAACATGATCCTGCGCGGAGTGGACTGGACCGTCGACTCCGCCGACCGGTGGGTCCTGCTCGGGCCGAACGGTGCGGGCAAGACCACGCTCATCACCCTGGCGTCCGCGCGGATGCACCCCACGGACGGCACCGTCGACGTGCTCGGTGAGCGCCTCGGCGAGGTCGACGTCACCGAGCTCAGGATTCGCGTGGGGCTCGCGAGCGCCGCGCTCGCCGACACCATCCCGCCTGGCGAGCGCGTCGAGGACGTCGTCATGACCGCGGCGTACGGCGTCACCGGTCGGTGGCACGAGGAGTACGAGGAGTTCGATCGCGAGCGCGCGTCCCTGCTTCTCGAGGCCTTCGGCATGAGCGGCTACAAGGACCGCCAGTTCTGGACGCTGTCCGAGGGCGAGCGCAAGCGCGTCCAGATCGCCCGAGCGCTCATGGCGGACCCCGAGCTGCTGCTGCTCGACGAGCCCGCGGCGGGACTCGACCTCGGCGGGCGGGAGGAGCTGCTCGGCGCGCTCACCGAGCTCGCGGGCGACCGTCGTTCGCCCGCGATGATCATGGTCACGCACCACGTCGAGGAGATCCCCGTGGACTTCACCCACGCACTGCTCCTCAAGGACGGCGAGGTCGTCGCCGCCGGACCGCTGGGCGAGGTGCTCACCGCCGACAACCTGTCGTTCACCTACGGCATGCCGGTCGAGGTTCAGGAGTCCGCGGGGCGCTGGACCGCTCGACGCGGCTCCTGAGAGCGGCGCATGAGGGTCTCAGCACGCGCGGACTACGCGATCAGGGCGGCGGCGGAGCTCGCCGCTGCGGAGGGCTCCCTGACGACGGAGGCTCTCGCGGAGGCGCAGGCGATGCCGCGCAAGTTCCTCGAGGGCATCCTCACCATCCTGCGACGCGAGGGCGTCGTGGTGTCCCAGCGAGGGCTCGGCGGCGGCTATCGTCTCGCGCGGCCCGCAGCGGAGATCTCCCTGGCGGAGATCGTGCGCGCTGTCGACGGGCCGCTCGTGTTCGTCCGAGGGGAGCGCCCGTCGGAGCTGTCGTACGACGGCGCCGCCGATGATCTGCTCAAGGTGTGGGTGGCGCTGCGCGCGAGCGTGCGCAGCGTGCTCGAGAGCGTGACGGTCGCCGACCTCGCCCGTGGCGCGCTGCCCGCATCGATCACGGGGCTCATCGAGGACGAATCCGCCTGGGAGAACCCCTGATATAACCCTACTTTCTTGGTATGTATTTTTTCCTACTAGGAAAGTGGGTTAGTGTGCTTCTGACGCGCCCTTGAGCCGCATCCGCGGCCGGCGTCGAAAGGAGTCGCATATGCGCGCGCTGATCATGCTGGCCCTGGTCGGTTTCGGAGCCCAGCTCGTCGACGGCAGTCTCGGCATGGCCTACGGGGTCACGTCGACCACGCTGATGCTCGCGATGGGGCTCGCCCCCGCCGCGGCCTCGGCCACCGTGCACCTCGCAGAGGTCGGCACGACGCTCGCCTCGGGCGTGTCCCACTGGCGCTTCGGCAACGTCGACTGGAAGGTCGTCGGCCGCGTCGGCGTCCCCGGCGCGATCGGCGCCTTCATCGGAGCGACGCTGCTCTCGGGCCTGTCCACGGAGGCCGCCGCGCCTCTCATGGCGGTCCTGCTGCTCGGCCTCGGCTTCTACGTGCTGACGCGCTTCACCGTCGTCGAGCCCAAGGCCGACGCCGCCGCGAAGCCCCTGCGTCGTCGCTTCCTCGCGCCGCTCGGACTCGTCGCGGGCTTCGTCGACGCCACGGGTGGCGGCGGCTGGGGTCCCGTCGGCACCCCCGCGCTGCTGTCGACCGGCAGGATGGAGCCCCGCAAGGTCATCGGCTCGATCGACACCGCGGAGTTCCTCGTCTCGATCGCAGCCTCGCTCGGCTTCATCATCGGCCTCGGCACCGCCGGCATCGACGCCGTCTGGGTCGTGGGCCTGCTCATCGGCGGCCTGATCGCCGCGCCGATCGCCGCCTGGCTCGTCCGCATCGTCCCGCCCCGCATGCTCGGCGCGGCCGTCGGAGGAATGATCATCCTCACCAACTCCCGCACCCTGCTGCACGCCCTCCCTGTCGAGGTCGGCTCCTGGTCCTGGGCCGTCTACGGCGGGATCGTCGTCCTCTGGGCCTGGGCCATCCGCCGCGCGTGGCGCGGGCACAAGGAGGCTCGCGAGGCCGAGCGCGTCGCGGCCCTCGCGGAGATCTCCTGAGCTGTACGAACCCTTCCTGACCAGGGCCTCTCATCCCTAGGATCGCGTGATCCGTCCCGGGGATGAGGGGCCCTGGTCTCGTGGCGTCGCCGATCATCCCCGGGACCGATGGAACGCCACATTCCCTCCTGCTAGCGTGCCGGAAGGAGGTGGAACATGGATTCCATGTGGTGGTTCATCGCGGCTCTCGCGCTGGGACTCGCCGAGCTCGCGACGCTCGACCTGACGCTGCTGATGTTCGCGGGCGGAGCCCTGGCGGGCGGCGTCGCCGCGCTGCTCGGCGCCCCGCTGTGGGGGAGCATCCTCACCTTCGCGGTGGTGTCGAGCGTCCTGCTGCTCGCGGTGCGCCCGTTCCTGCTGCGCTCGCTGCGCAAGAAGGGCGCCGCCGTGGTCGAGACCAACACGGCGCGACTCGTCGGCAAGGAGGCGCACACGCTCGATGAGATCACGCACCGTGCCGGTCGCGTGAAGCTCGCGGGCGAGGTCTGGTCGGCACGCACCTCGGAGGGTGCGCCGGCGATCGCGGAGGACGTCGACGTCGTCGTCCTCGAGATCAAGGGCGCGACGGCCATCGTCGCGCTGGAGGCGGCCAAGGGCGCCGCCCCGAAGGAGGGATAGAGCTCATGGGAGACCTCAACGTCGGAGCGGTCGTGGGGCTCATCGCCCTCATCGTCTTCGTCATCTTCGTCATCTCGACGATCATCAGGACGCTCCAGATCGTGCCGCAGGCCGAGACGCGCGTCGTCGAGCGGCTCGGTCGCTACTCACGCACGCTCGAGGCCGGCATGCACATCCTGGTGCCGTTCATCGACAAGGTGCGTCAGAAGGTCGACATGCGCGAGCAGGTCGTGTCCTTCCCGCCGCAGTCCGTGATCACCTCGGACAACCTCGTGGTCGAGATCGACACCGTCATCTACTTCCAGGTGACGAACTCGCGCGACGCCGTCTACGAGATCGCCAACTACATCGTCGGCATGCAGCAGCTCACCGTCACCACGATCCGTAACGTCATCGGAACGATGGACCTCGAGCAGACGCTGACCAGCCGCGACCAGATCAACGGCCAGCTGCGCGGCGTCCTCGACGAGGCGACCGGCAAGTGGGGCATCCGCGTCAACCGCGTGGAGCTCAAGGCGATCGAGCCGCCGATGTCCGTCAAGGACTCGATGGAGAAGCAGATGCGCGCCGAGCGTGACCGCCGCGCCGCGATCCTCACGGCCGAGGGCGTGAAGCAGTCGCAGATCCTGACCGCCGAGGGCGAGAAGCAGTCGGCGATCCTCAAGGCCGAGGGTGAGGCGCAGTCGCGCATCCTCAAGGCCGAGGGAGAGGCGCGCGCGATCCTCCAGGTGTTCGACGCCATCCACGAAGGCGACGCCGACTCGAAGCTGCTGTCGTACCAGTACCTGCAGATGCTCCCCGAGATCGCGAAGGGCACCAACAACCAGATGTGGTTCGTGCCCACCGAGTTCACGGGAGCGCTCAAGGCGATCTCCGCGGGCTTCGGCGTCGAGGAGGACCTCGAGCCGCTCGAGCGCGCCGCGGGCTCCGAGCGTCGCAAGTCCCGCATCACCTCGGCGCTCGCGGACCCCAAGGCCGCGCTCGAGGAGGCGCGCCGACAGGCCGAGGGCGTGTCCGCCGAGGCAGACAAGGCAGGTTCCGAGTCGGGCCGCCCGTTCGACCCGAACGTCGAGAAGGGGCAGTAGCCGCGCATCGAACCGGGCCCCGGGGAGCAACCGCTCCCCGGGGCCCGGCCATGTGCGGGGCGGCCCGCTTCAGTCGGGCCGCGGCTCCCGCAGCATCCTGATCGAGACGACGATCAGGACGATGCCCGTGACGAGCACCGCGGTCCACGTGGCCACGGCGTTGCCGACGAGGTGCTCCATCAGCTGCGGCACGAACATGAGCAGCCCGATGCCGCCGGGGACCATGAGGGTGATGAGCTCGCGCCTCAGGACGGCGAGCATGAGCATCGCGACAGCGACGGCGACCCCGGTCGCCAGCACCAGCCAGCGCCAGTCCTCGTCGAATGCCACGGTGCTGATGCCGGACACCGTGACGAGGCCTCCCGCGATGAGCGCGGGCACGGCGGGAGTGATGACCTTGGCGATCGCGAGACCCGCCCAGGCGGCGCCGACCGAGCCGATCACGAGGCCGGGCACCAGTCCCTCGGTCACGTCGAGCACCTCGATCGCTGCGACCGCGACGCCGAGGGTCGCCGCCAGGAGGGCGAGCTGCGCGAGCGCCCGGCGCCGCATCGCGTAGATCGTGGCCGCGACGGCGGCCGCGACGAGGAACGTCCACAGCGCCGCGATCTCGTCCTTCAGCCCGGCGGCGTCCACGAGCACCCACGCGAGCCACCCCGAGCTCACGACCGTCGCGAGCAGCAGCGCCGACGCGAGCCGCTGCGCCGCGTCCTGCGCCGAGTGCGTGGCCATGAATCCGGCGGTGCCGACGACCGCCGTGAGGAGTGCGACCAGCGCTATCCGCCCTGGCGTGGGGATCGAGGACCAGGTCTGGCTCACCAGGAAGCTGATCGCCGTGATCGCGAGCACCGCGCCGAGGTAGCCGAGGATCTCGCCGACCAGAGCGAGCGCACGGCCCCTGCCCTCCTGTGGTGCGGGGGGCGGTGCGGGTGTGGCGGTCGGGGACTGGTCCTTCGGGGCGAGCTCTGCGTGACCGTGATCGTTCTCGTAGCGCCTCAGCGCCTCGGCGGCGGTTGCCTCCAGCAGCCCCGCCTCGACCCATTCGTCGAACCGATCCCGCTGCGCGATCATGATCGCGTCCTCTCAGCTCGGGCCCTCGCGGACCCTCACCTCCAGATTACGCCTGGCGGCGCATCGTCCCTAGTGCTGGCTGAGATGATGGACGCATGCCCGTCATCGCCGTCGACTCCGCCTCCGACGACCGTCTCGCCGACTACCGCGGCCTCACCGACGTCGCCCTGCGCCGCAGCCTCGAGCCCGAGCGCGGCCTGTACATGGCCGAGGGTGCCAAGGTGATCTCGCGCGCGCTCGCCGCGGGTCACGAGCCGAGATCGGTGCTCGTGAGCGAGCGGTGGCTGCCCGGCGTGGTCGAGGCTCTCGCCGTGGCCGGCGTCGATGCGCCGGTGTACGTCGCGCCTGAGGAGGTGCTCGAGTCGGTGACCGGCTTCCAGGTGCACAGGGGCGCGCTGGCGGCCATGCATCGTCCCGTGCTCCCGTCCGTCTCCGAGCTGGTCGCCGACGCGCGCCGGGTCGTCGTGCTCGAGGGGATCGTCGACCACACGAACGTCGGTGCGATCTTCCGTTCGGCGGCGGGGATAGGCGCCGACGCCGTCGTCGTCGCGCCCACGTGCGCCGATCCGCTGTACCGGCGCTCGGTCAAGGTGTCGATGGGCACGGTCTTCCAGGTGCCGTGGACGCGCGCCGAGGAGTGGCCGGGCGATCTTCAGGTCCTGCGGGACGCCGGCTTCGTGGTCGCGGGGCTCGCGCTCGCGGACGATGCGGTGACGCTGGACGAGTTCTCGGCGCTCGGTCATGAGCGGGTCGCGATCCTCATGGGCGCGGAAGGGGACGGGCTGTCCCGGGCGGCGCTCAGGAGCGTCGACGCGGTGGTGACGATCCCGATGGCCGGGGGAGTGGACTCGCTCAACGTCGCGGCGGCGTCCGCCGTGGCGATGTGGGAGCTGCGCGCGCGCTGACCATCCGCCTTGCATCCTTCCTGGCTCGTGCGCGAGTCGTGTGAAGGGGGTCACCCGGCCTTCTCGGATGTCGGTGGCCCATGGCAGAATCGAACGTATGTTCGAACAGGCTCGTGGGGATCGTCTCGCCGCGGCCCGCGCCGCCCTCAAGGAGGTCGAGGCACGGGTCGGCGTCGCGCGCGACGACTCGGATCGGGCGTGGCCGGTGGACGATGCGTGGCGCGCGCTGCTGCCGGAGGGGCTTCCTCGCGGCAGGGTGGTGAGCGTCGGCGGCTCCACGTCGCTGCTCCTGGCGCTCGCGGGTCAGGCCTCCCAGCGCGGCGCATGGGCGGCCGCGGTCGGGATGCCGACGGTGGGGGTCGTGGCCGCGCGCAGGCGTGGCATCGAGCTGTCCAGGCTCGCGCTCGTGCCGGAGCCCGGGGTTCAGGCCGCGGCAGTCGTCGCACTGTGCCTCGAGGGCGTCGATGTCGTGATGGCGGGTGAGCGGCTCGCGCTGTCGGAGTCGGATCGCAGGCGGTTGACCTCGCGTGCGCGGGAGCAGGGCGCGCTGCTGCTGTCAGCCGGCCCCTGGGCGGGAGCGGAGATATCTCTCGACGTCGAGAGAGTGCGCTGGACGGGGCTCGGCGCCGGCGATGGGCGCCTGCGGGGACGCGAGGCGACAGTCGTGGTGACGGGACGACGCCTGGGGCCGGCCAGGCGGGTGCGGATCGCGCTGGACGCGGACCGGGCCATGACGGTCTCGAGGGCCGTGGGCGCTGCTGGCGCCGATGCGCGCGAGGAGGTCGCGTGAGCGCCGAGGCCAGGGCGCCCCGGGCCGCAGGGCCCGTGGCGACGGTGCGTCGCGCCGTGCTGTGGGTGCCCGACTGGCCCGTGGTCGCCGCGGCGGCGGAGGCAGGGCTGGGGATCGAGGCTCCCGCGGCGGTGCTGCACGGAAAGGGGCTCGTCGCGGTCTCGGCCGCGGCACGGGCCGCAGGGGTGCGGCGAGGCATGCGCAAGCGGGCCGCTCAGCGGGTCTGCCCCGAGCTCGAGATCCTCGGTCACGATGAGGGGCGGGACGCTCGGGAGTTCGAGCCTGTGGCGGCAGCGGCCGAGCAGGTCGTCGCGGGTGTCGAGATCTCACGCCCAGGACTGCTGATGATCCCCTCCGACGGTGCCGCGCGCTTCCATGGCTCCGAGGCGGCGCTCGCGGAGGCGCTCGTCGATGCGGTCGCTCAGTCAGGGGGAGAGTCCCAGGTGGGGGCCGCCGACGGTCTGCTCGCCGCGGTGATGGCGGCCAGGGCCTCCGTCATGGTGCCGCCGGGGGAGTCGGCGGACTTCCTCGCCCCGCTGCCCGTGGACTCTCTCGCCTATGCGGCGATGGGGAGGGAGCGGCTGGCCGAGGCGGAGGCGCTCGTCGGGGTGCTGTCGAGGCTGGGCCTCCACACCCTCGGCCAGCTCGCCGCGCTCCCCGCGGGGGACGTGCTGGCGCGCTTCGGGCCGTTCGGTGCCTGGGCGCAGCGCATGGCGCTCGGCCAGGACGTCGCGCCTCCGGTGCTGAGACGCTCGGAGGAGGACATCGCCGTCGAGCAGGACTTCGAGGACCCCGCCGAGCGGGTCGAGCAGCTCGCCTGGGCCGCCCGCGACGCGGCGCAGCGGCTCGACGCAGCCCTGCTGGCCGCCGGGATGCGATGCGGCAAGGTGCGCATCGCCGCGCGCACGGTCAAGGGCGACACCCTGGAGCGCGTGTGGCGCACGGACGTCGCCACGCGGTCGGGGGCCTTCGCCGCCCACATGACGGACAGGGTCCGCTGGCAGCTCGAGGGATGGCTGTCCGGGACGGGTGATGGCCCCGAGCCCGCTCCGCTGGTCTCCCTGGCGCTCATCGCGGAGGACGTGGTCGCCCTCGGAGACGAGCAGTCCTACCTGTGGGGAGGATCGTCCGGGAACGATGCGAGGGCGCTCCGCGCTCTCGAGAGGATTCAGGGACTGCTCGGCATCGACGGCGTGCTCGCCGTGGCAGAGCAGGGCGGGCGCTCTCCTCGGGACCGGGTCCATGCGCTCGCCTGGGGGCAGGAGGGTGAGCCTCCCCGCCGCGTCGAGCATCCCTGGCCAGGACGGATCCCCGACCCGGCGCCCGCGACGGTCCTGCCCGTCCCCGCGCCCGTCCAGGTCCTCGACGCCGGAGGCAGTCCCGTCGTCATCGATCGCAGGCTCGCGGTGACAGCCCCGCCCACATGGGTGCGGCTGCCCGCGGACCCGCGCGACGCACGAGCCAGGGCGGCTCACCGGCACCCCTCATCCGGCCACGTGGGCGGCGACGGCGGCATCGTGTGGGAGAAGGCGCGTCCCGTCGAGGCGTGGGCCGGGCCCTGGCCCGTGGCCGAGCGCTGGTGGGCGCCCGACGCGGACCGTCGGGCGTACATGCAGCTCGCGCTGCGAACGTCGGACGGCGAGCCCGGGCTGGCGGTGCTCGTCGCCTTCGCCTCAGGTTCGTGGAGGCTCGAGGCGCTCTATGACTGAACCTTCCCTTACTGAGACCTCTGCGATCGGGTGGATCCATGGCTGACCCCGAGTACGCCGAGCTGCACGCGCATTCGGCCTTCAGCTTCCTCGACGGCGCGAGCCAGCCCGAGGAGATGGCGGCCGAGGCGGGACGGCTCGGGCTGTCGGCGATGGCGATCACCGACCACGACGGCCTCTACGGCGCGGTCCGCTTCGCGAACGCCGCCCGCGCGATCGGGCTGCCCGCGATCTTCGGATCGGAGCTGCATCTCGCCGTGCCCGACGGTCCCGGCGGGGCGCCCGTGCTCGACGCGCCCACCGACAGGCCCGACCCGCGAGGCTCCCACCTGCTCGTGCTCGCGCGTGGTGCGCGCGGCTACGCGAGCCTCTCGCACGCGATCGGCATGGCCCACCTCGCCACCGGGGAGAAGGGCACCGCGCGCTATACGCTCGAGCAGCTCGCCTCCGACGGCGGCGGCGACCTGCTCGTCCTCACCGGATGCCGCAAAGGCGCCGTCCGCCGCGCGCTCGCGGGCATCGGCGTCCCCGGCGTCGGCCTCGACGCGCAGGGAGTCGGAGTGACCAGGGAAGGCTTCGCCGCCGCTCGCGTCGAGATCGACAGGCTCGCGGCGCTGTTCGGCCGCGACAACGTGGCGATCGAGATCACCGACACGGGCCAGCCCTACGACTCGGAGGTGAACGACGCGCTCGCCGACCTGGCCTTCGACTCGGGCCTGCCGCTCGTGGCGACGACCAACGCGCACTACGCGGCCCCTCGAGACGCGGACCTGGCCTCCGCGCTCGCGGCCGTGCGAGCGCGATCGGCGCTCGACGACATGGACGGCTGGCTTCCCGGCGGAGCGGGCCAGCACTTACGGTCTCCGGGGGAGATGCTGCATCGCCACCGGCGGCACCCCCAGGCGGTCGCCACAGCCGCGAGGCTCGGGGTCGAATGCGCCTTCGACCTCCAGCTCGTGGCCCCGAACCTTCCTCCCTACCCGGTCCCCGAGGGGCACACCGAGGCGTCCTGGCTGCGCGAGCTGACCTACCGCGGGGCGCGCGAGAGATACGGCCCTCCCGACGCCGAGCGGATCCCCGGCGCGTGGAAGCAGATCGAGCATGAGCTCGCGGTGATCGAGGCGCTCGACTTCCCCGGCTACTTCCTCATCGTCCACGACATCGTGAGCTTCTGCCGCCGCACGGACATCCTCTGTCAGGGGCGGGGGTCCGCCGCGAACTCGGCGGTCTGCTACGCGCTCGGCGTCACCGCGGTCGACGCCGTCACGCACGGGCTGCTGTTCGAGCGCTTCCTCGCGCCCGAGCGCGACGGGCCCCCCGACATCGACGTCGACATCGAGTCGGACCGGCGCGAGGAGGTCATCCAGTACGTCTTCCGGCGCTTCGGTCGCATCAACGCCGCGATGGTCGCCAACGTCATCCAGTACCGACCGCGCTCGGCCGTGCGGGACGCGGCCCGAGCGCTCGGCTTCGACGCAGGCCAGCAGGACGCGTGGTCCACCTCGATCGATCGCTGGTCCACGCTGCGCACCGACCGCAAGGCCGAGGAGGCCTGGGCCGCACGGCAGCGCGACGCGATGTGGCCGGAGCCCCCGCCAGTCCAGCCCCTCGAGCACATCCCCGGCCAGGTCGTCGACCTCGCGGAACGGATGCTGCGCCTCCCTCGGCACCTCGGGATCCATCCCGGCGGCATGGTGCTGTGCGACCGTCCCGTCATCGACGTGTGCCCCGTCGAATGGGCACGGATGCCGGGGCGCACGGTGCTGCAATGGGACAAGGACGACTGCGCGGACGCGGGGCTCGTGAAGTTCGACCTGCTCGGCCTCGGCATGCTCTCCGCGCTCAAGTACGCGTTCCGTTACGTCCAGGACGTCGAGCGCGAGGACCTCTCGCTCCACTCGCTGCCCCAGGAGGACCCGGCCGTCTACGACCTGCTGTGCGCCGCTGACACGGTCGGGGTGTTCCAGGTGGAGTCGCGCGCCCAGATGGCGACCCTGCCGCGGCTCCGGCCGCGCCGCTTCTACGACATCGTCATCGAGGTCGCCCTCATCCGTCCCGGCCCCATTCAGGGAGGCTCCGTCCATCCCTACATCAACCGCGCGCGCGGCAGGGAGGAGGTCACCTACCTGCACCCGCTCCTCGAGAAGTCGCTCGGCAAGACGCTCGGGGTGCCGCTGTTCCAGGAGCAGCTCATGCAGATGGCGATGGACTGCGCCGGCTTCGACGGCGCGCTCGCCGACCAGCTGCGCCGTGCCATGGGCTCCAAGCGCTCACCCGAGCGGATGGAGGCGCTGCGTGCCCGCTTCATGGTGGGCGCCCATGAACGCGGCATCACCGCCGACGTCTCCCAGCAGATCTTCGACAAGCTCAAGGCGTTCTCCGACTTCGGCTTCCCCGAGTCGCACTCGTACTCGTTCGCCTATCTCGTGTACGCGTCGAGCTGGCTCAAGGTGCACAAGCCCGCGGCCTTCTATGCGGGCCTGCTCGCAGCCCAGCCGATGGGCTTCTACTCGCCTCAGTCGCTCGCCGCCGACGCTCGCCGCCACGGCCAGTCGGTGCTGCGTCCGTGCGTCGCGAGGTCCGAGCCGCTTGCGACGGTCGAGAGGCTGGCGGTGCCCTTCGTCCCTCCGGGAGAGGTCCGGGAGGACATGTCGCGGCTCACCCGCATCGATCGCACCCTCGCGGTACGCATGGGGCTGCGCGCGATCCGCGGCCTGGGAGCGGACGCCGCCGACGCGATCGTCGCAGCGCGCGAGGAGGCCCCGTTCACGTCGCTCGGAGACATGGCGAGGAGGGTGCGGGTGCGACCGGGCGGTGTGTCGGGGCGGGCGGGGCTTGCCCCGGAGAAGGGCCTGACCACGGCCCAGTGGGAGGCGCTCGCCACCGCCGGGGCGCTCGAGTCACTCGGCGTGACCAGGCGAGAGGGGCTCTGGGCCGCCGGGATCCTCGCGAAGGAGGGGCCGGGGACGCTGCCCGACGTCGTCCCCGGCGTCGACGCGCCCCAGCTCCCGGGGATGTCGGCGGTCGAGGAGGCGGTCGCGGACGTGTGGGCCTCCGGGGTGTCCGCCGACTCGTACCCGACGGTGTTCGTGCGCGAGGGGCTCGACCGCCAGGGCGTCCTGCGCGTGAGCGACGTCCTCGTGCACGAGGCGGATCGACGCGTCGCGACCGCGGGGGTCGTCACCCACCGTCAGCGTCCCGGCACGGCGAAGGGCGTCACCTTCCTGTCCCTCGAGGACGAGACCGGGTTCCTCAACGTCATCTGCTCCGCCGGGCTGTGGAGACGGTTCCAGGCCGTCGCCCGCCGATCCCCGGCCCTCGTGATCCGGGGCCGCATCGAACGCGCCGACGGCGCCACGAACCTCGTCGCCGAGCACCTCGCCCCGCTGAGCCTCACGATCCCGACCACCAGCAGGGACTTCCGATGACCGGACTCCCACGGCCCGCTGCCATGTCCGAAAACCGCCAGCAACCACGTCCGAGATGAGTCATGCTTCTGTGTCATGTGGGATGACGACACGCGCTACGCGGTGATCCGCGGGCGTGACGCGCGCTACGACGGCCAGTTCTTCACGGCTGTCCTGACGACCGGCATCTACTGTCGACCGTCCTGCCCCGCGCGCACCCCTGCGCGGCAGAACGTGCGCTTCTACCGGACCGCCGCCGCGGCGCAGTCGGCGGGTTTCCGCTCGTGCCGACGATGCCGGCCCGAGGCTGTGCCAGGCTCACCCGACTGGGACGTGACCGGCGACGTCGCCGCACGCGCGATGCGGCTGATCGATGACGGGGTCGTCGACCGCGAGGGCGTCGACGGGCTCTCCGCGAGGCTCGGCTACTCGAGGCGTCAGCTTCAGCGGATCCTCGTCGATGAGCTCGGCGCGCCGCCCCTTGCACTCGCGAACGCGCATCGCCTTCATAGTGCGAGAGCCCTGCTCGAGCACACCGACCTGCCCCTCACGCAGGTCGCGCTCACCGCCGGCTTCGGCTCGGTGCGCCAGTTCAACGACGCGGCCCGAGGCGCGTGGGGGATGACGCCCTCCGAGGCCCGGGGGCGGCGAGCTCGCTCGACCTCGACGCGGGCCGTGGACGCCGCTCCCACGGTGGAGGCGAGCGCCGCGACCGGGGGATCCGTCGGTACCGAGGCCTCAGGCGATGGCGGGACGATGCGCCTCGAGCTCAGGCTCGCGACGCGCGCCCCGTTCGATGGCGAGCGGGTCCTCGCCTTCCTCGCCGCGCGGGCGATCGACGGCGTCGAGACGGTCGAACCGGGCTCCGCGCATGTGCGGACGCTCACCCTGCATCACGGCCCCGCCCGCGCGCGGCTCGTGCCGGTCGAGGACGGCGTGCGGGTGGGCCTGGACCTCGCCGACCCGCGCGACCTCGGTGCCGCCGTGTCCCGCTGCAGGGCGCTGCTCGACCTCGATGCGGATCCCATCGCGGTGCGAGAGGCGCTCGTTCGGGACGATCGTCTCGCCGGCCACCTCGCGGTGGCTCCCGGCCTGCGCGTGCCCGGGTCCGTCGACCGCTTCGAGGCCATGGCGCGCGCGATCGTCGGACAGCAGGTCTCCGTGTCCGGGGCGCGGCGCTCCCTCGCGGCGATCGCGGAGCGGTGGGGCCGGCGCATCTCGCTCGCAGGCGGGGCACCGTCTCTGCTGATGCCGACGCCCGAGGTCCTCGCGGATGTCGACCCGGAGGTGGGCCTCATGCCAGCGTCGCGCTGGCGTGCGCTGAGTGCCGTGGCGAGAGCCGTAGCGGACGGGCATCTGGACGTGTCTCCCGGCGCGGACCGACACCAGGTGAGGCAGCGCCTGCTCGCCATCCCCGGCATCGGCCCGTGGACGGCGGACTACGTGATGCTGCGGGGCTACGGAGACCCCGACGCGTTCCCCGGGACCGACCTGGTGCTCCGGAAGGAGCTGGGAGCTGCGGCGAGGGACGTGACTCCCGTGGCGGAGCGCTGGCGACCCTGGCGTGCCTACGCGGCGCAGCACCTATGGACGGCGAACGCCGAAGGGAGAGGTCATGGATCGGCGGGATGACATGAGACGACGTGGGGGAGAGGCCGGCCTCGCGGCGATGGCGACCATCGTGACCCCGCTGGGGCCGATGACGCTCGGAGCGACCGAGCGCGGGCTCGCGCTCGCGCGGTTCGACGGTGCTCCAGACTGTGCTTCAGACGATGCTGCCGAGGACGTGCGAGCCGTCGGCGGGGACGGTCAGGCGCCCGCCACGGCGCCACGCTGGGAAGCCGCGGCGGACCCCGGCGCGTCGTCCGCCACAGGTTCGCCCGCCGCGGGCCCCGACGCGATGCTCGCGGCGGCGGTCGCGGCCGTCGAGAGCTACTTCCATGGCGACGGCGCGATCGAGGCGCTGCCGCCGCTGGACATGAAGGGGACGGAGCTGCAGAGGGCCGTGTGGAACGAGCTCGTGCGGATCCCCGCAGGGGTGACGCGCACGTACACGGACATCGCCGTCGCTGTGGGCAGACCTCGCGCTGTTCGCGCGATCGGCGCGGCGATCGGCGCGAATCCGGTGGGAGTGCTCGTGCCGTGCCACCGCGTCGTGGGTGCCGATGGACGCCTCACGGGCTACGCGGGGGGCCTTGACCGCAAGCGCTGGCTGCTCGCTCACGAGGGGGCTGCACTGCCGCTGTGAGGGCTCTCCCTGCGAGGAATGTCGGAAATGTCCGTACGCTGGTGAATGGTTGCACCGAGTGACCGAATCATTCATCGAGAGGGAGAGGTACCGACCATGTGGGCCACCATCCTGTGGATCCTCGCCGTGATCATCGGCATCACCGGAGTCATCCGGATCTTCCAGAAGGACATCCTGTGGGGAGTGATCCTCATCGTCGTGGCCCTGCTGGTCGGGCCCGGAGGAGTCAGCCTGTTCACCTGACCGCCGCACCCAGGACGCCACGAAGCCCGCACCTTCTCAGGTGCGGGCTTCGCCGCGAGCGGCACGTCTGCGCTGGGGCGCTGAGGGAGGCGTCAGACGAGGTGCACCGCCACGGTCACGCCCGCGATGACGATCGATTCCATCGACATCAGCTTGACGAGGATGTTGAGGCCGGGGCCCGAGGTGTCCTTGAAGGGGTCGCCGACGGTGTCGCCGATGACGGCCGCCTTGTGGGCCTCGGATCCCTTGCCGCCGTGATTGCCCTGCTCGATGTACTTCTTCGCGTTGTCCCATGCGCCACCGGCGTTGGCCTGGAACATCGACAGCGAGAAGCCGGCGACCATCGCGCCGATGAGCAGCCCGAGCACTCCGGGGACGCCGAAGATGAGGCCGACGATCACGGGCGCCGCGAGGGCCAGGATCGCGGGCATCATCATCTCCCGCTGCGCGGCCTTGGTGGAGATGTGGACGCAACGGGCGTAGTCGGGGTCGGTCTCGCCGCTCATGATGCCCGGGATCTCGCGGAACTGACGGCGGACCTCGTCGACCATCTGGCCGGCCGCGCGTCCCACCGCGTTCATGGTGATCCCGGAGAACGCGAAGGCGAGCATCGCGCCCGTGAACATCGAGACGATCACCTTGGGGTTGATGAGCACCACCTCGAAGTAGGTCATCATCTGCATGAGGTCGAGCGACTGGAGCTCGTCGATCGCGCCGGCCGCCAGGGTCGTCCCGTCGGGGAAGACGAAATCGCTTCCGCGCTCGAGCACGTGCGAGATGCCGATCTTGACCTCCTCGATGTAGGAGGCGAGGAGCGCCATGCCGGTGAGCGCCGCGGATCCGATCGCGAAGCCCTTGCCCGTCGCGGCGGTGGTGTTGCCGAGAGAGTCGAGCGCGTCGGTGCGCTGGCGGACCTCGGGAGGCAGACCCGCCATCTCGGCGTTGCCGCCCGCGTTGTCGGCGATGGGGCCGTACGCGTCGGTCGCGAGCGTGATGCCGAGCGTGGACAGCATGCCCACGGCCGCCATGCCGATCCCGTACAGGCCGAGGTTCATGGTGTCGGTGGAGTAGACGAAGCCTGAGCCGAAGTAGTAGGCGAGGGTCGTGCCGAGCACCACGGCGATCACCGGCACCGCGACGGACAGCATGCCCGAGCCGACTCCGGCGATGATGACGGTCGCCGGACCGGTCTTGCTCGCGGCTGCGATGGTCTTGGTCGGCTTGTAGCTCTCCGAGGTGAAGTACTCGGCGGCCTGGCCGATCGCGATGCCGGTGAGCAGGCCGATCATGAGCGCGAGCCACAGGCCCCACATGTTCGGCATGTCCATGAGCCACAGCACCCCGAGCGACAGCACGGCGATCAGCACCGCGGCGCCGTTGACGCCGCGTCCGAGCGAGCCGAGGAGGTCCTTCTGCGTCGCGCCCTCCTTGGTGCGGACGAAGAACACTCCGACGATCGACAAGAGTGCGCCGATCGCGCCGATCACCATGGGCGCGATCACCGCGAGGATCTGCACGTCGGTGCCGGAGCTGTAGTAGGCGGCCGCGCCCAGGGCCGCGGACGCGAGGATCACGCCCACGTAGGACTCGTAGAGGTCGGCGCCCATGCCGGCCACGTCGCCGACGTTGTCTCCCACGTTGTCGGCGATCGTCGCGGGGTTGCGCGGGTCGTCCTCGGGGATGCCCGCCTCGATCTTGCCCACCAGATCCGCGCCGACGTCGGCGGCCTTGGTGAAGATCCCACCGCCGACGCGGGCGAACAGCGACTGCACCGCCGCGCCCATGCCGAACGTCAGCATCGTCGTCGTGATGACCACGACGTGCTGTGCCTCGTCGATGTCGTAGAACTGCGTGAGCACGAAGAACCAGATCGAGATGTCGAGCAGGCCCAGGCCGACCACCGTGAGGCCCATGACGGCTCCCGAGCGGAACGCGACGCCCAGACCCTTGTTGAGCGACTCCCTCGCGGCGTTGGCGGTGCGCGCGGACGCGTACGTCGCGGTGCGCATGCCGATGAAGCCCGCGAGGCCGGAGAAGAGGCCGCCCGTGAGGAACGCGAACGGCACCCAGGGGTTCTGCACGTGCAGGCCGTAGGCCAGGAAGCAGAAGAGGACGGTCAACGACCCCAGGACGATGCCGACGATCTTGTACTGCTGCTTGAGGTAGGCGAGGGCGCCGTTGCGGACGTGCAGCGCGATCCGCGCCATCGTCTCCGTGCCCTCGGACTCTTTCATCATGACGGAGAAGAAGTAGTAGGCGGCGCCGAGCGCCATCACCGAGGCGATGGGCACCAGCCAGAACCAGACAGGCATGGGTTCCTCTCGAAGGGTTGGGCGGGATCGGCTACTGGCCGAAGGTGGACTGGGCGGACCGCCACCACGCGTAGTGCTCGCGTTCGAGCGCGTCGAGCGTGGGAAGCGCGAACGTCGTGATCCCTGTCGAGTCGCCGACGTAGAAGCCGCCGCTCACGGTGCGGAACAGGACCTCCTGCGTCATCTGGCGCAGCACCGTCTTGGTGGGCTTGCCGCCGCCGTCGGCGAGCTCGATGAGGCAGTCGCGCAGGTGGCCGACGTTGGGGTAGGGAAGGTCGTCGGCCGCGCCCGCGGCGGGGTTCTGCGCGAGCGCGCCGAGGGTGAGCTCCGCGAAGACGATCCGGGGCACGTGCACGGGCTGCTCCTGGTCCGTGATGAACCTCGTGAAGCCGGCGGGATCGAGGGTCGAGACGACGCGCGGGCTCACGGGGCAGAACTCCTGGTACAGGTGCGACCAGCCGGTCGCCCCGGGCGCGTACTCGGTCGGCTCCAGAGTGAGGACCCGACCGTCGTCCGTCGCGAGGTGAAGCGCCGTGATCGCCTCGCGCGGGATGCGCTCGAGCACGCGGTAGATCGCGATGTACACGGACCGCTTCGGCGCGCCGTCGCCGTGGGGCACGCACCGCTCGGCGACGGTCGAGAGGTCGAAGGCCCCCTCCGGGAGCCGGTCCGTGTCGATCGAGAAGAAGACCGCCTGGCCACGCGAGCGCTTCGCGTTGCCGATCGCGTAGTAGAGGCCGAACTCCTCCGGCGTGAGCATGGAAGCGATGAGTGCTTCGGGGATGAGCGAGAGGTAGAAGTTCGTCGTCATCAGTGTTCCTGTCCTCATTGACTGGAGTAATGCCTCGCCTTCGACGCTAGGGGCGTGACAGGTGGTGCTACCTGGGCCCTTGGTCCCGTCGAGGTGGTGATTCGGCGATCCGTGGGCCGCTCGAGCGTCATCGTCAGCCTGCCACGGGACGCGGCGATGTGCGCGTTCACACCGTGGGCGACGTCGCGGCGAGCAGTCGCGGGCGCACGTGCACGGCCGGAAGGTCGCGTGGAACGAGGGGCGATGCGGGTCCGGGAACGGTGAGGTTGGCGAAGTGGCGTTCGGACCCCGCGAATGCGTGCTATTCTTCTATCCGCGCTGAGGCGCCCGGAAGGGTCCTCGGTCCACCTCGTCCGGGTGGCGGAATTGGCAGACGCGCTAGCTTGAGGTGCTAGTGCCCGTTTAAGGGCGTGGGGGTTCAAGTCCCCCCTCGGACACCATCGGAAGGCCCCTCCTCGGAGGGGCCTTCGTCATTTCCACCGTCGGAGGTCACTAGGCTGACGAGCATGACCCAGGAGTCGCTCATCCAGCTCACGCAGGACCTCATCCGCATCGACACCTCGAACTATGGTGACGAGCCTGGACCGGGGGAGCGGGTCGCGACCGAGTACGTCGCGACGTTCCTGTCGAACCTGGGCCTCGAGCCCGTGATCCGCGAGGCCGCGCCAGGGCGCACGACGGTCACGGCGCTGTGGGAGGGCGCCGATCGTTCGCGGCCGCCGCTGGTCCTCCACGGGCACCTCGACGTCGTCCCGGCCTTCCCGGAGGAGTGGACCTATCCGCCGTTCGCTGCCGAGATCCATGACGAGATGATCTGGGGCCGCGGCGCCGTCGACATGAAGGGCATCGCCGCGATGTACCTCGAGGCGGTGAAGCGGATCATCGAGTCGGGTCGCAGGCCCGCTCGGGACATCGTCATCGCGTTCTTCGCCGACGAGGAGCACGGCGGGCGTGTCGGTGCGCAGTGGATGGTCGAGAATCACCCCGAGGACTTCCGCGGCGCGACCGAGGCGATCTCCGAGGTCGGCGGGTTCTCCGTCTCCGTGGGCGGCCGACGCACCTACCTGATCCAGACCGCCGAGAAGGGCATCTCGTGGCTCCGACTCGTCGGCACCGGAGTGCAGGGTCACGGCAGCCTCGTGCATCACGACAATGCCGTCGCCCACCTGTCGGGCGCGATGAGCCGCATCGGCGCGCACACGTGGCCGCTCGACATCACCCCGACCTCCGAGGCGCTCCTGAAGGGCGCAGCGGAGCTGCTCGGGCTCGAGTACGAGCCCACCGAGGAGCGTGTCGCGCAGATCGTCGCGGGGATGGGGCCCGTGAGCCGCATGATCGAGGCGTCGCTGCGCAACACCTCGAACCCGACGATGCTGGACGCGGGCTACAAGTCCAACGTCATCCCCGACGTCGCGACCGGCTACATCGACGTGCGGTACCTGCCCGGACAGCAGGAGCAGGTGCTGCGGCAGCTCGAGGAGCTCGCGGGCAGCCACGTGAAGGTCGAGCAGTACATCGAGCAGCCCGCGGTCGAGGCGCCCTTCGACACCCCCGTCGTGGACAAGATGATCGCGGCCCTGCGCAGCGCTGACCCGGAGGCGATCGCGCTGCCGTACATGATGATGGGCGGCACCGACAACAAGCATCTCGCGCAGCTCGGGATCAACGGCTACGGCTTCGCGCCCCTCATGCTGCCCGACGGGCTCGACTTCTCGAGCCTGTTCCACGCGATCGACGAGCGGATCCCGATCCGCTCGCTCGAGGTCGGCGCCGACGTCGTCGAGCAGTTCCTCCTGGACTGCTGACATGAGGGCCGCCGCGGTCGTGCTGCTGGTGCTCCTCGGAGGCGGCGGGCTCTACGGTGGCTTCTCGTATGTCGCCGCGCCGGATGGCTCGCGGATGGGCACGGACGCCTCGATGCTGCCATCGTGGCTGCCGGGCGACTATCTGCTCCCCGGCATCGTCCTGCTGATCGCCTTCGGTCTCGCGCCGCTGCTCGCGACGGCGCTCGTGCTGCGCGGCGACCCACGCGCATGGCCTGCCGTCATCGCGGTGGGCCTCGCGCTCGTGCTGTGGATGACGCTCCAGATCGGGATCATCGGGCTCGCGCTGCCGCCCATGCAGCTGGGCATGCTCGCGCTCGGCGCGGCGCTCACGTGGATCGGCGAGGTCGGCCTCAGCAGACGGCGCCGAGAGGCGGATCAGGCCGCGTCGTAGCGCTCGACTCGCATGGTCCGGCGGCGCAGCCACACGCGCCTCGCGCCACCGATGAACCGCTGGCTTCTCGCGAGCTCCCACTTCCCGTACTCGGCCTGCTCGGTGAGCATGGCGCGCGCCTCCGACCGGGTCACGTCACGGGGGATGTCGACGACCCTCCACTCGACGTGGGAGCGCGTGGATTCCTTCGGACGCGCGGGCGTGACGACGTGTCCGTCGGCGCGAGTGGTCCTGCTGTTCTTCATGATCCCTCCCATTTCGGTGAAGTCACGGGTACCGTCAGTTCCATGAACGAGTCGCGTGAGGCGCTGCGGCGCCTGGAGGCTGCATTCGAGGAGCACCTGGCAGCGGTCACCGGCCGCCGGGGCGACGATGACGTCGCCGTCGACGACGCGTACGACGCCCTGGCCGAGGCCTTCGAAGGATACGAGTCGGCGCTGGACGACGAGTTCGGCGAGTCGTTGCCTGTGGTCCTCGACGACACGGATGAGCTGGACTCCCACGCCGCCGAGGACGAGGACGAGCTCGACGACGACATCGAGGAGTTCGAGCTCAGCTGAACCATCGAGTCCGTCATCGTACGCTCCCTACCTGCGCTCCGGGTAGCCCAGCTCGGGGGCGGTGACCTCGTCGAGGGCCTCGCGGATCGCGGGAGGCAGCTGGAGGTCAGCGGCGTCGAGCGTGGTCTCGAGCTGCCGCGCGGTGCGAGCTCCCACGATGGCCGACGCGATCCACTCGCGCGACAGGACCCAGGCGAGCGCGACCTGCTGAGCGGCCAGCCCGAGGCCATCCGACGCGGTGGCGAGGGCGTCGACCACGATCCGCTCGCGGTCGCCCAGGTACGGCTCGACGAATCCCGCGAGATGCTCGGAGGCGGCGCGCGAGTCGGCGGGGACGGCCGCGCGGTACTTTCCGGTGAGCACGCCGCGACCGAGCGGCGACCAGGCCATCACCCCGAGTCCCAGGCTGCGCGCCGCAGGGACGACCTCGCGCTCGATCCCGCGCTGGAGCAGCGAGTACTCCATCTGAGTCGCGGTGATCGACGGACGCCCCGTCGCCTGCGTCGCGATGCGCGCCGTCGCCCAGCCGGGATAGTTCGACACGCCCACGTAGCGGGCCCGTCCCGAGCTCACGGCGATCTCGAGCGCGTGCAGGGTCTCGTCCGAGGGCGTGACCGCGTCGAACGCGTGGACGAGCCACAGGTCCACGTGGTCCGTGCCGAGCCTGCCCAACGAGGCGTCGAGGGTGTCGAGCATCGTGTCGCGCGACGCGTCGATCATGCCGCCCGAGGGGGTGCGCCGGATGCCGGCCTTCGTGCAGATCTGAACCTCGCCGCGCGAGACCGATCCCGACAGCAGGGATCCGATGAGGGCCTCCGAGCCTCCGTCGGCGTACGTCGCGGCCGTGTCGAGCAGCGTGCCGCCCGCGTCGAGGAAGAGATCGAGCTGATCAGCGGCCTCCTCGGGAGAGGTGTCGCGGCTCCAGGTCATGGTGCCCAGACCGAGGCGCGACACCTCGAGACCGCTCGACCCGACCTTCCTGCGCTGCATGCGGACGACGCTACCGGTCTCCACAAGGGTGCACGGGATGCGACGCGCGGGCGTTAGCCTTGCGACCATGACGTGGTGGGAGTCTGTACTTCTCGGCCTGATCCAGGGCCTGACCGAGTTCCTTCCGATCTCCTCGAGCGCGCACATCCGCGTGATCGGCGAGCTCCTTCCGCACGGGGCGGACCCCGGAGCGGCGTTCACGGCGATCATCCAGATCGGCACGGAGGCCGCGGTGCTCGTGTACTTCCGCAAGGACATCGCGACCATCCTGCGCGCGTGGTTCGGCGCGCTGTTCGGGCACGATGGCAAGGACCGTGCGGCTCGATTCGGCGCGCACAGCCCTGACGCGAGGCTCGGCTGGTGGGTCATCATCGGCACCTTCCCGATCGTCATCCTCGGCGTGCTGTTCAAGGATTCGATCGAGTCGGCCCTCAGGAACCTGTGGATCACGGCGACGGTGCTCGCGGTGTTCGCGGTCGTGCTCGCGTGGGCCGACAAGGTCGGCGCCAAGCGTCGCGAGATCAAGGAGCTCACCGCGAAGGACGCGATCGTGCTCGGCTTCGCGCAGGCGATGGCTCTCGTGCCCGGCGTGTCCCGCTCGGGCGGCACGATCTCGATCGGCCTGTTCCTGGGCCTGACGCGTGAGGCAGCGGCCCGCTACTCGTTCCTGCTCGCGATCCCCGCAGTCCTCGGTTCCGGGCTGTTCGAGCTCGCGACCGAGTTCGAGGGGATCACCGATCCGTCGGGGCCGGGACTCGTGGCCACGGCGATCGCGACGCTCGTCGCCTTCGTGGTCGGCTACATCGTCATCGTCTGGTTCCTGAGGCTGATCACGACGCACTCGTTCATGCCGTTCGTGATCTACCGCTTCATCTTCGCGGCGGCGATCGTCGGACTCCTGGTCACGGGAGCGGTCCCGGCGCTGTAGCGGCACGACGCCGCAGCTGGACGATGCGGTGGAGGGACGATGCGGCAGCCGCGCGGTCCGACCGGCTCGGTCGGGCGCACGCGGCGCAGGAGAGGGCGCGCGCTACTTCCCGGTGCCGCCGTCGCGGCGGCGCAGGAAGCGCTCGAACTCGGCGGCGATCGCGTCGCCCGAGGCCTCGGGCAGGCTCGCCTCGTCCATCATCGACTCGAGCCGCTCGACGTGCTGGGCGATCTCCTCGTCGTCCTCCATGAGCTCGTTGGCTCCGCGCGTCCAGGCCTCGGCCTCGTAGGGGAGGTCGCCCAGGTCCATCGGCACGCCGAGGAACCGCTCGATCTGGCTCAGGAGCGCCACGGTCCCCTTGGGGCTCGGCGGATGCGCGACGTAGTGGGGGATCCCCACCCACATCGACAGCACGGTGATGCCGCGCAGCTCGGCCTCGTGGCCGAGCACGCCGAGGATGCCCGTCGGGCCCTCGTAGTCGGAGCGCTCGAGGTCGAACAGCGCTCTGGCCTCGGCGCTCTCCGACGTGACGAACGTGGGCAGGGGCCGCGTGTGGGGGACGTCCACGAGCAGCGCGCCGCACGTGATGAGCGTCGACACCTCGAGGTCCTCGGCGTGATCCAGGATCTCCTCGGCGAACGTGCGCCAGCGCATCGACGGCTCGATGCCGCGCACGAGGGCGATGTCCCGGCCGCCGCGCCACTCGCCCTGCGCGAGCGAGATCACCGTGCCCGGCCACGACAGCACCCTGTCGCCGGACGCGAGACGAGTGATGGAGGGTCGGCTGACCTGGAAGTCGTGGTACTCCTCGGGGTCCAGGATCGCGTGCTCGCGCGCGCCCCAGGTCTCCGCCATGTGATCGAGGGCGGCCGACGCGGCGGTGCCTGCGTCGTTCCAGCCCTCGAAGGCCGCGATCATCACGGATTCGTCCTCGGGGAGGTGCGGGGACTCGGTCTCCTCGTTCATCCGGCCAGCCTAGACTGACGGCCGTGAATCCACACGCGTCCGACCCGGCAGCCGTCCTGTGGGACATGGACGGCACCCTCATCGACTCCGAGCCCTACTGGATCGCCGCCGAGAAGGCCCTCGCGACCCGCTTCGGGGTCGACTGGACCGACGAGGACGGCCTTGAGCTGGTGGGGCAGGCGCTGCCGTACTCCGCCGCGGTGCTCGCGTCGCGGGGGGTGGACCTGCCCGAGGTCGAGATCATCGAGTTCCTCCTGTCGTCCGTCGCGGCGGACGTGACCGAGCGGGTCCCGTGGCAGGAGGACGCGCGGGCCCTGCTGACCGAGGTCGTCTCCGCAGGCATCCCGTGCGCGCTCGTGACCATGTCCTACGCCCGTCTCGCAGCCGCTTTCCAGGCGCGAGCACCCGAGGCCTTCCAAGTGGTCGTCTCGGGCGACGAGGTGGAGCGAGGGAAGCCGGATCCCGAGGCGTACCTGCTCGCGGCGAGCCGCCTCGGGGTCGAGATCGACCGATGCGTCGCTATCGAGGACTCGCGAGCGGGGGTCCGGTCCGCCGTGGCGTCGGGGGCCCGCACCCTCGCGGTGCGCCGCCTGACCCCGGTCGAGCGGATCGAGGGCGTGAGCCGCGTGCGCTCGTTCGAGGGAGTGGATCTCGGCACGATCCGCGAGATCGCCGCGGGGCGCGTGATCGACGAGCTCGATGACATCGATGACTGAGAAGTCCCTGAAAAGATAGGCAGTCGTCGACTAGTGGGATTCGTCTCAAGGACCTAGGTCCCGGTCCGATGGGGTGGCGACGCGCCATCTCGAAGGAGACCACGATGATCCGAGCTTTCCGCACGACGTCGATCCAGGCCAGGATCCTGACGATCGCCGGGCTGACCATGGTCGGCATCGGCGCCCTCATCCTGGTGAGCTCCATGACGCTCGAGTCCCAGCTCATGGGAGAGCGGCAGTCCGCGACCCGCCAGGTGGTCGAGATCGCGGCGCAGACCATCGAGGGCTACGTCGCCCAGGCCGACGCCGGAACCATGACGACGGAGGAGGCGCAGGCCGCCGCGATCGACGCGATCAGCGCGCTGCGCTACTCCGACACCGAGTACTTCTGGATCAACGACCAGACGCCGACGATGATCGTCCACCCGGTCAAGCCCGAGCTTGACGGCACCGACCTCAGCGGGATCACCGACGCGGACGGCACCGCGATCTTCGTCGAGTTCGTCGACGTCGTGCAGGCGGAGGGCGCGGGCTTCGTGTCCTACATGTGGCCCAAGCCGGACTCCGAGGAGGCGGCGCCGAAGGTCTCGTACGTGCAGGGGATCGACGAGTGGGGCTGGATCGTCGGCTCCGGCATCTACGTCGACGACGTGCGCCAGGCCGCGTGGAGCGCGGCGCTCGGGCTGGCGGCCTGGGGCCTCGGCATCCTGGTGGTGGTCGCCGGCGTCGCGTACCTGATCGGACGCACGATCATCCGCGGCATCGCCTCCGCTTCCGCGCTCCTCGCGTCGGGCGACCTCGACACGCGGCTGCCACAGGGGGGTCAGCCAGGCGAGCTCGAGCAGCTCGCCGTCGCGCTCAACGAGACGCTCGATCGCGCGGCCGCGGTGTCGCGTGACGTGAACGCCGCGGTGGACGAGCTCGACGGGGCCGCCACGTCGCTCGCCTCGAGCTCGCACGGGATGACGAACGACGTGGACGAGGCGAGCGAGCGGACCGCGTCGGTCGTCGGCGCGGCGGCCGAGGTGAGCGTCGGCATCGACACGATCGCGTCGGCCACGACGCAGATGGGTGCCTCGATCCGTGAGATAGCGGAGAACGCGCAGTCGGTCGCTCGGATGGCGGCGGAGGCCGTCGAGGCGTCCGAGGCGACGAGCCGCACGGTGGAGGAGCTCGGGTCCTCGAGCGAGGAGATCGGCGCGGTGGTCAACGTCATCACGGCGATCGCGGAGCAGACCAACCTGCTCGCGCTCAACGCGACCATCGAGGCGGCGCGCGCGGGCGAGGCCGGCTCGGGCTTCGCGGTGGTCGCGGGCGAGGTCAAGGACCTGGCTCAGGAGACCGCGCGAGCCACGGGCGGGATCTCCGAGCGCGTCCTCAGCATCCAGACCACGGTCGAGCGGGCCTCGGAGGAGATCACCCGCATCGGCGAGATCATCCGCAACATCTCGGACTTCCAGGCGACGATCGCGGGCGCGGTCGAGGAGCAGACCGCGACCACCGCGGAGATGGCCACGAGCACCGAGCGGATCGCCGACAGCAGCCGCATGATCGCGGGCTCGCTCGAGCAGATCGGCGCCGCATCGCTGCGCACGTCGGAGGGCGTCCGTCAGGTCAGCTCCGCGGCGACGGCGCTCGCGGAGACATCCAGCCGGCTGCGCTCGGCCTCGTCGCGAGCCTAGGAGACTCCCAGCGCCTCCATCGCCCGGTCGGGCGCGAGCGCGGGCGGGGTGCCTCCGAACTGGGGGCACAGCGACTGGAAGCTGCACCAGTCGCACAGCTTGCTGGGCGTCGCCCTGAACTCCGCGGTGCGCGCGCACGCGGCGATCTCGTTCCACAGGTCGCGGATCTCCGCCTCGACGTTCGCGATGTCCTCCGCGGTCGGGCGGAGCATGAGCGTCCCGCCGTCCTTGAGGAACAGCAGCTGCAGGAGCGTGGGCCGGGTGCCCTTGAGCCGCTCCACGAGCAGCGCGTAGAACTTCATCTGGAAGCGCTCCTTGTTCCCGAAGCGCGCGTGCGGGGTCTTGCCGGTCTTGTAGTCGGACAGCCGGATCGAGCCGTCGGGCGCGGTCTCCACGCGGTCGATGATGCCGCGCAGCAGGGGACCGTCCGGGAGCTGCAGCTCGACGAACTCCTCGCGGCCCGAGGGCTCGAGCCGCGTGGGGTTCTCCATCGTGAAGTAGGTGCGCACCCGCGTGCGCGCGTCCTCGAGCCATGACGCGAGCGCCGCATCGTCCTCATGCAGGGACGCGAGGTCCGGGTTCTTGGCGAGCATCCGCTCCCAGCCGGGCGCGATCGCGGCGACCGCCGCCTCCTCCGTGCGCTCCGGCGCCTTGAGGTCGAACAGGTCCTCGAGCACCGAGTGCACCAGGGTCCCGAGCGTCGCCGCGGCCGACGGCGGCTCGGGGATCCTGTCGATCGTGCGCAGCCGGAACATCAGCGGGCACTGCCGGAAGTCGCTCGCGCGGGAGGGGGAGAGGGCGGGTCGTCGAGCCATGCGCACACCCTACGCGCGGCCTCCGACATCGGACGCTGGATCCCCACGACCCCGCGACCGCCTACGGTGGTCCCATGTCCCCGCAGCCTCGCCCCACCAAGGGATTCACCCTCGGCACCCTCGTCGGTGCCAGGATCGTGATGCAGCCGTCGACGCTCGTCATGCTCGTGATCCTCGCGTTCGTGTTCGCCTCCGGATCGGGCGAGCTCTCGAGCCGGACCTTCATCCTGGGGCTGTCGCTCGCGGTGATCCTGTTCGTGTCCGTGTTCCTGCACGAGGCATCGCACGCGCTCGCGGCCCGCGCCTTCGGCAGGCGCGTCGACGAGATCGTGCTCACGCTGTGGGGCGGGCACACGTCGTTCGACGCGAGGAACCTCACGCCGGCCGTCGCGGGTCTGACCGCCCTTGCGGGTCCCGCCGCGAACCTCGTCCTCGGCCTCGCGGTGATCGGCGCGAGCGGGCTGGGCCTCCTGACCGGCCTGCCCGGCCAGCTCCTGGCCTGGGCGGGATACGCGAACCTCCTGCTCGCAGCGTTCAACGCGCTGCCCGGCATCCCGATGGACGGCGGACGCGTTCTCGAGGCGCTCGTGTGGGCGATGACCGGCAAGCGGCATACCGGCATGCTCGTGGCCGCATGGGGCGGGCGCATCGTCGCGATCGGCATGGTCGTGTGGGCGATCGGCACGCCGCTGCTCCAGGGCAGCCAGCCCGACCTGTTCACGCTCGTGTGGGCGATGCTGCTGTTCAGCATCCTGTGGCCCGCGGCCTCGGCGGCCCTCAAGCAGTCGCAGACGGTCGGCAGGCGCGTCGGCGTCACCGCGGCCACGCTCATGTCGCCCGCAGCCCCCGTGCCGTACGACGTGACGGTGGCCGACGCGCTCGCGACCGCGGACTCCTACGGCGCGACCGAGGTCGTGGTCCTCGCCGCGGATGGCGCCCCCGCCGGCAGGTTCGGCGTGGAGATCGCGCGCAGCGTCCCCGCGGAGCGGCGCGCCTCGACCGGCCTCGACGCTGTCGCGATGCCGCTGCCGCGTGGGGCGTCGGTGGAGCTGACGGACGATGCCGAGCGCCTCGTCGAGCGCCTGCGCGAATGGTGGGGGAGGACCGACGCGTGGGTCGTCCTGCGTGAAGGGGAGCCGGTCGGCGTGCTCAGGCTCCTCGACGCCATGAACGCGCTCCGGTAGCGCCGCCTAGGATTGGCGGCATGACCCCTGACACCACCGAGCCCGTCGGCGCGCCCCAGCGCCGTGGACCGCTGCGCGACGGCGACCGCGTGCAGCTCACCGACCCCAAGGGACGGCACCACACGATCGTGCTGGGCGCCGGCAAGGTGTTCCACACCCACCGCGGCCACTTCCAGCACGACGAGCTGATCGGCCAGCCCGAGGGGACGGTCGTGTCGACGAGCGCGGGCACCGCGTATCTCGCGCTGCGCCCCCTGCTGAGCGACTTCGTCCTGTCGATGCCCCGCGGCGCCGCAGTCGTCTACCCGAAGGACGCCGGCCAGATCATCCAGTACGCGGACATCTACCCTGGCGCGCGCGTCGTCGAGGCGGGCGTCGGCTCGGGCGCCCTCACGATGTCCCTCCTGCGGGCTGTCGGGGACCAGGGCTCCCTCACCTCGATCGAGCGCCGCGAGGACTTCGCGGACATCGCGCGCGCCAACGTCGAGTCCTTCTTCGGCGCACCCCACCCGGCGTGGCGGCTCGAGATCGGCGACTTCGCCGACCGCATCGCCGAGGTGACCGAGCCCGGCACCGTGGACCGCATCATCCTGGACATGCTCGCCCCGTGGGAGAACATCGAGGCCGCGGCCGAGGCGCTCGCCCCCGGCGGCCTGTTCCTCGCCTACGTCGCGACCACGACCCAGCTGTCCCGGCTCGCCGAGGACCTGCGCGAGCACGGCGGCTACACCGAGCCGCAGGCGTGGGAGACGCTCGTGCGCACGTGGCACCTCGAGGGGCTGTCGGTGCGACCGGACCACAGGATGATCGGGCACACGGGTTTCCTCCTGACCGCGCGCCGCATGGCGCCCGGCGTCGAGGCGCCCCTGCGCCACCGCCGTCCCGCGAAGGGCTCGTACCCGGTCGACGAGGAGTGGACGCCCGAGGACCTCGGCGAGCGCGCCGTGTCGGACAAGAAGATCCGCAAGGTGCGGCGTGACGCGGTGAAGGCGGCGCCGACCGACGCCGACGGAGCCATGGACGATGCTGTGGCCGCCCCGGTCGACACAGCCGAGGAGGACTGATGGTCGTGGACGCGCAGGACCGCATGGCGGCGCTCGAGCGCCGCAACGCCGAGCTCCAGCGGCTGCTCGAGCTCGCCCGCGAGCAGCTCGGGGAGATGCGCGAGAAGCTCGCGGAGGCCTCGATGCCCCCGCAGACGTTCGCGACCTTCGTCCAGTGGGTGGACGGCCACGCCGACATCGTGTCGCAGGGACGACGCATGCGCGTCGCGGTCCTGCCGAGCGCGGACCTGACCCTCGTCGCGGGTGACGAGGTGCTCCTCAACGGCATGAGCGTCGTCGTGGGCAAGGCCGAGCCCGAGCGCACGGGCCAGGCGGCGATCGTCCGCGAGGTCATCGACGACGAGCGCATCCTCGTGGTCCAGCGCGGCGAGGACGAGCGCGTCGCGGTCCTGATCGGCGGCGACGCCAGGGCGCGCGTCCACGAGGGCGACACCGTGATCATCGACCCGCGCACCGGCTTCGCGTCCGAGCGCGTCGAGCGCACGGGCGTCGAGGCGCTGCTGCTCGAGGAGGTCCCCGACGTCGACTACGCGTCGATCGGCGGCCTCACCGGGCAGATCGAGCGCATCCGCGACGCGATCGAGCTCCCGATCGTCCACCCCGAGCTCTACCGCGAGCACCACCTGCAGCCGCCGCGCGGCATGCTGCTCTACGGCCCTCCGGGATGCGGCAAGACGCTCATCGCCAAGGCCGTCGCGCACTCGCTCGCCGACGCGGTGGGCGCCGACCGCAGCTACTTCCTGTCCGTCAAGGGCCCCGAGCTTCTCAACAAGTACGTGGGCGAGACCGAGCGGTACATCCGCACGATCTTCGAGCGGGCGCGCGCGAAGGCGCACTCGGGCGCCCCCGTCGTCGTCTTCTTCGACGAGATGGACGCGCTGTTCCGCGCCCGTGGCTCGGGCGTGAGCTCGGACATGGAGACGACGATCGTGCCGCAGCTCCTCACCGAGCTCGACGGCGTCGAGGCGCTCAGCAACGTCATCGTGATCGGCGCCTCCAACCGCGAGGACATGATCGACCCCGCGATCCTGCGCCCCGGACGTCTCGACGTGAAGATCTCGATCTCGCGCCCCGACGAGCGCTCCGCGGCCGACATCTTCTCCAAGTACCTCACCGACGCGCTGCCGCTCGCTCCCGGCGAGCTCGAGGCGCACGGCGGGGACGTGCACGCGACGCTTCAGGACATGATCGCCGCCGCGGTGACGCGTCTGTTCAGCCACGGCGACATCGACCAGCACGCCTCCGGCGCGATGGTGCGCAACATCGTCGACCGCGCGAAGACGTCCGCGATCAAGGCGGTCATCTCGGGAGGGGAGAAGGGCATCGCCACCTCGCATCTCGAGGCCGCGGCCGACCAGGAGATCGTGGAGGCCCGCGCGGTCGCGGCGCGGGAGCTCGGCTGACGTGCGCATCGTCGGACTGGAGACCGAGTACGGCATCACCGACCCCGATCGCCCCGGCGCGAACCCGATCCTGCTGTCATCGAGGCTCGTCAGCGCGTGCAGGGACGCCCTCGGCGGCCTCACCGCGCGATGGGACTACGGGGGAGAGGACCCGCTCCAGGATCAGCGCGGCATGCGCAGGGAGCGGCGCTACGCGACAGGTGACCTCCTCACGGACTCACCCGAGTACGACGAGGCCGCGCGCGGCGTGACCCTGCGCCGTCGGCGCGGCTCGTGGGAGGACCCCGCGCACCTCAACGCCGTGCTCCCGAACGGCGCGCGCTTCTACGTGGACCACGCGCACCCCGAGTACTCGGGCCCCGAGGTCCGCACGGCGCGCGACGCGGTGCGGTGGGACGCGGCAGGCGACGCGATCGTCCTGGCCGCCACGAGGCGCTACGAGGAGATCGAGGGAGAGCGCGTCTCGCTGTACAAGAACAACGTCGACGGCAAGGGCGCGAGCTACGGCACCCACGAGAACTACCTGATCCCGCGCGACGTCGACTTCGACGCGCTCGCGGTCGCGCTGACGCCGCACCTCGTGACGCGCCAGGTCTACACGGGCGCCGGGCGCGTCGGGCTCGGCGCCTTCGGCGACGCCGCGGGCTTCCAGATGTCCCAGCGCGCCGACTACATGGAGACCGAGGTCGCTCTCGAGACGACGCTCAGGCGGCCCATCGTGAACTCGCGCGACGAGCCGCACGCGACCCGGGGTCGCTGGCGTCGCCTCCACCTCATCATCGGCGACGCGAACTGCCTCGAGGTCCCGAACCTGCTCAAGCTCGGCACGACGTCCCTCGTGCTCGCCGCGATCGAGGCCGGCGACGAGAGGCTCGAGGAGCTCGAGCTCGCGACGCCTGTCGAGGATGTGCGCACCGTCTCCCGCGACCTGTCGCTGTCGGCGCGCCTGACGCTGCGCTCGGGTGAGAGGGCGACCGCGCTCGAGATCCAGCGAGCGCTCCTCGAGATCGCGCGCAGCTACGCGGACGATGCGGCCGATGCCGAGATCGTCGCGCGCTGGGAGGGCGTCCTCGATCGCCTGGGCCGCGACGTCATGGAGGCCGCGCGCGAGGTCGAGTGGGTCGCCAAGCTCCAGCTCATGGGGCGGCTGCGCGCGAAGCACGAGGCCGCTCAGGGCGTCCCGATGGCGTGGGACGACGCGCGGCTCGCGGCCATGGACCTCCAATGGTCGAGGCTTGGTGACGGGCTCGCGTGGCGGCTCGCGCAGGCCGGCGCGGTCGAGCGGCTGACCACCGATGCCGAGGTCGCGCAGGCGGTCGCGCAGGCGCCGTCCGACACCCGGGCGCGACTGCGCGGAGCCGCGGTCGTCGGGCTCGGGGAGATCGTCGACGCCGCGGGCTGGTCCACGGTCGTGATCGACAGGGACACCAGGCACGGGAACCTCGAGGTGGTCCACCTGGACGACCCGCATGAGGCCACCAACGCACTGCTGGACTCCCTGCTCGACGGATAGACTGGCGGCATGCCTCAGGTCAACGCTTCCGGTCAGCCCTACGAGGACGACGCGCCCGAGCCCGCGCCGGCACCCGCCACGATGGCGTCCACCGACGCGCTCGACGACCTGCTCGAGGAGATCGACGGCTCGCTGCAGACCAACGCCGAGCAGTTCGTGCGCTCGTTCGTCCAGAAGGGCGGCGAGTAGGCCGCCCCGCGGTCGGCTCGCCCGCCCGCGCGCGATGCAGATCGCCGAGGTACCCCCGCCGCTCGAGGTCGAGGACTCCCGACGGATCTTCGGGCTCGAGACCGAGTTCGGGCTGCACGTCGTCGCCCCCGGCTCGCGACCGGTGACGCCCGAGGAGGTCGCCGGCCACCTGTTCCACTCCGTCGTGCAGTGGGGGCGCTCCTCCAACGTGTTCCTCACCAACGGCTCACGCCTCTACATCGACGTGGGCGCGCACCCCGAGTACGCGACCGCCGAATGCGACACGATCGAGGACCTGATCGCGCTCGACAAGGCGGGGGAACGCATCGTCCAGGACCTGGTCGCCGAAGGCGAGCAGCGGCTGCGCGAGGCCGGGGTCGAGGGCGAGATCCACCTCTACAAGAACAACACCGACTCGGCGGGCAACAGCTACGGCTGCCACGAGAACTACCTCCTGCGTCGCCGCGCCGACTTCGCCGGCTTCGCCCGTGGGCTGCTGCCGTTCCTCGTCACCCGCCAGATCGTCACCGGCGCGGGCTGCATCACCCGCACCCCCGAGGGCGCGCACTTCAGCTTCTCGCCGCGCGCGGACCACATGTGGGAGGGCATGAGCTCCGCGACCACGCGGTCGCGTCCCATGATCAACACGCGTGACGAGCCGCACGCCAACGCCGAGCTGTACCGCCGCATGCACGTGATCGTCGGCGACTCGACGATGGCTCAGCCCACGACGCTGCTCAAGATCGGCTCGACCGACCTCGTGCTGCGCCTGCTCGAGGCCCGCGTGCCGATGCCGGAGCTCGCGCTCGCCAAGGAGATGCAGGCCATCCGCGACATCGCGCACGACCTCAGCGGCACCGCGACCGTGGAGCTCGCCGACGGCCGCCGCCTCACGGCCGTGGAGATCCAGCAGTCGTTCCTCGACTCCGTCGTGTCCCACGTGGACGGGCTGATCGAGCGCACCGAGGAGGTCGAGCGCATCCTCGACCTGTGGCAGCGCGGGATCGACGCGGTGCGCACGCAGGACTACTCGGGCATCGACACCGAGCTCGACTGGGCCATCAAGCTGAAGCTCGTGAAGCGCTATCAGGACCGGCTGGGCTGCGCGCTCGACGACCCGCGTCTCGCGCGGCTCGAGCTCGCGTTCCACGACGTGTCGCCCACCCGCGGGCTCGCGAACCGCATGGAACGCGACGGGCTGATCCGCACGATCGTGTCGGACGAGGCGATCGAGCGCGCGAAGACGGTCGCGCCGACCACCACGCGGGCGCATCTGCGAGGCAGGTTCGTGCGCGAGGCGCTCGCCTCGGGCCGCGACTTCACGGTGGACTGGGTCCACCTCAAGTTCACCGGGCAGGAGAGCAGGACGGTCCTGCTCAAGGATCCGTTCCGGTACGAGGACGAGCGCGTCGACATGCTGCTCGGGACGGTCGTCTCCTGACGCCTCGCCCGTACACTTGTCAGGCCGTCCAACCCCCAGGAGTGAATTGATGCGTCGCCTCGCTGCCCTCGCGCTGGCCGGGTCGCTTGTCCTCACCGGCTGCGTCAGCGGTCCGCCGGACACGTCCGCGTCGGCCTCGCCGAGCGGCTCGATCGAGGCGCTGACCGTCGGCATCGACGAGACGGACAAGTCGCCCACGATCGACTTCCGGCAGGGGCTCGCGTGGGACACCGCCGAGACCTCGGTCGTGTGGGACGGCGACGGGGACCACCTCGAGGCAGGGCAGCCGCTCCTGCTCGACATGTACGGGGTCTCGCTCGAGGACGGCACCGAGGTCATCGACACCTACGACGGCTTCGCGCAGTCGTATCTGCTCGCTCCCGAGCTCCTCGGGGATGACCTCTACAACGCCCTCCTCGGCGTGCGCGTGGGCGCCCGCATCCTCCATGTCTCGCCCGCGCCCGAGGACAACCCGGACGGGGAGCCCCCGATCGCGATCGTCGTCGACGTGCTGCCGACCCGCGCGGTCGGCACCAAGGTCGACATCGGCGACGACCTGCCCAAGGTCACCCTCGCCTCCGACGGCACGCCCACGGTCAAGATCCCGAAGGACCTCGATGAGCCGACGGACCTGCAGGTGGTCACGACCATCCAGGGCACCGGGACGCAGGTGCGTGACGGCGACTTCGTGAAGGTCAACTTCACCATGGTGGACTGGGACGGCGAGGAGCTCGACTCTTCCTGGCCCGACGAGATCGCGCCGCTCGAGGTCGAGGTCGGCTCGGGCGACTCGATCACCGCGATCGAGGAGGGGCTGCTCGACCAGACCGTCGGCTCGCAGCTGCTCATCCTCGCCCCGGCCACGTACGCGTATCCCGACGCCGGCCCCGTCGTCCTCGTCGTCGACATCCTCGACGCCTTCACCCCGCAGGAGTCCGAATGACCGTGTCAGTGCGCGTGATCCCTTGCCTCGACGTCGACGCGGGTCGCGTGGTCAAGGGCGTGAACTTCGAGAACCTGCGCGACGCCGGAGACCCCGTCGAGCTCGCGCGACTCTACGGCGACAGCGGCGCCGACGAGCTCACGTTCCTCGACGTCACGGCATCGTCCGGGAATCGCGAGACCACGTACGACGTGGTGCGACGCACCGCCGAGCAGGTGTTCATCCCGCTCACGGTCGGCGGCGGCGTGCGCGCGCCCGAGGATGTGGACCGGCTCCTGCGCGCCGGCGCGGACAAGGTGGGAGTCAACACCGCGGCGATCGCGCGTCCCGAGCTGATCACGGAGATCGCCCGACGCTTCGGCAATCAGGTGCTCGTCCTGTCCGCAGACGCGCGCCGATGCCGCGATGGGGCGGAGACCACGTCGGGCTTCGAGGTGACCACGCATGGCGGGCGTCGCGGCACCGGGATCGACGCTCTCGAGTGGATTCGGCGCGCCGAGGAGCTCGGTGCGGGGGAGATCCTGCTGAACTCGATGGATGCCGACGGGACGACCGACGGATTCGACCTTGAGATGATCCGCGAGGCGCGTAATGTGGTGTCGGTGCCGTTGATCGCTTCGGGGGGAGCGGGAACGGCCGAGCACTTCGTGGAGGCCGCCAACGCGGGCGCCGACGCGGTGCTCGCGGCGAGCGTGTTCCACTTCGGCACGCTCTCCATCGGTGAGGTCAAGGAACACATGCGTGCGAAGGGAATTGAGGTCCGGTAGGTGAACGGCCCAGCAAGGCCGGGGGAGTACACGCTCGACGGGTCGTTCGTCCGTCAGTCGCGACAGCTCCTTTGGCATGGGATCCGCCAGGGTCCCTGGTATTTCGGAGGCGCCATCGCGGCAGCCTCGGTGTTCTCGATCATGACGATCCTGTTCGGCACCCTGCTGGGTGACATCACCGACCAGATCGTGGTGCCCGGCGTGGCGGGGGAGCCGCTCGGCGGCCGCTGGGGCGAGATGACGGACGACCCGATGGTCGCGATCCTCTACGCGGGCGGCGCTTTCGCCGCGATCGGCATCGTCATCGCGCTCGCGCAGGCCGTGCGTCAGGCGCTGACCCGCGCGGGCGTGGCGCGCATGAGCGGTCGACACCGCCATGTGCTGTCCGAGTCGCTCGCGCGGCTCCCGATGGGGTGGCACCGCACGCAGTCGTCCGGGCGGATCCTGTCGGCCATGTCCTCCGACGCGGACCTCACGACCGGCCCCCTCCACCCGCTCGCGTTCACCGTCGGCTCGGTCGTCATGATGATCGCCGCCGCCGTGCAGATGTGGCGCGCCGACCCGTGGCTCGCGATCACCGGCATGGCGGTCATCCCCGCGATCCTCGTCGTGAACTTCTTCTTCGAGCGCATGATCACGCCGCTGTGGCGGCGAGGGCAGACGCTCCGCGCCGGGGTGTCGACGATCGCCCACGAGAGCTTCGACGGCGGCACCGTCGTGAAGGCGCTCGGCGTCGAGGAGCGGGAGGGACGACGCTTCGCCGAGGCCGCGCGCAGCCTCGCCGAGGCCGACATCCGGGTGGGTCGCGTACGTGCCTGGTTCGAGCCGCTCATGGACCTGATGGCGCCGCTCGGCGCCGTCGCGCTCATGGCGGTCGGCGCGTGGCGCGCGTCGGAGGGCTACGTCTCCGTCGGTGACGTCGTGTCCGCGATGTACTTCGTGACGCTGCTCGCCGTGCCGATCCGAGGGATCGGCTGGATCCTGGGGCAGATGCCTCAGGCCCTCGTGTGCTTCCGGCGCGTCGGCGAGATCGTCGAGGCCGCTCGCGAGGTGGACGAGCCTGGGCACATCGAGATCGAGGGCTGCGGAGCGGGCACCGTGAGCTTCCTCGGCGCGTCGATCGGCGCCGATGACGGCCACGATGAGCTGACCGTCCTCGTGGAGGGCGCTTCGATCGAGCTGCACCCCGGCACCGTCACGGCGCTCGTGGGGCCGACGGGATCCGGCAAGTCGACGATCGCGCTCGCCGCCTCGCGTCTCACGCTTCCCGCCACCGGTCAGATCCTGCTGGACGGCGTGCCGCTGTCAGCCGTGAAGAACCTCGAGCAGCACGTCTCGCTGGTCCCGCAGACCGCGTTCGTCTTCGCGGGCACGGTCCGCGAGAACGTCACCCTCGGCGGAGACTTCGACGACGAGGCGGTGTGGGATGCGCTCCGCCGCGCGTCCGTGCATCAGGTGATCCGGAATCTTGTCGCTCCCGGAGACGATCCGCTCGACGCGATGCTGGACGAGCGCGGCTCCAACCTCTCGGGAGGGCAGCGCCAGCGTCTCGCTCTCGCGCGCGCCCTCGTGCGGCGCCCCCGCGTGCTCATCCTGGACGATGCGACGTCCGCCGTGGACCCCGTGGTCGAGCGCGAGATCCTCACCGGGCTGTCCGAGTCGGACGACGCACCGACGGTCCTGCTCGTCGCCTACCGCCTCGCCTCGATCATGATGGCGGACAGCGTCGTCCATGTGGACTCGGGGCGAGTGGTCGACTCGGGCAGTCACGAGGAGCTCTTCTCCCGGGACGAGGGATATCAGGACATCGTGCTCGCCTACCAGCGCGACGCCGAACGCGCCGCGGACGAGATCGGGGGAGCGCTGTGAGCGAGCCGACGACCATCAGGCAGACCTTCGCGCGCGGCTTCGCGGTGAGCCCCGAGCTCGGCGACGGGCTCGGCAAGACCCTGTCGCTCGCGATGCTCGCCGCAGCGGGCATGATGGCGGTGCCGTTCGTGACGCAGCAGGTCACCGACAAGGGACTCCTCGCCGAAGGCGGCGTCGACGTGAGGTTCGCCCTCACGCTGTCCTCCATCGGAGCGGCGATGCTGATCATCTCCACGATGATCAACCGCGTGGTCAGGATCCGCATGGTCTCCCAGGCGGAGACGGGCATGGCCACGCTGCGCATCAAGGGCTTCGACACGGTCCACGACCTGTCGGTGCTGACCCAGAACGCCGATCGCCGCGGCGGCTACGTCTCGCGCGTGACCGGCGACATCGACACGGTGCGCAACCTCATGCAGTGGACCGGAGCCGCGATGATCACCGCGGCCTTCCAGTCCCTCATCATGCTCGTGGTGATGGCGATCTACGCGTGGCAGCTGGCCGCCGTCGTGGTCGTCTGCTACATCCCCACGCTCATCGTCGTGAGGCTCATGCAGCCGTCGATCATCCGTGCCTTCGCTCGCGTCAGGGCGGGCGTCGCCGACATGCTCGGCCTCACGGGAGAGCAGCTGATCGGGATCTCGACGATCCGGTCCTACGGCGTCCAGCAGCACATGCGCGACGACCTCGCGGGCCCCAACAAGCAGATCATCGACGACGACACCCGCGCCGGCTGGCTCGCGTCGGGCCTGTTCTCGGCGAACGCCGCGTCGCAGTCCATCGCGACGGGCCTCGCGCTCATCGTCGGCATGCGGCTCGCGCTCGACGGCGACCTCAGCGTCGGCACCGTCGTCGCGTTCGCCTTCCTCGTGTACCAGTTCGCGGGTCCGATCGGCTGGATCATCGAGATGCTCGCGGAGATGCAGCGTGCCCTCGTGGGCTGGCGCCGCGTGATCGGGCTGGTCGACACCCCGGTGACCGTCGCCGACCCCGGCGAGGACGGCACCCCCGTGCCTCGAGGGAACGTCGGTGTGGGGATCAACGGCGTGCGGCTGACGTACCCGAGCGGTCCGGAGGTCCTCAAGGGGATCGACCTGGACGTGCCCGCGGGCCGGCGCATCGCGCTCGTCGGCGAGACGGGATCGGGCAAGACCTCCCTCGTGCGCCTCCTCGCGCGCTTCATCGACCCCACGCAGGGATCGATCGCGGTGGGCGGAGTGGACCTGCGGGACGTGCCGATGCACGATCTGCGTCGCACGGTGGCGATCGTCCCGCAGGAGGGCTTCCTGTTCGACGGCACGATCCGCAGCAACCTGGCGTACGCGCTTCCCGAGGGCGTGCCGGCCGAGGAGCTCGAGAGGCAGGCGCTGGCGGTCTTCGAGTCGCTCGGGCTCGATGCGTGGCTCGCGGCTCAGCCCCACGGTCTCGACACGCACGTGGGTCCGCGCGGAGAGCTGCTCAGCACGGGGGAGCGGCAGCTGGTCGCGATCGCGCGCGCCTACCTGCGCGATCCCGACGTGCTGATCCTCGACGAGGCGACCTCCGCGGTCGACCCCGCGACCGAGGTGCGCATCTCGCGCGCGCTCGAGGCGCTCATGCAGGGTCGCACGTCGGTCGTGATCGCTCACAGGCTGTCCACCTCGGAGCGCGCGGATGCGGTCGCCGTCATGGAGGCGGGTGAGATCGTGGAGTTCGGCTCCCACGCCGAGCTCGTGAAGCAGGGCGGCGTCTACGCGCGCATGCACGACGCGTGGGTCGCGCAGACGCGCTGACGGGACTCATTCCCGCTGGGCGGATTGCGTGTCCCGTCGTGGAAGGATGGGCGCATGCCTCTGGATCCCACGATCGCGTCCCGACTCAAGCGCAACGATGACGGCCTGGTGTGCGCCGTCGTGCAGCAGCACGACACGCGCGAGGTCCTCATGGTCGCCTGGATGAACGACGAGGCGCTCCACGAGACCCTCACCTCGGGTCGCGCGGTGTACTGGAGCCGCTCGCGTCAGGAGCTGTGGCGCAAGGGCGACACCTCCGGTCACGCGCAACGCGTCGTGCGCGCGTCGCTCGACTGCGACGGCGACGCGATCCTCCTCGAGGTGGACCAGGTTGGAGCGGCCTGCCACACGGGCGAGCGCACGTGCTTCCTGACCGGCGGCGACCTCGGCGCCGTGAACGGCCTGGAGGCGAGCGGTGAGTGACGCGCCCGTGGCCGTGAGCTGGGGCGAGACCTGGCCCGCGCTCGACCGCTTCAAGGAGCTCGGAGCCAGCCACCGCGTCGTCCCGGTGGTGCGCCGCGTCCTTGCCGACTCCACGACCCCCGTGTCCGTGTACCGGGCGCTCGCCGACTCGCGCCCCAACACGTTCATCCTCGAGTCCGCCGAGCCGGACGGCACTCTCGGACGCTTCTCCTTCATCGGGGTGCGGTCGCGCGCGGCGCTCACGATCGACGGCGACGAGGCCCGCTGGACCGGCGACGTCCCCGTGGGGCTGACAGGCGGGGCGCCGCTCACCGCGATCCGGCAGGTGCTCGCCGAGCTCGCCTCCGAGGCCATCCCCGGCCTCCCGCCGCTCACGGGCGGGATGGTCGGCGTCCTCGGGTGGGACATCATCCGACAGTGGGAGCCGACCCTTCCCAAGAAGGCACCCGCGGAGATCGACGTCCCCGACGTCCTGCTGCTGCTCGCGACGGACATCGCGGTCGTCGACCACCTCGACGGATCGGTGTGGCTCATCGCGAACGCCGTGAACGCTGACGCTCAGGCCTCCGGCATCGAGGCCGCCTACGCCGACGCGGTGGCCAGGGTCGACGCGATGGAGAAGGCCCTCGCCGAGGCCCCCGGCGGCGAGGTCTCGGGGCTCGGCGACGTCGCGGAGCCCGAGGTGCGCCAGCGGTCCGCGCTCGGCGAGTACGAGCACACGGTCGAGTTCGCCAAGGAGGCGATCCGCGACGGCGAGGTGTTCCAGGTCGTGCCCTCGCAGCGCTTCGACGTGCCGTGCGAGGCGTCGCCGCTCGACGTGTACCGCGTCCTGCGGACCGTGAACCCGAGCCCCTACATGTACTGCTTCCAGCTCGAGGACGCCGACGGTCGCTCGTTCGCGGTGGTGGGCTCGAGCCCCGAATCGCTCGTGCGAGTCGAGCGAGGCGCGGTGTCCACCTTCCCGATCGCCGGCTCGCGACCTCGCGGCGCGACGCCCGACGAGGACAAGCGACTCGAGGAGGAGCTGCGCGCCGATCCCAAGGAGATCGCCGAGCACGTCATGCTCGTCGACCTCGCGCGCAACGACCTGGTGAAGGTGTGCGAGCCGACCTCCGTGGAGGTGGCCGACTTCATGGCGCTCAACCGCTACAGCCACATCATGCACCTGTGCTCCACGGTCATCGGCACGCTCGAGGAGGGGCACACGGCGTTCGACGCGTTCACGGCGACCTTCCCCGCGGGAACCCTCTCGGGAGCGCCCAAGCCGCGCGCGATCGCGCTGATCGACGAGGTCGAGCCGGCCCGCCGCGCGCTCTACGGCGGCGCCGTCGGCTACTTCGACTTCGCAGGCAACACCGACACCGCGATCGCGATCCGCACCGCCCTGATCAAGGACTCCGTCGCCTACATCCAGGCGGGTGCGGGCATCGTCGCCGACTCGGTGCCGACCACGGAGGCGGCCGAGACCAGGAGCAAGGCCGCGGCGATGATCCGCGCCGTGTCGCTCGCCTCCCGCCTTTCCGCGCGCGGGCGTGGCTAGACTGACGTCACCCCCGGATCCTCACGAAGGAGCATGAAGTGTCGAGCAGCGTGAAGCTCAGCCCCCAGGACCTGCCCGAGGCAGCCCCGCACAACCACGGCCGCACGCTCGCGGCGTGGGTCACGAACGTGGGACTGACGGTCGCGGCCCTCATCGTCGCGCTCGGCATCGGGATCCCCGTGATGTCCCTCGTGTGGATCGGAACAGCCGTCGCCGTCGTGTCCCTCGTGGCCGGCGGGGCGCTCAAGGCTCTCGGCCACGGCCAGACCTCGAGCTGAGCGCGGCGCTGGCAGGCGTCGCGACAACTGTCGAACGAAGGAGAGGACAGCATGACCGATATCCCGCCGCCCCCGATGTCTCCCGAGCCGAGCTACGGGGCGCCCGCGCCCCAGCCGCCGAACAACAACCTCGTGTGGGCCATCCTCACGACAGTCCTGTGCTGCCTCCCTCTCGGCATCGTCGCCATCGTGAAGGCCGCCGAGGTGAACTCGAAGTGGCAGGCCGGCGACTACGCCGGCGCGCAGGCCTCGGCCGAGGCCGCCAAGAAGTGGTCGATCTGGTCGGCCGTCGCGGCCGCGATCGTCGCGGTGCTCTACATCCTGTTCTTCGTGGTCCTCGGCGCCGCGAGCAGCAGCTACTGACACGGTGTCCGTCACCGCACGGATGGTGGAGCCTGGCGAGCGACTGCTCGCCAGGCTCCACCCGTCTGTGGCACCACTGGTCGTGGGGGCCGCCGGCCTCGCGGCCACCGCGTACATCGCCTCGGTGGACCCGCACGAGGGCGGTCACTACCCGACGTGCCCTTCGCTGTACCTCACGGGCTTCTACTGCCCAGGCTGCGGATCTCTGCGCGCCATCCACGATCTCGCCCATCTGGACCTCGCGGGCGCGTGGGGGATGAACCCGCTCGCGGTGATCGCTCTGCCGTGGCTCGCATGGCGCTGGCTCCGCTGGGCGCTCGAGTCCGCCGGCGTGAGCGTCACGACGCGGCCCGCCCCCGGATGGGCGCTCTACCTGCTGGCCGGGGCCGTGATCCTCTACGGAATCCTGAGGAACATCCCGGCGCTCGCGCCCTGGCTGGCGCCCTGAAGCACCGCATCGTCCGGGCACCCGCTGGATCTTCCGCGACCTGTGACGCGACGGCCTCGCCCGTGCGGACGGCGTCGCGGCGGCCGCCGTGCGGTCATTCGTCCTGTTCGCCCGGCGCTACCATGGACGGCAGGGAGGTGGACCGACCATGAGCGTCTTGCAGAGCATCGTGGCCGGGGTCCGAGAGGACCTGGCGGTGCGCGAGGAGTCGACGTCGATGGACGCGCTCAAGGAGCGCGCCGCGCGGCTGCCCAGCGCGATCGACGCGTACAAGCGACTGGCGAGCGACGAGATCTCGGTGATCGCCGAGGTCAAGCGGTCGAGCCCCTCGAAGGGTGACCTCGCCGACATCACCGACCCGGCCTCGCTCGCGACCGAGTACGCCGCCGGTGGTGCGACCGTCATCTCCGTCCTCACCGAGCAGCGGCGCTTCGGAGGATCCCTCGCCGATCTCGACGCGGTGCGCTCCAAGGTCGACACCCCGATCCTGCGCAAGGACTTCATCGTCACCCCCTACCAGGTGTGGGAGGCCCGCGCCCACGGCGCGGACATGGTCCTGCTGATCGTCGCGGCGCTCGAGCAGAACGCGCTCGAGGGGCTCATCGAGCGGGTCCACTCGCTCGGCATGACGGCCCTCGTCGAGGTCCACGACACCGACGAGGTGGCGCGGGCGGTCGACGCCGGAGCCCGCGTGATCGGCGTGAACGCGCGCAACCTCAAGACCCTCGAGGTCGACCGGCACACGTTCGCGCGCGTCGCTCCTGCGATCCCGTCCGGCATCCTGCGCGTCGCCGAGTCCGGCATCCGCGACAGCCACGACGTCGTCGAGTACGCACGCCTGGGCGCCGACGCGGTGCTCGTCGGCGAGGCTCTCGTGAAGGATCGCGACCCGCGGACGGCCGTCGCCGAGATGGTCGCCGCCGGCGCCCACCCCGCCCTGCGGTCGGTGCGTCCGTGACCGAATCGCTCCAGTCCGCGCCGGGTCCCTTCTTCGGCGAGTTCGGTGGCCGGTTCCTCCCCGAGGCGCTCATGGCGGCGCTCGACGAGCTCACCGACGCCTATGACAAGGCGAAGGTCGACCCGTCCTTCACGGTAGAGCTCGACCGCCTCGCACGCGACTACACGGGTCGCCCCTCGATCGTCACCGAGATCCCGCGGTTCGCTCGTCACGCCGGCGGCGCGCGGATCTTCCTCAAGCGCGAGGACCTCAACCACACGGGCTCGCACAAGATCAACAATGTGCTCGGCCAGGCGCTGCTGACCAAGCGGCTCGGCAAGACCCGCGTCATCGCGGAGACCGGTGCCGGGCAGCACGGCGTGGCGACAGCAACCGCCGCAGCGCTCATGGATCTCGACTGCGTGATCTACATGGGCGAGGAGGACACCGAGCGCCAGGCGCTCAACGTCGCACGCATGCGGCTTCTCGGCGCCGAGGTCGTCGCGGTCAAGACCGGCTCCCGCACGTTGCGCGACGCGATCAACGAGGCGTTCCGCGACTGGGTCGCCAACGTCGACTCGTCGAACTACATCTTCGGCACCGCCGCCGGACCCCATCCGTTCCCCGCGATGGTGCGCGACTTCCAGCGCGTGATCGGCGTCGAGGCGCGCGAGCAGATGCTCGCGCTCGGCGGCCTCCCCGACGCGGTGCTCGCGTGCGTCGGCGGCGGATCGAACGCGATCGGCTCCTTCGACGCCTTCCTGGACGATGCGGACGTCCGCCTGATCGGCTGCGAGGCCGCGGGCGACGGCATCGACACCGACAGGCACGCCGCGACGCTCACGAAGGGCTCGGTCGGGGTCCTGCACGGCTCGCGCTCCTACATCCTCCAGGATGAGGACGGCCAGACGATCGCCTCGCACTCGATCTCGGCGGGCCTCGACTATCCGGGCATCGGTCCCCAGCACTCGTGGCTCAAGGACATCGGCCGCGCCGAGTACTGGCCCGTCAGCGACACCGAGGCGATGGACGCGTTCCGTCTGCTGTGCCGCACCGAGGGCATCATGCCCGCCATCGAGTCCTCCCACGCGCTCGCCGGTGCCATCAAGCTGGGCCGCGAGCTCGGTCCCGAGGCGACCCTGCTCGTCACCCTGTCGGGACGCGGAGACAAGGACGTGGAGCAGGCGGCGCGCTGGTTCGCGATGATGCCGGGGGAGGACGCGTGACCGCGCTCGGAGACCGCCTCGACCAGATCAAGGCGGAGGGGCGCTCGGCGCTCATCGGCTACCTTCCCGTCGGGTTCCCCTCGGTCGAGGGCTCGGCGCGAGCGATGCAGGAGATGGTCGCCGCGGGCGTCGACATCGTCGAGGTCGGCCTGCCGTACTCCGACCCGGTCATGGACGGCGAGATCATCCAGCTCGCCGCCGAATCCGCGCTCGCGCGCGGGACCAGGGTCTCCGACGTCTTCACCGCGGTTCGCGCCGTGGTCGAGGCGGGCGCCGTCGCCGTCGTCATGAGCTACTGGAACCCGATCCTCCAGTACGGCCCCGCGCGCTTCGCGGACGACCTGCTCGCGGCGGGAGGCTCCGGCGTGATCCTTCCCGACATCACCCCCGACGCGGGATCCGGCTGGGCCGAGGTCGCCGCCACGCGGGACATCGACACGATCCACCTGGTCGCGCTCACGACGACGACCGAGCGGATGCACCTGACGTGCCAGGCATCCTCCGGCTTCGTCTACGCCGCGGCCCTCATGGGCGTGACCGGTGAGCGGTCGTCGATCGGTGGGGGTGTCGAGGAGCTCGTCGGAAGGGCGCGCGACGCTGGAGCGCCGCGCGTGTGCGTCGGGCTCGGAGTGAAGACCGGCGAGCACGCGGCGCAGGTCGCGCGCTACGCCGACGGTGTCATCGTCGGCTCGGCGCTCGTGCGGTGCCTGGCCGACCACCCGGACGACCTCGAGGCCGGCATCGCGGCGCTCCGGGCCACCACACGCGAGCTCGCCGCCGGCGTGAGAGGACACGTGTGAGGGCTTCGATCCCCAGCCCACCCGTCGAATGGTCGAGCTTCTCGATCGGACCGCTCACCATCCACGCGTACGCGCTGTGGATCCTGCTCGGCATCTTCATCGCGCTGTGGCTCACCCGCAAGCGCTGGATCGCCCGTGGAGGCGACCCCGAGGTCGTCGAGACGATCGCGTTCTGGGCGATCCCGTTCGGGATCGTCGGTGGCCGCGTCTATCACGTCATCTCCAGCCCCGCCGCCTACTTCGGTGAGAACGGGAACCCGATCGACGCCTTCAAGATCTGGGAGGGCGGCCTCGGCATCTGGGGCGCCGTCGCGCTCGGCGCGCTCGGAGCGTTCATCGGCGCTCGCCGCGCACGGGTGTCCTTCACGGCCTTCGCCGATGCGGTCGCGCCCGGCATCCTGCTCGCGCAGGCGATCGGACGCATGGGCAACTACTTCAACCAGGAGCTCTTCGGCGGCCCCACGGACCTGCCGTGGGCCCTGCAGATCGACGAGGCGTTCCGGCCCGCCGGCTACGAGGCGTTCGCGACGTTCCACCCCACGTTCCTGTACGAGATGATCTGGAACCTCGCGGGAGTGGCGGTGCTGCTGTGGGCCGACCGCCGCTTCAAGCTGTGGGGCGGCCGCGTCTTCTGGCTCTATGTCGTCGTCTACACCTCTGGCCGACTCTGGATCGAGATGGTGCGCATCGACAACGCCGTGCACATCCTCGGCGTGCGCGTGAACACCTGGGTGTCCGCCATCGCGCTGGTCGCCTCCGTCCTCGCCTTCCTCGCGATGGGTGCGCGGCAGCGGCGCCTCGCCGAGGTGCCAGCGCGCGAGACGCTCGCGGCGAGCCGCGAGAAGGGCGATGCCGACCCGAGCGACGAGGCCGCAGAGGCGCCCGAGGAGCAGGGCTCGGACGAAGGTGCCGGTACGCTGGACGAAGCGGACGGCACCGGCGACCCCGGCGAGACGCCCAGCGCGCAGTAAAGAGTTCCAAAAGGGCTCGTCCGGCGCGGTACGCTGGACACCCATGTCTCCCTAGGGTCGACGGCGCCCATCAACCATGAGGACCGGCCATGCGCGCGGTCCTGCGAAGGACGGTTCAATGGCCTCGCTTCTCAGCGCTCCTCAGCCCGCCGGAGGGCTGTACAACCCGGCATACGAGCACGACGCGTGCGGCGTCGCCTTCGTGGCGACGCTTCGTGGCACCGCCGGCCGCGACATCGTGGACGCGGGGCTCACGGCGCTGAAGAACCTCGAGCACCGCGGCGCTGTCGGTGCCGAGACCGAGACGGGTGACGGTGCGGGCATCCTCACCCAGGTGCCGGACGCGTTCCTGCGCGAGGTGGTGGGCTTCGAGCTTCCCGCCGCGGGCGAGTACGGCGTCGGCATCGCGTTCCTCACCCCTGGCAACGCGGGCGTCGAGGCGGCGCTGTTCGAGCAGGCGTGCGCCGAGGAGGGCGTGACCGTGCTCGGCTGGCGCGACGTGCCCGTCGAGCTCGACTCGCTCGGCCCGTCGGCGCGCGCCGCCGCGCCCGTCTTCCGTCAGGTGTTCCTGTCATGCGAGGGGCTGTCCGGCATCGATCTCGACCGCCGCCTGTACCGCGCCCGCCGCCGCTCGGAGCGCAAGGGCGGCCCGTTCTTCGCGTCGCTGTCGGCGCGCACCCTGACGTACAAGGGCATGCTGACCACCTACCAGCTGGAGAAGGTGTTCCCCGACCTGCTGCACCCGGCGTTCGCGTCGGAGCTCGCGCTGGTCCACTCGCGCTTCTCGACCAACACCTTTCCGTCGTGGCCGCTCGCGCAGCCGCTGCGCCTCATCGCGCACAACGGCGAGATCAACACCGTGCAGGGCAACCGCAACTGGATGGCCGCCAAGGAGGGCATGCTCCAGTCCGAGCTGCTCGGCGACCTCTCGGAGCTCGGCACGACGTGCACGAACGGCGCATCCGACACCGCGTCCTTCGACGAGGTGCTCGAGCTGCTGCACCTCGGTGGTCGTTCGCTTCCGCACGCGGTCCTGATGATGATCCCCGAGGCGTGGCAGAACAACCCCCACATGGACCCCGCCCGTCGCGCGTTCTACGAGTACCACTCGACGCTCATGGAGCCCTGGGACGGCCCCGCCGCCCTGCACTTCACCGACGGCACGCTCATCGGCGCGACCCTCGACCGCAACGGCCTGCGTCCGGGACGCTTCTGGCTGACCGACGACGGACTCGTCGTGTGCGGCTCCGAGGCCGGGCTGCTCGACATCGACCCCGCGAAGGTGGTCCGCAAGGGCCGTCTGCAGCCGGGACGCATGCTGCTCGTGGACACGGCGAAGGGCCGGATCGTCGAGGACGAGGAGATCAAGGCGCAGCTCGCCGCGGAGCACCCCTATGCGCAGTGGCTCGAGCAGTACGCCGTGCACCTGTCCGAGGTCCCCGACCGCGAGCACATCTCGCACTCGACGCGATCCGTGCAGCGCCGCCAGCGCGCGTTCGGATACACCGAGGAGGAGCTCAAGATCCTGCTCAGCCCGATGGCGATGAACGGGATCGAGCCCATCGGCGCCATGGGATCGGACACCCCGATCGCGGTGCTGTCCAAGCGACCCCGGCTGCTGTTCGACTACTTCGTGCAGATGTTCGCGCAGGTCACGAACCCGCCGCTCGACTCGATCCGCGAGGAGATCGTCACGTCGATCGGGGGAGCGGTCGGACCCGAGCCGAACCTGCTCGAGGCGCTGCCCGAGCACGCGCGCAAGATCATGCTCGACTTCCCGGTGATCGACAACGACGAGCTCGCGAAGATCGCGCACATCGACGCTGACCCGCGTCTCAAGGGCGTGTTCTCCGCGCGCAAGATCCGGGGCCTCTACCGCGTCGCCGACGGGGGAGCGGGCCTCGAGGCGCGCCTCAAGGAGATCTTCGACGAGTGCGACCAGGCGCTCGAGGACGGCGTGTCGTTCCTGATCCTGTCGGACCGCGACGCCAACAAGGACCTCGCGCCGATCCCCTCGCTGCTGCTGAGCTCGGCCGTCCACCACCACATGGTCAGGCACCACACGCGCACGCAGATCACGATCATCGTCGAGGCCGGCGACGTCCGCGAGGTGCACCACGTCGCGCTCCTCATCGGCTACGGCGCCGGCGCGGTCAACCCGTACCTGGCCATGGAGACCGTCGAGGACCTCGCGGGGCGCGGCTACCTGGGCGACGTCGATGGCGAGAAGGCCGTCAAGAACCTCATCAAGGCGCTCGGCAAGGGCGTCCTCAAGATCATGTCGAAGATGGGCATCTCCACGATCGCGTCGTACCGCGGCGCGCAGGTGTTCGAGGCCATCGGGCTGTCGCGCGAGCTGGTCGACCGGCACTTCGTCGGGACGCCGAGCCAGATCGACGGCGTCGGGCTCGACGTCGTCGCGCAGGAGGTGGCGCAGCGGCACGCCGACGCCTACCCGGAGTCGGGCGAGCTGTCCCCGCACCGCCACCTCAACACGGGCGGCGAGTACCAGTGGCGCCGTGACGGCGAGGAGCACCTCTTCGACCCCGAGACGGTGTTCAAGCTCCAGCACTCGACCCGGACGCGCCGGTACGACCTGTTCCGCGAGTACACGGATCGCATCGACGACCAGTCCAGGCGGGCGATGACGCTGCGTGGCCTGCTCGACTTCGCGAGCGACCGCCCGGCGGTCCCGCTCGACGAGGTCGAGTCGGTCGCGGACATCGTCACGCGCTTCAGCACGGGCGCGATGTCCTACGGCTCCATCTCGCAGGAGGCCCACGAGACCCTCGCGATCGCGATGAACCGCATCGGCGCCAAGTCCAACACGGGCGAGGGCGGCGAGGCCCCCGAGCGCCTTATGGACCCCGAGCGCCGTTCCGCGATCAAGCAGGTCGCCTCGGGACGCTTCGGCGTGACGAGCGAGTACCTCGTGAACGCAGACGACATCCAGATCAAGCTCGCGCAGGGTGCCAAGCCGGGTGAGGGCGGTCAGCTTCCCGGCACGAAGGTCTACCCGTGGGTCGCCGAGACGCGTCACTCGACGCCTGGCGTCGGGCTCATCTCGCCGCCGCCGCACCACGACATCTACTCGATCGAGGACCTCAAGCAGCTCATCCACGATCTGAAGAACGCCAACCCGACCGCGCGCATCCACACCAAGCTCGTGTCCGAGGTGGGCGTCGGCACGATCGCGGCGGGCGTCGCCAAGTGCAAGTCGGATGTCGTCCTCATCTCGGGCCACGACGGCGGCACCGGAGCGAGCCCGCTGAACTCGCTCAAGCACGCGGGCGCCCCGTGGGAGATCGGTCTGGCCGACACCCAGCAGACGCTCGTCCTCAACGACCTGCGCGACCGCATCGTCGTCCAGGTGGACGGCCAGCTCAAGACCGGCCGCGACGTCGTCGTGGCCGCGCTGCTCGGCGCCGAGGAGTTCGGCTTCGCCACCGCGCCGCTCGTCGTCTCGGGCTGCGTCATGATGCGCGTGTGCCACATGGACACCTGCCCGGTGGGTGTGGCGACGCAGAACCCGGAGCTGCGGGCCCGCTTCAGCGGCAAGCCCGAGTTCGTGGAGACCTTCTTCGAGTTCATCGCCGAGCAGGTGCGGGAGCACCTCGCTGCGTTGGGCTTCAGGTCGATCGCCGAGGCGGTCGGTCACGTCGAGGCGCTCGAGACGCGTGAGGCGATCCAGCACTGGAAGGCGAAGGGCCTCGACCTGTCGCCCGTGCTCGCCCGTCCCGCCGCAGGCGCCGCGCTCATCAACGCGACCACGCAGGACCACGGACTCCTCGACGCGCTCGACCAGCAGCTCATCGCCCAGGCACAGCCGGCGCTCGACCGAGGGGAGAAGGTCAGCATCGCGCTGCCGATCCGCAACGTGCACCGCACCGTCGGGACGATGCTGGGCTACGAGCTCACACGCAGCCACGGGGGAGCGGGGCTGCCCGACGACACGATCGACGTGACCTTCACGGGTTCGGCGGGCCAGTCGTTCGGCGCCTTCGTGCCGAAGGGCATCACGCTCCGTCTCGAGGGCGACGCGAACGACTACGTCGGCAAGGGCCTGTCTGGCGGCCGCATCGTCGTCCGTCCTCCGCGCGAGGCGATGCTCGACGACTCCAAGGACGTCATCGCGGGCAACGTGATCGGCTACGGCGGCACCTCCGGTGAGATCCTCCTGCGCGGCGTCGTGGGGGAGCGGTTCCTGGTCCGCAACTCGGGTCTGACCGCAGTCGTCGAGGGCGTGGGAGACCATGCGCTCGAGTACATGACGGGCGGCACGGCCGTGATCCTCGGCCGGACGGGACGCAACCTGGGAGCGGGCATGTCGGGCGGCACCGCCTACGTCCTCGACCTGCGAAGCGAGCGCGTCAACAGGGAGGCGCTGGCCTCCGGCGAGCTCACGCTCTCGCCGCTCGACCCCGAGGACGCGACCATCGTGCGCAGCCTGGTCGAGAGGCACGTCGAGCAGACCGGCTCGCCTTTCGGCAGGGAGCTGCTGGGCGGCTGGGAGGACTCGGTGGCGCGGTTCACCCGGGTGCTCCCGGCGCAGTACGCGCGGGTGCGCGACGCGCTCGCCGAGATCGAGGCGCAGGGCGGGGACCTCACCGCGCCAGGCGCATGGGCCGACTTCCTGGAGGTGACCGGTGGCTGATCCGCGTGGATTCATGAAGGTGCGGGAGCGCGAGCTCCCCGTCAACCGCCCCGTCCCGGTGCGCCTGCGCGACTGGAACGAGGTGAAGGACGAGCTCGCCAAGGACTCGGCGCAGCTCACCCGCCAGGCGGGGCGCTGCATGGACTGCGGCATCCCGTTCTGCCACCAGGGCTGCCCTCTCGGCAACCTGATCCCCGAGTGGAACGACCTGGTCTGGCGAGGCCAGTGGGAGGACGCGATCGAGCGCCTCCACGCGACGAACAACTTCCCGGAGTTCACCGGCCGCATCTGTCCTGCTCCTTGCGAGACCTCGTGCGTGCTGGGCATCAACCAGCCCGCGGTGACGATCAAGAACGTCGAGGTGTCGATCATCGACGAGGCGTTCAAGCGCGGCCTCGTGCGGCCCCACGTCGCTCAGCGGCACACCGGCAGGACTGTGGCCGTCGTCGGCTCCGGACCCGCCGGGCTCGCGGCGGCGCAGCAGCTGACCCGCACCGGCCACACGGTCGCGGTGTTCGAGAAGGACGACAGGATCGGTGGCCTGCTCCGGTACGGCGTGCCGGACTTCAAGCTCGAGAAGCGCCACATCGATCTGCGCGTGTCGCAGATGGAGGCCGAGGGCACCAGGTTCCGCACGGGCGTGGAGATCGGCAAGGACATGACGTGGGACGAGCTGCGTGCGCGCTACGACGCGGTGCTCATCGCCTCGGGCGCGCCCGTTCCGCGCGACCTTCCGCTGCCGGGTCGCGAGCTCGACGGCATCCACTTCGCGATGCCGTACCTGCACCAGGGCAACCAGGCCGTTGCGGGCGACGAGATCGCCGAGCAGATCACCGCCGAGGGCAAGCACGTCATCGTCATCGGTGGCGGCGACACCGGCTCCGACTGCATCGGCACCGCGCTGCGCCAGGGCGCTGCGTCGGTCACCACGCTCGCGATCGGCAAGAAGCCGCCGCTCGACCGCACCGAGTCGATGCCGTGGCCCACGGACCCGCGCGTGTTCGAGGTCTCGACGAGCCACGCGGAGGGCGGCACCCGCGAGTACCTCGCGTCCACCGTCGAGTTCGTCTCCGACGGCGAGGGCCACGTGAAGTCGCTGCGCGTCGCCGAGACCCAGTACAACCCGGACGGGTCGCGCACCCCCACCGCCGGCACGGAGCGCGATGTTCCGGCCGACCTGGTATTGATTGCTATGGGGTTCACTGGGCCTGAGGTCACGTTGCTGCAGGACCAGTCCCGAGTAGCGTTGACATCGCGCGGTCAGATCGAGCGCGCCGAGAACTTCTCGACATCAGCCGACGGCGTCTTCGTCGCGGGCGATGCGGGTCGAGGCGCCTCGCTCGTGGTCTGGGCGATCGCCGAGGGCCGCGCCGCCGCGGCCGCCATCGATGAATACTTGACCGGGAGCACGGAGCTTCCGGCACCAGTGACGGCGCGCACCACCGCGCTCCGTGCATAACGCAAGGTTGGAGAACATGCGAAACGCGAAGATTGTCTGCACGATCGGTCCGGCCACCGCGCCGCTCGACAGGATGCGCGAGCTGGTCAACGCCGGTATGGACGTGGCCCGCATCAACCGCAGCCACGGCAGCGCCGAGGAGCACGAGACGGTCTACAACAACGTCCGTCAGGCAGCGGCCGAGTCCGGCCGCAACGTCGCCGTCCTCGTCGACCTCCAGGGCCCCAAGATCCGTCTCGAGAAGTTCGCGAACGGTCCCCACGACCTCGCCGTCGGCGACGTCTTCACCATCACGACCCGCGACGTCGAGGGCACCAAGGACATCTGCGGCACGACCTTCAAGGGCCTGCCGGGCGACTGCAACCCCGGCGACACGCTCCTGATCGACGACGGCAAGGTCCGCCTCGAGGTCACCGCGGTCACCGACACCGACGTGGTGACCAAGGTCATCGTCCCCGGTCCCGTGTCGAACAACAAGGGCATCAACCTCCCGGGCGTCGCGGTCTCCGTGCCGGCCCTGTCGGAGAAGGACACCGAGGACCTTCGCTGGGGCCTCAAGCTCGGCGCCGACTACATCGCCCTGTCGTTCGTGCGCTCCGCGCAGGACTACGAGGACGTCGCCCGCATCATGGCGGAGGAGGGCCGCATGGTCCCCGTCATCGCCAAGGTCGAGAAGCCTCAGGCGGTCGACAACCTCGAGGAGATCGTCGACGCGTTCGACGGCGTCATGGTCGCCCGCGGTGACCTGGGCGTCGAGCTCCCGCTCGAGGAGGTGCCGCTCGTCCAGAAGCGCGCCATCGAGCTGTGCCGCGCGTACGCCAAGCCCGTCATCGTCGCGACCCAGGTGCTCGAGTCGATGACTCACGCTCCCGTGCCGACGCGCGCCGAGACCTCGGACTGCGCCAACGCGATCCTCGACGGCACCGACGCGGTCATGCTGTCCGGCGAGACCTCGGTCGGCGACTTCCCGATCATCACGGTCCAGACCATGGCCCGCATCGTCGAGAACACCGAGAGCAAGGGCCACGGCCGCATCGCGCCGTTCCCGACGGTCCCCAAGACCCGCGGTGGTGCGATCACCCACGCCGCCGCCGAGATCGCCGAGAACCTCGACATCAAGTACATCTGCACGTTCACCCAGTCGGGTGACTCCGCGCGCCGGATGTCGCGACTGCGTCCCGACACCCCGATGATCGCCTTCACCTCCGACGAGAACACCGAGCGTCGTCTCGCGCTGTCGTGGGGCATCGAGTCGGTCAAGGTCGACCACATCGAGTCGACGGACAAGATGGTCAAGGTGGTGGACTCGTACCTCAAGGAGAAGGGGCTCGCCGCTGACGGCGAATTCGTGATCGTCGTCTCGGGCGCCCCCGTGGGCATCCCCGGCACCACGAACTCGATCCTCGTGCACAAGGTCGGCCAGCTGCCCGCAACGGTCGCCTGACACAGCACCTAGCGTCACCGAGGGGCCCAGCCGGCACGTCCGGCTGGGCCCCTCGCTCTGTGTCATGACCGCTATGCCCGAAACGTCCGCGTGCCAGCCCTGTTGAGCGTTCGTGGGATGATCCACACAGGGGTTCACCACGCGTGCCACGTTCTCTACGCTCCCGGACATGGCCTCCTCGACACGACACCTTCTTGCCAGGGCGACCGGTACGGTTCTCGCCGCAGCCACGATGCTGGGAATCGCGGTCGTTCCCGCGAGCGCAGCTGACGACAAGTTCACGATCGGCGCGACGACTCTCGCCAAGCCGGCGTCAGGCGGCAGCTACATCTACGTCGACGACTCGGGAAGCGACTGGGTGATCGCGCCCGACGGCACCAACTCGAACGGCACGCCCTACGCCGACATCAACCGCTCCAGGTGCCTTCTCGTCGACAAGGTTCCCTACTGGACCGTGGTCGAGGGATGGTCCGAGGAGAGGGCCTGCCCAGAGCCCACGAAGTCGCACCCGCTCGCATCGATCGAGTTCGCGATCCGCGTGGCCCGACCTGGCGACGTGATCGTGGTCCGCGAGGGCACCTACAAGGAGAGGCTCGGCTGGGGCGCGGTCGCAGGGACGAAGGACCGCCCGATCGTCCTCCAGAACGCGCCGGGTGAGCGCGTGATCGTCAAGGGTCGGGCGATCTTCAAGGACATCGACTACTGGCGCATCGAGGGCCTGCGCTGGCGGTGGGACAAGGCCACGACCGGCTCGGCGAAGGCGATCGTCTTCATCTACGGCGGGACCGGCTGGACCTTCACGCGCAATGACGTCCGCTACACGCACGGCGTCGCGAACCTCGCGATCTCCGCGAAGCCGGGCGCGACCACTCCCGCGCAGCGCAAGGCCTACGCGCCGCACGACTACACCATCTCGAGCAACTTCATCGGGTACAACCTCGGGACCTGGGTCAACAGGGACCACAACATCTATCTGAGGCCCTCCATCTGGTCCACGGGCGGCGTGATCACGCACAACCTGCTCGTGAGCGCGCCTACCGGGTCCAACATCAAGGTCGCGGGCTCCAAGAACGCCAACGAGTCGCCGCGTCATGTGAAGATCACCTACAACACGCTGATCGGCGGCTCCAACGGGGTCGTGTTCGGCATGAAGTCGAAGTACATCGAGTTCTCGCACAACGTGATCGGGCTCCAGGAGGGGCGCACGTACAACAACGGTGGCGTCAAGACCTTCCGCCTGCGGTACCCGAAGACCATCAACGTGACCGACAACGTCATCAGCGGCTACCGGCACACGGTCTACGAGTCCGGGGCCCACACCCTGGCCGACGACGAGCACATCCGCGTGCGCTCCACCGTCAAGTGGGGAGTCAAGTACACCGGCAATCTGTCGGGCGCGCGCGTCCACTTCACGCGGGCATCGATCGAGCGCAACTACGGCCACAACGCCGGGTGGTGACGCGGAGGACCTCCGCGTCACCCGAGGTCAGGACTCGTCGGCGGGCTTGGGCTTGAGGTCCTCCCAGTTGCGCGGGCCGAGGTCGGGGATCGCGCGGTCGTACGCGGACTCGAAGAGCTCCGAGGAGATGATGAAGTCCGCGGTGGCGACGTTCGACGCCATCGGGATGTTCCACAGCGCGCCGAGGCGAAGCAGCGCCTTGACATCGGGGTCGTGGGGCTGCGGCTCCAGCGGGTCCCAGAAGAAGATCAGCATGTCGATCTTGCCCTCGGCGATCCTGCCGCCGATCTGCTGGTCGCCGCCGACCGGGCCCGAGAGGAAGCGGTGGACGGGCAGCCCGAGCTCGTGCTCCAGCATCGTCCCTGTGGTGCCGGTCGCGTACAGGTGGTGCGGCGCGAGCCGCACCTTGTTGAAGCTCGCCCACTCGAGCAGCTCGACCTTCTTGTTGTCGTGCGCGACCAGGGCGATATGACGCTTGACTCGGGGCACCGAGGACCTCCGTGCTTGTTGGGCCGCGGGGAGCGGCGATGCTGTCATGGGACCGAGTCCAGCATGCCACGGTCCGAGGTGCGAAACGCCCGGGCGACAGTCCCACGAGGTGGAGTCCCGGGCGGTGGCCGCGATGCGTCGCGTGCGACATCCCCGCAGGTGAAGTGCCCCGAGTGGGATTCGAACCCACACTGGTGCGGGTTTGAGCCGCATGCCTCTGCCAGTTGGGCTATCGGGGCCCGACGACTAGGCTAGCGCCTGTGACAGCTGACAATGACATGACGCAGGCAGGCGGAGCCGCGTCCACGAAGACCCGTCGCGCCCTGGTGGTCGAGGACGAGGCACTCATCCGCATGGACATCGTCGAGACCCTCACGGAAGGCGGCTACGAGGTCGTCGGCGAGGCCGGCAATGGCGAGGAGGCGATCGCGAAGGCCAAGGAGCTGAAGCCCGACATCGTCGTCATGGACGTGAAGATGCCCGTGATGGATGGGATCACCGCCGCCGAGCACATCGCCAAGGACAGGGTCGCGCCCGTGGTGCTGCTGACCGCGTTCTCGCAGAAGGAGCTGGTCGAGCGCGCGCGCGACGCCGGTGCGATGGCGTACGTCGTCAAGCCCTTCACTCCCGGCGACCTGCTCCCGGCCGTGGAGATCGCGGCGTCCCGGTATCAGGAGATCCGCGCGCTCGAGTCCGAGATCGCGGACATCAACGAGCGCATGGAGACCCGCAAGAAGGTCGAGCGTGCGAAGGGCCTCCTGATGGAGAAGATGAAGCTCAACGAGCCCGAGTCCTTCCGCTGGATCCAGAAGACCTCGATGGACCGCCGCTTGACGATGCGCGAGGTCGCCGAGGCCGTCATCGACCAGATGGGTGGCGGCAAGTAGCGGCACGCCGCTCACGACATCTCTTGAGGCGCGGCTCCCAGGCGGGGGCCGCGCCTTTGTCGTATCCGGGGCGGTCACACCCGGGACTTTGGTCACTGAATGACGAAAAACGCGGTGAAGTGCGTGTTACATGCGTATTTCCGCCGGAAACTCGCGTCCCAGGTCACGAAATCGTGATGTTTGCGACCCATGAGAGAAACATACGGTCGATAGTTTGGCGGCATCGAGTAGGGACCGTCCCTACACCGATGCGCTGACGGTGGCTCCCGTCAGTTTGGAGGAAAAAACATGGCACGATGGAACACCATCGCGCGTGGCACGGCCGTGGCGGCCGTTGCGACGCTGGCCCTCGCGGCCTGCTCGGTTGAGGGGGACTCGGACTCGAGCTCCTCGGCTGACGCCTCGAGCAGCGACACTGCCGCTGCTTCGGGCGACGCCCTCAAGATCGGCACGCTGCTCCCGATCACCGGCTCGCTCGCCTTCCTGGGCCCGCCCGAGATCGCCGGTGTGCACCTCGCCGCGAACGAGATCAACGAGGCGGGCGGTGTGTTCGGTCAGGACGTCGAGGTCATCGACTCCGACTCGTCCGACACGGCCAACCCGCAGATCGCCTCGCAGTCGGTCTCGGACCTGATCGCGCAGGGCGTCGGCGGCATCGTCGGTGCCGCGTCGTCCTCGGTCTCGCTGAACGTGGTCGACGACGTCGCTGCCGCGTCCGTGGTCCAGATCTCGCCTGCGAACACCTCGACCGCGCTGTCGGGCTACTCGGACTTCTACTTCCGCGTGGCGCCGCCGGACACCGTCCAGGGCAACGCGCTCGCCAACGTCATCATGGACGACGGCATCGAGAACCTCGGCATCCTCGTGTTCGAGGACGACTACGGCACGTCGCTGCGCGACGTCGTGGTCGACACGCTGGGCGACACCGTCAACGTGACCTACGGCGCCACGGAGACCTTCGACCCCACCGCCACGAACTTCTCGGCTGAGGCTCAGGCGGTCATGGCGACCAACCCCGACGCGATCCTGATCATCGCCTTCGAGCAGACCGTCCAGGTCATCAAGGCGCTGCAGACCGCTGGCTGGGAGGACTTCTCGCAGACGTACTACACCGACGGCAACACGGCCGACTACTCGGAGGACCTCGACGCGGGCCTGCTCGAGGGCGCGAAGGGCACCATCCCCGGTGCCAACCCGACCACCGAGTTCCAGGACCTGCTGAACAGCGCCGCCGACGAGCCGCTCGACTCGTTCTCGTACGGTGCTGAGTCCTACGACTCGACCATGCTGCTCGCCCTCGCGGCGCTCAAGGGTGGCGACTCGTCCGGCGCGACGATCCAGGCCAACATGGCTGCGGTCTCGGGCGCCAACGGCGGTACCGAGTGCACCGGCTGGGTCGAGTGCTCCGACCTGATCAACGCCGGCGAGGAGATCGCCTACCAGGCGGTGTCGGGCTCCGGTGCGTTCAACGACGCGAACGACCCGTCCTCGGCCTACATCGGCGTGTACGAGTTCGACGCGGACAACGTGCCGGTCTGGCAGGAGGCCGTCTACGGTGAGGTTCCCGCCGCGTAATCTCCGCTCAGCGGACTACGCATAGCACTGCAAGGAAGGGCCCCTGGCTTCGGCCAGGGGCCCTTTCGCGCGCCCGGACGATGCTGGCCGCACCCCATGCGGGCCCAGCCCCCGCATCGTCCCGGGCACCCGCATCGTCCCGCCCCGAGCATCGTCCCCAGCCCAGCGCTCCCCGGTAGCCGCTCAGGGCCCTCACGGGGCCGCCTTCCCGCAGTCAGCGACTACTGGCGGCCGCGAGCCGCCCCGCGACGACGGTGCGCACCGTCTCACGGCACCACGCGGGCCGGTCGACGATGTCGCGCCACCCGAACCTGACCACGACGAACCCCGCCGCGACGAGGTCGGTCTGGCGGTTGCGATCCTCATCCCTCGCTGCACGCGTGGAGTGATAGGCGTCGCCGTCGAGCTCGACGATCACGCCCGCGGGCCGGCGCAGCATGTCGACTTGGGGCCTGCGCGTCGGGAGGACCAGCTCGACCTGCCACTCGAACTCGCGAAACTGGGCACCAGTGAACACCTCGTGCTTCGCGCGGGCCTCGAGCGGTGATGTCGCGCCTGCGGCGAACCAGCCGAGCAAGCGATCCAGGTCGCGCCGACCGGCGACGCGTTGAGCACGGTCCAGCTCGCGTTTCAGCTGCCGCCAGGTGCAGACGCGGGCCCAGAGCGCCTCCCACAGCACGGCGTGGCGCTCGTCGGGAGCTGCGAAGCGCCACGCATCCAGCAAGGCGCGTTCGGTGGTCACGCAATCGACGCCGCGGAAGCTCGACGACGTGCGGGGCACGCCTCGCTGATGCACCCGCACCCGCGGCGGCGGGTGAAGCGGGTCGCCCTTGTCGGAGGTGAGGTCCGCGGTGACGGGCCGCGGCAGCGCCGCGTTGCGCAGGTGGAGCGCCAACGGTCCAGTCACGAGCGAGCGCGGCGCCCACAGGTTGAGGGCCTCGCCCCTCACGGATGCGGCGTCTCGGTGGGCCGCTCCACAGTAGACGCCCGGGAGGATCCTGACGGCGGTCCCGCGGACGATCGTCCTGTCGAGCGCGTCACGTGACCACCTCTCGAGAAGCTCCGCGCGTGTGAAGGCGTGCGCGTTGGCCCCGAGGAAGCCTGCCAGCGGGAGGTCGAGGGCGCTGAGCCCGGCAAGGAGTCGCATGCTTGTATCGCATCAGGCGAGAACCCTGGGCGCTTGGGCCGACGGTCGATCGGTGGATGGACGGTGTGGGGCGCTGGCGTGTGGAGATCGGGTCGCCGTGCCCTGGTAGTCGTTCGTTGCTGGACTTCGACGGCAGCGCAGCAGTGAGCGGCTACGGGCGCGCAGGCCGCGACGGGACGATGCGGGGGAGCCGGACGATGCGGGGGAACAGGACGATGCGGGGAAGTGCGGGGCTGCAGGGGAGCAGCGCAGTGCTCTGGCCACACGCAGAAGCGCCCCGCCACCACGAGGGTGACGGGGCGCTTGAGCGAGCGGGAGGCTAGGCCCCCAGCGTGCCCAGGTAGAGCTCGATGACCTTGGGGTCCTTGAGCAGCTCCTGGCCGGTCGCCGTGTAGGCCGACGTGCCCTGGTCGAGCACGTAGCCGCGGTCGGCGATCTGGAGGCAGCGTCGGGCGTTCTGCTCGACCATGATGACCGTCACGCCGGTGCGGTTGATCTCGCGCGTGCGGACGAAGGTCTCGTCCTGACGCGCGGGGGACAGACCAGCGGACGGCTCGTCGAGGAGCAGCACGTGCGGGTCCATCATGAGCGCGCGGGCCATGGCGACCATCTGACGCTCACCGCCTGACAGCGAGCCCGCGCGCTGGGTGCGACGCTCGCCGAGCACGGGGAACAGGTCGACGATCTTCTCGAACTGCTCCTTGAACTTCTTGGGTGCCTGGTAGGAGCCCATCTCGAGGTTCTCCTCGATGCTGAGCGACGGGAACACGTTGTTCGTCTGGGGAACGAAGCCGATGCCCCGCTTGACGAGCTCGTCGGCACGCTTGTTCGTGATGTCCTGACCCGCGAGGCTCACCGAGCCGGAACGGATCGGCACGAGGCCGAACAGCGCCTTGAGGAACGTGGACTTGCCGGCGCCGTTGGGGCCGATGATGCCGATGAGCTCGCCTTCGCGGACCTCCATGGTGCATCCGTTGAGGATGTCGATGCCCGGGAGGTATCCGGCGATGATGTCGTCGGCGTGGAGGATGACGGGTGCGTCGTTCACTTAGCGCTCCTCGGACAGGTCGGTGTCGTGGTGCGCGCCCAGGTAGGCATCCTGCACCGCCTTGTTGGCCATGACTGTTGCGGGCGGGCCCTCGGCGATGATCTTGCCCTCGGCCATGACCACCACCCAGTCCGAGATCCGTCGGACCATGTGCATGTCGTGCTCGACGAACAGGACGGTGACGCCCTGGTTCTTGAGCTCGATGATGTGGTCGAGGAGGGACTCGGTGAGCGCGGGGTTCACGCCGGCCATCGGCTCGTCGAGCATGACGATCTCCGGGTCCGACATGAGGGCGCGGGCCATCTCGAGCAGCTTGCGCTGACCCCCGGAGAGCTCTCCGGCGTAGTCGTCGCGCTTCTTGTCGAGCTTGAAGCGGACCAGGAGCTCCTCCGCCTTCGCGGTGATCTCCTTCTCCTGCTTCTTCCACAGTCCGGGGAACATGGCGCGGCTGAGGCTCTCGCCGACCTGCTCCGAGGCTCCGAGGCGCATGTTCTCGATCACCGTCATGCGCGACAGCGCCTTGGTGAGCTGGAACGTGCGCACCATGCCCGACCGCGCGACCGCGGCGGGGGACTTGGAGTGCAACGAGAAGCCGTTGAACGACCATTCGCCCGTCTGCGGCTTGTCGAAGCCCGTCAGCAGGTTGAAGAAGGTCGACTTGCCGGCTCCGTTGGGGCCGATCAGGGCGGTGATCGCGTTGCGCTGGACCTCGAAGTGCTCGACGTCGACCGCGGTCAGACCACCGAAGTGACGGTGGATCTTGTCCGCGACGATGATCTTGTCCATCTTGGGTGCGCCGGGCTCGTGGGGCACGAGGGCGAACGGGTCCGCCGCCGTGGGCGTGGGCTTGCCGGTGTCAGCCATTGATCGCCAGCTCCCTTCTGTTTCCAAGGATTCCCTGAGGTCTGAAGATCACCAGCAGCATCAGGGTGACGCCGACCAGGATCAGGGCGAACGGCTCGCGTGCGGTCGTCGACATGATGGTCTCGGGGATCAGCAGCGCTGCGAGCTGCTTGACGAGCACGATCGCCGCCCAGAAGATCACCGAGCCGAGGATCGGGCCGAAGACCGTGGCCGCGCCACCGAGGAGCAGCAGGGTCCAGATCCAGAACGTGGTGGGTCGACCCATGGAGTCGGGCGACACCGCGTTTCCGAACGACCACAGGATGCCGCCGAGCGCACCGAGGACACCGCCGATGACGAGCGCCTGCATCTTGTACGCGTAGACGTTCTTGCCGAGCGAGCGCACCGCGTCCTCGTCCTCGCGGATTCCCTTGAGCACGCGGCCCCAGGGCGACTTGGCGAGCATCCAGAACACCCACGCGAAGATCGCGACCATCGTCCATGAGACGAGGACCAGCCACCATGAGGTGGAGGCCGAGCCGTGCAGCTGCCACGGGCCGATCGTGATGAGCGCGTCGGGGAACGGCGAGAGCGACTCGAACGGCTCCTTGAAGTCCGTGCCGCGGATACCGGTCGAGCCACCGGTGATGTTCTTCATCACCGAGGACCTGCCGAGGAATCTGACGAACTCAGCGGCGGCGATCGTCACGATCGCCAGATAGTCGCCGCGGAGCTTGAGTGTCGGCCAGCCGAGCAGCAGGGCGAACCCGATCGCGAGCAGGACCGCGACGACGAGGCCGAGCCACATGCCTCCGCCCTCGCGGACGGTGATCGCGTAGCCGTACATGCCGAGCAGCATGAAGCCCGCGTGGCCCATGTTGAGCAGGCCGGTGAGGCCGAAGTGGAAGTTGAGCCCGATCGCCGCGAGCGCGAAGGCTGCGGTGGTGGGGGCGAACATCTCGCGGGTGACCGCGATGAGGATATCCATGGCTTAACCGACCCTTTCCGCACGGCCGAGGATGCCCTGGGGCCTGACGAGCAGGACCAGGATGAGGACCACGAGCGCGACCGCGATCTTGAGGTCGGCAGGGAGCCACAGGGTGGACATCTCGACCACGACGCCGATGACGAGCGAGCCGACGAGCGCGCCGAACGCCTGTCCGAGACCACCGAGGGTGACCGCGGCGAACATGAGCATCAGGAGTCGAGCGCCGGCGTCGAAGGCGGTGCCGCCCTCGTACAGCGCCAGCAGGATGCCGCCGAGGCCGGCGAGGCCCGCCGAGATGATCCACACGAGGCGGATGATCTTGGAGACCTGGATTCCCGAGGCCGAGGCGAGCGCCGGGTTGTCGGACACCGCACGCGTCGCGCGGCCGAGGCGGGTCTTCAGCAGGAACCACGACACGCCGCCGAGGCAGACCAGCGCGATCGCCAGGGAGATGAGCGTGGTGTCGGTCAGGGTGAAGGGACCGAAGTCGATCGCCTTGCCGGACGAGGTGGTGAGGCCGATGCGGCCTCCGCCGATCCACCACTGGATGAAGTTCAGCAGGGCGAGCGACAGACCGATCGAGACGATCATCTGCTGCACGGTCGCGACGCCTCTGCGTCGCAGCGGCGCCCACAGGAACTTGTCCTGGAGCCAGCCGGTGCCTGCGGACACGGCGATGCCGATCGCGGCTCCGACGAGGAGCGGCAGCCCGATGTTGAACGACACCGGGATGAGCGGGATGGACACGTCCTGCGGGGTCACCAGGAAGTAGGTGAGCACCGCACCGAACGAGACCTGCTCGCCGTGCGCGAAGTTGCTCAGTCCGGTCGTTCCGTAGATGAGCGAGAGGCCGACGGACGCAAGTGCCAGAAGCGTTCCGAAGGCGAGTCCGTTGACAAGGGACTGCAGCCACAGGATGTTGTCTGCAGTATTGCTGGTGGCGCCAGTGCTTGCGTCGTCGCTCGACGTGTCGGCGGAGACCACATGGGTCGCCACGTCCGTCGCCTGCGCGCTGTCCGAGAGCATCACTGAGACAAGGGTGATTGCTGTCGCTGCGAGCAGGAACACGACGATCGCGCGCATGATGACGCGGCGATCGATGGTCGTCGTCACTGTTTCCTCCTGTTAGGGATGCCACACAAATTAGCCCAGCCATGTTTCGTTTGTGTGGCGCGACGATAACGGCGTGGCGTCAGCCGGAATCCTGCACCGGGGGTCAAGAATCCTGCGGATGCGCCAGAAGCATGCAGGTAAGCCGCGCCGAGGCGACCTTTCGACCCTTGTCGTCGACCACGTCGATGCTGTAGGAGCACACCCGGCCGCCCAGGTGCAGCGCCGTCGCCGTCGCGGTCACCAGCCCTTCGCGCACCGCGCGATGGTGCGTGATCGACAGGTCCACTCCGACCGCGGTGCGGTTCGGCCCGGCGTGCACGTAGGCGGCGTACGAGCCGAGCGTCTCGGCGAGCGCGGCGGTCGCCCCGCCGTGCAGGAGGCGGAGGGGCTGGGTGTTGCCGTGCACGGGCATGGTCCCGACGGCGCGTTCGGCCGAGACCTCGAGGAGTGAGATCCCGAGGCGCTCCATCAGGGAGCCGGGCACGACCGCGGTGAGATCGTCGTCGATGTCAGTCATGGCGATAGGTTGTCATGTGTGAGCACCACTCCCCAAGGAACTCTTCTGCTCGTGGACGGACTGTCGATGGCATTCCGGGCGTTCTTCGGCCTTCCGGTCGAGAACTTCTCCACGTCGACGGGCACTCCCACCAACGCTGTCTACGGCTTCACGACGATGCTGGCGACGCTCATGAAGGATCGCGAGCCGACGCACATGGCGGTCGCCTTCGACCTTCCTGGCGGAACCTTCCGCACCGAGCGTCTGCCCTCGTACAAGGGCACGCGCGACGCGACGCCGCCCGAGTTCGAGCCGCAGGTGCCGCTGATCCGCGAGATGCTCGCGGCGCTCGGCGTGGCGGCCGTCGACAAGGAGCGCTACGAGGCGGACGACCTCCTCGCGACCTACGCTCGCCTGGGCCGCGAGGCCGGCATGAGGGTCCTCGTCGTGTCGGGTGACCGCGACACGATCCAGCTCGTGAACGAGGACGTCACGCTGCTGTATCCGCGCAAGGGCGTGTCCGACCTGATCGAGTTCACGCCCGACGCGGTGCGCGAGAAGTACGGCGTCGATCCGGGCCGCTACCCGGACCTCGCGGCGCTCGTCGGCGAGACCTCCGACAACCTCCCGGGCGTCCCGGGCGTCGGTCCCAAGACCGCCGCCAAGTGGATCGGCGTGTACGGCGGCCTCGAGGGGATCCTCGAGCAGGCCGAGGACGTCCCCGGCAAGGCGGGGCAGAGTCTTCGCGACCATCAGGACCAGGTCCGGCTCAACCGCGAGCTCAACCACCTGCTGACGGACCTCGAGGTGCCGTTGGCCGTCGAGGACCTCCTCTACGGCGGAGCCGACGCGCAGGCCATCCACGAGATGTGCGACGCGCTGCAGTTCCGCACGCTGCGCGATCGGCTGATGCCGTTCGTCCAGGACGATGCGGTGCTCGCCGCGTCGGAGGAGGACGACCTGGAGGTCGTGGTCGAGGGTGCGCTCGATGCCGTGGTCGGGTTGAGCGGCGAGGTCGCGCTCCACGTCGACGGCAGGGGAGGCGCCGATGCCGACGCCTGGGCGGTCGGCGTGTTCCAGGGCGGCACGGCCTGGGGGATCGACCTCGCGGGACTGTCGGCCGCGGAGGAGGAGCGGCTCGCGGCATGGCTGGACGATGCGTCGGTCACCAAGGTGCTCCACGGCGCCAAGGACGCGTGGCACGCGCTCGCCTCACGGCGCATGACGGTGTCCGGCCTCGTCGGCGACACCCAGATCGCCGCGTTCCTGGTGAACCCCGACCAGCGCGGCTTCGATCTGGACTCCGTCCTCCAGCGCTACCTGGGCGTCGCATCGTCCGCGTCCGCACAGAACGACGAGCTGGACCTGGGGCTGGGAACCTCGGCCGGGCGAGCCGCGGGGGAGCGGGCCGCGCACGTGGCCGCCCTGGCGGCCGTGCTGGACCAGGAGGTCGAGGACCGGGGGATGACGACCCTCTACCGTGAGCTGGAGATCCCGCTGATCGCGGTTCTCGCACGGATGGAGGATGCGGGCATCGCCGTCGACTCCGATCACCTTGCCGGGCTCTCGGACGAGGCCCTCGGGCGCGCGGCGCTCGCCGCGCAGGACGCCTACGACGCGATCGGCGGCGACCAGGTGAACCTCGGCAGCCCCAAGCAGCTCCAGGAGGTGCTCTTCGAACGGCTCGGCATGCCGAAGACCCGCAAGATCAAGACGGGCTACTCGACGGACGCGGGCTCGCTGCAGGAGCTGCACGCCAAGCGGCCGCACCCGTTCCTCGAGGCCCTGCTCGCGCACCGGGACGCCACGAAGCTCGCGCAGATCATCAAGGGGCTCGCGACCGAGGTGCGTGCCGATGGCCGCATCCACACGACGTTCTCGCAGACGGTCGCGGCGACGGGACGCCTCAGCTCGCGCGATCCCAACCTGCAGAACATCCCGATCCGCACCGACGAGGGCCACCGCATCCGCGAGGCATTCGTCGTCGGAGAGGGCTTCGAGACCCTCGTGACGGCCGACTACAGCCAGATCGAGATGCGGATCATGGCGCACCTGTCGGGAGACGAGGAGCTCATCTCCGCGTTCAAGGCGGGGGAGGACCTGCACCGCTTCGTGGGGGCGCGCGTGTTCGGTGTCGAGCCGGCGGACGTGACCCCGCAGATGCGCTCGCACGTCAAGGCGATGTCGTACGGGCTCGCCTACGGTCTGTCGAGCTTCGGGCTCTCCAAGCAGCTCGGCCTCGACGTGAGCCAGGCGCAGGCGCTCATGGACGACTACTTCGCGCGCTTCGGTGCCGTGCGTGAGTACCTGCACGGCGTCGTGGTGCAGGCGCGCGCGGACGGCTACACGGAGACGATCTTCGGCCGGAGGCGCTACATCCCGGACCTGAACTCCACCAATCGGACCAGGCGGGACATCGCGGAGCGAGCCGCGCTCAACGCTCCCATCCAGGGCTCCGCGGCGGACCTGATCAAACGTGCCATGCTTGGAGTGGACCGGCGTCTGCGGGACGAACGTCTGTCATCGAGGCAGGTACTTCAAGTGCATGATGAACTCGTGGTCGAGACGGCCCCCGGAGAGCGGGAAGCAGTCGAATCGATCCTTCGGGAGGAGATGGGTGGCGCGGCTGACCTCGCCGTGCCGCTCGACGTGAACGTCGGAGCGGGCGCCAGCTGGCGCGCCGCAGGACACTAGGGATGGTGGCATGCGCATCGGAATCCTCACGGGCGGCGGAGACTGCCCGGGGCTCAACGCGGCGATCAGGGCGGTGGTGAAGCGCGGGACCGCGCAGCACGGCTGCTCGATCGTCGGCTTCATGAACGGCTGGCAGGGCGTGATCGACGGTGACGCGAAGCCGCTCACGCGCGACGACGTGTCCGGGAAGCTCGTTGAGGGCGGCACGATGCTGGGCACGGCCCGCTGCCACCCGCACAAGGTCAAGGGCGGCCTCGAGGCGGTGCAGGACACCGTCACCAACGAGCGGCTCGACGGTCTGATCTGCATCGGCGGCGACGGGACGCTCAAGGCGGCGGGGAAGGTCTCCGATGCGATCGGCATCCCGGTGATCGGCATCCCGAAGACCATTGACAACGACGTGGTCGGCACCGACGCGGCGATCGGCTTCGACACCGCCGTGACCGTGGCGACCGAGGCGATCGACCGGCTCCACTCCACGGCGGAGTCCCACAACCGCGTCATGGTCGTGGAGCTCATGGGCCGGCACAGCGGCTGGATCGCCGTGACCGCGGGCATCGCGGGCGGAGCCGACATCATCCTCGCGCCGGAGGAGCCCTTCAACATCGACCAGATCGCGAAGCGGATCAAGCACCGCCACCGCTACAAGAACTTCTCGATCGTCGCGGTCGCCGAGGGCGCGATCCCCGCGGAGGACACGTCGTGGGACGGCCACGCGACGATCGACGAGAAGGGGAACCCGATCGCTGGCTCGATCGGCCACGAGGTCACGAAGGCGATCGAGGCGCGCACGGGATTCCCCACGCGCCTCACGGTCCTGGGCTACGTCCAGCGCGGTGGGATCCCCACCGCCGCGGATCGACTCCTCGGCACGCGGTTCGGCATCGCGGCGATCGACGGGATCGTCGCGGGGCAGAGCCACAAGTTCACGGCACTTCAGGGCGAGCACGTCGTGCTCGAGGACTTCGCGGTGATGTCGGGCAAGACCAAGTGGGTTCCCGAGAACCTGCTCGAGGCCGCGCGGGAGCTGTAGCCGATGCTGGGTCACCGTCCGGTAACGTGACCGGACGGTGACCCAGGCGCCTTTGTGCTACCGGGGGGTCAGGCGGTAGCATGGTCAGCGGTCTTCGGCGTGCCTGCGTGCGCGCGTGACGGCCTGTCCATATTCATACGAATTCCCTGTCCACCGGAGCTACTCCTTAATGTCCGTTTCCTCCCCCGAGTCCACCCCGATCGCTGTCAACGACATCGGCACCGCTGAGGACTTCCTCGCTGCCATCGACGCGACCATCAAGAACTTCGACGACGGCGACCTCGTCGAGGGCACCATCGTCAAGGTCGACCGTGACGAGGTCCTCCTCGACATCGGTTACAAGACCGAAGGCGTCATCCCCGCCCGCGAGCTCTCCATCCGTCACGACGCCGACCCCGACGATGTCGTCAACGTCGGCGACACCATCGAGGCGCTCGTCCTCACCAAGGAGGACAAGGAAGGCCGTCTGATCCTGTCCAAGAAGCGCGCGCAGTACGAGCGCGCCTGGGGCTCGATCGAGAAGGTCAAGGAGGAAGACGGCGTCGTCACCGGTACCGTCATCGAGGTCGTCAAGGGCGGCCTGATCGTGGACATCGGTCTGCGCGGCTTCCTGCCCGCCTCGCTCGTCGAGATGCGTCGCGTCCGCGACCTCGGCCCGTACATCGGTCAGCAGATCGAGGCGAAGATCATCGAGCTCGACAAGAACCGCAACAACGTGGTCCTGTCGCGTCGCGCCTTCCTCGAGCAGACGCAGTCGGAGGTCCGCTCGTCGTTCCTCACCGCGCTCAAGCCGGGTCAGGTCCGCAAGGGCGTTGTGTCGTCGATCGTCAACTTCGGTGCGTTCGTCGACCTCGGCGGCGTGGACGGCCTCGTGCACGTCTCCGAGCTGTCGTGGAAGCACATCGACCACCCGAACGAGGTCGTCTCGGTGGGCCAGGAGGTCGAGGTCGAGGTTCTCGACATCGACATGGACCGCGAGCGCGTCTCGCTGTCGCTCAAGGCGACCCAGGAGGACCCGTGGGCGGTCTACGCCCGCACCCACGCGATCGGCCAGATCGTCCCGGGCAAGGTCACCAAGCTCGTCCCGTTCGGTGCGTTCGTGCGCGTCTACGAGGGCATCGAGGGCCTGGTTCACATCTCCGAGCTCGCCGTCCGCCACGTCGAGCTGCCCGAGCAGGTCGTCCAGGCTGACGAGGAGGTCTTCGTCAAGATCATCGACATCGACCTCGAGCGTCGCCGCATCTCGCTGTCCATCAAGCAGGCGAACGAGGGTGTCGACCCGCAGGGCGAGGACTTCGACCCCGCGCTCTACGGCATGACGGCCGAGTACGACGAGGCTGGCAACTACAAGTACCCCGAGGGCTTCGACCCGGAGACCCAGGAGTGGCGCGAGGGCTACGAGGAGCAGCGCGAGGCGTGGGAGGCGGAGTACGCCGAGGCCCACGAGCGCTGGGAGGCCCACAAGGCGTTCGTCGCCAAGCAGGACGAGCAGGCCGCCGAGGCCGAGTCCGAGGCTCCCGCCGCCGCGCCGCGCAAGCGTGCCGGTGGCGCCAAGGGCGCCCCGACCTCGTACAGCTCGCAGGACGAGGACCTCGCGGACGCCGGCACGCTGGCCTCCGACGAGCGTCTCGCCGCTCTGCGCGAGAAGCTGACGGGCAACTAAGCACTGCACCACGAAGGGCCGCGATCCGCGAGGATCGCGGCCCTTCGTGCGTTCCGGGCCGACTCGGTGTGGCGAGCGTCTCTTCGTGTTGCGGACGCATGCCTCCTGGTGGTTGACTCCCGGGATGCTGCGAATCGGCCTCACGGGTGGCATCGGTGCAGGAAAGTCGACGGCCGCCGCCCGCTTCAGGGAGCTCGGCGCGAGACTGGTCGATCATGACGAGCTCGCCCGTCGCGCCGTCGAGCCGGGCTCCGCAGCCCTTGTCGACATCGTGCGGGAGTTCGGCGACCGGGTGCTGGTGCACGGACGTCTCGACCGGAAGGCACTCGCCGCGATCGTGTTCAACGACCCGGTCGCGCTGGCGCGGCTCAACGGCATCGTCCACCCGACGGTGTTCGCGATGAGCCAGGCCGAGGACCGGAAGGCGCGCGCGGACGGGGTGCCGGTGATCGTGCACGATATCCCCCTGCTGTACGAGACGGGCTACGGCGACGGATTCGACATGGTCGTCGCCATCCGGGCGGATCACGCTGTCCGCATCAAGCGCCTGATGGACGTGCGCGGTATGCCGCACGCGGAGGCCACAGCGCGCATGGCCGCGCAGGCCTCGGACGCTCAGCGCGCGTCGATCGCCGACGTCGTGCTCGATGGCAACGGCTCCCCGGAGCACCTGCGCGCGCAGGTCGACGAGCTCTGGAGCCGGGTGGTGCCCGGGAAGGGGTCGTAGGGGCGCTCCTCATCGCGTCGGTCCCCGAGGCCTGTCGAGCGGGCGGTGACTTGCTACGCTTGCCACGATTGTGGCGATTCGTCTGAATCGCGGGGGCGTCGTGGGGGCGAGTTGGCGAATCCTGGGAACGGGTCCGGTCGGCATGAGTACGTGCTGCTCGACGGGCTGCGTGGCGTGGCCGCGATCGCGGTCGCCGTGGTCCACATGGAGAAGGTCTTCGCCGGCTACACCCCGGTCAACGCTCACCTCGCGGTGGACTTCTTCCTGCAGCTCAGCGGCTTCATCGTCGCGCATGCGTATGCGCAGCGGATCGCGCAGGGGATGTCGCTCCGCGCGTTCGTCTGGCGGCGCCTCAGCAGGCTCTACCCGGCCTTCGCCCTCGGCATGCTCCTGGCGATCGGAGTGGCGGCGTCGACGCTGATCCTGGGCGTCGGCGGGCTGAGCGTCCAGTGGACCCCGCGCACGCTGCTGTGCACGGGGTCGACGAACCTGCTCATGCTTCCGCAGCCCGGGTGCGTCGACGACTCGCTGCTGTTCCCGTTGAACATCCCGATGTGGACCGTCTTCTACGAGGTGCTCATCAACCTCCTCTTCTTCGCGTTGGTCGGCTCGGCGCTGATGCTGCGCAGGACGCTGTGGGGCGCCGGGGCCATGCTCGTGCTGCTCCTCGTCGTGACGCACGGAGCGACGCTCGACGTCGGGTGGCGGTGGGAGACCGCTGGCGCCGGCGTCGTCCGGCTGCTCTTCTCGTTCCTCGTCGGCCTCGCGATCTACAACCTGCGCCTGAGGCGCCGAGGGGTGTCGGCGCTCGTCGCGTCGGCGGTGCCGATCGTGCTGGCGGCCGTGCTCCTGAATCCCGTCGAGTCGTACTGGCTCGAGGTCGTCGCGGTGGTCGTGGTGTTCCCTGCCCTCGTCGCGGTCGGGGCGCTCTACGAGCCTCCCGAGGGACGGCTCGGGTGGGGCCTGGCACAGCTCGGGGCGGCAAGCTACGTGATCTATGTGCTTCACAAGCCTGCCTATCAGCTCGCCTACGGTGTGCTCGACGTGGTCATGCCAGGCGCCGTGGAAGCGGCGGGCGCGTGGCTCGGCGTCGCGATGCTCGCGGGCATCGTCGTCGTCGCGTGGGCGCTCGCTCGCTGGTACGAGCCGCCGATGCGGCGCCTCATGGACTCGGCGCTGAAGCCGCCCCTGCGCAGGGGCGCCGATCAGGTCGCGGCGCTCGCGCGCGGCCGCGGCTAGGAGAGCGGGAGGCGCGGCGGTCGTTGTCGGACCCCCGGCGTACGGTAGAGCCATGACCCCGGACCTGCGCAGAGCCGACCACCCGTTCCAGGTCGTCTCGGAGTACCAGCCGTCGGGCGACCAGCCCAAGGCGATCGACGACCTGGCGCGTCGCATCACGGCAGGGGAGGAGCACGTCGTCCTCCTGGGCGCGACAGGCACCGGCAAGTCGGCGACCACCGCGTGGCTCGTGGAGCGGCTCCAGCGGCCCACTCTCGTGATGGCGCACAACAAGACGCTCGCGGCGCAGCTCGCCAACGAGTTCCGCGACCTGCTGCCTCACAACGCGGTCGAGTACTTCGTCAGCTACTACGACTACTACCAGCCCGAGGCGTACGTGCCTCAGACGGACACCTTCATCGAGAAGGACTCGTCCATCAACGAGGAGGTCGAGCGGCTGCGGTACTCGGCCACCAACTCGCTGCTCACGCGACGCGACGTCGTCGTGGTGTCCTCGGTGTCCTGCATCTACGGTCTCGGCACCCCGGAGGAGTACATCCAGGGCATGGTGACGCTCGCGGTCGGCGACACCGTGGACCGCGACTCGCTGCTACGCGAGTTCGTGCAGATGCAGTACGCGCGCAACGACCTCGCGTTCACCCGCGGCACGTTCAGGGTGCGGGGCGACACCGTCGAGATCATCCCGGTGTACGAGGAGCTCGCGATCCGCATCGAGATGTTCGGCGACGAGGTGGAGGCGCTGTATACGCTCCACCCGCTCACGGGCGACGTGGTCGAGCGCCGCGAGCAGGTGCATCTGTTCCCCGCGTCGCACTACGTCGCGAGCGAGGAGCGGATGAACAGGGCGATCCGCACGATCGAGCTCGAGCTCGAGGATCGCCTCCAGGAGCTTGAGCGGCAGAACAAGCTGCTCGAGGCGCAGCGGCTCAAGATGAGGACCACGTTCGACCTGGAGATGATGCGCTCCGTCGGGACGTGCTCGGGCATCGAGAACTACTCCCGGCATATCGAGCAGCGCGAGGCGGGCACTCCTCCGCATACGCTCCTCGACTACTTCCCGGACGACTTCCTCCTGGTCATCGACGAATCGCATGTGACGGTCCCGCAGATCGGAGCGATGTACGAGGGCGACGCCTCGAGGAAGCGCACGCTCGTGGACCACGGCTTCCGACTCCCCTCGGCGCTCGACAACCGCCCGCTGAAGTTCGGCGAGTTCCAGGAGCGGATCGGTCAGACGGTCTACCTGTCGGCCACTCCTGCCAAGTACGAGCTCGACCGCGCGGACGGCGTGGTGGAGCAGATCATCCGCCCGACGGGGCTCGTCGACCCCAAGATCGTCGTCAAGCCCACCGAGGGGCAGATCGACGACCTCCTCGAGGAGATCCGCCAGCGTGTCGAGCGCGATGAGCGCGTGCTCGTCACGACCCTCACCAAGAAGATGGCGGAGGATCTCACGGAGTACCTCTCGGATCGCGAGGTGCGCGTGGAGTACCTGCACTCCGACGTGGACACGCTGCGCCGCGTCGAGCTCCTGCGCGAGCTCCGCAGGGGACGCTTCGACGTGCTCGTCGGCATCAACCTCCTGCGCGAGGGCCTGGACCTGCCCGAGGTGTCCCTCGTGTCCATCCTCGACGCGGACAAGGAGGGGTTCCTGCGTTCGGGCACCTCGCTGATCCAGACCATCGGCCGCGCGGCGCGCAACGTGTCCGGCGAGGTGCACATGTACGCGGACACGATCACCGACTCGATGGCGACCGCGATCGAGGAGACGAATCGTCGTCGAGAGATCCAGGTGGCCTACAACGCGGAGCACGGGATCGACCCGACCCCGCTGCGCAAGCGCATCGGCGACATCACCGAGATGCTCGCGCGAGAGGAGGCGGACACCGCGCAGACGCTCGAGCAGGCGCGCGCGAAGGCTCCGACGCCCTCGACCGTCGATCCGCAGCGCAGCGAGCGCCCCGCCGACGAGCTCGCGCAGCTGATCGAGGACCTCTCGGATCAGATGAGGGAGGCCGCCTCGGAGCTGCAGTTCGAGCTCGCCGCGCGGCTGCGTGACGAGATCGCCGAGCTCAAGAAGGAGCTCAGAGGGATGCTCGCGGCGGGCTGACCACAAGCCCCGCCTCTAGGATGAGCGGGTGGAATCACCGCTCGTCTGGACCCTCACGCTCGTCGGACTCACGGTCCTGTTCGTGTTCGACTTCGTCGTCGTGGTCGGCAAGCCGCACGTCCCGACGTTCAAGGAGTCCACGCGCTGGTACCTGTTCTACGTGGCGCTCGCCCTCGCCTTCGGTGCGGGCCTGTGGTGGCTCGCAAGCCCCGACAAGGGCACGGAGTTCCTCGCCGGCTACGTGACGGAGGCCTCGCTGTCGGTCGACAACCTCTTCGTCTTCCTCGTGATCCTCACGCGCTTCGCGGTGCCGCCGCGGCTGCGCGAGCGGGCGCTGCTCATCGGCATCGCGCTCGCGCTGGTGTTCCGTGCCGTGTTCATCTTCGCGGGCGCAGCCGCGCTGGCGGCGTTCCACTGGGTGTTCTTCCTGTTCGGCGCGTTCCTGCTGTACACCGCCTTCGTGATCGCGAAGGAGGGCGGAGCCGAGGAGGGCGAGGCGGAGTACAAGGAGAACGCGTTCATCCGCGCGGTCCGACGCGCGATGCCCGTGACGGACGGCTACCGAGGCAACCACGTCATCGTCCACGAGCACGGGGCGCGCATGATGACGCCCCTCCTGCTCGTGATCGTCGCGCTCGGGTCCACCGACGTGATGTTCGCGCTCGACTCGATACCCGCGATCTTCGGCCTCACCCAGGACCCCTACATCGTGTTCACCGCGAACGCGTTCGCGCTGCTGGGCCTGCGGCAGCTGTTCTTCATCGTCGAGGGACTGCTCACCCGGCTGATCTACCTGTCGTACGGGCTCGCGACCGTGCTGGGCTTCATCGGCGTCAAGATGATCCTCGAGGCGCTGCACGGCAACACCTTGCCGTTCATCAACGACGGCATGCCGATGGAGCAGGTGCCTGTGCCGTCCACCGCGTTCTCGCTCGCGTTCATCGTGGTCGTGCTGGGCATCGCGGCGGGGGCATCGATGATCGTGTCCGGGCGCAGCGGCAAGCACCTGCACGATCCGCTCGAGGACGTCGAGCCCGAACCCCGAACAGGCGAGAACGAGCAGGTCTAGCGGATCGCCGCTCTGTCAGGCGGGGAAGTCGCGACCCGGCCAGGCGCCGAAGGCCGGCCACTCCCGGATGGCGTGCGCGGGCACCAGCCCCGCGAGCACGTACGGATCGTGCGCGACGATGTCCTCCGCCTCCGCGAGCGAGTCGACGTCGAGCACGATCAGGGCGCCGGGCTCGAGCGAGTCCCCGTAGCGGCCGATGACCGGGACCTTGCCCGCATCGGCCAGCGAGCGGAAGTGAGCGAGGTGCTCGGGGCGGCGGGCCGCGCGCTCGTCGGCGCGCTCGTCGTACGTGTAGTGCACTGCGTAGAGGCTCATGCCCCCATCCTGTACCACGCGCGGGCCTGCGGAGCCTCGACGCGACACGCCGAGCATCGAACAGGTGTTCGAACATGGTGCGCGTAGCATTGCCGTGTGAACGACCGGATCCTGGTGCGCGGAGCGCGCGAGCACAACCTCAAAGGCGTCGATCTGGACCTTCCCCGGGACTCGCTCATCGTGTTCTCGGGGCTGTCCGGCAGCGGCAAGTCCTCCCTGGCCTTCGACACGATCTTCGCGGAGGGGCAGCGCCGATACGTCGAGTCGCTGAGCGCGTACGCACGGCAGTTCCTGGGACAGATGGACAAGCCCGACGTCGACTTCATCGAGGGCCTGTCTCCCGCGGTGTCGATCGATCAGAAGTCGACCAACCGCAACCCGCGCTCGACGGTCGGCACCATCACCGAGGTGTACGACTACCTCCGCCTGCTCTACGCGCGCGTCGGCACTCCGCATTGCCCGGTCTGCCACGAGGAGATCCGCTCGCAGACGCCCCAGCAGATCGTCGACTCGGTGCTCGCGCTGCCCGAGGGCACGCGCTACCAGGTCCTCGCACCCGTGGTGCGCGGCCGCAAGGGCGAGTACCAGGACCTCTTCGAGGAGCTGCAGCAGCAGGGCTTCGCCCGCGCGCGCGTCGACGGCGAGACCGTCCAGCTGACGGACCCCCCGCAGCTCGAGAAGAAGCTCAAGCACGACATCGAGGTGGTCGTGGACCGCCTCGTCGCGCGCGACGGCGTCCGCCAGCGTCTCGCGGACTCGGTCGAGACCGCGCTGCGCATCGCGGACGGCCTCGTCGTGATCGATCCCGTCGACGGGGAGCTTCCGCAGCGTCGCTACAGCGAGAAGCGCGCGTGTCCGAACGACCACGTGCTCACGCTCGAGGAGATGGAGCCGCGCACCTTCTCCTTCAACGCCCCGTACGGCGCGTGCCCCGAGTGCACGGGCATCGGGGTGCGGCTCGAGGTCGACCCGGAGCTCGTGATCCCCGACCCGCAGCGGTCTCTCAACGAGGGCGCGGTCGCGCCGTGGGCGCAGACCTCCTCGGAGTACTTCGGGAGGACGGTCGCGGCCCTCGCCGACGAGCTCGACTTCTCGCTCGACGAGCCGTGGGAGGACCTGCCGAAGGCGGCGCGGAACGCGATCCTGAACGGCAAGGACTACAAGGTTCATGTGAAGTTCAAGAACCGCTTCGGGCGCGAGCGCCAGTACACGACGGGCTTCGAGGGCGTCATCACCTGGCTCGAGCGCCTGCACGAGCAGACCGAGTCGGACTTCTCTCGCGAGAAGTACGAGGCGTACATGCGCGAGGTCGACTGCCCGGTCTGCAAGGGGACGCGCCTCAAGCCCGAGGTGCTCGCGGTGACGATCGGCGACAAGTCGATCGCGGAGGTGTGCAACCTCTCGATCGCCGACGCGCGCGACTTCCTCGCGACCGCCGAGCTCGACGAGCGCGGCCGCTCCATCGCGGTCCAGGTGCTCAAAGAGATCGACGCCCGGCTCGGCTTCCTCCTGGACGTGGGCCTCGACTACCTGACGATGTCGCGCGCGGCGGGGACGCTCTCGGGAGGCGAGGCGCAGCGCATCCGCCTCGCGACGCAGATCGGCTCCGGGCTGGTCGGCGTCCTCTACGTCCTCGACGAGCCGAGCATCGGGCTTCACCAGCGCGACAACCGCCGCCTCATCGACACCCTCACGCGCCTGCGCGACCTGGGCAACACGCTCATCGTCGTCGAGCATGACGAGGACACGATCCGCACCGCCGACTGGGTGGTCGACGTCGGTCCCGGCGCGGGCGAGCACGGCGGCGAGGTGGTCCACTCGGGTTCGTACGAGGATCTGCTCACGAACGAGCGGTCGGTCACGGGTGCGTACGTCTCGGGCCGCCGCTCGATCGAGGCGCCGACGGAGCGACGCGAGCTGACCAAGGGGCGCGACCTCGTCGTCGTCGGCGCGCGCGAGAACAACCTGCGCGACATCGACGTCACGTTCCCGCTCGGCGTCCTGACCGCGGTCACCGGGGTCTCGGGCTCTGGCAAGTCGACGCTCGTGAACTCGATCCTCTACACGAGCCTCGCGAACACGCTCAATCACGCGCGCCAGGTCGCGGGCCGCCATACCCGGATCACCGGCACCGAGCACCTGGACAAGATCGTCCACGTGGACCAGGGGCCGATCGGGCGCACCCCGCGCTCCAACCCGGCGACGTACACCGGCGTGTGGGACAAGGTCCGCAAGCTCTTCGCCGATACGACCGAGGCCAAGGTGCGCGGCTACGGTCCCGGTCGCTTCTCGTTCAACGTCAAGGGCGGACGATGCGAGTCGTGCTCGGGCGACGGGACGCTCAAGATCGAGATGAACTTCCTTCCCGACGTCTACGTGCCGTGCGAGGTCTGCAAGGGCGCCCGCTACAACCGCGAGACGCTCGAGGTCCATTTCAAGGGCAAGACCGTCGCCGACGTGCTCGACATGCCGATCGAGGAGGCCGCCGAGTTCTTCGAGGCGATCCCCTCGATCTCAAGACATCTGCGCACCCTGGTGGACGTGGGGCTCGGCTATGTGCGCCTCGGCCAGCCCGCGCCGACCCTGTCGGGAGGCGAGGCGCAGCGCGTGAAGCTCGCGTCCGAGCTCCAGCGGCGCTCCACGGGTCGCACGGTGTACGTGCTCGACGAGCCCACGACGGGGCTGCACTTCGAGGACGTCCGCAAGCTGCTGCTCGTGCTCCAGGGACTCGTGGACAAGGGCAACACGGTCATCGTGATCGAGCACAACCTCGACGTCATCAAGTCCGCGGACTGGGTGATCGACATGGGACCCGAGGGAGGGTCGGGCGGCGGGATCGTCGTCGCGGAGGGCACCCCGGAGGCCGTCGCGAGCGTCGAGGCGAGCCACACGGGACGGTTCCTCGCGGAGATCCTCGGCGTCGGCGCGCCCGCGTAGGCTGGCGCGGTGACGAACCCCGCCGACTACAGGCCCGCGACCGGGACCATCCCGGCGCGGCCGGGTGTGTACAGGTTCCGCGACCCGCACGGCCGCGTCGTCTATGTCGGGAAGGCGAAGAGCCTGCGCTCGCGCCTCCAGAACTACTTCCAACCGCTCGAGCGACTCCACCCGCGCACCCGCGCGATGGTGACCACCGCATCGTCCGTGGAATGGACGGTGGTGCGCAACGAGGTCGAGGCGCTGATCCTCGAGCACACGTGGATCAAGGAGTACGACCCGCGGTTCAACGTCGTGTTCCGCGACGACAAGTCGTATCCGTTCCTCGCCGTGACCATGAACGAGCAGTTCCCCCGGATGCAGGTCATGCGCGGAGACAGGCGCAAGGGTGTTCGCTACTTCGGGCCCTACGCGAAGGCGTGGGCGATCCGCGAGACGGTCGACACGCTGCTCACGGTGCTGCCGATGCGCACGTGCTCCACCGCGGTGTTCCGCAAGGCCGAGCGTCAGGGCCGTCCGTGCCTGCTCGGATACATCGACAAGTGCGCCGCGCCCTGCGTGGGCCGCGTGAGCGCCGACGAGCACCGCGACCTCGCCGAGCGGGTGTGCCAAGTGCTCGGCGGTGATGCGAAGCCGCTCATCCGCGACCTCACGAAGCAGATGGAGGACGCGGCCGCGCGAGAGGAGTTCGAGGTCGCCGCTCGCGCGCGTGACCGTCTCGAGGCGCTGCGCAGCGTCCTCGAGCGCAACGCGATCGTGCTGTCTCAGGGCACGGACGCGGACGTGTTCAGCCTCATCGATGAGGAGCTCGAGGCCTCGGCTCACGTGTTCCGCGTGCGCGACGGGCGCATCGCGGGGGAGCGGGGCTGGGTCGTCGACAAGCCCGAGCCGCTGAACTCGGCGCAGATGATCACGCAGCTCGTGCAGGAGGCGTACGCGTCGGTCGAGCCGGGGGACATCCCTCCCGAGGTGCTCGTCCCCGTCCTCCCCGACGACGCGGCGCCGCTCACCGACTGGCTCGCGGGGGTGCGCGGCGCGAAGGTCACGTTGCGTACCCCGGAGCGCGGCAAGAAGGCCGAGCTCGCCGCGACCGGGAAGCAGAACGCCCAGCAGGTGCTCGACCAGCATCGTCTCAAGCGGGCGTCGGACCTCACGAGCAGATCCCAGGCGCTGCAGGAGCTCCAGGAGGCGCTCGGCATGTCCGAGGCGCCGCTGCGCATCGAGTGCTACGACATCTCGCACACGCAGGGCACCAACATGGTCGGATCGATGGTCGTGTTCGAGGACGCGCTGCCCCGCAAGGCGGAGTACCGGCAGTTCATCGTGCGCGACGCGTCCGACGACACCGCGGCGATGGACGAGGTGCTCACGCGACGGTTCCAGCGGCTGCTCGAGCAGCGCGAGCTGCCGCCCGAGGAGCGCGAGTCGTCGAAGTTCGCGTACCCGCCCCAGCTCGTCGTCGTCGACGGCGGCCTTCCGCAGGTCGAGGCCGCTCGGCGCGTGCTCGAGCGGCTCGGGATCGACGATGTCGCGCTCGTCGGCCTCGCGAAGCGTCTCGAGGAGGTCTGGGTGCCGGGGGAGGAGTTCCCCGTGATCCTGCCGCGCGGCTCGGAGCCGCTCTACCTGCTGCAGCGAGTCAGGGACGAGGCGCACCGGTTCGCGATCACGGCGCACCGCAAGAAGCGGGGCAAGGCCATGAAGATGTCGGCGCTCGACGAGATCCCCGGCGTGGGTCCCTCCCGTGCGAAGGCGCTCGTGACGCACTTCGGGTCGGTCGCGCGGCTCAAGGAGGCGAGCATCGAGCAGATCGCCATGGTCCCCGGCGTCGGTCAGCAGCTCGCCTCGGCGATTCACGACGCCCTTCACGGCACGGGTGGCATGCTGGAGGCATGACGGACGACCCGGCGCCCGAGACCTACCCGTCGGGACTTCCCCGCCCCGATCTCACCGCGATGCACCCCGATTCGCACGTGCTCATCGTCACCGGGATGTCGGGTGCGGGTCGCACCCGAGCCGCCGCGGTGCTGAGCGATCTCGGCTGGTACGTGGTCGACAATCTGCCGCCGCAGATGCTCGGATCGCTCGTGGCGATGGTCGCGACGGATCCGTCGCGCAGGCTCGCGACCGTGGTCGACGTGCGCGGCGGCGGCTACTTCGCGGACCTCGTCTCCGTGGTCGACGACCTCGAGCATCGCGGGGTCGAGGTGCGACTGCTGTTCCTCGACGCCTCGGATGAGACGCTCGTGCACCGCTTCGAGGAGGCGCGTCGCCCGCATCCGCTCCAGGGCGATGCCACGATCCTCGAGGGGATCCAGCGCGAGCGCGAGGCCGTCGCGGCCGTGCGGGCGCGCGCGGACCTGATCATCGACACGTCGGCGCTCAACGTCCACCAGCTGCGCGACACCATCACCGACGAGTTCGCGGACGAGGCGCCCACGCTGCACGTCAACGTGGTGTCCTTCGGCTTCAAGAACGGCGCGCCCGTCGACGCCGACTACGTGGTGGATGTGCGCTTCCTGCGCAATCCCCACTGGGTACCGGAGCTGCGACCCCTGACGGGGCTGGACCCCGCCGTGAGGCGGCACGTGATGGAGTCCGACGGGGCCGAGGCGTTCGTCTCCGGCTATGCGGACGTGCTCGGGATCGCGCTCGCCGGCTACCGCGCGCACGACAAGCACTCGGTGACGATCGCGGTCGGCTGCACCGGGGGCAAGCATCGCTCCGTGGCCATGGCGGAGGAGCTGTCGACGCGCCTGCGCGCCCAGGGGCTCGAGGTGAGGACGACGCACCGTGACAAGGAGCGCTGACCCGGCCGGACCCCACGTCGTCGCGCTCGGCGGGGGACACGGCCTGTACACGTCCCTGACGGCGTTGCGCCGCGTCGCGGAGAGCATCACGGCGGTGGTCACCGTCGGGGACGACGGGGGATCGTCCGGTCGCCTGCGCGAGGAGATGGATGTCGTGCCGCCGGGGGACCTGCGGATGGCTCTCAGCGCGCTGTGCGAGGACACTCCCTGGGGCCTCACGTGGCGCGACGTGCTCCAGACCCGCTTCGACACGTCAGGACCGCTTGCCGGCCATGCGGTCGGCAACCTGCTCATCGCGGGCCTGTGGCAGCACACCGGCGACATCGTCGAGGGGCTCGACTGGGTCGCGCGGCTGCTGCGCGCTGAGGGTCGGGTGCTCCCCGTCGCCCTCGATCCGCTCGAGATCGTCGCGCAGGTCGAGTGCGACGGCGAGGTGCGCGAGGTCAGGGGCCAGGTCGCGGTGGCGACGGCCGAGGGGCGCGTGGTCGAGCTGCGCAACGAGCCGCGCGATCCGCGTGTGCCTGCCGCGACGCTCGAGGCCATCGCGGGTGCGGACGCCATCGTGCTCGGGCCCGGCAGCTGGTACACCTCGGTGATCCCGCACTTCCTGGTGGCACCGGTGTCCGACGCGCTGCATGCGGCGGCGCACCGCACGATCCTCACGCTCAACATCGGATACGAGGACGTCGAGACGATCGGCATGCGCCGCGCGGACGATGTGCGCGCGCTTCGGCGTGCCGCGCCCGGGTTCGTGCCGGGTGCGGTCGTGGTGGACGAGGCGCACGCCGCCGAGCCCGAGCTGCGTGACGAGCTCCGGTCCTGGGGCACGCATGTGGTGGCGAGACCCCTCCGGCTCGAAGGCAGCATCGACCGGCACGATCCCGCGCTGCTCGCCGACGCGCTGTCCCTCGCCGTGCGCATGACATCGCCAGGGTCGCATCGGGTCCCCTGAGGCATGGCACGATTGACCCCATGGCTCTGACGGCGAAGGTGAAGGACGAACTTGCACGCGTGCAGGTCGACAAGGTCTCGGCCCGCAAGGCGGAGGTGGCGACGACGCTGCGCTTCGCGGGCGGGCTGCACATCGTCTCCGGGCGGATCGTGATCGAGGCGGAGCTCGACACCGCGATCGGCGCGCGCCGGCTGCGTGCCTTCATCCAGGAGGTCCACAACCTCAACTCGGAGATCATCGTGGTATCGGGCGGGGCGCTGCGCAAGGGCAACCGCTACGTCGTCCGGGTCGTCAAGGACGGGGAGTCCCTCGCGAGGCAGACCGGGCTGCTCGACCACCGCGGTCGGCCCGTCCGTGGGCTTCCCCCGCACGTCGTGGGCGGCTCCGTCGATGACACGGTCGCCGCCTGGCGCGGCGCGTTCATCGCGCACGGGTCGCTCACCGAGCCAGGCCGTTCGGCCGCGCTCGAGGTGACGGCCCCCGGTCCCGAGGCGGCGCTCGCGCTCGTCGGCGCCGCTCGTCGCCTGGGCGTGACCGCGAAGTCCCGCGAGGTGCGCGGCGTGGACCGCGTGGTGATCCGCGACGGTGAGGCGATCGCGCAGATGCTCGCCCGCCTCGGCGCGCACGACGCGATGCTCGAGTGGGAGGAGAAGCGGACCCGGCGCGAGGTGCGCGGCACCGCGAACCGGCTCGCGAACTTCGATGACGCCAACCTTCGCCGGTCGGCGCAGGCCGCGGTCGCCGCATCGGCCCGCGTGGCTCGTGCGTTCGAGATCCTCGCCGACGACGTGCCCGAGCACCTGCGCGAGGCGGGCGAGCTGAGGCTCGCTCACCGGGACGCGTCGCTCGAGGAGCTGGGCCGGCTCGCCGACCCGCAGCTCACGAAGGACGCGGTCGCGGGTCGCATCCGCCGCCTGCTCGCGACGGCCGACAAGCGGGCTGAGGAGCTGGGCATCCCCGACACTGAGGCGGGCATCGGACCCGACCTCATCGAGGTTGACTGATCTGTCAACTTCCCTGCATTGCGTCGGGACCTTCGTCGCGCGGACGGGCTCCCGGAATGGTTGTAGGGTGGCATCAGTGACCCGCCGATGGGCGGTGTCATCTCGCACTACGTTGTGCGGCCCATCTGCTACCTAACGCGCCGAGCGACTCGGCGCGAGCCGAGGAGAGAAACTGTGACCATCAAGGTCGGTATCAACGGCTTCGGCCGTATCGGACGCAACTTCTTCCGGGCCGCTCTGGCCCAGGGCGCCGATATCGAGATCGTCGGGGTCAACGACCTCACGGACAACAAGACCCTCGCGCACCTGCTCAAGTACGACACCGTGCTGGGCAAGTTCCCCAAGGAGGTCACCTTCGACGACGACGCGATCTACGTCGACGGCGTCGCCATCAAGGCCCTCGCTGAGCGCGACCCCGCCAACCTTCCCTGGGCCGAGCTCGGTGCTGACATCGTCATCGAGTCGACCGGCTTCTTCACGGACGCCGAGAAGGCCAAGGCGCACATCGCCGCCGGTGCCAAGAAGGTCATCATCTCTGCGCCCGCGAAGAACGAGGACGCGACCTTCGTCGTGAACGTGAACCACACGGACTACGACCCGGCCGCGCACCACGTCATCTCGAACGCGTCCTGCACCACCAACTGCCTCGCGCCCGTCGCGAAGGCCCTCAACGACGCCATCGGCATCGAGAAGGGCCTCATGACCACTGTTCACGCCTACACGGGTGACCAGAACCTCCAGGACGGTCCCCACAAGGACCTGCGTCGTGCCCGCGCGGCCGCGCAGAACATCGTCCCCACCTCGACCGGTGCGGCCAAGGCCGTGGCCCTCGTGCTCCCCGAGCTCAAGGGCAAGCTGGACGGCTTCGCGATGCGCGTGCCGACCATCACCGGCTCCGCGACCGACCTCACCTTCGAGGCCGGCAAGGAGACCACCATCGAGGAGGTCAACGCCGCGGTCAAGGCTGTCGCCGAGGGCGCCATGGCGGGCACGCTGTCCTACGTCGAGGACGACATCGTCTCCTCGGACATCGTGGGCGACCCGCACCAGTCGATCTTCGACGCCAAGCTCACCAAGGTGAACGGCAACATGGTCAAGATCGTCTCGTGGTACGACAACGAGTGGGGCTACTCGACCTCGCTCGTCAAGCTGACCGAGTACGTCGGCGAGCGCCTCTAACGGCTCAACGCCTGAAGTGACTCACGGCGACGCCCGCGCACGCTCCGGCGTTCGCGGGCGTCGTCATGTCACGGCCACCACCCACACTCGAACCTCCAAGGACTGAGATGAAGACCATCGACACCCTCGGCGACCTCAGCGGCAAGAAGGTCCTGCTGCGCGCCGACCTCAACGTGCCGCTCGACGGCACCACGATCACCGACGACGGCCGCGTGCGCGCGTCCGTCCCCACCATCGAGAAGCTCCTGGGCGCCGGCGCCTCCGTCATCGTGATGGCGCACCTCGGCCGACCCAAGGGCGCCCCGGACCCCGCCTTCTCGCTGGCCCCCGCCGCCGCGCGCCTGTCGGAGCTGCTCGGCAAGCCCGTGACCCTCGCCGCCGACCTCGTCGGCGACGACGCCAAGGCGAAGGCCGCCGCGCTCGAGGCCGGCCAGGTCCTGATGCTCGAGAACGTCCGCTTCGACGCGCGCGAGACCTCGAAGGTCGACGAGGAGCGCCAGGCGCTCGCCGCCGAGCTCGCCGAGCTCGCAGACGTGTTCGTGTCGGACGGCTTCGGCGTCGTCCACCGCAAGCAGGCGTCGGTGTACGACGTCGCGAAGCTGCTGCCGGCCGCCGGCGGCCTGCTCGTGCAGAAGGAGGTCGAGTCGCTGAGCAAGGCCGTGACCGACCCCGAGCGTCCCTACGCCGTCGTCCTCGGCGGCTCGAAGGTGTCCGACAAGCTCGGCGTCATCGCGAACCTGCTGACCAAGGCCGACCGCCTCCTCATCGGTGGCGGCATGGTCTTCACGTTCCTCGCGGCCAAGGGCTACGGCGTGGGCAAGTCGCTCCTCGAGGCCGACCAGCTCGACACCGTCAAGGGCTACCTCAAGACGGCCGAGGAGAACGGCGTCGAGATCGTCCTGCCGACCGACATCGTCGCCGCCGAGGGCTTCGCCGCGGATGCCGCGCACGAGGTCGTCGCCGCGGACGCGATCCCCGCCGAGAGCATGGGCCTCGACATCGGCCCCGAGTCGGGCAAGCTGTTCGCGTCGAAGATCCTCGACGCCAAGACGATCGTCTGGAACGGCCCCATGGGCGTGTTCGAGTTCCCGGCCTTCGCCGAGGGCACCAAGGCCGTCGCTCAGGCGATGATCGACTCCGACGGCTTCTCGGTCGTCGGCGGTGGCGACTCCGCCGCCGCGGTCCGTCGACTCGGCTTCGACGAGGCCGGCTTCGGCCACATCTCGACGGGTGGCGGCGCCTCCCTCGAGCTGCTCGAGGGCAAGGTGCTCCCGGGCCTTGACGTCCTGGAGGGCTGAGACATGGCACGTACCCCGCTGATCGCAGGCAACTGGAAGCTCAACCTCGACCACCTCGAGGGCACCCACACGGTGCAGAAGCTCGCCTGGCTCCTCCGCGACGCCAAGCACGACTTCTCGGCCGTCGAGGTCGCCGTGCTGCCGTCGTTCACCTCGCTGCGCTCGGTGCAGACGCTCGTGGACGCCGACAAGCTGGACCTCAAGTACGGCGCGCAGGACATCTCGCAGCACGAGTCCGGCGCCTACACCGGCGAGGTCTCGGGCGCTCAGCTCGCGAAGCTCGGCGTGAGCTTCGTGGCCGTGGGCCACTCGGAGCGTCGCCAGTACCACGGTGAGACCGACGAGATCGTCGCGGCGAAGACGAAGGCGGCGTTCGCGCACGGCATCGTCCCGATCGTGTGCGTCGGTGAGGGCCTGGACATCCGCAAGGAGGGCCGTCAGGTCGAGTACACGCTCGCCCAGGTCGACGGTGCGCTCAAGGACCTTCCGGCCGAGCAGGCCAAGGACGTCGTCATCGCCTATGAGCCCGTGTGGGCCATCGGCACCGGTGAGGTCGCGACCCCTGCCGACGCGCAGGAGGTCTGCGGTGCGATCCGTGCGCGCCTCGCCGAGCTGTACGACGCCGAGCTCGCCGCCGGCGTGCGCGTGCTCTACGGCGGCTCCGTGAAGTCCTCGTCCATCGCTCAGCTCATGGCTGAGGAGGACGTCGACGGCGGTCTGGTCGGCGGCGCGAGCCTCGACCCGGAGGAGTTCTCCAAGATCGCTCGCTTCCAGGAGCACCAGGTCGGCTGACCCTACGTTCGACGGCGCGGCCCGGGGTTGTCCCGAGCCGCGCCGTCGTCGCGTAAACTTGACCCGACAAACGACGTCCTGGGAGTACCGTGGCAATTCTGGAAAACATCCTCTGGGTGTTGCTCGTCCTGCTGAGCATCGCGATCATCGGCCTGGTGCTCATGCACCGCGGACGCGGCGGCGGCATCACCGACATGTTCGGCGGCGGCATCGCCTCCGGCATCCAGTCCTCCTCGGTGGGCGAGCGCAACCTGTCCCGACTCACGTGGGGGGCCGCCATCTCATGGTTCCTCGTGATCGTGCTTCTTGGCCTCATCCAGCGCTTCGCGCTGTGACCTACCGATCCTGAGGGGGAAAGACACTCGATGGCTGGTGGAAACGCTATCCGTGGCTCGCGCGTCGGCGCGGGCCCCATGGGCGAGAACGAGCGCGGTGAGTCCGCGCCTCGCAAGACGGTCAGCTACTACTGCGCGAAGGGCCACGTCACGTCGCCCAGCTTCGCGCTGAGCGAGGAGCTCGAGGACCCGGAGATCCCGCTCGAGTGGGACTGCCCCCGCTGCGGGCTTCCGGGCGGCCTGGACCCGGACAACCCGCCGGAGCCCATGCGCAACGAGCCGTACAAGACGCACCTCGCGTACGTGAAGGAGCGTCGCTCGGACGAGGAGGGCGAGGCCCTGCTCAACGAGGCGCTCGCCGGCCTGCGCGAGCGCCGCGGCGACGCCGTCGCGGTCGCCGACTGATGCAGATCACGATCGAGTACTGCGTTCCGTGCGGCTACCTGCCGCGCGCGACGGAGGCTCAGACCCGGCTGCTCGAGGAGTTCGGCAACGCGCTCGAGGGCGTGACGCTGAAGACGGGCCGCAAGGGCGTCTTCACGTTCACCGCCGACGGCGAGGAGATCTACTCCAAGCCCGCTGAGTTCGACATCGACGCGATCGTCGCGACGGTGCGTGCCAAGCTCGGCCCGGCCGAGGGCGTGCAGCCCGAGGGCCGCGACCTGCTGATGGGCAAGCGGCACTGACCGCTTCCCCATGACGCTGCCCCGCTGATGCGATAAGCGCCCCCGCCACACGGCGGGGGCGCTTTCGCATGTTCGGGGCGGCCTCTGTGACGGCATGCGGCCCGTGCGGGGCGGGGCGCATGCGCCGATCGGGCCGCCGCGCGCGCTGGAGGGAACTGAGTGCAGGATCCGTGCCAAATCCAGCACTCAGTTCCCACTGGCGCGCGAAGGCCGAGACGAAGCCGTGGGTAGGGACGATGCGGATGTCGGGACGATGCGGGGGCTGGGCCGGGGGAGCAGCGGGGACGCGAAGGGCCCCGCCTTGCGGCGGGGCCCTTCGCGGCGCAGCGGACGGGTTAGATTCCCGTCGCCGCTGCGGCGTCGATCATCCACAGCGTCTCGTCCGTGCCCCGGGCGACGGCTCCGGGCAGCGACTCGTCGCCGTGGATGCAGGCCGCGACTTTCTCGGCCTTCTCGGCGCCGGCGGCGACGACCCAGACCCGCTTGGCGCGCTGGATGGTCTCGCGGGACAGCGTGACGCGCGTGGGCGGGGGCTTGGGGGAGTCGTGCACGGCGTAGGCCGAGGGGCCGCCGTCGGTGAAGCTCGCGTGCCCGGGGAAGAGCGACGCGACGTGCCCGTCGGGGCCGAGCCCCAGCATGAGCACGTCCCACGCGGGGTCGCCGGCGGCGGACATCTCGGCGCGATACGCCTCGGCGGCGTCCTCGGCGGTCGCGTGGTCCGACGAGGACCCCATCCGGTGGATGTTCTCCTCGGGAAGCGGCAGCGCACCGAGCATCGCCTCCTGCGCCTGGCCCTCGTTGCGGTCGCCGTCACCCGAGGCGACGAAGCGCTCGTCGCCCCACCAGACGTGAACCGAAGTCCAGTCGACATCGCCGGCGAGCGGTGACCGGGCCACCTCGACGAGCGTGCCGATGCCGACCGTCCCGCCCGTGACGACGACGTGCGCGACCGGCTGGGCGGCGAGGACGTCCTGGATGGTGACGAGCAGGCGCGAGGCCGCGGTGCGGGCGACCGCGTCGCGGTCGGGCATCACGAGGATCCTGCGGTTCATGATTGGCCTCCAAAGGCGGCGAGCGTCTCGCCGTAGACGGGGTCGTCGTCGAGCCTGCGCAGCTCCTCGGCGAGGCATTCGTCGAGAGTGCGGGCGGGCAGGGCGATGACATGGTCGGGCTGACCGGGCTGCGACAGGGTCGCATGGTGGCCGTCGGGGCGGCTGATGCCGATCTCGCCGGACGGCGTCTCGAGGACGATGTGCTGGAGCGCGGACACCGAGGCGTCGTAGGTCGCCTCGATCTCACAGCCGAGCACGTTCTTGAGCCACGCGCCGAGGAGCAGGATCGACGGGCTGTTCATGTCCCCGTGGATCCGAGCCTTGGTGACGACGGGCACCTTGACCTGCTCGAGCGCGGAGGCGAGCAGCGCGCGCCAACGGGTGAGCCGGGTCCACGCGAGATCGGTGTCGCCCTTGCGGTGGTCGTGCGCGAGGCAGCGCAGGACGAACTCGGGGTCCGCACTGCCCTTGGCGTCCGTGATGCGACGCTGGGCCATCTTGCCCAGGCCGGTCACGGAGCATTCCTGCGGCACGTCGGCCGGCCACCATGCGACGATCGGAGCGTCGGGCAGCAGGAGCGGCGTGATGAGCGTGTCGTCGTGGCCCACCTGCGCACCGGAGGGACGCAGCACGATCACCTCGGACGCGCCCGCGTCGCCGCCGACGCGGATCTCGGCGTCGAGGCGCGCCTCGACGCCTTGCTGGGGGGCGATGACGATGATGCGGCACGGGTGCTCGCGCGAGGCGACGTTGGCGGTCGCGATCGCGGCGTCGTGATCGGCGCCCTTGGCATCGATCACAAGTGTCATCACGCGCGCCAGGGTGATCACGCCGCCCTCGTGCTGCGACTGGACCAGTCGCTTCGCGATCGCGGACGTGGTGGTGTTCGGGAGCTCGATGATCACGGGCGCCTCCAGACTCTTCCGTCTCGTGCCATCATCTCGTCCGAGCTGGGCGGGCCCCAGGTTCCCGAGCGGTACGGCTCGGGCTGGCCCTGGGTGGTCCAGAACTCGGTGATCGGGTCGAGGATCTGCCAGGACAGCGCGACCTCCTCCTGGCGGGGGAACAGCGGCGGATCGCCCAGCAGGACGTCCAGGATGAGGCGCTCGTACGCCTCGGGCGAGGACTCCGTGAACGCGTTGCCGTACGCGAAGTCCATCGTGACGTCGCGCACCTCCATGGTGGACCCGGGGACCTTGGAGCCGAAGCGCAGCGTCACGCCCTCGTCGGGCTGCACGCGGATGACGAGGGCGTTGGTGCCGACGTCGCTGCCCTGGATGTGCTGGAAGTACGGTGAGGGCGCCTTCTTGAACACGAGCGCGATCTCGGTCACGCGTCGTCCCAGGCGCTTGCCCGCGCGCAGGTAGAACGGCGTGCCGTTCCAGCGACGGTTGGGCAGGCCGAGGCGGATCGCGGCGTAGGTCTCGGTGGTCGAGTCGGGGGAGATGCCGTCCTCGTCGAGGAAGCCACCCACCTGCTCGCCGCCGCGCCAGCCGGCGGCGTACTGACCGCGGGCGGTGCCGAGGCCGAGGTCCTCGGGCAGCTGCGCCGTGCGCAGCACCTTCTCCTTCTCGGTGCGCAGGTCGGCGGCCTCGAAGCTCGCGGGCTCCTCCATCGCGGTGAGAGCGAAGAGCTGGAGGAGGTGGTTCTGGATCACGTCGCGGGCGGTGCCGATGCCGTCGAAGTACCCGGCGCGCGAGCCGATGCCGATGTCCTCGGCCATCGTGATCTGCACGTGGTCGATGTACTGGGAGTTCCAGATCGGCTCGAAGAGCTGGTTCGCGAAGCGGATCGCGAGCAGGTTCTGGACCGTCTCCTTGCCCAGGTAGTGGTCGATGCGGAACACCGAGTCGGGCGGGAAGACCTCGGAGACCACCGCGTCGAGCCGCTCGGCGGACTCGAGATCGTGGCCGAAGGGCTTCTCGATCACGACGCGGCGCCAGGTGCCCTCCTTCGGGTCCGACAGGCCGGAGTCGCGCAGCTGCGTGACGACCTGGGGGAACGCGGACGGGGGGATCGACAGGTAGAAGGCGTGGTTGCCGCCGGTGCCGCGACGCTCGTCGAGGTCCTCGACGGTGCGACGAAGCTCGGCGAAGGCCTCGGGATCGTCGAAGGTGCCCTGGACGAAGCGGATGCCTTCGGACAGCTGGCGCCAGGTCTCATCGCTCCACGGCGTGCGCGCGTGCTCGCGCACAGAGTCGTAGACGACCTCGGCGAAGTCCTCCCGACCCCATTCACGGCGCGCGAATCCGGTCAGCGCGAATGCGGGCGGCAGCAGGCCGCGGTTGGCGAGGTCGTAGACCGCGGGCATGAGCTTCTTGCGGGCCAGGTCACCGGTCACGCCGAACATGACGAGGCCGCATGAGCCGGCGATGCGGGGGAGTCTGCGATCCCGGGGATCACGCAGAGGATTCACTCGAGGTCATCCCTCCAGTAGGGCCGCCACGCGGGCGACCTGCGAACGATGGGTGAGGTGAAGCCGCAGCACCGGACGGCCGATGGCCTCGAGTGCGTGGGCGTCGCCCTCGGCCTGCGCTCGGGTGAGCGTGCCGAAGGTGTAAGGCAGGCCCGGGATCTCCAGGTCCTCCTCGAAGTCTGCGGTGAGCAGCAGGAACACTCCCGTGCGGGGCCCGCCCTTGTGGAGCTGGCCGGACGAGTGCAGGTAGCGGGGGCCCCAGCCGAACGTGACGGGGCGGGAGAGGCGCTGGGCGAGCGGACGCCGCGAGTGCGGCAGTCCGTTGCCGCTGTCGCGGTCCAGGTACGCGAGGACCGCGAGATAGCCGTCGGCTCCCACGCAGTCCTCGAGCCGGGTCAGCGCGTCCGCGACCGTGTCCACGCCATCGAGGAGCGTCGCGCTGCCTCGGACCTCGATGGCGTCGTCGACGAACGCGGGATCGCCGTGGGGGGCGGGGGAGCCGAGCAGGTCTCGCGTCGCGGCCTTCGATGCCTCGAGGTCGGGCTCGTCGAAGGGGCTGACGCCGAGCAGGCGGCACGCGATCGTGACGGCGTGCTCCCACAGGAGCAGCTGCCCACCGAGCGTGCCTCCGACGGTGATCTCCGCGCCGGTGCCGTCGTCGTCAGCGGAGAGGGCGACGAGCCTGCAGTCGATGGCGTCCCCCTGGCGCAGGTCGGGAGCTGCGGGGGCGGCGACGACCGGAAGCACTCCCACGCCGTCCTTGCCGGTGGAGTCGGCCACGAGCTGCTCGACCCAGTCGGCGAGACCGACGAGACCCGAGCCGTGGTCGGAGACGACGAGGGTGGAGCGGGGACCCGCGAGGGCCGCCGCGAGGACGAGCGCGGGGTTGGCGAGGTCGTCCTCCTCGAGCGACGCGGCGACGGCCGCGGCCTCGTCGAGGACCTCGAGCACCGGGACCCCGGCGAGCGCTGCGGGGACCAGACCGAAGGCGGACAGGGCGGAGAACTTGCCACCGACGTGCGGATCGTCGAGGAACAGCGCGCGGTAGGGGACCGCGCGGGCCTTCGCCTCGAGCGGCGAGCCCGGGTCCGTCACGGCGACGATGCGCCGGCGGGGGTCGATCCCCTGCGCCCGGAACGCCTCTTCGACAGTCTCGCGCAGGGCCTCCGTCTCGACGGTCGCGCCGGACTTGGAGGAGACGACCACGACCGTGGCCGAGAGGTCGCCGCCGACGGCCTTCCTGACCTGTGCGGGAGCGGTCGAGTCGAGGGTCACGAGGGGCACGCCGTAGGTGGCGCAGATGACGTCGGGGGCGAGCGTCGAGCCGCCCATCCCGACGAGGACGACGCGCGTGACCCCCTCGCCGCGGAGATCCACGAAGAGCTCCTCGAGCGGTCCGAGGTGACGGCGCGCCGTCTCATGCAGGTCGGTCCAGCCGAGCTGGAGCCGAGCGTCGGCCTCGGCGCCCGCGCCCCACAGGGTGGGATCGCTGGCGCCGAGGCGCGACGCGACGCGTTCCTCGACCAGGGTGGGCGTCAGAGACGCCGCGGTCTCGGCGACATCGCCGCCGACGGTGACCGCGACATGAGCCTCATTGTCGACGCCGACCCAGGTGCTGAGGAATCGGGTCAACTTCAGGCCTCGAGAGACTCGCGTGCCTTGGCGGCGACGTTCTCCGCGGTGAAGCCGTACTTCTTGAGCAGGAGGCCGCCCGAGGCCGACTCGCCGAAGTGGTCGACGCCCACAACACGGCCGGCATCGCCGACGAGCTCGCGCCAGCCGAGCGAGGAGCCTGCCTCGACCGAGACGCGTGCCTTCACGGCCGCGGGCAGGACGGACTCCTGGTAGGCGGCGTCCTGACGCTCGAAGCGCTCACGCGACGGCATCGAGATGACGCGCGCCTTCACGCCGTCGGCCGCGAGAAGCTCGCGAGCGCCGACCGCGACCGAGACCTCGGAACCGGTGGCGATGAGCAGCACGTCGGCGTCCTCGTCGGCGCCGGCGAGGACGTACGCGCCCTTGTCGACGCCCTCGGCGGAGGTGCCCTCGAGGGTCGGGACGTTCTGACGGGTCAGGATGATCGCCGACGGGCGGTCGGTGGTCTCGAGGATCGCCTTCCACGCGTAGGCGGTCTCGTTGGCGTCCGCGGGGCGGAGCACGTCGAGGCCAGGGATCGCGCGCAGGGTCGCGACGTGCTCGATCGGCTGGTGCGTGGGGCCGTCCTCGCCGAGTCCGACGGAGTCGTGCGTCCACACGAAGGTCGTCGGGATCTGCATGAGGGCCGCGAGGCGGACCGAGGCGCGCATGTAGTCGGAGAACACGAGGAACGTGCCGCCGTACGTGCGGGTCAGGCCGTGGAGCGTGATGCCGTTGAGGATCGTGCCCATGCCGAACTCGCGGATGCCGAAGTGCAGCGTGCGTCCGTACCAGTCGCCGTTCGGCCACGAGTGCGTGGAGCGGTGCGGCGGGAGGAACGACGGCTCTCCGTCCATGGTGGTGTTGTTCGATCCGGCGAGGTCGGCCGAGCCGCCCCAGAGCTCGGGCAGCACGGGCGCGAGGGCGGTGAGCACCTTGCCGGACGCGGAGCGCGTCGCGACCGAGGTGCCGACCTCGAACTCGGGCAGCGCGTCGGTCCAGCCCTCGGGCAGGGCGCGGGTCTGCAGGCGCTCGAGAAGCGCGGCACGCTCGGGCTGCTCGGCCTCCCAGCGGGAGAAGCCGGCGTTCCACTCGGAGTGGGCCTGCTGGCCGCGCTCCTTGACGCCGCGCATGTGCGCGAGGACGTCGTCCTCGACGACGAAGCTGCTCTCGGGGTCGAAGCCGAGGACCTCCTTGAGGCCCGCGACCTCGGCGGCGCCGAGCGCGGAGCCGTGCACGCCGCCGGAGTTCTGCTTGGTGGGCGAGGGCCAGCCGATGATGGTGCTGAGGCGGATGATCGACGGCTTGCCGGTCTCGGACTTGGCGGCCTGGATCGCGTCGTACAGCGCGGCCGGGTCCTCCTTGTACTCGCCGTCGCCGAGCCACGACACGTGCTGGGTGTGCCAGCCGTACGCCTCGTAGCGCTTCAGGACGTCCTCGGTGAAGGAGATGTCGGTCTCGTGCTCGATCGAGATCTTGTTGTCGTCCCAGATGACGATGAGGTTGCCGAGCTCCTGCGTGCCGGCGAGCGAGCAGGCCTCGTGCGAGACGCCCTCCTGCAGGTCGCCGTCGCCCGCGATGACGTACACGAAGTGGTCGAACGGCGACGTGCCGGGCGCGGCGTCGGGGTCGAGCAGGCCGCGCTCCTTGCGGGCGGCCATCGCCATGCCGACGGACGATGCGATGCCCGAGCCGAGCGGGCCGGTGGTGATCTCCACGCCGTCGGTGTGGCCGTACTCCGGGTGGCCGGGGGTCTTGGAGCCCTCGGTGCGCAGCGACTTGAGGTCGTCGAGCGACAGCTCGTAGCCGGAGGCGAACAGCTGCAGGTACAGCGTCAGCGACGAGTGGCCGGCCGAGAGGACGAAGCGGTCGCGACCGATCCACGTCGAGTCGGCGGGGTCGTGGCGCATGACGTTCTGGAAGAGCAGGTATGCGGCGGGCGCCAGCGAGATCGCGGTGCCGGGGTGCCCGTTGCCCACCTTCTCGACAGAGTCGGCGGCGAGCACCCGGAGGGTGTCGACGGCGCGGTGGTCAGCGGCGGTCCAGTTGAGGCTCACAGAAACTCCAGTGAAGTGTGATCGATTCTGACGTCCACAGCCTAGTAGTCACGAGGATGCGCCGTGTCGATGAGGGCGCCCCATCGTCGTGACCCTGGGGCGTCGCTCCGATGGGAGGGGCGGACAGCGACACACTACGCGCCTTCTCCGGGACCGAGGTCCTAGATCGGGCCGGGCGCGGCTTAGACTGTGCGCATGCCCACGCCAGCGCCAGCTCTTCAGGACGTGCCGGCGCCAGCCGTACCGCGGTGGCTGCTCGCCACGCGGGTTCTCAAGGCCTACGTCGCTCTCACGAAGCCTCGCATCATCGAGCTCCTGCTCGTGACGACGCTGCCGGCGATGGTGCTGGCCGCGGGTGGCTGGCCCCCGATGGGGCTCACCTTCGCGACGCTGTTCGGCGGCTACCTGTCCGCGGGCTCGGCCAACGCGTTCAACAGCCTGATCGACCGCGACATCGACGCGATCATGAACAGGACCCGCAACCGGCCCCTGGTCACGGGGGAGGTCTCGGTCCGGGGCGCGAGGAACTTCGCGTGGATCCTCGGTGCCGTGAGCCTTGCCTGGTTCTGGTTCGTCGTCGGCTCGCCTCTCGCGACGGGGCTGACCCTCCTCGCGATCCTCGGCTACGTGGTGGGCTACACGCTCATCCTCAAGCGCCGCACGTCGCAGAACATCGTGTGGGGCGGCATCGCGGGATGCATGCCCGCGCTCATCGGCTGGGCCGCGGTCACGGACTCGCTCGCGTGGGAGCCCTTCCTGCTGTTCCTCATCGTCTTCTTCTGGACCCCGCCGCACTACTGGCCGCTGTCGATGAAGTTCCGCAAGGACTACGCGCACGCCGAGGTCCCGATGCTGCCGGTCGTGGCGCCGACGCGTCGCGTCGCGATCGAGATGATCGCCTACGCGGTCGCCATGGTGCTCACGAGCCTCGTGCTCGTCCCGGTCGGCGGCATGACGTGGGTCTACCTCGCGGCCGCGGCCGGCGCCGGGGCATGGTTCGTCGTCGGATGCGTGCAGCTGTACGTGCGCTCGCAGCGTGGGGACCAGAAGCTCAAGGAGATGCGGCTGTTCCGTCAGTCGATCGTGTATCTCACGATCGTCTTCGCGGCCGTGCTCGTCGACCCGTTCCTCCCGGACGCCCTGTCGGTCTGGTCCTGACGTGCTCGCGGGCCAGCGCGAGGGCTATCTGGCCCATCTGGCCGTCGAGCGCGGGCTGAGCGACAACACGCTCGCCGCCTACCGCCGCGACCTTGCGAGATATGAGGCCTTCCTGTCCGCCAGGGGCATCGAGTCCCTGCGCGGCGTCACGCGTGGCGACGTGTCCGAGTTCGCGCAGGCGCTCGGCACGGGCGATGACGGCCGCAAGGCGCTCGCGCCCGCATCCGCGTCCCGCGTCGTGGTGGCGGTCCGCGGCTGGCACAGGTTCGCGGTGCTCGAGGGCTGGAGCGATGACGATCCGTCCCTCCAGGTGAAGCCCCGTGCGGTGCCGCGGCGTCTGCCCAAGGCGATCGCCACGGATCAGGTCGAGGCCATCCTCGAGGCCGCCTCCGCGGGCGACGGCATCGCGCCGCTGCGGGACCGCGCCCTGCTCGAGCTCGTGTACGCGACGGGCGCGCGCATCTCCGAGGCCGTCGGCCTCGACGTGGACGATGCGGTGCTCGAGCGGGGGAGCGAATCGGTTCTCCTGCGAGGCAAGGGACGCAAGGAGCGCATCGTCCCGTTGGGCGCGTTCTCCACGAACGCGCTTCACGCCTACCTGGTGCGGGGACGCCCCGGCCTCGCGGCCGCGGGCAAGGGCACGCCCGCGCTGTTCCTCAACGCGCGCGGCGGACGGCTGTCGCGCCAATCGGCGTGGACGATCCTGCGGGCGGCTTCCGAGCGGGCGGGGATCCCCGACGTGAGCCCGCACACGCTGCGCCACTCGTTCGCGACGCACCTCATCTCCGGCGGCGCCGACGTGCGCGTGGTGCAGGAGCTGCTGGGCCACGCGTCGGTCACGACGACCCAGGTGTACACCCTGGTGACGCGCGACTCGCTGCGCGAGGCGTACGTGCTCGCGCACCCGCGTGCCCGTGAGTCGCGGGCGTGACGAAACGGTAATCTGGGCGCGTGACCGACTACCCCGAACCGCAGCCTCTGACCAGCCATGGGCCCGCCCGCGTCGTGGCTCTGTGCAACCAGAAGGGCGGGGTGGGCAAGACGACCACCTCGGTCAACCTCGCCGCGGCCCTCGCGGAGTACGGCCGCCGCGTGCTGCTCGTCGACTTCGACCCGCAGGGAGCGGCGTCGGCCGGCCTGGGAGTCAACTCCAACGACCTCAAGACGACGGTGTACGACCTGCTGCTGAGGTCCGACGTCAAGACCGCCGACGTGATCATGCGCACCGCCTACGAGAACCTCGACCTCCTGCCCGCGAACATCGACCTGTCCGCCGCGGAGGTGCAGCTGGTCGGCGAGGTCGCACGTGAGAGCGCGCTCGCCCGCGCGCTGCGCGACGTGGTCGACGACTACGACGTCGTGCTGATCGACTGCCAGCCGTCGCTGGGCCTGCTGACCGTGAACGCGCTCGTCGCGGCGCACGGCGTCCTCATCCCGCTCGCATGCGAGTACTTCGCGATGCGCGGCGTCGCGCTGCTGGTCGACACGATCACCAAGGTCCAGGACCGGCTCAACCCGCGCCTGTCGATGGACGCGATCATCCCCACCATGTACGACTCCCGCACGCTGCACGCTCAGGAGGTCGTCGAGCGGGTGCGCGAGCGCTTCGGGGACCGCGTCACCGAGACGATGATCGCGCGCACCGTGAAGTTCCCCGACGCCACGGTCGCCGCGGAGCCGATCCTCGCGTTCGCGCCGTCGCACGCCGGCTCGGAGTCGTATCGCAAGCTCGCGCGCGAGCTCGTGACGCGTGGGGTCGCCGCGTAGCATGACCGCCGGCCCGCTCGTGCCGGACCAGGCGCCACGCAAGGGGTTCGAGGTCCACCTCGACAACTTCGAGGGACCGTTCGATCTGCTCCTGAGCCTCATCTCCAAGCACCAGATGGAGATCACGGAGGTGGCGCTCGCGCGCGTCACGGACGAGTTCCTCAGCGTCGTCCGCACCCACGAGACCGACTGGGACCTGTCCCAGGCCTCCGAGTTCCTCGTCGTCGCCGCGACGCTCCTGGACCTCAAGACCGCGCGCCTGCTGCCGCAGGGCGAGGTCGACGACCTCGAGGACCTCGAGCTGCTCGAGGCGCGCGACCTGCTGTTCGCCCGCCTGCTCCAGTACCGCGCCTTCAAGGAGGTAGCAGGACGGTTCGAGACGATGCTCGAGGCGCCGCGCCGCATGCCGCGCGACGTGCCGCTCGAGGAGCATTTCGCGATGCTGCTGCCCGAGCTCGTGTGGAGCATCACTCCCGAGATGCTCGCGACGTTCGCCGCGAAGGCGCTCGAGCCGAAGGCCCCGCCCACGGTGTCCCTGGCCCACCTGCACAACCCCGCCGTGAGCGTGCGGGACCAGGCGCACGTCATCGTCACGCGGCTCCAGCACGCGGGGTCCGTGACGTTCCGAGCGCTCGTCGCCGACGCGGAGAACGTGCATGTGGTCGTCGCACGCTTCCTCGCGCTGCTCGAGCTCTTCCGCGAGGCCGCGGTGTCGTTCGAGCAGGCCAGGTCGCTCGGCGAGCTCACGGTGCGCTGGACCGGCGGCAGCGACGATGTCGACGTGTCGGCGGAGTTCGACGAGGACGACGCGATGGGCGTCGGGCTGGAGGCGGCGCGCGAACCTGAGCGCCGCGACGAGGAGGGAGAGCGCTGATGGACGCACACGTGAGGGGCGCCCTGGAGGCGGTGCTGATGGTCGTGGGCGAGCCGGTGCCGCCGGACCAGCTCGCCGCGGCTCTCGAGGTCCCGGTCGACCAGGTGATCGCGGAGCTCGAGACGCTCCGGGACGAGTACGCGAACCCTGAGGCTCCGCGCGGCTTCGAGCTGCGCGAGGTCGACGGCGGATGGCGCATCTACTCGTCGCGCCTGTACGCGGACGTCGTGGGACGCTTCGTCGTCGAGGGGCAGTCGGCGCGCCTGTCGCAGGCCGCGCTCGAGACGCTCGCCGTGGTCGCGTACCGTCAGCCGGTGACCCGTGGTCAGGTGTCCCAGGTCCGGGGAGTTAACGTTGACTCTGTGATGAAGACGCTGAGCGCGCGCGGGCTCGTGACCGAGGTCGGCGAGACCGGGGGAGCGCTGCTGTACGGCACCACGACCGAGTTCCTCGAGCGCATGGGGATGTCGTCGCTTGACGAGCTGCCCCCGCTCGCCCCGTTCCTGCCCGAGCTCGCGGAGCTCGACGGCACGGATTCCGAGGGAGCCCGATGATGGCCGAGCTCGAGATCCACCGCCCCGAGGGCATCCGCCTCCAGAAGGTGCTCGCGTCGGCGGGTGTCGGCTCGCGCCGCAAGTGCGAGGAGATGATCGAGGCCGGTCGCGTGCAGGTCAACGGCGAGGTCGTCGACCAGCTCGGCGTGCGCGTGGACCCCGACGACGTCGCGATCGAGGTCGACGGCAAGCGCATCAGCGTGGACGACGCGCACGTGACCGTGGTCCTCAACAAGCCGTTCGGCGTGGTGTCGACGATGCAGGACCCGCAGGGGCGTCCCGCGCTCGACCAGTACGTGGCCGACTTCAAGGAGCGCCTGTTCCACGTCGGCAGGCTCGACGCCGAGACCACGGGCGTGATCCTGCTGACGAATGACGGGGACCTCGCGAACCGCCTCGCGCACCCCACGCACGGAGTCTCGAAGATCTACGTGGCGAAGGTCGAGGGCCGCGTGGCCAAGGGCCTCCCGACGCTCCTCAAGGAGGGTGTGGACCTGACCGACGGGCCGGTGCGCGTCACGTCGTGCGTGATCCTCGACATCTCGGGCGATCACTCGCTCGTCCAGGTCGAGCTCCACGAGGGCCGCAACCGCATCGTCCGGCGCATGTTCGACGCGGTCGGGCACCCCGTCGTCGAGCTCGTCCGCACCCAGTTCGGGCCCGTCCGGCTCGGCACGCTCGCTCCGGGCGAGGTGCGGCAGCTGGACCGTACCGAGGTCGGCGAGCTCATGGAGGTCGCGGGGCTGTAGCCCGACGCCGCTGGCCATGGGGCCGCGGCGGCCGCGACGTGCCTCGGACGATACGATTGCGCCATGACCGTACGCGCGATCCGAGGTGCCATCTCGCTCGACGTGGATGAGAGGCAGCACCTTCACGATCGAACGCGCGAGCTCGTCGCGGCGATCATGCGGGACAACTCCCTGACCACGGACGACGTCATCTCCGCCCTCTTCACCGTGACCCCGGACATCGTCTCCGACTTCCCCGCCGCGGCCGCCCGCGAGATGGGCTTCGGTGCCGTTCCGCTCATGTGCGCGCAGGAGATCCCGGTGCCTGGTGCCCTGCCGAGGATCGTGCGCGTGATGATGCATGTCGACACCGACCTCTCGCGCGACGACATCGCCCATGTCTACCTCGGCGAGGCCGTGGCCCTGCGTCGCGACCTCGCGCAGTAGGCGTGATGACTCCTCGGACGCACATCATCGGTGCCGGCCTCATCGGCGCGAGCATCGGGCTGGGCCTGCGCGCGCAGGGCTGGTCCGTGACGATCGCGGACGCCTCCGACCGTGCTCAGGCCCTCGCGTGGGGGATCCGTGCCGGCGACCCGCTCGGCGACGCCGATCCCGAGCTCGTGATCGTCGCGGTGCGCCCGTCGGACACGGGCGACGTCGTCGCCGACGCCCTGCGCACGTGGCCCGAGGCGATCGTGACCGACGTGTCCTCGGTGAAGGCGCCCGTGCTCGCCGCGGCGCGGGCCGCGGGAGCCGCCGAACGCTACGTCGGATCGCACCCCATGGCGGGACGCGAGGTCTCCGGCGGGCTCGCCGCGCAGTCCGACCTGTTCAGCGCGCGCCCGTGGGTCGTGTGCGCGGGCGACGCGCCCGAGTCCTCCGTCGAGGTCGTGAGGACCGTCGCGCGCACGCTCGAGAGCGACGTCGTCGAGATGGCGGCCGGTGCGCACGATGCTGCGGTCGCGAGGGTCTCCCACGCGCCCCAGGTGGTCGCGTCGGCCGCTGCGGCCGCCCTCGGCCCGCTTCACGCGGACGATGTGGCGCTCGCCGGCCAGGGGCTGCGCGACGTCACGCGCATCGCCGGATCGCCGCCCGCGATGTGGGCGGACATCGCGCGCCTCAATCACACGGCGCTCGTGGCGACGCTCGACCACATCATCGGCGACCTCGAGGACGTGCGCGAGGCCGACGACATCGGCGAGGCGCTCACGGACCTCATCGCGCGGGGAAATCTCGAGGTCGAGAGGATCCCCGGCAAGCACGGTGGCAAGACGCGCGACTGGCGCGGCGTCACCGTGATCGTCCCCGATGAGCCAGGCCAGCTGGTGAGGCTGCTCACCGACGCGGCCTCGGTAGGAGCGAACGTCGAGGACCTGTCGATCGAGCACTCGCCGCGCCAGCCGGTGGGTCTGACGACGCTGTACGTGGAGCCCGAGAGCGCCCCGCCGCTCGTCGAGGCCTTGGAACAGGCGGGATGGACGGTGGCCTCGTCATGACCGGAATCGTGATCGCAATCGACGGGCCTGCGGGCACCGGCAAGTCGACCGTCGCGCGCGAGGTCGCGCGGCGGCTCAAGCTGTCGTACTTCGACACGGGCGCGACGTACCGCGTCGGAACCCTGTGGTGCCTGCGCGAGGGCGTGGATCTGACCAACAAGGACGACGTCGCGGCGATGGTCGCGACGATGAACGTCCAGCTCGTCATGAACCCCGACAACCCGTCGATCGTGCTCGACGGCGAGGACGTGTCGCGCCTGATCCGCTCGGACACCGTCGCGCTGTCGGTGTCGAAGGTCGCGACGAACCTCGACGCCCGCGCGATCCTCGGCCAGTGGCAGAAGGACGTCATCGCGGCCGAGCGCGAGGGCGGCTACTCGGAGGGGCGCGGCGTCGTCGCCGAGGGGCGTGACATCACGACGATCATCGCCCCCGATGCTGACGTGCGCGTGCTCATGACCGCTGACGAGGACGTGCGCGTTGCTCGCCGCGCGGGCGAGGGCGCGGATGCGGCCACCGTCCGCGAGGCCGTGCTCGGGCGCGACAAGCAGGACGCGACCGTCGTCGAGTTCCACACCGCGGCCGACGGCGTCGTCACGGTCGACACCACCGACCTCACGATCGAGGAGGCCGTGCAGGCGGTGCTGACGCTCGCGAAGCAGTCGTCGTGACCGATTCCAAGGCGTCCGGCAGCGGGCCGACCGATCGGAAGGTGCCGAGCCGCTGGGGTCCACGCTGGTCGCGCTGGGTCGGGCGGTTCATGGCCAGGGTCATGTGGCGCACCGAGGTGCGTCACGTGGACCGTCTTCCGCGCACCGGTCCCGTGCTCGTGGTGGCGAACCACATCGGGATCGCCGACGGTCCGCTGCTGCACGGCGTGATCCCGCGCGGCTCGCACTTCCTCATCGGCGGCCACATGATGGAGGGCACGTTCGGGCGCTTCCTCAAGGCCGCGCAGCAGATCACGGTGGAGGGCTCGGGGCGCGAGGCGCTCGCCCAGGGCCTCGCAGTCCTCAAGCGCGGCGACGTGGTGGGTGTGTTCCCCGAGGGGACCCGCGGCGGCGGCGAGGCGGAGTCTGTGCACGGTGGCGCCGCGTGGCTCGCGCTGCGCTCCGGGGCGCCTCTCGTGCCCGTCGCGGTGCTCGGCACGAGGCTCCCGGGAGAGTCGGTGCACGCGTGGCCCGAGCTCAGGCGGCGTATGCTGATGGACTTCGGCGAGGCGACACCGCTCGACATCCCTGACAATCTGAAGGGGAGGGCGCGGCAGTCGTGGGCGGAGGAGCGCGTGGCGGCGATCCTGCGTGACCACCTCACCGCAGTCCAGACCACGACGGACCTCGAGCTTCCGAGGGACGACCCGCGCGCCGCCGAGCGCGCAGCGAACGACGCCCAGGAGGCATGATGACCGACTTCGACGAGACCGAGGCCGACCTCGACGAGCTCGGTCCCGGTGAGACCGCGCTGCCGATGCCGCACGAGTCCGATCCCGAGGAGAGCCTCGACGAGATCCGCGAGGCCGCGCTGCGTGCGGGCCTCGAGGCGTACGAGCTGACCGAGTCGGACCTCGAGGCGCTCGGCTCCGAGCCGGAGCCCGTCGTCGAGGAGGCGCTGGCGACGCTTGCGATCATCGGCCGCCCGAACGTCGGCAAGTCGACGCTCGTGAACCGCATCATCGGCAAGCGTCTCGCGGTCGTCGAGGACAGGCCCGGCGTCACGCGTGACCGCGTCTCGTACCCGGCCGAGTGGGCGGGGCGCGACTTCATGCTGCTCGACACGGGCGGCTGGGAGAAGAACGTCACAGGCATCGACCTCTCGGTCGCGCAGGCCGCCGAGGCGGCGATCGACCTGGCCGACGCCATCGTGTTCGTCGTCGACGCGACCGTGGGCGCGACCGCGACGGACGAGCAGGTCGTCAAGCTGCTGCGCAAGTCCGGCAAGCCCGTGGTCCTCGCCGCGAACAAGGTCGACGGCCCGCAGGGTGAGCTCGAGGCCGCGGCGCTGTGGAACCTCGGCCTCGGCGAGCCCTACGCGGTGTCCGCGCTGCATGGCCGCGGCACGGGTGACCTTCTCGACGCCGCGATGGCGATCCTGCCCACCGAGATGCCCGAGGTCGAGGTCGCGGAGGACACCCCGCGCCGCATCGCGCTCGTCGGTCGTCCCAACGTCGGCAAGTCCCAGCTGCTCAACAAGCTCGCGGGCGAGCAGCGCGTCGTCGTCCACGACCTCGCCGGCACGACCCGCGACCCGGTGGACGAGACGGTCGAGATCGCGGGAAGGCCGTTCGTGCTGGTCGACACCGCGGGCATCCGCCGCCGCGTGCACCAGACCAAGGGCGCCGACTTCTACGCCTCGCTGCGCACGCAGACCGCGATCGAGCGTGCGGAGATCGCGCTCGTGCTCATGGACGCGTCGGTGCCGCTGTCGGAGCAGGACACCCGCGTCATCTCGCAGGTCGTCGACGCGGGCCGCTCCATGGTGCTCGTGTACAACAAGTGGGACCTCGTGGGCGAGGACGAGCGCTTCCTGCTCGAGCGCTCGATCGACAAGGACCTCGTGCAGCTGACGTGGGCGCCGCGCGTGAACCTGTCGGCGCTGACCGGCTGGCACACCAACCGGCTCATGGGCGCGATCGACCTCGCGCTGTCGAGCTGGGATCAGCGCATCTCGACCGGCAAGCTCAACTCGTTCCTCGGCGAGCTCGTCGCCGAGCACCCGCACCCGGTGCGCGGAGGCAAGCAGCCGAAGATCCTGTTCGGCACGCAGGCCTCGACTCGGCCGCCGCGCTTCGTGCTGTTCGCCTCGGGCTTCCTCGAGCCGACGTATCGCCGCTTCATCGAGCGTCGCCTGCGCGAGCAGTTCGGGTTCGAGGGCACGCCGATCCAGATCTCGGTGCGCGTGCGAGAGAAGCGCAAGAAGCAGCGCTGACGCGGTTCGCGCGTCCGGGGTGACGTGTCGCCCCGGTCAGGCGGTGTGGTCGCCTCGCGCGATCCCGAGCCGCGCGAGGGCGGCGAGCGCGGACGTCTCGATCTGCTCGAGCCTCTTCACGTAGAGGCAGCCGACGCCCGTGGTGTGCGGGCCGAGCGCGGCCAGCAGCGACTTCTGCTCCTCGGAGTCCTGGAGGCCGTAGAAGGTGAGCTGCGCTTTGCGCGGCGAGAACCCGACCTTCATCCAGTCGCCGCTGCGGCCCGAGGCGTAGCGATACGTGTACGTTCCCCAGCCGATGATCGATGGCCCCCACATGACGGGGTCCACGCCGGTCGCGTCGGTCAGCAGCGCGACGATCCGCTCAGCCTCGTCGCGGCGCCGTGCCGGCTCGACGGCGGCGACGAAGTCCGCGACCGGCACCGCGGTGGGCTGGGTCTTATTGGGCGCGCGTCCGTCTGCCATGCCCAGATCGTGACACAGGGACGATGCGCCGGCCAGCGGGCGGCTCGCGCGCTCGGGGAGCAGGGTTCAGCTCCAGGCGCCTCGGGCGATCAGGACGTCGCGGAGCAGATCCGCGCGATCGGAGACGATGCCGTCCACGCCCCAGTCGAGCAGGCGCGCCATCTGGTCGGCCTCGTTGACGGTCCACACGTGCACGGGTCTGCCCGCGCGATGCGCGGCCTCGACGTGGCGACGGGTGAGCAGTGTGACGCCCCGCATCGTCTCGGGGATCTGCAGCAGGTGGACCCTCCTGAGCAAGGCGCTCACGCCTCGCCCGCTCGCGCCGAGCGCGAAGAACGGCGCGGCCTCGCTCGTGGCGGCCGACGTGGCGACGGGCCGGGACAGGAGCCTCACCGTCTCGAGCCTCCGTCGGGAGGAGAACGAGGCGACGCAGACGCGGTCGTGCGCCTGGGTGCGCTCGATCGCCTCGGCCACGGGGACGATGCCGGAGACGGCCTTCACGTCGATGTTCACGTTGAGGTCGGGCCAGGTCCCCAGGACGTCCTCGAGGAGCGGGACGGGCTCGACGCCGCCGATCCTCGCGGCGAGCACCTCGTTCGCGGGAAGCTCCGACACCGCACCTGCCCGGTCCGTCGTCCTGTCGAGCGACGAGTCGTGCAACGCGATCGCGACGCCGTCGGCGGTGCCGTGCGCGTCCGTCTCGACGTAGCGGAAGCCCAGATCGACCGCGGACTGGAAGGCCCTCATCGAGTTCTCGAGCCCCTCACGGGAGAAGCCGCGGTGAGCGAGCGCGACGATCGAGCCCGGCTCGCCGAGGTAGGGGTGCCGCTCAGGCACCAGGGTCCTCGGGCGCCGGCAGCACCCGGCCGAGCCACTCGACCAGACGTTCCAGGTAGAAGGCGCGCGGCGCATCGTCCGAGAGGGTGAGGTCGTGGACGCCGTCCGGCACGACGAGCTCCTCGACCCGCGAGCCGAGCCGCGGTCCGATGCGCGCGATCGCGTCGACGTCGACGACCGTGTCCTGGGCGTCGAGCCGGGGATTGTCGGGGGAGTCGGGGCCGCCCTCGGCCGCCCGCGCGACCAGGATGGGGATGGAGAGATCGAGGCCCTTGGCCGCGCGGGCCTGCGCGCGCAGCGCCGCCTGCAGCCAGGCGGCCCGCGCGGGCACCCCGTCGGGCCGCTTCCAGGCGGGGTCGAAGTCCCAGCGGCCACCTTCGGACGCCAGCAGATGGGTGGCGTACCAGGAGGGTCCCTGGGACACGATCGACATCGGATCCCTGCGTGCGATCAGGGGCAGCGCGAGCCCGCCGACACGTTGCAGGCGCGTGGCGACGGTACCGAGGAAGGGGGCGTCGAGCACGAGCGCATCGACAGGGCCCGCGCCGTGGTCGTGCAGGCGGATCAGCGCGAAGAGCGACCCCATCGAATGCGTATGGAGAGCGAGCGGCAGCCCCTGCTCGGCTCGCGCGACCGCCTCGGCGGCGGCGGCGATGTCCTCGCCCTGCTCGGCGACGTCGGTCGTGAAGTGGGGCACGTCGTCGGGGCGCAGCGAGCGGCCCGCGCGGCGCAGATCGACCGCGTAGAAGACGTAGCCCGCCTCCGTGAGGGCCTCAGCGACGTGCGACTGGAAGAAGTAGTCGTTGTAGCCGTGCACCATCAGGACGACTCCGCGCGGGTTCTCGGGACGGGTCTCGTACCGGACCAGGGTCGCGGGCCCGAGCGGGGCCTGCGAGAAGCCCTCGAGGACGTCCTCGCGCCACGTCAGCACGGCGGAGGGAATGCGGGCGGTCACCCGCGCATCGTACGACGCGTCGCGTTCTCGACGCCGTGTCTTCACCCTTTGTTTACCAAGTTGCGACAGTCTTGGCCCATGACTCACGAGGGAACGCCCGTCTACGCTGTGACCATGGATCACGACGGGGACGAGCCGCCAGCGCAGCAGGGAGGCCCCGGCAAGGGTCGGGTCGTCGCCTGGGCGCTGTGGGACTGGGCCACCCAACCGTTCAACTCGGTCATCGTGACGTTCGTCTTCACCGCGCTGTACCTCACCTCCGAGGCGTTCATCGACCCGGCGATCGCGGCGCTGGGAGAGGACGACCCGCAGTACGACCTCGCGCTCGCCCATCTGGCGAGCGGGGTAGGGCTCGCCGGCACGGTCGCGGGCATCCTCGTCGCGCTCGTGGCTCCGGTGCTCGGTCAGCAGGCGGACACCGCGGGCAAGCGCAAGCGATGGCTCGCGATCTCGACGGGGATCCTCACGATCGTCACGGCCGCCCTCTACTTCGTGCAGGCGGCGCCCTCGTACTTCGTGCTCGGAGTCGGCCTCATCGCGGTGGGCCTCGTCGCGAACGAGCTGGCCGCGGCCCAGTACAACGCCCTCATCACGCAGGTCACGACGCCGAGGAACGTGGGCAAGGTCTCGGGTCTCGGCTGGGGCATGGGCTACATCGGCGGCATCGTCGCGCTGGTGCTGGTCGTCGTGGCCGACAGCTCGGACTGGTGGGGCCTCGACACGTCCAACGGCATGGCCTACCGGCTCATCGCGGTGGGGTGCGCCGTGTGGACCGTCGCGTTCGCATGGCCGGTGTTCACGTTCGTGCCGGAGCCCGAGGCCACGGGACGAGAGCCCGTCAGCTTCTTCGCGAGCTACGGGCGGCTGTGGCGTGACGTCGTCCGCCTGTGGCGGTCGGACCGCTCGACCGTGTGGTTCCTCATCGCGAGCGCGATCTACCGCGACGGTCTCGCCGGCGTGTTCGCGTACGGCGCCGTGATCGCGTCCGTGGCCTTCAAGTTCGACGCGACCGAGGTGATGATCTTCGGGATCGCCGCGAACCTCGTCGCGGGCATCGCGACCATGATCTCGGGCGCGATCGACGACTGGATCGGCCCGCGCACCCTCATCCTGTGGTCGCTCGGCGGCATGATCGTCGCGGGTGCCGCGGTGGTCGCGCTCCACAGTCACGGCAAGACGATCTTCTGGATCGCGGGTCTGGTCCTGTGCCTGTTCGTCGGGCCGACGCAGTCCGCGTCCCGTTCGCTCCTGGCCCGTGTGGCGCCCCCGGACAAGGAGGGCGAGATGTTCGGCCTCTACGCAACCACCGGTCGCGCCGCCTCCTGGATGGCGCCGATGATGTGGACCATCGCGATCGCCGCCACGGGTGCGACGATCTGGGGCGTCGCGGGAATCATGTCCGTCGTTCTCGTGGGCTTCATCGCGCTGCTCCTCGTGAAGATCGACGTGCGGCCCGTCGACGCGGAGGCGTGAGGCCTCACTCCTTGTCGATGCGGCCCGCGCCCCGCGCGTTGTAGACCGTCGACGCCGACGCGCCGTAGGCGCGGTACACGGCCAGCGCATCGTCCCTGCCCACGTCCTGGGTGACGGAGATCCCGCGGGCCTCGAACTGGGCTGCCCAGTCCGCCACCATCGGGCCCTCGTCGAAGCCCGTGAGCCGCTCGAGCTCGGGGCCGTCGCCCGCGACGACCAGGTGCCTCACTCCCGACCACATCGTCGCGCCGTAGCACTGGACGCAGGGACGCCAGTTGACGACCAACGCGAGGTCGCGCTGCGCGCCGAGGTCCCATGTGCCGAGCCTCTCCTGAGCGAGGCCGAGCGCCATGACCTCCGCGTGCGCGCTGGACTTGCCCGATGCGAGGACGACGTTGACGCCGGCGGAGACGAGCTCGCCAGTGGTGTGGTCGACGACGATCGCGGCGAACGGGCCGCCGTTGCCCTCGCGCCAGTTGCGGTCGGCGAGGCGGTTGACGAGCGCCATCTGCGCTTCGGCACCGTCGAGCTCGTGAGGGAGAGCGGCGAGCTCGCGCTGCAGCCACGCGGGCAGGCTCAACGTGAAGGACGAGGACAGCGATGAGGGCATGGCGGCTCCTTGCGAGGGTCGGATACGTCGATTGTCCGCTATCGCCGCTGGAAACGGGCCAGGTCGCTCCTCCCGGTCGGCACGGCGTGTCGGTACGCTGTGAGACATGGTCGACCCGTTGACCGCCCGCATCGTGCTGGCGCTCGTCGCGCTGGTCGCCCTCGTGCTGTTCTACGTCGGCACCTACCGGGCCACACGCGCGCGCTACGCGCTGTGGTGGTGCCTCGCGCTCGTGAGCACGGGCATCAGCACGGCGGCCTACTCGTTCAACGGCTCAACGTTGCAGGTGGTCCTGAACCCGCTCGCCAACATGCTCGCGGTCGGCAGCACCGCGTTCGTCTGGTTCGCGGTTCGGGCGATCCGCGGCAGGCGGCCCGCCTGGGCCGCCCTCGCAGGCCTGATCGCCGTCGTGCTCTGCGCGACCGTCCTCGGGCATCCAGCAGAGGACGAGTGGGCGGGCGCGGGAGTGCTGATCGCCGCCATGCTGGCATGCCTCGTGCTCGCCGCGCACGAGGTCAGGATGCTGCTGCGCGAGCGGCCGCGCTCCGATCCTGCCGACCCGCACGACAGCTCGAGGACCGCGCTGCTCGCGCTCTACGCCTCGTCGGTGCTGTTCGGGGCCTGGTACGGGGCGCGCCTCGTGGGGTTCGTGGTGCTCGGCACGGACGATGCTCGTCTCGAGGAGTGGTTCGGGACGTTCATGACTTCGGTGGTCCTCGTGGTCGTCCTCCTGATCGCGACGTACGGGATGAGCGAGCTGAGCCACTACGAGCTGACGCGCGAGCTGCGCTTCAGGGCCTCATACGACTACCTGACCGGCCTGCTGTCGCGCGGCGAGTTCCTTGCTCGCGCCGAGCAGCGACGTGCCTGGCCCCAGGGCCCGAAGGTGCTGGTGGAGGCCGACCTCGACCACTTCAAGACGCTCAACGACGCGCTCGGGCACGCCGCGGGAGACCGCGCGCTGCTGGCGTTCGGCTCCGTGTGCCGACAGGCGGTCGAGGGCATCGGGATCGCGGGCCGCATCGGCGGCGAGGAGTTCGCGATCCTGCTGGACAGCGGGAATCTGGAGGACGCGCGCGTCGTGGCAGCGCGCATCTCGGAGCGCTACGGCGCGGAAGCGCCAGTGAGGCTCGGCAAGGCGACCGTGAGCTACGGCGCGACCGTGGTGACCCGTGGCGAGAGCCTCGAGGCGGCGATGCTCCGCGCGGACGACGCCCTGTACAAGGCCAAGCACGCCGGGCGGGACCGGTTCGAGTTCGTGCCGCGGCCCGCGCTCTAGGCTGAACACATGCTGGACGTCGAGACGCTCCGCGCGATCCAACCGGTCATCACCGCGTGCGTCTTCGCGCTGGCGTTCTTCGGCACGTACCTGCCCACCCGCGCGCCCTACGCGGGCTGGTGGAGCGCCTCCGCGGCATCGGCCGGCATCGGCTCGATCACCCACCTGGCGATCGACTCGTGGGGAGATCTCGCCATCGCCGTGGGCGACGCGCTCACGGTAGGCGCTGCCGCGTGCGTCTGGGGAGCGGCGCGGTCGCTCAGCGGGCGTCGCGTGGCGGCGTGGTGGCTGGTGCCCGCACCGCTCATCGTCGCCGCGATCGCGCTCGTCGAGGCCCACGGTGACGTGGCGGGCATGCCGGGCACGCTTGCGGTCATCCTCGGCACGGGCGGTTATCTGGGGCTCGCGGCGTGGTCTTTACGGGGACTACTGCGCCATCGGAGCCTGCGCAGGGGGCCCGGCACCTTGCACGCGGCTCGCGTCGCGATCGAGGCGATGGTCGCGTCGACGAGCATCATCGTTGTGTTCTACGCGGTGCGCGCCGTGGTCTACGTGACGCTCGGGCCGGAGCACGTGCTGTACACGCACTGGACCGGGCCCGAGGCGACGATCGTCACGGTGATGCTCTTCTTCGTCGTGGTGACCTATTCGGTCACCGAGCTGAGTCATCTCGACTCGTCGCTGCGGTGGCGCGACCGCGCGATGCGAGACGACCTGACGGGTCTGCTCGCGCGCGGCGCCTTCATGGACCTCGCCGAGGAGGCGCTTCTCCACGCCAGCGGCGGCGGCCGCCGGCTCGTGCTCGTGGCCGCGGACTTCGATCATTTCAAGCAGCTGAACGACACCTATGGCCATGCGGAGGGCGACCGTGCGCTGCGCGCCTTCGGCGAAGCGTGCCGAGGCCTGCTGCGCGACGACGACCTGGCCGGGCGCATCGGCGGGGAAGAGTTCGAGCTGCTGCTCGCCGAGACGGACCTCGCGGAGGCGCGGCAGGTGTGCGAGAGGCTGGTCGCGGCGTTCGCTCGGAGCTACGACGACAGCGCCATCGCGGCACCGACGGTGAGCTTCGGCGTTGCCGTCGCGGACCCGAGCATCCCTCTGCCAGCGCTCATCGCCCGTGCCGATGCCGCGCTCTACCAGGCCAAGGAGCAGGGGAGGGACCGCGTCGTCATCGCGGATTCGGAATCCTGAGCGCGATGTCCGTGGCGTGTACTTCCGGCCCTCAGGAATCCGGTACGATTATCAGGCTGTCACGGGCTGTGGCGCAGCTTGGTAGCGCACCTGACTGGGGGTCAGGGGGTCGCAGGTTCAAATCCTGTCAGCCCGACTCGGGAGAAATCCCTGGTAGTAGGCCGGTTTCGAGAATTCGAGGCCGGCCTTTCTGCTTGTCTGTTGGGCTTGTCAGGCGGCCCGCTTGGCCCGCGCCCGGGCGCTATGTCAGTGATGAGCCTGAGGCTCATCCGCGCGAACACCCTTCAGAAGGACAGGTGCGCGCGCCGTCCCCGCGAACCTGTCGTGTGCGGCAGGCGGGATGCTACGTCGCTGTAGCGCGACTGGCGGCAGAGCGGGGGGAGGCTCGCAGCACCTGGGCGATTCAACTTGCCGGACCCGCCCGAGGTGCAGGCCGGGTCAGATGTAGCCAGTCAGCGCGCCCGACCCGTGCGATGTCGGGCGCCGGTGGGACCATTCCTGGAGGAACGTGGGGCGGCAGGAGGTGTGACATGCGGGGCGAAGCGACCGTGATCCACGCCGACCTCGACGCGTTCTACGCCTCGGTCGAGCAGCGGGACGATTCCGCACTTCGGGGAAGGCCTGTGATCGTGGGCGGCGGCGTTGTGGTGGCCGCGAGCTACGAAGCGAAGGCTCGGGGCGTTCGCACCGCGATGGGGGTGCAGCGGGCGCGCGCGCTCTGTCCCGGGGCCATCCTCGTCCCGCCCCGCATGGAGGCCTATTCCGACGCGAGCCGTGCAGTGTTCGCGATCTTCCACGACACCACGCCGTACGTGGAGGGAGTCTCGATCGACGAGGCGTTCCTCGAGGTCGGGGGACTGCGCCGCCTTGCCGGGACTCCTGAGCAGATCGCCGTGCGCCTAAGGGAGCGCGTGCGGGCCGACGTGGGGCTTCCGATCTCGGTGGGCGTCGCGAGAACCAAGTTCCTCGCGAAGGTTGCGAGCGCGGTCAGCAAGCCTGACGGCCTCCTCGTGGTGGGGCCCGACCGCGAGGAGGCATTCCTTCATCCACTCCCAGTCGAGCGGCTCTGGGGCGTCGGCGCGGTGACCGCGGAGAAGTTGCACAGCAACGGCGTCTACACCGTCGGGCAGTTGGCGGAGCTCGACGCCGCGACCGCCGAGCGATGGCTCGGCAGGGCGACCGGTGCGCATCTGCATGCGCTGGCCCGGCTCCGTGACCCGCGGCCAGTCGACACGACCAAGCGCCACGGATCCATCGGCTCGCAGCGGGCACTTGGCAATCGGCCGCATACGAGTGGTGAGCTCGGGCTGATCCTCACTCAGATCGTCGACGGCCTCGCGAAGCGCCTGCGCGATCGCGGATCCGCGTGCACCACTGTGGTCCTGAGGCTTCGCTACGGCGATTTCGAGAAGGCGACCAGATCGCGGACGCTCGCCGCGCCGACCGACCGCACCGAGGTGGTGCTCGGCGCAGCCCAGAGTTTGCTCGCGGCGGCGGGTGCCGACATCGCCGACCGCGGCGTCACCCTCATCGGCGTCTCGCTCGCGCAGCTGACCAGCGCCGGCACGGTTCAGCCGGAGCTTCCGATCGACTGGAACGATGGGGCGCGCATCGATACGGCGCTCGACACCGCCCTTGACGCGGTCCGCGATCGGTTCGGCTCCGCCGCCGTCACGCGCGCGGCGCTCATCGGTCGTGATCCTGGTTGGTCGGCGCCGCGGCTGCCCGAACACGAGTAGGAACACGCACTGCCCGGTCAAGTCCCGTGAGGTGGGCGGCGGCTCGTGGCCGTCATCAAGGGCAGTTGCGCGGCGGAGTGAAGCATGCGGCCTGGCGTTGGCGGCCGGCATCGGTCGGATAGTCCTCAGCGACGCCTCGACTGGGTGACGGTGAACTTGGCATTGCGAGCGATCTGCCGGGTGGGGCCGATCGTGCGTTCGAGCAGCGGCCGATACCTGAGCCCGGAGTTCCACACGCACCACAGTTGACCGCCTGGGCGCAGGACCCGCGCCACATCCGCGAACATCCGGGGCGCGATGAGGTCGGTCACTGCCGCAGCCGAGTGGAACGGCGGGTTCAGTGCGATGAAGGAGGCACTCGCGGAAGTCCTGGTGCCCAGCATGTCGTCGCGCACCACGGTGACGCGGTCCGCGATGCCGTTGGCGAGCATCGTCGCTTGCGCGGACGCGACGGCGATGGCCGACTGATCGCATGAGTGGATATGCGAGCCGGGATAGTGCGTGGCCATCCACGCGCCGACGATCCCCGTGCCGCAGGCCAGATCGATGAATGGATCGTCTGGTGTTCCGCCGGACGGAGCGTCGGGGAGGTTCTCAAGCAGGAGGCGGGTGCCAATGTCGAGTCGCGCGCCCGCGAAGGCTCCGCCGTACGCACGCACCTCGAGACCCGCGACCTGCGCGGCGGCCGGGGCGGGATCGCGGCCATCCCGAGGCGCGCGGGCGATGAGGACACGCGACTTCTGACGGGCGTGGCTGATGTCCAACTGTCCGAAGCTCTCGCTCAGCACCGCGTTCATCGACACCGACATGTGCTTGAGCCTTCCGCCTGCGACGACTACCACGCCGGGGTCGGCGTGCGCGGCGATCAGGCCGGCGATGTCGCGCAGCGCGTCGAGGGAGCGCGGCAACCGGAGCAGGACGATGCGGGCCCCGCCCACCAGTTCAGCGTCGAGAGGAAGGGGGCGAAAGTGGTCGGTCAACCCCAAGCGAGACGCGTTCGCCTCGAGCGCGCGCTCCCCGGTGATCGCATCGAGGTGGGTTCGTATCGCACTCGCACCGTCATCTGCGGCCCCGAGGGTGAGCGCGCCGTAGGCATCGTTGATCACCACGATGTCTCCTGGCTGGGCAGAGGCGCGCAGGCCTGCCGACTCGTCCAGGATCAATCGATCTGCCGCGTCCACGGCGACCAGTCCGGGCGCCTCGACATCGGGCCAGCGCCGCAGCGAGTCGAAGATCATGAGGAAAGCCTAGCCTCGGGTGGGCAGGGGAGTCCTCGACGGTACGTCCGTGCAGTGATGGGAGGATGAGGTCATGCCGGAGCAGAGCGATCCACTGGGCCTCATCCGTCTGCCCGCACCGGGCGCGCGAGTGGTGGTGCGGTACCTGATCCCCACAGGGCAGGCGACGGACGCTCTCGGCGAGCTGCTGAGCGTTGACGACGAGACGGTGGTGGTCGACGGCGTGCGTGGAGTCGAGCGAATCCCTGTGACCACGATCGTCGCTGCGAAGGAAGTGCCTCCTCGTCCTCAGCGCCGCCCGCGCAGTTCTCAGTAGCCGCCGCCGACGGCGTGGTGCCGGCGCATCGGTGGGCCGCGTGAACCTCACGCAGGGCGAGGCCCTAGCTGAAGGAGGCCGAGGGCGCCGTCGGCCTGGGAGCCAACCCCAGGAACGGCTCCTCGACGCGGGCGGCCACCACGACGCGGTGCACGAAGTCGAGCTTGTCGACCACGGGCGCGGGGATGTGGAAGGGGTAGAGATCGCCTTTGCCCATCGCGTGGCTGGCCCGGTTGAGCAGATGGGAGACCCAGCGCCAGTCGCCCAACGCCTCGGACATGTCAGCGCGCGAGTAGTCGGTACGGGGCTTCACGTCGGTGGGAAGCGCCGGCTGCGCCTCCCGTAGCATCTGCAGCCCTCCGTTCGCCGTCATGTTGAGCGTGAGGAGGATGTGCTGATAGTGCGCGAAGGTCTCCGCGAAGTCCTCCCACGGGTGCATGGTCGCGTACGAGGAGATGAACCCGTCATGCCAGTCGGTGGGAGCACCGTCACGGTAGTGCCGCTCGATCGCGTCGGAGTAGGAGGCCCGTTCGTCTCCGAACAGCGCCCGGCATTCGTCGAGCATGGGACCGCCGGGCCGTTCCAAGAGCCGCGCCTGGTAGTAGTGGCCGACCTCGTGACGGAAGTGGCCGAGCATCGTCCTATAGGACTCGCCGAGCTCGATCTTGAGACGCTCGCGGTAGACGGCGAGACTCTCGGCGAGGTCGATCGTGATGACGCCGTTCGCGTGCCCGATGACCACGGGTGAGCCCTCGCTCGAGGACAGCAGGTCAAACGCTAGGCCTCCGTCAGCATGCCAATACGGCGTGACGGGAAGGCCGAGATCGGCGAGGCCTATCAGGAGGCGTCGTTTCGATACCTCGGTGACGGCGAGCTCGCGCATGGCGGCCGTGTCGTCGGCATCGGGACGACGCCGCGTCATGCGGCAGAAGTAGCACTCGCCACCCGGAGCTCCCTCCGAGGCGGTCCAGTTGCAGTCCCACGCACGATTGCTGCAGGGCGTCAGGGGACTTACGTCCAGCCGATGCGCGCGATCGCTCGCGAGGTCCAGCATCACCGCCTGCCCGCACCATGGGCATTCCAGGCTCTCGATCCACAGCAGGCCCTCACAGGCGGGGCAGTGCAGCGCCGTTCTCACGTTCGTCACACTACTCGCGCCGTGCGCGGGATCAGGGGTCCATTCCTACAATGGCATCATGACGGACTCGACGACCTCAGGAACCTTCAGTGCCGAGGAGAAGCGCGCCATGAAGGCGCGTGCCAAGGAGCTGAAGGCCGCGCAGGGCAAGGCGGCCGACGCCGAGGCCCAGGTGGAGGCGATCGCGAAGCTGCCCGACGACGAGCGGGCGCTGGCGGAGCGCATGCGGGACATGGTCGTGGCGGCCGCCCCGCAGCTCGACCCGAAGACCTACTACGGGTTCCCCGCGTGGGCGCGCGACGGCAAGGTCGTGTGCTTCTTCAAGCCGAAGTCCAAGTTCAAGGTGCGCTACTCGACGTTCGAGTTCGACACCGCGGCCTCGTTGGACGACGGTGCTGTGTGGGCGACGGCGTTCGCCGTGCATCCCGAGATGACGGCCGACGACGAGGCGATGCTCGCGGCGCTCGTCACGAAGGCTGCTGGCTGACGGCCGGGACGATCCCCTCATAGGCGTCCGCGAACGCGACGCTCTCGGCGGCCCGGCACGCGTCGTAGACGCTCTCCTGCACCGCTCTTGCGGCGGCGTGGCCGAGCAGGTCCACCTGCAGGTGGATGTCGGTGGAGCCCTCCTTGAAGTACTGCCCGTTCGCGTTGAGCGGGCTGCGCAGGTCGCACGTGCTGAACACGAACAGCGAGTCGCCGTCCGCTGACGTGTGGACCGGGCTGATCGCGCGTACCTGACCATGCGTGGCGAGGTGTGCGAGCTTCTCGTAGTGCTCCCGGCCGCCAAGGTCCACGTTGATGCCCACGATCGTGATGGTCGTGTTCTGCAGGCTGCGGGTCACGATGTCGGTGACCTGGTCGTAGCGCGAGAATCCGCCGCCCTCGGCGCGGTTCCCTGCGAGGATCTCGCCCGTGGGCAGGACGATGTTGCCGACGGCGTTCACGACGGACATCGCGGTGACGATGATGCCGCCACCCAGGTCCACACGCGCAGATCCGACTCCGCCCTTCATCGCGCCCATGGTGGCACCGCCCTCAAGCCACAGGAACTTCCCGACCGACGCGCCCGTGCCCGCTCCCACGTTGCCGCTCGTGACGGGGTCGGTCGTCGCGGCGCGATACGCCTCGCGCCCGAGCGCAGGATCGAACGGCGCGATGCTCATGCCGAGGTCGTAGATCGCGGCACCGGAGACCGAAGGGTTCACGACTGAGCCACCGGGGCCGGAGCGGAAGCCGACGCCGTCCTCGCGCATGCACTCCATGATCGAGGCTCCCGCCATCAGCCCTGTGCTGCTGCCCCCGGCGATGAACATCGCGTTGAGGCCGTAGTCGGTCCTGCCCCCTTTGAGCCCTTCGGTGTTGTAGCCGCCGGCGCCTCCCCCGTACGCCATGAATCCGGCGGGAAGCGGCTTGTCGAAGAGCACCGCGGTGCATCCCGTGAGCGCCTCGACATCGGTCGCGTGCCCGACGCGGACGCCGGGGAGGGCCGTGAGCGTGCTGTTCATGACCGCCTCGTTCTCGTGGGAGATGTGCGCTCACTCTAGGGCGTGCGCGGCGCCGATGCGGGCGTGTCGTGGAAGCGGGCGGGGCCGTGAGTTCTGTGAGGAGGCTCTAAGAATCGGATTCTTCGAGGTTTCTCAGAATCATCCCTGGTTCAATGCCGGATGACGGCACCAGTGCCGGTCCCGAGCAGCAGAGGAGCACTCCAGAATGAGCTGGACCTTCAATGGAATTCCCGCCCACCCCTTGCTGGTCCACGCGGTGGTCGTCCTCGTGCCGCTCGCCGCTGTCGCGGCCCTCGCCGTCGTGCTGTGGCCGGCGGCGCGCCGGTGGCTCGGCATCGGCATGCCGATCCTCGTGAGCGCGGCCGCCGCGAGCACGGCGCTCGCGAAGGAGGCGGGGGAGTGGCTCGAGGAGAGGGTCGATGAGTCCGCCGCTCTCGAGCGGCACACCGAGGGTGCGGACATGCTCGTGCCCTGGATCATCGCGTTCTTCCTGCTGGCGTGGGGCTACTGGGCGTGGAGGCGCTTCGGCGGCAACGCGGACGCCGGGCCGAGCACGCGCGCGAAGGTCATCACGATCGTGCTCGGAGCGCTTCTCGCGGCGACCGCGGTGGTGTCGACCGTGGAGGTGTTCATCGTCGGAGACGCGGGAGCGCAGGCGGTGTGGAGCGATCAGGGTGACTGGACCGGAGCCGGGGACGAGGGCTGACTCGAGCCCCACCTCCTCAGACCAGCCAGCCGCCCCACTCGAGCATCCCGTGAAGCGCGGCGCCGGGGGAGTCGAACGAGTGGTCGGCGATGTCGACGCCCAGGTCGTACTCGGTCGTGAACTCGACCCACTGCCACCCGTCGTCGGTGAGCTCGAGCGATCCCAGCTCGAGGCCGTTCGGAGCGGAGACGACGAAGTGCTCGCCGTTCCAGCGGGCGACATGCCCCGCCTCGGTCACATCGTCCATGAGGTCCTCCTCCCGTCGTGGGCCGCGCGACGGCGGCCAAGGTCACCAGGCGCCGTCGGGCTCCTCAGGCGCCGGTCCCGGCGGCGCAGGGCGAGGGCCCGCGCCCTGGGGCGGCCACCCCTGCGGGGGTCGAGGACGCGAGCGCAACGCCACGACGCTCACGACGGTGACGGCCACCCCCGCCACCACGATCGCGAGGGCGCCGAGCAGGATCGCCGCAGCCGCGCCGCCGTCGACGTAGGTCGTCACCTCGCCGCGCGGCTTGAAGGCGATGGCGAAGCCGTCCTTCGCCACGATCTCGGGTGCGCCGCGCGCTCGCCTGGCCATGATCCGACGGTAGTCCGACCTGCGATGGCCCGCCAGGGGATCATGGCCGCGCCGTGGGGGAAGGCCTACTCGGGAGCGATGTTGTTGTTGACGCAGAAGAGGTTGGAGGGGTCGTACGCGCGCTTGGTCGCGCGCAGGCGCGCGAGATTGGCGCCGAACTGCTGCTCGAGCGCGTCATCGCCCGCGGCGGGATCGCCCGAGAAGTTCAGGTACGCGCCGCGCGCGCCGCTGAGCCGGCGAGCGTCCACGCTCGTGGTGCGCGCCCAGTCACGGATCGCGGGGTACCGTGCGGGATCCTCGGTCTCCGCGTCGAAGCTGACCATGAAGGGAGCGCTGCGGTCGCCGAAGGCGGTGCTGGCCGCGGGAACGCGCGAGGTCGCTCCGCCCATGATCGACAGGTGGACGGCCGTGTACGGGTCGGGTCGGTTCATCGCCCGCTCATGAAGGAAGTCGAGGGCCTCGTCATCGAGGTCGTCCAGATACATCGACCTCCAGTAGCGATGCAGCTCCTCACCGATCGAGTCGAAGCCCGATTGGAAGGCCCGGAAGTCCGGGATGTAGTCGGACATGTCGAACAACGGCTCCCCGAGCGAACGGAAGCGGTCGATGGCCTCCCTGCCGTCGTCGGCATCCCCCGCGTACATCGCGCCGATGATGACGACGTCCCTTCCCTGGACGGGCGGAGGCAGCTGATCGCCGCGCGGCATCGACCAGTACAGCGCCCGCGTGGTGACCTCGTCGGGCGAGGCCAGGGCGAGGTCGCGCCACTCGCGCAGCAGGTCAGGTCCGGCCTCGAGCGGGTGGAACACCGCGGCGAGCGCGACCTTCGGTCCGACCGGGTGCGCCCTGAACGTGAAGTCGACGACGATGCCGAAGTTCCCTCCGCCGCCGCGGATCGCCCAGAACAGGTCCGTGTGCTCGTCCGCGGAGGCGGTGACGAGCCTGCCGTCGGCGAGCACGACTGTCGCGGACAGGAGGTTGTCGCAGGCGAGCCCCCACTTGCGGTGCAGCCAGCCGATGCCGCCACCCAGGGTGAGGCCTCCGACGCCCGTCGTCGAGACGATCCCGCCGGGGACCGCGAGGCCGAACACCTGGGTCTCCCGGTCGACCTGGCCCCACGTGGCGCCGCCCTCGATGTGGACGGTGCGGTCGGCGGGGTTCACCCAGACTCCGTCCATGGACCGCAGGTCGAGCACGAGGCCACCGTCGACGGTGCAATGGCCCGCGATGCTGTGCCCGCCGGACCTCACCGCGAGCAGCAGGCCGTGCTCGCGCGCGAGGTTCACCCCGTCGATGACGTCGGCCTCACCCGAGCAGCGGATGATGAGCCCCGGGTGACGGTCGATCGCGCGATTCTCGATCGCGCGCAGCTCGTCGTAGCCGGGGTCGCCGGGCGCGTAGAGGGCGCCGCGGAAGCGGAGCCTGAGCGCCGCGAGCTGGTGTGCGTCGAAGCGGACCATCCCGCCCGCGCCGTGGGCCATGGAAGTGGACATGCGGAGGACCTCCCCCTCGGACGATGCGTCAGGATCCTCCGTTTCAGTGGAACACCGGTCGGTGGTCCCGTCAAGACGGGAGGACATGGCGACACTCCGTGCTGCCAGCCATTTCGCGGCGGCGGCAGCGCCGCTACTGTGGGAGCGGAGAAGGGGGACCGCATGGTTCGCGTGGTGAAGGTCGGGTCGACGCTGGATGTGGCCGGAGCGGTGTTCGGTCTGCTCAACGTGGCGTTGTCGCTGACGCCGTCGCTGCTGCCGCGGCCCGCGTGGGGTCAGGGCCTCGTGTCGGGCCTGAGCTTCGCGGTCGGCTACGGCATCGGGGTGCTGATCTGGCGCGGCGTGGCTCGCCTGTCGAAGGGGCGACTTCCTCAGGCCGCCGAGGCGAAGGTGTGGATCGTCGCGCTGATCGGTGTCGCCGGGGCGGCGGCGCTGATGCCCTTCGCGGTCGGCTGGCAGAACTCGGTGCGTGAGGCTGTCGGCATGCCCGACACCGACGGGTTCCACTGGATGTGGGCCGGGATCGGCTTCACCATCGGATCGTGGCTCGCGTTCGCGATCGGTCGCGGCGTCGCTGGCGGCTACCGGCGCCTGTGGCGGCTGATCGAGCCCCGCATGCCCGGGCGCGAGTCCCGCCCGCGGCTGTTCCGCGTCGGCAGCGGCGCCGCCACGATCGTGGCGATGCTCGTGGTGTTCTCCATCGGCTTCTCGCTCGTGTCGCTGCTCCTCACCGCCGCGTCGGTGTACAAGAACCGCCAGTACGACCCCGAGTACCCGCAGCCGACGAGCGCGTTGCGATCCGGCAGCTCCGAGAGCCTCGTCGACTGGTCGGAGGTCGGGTATGCGGGCGCCAAGGTCGTGTCGGGCGGTCCCACCGCCGAGGAGATCTCGCTCGTCACCGGCGTGGACGCCGAGGAGCCGATCCGCGTGTACGTGGGCATCGATGCGCCCGGCGACTACGAGGCGCACGCGCAGCTCGCCGTCCAGGAGCTCGAGCGCACCGGCGCCGCCGACAGGGACGTCCTGCTGATCGCGGGAACGACGGGCTCGGGCTGGATCGACCCCGCAGCGCTCGACGGCTTCGAGTATCTTCACGCCGGCAACACGGCGGTCGTGGCCATGCAGTACGGCGCCACAGGCAGCCCGGTGTCGGCGATCTTCACGCCCGACAAGTCGCAGGATGGCACGACGGCGCTCGTCGATGCGGTCACCGCGTGGTGGAGCACCCTGCCCGAGGACGACCGGCCGCAGCTCGTCGTCTACGGGCTGAGCCTCGGCAGCTTCGGCATCCAGTCCGCGTACGACTCGATCGATGACCTCATGGACTCGACCGAGGGCGCGGTGCTCGCGGGCACACCCTCGTTCACGCCCATCTGGAGCGAGGTCCAGGCCTCGCGCGACGAGGGCAGCTCGGTCACGCTGCCGGTGCTCGACGACGGGCTCCACATCAGGTGGGCCGACAAGTGGGGCGGCCTGGCGGAGCTCCCGGGGGCCTGGGAGGACACGCGCGTCGCGTATCTGCAGCACGGGACGGACCCGATCGTGTGGATCGGGCCGAGCGTGATCTGGAGCAAGCCGGAGTGGCTCGAGGATGGCCAGCGCTCGGCGGACGTGAGCGAGGACATGGTGTGGATCCCCGCCGTGACCGCGTTCCAGGGCGTGATCGACCTGATCCTGTCCACCGCGGTGCCCGAGGACGCAGGTCACAAGTACGGCAACCTCGCCGTCGACGCGCTGCATGAGGTGACCGGCGACGCCGGGCTCACCGACGACGCGGTCGAGCGGGTGCGCTCCCTGATCGAGCTGTACGACACCTTCTCGCCGGTCGCGAACTGAGGCGCGGTGATCCCGGGGCCGGGAGCCGCCTGAGGGCGGTTCCCCGCCGGGGCCGCTCAGCTCGCGTCGAGCGCGTGCAGCAGGTGCTCGACGAGCTCCATGTCGCATTCGAGGGTGGATCCGCCGAGGTGGGGCGTGATGACGACGTTGTCGAGGGCGAGCAGCGGGTGATCGGCGGTGAGGGGCTCGTCGCCGTGCACGTCGAGTCCCGCGGCGGCGAGGCGCCCGGCGCGCAGGGCGTCGAGCATCGCGTCCTCGTCGACGATCGGCCCGCGCGCGGTGTTGATGAGGACCGCGCCGGGGCGCAGGCGCGCGAGCTCCGCCGCCCCGAGCGTCCCTCGCGTGCTGTCGTCGAGGGGCAGCAGCACCACCAGGACGTCCGAGGCCTCGAGCAGCTCGTCGAACGAGACCTGCCGGGCGCCGGTCGAGCGCTCGACTTCGGGCATCGCCACGGTGTCGGTGAACAGCGTGCGAGCCTCGAGCGCCCCTAGCATCCGCAGCAGGTGAGCGCCGATGCGTCCAGCCCCCATCACTCCGACGGTCGAGTCGGCGACATCCCGCCCGGAGAACGGCACCTTGAGGTCCTCGTGCGGCCACCTTCCGGCCCTGATCGCGGCGTCCGCGGCGGGAACGCTGCGCAGCGTCGCGAGCATGAGGGCGAGGGTGTGCTCCGCGACGGTCCGCCACAGGCGCGAGGACTCGAACACGGTGATGCCGCGGTCCGAGGCGAACGTCTTCGCGGGCTCCGGTGCCAGGTGCACGGCGAAGGCGCGGAGCTGGGGCGCGAGCTCGAGCTCGGCGACGGGGGGCGGGCCGTACGCGAGGATGCCGTGGGCGCCTGCGAGCGCCTCGGCGCGGCCGCCCCCGGGTGGCGGCATGCGCGTCGCGTCGGCGCGGGCCGCGAGTGCGGCGAGCGCCTGGGGGTGCAGGGACATGTCGACGAGCACGTGCGGCCGGATGCTTTCCATGACTCCCAGCCTGGCACGCCGTACGCCGTCTTGGTAGCGGGGCGGTAAACGTTGTAAATTCTCCGAGGAACCGGCCCGACTCGCGAGCCTCGCGCGGGCCTCGCAGACTCGACACTGACGACTCGAAGGAGAGCAGATCATGGCTGACCCGAACGCCGCCGCACCGCAGGACCTCGCCCACCGGTGGATCGTTCCTCCGGTGCTCGCCACGGGAGACCTCCTGCCGCTCGCGCCCGACGGCGCGCGCGTGGAGGGGCTCGCGGTGACAGGCGCCTCGGTGAGAGACGGCGCGATCGTGTCCGACTCCGAGGCCGCCGTGACCGCGACCGTCTCCGCCCGCATCGTCCCTGAAGGTGAGGACGACGGGCCGACCCGTGCGTTCGAGGTCACGGTGCTTCCCGCATCGTCCCGCCGCGTCGCGGCCTACCACCGCACCCCGACCACCGCGGCCGAGGCGAACAACGAGGACGTCGCCTTCAGCGCCCACCTCGCCCTCGAGGGCAAGGGCGGGTTCGCGCCGCTGAACGACGACTACGGCGTGTTCTTCGCGCTCACCTCCGAGGTCCCCGGCCCCGCTGGCACGACGCCGGAGATCATTCGCTCGCTCAAGGACCCCTTCCTGTTCCACCTCGCAGGAGGCGGCTTCGGACTCGTCTCGACGCGCGTCGCGCGCGGCGGTGGCGACGACGGCACCGAGCGCTCGAGCGTCCTCGTCGCGACCTCGCCGGATCTTCTCGCCTACGAGGAGGTCGGCCTGCTGGACCTCGGCGTCACGGGCGGCGTGCATGCGCCCACGGCGGTCTACGACTCCGCGCGCGGCGCGTACGTGATCTCCTGGACGGACGATGCGGGTGCCGCCTTCCACGCGGCCGTCGCCGACCTGGGGGACTCGTCGAGCGTGGGAGCGGTCGCGCCAGGCTCGGCTCTCGACTGGGCCACGGCGGGCGTGCCGGGGCACGCGATCCCGGTCCCGGCCGAGGTCGCCCGCGCGCTCGAGGTCCGCTTCGGGCCGATCCGCAACGTCGGCGCCGCGCCCCTGCCCGCGGTCGCGGTCGCAGCCGGCGCCCCGGTCTCGGTGGCCGATCTGCCCGCGCGCCTGGGCCTCGACTACTCGGACGGCTCCACGGGATCGCTCGCGATCGAGTGGGATGCGGCAGCGGTCGCCGCGATCGACACGACCGCGCCAGGGGAGCACGTGGTGACAGGCCGGGTGAAGCAGCCCGTGTACCCGACGCCCTTCGCCGACGAGCGCGCCGATCCGTCGGTGTACAAGCTCGACGTGGCCGGCGAGCCGCGGTTCCTCATGATCGCCACCAAGGACCTCCACATGGACCCGGTGAGCAACTCGGGCGAGCCCGTCGGCATGCCGATCCGCATGGCCGAGCGCATCGAGGACCTCTCGGACGAGGCTCTCGAGGCCGGTCGCGTCACCGAGGTGGATCTGCTGGTCCACGGCTCGCTCGACGCGTACGGCAAACCGATGACGGGCTGCTTCTGGGCGCCCGAGATCCACCTGATCGACGGCACCCTGTCGATCCTCTTCATGCCCTCCTACGGCGACCCGACGGACATGTGGTCGGGCCGCGCCAGCATCGTCCAGCTGAAGAAGGACGACGCCGGCAACCACCTGGACCCGACCGTCCCCTCGAACTGGACCGCCACCCAGCACGTGGTCTGCGCCGACGGCTCGGAGCTGAACAAGATCCAGGGCATCTCGCTCGACATGACCTACTTCGAGGACTCGGGCACGCACTACTACGCCTGGCAGATGCTCGGTTCGGTGTTCATCGCGACGATGGACCCGAAGGATCCCACGCGCCTCACGTCCGACCCGGTGCGCATCATCGCGCCCGTGTACTCGTGGGACAACGAGATCGCCGAGGGACCCAACGTGCTGACCCGGGACGGCAAGCTGTTCCTGCTGTACTCCGGCTCGACGGTAGGCGACTCCTACACGACGGGCCTCGCGACGGCCCCGGCGGGCGAGGGGATCGATCTCACCGACCCGGCGTCCTGGAGCCGCCTCGGCTACCCGATCCAGAAGTCGGGCCCGTACAACGGCGAGATGCAGCTCGGCACGGGCCACGGCATGTGGTCCGAGGACGAGGACGGCAATCTGCTGTACGTCTTCCACGCCCGCACCGACCACAAGGGGCTGACCGGCCGCGACATGTTCGTGCGCCGCGTCCACTTCGCCTCGGACGGCATGCCCGTGCTGGACATGGAGACCGAGGAGGAGCTGCTGCCCGAGCTGCGCGACGTGACCGTGACCGTGGTCGTGTCGTGAGCGGGACCCCGCCCACCGAGGAGCCCTACGGCTACCTCATGGTCCACTTCCTCGAGGATGCCGAGGGCTACGCCGAGAAGATCTACCTGGACCTGTCCGAGGGCGACGACCCCGAGCGCTGGGTGCCGCTCAACGGCGGGGAGCCGATCCTGGCATCGCACCTGTCCACGACGGGCGTGCGCGACCCGCACCTCACGTACAACCCGCAGACCGGCACGTACTTCATCCTCGCCACGGACCTCCGAGTCTTCGGCGGGGACGATGCGGGTTGGGGCGGGTGGTCGCGCGGCTACTCGACGCGCATGAACGTGTGGGAGTCCCGCGACCTCATCACGTGGTCGCCGCTGCGGCAGATCGACGTCGCGCTCGACGTGTCCGGCGGCCCCGCTGAGGGCGCCCCCGAGATGGGCATGATGTGGGCGGCGGAGACGACGTTCGTGCCCGACCTCCACGCTCCGGGCGAGAGCGCGTTCGTCGTCTACTGGACCTCGACCGTCGGCGACCATCAGGTCATCCTGTGGGGCACGACGACGGACTTCACCCAGGCGACCTGGGCCTTCGGCGGCGTCCTCCTGGACCAGGGCGACGACACGATCGACACGACGATGATCCAGCACGGCGGCCGTACCTATCGCGTCACGAAGGACAACGGTGCGACCGCGCGCGGCCTCTTCATGGAGGTCACCGACGCCGAGCGCTGGTGGGAGCCGGAGGCCGAGTGGCGCCAGGTGCAGGCGCACATCGGCGACGCGTACGCGGCCGGCCACGGCGTCGAGGGTCCGACCATGTTCAAGGCTCACGATCAGGATCGCTGGTACCTCTACGTCGACGTCATCCCGAGCGTCGGCTACCGGCCCATGGTCTCGACGGATCTGGACGCCGAGACGCCGTGGACCGCGCTCGAGAGCGAGCGCTTCAGCCTGCGCGCGTCGACCAAGCACGGGGGAGTGCTCGGCCTCACCCGGGCGCAGCACGATGCGCTGCGCGCCGCGGACGCGAAGGAGCCGGCCACGGCCGACCTGGGGCGTGTCGCGGTTCCCGTGGGGGCCTCGGATGCAGAGGTGCTCGAAGCCCTCCCGGCGACAGCGGAGGCCGTCCTGCACGGGGGCGGCGCCTCGTCGTTCCCCGTCGCCTGGGAGCTGGGCGATCTCGACGCCTCGGAGCCGGGCGAGCATCGCGTGACCGCCGTCGTCCTCGGGACCCTGGGCGCTAACCTCAACGACTGGGTCGGCGCCGGCGGCTCGACCAAGTGGGACGCGCCCGACAAGACCCCCTTCAGCGCGACGGCCCTCGTCGTCGAGGCCACCGTCGTCGTCGCCTGACACGGAGCGGATCCACCGATTGCCGACGCCCGCCACCCGGCCTACCGTGGAAGCGTGGTAGCACCACCTCGTCAGCGCGAGAGGAGGTGAGAATGATGACTGACGTGATCACCAGGGTCGACGAGTCGATCTATATCGACGCGTCGCCGCATGCGGTCTACGCGTACTGCCTGGATCCCAGGCGGCTCTTCGACGGCGACCCCAAGCATGTGGTCGAGTCCGAGCTCAAGGAGGAGGGACTCGGGACGACCTTCAGCCTCCAGAGGGTGGCGGGGCCGATCGAGGAGGACGACGACCTCGAGTATGTCGACGTGGTTCCCGACCGCCGCATCGAGATCGCGATGCGGCCGACCATGCACGTGCTGCGGCGCCACGGCGCCGGGCACGTGACCGCGCCGTACAGCCTGATCCACGTGTTCGAGCGTGAGGGCGACGGCACCCAGATGACCCTCAAGGTCCAGGTCCACGACCAGCCGCTCTTCGAGCGGATGATGGACCGGCTCGAGGGCAGGAGCCCGGAGCGGATGGTCCACAGCCGCCTCGCCCGGGTCAAGGACGCGATCGAGCACCCAGCAGCGGCCGCGTGACCACCCGGCGTCGTGCAGGCGCCGGAATCCAGGGCCTCTCCACCTCGGAGGGGCCCTGTGCGGCGCTCGTCCCGCGCGTCAAGGCCCCCGGTCCCGTCGCGGGACACGTCCGGGGCACTACGGTGGCCGCATGAGCTTCCTCACCAAGGTGTTCGGCGGCCGCAAGCGCGTCGCACCGTACGACCTCTGGAGCGACGACGCGGAGCAGCTCGCCGCGTTCGAGTCCCGGGGGGCGGACATCTCCGCGCCACGCGAGTCGGAGTTCTTCATCTCGTTCACCTCGGGCGTGAAGGTCGAGGCGGTCATGGATGAGCTGCGCACCCGCCGGATCATGTGCGAGCTCGTCGAGCCCAGTCACGACATCCCCGAGTGGATGGTGTTCGTCCGCGGATGGAAGCAGCCGCTCGTGCCCGACTTCCTGCGCGAGACGATCGACCTGTGCGAGGACGTTGCGCGGCGCTACAACGGCGAGTTCGACGGGTGGGCCGGGCTGTTCACCGACGAGGAGAAGCAGGCCTGGTGAACGTGCGGCTGCGTCTGTGGACCGACGCGGACCTGCCCGTGCTCGAGGCGGTGAACACGCACGCGATGACGGTCCACCTCGCGGGGCCCGAGACCGCTGCCAGGGTCCGCAGGCGCCACGAGCAGTACGTGCGGGGCTGGGACACGGACCAGCCCCGCATGTTCACCGTCCGCAGGCTCCAGGACGATGCGGCACTCGGCTCGATCGGGTGGTGGCAGTCGCAGTGGAAGGGCGCGGAGTGCTTCGAGACCGGGTGGGCGGTGCTCCCGGAGTTCCAGCGCATGGGCGTGGCGACCGCGGCGCTCGGGCTCATGATCGAGGAGGCCCGTCATCGCGGTCTCAGCGGGATCCTCATGGCCTGCCCGAACGTGGACAACGTCGCCTCGAACGCGGTGTGCCGCAAGGCGGGCCTCGCTCACCGAGGCACGATCGTTGACGACTATCGCGGAGTCGTCATGACGCTCAACGCCTGGGTGGTCGACCTCGGAGCCCGGCCCCAGATCACCCCTCCGAGACCGTGACGTCGCCCACCGTGGTGCCGTCGACCACCGCATCGTCCAGGAGCGTGACCGCGATGGACGAGGAGTCCCCGGCCTCGATGCTCCCGGTGTAGGAGCCTCCCGACACGGTGAGCGTGACGGTCGCGCCGTTCGACCCGGAGGTGCCCCAGTCATCCTCCGCGGCAGACGCCAGCAGCGAGACCGCGTGCTCGATCGTGGTGTTCTCGATCGTCAGGTCGGCGGTGGTGTTGGTGAAGTAGAGCACCGCGCCGCTGCCGTCGAAAGCGATCGCCGAGTCGGTGAACGTGACCGCGCCGACGGATGTCGCGGCGTCGCTGTCCGCGGCGTCTCCCGACATCGACTGGTAGATCATCGCGGCGTGGTCGCCGCTCGCGCTCACGTCGGAGTCCGTGATCGAAGCCGAGTTCTTGCCCTCAACCACGACGATCTCCGAGGCCGACGCGGTGCCCGTCACGCCGGAGACCGAGATGTCGCCGGTGGAGTACACGAGCGGGCTGCCGTCGCCCTCCGTCGTGAACGTGTTGGTGCCCGTCACGGTCACGGTGCCGCCTCCACGGTCCGTCGCGACGTCGGCGCAGTGGTCCCCCTGCGTCGCGATCGTGAGGTCCGCGCCGGTGATGCTGCCGCCGTAGGTGGCGTGGAGGCCACGTGCCGAGCTCCCCGTGGTGCTGATGTCGACGTTCGTGACGTCCGCGGTGCCGCTATCGGTGGCGACGATCGCGTTGGAGCCCTCCGATGAGGTCGTGATGGTCGTGCCGTCGATGGTCGCGGAGCTGCCGTCGCCGACGACGACGATGGCCGAGTTGAGACCGTAGAAGTTGTAGTCGTCCGAGACATCGGACGTGCGGGTCGAGTCGCTCGTCGACGCGTCGCCGGACTTGTCGACGGTCGCGTTCGTGAGCGTGAGGCTGCCCCCGTTGACCACGAGGAAGACGACCTCGTCGTCCGAGGTCGACACGTAGTCGCCGCCGTCGAGCTCCACGTCGATCCCGTCGATCAGATAGGCGGCCTGGTACGTGACCTCCGTGTTGCCGATCGTGGTCGTGTAGCTGCCCGACGTGAACTGCGCGCCGTCGGCCGAGGTCGTCGTGGGGCGGGCCGACGCGTCGTCGGAGGTCGCAGTGGTGGTCGCCGCGGTGGTCGCAGACTCGCCGCTGTCGCCGGAGCAGCCGGTGACGAGCAGCACGAGCGCGAGGGCGAGCAGTGCCCACCAGACCATGCCGATCCTGGATCTGATCATGTGGAACGCTCCCGCGCGGTCGTGGGGACCTGAGTCCATCCTGGTCCTCGTATCTGAGAGTTCGCGGGGAATCGGGTCAGACCTCGCGCGGAGGCCGCGCCCCATGCAGGGGCTGCGGTGGCAGGATCGGTGGCATGAGCATCGAGATCGTGCCGATCGGGCGCGTTACGTCCACCCGCACCGCGCCGGGGGACGACGGCTGGGACGCCGAGTCGTCTGCCATCACCTTCGACCCCGAGCAGGTGGGCCCCGAAGCCCTCGTCGGCCTCGAGGACTTCAGCCACGTCGAGGTCATCTTCCACCTCGACCGGGTGCGTCCCGAGAAGATCGAACGCGAGGCGAGACGTCCTCGCAGCAATCCCGACTGGCCGCGGGTCGGCATCCTCGCGCAGCGAGGCAAGAACCGCCCGAACCGCATCGGCGCGACGATCGCTCGGGTGGTCGGCGTGGAGGGGCTGACGCTGAAGCTGAGCGGCCTCGACGCGATCGATGGCACCCCGGTGCTCGACGTCAAGCCGTACATGGTCGAGTTCGGGCCGCGGGGCGACGTGAGGCAGCCGGCGTGGGCGAGCGAGCTCATGGAGGACTACTGGCAGGGGTGACCTCCTCCTCTGGCGCCGGCGACGCCGTGGCGGGATCATCGGGGCATGAGCGTCACCTTCACCCCGATCGGCCACGTGTCATGCACGCGCTCGGGACTCGAGCACGACCACTGGGACAGGGAGACGGCGACCATCCACCTGGACCCCGGGGTGGTGACGGCCGACTCGCTCGCGGGCCTCGAGGAGTTCAGCCACATCGAGGTGATCTTCCACTTCCACCAGGCCTCGCCCGAGCAGGCGGAGACGGGAGCGCGCCGACCGCGTGGACGCGCGGACTGGCCGCTGCTCGGGGTGTTCGCGCAGCGCAGCAAGAGCCGCCCGAACCCCATCGGCGCGACGATCGTCCGCGTGCTCTCGGTCGACGGGCTCACGGTGAAGGTCGCGGGACTCGACGCGATCGACGGCACGCCCGTGCTCGACCTCAAGCCCTACATCGAGGGCTTCGGGCCGCGCGGCGAGGTACGGCAGCCCGCGTGGGCGAGCGAGCTCATGGAGGACTACTGGGAGGACTGATGCCGGCTCAGCCTGCCCGGCGGTCCTCCGATGCGTACGCTCAGAGCATGGGCGGTCGCGAACGGGTCTCCCCGCGCAGATACGTCAGGCTGAGGGCAGAGGCATGGGGCTTCGCGCTCGGCTCCCTGTGCTTCGCCGTCGGGGCGCTGCCGTGGTACGCCGAGTCGATCGGGGCCGTCGGGACCGCCACCACATTCTTCGTCGGCTCGCTGCTCTTCACCATGGCGGGAGGGATCCAGCTGCTGCTGAGCGGCAGGCGTCCGCCTCGGCCGGGCGCGACGGCAGGTGACCTCTACGACTGGTGGGCGGCGGCCGTCCAGTCCCTCGGCACCGTGCTCTTCAACGTCAGCACGCTCGCCGCGCTGCTCGCGGCCATCCGTCACCCGGATGCGCTCGGCATCGGATGGCGCTCGGACGCCTGGGGCTCGGTCGCCTTCCTCGTCTCCGGCTCCCTGGCGCTGGCGGCGGCTCGCCGGCGCCACGAGCTGTGGCACCTTCAGGCACGCACCCCGGAGGCCGCGTGGCTGAACATGGTGGGCTCGGTCGCCTTCGGCGCGTCCGCGGTCGGCGCCTACGTCGTGCCGACGACGGACACCTTCGTGAGCCTGTTCTGGGCGAACCTCGGCACCTTCCTCGGCGCCCTGTGCTTCCTGGGTGCCGCCCTGCTGGTGCGTCCGGCCGCCACGGCGGAGCGCGTGGTGGCCTGAGCTCGGCTCAGTGGTGGAAGGCCGACCCCTCGCGCTCGACCGGGATCGGGCCGTCGAGCCCCTCGAGATAGGCGACGCACTGGCGGAAGTCCTCGAGGAAGTCGCGCGCGAGCGCGCGCCTGCCCCGGCGCAGGACGATGCGCTGCACCGTGATGTGCTCGAGTCCCTCGGGCAGGGGATAGGCGGGCACCTGCCAGCCGCGGCCCCGGAGCCGATCCGAGAGGTGGTAGAGGTTCCAGTTGCGGTCCGGGTCCTCCTTGAGCCGCCACGCGATCACGGGGATGTCGCTGCCGTCGGCCACCAGCTCGAAGGGCCCCATGCTCGCGATCTCGGAGGAGGCGTACAGCGCGACCTCGCGCGTGTGTCCATGGACCTCCGCGTAGCCGGCCCGGCCCAGGCGCAGGAACAGGTAGTACTGGAGCAGCACCTGGGCCCCGGGCCGCGAGAAGTTGAGCGCGAGCGTCGGCATGTCGCCGCCCAGGTAGTTCACCCTGAAGATCATGTCCTCGGGGAGGTGCTCCTCCGTGCGCCACACCACCCACCCGAGCCCCGGGTACACGAGTCCGTACTTGTGGCCCGACGTGTTGATGGAGACCACCCGGTCCAGCCGGAAGTCCCACACGATCTCGGGCTGGACGAACGGAGCGACCATCGCGCCGGACGCGCCGTCGACGTGGATCGGGATATCGAGCCCCGTCGCCTCCTGGATGCGGTCCAGCGCGTCCGAGATGCGCTGCACGGGCTCGTACACCCCGGTGTAGGTGACACCCATGATCGCGACGACGCCGATCGTGTTCTCATCGACGTACGACTCGAGGTCGTCGCCGTCGAATGCGGGGTGCTCCTCGGAGACCGGCACGAGGCGCGTCTCGATGTCCCAGTAGTTGCAGAACTTCTCCCAGCACACCTGCACCGCGGCGCTCATCACCAGGTTCGGTCGGTCGGTGGGCTGCCCCGCGGCACGCCTGCGCAGCCGCCAGCGGCGCATGAGCGCGAGGCCCGCGAGCATGGCCGCCTCCGACGAGCCCACCGTCGAGGTGCCGATCGTCGCCGCGGGATCCGGCGCGTTCCACAGGTCCGCGAGGATGCGCCAGCAGCGCGTCTCGATCTCCGCGGTCTTCGGATACTCGTCCTTGTCGATCATGTTCTTGTCGAACGTCTCGGCATAGAGCCGGTTCGCCTGCTCGTCCATCCACGTCCCGACGAACGTCGCGAGGTTCAGGCGCGCGTTGCCGTCGAGCATCGCCTCGTCGTGCACGATCTGATACGCCATGTCCGGGGGCATGCTGCCCTCCGGCAGCGTGAACCACGGCGCGGCGAAGTCGTCGTAGTCGTTGGTGAATCCCAGGGGCTCGTTCTCCGATGTCGCATCGGTGCGGTGGTCGTCGCGTACGGACATTGCGGTGGCACCTCTCATGGGCTCCCGCAGGGGAGGCGCCGTGTCTCGGCGCACAGTTCGAAACTACGCCTCAGCCTGGGACGACGCAGGGCAGGAGCGAAAGCGGCACGCGCTGACTCGGTCAGCCGCCGAGGAACTCGCGCAGCTCGACCCGGCGGTGACACGCGCGCGAGGCGTCCGTCGCCAAGGCGACCGCGGTCGCATCGTCCGGGACCGAGACGATCCACAGGCCCGACTGGTACTCGGGCTCCTGGGTGAGCGGGCCCTCGGTGAGGGCGGGGGACGCGCCTCGCGCGTCGATCACGCGGGAGTGCGACGGCGACGCGAGCCCGGCGGCGAGCACCCACCAGCCCTCATCCTGGAGCCGCTCGTTGAAGAGCTCGATCGCCGCCATCTCCTGGGGCGTGGCCGATGCGGTCGCCGTGTCGATGACCGAGATCAGATAGCGCATGGCGTGCCTCCTCAGGGCGAGCCTCAGCATCGTGGCTCTCTCGCCAGTGTGCCCCTATTCCGCCGCGAGCGCGGGGAGAACGTAGCCGACGAGCAGGGGAGCGAGGTCGCCCGGCAGGGGACTCGCGGGATCGAGCCAGCGCAGCTCCTCGATCTCCGCCGCCGGCTCGTCGTGAGCGACCAGGGGATGCGTGAAGACCGTGGACTCGATGACGTGATCGGGCTCGTTCGCGGCGGGCGCGCGGAAGTGTCCCAGCAGGCTGAGAGCATCGGGGTCGAGGGCCGCGCGGATCTCCTCGGCGGCCTCGCGCACCGCGGCGGCCTCGGGCGTCTCTCCCGGCTCGGGCTTGCCGCCCACGAGCATGAAGCGCGAGGTGCCGCGCTTGCGCACCGTGAGGATGCGTCCCGCATCGTCCCTCATGACGACGCCGACGACGCGGATCATGGGGGGCTCGGGCTGCGGCATGCCCTCACCCTAGCCGCGCTGCTGGTCTCGGATCGCTCAGCGCACCTCCGGGATCATGTCGATCGAGCCCGCCGGGCACTCCGACGCGCAGATGCCGCAGCCCTTGCAGTAGTCGTAGTCGATCGCGAAGCCCTGGCCGGGGCCGAGCTTCTTGATCGCGTCGTCGGGGCACATGCCGAAGCAGTTGTCGCACTCGAAGCACGAGCCGCATGACATGCAGCGCCGCGCCTCGAAGACCGCGTGCTCCGCGTCGAGGCCCGAGAGCACCTCCTCGAAGCCCGTGACGCGCCGCGCGGCCTCGAGCTCGGTGCGATGCTGCTTGGGGGCATCGGAGTAGTACCAGGGGTTGAGCCGGTCGTAGGTGGCCTCACGCACCGGCGGCTCGAGCGGGACCGGCCGGCTCGCGAGGTACGCGGTGACCGCCTGGGCGGCTCGGGAGCCGCGCCCGATCGCGTAGGTCGCGGTGCGCGACCCGGGGGAGACGTCGCCGGCGGCGAACACGCCGTCCCGTCCCGTCATGAGGGTGCCGGGGTCGACCTGCACCACGCCGTCCGCGACGGTCACGTCATCGACTCCGTCGAGGAGGGTCAGGTCGGCGTCCTGGCCCACCGCGAGCATCACGGTGTCGGCGTCGAGCTCCTCGAACTCGCCGGTGCCGTGCGGACGTCCCTCGTCGTCGAGCTCCATCCTCTCGATCGTGATCGTCGGGCCCTCGACCTGCGAGATCGTGGACAGCCACTGCACGCGCACGCCCTCGCCGATCGCGTCCTCGAGCTCGGTCGGATGCGCGGGCATCTGCTCCCGGGTGCGGCGGTAGACGACGACGGCGTCCTGCGCGCCGAGGCGGCGCGCGGTGCGGGCGGCGTCCATCGCGGTGTTGCCGCCGCCGTAGACGGCGACGCGGCGGCCGACGAGCGGGGGCTTGCCCGCTGCGACGTCGTGCAGCACGTCGATCGCGTCGACGATCTTCGAGGCCGCTCCCGCGGGGATATCCACGTGGTGCGCGACGCCGGCGCCCATCGTGAGCACGACCGCGTCGAACTCGGACTGCGCGGCGTCGAGGTCCGTGACCGGTGCATCGCATTCGATCGCGACGCCCGTGTCCTGGATCCGGCGGATCTCCTTCGCGAGCACGTCGCGCGGAAGCCGGTACGCGGGGATGCCGTAGCGCATCATGCCGCCAGGCTCGGCGGCGGCCTCGCGGATCACGACCTCATGGCCGTGCTGACGCAGGTGATACGCGGCGGACAGGCCCGCGGGACCCGAGCCGATCACGAGGACCCTGCGCCCGGTGGCCGGGCCGGGAGTGGGCAGCGCCCAGCCCTTCGCGAGCGCGGTGTCGCCGAGGAACCGCTCCACGGCGTTGATGCCGACCTCCTCGTCCAGCTGTCCTCGATTGCACGAGCTCTGGCACGGGTGGTAACAGATGCGTCCCATCACGGCCGGCAGAGGGTTGGCGGAGACGATGCGGCGCCACGCGGTCTCGAAGCCCGCGTCGCCCTCCTGGGTCGACCCGAGCCAGCCGCGGATGTCCTCGCCCGACGGGCACGCGAGCGAGCACGGCGGCTGCAGCTCGACGTACACGGGACGCTCGGTGCGCCACGTGCCCGTGTGATACGCGAGGGACGTCGCGGGTCCCGTGGACAGGCCGTGGGTCGGAGGTGCGTCGTGACCGGTCATGAGCGCTCTCCCATCAGGTCGTAGCGGCGGATGTTCGCGTCGGCCATCGCTCGCCAGCGCTCGAGGGCGTCCTCGCCGCCGGGCTTGAACAGGTGCGCGAAGCGCGCCTGGGGCCTCAGGTACTCCTCGACGTCCATCCGCTGCCGTATCGGCTGGACGTCGGTGAGCTCGCCCGCGCGGGCCTCGATCACCGGGAAGATCCCGGACTGGACCGCGGCCCGCGAGAGCTTGATGGACTCCGCGGAGGAGGCTCCCCAGCCGAGGGGGCACGGCACGAGCACGTGCAGATAGCGGGCGCCGTGGATGGACATCGCGGTGCGGACCTTGGCCTCGAGGTCCCTGAGGTCCGCGACGGTCGCGGTCGCGACGTAGGGGATCTCGTGGGCCATCGCGATCTTGGGCATCGACTTGCCCTGGCCCTGGGGCGCGCCGGGCTGGCGTCCGACCGCGGGGGTGGTCGCCGTCCTGGCCGACGCCGGAGTCGCCGACGAGCGCTGCACGCCGGTGTTCATGTACCCCTGGTTGTCGTAGCAGACGTAGAGGACGTCGTCGTTGCGCTCGAACATCCCGGACACCGCCGCGAGGCCGATGTCCACCGTGCCGCCGTCGCCGCCCTGGGCGAGCACGCGGATGTCGTCGCGTCCCTGCGCGTGCAGTGAGGCTGCGATGCCCGTCGCGACGGCCGCGGCGTTGGCGAACAGCGAGTGGATCCACGGCGGCTTCCACGCGCTCTCGGGGTAGAGCGTCGAGAAGACCTCGAGGCAGCCGGTCGCGTTGGCGACGATGAGCTTCTCGTCGGCCGCCTCCACCGCGGTGTCCATGACCCACCTCGCGGCGAGCGCCTCGGCGCAGCCCTGACAGGCGCGGTGGCCCTTGGTCAGGGACGACGGGCGGTCGGCGTGGGACTGCACGGACCGGTCGTCCTCGCCGAGCAGCCGACCGCCGACCGCGAGCGTGCCGGTCTGCAGGAACGGGATGTGCACCGTGGTCATCGCGCCACCTCCGTCGCGCCGACGGGGGGCACGGGAACGCCACCCTCCTTGAGGTCGAGGAACTCGAGCCTGCCGACGTCGCCCGCGCGGGTGCGCCTGATCACGTCCCTGAGGGAGGCCTCGAGGATGGGACGCCCGCCGAGCCCCGCGATCACCGAGTGGATGCGCGAGCGCGTGCCCGCGAGCGCGCGCCCGACGTTGCCGGTGAGCACGCCGCCGGCGCCGAGCTCGAGCGCGCGGTCGATGACCAGCACGTCCCGGCAGTCGCCGAGCGCCTCGCGCAGCGCCTTCTCGGGGAACGGGCGGAACGACTGGATCCCGATGAGCCGCACGTGGTCGCCTTCAGCCTGCATCGGCGCGAGCGCGGCCTGGAGGGTCCCGATCACCGATCCCATCCCGATCACGGCGATGTCCTCGGCCGCGGCCGGCGGCGCTGCGTGGTCGCGCTCGAGCGTGTCGGGGTCATAACGGGAGACGAGGCAGCCGGCTTCGCGTCCGAAGGCCTCCCTGAACTTCAGCGACCAGCGCTCGATGACCTCGGTCGCGTCGAGGAAGCGCAGGTGCTGGAGGTACTTGGTCTCGGTGAACGACTCCGGTCCGGCCATCGTGCCGATCGTCGTGGGGTGCTCGACGTCGAGCACCTGCTGCGGGCGGTACGGCGGCAGGAACGCGTCGATCTCATCGGCCTCGGCGAGCTCCACGACGTCAGAGGCGTGGGTGAGCACGAATCCGTCCATGCACACCATCGCGGGCATCCCGAGCTCCTCCGCGACCGCGAACGCGATGACGTGGAGGTCAGCCGCCTCCTGGTTGTCGGCCGCGTACAGCTGAAGCCACCCCGAGTCGCGCAGCGCCAGCGCGTCGGACTGATCGTTCCAGATGTTGATGGGTGCGCCGATCGCGCGGTTCGCGACGGTCATGACGATCGGCAGGCCCATGCCGGCCGCGTTGAACACCGCCTCGGTCATGTACAGCAGGCCTTGCGAGGCGGTCGCGGTGTAGGTGCGTGAGCCCGCGGCCGATGAGCCGATCGACACCGACATCGCGGAGAACTCCGACTCGACGTTGACGTACTCGCAGTCCGCGAGCTCGCCCGTGCGAGCCATGACGGACAGCGCCTCGACGATGTGGGTCTGGGGAGAGATCGGGTAGGCGCACACGACGCCGGGCCGGCAGCGAGCGACGGTCCTCGCGACCGCCTGGGAGCCTTCGAGCACCTCGCGCATGTCAGTCTCCCCTCGTCGCCGCGGCTGCGAGCCCGCCTCCGCCGCCTGAGCCCGCGAGCTCCGCGCGGACGTAGGCGAACGCCTCGTCGGCCGCGAGCGCGTTGGCCTCGCCGACCCTGCCGGGGAAGCGGTCGCGGAAGACCTGCTTCACGGCATCCAGCGTGATGTCGTCGGTGGCCGCGGCGTATGCGGCGAGCATGGCGGCGGCCGGCTTGGGCTTGCCGAGGTGCGTCATGGTGATCGACATGGCGGGGATCGTGATCACGGTCGCGTTCGCGTCGTCGACGCCGGCCTCGGCCCTGACGGTCGGAGCGTCGGCGTTGGTGTTGACGATCACCAGGCCGTGCGTGGCGAGCCCCGAGAACGGCTGCGCGGGGCCGAGCAGCGTCGGGTCCTGGACGAGCACGACGTCGGGATGAAGGACGGGTTCGCGCGTGCGCAGGGGAGCGTCGGCGAACCTGCAGTAGGCGACGACGGGTGCTCCCGTGCGCTCCGATCCGAAGGAGGGGATGGCCTGCGCCTCGTGGCCGGCGAGGAATCCCGCCCTGGCGAGCATCTCCGCGGCGGTGACGACACCTTGCCCGCCGCGACCGTGAATTCTGACCTGCCTCATGCGTCCGTCCCTGGGGACGCCCGGCGACGGCGCGACCACGCGGGCCGCGGGGGAACGTCGTCGGTGACGTCCACATGTCCACGCTATGCCCAGGGGGGTGTGCCACCCGGGACAGAGGTCCCGGGTGGCCAGGGGCGCTCTCCTGTCCGCGGTCGTCTGCGCTCATCTCCCCAGTTCGGGGAGGCGAGGCGTGGCTACCGCGTTCTGATCTCGCGCTCTCGCGGACGACCGGAGGGCACCGGCTTCCCGCTGTCCTGGCGGGGCGCGAAGACGAAGGCGCGCTGAAGTCCGAATGAGGCGAGCCAGAGTCCGCCGTCCGTGATCACCTTGGCCGCGAGGAGCGGCAGTCCCGCCCACGTGAGCACCGACAACGAGGCGTAGCCGGCGGCGAGGACCGCGGCCGCGAGCAGCACGTAACGTGCCAGCTGGGGCAGCGGACGACCCTCGGAACGGAAGACCGCGCGGCGGTTGAGCGCGAAGTTCACGAGACCGCTCGACACACGCGCCGCGATCAGAGCGGGCCCGAGGGTCAGCCCGAGCGCGGTCAGGGCGAGCAGCAGGCCGGTGTCGAGCGCGAAGGCGGCGAGCGAGGATGCGGCGAACGCCGCGAGCGGCCACAGGACGAGCGCGGAGTCGCGCACGGGACGGAAGTGCGAGGAGCTGTTGCCGTCGAGGTAGACGGTCGCGATCGGCACCTCGATGAGCGGGATGCCCGCCCTCGCCGCCTCGAGCAGCACGCGCAGCTCGTAGGAGAATCGCTCGCCCTTGACCCCGAGCACCCAGGGGACGAGCTCGGCGGGATAGGCCCGCAGGCCGGTCTGGGTGTCGGCGAGCGTGGCGCCCGACGCGGCGGCCACGAGCGCGCTCGTCGCGCGATTGCCCACGCGAGAGCGCCACGGCACGTCGCCGTCGAAGGCTCGCGCGCCGAGCACGACCGCGGGAGGCTCGGCGGCGTTCCGACGTCGGTTCACCTCGGCGGCGACCCGCATGATGTCGGCAGGGCGATGCTGGCCATCGGCGTCGGCGCAGACCACGTCGACCTTCGCCGAGTGATCAAGTAGCCAGGCGAGGCCGGTGCGTAGGGCCGCGGCCTTGCCGCGGTTGACGCGATGGCGCAGGACGGTGGCGCCGTAGCCCTCGGCGACGGTGAAGACCTCGCCGTACGAGGGTCCGGAGCCGTCGTCCACGAGCAGCACGGGGGCCGCGGGCGCGAGCTCGCGGACGAGATCGATGAGGCGCTCGTCGGGCTCGTAGGCCGGGATGAGAACCCACATGTCAGCCGAACCAGAGGATGTCGGAGGTGCCGCGCTCGTTGCCCGAGCCGCCGGGGTAGTTGACGACCTCGTCGTCGTAGACCATCGTCGACGAGCCGCCTCCGTCGAGGTTGTAGGCCTCGGTGGCGCCGAGGTCCTGCATGATCTCGGCGAGCTCGTCCAGCGTGACGCCTGCGCTGTCGTCGGAGCGTCCGTCGACGACGACGAAGACGTAGTGGTTGGCGGAGATCATGCCGATCGCGGTGCGGGGCTGGTCGCCCTGGATCGAGTGGTTGCCGATGTTGGTGTCGACCTCGTACGAGTCGAGATCGGAGACGATCTCCCCGTCGTCCACCAGGGCGGGCCCGAAGGACAGCGTGAGCCACGCGCCGTCGTCCAGGAGGTCCTGCGCCGTGGTCGTCGTCTCGTCGTACACGTCCATGGTGCCGTCCTCGTAGATCACGGCTCCGGTCCTCGCACCCTCGTCGCGATAGATCACGCCGTTGCGGATCTCGATCCCGGTGTCACGGAAGCCGTAGTAGTCGCCGTTGATCGCGAACAGCGCGCCGACATCGTCCGCGATGTCCGAGGGGTACTCGACGATGTTGGTGCCGTACTCGTCGTTCGCGAAGGCCGACTGGAGCTGCGTGATGTCGTCGAAGGTCACGTCCGCGACGTAGTACGTCGCCGCATCGTCCCCCTCGCCGTACGTGTAGGTGGAGATCGTGACCTCGGGGGAGTCGTCGTCGGACGTGTCCGACGTGGTCGTCGTGTCGTCCGACGAAGAGGAGTCGTCCGTGGTCGCCGTGTCGCTGTCGTCGCTCGTGCCGAGCACTGAGGCCTCGTACTCGGAGGCGCTGGCGATCTCGACGTGGTCGATCACGAAGCGGTTGAGCGCCCAGGCGGTGGTGCCGCCGAGGGTCAGGGCGAGCGCGGCCGAGCCCGCGATAATGGCTCGGCGCACGCGGTGGGGCCTGCGGGGTCTGGTCTTCATGGTCGTCGACGCTAGAAGCGCCTACTCAGGAATCGCCAAGGAAGGGGGGAGATCCCTCGCAGAGATCGTGGTCGGTACTGTCGTGCCATGGCCGTGGAGGATGTGGACGATGCGCTGGTGCGCGAGGTCGCGCTCGCCGAGCGCAGGTATCTTGCGCTGTTCATGTCGACGCGGTTCCGCGAGCGATTCGTCGGTCGCGCGGAGGCGGGCGTCGGAGCGACAGAGGCGCGGGTGCTGTGGGAGCTCGACGAGAGCGGGCCGACGCGGCCGGGGGAGCTTGCTCAGCAGGTCGAGGTGACGGCCGCCGCCATGACCAAGGCCCTCGCGCGCCTCAGGGAGCGAGGCCTCGTGGAGCAGGTCGTCGATCCCGACGACGGACGTGCGAGGGTGGCAGCGCTCACGGACGCGGGGCAGCAGCGAGCGGCCCTGCTCATGGATGAGGGCGATCGCATGACGCGCCGGATCATGGCGTCGTGGAGCCTCGAGGAGAGGAAGCAGTTCGCCGCGCTCCTGGGGCGCTTCGCCGCCGGCCTGCAGGAGTACGCGCAGGATCAGTGAGCGTCGGGACCTCCGTCCCGTCAAAGTGCTTAACCAGGTTAAGTAAAGTGGTCGCGAGCCGGCACCCCCGACGGCGGACACAGAAGTCCCCGCATGCTCGGCTCCGCGGAAGCGCGACAGCGCTGACGCGTCGACCCTTGGAGGTTGTCATGAGGTTTCAGGACGCAGTGGTGATCGTGACCGGCGGTGGCTCCGGCCTCGGCCGCGCCGCGGTGCTCAGGTACGCGAAGGAAGGCGCCAAGGTCGTCGTCGCCGACATCGGCGAGGACCGCGCCCAGGCCGTCGCGGACGAGGTCATCGCCGCGGGCGGCACGGCGATGGCGATCGCGTGCGACATCTCCGACGAGCCCTCGGTCGCCGCGATGGTCGACCGCACGGTCGCCGAGTACGGCAAGCTCGACGTGATGTACGCGAACGCCGGCATCCCCGAGCCGGGCTTCGGCTTCGTGCCGCTCGAGGAGATGGATCTCGACGCGTGGAACCGCAATATCGCGGTCAACCTCACGGGAGCGTTCCTGTCCACGAAGCACGCGGTGCGCGTCATGAAGCCCGCGGGCAAGGGCTCGGTCGTGATCTGCAGCTCGGCGGCCGGCATCTCCGCCTACCCCGGCTGGACCGGCTACACGGCCGCCAAGCACGGCGTCAACGGCTTCGTCAAGGCAGCGGCGCTGTCGGCTGGACGTCTCGGCATCCGCGTCAACGCCGTGTGCCCGGCCCACGGCATGTCGACCGGCTTCATCACGGGCGAGAGCTCGAAGGACTCGCACGAGCAGGCCGCCGGCGGCTGGGACAAGACGGCCACCGAGATCCCGCTCAAGCTGGACCGCGCCCCGAACCTCGACGACACGGTCGGCCTCGTGCTGTTCCTGTCGTCCGACGATGCCACCTACATGACCGGCGTCAGCATCGCCGCCACCGACGGCGGCACCCTGGGGAAGGTCGCGCTGACCGTCCCGTCCCACATCGACCAGGCTCAGGCCTGACGCGCGCCGCGGCGGCCGTGCTCTCCTCTCGGCCGCCGCGGAGTGGGGGTCCTCGCGCGAGCGGACGCGCCTCACCGCGTTGCGACCGGTCCCGTGCGGATCTACCGTGGGATCACGTGTCCGTTGACACGTCCACTGTCGGGCGTGCGCGCTGGACCTGATTCCCGGAGGTGCGGGATGGTGCGACTCGTGGTCAAGCTCGCGCTGGCGACGACCATCGCGGTGCTCGGGGTGGCGCTCGCCTTCGGCCTTCCTGCGGAAGCCGTCGTCGAGTCGTAGCCGGCGTGGCGCCGCTCATGCGGGGGTGGGTATACCGTTGAGGGAGGGCGCGCTCGTCGCCCGCCGATGATGCCGGAGCCCCGTCGGGTGCGTGATCCCCGACGACGAAAGGCTCCCCGGTGACCCAGACACGAGTCCTGCTCCTGCACGGCATGTCCCCGCGCAACTCCGCGCACTGGCTCTGGCCGCTCGGCGAGTCCCTGCGGTCCCGTGGGGTGCCCGTGCAGTTCCCGCTCCTTCCGCAGTGCGCCGCTCCCGACCTCGATGCATGGCGTCAGGTCGCGCTTCAGGAGCTCGAGATGCTGGGGGACGGCGATCGCGTCGTCGTCGCGCACTCGCTCGGCACCGTGCTGTGGTGCCTCATGGGCGCCGACCTGCCCGACCATCTCAAGGTGAGTCGCGTGCTGCTCGTCGCGCCTCCCACTCCGCATGAGCTGGTCGACGCCGTGTCCTCCTTCCGCTGCGACGACGACGTGATGGGCGTGGGCGCCGCCGCGGGTGCCGGCGCGGTCACCGTCATCGGACGCGAGTCCGACCCGCACCGGACGCAGAGCCTCGCGTCGCTCACGCGTGGGTGGCGCGCCGATGTGCACGAGCTCCCCGGGGCGGGGCATCTCAACCCCGCCGACGGCCACGGGCCGTTGCCCTGGGCCCTCGAGTGGGTCCTCGGGACCTCCGCGCCGCCGTCGCTCGGCCCCGAGGCGTTCGATCTCGCGGCCGTCCAGGCCTGAGCCCGCCGTCACACCTCGCGAGATGTATCCCCCCGGGGGTATGGTCGCCTTGAGGAAGGCGGGCGCCCGCCCGCCCCGGAAGGATGGCGCATCATGGTGAGCTTCATGAGCTCGACGGCGGGGCGCTGGACGCGCGGTGTCATCGGCCTCGCATTGATCGGCGCCGGCGTGGCGACCGGCGGCGCCGGATGGGCCCTGGCCGCTGTCGGAACCGTCTTCGTCGGCGTGGGCGTGGGCGACGTGTGCCTGCTCGCGCCGTTGTTCGGCAAGCCCCTCAAGGGACGGGACGTGCGCGCGGCCCTGTAGCGGCCACGGGGCCCGTCCGCGCGCTGCCCCAGCCACCTTGGTGGCCTTTCTCAGTGATTTCTTAGTTACGGGCCCTAGCGTGCTCGGCATGGATCCCGTGCCCGACACCCGTGCGCCCCGCCGCCGAGCGCTGCTCTGGTCGGCCATCGGCGTGGTCGCGCTCGTCGCCGTCGTCGCGGTGTCCGCGTTCACCGCCAGGTGGGCCTCGGCGTCCGCCGCGGCGGAGCCCACGGCCTCTGCGACCGCGAGCGCTTCGGCGCAGGCGGACTCGGTGACCACCCAGGACATCTACGAGACCGTCGCGCCCTCGGTCGTCGTCCTCGAGACCTCCACCGCGACAGGAGCCGGCGTGGTCGTCAACGAGGACGGATCGATCCTCACCGCGCTGAGCCTCGTGGAGGACGCCGACGAGATCACCCTCACCTTCTACGACGGCACGACCGCCTCGGCCTCGATCGCTGACGCCGACACGGAGTCCGGCACCGCGACGCTCACGCCCGACGCCCTCCCGTCCGTGCTCGTCCCCGCCACCATCGGCGGCTCGGCCTCCATCGGCGACTCGGTGATCGCGATCGGCAACCCCCTCGGGCTCGAATGGTCGGTGTCCTCAGGGGTCGTGTCGGGCCTGGACCGCGACGTCGACATCGCCGATCTCACCGCGTCGGGGCTGATCCAGTTCGACGCGGCCGTGAACCCCGGCAGTGCGGGCGGCCCGCTCGTCAACGAGGACGGGCAGGTCGTCGGCATCGTCGTCGCGCTGCTCACGGCCGACGACGACGAGGGCTTCTCCGGCATCGGCCTGGCAGTGCCCGTCGGCACGGCCCTGGCCGGCGACGGGGGAGAGGGAGACGGAGGACCCCAGCAATGACGTACGACCCGCACCATCCCGAGAGGACCGCCATGGAAGAGACCCCCGCCGCCCAGCTGGAGCAGGTGCTCTACGAGGTCAAGAAGACGATCGTCGGACAGGATCACCTGCTCGAGCGGCTGCTCGTGGCGCTGCTCGCGCGCGGCCACGTGCTCGTCGAGGGCGTGCCTGGACTCGCGAAGACCCTCACCGTGAACTCGCTGGCCACCGCGACAGGCGGCACCTTCCAGCGCATCCAGTTCACGCCCGACCTGGTCCCCGCGGACCTGGTCGGCACCAGGATCTTCCACCAGGGCACGGGCGAGTTCGTCACGAGCCTCGGCCCCGTGTTCGCGAACCTCCTGCTCGCCGACGAGATCAACCGCGCACCCGCCAAGGTGCAGAGCGCGCTGCTCGAGGTCATGCAGGAGCGCCAGGTCACGATCGGCCGCGAGACGCACAAGGTGCCGAACCCGTTCCTGGTCATGGCGACGCAGAACCCGATCGAGTCCGAGGGCACGTACCCGCTGCCCGAGGCGCAGATGGACCGCTTCATGATGAAGGTCGTGGTCGGCTACCCGACCCCGACCGAGGAGTTCGCGGTCGTGGACCGCGCCATCGCCAAGGGGCCCGGTCCCGAGCAGGTCCTCGACCCCGAGCGGCTGCTCGCGCTCCAGGCCGCCACCGAGCGGGTCTACGTAGACCCGTCGCTGATGGAGTACGCCGTGCGCCTGTCCCACGCGACCCGGTTCCCGGCCGCCGCGGGGCTGCCCGAGCTGGACCAGTACGTCACCTACGGCGCGAGCCCGCGCGCGTCGATCAACCTGGCCCTCGCTGGTCGCGCGCTCGCGCTTCTCAGGGGCCGCGACTACGTGCTGCCCCAGGACATCCGTGACCTCGCTCCCGACGTGCTGCGCCACCGCATCGTCCTCAGCTACGAGGCCATGGCCGACGACGTCTCGGCGGACACGATCGTGTCCCGCGTCATGACCGCCGTGCCCGCTCCGCAGCCCGCGCCCGCGACTGCCGGTCGGTGACGATGCCCACCGATGTCCCCGAGCGGCTCCTGACAGGCCTCGAGTGGAGGCTGCTCCACCGCGTGGACGGCCGGCTCCAGGGAGGACACCGGACGTCCCAGCGTGGCAGCGGCATGGACGTCGCCGACGTGCGACCGTACGCGGATGGCGACGAGGCCCGTCGCATCGACTGGGCGGTGACCGCGCGACTCGACGAGACCCACGTGCGCCGCTACGACGAGGACCGCGAGGTCACCGCTTGGCTCGTCCTCGACCGCTCGGCGTCGATGCGCTTCGGCGCGGAGGGCAGAGGCAAGGACGATGCGCTCGCCGGGATCGCGGTCGCGCTCACCCGGCTCCTGGGCTCGACCGGCGACAGGGTCAGCGCCCTCCTGTACGACGACCAGGCGCTGCGAGTCATCCAGCCCGGCTCCGGTCGCCACCAGTCCCTGCTGCTGACCCGCGAGCTGCGGGCCGCGGCTCCCGCCGGAACGCCGGGAACCCCCACGGACCTGCGCGGCATGCTGCGCGTGGCCGCCGCCACCGCCCGCCGCAGGGGGCTCGTGATCGTCGTGTCCGACCTCGTGGGCCAGGACGGATGGCAGCGCGAGCTGTCGCTGCTCGCGCGCCGTCACGAGGTCGCGCTCATCCGCGTGGTCGACCCGCTCGAGCGCGAGCTCCCCGAGCTCGGCCCCGTCGTCATGGAGGACTCCGAGACGGGGGAGCAGGTGCTCGTGGACGTGTCCGACCCCGGCTTCCGTGCGCGCTTCGCGGCAGAGATCGCGCGCGAGGACGCCCTGCTGGCCGAGGCCGCCCGCGCCGCGCGCGTCGACCTCCACACCGTCTCCACCGCCGACTCGCTCGCCGACGTCCTCGTCCGCATCGTCCGTTCCACCGCGTGGAGGCGTGCGTGACCTTCCTCAGCCCCTGGATGCTGCTCGCGGCCGCCGTCGCGGTCGCCGCGCTCACCGCCGGCGCCGTGGTCCTGGCGCGACGGCGCCGACGCGCGCTCGCCGCCGCTGGCATCCCGACGCGTCGATCCTGGGCCCCCCAGGTGCCCACGGCGCTGCTCATCGCGGGCGTCGGCCTGCTGCTCGTGTCCTCGGCGCGCCCCCAGGCGGTGATCACGCTTCCGCGTGCCGCGGGCACGGTCGTGATCGCGATCGACACCTCGGCGAGCATGACGGCCGACGACGTGTCGCCCAGCCGCCTCGAGGCCGCCCAGGAGGCGGCGTCGGAGATCGTGGAGGCGCAGGCATCGTCCGTGGACGTCGGAGTCGTGGCCTTCTCAGGCGGCGCGCTCAGCACGCAGCTGCCGTCCGAGGACCACACCGAGGCGATCGCCGCGATCGCGAGCGCCTCGTCCTCGGGATCCACGTCGCTCGGCCAGGCGATCCTCACCGCGCTGAGCGCGATCACCGGGGAGACGGTGACGCTCGATGGCAGCACAGACGACGGCACCACAGACGACGGCACGAGCACGCTCGACGGCACCGACGCGCAGGCCGCCGACTATACGGAGACGAGCGACACGTCCGACCTCGGCTACTGGGGATCGGCCACGATCGTCCTCATCTCGGACGGGGAGCAGACGAGCGACCCCGATGCGATCGCCGCCGCCGAGCTCGCCGCCGAGCTGGGCGTCCACGTCGAGACGGTCGGTGTAGGCACCACTGAGGGCACCACGATCGAGGTCGACGGCTACACCGCGTCGACGGCGCTCGACGAGGAGCTGCTCACCGAGATCGCCGCGACCACCGGCGGCTCCTATCACGCACTGTCCGACGTCTCCGAGCTCGACGACGTGGCCTCGAGCCTCGACCTGCGGGTCACCGTGCAGGAGGAGGAGCGGGAGCTCACGCCGTTCCTTGCCGCGCTCGCGCTCGCGCTGCTCGTCGCCGGCGCGGGGATCACGATCGTGCGGACCGGGAGGCTGCTCTGATGTCCTTCGCCTGGCCCTTCGCCCTCGCGGCGCTCCTGCTGCTGCCCGCGCTCGTCGCCGTGTGGTGGCTGACGCGTCGCCGCCGTCGCCGCAACGCCGTGGTGATCCCGTCCGTTCGGGCCGTACGCGCCGCGGTCGCGACCCAGTCCCGTGCTCGGCGCTGGGTCCCGGCGTCGCTGCTGGCGCTTGGCATCGTGGCAGCGTCAGCGGCGGTGGCACGCCCTCAGACCACGGTGGACGTCGCGACGAGCGAGGCCACGATCATGCTCGCGATCGACGTGTCGAGCTCGATGTGCTCGACCGACGTGGACCCCAACAGGATCGAGGCCGCCCAGGAAGCAGCGATCGAGTTCGTCGAGTCCCAGGACGAGTCGGTCGCGATCGGCATCGTGGCGTTCTCGTCGAGCGCCTCCCTGGTGTCCGAGCCGACGACGGATCGGGACGAGCTGATCGACGCGATCGGCTCCCTCACCACGTCGCGGGGCACCGCGATCGGGCAGTCGATCCTCACCTCGATCGACGCGATCGCGCAGGTCGACTCGGACGTCGCCTCGACGGGCGTCGAGGTCACCGAGGACGAGGACGACTCGGACGACGACTCCTATGCCGCCGAGACCATCGTCGTCCTGACAGACGGCACGAACTCCGCAGGAGTGGAGCCCGTGACCGCGGCCGAGGAGGCCGCCGCGCGAGGCCTGCGCGTGTACACGATCGGGTTCGGCACCGACGAGGCATCGCCCGCGGTCTGCGACTCGTCGCAGGTCGACTCAGGCGACATGGCGATGAGCGGCGGAGGCGGGGGACCCAGCCAGACGCTCGACGAGGCCACCCTGCAGGAGGTCGCCGACCTCACCGGCGGCGAGTACTTCGCGGCCGAGGACGCGTCCGAGCTCGCGGACGTCCTCACCGGGCTCGACGAGGTCGTGGCGGTGCAGCAGGAGCAGCAGGACATCGGCGCGTGGTTCGCCGGTGCCGCCGGGCTGCTGGTCACGGCCGCAGTTGGGCTGTCACTGTGGTGGAGCCGCTCGCGCGTCAGGGTCTAGCGACCGTCTCAGACGGCGGGACTCACCGAGCCCCGCTCCGCGGCCCAGGGGCCGCTCGCGGTCCAGGGACTCCGCTCAGTAGTCCCGGCGCGGCTTGCGGGGGCCCTTGCCGTCGTGATGCGAACGCGAGGGGCGGTGGTCGCCGCCCTTGCGGTCGCTGTACCGCTTCTTGTTCGACTGGTAGGCGCGCGTCCCCTTGTCGGGCTTGAGCGCGATGAGCTCGCCCGAGATGCGGGTGCGCGACAGCTTGTCGAGCACGTGCTGAGGCAGGTTCTCCGGCAGCTCGACGAGCGAGAAGGTCGAGTTGACCTTGATCGCGCCGAAGTCGCTGCGGTCCAGCCCGCCCTCGTTGGCGATCGCTCCCACGATCTGGCGCGGCTCGACCTTGTGGCGGCGGCCGACCTCGATGCGGTACGTGATGCGCCCGGCGCTGTCGCGCCGTCCAGGGCCGCCAGGGCCGCGGTCGCCGTCGCGATCGCGCTGCTGCTTGCCGCGCTCGGAGAACGACTGGGTCGGCAGCTCGTCCTCGTCTCCCAGGAGGAGCGGCTTGTCGCCCTGCGCGACCACCGCGAGCGCGGCGGCGACGTCGGTCTCCGGCACGTCGTGGTGCTCGACGTAGTGGGCGATGATGTCGCGGAAGCGGTCGATGCGCTCGGTCTCGGACAGGGCGGCGGTGATCGAGTCGTCGAAGCGGGTCAGGCGCGTGGCGTTGACGTCGCCGACGGACGGCAGCTGCATCGGGGTGAGGGGCTGCCTCGTGGCCTTCTCGATCGCGCCGAGGAGACGACGCTCGCGCGGCGTCACGAAGCTGATCGCGTCTCCCGTGCGTCCGGCGCGGCCGGTGCGGCCGACGCGGTGGACGTAGGACTCGGTGTCGACGGGGATGTCGTAGTTGACGACGTGCGTGATGCGCTCGACGTCGAGGCCGCGAGCGGCGACATCGGTCGCGACGAGCACGTCGAGGTTGCCGTCCTTGAGCTGCTGGACCAGGCGCTCGCGCTGCTGCTGGACCACGTCGCCGTTGATGGCGGCGGCCGCGAAGCCTCGCGCGCGGAGCTTCTCCGCGACCTGCTCGGTCTCGTTCTTGGTGCGCGTGAAGACGATCACGGCCTCGAAGTTCTCGACCTCGAGGATGCGGCTGAGGGCGTCGGTCTTCTGCGCGTAGGAGACGACGATGTAGCGCTGGGTGATGGTCGAGGACGTGCTGGTCTTGCCCTTGACCGTCACCTCCTCGGGGTCGCGCAGGTACTTCTGGGACAGGCGCCGGATCTGGTTGGGCATCGTGGCCGAGAAGAGCGCGACCTGCTTGTCCTCGGGCGTCGCGCCGAGGATCGTCTCGACGTCCTCGGCGAAGCCCATGCGGAGCATCTCGTCGGCCTCGTCGAGCACGACGTACTTGAGCTCGGACAGGTCGAGGGTGCCGCGGTCGAGGTGGTCCATGATGCGGCCGGGGGTGCCGACGACCACGTCGACGCCCCTGCGCAGCGCGGACAGCTGCACGCCGTAGGCCTGGCCACCGTAGACGGGGAGCAGGCGGACGCCCTCCGACTTCGACGCGTAGCTCTCGAACGCCTCGCACACCTGGAGGGCGAGCTCACGGGTGGGGGCGAGCACGAGCGCCTGGGGCCGGCGCTGGCCGCGGGTGAGGCGGGCGAGGATGGGCAGCGCGAACGCGGCGGTCTTTCCCGTACCGGTCTGCGCGAGGCCGACGACGTCGCGGCCGGACAGCAGGATCGGGATGGTGCGTGCCTGGATCGGCGACGGGGTCTCGTAGCCGAGGGACCGCACCGCCTCGAGCACGGGTCCTTCGAGTCCGAGATCGGCGAAGGAGAGGGTGTCGGGCGCGTCGGGGGCCGATCCGGAGTCAGTAGGCATGGCTCAACGGTACGCGGTCCTGGGACTTTCGCGCGCTTTCCAGCACGAATCGCTGTCGTCAGACCAGGACGATGCGGGCGCGCGTACCCTGGAGGAACCGCCGGGGAGGGTGGTGGTGGATGGCACGCATCGACGGTGTTCCAGGTGCGCGCGCCGGCGTCGGCACGCGGATCCTCTACTTCTTCTCGCGCCGGGGACTGTCCCGGGCTGCCGGGCGCAGCCCCGCGAGGATGCTCGAACCGCTCGAGATCTATGCGCACGCGCCGGGCCTGCTGCGCGCCTACGCCCGGCTCGAGCAGGCGACGGCGCGCATGGACGCGGTGGAGCCCCGCCTCATGGCGCTGGCGACGGTGAAGGCGTCGACGCTGGTGAGCTGCGAGTACTGCATCGATCTCGGCTCGCAGATCCTGCGCGCCCACGGCCTCACCGATGAGGAGCTGCTCGCGCTGCCCGAGTTCAGGACGAGCCCCGTGTTCGACGCGATGGATCGCCTCGTCATGGAGTACGCGGTCGGGATGTCCTCGACCCCCGCGCGCGTGTCCGACGAGCTGTACGCCGAGCTCGCGGCACGACTGACCTCGCGGGCCCTCGTCGAGCTCACCCACCAGATCGCGCTCGAGAACATGCGGGGGCGGTACGGGGTGGCCTTCGACCTCGAGGCCGCCGGGTTCTCGGAGGGCGCGGTCTGCGCGATCCCGCTGCCACCCGGACAGTCGTGAGCGACGCCGTCAGCCGCGGTGGGTCGCGGGTGCGGGATCTCGCGACGGCAGGGGAGCCACCGCGCCGAGCGCGCGCAGGGCGGCCGAGACGGCGAGCCCGATGAGCACGATCACGCTCACGGTCGTCGCGACGGTCGCGAAGCCGAGCGCTGGGTCGAGGAAGGGGTACGGGACCCAGCCGTCGGTGGTCGCGCGGACGAAGAGGTAGCCGAGCCACAGCGCGGGCATGATCAGCACGCTCCAGACGTCGCGCCACCGTGGTCGCCGCCGCCCCCCGATGAGCACCCAGTCGGCGGCGACGATCAGGCCCGCGCCGCCGTGGATGACCGCGTTGGCCCACGGGAAGTACGGGTGGCCCGCGTGAGGTGCGAGGAGAAGCCAGTACACGGCGCCGACCACGACCAGATAGGTCGCGGCGTTGACGCGCAGCGTCTGCACCCACGCGGGGTCGTGCCGCCCTGCGAACGCTGCGACGACGAGAGCGAGGATGCCCGCGAGGTTCGCGAGGGGGGTGAAGTAGCCGGGCAGCTGCGCCCAGGTGAAGGTTCCGTGGGTCAGGTCGGCCCACGCCTGTGCCCCGAGCGCGATCGCGATGACCGTCGCTCCTGCCAACCGCGCCATTGCGGTAAGGATTGACCTCAGCATGGTGATGACTTTACTGCGCCGTCATCGAAAAGTGATCAAATTGTCGCCGTGTTGTGACATATGGCACTCAGGGTCACGTCTGACGCCGATTTGTGTAAAAGGCGCGTAACGGACAGTTCGGCGAATCGGGGCGGCGGGGGAGCGTGGGACGACGAAGACCCCGAGCCTCACGCTCCTGTCGGAGCGGGCTCGGGGCCTTCCTGTCGCCGTCTCCGGCGGGTCTCGCGGAGGCGGCACGTCAAGGGAGCGTCAGCGCGTGTCGCCCCCGCCGGTCACGACCGCAGCGCGTCCCGCCTCGAGGCGTGCGATCGGGATGCGGAACGGCGAGCATGAGACGTAGTCCAGGCCCACCTCGTTGAAGAAGTGGATCGACTGCGGATCGCCGCCGTGCTCGCCGCACACGCCCAGTCTCAGGTCCGGCCGCGAGGCGCGTCCCTCCTCGGCGGCGATGCGCACGAGCCTGCCGACCCCCTGCGTGTCGATCGACTCGAAGGGCGAGACGGAGAACACCCCGTGCTCGGTGTACTCGTGGAAGAACGCGCCCTCCACATCGTCCCTGGAGAACCCCCACGTGGTCTGCGTCAGATCGTTCGTGCCGAAGGAGAAGAACTCCGCCACATCCGCCATCCTGTCGGCGGTGAGCGCCGCGCGCGGCAGCTCGACCATCGCCCCGACGGGGATGTCGAGCTCGACGCCCTCCTCGTCCGCGACCTCCGCGAGGATCCGGTCCGCCTCATCCTTGACGAGGTGCAGCTCCATGATCGACGCGGCCAGCGGGATCATGATCTCGGCGTGCGGGTCGCCGCCCGCCTTGAGCCGAGCGGCATGCGCCTGGGCGATCGCCCGCATCTGCAGGGCGAACAGACCCGGGATGACGATGCCCAGCCGGACGCCGCGCAGGCCGAGCATCGGGTTCGCCTCGCGATGCTTGTCGACCGCCGCGAGCAGCTCGACGTCCCTGTCCACCTCGGGGCCGCTCTGGCCGCGCTCCTTGGCGAGCGCGACCTTGACCGACAGCTCGGTGAAGTCCGGCAGGAACTCGTGGAGCGGCGGGTCGATCAGCCTGATCGTGACCGGGTTGCCGTCCATCTCGGTGAGGAGCCCGATGAAGTCCTCCCGCTGAAGCGGAAGGAGCGCGTCGAGCGCCTCCTGCTGGGTCGCATCGTCCTTGGCGAGGATGAGGCGCTCGATGAGCACCCTGCGATCGCCGAGGAACATGTGCTCGGTGCGGCACAGGCCGATGCCCTCGCCGCCCAGGGCACGCGCACGGTGCGCGTCCAGCGGCGTGTCCGCGTTCGCGTACACACCCAGCGTGCGGGCCGAGTCGGCATGGCTGAGGATCGCGTCCACGGCCTCGACGAGCTCGATCGTGTCCTCGTCGCCGGCGAGCGAGGCCACCGTCGCCTCCAGGCCGTCCTCGAGGTAGCGGACGACGGGAGAGGACACCACGGGCACGTCGCCCAGGAAGATCTCACCCGACGTGCCGTCGATCGCGATGAGCTCGCCCTCGGTGACGACCCTGTCTCCCACCGTGAACGTCCTCGCGTTCACGTCGACCGCAAGCGCCTCGGCGCCGACGACGCACGTGGTGCCCATGCCACGCGCGACGACCGCCGCGTGCGAGGTCTTGCCTCCGCGGGACGTGAGCACGCCGACCGACGCGATCATGCCGCCCAGGTCGTCGGGGTTCGTCTCGCGACGGACCAGGATCACCTTCTTGCCCTGCGCCGCCCACTCCTGCGCTGTCGCGGACGAGAACACGGCCGCGCCGACGGCCGCGCCGGGCGACGCCGCCATGCCGGTCGCCAGCAGGGTGCGCTCGGCGCCCGCGTCGAACTGCGGGAACATGAGCTTGCTCAGCTGCTCGCCGGTGACGCGCTCGAGCGCCTCGTCGAGCGTGATGATGTGCTCGTCGACGAGCTGCTTGGCGATCTTGAAGGCCGCGGCCGCGGTGCGCTTGCCCACGCGGGTCTGGAGCATCCACAGCTTGCCGCGCTCCACCGTGAACTCGATGTCGCACAGGTCGCGGTAGTGGCCCTCGAGGCGGCGCATCGCGGCGCGAAGGTCGGCGTACGCCTTCGGGTCGAGCTTCTCGAAGTCCGCGAGGGACAGCGTGTTGCGGATCCCCGCCACGACGTCCTCACCCTGCGCGTTCTGCAGGTAGTCGCCGTAGTCACCCGTCATGCCCGTCGCGGGGTCGCGCGTGAAGCACACGCCCGTGCCGGAGTCGTCTCCCAGGTTGCCGAACACCATGGCGACCACGTTGACCGCGGTGCCGAGATCGTCGGAGATGCGCTCGCGCCGCCGGTACAGGCGCGCGCGCTCGGTGTTCCACGAGTTGAAGACGGCCTCGATCGCCATGTCGAGCTGCTCGCGGGGGTGCTGCGGGAACTCGCGGCCCGACTGGTCGCGGACGATGCCCTTGTAGTCGTCGACGAGCTCCTTGAGCGCATCGGCGTCGAGCGCGGTGTCAGCGGTGACGCCGCGCGAGGCCTTCTTCGCGTCGAGCGCGTCGGAGAACAGGTCGCCGTCGATGTCGAGCACGGTCTTGCCGAACATCTGGATCAGGCGCCGGTAGGAGTCCCACGCGAAGCGCTCGTTGTTGGCGAAGGCCGCGAGGCCGTGGACGGAGGAGTCGTTGAGGCCGACGTTGAGGACGGTCTCCATCATGCCGGGCATCGAGAACTTGGCTCCCGAGCGGACCGAGACGAGCAGGGGATCGTGGGCGTCTCCCAGCAGGCGGCCCAGGTCGTCCTCGAGCTTCCTCACGGCGAGCGTGACCTGGACGCGCAGCTCAGGCGGCAGCGCGCTCGTGGTCATGTAGGTGCGGCAGGCCTCCGTGGTGATCGTGAAACCCGGGGGCACCGGAAGCCCCAGGTTCGTCATCTCGGCCAGGTTCGCGCCCTTGCCGCCCAGAAGGTCCTTCTGATCCTTGTTGCCTTCGCTGAAGTCGAAGACGTACTTCACCATGGGGCACCCCTTTGTGCTGGTCATCGTGATCCTCGCGTCGTCGCGAGCAATCCCAGTCTTACCCCATGCGCATGCTTCGAGGGGGACCAAGGACCTAGCAGGGTCCTCGGCCCTGCGAGGGGCCCGCGGGCGAGGGGTATCCTCGACGCCGATGCACGCCTTCTACGATCCCACCCGCACCTACGAGGAGAACCTCGCCGAGGGGCCCTTCGGGGTCCCCGAGGTCACCGCGCCGACGATGCCCGCGACGGCGGAGCTCTGGGGCAACCCCGTGTCGTCGCCCTTCGGGATCCCCGCGGGCCCGCTCGTCGGCAGCGCGACGTGCGCCGCCGCGTTCCGCCTCGGCTTCGACGTCAACGTCTACAAGACCGTGCGGACCCGCGCGCACCGCGCGCACCGGTTCCCCAACACGCTTGCCGTGCACCTCGACGGCGACCTCACGTCGGACACGCCCATGCCGCTGCTCGCGGACGATGCGTGGGGCACGGCGCGCAGCATCTCCAACTCGTTCGGCGTGCCGTCGAGCGACCCCGACGTGTGGCAGGCCGACATGGCCCGCGCCGTCGCCGCGGCCGGCGACGGCCAGCTGCTCGTGGGCTCCTTCCAGGGGACGACGGGGTCGGGTGACGGCTCGGTCGACGCGTACGTCGCGGACCACGTGCTCGCCGCGCGGCTCGTCGCGGAGACCGGTGCGCGCGCGATGGAGATGAACCTCAGCTGCCCGAACGAGGGCACGAGCAACCTCCTGTGCTTCGATCCCGAGCTGGTGACGCGCATCGCGGGAGCGGTGAAGGACCAGATCGGCGACACGCCCCTGGTGCTCAAGCTCGCCTACTTCCAGGACGATGCGGCGCTCGAGCGCCTCGTCGCGCTCACCGACGGCATCGTCGACGGGTACGCGGCCATCAACACGCTTCCCGCGCGGCTCGTCGACGCCTCCGGCGCGCAGGCGTTGCCGGGTGAGGGCCGCGAGGTGTCGGGGGTCTGCGGCGGCGCCATCCGCTGGGCCGGGCTCGAGATGATCGAGCGCCTCGCCGCCCTGCGCGAGCGCCGAGGCTCGGACGTCACGCTCATCGGGGTCGGCGGCGTGCTGACCGTGGCCGACTTCACGGCCCTGCGCGAGGCCGGGGCCGACGCCGTGATGAGCGCGACCGGGGCGATGCTCGATCCGCTTCTCGGACAGAAGGTGCGGGCCGCGGCGGCTCGTTGAGCCTCCGGGCCGTCAGGTCCGCCCGCGACACGCCAGGAGCTCGATCCGACACGCCGAGAAGCCGCGAGATTTCTTCTCGGAATCTCCGTGCGTGACCCTGCGTCGATGGCCGTTCAGGGGCCCTCCGCATGGCCCGGTCGACGCCCGGGTGGGACCTTGGTCCCAACGGTACCCAACTACGACATCTAGTTTGATTCCACGCCCGAGGCACTACATGTTGTGGTCGAGGCGGTGGGGGATCGGCAGATTGTCAGTCCCGGGGCGTACCGTCGACTGTGGAGGGATGAACCATGAGCATCGTTGAGAGCGGGACCCAGGCACCAGCCGCAGTCAAGGGCGCGGCGCAGGCGGTCCTCAACATCATCAAGCGCGACGGACGCACCCTGCGCTTCGACGACTCGCGCATCCGCGCGGCCCTGATCAAGGCGTACAAGGAGGTCAACGGCCCGCTGTCGCCCCTTGACGAGCGCACCGTCGGCGAGCTCGTCGCGCGCATCGACTCGGAGATCCGCGCGCGCTTCGTGGACACCGTCAAGATCTACGAGATCCAGAGCGTCGTCGAGCATGTGCTGCTCGAGGCGCGCCTGTACGACGTGGCCCGCGCCTACATCGACTACCGCGTGCAGCGCGACTTCGCCCGCTCGCAGGCGACCGACCTCAACCACTCGATCAACAAGCTGCTCGACAAGGACGCCACTGTCGTCAACGAGAACGCGAACAAGGACGCCGAGGTGTTCAACACCCAGCGCGACCTGACCGCGGGCATGGTCGGCAAGTCGATCGGGCTGCGCATGCTGCCCCCGCACGTCGCGAACGCCCACCAGAAGGGCGACATCCACTACCACGACCTCGATTACCACCCCTATGCGCCCATGACGAACTGCTGCCTGATCGACTTCAAGTCGATGCTGTCGCAGGGCTTCCGCATCGGGAACGCCCAGGTCGAGCCTCCCAAGTCGATCGGGACGGCCACCGCCCAGATCGCGCAGATCATCGCCAACGTCTCGTCCTCGCAGTACGGCGGCGCGACGGTCAACCGCATCGACGAGCTGCTCGCCCCGTACGCGGAGCTCAACTACGACAAGCACTCCGCGGAGGCGGCGCGCTGGATCGACGATGAGGCCAAGCGCGAGGAGTACGTGCAGGAGCGCACGCGCAAGGACATCTACGACGCGATGCAGTCGCTCGAGTACGAGATCAACACGCTGTTCACGTCGAACGGGCAGACGCCGTTCACCTCGGTCGGATTCGGCCTGGGCACCGGCTGGTACGAGCGTGAGATCCAGATGGCGATCCTCGCGATCCGCCGTCGCGGCCTGGGCAAGGAGGGCCGCACCGCGATCTTCCCGAAGCTGCTCTTCACGCTCAAGCGCGGCCTCAACCTGTCGGCGGGGGACCCCAACTACGACATCAAGCAGCTCGCGGTCCAGTGCGCGACCGAGCGCATGTACCCGGACGTGCTGAGCTACGACAAGGTCGTCGAGATCACCGGCTCGTTCAAGGCGCCCATGGGCTGCCGCTCGTTCCTGCAGGGCTGGGAGGACGAGCAGGGCAACGACGTCGTCGAGGGCCGCATGAACCTCGGCGTCGTGACGCTTAACCTGCCGCGCATCGCGATGGAGGCCGAGGGTGACCTGGGCGCGTTCTGGGCGCTGCTCGAGGAGCGGCTCCAGATCATGCACGACGCGATCCTCTTCCGCGTCGAGCGCTGCAAGGAGGCCATGCCGGGCAACGCCCCGATCCTCTACGTCCACGGCGCCTTCGGCCAGCGCCTCGCCCCGACCGAGGACGTGGACACGCTGTTCCGGAACGGCCGCGCGACCGTGTCGCTGGGCTACATCGGCCTGTACGAGGTCGCCACCGCGTTCTACGGCCCGGAGTGGGAGTCGAACCCCGAGGCGAAGGAGCTCACGCTCAGCGTGATGGCCTCCCTCAAGGACCACGCCAAGACCTGGGCGGCGGAGTCCGGCTACTGGGTGAGCGTGTACTCCACGCCGTCCGAGAGCCTCACGGACCGCTTCTGCCGCCTCGACAAGGAGCGCTTCGGCTCCGTCCCGGACATCACCGACAAGGACTACTACACGAACAGCTTCCACTACGACGTGCGCAAGAACCCCACGCCGTTCGAGAAGCTCGACTTCGAGAAGGACTACCCCCAGTACACGGGCGGCGGCTTCATCCACTACTGCGAGTACCCCGTGCTGCGTCAGAACCCCAAGGCGCTCGAGGCCGTGTGGGACTACGCCTACGACCGCGTCGGCTACCTGGGCACGAACACGCCGATCGACCGCTGCTACGAGTGCGGCTTCGCGGGCGACTTCAACCCGACGGCGGAGGGGTTCGCGTGCCCCGAGTGCGGCAATGAGGACCCGCGGACCTGCGACGTCGTCAAGCGGACATGCGGCTACCTCGGCAACCCCCAGCAGCGCCCCATGGTCCACGGTCGCCACGTCGAGATCTCGTCCCGCGCCAAGCACATGGACGGCGACGTGCGCGTGCCGCTGTCGGCGCTCGGCGAGGACGGGGCGGCTCCGAACGCCAGGTCCTGCTAGGCGGGACGACATGGCACTCGAACCGAATCCGCGCCTGTGGGTGGCCGAGAAGGTCAGCCACGGCTACGTGGCCGACTACAAGCCGTTCTCGTTCGTCGACGGCGAGGGCGTCCGCTGCAGCCTCTACGTGAGCGGATGCCTGTTCAAGTGCGACGGCTGCTTCAACGAGGCCGCGTGGAGCTTCCGCTGCGGCAAGCCCTACGACGACGCGCTTCAGCAGGAGATCCTGGCCGACCTGGAGCACGAGTCGGTCCAGGGCCTGTCACTGCTCGGTGGCGAGCCCTTCCTCAACACCCAGGTCGCGCTGAGCATCGTCGGGGCGCTCCGGGAGCGCTTCGGCCGCGCCAAGGACGTGTGGTGCTGGACCGGCTACACGTTCGAGGAGCTCCTGGCGGACTCGGAGGACAAGCGCGCGCTCCTCGCCGAGATCGACGTCCTCGTCGACGGACGATACGAGCAGGCCATGCGAGACCTGACGCTGCCCCACCGCGGGAGCCGCAATCAGCGCGTGCTCGACGCAAGGGCGTCGCTCGAGGCGGGGAGGGCGATGCCCTACGAGGGCGTCGGCGATCCGCTGGGGCGCCTTGCCGAGGACGAGCGGGCGAGCCTGGCCGGCGCGGCCTGAGCACGCATCGTCCTGAACCCACGCATCGTCCTGAACCCACGCATCGTCCTGAACCCACGCATCGTCCTGAACTCACGCATCGTCCAGAACGAGCGCATCGTCCAGGATGCGGCTACTCGGCGGTCTGCGCCGCCTGTGCCGCCTGCGCCGCGGCCTCGCGCTCGCGCAGCGCCCTGCGCAGCACCTTGCCCACGTTGGTCTTCGGCAGCTCGTCGATGAACTCGATCTGCCTGGGACGCTTGTAGCCGGTGAGCCGCTCGCGCAGGAACGCGCGCAGCGCCTCCTCGGTGAGGGAGTCGTCGCGGCGCACGACGAAGAGCTTCGGCACCTCGCCCGCGCGCTCGTCGGCAACGGGGATCGCCCCGGCCTCGACCACGAGCGGGTGCATCATCGCCGCGTCCTCGATCTCGCCCGGGTACACGTTGAAGCCGGAGGCGACGATGATCTCCTTCTTGCGGTCGACGATCGTGAAGAAGCCGTCGTCGTCCATCACCGCGACGTCTCCGGTCAGCAGCCAGCCGTCGTCGGTCAGCACCTTCGCGGTCTCCTCAGCGTTGTGCCAGTAGCCCTGCATGACCTGCGGACCCCTGACCGCGAGCTCGCCGGCCTGACCGACGGGGAGCGGGGTGCCCTCGTCGTCCACGACGCGCAGGTCGGTGGAGGGCAGGGGAACGCCGATCGTGCCCACGCGCGGAGGCATGTGGGTGGGGTTCACGGAGACGACGGGGGACGCCTCGGTGAGGCCATAGCCCTCGACGATGTCGGTGCCGACGAGCTCGCGCCAGCGTTCGGCGACCGAGGACCTGACCGCCATGCCGCCCGCGACGGTCAGCCTCAGGCGCTCGTGGTCGATCTCCTTGAAGGTGGGCTCATCGAGAAGCGCGCTCGCCAGGGTGCTCACGAGCATGATGCCGTCGGGGCGGGCCTTCGCCAGCTCCTTGACGAAGCCCTTGATGTCGCGCGGGTTCGTGATCAGCACGGTGCGGCACCCGAAGCGGTAGAACCCCAGGCAGTTCACGGTGAGGGCGAACACGTGATAGAGCGGCAGGGCGGCGATGATCGTCGACTGGGACTCCTCGCCGAGCGTCGCGCGGATCTGCGACATGAACTGCTCCTGGTTGGAGAGCATGTTCCGGTGGCTGAGCACCGCGGCCTTGGCGCCGCCGGTCGTGCCACCCGTGTACTGCAGGAGCGCGATGTCGTCCGCGGACACGCCCGGGTCCTCGAAGCGCTCCTCACGGCCCTGGGAGAGCGCCTTGCGGAAGCTGATCGCCGCCGGGAGGCTGTACGCGGGGACCATCTTCTTGACCTTGTCGGCGACGAGGTTCACGAGCGCGCCCTTGGGACGCGGGAGCAGGTCGCCGACCTTCGTCACGATGACGTGCTCGATCGACGTCGAGGGGAGGACCTCCTCGACCTTGTGGGCGAAGTTCGCGAGCACCACGATCGCGCGCGGCTCGGCGTCCTTGAACACGCCCGCCATCTCTCGCGTCGTGTACAGCGGGTTGGCGTTGACCACGATGAGGCCGGCACGCAGGGCGCCGAAGAATGCCACAGGGTACTGGAGGACGTTGGGCATCTGGATGACGATGCGATCGCCCTTGCGCAGCTTGAGGTCGTGCTGGAGGAACGCGGCGAAGCGGGTCGCGAGCGCGTCGACCTCGCGGAAGGACAGGCTTCCTCCCATGTTGGTGAACGCGTCCGCGTCGCCATGACGCTCGGCCGCGGCGGCGACCATCTCGCCGAGCGAGGACTCGTGAAGAGGCCCGATGTGGCGGGGAACGCTGGGGCCGTAGTAGGCGAACCAGGGACGGTCCTCGTCGCCGACAGGGTTGTCGACGCGGTCGTTCCTCGTGCTCATTGCCATCCTCCTCGACGGTGGTCTCGGTCCTTCACGCCGCCGCCGGGAGCCGAGCAGGGCTCGGCGAGCGCCAGGACAGCCTACCCGCAGTTGTGGGAACGGGCCCTTCGTGGCGCGCGCTCCCGAGTGTTCACGGCGTGACGCGCATGATCATGTGCGGCTTCGCCCCGTCCCGCGTGGTGACGATGACGTCCGTGCCTGCGTCATGGTGCTCGGTGCGGAAGCCGACGGTGCCGGGAAGGTAGATGGGGCGCGCGAAGCCCGCGCTGACGCGGTACGACGCGGGCAGTCGCGCCTCGAGCGTCGCGAGCGCGTGCGCGTGGGTCCACATGCCGTGGATCACGGGGCGCGGGAAGCCGAACGCCCGCGCGAGGACCTTGCTCGTGTGGATCGGGTTCGGATCATGCGACACGCCCCGGTACGCGCGGCCGAGCCCGGGTCCGAGCCGCCAGCGGCCATGGGGCTCGGCGGGGGAGAACGGGAGCCTGGGAAGCGCCTCGGGAAGGCCTGGGGTGTGGGCGCCGTGCGCGAGATAGGTGCTGATGCCCTCCCAGACCGTCTCACCATCCACCGAGACCTCGCCGACCAGGTCCACGAGCGCGCCCTTCGCGTGCGGGCGCAGGCGGTCGGCGTGCACCCGGATGGTGAGGCGCTCGTCCGCGCGGACGGGGCGATGCATCGTCATCTCGTTGCTCACGTGGACCGCGCCCACGAGCCGCACCGTGCTGTCGTGAGCGCCGAGCAGGTGCACGTGGAGCGGGAAGGTCAGCACGTGCAGCCAGGTGGGGGGCACGGCGTCCTTGAGCGTGAAGCCGCACACCCTGCTGTAGGCGGCGAGCCGCTCGGGATCCTGGCGCTGGTCGAGCAGCTCGACGGTCGCCTCGGGCAGGCGGGCGGCGGCGCGGTGCGTGGGAACCATCGCGCGCGCGAAGGCGGCGCCCATCGCGGGGACGTGGTCGAGGGTGACCGTCGCCGCGGTCATCACGCGCCGACCACGTTCTGGCCGCACACGCGCACGACCTGGCCGGTGACGCCCTGGGAGGCGGGATCGAGGAGGTAGCCGATCGTCTCGGCCACGTCGATGGGCCTGCCGCCCTGTCCCAGGCTGTTGGCGCGGCGGAAGATCTCGCGCTGCACGAACGGGATGCGCGCGGTCATGTCGGTCTCGATGAAGCCAGGGGCTACCGCGTTGGACGTGATCCGCCGCGCGGCGAGGTCGGGCGCCATCGCCGCCACGAGCCCGGCGACGCCTGCCTTGGAGGCCGCGTAGTTCGCCTGGCCCTTGTTGCCCGCCAGGCCCGACGTGGACGCGACGCCGACGATGCGGCCTCCGTCGATCAGACCTCCCGGAAGCCCCGGGGTCAGGAGCGTCTCGTTGATCCGCATCTGCGCGACGAGGTTCACCTCGAGCACGGATGCCCAGCGCTGCGCGTCCGTGTTGGCGAGCAGCTTGTCGCGGGTGATCCCGGCGTTGTGCACGATGCCGTAGAGCCCCTCGCCCCGGCCCGCGACGTGAGCGGCGATCCTGGCGCCGGCGTCTGGCGCGGTGATGTCGAGCTGGAGCGCGGTGCCCGCGATCTCGTTGGCGACCGCGGCGAGCGACTCCCCGGCGGGAGGGACGTCGACCGCGACGATGCTCGCGCCGTCGCGCGCGAGGGTGCGGGCGATGGCCGCGCCGATCCCGCGTGCCGCGCCGGTGACGACGATCGTGCGTCCGCTCAGGGGGCGTTCGCTCGGAGCCGGCGTGTCCACCGCCGGGGCGACGGTCCAGGTCTGGCCGTCGACGAAGGCGGACCTCCCGTGCAGCAGGAACTCGAGCGTCGACGCCAGCTCCAAGGGACCGGCCTCCGGATCCACATGGATCAGGTTCGAGGTCGCGCCGCGCCGAAGCTCCTTGCCCACCGTGCGATCGATCCCGTCGAGCGCGCGGGTGACGGCACGCTGCTCCCAGTCGCCCGCGGGCGGGCGCCCGAGGATGACGACGCTCCCCGACGCCTCCAGCCCGCGCAGGGCGGGGCGGAGGACCGCGCGGAGCGCCTCGAGGTCCGAGAGCCGGTTCAGGTCGGTCGCGTCGACGACCAGCGCTCCGATCCGGTCGCCGTAGCCGGGGACCTCGTCGCCGCCCGAGTCGATCACGGGGGCCTCATACGGTCGTCCCAGCAGCGCGAGCGTGTCGGCTCCGAGCCGCGACGCGCCGAGCGTCGCGAGCACGATCGGTCCGCCGGGGTAGGTCCGGCCACGACGCAGCACGGGGGGCTCGTGAAGACCAGCCCGCGCCGCGACCTTGCGGCCGACCCTGGAGGTGAAGGCCATCTCGAGCGCGGACATCACACGGCCTCCAGGATCGCGACGAGCCCCTGCCCGCCCGCGGCGCACATCGAGATGAGGCCTCGGCTTCCGGGGCCTCGAGCATGGAGCAGCTTCGCAAGGGTGGGGACGATGCGCGCGCCGGTGGCCGCGAACGGGTGGCCGACGGCGAGGGAGGAGCCGGTGACGTTGAGGCGCGAGCGGTCGATCGCGCCGATCGGACCGTCGAGGCCGACGGACCGGCAATGATCGGCGTCCTCCCACGCCTTGAGGGTCGCGGCGACCGTCGAGGCGAAGGCCTCGTGGATCTCGATCAGGTCGATGTCTCCGATCGTGAGGCCCTGGCGCGCGAGGAGGCGGCCGGTCGCGGCGACGGGGGCGAGCAGCAGGTCCGCGCCCCCGGGGTGGTCGACGGCGGCGACCTCCGCGTCCACCACGCGGGCGAGCGCGGGAAGTCCCTGCTCGGCGGCCCAGTCGGCGTCGGCGAGGAGGACGGCCGCGGCGCCGTCGGACAGTGCGGTCGAGTTGCCCGCGGTCATCGTGCCGTGCTCGCCCCCGAAGACCGGGCGCAGCCTCGCGAGCGCCTCGAGCGTCGTGTCGGGGCGCAGGATCGCGTCCTTGGCGAGCCCGAGGAAGGGGGTGACCAGGTCATCGAAGAATCCGTCGTCCCAGGCGGCGGCGAGGTTCCGATGCGAGGCGAGCGCGATGTCGTCCTGCTCCTCCCTCGTGATGCCCCACCGCGTGCCGGTGATCGCCTGATGCTCGCCCATCGACAGGCCCGTGCGGGGCTCCTCGACGCGGGGAGCCAAGGGGGCGAGGTGCGACGGCCGGAGCCGGGAGAACGCCTTGACCCGGGCCTGGGCCGAACGTGCGCGGCTCGCGGCATGGAGCGTGCGCTGCATCTCACCGCTCACGGTGATCGGCGCGTCGGAGGTGGAGTCCGCGCCCGCGGCGATGCCGTGGGTGAGCTGCCCGAGCGCGATCTTGTTGGCGAGGTACATCGTGGCCTCGAGCCCCGTGGCGCAGGCCTGCTGCAGGTCGCATGCGGGGGTCTCGGGGGCGAGAGCGGAGCTGAGGACGGCCTCGCGCGTGAGGTTGAAGTCATGCGGATGCTTGAGGACGGCGCCGCCCGCGACCTCGCCGACGCGGGTCCCGGCGAGCCCGTAGCGCGCGACGAGGCCGTCGATCGCGGCGGTCATGAGGTCATGGTTGGACGCCTCGCGGAGCGCGCCCCCGGCCTTGGCGAACGGCGTGCGATTGCCGCCGACGACCACGACGGTGTGGTTCATGGTGCCTCCGATGGGGTGTGGGGAATTCACCGATACTGACGGTAGCAGATACTCGCCGTACTGGTTACAGTGGACTCATGACCGAGGTCAGGCAGGACGGCAGGGACACCCGCTGGGAGCCGCATCGCGCGAGGCGACGCGAGGAGCTGGTGTCCCATGCGCTGCGCGCCATCCGCGTCCAGGGCGCGGGTGTCGGCATGGATGACATCGCCGCGCGGGCCGGCACGTCCAAGACCGTGATCTATCGGCACTTCGGCGACCGCGCGGGTCTCTACGCGGGCGTCGTCGCGTCGGTGCATGCCTACATCCACGAGGGCCTCACCGCGACGCTCGAGAGCTCGGAGGGGACGGACGTCACCGCCCTCGTCGCAGAGCTCGCGGACACCTACCTGAGGCTCGTCGAGCAGGACCCGGAGATCTACCGGTTCACCCTGCATCGTCCCGCGAGGACCGATGACGACTCGCTCGACCCGGCCGGGTCGCTCATCTCGCTCATCAGCACGCACATCGCTCAGGCGCTGCGCGAGCGGCTCGCCCTCGCGGGGCGCGACGTCAAGCCCGCGGAGACCTGGGCTCACGGGCTCGTGGGCTTCATCAGGGCGGCGGCCGACCACTGGATGGCCTCCGACCCACGGCCGCCGCGCGACACCGTCGTCGCGCAGATCACCGCGCTGTTCGCGCCCGCCTTCGCCTCGGCGATGGAGCGCTGAGCCCCTCCACCCACCACTACAGGGAGCGACAATGACGTCGACCGACACCCGACCCTCCGCCGTCCCCGCGGAGCGGCTCACCGCGCTCGGCTCGCGCCTGCGGGCCCAGCTCGACGGACCCTTCGCCGCGGAACGCGGAGCGGCGCGCGCGGCCTTCCCCGCCGAGAACCTGCTGCGCGACCCCACGCTGGGCGTAGCGGACTCGCGCGAGTGGGTGCTCGACCGGCTGCGCGAGCTCGACCGGGCCGGATTCGGCTCGGCGGGGGTTCCCGACGGCGCCGACGCGGTGTCGGACCCGCTGACCGCGGTCGTCACGTTCGAGACGCTCGCGCACGGTGACCTGTCCGTGACGATCAAGTCGGGCGTCCAATGGGGGCTGTTCGGCGGCGCGGTGATGAACCTCGGCAACGCGTGGCATCGCGACACCTATCTGCCCGACATCACGGCGCTCAGGCTGCTCGGCGCCTTCGCGATGACCGAGCTGGGGCACGGCTCCGATGTGCAGGGCCTCGAGACCACGATCACGTACCTGCCCGACACCGACGAGTACGAGGTCCACTCGCCGACGCCGGGCGCCACCAAGGCCTACCTGGGCAACGCCGCGACCCACGGCACGATGGCCGCGGTCTTCGGCCGGCTCGTGGTCGGCGGCGTCGACCACGGGATCCACACGATCCTCGTCCCCATCAGGGACGATGCGGGACGCGACGTCCCCGGCGTCGTCACCGGGGACCAGGGGCACAAGGGCGGCCTGCTCGGCGTCGACAACGGCACCCTCCGCTTCGAGCACCTTCGCGTACCTCGCAGGATGCTGCTCGACCGGTACGGAGGCGTGAGCTCGGACGGCGTGTACGAGTCGCCGATCGAAAACCCGAACCGACGCTTCTTCACGATGCTCGGCACGCTCGTGCGCGGCCGTGTCTGCATCGCCGCGGCCTCGGGCATCGCGGCCCGTCGCGCGCTGTCGATCGCAGTGCGCTACGGACTGCGCCGCCGGCAGTTCGCGGCGCCCGGGCGTCCCGACGGGGTCGTGCTGCTCGACTATCAGACGCACCAGCGGCGGCTGCTCCCGCTCGTGGCCAGGGCGTACGCGCTCGGCTTCGCTCAGAACGAGCTCACCGGACGCCTGGTCCACATCCAGAGCGGGGGTGCGCACACGGAGGCGGACCAGCGCGAGCTCGAGCTGCGCGCCGCGGGCATCAAGGCCATGACGTCGTGGTTCGCGAACGAGGCGGTCCAGGAGGCGCGTGAGGCGTGCGGCGGCGCGGGCTATCTCAGCGAGAACCGCATCGTCGGCATCCGCGAGGACGTGGACGTGTTCGCGACGTTCGAGGGGGACAACACCGTCCTGCTCCAGCTCGTCGCGAAGGGCATGCTCGGCAGCTATGCCGAGGCGTGGAAGGCGCTCGACCGGGCGGGCATGGTGCAAGCGGTGACGCGTGCGGCGGGGGAGACCCTCGCCGAGCGGACGTCCGCCCGCCTCATGGCCGAACGGCTCGCGGACACCGCGCGACGCGGCCCCGAGCAGACGACGCTCGTCGACCGCGGCTGGCATGCGCTCATGTTCGAGGAGCGCGAGCGGCATGCGCTGGACTCGCTCGCGAGGAGGATCCGGGCCGCCGGGAAGGGGCCTGGGGATCGGTTCGAGGCGATCAACAGGCTCGGAGGGCATATGCAGTTCGCCGCACGGGCGCATGTCGAGCGCCAGGTGCTTGACGCGTGCGTCGAGGCGATCGGAGCGTGCGAGGATCCTGAGACCCGGGATGTGCTCGAGCGGGTGTGCTCGTTGTACGCGCTGACGTCGATCCACGAGGATCGTGCCTGGTTCATGGAGCACCAGCGGATCTCCACGGGGCGCGCCAAGGCGATCGGCGATCAGATCGACGCGCTGTGCCGCGAGCTTCGCCCGCACGCGCTCCCGCTCGTCGAGGGGCTCGGCATCCCGGCGGAGTGGCTCGGCGCGGCGATCCTCGACGAGTGATGCCGGACGATGCGGGGTCGGGTCAGGCGCGCTTCGCCAGCTCGGCGCGGATGTCGGCCTCCAGCGAGGCGGGCTCGACCGTCGGCGCGTAGCGCTTGACGACGGTGCCGTCGCGCGCGATGAGGAACTTCGTGAAGTTCCACTTGATCGCGCCGCCGCGCAGCCACCCGGACGTCTCCTTCTTCATCCACTGGTAGAGCGGATGCGCGCCCTTGCCGTTGACCTCGACCTTGTCGAACATCGGGAACGTGACGCCGTAGTTGCGCTGGCAGAAGTCCCCGATCTGAGTCGCGTCGCCGGGCTCCTGCTTCGCGAACTGGTTGCACGGGAAGCCCAGGATCTCGAAGCCCTCCGCGTTCAGCGTCGTGTAGAGGCTCTCCAGCCCTTCGAACTGCGGGGTGAGCCCGCACTTCGAGGCGGTGTTGACGACGAGCACGACGTCTCCGGCGTACTCGGACAGGGGACGGTCGAATCCGGTCAGGGTGGTGGCGCGGAAGTCTGAGATAGTTGTCACAACATCAATCTTGTCACCCGGCGTCGGGAAGGGCCAGCACCGCGCTAACGTTGACACCTGTGCGCTACGTGCGCGGCCGGCTCGAGGGTGAGCGGTCATTCCCGCTCCCTCATAGATCGGTACCGTGTTGCCCGCTCTCAGCCCAGTACGTGTGCGCCTCGCGCTGCTCGCCCTCGCCCTCGGAGGCTTCGGCATCGGGTCCACCGAGTTCGTCGCCATGGGTCTCCTGCCCGACATCGCGCGCGACCTCCTGCCTGACCTCTACGCGCAGGATCCCGACGCCGCGCTCGCCAAGGCGGGGATCGTCATCTCGGCATACGCCGCGGGAGTCGTCGTCGGCGCGCCGACCATCGCCGCCATCGCCGCGCGCTTCCCGCGCAAGCGGCTGCTCACCATGCTCGCGATCGTGTTCACGATCGGCACCGTGGCCTCCGCGCTCGCGCCGACCTTCGAGCTCGTCGTCGCGGCACGATTCCTCGCCGCGCTGCCGCACGGTGCCTACTTCGGCATCGCCGCGCTCGTCGCCGCCGATCTCATGGGTCCGGGCAAGCGCGGCCAGGCGGTGGCCCTCGTGCTCACGGGGCTCACGATCGCCAACGTGGTCGGCGTCCCCACCATCACCTTCCTCGGCCAGCACGCGGGCTGGCGCGTCGCGTATCTCGCGGTGGCGGGAATCTTCGCCGCGACGGCCGCGGCCATCGTCGCCCTCGTTCCCTGGCAGCCGGGCGACTCGAGCGCCACGGTGAGGCGCGAGCTGGCCGCCTTCACGCGGCCGGCGGTGTGGTTCGCGCTCCTGACGGGAGCACTCGGCTTCGGCGGCTTCTTCGCGGTGTACAGCTACGTGTCACCGCTCGCGACCGGCGTGACGGGGGTGTCGGAGTCCTTCGTCCCGTGGGCGCTCGCCGTGCTCGGCGTCGGGATGACCGCCGGCACCCTGCTCGGGGGTCGGCTCGCGGACAGGGGCGCGATGCGCGCGATCTTCGTGCTCTTCGGGGTGTTCGCGCTCGCGCTCGTCACCCTCGGCGTCGGTGCTTCCACGATCGGGGGCCTGCTGCTCGGCCTGTTCCTGGTGGGCGCCGCATCGTCCGCGATCTCGCCGGCGATCCAGACCCGCCTGATGGACGTCGCGAGCGACAGTCAAACCATGGCCGCCGCCGTGAACCACTCCGCGCTCAACATCGGCAACAGCCTCGGAGCGTTCCTCGGAGGCGCGGTCATCGCGGCCGGCTGGGGCTACCTCGCGCCCACCTGGGTGGGGCTCGCCCTGTGCGTGCCCGGCGTCGGCTTCGCGCTCGCCGGCTGGGCGGTCACCAGGACGAGGACGGGCGTCGTCGCGTCCGAAAAGGTGAAGGTGCCCGTCGCGATCGGCGAGTGACGGCAACCCCCGCCGCGCCACGATCGGATCCTGGCGGCGGCGCGAAACCTGGCCGTCATGCCGATGCAGGACAATGGGCCGGTTCGCGCGGCGGCTGAGGCCGCGCCACGAAGTTGGAGGAACCACGTGACTGTCATCGAGCCGCCCCTTGACGTGAAGAAGCATGCGCTGTGGGAGGACGCCCTCGCCCTCGTCACGGGAGCGTTCATGATGTCGTGGGGCATCTACCTGCTCAAGGCCATCGCGGGAGTCTCCGGAGGACTCGCGGGCGTCGCCTTCCTGACCACGTACATCACGGGCTGGGGCTTCGGCGTCGTCTACTTCGTCATCAACCTGCCGTTCTACTACCTGGCCGTCAAGCGCCTCGGCTGGTCCTTCACCGTCAAGACTCTCATCGCCGTCAGCCTCGTCTCCGTCGGCTCGTCGCTGCACCCGAGGTTCATCGAGATCGGCGACCTGAACCCGATGTACGCCGCGGTCTTCGCGGGGCTCGCGATCGGCATGGGCATGATCGTGCTCTTCCGCCACGGCGCGAGCGCGGGCGGCTTCGGCATCCTCGCCGCCTACGCGCAGGAGCGGTTCAACATCCGCGCCGGACTCGTGCAGGGAGCGCTCGACCTCACGGTGGTGCTCGCATCGCTCGCCCTGGTCGACTGGTGGATCCTGCTGTGCTCGATCGTCGGCGCCGTCCTGCTCAACTTCGTCATCGCCATCAACCACAGGCCGGGACGCTACTTCGGCTGACCGGCCGCTATCCAGGGAGGTTCCATGTCCGAGTCCGCGTTCTGGGAGTCGGCCGACGCTCATCTGGTGCGCTACGGCGCGCCCTTCACGCCGCGCGTGATCGAGCGGGCCGCGGGACCGTACGTGTACGACTCGGACGGCAACGCGCTGCTCGACTTCACCTCGGGCCAGATGAGCGCGGTGCTGGGGCACTCGCACCCCGCGATCGTGGAGGCCGTGAGCCGCAGCGTCGCGAACCTGGACCACCTCTTCAGCGGGATGCTGTGCCGTCCCGTGGTGGAGCTCGCGGAGCGCCTCGCGGACACCCTCCCGGACTCGCTGTCGCGCATGCTCCTGCTCAGCACGGGCGCCGAGGCGAACGAGGCCGCGCTGAAGATGGCGAAGATCGCGACCGGTCACTTCGAGGTCGTCTCCTTCAACCGCTCGTGGCATGGCATGACAGGCGGCGCCTCGAGCGCGACGTACTCGGCCGGGCGACAGGGATACGGGCCGATGGGCGTGGGCCTCTACGCGCTGCCGACCCCCGACGGGTACCGGTCGCCCTTCCGCCGCGAGGATGGGTCCTACGACTGGGAGGCCGAGCTCGAGTACGGGCTTGACGCGGTCGACCGCGCGAGCTCGGGCTCGATCGCGGCGTGCCTGGTGGAGCCCATCCTGTCCTCCGGCGGGATCATCGAGCTGCCGCAGGGATACCTCGCGCGCCTGCGCGAATGGTGCGACTCGCGCGGCGCCCTGCTCGTGCTCGACGAGGCCCAGACCGGCCTCGGCCGCACCGGTCTGATGTACGCGTTCGAGCGCGATGGCGTCGTGCCCGACATCCTCACGCTGTCCAAGACCCTCGGCGCGGGGCTCCCCGTCGCCGCCGTCATGACCGGCGCGGAGATCGAGGAGCGCTGCCACGAGCGCGGCTTCCTCTTCTACACGACCCACGTCAACGACCCGTTGCCCGCCTCAGTCGCGCTTGCCGTGCTCGGCGTGATCGAGCGGGAGGGCCTGGTGGCGCGTGCCGCGGAGCTCGGCGTCCTGCTCAGGACGCGCCTCCTGGCGCTTCAGGACGAGTTCGAGCAGATCGGCGATGTGCGCGGCCGAGGCCTGCTGCAGGGCATCGAGGTGGTCGACGACCGAGCGACCAAGGCGCCCGCTGAGAGCTTCGGAGTCGAGGTCACCGAGGCGAGCCTGCGGCGCGGCCTCCACATGAACATCGGCCAGCTGAAGGGCATGGGAGGCGTGTTCCGCATCGCTCCGCCGCTCACGGTGACGGACGACGAGCTGCACCGCGGCATCGACATCCTCGCCGATGCGATGCGCGAGGTCGCGGACGGCAGCGCGCGCGCCTGAGGCGCACCGCCCCCGGCGTATGCGAACCTGAGACCGTGGCCACCGAGTCCCGCCCCGGCGCGTCGACACCGCCCCAGCACCCCGCGCATCGCGACAGGGCGGACGACTGGGTGATCGCACCCTCGGGGCAGCGCTACTGGGGTCTCAACGGGGCCGCCGGGCTGCTCGCTCACGATGCCGACAGAGGCGTGCTGCTTCAGCATCGCGCCCCTTGGTCGCACCAAGGTGGCACCTGGGGCCTGCCCGGCGGGGCTCGACACATGGGCGAGTCGGCGATGGCAGGCGCGCTCCGGGAGTGCGCCGAGGAGGCCGCGGTGCCACGCGCGTCGCTCCGCACGAAGGCCACCTACGTGCTCGACCTCGACGTGTGGTCGTACACGACCGTCGTCGCCGATGTGGTGACGCCGTTCGAGGCCGAGATCGCGGATGCGGAGTCGCTCGCGCTCGAATGGGTGCCGGTGGCCGAGGTCGACCAGCGCGAGCTGCATCCCGGCTTCGCGGCCGCGTGGCCGAGCCTGCTGGGGCTCGCCGTCGCGCGCCCGGTCCTCGTGGTGGATGCGGCGAACGTGCTCGGAGCGCGGCCGGACGGCTGGTGGCGCGACAGGGGCGAGGCGACGTCGCGCCTCGTGGGACGAATCGACTCGCTCGCCGAGGCAGGGCTGGCCGGCGCCGAGCTGGGCATCGAGGCGCATGCGGTCATGCCGCGGGTGATCGCCGTCGTCGAGGGCGAGGCGCGCGGGGTGCCGAGCGCGGGCCGCGTGGAGATCGTCGAGGCTGGGCGGGATGGGGACTCCGAGGTCGTCGCTCAGGCGCGGTCGCTGGCGGACGGGGGAGCGGACGTCACCGTCGTGACCTCGGACCGGGGGTTGCGGGCGAGGCTTCCCGACTCGGTCAGGATGCGCGGCGCTGGCTGGCTGCGCGACCTCACGGACGGTCGTGCGCCGACCGGCGATGGCTTCACGGACGCCTGAGCGCCGCGGGGAGGGTCGCCGCGCGTCAGGAGGGCGACAGCCCCGGCTCGACGAGGTTCCAGAGAGTCTCGCCGAACGAGCGGCCCAACGGCATGCGCGTGAGCAGCAGCCGGTGGTAGATCGGCGAGAAGAGAGCGTCGATGACCGCCTCGACGTCGAGGTCCTGGCGGAACTCGCCCGTGATCATGCCATCCTCGAGGATCCTGGCGGCGACCGCGCGGCGCGGCTCGAGCCAGTGCTCGATGAATGAGGCCCGCACCTTCTCGTTCGTGAGCGCCCCCGCGGCGAGGGCGCGCAGCGGGCGTCCGGTGTCGGGGGCCGAGAGGATCTCGACCGCGTCGATGACCTGCGCCCGGAGCCGCGCTGCGGCGGTCCCCTCCGAGTCGTGGTCGAGCGACCAGCGGGTGCGCTCGAGCATCGCGTCGAGAAGGAGCTCCTGAGGGCTGTCCCACCACCGATACAGGGTGGTGCGGCTCGCGCCCGCCTCCTGCGCGATCCGCTCGAATCCGAGCTCAATGCCCGCGGTCATCGCGAGCGTCGCGGCGGCGTCGAGGATGCGCTCGCGCAGCTCGGGATCACGAGGCCGGCCGCGCGTGCGGCTCCCCGGGCGAGGGTGGGCAGAAGTGGACATCGTGTTCAGCATATCGGTCCGCGCCGACGGTGCGGTTGTTGCCATGTCCAGCACTTCGGAATATAAATAGTGAACAGAGCGTACAGATAATGAGTGGCAGCGGTAGGGCCGCGCTCGGAGACGTTCATCACCAAGGAGACAGACATGGCGCAGACAGTCGCGCACACCTTCATCGACACGCTCGTCCGTGCGGGGGTCACCCGCATCTGGGGCATCGCAGGCGATTCGCTCAACGCGCTCACCGACGCGCTGCGCGTCGACGGCCGCATCGAGTGGATGCACACCCGGCACGAGGAGGCGGCGGCATTCGCGGCCGGCGCTGATGCGGACATCACCGGGCGTGTCGCGGTGCTCGCGGGCAGCTCAGGCCCGGGCAACCTGCACTTCATCAACGGACTCTTCGATGCGCAGCGCAACCACGTGCCCGTGCTCGCCATCGCGTCGCACATCCCGCTCGACCAGATCGGCTCCAACTACTTCCAGGAGACACACCCGCAGGAGCTGTACCGCGAATGCTCGGTGTACTCCGAGCTCGTGAGCGACGCCTCGCAGCTGCCGTGGATCCTCGAGACCGCGATGCGCACCGCCGTGGAGAAGCGCGGGGTCGCCGTCGTCGCCGTCCCGTCCGACATCTTCTTCCAGCCCGCACCCGCCCGTCGCCTGACCGCGCCCATCGTGCCGACCGCCTCCCGCACAGTCCCTTCCGAGACCGAGCTGAAGGCCGTGGCCAAGGCGCTCGACCACGCCGAGCGCGTGACGATCCTCGCCGGGTCGGGCGTCGCCGGCGCCCACGACGAGGTGATGGCCCTCGCCGAGCGCCTCCAGGCGCCGATCGTCCACGCGATGCGCGGCAAGGAGCACATCGAGTACGACAATCCGTACGACGTCGGCATGACGGGGCTGATCGGCTTCGCGTCCGGCTACAGGGCGATGGAGAAGGCCGACGCGCTGCTCATGCTCGGCACCGACTTCCCGTACCGGCAGTTCTATCCCGAGCACGCCACGATCGTTCAGGTCGACATCAAGGGCGAGAACCTCGGCCGCCGCACCCCGATCGACTTCGGCCTTGTCGGCGGGGTCAAGGAGACCGCCGAGGCGCTGCTGCCGCTGCTGCGCGTGGGCCGCGAGGGGCGTCACCTGCGCGACTCCGTCAAGCACTACCAGCGCACGCGCAAGGACCTCGACGCTCTCGCCTACGACGACGGCAAGAAGCCCATCCACCCGCAGTTCCTCACGCGCACCGTCTCGCAGGTCGCCGCGGACGATGCGATCTTCACGGCCGACGTCGGCAGCCCCACGGTGTGGTCGGCGCGCTACCTGGAGATGACCAAGGAGCGTCGCCTCCTGGGCTCCTTCAACCACGGTTCGATGGCCAACGCGTTGTCGCAGGCGCTCGGGGCGCAGGCCGAGGATCGCAACCGCCAGGTGATCGCGCTGTCCGGCGATGGCGGCCTCACGATGCTCATGGGCGAGCTGCTCACGGCCGTCCAGAACGAGCTCCCCGTGAAGATCGTCGTGTCGAACAACTCGTCGCTCAACTTCGTCGAGCTCGAGATGAAGGCCGCGGGGATCCCGACCTACGCGACCGGGCTTCAGAACCCCGACTTCGCGGCCGTCGCGCGCGCGATGGGCATCACGGGCATCCGCGTCGAGGACGGCAAGGATCTCGAGGGTGCCCTGCGCACCGCGTTCTCGACGCCTGGCCCGGTGCTCGTGGATGTCGTCACGGCACGCGAGGAGCTGACCATGCCTCCGACCGTGACCGCCGATCAGGCCAAGGGCTTCGCGCTGTGGGCGCTCAAGACCGTCATGTCCGGCCGCGGCGACGAGGTGCTCGACCTCGCGGACACCAACGTCTGGCGTCGCGTGTCCGGCGGCCGGCTGCGCTGAGCGGTCGGCTGCGCTGAGCGTCGCCGCTCCCTGAGGTCGGAGCGCGGGGGCCCGGTTCGCGCCGGGCCCCCGTTCTTGTGCCCGAGCGAGCACTCCCTGACATGTTTCGAGGTGAGGGGCCGGCGTGTCGGCCCCGACACGCCGGGCCGGACCACGCTCGTGTGTCAGGAAGTGTCCGCGAATGGCGCAGCAAGAAGCCCGGCCCCTGACGGGACCGGGCTTCTCGACGAGAGGAGCGGGATCAGCGGACGACGCCGAAGCCGCCCGTCCACGAGATCTTCTCCGCGGCGGCGAGGGTCAGCTGGAGGAAGCCGAAGGCCTCGAGCTCGTGCGCGCGCTTGAGGGCGCCCGCGTCGAGGGCCTTGACGCCGCCCGCCTCGACAGCCGCGGCCAGGGTGGCCTTGGCGTCGGCGTCGTCGCCCGCGATCTGGACAGTGGTCGCGAGGTTGCCGACCTTCTTGGCGACGAGCGTGCCGGCGAAGGTGGTGTTGAACGCCTTGAGCACCTTGGACTCGGGGAGCTTCGCCTGGATCTCGGCGGCGGCCGAGCTGCCGACCGGGACGACGAGCGAGTCGAACGTGGAGAAGTCGAGCGGGTTGGTGATGTCGACGACGATCTTGCCGGCGAGCTGGTCCGCGTAGGCGGCGATGATCGCGTCCACGGCGGGGTAGGGCACCGCGAGGACGACGATCTCGCCGGAGATCGGCGCGGTGCCGGACTCGGCCTCCGAGATGTACGTGACCGAGCTTCCGCCGTCGGCGAGCACGCCGCCGATCGCGTTCGCCATGTTGCCGGTGCCGAAGATGGTGGTGGTGGTGGCCATGAGGGGGCCCGCCTTTCGTGTGTGACGCCCCATCGCGGGGCTAGTGGTTGTACCTACAACTACGAACGTAGCGCACTCTAGTTGTATCTGCAAGTACTTGATAGGATGGCGGTATGACGACACGTACTGAGGAGCTGCTGAGGCAGCAGGAGCGGGTGGCGGTGGCCCGATTGCACGCGCTGCTCGAGCTGCTCCCGTCGGCGCTCGACAAGCAGATGGCGGCCGCCTCGCTGACGGCCTTCGAGTTCACGTTGCTGGAGGCTCTTCAGGAGGCTCCCGGCGGGCGGCTGAGGCTCAGCGCGCTCGCCTCCCGCACCAACGCGACCCTTCCGAGGCTGTCGAGGGTGGTGACCGCGCTCGAGAAGAAGGGGCTCGTCGCGCGCGAGGCGTGCCCCGAGGATGGCAGGGCCTTCAATGCGGTGCTGACCGCCGCGGGGCGCGAGCGCTACGGTGACAGCCTTCCGCTGCACGCGGACGCCGTGCGCACGATGGTGCTGCAGGACCTCACCGACACCGAGGTCGACGAGCTCGCGTCGCTGTGCCTGAAGATCCTCGGGCGCCTCGATCCTGACCGTCGCATGGACATCACCGCGTGCCTGGCCGATCCGGCGGCAGCCTCCGAGTGTGCCGCTGATCCCGCGCCGGCGTCGGGGGAGTGCGCCGCTGATCCCGCGCCGGCGTCGTGCTCTGCGGACCCCGTGCCCTACGCCTGAACCCTGAGGGCCGGGCGCTGCGGGGTCAGGACGAGATGGCTCCGGTCCCCGGCCGCGTTCTCATGCGGAGGCGTCGTGGCCCGCTCCGAGCCGCGTGAGGGCCAGCACCTGCGCCGCCACCTGCTCGGGGGTCATCTCGGGATGCAGGACGAGCCACGACAGCGCTGCACCCACGAGCGCCCCCATGAAGGCGCCCGCGGTCATCTCCGAGATCGGGGCGCCGCCCGGCCGGGCGGGATAGGAGTCGCGCATGGCTCGCAGATATACCTCGACGAGGCTCTGGCGCGCCGAGGCGACCGCCTCGTTCCACGGCCTGTCGGTGCGGAACAGCTCCGCGGCCATGACCTTCGCGCGATCGGTATTCTCGCGCAGGAGCTCGAGTGAGGCGATCGAGACCGCCAGCAGCGCGTCGGCGGGCACGGCATCGGCCCTGGCGCCCTCGGCCCGCGTCCGCAGACCTTCGAAGCCGTCACGCATGACGGCCTCGAAGATCGCGTCCTTGTTGGGGTAGTTGTAGTAGAGGCTGCCCTTGGCGACGCCCGCCTCGTCGGCGACGGCGTCCATCGTCGCCGACGAGATGCCCTGGCGGGCCGCGACGGTCACCGCGGCTGACAGGATGGCCAGTCGTGTGGACGTGCGCGCCATGGTCTCCTCCTTGAATCCCTGTGGGTCAGATCGTCAGCTCGGGGTGCAGTCGGGCGATCGTCCACACCTTCTGACGACCGGCCGCGAACGCGCTCACCGTGATCGACACCACCAGCAGGCCCACCATATAGGCGAGCGCCGCCCAGAAGCGCGCGTCGATCCCGCCGCCGAGCAGGGCGCGGAGCCCGGTGACCACGTACGACGCGGGCATGTACGGGTGCAGCGCCTGGAAGAACGAGGGCGAGGTCTCGACGGGGTAGGTCCCGCTCGAGGAGGACAGCTGGAGCATCAGGAGCACGAGGCTCACGACGCGGCCCGCCGCGGACCCGAGCATGATGACGAACATCTGCTGGAGCGCCATGAAGGCGAGCGTGGTGAGGAGCACGAACAGCGTCATGCCGAGGAGGTGGACGGGCGTGACGCCGATGCCGATCACGAGGACGAGCATCATGATGATCGTCTGGCCCAGGCCGAGCAGCGCGGCCGGGACGAAGCCGGTGAGCACCGCGCGCAGGCCCGATGCGCGCGTCGCGAGCAGCCGCATCGGCAGCGGGCGCAGGATCAGCCAGGTGATGAGCGCCCCGACGAACGTGGCCAGCGCGATGAAGAAGGGCGCGAAGCCCTCGCCGAAGCCCTGGGTCTCGTTGTCGGTGGTCGAGTCGAGCACCACCGGATCGGCGACGACGTCGGCGAGCGCTGTCGCCTGCTCGGTCGTGATGGAGGGGGCCTCGTCGGCGCCCTCGCTGAGCGCGACGGACAGCGTCGACGCGCCGTCGGCGACCTGCTGGGCTCCGTCGGCGAGCTCGGCCGATCCGTCGGAGGCCGTCGCTGCGGCGTCCGAGAGGGTGGTCGCGCCGTCGTCCACCTGCGATGCGCCATCGCTCAGGGACGATGCGCCGGTCGCGAGCGCGGTGGCGCCCTCGTCGACCTGGGTGGCGCCGTCGGCGAGGTCGGAGGCGCCGCTGGCCAGCGTGTCGGCCCCCGCGGCGAGCGTCGTGGCTCCGTCGTCCACCTGGGTGGCACCGTCGTCGAGCGTCGCGGTGCCGTCGGCGAGCGTGCTCGCTCCGGCGGCGAGCGTCGCGGCTCCGTCGTCCACCTGAGCCGCGCCGTCGGCGAGGTCGGAGGCGCCTGCGTCGAGCGTCGCGGCGCCGTCTGCGGCGTCGGAGACGCCGGCTGCCAGCGTGGCCGCGCCGGTCGAGAGCTGCGCGATCGCGTCGACGAGGGAAGGCGTGTCGGCGTCGACGGTCTCGTTGACCGTCGCGTCCAGCTCGTCGGTTCCCGCGGCGAGCGCGGACGCGCCAGAGGCGATGGCCGACAGGCTCGTGTCGTACGAAGCGAGCGTCGCCTCGAGCTGGGCGAGCGTCATCGAGGGGTAGGCGGCCGCGAGCTGCGCGATCGTCGCGACGCCCGTGGAGAGCTGCGAGGCGCCGGTCGAGAGGTCCTCGGCCGCGGCGGCGAGCGTCGGGGCCTCGGCGTTGAGCGCGGCGAGGCTCGTGGAGAGCGTGGTGGCACCGTCGTCGAGCTGCGCGAGCCCGTCGTCGAGGTCGCTCGCGCCGTCGGCCAGCGCGGTGGCGCCCGAGGCTAGGGATGAGGTGCCGTCGGCGAGGTCGCTCGCGCCGTCGGCGAGGTCGGATGCGCCGGAGGCCAGCGTCGTCGCGCCGTCGGACAGGTCCGACGTGCCGTCGGCGAGGGTGTCGGCCCCGTCGGCGAGGTCGGACGCGCCGGAGGCCAGCGTGGCAGCGCCGTCGGACAGGTCCGACGTGCCGTCGGCGAGGGTGTCGGCCCCGTCGGCGAGCGTCACGGAGCCGCTGAAGAGCTCGCCCGCGCCCGCCGCGAGCGTGGTGGTGCCGTCGGCGAGCTGGACGAGCCCGTCGGCGAGGTCCGTGGCGCCGTCGGCGACCTGGGCCGTGCCGTCGTTCAGCTCGGAGGCGCCGTCCGCGGCGTCGTCGACGCCGTCGGCGAGCGTCTCGACGCCTTCGATGAGCGTGAGTGCGGTCTCGGAGGCGATGGTGTCGGAGACCGCCTCCTGCACCTGAAGCATCGCGGAGCCGCCCAGCGTGGTCGCGAGGAAGCTGTTGGTCTCGTTGTAGTGGACCTCGAGATCGGCCGCCTCGGGGCTGTCGCCCTCCGCGGAGGCGATCTCGCTCGAGAAGTCCGCGGGGACCGTGACGGAGAAGTAGTAGGTGCCGTCGGACACACCCGCGGCGGCGTCGGCCGCGTCGGTGACCACCCAGCCGAGGTCGGCCGAGTCGAGCAGCGCGTCGACGACCTCGTCGCCCGCGGCGAGCACGGAGCCGTCGGAGAGGGTCACCTGCTCGTCCTCGTTGACGAGCGCCACGGCGACCTCGTCGAGGTTGTCGGTGGGGGCCCAGAACGCCCACAGGTACAGGGCGCCGTAGATCAGCGGGATGAACAGCAGCACCGCGATCGCGATGCGGGGGAGCAGCCCGGAGCGGAAGCGCGACAGCTCGGTGCCGGGGGAGAGGATGGACATGCGGTGAGGCTCGATTCGTGGGGTCAGCGTGACAGTGAGACGGTGTCGACGAGGTCGGCGTCGAAGAACGCGGCGTCCCTCGGGTCGGCGGACCCGACGACGACGGCGATGCCGCTCAGGGCGATCGCCTGGAGGCGGGCGGCGACCTTCGCGCGCTCCGCGGGGTTCTTGACGTCGTCGAGATCGTCGACGAGCAGGAGTCGGGGCTCCTCGATGAGAGCGAGCGCGACCCGCAGGAGCAGCTCCTGGCCTTCCGTGAGGTCGCGCACGAGGCTTCCCGAGGTGGGGACGGGGACGTCGCCGTACACGGCGGCGAGCAGGTCATGGACGATGCGGGGAGTGGGCGCGGGGACGCGGCGGTACCAGGGTGCGAGCCAGGTCTGGCGTTCGCGGATGACCTCCGCGATGCGCGCGGCGCCGTCGGGGCGGTCGATCGCATCGAAGCCGGCCAGGGCGGTGAAGTTGCGGACGCGGCGCGCATTCTTGGTCACGTCGTAGCCGAGGGTGCGGATGCTGCCCTTCGACAGGCGCATGCGACCGCCGACGGACAGCAGCAGCGAGGTGCGGCCCGAGCCGCGGTCGCCGAGCACGAGCGTGATCGGCTGAGAGATGCGGGCATCGAGCGGACCGTAGACGGAGGCCCTGCGCGTCGAGACGCCTGCGGCGCGGATGTCGAGGACGGGGGGAGTCGCCGCCGGCGCATCGTGCGTCGGAGCGAGGGTCGATTCGGTGGTCATGTCACTCCTTCTGTACTGACTAGTCAGTTTAGTACAGTGATGTGACATGGAGTGACACGGTGTGATGAATGCGACAGCGTGTCGCCGGGTGGAGCGGGCGGCTCAGCCTTCCAGGCTGTCGATGAATGCGATGACGTCGCCCATGACGCGCTCGTCGATGCCGTGGCCGAGGCGATCGTGCAGCCTGATCGTCGCGGCGGCGTGGGTCGGGAGCCAACGCTCCATGCGTGCCACCTCGGCGGGCGGGATCACCATGTCGGCGTCGCCGCGGGCCCACAGCACGGGCGGGCGCAGGGCGGCCAGCCGCTCGTCCGCGGGTCCGGGAACGTCGGCCACGAAGCCCGACAGGACGATCGCTCCCGCGAGCCGTTCGGGTCGCGTGCGGAGGAGCTGCAGCGCCATGAGTCCGCCCTGCGAGAAGCCGAGCGGGAGGATCGGCGCCGATGCCGGCACGTTCTTGTCGATCCAGGCCCACAGGTCCTCGGTCGCCTTCGCGACCGCATCGGGCCGATAGGCGAGGGTCGGCGCCTGGAGCGGGAACCACGCCGCGCCGTCGAAGCCCATCTCGAGCGGGGCCCGCACGGACGCCCACGGCATCGTCCGGGGGAGCATGGGCGCGAGGCCCGCGAGGTCGTGCTCGTTCGACCCGTAGCCGTGCAGCATCAGCAGGAGCGGCCCCTCGACGGCATCGTCGATCGAGGGCCACGAGGACGAGGTGACGGACAGGAGGCTGGTCATGCGCCCAGTATTCCGCGCGAAGGGCGGCTCGGCGGCACCGGGTAGCATGCCAGGCGTGGAAATGCGCTTCATCGACCAGCTGCCCGACGCCCCGCTCGATCTTCGGCTGGTGGTGTGCGACATGGACGGCACGCTGCTCGACGAGCACAAGCGCATCCCCGATGGCCTGTGGCCGATGCTCGACCGGCTCCATGAGCGCGGCATCGCCTTCGCGCCCGCCTCGGGCCGCCAGTACGCGACGCTCGCCGAGCAGTTCGGCCAGGTGGGCGAGGGGCTCGACTACATCGCGGAGAACGGCGCCTACGTGGTGAAGGAGGGTCAGGAGGTCAGCTCCGACCCGCTGCCCGACGGGGTCGTGCCGGGGCTGATCGACGCGCTCAGGGCGCGCTCCGCGGCCGGCGCCGATCTCGGCGTCGTGCTGTGCGGGAAGCGCTCCGCCTATGTCGAGCGCACGGATCATGCGTTCATGGACAAGGTCGTGCACTACTACAAGGCGCTCACCGTCCTCGAGGACCTGCATGACGCGGAGGACGACTTCCTCAAGGTCGCCATCTACGACTTCGGAGGGGCCGAGGGCGCGGCCGAGGCGCTCGCGCCGTTCGGCGACCGCGTCCGCATCGTCGTCTCGGATCACCACTGGGCCGACGTGATGGCGCCCGGCGTCAACAAGGGGCGCGCGCTGGCCGCCCTGCAGGGGTCGCTCGGCGTGTCGCAGGCGCAGACGGCCGTCTTCGGGGACTTCCTCAACGACCTCGAGATGATGTCTCACGCGGACCTGTCGTTCGCGATGTCGAACGCGCACCCTGACGTCGCCGCGGCGGCGCGGTACCGCGCACCCTCGAATGCCGAGCAGGGAGTGCTCACGATGCTCGAGGCGCTGCTCGCACGCGTCGCCTGAGGTCCCCGGATCTGGAATACCCCATGGGGTATCCTCGTCGCATGACGCTGCTCCTCGAGTCCCTGCGCGCCTGGCCCGCGCGTCGGTGGTGGTTCGCGCTCGGCACCGCCGTGGCGACGTTCCTGTTCATCGCCATACCGACCGACCTGATCCCGAACCCCCTCTTCGGTCGCGAGATCCCGCCGACCCCGTGGTCATGGTGGGCGCTCGGCATCAGCTCGGTGCTGGCAGGCCTGGTCGCCGCCACCTACGTCGCGGCGCCTGAGGAAGCGCGCACCGAGAAGGAGGGCAGGCTCGGCATGGCGGGAGGCATCGTCACCTTCTTCGCTGTGGGATGCCCTGTGTGCAACAAGATCGTCCTGCTCGCCCTCGGCTACACCGGCGCCATCCAGTGGTTCGAGCCGATCCAGCCCTACCTGGCCATCGGCGCGATCGGACTGCTCGGCTGGGCCTTCGTGGCGCGCGTCCGACGCGAGCGGTCGTGCGTCATCCCTCGCACGGCGCAGCCGGTGGCTTGAGGCTTCCGGCCCTCATCGAACGCACGTGGAGACGGCTGAGCCGGGCAGCCCCATGAGGTGCTGCCCGGCTCAGCGGATCGGGTATGTCGCGGCTCAGGACGCCGCGGCGGCCGCCTCCTGCTCCCTGAATGCGTAGGAATCGGTCATCGCCGCGTAGACGCCGGCTGCGGCCTCGTCGAAAAGGCCCACCGGGTCCTGCGACGGGTCCCGGAGGTACTCGTGCTCGGCTGCGTAGAGGCACGAGAACGTGGCGCCCGAGATCGCTCCTGCCACGAGGCGGCTGATCTCGCGGCCCTGACGCTGCTCGCGCCGCATGAGCGCGTGGGTTGCGAGCTCGACGGTGCGGCGGCGCCGGTAGTTGCGCGCGGCGTCGAGGCGCGGGGACTCGGAGATCATCTGCACGAGCGCAACCTGTGACGCGTGCTCGACCGGATCGGACAGGAAGCGCTCGACCACGCGGAACGCCTCGCTCAGCGCGAACTGCATCGGCAGCTCGTCGGCGGCCTGATCGATCGCCTCGACGATCTGATCGCCGAGCTCGTCGTAGAAGTGCAGCAGCACCGCGTCCTTCGTCTCGAAGTGACGGAAGAACGTGCGACGGGACACTCCCGCACGCTCCGCGATCATCTCGATGGTGGTGTCGTCATAGCCGTTCTCGGCCACGAGCGACCTGGCTGCTGAAGCGAGCGCTCCGCTCACACGACGACGTGCGGCCTCACGGGCTCCGATGGGTCGATCCTCGTTCATGACGACGATGATACGCGATCCGCGTTCATTTTTGAGAACATTCGGTCATGGAGTGTCAGTCGGTCGCGGCGTCGAGTGCCTCTTCCGGCGCCCTGTCGGCCTCGCCAGAGATCCCCTGGGTGGGAGCCCTGAAGCGGGGCACAACCGCAAGTACCGGGAGCAGCAACACGGCGGCTACCAGGAGTGACGGTCCGTAACCGATCGAAGCAGCGACGAGCCCCGGAACCACGGCGCCGATGACCGATCCGGGGTACGTGAAGAGGTTCACGCGGGCCACGATCTCGTCCGAGCGACTCGGTTCGATATCGCCGGCCGCCGAGTACGCGAGGGGCACGAGGGCTCCGACGCCCAGGCCGGCGAGCGCGATGCCGGCGAAGACCGTCCCCGTGCTCGGCAGCAGCGCCATGGCCGCGAGCCCGACCGCCCCGACGATCGCGGTCACGAACGCGAGCGGCGCGCGCCCCCACCGGCGCACCACGAAGTCGGACCCCAGGCGGCTGACGAGCGTCGTCACCTGGTACGTGCCGTAACCGAGCGGCGCGATGGTGAAGGCGAGACCCAGGACGACCACCGAACCGGTGACGGCGAGCTCGTCCTGGAGGTACAGCGTCGTCCAGGTGCTGAGCGTCGAGTCCGCGGTGAACGCCGCGAAGACGACGAAGCCCACGAGCATGAGGCCCAGCGTCGGGATCGGCGCGCGCCCGGCCTTGGCCTCAGGGGTCGTGGCCCGCTCCTCACGCGTGCGGTCGAAGATCCGCACCCCGACGAAGGCGACCGAAGCGGCGACCGCGGCCGCGACGCCGATCGCGAGGCCCGCGCCGAGCGAGGAGCCGGAGGCGCCGGACATGAGCACCGCGCCCACCGCGGAGGCGGCCGTCGCCGTGGCGAAGAACGAGCCCATCACGGAGCGTCCGATCCGCCGCTGCACGAGCACCGCCTGCATCGCAGCCGACGCGTCGACGCCGCCCAGCCCCAGGCCGTAGACGCCGAAGAAGGCCCAGAACAGCGGGAACGGCACGGGAAGCATCACGGCGACGAGGGCGACCGCCTGGGTCGCGAGCGCGAGGATCAGCGAGGCCCGGGAGCCCCAGCGCACCGAGATCCTGTCCGCGAGCACCGATCCGGCGGCTGCGCCGATCACGACCGTGAGCGTGATGAGCGACACGATGTCCTCGGAGATGCCGTACCGGTCCTTGAAGAACGGCAGCGCCGTCACGACCGTCGCGTAGCTGAGGCCCTGCGCGACGTAGGCGGCGGTGACACCGAGGCGTTCGGTGCCCTGGGACACGGGGGAGGGGGCGAGCGTCGTCAAGGGGACTCCTTCGCTGGGTGGGGAGGCGGTCAGCCGTGGCGGGCGGCGACGATGCGGAAGGCCTCGTCGGCGATCTCGATGGTCCGGTCGATGTCGGCGTCGGTGAGCGACGCGTTGAGGAAGTGGTTGTGGTGCGACGTGATCCACAGGCCGCGCTGCACGCATTCCGCGACCCACTCCTGGTGCATGAGGAGGGAGTCGTCGTCGGCGAGGCGCAGGTAGAACAGGGCGGGCTCGCCCGAGGCCACGAGGTTCAGGCCGTGGTTGGCCGCAGCCCCGACGAGTCCGGTCGTGACCTTCTCGCCCTGCGTGCGGAACAGAGCGGGCGCGTCGAGCTCCTTGAGCTTGGTGATCGTCGCGATCGACGCCGCGAACGGCACCGCGCTCATCCAGTACGAGCCGGTGTAGGTCAGGGAGGCGACCGACTCCTTGAACTCCTCCTTGCCGCACAGCGCCGACAGGTTGTAGCCGTTGCCGATCGCCTTGCAGAAGCAGATGAGATCCGCCTCGATGCCGTAGTGGTGGTCGGATCCGGCGAGGTCGAGGCGCCAGCCGGCGCGCACATCGTCCATGATCAGGACGACGCCGTACCTGTCGCACAGGTCGCGCACGCCCTGCCAGTAGCCGGGCGCCGGAAGCTCGTTGTCGAGGAAGTTGCCGTGGAAGTACGGCGTCGAGATGAACGCGGCGATCTCGCCCTCATGCTTGACGAACATCTCCTCGAGCGCGACGAGGTCGTTCCACGGCACGTAGAGGTTGTTCGCGACGTCCTCCTCGATCACGCCCGGGTAGTCGAGCTTCTGGGTCCAGGGCGCGACCCCGTGGTAGTAGCCCTTGACGAAGACGATCTTCTTGCGGCGCGTGTGCGCGCGGGCGGTCATCATCGCGAGCGTCGTGGTGTCGCCGCCGTTCTTGGCGAAGAACGCCCAGTCGGCGGAGGCCACGGTGTCGACGAGCAGCTCGGCCAGGTCGACCATGACGGTCGAGGGCAGGGTGACGACGTCCTCGATGCGGGCCTGCGCGGCGGCGGCCGCGTCGACGTCGGGGTCCCCGTAGCCGAGCACGTTGGGCCCGTAGGCGCACATGTAGTCGAGGTACTCGTTGCCGTCGAGGTCCCAGAAGCGCGAGCCCTCGGCTCGCGAGGAGAAGCGCGGGAACGCCTTGTTCGGGATGAAGCAGCCCTCGGAGGGGCCGAGGTGTCCGGGGACGCCGGCGGGGATGACCTTCGCGGCGCGGTCGAAGGCCTCGAAGGACTTGGCGTAGGTGAAGGGGGCGATGGGGGTGGTGGTCATGATCAGTCTCCGAGGTAGTGGCCGACGCGGTCGAGGATGCGGCTGACGTTGTCGAGCATCGGGATGTAGCCCCGCATGCCGAGCGTTCCGTCGCAGATGGAGCCCAGCGCCGAAGCGCGGCCCGCGAGCACGTCGCCCGCGACGTCGAGGTCCGCGAAGCGCAGCGCGGCGCGGGCGGGGGCCGTCGGGGTGCCGGGAACGAAGGTGAAGACGTTGTCCTCGACGTGAAGGCGCAGGTCGATGTCGTCGCCCACCTCGAGCGCGACCTGCCCGTCGGGGACCATCGAGGCGGAGAAGCGGCCCGAGCGGTCCTCGTTCGCGACCTGGGCGATCGCGGCCGCCGCGACGTTGAGGGTCATCAGGGTCGAGGTCGTCTTGAACTCGGGGTCCGCGAGCGCCTCGTCCGCGGGGCGCAGGTAGGTCCCGAGCAGGTCGGCCAGCGTCGAGAACGGCCCGGTGAGGAACTTCAGTCCTGCGGGCGAGGCGACCGGGAGCGGCTGCGCCTCGCCGTCCACCATCCGGTTGAGGTGCTTGGGCGAGGTGAACACGAGCGTCACCCGGCGCGCGCCGTCCTGAGCACCGGGGACGACGGCATCCGTCGTGAAGGTGTAGGAGGCGTCGGCGACGCCGGGAGCCTTGAGGGTGACGGTCGTGGGCCGGTCGAGGCCGGCGAGCGCGGCGCGTGCCTCGGGCACGCGCGCGACGAGCACGGGCAGGGCCCCGAGCACCGCGTGCGCGTTGATGTGCGCGGTCACGCGAGGGTTGAGATCGGTGAGCAACGTGGACTCCTTGCGGCTAGGCGGGTGTGGTCAGCGCGGTGAGCGCGTGGGCGTGGAAGCGGGCGGTCGCGAGGGCGGCCGCGTCGTCGTGGTCGGCGAGCCAGGTGGTCGTGATGCCGTCGAGCGTCGAGACGGTGTGGCGCGCGAGCTCGCGCACGGGACGGGTCCACGCCGCGCCGGCGGCATCCGCGGCCTGCGCGAGCAGTGCGGCGACGACCTCGTAGGACGCCTCGTAGCGGCCGGGTGCGGGCGGCGCGTCGAGTCGCGCCCTCGACGAGTGCAGCATGAGCTCGAGGAAGGCGAGCTCGTGACCGGGGCGCGCCTTGAGCAGGTCGACGTAGCGCTCCATGCCCGCGACGAGCAGGTCCGTGAGATCCGGGGCGGCGCCGCCCTCGGCGAGTCCTCGCTCGGCGGCGAGCCGCTCGTTGTCGGTGACCGCGTCGGCGGCCGCCGCGAGGAGGTCCTCGACGTTCTCGAAGGCGTAGTGCAGGGCGCCGAGGGGCATGTCCGCCTGCTGGACGATGCGGCGCGCGGTCGCGCCGGCGATGCCGTCGCGCTCGATCACGGTGAGCGTCGCCGCGATGAGCAGCCGGCGTCGCTCCTCGAGGGGGATGCGTGCCATGGGTCAGTCCTTCGTGAGCCCGGCGGTGACGGCGAGCGCCGCTCGTGTCGGGACGATGCGGGGGAGATGGGCCTGGACGGCGTTGCGCCAGCCGACGATCCGGGTGGGGCCCGCGCCCTGGTGCGCGAGCGCGTCGAACGCGGCGTCGACGACCTCGTCGGTGGACACCATCTGGCCGACGTTGAACCGCTCCGATCCCGCGGCCGCGAAGAACTCGGTCCGAGACGGTCCGGGGCACAGCGCGAGGATCCTCGCGCCGGAGCCCTTCGCCTCCTGCCAGATGGCCTCGGTGAGCGTACGCACGTACGCCTTCGACGCGGCGTACAGCGCGATCTGAGGGATCGGCTGGAACGCCGCGGTGCTGGCGACGTTCACCAGCACCCCGCTGCCGGAGGCGAGGATCGAAGGCAGCAGACGATGCGTCAGCTCGGTGAGCGCCGTGACGTTGACCTGGACCAGGGAGGTCACGCGCGCGGGGTCCGCATCGGCGAAAGGGCCGTCGATGCCGAAGCCCGCGCAGTTGACGAGGCCGTCGGGCCTCAGCCCGCGCACGGCGAGCTCGTCCATGAGGTCGTCGACCGCGCCGGGCTTCGCGAGGTCGACGGCGATCGGATAGGCGCGCACCCGACCCGAGTCCTGGAGCTGCGATGCGAGCTCCTCGAGCCGATCTCGACGACGCGCGACGAGCACGACGTCGGCGCCCCGCTGGGCGAATCGCCGCGCGAACTCGGCGCCGAAGCCCGAGCTCGCGCCGGTCACGACGACGCACGACGGAACTGCATGCATGAGGGATGCCTCTCGATGATCAACTTGGACAAACGTCCAATGCCCGGTACTGAACACCGGGTGACACGCATGTGGCAAGAGTGGGGCGCGAAAGTTTACGAGTCGGAAACAGGCGGGGCTGCCGACCGAGCGCGGTTGGGCGCCGCTGGGCGGTTTGACGGGCGGTCGAACACCCCAGGTGAAAGACTGGAACAGGGTCCGACCCCGCGGGTCCCAGAGGAGGAGAGACCATGATCACGAGCAAGGCGACCACCCGCTGGCAGGGTGGCCTCTCGAACGGCAAGGGCATCACCGGTGGAGAGTCCGGAGTGTTCTCCGAGCTTCCGGTCGACTGGCGTCAGCGCTCGACGGGTGAGGGCACGTCCACCACGCCTGAGGAGCTGCTCGCGGCGGCCCACTCGGCGTGCTTCGCGATGGCGCTGTCACACGCGCTCGAGCAGAACGGCACCCCGCCGGTCGAGATGAGGACCGACGCCCGGGTCCAGTTCGTGCCCGGCGAGGGCATCACCTGGAGCATGCTCACGGTTCATGCTCACGTGCCGGGCCTCGATCCGATCGCCTTCACCGAGATCGCGGAGAAGGCCAAGGACGAGTGCCCGATGTCGCAGGCCCTCGCGGGCACTGACGTCAGCCTTGAGAGCGCGACTCTTCAGGAGTGACGTCATGCGCCTCCGCCCGGAGGTCGACGCCGTGAGCCGCGGTCTCGAGCGCGTCCCGCACCGCGAGCACCGCGGGGTCCGCGGCGGAGATCTCGCGCGCGGCGGTGAAGACCGTGCGGTGCGCGGCCGGGGCGAGGGCGCGGGCCGCCGCGCCGAACCCCGGCCGCGTCCACATCAGCCCCGGCAGCAGGCCGACCGCCAATCCCTCGGCGATGTAGGCGGCATGTGCCTGCAGGTCCGCGGACTCGAAGCGGATGTCGGGCTCGAAGCCGGCCACCCTGCACGCCTGCTCGGCGAAGTGGCGCGTCGCGGTCCCGCGAGGCTCCATCACCCAGGGGGCCTGCGCGACGGCCGAGAGGCGCGTCGCGTCGGACCAGGCGCCTCCCACGCACAGCCGGATCTCGTCGACCAGGAGGGGCCGGCGGACCATGTCCGGGTAGTGAGGGGCGGAGTGGTGGGGGTACTCCTCGGCCACGACGATGTCGAAGTCTCGCGTCCAGGTCTCGGCGAGGGCGGCGCCCGGTTCGGACTGGGTGACGTGGACGCGCACCCTGGGATGGGCGTCCCGAAGCGCGAGCAGCGCCCCTGGCACGAGCGCGAGCGCCGCCGACTGGAACACCGCGAGGCGCACCGTCCCCGACGGCTCCGTATCCGAGTCCTTGAGCTCCGCCTCGGCGAGGTCCATCGCGGCGAGGATGTCCTCGGCGCGCGCCACGAGCCGCACGCCTGCAGGCGTCAGGCGGAGGCGCCTGCCGGTCCGCGTGGTGAGCGGGATGCCGGCCTCGCGCTCGAGGGCGGCGAGCTGCTGCGACACGGCGGAGGGGGTGTATCCCATGGCCTCCGCGGCCGCGGCGATCGTGCCGCGGTGCGCGAACTCGCGGAGCATCGCGAGGCGGGTCGGATCGAGCATGCAGAAAGTTAAGCATGCCTGACGTGTTCACGATAGATATATGAACTGGTGCTGAACTGAAGTCGACCTCACACTGTCGGCATGGATGTATCTGGAGGAGTCACCATGACCCGGACCGCCGCCTCGTCGCACAGCGACGACGTCGCGTCCCACACGCCCGACGCCGTCTCCGCCCAGGTCAGGACCTGGCTCGAGTCGTCCCGCCAGTACAAGGTCACCGGGGCCGCGGCTATGCTCGCCGACCTGCTCGGCCGTCCCGGCGGGCTCGCCTTCCTCACGCAGTTCGTGGATGAGGTGATCCGGCCCGAGGACAAGCGCGTCGCGGCTCGCAGCCTGCGCACTCTCGCGGGTCAGACCGAGGGCAGGCTCGCGCCGTGGCAGCGCGGCGCGCTGTCGCTCGGCTCGATCGCCTCCCACGTGCTCCCCGACGTGGTCGTGAGCGTCGCACGCCTCACCGTCCGCACCCTCGTCAGCCACCTCATCGTCGATGCGAGCCCCAAGCGGCTCGGCGGCGCGCTGGCGCGCCTGCGCAAGGATGGCCACCGGCTCAACGTCAACCTCCTAGGCGAGGCCGTGCTGGGCGAGCAGGAGGCCGCCCGCCGCCTGGTGCGCACCGAGGAGCTCCTCGGCCGACAGGACGTCGACTACGTCTCCCTCAAGGTCTCGGCCGCGATCGCGCCCCACAACCCGTGGGCGCTCGACGAGTCGGTCGACCACATCGTCGAGACGCTCCGCCCGCTCCTGCGCCGCTCCGCGCAGGCAGGCGGCTTCGTGAACCTCGACATGGAGGAGTACCGCGACCTGGACCTCACCATGGCGGTCTTCACGCGCCTGCTCGATGAGGAGGAGTTCCGCCAGATCACCGCCGGCATCGTCCTCCAGGCCTACCTGCCCGACTCGATGCCCGCGATGCGCAGCCTCCAGGAGTGGGCGGCGCGCCGCGTGGCCGCGGGAGGCGCGCCCATCAAGATCCGCCTGGTGAAGGGCGCGAACCTGTCGATGGAGAGGGTCGACTCGGAGATCCACGGGTGGCCGCTCGCCACGTGGGGATCCAAGGTCGAGTCCGACGCGCAGTACAAGCGCCTCCTCGACTACGCGCTCACGGCCGAGCGCACGCGTGCGGTGCGCATCGGCGTCGCGGGCCACAACCTGTTCGACGTCGCGCACGCGCACCTCCTCGCCACGCAGCGAGGCGTGGCCGACGCCGTCGACTTCGAGATGCTTCTCGGCATGGGCGAGCACGTCGCGAAGGCCGTCGCGAAGGACGTGGGCTCGCTGCGGCTCTACACGCCCGTCGTGCACCCGAAGGAGTTCGACGTCGCCCTCGCCTACCTTGTCCGTCGCCTCGAGGAGGTCGCGAGCAAGGAGAACTTCATGTCCTCGCTGTATCAGATCGACGAGGACCCGCAGGTGTTCGCGCGCGAGGAGAAGCGCTTCCGCGACGCCTGGCGGCTCGCCGGCGACACGGCCCTCGAGACGCACCGAGGCACAGGACGATCGGGGGCCCCGGAGGGAGCCGAGGGCTTCGCCAACGCGGCCGACACCGACCCGTCCGTCGCCGCCAACCGCGAGTGGGCCGCCGACATCCGCGAGCGCGCCCTCGCATCGTCCCTGGGCGTCGAGACCCTCGCCCAGGCGCGCGTCGAGGACGCCGACACCATGTCAGACGTGATCGGCGATGCCGCCGCGGCCGCGCCCGCCTGGGCCGCGCTCGGCGCTCCCGCACGCGCCGAGATCCTGCGCGCCGTCGCGCTCGGCCTCGAGGCTCGCCGCGCGGACCTCGTCGAGGTGATGATGGCCGAGGCCGGCAAGACCGTCGACCAGTCCGATCCCGAGGTCTCCGAGGCGATCGACTTCGCGAACTACTACGCGGAGCGCGCCGTCGAGCTCGAGTCGTGGGAGGGCGCCCGCCCCGTGCCGCGCGGCCTCACCCTCGTGACCCCGCCGTGGAACTTCCCGGTGGCCATCCCGACCGGCTCGACGCTCGCGGCCCTCGCGACCGGCAGCGCCGTGATTCTCAAGCCCGCCGAGCAGGCGCCCCGCTGCGGAGCCGTCATCGCCGAGATCATGTGGGCGGCCGGCGTTCCTCGCGACGCGCTGCGCCTGCTCGACATCGACCCGGAGCGCCTCGGCGAGCCGCTGATCGGTGACGCCCGGATCGACCAGGTGATCCTCACCGGCGGCTTCGAGACCGCGGAACGATTCCTGAGGATCCGCCCCGATCTCAAGCTGTTCGCGGAGACCAGCGGCAAGAACGCCGTCGTCGTGACCCCCTCGGCCGACCTCGACCTCGCGGTCCGTGACATCGTCGCGTCGGCCTACGGCCACGCCGGCCAGAAGTGCTCGGCGGCCTCGCTCGTCATCGCGGTGGGTTCCGTCGCGACGTCGCACCGATTCCTCACGCAGCTCGAGGACGCCGTGCGGTCGCTCACCGCCGGTCCCGCCACGGACCCTCGCACCCAGATGGGCCCGGTCATCGAGCCCGTGCACGGCAAGCTCGAGCGCGCGCTCACGACGCTCGAGCCGGGGGAGCGTTGGGTGGTCGAGCCCCAGCCCCTCGACGAGTCGGGCACCGCCTGGAGCCCCGCGCTCAAGGCGGGCACCCGTCCTGGGTCGTTCTTCCACAAGACCGAGGTGTTCGGCCCGGTCCTGTCGATCATCGCGGTGGCCGACCTCGACGACGCCATCCGGGTGCAGAACGCCGTCGACTACGGCCTGACCGCGGGCATCCACTCGCTCGACCCGCGCGAGGTCGAGCACTGGCTCGATCGCGTCGAGGCCGGCAACGTCTACGTGAACCGCGGCATCACCGGCGCGATCGTCCAGCGCCAGCCCTTCGGAGGCTGGAAGCGGTCGGTCGTCGGCCCGACGTTCAAGGCGGGTGGACCGCACTACCTGTCGGCCCTCGTCGACTGGGAGCGCACCGAGATCGCCGACGCCGAACCGGCGTCGCCCCGTCTCAAGGCGTTCCTCGACCGGGCGCAGGCCCCCGCGTGGGTCCGCGCCGCGGTCGCGGCCGACGAGAAGGCCTGGGAGGCGCAGTACGGCGCCGCGCTGGACCGCAGCGGTCTCGCGTGCGAGGTCGATGCGCTGCGCTACGTTCCGGCCGAGGTGGACATCCGTTGGGACGGCCAGGCGCCGACGGACGACCTGATCCGAGCCTGCGCGGCGCACTTCGTCACCAGGGGAGAGGGCGTGGTGTCCGCGCCGATCCCGCTGCCGGGGCCGCTCGCCCTCGCGCTCGACGAGCTCGACATCGAGCTTCGCCTCGAGGACGACGCGATGTGCGTGATGCGCGCGTCCGCCCACCAGGGCACGCGCGTGCGCGCCGTGGGCCGCCTCGTGGGCAACACCGTGGTGTCGGTGTTCGACCACGCGGTGACTGCGAGCCCGCATCTCGAGCTCACGCCGTACCTGCGCGAGCAGGCCGTGTCGATCACGGCGCACCGCTATGGGACTCCGTTCGAGGCCGCCAGGAGGATCGCGGACGCCCTCTGATCCGGACCTGTCGGCCCGGCCTCACCCTCAGTGGGCCGGGCCGACGCCTGTCCGGCCGACGTCTGGCCGGCGAGACGCCCGTCCGGGCGGACGATGGGACCCTCCAGAGACTGCGGGGCGGGCGGTCGGGGGCGGCGGGTCAGGCGGGCCAGTCGGCCGCGCCGGAGAGGTGCTCGCGCACGTGGCGCGCCGACGTGCGCGCCGCCCTCGCGGCGGAGACGGTCGACGCCTGCCCCGCGTATCCCGCCAGGATCAGCCCGGGCTGGCCGACGACGCGTCCCTGATCGACACGCACCCCGCCATCCGCGCCACGGATCCCCAGCGGCTCGAGGTGGTCGAGGGCGTGGTCGAAGCCGGTCGCCCAGATGATCGCGTCCGCGGCCCAGACGCTGCCGTCCGTCTCGACGAGCCCGTCGGGGACCATCCGCACGGGCATCGGGTGGGAGTCGAGCAGCCCCCGAGCCTTGAGCCGACGCACGGGCGGCGTGAGCGGGATGCCCGTGACCGAGACGATCGAGGGAAGCAGCTGACCCGCGAGCGCGGCCGCGTCCTGAGCCTCGACCGCGGCCCTGCCGCGCGCGAACCCGAGCTCCGACGACGCATCGTCCCGAATGACCGGGGGACGTCTCGTGTACCAGCGCAGAGCGCTCGCGACGGGCGCGAGCTCATCCATGAACCCCAGCGCCGACAGGCCGCCGCCCACCACGGCGACGCGGAGTCCCGCGAAGGCGTGCGCGCCGGGATAGCCGGCGGTGGTGATCTGGCGTCCCGCGAACGTGTCGCGGCCGGGCAGCTCGGGAACGCGCGGGGCCGTCCACGTTCCCGTGGCGTTCACGACGGCCCGGGCCTCGAGGCGGGGGACGGGGCCACCGGGCGCGGCCTCGATCACGAAGCGCCCGCTCTCGCGGGTCACGCGGACGATGCGCACCGGCCTGGCCACGTGGAGCCCGTAGGCCTCCTCGTAGCGCGACATGAGCTCGGGAACCGTGTCGCGAGCGGGCACGCGGGGGTCGGCGTCGGAGAACGACAGGCCGGCGGCGCGCATCCCCGGGAGATCGGCGAGGGAGTGGGTGCGTCCGAGAGTGAGCGACGGCCACCGGTGCTGCCACGCTCCACCCGCGCGTGGCCCGGCGTCGACGAGCGCGACCCGCGGACCCAGGTCACGCAGGTGATAGGCGACCGCCAGGCCTGCCTGTCCCGCGCCGATGACGGCGACGTCCACGGGTCAGGCGGTCGGATCCGTCGCCATGACGACGCGCATCATGGTGGTCGCGAACTGCTGCGCGATGTCGGGGGTGATGCGGGAGGTGTAGGACTCGCGGATAGCGGTGGCGAAGACGAGCAGCGCGGGCTCGAGCACCTGCTGCCCCTCATCGGTCAGGCCCACCCAGGTGCCGCGAAGGTCCTCCTCGCAGACGACTCGCGCGACGAGGCCACGGCGCTCCATGCGCGAGACCTGGTGCGAGATGCGGGACTTCTCCCACATCAGCATCTCGCCGAGCTCGCCCACGCGGACACGGTGCTGATCCGCGGTGGACAGGGCGTGCAGGATCTCGAAGTCGGCGGCGGAGATTCCCGCGTCGGCTTGAAGCCTCTGCTCGACCCGGTTCCAGAGCTGGCGGGACATCAGGGCGAACGAGCGCCAGAGGGCCCATTCGCGCTCATCCAGGGGCGTCTCGTCGATCATGTGTCCAGAGTAGCGATCACGACAACGAAGCGTCGGTACCGGAGGTCCTGCTTATGCTGGCTGGGTGACGACGAGCGATCCCGCACCCCTCCCGACGGCGTCGGGAGGCGCCCCCGACGCGACCTCGCGGCCGGAAGGGTCTCGGAGCGCTGGGTCTCGCATCACCGAGTCTCGCGTCCCTGTGCAGCCCGACCCTGAGCGCAGGGCCTTCTGGCATGAGCGCTATGCCGCGGGCGCCGCGTGGTCCGGCCACGTGAATCCCGTCGTCGAGGAGACGGCCTCGCGGCTCGTCCCCGGCACCGCGGTGGATCTCGGCTGCGGTGAGGGCGGGGACGTCCTCTGGCTCGCGGAGCACGGCTGGAGGGCGACGGGCCTGGACGCGGCCGCGCCGGCCCTCGCGCGAGGGCGCGACGAGGCGCTGCGCCGCGGCGTGGCGGATCGTGCCGAGTTCGTCGAGACCGACCTGGGGACGTGGGACCCCGAGCCCGTGTGGGACCTGGTCACGTGCCACTACCTGCATGAGGCCGCGGACCTCCGTTCGGCGGTGCTCGCAGCGGCGGTCGGCGCGGTGGCGCCGGGCGGCACGCTCATCGTCGTCGGTCACCACCCCGACGAGCCCGCGCACCTTGCGGGACCCCGCGGCCACACCCGGTTCCTCGCCGAGGACCTCGTGGAGGCCGCCGGGCTCGGCGACGGCTGGCAGGTCACGACGCGGGCCAGGCCGCGCACCTCGGTGCGCGACGGCGTCACCGTGGAGCGCGTGGACACCGTCCTGGTCGCGACGGCTCCCGCCCGCTGACCCTCCGCACACGCCGTCGCTGACCTCGCCCGGGCGGGTTCGCGAGGCTACGCTTGAAGTGCGGACAACGGGGTCCGCGCACGACGAAGGGAGACCCGTCATGGACGGAAACGCCACCGACACCCGTCGTTACACGTATGAGCAGATCCGCGCCAAGGAGCTCGCCAGGGGCGCCTCCGAGGACGAGGCCGCGAAGGTCGCCGCGGAGACGGTCGACAAGGTGATGGCCGAGAAGGGCGTCGCACACTGATGCCGCTGGCAGCCGCACACGTCTAGACTCGTGCGGCGTGGAGCCTTCGCACGCAGTCTGGAACATTCCGAACGCCATCTCGATGGTGCGGATCGCGCTGGTCGTGGCGTTCGGGGTGCTGCTGATCACGCACCAGGACGGGTGGGCGCTCGTCGCCCTCGCGGCCGCGGGCGTGTCGGACTTCCTCGACGGCTTCCTCGCGCGTCGGTGGGGCCAGGTGACCGATCTCGGTCGGCTTCTCGATCCCTTCGCGGACCGGCTGCTCACCTTCGTCGTGGTCATCGGCCTCGCGCTGCGGGACATCGTGCCGTGGTGGCTCGTCGTGGTGCTGCTGCTGAGGGACGCGATGGTCGCCGTCGCCCTCGCCGTCGGAAAAGTGCGGGGAACCGAGCCACCGCACGTCACGTTCGTGGGCAAGGCCGCCACCGCGGCGCTGTACGTCTTCCTCCCGCTCGCGTACTTCGCGTATGACCGGTGGGACGTGGTGCATGCGGTCGCGATCGGGGGAGCGGTCCTGGCAGCGGTCCTGTACTGGTGGTCGGGTCTCGGCTACGTTCAGGACGTTCGTTCCCGCATCGCGAACCTCTCGCGTGCCGCCCCCGACACCGATGTGCCCACTGCCTAGAATGCAAGTGTCCCCTCAGAGCCTGGAGATGCCATGACCTACGACGAGAGCCCGGTCGAGCGCACGATGTCGCTCGGCCAGGCCATCCCTGCGCACGATGAGACCGGCCCTTACCGTCTGTCTCCTCAGGACCAGGCCGCGGTCGACGCCCTCGCCGAGGACCACGCGCTGCTGATCGTCCACCACGGACCGAACGCCGGAGCCCGCTTCCTGCTCGACGTCGACGTGACGACCGCGGGCCGCTCCGTCTCCGGTGACATCTTCCTCGACGACGTGACCGTCAGCCGCGAGCACGCGCAGTTCGTGCGCCAGGGCACGGCGTTCACCGTGCGCGACTCGGGCTCGCTCAACGGCACCTACGTCAACCGTGAGCCGGTGTCGGAGGCGCTGCTCAAGGAGGGCGACGAGGTCCAGATCGGGAAGTACCGCCTGACCTTCTACCCGGGACGGGCCGCGTAGCCGATCCATGTCCCACGCCGCCAGCGCCGCAGCCTCGCCTCGGCGCGCCGCGAGCGCTCCCGCGCCCACCGCGGGGGGCTCATGGCCGCATCAGCTCTCGCATGAGCCGCTCCTGCGCGTCTCCGACGTGCTGAGGCTCGTGCAGCCTGAGTTCCCGACGCTCACGCCGTCGAAGCTGCGTTTCCTCGACAGCCACAGCCTCGTCTCGCCGGTGCGCACGCCGTCGGGATATCGGCAGTACTCGCCTGCGGATGTGGAGCGGGTCCGGTTCGTGCTGCGCCAGCAGCGGGATCACTTCACGCCGCTCGCCGTGATCGGGGAGCGGCTCGCAGCGCTCGACGCCGGCACCCTCCATGAGGCGGTGCTTCCCAGGCTCGCGGACGACGATGCTCCGTCCTATGTGGACCGCGGCCAGCTCGCGAAGGCGGCCGGAGCCGATCTTGCGGTGGTCGAGGCCTGCGTGGAGGCAGGGCTGCTCGGCCAGGAGACGACTGCAGGCTTCTCCTCGGAAGGGATCGAGGCGGTCGTCGCGGCGAAGGCGTACCTCGGTTCGGGTGGCGACGCCCGCACCCTTCGCGCGCTCGTGCGGGCGGCCTCCCGTGAGGGTGAGCTCGCCGCTGCGGCGGGCGCTCCGCGGCGGGCCAGGGGAGATGCCGACGGCGCCGCGCGCAGCTCCGACGCGCTTGCCGAGGCCGCGATCGCGGTGTTCGCCTCGAGCGTGCGCCGCGCCAGCCGGTCGTAGGCGGTTCGGGGGCCGCGTGGCACCTGTCCGCGAACTCCGACACGCGGTACCGTGAAGGCACGAATATGACGCGCTCGGGGACCTTTCGGCCCTAACGTTGAACCAAAGGTTGAAGCCCGGGGAGGAACCATGGCCAACGAAGACGACAAGAGGGTCCCAGTGATCGTCGACCAGGGAGTGCTCTTCGCCGACGGCATCGCCGATCTGGACGAGACGGCCGGCTACCGCGGCCCCATCGCGTGCAAGGCCGCGGGCATCACGTACCGGCAGCTCGACTACTGGGCCCGCACGGGTCTCGTCGAGCCCACGGTGCGCTCGGCCACGGGCTCCGGCACCCAGCGGCTGTACGGCTTCCGCGACATCCTCGTCCTGCGGGTGGTCAAGCGTCTGCTGGACTCGGGCGTGTCCCTCCAGCAGATCCGCCTCGCGGTCACCCACCTGAGGGACAGGGGCGTCGAGGACCTCAGCCAGATCACCCTCATGTCCGACGGCGCGTCGGTGTACGAATGCACCTCCGACGACGAGGTGATCGACCTGGTCCAGGGCGGCCAGGGGGTTTTTGGGATCGCCCTCGGCCGCGTCTGGCGTGAGCTCGAGGGCTCGCTGTCAGCACTCCCCACCGACAAGGGCGAGGTCGGGCCGCAGGCCGATCCCGGCGTCGTCGACGAGCTCGCCGAGCGACGCGCGCGCCACAGCCAGGCCGGCTGACGCGCGCCTTCCACACGTTCCATCTCCACTCCTGGGTCAGACGGCCCAGGAGTTGGCGTATCCGGTATGCGGTGATCTAGCCTTCAGACTGGCAAGATAAAGACACCGTAGAAGGGAAGTCAATGTTCTCCAAGGTGCTGGTAGCCAATCGCGCCGAGATCGCCGTCCGGGCGTTCCGTGCCGCCTACGAGCTCGGCCTCGAGTCCGTCGCCGTGTTCCCCCACGAGGACCGCATGTCCGAGCACCGCCTCAAGGCGGGCGAGGCGTACCAGATCGGTACCGTGGGCGAGCCTGTGAAGGCCTACCTCGACATCGACGAGATGATCCGGGTGGCGAAGCACGCCGGTGCCGACGCGATCTACCCCGGCTACGGCTTCCTGTCGGAGAACGTCGAGTTCGCGCGCCGCGTCGGCGAGGCGGGACTCACCTTCATCGGCCCGCCGCCCGAGGTGCTCCAGAAGGCCGGCGACAAGGTCGCGGCCCTCAAGGCGGCTCGCGCGGCCGGAGTCCCCGTGCTGCAGTCGTCCGAGCCGTCGCGTGACACGGAGTGGCTGATCGACCAGGCCGACGAGATCGGCTTCCCGATCTTCGTCAAGGCCGTCGCCGGCGGTGGAGGACGCGGCATGCGACGCGTCGAGACGCGCGCCGATCTGCCCGAGGCGCTCGCCTCGGCCATGCGCGAGGCCCAGAACGCCTTCGGCGACCCGACGGTCTTCCTCGAGCAGGCGGTGCTCGGCCCGCGCCACATCGAGGTGCAGATCGTCGCCGACCGCGAGGGCAACGTCGTCCATCTGTATGAGCGCGACTGCTCGGTGCAGCGCCGTCACCAGAAGGTGATCGAGATCGCTCCGGCGCCCAACCTCGACCCCGCGATCCGCGAGGCGCTGTGCGCCGACGCGGTGAAGTTCGCGAAGTCGCTCGGCTACGTCAACGCCGGAACCGTGGAGTTCCTGGTCGCGACCGAGGGCGAGCGTGCCGGCCAGCACGTGTTCATCGAGATGAACCCGCGCATCCAGGTCGAGCACACGATCACCGAGGAGGTCACCGACGTCGACCTCGTGAGCACCCAGATGCGCATCGCGGCAGGGGAGACGCTCGAGGAGATCGGCATCCGTCAGGAGGCGATCGAGGTTCGCGGATACGCCATCCAGACGCGCATCACGACCGAGGACCCCACGAACGGCTTCCTTCCTGACACCGGCCGCATCATCGCCTACCGTTCGCCCGGCGGCGCCGGCATCCGACTCGACGGCGCGACCGGCATGGCGGGTAACCGCATCCTGGGCCACTTCGACTCGATGCTGGTCAAGCTGATCTGCCGCGGCCACGACTTCGACCAGGCCGCGCGTCGCGCCTCCCGTGCGCTCGCCGAGTTCCGCATCCGCGGCGTCACCAACAACATCCGCTTCCTGCGCGCTGTCCTCGAGGACCCGGACTTCCGTGAGGGCGGCGTCACGACCTCCTTCATCGACCAGCGGCCGTACCTGCTGGACGTGGGCGAGGAGAAGGCTCGTTCGACCAAGATCCTCCAGTTCCTCGGCCACGTCACGGTGAACAAGCCCAACGGCGCGCACGGCGAGACGGTGCTGCGCCCGGGGGACAAGCTCCCCGCGCTGGACCTGGACGCCGAGCCGCCCGCGGGCACGCGCCAGCTGCTGCTCGAGAAGGGCCCCGAGGGCTTCGCCCGCGCGCTGCGCGAGCAGGAGGCGCTCGCCATCACCGAGACGACGATGCGCGACGCGCACCAGTCGCTGCTCGCCACGCGCGTGCGCACCTTCGACCTTCTGGCAGCGGCGGGACACACCGCTCGCATGACGCCCAACCTGTTCTCGGTCGAGTGCTGGGGCGGCGCGACGTACGACGTGTCCATGCGCTTCCTCTCGGAGGACCCGTGGCTGCGTCTCGCCCGGCTGCGCGAGGCGATGCCGAACATCGCCCTGCAGATGCTGCTGCGCGGTCGCAACACGGTCGGCTACACGCCGTACCCCGACGAGGTCGCCCACGCGTTCGTCGAGGAGGCCACGGAGACCGGCATCGACATCTTCCGCATCTTCGACGCGCTCAACGACGTCGAGCAGATGCGTCCGGCGATCGAGGCCGTGCGCGGCACGGGTCAGGCGGTCGCCGAGGCGACGCTGTGCTACACGGGCAACATGATCGACCCGGAGGAGAAGCTCTACACCCTCGACTACTATCTCAAGCTGGCCGACCAGCTCGTGGACGCGGGCGCGCACATCCTCGCGATCAAGGACATGGCGGGCCTGCTGCGGCCGGCCGCCGCGTACGTCCTCGTCTCGGAGCTGCGCAAGCGCTTCGACCTGCCGATCCACCTGCACACGCACGACACCGCGGGCGGACAGCTCGGCACGTTGCTGTCGGCCGCCGAGGCGGGCGTGGACGCCGTGGACGTCGCGAACGCAGCCATGGCCGGCACGACGTCGCAGCCTCCGATGTCGGCGCTCATCGCGGCCCTCGAGCACACGACGCGCGACACGGGGCTCTCGCTCCAGGCGGCGCAGGACCTCGAGCCGTACTGGGAGGCCGTGCGCCGCCTGTACGCGCCGTTCGAGTCGGGCCTCCCTGGACCGACCGGCCGCGTCTACCGTCACGAGATCCCGGGTGGTCAGCTGTCCAACCTGCGTCAGCAGGCGATCTCGCTCGGCCTCGCGGATCGCTTCGAGGCGATCGAGGACATGTACGCGGCCGCGGACAGGATCCTGGGTCACCTGGTCAAGGTGACGCCGTCGTCCAAGGTGGTCGGCGACCTCGCCCTGCACCTCGTCGCGAACGACGCCGATCCCGCTGACTTCGCCGAGAACCCCGGCAAGTACGACGTCCCCGACTCGGTGATCGGCTTCCTGCGCGGCGACCTGGGCGACCCGCCCGGCGGCTGGCCGGAGCCCTTCCGCACCAAGGCCCTCGAGGGCCGCGCGGAGCCCAAGCCCAAGCCCGAGCTCACGGAAGAGGACCGCGCGCTGCTGCGCTACCCGGGCCCCGACCGTCAGCGCAAGCTCAACCACATGCTGTTCGCCGGTCCCGCGAAGGACTTCGACGACGCGATCGAGACGTACGGCGACATCTCCGTGATCGACACGTACCACTACCTGTACGGCCTCACGGTCGGCAGCGGTGAGGAGGCGAACGTCGACGTCGCCCCTGGTGTGCGGATGATCGTCGCCCTCGAGGCGCTCGGCGAGCCTGATGAGCACGGCGAGCGCACCGCGATCTTCGCCTACAACGGGACGATGCGCCCCATCCAGATCCGTGACCTCTCGGTCAAGGTGGACGTGGTCGCCAGGGAGAAGGCCGACAAGAACAACCCCGGACACATCCCTGCGCCGTTCACCGGATCGGTCACGGCCTCGGTCGAGGTCGGGGCGAAGGTCGCGGCGGGTCAGACCGTGGCGGTCATCGAGGCCATGAAGATGGAGTCCTCGATCACGACATCGGTCGCGGGAACCGTGACGCGACTGGCCGTCAACGGGACCGAGCAGCTCGTCGGAGGCGATCTGGTCGTCGTCGTGGAGCCGTCGGTGGCCTCCGAGCCGGCCCCTCAGGGCGAGACCGAGGGAGTGTCGACGGGGGAGTAGGGGACAGGTCCTCGAAGCGTCGGGACCCTCGTCCCGCGCGCGAGCACGTCGACGGGTGGACGATGTACACAACACCCCGGAAGAAGGAGGAGCGATGAAGATCCTGGTTGCTGTCGGTTCCAAGTACGGCGCCACGCGAGAGGTCGCGCAGCACATTGCCGACCAGATCGCGGAGCGCGGCTTCGACATCGACGTCGCTGACGCCTGCGACGTGCAGGGCCTCCACTTCTACGACGCCGTCATCATCGGTTCCGCCGTGTACGGCGGCCTGTGGCGGCGCGACGCGTCGTCGCTCCTGCGCCAGAACGTCGAGGAGCTCAAGGCCAAGGACGTGTGGCTGTTCTCGGTGGGCATGGAGACCGTGGTCAAGCCCGGTCAGCCGCTCGACGAGTCCGACGGCTTCGCCGACCTGGTGGGCGCGCACGACCACGCACGCTTCCCGGGAGCCCTCGACTACGAGAAGCTCAACGTCGGAGAGAAGGCGCTCATCACCGCGCTCAACCCGCCGCGTGGTGATTTCCGCGACTTCGAGGCCGTGCGGACGTGGACCGACGTGATCGTGACGCGCCTGGAGGAGCTCGCCTTCGCGTGACGTATGTCACGCCGTGAGCATTCTCGGGGCGTCGATCTGTCCAGATTGCCTGGTTGCCGCGTATTCTCTGGCGTGACGCCGTCGATTGGTGGCGCTCATCGTCGCTCGACCCGGGGAGTACACGCATGGGCAAGTGGGTTTGGCGCCTGCTTCTGGTGGCGATCGTCGCGGCGGCCATCTACTACGTACCCAAGATGAACGCGCTCGCTCCCGTGCCGATCACGACCGTCTCCGGCTACGACTACGAGCAGGAGCTCACCGTGCGGTTCGATGACTGCACGCGTGATCACGACGTCGTCGTCGAGGAGACCGACACGACGGTCACCCTCACGGCCAGGGCGGAGTGGATGGGGCTCATCTCGTGCACCTCGCGAGACGCGACCGAGACGGTGACCCTCAGCGAGCCGCTGCGCGATCGCGAGCTCATCGATGGCAAGACCGGCGAGTCGCTCGAGCTTCAGGCGCCTTGAGCCTCGGGCCGACTGCGGACATGGCCAGGTCGACACACGCGCTGATCCCAGCCTCCTACGTGCTCCTGCGGCGGGGCGATGAGGTGCTGCTTCAGCTGCGCGAGGGCACCGACTACATGAACGGCCACTGGGCGGCGGGGGCCGCGGGGCACGGGGAGCGGGACGAGACCGCCCTCGACACCGCGGTGCGTGAGGCGCGCGAGGAGCTCGGGGTACGGATCCGTCCCGAGAACCTCACGGCGATCACCGTCATGCAGCGCCAACGCGTCGGCGGTCCCGCGGTCGAGTACCGCGTCGACTGGTTCTTCGAGTGCCGCGCCTGGGTCGGGACTCCCAGCATCCAGGAGCCGGACAAGTGCGCGGACCTGCGCTGGTTCGCGCTCGACGCGCTTCCTTCGCCGCTCGTTCCTCACGAGGCCGTTGCGCTCGAGGCATTGGCTCAGGGGAGCAGGGCGAGTCTCACGTTCTTCACCACGTGACGTCTGACAGTCCTGTTGGCAATCGGCTTGTGCGCGGCTGCCATGTTGGATGTCAACCGTGGCCGAGAATCCTTGACACCGTAGGTGGCAACTTCGTCCGCGCGGCGCGGGCCCGCCGCAGGGACCCAGGGCAACTTCGCGGACGGGCTCACCGCATGGCTGCCGAGTTGCCAACAAGACTGTCAAAGTTGCCAACTCAACTGTCAATCGTCATCAATGCAGCGCTCTCGTACGCGCGCAGGAGTTCCTTACTTAACATAATGTGCATTATCGGCGTTATGCGTAGGGGCGGAGAAGGACGGGCTCGCAGCCGCCCGGCCAAGCGCCGATCGCCCAGGGGTTACTGCTCGGCGCTCCTCAGCGTGGGTGGCTCGTCCCTGAGCAGCGCTCCCAGCGCGGTGAGCCCCGTGCGGAGTGACTCGCGGGCACCGGGCTCGAGCATGTCGAGCGCGCGACGCTGTCCGTCGAGCATCGCGTCCATGCCGACGACGCACGCGTCGCGTCCCGCATCGGTCAGAACCACCCAGACGATGCGCTTGTCACGCTCGTCCTTGACGCGCCTCACGTAGTCGCGCCGTTCCAGGCGGCCGATCCGGTGCGTCGTGGTCCCCGAGGTGATCAGCGTGAGTCGCTCGATGTCGCCCGCCGTGAGCCTGTACGGCGCTCCCTGACGTGTGAGCGCCTCCAGCACCTCGAGCTCCCAGGGCTGCAGATCGTGCTCCGCGAGCACGCGCTCGTTCATCACGGCGATGAGCCTGGCGTACCTGGTCAGACGGCCCAGGACGTCGATCGGTTCGGTGTCGAGCTCGGGCCGCTCGCGGCGCCACTCGGCGACGAAGCCAGCCACCGCATCGTCCTGGATGTCCACGGCTGTGTCGTCCTGCATGGCAGTGTCGTCCTGAACGGCATCGTCGTTCTGAGCCGCGCCCTCGTCCATGTCGCCTCCCGCATCGTCCCTGCTGTATCCCGAAACTATCTTGACATCAAGATACACCTGGTAGCGCCATCCTGGCCCGAACAACCCGCCGCAGACTCGAGCATCACTCCCGGATGAGCGCCGCGCCGTACAGCCTGCCGAGCTCGGTCAGCATCCGCCGCGGCTCCACCGACTGCTCCTGCGCGAGCCTCTCCCCGAATCCGTACACGCGCTGCGCGAGGCCGAGGTAGGCGTTGGTGAGCGTCGACGCCGTGACCTCGGGTGAGTCGGCGAGCCTCAGCGTGCCGTCCCTCTCCCCCAGCCGCAGCACCGCGACGATCGGGGCGAGCAGCGCGAGCACGGCGTCCTGGAACTGGGCGCTCAGCTCGGAGCTCTCGCTCCCACCGAGCTGCACGTCGAACACCTGCGTGAACCGGACCTCATCGGCATGCTCGTCGATGAGGGCCTCGACATCCGCGAACGCAGCGCGCAGCCGATCCGCCGCGGTTCCCGACCAGTGCCCCCCGAGCTGCCCGAGCAGCACGCCCCAGCGCTCGAGGACGTCGATCTCGACCGCGAGGGCCACGTGGTCGCGCGTAGCGAAGTACCGGTACACCGTGCGTCGGGTCACGCCGCACCTGTCGGCGATGTCGTCGATCATCACCTGGTCGAAGCCTCGCTCGAGGAACAGGGCGCGCGCGGCATCGATCAGCTCCTGCCGCCGGCGCTCCCTGACACCCATGCTCACTCCCCCGTGATGACGCGACCGGTCCTGTCGCCGAGCGCCACACGGAACGACCCGGCATCGGTGGTCATGGAATCGATCATGCCCTCCCTGGACTGCTCGAGGATCCGCGCCGCACCGGGCGGGTCCCAGGTTGCGAGCAGCGCGGCTGTCTCGGAGTCGTAATCGGCGATGTCGTCGCTCACGAAGACCAACGACCCCAGCGTCGTGTTGACGGCGTGGAGCGTGCGGCGCTCGGCGTCGGTGAGCTTGGAGCCGCTCGTGCGCAGGATGACGACGTCCGGATCATTGCCGAACCACGTCCCGTCCATCCAGGCGCGCGCGATCGTGCTGCGCATCGAGGACACGCTCGACACCCGCTCGCGGTAGTGGATCCGCCGCTGCGCGTGGTCCTCCCACTGCGCGGCCACGTCGGCACCGATGCGGCAGTACTCGACCAGGCCGGCGGCGCTCACGAGCGGCACACCGCAGCCCAGGATCTGGGCGTCGCCCGTCCAGGCCCTGAGCAGACCCATGGCGCGCCGCATGCGCTGAGCGCGCGTCATGCCGGGCCTCGCGTCGAGTGCCGCGGCGTACAGGAAGTCGAGCTTGAGCAGCCCGAAGCCCCACTCACGGGTCGCCGCAGTGAACACCTTCTCGAGGTACGCGAGCACGTCGTCCTGGAACAGATCGAGCGCGTAGAACGTGCCCTTCCAGCCGCCGTTCCATCCCGCGGGCACGCGCTTGCCAGCCTCGTCTCGCAGCACCCACTCGGGGTGCTCGCGGATGAGGTCGCTGTTGCCCGCGGCGACGAACGGCGCGAGCCAGAGCCCCGGGAGCATGCCCTGCGTTCGCGCGGCCGCGGCGAGGGGTGCGACCCCGTCAGGGAAGCCCTCAGCGAAGTCGAGCCAGTCACCCACGTGGGTCTGGAAGCCGTCGTCGATCTGGAAGACGTCGAAGCGGATGTCGGACTCGGCGAGCGTCTCGATCTCCCCCAGGAGCGACTCGGCGTCGATGTCGCCGTAGTAGCGGTACCAGCTGGTCCACCCGGTCACGGGAGGGGCCGGACGCGGCGTGCTCGTCGTGGCCGCCCACGCGCGCAGCAGCGCGGGAGCGGACGTCCCGGTGCGGGACTCGAGCCACGCGACCCGCGCGGTCCCGCCGGGCGCGATCCGCCATCCGGCGACGTCCACGATGGCACGGATGGATGCATCGTCCTGTGCGGCGCCGTGGACCTCGAGGATCGTGAACACGTCGGAGCCGACGCGCGATCCCCACAGGCGCGCGACGCCGTCGGCCTGAACCGCGAGAACCTCGTGAGAGCACTCGGCCTCGAGATCGCGCCTCTCGGGAGCGATGCCGAGGTCGCCCATCTGCTGAAGCTTCCACAGGCGCCCGACGCGATTGAGCCGCTTCCTGCGCGCCTCGAGCGGCCTCACCTCCGACTGCGACCAGCTCTGATACCCGTTGAGCCAAGCGAGGTCTCCCTCGCGCACCCGCGCCGGGAACTCGATGACGAGATGGTCGAGCTCGAGGCCCTCGGGCCCCGCGGTGACGTCGACCCACAGCTCGCCGTCACCCTCATCGAAGCCGCGTGCGCCCACGTGCACGATCGACTCCGACGCGCTCACTGAGCGGACGGAGCCACCCTCGCGCACTCCCAGGGTCCAGGCGGTCATCGTTCGGTCCTCTCGATCAGCCAGTCGGTGCGCCAGGTGATGCCGGGCGCGAGCATGCCCTCGGGCTGCAACCGTGCCTCGCCTGGCTTGTCTCCGCCGACGCCGCGCTGTGCGACGTCCAGGCACAGGGTCGCGGGCCCGCGGGTCGGGAGCTCGTCGGCGTAGTCGGCCCGCGCCAGCGCCGCCTGGCTATAGGGCCGCACGGAGGCCTCGAAGGGCTGGCCCCCGATGCGGGTGAAGCGCAGCCCGAGGTCGTCGGCGAGCAGCTCGAGCGACTCGAGATCCGTGCGGTTGCCGTTCTCCTGAGGACGCGGATACGGGTGGTGCATCGCCTCGACGCTCGCCTCCCACGCGCCGAGCGCCGTTCCGGAGCGCCGGTCGCGGTGGCTCTCCCCCGGCCCACGCCCCAGCCACGCCACGCGGTCGAAGCGCTCGTCGAGCGTGCCGGCGAGCCCAAGCCTGAACAGCGGACGATGCGACAAGGCCTCGAGCGAGAGCCGCACGCCGGTCGCGGCGCCGGCCAGCGCGAGACGGATGTCCGTGCCCCTGATGCGCCAGCGTAGCGAGATCGCGTCATCGACCGTGGCCTGCCTCACCCTCGCTCTGCTGCCAGCGCGGCGCCAGCGCGCCCAGTCCGACACGTGGTCCAACGCGGGGGCGAAGTTGCCCAGATTGCGGTCGTTGTCTGTCGCGGCACGCCACAGGTTCAACGTCAGCGGCGCCGCGAGCAGCTCCTCGCCCCCCAGGACCAGCGAGGTCACCGCTCCGCGATCGAGGTCGACGAGCACTCGGTCGGCGCCGCGCTCGAGCGCCGCACGGTCACCCGCGCGCCGCGCGGTCCACCCGTGGGAAGCCGCCACGGAGCCCGCGGGCGCGGGCCCGGTGGACGCGGTGTTTTGGGGCGCGGAGACCGCAGGCACGACGGCGGCGTCCGAGGAGTCGCCGACGCGTGCCAGCTCGAACTGCTCCCACGCGACGACATGGCCAGCCTCGGCCCACGCCGACGCGTCCCGCGTGCACAGCTCGACCGTCAGGACCCATAGACCGGGACCCTCGGCGTCCACGGCGGGAAGCGCGACCGAGCGCGCCTGTCCGGGGGCGACGATCGCATCGTCCACGTCGCCATCGGCGACGACTCGGCCATCGCGCTCTACCCTCCAGCTCAACCTCAGCCCGGCCAGGTCGTCGAAAGCGTGCCTGTTGGTCAGCACGACGCCGTCCACGGTGCGCGAGATCACGACGTGCTGGTAGACCTTCGCGAGCTCGGCGTACGCCGGGTGCGGCGTCCGGTCGGACGCGACGATCCCGTTCGCGCAGAACCACCCGTCGGTCGGCTTCTCGCCGAACGCGCCACCGTAGGCGCGACGGACGCGGCCGTCGGGCAACGTCATGTCGATGGTCTGGTCCACCCACTCCCACACGAAGCCGCCCGCCCACCGGTGGTAGCGGTGGAAGTTCTCGACGTGCGCGGCGGCGTTGCCGAAGCTGTTCTCCATCGAGTGCAGGTACTCGCATGCGATCACGGGACGGCCCGCGTACTGCGCGGCGGTGAAGCCCTTCGTGTCGGCGGCCAGGGCATTCATGATGCGCTCGAGCGGCGCGACCGTGATGTCGCGGCCCTCGCCGATGGTCTCCTCGAGCTGCGGGTCGGGATACATGAGCGACAGCACGTCGGAGGTCTCGAGCGTCGTGTCGCCCTCGTAGTGCACGGGCCGGGTCGCGTCGAGCGCGAGCACCGCGCGCTTGGCCTCGTGGAAGGCCTCGCCGTCGCCGGCCTCGTTCCCGAGCGACCACATGATCACGCTCGGATGGCTGCGCGAGCGGCGCACCATCGCCTCGACCCGGTGCACGACCGACGGACGCCACTCAGGGCGGTTGCCCGGGATGCCGCGCCGCCGCACGCCGTGGGACTCCACCTCGGCCTCGTCCATGACGTACAGGCCGTGCTCGTCGCACAGGCGGTAGATCTGATCGGGGTTCGGGTAGTGGGACAGGCGCAGCGCGTTGACGTTCGCGCGCTTCATCAGGACGATGTCGTGCTCGCGGACGTCGGCAGCGACGTCCCAGATGCGGGTCGGGTGGAAATCGTGGCGGTTCACGCCGTGAAGGACGATCGCCCGGCCGTTGACCCGTAGCTCCTCCCCCACGATCTCGACCCTCCGGAACCCGATGCGCAGGCGGCGGCCATCCACGGCGCCGTCGGGCGCGGTCGTAGTGACCGTCAGGTCGTGCAGCGCCGGGTTCTCCGCGCTCCAGGCCTGCACCTTCAGTCCGCTCAGCTGCAGCGTCGTCGTCCCCTGGCCGAGGCGTCGCTGCTCCATCTCGACGCCGTCGAGCGCCACGACGCAGTCGCCATCGCCACCCTCGATCTCAAGGGTCAGCGAGCCGAGGCCGGTCTCGACGTCGAGGTCGGTCGTCGCCGCGACGTCCCACGGGGCGTGGGCGGGCTCGGACTCGAGCCAGACGTCGCGCGTGATGCCCGACAGGAACCACATGTCCTGGTCCTCGAGGAACGTCCCGGTCGAGTAGCGGTGCACGATGACCACGACCGTGAGTTCGGCGCCGGGCCGTGCGACGTCGGTGAGGTCGAAGGCGGCGCCCGTCATCGACCCCTCGGAGTAGCCGACGAGCGCGCCGTCGATGACAAGGTGGAACGCGGACTTCACGCCCTCGAAGCGCAGCGTGATGCGCGCGCCGTCCCATTCCTCGGGTACGACGACACGGCGGCGGTACACCCCGGTCGGGGTGTCGTTCCGATCGATCGTGCCGAGCCTGCGCCCCCGCGCGCCGATCGCGGGCGGGAAGCGGAAGGCCAGGTAGTACGGCGTGCCGAAGCCGTTGAGCTCCCACAGCCCGGGCACCTCGAGGGACTCCCAGGCGTCGTCGGGGGCGGCGAGCGCCGCATCGTCCAGTCGCGCTTCGGCCCACGTCGGCGACCAGCGGAATGACCAGGTGCCCCTGAGGGAGACCCGCTCGATCGTGTCTCCGTCTCCGCGTTCGGCCCGCTGCGGCAGGCGGCCGTAGCCGATGACCTCGGGGTCATCGACGTCAGCACGAATCCTCTCGACGTCGAGACTTCCCCCAGTTGTCGTTGCCACGGCACCCGCGGCGCGATCACTGCGCAGGCTCATGCGACCGCCTCGGGCTCGGCCTCGCGTGCCTCGAGCTCGGCCACGATCTCGGCGTGGCGCTTCTCGTCGAGGCGGTACCAGATCAACGGCACGAGGGCGAGGACGCCGACGATGCCGGGGATGATCGTCATGGTGTTGTGCAGACCGTCGAGCGTGGCCGCGCTCTGGTCCTGGTTCGCCACGTAGCCGAACGCCGCGAGCAGCGCGAGCGCGAACGATGCGCCCACACCGGACGACACCTTGGTCTTGAAGATGTTGCTCGAGAACACGAGACCCTCGGTGCGTCGGCCCGTCTTCCACTGCCCGTACTCGACCGTGTCCGTGAGCATCGAGACGAGCGAGATGTTCGTGATGCCGTAGCCGAGCCCGGTGATGGCGATCCAGCCGATGATGGGCGTGAGCGAGCCGTAGCCGTTGAGCCAGGCGCCGACGGACGAGGCGGACGTGATCGTGATGCCGACGAAGACCGCGTTGCGCTTGCCCAGTCGCCCGGCGAGCACGGGGCTCAGCAGCGAGCCCGCGAGCGTGGTGATGGCGAAGACTCCCACGAGCATCGGCACCATGTCCTCGGCGTCGTAGTTGTACGTGAGGTAGTACACCGGGATGATGTTGCGCATCGTGAAGGCCACCTCGGTGAGGAACATCGCGGCCAGCAGGAGCAGCAGCGGCTTGTTCTGGGCGAACAGTCGCCCCATCTCGGGCAGGCGGTAGCGGTGCGACACGGGCGCCTCGGCGCGCTCCTTGACCTTCGCGAAGGTGATCCAGGTGAGCGCGACCGCGGTCACGGCGTAGAGCACCGCGACGATCTGCCAGCCCTGCCGATCGCCGTTGAACGAGAAGAGCGCCACGAGCGGCAGCGTGATGATGTTGACGCCGATGTAGCCGACGTTGGCCAGCGTGCGCGGCACCATGACGAGCGACGTGCGGTCCCGCGTGTCTGAGGTCAGCGCGGCCGACATGGACCAGTAGGGCACGTCCATCACGGTGAAGGACAGGCCCCACAGCAGGTAGCTGACGTACGCGAGGACGAGCGTCGTGGTCGTGTTGAGGGACGGGATCGAGAACGCGGCGATGGTCAGCACCGCCAGCACCGGGGGCCCGAAGAGCAGGTAGGGCCGGAAGCGACCCCACCGCGTGTGGGTGCGGTCGACGATCATGCCCATGACGGGGTCGGCCATCGCGTCGACGATGCGCACGACGAAGAACAGGACCGACGCCGAGGCTGCGGCGATGCCGACGACCTCCGTGTAGTAGACGGCCAGGTACGTCGCGACGAACCCGTACACGATGTTGTTGCCCAGGCTCCCCCACCCGTAGGCCAGCTTCGTCTTCCAGCTGATCATCGTCGTACTCCCTCTCTGGCGCTCCGTCGCGCTCGTGCGGTGACCGCGGTGTCACCTTGTGACAGAAAATAGCACACGTGTGACATTTTCTGAAAGGCCCGTGCGGAATGCGGCCCGCGGAGTGTGCGCTCGCGCCCGGGTCGCGGCGCGTGCTGGTGCGCACCGAGCGCAGGCCCGAGCGCAGGCCCGAGCGCAGGCCCGAGCGCAGGCCCGAGCGCAGTCCGCACCAACGAGGCGCTGCGCGCGCCGATCTGACGCCTTGCCGTTCACCCTGTCGTTCACCCTGTCGTTCACCCCTCCGCGGGACCCTCCGCGGGACCCTCCGCGGGACCCGTCGTTGGGCCCCTTGTTCGGCGCGCCATCGGCGGCGCCGTCTGCCACCATGGGAAGTGGCGGCACGGAGCGACACCGCCTGGAACATCAGGTGCGTCGCATTCGTTGCTGCTGTGAGCAGGCACCATCCCCGTCTGCTGGAGAGGGAGGCTGACATGGCCGATCGCGCACTACGAGGAATGCGGCTGGGAACCCAGTCGCTCGAGTCCATCGAGAACGCCGAGCTCGCGGCCCGCCGCGAGGTCCACTACGACTGCCCCAACGGGCACGTCCTCATGTTCCCCTTCTCCGTGGAGGCCGACGTGCCGCTCTCGTGGGAGTGCCACTGCGGCTCTCTCGCGCTGCTGCGGGACGGCGAGCAGCCCGAGGCCAAGGAGGAGAAGACGGCGCGCACCCACTGGGACATGCTCCTGGAGCGCCGCACCATCCCCGAGCTTGAGGAGCTCCTCGAGGAGCGGCTCGAGTACCTGCGCAGCATGCGGGCCTCCTGAGCGGAGACTGAACGACGCACGAGCGGCGTCCACCCTCGCGGTGGGCGCCGCTCGTTGCATGCGCGAGAGATCCTCGGGGTCGACGACCGAGACGACGTCATGCTGCGAGGTCCAGTGCTGCCCGGCCTCCGAGTCGGGGTGTGCGGGTGGCGTCGACGTGTCGCGGTGGGATGAGCCAGACCTGGTGTTCACGGATCTCGATGCCCCAGCCGTCGCGGTGCACGTCGTGGTGACAGGACGTGCACAACAGCACGCCGTTGGCGACGTCGGTCGGGCCTGAGTCGCGGTCCCACCAGCGGATGTGGTGGGTCTCGCACCAGTCGGGCGGGGCATGACACTTCGCGCAGCCGCCGTCACGTTCTACCAGGTACATCGCCTGTGCCCGCGTGAAGAGCCGTCGCTTGCGTCCCCAGTCGAGGACCTCGCCGGCGCCTCCGAGCACGGCGGGGATCACCTCAGCATCCGCGGCGAGCTGACGCGCCGTCGCGACAGACACGGGAGTGTCCATGCCGTCGACGTCCGCAACGCCCTCACCCGCCTGAAGATCTGCAAGGGTCATGCGCACCACGACGGTGGTCTTCACGCCCGTATGAGAGGCCTCGCAGCCCGCACCATGACGGGCCAGGGCGACGAGCGCATCGGCACGCATCTGCGCCGCGCTGCTCCGCTCGAAACCCTCGTGCCGCTCGAAACCACTTCCGCCCTCGAAACCATCAGAGCCCGCCCCGCCGGCGAGCCCCCAATCCAGGACGCTCCCACCCGCACCGGTGCCGTCCGCTCCTAGCCCGTCCGCGTCACCGCCCGCACCCGCGCCCTGCGAGCTCTTGTCGCGCTGCTGGTGGAAGCCGGAGCGCACGTAGCCGTCCAGGAACGCCTTGATCGGAGCGGCGGACGCGGGATCGAGCACCGCAGTCAGCCTCCACGACCCGTCAGGCTTGGCCGTCAGCGTCGCGGACCGCTGCTCACGCGCACGATCCTCTCGCCTCTTGAGCTCGTCGGGCTTCACACGGGCCTCGGCGGCCGCGACCATCCGCCTCACCTGCACCAACGGCAGACCCTTCGCCTTCGCCACCGCATCACGCTCGAAGACCGCCAACTCCTCGTCGTCAAGAACCTCGGCGACACGCACCAACGCCCGACCGATCACATCTCCCGCCTCGACCGACAGCTCCATCCGACGCAAAGCCTCGGCCAGCACAGGAAACACCGGCCCGTCAGGCATGTCCGCCTCATCGCCACCACACGCCTCACCCGAGGCCCCAGGCCCGGCGCCACCTTCGTCGTCCCCCTGCGCCCGCGCCCGCGCCGCCGCCTCCTCGGCCCGAGCCCGAGCCTCCTCGGCACGCCTGGCCCGCTCCGCATCGTCCATGACCTTGCCCACCCGAGCCTGCCGGCCAGCCTCGGCCGTCGACCCGCCAGACATCGACGCGACGAACCCCTCCGCCGACCCGAACCCCTGCCCACGAGCAAACCCCACACCCTCATCGACATCGGAACGACGGAACGTCTCAGCCACCAGCCGCGAAGACTCGACATCGAGCTCGCGCCGCACCGCCCACAACTGCTCCTGCCGCACCAACAGCTCCCGCTGCGACCACGACTCCACCCCATCGACGAGCACACGCAAGGCAGCCAACCCCGCCCGCACCTGGGCGAACGCCGCGCCCATCTCGTCGTCTGAACTCATTCGCACAGTCCATCACAGGGGTGTGACAAATAGGACAAACGGGATGGCGACTGGGGTGACCCGCGCACGCGCGCGGCCTGGGGAGGCAGGGTCTGCGCGACGTCAGCGCCCGTCAGGAGCCTGCGGGAGCTCAGCCCCCGAGGGCCTTCCGCTCCCGCCGCTCGGCGCCGGACACCTGGCGCCAACGCCGCGTGAAGCCCCACGCGGTGGTCTTGAGGAGCGCCTCGCGGATGATCGCGCCGCTCATCTTGGACGTGCCCTGGGCCCGCTCGACGAACTCGATCGGGACCTCGAGCACCGTGCCTCCGGCCTGGAGCACGTGCCAGCACATGTCGATCTGGAAGCAGTAGCCCTGCGACTCGACCGTGTCGAGGTGGAGGCGACGCAGGATGTCGGCGCTGTAGGCACGGAAGCCGGCGGTCGCGTCCCGGACGTGGATGCCGAGCGCGAGCCGCACGTACGTGTTGGCGCCGGTCGACAGCAGCTCTCGCCGCTTGGGCCAGTTCCTCACCGAACCGCCCGGCACCCACCGTGAGCCGATCACGAGATCCGCGTCAGGGGTGCGGGCCAGGAGGCGCGGCAGATCGCCGGCCTGGTGCGAGCCGTCGGCGTCCATCTCCACGAGCACGTCGTAGCCGCGCTCAAGCCCCCACGCGAAGCCCGCGCGATACGCGACGCCGAGACCCTGTTTGCCGGGCCGGTGCAGCACGTGCAGCCGCGGGTCGACCGCGGCGACGGAGGCCGCCCACTCCCCCGTGCCGTCCGGGGACGCGTCGTCGACGACGAGGATGTCGACGTCCGGCGCGTGCTCGCGCACGCCCTCCACCTGCGCGGGCAGCGACTCACGCTCGTTGTAGGTGGGGATGATGACGAGCGTCCTCACCATTCGTACCTCTCCCTCAGCCTGCGCGACACCGCGCTCGCCGTGAGCGCCCCGGCGCCGATCAGGACCCCCCATGCTATCCACCCGCCGAACCGCACCGCAGGCGTGATCTCCGTGCGCAGCCCTACCGAGTCGAGCATGTGCTCGGCCGTGAAGAGGTCCGTCTCCTGGAGCACCTTGCCGTCGGGGGCGATGATCGCCGACACGCCGACCGTGGAGTCCTGGATCGTGTAGCGGCCGGTCTCGATCGCCTTGATCCGCGACATCTGGAGCTGCTGGGTGCTCTCCGCGGTGTGGCCGAACGTCGCGTTGTTCGTCTGGACGACGAGCAGCTCCCCGCCGTCCGCGATCGCCTCGCGCACCACGTCGTCCACCGCGACCTCGAAGCAGATGACGGTGCCGAGCGTGACCACCCTGTCGAGCGACGGGACGGCGAACTGCATGGTCGCGGGCTCCGTTCCCGGGAGCATGTCGACGCTCACGCGGTCCACGTCGGCCGAGAACAGGCGCGCGAAGTCACGCATCGGGATGTACTCGGCGAACGGCACCGGCCGCTGCTTGATGTACGAGTCCAGCACGGTCCCGCTCTGGGACCACAGCAGGGACGTGTTGTAGCGGCCCTCGTCCGACGAGTAGTCGACCGTGCCGAGCAGGAGCGGCGCGCCCGCGGCCTGTGCGACGGACGTCGCGACCTCGGCCGACTCATCGTCCGTGCGCGGGTCGATGTCCGCGGCGTTCTCGGGCCAGATCACGAGGTCGATGTCGAAGCCCTCGACGTCGGCGACCTCGATCGCGACCATGGACTCGTCGCCGTGGTTGTTCAGGACCTCGCGCGCCTGTGAGAAGGAGTCGAGGCCGCGATCGGGCACGTTTCCTTGGATGACGGCCACGTTGAGGTCGCCGTCGGTGTCGCGCGTGTCTAGCGGCACGAGGCCGCCGACCATCACGACCGCGATGCCCAGCACGGGCGCGGCCGCGGCCTGGATGACCTTGCGGCCCACTCCGCGCTCGACCGCGATGCCGAGGAAGGCGCCGGCCACGGCGACCGCGAATCCGATCAGTGGCACCCCGCCGAGCCATGCGAGCCGCGCTACCGGCGCATCGGCCATGGCGAAAGCGACGCGCCCCCACGGGAACCCGTCCCAGGGGACCACAGACCGCAGCTGCTCGAACCCGGTCCAGAGCAGGCCGAACGCGATGGGACCGGCGAGCAGCCCCTCGCCGAGCATCCCGCTGCGCCGCACGTGCGCCCACGCGGCGCCGAGCAGCCCCCACGCGAGCCCCTCGGCGATCGAGAGCGCGGCCCAGGGGATCACCTCGGTGGCGACGTAGGCCCACCAGACGTGTGGCGCGAAGAAGGCGATGCCGTAGAGCCAGCCGAGTCCGAGCCCGCCCCACGCACCGACGTCGCGCAGGGCCCACCACAGCCCGCCGATCGACACGAACGCGAGCGGCCACCAGCCCAGGTCCGGGAACGCGGCGGCCATCGCCAGGCCGGACGCAACAGAGACGAGGATGTTCCACTGCGTTCTCACGCGGACAGCCTATGCGCGCGCGGGAGGCCCGCATGCACGCCTCGCCGCGCCAGGACGCGACGGAGTGCCGCCGGGTCAGGACGCAATGGAGCGTCGCCACGTCAGTACGCGACGACGCCTCGCCGCATCGCGGTGATGGCCGAGCGAGCGCGGGTGCGGAGCGTCTCGGTGGGCGCGACGTCGGCGATCTGGTCGAGCGCGTCGATCACCTGCTTGCACCACCTGACCATGTCGCCGGGCGCGATGTCGGAGCCGGCGAGCACCGTGTCGAGCGACTTGCCCTGGGCCCAGCCGTGGATCGGGCCGACGATGCCCCACGCGGGCGCCGGCAGCTCGCCGAGGCGGTGCTCCTCCTGAAGGTCCGACACGCGCGACCAGACCCGTACGGTCTCCTGGAGCGCGCGACCGAGCGCACCGTGCTGCCCTCCGGGGATGCGGGGCGTGCGCAGCTCGTCCTCACGGCGCGCGTTGTAGATGAGCGTCGACGCGGCCGCGGCGAGCGCGGGCGCCTGGAGCTCGTTCCACGCGCCGGTGCGCAGGCACTCGGCGATGACGAGGTCGTTCTCCGAGTACAGGCGCCGCATCATCTCGCCCTCGGGCGTGACCTCCCACTCGGCGGTGTCGCGCACGAGGTAGCCGAGCGAGGCGAGCACGTCGCAGCGGCGGTCGAACACGCGCGCGATCGATCCGGTGGCCCGCTGGATCTCGCCGACGACGCGATCCTTGTCCCGCATCGTCCTGAAGTAGCGCTCGGCCCACCGCGCGTGATCCTCGCGCTCGGGGCACGCGTGGCACGGGTGGCCCTGCATGCGCTGGCGCAGACGGGTGATCTCGGCGTCGGGCGTGTGCGGGGCGGCGGACTGGCCGCGGCGCGAGGGAGCCTCGAACGTGCCCTTCGCCTGCGCGACCACCTGGCCGAGCTCGCGGCGCTGGCGCGCGTCGCGGTGGTCGAACCGACGCGGGACCTTGACCGCGCCGACGACGTCGAGACCGTGGTGCAGCTCGTTGATCGCGAGGCGGAACTGACGGCCCTCATCGGTGATCACGACGGGCCGGGGCTGCTCGAGCCGGTCGTCGGGCACGACGACGACGGCCACGCCCGCGCGCCTGCCTCCGCCGATGCGCACGACGTCTCCGCGCGACAGCCCTGCGAGCGTCTCCGCGGTGGCCTCGCGCTTCTTGCGCTGGACGGCCTTGGACTGCCCCTTCTGAAGCCGGTTCAGGTCGTGGCGCAGCCTGGCGTACTCCATGAAGTCGCCGCGGTCGCACTCGACGGCCTCGCCGTAGCCCTCGAGCGTGCGTTCGAGCTCCTGGGCGCGACGTGCCTTGCCGACGACCGACTGGTCGGCCTGGAACTGCGCGAACGACATCTCGAGCACCTCGCGTGCCCGCTCGGCGCCGACCGTGTGCACGAGGTTGACCGCCATGTTGTACGACGGCTGGAACGAGCTCATGAGCGGGTACGTGCGCCGCGACGCGAGCGAGCCCAGCTGACGCACGTCCAGCCCGGGGTGCTCGACGACGACCGCGTGACCCTCGACGTCGATGCCGCGCCGTCCCGCGCGACCCGTCAACTGCGTGTACTCGCCCGCGGTGAGGTCCTTGTGCCCCTGGCCGTCCCACTTGACGAGCTTCTCGAGCACGACGGAGCGCGCGGGCATGTTGATGCCGAGCGCGAGCGTCTCGGTCGCGTAGACGACCTTGATGAGCCCCCGCCTGAACAGCTCCTCGACGATCTCCTTGAACAGCGGGATCATCCCGGCGTGGTGCGCGGCGATGCCGGCCTCGAGGTGGTCGCGCCAGTGGAGGAACCCGAGCGCGCCGAGGTCCTCGGAGGGCACTCCCCCGACGCGCTCCTCGATGAGGGCCGCGATCTCGCGCCGCTCGTCGTCGGTCGTGAGCGTGAGGCCCGACGCGCGCACCTGGTCCACCGCGTCCTCGCAGCCCGCGCGGGAGAACACGAAGACGATCGCGGGCAGCAGTCCCTGGCGGTCGAGCTGGTCGACGACGGCGAAGCGCGGCGGGCTGCGCCGGGCCCTCCCCCGCCGTCCGCCGACGACATGCTTGCCGCGCGGCCCCTCGGACTGCGCGTGGCGCCGCAGGATCGCCTCGACCTCGGGGTTGATCCGCGGGTTCGGCCCGGGCTCCTGGGCGTTGACGCCCGGCGCGTAGAGGTCGAACATGCCCTCGCGGATCAGCACGTGGGGCCACAGGGGAACGGGACGATGCTCGCTCACCACGACCTTGGTGTCGCCGCGGACCTCGGACAGCCAGGCGCCGAACTCCTCGGCGTTGGACACGGTCGCGGACAGGGCGATCACCGAGGTCATCTGGTCCAGGTGGATGATGACCTCCTCCCAGACGGAGCCGCGGAAGCGGTCAGCGAGGTAGTGGACCTCGTCGAGGACGACGACGCCGAGCCTGTCGAGCGTCGAGGAGCCCGCGTAGATCATGTTGCGGACCACCTCGGTGGTCATGACGACGATGTCGGCATCGGGGTTGACCGAGGTGTCGCCGGTGAGCAGGCCGACCGCCGAGTCGCCGTAGACCGCACGAAGGTCCTGGTACTTCTGGTTCGAGAGGGCCTTGATGGGCGTCGTGTAGAAGGCCTTGAGGTTGTGGTTGTACGCGTGCCTGATCGCGTACTCGCCGACGAGGGTCTTGCCAGCGCCCGTGGGGGCCGCGACGAGGACCGAGCGTCCCTCGGCCACCGCCTCGCACGCCTCGCGCTGGAACGGGTCGAGCGGGAAGGACAGCGACTCCTCGAACTCGACCAGGTCGCCGTGCCGGTTCCTGCGTCGTGAGGCGGCGTACCGCTCCGCCGGTGTGCTCATGCCTCCAGGCTACCGAGGCGTGGCGCCCAGGACGCGCAGTGCGCGCGGGACGACCTCGACTGTCAGGGGTCCTCCGCCCACGAGCTCGCCGTCGGCGAAGGCCGGCGGGAGCGGCAGTCCCGCGTCCGGGTCGTGGGAGAGGGAGACCCGCTTCGCCCGGACGATGCGGACGCGGGGGTCGTCGAGGTGGGTCCCCTTCCCGAGGGCGGCGAACAACGGCAGGATCTGCCGGGGCGTGAGCCCCTCGGCGACGACGAGCTCGAGCTCACCGTCCACGAACGAGGAGTGCGGCGACAGCGGTAGCCCTCCGCCGAACAGCGGCCCGTTCGCGACCGCGACGAGCGTGCACGACTGCGACCAGCTCTCCCCGTCGGCCTCGATCCTCACGCCGTAAGGGCGGAAGCGCGGCAGCTCCTGCAGCACGGCGACCCGGTACTTGAGCGAGCCGCGGGGCCACGTCATGACGCGCGCGCGTGCGGCGACGGCGGCGTCGATGCCCGCGGAGGCGATGGCGAGCACGTAGCGGGGTGTCGAGGGGTGCTCGATCGCTGGTCCGGTCACGGCGGCGACGTCGAGCGGGACGGGTCCGTGGTCGCCAGGCCGGCCCTCGCCCGACGTGGCCGAGCGTAGCGCGTCGTCGATCGCGGCGACGGAGGCCGCGACGTCGTGCACGGGCAGGCTCAGCGCGGCCGCGAGATCGTTGCCCGAGCCCACGGCGACGATGCCGAGTGGCAGCTCGTGCTCCGCACACGCCTGGACTCCGAGGTGGACCATCCCGTCCCCGCCCACGACGACGAGGGCGTCGAGAGAGTCCCGATGGCGCAGGGCGCTGTCAAGGGAGGCCGCCCACGAGCCCGACGTCAGGTCGTGCAGACGGTGGCCGCGCGCGGCGAGGGCGGCGAGGGTCTCGACGCCGGCCTTGGCTCCCCTGCCCGAGCCCGAGGTCGGGTTGGTGATGACGCCGAGCGAGCTCACAGGCTCGTCTCCGCCTCCGCGTCGTCGTCCAGGGCGGGGCGCTTGCGGGCACGCTGGCGCTCTCGAGCGAAGCCGACGCCGATCGCGACGAAGTACAGGATCGTCATCGGCGTCGCGAGGAGCATCATGGTGACGGCGTCGGGCGTGGGCGTCATGATCGCGGCGGCGAGCGCGATGATGAGCACCGCCCATCGCCAGCCCTTGAGCCACACGCGCGCGGGCACGATCTTGGCCCACGTCAGCGCGACCATGAGCACGGGGAACACGAAGGCGAGCCCGAAGGCGAGGATCAGCCGCATCGCGAACGTGAGGTACATCTGCGCGTCGAGCACGTTGGCGGCGCCCTCGGGCGTGAAGCCCACGAGGATCGACACCGCCTGCGGGATCACGAGCCAGGCCATCGCGACGCCGGTGAAGAAGAGGGGCACCGCGACGCCCATGAAGCCGATCGTGTAGCGACGCTCCACCTGGCGCATGCCGGGGGCGACGAAGGCCCACAGCTGGTACAGCCACCACGGCGAGGAGATGATCGCGCCCAGGATGATCGCGACCTTGAACTGCATGTCGAGCGCCGACGCGAGGCCCCCGAAGTTCACGGTGACGAGCGCATCGTCCCTCTCAGCGAGGTCGATCACCGGCGCCTGAAGCGCCTCGTAGACGGGGGTGTAGAGGAACCATCCGACGACGGTGCCGATGATGAGGCCCACCGCGGCCAGGATGAGGCGCTTGCGGAGCTCGAGCAGGTGGTCGCGCAAGGACATCCGCGCGTCGGGGTTCGCCGAGCGGCGACCGCCCCTACTTGCCACTGGTGTCGCCGGAGTCGGCGTCGGTCTCCTTGCTGGAGGCGTCGGTGGCGGAGTCATCGGAGGTGAGCGACTTCGTCTCCTCCTTGAGGATGCGAGCCGACTTGCCGAGCGAGCGCGCGAACTCGGGGAGCTTCGGCGCGCCGAACAGGATCAGGACGATCACCGCGATGATGATCCACTCTTTGGCTCCGAAGCTACCCATGATCTCTCCCTCGCTTACTTGCCCGCCCAGTGTAGCCGCGTCAGGAGGGGGCGATGACCTGCCCCGCGAGAACGGCCTCGGCGTGGCGCGCGAGCGCCTCGCGCAGCGGCGCCGGCTCGACCGAGCGCAGCGCGGGCCCGACGGCCAGCAGGCGTGCCGCGGCCCAGTCGACGTCGGAGACCGAGAAGTCCGCGACCACGTCCTCGCCGTCGTCGACGATCCGCGCGTTCGGGAAGTCCTCGAAGGCCCAGCGGGCGCCGCGCCGCGCGACCACGCGCGCCTCGAGGCGCGCCTCGAGCGAGAATCCGAGGCCTTCGGGCGCCGACCTCACGATCGGATCGTCCGTGACCTCCGCGGAGACGATGCGGTCCAGCCGGAGCGTGCGGTAGTCACCCGCACGCCGGCACCAGCACTCGACATAGCCGAGCCCGTCGATGCTCACCAGGCGGTGGGGCTCGATCACGCGCTCGCTGCGGCGGTCCTGAGCGTCGACATAGTCGACCCGCACCGCGAGTCCAGCGTCGAGGCCCTCACGCACGGGCTGGACCCGGTCCCGATCGACCTCGGAGACCGGCACCACCTCGAGCGGCGCAAGGGACACGGCCTCACGCAGCTTGGACAGCGCGCTCTCCGCGGCCGCAGGGGCGGCGCCCGACTCGACGAGCGTGCCGAGCGAGCCGAGCAGCGCGACGGCCTCGCGGGCGTTGAGCTTGACCTGGGTCAGACCCTGCGCGTCCCACAGGCGCGCGACCTTGCGCTCGAGAGCGTCGGGGTCGAAGTCGAGGTACTCGTCGGGCATGCCATCGGGCTTGCCCGTGACGAAGAGCAGGTTGATGTCCTGCTCGATCCGCTTCGCGGTCACGCCGAACAGCTCCCCGAGCTCCTCGAACGTCGCCTCGTCCCGGTGCTGGAGCAGCGACACGATCGACAGGAGCCGCGTGACGCGGGCCAGAGCCTTCTCAGCCACGGGACACCTCCAGCGCCGCACGCGCATGCGCGACGACCTGCTCGGCGAGCTCCGTGGGCTCGACGATGCGTGCCGCTCCGCTCAGTGCGAGGATCTCCTCGCGCAGGGCGTCCGCGTGCCGGTAGTCGACCCTGATGAGGTCCCAGTCGCCGTCCTGCCCGATCGGGGTGCCGCGCACGCGCAGCGCGTGCGCGGTCTCGGGGCGCGCCGCCACCACGGCCGTCCCGCCCTGCTGGGGCGAGAACGCCTCCGGGCGCTCGGTCGGGATCTCATACGACTGCTGGGGGCCGGTCGCCTTGACGTCGCCCTGGATGCGGGACAGGCGGAACGTCCGCGGTCCCTCGCGGACGGTGTCGAGGCCCTGGAGGTAGAGCGCGCCGCCGCGCGCGAGCAGGCGCCACGGCTGGACCGAGCGTCCCTGCAGGCCCGAGGTGGAGGACGAGTAGTCGAAGCGAACGGCGCGCCGCTGCTCGATCGCGTCGAGGAGCACGCCGACGGCGGCGCCTGCCGCGCGCGAGCGCCCCGCGGAGAGCACCCGCTCCCCCGCCCCCGCGCCGGTGCCCGAGGACACCTTCGTGAGGGCCTGTCGCGCATCGTCCCCGAGCGTCGCGTCCTCCCAGTAGGCGCTCGCGACCGACAGGACCGCGATCTCCGCGGCCGTGAGGTCGAGCACCGGGAACGCGGCGTCCGCGCTGTCGATGCGGTAGCCGAGCACGTTGGCGTGGGCGTCCTCGACGGTCAGGAGCGGGATTCCGAGCCGGCGCAGGTCGTCCTTGTCGCGCTCGAACATCCGCTCGAAGGCGTCGTCGGACCTCTTGAGCTCATCCTCGGAGGCGCCCTTCGGCACGGGGGTGTAGCCCTCGACGGTCGCGCGGATCGCCTCCCTGGACATCGTGCGTCGCGTGTCCGTGAGCGCGACGATCAGGTTGAGCAGGCGAGCCGTCGCGTCCGCCATCTAGACGCGCACCGCCAGCAGCTCGGTCGTGATGATCGCGCGTGCGCCCACCGCGTAGAGCTGGTCCATGATGTGGTTCATCTCGATGCGCGGGATCATGACGCGCACCGCCGAGCCGTCGGAGCCGTGCAGCGGCGAGACCGTGGGGCCCTCGAAGCCGGGGGTGACGGCGAGCGCGTCGGCCAGGCGATCCGCGGCGACGTCGTAGTCGACCATGACGTACTGGCGGGCCATGAGCACGCCGCGGAGTCGGCCGACGAGCACGGCGATCTCCTCGTCCGTCGTCTCGGGGCCCTTGATGAGGATCGCCTCGGACTTGAGGATCGGGTCGCCGAAGATCTCGAGGCCGGCCGCGCGCAGCGTCGTGCCGGTGGAGACGACGTCGGCGACGACGTCGGCGACGCCCAGGCGCACCGACGACTCGACCGCTCCGTCGAGGCGGACCACGTCGGCCTCGACGCCGAAGGACTTGAGGTGGTGCTTGACGAGGCGCGGGTACGAGGTCGCGACGCGCTTGCCCTGCACGTCCTCGACCGAGCCGGCGACGCCGGGCGCGGCTGCGTAGCGGAAGGTCGATCCGCCGAAGCCGAGCTCGAGGTGCTCGACCGCGGGGGCACCCGAGTCGAGCAGCAGGTCGCGCCCGGTGATGCCGGCCTGCACGGTGCCGGAGCCGACGTAGACGGCCACGTCGCGCGGACGCAGGAAGAAGAACTCGACGTCGTTGCGCGAGTCGACCAGCACGAGCTCGCGGGTGTCCCTGCGCTGCTTGTAGCCGGCCTCCTTGAGGAGCTGGGACGCGGGCTCGGACAGCGAGCCCTTGTTGGGTACGGCGATGCGAAGCACTGTTTCTCCGATTACAGGTAGCGGTAGACGTCCTCGAGGGACAGGCCCTTGGCGATCATCATCACCTGCGCGTGATAGAGCAGCTGAGAGATCTCCTCGGCGGTCTCCTCGTCCGACTGGTACTCAGCGGCCATCCAGGACTCGGCGGCCTCCTCGACGAGCTTCTTGCCGATGGCATGGACGCCCTTGTCCAGGAGGGCGACGGTGCCGGAGCCCTCAGGGCGCTCGGCAGCACGGGTGCTCAGCTCGGCGTACAGCTCTTCGAAGGTCTTCACGCGCACCACCCTAGCGGGGCGGAGCCGGGACCTGCGACAGCGGGTGACGCCGCGCGCCCCCCTCGCCTGGACGATGCCGTCGCGCCTGGTGGAGGAAGCGCCGCCTGGCGCGGGGACGATGCGACCCGCTACAGCGCGCGCAGCGTCAGGGCGGTCTGGAGCGCCGCCTCGACGGCCTCGGCTCCCTTGTCCTCGTCGGAGTCCGGCAGGCCGGCGCGGTTCAGGGCCTGCTCGACGGTGTCGACCGTGAGGACGCCGAATCCGACGGGCACGGCGTGCTCGCGCGAGACGTCGGTGAGGCCCTGCGTCACGGACTGGCACACGTACTCGAAGTGCGGGGTGCCACCTCGGATGACGACGCCGAGGCATGCGATCGCGTCGGCGCCGCGACGGGCGAGCGCCTCGGCCACGACCGTGAGCTCGACGGCCCCCGCGACGCGCGTCACACGGTAGCCGGCGCCGGAGGCCTCCGCGGCACGCACGGCGCCGTTCACGAGGCCGTCCATGATCTCGGTGTGCCAGGACGAGGCGACGATCTCGACCGTCAGGCCCGCCGCGTCGACCGTGATCTCGGGTGCGCCGTCTCCGCTCATGCGTCCTCTCCCAGCAGGTGACCCATCCGCTCCACCTTGGTGCGGCGGTAGAACTCGTTCTCGGGATGCGCGCCCACGTGGTGCGGCACCCTCTCCACGCAGGCGATGCCGGAGGCGCGCAGGCCCTCGATCTTCGCGGGGTTGTTCGTCATGAGGCGAATCTCGTCCAGCCCCAGGTCGTGCAGGATCGCCGCCGCCGCGCCGTACTCGCGCCGGTCGACGGGCAGGCCGAGGTCGGTGTTCGCGTCGACGGTGTCGCGGCCCTGGTCCTGAAGGCCGTACGCCTTGATCTTGGCGAGGATCCCGATGCCGCGACCCTCGTGGCCCGTCAGGTAGATGACCGCGCCGCCCTCCTCGACGATCCGCGCGATCGCCGCGTCGAGCTGCGGGCCGCAGTCGCAGCGCAGCGAGCCGAACGCGTCGCCCGTGAGGCACTCCGAGTGCACGCGCACGATCGGCACGATGCCGTCCTTCGGAGGCACGACCATCGCGACGTGCTCGTCGCCCGTGCGGGCGTCGCGGTAGCCGCGGACGGTGACCTCGCCGTGGACGGTGGGGAGGCGTGCCTCGCCCTCCATGAGCACGCGGTGCGGCTGCGGGGCCGCGGGCGCGGGCAGGTCGCCGACGTGGCGGCGGTACGCGATGAGGTCCGCGATCGTGAGGAAGACGAGGCCCTCCTTGTCCGCCAGCGCGGTCGCCGATCCCTGACGCATCATCGTGCCGTCGTCGTTGACGAGCTCGGCGATCACGCCGACGTGGGACACGCCGGCGAGCCGGCACAGGTCGACGGCGGCCTCGGTGTGGCCGGGACGATGCAGCACTCCCCCGGCGACGGCGCGCAGGGGAAGCACGTGGCCGGGACGGATGAACGCGTCCTCGCCGGCTTCGCCGTCGGCGAGCAGCTGGAGCGTGTGGTGCCGGTCCGCGGCGGAGATGCCCGTGGTGACGCCCTCGGCGGCGTCGACCGAGACGGTGTAGGCGGTGCGGCGCGGGTCCTGGCTCTGCGGGACCATGAGCGGGAGCTTGAGCGCGTCGGCACGGTCGCCCGTCATCGGCGCGCACAGATAGCCGGACGAGTGGCGGATGCCCCACGCGATCCATTCGACGGTCGCGCGCTCGGCGGACATGATGAAGTCCGCCTCGTCCTCGCGATCGTGCGAGTCGGCCACGAGCACGGGACGCCCCGCGCGGATGTCCTCGAGCGCGCGCTCGACGAGCGCGACCGTCTCCGCGGTCATGAGCGGGCCTCCAGCATCTTCTCGACGTACTTGCCGATCACGTCCACCTCGACGTTGGCGCGCGCGCCGACCTGCATGTCGCCGAACCCGGTCTCCGCGAGGGTCGTCGGGATGAGCGACACGGTCGCGAGGTCGCCCTCGAGCGCGGCCACGGTGAGCGACGTGCCGTTGAGGGCGATCGAGCCCTTGACGACGACGTACCGCTCGAGGTCGGCGGGGATGCGGAAGGTGAGGTCGGTCCACTCCGGCTGGGAGTCGCGCGCGACGAGCTCGGCCACGCCGTCGACATGACCCTGCATCATGTGGCCGCCGAGCCGTCCGTCAGGGCGCATGGCGCGCTCGAGGTTGACGCGCTGGCCGACCTCGAGGTCGGCCAGGGTCGTGGTCTGAAGCGTGACGCGCATGACGTCCGCGTCCCAGGTGTCGCCCGAGTGGTTCGCGACTGTGAGGCAGACGCCGTCGACGGCGATCGACTCACCGTGGACGAAGTCGCCGCCGAAGCCCGGCGAGGAGATCGCGATCCGAGACTGGGCGCCGTTGTCGGTGACGGCGGTGACCGTGCCGACCGACTCGACGATGCCGGTGAACATCAAGGTCCTTTCGTGAACACTGCTGTGACCAGGGTATCGGCGCCGAGGCGCGTCGCGGTCACGTCCGACCCTCTCAACGCCGCCGTCATGGTGCCGATTCCCAGGTCGCCGACCACGGTCGGCCCCGCACCGAGCAGGGCCGGCGCGATGTACGCGTGGACCTCGTCGATGAGGCCCTCGCGGAAGAAGGCGGAGGTGACGATCGCTCCGCCCTCGACGATGAGCGTGCGCACGTCCCTGCGCCACAGCATGTCGAGCACCTCGCGAGGGTCGTGCGTGCGTGCCGCGAGGACGTTGTCGTCGCGCCAGACCTTCGCGCCGGAGGTGTCGGCGAGGCCCATGACGACGCGCAGCGGCTGGTGGGGCGAGTGGATGCCTGGCGGCCGCGCGCTCAGGGCCGGGTCGTCGGTGCGCACCGTGCCCGTGCCGACGAGGATCGCGTCGGCGGCGGCGCGCGTGTGGTGCGCGTGACCGCGGGCCTGCTCGCCCGTGATCCAGAAGCTGGTGCCGTCGGCGGCCGCCGTGCGTCCGTCGAGGGTCTGCGCCCACTTGGCGATCACGTACGGGCGGCCGAGCTCCATGGCGCGCAGCCAGCGCGCGTTGAGCTCGCGCGCTCCCGGGTGCGGCACGAACTCGGCGTCGATGCCGCGGCCGCGCAGCACGTCTCCCCCGCCGGAGGCGTGGGGGTTGGGGTCCTCGACCCCGTAGATCACGCGTGACACGCCCGCCACGGTCAGCGCGTCGGCGCAGGGACCGGTGCGACCCGTGTGGGTGCACGGCTCGAGGGTCACGTAGGCGACCGCGCCGGCGACGTCCTCGCCCGCGGCTGCGGCCCTGGCGAGAGCGTCGGCCTCGGCGTGCGGCGTGCCCGCGCCCCGGTGCCAACCCTCGGAGAGCACGCGGCCATCGCGGTCGGTGATCACGCATCCCACGCGCGGGTTGGGTCCCCACAGGGGTCCCTGAGCGGCGAGGAGAACGGCGCGGTTCATCGCCGCCTCAGCGTCGAGGCGCGCGTCCGGGCTCAGCTCGTCGATGATCGGAGACCTCCTACGGGATCCGGTCTACCAGGCTCGCGCGGGAAGCGGCCTCCTGCGCGATCCGACGCAGCGACTCGACCTCCCCGGCGCGGTCCGCGGCGCCGAAGATCGCGGAGCCCGCGACCAGCATGTCGGCGCCGGCCTCGGCGACGATCGGCGCCGTCTCGCGGGTGACGCCCCCGTCGACCTCGATGCGCAGCGGGTGACCCGCCGCGGTGGCGGCCTCGCGCAGCGCGGTGACCTTCGGCATGGTGTGGTGCATGAAGGACTGGCCGCCGAAGCCGGGCTCGACCGTCATCACGAGCACCATGTCGAACTCGACGAGCACGTCGATGACGTGATCGACCGGCGTTCCGGGCTTGATCGCGACCGAGGAGCGCGCGCCGAGCGCGCGCAGGTCGCGCGCGATGCGCACCGGATCGGTCGCGGCCTCGAGGTGGAACGTGACCGACGTGGCTCCCGCCTCCGCGTAGCGCGGCGCCCAGTGGTCCGGGTTCTCGATCATGAGATGCGCGTCGACGGGCAGCGGCGAGACCTCGGCGAGCCTCTCCAGCACGGGCAGTCCGAGGGTCATGTTGGGCACGAAGTGGCCGTCCATGACGTCGACGTGGACCCAGTCGGCATTCGCGACGCTGTTGATCTCGGCCTCGAGATTGGCGAAGTCGGCCGACAGGATCGAAGGAGCGATCTGAATAGCCATGGCTCCTGAGCCTAGTGCCCGCGCGACCGGCGTCACGACGCCGTCCGCTCGAGCAGCGCGAGGAACATGCTGTCGGTGCCATGGACGTGAGTCCAGAGCTGCACGTGGGGTCCGCGCCCCCAGTCGGCGGGCTCGGTGCCGGTGGCGCTCGCGACGGCCTCGCGCGCGTCGAGGACCCTCGCTCCGGCGGCCGAGGCGACGACGTCGCGCGTCTCCGCGAGCAGCGGGGAGCACGTGATGTAGGCGACGAGCCCGCCGGGCTTCACGAGCGTGAGCGCGTGAGCGAGCAGCCGCTCCTGCGTCTCCTGGAGGTCCGAGACGTCCTGCGGCTCCTTGCGCCACCGCGCCTCGGGCCGACGGCGCAGCGCGCCGAGCCCGGTGCAGGGCGCGTCGAGCAGCACGCGATCGTAGGCGCCGTCCTCACCCCACGAGGTTCCGTCGCCCACGGCCACGGTGACGACGCCCGCGGGGATCGCCTTGACCGAGTCCTCGACGAGTCGCGCCCGATGCGGGTGCAGCTCGAGCGCGTCGAGGGTCGCGCCGCCGAGCGCCGCGTGGGCGCCGAGCAGGGCCGCCTTCCCGCCCGGTCCCGCGCACAGGTCGAGCCATCGCTCGCCCGCCTGCACGGGGCGTGCGGAGACGAGAGCGCTCGCGACCACCTGGCTGCCCTCGTCCTGGACCGCGGCGCGGCGCTCGCGGACGGCGGCGATCGTGCCGGGGTCCCCGCCGCCGGCGAGCACGACCGCGGTCGGGGCGTAGGCGCCCGCGGCGGCGCCGGGAACCTCTTCCACCAGGGACGATGCGTCGGCCAGGCCGGGGCGGGCGACGAGCGCGACGCGTGCGGGCGCGTTGTCGGCGGCGAGCAGCTGCGGGAGCTCGGCGACACGGCCGTCGGCCTCGAGCGCGGACGCGAGCTCGGACGCCACCCACGCCGGGTGCGAATGGCGCAGCGCGACCGCGTCCCTCGACTGACCGGGGGCGACGCGCGCCTCCCAGGCCTCGAGCGAGGCCTCCGAGACGCGGCGCAGGATCGCGTTGACGAACTTGGACGGTCCCACTCCCAGGCGTCGTCGCGCGAGCGACACCGTCTCGCCGACCGCGGCGTGATCGGCGACCCGCATCCCCAGGATCTGATGGGCGCCGAGCCACAGCACGCGGCGCGCCGCCGGGTCGATTCTCGCGACCGGGCGGTTCGCCGCGTACGCGATCACGGCGTCGTAGAAGCCGTGCATGCGCAGCGCGCCGTACGCGAGCTCGGTGGCGAATGCGGCGTCGCGCCCGTCCAACCGGTGGTCGGCGAGGATGCGCGGCATCACGAGGTTCGCGTAGCCGCCGTCCGCGTCCACCGCCTCGAGGCAGTCGAGCGCCGCGCTGCGGGCGGGATCCTGGCGCGGCCCGCGCTGGCCACCGCCCGTCGCCCGAGCGTCACTCTGGCGGTAGCCACCCGGGTGGTCGCCCGAACGGCGGGGTCCGCCCCGACGCGCGTCGTCCCGGCGCCGCCCTCCCGCGCCGGTCATGCCTCACCCAGCGCGGCGGACTCGGGCAGGCGTGCGCCTCGCCACCAGTCACGCGCGCTCATCTGCTTGCGGCCCGCCGGCGCGATCCACGACAGCGCAACGGGATGCGTGCCGGTGCCCACGAGGACCTCGCCGTCCGCCTCGCGCAGCTGACCGGGAACGGTCGCGGGCTCGTCGAGGCGCGGCGAGACCGGGCCGAGCTTGGCCACCTGCCCGTCGGGAAGCGTCGTCCAGGCGCCGGGCGCCGGGGTGCAGCCGCGCACCTGACGGTCCACGACGTGTGCCGGGCGCTCCCAGCGCACGTAGGCGTCCTCGCGCGTGAGCTTGGGCGCGTGGGAGACGTCGTCCGCGCTCTGCGGCTCGGGGATCAGCGCCCCCGCTTCGAGCCCGGACATCGTCTGCGCGAGCAGCGGCGCGCCGGCCTGCGCGAGGCGCTCCAGGAGGTCGCCCGCGGTGTCCGTGGGCCGGATGCGCTCGGTCAGGACGCCGAGCACGGGGCCCGTGTCCATGCCCTTGTCGAGCAGGAAGGTCGTCGCGCCCGTGAGGTCGTCCCCCGCCATGAGCGAGCGCTGGACGGGCGCCGCGCCACGCCAGGCCGGTAGCACCGAGAAGTGCAGGTTGACCCAGCCGAGGCGAGTCGCGGCGAGCATCGCGGGGCGAAGGATCTGCCCGTAGGCGACGACGGCGCCCGCGTCCACGTTCAGGCCACGCACCTGCTCCACGAACTCGGGATCCGAGGCCTTGAGCGGGGTCAGCACCTCGAGGCCCTGCGCGAGCGCGAACTCCTTCACGGGGGACGGGTGCAGCGTGCGTCCCCGTCGTCCTCGAGCGTCGGGCTGGGTCACGACCGCGACCACCTCATGGTCGGAGGCGAGCAGCGCCTCCAGGCTGGGAACGGCGACCTCGGGGGTGCCGGCGAAGATCAGGCGCATGGGCCCATCGTAGGTGCGCGCGGAGGCCTCAGAGCAGTCGCAGGGGCCCGTCCACGCGCACGCGGAGGGCGTCGCCGCCGGCCTTGGACTGCGCGCGCAGCACGTCGCGCAGCGCGTCGACGCACGCCTGCGCGGCGCCGCGCGTCAGGAGCAGCGACGTCCCGTGCGGGTCGGGGGCCACGACAGCGCCGAGGGTCTCCGCGTCGCACGCGCGCACGGCGTCGCGCACCGCCTGCTCAGGCCCTTCGATGCGGAGGTGCCGCGTCACGGGCGGGAGGCCGAGCTCGACGCGCTCGTCGTAGGCCTCGCGCACGGCCTCCGCCGCGCGCCAGCTGCGCAGCGCTCGCACCGTCAGAGGGGGCAGCTCGCCGATGATCGAGACGCCTCCGCCCTCGGTGCGGGCGCGCGCGTGCGCGGCGGCGACGAGCCAGTGCCGCAGCGCGGTGACCTCGCCGCCGAGCCCTGTCGCCATCACGGCGGCGTCGACCACGACCACGTGCGCGTACCCGACCGCGACGGCGGGGATCGCGCCCGGCACCGCGACGACGATCCCGTCGCCGACCGCGCCGTCGGCGACGATGCCCTCGGCCGCAGAGGAGACCGTCACGGCCACGCCGCCCGCCATCGCCCGCAGCTGCTCCGCCACCCGAGCGACGCCCTGCCGTCGCTGCGCGAGCCGCGGGCCATTGCACTCGGGGCAGTGCCAGTCCGCCTGGGTGCGTCCGCACGCCGTGCACACGGGATCGCCGCCGGGCGCTGGCAGGCTGAGGGAGCCGCCGCAGTCGCGGCACTCGGCCCAGGTGTCACATCTCGCGCACGCGGTCGCTTGGACGTAGCCGGCGCGCGGCACGACGACCGCGACCGGTCCCGACTCGAGCGCCGCGACCACGCGTCGCCACACGCCGGGCGGCATCCAATGGCGTCCTGCGGGTCCCTCCTGGGCGCGACGGGAGTCGTCCCACAGGTCGATCGTCGGGGTGCCCGAGCGGAGCGCCTCGGTGTCGGGGCTCTCAAGCGTGGCCCACCCGTGCTCGGTGAGCGCGATCGCCTCGATGGAAGGGACGTAGCCCGCGACGAGCAGGTCGCAACCCAAGGACTCGGCGCGCACGTTGGCGACCGTGCGCGCGTGGAGGTAGGGGGCGTGCGGATCCTCGTAGGCGGTGTGTGCGTCGTCCCAGACCGTCAGGTGCGCGAGCGCGGGGACGGGCTGCATCGCGACCGGGCGCGTGCCGATGACGAGCGCGACCTCCCCCCTGAGGGCCGCGAGGTACTGGCCGTAGCGCACGGTGGGGCCGTCGTCCGCGTCGAGGACGGTGAAGTCCCCGCCGCCCTGGCGTGTCCAGCGCTCGAGCCCAGCCGCGCGCAATGCTCCGACGACGGCCGCGACCGCGCGCGCGTCCGGGAGCACGACGATCGCGCTGCCGCGCCCCGCGGCCGCCGCCGCGACCGCGTCGCCCGCGAGCTCGCGGGCCGGCACGCCGCCCGGCGCCTCGGGGTCGGGAAGGCACTGCCGGACGATGCGACGCGGCCTGGCGGGAGCATCGTCCCTGGTCACAGCGTCCCTGGTGTCAGCGTCCCTGGTGTCAGCGTCCCTGGTGTCAGCGTCCCCGCTCGTGTCGTCCACGGTCGCGCGGCCGAGCTCGCGCGCGGCGGCACGCAGGCGTGCGAGGTCCACCTCGGTGTCGGGCTCGCGCTTCTCTACCGCGGCGACGCGTGGCGGCGCCATGAGGCGCAGCACGTCCCAGGTGGAGCCGCACGCGCGGCGGGCGAGCGTCTCGGCGAGCCGCAGCGACGCGGGCGTGTACGACGGCGCGTACGCCGCCGTGCTGACGGAGAGCAGCTTGCCCGCGAAGTCGCTCTCACCGACGATCTCCATGACGACGCCGCTCACGAGCCTGCCCGCGAACGGCACCCTCACGCGGAATCCGACCTCCACCCTCGCGAGCTTGTCCGGGATGAGGTAGTCGAAGGGTGCGTCGAGGTGCGGCAGCGGCGAGTCGATGACGATGCGCGCGATCCGCGCGGCCGGCATGAGCCCTGCGAGCAGGTCCGGCTGCTTCCCTCCGGTGGTGTCCTCCCCCACGGCGGGGGTCAGACCGCGGACTTGAGCGCGTCGACCCGGTCGGTCCGCTCCCACGTGAAGTCGGGCAGCTCGCGGCCGAAGTGGCCGTAGGCGGCCGTCTGACGGTAGATGGGGCGGCGCAGGTCGAGCGCGTCGATGATCGCTGCGGGGCGCAGGTCGAACACCTCCTTGACGGCATGGACGATGCGCTCGGGCGCGACCTGCGCGGTGCCGAAGGTCTCGACGTAGAGGCCGACGGGGTGCGCGGTGCCGATCGCATAGGCGACCTGAACCTCGCACCGGTCCGCGAGGCCTGCGGCCACGACGTTCTTCGCGACCCAGCGCATCGCGTAGGCGGCCGAGCGGTCCACCTTCGACGGATCCTTGCCCGAGAAGGCACCGCCGCCGTGGCGGGCCATGCCGCCGTAGGTGTCGACGATGATCTTGCGCCCGGTGAGCCCGGCGTCGCCCTTGGGGCCGCCGATCTCGAACTTGCCCGTGGGGTTGATGAGGCTGCGGTGGCCGGCGGCGTCGAGCGCGAACTCGGCGAGCACAGGCGCGATCACGGCCTCCTCGAGCGCTCCGCGCAGCGAGAGCATGTCCATGCCCTCGGTGTGCTGGCTCGACAGGACGACCGTGTCGACGGTGCGGGCGACGTCGCCCTCGTAGCCGATCGTCACCTGCGCCTTGCCGTCGGGGCGCAGCCCCTCGACCTCGCCCGTGCGCCGCACCTCGGCGAGACGAGCGGTGAGCCGGTGCGCCATCGCGATGGGAAGCGGCATGAGCGAGGCCGTGTCGGTGCACGCGTAGCCGAACATGAGGCCCTGGTCGCCGGCGCCGAGGTCGTCGCCCGCGACGTCCGTCGCGTGGCCCACGCCCAGCCAGATGTCGGGGCTCTGCTCGCCGATCGAGACCGAGACGCCGCACGAGTCTCCGTCGAAGCCGATCTTCGAGGACGTGTAGCCGATCTCGTTGACGACCTTGCGGATCGTGCCGGGGATGTCCACGTAGGCCTCGGTCGTGACCTCGCCGGCCACGTGGACGAGGCCCGTGGTCACCATGGTCTCGACCGCGACACGCGAGGCGGGATCCTGGCGCAGCATCTCGTCGAGGATCGCGTCGGAGACCTGGTCGCACACCTTGTCGGGGTGGCCCTCGGTGACGGACTCGGAGGTGAACAGTCGAAGGTCGCTCATGCCGCCCATCGTACGGCGGGCCCCTGACAAACGCGGAGCCCGAGCGACTAGCATCACACCTGGTGCAGGAGCCTCGCGACCTGGTCCAGCACGCCGTGCGCGACCGCGAGCTTGGTGCCCGCCGCCTCGCCGACCACGTGGCCGTCCGAGTCCAGCATGACCACGGCGTTCGGGCGGTCGCCGAAGCCCTTCGCCTCGCCCACCTCGTTGACGCACATGAGGTCGGCGCCCTTGCGCCTGGCCTTGGCCGCGCCGTGCTCGGCGACCGACGCTCCCGCGTCCCCGGTCTCGGCGGCGAATCCGACGATGACCTGACCGTCGCGCCGCCCCTGGACCAGGCCGGCAAGGACGTCCTCCGTCGGCACGAGCTCGAGCGCGAGGACGCCGTCGCCGGACTTCTTGATCTTGTGGTCGGCCACCTCGCGCGGGCGGAAGTCGGCGACCGCGGCGGCCATGACGACGACGTCGGCGCGTTCGGCCTCCTCGCGCATCGCCGCGCCGAGGTCGGCGGTCGAGGACACCTCGACGCGCCGGATCCCCTCGCCCAGCGGCAGCGCGACGTGCGCGGCGACCACGGTGACGTCAGCGCCGCGCTCACGTGCGGCCTCGGCGATCGCGAAGCCCTGGTGTCCGGACGAGCGGTTGCCCAGGAAGCGCACCGCGTCGAGCGGCTCGCGGGTCCCGCCCGCGCTCACGACCAGGCGGACGCCCTCGAGGTCGCCCCATCCCGCATCGTCCTGTCCCTCATCGTCCCTGGCCGTCGACAAAGGTGCCGTTCCAGGAATGGACGATGCGGCATCGTCCCGGGGAACCACGCCCGTCGCCTTGGCGACGGCGTACAGCCCGGAGACGATGTCCTCGGGGTCGGGAAGGCGACCGGGGCCGGAGTCGGCGCCTGTGAGGCGCCCAACGGCAGGCTCGATCACGTGCACGCCCCGCTCGCGCAGGGTCGTGACGTTGGCCTGCGTCGCGGCATTGAGCCACATCTCGGTGTGCATCGCGGGGGCGACGACCACCGGCGCCGACGTCGCGAGCAGCGCGTTGCCGAGCAGGTCGCGCGCCTCTCCCCTGGCCATCGAGGCGAGGAAGTCGGCCGTCGCGGGTGCCACGAGGACGATGTCGGCCCGCTGACCCAGCCGCACGTGCTGGACCGAGGGGACGTCCTCGAACGTCTCGGTGGGCGCGGAGGCGCCCGAGAGCGCCTCCCACGTGGAGCGCCCGACGAAGTTGAGGGAGGCCGCGGTGGGGATCACCCGCACCGCGTGCCCGTCCTCGGTCAGGCGCCTCAGCACGAGGGCGACCTTGTATGCGGCGATGCCGCCGGTCACGCCCAGCAGGACGCGCATGCTGAGCGGGTGCTTGCTACTCGGCGGAGTCGCCGAGCTCCAGCAGGTCGCCGGCGTTGATCTCGCGCAGCGCGACCGACAGGGGCTTGTCGGTCTGGTCGGCCTCGACGAGCGGGCCCACGTTGTCGAAGTGGCCCTCGCCGAGGACCTCGTAGTACGAGTTGATCTGGCGGGCGCGCTTGGAGCTGTAGATCACCAGCGCGTACTTGGAGTCCACCTTCTCGAGCAGCTCGTCGATCGGCGGGTTGGTGATGCCCTGGGGGTCTGCGACGGTTCCAGCCACGTCATGCTCCTTGCATTGCTCTTCGGTGTCGATCGGCGGGGACTCGCCCCGCAAACCTGCTCAGTCTACCGTGCCGCGTCAACCAGGGACGCGAGGCCGGCGACGGCCGTGTCGAGGTCGTCGTTGACGAGCTCCTCGTCGAACTCCGCGGCGGCCGCGAGCTCGAGCCTGGCGGTCGCGAGCCGACGCTCGCGCTCCTCCTCCGTCTCGGTGCCGCGGCCCACGAGCCGGCGCACCAGCTCGTCCCACGACGGCGGCTGGAGGAACACGAAGAGCGCCTCCGGCATCGCCGCGCGCACCTGACGTGCGCCCTGGAGGTCGATCTCCAGCACGCAGGGCACGTCCTGGGCCAGGCGCTCCTCGACGGGTCGCCGCGGCGTCCCGTAGCGGTGCGTGCCGTGGACCGTGGCCCACTCGAGCAGCTCGCCGTCCTCGATCATCCGGTCGAACTCCTCCGGGGTCACGAAGAAGTAGTGCACGCCGTCCACCTCGCCGGGCCGTGGAGCCCTCGTGGTCGCCGACACGGACACCCAGATCTCAGGTCGCGCCTCCTTGAGGGCGCGGACGACGGTGCCCTTGCCGACGGCCGTGGGGCCCGCCAGCACGACGAGTCTGCTCACGCGCGCTCGCGCGTCAGCAGAGCCTCGACCTGGTGGGTTCCGAGGCCGCGGATGCGGCGTGCGTGCGAGATGCCGATGTCATCCATGACGACGATCGCTCGCTTGGGTCCGATGCCCGGCAGGCACTGCAGCAGATCCTTCACGCGGATCCCGGCAAGCGCGTCGTCCGCCTTCGCCTTGGAGATCGCCTGCTCGAGCGACATGCCGCCGCCCGCCAGGTCCTCCTTGAAGACGCGGCGCGCCGAACGCACGGCGGTGGCCTTCACCAACGCCTCTGCACGCTGCTCCTTGGACAGCTCCGGAGTGGCCATGGGCCTTCCTTCCTCGTACCTAGTCCTGCATGTCCGCGGACTGCAGGGTGTACTGCGCCGCGCCTGCGGCCGCCTGGATCGCACCGCGCAGCCTCTCCACGAACGGGCCCGCGTTGAGCACCCCTCGCGACTGATTCACGAGCACACGCCCGCGGGCGTTGCCGAATACCTGCAGCAGCTGCTGAGGTCCCGCACCCTGCGCGCCCACTCCGGGCGACAGGATCGGTCCGTTGAACGACCCGAGATCGATCCCCAGGTCCCTGACCGCGTCGCCGACGGTCGCGCCGACGACGAGGCCCACATCTCCCATGCGCTCCGCGCCCTCGTTGAGGGCCTGCGCCTGACGCACGACCGCGCCCGCGACGGACTCGCCGTCCGCGGTGCGCGCGTGCTGCACCTCGGGACCCTCGGGATTCGAGGTGAGGGCGAGCACGAACACGCCCTTGCCCGTGTGCTTCGCGAGGTCGAAGGCCGGCTGAAGCGACCCGAAGCCGAGGTACGGCGACACGGTGATCGCGTCGGCCTCGAGCGGGACGCCCTCCGACAGGTACGCGTCCGCGTAGCCCTCCATCGTGGAGCCGATGTCCCCGCGCTTGGCGTCGAGGATCGTGATGATCTCGAGCTCGCGGGCACGCTGCAGCACGTGCTCGAGCGCCGCCACTCCCCTGGCGCCGTGACGCTCGAAGAAAGCGGCGTTGGGCTTGACCGCGGCGGCCGAGCGCACGGACGCCTCGAGCACGGTCTCTCCGAAGGCGGCGAGGCTCTCGGCCGAGTCGTTCAGCCCCCAGCGGGCGAGCAGCTCGGGGTGCGGGTCGATGCCCACGCAGAGCGGACCGGCCTCGTCCATCGCCGCGGCCAGCCGTTCACCGAATGCCATGCTTCTCCTCCTGGGGCGCGGACTTCCTGCCCGCTGTCTGGGTCATCCTCATCGTACCTATGTCACCCGTACCTTGCAGGGACTATGCGTGTGCTTCTTGGAGGCTGAGCACCTCGAAGCGGCCGTCCTTGAGCGCCTCGATGGCCTGAACCGCCGCCGAGAGCTGCTGCGTGGTGGTGATGATCGCCGCGTCCGCGGACGTCGCGGCGGCGCGGATCTCGTAGCCGTCCGCTCGCGCGCCCTGGCCCGAGGGCGTGTTCACGACAAGGTGCACCTGGCCCTCGTTGATGAGATCGACGATGGTCGGCTCGCCGTTCGGACCGCGGCCCTCGAAGTGCTTGCGCACCACGGTCGCGGGGATCCCGTTGCGGGCGAGCACCTGCGCGGTGCCGGCGGTCGCGAGGACCTCGAAGCCGAGCTGGTGCAGGCGCGCGATCGGGAACGTGATCTGACGCTTGTCGCGGTCGGCCATCGACACGAAGACCTTGCCCTCGGTGGGCAGGCCGCCGAACGCGCCGGCCTGCGACTTCGCGAAGGCCATCGGGAACGTCTCGTCGAAGCCCATGACCTCGCCCGTCGAGCGCATCTCGGGGCCGAGCACGGTGTCGACCGCGAGTCCCTCGTGGGTGCGGAAGCGGCGGAACGGCAGGACAGCCTCCTTGACCGCGATGCGCTGCGACATGTCGATCGTCGCGGCATCCGTCTCCGGGAGCACGCCGCTCTTGCGCAGGTCGGCGATCGACGCGCCCGCCATGAGCAGCGAGGCCGCGGTAGCGAGCGGGACACCCGTCGCCTTCGCGACGAACGGCACGGTGCGGCTCGCGCGCGGGTTGGCCTCGAGCACGTAGAGCACGTCGCTCACGAGCGCGTACTGGACGTTCATGAGTCCGCGCACGCCGATGCCCTCAGCCAGCGCCTCGGTCGAGCGGCGGATGCGCTCGAGCTCGGTGCCGGACAGCGTCACCGGGGGCAGCACGCAGGCCGAGTCGCCCGAGTGGATGCCGGCCTCCTCGATGTGCTCCATGACGCCGCCGAGGTAGAGCTCCTTGCCGTCGTACAGCGCGTCGACGTCGATCTCGATCGCGTCGTCCAGGAAGCGGTCCACGAGCAGCGGCGCGTCGGTCGAGTGGTCGCCCACCGAGTCCATGCGCGTGCCGTAGTCCTCGAGCTGGGCGCGGTCGTAGACGATCTCCATGCCGCGGCCGCCGAGCACGTACGACGGGCGGACCAGCACGGGGAAGCCGATGCGCTCGGCGATCTCGATGGCCTGGTCGATGCCGCGGGCGGTGCCGTAGGCGGGGGCCGGCAGGCCGGCCTTGTCGAGCACCTTGCCGAAGGCCTCGCGGTCCTCGGCGTTGTCGATGGCCTCGGGCGAGGTGCCGAGGATGGGCACTCCCGCGTCCGCGAGGCGCTGCGCGAGGCTCAGGGGCGTCTGCCCGCCGAGCTGGACGAGCATGCCCTTGACCGGTCCCGCGGCCTTCTCGGCCTCGTAGACCTCCATGACGTCCTCGAACGTGAGCGGCTCGAAGTAGAGGCGGTCCGCGGTGTCGTAGTCGGTCGAGACGGTCTCGGGGTTGCAGTTGACCATGACGGTCTCGTAGCGGTCCTTGAGGGACAGCGCCGCGTGCACGCACGAGTAGTCGAACTCGATGCCCTGGCCGATCCTGTTCGGCCCCGAGCCGAGGATGAGGATGGCCTCGCGGTCGCGCGGAGCGACCTCGGTCTCGGCGTCGTACGAGCTGTAGTGGTACGGCGTGCTGGCCTCGAACTCGGCCGCGCACGTGTCCACGGTCTTGAACACCGGGATGACGCCGAGCGCCTGGCGTGCGGTGCGCACCTCCGCGACGTCGAGGCCGCGCAGCGACGCGACCTGCTCGTCGGACAGGCCGTGACGCTTGGCCTCGGTCAGGACGGGCTTGGTGAGCTCGGGGGCCTTGGCGACCGCGTCGGCGACCTCGTTCATGAGCAGCATCTGGTCGAGGAACCACGGGTCGATGCGGCAGGCCTCGTAGATGCGCTCGATGCTCAGGTCGCCCGCGTGGACCGCGCGCAGGAGCTGCTGGACCTGGATGAAGCGCTGCTCGGTGGGGGTCTTGATCGCCTCGAGCAGGTCCTCGACCTGGCCGTCGACGGGTGCGTCCCCGCGCCAGTGGAAGTTGGCGTTCTTCTTGTCGATCGAGCGCAGGGCCTTGCCGAGCGCCTCGGTGAACGAACGCCCGATGCTCATGGCCTCGCCCACCGACTTCATGGTCGTGGTGAGGACCGGGTCGGCGGCCGGGAACTTCTCGAACGCGAAGCGGGGCACCTTGACGACGACGTAGTCGAGCGTGGGCTCGAAGCTCGCGGGCGTGGAGCCCGTGATGTCGTTGGGGATCTCGTCGAGCGTGTAGCCGAGTGCGAGACGCGCGGCGATCTTGGCGATCGGGAAGCCCGTGGCCTTCGAGGCGAGCGCCGACGAGCGGGACACGCGGGGGTTCATCTCGATGACGATGAGGCGGCCAGTCTCGGGCTCGACCGCGAACTGGACGTTGCAGCCGCCCGTGTCGACGCCGACCTCGCGGATGATCGCGATGCCCACGTCGCGCATGCGCTGGTACTCGCGGTCCGTGAGGGTCATGGCCGGGGCCACGGTGACGGAGTCACCGGTGTGGACGCCGACCGGGTCGACGTTCTCGATCGAGCACACGACCACGACGTTGTCGTGCTTGTCGCGCATGAGCTCGAGCTCGTACTCCTTCCAGCCGAGGATGGACTCCTCGAGGAGCACCTCGGTGGTCGGCGAGTAGTGCAGCCCCTGCCCGCCGATGCGGCGCAGGTCCGCCTCGTCGTACGCGAAGCCCGAGCCGAGGCCGCCCATGGTGAAGGACGGGCGGACGACGACCGGGTACTTGAGGTCCTCCGCGGCCGCGAGCAGCTCCTCCATGGTGTGACAGATGGCGGAGCGGGCCGAGTCGGCGCCGCAGCGCTCCACGACGCCCTTGAACAGCTCGCGGTTCTCGCCGAGGTTGATCGCCTCGAGGTTCGCGCCGATGAGCTCGACGCCGTGCTTGTCGAGGATGCCCGCCTCGGCCACGGCGATCGCGGCGTTCAGCGCGGTCTGGCCACCGAGCGTCGGCAGCAGCGCGTCGGGCTTCTCCTTCTCGATGATCCTCTCGATCACCTCGGTGGTGATGGGCTCGACGTAGGTCGCGTCGGCGAACTCGGGGTCGGTCATGATCGTCGCAGGGTTCGAGTTCACGAGGATCACGCGCACGCCCTCGGACTTGAGGACGCGGCACGCCTGGGTGCCGGAGTAGTCGAACTCGCAGGCCTGACCGATGACGATGGGACCGGAGCCGATGACCAGGACTGAGTTGATGTCGTCACGCTTCGGCATCGTCAGCGCTCCCCCTTCATGAGGTCGATGAATCGGTCGAACAGGTAGGCGGCGTCGTGGGGACCCGCGGCGGCCTCCGGGTGGTACTGCACCGAGAAGGCGGGGATGTCGAGGCATTCGAGGCCCTCGACCACGTCGTCGTTGAGGCACACGTGGCTGACCTTGACCTTGCCGTAGCCGGCGGGCGAGTCGCTCGCGCCCTCGAGCGGGGCGTCGACCGCGAACCCGTGGTTGTGGGCCGTGATCTCGACCTTGTCGGTGGTGCGGTCCATGACGGGCTGGTTGATGCCGCGGTGGCCGAAGGGCAGCTTGTAGGTGCCGTAGCCGAGCGCGCGCCCGAGCAGCTGGTTGCCGAAGCAGATGCCGAAGAACGGCACCTTCTGGTCCAGGACGATGCGGAGGTCGCCGACCGAGCGGTCGGCGGCGGCGGGGTCGCCGGGGCCGTTGGAGAAGAACACGCCGTCGGGGTTCATCGCGAGGATCTCCGCGCCCGTCGTGGTGGACGGGACAACCGTGACGCGCAGGCCGCGCTCGGCCATGCGCTCGGGGGTCATCGCCTTGATGCCGAGGTCGACCGCGACCACATGGAGGCCGAGGTCCTCGCCCTTCGGGGCGATCTCGTAGGCCTCGGTGACGGAGACGGCGTCGGCGAGGTGGGCGCCGGCCATCTCCTCGCCCGCCTTGACGCGGGCGACCAGGTCGGGCACGGGGGCAAGCGCCGCGCCCGAGAAGATGCCTGCGCGCATGACGCCTCCGCGCAGGATGCGTGTGAGCTGGCGCGTGTCGATGCCCGCGATGCCGACGATGCCCTGCTCCTTCAGCATGTCGTCGAGCGAGCGCGTGGCGCGCCAGTTCGACGGCACGCGTGCGGGGTCGCGGACCACGTAGCCGGCGACCCAGATCTGGGCCGACTCGTCGTCCTCGTCGTTGACGCCGGTGTTGCCGATGTGCGGCGCGGTCATCACGACGATCTGGCGGTGGTAGCTGGGGTCGGTGAGGGTCTCCTGGTAGCCGGTCATGCCGGTGTTGAAGACGATCTCTCCGAGCGTCTGGCCTTCGGCGCCGTACGGGCGCCCCTCGAAGACCTGACCGTCCTCGAGGACGAGCAGTGCCGTGTCTGTCACGGTGGGGACTCCTTAGAGGGTCTGGTCGAAACGGGCGTCCAGGTACGTGGGGACGCCGCGGAGGAAGGTGGCGACCGCCTGGCCGGGCAGCTCGCGCCCCTGGAACGGGGTGTTGCGCGAGCGGCTCGCCATCGTCGAGGCCTCGACGACGTAGGCGGCCTTGGGGTCGATGAGGGTGAGGTTCGCAGGCTCGCCGTCGGCGATCGGACGGCCATGGAGGTGCTCCACGCGGCCGATCCTGGCGGGCGCCTCCGACATCACGCGCGCCACATCCCTCCAGGTCATGCGTCCAGTGTCCACCATCGCGGCCTGGACGGCGCCCACGGCGGTCTCGAGGCCGATCATGCCGAACGAGGCGGCGGCCCACTCGCAGTCCTTGTCCTCGGACGCGTGCGGGGCGTGGTCGGTGCCGACGATGTCGATCGTGCCGTCCGCGAGGCCCTCGCGCAGCGCCTCGATGTCCTCATCGGTGCGCAGGGGCGGGTTGACCTTGAAGCGCGGGTCGTAGGAGCGCGCCTCCTCGTGGCTGAGGTTGAGGTGGTGAGGGGTGGCCTCGGCGGTGATGTCGTAGCCGAGCGACTTGGCCCAGCGGACGATGTTGACGCCGCCCTTGGTGGTGAGGTGCTGGATGTGCACGCGCGAGCCGACGTGCCCGGCGAGCAGGGCGTCGCGAGCGATGATCGACTCCTCGGCGACCGCGGGCCAGCCCGCGAGGCCGAGGTCCGCGGAGACGGGACCCTCGTGCATCTGGGAGCCCTCGGTCAGGCGCAGGTCCTGCGCGTGCTGGATGATCACGCCGTCGAAGGTCTTCACGTACTCGAGCGCGCGGCGCATGATGACGGGGTCGTAGACGCACACGCCGTCGTCCGAGAATCCGCGCACGCGCGCCTTCGAGTTCGCCATCGCGCCCATCTCGGACAGGTGCTCGCCCTTGAGGCCCACGGTGACCGCGCCGACGGGGAACACGTCCACCAGGCCGATCTCGCGGCCGCGCGACCACACCTGCTCGACGACGCCCGCGGTGTCGGACACGGGGTTGGTGTTCGCCATCGCGTGGACGCCCGTGTAGCCGCCCTTGGCGGCTGCGCGGGAGCCGGTCTCGATGGTCTCGGCGTCCTCGCGGCCGGGCTCGCGCAGGTGCGTGTGGAGATCGACGAGGCCCGGGAGCAGGACGCAGCCGGTGCCGTCGACGCGGATCGCGTCGGCCGGCGCCTCGGCCACGGGGACGATCAGGCCGTCGACGACGGCGACGTCCCGCACCTCCTCGCCGTAGACGGACGCTCCGGTGATGACGAACGGACGATGCGTGGGCTGGGTGTTCTGGACGGTGGCGCTCATGCGGCGCTCTCCTCTCCTGCCAGCAGCAGGTACAGCACGGCCATCCGCACCGCCACACCGTTGGCGACCTGTTCGACGATGACGGAGCGGGGCGAGTCGGCCGCCTCCGCAGAGATCTCGAGCCCGCGGTTCATCGGGCCGGGGTGCATGACGATCGCGTGCTCGGGGAGGCGGCCCAGGCGGTCGGCGTCGAGACCGAACAGACGCGTGTACTCCTCGGGGCTCGGGAAGAACGCGGAGCCTCCGCCGGTCATGCGCTCGCGCTGGACGCGCAGCATCATGAGCGCGTCGAGGTCGTGAGCCTCGATCGCCTCGTCGAGCCCGTGATGGACCGTGACGGGCCAGCCGTCGATGCCGACCGGCACGAGCGTCGGCGGCGCGACGAAGACGACCTCGGCGCCGAGCGTCGTCAGGAGCCAGACATTCGAGCGCGCGACGCGCGAGTGCAGGATGTCGCCGACGATGCCGATCTTGAGGCCGTCGAGGCCCTTGCCGTCCGGGTCGGCGACCAGGTGACGGCGCGCGGTGAACGCGTCGAGCAGCGCCTGCGTCGGGTGCTGGTGCGTGCCGTCGCCCGCGTTGATCACGTGGCCGTGCATCCAGTCCGCTTCCGCGAGCTGCTGCGGCGCGCCCGAGGCCCAGTGACGGACGACGACCGCGTCGGCGCCCATCGCCTGGAGGGTCAGCGCGGTGTCCTTGAGGCTCTCGCCCTTGGACACGCTCGAGCCCTTGGCCGCGAAGTTGATGACGTCCGCGCTCAGGCGCTTGGCCGCGGCCTCGAAGGAGATGCGCGTGCGGGTCGAGTCCTCGAAGAACAGGTTGACGACCGTCTTGCCGCGCAGCGTGGGGAGCTTGCGCACCTCGCGCTCCTGCGTGGCGGCCATCTGCGCCGCGGTGTCGAGGATCTGGATCGCCTCGTCGCGCGAGAGCTGCGGCGTGCCAAGAAGGTGCCTCATGCGTCGTCCCCTCCCCTGCCGTTCGTGAGGATCACGGCGTCCTCGCCCTCGATCTCCGTGAGATGAACGTCGACGCGCTCCGAGCGCGACGTCGGCAGGTTCTTGCCGACGAAGTCCGCGCGGATCGGGAGCTCGCGGTGGCCGCGGTCCACGAGGACCGCGAGCTGCACCGCGCGGGGCCGTCCCAGATCCTTGATCGCGTCCAACGCGGCGCGGATCGTACGGCCCGTGTGAAGCACATCGTCCACGAGGACGACGACCTGGTCGTCGATGCCGACGCTCGGGACCGAGGTGGTGCCGATCGAGCGGATGGGCTGCTTGTGGAGGTCGTCGCGGTACATCGTGATGTCGAGGGCGCCGCAGCGGGCGGAGGCGTCGAAGCCGTCCTCGACCTCGGAGATCTTCCGGGCGATGCGCTCCGCGAGCGGGAGGCCGCGGGTCGGGATGCCGAGCAGGACCACGGAGTCGGCGCCGTCGTTGCGCTCGAGGATCTCGTGGGCGATGCGTGTCAGTGCGCGGCTGATATCAGGCGCGCCGAGCAAGGTGCCGGTCAAGGCGACCTCCTTCTCCGCCTCACAGGACGGTGGTTAAAGGGTGTCTTTGCTTCTCTGGCTGTTCGATTGTCAAGGCTAACCGACGCGCGGGGGTGCCGCGTGCCGGGAGCGCTGTGTCGCGAGGACTACTCGGTGTCGATCTCCGGGGCCTCGTCCTCGGCGCCCGCCACATCCGACGGGAAGGCCGGGGCGTCACGGGCGATCTTGCCGAGGACGCCGTTGATGAAGCGGGGCGAGTCGTCGGTCGAGAGGTCGGCAGCCATGTCCACGGCCTCGTCGATCGCGACGGCGGTCGGGACTGAGGGGTTGAAGAGGATCTCCCACGTGGCGAGGCGCAGCAGGGCGCGGTCCACGGCGGGCATGCGGGTGAGCTCCCAGTCGGGCGAGGCCTCCTGGACGAGCGCGGTGATCTCGATCCAGCGGCTTACCACCCCGCGCACGAGCTCCTCGCTGTACGGCGGGAGGGGCGTCTCGCGGCCCGAGTCCTTGAGGCGCGACTCGAGGACCTCGGTGACGTTGGCACCGCGCTGGTCGGCCTCGAAGAGGATGTCGAGCGCGCGCTTGCGGGCCTTGGTGCGTGCGGCCATGAGCGGTGGTCCTCCTGGGGTCGTGCTGTGGCGCTGGTAGCGCCGGGGATGCGACTCACAAGGATACGCGGTGCTGCGGCGTGTTCGCCCCTCGTCGGGGTTAGCGATCGAAGCCCATTGCGTCGAGAATCCCTTCCACGGTGCGTGCGACGGTCCTGGTCTCCAGCGCATCCTCGTACCAAGCGCGGGTGGAAGCCCTGAGCGGTCCACCAGCCAAGACCACCTCGACGATCGCGCCGCCCAGGCTGGCGGCGTCATCCGCGGGCGCCACCACGCCGTTCACGTCACGCTCCACCAGTTCGACCGATGCGTTCCCTGGGTGCTCGACGAGGACCACGGGCGTCCCGTGAGCTGCCGCCTCGACCACCACCAGGCCATAGCCCTCGCGCCGCGAGGGATTGACGAGGCATGCGGCGCCCTCCATCAGCTCCTCGAGCCTCTCGGTGCTCACGAAGCCCAGCATCTCGATCCACTCCGGCGATCCAATCGTCTCAACGGCTTCACGCACCGCGCCAGCCGTCGGACCGTCACCGAGAACGACCAATCGCAGATTCGGCACGACCCGACGGGCGTGCGCCACCGCAGCAGGGAGCGTCTCGACCCGCTTGTCAGGGATGTGGCGCCCCGCGTACAGCACGTACGGCGGTTCCAGGCACACGGGGTTGAAGTGCGCCTCGCGAGCGCCTGCCACGAGTCCGGGGCTCACGACCGGAGCACCGCACAGTCCTTCCGAACCGAGTCGCTCTGCCGTCAGACGCGAGTGGCACATTGCCAGGGGGGTGACAGCGACCGCGGCGCGCTGCGCCGCCCAGGCGGCCGTGCCGATGACCCGGCCCGCGTACGCGATCCACTGACGTCGGTCCCATACCTCCAGGTAGTCGACCGCCAAGGGAGCTCTCGATCCAACCAAGGCGACCCTCGCGGCGAGTACATTCAGAACTGGCAGCCCCGACACGATGACCGCATCCAAGCTCCGCCTTCTTCTTGCGAGGGACCACCAGAGGCCCCCCGCGAACCGTAGGGCCGCTGCCATGGAGCGCACACCGTCAGCGTCGTACAGCCCCAGCCGTCCCGTGACGGGCACGATCGCGAATGAGGCGTCAGGGGCATCGTCCCACTGACGGGCCGTGAGGTAGTCGACCTCGTACCCCCTCCGAACGAGCTCTTCCGCAAAGTCTCGGTACTGCCGCTCCCCTCCCCCCTTGGTGAACGGGAACAGACAGTCGTAGGCGATAGCGATGCGTTTCGACGTCACGCCGTCTCCTTCCCGTTGCGAACCTCGACCATACGGGGGAGGTGACCCATGGCTGCTACGGCGCGCGGGATCAATCACGCGCCGGACGCCGGGACTTCACTCAGATACCGACCCGCGGCGAGGAACATCCGCGTCGCGACCGACGTGGTCTAGTGTGGCTTCGATTCCGGGTGCGTCGCTCCACCTTCGCGCGGTGGCAAGCGACCTCGGGCTGGGAGGCGGACAAGACGTGAGCGACCTCGACGACGTTAGCGCGCTCGAGCTGACAATCCTGATGCCCTGCCTCGATGAGTTCGAGACGCTCGAGACCTGCATCAGCAAGGCACAGCGCTATCTGGACGAGCACGGAATCGACGGAGAGGTGCTCATCGCGGACAACGGTTCCACGGACGGCTCCCAGTCGCTCGCGCGATCACTCGGCGCCCGCGTCGTCGACATCCCCGTGCGTGGGTACGGCGCGGCATTGCTGGGCGGCGTCGAGGCCGCGCGGGGGCGCTACGTCGTCATGGGAGACGCCGACGACTCGTACGACTTCATGGCGCTTACCCCCTTCGTCGACCAGCTGCGAGCCGGCGCGGATCTTGTCATGGGGAACCGCTTCAAGGGCGGTATCGCACCGGGGGCGATGCCGCGGCTGCATCGGTACGTCGGCAACCCCGTGCTGTCGGGGCTCGGTCGGCGGTTCTTCAGAACCGACATCGGCGACTTCCATTGTGGACTGCGTGGGTTCGCTCGTGACTCGATCCGCGATCTGGATCTCCAGTCCACCGGCATGGAGTTCGCGTCCGAGATGGTGGTTCGCGCCAGCCTGGCCGGGCTCACGGTCACGGAAGTCCCCACCACGCTGTCGCCTGACGGACGCTCGCGACCACCTCACTTGAGATCGTGGCAAGACGGTTGGCGCCATCTCCGCTTCCTTCTGATGTTCTCGCCCCGCTGGCTCTTCGTGTACCCCGGCATCGTGGCATTCCTGCTGGGAGCGCTCACGACATTCGTGATCGCCGTAGGTCCAATCGAGATCGGGCACATCGGCTTCGACGTCACCACCATGGTGTACTCGGCCGCGCTAGCGGTCATCGGATTTCAAGCGATCCTGTTCTGGTGGCTCACGCGCCTGTATGCCACGGCCGAAGGCTTCCTCCCTCCGTCCCCCAGCTATCGACGGCTCGCTTCGGAATGGACGCTCGAACGCGGTCTCGTTGTAGGCCTGCTCATGTTCCTTCTGGGCATCGCGATCGGCGTCGGCCAGGTGATCCGTTGGGGAAACGTCGAGTTCGGCGCACTCGATGCCTCGCAGGTGGTGCGCATCGCGGTGCCGTCCGCGATGGTGCTGATCATCGGGTTTCAGACAGTGATGATGAGCTTCTTCGCGGCGATCCTTACGATCCCCCACAGGGCATCACCGCCCACCATCGCCGGAGACTGACGCCATGCCCCGCCGGAAGCTCGTGGTCGACCTGCTCGGATTCACCGGTGCGCGCGGCGGCACAGAGACGCATGTGCGTGAGCTGCTTCCCCGCGTCTCCGCACTCCTGCACGACACGGAGATCATCACGTTGACGGGCCGCGCCGGCGCGGCCGCAGTGCGCGAGTTCGCACCCGGCGAGTTGCGCGTGCTGCGATCGGTCGGTCCAGGCAAGGCCTCCTGGGCGTGGGGCGCGCTAGCGGCGGTTCCGCGGATCGCGGCACGTCTCGACGCCGACCTGCTCTGGTGCCCCGCCAACTTCGGGCCCGTCTCGGGGCGAGTGCCGACGGTGCTCTCCGTGCACGATGCGATCTACCGCTCGGTGCCGGGCACAGGCATCGACCGGGTAACCCGCCGCGCCATTGGAGCGCTCGTCGCAGGCGCAGCACGTAGGGCAACAACGGTCCTTACCGTGTCGGAGGCCGCTCGATTAGATATCGAGCAGCACCTCGGCGTTGAACGCGATCGCATCGTGGTCGTGCCCAATGGAGCCTCAAAGCCTCCAGCTACACCTACGCAGGGAGCCCGTGAGCGGCTCGGACTGCCCACCGGGCGTCCGATCGTTATGTCCATCGGGAACCCGATGCCGCACAAGAACCTCGCGGGCCTGGTACGCGCGGTCGCCGCTGTACCCCCCGACACCCGTCCCTACGCGGTGATCGTCGGCGAAGGAGTCCCCGAATCCCTCCGCCTCCTGGTCGCCGAGCTCGACGTCGGGAGCGACGTCACCTTGCTCGGTTGGGTCGAGGGCGAAGTCCTGGAGGACGTCTACGCCGCCGCGGACATGTACGCGTGCGTCTCGCTGAGCGAAGGGTTCGGCCTGCCAGTGGTGGACGCCATGCAGCGTTCGGTCGCCGTTCTCGCCAATGACATCCCGGTGCTACGAGAGGTGGGCGGCGACGCTGCCGTCTACGCGGATGCCCGTGACCCCAAGGCGTTCGCACGAGCTCTGGTTACCCTCCACGACGACCCCGACGAACTCAGCAATCGACGCGCGAGCGGCCTCCGGCGTGCCCGCAGATTCGACTGGCAAACGACTTCCGTAGGGATTGCGAATGTGTTGCTCTCAGCACTGTCGGTAGACCCATGAAGGAGATGGCGCTGTGGCGCAGCCTTGTGGGGTTCTCCGCGATACCGGCGCTCGGCGCGCTGTCACCCCTCGTCGCGCTTCCTGTAGTCGCGCGTGCCGCAGGCCCTAGCGGATGGTCGAGCGCGATTGCCGGTGAGTCAGTCGGCACCTTCGCGGCCATATTGCTCGCCTACGGATGGACCACAGTCGGTCCGGCGAGAGTCGCACAGGCACCACCAGTGGCTCGCGCCCGGCTGTATCGCGAGTCACTCGTCATCCGTGGGTTGATGGCGATCCCCGTATTCCCCGCTCTCATCGGCGCCTGTTTGGTCGTCGCAACTGACGGCTACGAGCTGCTGACCGTCCTCATGGGCATTCAGGGTGCCTTGATTGCTCTCTCGTTTGCATGGTTTGCAGTTGGCGTCAATGATCCTGGGTCTATCGCACGTCTCGACGCAGTGCCCCGTGTGCTCGGGGCACTCGTCGCTGCCGGCCTCGTGGCCGCAACTGGCGTGATCGCGATCTACCCGATCCTGGGAATCCTCGTGACGCTGCTAGGCACAATCGTCTACACGCGGAGGATCCTGCGGGCGTTGCCCGGATCGTGGCCTTCATTCCAGAACCTCCCGGCGGTACTTCGCTCGACGTCAGTTGTGGTCGTCAACGATATGGCGCTCGGCAGTTACGCGGCTGTGCCGGTTCCCCTCGTGAACACCACGACGTCCGTGTCAGCAGCAGCAGCGAGTGCCTATGCGTCAGCGGACAAGATGGTGAAACTCGGACAGTTCCTCCCACTTACCCTCAGCAACGCACTCCAATCGTGGACGGCAGCGGACGGCGGCGAGGCACGGGCCAAACGAGTTCGCCAAGCAATCATCGCTCACGCGACCCTGGGGATCGCAGGTTGGGCCTTCCTCGTGTTGTGCGGGCCGTGGGCAAGCCGACTCCTGTTCGGCGAGCAAGGCGCAGAAGACAGCGCGCTTCTCTGCGTGCTGGGCATCGCATTCGCGGCGTTCTCCATCCGTACTTCGCTCACCAGGCATCTCTTGTTCCCGTGCGGCGAGGTCCGTATCGTGGCCGCCGCGACCCTTGCAGGCTCCGCGCTCGGCGTCCCTCTCATGATCGGACTCGCGCCATCGATAGGAACTCTTGGCGTCGCGGTTGGTTACACAGCCACCGAGGTTCTGAGCACGGCGATCCCGCTAGTTCGAGCGGTGAGTTGTATGCGACGCATTGCAGAACTTCCTACCGAAGGTTCTGTCGAACAAGAACCTCGCGCGAACGAATGACACGAGGGCTGACGCGCGCAGCCCTGGCGTGTGGTTCAGCGATCGACGGCGCGGAAAGGTGCATCGTCGAAAACCCGGCCAAAGATTCCTTCGACCCTGCCAATGAATACCGACCATCCGTCCCAAAGCGCGTAGCCCGGATGGCGGATCGACCAAGCAAGCCCTCCGGCTACGAAGGCAGCGATCCACGGAGTTGGATAGCGCCATCGGCGCACGACCACAGCGATCCCGCGGTTGTAGGCGCGTAGCTTGCGTCGTCGTTCATCTGCAGTAAGTCCGTCAGCTTCCGCGATGCCCCCGAGGACAACGGTGCTCGGAAGCCAAGTGAGGCAGTGCTCTCCCAATCGCTCCAGAGCCCGCAGCACCAGATCACTTCCCTCCCCTGCTTGCCACGGCGTGGAAGCTCCGCTCCCAAGTGTCTCGTCGAAGCCTCCAAGCTCCAGGAACGTCTTCGCGCGGATGACGAGGCCGATCTCGATCACGTCCCATGCGTTGTACCGGTTGAGCGGAATGCCGGGCTCAGGAAGGCACGCTCTCGGTTTTTCCCCACCCATGGGCGTCAACGCTGCAAGCTCCGACGAGTCGACAGCCGCCCGGATGTGGTTGACGAGACCGTCTGCGTACCACGACGTGTCGTTCGGGAAGTGCAGGACATCGACACTGTCCGCTAATGCACGTGCGCCGGTATTGCGCCCGAGCGAAACACCTCGCGCCGACTCCACGGTGAAGACGGGAAGTCCGCGGCGCTCGTAGCGCCTCACCAACTCAACAAGCCTCTCAGATCCACCCTGCGCGACAATCACGATGCGGTCGCCGTCACGGACCTGGTCTGAAAGTGAGTCAAGAAGCCTGCCGAGCGGAACTAGTCGACCGAGGGTCGAGACCACGATGCCCACGCGCTTCATGAGACTGCCGGCATGTTCATTGGCGATGAACCGCCAGAATGGTCATGCGCGACGCGTTCACGGTCATTGCCCACCCGAGAATGGCTGGATGACCGTCTCAGGATCGACGAGAAGACCCTCTGCATCGAGTTGGTCGTACACGTCACCGGGGTAGACCCACATGACGAACAGGCCACGCCACACATCAAGCACCATGGCGCCATCGGCCACGGGTTGCTTCGCAAGCGCCCCAGCGTAGACGACGTCCACATCAGACGGAACATCGTCGAGGTCCACGGGCTCGATCACGTGGGGCTCGGAATAGAAGATGAAGACGTTTCCATCCTGAGCAAGTCCCTTGTCCACGCCTACCGTCGTGCCTTCGGGCAAAACATCCCACAGCGGCGTGCCAGCCGGAACATATGCGCTTCTGGCCGCGACGACATCGAGGAACACGCCATCATGCCAGACCGCCACAGTGACCCAGAATACGAGCAGAAGCGGTGCTATCGCCCCGCGCCACCATCCCGCGGCCACTGCGAGCACAGTCAACAGGACGCTAGCGACGCAGAGGCGAGCCCACAATTGCGGTTGTCCAGCGGAGTAGCGATCGATGTTGAGCCAGGGCGAGATCCCGTAGGTGTTGAACTCGCTCCAAGTGGTGCCGATGACTCCGATGTGCGGCACGACGACGACCATCATCAGCACCCCCGCTAGTGTCGCGACCAGCACCGTCACGAGTGACACCGGCAACCACCGGATTCGCTGAATCACCGCGATCCCGACCACGGCGAGCAAGGCCCACACCTGGTCGTTGTACCGGCCGTAATACCACACGTCTGAGAAGGACACACCCGTCCTCGCGTTCAACCCGATGGTGGAAAGCACGAGCGACGATGCAGCCGCAAGCACGACGAGACGAGCCAAGGGATCGTTAACGAACCTCCGCGCCGACCAGAGCGCGCCGACGATCGTCATGCCCGCCCAGGCGAACACCGCGTACCAGCTCTGACCGAGAACGCTCGCGACGACATCCGCTGCATCGCGACCGACCGCGCCCGCGAACGTGGAGGAAACACGCTCGTCGTCGGATGAGAATACCTGGGCCGTAACCCACACGTAGAGACCGTACGATGCCGCGCCCACCAGCGTCGCTGAGAGTCCCGCTGCAAGGATGGGCCACAGTGCGCGCCGAAGCATCGTCAGGCCCCACAGGCCCACGCCGATCGCCAGTGCTGCGCCCCTAAGGTGCGCCAGGATGCACGCACCGGTCAACACCCCGAGGAGCAGCCCACGCGCCAATGTCGGGCGCTCGGCCATACGGGCCGCAGCCACGACGGTGGCTGCGGTCACGAGTACCAGGAGCGCCTCGGAGAAGAGATAGTTTGCAAGGAGCAAGCGGGCGGGAGCAACCACGACCGCGCTCGCGATCACCACTGCAGCCGTCGGGGAGGCACCCACACGCCGCGCGATCGAGGACAGCGGCCAGATTGCGAGCACCCCTAGCGCCGCCGAAATCGCGATACCGACCCGATAGACGATGACTGGATCGTCCGAGAGCCACCAGGCCGGGGCCATCAAAACCGCGAGGCCCGGGGAGAACCCCCATCCCTGGAGCTCCCACGTGGCGGGAAGGCCGGCGATCACGCGAGAATTCGCAACCATCACAATCTCGTCGAGCGCGACGTTGGGGTACGTGGAGTTCCAAGCGACGAGCAGGTACGCCAACGCCGCGACGATGACCGCTGTCACCGCCATGGACCGGCTCGGAGACCAAGCATAGTCGGGACGACGGTGAAGCCACGAGCGCGTGCGCGGGCGCAGTGGAGCCTGAGCGACGAACGTCATGGCCTGGAACCTACCAGGGGTCGCTCGCTGACACGCCGACGGCGGAGGGGGCAAGACGAGACGCCCGCCCCCGAAGGGGACGGGCGTCTCGTGGAGCCAGACTCAGTCGTTCACGCGACCCAGGTACTCACCCGTGCCGGTGTTGACCTTGACCTTGACTGGAGCCTCGAGGAACAGCGGCACCTGGATCTCCTTGCCGGTCTCGAGCGTCGCGGGCTTGGTGCCGCCCGACGACCGGTCACCCTGCAAGCCGGGCTCGGTGTAGGTGACCTCGAGCACGACGGAGGCGGGCAGCTCGAGGAAGATCGGGTTGCCGTTGTGCGAGCCGATGGTCGCGGACTCGTTCTCAAGCAGGTAATCGGTGGCGCTGCCCATAACGGCCGGCGAGACGGGGACCTGGTCGAACGTGGTCGGGTCCATGAAGATGAAGTCGGTGCCGTCGTTGTACAGGTACTGCATGTCGCGGCGGTCGACGGTCTCGAAGTCGACCTTGGTGCCGGCGTTGAAGGTCTTGTCGACGACCTTGCCCGACAGCACGTTCTTGAGCTTGGTGCGGACGAAGGCGCCGCCCTTGCCGGGCTTCACGTGCTGGAACTCGATGACGGACCAGAGGTTGCCGTCGAGGTTGAGCACGGAGCCGTTCTTGATGTCGTTCGAGGTCGCCACGGTAATGTCCTTGTTCTGTCGCTAACTACTGGTCGCGCGCCTGGCACGCGACGGGCCGCCGATCATTGTAGCCGAGGCGCGCGGCGAGGGCGCTGAGCGCCAGGCGGTACGAGTCGACGCCGAACCCGGCGATCGTTCCCGTGGCCACTCCGGAGATCACGGAGGTGTGCCTGAAGTCCTCGCGCGCGTGCGGGTTGGTGAGGTGTACCTCGATCAGGTTCAGCCCTGCGCCGGTGACCATGGCGCACGCGTCGCGGAGCGCGTACGAGTAGTGCGTGAACGCCGCGGGGTTGAGGATCACATGGGTGCCTTCGTCGACCGCGCCGTGCATCCACCCGACGAGTTCCGACTCATCGTCGGTCTGCGTGACTTCGACCGCGAAGCCGTGCTCGCTCCCCCACTCCGTTGCGAGCACCACGAGCTGATCGTAGGAGGTGTTGCCGTACTTCTCGGGCTCGCGCGAGCCGAGTCGTCCCAGGTTGGGGCCGTTCGCGATGAGGACCTGCGTCATATGGTCAGGTTAGCGGGCGAGTCAGGCGCTCACTGCGTCGTACGCGCCCAGGAGCATCGCGGGGTCCGGGCCCTCGAGTCGCACCGGGTTGCCGATGCCCTGCAGCACGACGAAGCGCAGCAGGTCGCCCCTGGTCTTCTTGTCGCGGCGCATCGCGGTCAGGAGCGCGTCCCAGCGCCCCGCCGGATACGTCGTGGGCAGCCCGAGAGACGACAGGATCGCGCGGTGACGGTCGACCTCGGCCTCGGTCAGGCGGCCCGCGAGGTGCGCTAGCTCGGCGGCGAAGACCATCCCCACCGACACGGCGGAGCCGTGGCGCCATTGGTAGCGCTCGGTGTACTCGATCGCGTGGCCGAACGTGTGCCCGTAGTTGAGGATCTCGCGCAGGTGGGACTCTTTGAGGTCCTGAGCCACGACCTCAGCCTTGACGCGGACCTTGCGGGTGATGAGCTCCTCAAGCACTTCGAGAGCCGCAGGCGTGAGCGTCTCGGCCTTGAGCGCCTCAGCGTGCTCCTCCACGAGGTCCAGAATGACGACGTCGCGGATGAAGCCGCCCTTGATCACCTCCGCGAGGCCCGCGACACGGTCGTACGCGGGAAGGGTCGCGAGCATGTCGAGATCGCACCACACGGCGTCGGGCTCGTGGAAGGCCCCCACGAGGTTCTTGCCCTCGGCAGTGTTGATGCCAGTCTTGCCCCCCACTGCGGCGTCAACCATGGAGAGCACGGTGGTGGGCATCTGCACGACGGCGATGCCGCGCATCCATGTCGCGGCCACGAAGCCCGCGAGGTCGGTCACCGCTCCCCCGCCCAGGCCGACCACGACGTCGGAGCGGGTGAAATCCGACTTGCCGAGCACCTGCCAGCAGAACGCGGCGACCTCGGCCGTCTTGCCTGCCTCGGCGTCAGGAACCTCGGCGAGGACGGCCTCGCGGCCGGAGGCCTCGATGCGCTGGCGCAGGATGTCGGCGACCTGGCGCAGCGGCGCCGCATGGACGACGAGCACCTTGCGTGACCTCTCCGGAAGCCCGTGCACTGCGCGCTCCAGTTGCCCGGTCCCGACGTGGACGTCGTAGGGCGAGCCCGATGCGACCCTTACGGTGGCGCTCATGTGGATGACTTCCCCTCGGCAATCAGCGCGGCCACGGCCGCAGGCGTGTGCCCGTCGGTATCGACGATGCGCGTGGCGATGCGCTCGTACACGGGTCGGCGCGCGTTCATGAGCTCCTGCCAGCGCTGACGCGGGTTGCCGGCCAGGAGCGGTCTCGCGGCGTTGAGTCCCACGCGGGGAGCGGCCTTGGCGAGTGAGACGTCGAGGAACACGATCTCCCCACCGTCGGCCACGTACGACGCGAGCAGCTCCTCGGTGCGCGGGTCCAGGACGGCGCCGCCTCCGAGCGACAGGACGCCCTCGTGCTCCTTCAGCGCCGTCGCGACGGCTGCCGCCTCAAGCTCGCGGAAGCGGGGCTCGCCGTCGTCGACGAAGATGTCCGAGATCGCCTTGCCCTGACTCGCCTCCACGTCGTCGTCCGTGTCGCGCCATGAGACGTCCCACAGGCGCGCGAGGCGGGTGCCGACCGACGACTTGCCGCTGCCGGGAGGACCGATCAACACGGCCCGGGGGCCGGCCATCAGCGGAGGCGCTCGGGGATGGACTCGACGTAGGAGGCGATGTTGCGACGAACCTCTTCCACGGAGTCGCCGCCGAACTTCTCAAGGAGCGCGTCCGCGAGCGTGAGCGCCACCATGGCCTGCGCGACGACGGCGGCGGGAGCGACGGCGCACACGTCCGAGCGCTGATGGATGGCCTTGGCGGCCTCGCCTGTCGCGGTATCGATCGTGTCAAGCGCGCGCGGCACGGTGCTGATGGGCTTCATCGCGGCGCGGACCCTGAGCGGCTCGCCGTTGGTCATGCCGCCCTCGAGCCCGCCCGCACGATTGGTGCGGCGAGTGACCCCGCCGTCCTTGTACTCGATCTCGTCATGGGCCTGCGAGCCACGCCGAGCGGCCGTACGGAAGCCGTCGCCGATCTCCACGCCCTTGATCGCCTGAATGCCCATGAGGGCGCCAGCGAGACGCGCGTCGAGGCGGCGGTCGCCGTGCACGTGACTTCCGAGCCCGACGGGAAGGCCGTAGGCCACCACTTCGACGACACCGCCAAGCGTGTCGCCGTCCTTCTGGCACTCATCGATCTCGGCGATCATCGCCGCTGAGGTCTCCGCGTGAAAGCAGCGGATGGGGTCCTCATCGAGCGCGGGGGTTGCCTCTGCGGGGGGAAGCGGGGCATCGTCGGGCACCACGATCGGCCCCACCTGCACGGTGTGGGCCACCAGGCGGATGCCAGCCGCCTGGTCGAGGAAGTGCTCGGCAATCTCGCCGACTGCGACCCGAGCGGCCGTCTCGCGGGCGGAGGCGCGCTCCAGGACGGGACGGGCATCGTCGAAGCCGTACTTGGTCATGCCGACCAGGTCCGCGTGACCCGGGCGAGGCCGCGTGAGGGCGGCGGCTCGAGCGCCGGTGAGCTCGGACTCGTCGACGGGGTCCGCGCTCATCACGGTCTCCCACTTGGGCCACTCGGTGTTGCCGATCATGACGGCGACCGGCCCGCCCTGACTCACCCCGTGGCGCACGCCGCCCAGGATGGTGACGGCGTCCTGCTCGAACTTCATGCGCGCGCCGCGCCCATAGCCGAGACGACGGCGCGCGAGCGCACCTTGAATGTCTGCACTCGTGACCTCGACACCCGAGGGCAGTCCCTCAAGGGTGCCGACGAGAGCCGGGCCGTGCGATTCGCCTGCGGTGAGCCATCTCAGCATGGCTGTCATTCTGCCAGAGCGAGAACCACCCGCGGACGCCGGAGGGCGAGGCACCCCTGGGGTACCTCGCCCTCGGTTGACGCTATCCCGCTACGGCTGGGTGAGGTTTCCACCAACGGCAACGAACGCGCCGTCCACGGCATCGGACGACGCAGGAGCGTCCTCATCCACCACCGACGTATCCGCATCATGGAGGTACAGATCACCCACGATGGTGACAGACACGTCGCCTTCCTTTGCGGGAGAGCCTGCGGGGTTCTCCTCGCCCTCGGTCCGCGCCGAGAGCGTGATCTGCGACACCTGGAAGAGCTGCTGGTCAGGGTCCTGCATGTCAGCGAGGAAATCGAAGAGCGCCGAAGGCGAACCAGCGAGCTCGATGGTCACCTCGACCATGCGGATATCGCCCGCGACCGACGTGTCTTCGCCGTCGGTACTGGCGACCGTGATCGCAGGAGACCAGGTAGAAGTAGTGGCCGTCGCAGTATCCGTCGCGGCACCAGCATCGGTCGTCGTCGTGGCGTCTGCCGCCACTACTGGCTCGGCTCCTGCGACTGGACCCTGTGTGAACAAGGAGGCCACGCTGGCCGAAACGAGCTGCGCTGACGAGGTATCCCAGCCGTCCACCTGAACGCCGTCATTCGCGCTCATGCTCGTGATCTCGATCTGCGCGTCCGTCAGTGCGGCCGAGAGCCTGTCGCGGAAGGCCTGCATGTCGAGCACGGACGGAGCGTTGACAGCGATGAGGTCCGTGACCTCGGTGCTCGCGTCGAGGGCCGCCGCATACTCGTCGATCTTCGCGGAAGCCGCCTCCACCGTCGTGATGTTGGACCGAATCTGGCTCTCCTCGGCACTAAGAGCGGAGCGCTCCTCGAGCTGAGGCGAGATGAGCACGAACCAGCCGAGCACCGCGACGAGAATGACGCCGAGCACTGCCAGCAGCGCGACCGGGGCGTATCGAGAGTTCAGCATGTCAGCCCTCCTCAGACGTGGCGGACGGGGTCGGAGACGCGGAGGGCGATGGCACGACCACACCAGGAGCGACGACGTTGCTGAGATCCGACAGCGTGCTCTCCGGAATCAACCGATGGGTAAGCAGAGTGCCGGTCAGGGTCGCCTTGCCGGTCACGCCGTAGTACGCGTCCGCGCCGTCCAACTGGTACGCCTCGGTGTCGTACCGGACGTTGGCCAGGCCCGGCACTGCGTCGAGCCTGTCGATCAAGGCCGTCGCCTCGTCGAGCGACGTCGCGCGTGCAGTGAAGGTAACGAGCCCGATGCCCGAACCATAGATGCCGCCTTCGGACTCCTCGCCGCCGAGGCCGACCGCGTTGGGCCCCAGAATGGCAATCGTGTCGAAGCTGGTCTCATCGTTCGCGACGGACTGGATCACGGCGGTGAACTGCGCCTGATCGATCTCGCCGTAGGCGATCTGCGCGAGAGTGAACTCTTCAGACTCCCGCTCAACTACGTCGTAATACACCTGAGACTTGGCGTCCCTCTCAGCGACCGCGACGAGCTCTTCCTCGGCGGCGCTGTCACGACTCGACGACGCAGCCGCCTTCCACCCGAGCGCCAGCAGCCAGAGCGCCACGACGACGCCTAGCGCGATGAGGACAGTGAACACGGCCGTAGTGATCACGGCCCGCATCTTCTTCTTCTCCGCGATCTCCGCGGGGATCACGTTGATACCTGGGAGGCGCGGGGCACCGTACTTCTGTGCGATCGGGTTCACTTCTCGCTCCTCATCGCCAGGCCGATCACCGTCGCGAACTCTTGTTCGTGAGCGGCGAAGGCGTCGCGGTTGACGCGCTTGCCGGTGCCGAGTCCCTGAAGCGGTCCTCCGATCATGACAGGAAGTCGGGTTGCGCTGGCGAGCGCCTGCCCGAAGCCGTTCATGTGGCTCCCCCCTCCCGAGAGGACCACGCGCTCAACGGCGCCGCCGGGGTTGGAGCTCGCGAAGTACACAAGCGTGTTGCGTACCGCTTCGATCAACGGGCCCATGGCGTGCGCAACAGTCTCCGCGTAGAGACGCCGGTTGGGGTCGGTGGCGGTCAGGTCCATCCCGACCTCGAACTTCACCCGCTCGGGGTCCGCCTCCATGCCCTTCATCGCGCTGCGGAGCGCCTTGGTCGCGTCGAGGCCGCCCTGCGGCATGACGCGCACGAGCCTCGGAGCGCCTCCCTGAGACACGGCGACGGTCGTGCTGTACGCGCCGACGTCGACGAACGCCACGTTCGCGCCGAGAAGCTCTCCCCTGCATCCGCTGCGCCACAGTCCGAAGGCGTTGTGGTCCACAGCCGTCACGTTGAGCCCCGCCCGGTCCACCGCCGCGATCGCGTCACGCACGACGTCACGCGGCGCGGCGACGAGCAGTCCCCGCAGGCTCGTGCCTGCGTCAGACTCCAGCTCCTGGGTCGGGTAGAAGTCCAGGATCGCCTCGTCGGCCGGCATGGGGAGTTGGTCCTCGACGTGGAATGCCAAGGAGCCACGGATCTTGTCCATCGGCTGGGCGGGGATCACCACCTCGCGCACGAGCACGCTCGGTTGCCCGATACCAACCGTCACGTTCTTCTGCGACGGCTTGGCTGCCGCGAAAGCATCCTTGATCGACTGCGCGAGAGAGCCCGGCTCCTCGATGACGCCTTCGTTGATCACGCCCGCCGGCACCGAGGCGGCACCGATGGCGTGCAGCACAGCACCGTCGCGCGGATCGGCGCCACCGCCGAACTCGACCTCGGCGACCCTGACAACGGTCTCACCGATATCGATCGCTACAGACTTCTTGCCCACTATGCCCTCCTCACGTGCACTGCCAGATGTATCGGCATCTTCCACACACCTCTCAAGACAAATCAATCCCGATAATGTCGAGATACCAGGCCGCTACTGGCGCACCGGCAACTACCCCGGTTACCGCCCCGACGAACATCCAGGGTCCGAAGGGAATGGCCACACCGCGTCCCCGACGGGCCGCGACCATGGCGCCCACGCCGACAATCGCGCCCCAGAGGAAGGCCGCGAATCCACCCACCACGAGTGCTGGCCAACCGAACCACCCGAGCAAGGCCCCAAGCGACGGCGCAAGCTTGACGTCTCCGAAGCCCATGCCCTTCGGGTACGCGAGGAACGCGCCGAGGTAGAGGACACCGAGGATCCCCGCGCCGCCGAGCGCACGCAGGACGTCGCCCCATTCCCCCGATGTCGCGGCGCCCAGAACTATGACGCCGGCGACGTAGATCGCGAACGCGCCGGTCAAGGGATCCGGTAGCCGTCGCGTCTCGAGGTCGATCGCCGACAGCACCACGCCGAAGTACACGAGACCGCACAACAGCAACGCCTCGACCGACGGCCCGGCGACGATCACGACCAGGACAAACAGCGCCCCGACGAGCGCCTCGACGATGGGGTACCGCGGGCTGATGGCATCGCCACAGCTCGCGCATCGCCCTCTGAGAACCAGCCATCCCGCCACGGGCACGTTGTGCCGCGCCTTGATGCGTGCGCCGCATGCCGGACACGCACTCGGCGGCGAGACGATGGACAGGCCTGCCGGAACGCGATAGATCAGCACGTTGGCGAACGATCCGAGGGCGAGCCCGAGCATCAGCGCCAGAAGGACGACTGGAACCACCGCGGAGCCGATCACTCGCGCAGATCGAACCGCGCGGTGAGGCGCACGTCCGCCGGGTCGCTGCTGTCGGTGCTGCCATCTGTGAGGGATGGCAGATAAGTGGAGCGCATCTGGAAGTTGCCGTTGGTCGCGATGGAGATGGATCCGGCGTAGACCTGTCCGGTCAAGGGCATCGAGTTGCCGTTGTAGTTGATGCCGTTCTCCGCGACGTACGCGCACGGCGTGTACACGAACCAGTACAGGTTCTTGATCTTAAGTGCCGCCGCGGTGTCGATATCACCCACGCCATCGGGGAGCGCCGAGCAGTCGGGCACCGCCTGCCCGTCGACTGTCGTCGACCAGTCCACTCCCGGTGCGTCCGCCGGAACGATCCAGTAGAGCGTCCAGAGGTCTTCGCCATCCGTGGTGCCCTCGTACGAGATATTGTTCGTCTGCTCGAAGCCTGTCACGGACATCAGGACGGTATCCTGCTCCACCGTCACGGTGCCGGTCGTCGCGCCGCGAAGCTCGACAGGCTGATCCGAGTCGCAGGCGAAGATGATGAGGCGTGCGCCGACGATGCCCGCGGGGTTCGAATCGATGTACTTCGCGGGGTTGCTCTTGTCACTCTTGGTCCCGTTGTCGGTGCAGGACGGCGCGTAGTCGATCGTGTAGCCGGCGTTCACCCACAGCTGGAGGTCCTCAGCATCCATGGTGAGCTGCGGGAACTCCTCGCGGCCCGGCGACGTGATCTTTGAGGGATAGCCGACCCAACCTTCGAAGTTGATGGTGCCGGGGTTGATGTTCGGCGACACGGGGAAGGTGAGGCTGGACTGATTCTGGAGCTTCACGCCAGCAGTGGAGGTCACCTGCGTGTCGATCGACCCGCCAGCCTTGACGAAGCCGGTCACAGTGGCACCGTTGCCGCCCTGGGTCACGTTGCCGCTGATCGAGATCACGTCGCCGCCCACTGTGCCCTTACCGAGCGCGACGGTGCCCTGCGTGTAGACGCTGCCGCCGACACTCGGCGAGTTCTGGCCGAAGGACACCCCGTTGTAGCGCGAGAAGACAATGCCTTCGACGGCGCCGTTGCCGAGGTAGACGCCGCCATTCGCAAGGACGCTGCCGTAGACGTGGGCTCCGTTGTCGAAGACGACGGCCGCGCTGCTCTGGTCAGTGCTGGCAGCATCGGACGCCGCATAGATATCGCCCATGATCTTGCTGTTGGTGTTCAGCACCACCCTGCCATTGGCCCAAAGCGACCCGAGAATCGTTGCGTTACCCGCCGCTGACACGTTCCCGTAGGCTGCGTACACATCACCATCAACGTCGACACCGGATTGCCCGAGGTCCACGGCACCGTTCGCGTAGATGTCCGCATCCTCCGCTCCGGGCGAGGACTCGAGCACCTCCCAGTTGTTGTTCACAGTGAGCGAGGCCTCCGAGAAGATCGCCTTCTCAAGCGACACGGCGGGCGGGGTCGGGGCAAACGTGGCCACGACGGAACGCGTGATGGACTCCCCCGTGGCGACGACGACGGCCGAGGTGGCGGTCGACGTCACCGTGAGCGAGGTGACGATCTGGGTGTCTGAGGGGCAGGTGACGGCGTTCGTCTCGCCGCTGACCATGTACTTGTAAGTGACGACCACAGTGTCGTTGTTGATCACATAGGTGTCGGGGCCGCAGACGGTTGAGAGCTCGCCGTAGGTCTTGTCCTGCAGTTCGCCGAGGACGATATCGATGCCGGAGTCCGCCGAGGCAAGCACAGCCATCTCCTCGCGATTGTGGGCCGTGAACTGCACATTGAAGAGCGTGACGGCGATGAGCGTAGTGAGCAGCACCGCACCGACCATCATGATGCCGAGCACCATGACGAGCGCGGCGCCGTCGTCGCGTGTGGAGCGGTCAGCGGGTGCGGGGGTGTACATCGCTCGGCTTCCTGTTCCTTAGTTGCACGTCAGCGTGAGGTCGGACTGGGTGCGCAGTGTGATCTGCTTGTCGAACTCGATCGGCGAACGCCCGTCCGATGTCTCCACGCTGAGACGCGTCAGCACCTCCTGGTCCGGGGGCGTGATCGTCGCGTCCGCGACGCCGAAGATCCGCGCGGATCCGAGATGAGAAACCCCGTCCGCGAAGAGAGTCCATGCGATATCCATGTCGACGATGTCGTCAGTACTAGCAGCGGTCGCAACAGCCGAGGACTCGGTGGATCCAGTCGACTGGAAGCGCTGCAACACGCCCGCGTCCTCGTCGTAGAAGTAGGTAACGCAAACGGCCGACGTGTAGTCGACCGAGTTGGCGGTGCGGGTGGCGAGCACCATCACATCGCCGCCCTGCATGATCGTCGCGCGCGACGCGTTGCGGATGTCGTACTCGAGTTGCTTGAACGACAGCTGCGCCTCGTTGTTCGCGACCGCGGTGTCCTTGGCGAAGCCTTCGTGCTGCATGATCGTGATGAAGATCAACGAGGCGGCGAACATGATGATCACCGTGATCGCCGACGCGACGATGAGCTCCACGAGCGTCATCCCGGCCTCGCTGTCCGAGTCAGCGGCATTGAGCCGCTGGCGCCAGGTCATTCGGGCACCTTGATGAAGATATCGGTGGTGACGCTCGTCGTCACGCCGGCCTCGCCACCATTGATCTCGGTCGCCGTCACTGTCACGCGCACCACCTGGGAGTCGAGCGAGTCGTCGCACGAGTCGACCACGCCTGACACGGTGTACTGCGCCCCGCGCCCGTCCGCAAGCGTCTCTGATGGCTCGATCACATCGGAGATGCTCGTGCACGAACCGGTGGTCGCGACCTTCCGCGCCGCCTCGATGCGCGACTGCACGGACTCGGTCGCGGTCGCGAGCGTCGCGTTGCCGGCAGTGACACGAAGGGCCAGGACGACGACGGATATCATTGCGAAGAGCACGATCACCATGAGCAGCATGGCGATCATGACCTCGGTCAGACTGAAGCCATCGTCGCCACGGGAGGGGCTACGGCGCGCGGCCGCGTCGCCGGCGGTCTCTCTCATGTCGTTGTCTCCCCTCAACTCGATTTGCGTGCGGAAAGGCCGCGAGTAGTGGTGGGGTTGCCGCTCAGTGCGACACCCCACCACTACTCATCGGGCCAACCTGATCAGGTGGTGGCCGTGGTGCAGGTCGTGGAATCCGCGTAGAGCTCGCCGCTGGCGTCAGTGCTGTAGGAAGTGTGCTTGCCACCGGCGTAGGTGATCCACGCGCAGAAGGTGCCGTTGGTGGGGTCGAAAGTACCCACGCCGATGCTCGCCTTGTTGCTTGCCGTGAAGTCAACCGAGCCCATGATCGCGGCGGTGGTCGTGATAGTGGTGTCCTCGGTGAACGCGGCCACCACGAGGGTGCGGTAGGAGGCGAGGTCGGACTGCGCGGCCGAGTCCTTCGCCTTGGCCTGCTGGTCCAGATAGATCGGGATGGCGATCGCGGCCAGGATGCCGATGATGATGATGACGACAAGGAGCTCGACGAGCGTGAAGCCCTGCTCCTTGTTCTCCTCAAGGTGCTTGCGAATGCGAGCAATCATGTGCATTGCCTTTCATTTTCCTTTGAATAACCTTGGGACGGTCGCCCCTCGGTTTCGGCTCCGCCCCGACGGGAAATCCGGAAAACGCCCGGACACGGTGCCAAATCTGTGTGTGATGAATTTCTCGGAATTCAGCCGATGAGCTCGAAGATCTTGAATAGCGGGAGATATAGCGCAATCACCATGGAACCGATCAAACCACCCAGCACGGCAATCATGATGGGCTCGATCATGGCGGTCAATTGCTCTGTGGTGGATTCCACTTCCTGGTCGTAGAAGTCGGCGATCTTGTCCAGCATCGCGTCCAGCGCGCCCGTGTCCTCACCCACCGCGATCATCTGCACGACCATCGGCGGGAACACCGGGCTCTCGGCCAGCGGCCTGGCGAGCGAGTTACCCTTGCGCACCGACTGCTGGACATCCCTCGTGGCGTCCTCGAGCACGATGTTGCCAGAGGCCTGGCCCACGATCTCGAGCGCCTGCAGGATCGGCACGCCGGCACGGATCATGGAGCCGAAGGATCGGGCGAAGCGCGCGACCGCGATCTTGCGGATGAGGTTGCCGAAGATCGGCGCCTTCAAGGTCGCCGGCTGATAAGCCCGGCGGACGTTCTCCTTGTGCTTGTTCTTGCGCCACCAGAACGAGAAGGCGACGAGGCCGACGACGAGGATCGGCGCGGCGATCTTCATCACCGCCGACATCCACACGAGGATCCGCGTGGGAAGGGGCAGGGTGCCTCCCAGATCCGCGAACATGTTGGCGAACACCGGCACGATGAAGATGAGCATCGCCGCGGTGGCCAGGATCGCGATGCAGAAGACCACGACCGGATAGGTCATCGCGGACTTGATCTTTCCACGCAGCGCGACCTCGCTCTCAAAGTTCTCGGCGATCGCGACGAGCACCTCGTCGAGGAAGCCTCCGACCTCACCGGCCTTGACCATGTTGATCATGATCGGAGGGAACACCTCGGGGTGACGCCCCAGCGCCTTCGAGAATGATGAGCCGGTCTCGACGTCCGAGCGGACCTCACCCACGACCTTCTTGAGCGCCTTGTTCTCTGTCTGATCGGCGAGGATCGCGAGGGCTCTGAGCAGCGAGAGACCCGCGCCGATCATGACCGCGAGCTGACGCGACATGATCGCGATGTCCTTGAGCCCGATCGACTCGCCCAGTCCGGGAATATTGATCTCGGCGTTGAGCCCAGTGCCGCCGGCTTCGGAGACCGAGAGCGCCGTCAGTCCGCGCTCCTTGAGTCGCGACGCCACGGCGGCCGAGTTCGGCGCCTCCATGGTGGACTTGTGCTCCTTGCCCTGCGCATCGCGGGCGACGAAGTCGTACTGCTTGGTTGCCGTTGCCATGTCCTGCTCCCCTATCGCTGCCCGGCCCGGCCGCACAGGCGGTTGAACTCCTCGACGGAGTGAGCGATCTCGACGGCGTAGTCGTAGTGGACGGCGCCCTCGCGCACGAGCTCGGCGAGGTGCTGGTCCATGGTCTGCATGCCCTTGTCCGCGCCCGACTGGAGCGACGTGTGGATCTGGTGCGTCTTGCCCTCGCGGATCAGGTTGCGAATACCAGGCGTCGCGAACATGACCTCGACGGCGACGGCGCGGCCCGGTCCGTCGGCCCTGGGCAGCAGCGCCTGGCACAACACGCCCTGGATCGCGGTCGCGAGCTGGGTGCGCACCTGCCCCTGCTGCTCGGCAGGGAACACGTCGATCACTCGGTCGATCGTCTGCGCCGCGTCCTGCGTGTGGAGCGTCGCGAACACGAGGTGACCGGTCTCGGCGGCGGTGAGGGCGACCTGGATGGTCTCCAGGTCACGCATCTCGCCGATGAGGATGACATCCGGGTCCTGACGCAGCACATGCTTGAGCGCCTTCTGGAAGGACTGCGTGTCCGAGCCGACCTCGCGCTGGTTCACGAGGGAGCGCTTGTGCTGGTGCAGGAACTCGATCGGGTCCTCGACCGTCATGATGTGGCCGCTTCGCGAGCGGTTCACGAGGTCGATGAGCGACGCGAGCGTCGTCGACTTTCCGGAACCCGTGGGACCGGTGACGAGCACGAGACCGCGGGCAAGGTCGGCGAACTGCTTCACCGGCGCGGGGATGCCGAGCGCCTCGAGCGGCTTGATCTCGAAGGGGATCACGCGGAAGGCCGCGCCGATCGACTCTCGCTGCACGTAGATGTTCACGCGGAAGCGCGACTCGTGCGGAAGAGCGTACGAGAAATCGAGTTCAAGCTCCTCCTCGAACTTCTCGCGCTGCGCCTGAGTAAGGATCTGGTAGAGCGTGCGCTGCAGGCCCTCCTTCTCCAGCGTCCCGAAGCCCTCGAGCGCCTTGAGTCCCCCGTCCACGCGCACCATGGGCGGGGAGCCTACGGTGAGATGAAGGTCGGAGGCCTTCGACTCGAGCATGGCGCGGAGCGCCGCGTTGAGGTCGAGGTCCGTCTCCTGGCGCTCGTTGCTCATCCCCAGGCGGTGCGTCGCGGGCTGGGCGGCGGCGGGACGCTGCTGTGCGGGAGCCGGAACCGCCTGCTGCTGCGCGGGCTGCTGGCGGATCGTCTCGGTCGGCGCCGCCGCGACGGGCTGACGCGGGGGCTGAGCCTGAGACATGAGCGGCTGGCGCTGGACCTGCCGGGTGGGCTGCGAAGCGGAAGCCGCGGTTGGCACCGAGGGTGCCGGCTGTGCGGACACAGGCGCGAACGCGGGCTGCGCGCCGAGAGCTGGCGGCGCCGGTTGCGGCGCGACCGGCTGCTGCGGCTGCTGCTGCGCAGATGGCTGCTGCGCCGGCAGGAACGACCCCGCTGGCGAGGGCTGGTACGCCGCCTCCGCGCCCGGCTGGGGGGCGGGCTGGAACGACTGTTGACTGGAAGGCTGCTGCGGAACGAATCCGGCGGTCGGCTGCGCGGGCGCAGGCTGCTGTGCCTGCCCAGGCACGTTCTCGGGCATGAACGACGTCATCCAGCACTCTCCCTCAGCGCGAGCACCTGCTCCTCGCATCGACTTGCATCCCTCATATCGGCCATCGGTGCGTAGGACTCAAGTCCCGACCACTGTGCCGCACATTCCTCGTTTTGGCAACGACCCCCGTCGTGCCTGCTACCTACCGACACAGCGCTACTTGACCACACGAAGGAGCTCCTCCACCGACGTCGTGCCCTCGAGCACCTTGGCCCAGCCGTCCATGAGCAGGGTCTCCATGCCGGCCTCCCGGGCCTTGCGGCCGATCTCGGCCGCGGAGGCGCGCGCGACCGCGAGCCGCTCGAGGTCCTCGTCGACCGTCATGACCTCGTGGAGCGCGACTCGCCCGCGGTAGCCCGTGTTCGAGCAGCGCTGGCAGCCAACCGGCCGGTAGACGACGGGCAGGGGCTTGGTCTCGTCCCAACCGACGTTCGCGGGGATCTCGCTCGCGTCCTCGATCGGATACTCGACCGAGCAGTGATCGCACAGGCGACGCGCGAGTCGCTGGGCGACCACGCAGTCGACGGCGGAACCCACGAGGAACGGCTCGATGTCCATCTCGATGAGGCGGGTGAGCGCGGAGGGCGCATCGTTCGTGTGAAGGGTCGACAGCACCAGGTGACCGGTAAGCGCCGCTTCGATCGCGATCTGCGCGGTCTCGTGGTCGCGGATCTCACCGAGGAGGACGACATCGGGGTCGGCACGAAGGATCGAGCGCAGCGCCGAGGCGAAGGTCAGTCCCGCCTTGGGGTTCACCTGCACCTGGTTGATGCCCGCGATGCGGTACTCGACCGGGTCCTCGACCGTGATGACGTTGATCTCGGGCCTGCTGATCTGGTTGAGCGTCGCGTACAACGTGGTCGACTTGCCCGAGCCCGTGGGGCCCGTGACGAGGATCATGCCGTACGGCTTCGTGAACGTCTCCGAGTACTGCGCGTAGTTGCGCTCACGGATGCCGAGGTCCGCGAGATCGAGCGTCGCGGTCGAGTTGTCGAGGATACGCATGACGACCTTCTCCCCCCACACCGTGGGAAGAGTCGCGACGCGCAGATCGATCTTGCGGCCCTGATGGTTGACCGACAGGCGGCCGTCCTGAGGCTTGCGGCGCTCGGCGATGTCGATGTCCGACATGATCTTGAGGCGCGACGTCACGCCGTTGGCGATCGTCTTCGACGCGCGCTGCATCTCGTGAAGCACGCCGTCGATGCGGTAGCGGACGCGCAGGTCCGTCTCCGTCGGCTCGATGTGGATGTCGGACGCGCGGTCCTGCACAGCCTGGGAGATGAGCAGGTTCACGAAGCGCACGATCGGCGCGTCGTCGTCCGAGATCCCGGAGCCCAGGTCCTCGTCATCGAGGTTGACCTCGGACTCGGACAGCGACTCCTGCAGGTCCTCGAGCTCCGCGTCGGAACGGCAGTAGCGGTCGATGGCCGCGAGCAAGTCCTCGTGGGCGGCGACCACGGGGACGACCGTCCGCTTGGAGATCGTGCGGAAGTCGTCGACCGCGACCACGTTGCCCGGGTTGGACATCGCGACCCGCAGCTCGCCGGCCTCGCTGAAGCCGATCGGGAGCGCCGCGTGCCTGCGGCACACCGGCCCGGGCACGAGCGCGACCGCCGCGCGGTCCACGGGGTAGTCGGCGAGCTCCACGAACTCCATGCCGACCTGGGCCGCGAGCACCTGCACGAGCTGAGGCTCCGTGAGCAGCCCGAGCTCCACCAGGGTGCTGCCGAGCGACTGCCCGCGCTGCTGCTGGGCGTCGATGGCATCGATCAACTGGTCTTCGGTGAGCAGGCCCTCCTCGAGGAGGATCGTGCCGAGACGCTTCACAGGACCTCCCCAGGCGTACCGATGCTGAACCATTCGCGGTTCTGAACACCGCAGATGCTACATCGGCACGAGTGGGCGATCACCCAAGCGTCGGAAACATCACACTCGTGCCAGAGCGTGCTCCATCGCGCGGATTGGCGCGGTATGTCCAGTCATGAGCCTGACCTGCTCGGCCGCCTGGTGAACCAGCATGCGCTGCCCGCCGACGAACGTTCCTCCGCCCGCGACCCAGGCCTCTGCGAGCGGCGTCACCAGCGGATCGTAGACCACGTCGAGCAGCACTCCCCGTGCGTTGCGCAGCCGCGCGCCGAGCGCGGCGCCCGCCGCCGCCGGGATCGTGGACACGACCGCGTCCGCGACGGATGCCCTCGCGACCACCGAAGCGTCCGCATCGTCCGTGCCCAGGGGCACGAGCACCGGGGACAGACCCATGCGGGACGCGGCCCTCACCAGCCCCCCGGCACGCGCACGGTTGCGCACGGCCACGACCGGCGCGGTGCAGCCCAGCTGCCCGAGGGCTGCGATCGTCGAGGTGGCGGTCGCTCCCCCGCCGATCACGACGGCCGACTCCACGTGCTCCAGGCCGCCCTCGCGCAGCGCCGCGACGATGCCGTGCACGTCCGTGTTGGCGCCCACGAGCTGCCGCGTGCTGCCCACATGCTGAACCACCACCGTGTTCAGCGCGCCCACGAGCTTGGCCATGGGCTCGATGAAGTCCATGAGCGGCATCGCCGCGACCTTGAGCGGCATCGTCAGCGACAGCCCGGCCCATTCGGGACCGAGGCCGGCCACGAAGTCGGCGAGCCCCTCCTCGGTCACGTCGTAGGCGTCGTACTCCCAGTCCAGCCCCAGCTCCGCGTACGCGGCACGATGCAGGACGGGGGACAGCGAATGCGCGATGGGGTGACCGAGCACCCCCGCCCGACGCGGCTGGTCCGTCACGGGATCAGTCGGAGCTGTCGGAGTTCTTCGCGTACCACTGCTGGAGCTGCGCGACGTTCTGGAGGTGCTCCTCGTACGTCTCGGCGTACTTGGTCTTGCCCGTGGTGAGGTTCACCGTCACGAAGTAGAGGTAGTCGTTCTCGGCGGGCGAGACAGCCGCCTGGATCGAGGCCTCTCCTGGGCCGGCGATCGGGCCAGGCGGCAGACCCGCGTACAGGTAGGTGTTGTACGGGTTGTCGACCGCGCGATCGTCCTCGTCGGTGAAGACGCTGTCCGACGGCGCGAAGTAGTGGATCGTCGAGTCGAGCTGGAGCGGCATGTCGATCGCGAGGCGGTTGTAGATGACGCCCGCGATCAACGGACGGTCCTTGTCGAGACGTGCCTCGCGCTCCACGAGCGACGCCACCGTGAGGATCTCCTCCCAGTTCTCCTCGGCCACGCCGTTGCGCTCGAGCACGTCGACGGTGGTGGACACCATCTTGGCGAGCACGTCGGTCGGCGTCACGCCAGGGTTGAAGGAGTACGTGGACGGGAAGAGCCAGCCCTCGAGGTTGCCGTCGGCCTCCTCGGGCAGGCCGAGCGCCTCGGTGTCCTGCGCCGCCTCCTCGACCTCCTCCTTGGTGTAGTCGGTGAGGTCGGCGATCTTCTGGTAGTACGTGTCGAGCGTCTTGCCCTCGACCACCGTGATCGTCCGCAGGTCGCGGTAGTCGGGGTCGAGCAGCTGCAGGACCGCCGCCGACGCGGACATCTCGCGGTGCATGAAGTAGTAGCCGGCCTGGATGCTGGCCGAGTCGGGGTTGTCGTTGTACGCCTGGATGAACGCCGCGGTGGACGCGACGACGCCAGCGTCGTACAGCGTCTGCGCGATCTGGGCGCCGGTGTCGCCCGAGGAGATCACGACCTGGACGGTCCCCTGGCCGGTGCCCTCGTAGTCCTCGACCGCGGCCGAGCCGCTGCTGAGGGACGCGAAGAAGTTGTAGGCGACGGACCCGCCCAGCGCGAGCACCACGAGCCCGATGGCGGTCGCCACGAGCGTGAACTTGCGCCTCGTCGCGCGACGCTTGCGCCGCTGCAGACGACGCATGTCGAGCGACGTGGTCGACGTTGGCTCGGCCTCGAACAGGTCAGTCATCGTTCCCCTTGCTGGGTAGGACCTCGGTCGTCACTGCACCGAGGTTGTCCCTCTTCTGTACTTCCAGAGCGGTCTCCAGGATCACCACCGCGGCGGCCTGGTCGATGACCTGGCGCTGAGCCTTGGCTGACCTTCCCGCGGCGCTCATCTGCCGCGACGCCGAGGCGGTCGAGAACCGCTCATCGATCAAACGCACTGTAGCGGGCGTCAGTTCCGCGAGCTGGGCGGCGAAGCCCCGCGCGTCGGTGGCCGAGGTGCCCTCACGTCCCTTCAGTGTACGCGGCAGGCCCACGAAGACCTCGGTGGCCTCGCGCTCAGCGACGAGGTCGGCGACCTCCTGGACCGCCTTCGGCGACCGGGTCACGGTCGCCACCGGGAAGGCCATGAGCCCGTCAGGGTCGCTCGCAGCGACGCCGACGCGGACCGTGCCCACGTCGACGCCGACGCGCACGTGCCTATCCACGATTGGCGATCGCCGCCTCGACGGCCTCGAGGGCCGCGCCGATCCTGGTCGCGTCCTGGCCGCCGCCCTGAGCGAGGTCGGGCTTGCCGCCGCCACCGCCACCGAGCACGCCGGCGGCCACCTTCACGAGGTCGCCCGCCTTGATCTTCAGGTCGCGCGCGCCCTGGTTGGTGCCGATCACGATCTGCGGGCGGCCGTCGATCGCGGCCGAGGCCGCGACCACGGCGGGACCGGACTCGCCGAGGCGCGCCCGGACGTCCATGACCAGGGCACGCAGGTCGTCCCCGGAGCCCGCGGCGTCGGACTCGTGGGCGACGACGCGCACTCCCCCGACCTCCTTGGCCGTGTCGACGAGCGAGGCGGCCGCCTCGCGCATGGCCTGCGCGCGATAGCCGGCAAGCTGCTTCTCGGCGTCGGAGACGCGCTCCAGGAGCTTCTCGATGCGGCCCTTGAGCTCGCCGGGCTGCACCTTGAGGGTGGACGTCAGCTCGCTCACGAGCGCGCGCTCGGCGGCAAGGTGCTCGAAGGCCTCGAAGCCCACGAAGGCCTCGATGCGACGCGAGCCGGAGCCCACCGAGGACTCGGTGCTGACGGCGACCATGCCGACCTGGCTCGAGTGCTCGACGTGCGTGCCTCCGCACAGCTCACGCGACCAAGGGCCGCCGATCTGGACCACGCGCACGTTCGAGTCGTCGTAGGTCTCGCCGAACAGCGCGACCGCGCCCCATTCCTTGGCCTCGGGCAGCGTCATGTACTGCCACGACACCGGCAGGTCGCCCCTGATCGCCCGGTTCGTGACCTCCTCGATCTCCGAGCGGGTCTCCGTGCTGAGCGCCTGGCCCCACGAGAAGTCGAGACGCAGGTAGCCGGGCTTGTTGTACGAGCCCGACTGGAGCGCCTCCGGGCCGAGCACCTCGCGCAGCGCGGCGTGGAGGAGGTGCGTGCCGGAGTGCGCCTGACGTGCGCCGAGGCGCCAGTCGGCGTCGACCTCGGCCGAGACCGCATCGCCGACGGCGACCTCGCCCTCGACCACCTTGACGGTGTGGACCACGAGGCCCTTGATGGGCTTCTGGACGTCCACGACCTCGAGGGTCGCGTTCGCGGCGCGGATCACGCCCGCGTCGGCCTCCTGACCTCCGGACTCCGCGTAGAACGGCGTCTGCGGCAGGATCACCTCGAGCGTGTCGCCCTCGACGCCCACCGGCACGGCGACGCCGTCCTTGAGGAGGCCCTGGACCTCGGTGGCCGTCGCGAGCTCGTGGTAGCCCTTGAACTCGGTCGCGTGGGCCTCGAGCAGGCCCTGGTACACCGCGGTGTCGGCGTGACCGCCCTTCTTCGCCTTGGCGTCCGCCCTGGCACGCTCGCGCTGCTCGGTCATGAGCTCGCGGAACTTCGCCTCGTCCACCTGGAGCCCGGCCTCGGAGGCCATCTCCAGCGTGATCTCGAACGGGAAGCCGTACGTGTCGTGGAGCTGGAAGGCGTCGGCGCCCGTGATGGCCTTGTTGCCCTCGCCCTTCGCCTTCTCGACCGCGGTGTCGAAGATCGTGGTGCCGGCGACGAGGGTGCGACGGAACGCGTCCTCCTCGCGATACGCGATCTCGCTGATGCGCGCGAAGTCGGCCTCGAGGTTCGGGTACGTGGACTTCATCGCGTCCTTGGACACGGGCAGGAGCTCGGGGAGCGAGGCGTCCTCGACGCCGAGCAGCTTCATGTTGCGCACCGAGCGACGCAGCAGGCGACGCAGCACGAAGCCGCGGCCCTCGTTGCCCGGCTTCACGCCGTCGCCGATGAGCATGAGCGACGAGCGGATGTGGTCGGCGATCACGCGGAAGCGGACGTCGGCCTCCTTGTCGTCGCCGTACGTGAGCCCGGTGAGGCGCTGCACCTCGCCGATGACGGGGAACACCTCGTCGGTCTCGTAGAAGTTCTCGACGCCCTGCTTGAGGAACGCGATGCGCTCGAGGCCCGCGCCGGTGTCGATCGCCTTCTGGTCGAGCTCGCGGATGAGTTCGTAGTCCTTGCCGTCGCCGGGACCGCGCAGGTACTGGTCGAAGACCAGGTTCCAGATCTCGAGGTAGCGGTCGCCACCGGGATCCACGGTGCCGCCGACCGCGTCGGGCCCGTAGGCGGGGCCGCGGTCGTAGTGCCACTCGGCGCAGGGTCCGGCGGGGCCGGGCTGTCCGGTGTCCCAGAAGATCTCCTCGCGCGTGAGCTTGACGATCTGGTCGGGGTTCACGCCCGCGTTGACGAGCGAGGACAGCGCCTCGTCGTCCTCGTTCCAGATGGTGACCCAGAAGCGCTCGGGCTCGAAGCCGTAGCCGCCCTGGTCCTCAGGCGTGGTGAGCAGCTCCCACGCGAAGTTGATGGCGCCTTCCTTGAAGTAGTCGCCGAACGAGAAGTTGCCCAGCATCTGGAAGAACGTGCCGTGACGGGTGGTCTTGCCGACCTCCTCGATGTCCTTGGTGCGGATGCACTTCTGGACGGACGCGATGCGCGGGTGCGGCGACTGCTCGGTCCCGATGATGTACGGGATGAACGGCACCATGCCGGCGACGGTGAACAGCAGCGACGGGTCGGGCGACACGAGCGAGGTGCTGGGGGCGATGTGGTGCCCCTGCTTCGCGAAGTAGTCGTTCCATCGCGTGGCGATCTCAGCGGAGCGCATGCGTGTCCTTGTCTCTCAAAGCTTGCGTATTCGAAGAAGTCTGGCGGGGGTAAGCGAAACGCCGCGGCACGCCCTCCCTTGCGGGAGCAGCGCACCGCGGCGTCTGCTGAGGTAAAGGCTCTGGATCAGAGCCTACCGTCGGTCTGGCTTAGCGAGCGTAGTACTCGACGACCAGCTGGACCTCGCAGGTCACCGGGACCTCGGCGCGCTTGGGGCGACGCACGAGCTGAGCGGTGAGCTTCTCCAGCGTGACGTTGAGGTAGTCCGGCACCTCGGGCAGCACGTCGCGGTGCGCACCGGCGGCGGCGGCCATGTAGGGCTCCATCGTGACGGCCTTGGGCTTGACCTGGATGGTCTGGCCCGGCTTCACGCGGAACGAGGGGCGGTCGACGATCTTGCCGTCCACGAGGATGTGGCGGTGCAGGACCGACTGGCGGGCCTGGAGGATCGTGCGGGCGAAGCCGGCGCGCAGCACGAGCGCGTCGAGACGCATCTCGAGAAGCTCGACGAACGCCTCACCGGTCAGGCCCTGCTCCTTCTTCGCCTCGGCGTAGGTGGAGAGCATCTGCTTCTCGCGGAGGCCGTACTGGGCGCGAAGACGCTGCTTCTCGCGCAGACGGACGGCGTAGTCGCTCTCCTTGCGGCGGGCGGTACGGCCGTGCTCACCCGGCGGGTAGGGGCGCTTCTCGAAGTGCTTGACGGCCTTCGGCGTCAGAGCGAGGCCGAGGGCGCGGGACAGTCGCACCTGGCGACGTGCCTTCTGAACAGAGGTCATGATTTCCTTCACTGTCCCCGGGCGCGCGGATGCGACCGGGAAAGTACGAATGTGTGCATGTTCGCGGCGACAGCAGCCAACCGTCCGCGAGGGCTGAACAAGGATACCAGGAGGTGGGCGCCTTGTCAGTCCATAGACCCCGGTGCTCGCGCGAGACTCACGTCACTGGGACCGCTTTCGGCGACGTTGCGGGTTCTCGAACACTGTGGGCGCCTGGGAAGCCTGCAGGAATCCAGCGTGAGGCCGCCACAAGGCCGGTCAGCAGAGCGAGATGCAACGGAAGCGTGACCGTCCAAGAGAGTGGGAGCTGCTGCGACTTGGCGAGCGAGACCAACAGCCCGGGGGGTGCAAGCGCGACAGCAGTCCGTCCCGTACGCCGATGGACAAGAGCCGCCACAGCCGCCAGAAGAATCGCTACCGTTGGGGCATAAAGACCAAGCCGGTAGTAGGGCCAGAAGATGAAGTCCGTCAACACCCTTGCCCAGACAACAACGGCGACGGCGACGGTCGCGCCATCCGTGCTGTTCCGCGTGACGCGCCAGGCAATGAGGGACGCGCCGACGATCAGCACAGCTTGGGTGATGCGCATCTGCCAAGTGATCTCCGAGGGCTGGCCCCACAGAGCACCAATTGCAGACGCGCCTCGGCTTGGCCACGTCTTGTCGAACATGTGAAAACTGCCGCTGAGTACAAAAGGCACCCACACCGACAGCGCAATCGCTCCCCCAAGAGCGGCGGCTCTGATTCTGGACGTCCAACCAGGCAACGCGAGCAGGAGCACCGGGATCGCAAGAACCGCCCAGGTCTCGAGTCCGCACGCGAGGCCGAGAAACGCACCGACGCGCCACTGGTGCGATCTCCCTGCACTGTCGGCCGCCAGAAGCCATAGCGCCGGTATCCACAAGTAGGTGGGATGCTGCCACCCGATCTCGCTCGCTAGGTCCCAAGCCAGGAACAGCAAGGCGAACGTCGCGGCTGCGCCAATGTAGAGCCATCGCGGAGGTCTGAGCCGCATCGACCACAGCGTTGCGGCGTAGAACGCGGGAGCAAGCATGGCGAACGCCGCGCTCGCGAAGGCAAGCTCCGAGGAAACCCCTGAAAAATCGAAGACAAGTGCACTCACGGCGGCCCAGAGCAGCGCCAATGGACCCGTCTGAATCCACGGGTCGCTGAACACCTCGCCGAGATCGCCGTGCAGAATGTGGCTGCCTGCTTCGGCGAATCCGAAGTAGTCACTAGAAATCGAGTCGTGTGCGGCATGTATGGAGCTCCACGTCGCGGCATCCAACGGAGAGTGCTCAACGTCTGCCGCACTAGCAACGACAACGACGAAGGCCGCCGCAATCATGGCCCATAGCCACGAGAAGCGACCCGATGTTGGAGCCGACAGCCAACGGTAGGCAGCGGACACGCCGGGAAGAGTCCTGAGTTTCGACATCGCGCCTGATTATTCACGACACCGTGGAAGTTCTGGAAGACCAACGCGACGCATGTCACTCGCGCGCGCCGTCAGTCCCGTCCCAGCATCTCCCGGATGGTCGCGAGGCGCTCGCTCAAGGTGCGCTCCACGCCGTGCTCGGTCGGCTGGTAGTACCGCGTGCCACGCAGCGTCTCCGGCAGGTACTCCTGGCGCGCGACGCCGCGCGGCGCATCGTGGCTGTACACGTACCCCTTGCCGTGGCCGAGCTTCTCGGCACCGCTGTAGTGGGCGTCGCGCAGGTGCTCGGGGACGACGCCGGCGCGGCCGGCCTTGACGTCGGCGATCGCCTGGTTGATGGCCATGTAGGCGCGGTTGGACTTGGGAGCCATCGCAAGATAGGCCGTGGCCTCGGCGAGCGGGATGCGACCCTCCGGCATGCCGATGAAGCTCACGGCGTCCGCGGCCGCCTGCGCGATGACCAGCCCCTGCGGATCGGCGAGGCCGATGTCCTCGGACGCGAGGATCACGAGCCTGCGCGCGATGAACCGGGGGTCCTCCCCCGCCACGACCATGCGCGCCAGGTAGTGCAGCGCCGCATCGACGTCCGACCCACGCACCGACTTGATGAACGCGGAGATCACGTCGTAGTGCTGGTCGCCCGACTTGTCGTAGGCGACGAGCGCGGCGTCCATCGTGGCCTCGATGATCGCCTCCGTGATCACCCCGTCGCCGTCGGCCGCCGTGTCGGCCACCGCTTCGAGCAGCGTGAGCGCCTTGCGAGCGTCAGCCCCCGCGACGCGCACGAGCTGGTCCCGAGCATCATCCTGAAGCGTGACCTCTCCACCCAACCCGCGCGGATCGGCGACCGCGCGCTCCACCAGGGCCACCACATCGTCCACGCCCAGCGGCTTGAGCGTGAGCAGCAGGGACCGCGACAGGAGCGGGCCCACCACCGAGAACGACGGGTTCTCCGTCGTCGCGCCGATCAGGGTGATCCACCGGTTCTCGACCGCGGGCAGCAGGATGTCCTGCTGGCTGCGCGTGAAACGGTGGATCTCGTCGATGAAGACGACCGTCTCGCGCTCCCCCGTCGCGAGGCGGCGCTTGGAGTCGTCGATGACCGCGCGCACGTCCTTGACGCCAGAGGACACCGCGGACAGCTCGACGAAGCGGCGACCGCCCGCGACGAGGTAGGCGAGCGTCGTCTTGCCCGTCCCTGGAGGTCCCCACAGCATCACCGACGTGGCGGGAGCGGTCTCCCCGATCAGCCGACGCAGCGGCGAGCCGGCGCCGAGGAGGTGTGACTGGCCGACGACCTCGTCTAGCGTGCGAGGGCGCATGCGCACGGCGAGCGGCGACGACGCGGTGGGCGCCGGGACGCCCGAGGCATCGGTGCGCGTCGCGTCGAACAGGTCCATGCCGTCAGCCTAGGGCGTGGGTGGGACATCGCCGGCCCACGCCCCGAGCGGTCGCGTCACATCGTGGCGGCGGCATACTCCGTGGGCGAGAGGATCGCGTACACGTCCTTGACGGGACGCTTGATGAGGAAGACGCCCCAGTCCTCGCGGTTCGCGGTCGGGTAGTTGCCCTCGATCGCGTAGACGTATCCGCCCGACACGTGGTCGACGATGCCCGCATGCGTCGGCCCGTTGTAGGGGTAGACGTCGAACAGGAGGACATCGCCAGGCTTCATCTCGCCGAGCGTCGGCGTGCGGTCGAGCGCGCCCGACCTCTCGGCCACCTTGGCCCAGTCCGCGTACAGCGCCTTCTTGGGCACTCCGGCCGCGTAGCCGGCCTTCCAGAACGACCACGCGACGAACACGTGGCACCACGCGTAGTTGGCGCCGATCCAGTCGTTGTACTTGTTCACGTTCCGGGACGGCTCCAGGTAGCCGATCTGCGAGCGGGCGACGGAGAGCAGGGCGTCGGCGTCCCAGTACCCACCGACCGAGACCTTGCCCGGGCGCGTCCAGCCCTTGGTGCCGTCGAAGGCGACCAGCCACCATCCGTTGCGCACCACGCCGGTGAAGACGCCCTTGGTGCCGTCCACGACCCGTCCGGTCACTGCCGAGGAAGTCGAGGGCTTCGCGCGCAGCGCGAGCGACGCCGCGGTGACCCACACGCGCGGAAGCGAGCCGCTCGGCTTCGAAGCCGTGAAGGACGACTTGGGCGCCCAGGCGCGCACGCTGCCTATCTGCACCCGCATCCACGTGCCGCTCGCCTCGCCCGTCGCGTAGGCGCGCGCGCCCTCGTAGGCGGTGACGGTCGTGCCCCGTGACGTCGAGGGTCCCGAGCGCAGTGCGAGCGTGTCGGCCATGACCCAGACGTTGCCGCGCGCGGTGTCGTGCGTCGCGGCCGCGGGGGCGGTGCCGGCGATCAGCGCGAGGCGCTTGCGCGGCGCCCACGCGACGGTGCCCTTGATCTTCACCTGCCACCAGTTGCCGACGCTGAGCCCCGTCAGCGTCGCGGCCGTGCCGCGGCTCGCGGTCACCTTGACCCGCGATGACGTCGAGGGCCCTGACCGGAGGCTCAGCGACGACGCCGTCACCATGACCCTGGCAGCCTTCGCCCCGGGAGCAGTGGTGGTGAGCGCCGACGACTGAACCCAACCCGTGATGCCGGCCCGCACCACCTGGACCCAGTCGCCGGACGTCCGCCCGGTTGCCTTCAGCGTCGTGTATGGCTGGCTGCGGAAAGCGATCCGGCTGGAAGAGGAGGCCTCGTTCCTCAGCGCGACGTCCTTGCCGGCGACCCAGAGCTTCGTCCCCCGCGGCGCCTCGAGAGCGTCAGTGGCCGTCGGCACGCGCGTCGCGCCCGCCTCGACGGCGGCGAGCGCCGGCGTGGGAAGCACGGCGATCAGCACGGCGACGATGATCGCGAAGGCCGGCGACCAGCCTCTCGCGGCGCGCGCACCTGGGTCGCTCGTACCGTCGAGACGCTGTGCGACTGCCATGGATCGATTCCTCACCCTTCACGAACGCGACGCTCAACATGTCGCTGCTGCCACAAGAATCGGCCAGCCGGCGCCCAGCGGCAACGAGGACGCGCTGCTCTGTGACAAGGCCCACAGGCTATCGGGGACACGTCTCAGATTTCTCAGAAAGGGGCGAGACGTCAGCCGCTCAGCGCTTGCCCCTCCTCTGCGAGCAGGTTCAGCACGGTTCTCACGGCGAGCCGCTCCACCCGGTCGGGGCGCGCAAGCGCGACGATGCTGCGCACCGCGTGCACACCCGCGAGCGGGATGAGCCGGTACGCGTCGCTCGGCGGGGTCGAGAACCTGGGGAGCATCGCGATGCCCAGTCCCTGGCCCACGAGAGCTTCGACAAGCCTGTTGTCCCGGATGCGGACGATGCGGTCGGCGCGTTCGCCGCACGACGTCTCGATGGCCTGCAGCACGGTGTCGAACGGAAACCCTTCCGGCACCGCGATCCAGGACTCGCCGACCACCTCGGCCGGCTCCAGCATCGTCCTGGCGGCGAGCGGGTGGGCAGTCGGGACCGCGATGTCGATCGGCTCGCGCGCGATCACCCTGCTGAAGACGCGCTCCGCGCCCACCGGGACGTCGGCGATCAGGCTGTGGCCGATCACCAGGTCGACGTCAGCGGTGCGAGAGGCATAGTCCGCCTCCGCGAGGTCGAAGTCGATCAGATCGATCTCGATCAAGGTGTCCGCAAGCCGCGAGAGCACGCCAGGAAGCAGCGCGGCGCCCGCGCTCGGCAGCGTGCCGATGCGCACGACGCCCGAGGGCTCTCCCCTGCCGGCATCGAGCCGCGCCTGCAGCGCGGTGATCGCGCCCAGCACGTCGTCGGCGCCGTCAGCCAGGAGCTCCCCGGCCCAGGTCAGGCGCAGGCCTCGCGACGCAGGCTCGGTGAGTCGCACTCCGAACTCGCGCTCCGCGCTCCTGAGCTGCTGCGACAAGGCCGACGGGGTGCGGAACGTCGCCTCCGCGACGGCGCCGAGCGTGCCCCGGTCGCGCAGCTCCCGCAGCAGTTCGAGGTGCCTCACTTCCATGAAGCCAGCCTACATAGTCCCTTCACAAATCTTCGCTGGTGCTTCACACAGCGCGGGCCCAGACTGGCCGCATGTCGACCCGCCACATCGCACTCGCCATCCTCACCGCCGTCCTCTGGGGCGTGAACTTCCTCGCGATCCACGCCTCGCTCGAGCAGTTCCCTCCCCTGTTCCTGGTGGCGCTGCGCTTCGCGATCATCGCGATCCCGACGATGCTGCTGGTCCCGCGTCCCCGCGTTCGCCTGCGGTGGCTGATCGGCTACGGCCTCGGCTTCGGCACGTTCCAGTTCCTGTTCCTCTACCTCGGCATGGCCGCCGGCTTCCCCACCGGGCTGTCGTCGCTCGTGCTCCAGGCGTCGGCGCCGTTCACCGTCGTGCTGGGCGCGGCGCTGCTGCGCGAGCGGATCGGCGCCCGGGCGGGCTTCGGAGTCGCCGTCGCCGCCCTCGGACTCGTCGTCGTCGGACTCTCCTACGGCGCGGACGCCCCGCTGTGGCCGTTCCTCCTGGTCCTGCTGGGCGCGCTCGCGTGGGCGTTCGGCAACCTCGCGAGCCGCCAGGCCCGCGCCGAGAAGCCCCTGCACCTCGTGCTGTGGATGAGCGTCGTGCCGCCGCTGCCGATGCTCGCGATCTCGCTGATCGTCGAGGGCCCCGGCGCCATCACCACGTCCCTGAGCACCTCGTTCACCGCTGCGGCGGCACCCGCGTGGATCGGCCTGGCCTACACGGTCCTGCTCGGGACCCTCGCGGGCTCGGGCATCTGGGTGTGGCTCATGTCGCGGCACCCCGCGGGCGTCGTCGCCCCGTTCTCGATGCTCGTCCCCGTCGTCGGCATCGTCACCGCATGGCTCGCACTGGGCGAGCGCCCGGGGCTCGGCGAGCTCGCGGGAGGCGTGCTGGTCATCGGCGGCGTGCTGTGGGCTTCGCGTGCGTCCCGGATCGCTCCCCCGACGCCGACACCCGCATCGTCCCCGGCACCCGACCCGCTCTCCGCCACCGCATCGTCCGCCACCGCATCGTCCGCGGCCCTTACTCCCGCCGCACGTGCTGCACACAGATAGCAATGCACCCGGCGTGGCGGCCCGCTCAGACGCCGCGACACGCCTGGCGCAGACCGAAGTGTGTGCAGGACGTGCGGCGGCGCGCCCGCGCTGACGCGCCATCCACATCCCGCGTTCGCGCCCGGCCCCTCCCCAGATGAGCGGACCGCTCCCGCCTTCCTCGGCTGTCGGTCGTGTGATCGGCCCATGGATCCGATGGAAGTGCTTCACGACTTCGGCGGCGCCGCGCGCCGCGAGAGCCTGCTCGCCGCCGGAGTGACGTTGTGGAGCATCAGAACCGCGCTGGAGCAAGGACGAATCGTCAGAGCTTGGCGGGGCGTGTACGCAGTACCGGGTGCTGAGTGGCATCCCACGCTCGCCGCAGTATTCCGAGGTCGGCCGACATGCGTGACACTTCTCGCATCGCGGGAGCTGCCACTGCTGAGACGGCCGCGCGGCCTGCATCTCGCGGTTCCGCGGAACCGGGCGCGGACTGCCGGTGATCGTCGACGCCTCAGCGGCGTCACCCTGCATCGGCTGCCAGGCGATCCCGCCGAGGGGCCTGCGGAGATCATCGAGGCACTGAGGTGCGCGTCGCGGTGCCTCCCGTTCGAGGAGTGGGTGGTCCCGGTGGATGCCGCCCTGCACCAGGGGGTTGTCTCGTTGTCCACCGCAGTGGCGCTGTGGCGCGGTGACTCACGCACGCGGACAGACGTCCGAGCGTGCCTCGACCCGGCTGCAGAGTCGCCCGCCGAGACGGTGGCACGGCTTGCCCTGATCAGGTCGGGGCTGATTCCGCGCAGCCAGGTGGAGTACGACGGGATCGGCCGAGCGGACCTCCAGGTGGAGCATGTGGTGGTCGAGGCGGACGGCCGCGACTACCACTCCGATCCCGCCGCGTTCACACGCGACCGGAGTAAGGACCGACGCCTGAGGCGGCTGGGACTCACCGTGCTGCGCTACGCGGCATCCGAGGTATTCGCCGATCCGGACCAGGTGGCACGGGACGTGCATGAGCTCCTGGCGACGCCGCCGGGTGCAGTGGCGTGACGTGCAGTGGCGTGACGTGCAGTGGCGTGACGTGCAGCCGCCCGCCGGCCCGCACGTGCTGCACACAGATGACCGTGCACCAGGCGTGTCGGGCTTGCGACACGCCGATCGCAGACCTAGTTGTGTGGAAGACGTGCGGGACCCAGAAAGGCAGACGGCGGGAAGGCAGGAGGACAGGACGCAGAACGCGTGACGAACCGGCGGCGGCAGCCAGCCGGCCAACCCCGGAACGCCGCAGGGCGGGCCCCCTCACGGGAGCCCGCCCTGCGGAACGGATGAGTCAGGCGCGGATCAGGCCTCGGCCTTCTCCTCGGCCTTCTCCGCGTCCTTGTCCTCCGGCACGAAGTCCACGCCGGCCTCCTTGCGCTGCTCCGGGGTGATGGGAGCGGGCGCGTCGGTCAGCGGGTCGTAGCCGCCGCCAGACTTGGGGAACGCGATGACGTCGCGGATGGAGTCGGCCTTGGCGAGCAGCGCCGTGACGCGGTCCCAGCCGAGCGCGATGCCGCCGTGGGGCGGGGCGCCGAACTTGAACGCGTCGAGCAGGAAGCCGAACTTCTCCTGGGCCTCCTCCTCGCCGATGCCCATGACGGTGAACACGCGCTGCTGGACGTCCTGGCGGTGGATACGGATCGAGCCGCCGCCGATCTCGTTGCCGTTGCAGACGATGTCGTACGCGTAGGCGAGCGCGGGGCCCGGGTCCGTGTCGAACGTGTCCATGAACTCGGGCTTGGGGCTCGTGAACGCGTGGTGCACGGCGGTCCAGGCCGACGTGCCGAGCGCGACGTCGTCGTCATCGGCCACGACGGGCTTGAACAGCGGCGCGTCGACGACCCAGCAGAACTCGAAGCGGTCCTCGTCGATCAAACCGACGCGTGCCGCGATCTCGTTGCGGGCCGCACCGAGCAGCGCGCGCGAGGCGTCGACGCCACCCGCGGCGAAGAACACGCAGTCGCCAGGGTTCGCGCCGACCTTCTCAGCGAGCCCGGCGAGCTCGGCCTCGGACAGGTTCTTCGCGACGGGGCCGGTGAGCGTGCCGTCCTCCTGGACCAGGACGTACGCGAGGCCCTTGGCGCCGCGCTGCTTGGCCCACTCCTGCCACGCGTCGAGCACCTTGCGGGGCTGCGAGGCGCCGCCGGGCATGACGACCGCGCCGACGTAGTCGGCCTGGAACACCCGGAACGGAGTCGAGGCGAAGTACTCGGTCAGCTCGGTGAGCTCGAGGCCGAAGCGCAGGTCGGGCTTGTCCGAGCCGAAACGCGCCATCGAGTCCGCGTACGTGATCCTCGGGATCGGCGTCGACACCTCGTAGCCGATGAGGGCCCAGATCTCCTTGACGAGCTCCTCGCCGAGCGCGATCACGTCGTCCTGGTCGACGAAGGACATCTCGACGTCGAGCTGCGTGAACTCGGGCTGGCGGTCCGCACGGAAGTCCTCATCGCGGTAGCAGCGCGCGATCTGGTAGTACTTCTCCATCCCGGCGACCATGAGCAGCTGCTTGAACAGCTGCGGCGACTGCGGGAGCGCGTACCAGGAGCCGGGCGACAGGCGCGCGGGCACCACGAAGTCGCGGGCGCCCTCAGGCGTGGAGCGCGTCAGCGTGGGGGTCTCGATCTCCAGGAAGTCGTGGCGGTCGAGCACGCGGCGCGCGGCCTGGTTCACCTTGGAGCGCAGGACGATGTTCGCGCGCTGCTTCGGGCGACGCAGGTCCAGGTAGCGGTGCTTGAGGCGCGCCTCCTCGCCGACGTTGACGTGCTCGTCGATCGGGAACGGGGTGGGTGCGGACTCGTTGAGGATGACGACGTCGGAGACGACGACCTCGATCTCGCCCGACGGCATGTTGGGGTTCGCGGAGCCCTCGGGGCGCTCGCGCACCTCGCCGGTGACCTGCACCACGTACTCGGTGCGCAGCGCGTGCGCGACCTCCTCGCGGATGACGACCTGGGCGAAGCCCGACGCGTCGCGCAGATCGATGAACGCGACGCCGCCGTGATCGCGGCGACGGCCCACCCAGCCGGCCAGCGTGACGGTCGTGCCTGCGTCGGCGGCACGGAGGTTTCCTGCGAGATGCGTGCGGAGCAAGGTCTGCCTTTCGTTCGCGCCATCAGCGGCGCAGAAGGGTTGGAGCGGGAATCAGTCTAACGGGGAGGGACGATGCGCGGTCGGCCGGGGTGTTGGACCTTGCCGCGGTCTCGTGCCAGGTCCGGTCAGGACGCGTCGGGACGGACGATGCCGGGGCGAAGGTCCGCTGCGGGGGGCGCCCAGGCGTCGGCGTCGGCCTCCACCTGATCGCCCGAGCGGATGTCCTTGACCTGGCCGTCCCCGTCCGGGGCCGGGAACCACACGAACGGGATGCCCCGACGGTCGGCGTGCTGGATCTGCTTGCCGAACTTGGCCGCGGTCGGGGCGACCTCGCACGGGATGCCCCGCGCGCGCAGCCTGTCGGCGATGCCGTTCGAGGCGGCGCGCGAGTCCTCGTCGGTCACCGCGACGAGCACGGCCGACGGCACGCCGCGTGTGGCCTCGACCAGGCCTGCTGACAGCAGGAGCGCGACGAGGCGGCTCACGCCGATCGACATGCCGACGCCAGGGAAGCCGCCCCCTGCGACGAGCGAGTCGTAGCGACCGCCCGAGCAGATCGAGCCGAAGCCCTCGTGCCCGTCCATGAACGTCTCGTAGACCGAGCCCGTGTAGTAGTCGAGCCCGCGCGCGATACGCAGGTCGGCGACCGCGGTTCCCGGCACGGCGGCGTTGACCGTCTCGACGAGCGCGGCGAGGGACGCGATGCCCCGCGCGAGCTGGGCCTCGGCTTCCGCGGCGTCGGCGACCTTGGTCGTCGTCTCCCACAGATCCTCGACCGCGGACGCGAACGACGCGTCCGGCGCGGAGATCTTCGCGAGCTCGAGCGCCGCGTCGGCCGCGCTCTCGGACACGCCCTGCTCCGCGAGCTCCGCGCGCACGCCGTCGGGGCCGATCTTGTCGAGCTTGTCGACCGAGCGCAGCGCGCCCGCGACGTCCTCGATGCCGACGCCCTTGTAGAAGCCCTCGACGAGCGCGCGGTTGTTGACGCGCATCGTCACCGTCGGGATGGGCAGCTCGCGCAGCGCGCGGGCCATGACGATCGCGACCTCGGCCTCAAGGTGCTCGGGCAGCATCTCGCGCGCCACGATGTCGATGTCGGCCTGGTAGAACTCGCGGAAGCGGCCCTCCTGGGGCCGCTCGCCCCGCCACACCTTCTGGATCTGCCAGCGCCGGAACGGGAACTGGAGCGCGCCCTGGTTCTCCTCGACGTACCGCGCGAAGGGCACGGTGAGGTCGAAGTGCAGCCCGAGCTTCGCCTCGGAGTCGCCCTCGGCGTTCAGGCGCTGCAGGACGTAGATCTCCTTCGAGGCCTCCGAGTCGCCGGCGAGGCGGTCGATCGGCTCGACGGCGCGCGTCTCGATCTCGCCGAAGCCATGCAGCGCGAACACCTCGCGCAGCGTCGAGAGCACGTGGGCCTCCACGACGCGTTCGCGGGGGGTCCATTCGGGGAATCCAGAGAGGGGTCGTACGCGAGCCATGCGGCCCATTGTTCCATTCCAGCGGGGCCTAGACTGACGGGGCCCAGAGCCAGGAGGAGCACAGGTGAGCAGCAGGCACAAGGCGGCGGCCAAGGAGCGCAAGGCCCGCGAGGAGCAGGCACGTCTCACGCAGCAGGCGGCCGCTCGGTCTCGCCGGCGCTGGCAGATCGTCATGTACGCCGCCTCCGCCGCGCTGGTCGCCCTCGTCGGCTACGCCGCGGTGTTCACGCTGATCCACTCCGGCTCCACGAGCGCTGAGGCCTCCGCCTCCGCCTCGGCCACCGCGACCGCCACCGAGGACGAGATCGAGACGGCGACCGGGTGGGGAGCCTCCCCGTCTCCCCCGCCGACCGGCATGGCTGAGGACAAGACCTGGACCGCGACGATCAGCACCAACCTGGGCGACATCGTCGTCGAGCTCGACGGCGAGGAGGCGCCGCAGGCCGTCGCATCCTTCCTCGCGCTCGCGGAGGACGGCTTCTACGAATCGACCGAGTGCCACCGCCTGACGACGTCCGGCATCTACGTCCTTCAGTGCGGCGACCCGCTCGGGACCGGCGCCGGCGGACCGTCGTACCGCTTCGGTCCGATCGAGAACGCCCCGGAGGACGGCGTGTACGCCGCGGGCACGCTCGCGATGGCGCGCACCTCGTCCAGCGCCTCGGACGCCGAGACCGCCGCATCGTCCATGGGAAGCCAGTTCTTCATCGTCTACGAGGACTCGGAGATTCCGGACGATGACGCGGGCGGCTACACCGTGTTCGGCCGAGTGGTGTCCGGCCTGGGTATTGTTGAGTCTGTTGCCGAAGCCGGCACGATCACCGGAGACACCGATGGTCGACCGGCACTGTCCGTCATCGTGAACGAGGTATCCGTTTCATGACTTCCGCCGATCGCCCCGCCGACATCGACGCCACCCCCACCCCCGAGACCGAGCCCGAGCTCGTCGTCGAGGCCGAGACCCCCGCGCCCGAGAGCGTGGAACCCGCTGAGGCTCCGGCCGAGGCAGAGGCAGAGGTGGCCGAGGCCGCCGCTGAGACCCCCGCCGAACCTGAGGCGCCCGCCGAGGCTGAGACCCCGGCGCCGCAGGCCGAGGCGAAGCCGCGCCCGCGGGCACCGAAGCCCCGCGCACCCAAGCCCGGCTCGTTCGCCCCCGCGACTCCCGCGGTGGTCGCGGCCCACGCGACCCACCCCGTCAAGGTGCCCGTGGTCGACGAGGTCACGGCCGACATGCTCGCAGCCGCCGAGGCCTTCGGCTCCGTCGACGGCGAGACGGTGTTCGTCGCGATCGAATCGGAGAAGTTCGAGGTCGGCGCCGCCAAGGGCGAGGACCCGCTCAAGCCGTACGCCGAGGCCTACTACGAGCTCAAGGCCTCGATCGAGCGCCTGCACGCCCGCCTCGAGTCCGCGGAGCTCTCCGTCAAGGACCTGGACGAGGCGCTCTCCTCCATCAGCGAGGGACTCGCCACGCCCGTCGTCGTGGGCGACATCTCGGCCCTGCGCACCCGCTGGACCGAGGTCGAGAAGGAGGCCACCGAGGCGCGCGAGCGCATCCAGGCCGAGCGCAAGGCCGCGCGTGAGGCCGCGCTCGCGGCCCGCGAGGAGATCGTGGTGCAGGCGGAGGCCCTCGCGGCCAAGCCCGAGGCCCAGGTCCACTGGAAGAACGACACGGAGACCCTCCGGTCGCTCCTCGACGGCTGGAAGGAGGCGCAGCGCAACGGCGCCCGCGTCCCCAAGGAGGCCGAGCGCGCACTGTGGCGCCGCTTCACGCACGCCCGCTCGTCGTTCGAGAAGGCGCGCAAGCACCACTTCGCCGAGCTCGACCGCGAGAACGCCACCGTCGCCGACCGCAAGGAGGCCCTCGTCACCCGTGCCGAGGCGCTCCAGTCCTCCACCGACTGGGACTCGACCGCTCGCGCGTTCCGCGACCTCATGAACGACTGGCGCAACGCCGGCCGAGGCCGTCGCAGCGTGGACGATGCGCTGTGGCGCCGATTCCAGGCAGCCCAGGACGGCTTCTTCGAGTCGCGCCGCGCGGCCTCCGACGCCGAGGACGAGGCGCTCGCAGGCAACGTGGAGGACAAGGAGGCCATCGTCGTCGAGGCGGAGGCACTCATGCCCATCACCGACCTGCGCAACGCGAAGCGCGCGCTCCGGTCGATCCAGGACCGCTTCGAGGCCGCGGGGCGCGTGCCTCGCGCTGACGCGGCGCGTCTCGCGAAGCGCATCGGCGCGGTCGAGAAGGCCGTCCGCGACGCCGAGGACGCCGAGTGGCACTCCTCCAACCCGGAGCTCGAGGCCCGCGTGTCGGGCGCGACCGCGCAGCTCCACGCCGCGATCGCCGACCTCGAGAAGGACCTCGAGAAGGCGAACGCCGCCGGCGACAAGCGCAAGATCAAGCAGGCCGAGGAGGCGCTCGCCGCCCGCAAGGCCTGGCTCAAGCAGATCGAGGCCGTCCAGGGCTGATCACAGCCGCGACTACGACGAGGCCGGCTTCACCCACGGGTGACGCCGGCCTTGTTGTCCCCAGGCGGGGGCTCTCGGCGGGCGCGCACGGGCCGCCTCCTGCGATCCTCGGCCCATGATCCTCGTACGCGAATCAGAGATCGGTTCCCCGGGCTACGCGCGCGCCGTCCGCGAGGGCAGCCTCATGCCGCTGACGGCCACCTCGGGTGCGCCGGTCGACATCCCGGCGTCTCCGACGCTCCGGGGCCTCGCGCTCAGCGTCGACATCCCCCGCGGCGCGGTGGTCTCCGGGCTCGCGGGCATCTGGGTCCTCCGCGGCGGCCTCCTGCCCTCAACGGTGGACGTCGTGCGGCGTTCCGGATCGCATCGGGCACGGACCTCCCCGCGCGGAGCGCAGAGGATCCGGATCCACGCCGCCGGCGCGACGGAGCTGCCGACCGTGGCCGCGGGACCCCTGGCGGTCGCCGCCCCGGCCCGCTGCCTCGTCGACGCCCTCAGATGGGCACCTCTCCGCCTGGCGATCCCTCTCGTGTGGCGCGAGCTGCGCGACGACGGCGTGAGCGAGCGGGAGGTCACCGCCGCACTGCTCACAACGGCGCCCGACCGTGCGCGAGTGCGCGCCGCCAGTGCATGGAGTGCGATCCAGGACGCATGGGCAGCGAATGGAGGCCAGCCGAAGTCCGCCTGCGCGGCGTAGGTGGGACAGGGCGGCGTGGCCTGTCCCCCCGTTGACCGGGACGGTCGCGTCGCGCTCGAGCCCGCGTCATGCACGAGCCCGCGTCATCCGCGAGTCCGTGGAGCCCGGACCGTCAGCGCCGGCGCGAACCGGTGATGCGCCGGGCGTCGTACACGCCCTCGATGCGGCGGATGGCGCCCAGCACCGCGCCCAGGTGCGACGGATCGGCCATCTCGAACGTGAAGGTGTTGAGCGCGACGCGATCCCTCGACGTCGAGACGTTCGCGCCCAGGATGTTCACGTGGTGGTCGGACAGCACCTGGACCACGTCGGACAGCAGCCGGTTGCGGTCGAGCGCCTCGACCTCGATCTGCACCATGTATGTGGCCTCGTGCTGGCCCGTCCACTGCACGTCGATGAGCCGTTCGGGCTGCTGGACCTTGAGGCTCGCCAGGTTGTCGCAGTCGGCGCGGTGCACGCTCACGCCCTGTCCGCGGGTGATGAACCCCTGGATCGCGTCGCCGGGAACGGGAGTGCAGCACTTGGCGAGCTTGACCACGACGTCCGCGAGCCCGTGGACGGACACGCCGGGGTCTCCCCTGCGGGTCTTCTGTCCAGTCCCCGGCCTCGTGATCTCGGTGAGGTCCTCGTCCGCGCCCTCGGCACCGCCCACGGCCTCGACCATGCGCGCCACGACGTCAGACGGCTGCTCCTTGTGCTCGCCGATCGCGGCGTAGAGCGCGTCCACGTCGTCGTAGTGCATCTCCTTGGCGAGCGCCAGGAGCGTGGACCGCGACATGAGCCGCTGCATCGGGAGGTGCTGACGACGGATCGCGCGCGCGAGCATGTCGCGCCCGGTCTCGACGGACTCCTCGCGGCGCTCGCGCGTGAACCACTGCCGGATCTTGTTCCTCGCGCGCGTGGACTGGACGAAGTCCAGCCAGTCGCGGCGCGGATGCGCGTTCTCGTCGGTGGTGGTGAGCACCTCGACCGTGTCGCCGTTCTCGAGCGTCGAGTCGAGCGGTACGAGGCGGCCGTTGACCTTCGCGCCGATGGTCTTGTGCCCCACCTCGGTGTGGACGGCGTAGGCGAAGTCGACCGGGGTCGCGCCCTGCGGCAGCGACAGCAGTCGCCCGCGCGGGGTGAAGACGTAGACCTCCGCGCGGGAGATCTCGCCACGCAGCGAGTCGAGGAACTCGCTCGGGGCCGCCGTCTCCTGCTGCCAGTCGGCGATCTGCCGCAGCCAGCCCATGTCGCCGGGGTTGCCCGTCGACTCCTGACCGGTGCGCCCGTTCTCCTTGTAGCGCCAGTGCGCCGCGAGGCCGTACTCGGCGCGACGGTGCATGTCATGCGTGCGGATCTGCAGCTCGACCGGCTTGCCGGACGGTCCGATCACCGTGGTGTGGAGCGACTGGTACAGGTTGAACTTGGGGGTCGCGATGTAGTCCTTGAAGCGACCTGGCACAGGCTGGTAGCGCGCGTGCATCGCGCCAAGGACCGCGTAGCAGTCGCGCACCGTGTCCACGAGGATGCGCACGCCGACCAGGTCGTAGATGTCGTTGAGGTCGCGGCCCCGGACGATCATCTTCTGATAGACGGAGTAGTAGTGCTTCGGCCGGCCGGTGATGGTCGCCTTGATGCGCATCTCGCGCAGGTCGGCGGCGATCTCCTCACGCACCTGCGCCAGGTACTTCTCCCGCTCGGGCGCGCGCTCGGCCACGACCTCGACGATCTCCTGGTAGATCTTCGGGTACAGCGCGCGGAACGACAGGTCCTCGAGCTCCCACTTGATCGCGTTGAGGCCCATGCGGTGCGCGAGCGGCGCGTAGATCTCGAGCGTCTCCTGCGCCTTCTTGCGCGCCGACTCGGGACTGACGAACTCCCAGGTGCGCGCGTTATGCAGGCGATCGCACAGCTTGAGGAGCAGGACACGGATGTCCTTGGCCATCGCGACGACCATCTTGCGGACCGTCTCGGCCTGGGCGGCGTCGCCGTACTTGACCTTGTCGAGCTTCGTGACCCCGTCGACGATCATCGAGATCTCGGGCCCGAACTCCTCCTCCATGCGCTCGATCGAGAAGTCGGTGTCCTCGACCACGTCGTGCAGGAGCGCTGCCGCGATCACGGACGCCGGCAGGCCCAGGTCCGCGACGATCTGCGCGACCGCGATGGGGTGGGTGATGTACGGCTCGCCGCTCTTGCGCTTCTGACCACGGTGCGCCTTCTCGGCGACACCGTACGCACGCTCGATCAGCTCGACACGCTCGCGCGGGTAGTGCGACCGGAAGGTCTCGATCAGCCCGTCGATCGCGGTCGGCTCGCGCTGGCCGCGACGCAGGAATCCCAGCGGACCCACGGACGCGGTGGAGGAACGTGTCTCAGTCAATCGATCCTCCTTCCGCGGCAGGTCCCCAGTCTACTTGCGGCCCTTGCGCTTCGGCTGCGACGACGTGCCGAGGTGCTCGCCGGGCTGCAGCGCGCCGACGCGGACCTCGCCGTCCTCGCCCATCGTGACGAGCGACTCACCGGACTCGCGCAGCGCGAGCACCTTCTCGGTGTGCTTCGCGATCTTCTCCTCGCGCGTGCGCAGCTGGACCTCGAGCGGCGTCGCGACGAACAGCGACGAGTAGGTTCCCACGGCCATGCCGATGAAGAGCGCGAGCGAGATGTCCTTGAGCGTTCCCGCGCCGAGCACGAACGACCCGATGAAGAGGATCGAGGCCACCGGGAGCAGCGCGACGACCGAGGTGTTGATCGAGCGCACGAGCGTCTGGTTGAGCGCGAGGTTCGCGAGCTCGCCGTACGTGAAGCGGTTCTGAGAGAGCACGTCCTTCGTGTTCTCGCGCACCTTGTCGAACACCACGACGGTGTCGTAGAGCGAGTAGCCGAGGATCGTGAGGAAGCCGATCACGGAGGCAGGGGTGATCTCGAACCCGATCAGCGCGTAGATGCCGACCGTGAAGATGAGGTCGTGCATCAGCGCGATGATGCCGGAGGCGGCCATGCGCCACGCGCGGAAGTACAGGGTCATGACGATCGACACGAGCACGAGGAACACGATGAGTCCCTGGGCGGCCTTCTTGCCCACCTCGGCGCCCCACGTCGGACCGATCTGCGTCGAGGCGACGTCCGCCTCGTCCACGCCGTAGCCGTCGGCGAGGGCCGCGGTGATCTCACGCGCGACCTCGATGTCGACCTCGCCCATGGACAGCTTGATGCGGTCCGTGCCGAGCGTCGACGCGAGCGGCTCGGAGTCCGGCGCGTACTCGTCGCCGACCTCCTGCGCGATCGACACGTCGTCCGAGTCGGTCGTCACGAGGAACTGGCTGCCGCCGGTGAAGTCGATGCCCAGCTGGACGCCGAAGATGAGCAGCGAGCCGATGGACAGCGCCATGAGCGCGCCAGAGATCGCGAACCAGCGCTTGCGCTGGCGGACGATCGGGTAGATCTTCTCACCCGAGTGCAGGGCGTTGCCCCACTGTGCAAGGTTCCCGGCCATCAGTTCTCTCCACCCTTCGCCGGCTCGGCGTCAGCATCCGCGTCAGCGTCTGCGCCGGTGCCGTTCGCGGCCTCGGCCTTGCGCTCCGCGAGCGACTTCTTCGACTCCGAGGAGCGCGTGCGCCCACGGCCCTTGTAGAACGAGTCCCTCCCGAGCTGACGCGGGTCGAGCCCGGACCACTTGTGCCCCTCGCCGAAGAACTTGGTGCGAGACAGCAGCACCAGCACCGGGTGGGTGAACAGGAACACGATGATGATGTCGATCACGGTCGTGAGGCCGAGCGTGAACGCGAAGCCGCTGACCGAGCCGACGGCGAGCAGGTAAAGGACGACGGCCGCGAGAAGGTTGATCGCGTCGGACGCCAGGATCGTGCGCTTGGCTCGCTTCCAGCCGCGCTCGATGGCCGCGGGGAGGGACTTGCCCTCGCGCAGCTCGTCCTTGACTCGTTCGAAGTACACGATGAACGAGTCGGCTGTCACACCGATCGCGACGATGAGTCCTGCCACACCCGCGAGCGAGAGCCGGTAGCCGATCATCCAGTACAGGAGGTCGACGGCCATGAAGGTCATGACGCCGGCGAGGACCAGCGATCCGACCGTGACGAGGCCGAGAGCGCGGTACTGGAACGCCGAGTAGATGACCACGAGGATCAGGCCGATCAGGCCCGCGATGAGGCCGGCCTCGAGCTGGTCCTGACCGAGCGTCGCGGGGATGTTGTCGTTCGACTGGAGCTCGAGCGTCAGCGGCAGCGCACCGAACTGGAGCTGGGCGGCGAGCTGGGCGGCCTCGGCCTGCGTGAAGTCGCCGGTGATCGACGCGGTGCCGCCGGAGATGCGGACCTGCACCGCGGGGGCCGAGATCACGACGCCGTCGAGCATGATCGCGAACTGGTCCTGCGGGCTGTCCAACTGGATGAGGCGCTGGGTGATGTCGTCGAAGATCTGCGTGCCCTCGTCGGTGAAGTTGAGGACGACCTCGTACTCACCGGTGAGCGCACCGGTCGTGTTGTACGACGGGCCGGAGGTCGCGCTCGCGACGTCCGAGCCCGTGAGCTCGACGGGACCCATGAGGTAGACGTAGTAGCCGTCCGAGGAGCACGCGACGTGCCCTGCGTCGGAGTCGCCGAGGTCGGCGCCGCCGAGGTTCGCCTCGTCGGAGCAGTCGAGGGCGTCGGCCTCGGCCTGGAGCTCGTCGGTGAGCCAGGTGAGGTCGGAGGCCGTGCCGGCGGCGGCGTCGTCGGAGCTCGTCTCGGCGCTCGCGCTGGCCGAGGCCGATGCGGACGGGCTCGCCGATGCGCTGGCTGACGCGCTCGCCGTGGGATCGGCGGCGGTCGCCGAGGCGGCAGGGGTGGCGTCCTCGGACGCCGAGTCGCGCAGCACGTTGCTCGCGGCGGAGGCCGAGCCCGAGGGCGTGGGGTCGGCGGTCGCCGACGCCGAGGCGGTCGCGCTCGCGGAGGCGCTCGCCGACGCGCTCGCGCTCGCCGAGGCCGCGGCCTCGGTGACCCATGAGGAGTACTGGTAGTTGAGAACCGGCCGGAACTGCAGCTGGGCGCTCTGGCGGACCAGGTCGATGGTCTCGTCGGATGGGTTGCCCGGCAGCGACACGACGATGACGTTCGAGCCCTGCGTCGTGATCGTGGCCTCGGACGTGCCGGACGCGTCGACGCGCTTGCGGATGATCTCGACCGCCTGCTCGAGGTCCTCCTGGGTCACCTCGGACCCGTCGGTGGTGGTCGCCTGCAGCGTGAGCTGGCGACCTCCCGCGAGGTCGAGGGCAAGGCCCGGGGCAAGGGTCGTGGCGCCGGTCACCACTCCCGCCGCGAGGGCTCCGTAGCCCACGACGAGGATGATGCCCAGCCACATGAGCGCGCGACGCGCGGCCTTCGCTGCAGTTGACACAGGTTTCCTTAACGTTGTTGCGCCCGTACGGGCCCTGGGAAGTCTAGCCCTGAGAATGCCCAGAGTCGAAAACCCCAGCGCGTCAGTCGAACAGTCGCGAGCCCCCGGTCGCCTCGCTCGGTCGATCAGGCGCCGACAGTCCCAGGTGCTCCCACGCGAGCGACGTCGCGATCCGGCCGCGCGGGCTGCGGCTCATGAGCCCCTCGCGGACCAGGAAGGGCTCGGCGACGGTCTCCACGGTCTCGGGCTCCTCGCCCACGGCGACCGCGAGAGTGGTGAGCCCGACCGGCCCCCCACCGAAGCGCGTGCACAGCGCGCCGAGCACGGCCCTGTCGAGCCGATCGAGGCCCATCGCGTCCACCTCGTAGACCTCGAGCGCGGCCTGCGCGGCCTCCATCGTCGCGCGCCCGTCGCCGTGCACCTGCGCCCAGTCGCGCACGCGGCGCAGCAGCCGGTTCGCGATGCGGGGCGTGCCGCGCGAGCGCGAGGCGATCTCCCCTGCCGCGTCATGGGAGATCGACAGCTCGAGCATCCCCGCGGACCGGACGAGGATCGCCTTGAGCTCGTCGGGCTCGTAGAAGTCGAGGTGCCCGGTGAAGCCGAAGCGGTCGCGCAGCGGCGCGGGAAGCAGACCCGCGCGCGTCGTGGCGCCCACGGCGGTGAACGGAGGCAGCGTGAGCGGGATCGACGTGGCGCCGGGCCCCTTGCCGACCACGACGTCCACGCGGAAGTCCTCCATCGCGAGGTACAGCATCTCCTCGGCGGGACGCGCGAGGCGGTGGATCTCGTCGATGAACAGCACGTCGCCCGAATCGAGCGAGCTGAGGATCGCGGCGAGGTCGCCCGCGTGCGCGATCGCAGGTCCTGAGGTCACGCGCAGCGTCGAGCCCATCTCCTGCGCGATGATCATCGCGAGCGTGGTCTTGCCGAGTCCCGGCGGGCCGGACAACAGCACGTGGTCGGAGGTTCCGCCGCGCGCGACGGCCGCGCGCAGCACGAGCGAGAGCTGCTCGCGCACCGTGCGCTGGCCGACGAACTCGTCGAGATTGCGGGGGCGCAGCGCCGCCTCCGAGGAGCGTTCGATCGCGTCGGCCTCGGCGCTCACGACGCGTTCCAGGTCATCGAGCTCGTCAGCCACGCGATCCTCCCAGCGACTTGAGCGCGGCCCTCAGCGTCTCGGGCACCGCGGCCTCCCCGACGGGGCCGTCGGACACGGCCTCGACGGCCTTCTCGGCCGCCTTGAGCTGGTAGCCCAGTCCCACGAGCGCCTCGACGACCTGCCCGCTCGCGTCCATGGACGATGCGGGGGCGCCTTCCTCGGGAAGCACGAGTCGGCCGCCGAGCTCGAGCAGCAGGCGCGCGGCCACCTTGGGGCCGATGCCCGGAACCTTCGTGAGCGCCTTCTGGTCGCCCGCCTGGACGGCGGCCACGAGCGAGTCGGGCGAGTGGACGGCGAGCATCGCGAGGGCCATCTTGGGGCCGACGCCCTGGACGTTCTGGAGCGCCTCGAACGTGTCGCGCTCGGATGCCGCGGCGAAGCCGAACAGCGTGAGCGAGTCCTCGCGCACCACGAGGTGGGTGTGCAGCGTGGTGTGCTGTCCGGTCCTGAGCTCGGACAGCGCCGCGGGCGTGGCCAGCGCGCGATACCCGACGCCGGCGACGTCGATCACCACCGCGGACGCTCCGACGTGCGCGACGGTTCCCGTCAGCTGCGCGATCACTCGGCCTCCTCATCGAACGTATGTACGAACGAGGCTACGGGATGGGACCGACCTATCCGCGCCGACGCGCCGCCCGCTCGGCCTCCGCCCACCTGCGTTGGGCGTCCGTCGTGGCCTTCGACGCCGTCGGCGCCGAGCCGCCTCGCCACGCGTGCGCGATCGCGATGGCGAGCGCGTCGGCAGCATCGGCCGGCCTCGGCATCTCGTCGAGCCCGAGCAGCCGCGTCACCATGGTGCCGACCTGCTGCTTGCCCGCACGGCCATCGCCGGTGACGGCGGCCTTGACCTCGGACGGGGTGTACAGCGCGACAGGGATCCCCCGTCGCTCGGCCGCGACCATCACGACGCCCGACACCTGGGCGACGCCCATGACCGTCGAGACGTTGTGCTGGGCGAACACGCGCTCCAGGGCCACGGCCTCCGGACGATGCGTCTCGAGCATCGTCTCCACGGCCTCGGCGATCTGGTGCAGCCGCCTGGGCACCGCATCGTCCGGGTGCGAGCGCGCCACGGACACGTCGACGAGCGCGATCCTCCGCGCCGCCAGCGCGTCCACGACGCCGAGCCCGCAGCGGGTGAGGCCCGGGTCGACGCCGAGGACCCGCATCGGCTACTCGGCCGCTGCCGCCTCGAGCACCTCGTCGGAGGCGTCCATGTTGGCGTAGACGTTCTGCACGTCGTCGCAGTCCTCGAGCGCGTCGATGAGGCGCAGCATCTTCTTGGCGCCCTCGACGTCGAGCTCGACCTTCATGGACGGGGTCCACACGGCCTCGGCCGAGTCATAGTCGATCCCGGCCTCCTGCAGCGCGGTGCGCACACCGACGACGTCGGTCGCCTCGGACGTGATCTCGAAGACCTCTCCGGCGTCCTCGATCTCCTCGGCGCCGGCCTCGAGCGTCGCCTCCATGAGCGCATCCTCGGTCGTGCCCTCGGCGGGCACGATGACCTGGCCCTTGCGCGAGAACAGGTACGCGACCGACCCCGGGTCGGCGAGCGTGCCGTTGTTGCGGGTCAGCGCGGTGCGGACCTCCATCGCGGCGCGGTTGCGGTTGTCCGTGAGGCACTCGATGAGCATCGCGACGCCGTTGGGTCCGTAGCCCTCGTACATGATGGTCTCGTACTGCGCGCCGCCGGCCTCGTCGCCCGATCCGCGCTTGACCGCGCGGTCGATGTTGTCGTTGGGCACCGAGGACTTCTTCGCCTTCTGGATGGCGTCGAACAGCGTCGGGTTGCCGGCAGGATCACCACCGCCGGTGCGCGCCGCGACCTCGATGTTCTTGATCAGCTTCGCGAACAGCTTGCCGCGCTTGGCGTCGATGACCGCCTTCTTGTGCTTGGTGGTGGCCCATTTGGAGTGACCGGACACGTGTGCTCCTCGTCGCGCAGGTTCTTGAACTGCCGACCATTCTACGCAGGCGAGAGGCGGACCCGCGTGCACCGCGGATAGCGCGGACGGCTGCGTCAGCCCTCGTCCGTGCCGATCGCGTCGGCGTAGCGCGTGATCGCCCCCTGATACAGCGCCAACGAAGGGGCGAGCGCGGCGAGCGCCGTGCGGAGCGCGTCATCGCATCGTCCCGCGTCGTGAAGCGCGAGGGCGAGGAAGGCCTGCGCGGCGGGAACGAGCTCCTCGCGCACGGGCTCGGACTCGAGGAGCGCGACGGCCTCCTCGGGCCTCCCGACGTTGCGCAGCGAGCTCGCGAGCTGGATCACCGCCTCGTCGCGACGCATGCCGTCGAGCCCGGCGGCGAGAGCACGGCGGTACAGCGGCACCGCGCCCTCCTCGTCGTCGACGAAGTCGTGCGCCGACGCGAGCTCGTAGAGGGCCGCGGCGCCGTCAGGAGCGTCGAGGCACAGCCGCTCGGCCTCCTCGACCGTCTCGGCGGCGCGCGACCGGTCCGCATGCGACCAGAAGTCGGCGACGTCCTGCTCCCACGGCGAGACGGTCATCGTCCCTCGACGATGTCGACGAGCAGCGCGTGAACGCGATCGTCGGGCGTGGCGCCGGGCGCGACGATCTCGGGGTGGAAGCTCGTGGCGATCGCGTTGCCGTGGCGCACGGCGACGGTGCGGTCCCCGTGCGCCTCGTCGACCGCGAGGACCTCGACGTCGTCCGAGAAGGACTCGACCCAGGGAGCGCGGATGAAGGTGGCGTCCATGTCCGTGCCGTCCGGGCGCCAGGTGAGCTTCACCTCGGACGAGTCGACCTGGCGGCCGAAGGCGTTGCGCCTCACCGTCATCGGGATCGCGCCGAGCGTCTGCTGGCCGTCGATGCCGCCGATGATGTCGGTCGCGAGCATGATCATGCCCGCGCACGTGCCGAGCACCGGAAGCCCGTCGGCCAGGCGCGCCTTGAGCGGCTCGTGGAGCTCGAAGATGCGCAGGAGCTTGTCGATCGTGGTCGACTCGCCGCCGGGGATCACCAGGCCGTCGACGGCCTCGAGCTCCGCGAGGCGGCGCACGCCCACGGCCTCGACACCGACGCGCGTGAGCGCCTGCACGTGCTCGCGCACGTCGCCCTGCAGCGCCAGCACACCGATCGTCGTCACTCGTCCACCTCTCCCAGGTTCACCGTCTCACCGTTCCACGCGAGGAACTCGTCCCACGACTCGCGCAGCCTGAGCGGGAACACCTCGATCTCGGCCTCGCGCAGCTCATGCTCGGCGAGCCACGCGATCTCATCGATCGTGTCGCGCTCCGCCGCGGTCCACCGCTGCTCGATGTGCGGATCGATCGAGTCGACCTCGAGCAGGTAGATCAGCTCGTGCTGCACATAGGGCCGGCTCATGAAGTCGAAGAACGCCGTGCGCTCCCACACCGGGCCGACGAGCTCCTGCTCGCCGCACACGATGCCCGTCTCCTCCGCGAGCTCGCGGACCGCCGCCTGAGCCGGGGTCTCCCCCGCCTCGAGCCCGCCGCCGGGCGTGAACCACCACGACCGCGAGGGCTGATGCGGGTCGTGCGCGCGCAGCACCAGCATGCGCCGGTCCCGCGCGACCACCAGCACCCGTGCCCCCTCGCGCACGACGCGCTCAGCGGGCTCGGGTGCCATGCTCACCAGCCGCGCTCGGCCAGGCGGTGGGGCTCGGGGATCTCGTCGACGTTGATGCCGACCATCGCCTCGCCGAGGCCTCGCGACACCTCGGCGATGACCGCCGGGTCGTCGTAGAAGGTCGTCGCCTTGACGATCGCCTTGGCGCGCGTCGCGGGGTCGCCGGACTTGAAGATGCCGGAGCCCACGAAAACGCCCTCGGCGCCGAGCTGCATCATCATCGCGGCGTCGGCCGGGGTGGCGATGCCGCCCGCGGTGAACAGCACGACGGGCAGCTTGCCGGTCTTGGCGATCTCCTGAACGAGCGGCAGCGGCGCCTGAAGCTCCTTGGCGGCGACGTACAGCTCGTCCTCGGGCATCGCGGTCAGCGCCTTGATCTCAGCGCGGATCTTGCGCATGTGGGTGGTCGCGTTCGAGACGTCGCCCGTGCCGGCCTCGCCCTTCGAGCGGATCATCGCCGCGCCCTCGGAGATGCGGCGCAGCGCCTCGCCCAGGTTGGTCGCCCCGCAGACGAAGGGAACCGTGTAGTTCCACTTGTCGATGTGGTGCGTGTAGTCGGCCGGGGTGAGCACCTCGGACTCGTCGATGTAGTCGACGCCGAGGCTCTCGAGCACCTGCGCCTCGACGAAGTGGCCGATGCGGGCCTTCGCCATCACGGGGATCGAGACGGTGTCGATGATGCCCTGGATCATGTCCGGGTCGCTCATGCGGGACACGCCGCCCTGCGCGCGGATGTCCGCGGGGACGCGCTCGAGGGCCATGACGGCCACCGCGCCGGCGTCCTCGGCGATCTTCGCCTGCTCGGGGGTGACGACGTCCATGATCACGCCGCCCTTGAGCATGTCGGCCATGCCGCGCTTGACGAGGTCGGTTCCGACCTGGGGGGCAGTGGTGGCTTCGCTCATGCTCTGTCTTCTTCCTTCGCCGACTGGGGACTCAGTTCGGCGTCAAGTCTAATGGCGTCGAGGTAGGTCTCCTCGACCCTCGGGACGACTTGGAGCCAATCGAAGGTGCCAGCGAGCGCCTGTCCGCGGCGCGCGAGCCTGCGGCGGGCGTTGCCGTCCCGGATGAGCGACACGAGCTCGCCAGCGAGGTACTCCGAGTCGCCCACGGGGAACAGCCTCACGGCGAGCTCGCCGTCGCCCGCGGTGCCCACGTCCTGGAACGCGGTCAGATCGCTCGCGACGACCGCGGCGCCCGCGGCCATCGCCTCCACGAGGACGATGCCGAAGCTCTCTCCCCCGGTGTTCGGCGCGACGTACACGTCCACCGAGGACATGAAGCGCTCCTTGTCCTTCTCGTCGAGCGGGCCGATCGAGGTGCCGCCCGCGCGTCGGATGCGCTCGGCGGTGCGCTCGGCGTAGCGGCCCGCGACCAGGAAGCGCGCGCCGGGGATCTCCGCCCGCACGTGCGCGATCGCTCCGAGGAACGTGTCCAGGCCCTTGCGCGGCTCGTCCATGCGGCCGAGGATGCCGATCGTGGGCTCCGCCGACGTCCCGCGCCACTGCTCACGCGGGACGGCCGAGACGTAGGTGCTGGTATCCACGCCATTCGGGATGATGTGCGTCGCCTCGACGCCGAGGTGCTGCTCGATCGTGCGCGCGGCCGAGGGCGAGACGGCGATCCGCGCGTCGAGCTCCTGATAGCCGGGCTTGATGAAGGGGCGGCCGATGCGCATGAGCGCCGAGTCGTCGTTCGAGGTGTGGAAGGTCGCGACGGTGGGACCGAGCCTCGCCCACATCGCGATGACGGAGATCGAAGGCGCGCCCGGCTCGTGCAGGTGGACGACGTCGAACCTGCCCTCGCGCAGCCACTTGCGCACGCGGGCGGCCGTGAGCAGCCCGAAGGACAGGCGCGCGGTCGAGCCGTTGTACGGGACCGGGATGGAGCGTCCTGTGCTCGTCACGTAGCCGGGCACGGGAGTGTTCGGCGCCGAGGGCGCGAGGACCGACACGAAGTGGCCGCGCGCGAGCAGCGCCTGCGCGAGGTCCATCACATGGAGCTGGACCCCGCCGGGGCGATCGAGGGAGTACGGGCAGACGATGCCGATGCGCATGTCACGCGTCCTCCACCCAGCCGAAGCGCTGCAGCATGTGCCAGTCCTCCGGATGGGCCGCCACGAAGTCGGCGAGCGACGATGCCCACTCCTGAGTCATCTGCTCCACCCGCTGCTCTCCCTCGAACCGGGCCGGATCGATCACCGGCCCGAACGAGAGCACGGTACCCCAGCGCGAGCGCGCGGCCCGGCGCCGCGCGCCGTGAAGCCGCTCGTACCTGACGAAGGCCGGCAGGATCACCCGGCCCGTCGCGGCCGCCAGGGCGGCGGGACCCGGCGCGACCCGTACCGAGCTGCCCCACATCGCCACCGCCACGCCCGACCCGGACAGGTCGCGGTCCGCGACGAGGCACACGAGCTGTCGCTCCGCCCGCGCGATGCGGATGAGCGATCGGAAGGTCGCGCCGCCCTCATGACCGAGGATCCGCATGCCGTGCCTCGCGCGCAGCGCAACGAACTCCTCGAACACCTCCTGAGGCTTGAGCACCTCGGCGACCGCGGTGACGGGCATCAGGTGACGCGACGCGTAGGAGCCGACCAGGTCCCAGTTGCCGTAGTGTCCGAGCACCGCGATGGCGGCGTCGTCTCCCGCGAAGACCCCGCGCGTCTCCTCCGACAGCTCGCAGCGCACGCGCGCGTCCACGGTGCGGGCGTCGAGGCGGCTCATCTCGAGCACCTCGGCGTAGTAGCGGGCCACGGACGCCAGCCCGCGCCGCGACAGCCGCCTGAGCGCACGCCCGTCGGCCCCGGTCACGCGCGCGAGGTTGTCCTCGAGCCGCCGCGTCGCCTTGGCATGGGTCGCCCAGCCGAGCATCGCAAGCGCCCATGCGAGAGCCCGGACGATGCTGGCCGGCAGCCAGCGCGAGGCGCGCCAGGCGAACAGGAAGGCGTTCATCGAGCGGCGGAGGTCTCCCCGTCGCCCGAGCCGTCCTCATGCCGGGCGGCCTCGGCGTGCGGACGTCCCGGCGCATCGTCCGGGTGATGCTGGTAGTCGAGCGAGTCGCGGTGGTGGTCCTGCGTCTCGGCCAGGTCCTCGCGATTGGCCAGGACGACGCGCCACGTGCGCTGCCCCACGGTGATCGCGGCGGCGGCCGCGAGCAGCCACAGCACGATCGTGAGGACCCACAGCGGGGCTCCGAGGCCCACGGCGAGGGTCGCGCCGAGGCCGAGCACGAGCCGATCCGACCGCTCCGCGATGCCGACCGCCGCCTCCACGCCGAGGCTCTCGGCCTTCGCACGCGCGTAGGGGACGAACGAGCCGATCGCGAGGCACAGGAGCGCTCCCAGGCCCGTCCACGTGTCGTCCCTGAACGTCCACGCGAGCGCGCCGAAGATCGCAGCGTCCGCGACCCGGTCGAGGGTCGAGTCGAGGAACGCGCCCAGGCGCGACGTCTTGCCGGACAGCCGCGCCATCGTCCCGTCGAGCATGTCGGTCATCACGAAGATCCCGATGACGAGCACACCCCAGGCGAGGCTCGTTCCGCCCCGGGGGAAGAACAGCGCCGCGCCGAGGACGACTCCGATCGTGCCGATGATCGTCACGGTGTTCGGGTGGATCCCCGCGCCGAGCAGCGCCTTGGCGGGGGCCTGCCAGATCTTGGCCATCAGCGGCCGCAGGCTCGAGAGCATCGTTGCCTTTCTTCTCAGGAGCGGTCGTGGGTCGTGGTCGGGGGCTCAGCGGCGCGCGGCCCAGGCCTCGCTCACGCGCTGCCAGGTGTCATCCAGCAGCTCGGGAACGGCCTTGGTGCGTCCGATGATGGGCAGGAAGTTCGCGTCGCCGGTCCACCGGGGCACGACGTGCTGGTGCAGGTGCTCGGAGATGCCTGCTCCCCCCGGGACGCCCTGGTTCATGCCGATGTTGAAGCCCTGGGTGCCGCTCAGCGCCTGGAGCACGCCCATCGCCTCGGCGGTGAGCTCCGCGATCTCGGCGCGCTCCTCGACGGTCGCCTGCGTGTACCAGCCGATGTGCCGATAGGGGCAGATCATGAGGTGCCCGGGGTTGTAGGGGAACAGGTTGAGCACCACGTAGCACGTCTGCCCCCGGTGGACGACGAGGTGCGCGCGGTCGTCATCCGTGACCTTCTTGCACAGCGGGCAGTCGCTGTCCCCTTCGATTCGCGATCGCTCAGAGGAGTGGGTGATGTACGCCATCCGGTGCGGCGTCCACAGACGCTCGAAGCCGTCGGGCTCCCCACCCATCGTCTCGGAGTCGACCACCTCGGGCATCGTCAGACCTGCGCCTTGTCCTTGATCGCCTGGACGATGCGCGCGACGGCCTCGTCCACGGGAACCTGGTTGTCCTGGCTTCCGTCACGGAAGCGGAACGACACGGCGCCCGCCTCGGCGTCCTCGCCGCCGGCGATGAGCACGTAGGGCACCTTCTCCTTCGAGGCGGTGCGGATCTTCTTGGGGAAGCGCTCGTCGGAGTCGTCGACCTCGACCCGCACGCCCTGCGCGCGCAGCTTCGCGGCGACCTCGTGGAGGTAGTCGTTGAAGGGCTCGGCCACGGGCACGCAGCGCACCTGGACGGGAGCGAGCCACACGGGGAACGCGCCCGCGTAGTGCTCGACGAGCACGCCAAGGAAGCGCTCGATCGAGCCGAACTTCGCCGAGTGGATCATGACCGGCTGCTGGCGCGAGCCGTCGGCGGCCGTGTACTCGAGGCCGAAGCGCTCGGGCTGGTTGAAGTCGTACTGGATGGTCGACATCTGCCAGGTGCGCCCGATCGCGTCCTTGGCCTGGACGGAGATCTTGGGACCGTAGAACGCGGCGCCGCCCGGGTCGAGCACGGGCTCGAGGCCGAAGCTCGCCGCGGTGGAGCGCAGCACCTCCGTGGCGGACTCCCACTGCTCGTCCGAGCCGATGAACTTGTCCTTCTTGTCGCCCTCGGTGTCGCGGGTGGACAGCTCGAAGTAGTAGTCGGTCAGCCCGAAGTCCTCGAGCAGCCCGGTGACGAACCTCAGGAGGTGCTCGATCTCCGCGCCCGCCTGCTCGGGGGTGACGTACGAGTGCGAGTCGTCCTGCGTCATGGCCCGCACGCGGGTCAGGCCGTGGACGACGCCCGACTTCTCGTAGCGGTAGACCGAGCCGAACTCGAAGAAGCGCAGGGGCAGCTCGCGATACGAGCGCCCGCGCGAGCGGAAGATCAGGTTGTGCATGGGGCAGTTCATGGCCTTGAGGAAGTACTCCTGGCCCTGCTTGGTGACGTTGCCCTGCTCGTCGATCTCCTCGTCGACGTGCATCGGCGGGAACATCGTGCCCTTGTAGTAGGGCAGGTGGCCCGAGGTGTAGAACAGCGCGTCCTTCGAGATGTGCGGGGTCGAGACGTACTCGAAGCCCTCCTCGATGTGACGCTGGCGGACGTAGTCCTCCATCTCGCGCTTGATGACGCCTCCGCGCGGGTGGAACACCACCATGCCGGAGCCGATCTCCTCGGGGAACGAGTACAGGTCGAGCTCTGCGCCGAGCTTGCGATGGTCGCGGCGCTCGGCCTCGGCCAGGCGGTCCTTGTACGCGACGAGCTCCTCCTTGGTGGGCCACGCGGTGCCGTAAACGCGCTGGAGCTGCGGGTTCTTCTCCGAGCCCTTCCAGTACGCGGCGGCCGAGCGCATGAGCGACCAGCCGTTCGCGAGCACCTTGGTGGTCGGGACGTGCGGGCCACGGCACAGGTCGCCCCACGCGCGATCGCCGTTCCTGCGCACGTTGTCGTAGATCGTGATGTCACCATCGCCGATCTCGACCGACGCGCCCTCAGCGGCGCCGGCCTCGTGATTGAGCAGCTCGCACTTGTACGGCTCGTGCGCGAGCTCGGCGAGAGCCTCGTCGCGGGTGACCTCGCGCCGCACGAAGGACTGCCCCTCCTTGACGATGCGCTGCATCGCCTTCTCGAGAGCCTTGAGGTCCTCGGGGGTGAACGGGGTCTCGACGTCGAAGTCGTAGTAGAAGCCGTTCTCGATGGGCGGGCCCACGCCGAGCTTCGCGTCCGGGTTGACCTGCTGAACCGCCTGCGCGAGCACGTGCGCGGTCGAGTGACGGAGCACCATGAGCCCATCGGGCTCGGCGATGGTCACTGCCTCCACCGTCGCGCCCGCCGGAACCTCGCGAGCGAGGTCCCACAGCGCGCCGTCGACGCGCATGACGAGCACGTCCCTGGCTTCTCCGAAGAGGTCCGACCCCGTCGTCCCGGCCGCGAGCTCTCGCTCGATGCCGTCGATGGTCGCGATGAGGCTGGACACGTTCGTGCTCCTTGATGCGTGGGCGTGAGAGTTACCGACACGATGCTACCGACCCCGGGCCACGCGCACGCACCGCCACGGCACGCGGGAACGCGCTTGATCGTCACCCCAGGCCCTCTCGACGGCCGATTCGGTAGCCTGGAACCAGGATGCTGAGGGAGCAGCCATGTCGACGAGGACGCTGTCGCTGCGCACCGTGAACGTGCGCACGCGCATCGTCGCGTCCATGATGTTCCTCGCCGCAGCGGCGCTGCTCGTCTCGGGCCTCATAGCCGAGCGCATCCAGGACTCGGAGATCAAGGCACGGATCGACGAGGACATCACCTCCGACGCCGAGGAGTTCGTCCAGTTCGTCGAGGACGGCGTCGACCCGACGACCGGCGAGGCGTTCGCGTCCCCACGCGAGGCGCTGCGAGCCTCGCTCGAACGCACCATCCCCGAGCCCCATGAGGGCATCGTCGGCTTCGTCGACGGCGAGCTCGCGTACGTCGTGGACGATGCGCCGCTCACCCTGGAGAGCGACGCGGAGCTGCTCGCCGCCATCGCCCCGCTGACGCTCGCGACGGACCAGTCGATCGTGCGCATCGAGACGGACGTGACGACGTACCGCGTCGCCGTCACTCCCGCGCATGCCACGGCCGACGGCAGCCTGGTCGTGGGCGCCGACTCCGGCGTGGTCGCCGACGGTGAGGTGGCGGCCGAGGTGCGGGCTTACGACGAGGTCGCGGAGCTCGCGCGCTTCAACCGGGCGTTCAGCATCTACGCGTGGGTCGCCCTCGGCTGCTTCGTGCTCGTGAGCGTCGCCGCGTGGAGCATCGCGGGACGCCTGCTGAGGCCCGTGCGCGTGCTCGCCGGCACAGCACGCGAGATCGGCCGCGACGACCTGTCCGAGCGCATCCCCGTGACCGGCAACGATGACCTCGCCGACATGACGGAGGCCGTGAACGAGATGCTCGGCAGGATCGAGGCGGCCTTCGCCTCCCACACCGCGCTCCTCGACGACGTCAGCCACGAGCTGCGGACGCCCATCACCGTCGTGCGGGGTCACCTCGAGCTCATGGACCCGGACGACTCCGCCGACGCAGCCGAGGCGCGCGAGGTCGGCCTCGACGAGCTGGACCGCATGAGCCGTCTCGTCGAGGACCTCATGACGCTCGCGAAGTCCGACCGGCCCGGATTCGTGCGGCCGGCCCCCGTCGATCTCGAGCACCTCACGGAGTCGGTGCTCACCAGGGCTCGCGCGCTCGGGGACAGGGAGTGGGTGCTCGACGAGTGCGCGTCGGGGACGATCGTCGTCGACGAGCAGCGCCTCGCGCAGGCCCTCCTCCAGCTCGCGTCCAACGCTGTGAGGTTCTCCCCTGACGGTTCCGACATCGGAATCGGCAGCAGCGTCGACGGGGACACCGTGCGACTGTGGGTGCGGGACCGCGGCCGCGGGATCGAGCCCGAGCTGCTCCCCCATCTCTTCGAGCGCTACTCGCAGGGACGACGCAACGAGGGCATCGGCCTGGGCCTCGCGATCGTCTCCGCGATCGCCCAGGCCCACGGCGGCACCGTCGACGTCGAATCGACGCCTGGCGAGGGATCCACCCTCACCTTGGTCCTGCCCGTGGGTGAGCCCACCGACGAAGGACAGCAGTCATGAGCCGGATCGTGATCATCGAGGACGAGGACCGCATCGCATCGTTCGTGGCCAAGGGGCTCGCGGCGGCCGGGTTCACGACGTCCCGCGCGGCATCCGGTCGCGACGGCTTCGAGCTCGCCATGTCCCCGGACTGCGACCTGGTGATCCTGGACATCGGGCTCCCCGACATGGACGGGTACGCCGTCCTCGAGCGCCTGCGGGGCTCCGGGAGCCGGGCGCCCGTCATCATCCTCACCGCACGCACGTCGGTGGAGGACACGGTCGCGAGCCTCGAGTCGGGCGCGGACGACTATCTCGGCAAGCCGTTCCGGTTCGAGGAGCTCCTGGCAAGGGTCCGTCTTCGCCTGCGCGACACCCCGAGGTCAGCGGACTCAGCGACGCTCGTGCATGAGGGCGTCGTCCTCGACCCGCTCACCCGCACGGTGACGGTCGACGGCTCCCCCGTCGAGCTGTCATCCCGAGAGTTCGGACTCCTCGCGGCGCTGCTCGCCAGCCCCGGTCGCGTGCTGAGCCGAGAGCAGCTCCTCTCGCGGGTATGGGGATACGACTTCGACCCCGGCTCCAATGTCGTCGAGGTGTACGTCCGCTACCTGCGCAGGAAGCTCGGAGCCGACCGGATCCAGACGGTGCGAGGCGCCGGCTACCGGCTCGCTCAGAGCCGGTAGCCGACGCCCGCGTCGCTGATCGGCGCGACCTCAGGGGGCATGGCCTACGAGTCGGTCTCGTCCTCGTGCTCGACCTCGACCTCGTCCTCGTGCTCCACCTCGACCTCGTCCTCCGATTCGACCTCGGTCTCGCGCTCGGACTCGACCTCCGTCTCCGACTCGGAGCCGGACGACGACTCATGCGTCGACGAATGCGTCGATTCGTGGGTGGACTCGTGGTCGCTCGAGTCGTCCGACGAGTCGTCCTCAGCCTCGACCTCGGTCCCGTGCTCCGCCTCAGAGGACTTCTCCGTGTGCGACGAGCCGCCGCCGGACGATGCGCCGTAGCCCTGCGACTCCCGGGAGGAGCCGCTCGACGAATCGTCGTTCGCGTCGTCGCCCGAGTCGTCGTTCACGTCCTCGGTCTCGTCGTCCGGGGAGTCGTCCTTGACCACCGTGAGCAGCCCGTCCGAGTCCGAGGAGTCGTCGGAGCCGTCGTCAGCGGTCACCGGGCCGATCTCACCGTCCGGTGAATCGTCGCCCTGGACGTCCCTGACCTCGGTGTCTCTCGGCTGCACCGCCTCCGCGTCCGCCGCCGGGTCGACGCCCTGGTCCACGGTCTGCTCGTCCGAGCCTCCCGAGAAGATCGGCAACGGCACCGAGCTCGCGAACGCCACTCCTCCGATCGCCAAGGTGCCCATCGCACCTGCGATCATCCATCCAGCCTTCCCTTGCACCCTCATGATCGCCATCTCCTCGCGTCGCCGTCGGTGTGCTTCTGCTGACACGTCAACGATGCGACGCCAGGCTGAGAGCAAAGGGAGCGCAGGATGAGAGAGCTCTCATCCGGGGCGCGCGTAGGGCCTAGAGGACCTGACCGCCGTCCCACAGCCGCTCGGAGGAGCCCGACACGAGCCCCGCGAGCGCTCGCGCCTGCGCATCGGTGAGCGAGGCGATGTAGTCGATCACTCCCCTGCCGATCGCCAGCGCATGGACGCGATCCCGGCTCAGGTCGAGCCCGATCGCAGCCTCGCGGTAGTCGAGCTCCGCGAGGCCGACGAGGTCGAGGAGACGACGCGGCGCGCGGTGCACGTCCCGCGGATCGTCGAGCCACGCTGCGAGCGCCTCGACGAGGCGTTCGATGACGCTCGCCTGACCGCGCTGATAGACGGCGAGGTCCGGACGATGCAGCACGAAGCGTTCCTGCAGGAACTTGAGCACCGCGACGTCGTGCCACGCAGCGGTGTCGAGGCTGACGTGCCCGGATCGGATCGGCGGCTCCTCCATCACGATGATCGAGCGCTGCAGGCGCGACACCCAGCCGGACATGAACACCGCGAGCGCGCGGTCCGCGTCGAGAGAGCCGTCGAACGGGACGGCGAGCAGCCCGTCGACCACGTCCTCCTGGATCCGAGCGACCGAGTCGCCGAACGCATCGTCCTGCGCGATCCAGGCATCCTTCGCGAGCAGGCGGCGCCTCAGCGCCTCGAGCCCGCGCCCCGGCGCGCGCGAGGTCGCCGCGAGCGTCGCGGCGGGGAGCTGCGACAGCGCGACCCGCTCGGCCCTCCAGGTCCGGAACTCCGTCGAGACCGCGGCGTGACCCAGCAGCGACGCCCTGTAGAAGTCGTCCAGATCGTGCAGCGAGTAGGCGATGTCGTCAGCGATGTCCATGACCGAGCATTCGACGGTCTGCTGACGCGCGGCGATCGCGGGGTAGGCAGCGCGAGCCTCCTCGAAGTCGTCGAGGTCGAGCGTGTACGCCGAGAACTTCGGGGCGCCCTCACCAGGGACGCGGGGAGTCAGCCCCCGTGGACGCTCGGCTCCGCCCGACCATCTGTCGCCCTCGGCCCGGTCCCATGGATACTTCAGCACGGCCGCGCGCACCGCTGCCGTCAGGTTGAGCCCCGCGCCCGCGCGATCGTACTCATCGAGCCTCGTGAGGATGCGGAACGACTGCGCGTTGCCCTCGAACCCCTCCTCGAGCCCGAACCGGTCCCTGGCCAGGCGATCGAGCGTCTGCTCACCGAGGTGCCCGAACGGCGGGTGCCCCAGGTCGTGCGCGCTCGCGGCGGCCTGGACGACGACCGGGTCGCAGCCCCCGAGACGAGCGACGACCTGGCCCCGCTCCCCCGTGTCCGCGGCCAGAGACACCGCGATCGCCCGCGCGACGGCCGTCACCTTCACGGTGTGGGTCAGGCGATTGTGGACCGCGAGCCCCGCGCCGGACTGCGAGATCACCTGGGTCACGGCCGACATCCGCGAGAAGTACGGAGAGAACCTGATCCGCTCCAGGTCCACCCTGTACTCGGGCCCTCGCTCGAGCCGCTGCGACTCATCCAGGGTCTCCGCCACCTTGCGCACGCGCCTGAGCCCGTCGGCGCCGTCCATGCTCATCGCGGTCATGAGGCCGCGGCCCGCGCGGCCTGATGCATCCACGCCTCAGCGTGCTCCAGATTCGCCGCGCCCGCCGCGAGCGAGACGAGGACCGCCGCGGTACGACCCGCTAGCTGATTGGCGTCCACGTAGGGAAGCATCCCCTTGACGAGCGCGAAGTGCACGTCGGGGACGTGACGGTAGCCGTGAGGGCTGAATGTCGGAAGCGTGAGCATGTGCGCCAGGAGGCATGCGACGTCGTCGACCAGGTACCCGGGTCCCGCGGTGTCGAGGTCGATGAGCGCGGAGGCGGTGAGCCCCTCGGGGCCTGGGGCGAGGAACAGATTGGCCGCGTGGAGATCCCCGTGCACGGGGACGACGGGGCCGGTCTCGCCTCGTCGCAGACGGTCCGCGACGAGGTCCTCGATCTCGTCCGCCCACGGCAGCCCCCGCAGACGGGCCTGCGCCGCATACTGCGGGAGCCGATCCGTCCAGGCCGGGCGCCCGGGAAGCTCGAGCGCTCGCGGGGACAGCGCCGTGAGGGCGCCCATCACGGCCTCGGGAGGGACGACGGGCGGGTGCAGCACCCGACCGGCGGGGTCGTACAGGTGCTCGGTGAGCGGACGTCCACGCGCGGCGTCGAGCAGGACGAGACCGTCGCCCAGCACCCAGGCACGCGGCGCGTGAGGACTCAGCGCGTACCGCTGAGCGACGTCCTCCGCCATGCTCGGGCCCACGACCTTCACGAAATGGACGTCGGGCGGAGCGCTCGGCTCCGCGTGCGCCAACGTCGACTCGATCCGCAGCACCGCGCGGCGCAACGGCCGAAGGACGAGCACGCGCATGCCGCGCACCTCGACAGACCGGCCGAGAGCCGCCGACATGGCCCGTCCGAGCGCGACAGGGTCGCAGGCCTCGGCGAGCGCGGGCAGATGAGGATCCACCGGATGCTCCCAGACGTGCACCTCGTCCGCACCCGCACCCACGGTCATCACGCCAGGATGAGAGCCGCGCGGCAGCTCCACGGTGGACGCCACGAGGTAACGATGGCTCCCGTCGACCATGACGTCGTACGACACCGAGGTCTCCGCGCCCGGCCGGTCGTGCACCGCGTCGACGGCCCAGGCGTCGAGCGAGCGACCCGCCGCGCCCAAGGCCTCCCTCAGGAGCGCACCGGCGCCTTCGCCTGTGAGCCGCGCCCGTCGTTGCTCCGTCATGCGCCCACGCTACCGAAGGCACTTCTCAGATTGCCGAACGGGCGCGCCGCGAACCCTCACGCATGCCGACGGATGGCCGATGGGGGCCATGACGACCGTCCTCTCGGTCACTTCGCAGCACCGACGCAGGGAAAGGGCTCACCACGTGTTGAACCGTGACTCGGCCTCCAGGGCCACCGCTCCGGCGGGAGCAGACGCACGCCCGCAGGATCGCGCTCGACTCGCCGCAGCCGCGACGATCGCGCTTCAGAACCACTACTGCGACTCGTGTCGCTCGGGCGTGCAGTGCGATCTGGTGATGCTCGCCGAAGGCGTGCTCAGCATGGACGCATCCGCCCGCGCGCATGAGGAGGACGCCGCGCTGTCCGCTCAGCTCGAGCAGGCGCACCAGGACGGCCGCATGGAGGCCATCGCTCAGGCCCTGGCCGTCATCGGCAGGTCCGAGGGCGAGCTCCGCGCCGAGGCCGATGGCGACGCTCAGCACCCCGCGTTCCTCATGGCGGAGACGCTGCGCCACCTCGCCCTCACCATCCGCATGGAGATCCGCGACCCGGACTCGCCCACGACGCTCGAGGTGATGGCCCGCGCCGAGGAGGCCCGCGAGCTCTCCAACTATGTCCGCGAGGTCTCCGAGCAGTACCGGGCCGACCACAGCGACGTCGCGAAGGTGCTCGACGACGTGGCCGGCGACATCGCGAAGGGCACCGAGGGCGTCAACCGCCTTCTTCAGGCGTCCAACATCAACACCCCCGCCGAGACGCTGCACGAGCTCTCCTTCGATCCCGACGCGGACATCCGCTGGTGGGCCGCGCAGAACCCGAGCACCGCGTCCGAGACCCTGATCGAGGTCGTCAAGGCCGAGCGTCATCCGACCGTGCTGTCCGCGCTGCTGATCAATCCGAACCTGCCCGACAGCCTCGTCGAGGTCTTCACGAACTACAGCAACCACGAGGTCGCCGCCGTGGCGAGGCGCAGGCTCGCACTCGCCTGACCGTCAGGGCCCTGACCGGAGCCTTCGCACGCGCCCCTGAGGGAGACTCCTGGGGCGCGTGCCTTCTGCTGTCACAAGACGTCAGCGCCTAGCACGCCATGGCGTGCGGTCGCCGAGCGCGCGCTGCTCTGCTGAGCCACGCGAATGAACCACGCGAACCGCGCCCGGCTCCGCAGAACCAGGGCGCGGCCGGCGTTGCCACTACTCGGGGATGACGAGCACCCAGGGATTGCCGCCGGACACCGTGGTCCCGGGCTCCTGGCCCTGGTTCCACCACTTCGCCTCGTAGGGGACGTCGTCGACCACCACGCGGTCGCCCGCGGAGTAGGCCTCCTCCTCATCCCATTCGGGATAGGTGCCCGCGGCGACGGTGGCGAGAGGCTCAGGCGTGTCGCCCTCGAGCACCGGCCCGATCAGCTCCCACGGGGAGTCCGCGGCGTTGTCCACCTCGGTGTCGGGTGCGAAGCCGCTGGTCCAGTACCGCGCCTCGTAGACGTAGTGATGCCAGACGATCTTGGTGCCCGCGGGGTACTCACCCATGGCGTCCCAGATCGGGTAGGGGCTCGAAGCCGGGTCGTCCTCGTCATCGTCGGTGGCGGTCGCAGACGCGCTCGCGCTCGCGGAGGCGGTCGCGGAGGCCGAGGCCTCGTCTGTCGTCGCGGTGGAGGACGTCGAGGACGCCCCCTCGAGCCCGTCGGAGAGGATCTCGGCGAACGACTGTCCGTCCTGATCGATGCCGCTGCAGTCGGTCTGCACGACCGAGAGCTCGGTGGGCAGGGGGCTCGTGCAGGTGGAGTCCCTGTTGAGCGACCACATCGACACCCTGCCGACGCCGTTGCTCTTCGCGAACTCGTTCACGGCCGCAGCGTCCTCGAGGGTGAACACCTCGTCCTCGATGTCGTTCTGGCCGATCATCGGGGTGATCCCGACCTTGTCCCAGGCCTCGAGATCACCGAGGCCGATGCTCTGGTCCGCGTAGGCCTGCTCGATCTGATCGTGAAGCGCCTGTGTCGCGGCGACGACCACGTCGGAGTACGCCTCATAGCCCGACAGGTCGGTGCCGAAGTCCATCGTCATGCCGTTGACGCCCGCCAGGTCCACGCCGGCCTCAAGCATCTGCTCGACGACGGCGAGGCCGTCGGCGGTGAGCCCCGTCTCGGCGACGGGGAGGGTGAGCCACACGTCGAGCGATTCGCCCGACGCGGCGGCGTCGTCCTGCACGGTCTTGATCGCCTCCGCCCGGCGTTCACCGGCCGCGGTGTCGGTCAGCGTCGTGCCCTCGATGTCGAGGTCGATGCTTGAGAGGTCGTAGCGGTCCACGACCTCGGCGTAGGACGCCGCGAGGGTCGTCGTGTCGGTGCACGACACCGCGAGCTCGGTCCCGGCCTGGCCTCCGAACGACACGCTGACGTCGCCGCCGGTGCTGCGCAGCTGCGAGATGCGACGCTCCAGATCGAGGTCGTCGGCCGCATCGTCCAGGGTGTAGGCGCCGCCCCACATGGGGGTGCACGAGTCGTCGCCCGCGACCACGAAGGACAGGACGATGTTCTCCTCCGACGGGCCGGAGGGCGTGCCGAACGAGTAGGTCGGCGTCACCGTGGCGTCGACGTAGGCCGCGAAGGTCGCCACGTCGGTGTCCACCGGCGCCGCGAGCACATCGGCGAACGCCCGGTACCCGCCCCAGCCGACGGCGGCGGCGCAGCCGAGCGCGACGCCCACCCGCAGGAACGAGACTCGGGTGCGGGGTGCGGCCTGGGCGGTCATCGGGTCCTCCCCTGGGTGGGGTCGTCAGAGGGCATGGAGGTGCGCTGCGAGGGGTCCACGATCAGCTCCTCTGCCTTGCGCGGGTGTCGCCGCGGCGCGGCGCGGGCGCGGCATGCTGCGCCGGCATCCCATCCGAGTGGGGCTCGTGGTCAGGCCCGAAGTACAGGACGGCCTCCCAGTCCGGCTCAGGCTCGGCCTGCACGGTGTCCTTGGTCCGGCGGGGCTGCGCGGGCACCCGCACCCAGTGCGCGAATCCGAGCAGCACGTCGATGATCGAGTGCCTCAGGCCGATGAACGCGATGATCGCGTAGACCGTCAGGACGCCGTTGAAGAGCGCGAAGGCTCCGTTGGCCCAGTTCTCCGTCCGCACGTCGTACGCGAGCGTGTAGAACGAGAAGGCGGCGATGAGGTAGGCGGCCAGCACGTAGAGCGCGGGCGTCGCGGTGCGCCCCTCCACCTTGGGAGTGCGCGCGAAGGCGATCTTGGTCTTCGCTGCGGCCTGCTGAAGGGACTTCAACGTTCCCGCGAGGTTCACGGGGAGCAGGATCAGGTTGAACGCGTAGACGCGGAAGATGTCGGTGCGCTTGTAGCCCAGCCGCTTGAAGTCCGAGGACATCGCCAGGAAGTACGGCAGCGATGCGACCACGACGAGGGGGCTCAGCAGGCGCGAGTCGAACGGGAACGCGAGCAGGAGGACCAGGCCGATGCTCGCCCACGAGATCGACGCCATGTAGTTGAAGCGCAGCATCGAGTGAGCCCACGGAACGCGCCTTCCCTCCTTGCGCGACTTGCGTGCGAAGCGGAGGAACTTGGGCAGGATCAGCAGCCCGCCGTTGGCCCAACGGGCGCGCTGCACCACGAGCGACCCGTAGTCGGGCGGAGTGGCGCTGTAGCTCAGCCGCTCGGGGTAGTTGTGGAGCGTCCAGCCCGACGCGACGAGGTCGATGCTCGACTCGGTGTCCTCGATCACGGTGTGGTCCTGAACATAGCGGCGCACGGGCTCGCCTCGGACGTACGAGACCTCAACGATGTCGTCGAGCGCCACCTTGCGGATCACGGCGTTGGCACCCACCCAGAAGGTCGCCCCGTAGTGGCTGAGGCCCTGGTGGAGGATGTGCTGGATGTCGGTGGTCGCGGCGGCGATACGCTCCAGGCGGGTCGGTGCTCCCCTGAACGAGGAGTAGGGGGTCTGGATCACCGCGATCCGCTCATTGCCGGGCATCTCCATGTGGTGGATCAGCCGCAGGCAGTACTCGCGCAGCAGCACGCTGTCCGCGTCCAAGGTCAGGAGGTAATCGCTGTCGGGGATGATCGCAGCGCCCTCATCACCCTCCTCGGCGTCCCTGAGGACGAGTCCGAGCCGGGTCTCGACCTCGCGCACGCGGCGCCCCATGAGGCCCATGTACGCGTTGAGGTTCATCGCCTTGTTCGCGTCGTGCGGCAGGTTGGCGTAAGCCTTGCGCTCGAACGACGTGAGCGTCGCGTCGAAGGTCCACACGAGACGGCGGCACAGCTGCACGAGCCGCGCCGCGGGCACCGGAGCGCCATCATCGAGCGACTGGAACAGTGCTGCCGCGGTGCGCTCGAGGTCCCCAGCGAGCCCGCCGAGCACCTCCTCCGCGAGGAAGTCGTCGGAGTGGTTCGGACGCGGGTACGCCTCGGCCTGCTCTCGCAGCCACCCGGCGGCCCACACGTAGTCGGACGCGAGCGACCGCACGTCCTCGGCCGTGCTCGCTCCCGCCGCTTCCGCACGAGCCTCGCAACGCGCAAGCGAGGCGAGGAACCGCTCATGGGGTCCGCGCAGGAGCTCCATGATCTCGCCAGGCAGCGCGCGACAGCCCTCCAGGCTGGCCCGAGCGGCGTCGTCCTTGGGGTTCTGGGGGTCGTCGATCAGGAGGACGATGCGCATCCCGGGGTACTCCTGGAGCGCCGCCGACAGCAGGGTCGCCCGCACCACGGCGGGCTCCTCGGCGTACGACGGCACGAGCACGGTGAGGGAGCGTCGCGTGTGAGCCATGAACGCATCGATCTCCGCGCGCGGCACACGCGCGTGCAGTCGCGTCCTGTACAGGGCTCCCTGACGAGCCAGCAGGTACATGAAGGCGCTGAGCAGCAGGAGGCTGACGATCGTGGCGTAGGCGATCGTGCCCACGACCAGGCGGGAGTCGTGGACCCCGTCGTCGATGAAGCGCATGATCAGGACCTGGATCAGGTAGACGAACCAGGCGACGACGGTGACCGCCATCCCGAGCCCACCCATCCAGGTGGCACCCATCCCCGCTCGCTTCTCCTGCATCGGGAGCGGCGGCCGGGGACGCTCGGCGCCCCACTGACGGCGACGGCGGCGCGGCTTCTGCTGCGCGTTGCCACCGCGCGCGTCATCCGTGTCGCGGTCGCGAACGATCGCTGCGGCGCCCTTGCCGCCGGCGTCCATCGAAGATTCACCTTCCGCCGTCTTGCCGACGAGAATGTCGGAACTCACTGCTGCCTCCCTCAGGCCTGCTCCCCCAGCGGCACGCGCACCGTCTGACACTCGGTGCACGCACAGCCGGTCCATTGTAGGCACCCGATGCCATGCTGGTGACCGAGACTCCGGGACGGCACGAGCACCGTCCCGCCTCAGGAGAAGACCCGCACCGCCTGGGGAACGATGTCCAACCACGGGTCCAGCACGTGCACCGAACGCACCTGCGCGGTGCCACGGGACGTGGAGAGATCGATCATCTTTCCATCGCCCAGATAGATGCCCATGTGAGTGATCCCGCGATACGTTCCGCCGTTGCCCGTGAAGAACACCAGGTCGCCGCGCTTGGCGTGCGAGAAGGGCACGTGCTTGAAGTTCGAGGCGTAGAGGGCTCGAGTGGACCGGAAGCCGCTCAGCGAGTGACGTGCGACGTTCGTCCTGCCTGTGGGCATGCCTGCCGCATAGAGAGCCTGCATGACCATGCCCGAGCAGTCCGCCCCTTGACCCGGGGTCCCCGCACCGCCCCACACGTAGTCGGAGCCCACGTACTCCAGGGCGGTGTCGATCATGATCTCGATGCGCTCGCGCCTGGTCGCCGAGCGGTCCGCGACCACCTCATGCGTGTAGCCGCCTACCGAGGTCCAGGAGCGCGAGCTCAAGCCCAGCGCGAGCCATGTGGCCCTGTTCACGGTACCCGTCGCACGAAGGCCGTGGCTGTGCTGAAACGCCTTGACCCGAGCCACCGTCGCGGAGTCCATCGTCTCCCACCGGCTTCCCATGCCAAGCGCGCGCTGGACCAGCTTGACCTTGTTGCCGTTCCTCCCGGGGGTCAGCGCGTATCCACCGTCGACCGCACGGATCCTGGTCACCGGTTGGAGGTATCCGCTGGCCGCGCGATACCGCATCGTCGGCTTGACGACCAGGGCCTTCGACTGCGTGGGCGCGATCGCTCGCGTGCCGCCGACCACGACCCTGAACAGGTAGCGGTTGTGATCATTCGCGTACCAGGTGTCGTCGCCGCCCTTGAATCGGAAGACCACCGTGTCGAGACGCGTATCGTCCGCGCGCTTGGTCTGGATGGTCTTCCACCCGCCGTCGCGTTTGACCTGCAGCTTGACCTGACGACCGTAGGCGTTGGTGATGAGGACCTCGCGGGTCCACGTCTTCCCGGCCTGTCGACTCACGTCACCGCCACGGTACCTGCACCCTGCAGCTGCTGGCTGAGCGCGACCCTCCAGGACTGCTCGCCGTTGTCATCCTGAGCGAGCACCGCCGAGACCCGCCTGGTCACCGTCGTGCCAGAGTCAAGGCGGTACGCGACCTCGGCGGTGAGCCCCTCGCCTCCGAGCGACTCGACGTCGCCGCTCGAGGTGAAGATGGCCTCACCTTGCACACGCAGGGTGCTGGCCGACGTCCCCGTCGTCGCCACGCTGATCGACCCCTGAGCGACCACGATCGGGTCGGGTTCCGAGGTGGGGTCGGGCTCCGGGGTGCTCTCGGCGTCTGATTCGGAGACCGGGTCGGCCGATGTCGCAGCGTCGGCCATGGTCGATGGGGCCGCCGTGGTCGCCGTCGCCGTGGGCTCGGGTGAGGTCGCCTCGGATGGCTCCTCCGAGACAGAAGTCTCTGCAGGCGTGGCGTCTGTGGATGCCGACGTGTCGACGTCGTCGGTGGCGTACGCGGCCGGGGCGAACATCGCGACCAGCGCTGCCACGACGACGGAGACGATCGCGCCCCGCGTCAGGCGCAGCCCAGGTGAGGCAGAGCCGCGCCGAAGGCGCTTCGCCACCACGATCCCGGCGCCTGGCGCCGGATCCGCGTGCCTCACAGCTGCTCCCCCCGGTAGATGTACCTATGACCGTCCTATCGCACACCGCGCCCGACATGTGAGCACAAGCAGGATCGCACCTGCGACAGATCGAGCGCGATTCGCCGCGCCCGGAGACGCGACGAGGGCCCTCGGCGGATGCCGAGGGCCCTCGTGTTCGGTGGGCGATACTGGGATCGAACCAGTGACCTCTTCCGTGTGAAGGAAGCGCGCTACCCCTGCGCCAATCGCCCGGTGAGCGGATACCACTATAGCGGCTATTTGGACCTCGGAGGTGCAGGGTCCAGATCCGCGTCGGCCGCGGCCGTGTAGACGCCGCTCAGCCGTTCCAGCAGCCGGCCAGGCGCGAGCTCGACGCCATCGAGGATCTCGACATGCTGGAGGCCGCGGGTCGACGAGGTGACTGCAAGGTGCGCCTCCCCCTGGAGGACGTCGTCGAGCACGCTCATCTCGAGCTCGCCCGGCGCGGCGACGCGCACGGGGATCCCCGACCGCGCACCCCATTCGAGGAGCAGCCCGCGGGTGATCCCGGCCAGGCATCCCGAGGCGAGCGGCGGGGTCACGATCTCGCCGTCCTTCTCGAGGAACACGTTCGTCCCCGTGCCCTCGCAGAGGTGTCCGTGCGTGTTCGCCATGATCGCCTCGTCGGCGCCCTTGGATGCGGCGTAGGCGGCCATCACCGCATTCTCGGCGTACGAGGTCGACTTCACTCCCGCGACCGCGGAGCGCTCGTTGCGACGCCACGGCGAGCGCACGGCCCGGCAGCGCGCCGGGGCGGGTCCACCGGCGACGATGACGATGACCCTGAGCGGACCCTCGCCGCGCACCGAGCTCATGGGCCCGGGACCCGAGGTGACGGTGATGCGCACGCGCGTCGCCTCGTCGCCCGCCTCGGCGAGCGCCTCGCCGACGCCCCGCCGCACGAGATCGAGATCCAACCCCTTGAGCATCATGCGCTCCGCGGAGTAGGCGAGGCGATGCAGGTGGCGGGTCAGCGCGAATGCGGCGCCCTGGCGGACCTCGAGGGTCTCGAACACACCGTCGCCGACGGTCACGCCGTGGTCGATAGGCGCGAGCGCGGGCGACGCCGGGTCCTGAAGGGCGCCATCGATCCAGGCAACGGGAATCATTGGGACATTCTGTCGGCAGAGGCGAGGCCGATCAAGCGACGCGCCTTGAGCGCGGTCTCCTCCCACTCCCCCGCGGGATCCGACCCCCACGTGATGCCGGCCCCGGTGCCGAAGCGCAGCGTGCCGCCCGCGGCATCGTCCCACCAGAAGGTGCGGATCCCCACGGCGAGCTCGGCACGGCGCGCGTCGGCGTCGATCCAGCCGATCGCACCGCAGTAGGGCCCACGCGGCTCCGTCTCCTCCCTCGCGATGATCCTGAGGGCAGAGGACTTGGGCGCGCCCGAGACCGAGCCGGGCGGAAAGGTTCCCGCCAGCAGGTCGGGCCACATCTCGGCGGTCCAGTCGTGACGGTCGTCGAGCTCGGCCTCGACGGTCGACTGAAGATGCGTGAGCCCCGGATGCTCGTGCTCCCCGAGGAGCTCGGGCACCGCGATCGTCCCGGGACGGGCGACATGCGCCAGGTCGTTGCGCACCAGGTCGGTGATCATCACGTTCTCCGCCACGTCCTTGTCGAGCATGCGCTCGCCCGGCGCGGCCGTTCCCTTGATGGGCGACGACCGCATCGTCCCGCCCGTGACCGACAGGTACGACTCGGGCGATGCCGAGACCACCCAGGCCCCCGGCATCGTCTCGGTGCGCGGGATCACGATGCGCGCGGCGTAGCGCGCGGGGTTGCCCCGCGCGAGCCGCTCCGACAGCGCGACGGCGTCCGGGCCCGGCGACGGCGACGGCAGCGGCGCGGACAGCACCCTGCAGAGGTTCACCTGATACGCCTCGCCGTCGCGGATGTCGCGTCGGATCGCCTCGACGCCGGCGACGTAGGCGTCGCGGTCGAGCGACGTGCGCCAGTCCGTGGCCGAAGGGCCGCTCCACGGGCGCCGCGGCGCCGACGGCTCCGCGCGCGGGGTCACATGCTCGGCGCGAGCGAAGCGCCACGCGTCGACCCTGCCCTCGAAGCTCCCAACGACGACCCACAGCCCGCCCTCCGCGAGCCGATGCCCGTCGACCGTCGCGTCGATGTGCTCGACCGGCTCGGAGGCGGTGAGCCCCCGGAACTCGGCGCTGCCGAGCCGTCTGCCGTCGTCGTTCCATTCCACCGGACCTACGCTAGCGGGGCCGGCCGTGCGTGGGACGCTGCGCCGCCCCGCACGAGCGGCTCGCGATTTGGTGTTGCACTGATGTTTCCGCTAAGGTTTTCTTCCTGTCAGGGCAACAGCCCAGACACGCGGACGTGGCTCAGTTGGTAGAGCATCACCTTGCCAAGGTGAGGGTCGCGGGTTCGAGTCCCGTCGTCCGCTCGGAGTTCTTCAGGCCAACTCGTTGGTCACCACGGTGGGTTGGCCGAGAGGCGAGGCAGCGGCCTGCAAAGCCGTATACACGGGTTCGAATCCCGTACCCACCTCGCACGGGCGATTGGCGCAGCGGTAGCGCGCTTCCCTGACACGGAAGAGGTCACTGGTTCGATCCCAGTATCGCCCACCAGACATGAGGCCCCCGGCAGAAGCCGGGGGCCTTCGTCGTTCCCCTGCGAGGACGATGCGGGCGCCCCTCGACGATGCGCCGCCTCCCAGGTCTCGGCCTCCGATACGAGACGACGCCGCGGGACGCCAGGACACGCCGATTTCATCGAGTTGTCACCAGAGGGCCTCGGGATCGGGCATACTATTCCCCGGCCCGAAACGCAGTACGGGCCGCGCGGACGTGGCTCAGTTGGTAGAGCATCACCTTGCCAAGGTGAGGGTCGCGGGTTCGAGTCCCGTCGTCCGCTCGCAGGTTGCGACCCGGTCGCACGGGCGATTGGCGCAGCGGTAGCGCGCTTCCCTGACACGGAAGAGGTCACTGGTTCGATCCCAGTATCGCCCACCACGCATAAGGCCCCCGGCGGACGCCGGGGGCCTTCGTCGTCTCCCGAGACGGGAGTTGCGCTCGTGCCGCTACGCTGCCCCCGCTCCCCCGCGTCGCGCACGCTCGAGCGCGACGGCGATCGCCCAGAAGAGCACGTCGACGAGCGCCGACCACACGCGGCTCGCGAGCACCACCAGGGATGCTGTCGAGGCCGGCAGGACCACGAGCAGGAGTGCGAACTGCGTGGCGTCGCGCGTGCCCAGGCCGCTCGGCACGAGCGGCGTCAGCATCCCCACCACGCCGGAGAAGCCGAACGCGCCGACGAGGAAGAGCATGTCGGCGGCGGTGGTGGAAGGCACGAGCGAGCGCATGAGCAGCGCGTAGGCGACACCCGACAGGACGGCTCCGACGGCGTACAGCCCCAGCGAGTCCCGGACCACCGCCCAGCCGATCCGCTCGGGCGCCTGGCGGCGGAGCACACGGAAGCCGAGCCGCAGCACCCGGTTGAACACGGGCGGCGTCATCGTGACGAGGCCCAACGCGGCGCCGACGGCCACGACGAGGCGCAGGGTGGGCGACACCTCGCCGATGCGGGGGTCCACGGCGAGCAGCGTCAGCGAGACCGTCCCGACGGCGACCACCTGAGCGGCGGCCTCGACGAGGGTCGACACCGCGAGCCTCGACTTGGAGATGCCATGCTCGGCGGCCATGTAGATCTTGCCCGCGATCCACGGGACGGTGCCCGGGATGTAGCGCGCGAGCCAGGCCTTCGCGTAGATGTCGGACATCGCGCGGAACGGGGGCAGGTCGCGGGCCCCGAGTCGGGCCAGGACGACGCGCCACACGAGCACGCCGAGATAGCGGAAGGCGAGCGAGACCGCGGTGGCGGCGACGACCCAGCCCCAGCCCACCTGGAGCCCCTCGAGCGACGCCCAGTCCACGGTCCAGACGAACCAGCCGAACGCCACCACGATCGCGAGGTAGAACAGCCACCTGACCGCCACGCGCCGCACGCTCCGGCCCGCGGGCTTGCCGCCTGCGTCCTCGACCGGATTCATCTCAGGCCCAGCTTCGCTTCCTGTCACGGCGACCACCCTAGACTGGCGCTCATGCGCCCCGTGGACTTCTTCATCGTCGGGCAGCCGAAGTCCGGGACCACAGCGCTCGCCACGTTCCTGGACGAGCACCCCGAGATCTCGATGGCCGTGCCCAAGGAGCCCGCCTGGATGGCCTCGGACCTCATCGAGGAGAGCGTCGCCGCTCACGGCGACACCCGCAAGGTCTCGGTCGCCTCCGAGTCGGACTACGCGGCGTGCTTCGCAGCGGCCACGGCGGACCAGCTGCGGGGAGACGCGTCGACGTGGAACCTGTACTCGCGTTCGGCGGCAAGCCGGATCCACGAGCACAACGCCGAGGCCCGCATCGTCGCCCTCATCCGTGAGCCCGTGGCCATGATCGCGTCCCTCCACCAGCAGTACGTGAACGAGTCGGTCGAGGACCTCGCAGATCTTCGTGAGGCGCTCAGCGCCGAACCGGCGCGGGCCGCGGGCCGAGACGTGCCGCCGCGGGCCCCCGTCCCCTCGCTGCTCCTCTACCGAGAGCGCACGCGCTTCCGCGAGCAGCTTGAGCGCTACTTCGACGTCTTCGGACGCGACCGCGTCCTCGTCGCGCTCACCACCGATCTGCGTGACGATCCCGATGACCTGTACGGACGCATCCTCACGCATCTCGACGTCGCGGACACGGGCTTCCGCCCGGAGTTCCGTGGCGTGCACGAGTCGAAGGCTCCGCGCTCGACGACCCTCAACGCGATCGTGCGCTCGGACGCCGTGAAGCGTCCCGTCCGGGCCATCCTCGGCAACCGGAGATACACCGAGCTCCAGAAGCGCTTCGTCGAGCCCGCGCTCATGAAGGACGCGACGCGTGACCCGGTGTCCGCAGACATCCGCGAGGACCTCCAGCGAGAGCTCCTCGACGAGGTGCTCTACGTGTCCGATCTCCTGGGCCGCGACCTCGTGACCGAATGGGGCTACTGACCCGCATCCGTCAGCGCCGCGACGTGCCGCGGCAGGACCGCCTCCCACGTGAAGGACTCCCCCGCCCTGCGCCTCGCCGCATCGCCCATGGCCCGACGCCGCTGCGGGTCGCCCGCGAGGGCAGCGATCGCGCTCGCGATCTGATCGGGACGATGCTCGTCCACGAGGATCCCCGTCTCGCCGTCGGCGACCACGTCCGGGATGCCCCCGCTGCGCGTCGCGATCGTGGGGATGCCGGCGAGCCCGGCCTCGACGAGCACCAGCCCGAAGGCCTCTTGCCATCCCGAGGCCGTCATCGTCGACGGAGCGAGGAGCACGTCCGACTCCGCGTAGAGGCCGGGAAGCTCCACCGGATCCACCCACCCGGCGTAAGAGACCCGCTCGGCGACGCCGAGCGACGCCGCGACCTCGTCGAGACGCTCCCTCTCGGGTCCTGAGCCCGCGATGGTGAGAGTCGCGTCGACGCCTGAGGCGACCGCCGCGGCCAGCCCGGCGACCGCATCGTCCGCGCCCTTGCCGTCGGCCAGCCGGCCGACGAACAGGAGTCGCAGAGGGCTCGCGGGGGCGGCGGGGCGAGCGACGGAGAAGCGGTCGGGAACGCCCATGGGGACGATGCGGTAGTCCCGGTTGCGCAGGTCCTGGCAGACCGCTCGGGTCGCCGAGCTGTTCACGACGACGATCCGGGCGCGGCCGAGCGTCCATCGCTTGAGACGCGTGGCGAGCGCCCCACGGAGCGTGAAGACGTCTCCTCCGTGGACGGTGACGACGAGCGGACGACGCACGACGAGCGTCGCGACCGCGGCCGCGAAGCCCTGGGGCACGAGCCAGTGGGCGTTGACGACGTCGCTGCCGCGCGCGGAACGTGCCGTCGCGACGATCTGCGCGAGCGTGTAGCAGGCGCCCTTGAGCGCCCCGAGGCGCGCGCGCCCGTACTGCCCGTAGGCGATGTCCTGCCCCGAGGCAGGCCACCAGTAGCGGAAGCGCCCGATCCGGATGCCGTCGACGGTCTCGGCCCGCGCGGCACCCTCGTGGTGGGGGGCGAGCACCGTGACCTCGAGCCCCGCGTCGCGCAGCTGCGCGGCGTACTGCGCGACGAACGACGGCACACTGTCACCGGCCCACCGCGGATACGTGGAGGCGAGGATCAGCACGGAGCGCGGCGGGCGCGCTTCACGGGTCGGTGGCTCCACCCGGCGACCCTATCGCGACGTGCTGCCGGTTCCGGGGCCGGCGCTGGCGGCGGCGCGCTGCATCGTCTCAAGCACCGCCCTGCTGTGCGCGAGCAGCCGGTCGCGCACCTCCAGGTCGCGCTCGGCGACGATCCGCACGAACTCGCGGAACTCGTCGGTCATCCGGTGCGCGGGCAGGTCGAGAGGCACCGGCGTCGTCCCCGCGCGCGTGGTGACCGCGAGCGGTCCGCACGTGTTCGGCGCGCCCGCCATCTCGACCGTCGCGACGTCACCCTGCACCGTGGCATGGGACGAGGCGTGCGAGTCCTTCGCGCACACGATGACGGCCTGGGCGTCGGCGTAGCCGAGCACCAGGACGCCCGAGGTGTCGACGCCGCGCTCGACCGTGGGGTGGTACGACACCGCGGACGGCGCGCCCAGCAGCGCGACCGCGAGGTGGATCCCGTAGATGCCCAGATCGCGCAGTGCTCCCCCGCCCCGCGCGGGGTCGAACGCGGGGTGCACGTCCCCGGCCAGGAACGCGTCGTACCTTGAGGAGCGCTGCGAGTACACGCACTCGACGAGCCGGATCCGTCCGAGCTCGGGCAGGCGCCGCTCGATCTCCTTGAAGGCCGTGTGGTGGATCGTGGTGATCGCCTCGACGAGCACGAGGCCCCGCTCACGGGCGAGAGTGGCGAGCTCGTCGAGCTCGTCGAGCGTGCTGGTGAAGGGCTTCTCGCACACGACGTGCTTTCCTGCGAGCAGCGCCGCGCGCGCCGCCCCGTGGTGCAGGTCGTTGGGGAGACCGACGTAGACCGTGTCGATCTCCGGGTCGGCCAGGCAGTCGTCGAGGTCGGTGAAGACCTTCGGGATGCCGTGCTCGGAGGCGATCGCCTCGAGCCTGGCCAGGGACGATGCGCGACCCTGGATCGCGACGACGTCAAGCCCCGACACGTCTCCCACAGCCTCGAGCAGGTCCCGGACGATCATGCCGGAGCCGAGCAGTGCGAGTCTCATGAGGACATCCTGCCGCGTCCGTCCCGGGCCTCGGGGAGATGCGCGGCCCGGGACGGTCAGCGGCGGCGTCAGGCCTGCAGCGAGGCGCCGTTGGTGCGGATGACCTCGGCGTACCAGTCGAAGGACTTCTTCTTGTAGCGGTCGAGCGTGCCCGTGCCGTCGTCGTTGCGGTCCACGTAGATGAAGCCGTACCGCTTGGACAGCTGCGCGGTCGACGCGGACACGAGGTCGATCGGACCCCAGGTCGTGTAGCCCCACAGCTCAACACCGTCGGCGAGCGCCTCGCCCACCTGCACCAGGTGCGCGTTGAGGTAGTCGATGCGGTAGCCGTCGTCCACGGTCTTGACCCCGTCGACCTCGACCAGCTGGTCCTTCGCGCCCAGACCGTTCTCCACGATGAACAACGGCTTCTGCCAGCGGTCCCAGAACTGGTTCAGGACGATGCGCAGGCCCTGCGGGTCGATCTGCCAGCCCCACTCGGATGCCTCGAGGGTGGGGTTCGGCACGCCGCCCATGATGTTGCCCGCGCCGTCGGCCTTGACCGCCGGGTCCGCGGACTCGCAGATCGACATGTAGTACGAGAAGGACACGAAGTCGACGGTGTTCTTGAGGTCCTCGACGTCCTGATCGGTGATGGTCAGCTCGACGCCCTTCTCGCGGAAGAAGCGCTTGGCGTAGCCCGGGTAGTAGCCGCGCGTGTGCACGTCGGAGAACATCAGGTTCGCGTGATCGGCATTCATGACCGCGACCGCGTCGTCCGGGTTCGGCGTCAGCGGGTAGATCGGCATCGAGATGACCATGCAGCCGATCTTCATCTCGGGGTTGAGCTCGTGCGCGATCTTCGTGACGCGAGCCGAGGCGACCAGCTCGTGGTGGATGGCCTGGTAGAGGTCCTGCTCCGACAGCTGCTCCTTAGGCGTGTTGATGCCGCCCGAGCCGAACGGGATGTGCAGCACCGAGTTGATCTCGTTGAACGTCAGCCAGTACTTCACGCGCGAGCCGTAGCGCTCGAAGCACGTGCGCGCGTAGCGCTCGTAGAAACCGATCAGGTCGCGGTTGACCCAGCCGTCGTACTTCTCCGCCAGGTGCAGCGGCGTCTCGTAGTGCGACAGCGTGATCAGCGGCTCGATGCCGTACTTCTCGAGCTCGTCGAGCACACGGTCGTAGAACGCCAGACCCTCCTCGTTCGGGGTCTCCTCATCGCCCAGCGGGAAGATGCGGGACCACGCGATCGAGAAGCGGAAGACCTTGAAGCCCATCTGCGCGAACAGCGCGATGTCCTCGGCGTAACGGTGGTAGAAGTCGATCGCCTCGAGCTTGAGGTTGTCCTCCGTGGGACCCTCGATCCGGTCGAACATGATGCCCTTCGGCGTCACATCCTGAATGGAGAGGCCCTTGCCGCCCTCGGCGTAGGCGCCCTCGATCTGGTTGGCGGCGGTAGCGCCGCCCCAGAGGAAGCCCTGCGGGAAGTACGTGGCGTTGTCAGTCATGGCTGTTCCTTCTGTCTGCGGTTGCCGGTGCGCGCGCGGCGCGCACCGAGGTGGTCTGGACGCGCCGTCTCAGGCGCGTGACGTGGCGACGATGCGGGTGACCGTCGCGTAGAGGTCGTCGAGGTGGGACAGGGGCGCGATCTGGAGCTGTCCGGTGAGGTGCATCGCGAGCGCGACCCCAGGAAGGGCTCCGATCGCCTCCACGTCCGAGGCCTCGGGGTCCGCGAGCACGAGGCGGAGCCGCACCATGCAGCGCTCGACGGCGGCGATGTTCTCGACGCCTCCCGCGAGCGAGATGACCGACGCCGCGAGCAGCGCGCTCTCGGCGTCCATCACGCACCCTCCGAGCCGACGCTCAGGCCGGCCGTCAGGCGCATCACGTGGATCGAGAGGTACAGGGTCTCGCCCTCACCGACATCCCAGCCGTAACGCTCCGCCAGGTACTCGGCCATCCTCAACGCAGTCGCGTGCTCACGGGGCTGCGTGGCCTTGATCGCCGCCGCGAGCGGGGGCGTCTCCAGGTCACGCTTGATGCCCGTGCGGCCGCGCACGTAGAGGTACCTCAGGTGGGTGACGAAGCGCGCGACGGCGGTCGAGTCCTCGTCGATGTCCGCGCTGTACTCCTCGCGGATGATGTCGAGCAGATGAGCCAGCTCGGTCGTCATGTTCATCGTCGTGGAGATGTCCCGCGAGCCGAACTGCGCGTTCACGAAGTGCAGCGCGAGCGGCACCGCCTCGACGTCCGGAAGCCGGACCCCGCTCGCCTGCTCGATCATCCCCAGCGCATCGCGGGCGAAGGCGAGCTCCTCCGGATAGAGGGACTCGACCTCGTACCGCAGCGGGTAGTCGATTACGGGCACGTTCTCACGCGCCCGTCGCAGCGCGAAGCTGATGTGGTCCGCGAGGGGAACCAGGACGTGGTCGGTCACGTGCTCACCAAGCGCCACACGGCCCGCGGCCACGATGCGCTCGGACAGGTCGAGGTCGTCCGAGGGGATCTCCTCGATGAGCGCGGCGATCCGCTCCGCTGAGGCGTTCGCACCCGGCACGAATCGTCGTTCCACGATGGACTCGTCGACGGTGTCCCCCCGCTTGGCCTGGAAGCCGACGCCGCGCCCGAAGAGCACGACCTCGCCTCCCTGCTCGTCCACGCCGAGCACCACCGAGTTGTTGAACACCTTCGCGACACGCAATGCACACGCTCCCTCAGCCAGGGCGACGCTGCCCTTGCTTCCGACCATACCGAGCCTCCTGACGAATTCGACGGACGTGGGTCGGGGTTCGCGCCGAGCTCTCGGCGCGAACCCCTTCCGTCACATCACCGGACGACGGTGAGCAGGTAGTCCGCTCCGCCGACCTTGGCGTCCGTCGACATCGTCACGTGGTTGCCTTCCTTCGTGTTGGTCACGATGACGAGCGTCGTCGTGTCGAAGTTGGCTGCCCCGAGGGCCGCGATGTCCGCCTCGCAGAGCACGTCGCCGCGGGACACGTGGTCACCCTGCTTCACCTTGGGCTCGAAGTGCTTGCCCTCGAGCTTCACAGTGTCGATCCCGATGTGCACCAGCACCTCGAGACCGCCCTTGGTGCGGATGCCGTACGCGTGGGGCATCGCGGTGATGACCTCGCCATCGACCGGGGCGACGATCGTGCCGCTCGTCGGCATGATGCCGGCGCCGTGACCGAGCGCACCCGAGGCGAACGCCGGGTCGGCGACCTCGGCCAGCGGGATGACGGTGCCCTCCACGGGAGCGCCGACCTCGACATCGAGCTCGTCGAAGGCCTCGTCACCGACGGCCTCCTCCTCCTCGGGAATGTCCTTGAATCCGAGCACCAGGGTCAACGTGAAGGCGATCACCATGGCGAGACCGGTACCGATGAGCTGCAGCGTGAAGTTTCCGATGTTGATCGCGGCGGTGAGGGTGATGAGACCCGGGAGCACGAAGCCCTCGGCAGCCGAGCCGCCGGATGCGGCGATCGCACCACCGATGGCGCCACCGATGACACCGTAGATGAACGGCTTCTTGAGACGCAGGGTCACACCGTAGATGGCGGGCTCGGTGATACCGGCGATGATGCCCGAGATCGCGGCCGGACCGGCGACACCCTTGAGGTCCTTGTTCTTGGTCTTGATGAACACCGCGGCGGCCGCGGCACCCTGGGCGAGCACCGCAGCAAACAGCGGGCCGGTGAGGAGCGAGTAGCCCTGCGTGGACAGGTCCTGGACCATGAAGGGCACGAAGCCCCAGTGCAGGCCAAAGATCACGAAGACCTGCCACAGGCCACCGAGGATCGCGCCACCGACGAGCGGGCTGAGGCCCCAGACCCAGTTGACGCCCTCCGAGAGCATCGTGCCGAGCCAGTCGGAGATCGGGCCGATGACGATGAAGGTCGCGGGCACGATGACTCCGACGGTGACCATCGGGCTCACGAAGTTGCGGATCGACGAGTGCAGGACCTTGTCCAGCACGATCTCGAACTTCGACTGGACGTACACGGCGAGGATCACGGGGATGACCGCCGACAGGTACGCAGGCATGATGACCGGGATGCCGAAGAAGTCGAGCGACTCCCCCGCACCGGCCCACGCGTAGAGCGTCACTCCGCCCAAGGCGTCGAGCGCAACGGTCTGCGAGTAGATCAGCGCTCCGGCGATCGCGATCGAGACCCACTGGTTCGCCTTGAACTTCTTCGCCGCGGTGACGGCGAGGAAGATCGGCAGGAACTGGAAGGTGGCATCGGCCGCGGCGTAGAAGATCGCGTAGGTGTTCGTCGTCGCGATGTCGCCGTTGAAGGCCACCGCGGTCGCGAGGAACGCCTTGAGCAGACCGGTGCCGGCGAGCACCCACAGGAAGGGGGTGAAGATCGAGGTCACCAGGTCGATGAGCCTCGCCCCGATGCCACCGGAGGCGTTGCCGCCCTCACCTGACACGCCCTCGTTCGCGACCACGCTCTCGAAGACCCTCGAGACGTCGTTGCCGATGACGATCTGGAACTGACCGCCGGACTCGACGACGGTGATGACGCCCTTCGTCGACTCGACCTTGGCCTTGTCGGCCTTGTCGCGGTCCTTGAGGGTGAGGCGGAGACGGGTCGCGCAGTGCGTCGCCGAATTGATGTTGTCCTTCCCGCCAACTGCCTCGACGACCGCGTGAGCGATCGTGTCGAACTTGGTCGGAGCTGCCATGATTCCTCCTTGAATCATCTGCCGAGACCGAGGACCCCCTCAGACGAAAAAAGACCCGGACCTCGAGAAGGGACGCTTCGCAGCAGCCGAGGGCTGCTCGTCCTTCGAGACCCGGGTCTTGCCTGAAGCAGTCACAATCCCGTGTGTTCGATCGCGGGCCATTCCGCGATTGAAGCGAAGATAACACCCGTCGAACAGCAACGCAAGCAGTTCTCGACATCGCTGGCATGTCGCCTCCGAACCGGTTCGTCACATCTCGCGCGCGCGAGACACGTGACCGACGCGACACGTGGTTGCGCTTCATCTCTCAGCGAGGTAGTGTCCCGTTCATTGACGGATTGTTACCGGTTCTCACGGGCAAGACCTGGATGTGGCTCACCAGCCGCTCCGGGTCTTTTTTGCTTCCCGGGCAAGTCCGCTTCCAGCAACGGAGCTCGAGAAAGGGCACATGTCATGCCGCAGCGCACCACCACTGTTTTCAACAAGACCGGACTGCACGCGCGTCCGGCCGCGACGTTCGCCAAGATGGCCGGCGCGTCGGGTCACGCGATCACGATCGCGAAGGACGGCGCCGCTCCGATCGACGCCTCCAGCATCCTGGGCCTCATGGGCGCGGGGCTGAGCTGCGGCGACGCGGTGACCCTCACGGGAGACGAGGGCTCGGAGTCGATCCTTGACGAGCTCGTGACGATGCTCGAGTCGGACCTGGACGCGGTCTCCGCATGAGCGTCGAGACCTCCTCGGCGACGCTGACGGGGATCGGCGTCGGCCGATCCTGCGCCGTCGCGCCGGTCGCGTTCGTCCACGCGGCCCCCAAGGCCCCCGCCAACGAGGCGGCTCCCGCCGACGTCGACGCGACGCTGAGTGCGACGCAGGACGCCTTCGATGCCGTCGCCGCGTCGCTTCAGGCGCGCGCCGACGCCGCCTCCGGCAATCTGGCCGAGGTCCTCCAGGCCACCGCGCTCATGGCCTCCGACATCTCCCTGCACGGCGACGTGAAGAACCGCATCAGCGCCGGCACGGGACCGGCCACGGCCGTGACCGAGGCCGTCGCGGGCTTCGCCGCGATGTTCGAGGCCGCAGGCGGGTATCTCGCCGAGCGCGTCACCGACCTCAACTCCGTGCGCGACCGCGTGGTCGCCCGCCTGCTGGGCGCCGACGAGCCCGGGCTGACGCTGACCGAGCGCTCGATCGTCGCCGCCGAGGACCTCTCCCCCGCCGACACCGCGACGCTCGACCTGGACCTCGTGGCCGGCATCGTCACCGAGCTGGGCGGGCCGACCGGGCACACGGCGATCATCGCCGGCCAGCTCGGCATCCCCTGCCTGGTGCGCGTGACCGGCATCCTGGGCGTGCCCGAGGGCTCGCTGGTGGCGGTCGATGCCGCCTCCGGCATCGTCACCATCGACCCCGACGCCGCCCTGCAGGACGCGTACGCCGCGCGCGCCGAGGCCGAGGCCGCCCTCGCGGCCGACACCGCACCCGGCGCCACCAGCGACGGACACGCGATCCAGCTGCTCGCCAACATCGGCACCCCCGCCGACGCCGTGCGAGCCGTCGCCGCCCACGCCGAGGGCGTGGGCCTGTTCCGCACCGAGGTGCTGTTCCTCGACGCCACTGAAGCACCCACCGCCGAAGGCCAGGCCGCCACCTACAAGGAAGCGATCGACGCGCTCGCCGGCCGCAAGCTCGTGGTCCGCACGATCGACGCAGGAGCAGACAAGCCCCTGGCCTTCGCCACGCAGACAGACGAGGAGAATCCCGCACTCGGCGTGCGCGGCTTCCGCCTGGCCCGCACCCTGCCCGAGCTCATCGACACGCAGGTGACCGCGCTGGGCACCGTCGCGGACGAGACCGTGTGGGCGATGGCCCCCATGATCGCGACCCCCTCCGAGGCCCGCGACTTCGCCTCCCGCGCCCGCGCCGCAGGCATCGGCAAGGTCGGCGTCATGGTCGAGGTCCCCGCCGCCGCGCTACGCGCCGAGGCGATCCTGAACGAGGTCGACTTCGTCTCGCTCGGCACGAACGACCTGGCCCAGTACACGATGGCCACCGACCGCCTCCGGGGCGAGCTCGCCGACCTGCTCTCGCCCTGGCAGCCCGCCGTGCTCGAGCTCGTGCGCGCCACCGCGCAGGCCGGCCTCAAGCTGGGCAAGCCCGTCGGCGTGTGCGGCGAGTCCGCCTCCGATCCGCTCATGGCACTCGTGCTCACCGGGCTGGGCATCACATCGCTGTCCATGTCGCCCGGCGCGCTGCCCGCGGTGCGCTACGCGATCCGCCACCATACCCAGGCACAGTGCGAGGCCATCGCACAGGCCGTCCTGTCCCAGGACGAGGCAGGCCCCGCGCGCGACGCCGCCCTGGCCAAGGTCGACCCCGACGTCCGCGAGGCGCTCGGGCTCTGAAGCCTGCGTCCGCGCCAGGTCCCACTCCAACCACCCGGCGCGGACGCCGTCTCACACAACACAAGGCGGCCGGCACCCTCAGGTGCCGGCCGCCTTGTTCGTTGTCGCTCAGCCGAGCAGCGAACCGTACAGAGCGGCGATGTCCTCAACCGTGGCCGTGCGCGGGTTACCGCCCGTGCACACGTCGGCGAAGGCGGCCTCCGCGAGGGGCTGCACGTCCTCAGGCGTGGCGCCGACCGCGGTGATCGTCGTCGGGTTGCCCAGGTCGGTCGTCAGCTTAGCGACCGCGTCGACGGCCGCCTTGCGGGCGTCCTCGAGCGGCATGGTCTGCGCGTCCGCGACGCCGAAGGCCTCGGCGATGTCGCGGTACTTCTCGCCGGAGTTCGGCGCGTTGTAGGCCATGACAGGCGCGAGCAGGATGCCGTTGGCGACGCCGTGGGGCGCCTCGAAGAACGCGCCGAGCGGGTGCGCCATGCCGTGCACGAGGCCCAGGCCGACGTTGGAGTAGCCCATGCCCGCGATGTACTGGGCGAGCGCCATGCGCTCCATCGCCTTCTCGTCGCCGTCGGCGGCGTCCTTGAGGGCGCTCGCGATGACCTGGATGGCCTTGAGGTGGAAGAGGTCGGACAGCTCCCAGGCGCCGGCCGTGGTGTAGCCCTCGATCGCGTGCGTGAGGGCGTCGAGGCCGGTCGCGACCTTGAGGCTGCGCGGCGCGGTGGCCATCATCTCGGAGTCGACGACCGCGAGCACGGGGATGTCGTGGGGGTCGACGCACACGAACTTGCGGCGGTTCTGGACGTCGGTGATGACGTAGTTGATGGTCGTCTCCGAGGCGGTGCCAGCAGTGGTGGGCACGGCGATGATCGGGACGCAAGGGTTCTTGGTGGGCGCCACGCCCTCGAGCGAGCGCACGTCGGAGAACTCGGGGTTCGCGACGATGATGCCGATCGCCTTGCAGGTGTCCTGGGGCGAGCCGCCGCCGATGCCGATGAGGACGTCGGCCCCGGACGCCTTGAACGCGTCGACGCCGGCGAGGACGTTCTCGATGGGCGGGTTGGGGACGACGTTGCTGTAGACCTCGAAGTCGATGCCGGCCTGCTCGAGCAGGTCGGTGACCTTGCCCGTCACGCCGGTGTCGACGAGGACCTTGTCGGAGACCACGAAGGCCTTGGCGAAGCCGCGGCCCTTGATCTCGTCGGGGATCACGGAGATCGAGCCGGCCCCGAAGTAGGCCGTCTGGTTCCAGATCATGCGCTGTGCCACGTTGCACCTCCAGTCGTGGGCCGCGTGGCCCGAGGGATGTTGACGGGCCTCGCCCGCTAAGTGAATCGTTTCAAACTCTTCGACCGATCCGCCGGGACCGAGGTCCCGCGCGCCCGCCCCCCGAAGAGAAGGAACGCACTTCGAGCATCGTCCTGCGGCCGCCGCGTCACCTGAGACGGAGGTCCTGGTGCCCCTGCCTGCCGACAGGGCTGGGCGCGGGAGGATCAGTCGGAGCTGTCGACGATCGCGCCGACCGCGCGCCGCAGCGCGGCCGTCACCGACTCGGGGTCGCCCGAGAGGTAGCCGGCTACCATCGCTCCGTCGCGGAGCATCATGATCTCGTCGGCGCGGTCGCGCGCCTGCGCGACCCCGACGGCCTCGAGGCGGTCGGCGATCTCCTCCGCGAGCCACCCACGGAAGCGTGACACGACCTCCCGCACGGGATGGTCAGGGTCTGCATATTCCGCCGCGGCGTTGATGAAAGGGCATCCCCGGAAGCCGGGCGCGCACATCTCGTCGCCGATCGCGCGCGCGAGCGCGCCCATCCGCTCTCCCTCGGGCAGGGACCCTGCTGCCTGGACGATGCGTCGCGCGCCTTCCAGCTCCGCCTCGAGGTAGGCGACCACCAGGTCGTCCTTGGTCGGGAAGTGCCGGTAGAACGTGACCTTCGCGCAGCCGGCCTCGGCGAGGATGCGATCGGCGCTGACCGCACGGATCCCCTGCTCGCGGAACATCCTCGTCGCCGCCTCGAGGATGCGCTGCCGCACCGGGCTCTCGGGCCGCGCCTGCAGCACCTCGGTCATCGCTCCTCCTCACCCGCGCGTCGGTCTCGACACGGGAACATTGTGCCTCTCGTAGACGTAGACATACTAGTTCGTCTACATTGGATCACGAAAGGTTCGCGGCCCCCGGAGCATCTCGCTCCACCGCGCACCGCGCTAAGGAGCACTCATGACCGCGAAGCCCAAGGTCTTCTACACCGCCACCGCCAAGGCCACGGGAGACGGCCGCAAGGGCCACGTCGCATCGTCCGACGGCCTCATCGACCTCGATCTCGTCATCCCGAACCCGCTCATGACGCCCAAGAAGGCGAACCCTGAGCTGCTGTTCGCCTCCGGCTACTCCGCATGCTTCAACTCGGCCTTCCAGAGCGCGGCGAAGATGATGAAGATCAAGCTCGAGGGCTCGCACGTCACCGCCAAGGTCGGCATCGGGCCGGTGTCGATGCACGAGTTCGCTCTCGCGGTCACTCTCGAGGTCGAGGCGTTCGGCATCGACCAGGCGACCGCCGAGGAGATCGCCGCGAAGGCCGACACGATGTGCCCGTACTCGAACGCTGTGCGCGGCAACATCGAGGTCCAGGTCACGGTGACCGCGCGCGAGTCGATCGACGCGTGACCTGACGGGGCCGCCCCGCTCGGGCGGCCCCGGGTCCAGGCGCCTCACGGCCCGGCCCGGCCTGGCCGAGCCATGCGGCCATCGATCGAGCGGACGATGCTTTACCTTGCTTTGCCAGGGAATTAACACTCCCGTGACCGGGTTCTGACATGATTGAAGCCGGACACCGACGAGGGGAGTCACCTCCATGGCAGACGGACCGCATGAACGCGCCAAGCGGCTCGGACACCGGCCTGATGCGCCGGTTCCCACTTCGACCTACCGCCTTCAGCTGACGCAGGACTTCACGTTCGCGGACGCGGCGGAGCGACTCGACTACTTCGAACGGCTCGGGGTCTCCCACCTGTACCTCTCCCCCATCCTCACCGCCGCGCCGGGGTCGACGCACTTCTACGACGTCGTCGACCACTCGAGAATCTCGGAGGCGCTCGGCGGCGAGGAGGCGCTGCGGGATCTCGCCTGGAAGGCAGGCGAGCGCGGCATCGGCCTCGTCGCGGATCTCGTGCCCAACCACATGGCGGTGCCCACTCCCGCCTACCACAACCGCGCGCTGTGGTCCGTGCTCGCCGAGGGCGCGGATTCGCCCTACGCCCACTGGTTCGACGTCGACTGGTCCAGCGGGGACCCCGTGCTGATGCCCGTGCTCGGCCAGCGCCTCGGCTCGCTCCTCGCGGGCGACGAGCTCCAGCTGGACCGCATGGTGGTCCCCGGTCTCGAGGACGCGGGCGAGGTTCCCGTGCTGCGCTACTACGAGCATGTGTTCCCCGTGAAGGAAGGCACAGAGAACCTGCCGATGGCCACGCTCGTCGACGAGCAGCACTACCGCCTGGCCTACTGGCGCGTCGGCAACGAGGAGCTCAACTACCGGCGCTTCTTCGACGTCGGCTCCCTCGTCGCGGTGCGTGTCGAGGACCCCGACGTCTTCGACCAGACCCACCGCGTCATCGTCGACCTGGTCAAGGACGGCACCCTCGAAGGACTGCGCATCGACCATCCCGACGGCCTCGCCGACCCCGCCGGCTACATCGAGCGGCTCTCCGAGGCGACCGACGGCGCCTGGATCGTCGTCGAGAAGATCCTCGAGGACGACGAGCAGCTCCCCACCGCCTGGAAGACCGCGGGCACCACGGGATACGACGCCGGATGGCGCGTCGGAGCGCTGCTTCGCGACCCCGCGGGCGCCGCTCCCCTCGCGGGCACGCTCTACCGGCTCACCGGAGACGCGCTCGGGTCGCTGCCCACGCTCATCCAGGACGCGAAGCGGGAGATCGTCAAGGAGTCGCTGTCGAGCGAGGTCCACCGGCTCGCCAACCTCGCCCACCAGATCTGCGTCTCCGACGTCCGCCTGCGCGACCACACGTGGCGCGCGCTCTACGACTCGATCCGCCGCCTCCTGGTGGCGTTCAACCGCTACCGCGCCTACGTCGTGCCTGGCACGCCTCCCAAGCCCATGTCGCTCGACGCGATCGACGAGGCCGCCCACAAGGCACGGGAGCTGCTGGATCCCGAGCGCTACGAGACGCTCGACGTCGTCGTCGACCTGCTCAAGGGCCGCGAGGTCGGCTCCGCCGGCCAGACCGAGGGAGCGACCCGCGCCGAGCTCATCACGCGCTTCCAGCAGGCGTGCGGCGCGGTCATGGCCAAGGGCGTGGAGGACACCGCCTACTACCGCTGGACGCATCTGCTCCCGCTGTGCGAGGTCGGCTCGCCCGCCGTGCGCTTCGCGCTGCCCCCCGCAGGCTTCCACGCGTGGGCGTGGGAGCAGCAGCACACCTTCCCGCACGCCATGACCTCGCTCACCACGCACGACACGAAGCGTTCGGAGGACGTCCGCGCGCGGCTCGGGGTCCTCAGCGAGGTCCCGGAGGACTGGGACGAGCTCATCAACAGGCTTCATGCGCTCTCGTCCGAGCTCATGCCGTCCCAGCTCGACGGCCGGATGGAGAACCTCTGGTGGCAGACCCTCGTCGGCACCTCCGACGAGGACGGCATGATGGAGTGGGAGCGGCTGTCCGGCTACCTCACCAAGGCGATGCGCGAGGCGAAGACCTACACGACGTGGACCAAGATCGATGAGGAGTACGAGTTCGCGGTGCAGAGCTTCGCGCGGGCCACTCACGGGGACCCCGCGGTGCGCGAGATCGTCCTCCAATGGCACCACGACACCGCCGAAGGCGTGCGCGCCGCCATTCTCGCCAGCAAGCTCGTCCAGCTCACGATGCCGGGCGTGCCGGACTGCTACCAGGGGAACGAGTGCGTCTCCCCCTCGCTCGTCGACCCCGACAACCGCCGTCCCGTCGACTACGACTCGCGCGACGAGTCGCTCAAGCACCTCGAGAAGGGCGGCAAGCCCCGCACCCTGTGGGAGGAGAAGCTCCTCGTCACGACCCGAGCACTGCACGCCCGCCGCGAGCACCATGAGGCCTTCATGGGCGAGACCTCCGGTTACCAGGCGCTCGCCTCGTCGTCGGGCCATGCGGTCGTCTTCGCCCGCACCGTCGGCGAGAGGGCCGAGGTCGTCACCGTGGCCACGCGGGTCGCGCTCGAGCTCGAGCGACTCGGCGGCTGGTCCGATGCCACCGTCCAGCTGCCCGAGGGCAGATGGCGCGACGTGATCGGCAAGGGTGAGTTCGACGGCGGCATGGTGCCGCTCGGGGCGATGCTCAAGCACCACCCCGTCGCGCTGCTGGAGCGTGTCGAATGAGGGCCCGCGTCTGGGCACCCGACGCGACGCGCGTGGACGTCCACCTGCGCCCCGACTCGACGGATCCGTTCATCGAGCCCATGGAGCGCGCGGACGGCGGCTGGTGGACGGGCCCCACCCTCGTGCCCGGCACCGACTACGCGTTCGCCATCGATGGCAACGGCCCCTTCCCCGACCCGCGTAGCGCGTGGCAGCCCCACGGCGTCCACGGCTTCTCTCGCGCCTTCGACGCGTCGGCGCACCGGTGGGGGGACCACTCGTGGGCCGGGCTGACCGCGCTCGGCGCCGTCACGTACGAGCTCCACATCGGGACGTTCACCGAGGGCGGCACGCTCGACGCGATCGATGCCTCACGCCTCGAGGACCTCGCCGCGCGCGGCATCGAGATGATCGAGCTCATGCCCGTCGCGGCCTTCCCGGGCGAGCGCGGGTGGGGCTACGACGGGGTCGCGCTCTACGCGGTGCACGACGCCTACGGCGGCCCGGAGGCGCTGCAGCGGTTCGTCGACCGCGCGCACGTCGCAGGGCTCGGGGTATGCCTTGACGTCGTCTACAACCACCTCGGTCCCGATGGGAACTACCTGGCGCAGTTCGGTCCCTACTTCACCGATGCCCACGACACGCCGTGGGGCTGGGCGGTCAACCTCGACCAGCCTCAGGCCCACGAGATGCGCGCGTTCCTGATCGACAACGCGGTGAGATGGCTCCGCGACTTCCACCTCGACTGCCTGCGCCTCGACGCCGTCCACGCGCTCCAGGACGACTCGCCGCGACACCTGCTCGCCGAGATGTCCGACACCGTCGCCGAGCTCGCCTCCGAGCTCGGACGGCCGCTCTCGCTCGTCGCGGAGTCCGACCTCAACCAGGCCTCCATGGTCACGCCCACCGCCGACGGAGGTCTCGGGATGACCGCGCAGTGGGCGGACGACGTCCACCACGCCCTCCACGCGTACCTCACCCAGGAGACTCACGGGTACTACGGCGACTTCGGCTCGGTCGAGACGCTCGACAAGGCCTACCGTGGCGTCTTCGTGCACGACGGCTCCTACTCGACCTTCCGCGGCAAGGACTGGGGCGCTCCCGTGCCGGATGCCATGGATCGGCAGCGGTTCGTCGTGTTCGCCTCGAACCACGACCAGATCGGCAACCGTGCGCTCGGCGACAGGCCGTCGGCGCGGCTCACGGAGGGCGCCCAGGCTGCCTCTCTCGCACTGATCCTGCTCAGCCCCTTCACGCCGATGCTGTTCATGGGCGAGGAGTACGGCGAGACGACGCCGTTCATGTTCTTCACCGACCACGACGAGCCCCTCGGCTCCGCCGTGTCGAAGGGACGGATGAGCGAGTTCGCGGGGCACGGATGGGACGACCTCTACGGGGGCGCGCCGGATGTCCCAGACCCGCAGAGCCGCGGCACGTTCGTCGGATCGAAGCTCGGGGCCGCGCCGCCATCCGCTGAGGCCAGGCGGCGCATCGAGGACTGGACGGCGGCCGTCATCGCCGCCAGAGCGCGCACGCTCGAGCCCGGCGCGTGGGCGGTCCACCCCGTCTCCGTGTCCGAGCGCGCGCCGCGCGTGGTCACCATGATCGGCCCCGTGACGGTGCACGCGAATCTGTCCTCCGAACCCAGCATCGTCCCCGGCGCTGAGGTGATCGCGACGTTCGGCGAGGTCACGACCACCGCCGCCGGCATCGTCCTGGCACCCGACTCGGTCGCGCTCGTCGTCCCGCCGGCCTGATCTCGCCCATGCGCCCTGGATCTGGACTCGTCGGCCGTCTGGCCGTTCGCGCGATCTCGGTCACGTCCACACGGCGGTCGGGCACCCCCGGGGGACCGCACACCACGTTGCCCATCGATGTCAGCGAGGTCCGGGTGCCGACCCGACGGGGCGACGTCCGCTGCCTCATCTACACGTCCACGGCCGTTTCGAAGCCGATGCCCGTATACGTCAACCTGCACGGCGGGGGCTTTGTGATCGCGTACCCCGAGCAGGACGACGGCTGGTGCCGGTTCCTCGCGCACGCGTGCCGTGCGACCGTGGTCTCGGTGGACTACGCAGTAGCTCCCAGGAAGCCGTTCCCCATCGCGTTCGAGCAGATCCAGGACGTGGTCCGCTGGGCCGCGAGCCCGTCTCGGCCCTGGGACGGCTCCCGGCTCGCGCTCGGTGGCCAAAGCGCTGGAGGCAATCTCGCCGCTGCGGTCTGCCGCGCGGGCAGCCCCGCGCCCGTGAGACTTCAGGTCCTGCAGTACCCGCCGCTAGATCTGACCATCGACCCCGGGAACAAGCCCCATCCGAAGGGCGCGATTCCGCCGTTTCTCGCGAGAGCCTTCGACGCGGCCTACGCGCCGAGCGCCTCGCTTCGCGCGGATCCCGGGGTTTCGCCCGGCCGAAAGGTCGAGGCGAGGGATCTGCTGGATGTCCCGCAGGCCGTCGTCGTCCTGTGCGGGAGGGACTCCCTGGAGCCCGAGGGTCGGGAGTACGCGGGGGTCCTGGCGGCCGCGGGAAGGCTCGTCGACCTCATCGAGGTGCCCGAGTCGGGGCACGGATACGACCACAGCCGCACCGTGACCCCGGAGCGCGTCGACGAGATCTACGCGCGGGTCGCCTCACACGTCAAGGCAGGGCTGAGCTGACCGCCGCCGCGTCACCTCTCACTCGCGCGCGGCCATCGCCGTGAGCCGCGACAGCGCCCGGAAGTACTTCTTGCGGTAGCCGCCGCGAAGCATGTCCTCAGGGAACACCTGGTCCAGCGGCGCACCGGACGCGACGATGCGCACGTCGCGGTCGTAGAGCCGGTCGACCAGCGCGACCACGCGAAGGGCCTGAGCCTGGTCGGCGAGCGGCGCGACGTCCCGCAGGCCCAGCGTCGCGATCCCCGCGACATAGGCGCCGTAGCGGCTCGGATGCACGTGCCACAGGTCGTCGACCAGGGCCGCCCAATCCTCGACGGCCCCCGAGGGATCACCTCCGACCTTCTCCACGAGCGCGGGCGCCGCGGGCTCCGGCGCGCGGAGATCGCCTCGGTGCCGATAGTCAGGGCCGTCGATCGTCACGACCGTGAACAGGCTCGCGACGGCCTGGATCTCGCGCCGGAAGTCCTCGGCCGCGAACCGACCCTCCCCCAGGCTGTCGGGAAGTGTGTTGGAGGTCGCCGCGACCGCGACGCCCGCGTCGGTCAGCTCCCGCATGAGCCGCGCCATGAGGAGCGTGTCCCCCGGGTCGTCGAGCTCGAACTCGTCGATGCACACGAGCGCGAAGCGCGACAGCTCCCCGCGCGCGGCCGCGAACCCCAGCGCGCCCACCAGATGCGTGTACTCGACGAAGGTACCGAAGGCCGCCCGCGCGCCGATCGCGTGCGCTGCCGCGGCAAGCAGGTGGGTCTTGCCCACGCCGTAGCCGCCGTCGAGATACAGCCCCGTACCGCCGCTGGTCGGCCTGAGCCCGGGGATGCCCCTGCGCACGGACCGCGTCGCGAAGTCGCGCGTCCTTTCGCGCGCGGCCGCCTGGCTCGGATAGTCGGGATCGGGCAGGTACGTGTCGAAGGCCGCGTCCGCGAAGTGGGGCGGCGGCACGAGCTGATCGACGAGCGCCGAGGGTGTGAGAGTCGGGCGACGTCCCACCAGTTCCGGGGTCATGTCACGCGAGCCTAGCGATCCGGACGGCGCGGATCAGTGCCCGGACTCGGTGGGTCGCGGGTAGTACTGGAGGTACTTGCGCCAGTAGTTCCAGGTCAGGGCGGTGATCACGCCCCAGCGCTTGAAGGACCGGTCCTCGGGGTTGTGCAGCGGGCGCGCGATCCCGCGCTTCGCGACCTGGGACACACGCTGTCGCAGCGCGCGCTCCGGGAGGTAGCGGCGCAGGAGCGTCAGGTGCACCACCGAGTAGAGCACCGACTCGTCGCCGTGGACCGGCGTGATCGGCGACTCGTCGAGGTCGGCCATGACGTGGTGGGCGGGGTTCACGCCGGACGCGGTCGTGTACCAGTTGTTGCGTCCGATGCGCGGGTTGACCTCGAAGAACACGTGCCGGCCCGTGCGCGCGTCGCGCTTGTAGTCGGCGTTCGCGAAGCCTCGGTAGTCGACCCGGTCCAGGTAACGGCTCATCGCGTCCATCGCGTCGGCGTAGGGCTCGGTGAGGATCGCCGCGGGCACCCCGAGCGTGCCGGGAGTGTGCTCCTCGAGGAGCACGCGCCCCGTGACGAGCATCGTCACCTTGCCGCGCGCGTCCCGATACGCGGTGAGGGACCGCATCTGCGTCTCGTCCCCGGGGATGAACTCCTGCAGGAGGTACGTGCCCGTGAAACCCGCGGCGCGAAGGCGCTCGAGCAGGTCGTCCACGCCCTCGCGGTCCGCCAGGTCGTGGATCTTGAGCTTGCCCGGGTAGTCGACGTAGTAGAACTCCGCGGACGACGCGGGCTTGCCGATGACGGGGTAGGTCAGGAGCCCCAGGTCCCTGCTCGGCGACGGGACGCCGTCCTTGAAGGACACCTCGACCGTGCGCGGCACCGGGATGCCCAGCGCCTCGCAGTCCGCCTGGAACAGCGCCTTGTCCGACACCCTCGCGAACTGCTCCTCGGTGCACATCGGCATCTCGTAGCGAGGCTCGAGGCGCTCGCGCGCGGCGGCGAGGGTCTCGACGTACCAGTCCGCGTTGGTGAGCAGGACGAGCCGCTCGTCGGGCCGCTCCGCCGCGATCGACTCGAGCGCGGCGATCAGCGCGTCCGCGTCGTCGACGTTGGCGATCACCTGGTCGGCGATCCGCGTGTGGGCGAAGGCCCTCGTGTGGACGCGCGACACGATGACGCCCCGCACCCCGTACGCCTCATGGAAGGCGCGCATGAGCGCGTACGCGCCGATGTCTCCTCCGACGAGGACAGGGGTCGGGGCGCGCACCGGGGCTAGGCCTCGACCTCGCTGCGGTCACCGGACCACAGCGTGTGGAACGTGCCCTCAGCGTCGACCCGCTTGTACGTGTGCGCGCCGAAGAAGTCACGCTGGCCCTGGATCAGCGCGGCAGGCAGGCGCTCGGAGCGCAGGGCGTCGTAGTACGCGAGCGACGACGAGAAGGCCGGCGTGGGAACACCTGTCAGAGCCGCCTGCGACACGATCCGACGCCACGCGCCGACGCCGCCGCACAGGATGTCCGAGAAGTACGGGTCGACGAGGAGCGTCGCGAGATCGGAGTCGCGCTCGTAGGCCTCCGTGATGCGGTTGAGGAACTGCGCCCTGATGATGCAGCCTCCGCGCCAGATGCGAGCCATCGCGCCACGGTCGACGCTCCAGTCGAACTCCGCGGAGGCGGCCTGGATCTGGTCGAAGCCCTGCGCGTAGGCGACCACCTTGGACGCGTACAGCGCGAGACGGACATCCTCGATGAACCCCTCGCGGTTGGTGATGTGCCAGTCGCCTGTCGACGCCGAGAGCACGTCGCGAGCCGCCTCGCGCTGGGCGAGCTGGCTCGAGATCGCGCGGGCGAAGGTCGCCTCGGCGATGCCCGTGACGGGGACCCCGAGGTCGAGAGCGCTCTGGACCGTCCAGCGGCCGGTGCCCTTCTGTCCCGCCTGGTCGGCGATGACGTCGACGAGCGGCTTGCCCGTCTTGGCGTCGACCTGCTTGAGCACCTCGGCGGTGATCTCGATCAGGAACGACTCAAGGTCGCCGTCGTTCCACTCGGCGAAGATGTCGCCGATCTCGGAGGGCGTGAGGTCGAGCGCGTCGCGCAGGACCTGGTACGCCTCGCCGATGAGCTGCATGTCGGCGTACTCGATGCCGTTGTGGACCATCTTCACGAAGTGACCCGCGCCATCGGGGCCGACATGGGTGCAGCACGGCACGCCGTCGACCTTCGCGGAGATCTTCTCCAGGATCGGGCCGAGGGTCTCGTACGACTCGGCAGGGCCACCCGGCATGATCGACGGGCCGAGGAGGGCTCCCTCCTCACCGCCCGACACGCCACAGCCCACGAAGTGCAGGCCCTTGGCCTTGAGGTCAGCCTCGCGCCGACGCGTGTCGGGAAAGTGCGCGTTGCCCGCGTCGACGATGATGTCGCCCTCGTCGAGCAGCGGCACGAGCGAGTCGATCACCGCGTCGGTCGCAGCGCCGGCCTGGACCATGATGACGATCTTGCGCGGGCGCTCGAGCGCCGCGACGAAGTCCTCGAGCGACTCGCAGCCGACGAAGTCACCCTCGGTGCCGTGGTCCGCCAGGAGGGATGTCATCTTCTGCGGCGAACGGTTGTGAACCGCGACGGTGAACCCGTTGCGCGCGAAGTTGCGGGCGAGGTTGCGGCCCATGACCGCGAGCCCGGTCACACCGATCTGAGCGAGGGACATAGCACTTCCTTACGTCGGGGAGAACTCCGCGTACCAGCCTAGAGGGTCGATGACAGCGTGGCGTACGATGACGGGAGCACCGAGGGTCCTAGTCTCAGGATCATGGCACCCGACCTCTCCTCGGCGCCGCCCGTCTTCCAGGACGCGTTGCGGTCGATCAGGGACGCTCGGACACGATCCGACGTGCGGCTGTCGGAGAGTCCCGCGCCCACCCGGATAGCGCCGTTCGCCGCCGCTGTCGACGGCGAGGTCATCGGTGCCGATGTCGAAGGCACCGGCAGGTTCGTGTTGCTGCACGACCCTGAGGGCCAGGAGACCTGGGAAGGCACCTGGCGCGTCGTGGCGCTCGTCAAGGCCCTCGCGGACGCCGAGGTCGGCGCCGAGGACATCTGGGCGGATGTCGCGTGGTCGCGCCTCGAGGAGGCGCTTGAGGATGTGCCGCACAGGCACCGAGGAGGAACTGTGACGAAGGTCGTCTCGAGGTCGTACGGCGATCTCGACGAACGTCCCGATGAGGTCCGGGTGGAGCTGCGCGCGTCGTGGACGCCCGCCGACGCGAAGATCGGCCCGCACATCGTGGCCTGGACCGAGCTGCTCGCGTCGTGCGCGGGGGTGCCTCCGGTGCCCGAGGGCGTCACGCTGCTCCCTGGGGGCCGCGCATGAGCGCCGAGGCACCCGCCGAGGAGGCCGACCAGGCTCCCGTGCCCGTTCCGCTCACCGAGCCGGCGGGCGGGGTCCCGCCCGTCATCGACACTCCCGAGGCCTTGGCCGAGGCGGTCGCCGCGTTCGCGAACGGCACCGGTCCGATCGCGGCTGACGCCGAGCGCGCCTCGGGCTTCCGCTACGGCCAGGCCACGTATCTTGCGCAGTTCAAGCGGGCGGGGGCGGGCATCGCGCTGATCGATACCGCTGCGCTGCCGGACCTCTCGTCCCTGCAGCAGGCGGTCGGTGACGCCGAGTTCGTCTTCCACGCGGCAAGCCAGGACCTTCCTGGGATGCGCGAGCTCGGGATGGCGCCCGCAGCCGTGTTCGACACCGAGCTCGCCGCTCGCCTCCTCGGGTGGCCCAAGGTGGGCCTCGCGGCGGTCGTGGAGCGCGTGCTCGGCCTCGCGCTCGCGAAGGAGCACTCGGCTCAGGACTGGTCGACGCGCCCGCTCCCCCACGACTGGCTCGTGTACGCCGCGCTCGATGTCGAGGTGCTGATCGAGATCCGCGATCACCTGGAGGCCGAGCTCGCGGCCGCGAGCAAGCTCGAGTGGGCGCGGCAGGAGTTCGAGGCCGCGCGCGTCGCGGGTCCCCCAGCGCCCCGCCCCGAGCCGTGGCGGCGCACCTCCGGAAGTCATCAGGTCCGCGACCAGCGAGGGCTCGCGATCGTGCGCGAGCTGTGGCTCAGCCGGGATCGCGAGGCGCAGCGGAGGGACATCTCCCCCGGCAGGGTCCTGCGGGACGCCGCGATCGTCGCGGCCGCTCACGCGAAGCCCGCCACGTACGCCGCGCTGCTGGAGCTTCCCGAATGGCGCTCCCGCGGAACCAAGAAGGCGGCCCCGCGGTGGTGGCCCGCGATCGAGACCGCGATGACGCTGCCGACCGAGAAGCTTCCCGCGCGACGCGGACCCAAGGGCGACGGCCCGCCTCCGCCCCGCGCATGGAACGACAAGCGTCCCGACGCCGCGGCGCGGCTGCAGCTCGTCAAGCCCAGGATCGCCGATCTGTCGGAGAAGCACGGGATCCCCGCGGAGAACCTCCTGCAGCCGGACGCCGTGCGGCGCGCGTGCTGGGAGCACCGGGGCGGCGGACAGCCAGAGATCCGCGACCTTCTCGCGTCCCGGGGCGCCCGCGAGTGGCAGATGGACCTGGTCGCACCCGTTCTCGCCGAGGCATTCCTCGAGGCCGCCGCGCAGAGCGCGGCCGACGACGCGGAAGGCTAGCGGGACAGCAGCGCGCTCGCGCGCTCCGCGATCGCGGACGCGTCGAGCCCGACGCGCTCCACGATCTGCGCGCGCGTCGCATGATCGAGGAACTCGCGCGGGACGCCGTGGTGCGACCATCGCGCGGTGCGACCCGCGAGTCGTGCGAACTCCGCCCACTCCTGACCCACCCCCGCGTCGGTGAGGCCGTCCTCGACGGTGACGACGAGCTCGGCGTCACCGAGCAGCTCGAGCAGCCCCTCGGGCACCGGGCGCACCCATGTGGCGGTCGCGGCGATCGCCGACCGGCCCTCGGCTGCGAGCTTGCCTGCGACCTCGACCGCGGTGGGCGCCATGGCGCCGATGCCGAGCACGACGACCTGGGCGGGCCCCTCACCGAGCTCGGTGAGGATCTCAAGGTCCTCCACGCGCCGCAGGGCCGGGAGATCGTCGCCCACGGCGCCCTTGGGGTAGCGCACCACCGTCGGGGCGTCGTCGACGTCGAGGGCCTCACGGAACGCCGACCGCAGCGTCGCCTCGTCGCGCGGAGCCGCGAGCCGCAGTCCCGGCACGTGGCGCAGGAGCGCCATGTCCCACATGCCGTTGTGGCTCGCGCCGTCGTCGCCCGTGATGCCGGCGCGGTCGAGCATGAAGGTCACGCCCGCCTTGTGCAGCGCGACGTCCATGAGCACCTGGTCGAAGGCGCGGTTGAGGAACGTCGCGTAGACGGCGACGACGGGGTGCATCCCCGCGAAGGCGAGGCCGGCGGCGCTCGTGACGGCATGCTGCTCGGCGATCCCGACGTCGATCACGCGCCCGGGGAACTCGTCCGCGAAGGGCTGCAGCCCCACCGGGGCGAGCATCGCCGCGGTGAGCGCCACCACATCGTCCCGCTCCCTCCCCACCTTCACCATCTCGTCGGCGAACACCTTGGTCCACCCGAAGCGCGACGGAACCACCGGCAGGCCCGTCTCGGGGTGGATCTGCCCGACGGCGTGGAAGCGGTCGGCGACGTCCTGCTCCGCTGGCTCGTAGCCGCGGCCCTTCTCGGTGAGGACGTGCACGAGGACGGGAGCGCCGTAGTCGCGCGCCTGACGCAGCGCGAGCTCGAGGTGCCGCTGATCGTGCCCGTCGATCGGGCCGATGTACTTGAGCCCGAGGTCCTCGAACATCCCCTGGTCAGTGAGCAGGCCCTTGAGCGCCCGCTTGGCGTGCATGACCGTCGTGTAGGTGAACGCGCGGAAGCGCCCGCGGTTCTGGAAGTTGCGCTTGCCCCAGCCCAGGAACTGCTCGTAGCGCGGGTCCACCCGCACGCCGTCCAGCTTGCGCGCGAGCCCGCCGATCGTCGGGGCGTACGAGCGACCGTTGTCGTTGACGACGATCACGACCCTGTCGTCGCTGTCCGCGAGGGAGTTGAGCGCCTCCCACGCCATGCCGCCGGTGAGCGCGCCGTCGCCGATCACGCCGACGGCGGTGCGCTCGGACTCGCCCTTGAGGGCGTAGGCCCTGCCGATGCCGGCCGCCCAGGAGACCGCCGTGGACGCGTGCGAGTTCTCGACCACGTCGTGCTCGCTCTCGGCACGCGACGGGTACCCGGACAGGCCCCCACGCTGGCGGAGCGCCGAGAAGTCCTGACGGCCCGTGACGAGCTTATGCACGTACGACTGATGCCCGGTGTCGAACACGAGCGAGTCGCGCGGCGACTCGAAGACGCGATGCAGCGCGAGGGTCAGCTCGACCACGCCGAGGTTCGGCCCCAGGTGCCCGCCGGTGCGCGACACGGAGTCGACCAGGGTGTCCCTGATCTCCTCGGCGAGCTCGCCCAGCTCCTCGTACGTGAGTCCCCGCAGATCCTGCGGTGACTCGATGCGCTCCAGCACGCTCATTCCTCCTTCGACGGGACCGGGGTCACACCACTTTACGCGGTTCCGCCCCCGGCGCTCGCGCCATGCCGGACGCTCACGGGCACACTCTCTCACGGCTCCTCCACGCCCCTACCACGATCCCCAAGCACGATCCGGCGGCCCCGGACGTACACTGGCGAGATGCGTGAGGACGCCTCCGTCCCCGGCGCCGGGTCCCCGCGCCCGACGTTCCGAGGTGCTCAGCGTGCCGCGGCAACCGCCGTCGCGGCGCTCGCGGCCGCGCTCTCGGGTTGCGCTTCAGGCGATGTGCATGACGATGCGGCCACCGCTGCCTCGTCCCCCACCGGAGCCGAGGAGGCGGCGAGCGGGTCCACCGCGACGGCATCATCGGAGCGTCCTGCGTGCCCGGACCCGGAAGGCTTCCTCTGCCTCGGCGCGATCGACGCTGCCCGCGACTACACCACCGTCGCGTTCTTGCCCACGTTGACGTACTCGGTCCCCGACGACGGATGGTTCAACTACGAGGACACCTTCGGCAACTTCAATCTCACGCCGCCCGGCCAGACGCTCGCCGGCATCAACGCCGGGACCTCCGACTTCATCGGCGTCTACACGTCGGTGGTCGCGCCGAGTCTCGAGGCGGCGGAAGGTTGCGTCTTCACGAGGGCATCCGATGGCGCCGAGACGCCGCAGCAGCTGGCCTCATGGATGGCCCGGAGGCCGTGGATCGAGGCCACCGAGGCGGTTCCGGTCAGCATCGGTGGCCTCTCCGGTGTGATGCTCGAGGTACGCGCGCGTGAGGACGTCGACCTTCCCACATGCCACGAGGGGCTCGACGAGGTGACCGTGGGCGCGCTGATCATGGGCCAGGACCCGTCGAGCCTGCTGCACGGCGTGATCCCGCACATGACGATGCGGTTCTACCTGCTGGCCTACGACGGCGGAACCTTGGCGATCGAGATCTCGGACATAGACTCCGCTACCGCCACGATGGACCAGCTCGCGACGGTAGCGGAGTCCTTCGTCTTCGACCCCTGACGCAGAGACCGGTCTCAGGCGTTCACGAGCGAGCGGAGCACGTACTGAAGGATGCCGCCGTTGCGGAAGTAGTCGGCCTCTCCGGGGGTGTCGATGCGGACCACCGCGTCGAAGGAGACGACCGAGCCGTCCGCCTTGGTCGCCTTCACCGGCAGGGTCTTCGGGTGCTCGCCCGCGCTGAACGCGCTCACGCCCACGATGTCGAAGGTCTCGGTGCCGTCGAGCCCGAGCGAGGCCGCCGACTCCCCCGCGGGGAACTGCAGCGGGATCACGCCCATGCCGATGAGGTTCGAGCGGTGGATGCGCTCGAAGCTCTCCGTGATGACCGCGCGCACGCCCAGCAGGCTCGTCCCCTTGGCCGCCCAGTCGCGCGACGATCCGGAGCCGTACTCCTTGCCCGCGAGCACCACGAGAGGGATGCCGGCCTCCGCGTAGGCGACCGAGGCGTCGTAGATCGTGGTCTGCTCACCCGTGAGGTGGTCCTTGGTGAAGCCGCCCTCGACGACGTTGCCCTCGGCGTCCGCGAGCAGCAGGTTCTTGAGGCGGATGTTCGCGAACGTGCCGCGGATCATCACCTCGTGGTTGCCGCGACGTGAGCCGTACGAGTTGAAGTCTCGCCGCTCGACGCCGTGCTCCGCGAGGTACCTGCCCGCAGGGCTGTCCGCCTTGATCGAGCCCGCGGGCGAGATGTGGTCGGTCGTCACGGAGTCGCCCAGCAGCGCGAGCACCCTGGCTCCCGTGATGTCCTGGACGGGCTCCGGCGCGAGGCCCATCCCCTCGAAGTACGGGGGCTTCCGCACGTACGTGGAGGCGTCCTCCCACTCGAAGGTCTTGCCGTCGGGCGTGGGCAGGCCCTGCCAGCTCGCGTCGCCCGCGAACACGTCCGCGTAGTCCTTCTCGAACATCTCCTGCGTGATGGACGAGCCGACGATCGCCTCGACCTCGGCCGCGTCGGGCCAGATGTCGCGCAGGTACACGTCCGCGCCGGACGGGTCGGTCCCGAGCGCCTGGGTCTCGAAGTCGAAGTCCATCGTGCCGGCGAGCGCGTACGCGATGACGAGCGGCGGCGACGCGAGGTAGTTCATCTTCACGTCGGGGTTGATGCGACCCTCGAAGTTGCGGTTGCCCGAGAGCACCGAGACGACGGTCAGATCGTGGTCGTTGACCGCGCCGGACACGGGCTCGGGCAGCGGGCCCGAGTTGCCGATGCACGTGGTGCAGCCGTAGCCCACGAGGTGGAAGCCGAGCGCCTCGAGGTCGGGCCACAGGCCGGCCTTCTCGTAGTAGTCGGTCACGACCTGCGAGCCGGGGGCCATGGAGGTCTTGACCCACGGCTTGGACGCGAGGCCCTTCTCGTTGGCGTTGCGCGCGAGCAGCGCGGCGGCCAGCATCACCGACGGGTTCGACGTGTTGGTGCACGAGGTGATCGACGCGATGACGACGTCGCCGTCCTTGAGCGGCACGGTCTCGCCGGCCTCGTTGACGTAGGTCGCGTCCTTCGCGTCGCCGGCGCGCACCTGCGAGATCGCCTTCTCGAACTGCGGCTTCGACTCGGACAGCGCGACGCGGTCCTGGGGGCGCTTGGGTCCCGCGATGGACGGGACGACTGTCGACAGGTCGAGCTCGAGGTACTCGGAGAAGGTGGGCTCGATGTAACCCGGGGCCGCCGGGTCGTGCCACATCCCCTGCTCCTTGGCGTACGCCTCGACGAGCGCGACCTGCTCGGCGGAACGACCGGTCAGACGCAGGTAGTCGATCGTGACGCCGTCGATCGGGAAGATCGCGGCGGTCGAGCCGAACTCGGGGCTCATGTTGCCGATCGTGGCGCGGTTGGCCAGCGGCACGGCGCCGACGCCGTCGCCGTAGAACTCGACGAACTTGCCGACGACGCCGTGCTTGCGAAGCATCTCCGTGATCGTGAGCACCACGTCGGTCGCGGTCGCGCCCGCGGGGATCGCCCCCGAGAGCTTGAAGCCGACGACCCGCGGGATGAGCATCGACACGGGCTGGCCGAGCATCGCCGCCTCGGCCTCGATGCCGCCCACGCCCCAGCCGAGCACGCCCAGGCCGTTGATCATCGTCGTGTGCGAGTCGGTGCCGACGCACGAGTCGGGGTACGCCTGGGTGACGCCGTCGGCGTCCTTGGTCATCACGCCGCGCGCCAGGTACTCGAGGTTGACCTGGTGGACGATGCCGGTGCCCGGGGGCACGACCTTGAAGTTGTCGAACGCGGTCTGGCCCCAGCGCAGGAACTGGTAGCGCTCGCGGTTGCGCTGGTACTCGAGCGCGGTGTTGAGCTCGAGCGCGTCCTTGCGGCCGAAGATGTCGATCACGACCGAGTGGTCGATGACCATCTCGGCGGGGGCGAGCGGGTTGATGACGGACGGGTCGCCGCCGAGCTCGGCGACGGCCTCGCGCATGGTCGCGAGGTCCACGATGCACGGCACTCCGGTGAAGTCCTGCATCACGACGCGCGCGGGCGTGAACTGGATCTCCGTGTCGGGGTCGGCCGACGGGTCCCACGAGGCGAGTGCCTTCACGTGGTCGGCGGTGATGTTCGCGCCGTCCTCGGTGCGCAGCAGCGCCTCGGCGAGCACCTTGAGGGAGTACGGGAGCTTCTCCAGCCCCGGCACCGCATCCAGCCGGTAGATCTCGTAGTCCAGGTCTCCCACGGCCAGCGTTGCCTTGGCTCCCAGGGTGTTCACGCTCATGCGGCTCCTCCAGTGCTGTCGATCGGGTTCATCCTAGCCTCGCGTGACGCGTCATCGCCGAGGCCGCATCCTCGCGCGTCACCGCCGGGTGAACGACGCGACGGTCTCGATGTGGTGGGTCATCGGGAACAGGTCGTGCGCCTGCGCCTCGATGAGGTCGTAGCCCTCGTCGCGCAGCAGCGCGGTGTCGCGGGCCAGCGCGACGGGGTCGCACGCCACATAGACGATGCGGGGCGCGCCGAGCGCGGCGAGCGCGGCGATGTTGCGCGCCTTCGCTCCGGCGCGCGGAGGGTCCAGGACGATGCTCGCGTCGGTCCAGTCCCGCGTCGTGGCCGCGCGCATGAGGTACTGACGGACGTCCGCGCCGATCGCCTCGGCGCCGGCGCGGCCCTTGAGGTTCGCGGCCAGCGCCGGCGGGGCGGCGCCTCGCTCCGGAGCCTCGACCGCGACGACGGGACGTCCTGCGACCGCGACGGGCAGCGCGAACAGGCCCGCGCCCGAGTACAGGTCGAGCACCGGCCCGTCCGTCAGGATCCGCGACATCACGGCATCCACGAGCACGCGCGGGGCCTCGCGGTGGACCTGCCAGAAGTCCGCGGCACGCACCCGGTAGGCCAGCTCGCCGTCCCCATGGACGATGCGCTCGTTCAGCCACAGCTCACGGGCCTCGCGTCCCGTGGTCGTCACCGCGAGCTCGCCCGTCGACGTCGCGGTGACGTCGATGCGGTTGCCCGGCGCGGTGCGCGCCTTGAGGAGCGCGGTCTCCGCCTCGGAGACCGCGAGGGGCATCTCGATCAGCGCCCGCCGCTCGCCCGTCGAGGGGACGACCATCGACGGCCGGCCGTCCTCCCCCGCCGTCGCGCTCACCCGCGTGCGGTACGCGAGCCCGCCCCGCGCATCGTCCCCGGGCGCGGCGTGCACGGCGCCCTCGAAGGCGACGCCTGCGAACCGTTCGAACGCCTCGACGAGGACGGCGTGCTTCCACCGGCGCTGCGCGTCGAGCGACGCGTGGCCGAGCTCCGCTCCGCCGATGCCCCCGGCCCCGGCCTCGGGCCACGGGTGCTCGACCCGGTCGGGCGAGGCCTCGAGCACCTCGACCGTCTCGGCCTTCCAGAACCGCGCGTCGGGCGCATCGTCCTCGACCTCGGCGACGACCGTCTCACCGGGAAGCGCGTGGCGCACGAACACCGCGCGTCCCTCGTGTCGGGCGACGCAATGCCCGCCGTGCGCGGGCGCGCCCACCTCGACGGTGATGCGGGTGGTCATGATGCGGTCTCCTCGTCTCGGTCCTGGTTCCCCGACTCCTGCACCGCGGCGATCTCTGCGGCGCGCTCGCGCGCCGACTCGAGCTGCCACGGGACCGCCGACACGACGACGTTCGGCACGTGCAGCAGCTGCTCCCGCAGCCGCTCGGTCGACTTGTTGTGGAGAAACCTCTCCCACCACCGGCCCACCACGTACTCGGGCACGTAGACGACGACCACGTCGCGGGGACTCTCGCGGTGCAGGTGACGGATGTGCTTGAGCACGGGACCCGCGAGATCGCGGTAGGGCGAGTCGAGCACGATCAGCGGCATGCCCATCGTCCGCCGCCCCCACTCGCGCTGCAGCTCCTTGGCCGCGTGCTTGTCGGTGGCCACGGCGACCGCCTCGAGGCGCGCGTGCCGTGCCGCCTTGGCGACGGCGAGCGCGCGCATCGCGGGCCGATGCAGCTGCGCGACGAGCACGACGCCATGGGTCGCGCTCGGCAGCGCGTCCGAGCGATCCTCGGGCGTGAGCTGGACGTCCTCCTTCATGCGCGCGTAGTGCACGTGGATCGCCCGCATCAGCACGACGAGGAGGATCATCGCCGCGATCGCGATCCACGCGCCCGCGAGGAAGTTGAAGATGACGACAACCATCCACACGATCAGCGCCACGACCGCGGCGACGGCGTGCAGGACCCGACGCCCGTGCAGCGAGCGCCGCTTGCGCGCGGAGCCCTCGCGCTCGAGCACACCGCTGAAGTGCCGCACCATCGCGAGCTGGCTGAGGACGATCGATGAGAACACGCCGATGACGTACATGTGGACGAGCACGAGCAGGTCCGCGTCGGCGGCGATCACGACCAGCGACGAGGCCACGGCCACGGTGAGCACCCCGCCCCGGAACACGAAGCGGTCGTTGGCCATCGACAGCTGGCGCGGGAGGTACGCGTCGCGCGACAGCAGGGATGCCAGGTTGGAGAACCTGCGGAACACCGCCGAGGCGGCCGCGTAGAGGATGCCTGCGGCGGCGAAGCCGACCACCCACACCGCCGGGTGCAGGTCGGTGACCCTCTCCGTCACCTGGAGGAGCACCGGCCCCTGGACCCAGCCGGTCACGCGGAACCGCCACGCGAGCCAGATCACCGCGAGGAACGCCGCGCTCGCGGCCGCGGCCGCGATGAGGACCGTCCTCCCGGCGCGAAGGCCGCGAGGAGGCGCGTGATACGGACCCGACGACGCCAGGTGCTCGATGCCCGTGACCATGACGGCGCCGGAGGAGATCGCTCCAGCGAACGCGAGGAACGCGGATCGGGTGACCTCGGGCTGCTCCGGCGCCTGGATGGACAGCGCCGGGAACGCGACGCCGACGACGACGAGGACGCCGATCACGATCAGGAAACCGAACCACACCGCGAGCAGCACGCGGGTCCGGTCGCGGATGCCGCGCAGGCTCACGAGCGTCATGATCGCGATCACGGACACGCCGATGGCGCGTTGCCAGCCGTCGGCCTCCGGGACGATGTAGACGAGGATCCCCGTGATCGCCGACACGGACACGGCGACCGTGAACAGGTAGTCGACGAGCAGCGCCGCGCCCGTGACGAGCCCGGGGCCGGCGCCGAGCACCTCTCGCACGAGCCCGTAGTCGGCGCGCTCGTCGGGACGGCTGCGGACGTTGGATCCGTAGGCGAGCGCGAGCAGCATGAGGATGGCGACGACGCCGAGTCCCACGACCATCGACGCCGTCTGCTGGCCGCCGCTGCGCAGCGAGGAGATGATCGCGTCGGGAGCGTAGGCGACCGCCGAGAGCAGTCCCGCGCCGAAGACCGGCAGCGCCAGCCGCGTCCGCAGCAGGATCGGCGTCGCGCGGTCGGTGGCCACCGGGCTGCCGAACACGAGGCCCTTCATCTTCTTCAGAAACCCTCGCACGTCGCACCATCCTAGGGCCGGGGGGTATAGCGTGTGGGCTTGTGCATATCGTGATCCTCGGGTGCGGTCGCACCGGCGCGTCGCTCGCGGCGGAGTTCGAGGCGCGCGGACACTCGGTGGCGATCATCGATCAGGCCGCCGACGCCTTCCGCCGCCTGCCAGCAGACTTCCAGGGACAGAAGATCACTGGGATCGGCTTCGACCGCGAGACCCTGTCCTCCGCCGGTGTCGAGGACGCCTACGCGTTCGCCGCCGTGTCGAGCGGCGACAACTCCAACATCCTCGCCGCCCGAGTGGTGCGCGAGACCTACGGCGTGGACAACGTCGTGGCGCGCATCGCCGACCCCGGCCGCGCGGAGGTCTACCGACGTCTCGGCATCCCCACGGTCGCCCCGGTGCCGTGGACCGCGGCGCAGATGGTCGACCGGATGCTCCCTGGCGGAGTCGATGAGGTCTTCCACGACCCTGCGGTCGGCGTGTCGGTACGGCGCATCGCGGTGAACGCTGAGTGGATCGGAACCAAGTACTCCGCCATCGACAAGGCGATGGGCACGCGTCTCGCGTACGTGGTGCGCTTCGGCGAGTGCGTGCTGCCGGACGCGTCGAGCCTGATCCAGTCGGGCGACGAGGCCTATTTCGCCGTCCCCGACGCCGTCGCGTCCGCCGCGCAGCGAGTGGCCGCCCGACGCCCGGGAGGCGAGCGATGAAGGTGCTGATCTGCGGGGCCGGCTCCGTGGGCCGGTCGATCGCGTCCGACCTGATCGCGCACGGTCACGAGGTGCTCCTCATGGACAACCAGCCGACGGCGATGCGCGTCGCTCAGGTCCCTCAGGCCGAGTGGATGCTCGCGGACGGCTGCGAGCTCGCCGCTCTGCGCGAGGCCGCCGTCGAGGAGATGGACGTCGTCGTGGCCGCGACGGGCGACGACAAGGCCAACCTGGTCGTGTCGTTCCTCGCGAAGACGGAGTTCGCGGTGCCCCGCACGGTCGCGCGCGTGAACAACCCTCGCAACGAGTGGATGTACGACACCCAGTGGGGCGTCGACGTCGCGGTCTCCACGCCTCGCATCATGACCGCCATGGTCGAGGAGGCCGTGTCCGTCGGAGACCTGGTGAAGGTGTTCACCTTCCATCAGTCGGGCGCGTCCATCATCGAGGTCACGCTGCCGAAGACCTCGCCCGTGGTGGGCGCGCTCATGCGCGAGATCCCGTGGCCCTCCGAGACCGTCCTGTCCTGCATCATCCGCGGCGACCGCACCATCGCCCCCACCCCCGAGGACACCCTCGAGGCCGGGGACGAGCTGCTGTTCATCGTGTCGGCGGAAGCGGAGCCTCAGGCTCTTCAGGATGTGCTGGGGTCCGCACCAGGAACCAGATAGCCCACAGCGTGAGCGCGGTCAGCGGCAGCCCCATCACGAGCTTCGCCGTTCCGAGCACCGCGACCTGGTCGCTGAGGTACAGCGGCACCTGGACCAGGAGCCGCAGACCGAACATCGCGGCGAGGATCGCGCTGCCCCACTGGTAGCGGGCCATCGTCCCCTTGTGCCTGCGCCACTCGGTCCCCTGGCCGTTCACGAGGGACATCACGATCCCAACGAGCGGCCACCGCACGAGCATCGTGAGCGCCACGCCCACCATCCAGGCGGCGTTGATCCACAGGCCCGGAACGAAGTAGCCGCTCGCGTCCCCCGCGCGCCACGCCCACACCGCGCCGAGTCCCACGCCCAGTACTCCGGAGAGCGCCTGGGTGATCGGGGTGCGCTGGATGAGGCGTGCAGCCACGAGGACGACCACCGTGCCGACGGACGCGATGACGGGGACCCTGAAACCGCCCCATCCCACGAACGCGATCACGAAGACGAGCCCCGGAAGCGCGGACTCCATGAAGCCTCGCCAGCCGCCGACCGCCTCATGGAGCGAGAACTCATCCGAGTCGAGGAGCGCGGCGAGACCCGCGCGGCGGTCCACGGAGGCCTCGGCCTGCTGCGTCGACTCGCCGTCCTGGTCCGGCTCGGAGCTCCGGGACGGCCCGGTGCCCTGCTCGCTCATCATCGGATCTCGTAGCGAGGGTTGTAGATCTTGGGCTCCGCCCCGGTCTCGCACACGCGGCCCTCGAGGTCGAGGCTGCGTCCCGGCTCGATGCCGGGGATCTCGCGACGGCCCATGAAGACGGCATGGACGAAGCCCGTGCCGTCATCCACGCGCACGATCACCTTGGGCGCGGCGTCGGCCGGCTCGACCTGAACCGCGACGATGCGTCCCTGAACCCGGGCGAGCGTACGCGGCTCGAGGTCGCGTGCGGGAGTCACCCGCTCCACCAGCATCGCGCCGGTCACGCGGGCGTCCGCCCCGTCTCGACTCCCGTGGAGCCGAAGCCGCCCTCGCCCCTGTGGGACCCGGGGAGGTGCTCGACCTCGACGAAGCGAGCGCGCTCGACGCGCTGGATCACGAGCTGCGCGATGCGGTCGCCCACCTCGAACTGCACGGCAGCGGTCGCATCGGTGTTGAGCAGCGTCACCGCGACCTCGCCGCGATACCCCGCGTCGACGGTGCCCGGCGCGTTCACGACGGTGACGCCGTGACGCGACGCGAGCCCCGAGCGGGGATGGACGAGCGCGACGTAGCCGTCGGGAAGCGCGATCCTCACCCCCGTCGGCACGGTCGCGCGCTCGCCAGGACCCAGGGTCAGGGCGACACGCGTGGTGAGGTCGGCTCCCGCGTCTCCCGGGTGGGAGTAGGCGGGGATCGGGACGTCCGGGGAGGTCGTGCTCAGCAGCACGTCAACGTCGGTCATGAATCGAGGCTCCCAGGCCGTCAGCCCGCGCACTCCGAGCAGATCGGGTCGTCGCCCTTGAACTCGGCGAGCTGGCTGCGGTGGTGCACGAGGAAGCAGCTCATGCAGGTGAACTCGTCCTGCTGGGCGGGCAGGACGCGCACGGAGAGCTCCTCGCCCGAGAGGTCGGCGCCGGGGAGCTCGAAGCCCTCTGCGGCCTCGGTCTCGTCCTCGTCGACCACGCCCGACGACTTGTCGGAGCGGCGGGCCTTCAGCTCCTCGATCGAGTCAGCCGAGATCTCGTCGTCGGTCTTGCGAGGTGCGTCGTAATCGGTGGCCATCCTGGCATCGGTCCCTTCGCGGCAGTTGAACTGCCTCAAGAATGCTCCGCGGTGGAGTTTTGTTCCCGCAGGCGCGTGCATTCTGCACCAAAAGACGGCACGGCGCCACCCGTGAGCGGCACGGCGTGCCTAGGACGGAGCGTTGACCTCCGCGGCGCCTGCGGCGAGGAGCGCGCGTTGGAGGTCCCACCACACATCCGGGTGGGCGGCGATGACGATGCGCTCATCGGCGGGCCCGCCCTCCAGCCCTGCCACCATGAGCCCGGCCTCTGTCGCGACGAGTCCGCCGGCGGCCATGTCCCACGCGTTGATCCTGTGCTCGTAGTAGGCGTCGACGATCCCTGCCGCCGCGTGGCACAGATCGAGCGCGGCGGCGCCCATCCGGCGAATGTCGCGCACGACCGGAAGCATCCCCGCAACCACCCGGCCCTGCTGCTCACGCAGCTCGGGGACGTACTGGAAGCCCGTCGCGACGAGCGTGGTCGCGAGGGGCGGCGCCGAGACGCGGCGCAGCGGCTCGCCGTCGTGCCATGCTCCCTCGCCGCGGGCGGCTGTCCACAGCTCATTCGTGCCGGTGCTGATGGCTCCGGCCAGCTGCGTCCACTCGTGCGTGCGCGCGGGACCGGAGACGGCTGCGACCGACACTCCGTAATAGGGGATCCCGTAGGCGTAGTTGACGGTGCCGTCGATCGGGTCGAGCACCCAGGTGATGCCCGAACGGGAAGGGACGTCGTCGCCCTCCTCGCCGAGGATGCCGTCGTCGGGTCGCAGCTCGGCGATCCGCTCCCGCAGGAGCCGCTCCGCCGCGAGGTCCATCTCCGTGACGATGTCGGCCGCGGAGGACTTGGTCCCGGCGATGCGCGCGCCTTCACGCCCCCTGACGACGAGATCGCCCGCCTCGTGCGCGAGTCGGGTGGCGACGTCCAGCAGTGCGAGCGGCTCTGTCATGCGTCCATCCTGCCCCACCGCGTGGCGTGCGCGCCCCTCACGGCACGCCGTGGCACCCTGAGGGCATGACCGAGCTCCATGTGGTGGGACCGGCCGACGACGCTCAGCACCTGATCCTCGCTGACGACGACGGTCACGAGTTCCACCTTGCCGTGACAGACGAGCTGCGCCAGGCGGTGCGGCACGCGGCCGCGCGCACGCGCGCGACGGCGCCCCGGGCCGAGACAGCGTCCAGCACCATGTCGCCCAAGGAGATCCAGCAACGCATCCGCGCCGGGCTCACCGCGGCCGAGCTCGCCGAGCTCACGGGAGAGCCGGTCGAGGCCCTCGCGAAGTTCGAGGCCCCGGTGATCGCGGAGCGCGGCTACATCGTCGCGCTCGCGCGTGACACCCGCATCGGTTCGGACGCTGGCGCACCGATCCTCGGCGATCTCGTGGCCGACCGGCTCGCTCAGCGTGGCGTGGACACCGAGGCCCTCGCCTGGGACGCCTGGCGCGAGATCGACGAGCCATGGAAGGTCTGCGTGGACTTCCGCACCGAGGGCCGCTCGGTGCGTGCACTGTGGACCTTCGATCACCAGGCGCGGTCGCTCGCGGCGCAGGACGATGAGGCCCGCTGGCTCACCGAGACCGAGCTGCTCGACGTGCCGATCCCCAAGCGTCACCTCGCCGCCGTGCGCGGCGAGGTGGACACCGAGGAGGTCGTCACCCACCCGGTGCGCCCGGCGCAGCCGACCGCGGTCGCCCACGAGGACGAGCCGATGAGCCCGACCGAGCTGCTGCTCGAGGATCTGGCCGAGCGTCGCGGCACTCGCGAGGAGCCCGTGGACGAGCTCGACGACGACGAGGACGGCGGCTTCGAGGGCTTCGGCCCCGCCGCCAAGGCGCGTCAGGCGGAGACCGGCTTCGGGGCTCCCCAGCGTGAGGAGGCCCCGCGCGACACGCTCGAGACCCCCACGACGCGCTCCGCGCCCTCCGCGGCGTCTCCGCGCACTCCCGCGAACGGCGAGCGGCGTCCCCGCCGCGGCCGGGCGTCGGTGCCGAGCTGGGACGAGATCGTCTTCGGCGCCAAGCACGACTGACAGGAGTCAGTCGGGAACGATCGTGAGGAGCGGCACGTGCAGCTCCTCCGGCGTCAGCGAGCCGTGCACGCCGATGAGCTGGAGCGACTGAGGCGTCTGCGTCCGAGAGTCGACGACGGTCGCCCGCCCCGCCATCGCGACGATCACGTCGCCGAACCTGGCGGCCACCGCATCGTCCAGGGGTCCGACGAGTCCCGCCGCCACCACATCCTCCCGCGTGCCGACGGCGGCGTGCGTGCCGAGGATGTCCTGCCACCGAGCGACGACGGCATCGGGGTCTGCGCCCGCCGTGAGGTGCAGATGCACCGCCCGCTGCTCCCCCGCCACGAGCTCGACGTCCTGCGCGAGCCCCGGCTCGTCGGCGACGTCCCACCTCGGCGCGCCGGTCACGTCGAGCATGCCGTGGTCCGCTGTGACCACGAGCACCGCGTCCTTCGGCAGCGAGCGGGCCAGGCGCTTGAACTCCGCGTCCGCGTCCTCGAGAGCCGCGACCCACTCGCCTGAGCCCCAGCCGCGGTGGTGGCCGACCTTGTCGATCTCGCCCCAGTACAGGTACGAGACGCCGGGCCGTCCTGCGATGCCGGCGGCCACGTCCACGCGGTCCGCGAGCCGCTCCGCGCCGATGAAGTCCCCGCCTCGCAGCGCGGCCTGGGTCAGCCCCGAGCCCGCGAACCTCGCCTGGCCGAGCGTCGTGACGGTCAGCCCCTCGCGCGCCGCCTCCTCGAGCAGCACGGGGCGGGGCTGCCACTCCTCGGCGCGGTAGGCGCCCTCCCACGAGACCAGGTTCGCGAGCCCGCCCGTGCGGGGGTTGCGGACGCTGTACCCGGCCATGCCGGTGCGTCCTGCCGGCTCGGCCGTGCCGAACAGGGCGAGCGACGTGGCCGTCGTGGTCGGGAAGCCCGCGGTGATGCTGCCCGACACCATCGAGCGCAGGAACGGCGCGTGGCCGCGACGCGCGTCGAGCTGCTGGTGGCCCAGACCGTCAACCACGGCGACGATCACGTGCTTCGCACGCGGGATCCCCAAACGCACCCGGTCTGCATCGGCGTTGCGGGACCGGACCGCGTGACCCGCCCCGACCGCGGCCAGCGCCGCCGGCAGGACGGCGCCGAGCTCACGACCGCCGTAGTCCGGCTTCTCGAGACCGACGGCCGCCAGTCTCGCCTCGAACGTCACGCCTTCTCGCCAAGCCTGCGCTGAAGCGTCGCCGCGAAGTCCTGAAGAGCGCGCACGGCGTCGGCGCCGTCCGCGATGGCGGACACGCGCACGAGGGTGTCGTCGCCGGTGATGCCGCCCGTGTAGCCGTGGTCGGCCTCGCAGTTCTGATCACCGCATGTGGCCGGCTCGAGCTCGATCCGGGTGTGGATGCCGTTGCCCACCGCGAGCACGAGCTCGCTCGGCAGGTCGCCCTCCTTGAACGTCTCGGGGTGGTGCACCACGTGCGTGAGCGCCATGGTCCGCAGATTGCTCACGAGCGAGGTCTCGACCGTCGCCTGGGCCTCATGGGTGTTCTCCCCCGTCGGGCCCACCCCGTCGTCCATGTGAACGCGCATGAGCCTGCTGTCCGTGAGGACGAGCACCGTCATGTGCCGCCGCACCTCGGCGGTGTCGAACGTGGTCTCCGTCTGCACGAAGTGCGCGTGGACGTCCTCTCCCGCGATGGCCGAGCGCAGCACGGTCGTGGCGAGCGCCGGGTAGTATCCCGCGACGGCGACGGATTCCTCGAGGGTCTGGGGCATGCGCGCTATTCTTCCACTTCTGCGCACGCCGTGGGGACCTCCCCAGCGTGGCCTGACACGGCCGTGGCGCAGCGCGAGGGACAATGCTTGACGGCCCTCGACCACCGAAGGACAGGAGAGAGATGGCACCCGAGGCGGATGCGCAGATCGTCGACATCGACGTCAGCGCCGAGATGGAGAGCTCGTTCCTCGAGTACGCGTACTCGGTCATCTACTCGCGCGCCCTCCCTGACGCTCGTGACGGCATGAAGCCGGTGCAGCGCCGCATCGTCTACACGATGGGTGACATGGGGCTGCGTCCCGAGCGTGCGCATGTGAAGTCCTCCCGTGTGGTCGGCGAGGTCATGGGCAAGTACCACCCGCACGGTGACAGCGCGATCTACGACGCGCTCGTGCGCATGGCGCAGTCGTTCTCGCTCCGGCTCCCCCTGGTCGACGGCCACGGCAACTTCGGCTCGCTCGACGACGGTCCCGCGGCCTCGCGCTACACCGAGGCGCGCCTCGCGACGGGCGCCATGGCGATGATCGCGGACCTCGGCGAGGACGTCGTCGACTTCGTGCCCAACTACGACAACAAGCTTCAGCAGCCCGCCGTGCTGCCCTCCGCGATCCCGAACCTGCTGGTCAACGGCGCGCAGGGCATCGCGGTCGGCATGGCGACCAACATGGCGCCGCACAACCTCGTCGAGGTCGTCTCCGCGGCCCGTCACCTGCTCGCGAACCCCGGCGCGACGCTCGACGAGCTCATGCGCTTCGTTCCCGGCCCCGACCTGCCCGGCGGCGGCAGGATCGTCGGGCTCGACGGCATCAAGCAGGCCTACGAGACCGGCAAGGGCGCGTTCAAGACCCGAGCGACCACCAAGGTCGAGAAGGTCACGGCGCGCCGCCAGGGCATCGTCGTCACGGAGCTCCCGTACCAGGTGGGCCCCGAGAAGGTCATCGAGAAGATCAAGGACGCCGTCTCGAGCCGCAAGCTCGAGGGGATCTCCGCGGTCACGGACCTCACCGACCGTCACCATGGCACGCGCCTCGTGATCGAGATCAAGAACGGCTTCAACCCCGACGCGGTGCTCGAGCGCCTGTACAAGGTCACGCCGCTCGAGGAGTCGTTCTCGATCAACAACGTCGCGCTCGTCGATGGCCAGCCGCGCACGCTGGGCCTCAAGGAGCTGCTGCGCGTGTGGGTCGACCACCGGCTCACCGTCGTGCGTCGTCGCTCCGCGTTCCGCCTCGCGGCCCGCAAGGACCGTCTGCACCTGGTCGACGGCCTGCTGATCGCGATCCTGGACATCGACGATGTCATCCAGATCATCCGCTCCTCCGACGATGCGTCGGCCGCGAAGAGCGCCCTCATGACCGCTTTCGACCTGTCGGAGATCCAGTCCGAGTACATCCTCGAGCTGCGCCTGCGTCGCCTCACGCGCTTCTCGCGCCTCGAGCTCGAGAACGAGAAGGCGCAGCTGCTCGCGGAGATCGCCGAGCTCGAGGAGATCCTCGGCTCCGACCGCGTGCTGCGTGACGTCGTGGGCCGCGAGATGGACGCTGTCGCCGCCGAGTACGGCACCCCGCGGCGCACGATCCTGCTCGCGGACGCGGGCGCGCCCGCGTCGACCTCGGCCGCCGGCGTGCCCGGCGCCGCCGCGAACGGCAAGGCGGCCCCGCTGTCGATGCAGATCGAGGACACCCCGTGCTTCGCGCTGCTGTCCGCCACGGGGCTGATCGCGCGCACCGCCGACGACTCCCCCGTCGCCCGCGAGGGTCGCCGTTCCGCCCACGATGTCCTCCGTGCCGTCGTGCCCGCCTCCGCGCGCGCCGACGTCGGTGTCGTCACCAGCACGGGTCGCCTGCACCGGCTGTCGCTGCTTGATGTGCCCGCGCTCGCGCCCTCGGCCGAGCCGCCGTCGCTCGGCGGGGGCGTCCCACTCGCCGAGCTCCTACAGCTCGACAAGGGCGAGGAGGTCGTGACGATCGTTCCGCTCGGCGCCGAGGCGCCGCTGACGCTCGGCACGGTGAACGGCGTCGTCAAGCGCGTCGCCGTGGGCGACGAGCCCTCCAAGGAGGTCTGGGAGGTCATCGGCCTCAAGGACGGCGACCGGGTCATCGGCGCGGGCAACGCCGCCGACGATGCCGAGGTGGTCTTCGTGTCCACCACGGCGCAGCTTCTGCACTTCCCCGCCTCGGGCATCCGCCCGCAGGGTCGCGCCGGCGGGGGCATCGCCGGCATCAACCTCGGTGACGCTCAGGCGCTGTTCTTCGGCGTCCTCCAGCCCGACGAGAGCGAGCCCGTGGTCGTGACGATCTCCGGCCCGTCGTCGGCGCTGCCGGGGACGACGCCGGGTTCGGCGAAGGTCACGCCCTTCTCGGAGTACCCCGGCAAGGGTCGCGCGACGGGCGGCGTCCGCGCCCACCGCTTCCTGAAGGGCGAGGACGCGCTCCTCGTGGCCTACGTCGGCGCCGCGCCCGCTCGCGCGACCTCCGGCGGCGGCCAGGCCGTGGAGCTTCCCGAGGAGCATGGACGACGCGACGGTTCCGGCTCGCCTCTCGCGGCACCCGTGCTCGGGATCGGTTGATGAGTCGCGGGCCTGGCGACGCCGGGTCCGCGACCGCCGCATGTCCCGACGACCGCATCGTCCCGACAGCGTGACGCGCGTCAGCGCTCGAAGGACCACTCCCAGTCGGTGATGAGCTTCGCGAGGACCAGGCCGACGAGGATAGCGATACCGGCCAGGGTGACCTGCAGGATGCCCGACACGGCGGCCGTGTAGTCGGCCTCGTTGAGCGCCACGATCGCCTCATGCGCGGGGACCCCGGGGATCTGCACGAGCGCCGCCGGCACCTGGAGCGTGATAACCGGCCACCGTCCTCCCGAGGAGAAGATCGCAGCGAGGATCCCGATGAGGATGCAGGCGATGGCCGTGGCCATCTGGATGGGGATGTCGATCTCCTGGAGCAGGTGCCGGACCACGTAGGCGACCATGCCGATCCACGCGGCGTTCATCGCCATGCGCCACGGCGAGTTGAACATCAGCGCGAAGCCGGCCACGCCCACGAAGCTCGCGACCGCCCAGATCAGGATCTGCGCCCACAGCGGCAGGGTGGTGGCGCGTTGCGAGGTGTCGAGGCTGCTCATGAGCGACAGCGCCCAGACGGCGACGCCCGCCCCCATCACGATCATCAGGCCGTAACCCACGCGGAACAGGCCCGCGGTGAAGTCGAGCTTGGCCATGTCGAGTGTGCCCGTGATGAGCGCGAAACCGGGCAGGAGGAACAGGACCGACGAGATGTAGCCCGAGGCGTGGACCTCCAGGCCGGGCCCGACGAGTCCGATCAGCCCGAGCACGCCCAGGTAGAGCCCCGTGGCGAGGAACGCCGCGAGGATCGTGGTGCCGAACGCGTTGAAGCCCTTGTGCGCGAGGTGTCGGCGCAGGAACTGGCCCGCGCCTGCCGCGACGAACACCACCGCGATCTCGACGGGGTGGGCCTGGTTCAAGGCGGCGAACCCTCCGCACGCGGCGCCCGCCGCCGCGGCGTTGAACAGCGGGCTGTAGCGGGCGGGAGTGCGCTCGATCGCGTCGAGAGCACGGTGGATGTCACCAGGCGTGCTGGTCTCGGGAAGCTCGCGGCGGAACCGGTCGAGGGCGGCGATGCGGTCGGCGTTCACGCCCGCCTTGCGGATCTCGGCCACCTCGGTGCGGAACCGGTGCCCGACGCGCGACGTCAGCGTGATCTCGGTGAGCGTCACCTGCTCGTGCACCTGGTCGACGCCGAGCGTGTCACCGACCGCGGACATCGCCTGCTTGACGCGGTAGCTCGCCGTGCCCGCCTCGAGCATCATCAGGCCCGTGCGCATGATGGCGCCGGAACGGCGGCCAAGCTCCACCGAGTCGATCTGAGCTTCCGGGACTGATGCTTCGGTCACATCCACCATTCTTGCCTACCGAGGTCCCGACGTTCGAAGCACGAAGGTCCCAGGTGTCACGCGAAACGGCCCCTGAGGATCAGCGGCCCACGCGTCGACGCCAGTCCGCGATGCGACGCTGGCGCTCGCGCTGGACCGCGTGGCCGACGCGCTCGATCACGAGCGCCGAGACGCCCGCGGCCACCGCCGCCACCGCGGGCACCCACGTGAACAGCAGCGCGACCCCGACGGCGAGCACCGCCGCGAGCGGCCACAGCACCGCCCACACCGGCGCGTGGGTCCGCTCGATCACGGTGAGCTCCTGCTGGAAGTCAAGCTCACGGTCGGCCTCGAGCAGCTCGTCCTCGAGCACGAGGCAGCGCTTGGGCAGGCCGATGAGCGAATGATGACGCAGGACGTGACGCGAGCCCTCGGCGTTCACGCGTGGAGCGGAGTGGTAGCCGTGCGGGTGGGACGGGCACAGCGCGGGGTTCGGGTTGGCGGCGGTCATGCGTCGATCCTCGATCGGTCCAGGTCGGCGGCACCCGCGACGATGAAGTCGCGACGAGGGCCGACGTCGTTGCCCATGAGCAGCTCGAACACGCGCTCGGCAGCCTGAGCGTCCGCGGCGGTGATGCGCCTCAGGGTCCGGTGCTCGGGGTCCATCGTCGTCTCCGCGAGCTGGTCGGCGTCCATCTCGCCGAGGCCCTTGTAGCGCTGGATGTCCTCCTTGTACTTGCGCCCTGCACGCTTGAGATCGCGGAGCGTGTCGCTCAGCTCCTGCTCGGAGTACGTGTAGATGTACTCGCGCTCGCGGCGTGCGGACCCCATGACCTCGATGCGGTGCAGCGGGGGCACTGCGGCGTAGACGCGGCCCGCGTCGACCATGGGACGCATGTAGCGGAAGAACAGCGTGAGCAGCAGCGTGCGGATGTGCGCGCCGTCCACGTCGGCGTCGGTCATCAGGATGATCTTGCCGTAGCGCGCCTGCTCCAGGTCGAAGGTGCGTCCCGAGCCCGCGCCGATCACCTGGATGATGCTCGCGCACTCGGCGTTGTGCAGCATGTCGGTGATCGACGCCTTCTGGACGTTGAGGATCTTGCCGCGGATCGGCAGCAGCGCCTGGAAGTCCGACCGGCGCGCGAGCTTCGCGGTGCCGAGCGCGCTGTCGCCCTCGACGATGAACAGCTCCGACGACTCGACGTCGTTGCTGCGGCAGTCGGCGAGCTTCGCGGGCAGCGACGAGGTCTCGAGGGCGTTCTTGCGCCGCGAGATCTCCTTCTGCTTGCGGGCGGCGACGCGAGCGCGCATCTCGGCGATGATCTTCTCCATCACGATCGTCGCCTGCGTCTTGTCGTCGCGCTTGGCCGAGCCCAGGATCGCGCCGAGCTCGGTCTCGACGACCTTGGAGACGATGCCGCGCACGGGGGTGGTGCCGAGCACCTCCTTGGTCTGGCCTTCGAACTGCGGCTCGGGGATGCGGACGGTGACGACGGCGGTCAGGCCCGCCATGATGTCGTCCTTCTCGATGCGCTCGGCGCCGTCCTTGCCCGTGAGCTTGAGCCGGCGCGCGTTGGCCTCGATGACCTTGCGCAGCGCCTTGACGAGACCCTGCTCGAAGCCGGCCTGGTGAGTGCCGCCCTTGGGCGTCGAGATGATGTTGACGAAGCTGCGCACCTCGGAGTCGTAGCCCTTGCCCCAGCGCAGCGCGACGTCGACGACGCACGTGCGCTCGACCTCCTCGCTCACCAGATGGCCGTTGGCCTTGAGCACCGGTACGGTCTCGGTGTACGTCGCCTCGCCTCGCAGCTCCCACGTCGCGGTGACGGCGGCGTCGGGGGCGACGAAGTCGACGAAGTCCTTGGCCCCGCCCTCGAACCTGAAGGTCTCCTCGGTCGGCTCGAGCGGGTTGCGCTCGTCGCGCACCACGATCTCGAGCCCGGGAACCAGGAAGGCCGTCTGGCGGGCGCGGGTGATGAGGTCCTCGTAGGAGAACGACGCCGACTTGTTGAAGATCTGGCGGTCCGCCCAGTACCGCGTCCTCGTGCCGGTGCGAGCCTTGGCGACCTTGCCGACGACGTTGAGCTCGGAGCCCGTGACGAACGGGGTGAACTCGGCCTGCGGGGTCGCGCCCGAGGCGGGATCCGCGAAGTATCCGGGCTCGCCGCGCCGGAAGGCCATGTGGTGGGTCTTCCCTCCACGGTCGACCCACACGTCGAGTCGCTCCGAGAGGGCGTTGACGACCGAGGCGCCCACGCCGTGCAGTCCGCCCGAGGCGGCGTACGAGCCGCCGCCGAACTTGCCTCCCGCGTGAAGCTTGGTCATCACGACCTCGACGCCGGTCAGTCCGGTCTTGGGCTCGACGTCCACGGGGATGCCGCGCCCGTTGTCGCGCACCTCCACCGAGTCGTCGGGGTGCAGGATCACGTCGATGCGGTCGCCGAACCCTCCGAGCGCCTCGTCGACGGAGTTGTCGATGATCTCCCAGAGGCAGTGCATGAGGCCGCGGGAATCGGTCGTGCCGATGTACATGCCGGGGCGCTTGCGCACCGCCTCGAGGCCTTCGAGGACGGAAAGGTGGCGGGCCGAGTAGTCAGAACTCACGGAAGGATTCTACGGACCCCCGCTGACACAGCCCACCCTGGCACGCCGCGCGGCTTGTCGCGGGCCCTGTCGCGGGCCACGTCGCGGAGCCTCAGCCCTGGGGACGGTGCCTCACGTGAGTCATCGCGATGTTGTCGCTCTTGACGAAGAAACCGAGCTCCTCGTAGATGTCGCGGCCCATCGGGGTCGAGTGCAGCTCGACGACCTCGATCCCTCGCGCGTCCGTCTCCTTCAGCAGCGCCGCCATCACCGTGCGCGCGTAGCCCTTGCGCTGATGCTGAGGCGCAGTCGACACCCATTGGACGTATGCGACCTCATGCGAGGACGCCCCGGGCCGTGGGAGTCGCGGCCCGATGTTCACGAGACCGCAGCAGGCGAGCCCGCCCTCGGGCGCGTCGATGACGACGCCGATCAGGTCGTGCCCCAGCCGCGTGCGCACCGTGCGCGTCGAGTCCGCGGCCCATTGAGGGGTCGGCTTGGCGCCGACCGCCTTGTACATGAGCGCGCCGAGGTGCACGATCTCCGCCGCGTCGGACGCGACGGCCTGCCTCACCCGCGGCTCAGTGCCACGCGACCGCGACGATGACATTCAGGATCGTAAGTCCCCCGATGGAGCCCCACACGGGCACCGGGACGGACTCCTTCTTGCGGTTCAGGATCACGAGCACGGCGACAGCGAGCGCCACGAGCAGCTTGACCGTGATCTTCACGTTGTCGATGTAGTCGCCGTTGCCGCTGCCATACGCGACCCCCACGAGCGCGACGCCCGTGACGAGCATCGTGAGCGCCCCATGGAACATGCCCGCCGGCAGCGTCTTGACCTTGTCCTTCATCGTGTAAAGGAAGCCGCCCAGCAGCGAGGCCAGGCCCAGGAAGTGCAAGATCAGCAGCACGGTCCTCAGAATGGTCACGAATGTCGCTCCTCACCTCGACTCGCGAGCGCCGGGGACTCGGCGACGCCGTCTCGAAACGATGCTAGTGCCCGAAGCATCCCGCGACGCGCAGGTGCCGCCGCCTCTCCACAGGCCTGGCGCCGGCGCCCTAGTCTGAGCCCGTGAACGACTCCGCGGCGGTGCGCCGCTCCCCCGCGCTGGGCGCGGCCTTCGTCATCACGGGCGCCTTCCTGTTCGGCTTCAACGGTTCGATGACGAAGGTCGTGATGCAGGCGGGGATCTCTCCCGAGCAGCTCACGTTCATGCGTGTTCTCGGCACCTCGCTGATCGCGGGGGCCGTGCTCCTCGTGACCGATCGGGCGCAGTTCCGGCTGTCGTTCGCGGACCTGGGCCGGTTCGCGGCGCTCGGCATCGCCGGACTCGCGATGGTCCAGTGGCTCTACGCGGTGGCCATCAAGCACCTGCCGGTCGGTGTCGCGCTGCTGTTCGAGTACATGGCCGTGATCATCGTCGCCGTCGTCGCGCGCGTGGTGTTCAAGGAGAGCGTGCACCCGCGGCTGTGGTGGGCGATCGGGGCCGTGCTCGTCGGGCTGGCCGTGGTGGCCGAGGTCTGGGACTCCTCCCTGTCAGTGCTCGGCGTGGTCGCGGGGCTCGGGGCCGCGTGCGCGTACGCGTTCTACTTCCTCGCGGGCGAGCGCTCCGTCGCGGGACGCCCGCCCATGGCTGTCGCCTTCTGGGCCTCCACCTTCGCAGCGGCATTCTGGCTCGTGTTCTCGGGCTGGTGGACGATGCCGCCCGGCACCTTCACAGCGGACGTCTCGTTCGGAGGTGCGCTGGACAGCATCGTCACGCCGATGTGGGTCCCGTTGGTCGCCATGGTCGCGCTCGGCGCGTTCGCGCCGTTCACGCTGATCTTCATGTCGCTCAGGCACATCAGCGCCACCGCGTCGGGGATCCTCGCCTCGTCCGAGGTGCTCTTCGCGTTCACGGTCGCATGGCTGTGGCTCGGTGAGACCCTCGCTCCTCTGCAGATCATCGGCGCGGCAGTGGTGTTCGTCGGCATCGTGGTCGCGCAGACGGCGCGAGAGAAGCCCGCTCAAGCCAGCCCTGACGACGCTTTCGCGCTCGCCGTCCCTCCCGAGGCGCCCTAGGGGTACGGCCACGCAAGATAGGGATATCTCCCGATACCGCCGCGCCGGCTCAGAGCGCAGGCTGATCCCTGACGGAACGCGTGGACGCGCCCGTCGAGGGGAGATCATCATGGACCAGCTGGTCAGCATGTCGTGGACCCAGTCGCGACCGACGGACGCCGAGCTGTCGCGCGCGGCGTCGCTCGGATACGAGCGCGAGCAGCGCGCGGGGCGCAACGCCGGCGCACCGACCGGGTCTGGTCGCCGAGCGCGGTTCGTCGAGCGATGGCACGCGCTCACCCACACCGGCCTGCACCGGCACGGCGCAGCGGGGGCGCACTGATCGACAGCACCCTGGCAGCACCGCGTGCCAGGGATGATCGATAGGCACCCGAGACAATTCCCCGTCGGGCGTGCGAGCATGGAGCGGTGACGCCGGCCGCAAGCGCGACGCAGATGGTCGGGCGCGACGCCGAGCTGGGGGTGCTGCTCCGCGCGCTCGATGACGGCGCGCGCGGGCAGCCGCGCGCGATCGTCGTCAAGGGCGAGGCAGGGATCGGCAAGACCCGCCTCATTCGGGAGTTCACGAGGATCGCCTCGACCCGCCCCGCTCCCCCGACCGTGATCCTTGCGCTGAGCCAGTGCGTGGACCTGGGTCCGATCGGCGCCCCCTTCGTCCCCGTGCGCAGGCTCCTGCGCGATCTTCTGGCGCAGGTCGGACGTGACGTCTTCGAGAGGGCGGCGGGAGGGCCCGCCGTCCTGGCGACCCTGGGTGCTCTCGTTCCGGAGCTGCAACCGGAGGCCTCCTCCGGCGCCACTGGCAGCGGGGACTACGTGGCCGAGGCGATCGAGCGTCTCCTGGAGGTCTTGTCGCAGGAGCTCCACCTCGTGCTCGTCATCGAGGACATCCACTGGGCCGATACCGCGACGCTGTCGCTGCTTCGTACGCTCTCCTCGACCCTGCGAGGCTCCCACCTCACTCTCGTCTCGACCTTCCGCACCGAGGAGGTGGCCAAGGACGCGCCTGCCCGCAAGCTCGTCACGGAGCTCGAGCGCAACCGCTCGGTCGGCATGCTCGAGATTCCTCGCCTCGGGCATGACGGACTCGCGCAGCTCGCGGCTCAGATCCTCGAGAGGCCGGTGACGGCCGACGAGCTCGCCGCGCTCGAGGCCCGCAGCGAAGGCGTCCCGTTCTTCGTCGAGGAGCTGCTGGCGATCGCGCAGACCGACCTTCCCGCCACACTGCGTGACGTGATCCTCGCCCGCGTCGAACGGCTGCCCGAGGCCGCCCACGCGGTGGCGGTGGCGGCCTCAGTGTGCGGCGTGGCGATGAGCCACGCGACCCTCGCCTCGGTATGGGACGGCGATGAGCACGAGCTCGCGCAAGGGCTTCGCGATGCGATCGATGGTCACGTGCTCGTCGTCGACGGCGAGAGATACCGTTTCCGGCACGCGCTGATCCGCGAGGCGATGCTTGAGGACATGCTCCCGGTCGACCGCGCGGAGCTCCATCGGAGGATCGCGCACATGCTCCAGGCACGCGTTGATTGGGGGGACAAGGGCTCTGCCGCTGCCGCGGCCGAGCACTGGCTAGCGGCGGGCGACCAGGAGGCTGCCTTCGAGGCCACCGTCGAGGCGATCGCGCACGCACGCGCGACGCTCTCAGTGGAGAGCGCCGCGCGCCTCGGTGAGCGGCTACTGGATCTGTGGCCTCACGTCTCGGAGCCCGAGGCCGCGGCCGGCGTGGGCGAGCACGAGCTTCGTCTGCAGATCTCCCGGGACTTCGCCACGGCGCATCAGCTCCGCGACTGCATGCGGGTGGTCGAGGACGCGATTGCGCTGGTCCCTCCGGATCGTGTCCATCTGCGGGTGCAGCTGCTCTTCGAGCTCATCCAGGCCAGCCTCGAGACCGAGCAGCGTCAGCACCTCGTCCGCCGCCTCGACGAGGTCGACTCGCTCCTGGAGGGATTCGAGGACGACGAGTCGCGGCGGCTGCGCGCGCTGTCGCTGTCGTATCGGGCGGCGCATGTACGGGACGGCGACCGCATGGGCATGCTCGCGGAGGCGCTCGCACTTGCCGAGACCGTCGATGCTCCGGAGGTCGCAGGCCATGCGCTCCTGACGCAGGCGCGGGTCAGGTGGCGCGACGGACGTGTCGAGGAGTCTCTCGAGGATCTCCTGAAGCTCGAGCCTCTGGTCGAGGAGGGGTCGGAGCTGTGGTTCATGACGGTCGACAACATCGTCGTCGCGTTGATGATGCTGGGACGGTTCGACGAGTCCGCGACGAAGGGACTCGCGTGCGCTCAGCGAGCGCGAGAGCTGGGCCGGGAGCGCGCCGGCGCGCACACGCTGAGCAACACCGCCGAGGCGCTCACGTCCTCGGGGAGGGTCGACGAGGGTCTCGCAGCCGCTCGTCGCTCTCGCGAGCTCATGGGCAGCGACTCGCTGCAGACCACGTTCAACGCGCTCCAGATCGAGGGCATGGCCCTCGTCTGGGGCGACCGCATCGCGGAGTGCGACGACCTGCTGGGTCAGTCACGCGACGCGTGGGAGGTCGCAGGTCAGGATCTCCAATGGGTGGGGGTAGCGAATCAGCTGCTGATCGACCGCGCGCTCGCCAAGGTCCACGACGCTCGCCCGGCGGAACGCTCGCGAATGGTCGAGGAGGCGATGTCTCTGCTCGCGCCCCTGACGTGGGAGCACGCCGAGGACGCGCCGACGGACATCGACGTCCTGCTGCTCTCGGGAGCGGCGCTGCTCGCGGCCGCCCGCAAGCACTCCGCTCTGGACCCGTCCTCGCACATCGCCCGCATCGAGTCCCTCACGGCCAGCCTGAGCGAGGGCTACTGGACGGATCGGCTCGGACCCTATGTCGACGCCTACCTGGCAGACGCGAAGGGCCGTCCCGGTACCACGCGGCTCTGGCGGGATGCGTTACGGGTGGGTGAGTCCGGACGCGTTCCACTCAGGCTCCGGCACCTCGCGCGCCTTCAGCTTGCCGAGGCGTTGGCCTCTGAGGGAACCAGGGGCGACGCACAGTGGAACGAGGCGATCGCACTGTTGAGATCGGTCGTGGCGGAGGCGCCCGCCGACGGCTGCGGTCTCGTGGCCCGGTGGGCACGTGAGCTCCTCGCGCGTCTCGGCGACGCGGCCGCGGGCGCCACAGCACCCCTCGGCGATCTGACGGAGCGGGAGCTCCAGGTACTCGAGCTCGTCGCGCAGGGTCTGACGAACGCTGCGATCGCGAAGCGGCTGTTCATCTCGCCGAAGACGGTGAGCGTGCATGTCTCGTCCATCCTGGCGAAGACCGGCGCGGCCAACCGCGCGGAAGCCGCGGTACTCCTGGCCGCCCGCTGAGCGGTGCCCGCTCTGTCTCCGCCCCACCGGGATGCCGCAAGATATGAGAGGGCCGCCTCCCCTTGGGACGCGGCCCTCTCACGTGTCTTCAGGCCGTCAGAACAGCAGGTCGTTGCCGGTCCAGTCCACGTCCTTCTCCACGAGTCGATAGGCACCGTTGCGCCACATGAACGTGCCGAGGGCCATCCCGCTCTCCGAGGTGCGGACGGGCCACGCGACGACGATCACGCGCTCTCCCTCTCCGCGGGCCTCGGTGATGACGGTCCCGCGGCTGCCGGCGAGCCTGCGCACGGTCGCGAGGGACTTGCCCTTCTTCACGCTTCCCCACACCGGCTTGTTGACGGTGTCCCCCGTCTGGACCGGCTCGAGAGCCCACATCGCCAGCTTCGAGCTGAGCTTCCAGCCTTGACCGGCCTTGACGAAGTCGAGCATCACCATGCCGTCGCTCCCCGTGGCGGCCTCCCAGATCCGCACCTGGTGGACCTTGCCATCCACCTTCATGCGCGTCAGCTCGTCACCCTTGCTGTCGAACAGCCGAGCCACCGTGGCGAACGAGCTCCCCGTCTTCGCCGCTACGAACTCGGAGCGGTCGACCGCGGCCGTGTCATCGGCGCTCGCGGCACCGGCACCGCCCAACGTCAGCGCCAGCCCCAGCAGCGCAGCCGTCATCGCCCTCTTCTTCATCCTGGTCCCCTTGCCTGAACCGCCGCCGGCGCCGGCGGCACCAGTCAGCGGCGCCCGCTCAGCCCTTCTGGTCGACGCCGACCCCCTGACGCGCGCGTGAGGCAGATGCTATCGGCATCCCGGACCTTCCGACACCAAGTGCCGCCCGTGTCGCCGCGCGGGGACGCGGTGACCTTGCGCGGGGCGGCCACCGAGGACGACGAAGGGGCCGCCTCACCGGTGTCGGCGGGGCGGCCCCTTCGTTGAAGGACTGCGTCAGTCCAGGTAGTCGCGGAGGACCTGCGAGCGCGACGGGTGCCGCAGCTTCGACATGGTCTTCGACTCGATCTGGCGGATGCGCTCGCGGGTCACGCCGAACACGCGGCCGATCTCGTCCAGCGTCTTGGGCTGGCCGTCGGTCAGGCCGAAACGCATGCCGACCACGCCGGCCTCGCGCTCGGACAACGTGTCCATGACCTTCGACAGCTCCTCCTGAAGGAGCGTGAAGCCGACCGCGTCGGCGGGCACGACCGCCTCCGAGTCCTCGATGAGGTCACCGAACTCGGAGTCGCCGTCCTCACCCAGCGGGGTGTGGAGCGAGATGGGCTCGCGGCCGTACTTCTGGACCTCGACCACCTTCTCGGGCGTCATGTCGAGCTCCTTGGCGAGCTCCTCGGGGGTGGGCTCGCGGCCGAGGTCCTGCAGCATCTGGCGCTGGACGCGGGCGAGCTTGTTGATGACCTCCACCATGTGAACCGGGATGCGGATGGTGCGCGCCTGGTCGGCCATGGCACGGGTGATGGCCTGACGGATCCACCACGTGGCGTAGGTCGAGAACTTGTAGCCCTTGGTGTAGTCGAACTTCTCGACCGCGCGGATCAGACCGAGGTTGCCCTCCTGGATCAGGTCCAGGAACAGCATGCCGCGTCCGGTGTAGCGCTTCGCGAGCGACACGACCAGACGCAGGTTCGCCTCGAGCAGGTGGTTCTTCGCGTGGCGCCCGTCGTTGGCGATCCACTCGAGCTCGCGACGCAGCTTGGGGGCGATCTTCTCCCCCGAGCCGAGCTTCTCCTCCGCGAACAGGCCGGCCTCGATGCGCTTGGCAAGGTCGACCTCCTGCTCCGCGTTGAGGAGCGCGACCTTTCCGATCTGCTTGAGGTAGTCCTTCACGGGGTCGGCGGTGGCGCCTGCCGTCGTGACCTGCTGAACAGGGGCGTCGTCGTCCGCGCGGTCCAGGACGAAGCCGGACTTCGAGTCCTCTTCCTCCTCCTTGACCTCGTCGGGGCCCTTCTCATCGGCAAGGTCGGTCTGCGGCTCGTCCGCGTCGACATCCTTGGGCGTGGCGCCGGTCTGCGCCGCCTTCTTCGTCGTGGAGGCGGCCTTCGAGGCCGTCTTCCTCGCGGCGGGCTTCTTCGCTGCGGTGGTCGTGGCGTTCTCCTTCGTCGTGTCGCCCGGGTTGCTGTCCGGGCTCCAGTCCTGCTGCGTGGCACGGTCACGGCTCGTCGGCCACCGCCATCCGCGCACCAGCCCCACGAGCGAACACGACGAGGGCGGCACCGACCGTCTCTCGCGTGACGTGGGAGTGAGCGTTGAGGCCGGTGACCGCCTCGCGCAAATCCATTAAAGTATAACGCCCACCGCAAGGAGCATGTTCCAGATCCGCGTGCGGGATCCTGCAAAGTCAACGCGGCCGCGCGACGTCACCGCGGTTCCCTGAGCCAGCCAGGAAGGATACCGCGCGCGGCGGTCTCGCCCACAAGCGCGGCGAGCCGCGAGCGCCCGTCGGCCTCGAGCGCCCGATCCGCGGCTCGCATGCATCTCGCCTGGTCGCCCGACCACCAGTCGATCAACGCCATCACCGCCAGTGCCGCCGCGCGCTCCTCGCCCACCGTCAGCGAGGCGACGTCGCCGAGCACGGCACGCAGGCGGTCGACCCGCCCCCCCGACGGGCTCCAGGTCGCCATGCATCACGCGGTCGAGCCGCTCCTCCGTGGCCGCGTCGGTACGGTCCTCGAGCAACGCCCGTTGCTGCGGCTCCTCCGCGCCGAAAGCCGCGAGGATGACGGCGTCTCGTACGGCGGGCGCCGCGAGCCCAGCCCCGAGCCTGCCCAGCCGCGGCGCCGACGGCACGGTGCCCTCCATCGCCTCGCTCCATTCCGCCAGCGCCGTCGCGCGCCACGCCGCCTCGCCATCCCGACGCCTCGCCAGGAAGCGCGCCCGCGCTCTGCGCGCGCGCCGCCGGTCCTTGGCGTCGAGCCCATGACCACGCCGGTCCCCCGTGACCGCACCTTGCCGGCCCGGCAGCGGTCGCCCGCCGGGAGGGCAGCATCCGGGGTCGGTGCATCCCGGCGACCAGTACCGGTCGCGATGGACCACCCACGTGTCCCGCACCTCGAGGTCGCCCCAGCCGCGACACAGTGGCTCCGACGCCTCTGTCCCCCAGTCGGGCGGCTCCTCCGCGAACTCGATCACATGGGCGCCCACCGATCCGGTGCGGCGGGCCTCGTCGACGATGGCCCGGGACATCGACAGCGCGACGTCCTCGAGGAAGCAGTCAGCACGGTCCACCCGGGCGGTCATGGCCACCCTGTTCGCGCGGTTCATGCCGAGCACCACGACGGAGTCGCGCGGGCGGAAGCCGAGAAGCGTGGGAACGGCGGCGATGAGGTCGCCCGGATCGGAGATTCTGATGATGTCGGCCATGACCCCAGCAGACCGGAGAGGTCAGGACCGCCAGGGCGATCAGCGTGAATCGGTGGAGGAACGGGACCGTGGTGCGGCCTGGGGACACCGCAGCACCCTAGGCTTGTCGCGTGCCAGGACAGCTCGACCTCTCCCCCGCCTCCGTCAAGGCGCGCGTCGACGCGCGCATCCGCGAGACTCTCGCCGAGACCGCGCTCGCGGTCGCCCCCGCCGGCGGCGCCGGAACCGAGATGATCGACGTGCTCGCGGCCTCGGCGCACGGGGGCAAGCGCCTGCGTGCCCTGCTGACGATCGCCGCGCATGCCGCCCACGGAGGGACCAGGGACGAGGCCGCGGTGTCCGTCGCCGCGGCGCTCGAGTGGTTCCAGACGGCGGCTCTCATCCATGACGACGTGCTCGACGGTTCGGACACCCGGCGTGGGCAGCCCGCGGCGCATCGTCGCTTCGAGGCGATCCTCGCGGTCACGGCGGAGCCCGCGATCGCGGCCGCGCTGGGCCGTTCCGCCGGGGTGCTCGCGGGGGACGTCGCCCTCATGACCTCGCATCGGGTGCTCGACGCCGCTCTGGTCGAGCTGCCCGACCCACGCCCCGTCGCCTCGCTGTTCGCCGCCATGTCCGAGCTCGTCACCGCGGGCCAGTACCTGGACATGCGGCTGGCTGGCACGCCGCTGCAGGGGCTCGGTGATCAGCGGGAGCAGATCGTCGCGACGATGCGCTGCAAGACGGCCTCGTACTCGGCGGAGGCTCCGCTCGCGCTAGGAGCCGCCGTCGCGGGCGCGGACGCCACGCGCGTCGACGCGATGAAGGCGATCGGCGTGCCCCTCGGCATCGCGTTCCAGCTTCGCGACGACATTCTGGGGCTCGTGGGCGCCCCAGCCGTCACGGGCAAGCCCGCTGGCGACGATGTCCGGGAGGGCAAGCGCACGCTGCTGCTGTGGCACGCCTGGACCGAGGGCACCGAAACCCAGCGCCTCACGATCTCGAGGGCGCTGGGCGACCGCGAGGCCGAGCAGTCGACGATCGACGACGCGGTCGCCGCGATCGTGGACGCCGGCGGGGTGGCGGCGGCCGAGCGAGAGATCGATGCGCTCGCGAGCCCGGCACTGCACGACCTCGACGCGCTGACGCTGGAGGCAGAGGGCGCCGCGGCGCTGCGCGACCTTGCGGTCGGGCTCACGACGCGAGCCTCCTAGCCCGAGGTTCGAGCAGGGCCGGTCGAGCAGGCGCGTCAGAGCAGCGTCTGAGCCGCCCTGCGCACCGCGGCGCGCTGCCCCTGACGCAGTGCCTCCATGGGAGTCGTGTCGAGCTCATCGGAGGGCGTGAAGAGCCACTCGATCACCTCGTCGTCCGACAGCCCCATGTCGAGCAGCAGCGTGAGGGTGCCCTTGAGGGTTGCGATGATGTGCGGGGCGTGATCGCCGGGGACGATGAAGTCCGCGGGCAGCGACAGCGCGTTGTTCTCTCCCCTGCGGACCGCGATGAGGGCGCGGTCGCGCAGCAGGTCGCGCACGCGCGAGTCGCGCACGGAGATGCGATCCGCGAACTCCGGGATGGACAGCCATTCGATGTCGTTGCTCACCCGCTCAGCGTATAGAACCGCGGCCCATCTCTTGCTCGATGTCCGACCCTGACTTACAGTCGCATATGTCACATCTGTCACATCAGCCCCACATGCCACACGGGAGGCCCACGTGAACAGCACCCACACCACCCACCTCATCCCACCCCGCAGGAACCGCCGTGCGGCCGCGGGAGTCGTCGCCGCACTCGCGCTCACCACCGCCGGAGGTCTCCCCGCCACCGCGGACGAGCGTCACCGCGTCTCCTCGGGAGAGACCGTGAGCGCGCTCGCCGTCGCGTACGGGACGACCGTCGCGACGATCGTCTCCGCCAACGGCCTCGACTCGCGCGCGACCATCTACGTCGGGCAGACGCTCTCCATCCCGACCTCGACAGGCACGAGCACGAAGACCGCCACGACCAAGACCTCCGGCACGCACACGGTCGCCGCTGGCGACACGGTCTGGGGCCTCGCTCGGGCGAACGGCACGACGGTCGCCGCCATCATCGCGGCCAACGCGCTGAACGCCTCCGCGACCATCCGCATCGGCCAGGTCCTCACGATCCCCGGCGCCTCGTCCTCGTCCGCGGCGTCCGCATCGTCCGGGGGATCGTCCTCCACGACGACCGCGACCCACAAGGTCGTCGCCGGAGACACGGTCTGGGACCTCGCACGCAAGTACGGCACCTCCGTCGCGAGGATCCTGTCGGCCAACGGGCTCTCCACGTCCGGCGTCATCACGATCGGCCAGCGGCTCACCATCCCCGGCGCCTCCGCCGCGGGCACGTCCGCCGCCTCGGGATCATCCACATCGTCCGCATCGTCCACGACGACGTCGACCACCACGACCACCGCCGCGACCGCGTCGCACACGGTCAAGAGCGGCGAGACGCTGTCGAGCATCGCGGTCAAGTACGGCGTCACGGTGTCGTCCATCGTGTCCGCGAACGGGATCAAGAACCCTGCCCTCATCCGCATCGGGCAGACGCTCACCATCCCCGGCGCCGTCTCGGGCCTGGTCGGCGACACGTTCGCAGGCCGCACCTACTCGACCGAGGTGGTCTCCGCCGCCAACCGGAACAAGGCCACGCTCCTCGCGATGTCCGTGCCGACCAAGGCGCAGATCCAGTCGATGGTCGTCTCCACCGCATCGTCCATGGGCGTCGACACCGCGCTCGCGCAGGCCATCGCCTACCAGGAGTCCGGCTTCAACATGCGCGCCGTCTCCCCCGCCAACGCGATCGGCGCGATGCAGGTGATCCCCACCTCCGGAGAGTGGGCCTCCGACCTCGTCGGCAGGGATCTCGACCTGCTCGACGCCGAGGACAACGTCGTCGCGGGGGTAGCGATCCTGCGCCAGCTCCTGCGCACGAGCAGCTCGCTCGAGACGGCGATCGCCGGCTACTACCAGGGCGCCGCCTCCGTACGGAAGTACGGGATGTTCGCGGACACCAAGCGGTACGTCGCGAGCGTGCTCGCCCTCATGGACCGGTTCGAGTAGCACGCACGCCGGGGAGCGCCACGCCAGCCCTGCGCGTTCACTCGTCACGCGGCTCGGCCCAGGCCTCCGCGGACCTCTCAGATCCCCCAACTAGAATGTGCCTGTGTCAGAGACCCTCACCGATCCCCTGCTCGGCCGCCTGATCGACGGCCGCTACGAGGTCCGCTCGCGCGTCGCCGCGGGCGGCATGGCCACGGTCTACGTCGCGTTCGACCGGCGGCTCGAGCGCGAGGTCGCGATCAAGGTCATGAGCCCCTACCTGGGCGACGACGGCGACTCGGCTCGTTTCGCCTCGCGCTTCCGCTCGGAGGCACGGGCGGCCGCGCGCCTCACGCACCCCGGCATGGTCCGCGTCTACGACCAGGGGCTCGACGGCGACATCGCGTACCTGACCATGGAGTACGTCGAGGGCGAGAACCTGCGCTCGCGCATCTCGCACGAGGGCACCCTCACGCTGGGCGAGTCGCTCGCGATCGCCGATCAGGTGCTCGACGCGCTCGCCGCCGCGCACCGCCTCGGACTCGTCCACCGCGACATCAAGCCGGAGAACGTCCTGCTCGACACGGACGGTCGCGCGAAGCTCGCCGACTTCGGTCTCGCGCGCGCCGTCGAGGACGCCGCCTCGACCACGACCACCAGTGGCCTGATCATGGGCACGGTCGCGTACCTGAGCCCCGAGCTCGTCTCCCACGGCACCACGAGCGCGGGCACCGACCTGTACGCGGTCGGGATCCTGCTGTTCGAGATGATCACCGGACGGCAGCCGTTCACCGGCGACGATCCGCACGCGGTCGCATCGATGCACGTGCACGAGGACATGCCTGTTCCCTCCGCGCACGTGCCATGGCTGCCCACCGAGGTCGACGGCCTGGTGCAGCGCCTCACCGCGCGCGACCCCCAGGACCGCCCTGCCGACGCCGCCGCGGCCCTCGTGGAGCTGCGCGCGGTCCGCGCGGTCATGGACGACCCGACGCTCGACCGCCGGGCGGATCCCCCTTCGGGCGCGGTCCCCGTGCGCGTGGCGACCGACCCGGACGCCACCACGGTCTTCGACCCGGCCCCCGCGGGCTCCACCGTCGCCCTGCCGGTGGGCCTCGCGACCGTCGACACCGAGGAGCCCATCGAGGCTGAGGTCCTCACGGGCCCTCTCGTCGTCCCGACCACGGAGCGCAAGCGGCCCCGACCCGCGCTGTGGATCGGCGCGATCACCGTCGCGCTCATCGTCCTGGGACTCGCGGGCACATGGTGGTACCTCACGATCGGACCCGGGGCGTACTCCTCCGTCCCCGATGTCACGGGGCAGGCGGAGGCCGATGCCACCGCGACTCTCGAGGAGGCCGGCTTCGTCGTCCTCGACTCCGAGCATGCCTACGACGACGAGGTGAAGGCCGGCGTCGTGCTGTCGTCGGATCCCGAGCCCGACCTCCGCGTGCTCAACGGCTCCGAGATCACGCTCACCGTCTCCGACGGTCCGCGCATGGCCACGGTCCCCGAGGTCACGGGCGGATCCAAGGACGATGCGGTCGCGACGCTCGCCGACGCCGGTTTCGACGACGATGGGGTCACGATCAAGCGCCAGTACTCCGACACCGTCGCGAAGGGCACCGTGCTCTCGATCGACCCGGCCGAGGGCGAGACCCTGCGCCACGACGCCGACCTCACGCTCACCGTGTCCAAGGGTCCCGCGCCGATCACGATCCCGAACGTGTACGGCATGTCCGAGTCCGAGGCGACCGCCGCGCTCGAGGACGACGCGCTCAACGTCACCGTCGAGTACGGGCGCACCGACGCCGTCGACACCGGTCAGGTGTACGCGCAGACGCCCAGGGGCGGCTCGGAAGGGTTCCGGACCGACAGCGTGACGATCACTGTGTCGGAGGGCCTGCCGCTCGTGCAGGTGCCCGACTTCATCGATCTCAAGGCCGACGACGCGGCCAGCGCGGCGGACGCCGCCAACCTTGAGGCGCAGTACAGCCCTCGCTTCTGGGACTTCATCACGGGCGACCTCAGCAAGAAGTCGAAGATCGTCGACCAGAGCCCTGATGCCGGCACCTGGGTCGAGCAGGGCACCACCGTGTACCTGATCTACGACAACTGACGCTCGACGCAAGAGGCGGGGCCCGGCATCAGCCGGGCCCCG
>NZ_BBQZ01000002.1:0-313034 GCF_000974805.1 Demequina salsinemoris | reverse complement strand
GGCGGGGCCCGGCATCAGCCGGGCCCCGCCTCTTGCGTACGGCGCGCGATCGCGCTCAGCGCATCAGCTTCGCGCGCTGAGCAGCTCCGCCACCAGGAACGCCATCTCGAGCGACTGCTGGTGGTTCAGGCGCGGATCGACCTTCGTCTCGTAGCGGAAGGCGAGACCCTCGTCGTCGATCTCCTCGGTGCCGCCGAGGACCTCGGTGACGTCGTCACCGGTGAGCTCGACGTGAAGTCCCCCAGGCACGGTGCCGAGAGAGCGATGCACCTCGAAGAAGCCCGTGACCTCGTCGAGGATCGTGTCGAAGCTGCGGGTCTTGAAGCCCGACGCCGACGTGAACGTGTTCCCGTGCATCGGGTCCGTGAGCCACGTGACCGGGACGCCCGCGTCACGCACGCCCTCGACGATGCCGGGAAGCACGTCCCTGACCTTGTCCGCGCCCATGCGCGCGACGAACGTCAGGCGACCTTCGATGCCGTTCGGGTTGAGCCGCTCCGACAGCGCGATGGCATCCGCCGCGGTCGAGGTGGGGCCGAGCTTCACCGCGATCGGGTTGTGGATCCTCGACATGAACTCCACATGCGCGCCGTCCAGCTCGCGCGTGCGCTCGCCGATCCACAGCAGGTGGCCCGAGCAGTCGTACGGCAGCCCGGAACGGGAGTCGATGCGGGTGAGCGCACGCTCGTAGTCCAGCAGCAGAGCCTCGTGGCTTGAGAACATCTCGACCGTGCGCAGCGCGTCGAAGTCGCCGCCGGCCGCCTCCATGAAGCGCACCGCGCGGTCGATCTCGCCCGCCATCTGGTCGTAGCGCGCGTACGCCGGGTTGGCGGCGAAGCCCTTGTTCCACTGGTGGACGCGACGCAGGTCCGCGAAGCCACCCGTGGTGAAGGCCCTGATGAGGTTCAGGGTCGACGCCGACACGTGGTACGCCTCGAGCAGCCGCTCGGGGTCAGGAGTGCGAGCCTCCTCGGTGAACGCGAAGGCGTTGACGATGTCGCCGCGGTACGCGGGCAGTGTCACGCCGTCGCGGGTCTCCGTGTCGGACGACCGCGGCTTCGCGTACTGACCGGCCATGCGGCCGATCTTGATTACGGGCGTCGAGGCGCCGTAGGTCAGGACGACCGCCATCTGGAGGATCGTCTTGATCTTGTTGCGGATCCGGTCGGCGGAGGCCTCCGAGAAGATCTCCGCGCAGTCACCGCCCTGGAGGACGAAGGCCTCGCCGCGGCCGGCGGCTGCGAGATGTCCTCGCAGCACGTCGGCCTCTCCTGCGAAGACCAGCGGGGGGACCTCCCTCAGGCGCGCGGTCGCGCGCTCGAGGGCGTCCTTATCGGGCCAGACGGGCTGCTGCTTCGCCTCGCACGCGAGGTACGAGTCGACGCCGGCCGCCTGGAGGGCTGCCTCGGTCATGCGCTATCAGGCCTGACCGATCTCCGCGATCATCTCGGTGTACCAGGGAGTGGTCACGTCGAAGGGCTTGTGGCCGGCGATGCGCGGGAACGGGATCGCCTTGAGGCGGTCGCCGTCCTCCTCGTCGTGACCGATGACGCCGGGCTCGCCGCGCAGGGCGCACTCGACCGCGTAGTCGGTCATGGACTTGATGAGGCGCAGGTCGGTCGCGTTCGCGGCCGCGGCGCGCGAGTAGTAGCCCGACTTCTGCACCATGACCTTCTCGGCGCCCAGGCGCTCCGCGAACTGCTTCGCGAACCACTGTCCCGGGTTGATCGTGTCGAGCTTGACGTGACCGAACGGGTCACGGTCGACGGTGCCGCCGGCCTCCTCGATCTCCGCGATGATCTCGGGCACGCCAGCGCCCTCGGACAGGAAGATGTTGACGTTGCCGACCTCGTCCATGACGGCCTTGAGGCGCTCGGCCTCGGCGTCAAGGTCGATCTTCGACTCGGGCACGTACACCGCGTGGATGTCCCAACGCTCCTTGGTGAGGCCGATACCGGGGAGGAACGTGCGGGTCGCGAGGTCCTCGCGGTAGGACTTCGCGGCGGCGGCGGTGAGCCAGCCGCACGCGCGGCCCATGACCTCGTGGATGATCAGCATGCGCGGGCCCGAGCGGTGCTCGCCGATGATGTTGCGGCCGAACTTGGCGGCCTCCTCGGCAGCGGTCCACGCGCCGAGCGACTGACGGATGGGCACCACGTCGTTGTCGATGGTCTTCGGGAGGCCGACCACGGTGAGCCCGTAGTCGTGCTCCGCGAGGTACGCGGCGAGGTCCGCTGCGGTCGTGTTGGTGTCGTCGCCACCGATGGTGTGGAGGACGTCGACGCCGTCGGCCTTGAGCTGCTCCGCGGCGACCTCGAGCGGGTTCTGACCCTCCTCGACGAGCCCGCGCTTGACGCAGTCGGCCGCGTTCGTGAGCTTCACGCGCGAGTTGCCGATGGGCGAGCCGCCGAACTCGTGCAGCAGGCCGGCGTGGGCGCGGACCTCGTCGTCGATCACGGTCTTCTTGCCCTGCAGCAGGCCCCAGTAACCGTGCTCATAGGCGATGATCTCGACCTCGGGAGCGATCTCGGTGTAGCGCTCGATCAGTCCGCCGACGGCGGACGAGAGGCAGGGGGCGAAGCCTCCGGCGGTGAGAAGTGCGACGCGGCGAACCGACATGGCGATTCCTTTCGATTTCGTCTCGAGAATTCCTCGCCCATCATAGGGGTGGGCGCTCCCCGGTGCAGACGGCCCGAGGGCCTAGGAGGCGGCACCGTCCCCGGCCCGACCGGACGGCTTCTGGCCACCCTTGTCGAGCTCACGCTTGTACTGGGCGGCATCCCGATCCACGTACTCCTGGCCGGAGAGCTCGCCGATCGCATGGACCACCTTGTCCGTCAGCTCGCGCAGAGCCTCGCGGTCGTCCTGGCGGGCGCTGTACTCGGACGGATCGATCGGAGCGCCGATGCGCACCCCGATGTCGGCGCGCGACGGCACCTTCTGCCCGATCGGCTGGGCGACGTCCGTGCCGATCATCGCGACAGGGATGATCGGCACGCCCGCCTCGATGGCGAGGCGCGCGACGCCGGTCTTACCGCGGTAGATGCGACCGTCGGGGCTGCGGGTCCCCTCGGGGTAGATGCCGAGCAGCTCTCCACCCTGCACCACCTGCAGGCCGGTGCGCAGCGCCGCCTCAGACGCGCGACCTCCGCCGCGATGCACGGGGATCGTGCCGACGCCCTCCATGAAGGCGCGGGTGGCCCATCCCTTGACGCCCTTGCCCGTGAAGTACTCGGACTTGCCGAGGAACACGACCTTCCGCTTGAGGACGAGCGGCAGGAAGATCGAGTCCGAGAACGACAGGTGGTTCGAGGCGAGGATCGCGCCTCCGGTCTCGGGCACGTTCTCGGCACCCTCGACCCACGGCTGGTAGTAGGCCTTCATCGGCGGTCCGATGATGACGTGCTTGAACAGGCCGTAGTACATCGATTCCTCCTAGACGCCCACGGCCTCGCGGGCGAGCGCGGCCGCGCCGACGATCCCGGCGTCGTTGCCCATCTCCGCCGCGACGATCGGCGTCACGGGGCGCACGGCCTGGGCAGGCACATGCTCGTTGTAGGCCTCGCGGGCGGGCTCAAGCAGCAGGTCCCCCGCTGCGATCGCGCCGCCGCCGATCACGAACACCTCGGGATCGAGCACCGCGGCGAGCGACGCGCAGCCGATGCCGATCCAGGTGCCGAGGTCACGCAGCAGCTCGATCGAGAGCTCATCGCCCTCCATGGCGGCCTCGGTGACGTCGGGGCCGGTGATCTTCGCCGCCTCGCCGCCGGCGCGCTCGAGCAGCGCCGCGGCGCGGACCTCACGCTCGATGCCGGCACGGCGCGCCTCGCGGGTGAGCGCCGAGCCCGAGCCGTACTGCTCGAAGCAGCCGCGCAGACCGCAGCCGCACGGGTGCCCGTCCGGCACGACGCGCATGTGGCCCACCTCGGCCGCGAAGCCGTAGGCGCCGCGCACGAGCTCGCTGTTGACGATGAGAGCGGCGCCGATACCGGTGCCGATGGTCAGCATCGTCATGTTGCGGGTGTGACGGCCCGCGCCGTGCACGTACTCGGCCCAGCCGGCCGCGTTGCCGTCGTTCTCCACGACGACCGCCAGGTCGTCACGCCCGATCAGGTCCCGCACCTTGTCGCCGAGCGCGTACTCGCGCCACGCGATGTTCGGAGCGAAGGTCATGTGGTTGCGGTCGGAGCTCGCGAACCCCGCGGCCGCGAGGCCCACCGACTTGAACTCGAAATCCTTCGAGAGCTCCTTCACCGCGTCGGCGATCGCGAGATCGATCGATCCCGGGTCCTGCGGCTTGGTCTCCCTGCGCAGCTTGGTCACGATGGTGCCGTCGGCCGCGACGACCCCCACCGCGATCTTGGTGCCGCCGATGTCGACTCCAATGGCGTGCATGGCCCTCGCTCTCCTTTGATCGTCTCCCCGGTCCTCAAGGGTATCGTGAGAAAAACGGCTGGACCGACGAGGGAGCGACGATGCCGACTGACGACCGCGAGTATGCGGCCAACATCCCCGTGATGATCAGGAAGGCCTGGGAGGATCGGGCCGATCGCACCGTGCTCCGGTACACCGACGATGACGACGCATGGCACGACCTGAGCGGCGCCGAGGCGCAGGCGCTCGTGAACGCCGTCGCGAAGGGCTTCATCGCGCGTGGCGTCCAGCCCGCCGACGCCGTGTCGATCATGGCGCGGACGCGATACGAGTGGTCGATCGTGGATCTCGCGCTCTGGTCCGTCTCCGCGCTGCCCGTTCCGATCTACGACACGTCGTCCGCATCTCAGATCGACTGGATCACGTCGGACTCGGAGGTCTCGACGATCGTGGTCGAGACCGCGCACCACGCGAAGCTCGCGCGTTCCGTGGCCGCTGACTCCGAGAGCCCCCTCACGCATGTGCTCGTCATGGACGAGGGTTGCATCGACGACCTCATCGCCGCGGGCCGAGAGGTCCCCGACGCCGAGCTCAACCGCCGCGTGGAGCTCGCGGGCCACGATGACGTCGCGACGATCATCTACACCTCTGGCACCACGGGCCGTCCCAAGGGCGTGGAGCTGACCCACTACAACTACGTGCGCCACACCGTGGGCATCCAGCAGGAGTTGGGGCCGGTGCTGTTGAGCGAGGGCGCCTCGACCGTGCTGTTCATGACGCTCGCGCACTCGCTCGCGCGCCTGGTCGAGGTGGTGCTGCTCGCCTCCGGCACGGTCATCGGCTACTGCCCCGACTCGAAGAAGCTCGTGCCGCTGCTCGGCACGTTCAAGCCGACCCTGCTGCTCGCGGTGCCACGCGTGTTCGAGAAGGTCTACAACTCGGCCGAGCAGAAGGCCGCGGCCGGCGGCAAGGTCAAGATCTTCCGCTGGGCGGCGAAGCAGTCGATCGAGTACTCGAAGGCCCAGGGAACCCCTCGTGGCCCGTCGCCGATGCTGCGCGCGCAACACGCTGTCGCGTACCGCCTGGTGCTGTCGAAGATCGTCGACGTGCTCGGCGGCAACGCGCGCTGGGCCATCTCCGGGTCCGCGCCGCTCGGAGACCGGCTCGGGCACTTCTACGGTGGGCTCGGGCTTCACGTCATGGAGGGCTACGGGCTCACCGAGGTCAACGCAGCCTCCCACGTCAACCGACCCGATGTCTCCAAGATCGGCACGGTCGGCAAGGTGCTTCCCGGGATGGAGGCGCGAGTCGCCGATGACGGCGAGATCATGATGCGCGGCGAGATGCTCTTCAGGGGCTATCACCGCAATCCGACCGCGACCCAGGACGCCATGTCGGACGGCTGGTTCGCGACGGGTGACATCGGCACGATCGACGAGGAGGGCTTCCTCACGATCACGGGGCGCAAGAAGGAGATCATCGTCACCGCGGGCGGCAAGAATGTCGCGCCGGCGGTGCTCGAGGACCGGCTCCGCGCCTACCCGCTCGTCGACCAGTGCGTGGTCGTGGGCGACGGCAAGCCGTTCATCGCGGCGCTCGTCACGCTCGACGCCGAGGCGCTTCCGGGCTGGCTCAAGGGCAAGGAGCTGCCCGAGATGACGCCCGCCGAGGCCGCGGCGCACCCCGTCGTGCGCGAGCACATGGATCGCGCCGTGTCGCGCGCGAACAAGGCGGTGTCCCGCGCCGAGTCGATCCGCAAGTACGAGATCCTGCTCGAGGACTTCACGGTGGACAACGGGTATCTCACCCCGTCCCTCAAGGTGAAGCGCACCCAGGTGCTCAAGGACTTCGCGGATCGGATCGAGGACCTGTACCTGACCCGCTGACGGGCGCGACGGATCGCCTCGCCCGGCCTCTGTGGCGGTGGCGCGCATGACACGCGCCACCGATCACCGGCGTCGTGTCACCCCGCTCTTCGGCGTTCGACGAGCCGCAGGGGCGCGATGAGTCCGCCCGCGGCGAGGTTCGCCACCGCCTTCATCTGGTCGGGGTCCATCTCGACGGGCTCGTGAACGCCGGACCGGGCGTCGGCGGTGACGGGCTCGGGAGCTGCCCCGGGCCTCACGGGGATGGTCAGGAAGCTGACCACGCAGTCGCCGCACGCACGGCCGCGCATCTCGCACGTATCGCAATCGATCAACATGGCTCCCACGCTAGGGACGGGGTCTGACATTCGCGGATGAGGGCGCCGTGCGGTGGAGCGCGGACGATGTGAACCGCGCTGGGGACGCCGGTCGGTCCCCGCCTCCGTGTCAGCCCCGTGACGTACCGTCCTTGCATGACCACGCCCGATCTCGCGCCTCTCCTCGCAGGCACTCAGCGCAGCCTCGAGGACATCGGCGAGCCCCTCTCCGCGACCACCTTCGTCGTCGTGGACCTCGAGACGACGGGAGGATCCCCCGACTCCTCGGGCATCACGGAGATCGGCGCGGTGAAGACGCGGGGTGGCGAGGTGCTCGGCGAGTTCCAGACGCTCGTGGATCCCGGCGCCCCGATCCCTCCCATGATCGTGGCGCTGACGGGGATCACGGATGCGATGGTCTACGCGGCGCCCCGCATCGAGCAGGTGCTCCCCTCATTCCTCGAGTTCCTGGGCGACGCGGTGCTCGTCGCGCACAACGCCCGCTTCGACGTGGGCTTCCTCAAGGCCGCGTGCCGCGCCCACGAGTACGCGTGGCCAGGCAACGAGGTCGTCGACACCCTCGTCCTCGCGCGACGCGCGACCACCAAGGAGGAGGCCCCGAACAAGAAGCTCGGCACCCTCGCGCGGGTGTTCGGCACGGAGGTCACGCCCAATCACCGCGCGCTCGACGACGCGCGCGCGACATCCGAGGTGCTCCACGGCATGCTCGAGCGCCTCGCGAGGTTCGGCATCACGCATCGCGAGGATCTCGACTCGCTGCGCAACCCGATGCCGGAGAGGCTGCGCAAGAAGGCCGTTCTCGCGGAAGGGGTCCCGTCCAAGCCCGGCGTCTACATCTTCAGGGGGCCCCGCGGCGAGCGCCTCTACGTCGGCACCTCCAAGAACCTGCGTTCGCGCGTGAAGAGCTACTTCACGCGCGGGGAGCAGCGTCGGCAGATCCGGGAGATGCTCGAGCTCGCGGTCGCCGTGGACACCCAGGTGTGCGCGACCGAGATCGAGGCGAACGTGCGTGAGGTGCGCCTGATCGAGGAGCATCGCCCGCGATACAACAGGCGTTCCGCGCGGCCCGAGCGCACGACGTGGGTGAAGCTGACCTCCGAGCCGTATCCCCGCCTGTCCGTCTCGCGCGCGATCGCGGGCGCCCAGGGCGTGCTGGGGCCCATGCGCGGCGCGGGCGACGCCAGGGCCGCGATCGAGGCGCTCGAGCTCGCAATGTCGCTGCGCACCTGCACGACGCGGCTTCCGCTCGTTCCCCGCCCACTCGCTCGAGCATGCCTGCTCAAGGATCTCGGCCAATGCTCGGCGCCCTGCCAGCGCGGCGCGGACTCGGGCTACGCCCAGGCCGTCGATGCCGCACGCTCCGCGATGATGGAGGATCCCTCCCCCGTCGTCGAGGCGCTGCGCGTCCAGATCGCCGAGCACGCCGCGCGGCTCGACTACGAGCGCGCCGCCGAGCTGAGGGATGGCGTGAGCGCCTTGATCGAGGGCGCGATGCGGGGTCAGCGTCTCGAGTCGCTCAGGCGCGTGAGCCTCGTCGCGGCCCGACGCTCGGGCGACGGGTGGGACCTCGTCTCGGTCAGCCGCGGCCTCCTCGCCGGATCCGAGCACGTCGCGGGTCAGGTGTGGGCCGCCGCCGATCGCCTGCGGGACGCCTGGGCCACCCTGGACGTCGCCGAACCGCTCATCGAGGAGCAGGAGATGCTCGCGCGCTGGCTCGAGCGCCCCGGAACGCGCCTGCTGCACGTGGACGGCGAGTGGGCCCAGTCCGTCAATGCGGCGGGCAGACACGCGTCATGGGTGAGCGCCCGCAAGGACGACCACGCGAAGGTCGTCGACAGCCGAAGGTCCGCCGTCAGCTACTGATCACGCCTGGGTGTCGGCGACCCAGCGATCGAGGACGTCGCTCGCGCGGCCCTCGTCGATGGATGTGGCCGCGATCTCCATGCCGGCGGCGAAGCGCTCGACCAGCGAACCGCTCGACGTGCCCGGCAGGGTCCCGTCGGCGACCATGCCCGCGGCCGCATTCAGGATCACGGTGTCGCGCACCGGCCCCGTGGAGCCGGCGAGCATCTCCCTCGCGATCGCCGCGTTCTCCGACGGCTCACCCCCACGCAGATCCTCGACGGTGATCGGCGGCAGGCCCAGGTCGCGCACCGCGTCGAGACGCAGCTCGTGGACCTCGCCCGCGCGGACCTCCCAGACGGTCGCGCCACCGGTCGCGGCGAGCTCGTCGAGCCCGTCGTCTCCGTGGAACACGAGCGCCTCGCGCCCCTGCGCCGCGATCACTCCCGCGAGGACCGGCGAGACACGCATCGACGACGAGCCGATCGCCGTGGCCTCCGGCTGCGCGGGATTGGTCAGCGGGCCCAGGATGTTGAACGTCGTCGGGACGCCGATCTCCTTGCGGATGGGCATCGCGAAGCGCATGGCCGGGTGGAACACCTGAGCGAAGCAGAAGGTGATTCCCACCTCGGTCGCGAGCTCCTTCACCCGCTCCACCGGCAGGTCGAGCCGCACGCCCAGCTCGGCGAGCACATCGGCGGAGCCCGACTTGGAGGTTGCGGCGCGGTTGCCGTGCTTGACCACGGTGAGCCCCGCACCCGCCATGACGAGCGAGGCCATGGTTGAGATGTTCACGGTGTGCGCGCCGTCGCCGCCGGTGCCGACGATGTCGACCGACCGGGTCGGGACCTCGAATCGCACGGCGTGATCCAGCATCGCCGCGGCGAGACCGGCGACCTCCTCCGAGGTCTCGCGCTTGACGCGCAGGGCCGCGAGCAGCGCGGCCACGGTGACGGGCGACGCGGAGTCGGTGAGGATCTGGTCCATCACGCTCGAGGTCTCGTCCGCGGTGAGGTCCTGGTGCTCGACGAGCTTGGACAGCAGCTCCTGCAGGGTCGCCATACCGGACCCCTACTTGGCGAGCAGCTCGACGACGGCCTCGCGCACGGCGAACGGGTCGAGCGGGTGCGACACGGCGCCATCGGCCTCCGACCACGTGGCGAGCCACGCGTCGCCGGGGCGCCCGACGAGCAGCAGGATCGGCGGCACGCTGAACATCTCGTGCTTCATCTGCCGCGCGATCCCCATGCCGCCGACCTTGGCGGCCTCTCCGTCGAGGATCACGAGGTCGAACGCGTCACCGTCGAGCGCCGTCACGGTCGCCTCGTGCGTCGCCGTCTCGAGCCACTCGATCGACCGCCCCGCGGCGGTCGATCCCACCGCGAAACGCACCTTCTCGCGCACGTTGCGGTCGTCCGAATAGAGCAGGATTCGCGCGGTGGCGGTTTCGAGGGCGTTCTCGTCCCTGGTCTGCAGGTCGCTCATATCGACATTCTGGCACGCGCACGGGCTTCGAGGAACGCGCCCCACCGGTTGATGCCATGTCAACCTCCCGTGCGCTTTAATAGGACCTATGTCCCATGCAACGACGGTGCCGTCGCCCATTCACGCGACCCGCCCCAACCAGGTGGCAGTCGGAACCATCGTGTGGCTGAGCTCCGAGCTGATGTTCTTCGCCGGCCTGTTCGCGATGTACTTCACATTGAGGGCCCAGGTGCCCGATGTGTGGGAGGAGACGACCCAGCTCCTCAAGCTCCCGACTGCCTTGTTCTTCACCGTGGTCCTCGTCCTGTCCTCGTTCACCGCGCAGGCAGGCGTCTTCGCCGCGGAGCGATATCAGAGGCGCCGCACCGGCTCGATCTGGCAGGTCAAGAGCTGGGGCATGCACGAGTGGTTCGTGCTCACGTATCTGATGGGTTCGCTCTTCATCGCCGGCCAGGTCTACGAGTACGCGACGCTCGTGTCGGAGGGGATCACGATCTCGTCGAGCCCCTACGGCTCGGTCTTCTACCTCGCGACCGGCTTCCACGGCCTGCACGTCATCGGCGGCCTCATCGCGATGCTGTTCGTGCTGGCACGCTCGTTCGCCGCCAAGAAGTTCACCTCTCACGAGGCCACCACCACCATCGTCGTGTCGTACTACTGGCACTTCGTGGACGTGGTGTGGATCGCCCTGTTCGCCGTCGTCTACCTGGTCCAGTAAAGGGTCCCCCCGACAATGCACGCACTTGCACGCAAGCGCTACCACAAGGCGGCCCCGCTGATCCTTGTGCTGACGCTCCTCGCTCTTCTCACCGGCGTCGGCGCCGTCATCACGTCGCAGTCCGCCGAGGCCACCACCGCGTCGTCCTCCGACATCGAGGAAGGGCAGAAGCTCTTCACGTCGAACTGCGCCACCTGCCACGGCATCGATGCGCAGGGCCAGGACGGCGTCGCTCCGTCGCTCGTCGGCGTCGGCGCCGCCGCGGTCGACTTCCAGGTCGGCACGGGCCGCATGCCCATGCAGGCCTCGGGCGCCCAGGCTCCCGCGAAGGAGGTCGTCTTCACCGAGGAGCAGATCGCACAGCTCGCGGCCTACGTCGCCTCGCTCGGCACGGGCCCCTCGGTTCCGACAGCGGAACAGGTGGACCCCGAGCTCGGCGACGCGGCCAAGGGCATGGAGCTGTTCCGCACGAACTGCGCCATGTGCCACGGCTCGGTCGGCGGCGGCGGAGCCCTCACGCAGGGCAAGTTCGCGCCGTCGCTCATGGAGACGACGCCGACCCACATCTTCGAGGCGATGCTGACGGGCCCGCAGTCCATGCCCGTCTTCAACAACGCCAACATCACCGAGGAGAGCAAGCGCGACATCATCGCGTACCTGGTCGCGCAGCGCGACGGCTCCCCCGGCGGCCTCTCGTTCGGTTCCATCGGCCCCGTGGCCGAGGCGTTCTGGGCCTGGATCGTCGGCATCGGCCTCCTCATCGCAAGCACGATCTGGATCGGAGCGCGCTCCTCATGAGCCTCGAGAACACCACTGAGCCAGGGGCGGAGCAGGAGTTCCAGGACCCAGGCGTCCCCTTCCATCGACCACGCAAGGCTGATGTCGACCCGAAGGCGGCGGACAAGGCCGAGCGCCAGACCGCGGCGATCTTCGGACTGTCCATCGTGGGCACGATCGTCGCTCTGGTCGGCTACTTCGGCATGGACATGGGCGAGTCCGTGACCTCCATCCGGACCTTCAACGCCGTGCTGGGCCTGGGAATCGCGCTCGCGATGCTCGGCATCGGCATCGGCGCCATCCACTGGGCGAAGACGCTCATGCGTGACCACGAGATGGTCGAGGAGCGCCACGAGATGCGCTCGTCCGACGAGGCGCGCGAGGGCGCGATCCAGAACCTCAAGGACGGCGTCGAGGACTCGGGGCTCGCCGGCCCCAAGCGTCGCACGCTGCTCAAGGGCTCGATGATCACCGCGCTCGCCATCGCTCCGCTGGCGTTCCTGGTGCCTCAGATCGCCTCGATGGGAGGTGACTGGAACGTCTCCAAGTTCCGCCACACCATGTGGGCCAAGGGCGTCCGCCTCACCAAGGACCCCGACGGCACCCCCATCAAGGCCGCCGACGTCACGATCGGCTCTGCCTTCCACGTCATCCCCGACGGCCTCAACGAGCTCGAGCACGGCAAGATCGAGGAGAAGGCCAAGGCCGTCGTCCTCCTGGTCCGCCTCAACCCCGAGGACCTCAATGTCCAGGAGGGCCGCGAGGACTGGTCCTTCGACGGGATCGTCGCCTACTCGAAGATCTGCACCCACGTCGGCTGCCCCGTGGCGCTCTACGAGCAGCAGACGCACCACCTGCTATGCCCGTGCCACCAGTCCACCTTCGACGTCGCCAACGGCGCCAAGGTCGTCTTCGGTCCGGCCAAGCGTCCGCTCCCCCAGCTCCCCATCGAGGTGGACGACGAGGGCTACATCGTGGCCAAGAGCGACTTCCACGAGCCCGTCGGCCCCTCATTCTGGGACCGCCTCATGGGCGATGACTCGACCGACGACGAGGAGACGAGCCACTGATGGGCGCCAAGCTCAACGCCGCCGCTTCCGGCACCGCCAACTACGTCGACGAGCGCACCGGGGTCGGCGCGCTGGTCAAGTACTTCTCGCGCAAGCTCTTCCCCGACCACTGGTCGTTCATGCTGGGCGAGGTCGCGCTGTACTCGTTCGTCGTCCTGCTGCTGTCGGGCGTCTTCATCACCGCCTACTTCGAGCCGTCCATGACGATCGTCGAGTACGACGGCCCTCTCGAGACGATGCAGGGCGTCGAGATGTCGAAGGCCTTCGAGTCGACGCTGCATATGTCGTTCGAGGTCCCCGGTGGCCTCCTCATGCGCCAGATCCACCACTGGGCGGCGCTGATGTTCACCGCGGCCATCGTGATCCACATGGCCCGCGTGTTCTTCACGGGCGCGTTCCGCAAGCCGCGCGAGCTCAACTGGCTCGTCGGCTTCACGCTGATGATCCTGTCCCTCGCGGGAGGCTTCACCGGCTACTCGCTGCCCGACGACGTACTCTCCGGCAACGGCCTGCGCATCATCGACGGCGTCATCAAGTCGGTGCCGATCCTCGGCTCGTACATCTCGTTCTGGCTGTTCGGCGGCGAGTTCCCCGGCGAGGTCCTGATCCCCCGCCTGTTCACCGCGCACATCCTGCTGGTGCCCGGCCTGATCCTCGCGCTCGTCGCGGTGCACCTGTTCCTGGTGTTCCTGCACAAGCACACCCAGTACCCGGGCGGCGGACGCACCCACAAGAACGTCGTCGGCCTGCCGCTGTTCCCGGTCTACACCGCGAAGGCGGGCGGATTCTTCTTCGTCGTCTTCGGCATCATCGCGATCCTCGGCGCCCTGTTCACCATCAACCCGGTGTGGAACTACGGCCCTTACGACCCGTCGCCGGTGTCCGCGGGAACGCAGCCCGACTGGTACATCCTGTTCGTCGACGGCGCGCTGCGCCTCATGCCCGGATGGCTGGGGCCGATCCCCTTCGAGTGGCACATCTTCGGCATCACCCTGCCGATGAACATCCTCATCCCCGCAGTGATCATCCCCGGTCTGTTCTTCACCACGCTCGCGCTGTACCCGTGGATCGAGGCGTGGGCCACCGGTGACCGCGGCGAGAAGCATGTGCTCGACCGTCCGCGCAACGCGCCGACCCGCACCGGCATCGGCGTCGCGCTGATCTCGTTCTACATGATCCTGGCGATGGAGGGCTCGAACGACATCATCGCCAACCTGTTCCATCTGTCGCTCAACGACCTCACGTGGACGTTCCGCATCGCGATCTTCGTCGTCCCGCCGACCCTGTTCTGGGTCACCAAGCGCATCGCCATGGGCCTCCAACGCAAGGACCGCGAACTGGTCCTCCACGGCCACGAGACGGGCCGCATCGTCCGTCACGAGCACGGCGAGTACATCGAGGTCCACGAGCCGCTGAGCGACCAGGAGCTGTGGCTCCGGGTCAACTACGAGAACATCGCGCCGTTCGACGCTCCCGAGGAGTACAACGAGGCCGGCGTGCGCAGGAAGGGCATGCGCTGGCAGCGGTTCAAGGCCCGCCTGTCGCGGTTCTACTTCGAGGACCGCGTCGAGCCCGTCACCCCCGCCGAGTACGCCGAGGCGCAGCACCACCACGGTTCGCACGACGACGCGGCGCATGAGAGCGAGCATGAGCTCGCCGAGGCCGCGAAGGACTGACGCCACGCGTCTGACGAGGAGTCCAGGAGGAGCCGTGCCGCGCACGCCGCTCCCCTGGGCTCCTCGTTCTCTGTTCACACGACGTTCAGCCGGGCCTGGAACAACTGCAAGGTCCCACCGGTTGGAGTAGATGTAGGTCCGATGGACATCCCTGCGTCCGTCGGACATGCACAGACCGAAGAGCCCCTGGGAGGGGGCCTGATGAGGAGGAAGAATGGCCGAGTACAGCCTGCCGGATCTCACGTATGACTACGGCGCTCTCGACCCGCACATCGCGGGCCAGATCATGGAGCTGCACCACAGCAAGCACCACGCCGCGTACGTCGCGGGTGCGAACACCGCTCTCGAGAAGATGGCCGAGGCGCGCGACACCGACAGCTTCGGTGCGATCGCGGGCCTCGAGAAGGCCCTCGCCTTCAACCTGGGTGGCCACACCAACCACTCGATCTTCTGGACGAACATGTCCCCCGAGGGCGGCGACAAGCCGTTCGGCGAGCTGGCCGCCGCGATCGACGACAACTTCGGCTCGTTCGACAAGTTCGTCGCGCACTTCACCAACAACGCGATGACGATCATGGGCTCCGGCTGGTCGATCCTCGCGTGGGACACGATCGGCAAGAAGCTCGTCATCGTGCAGCTGTACGACCAGCAGGGCAACGTCCCCGTCGGCCTCGTCCCGCTGCTCATGCTCGACATGTGGGAGCACGCCTTCTACCTCCAGTACCGCAACGTCAAGGCGGACTACGTCAAGGCGTGGTGGAACGTCGTGGACTGGGGCAACGTGCAGGCGCGCTTCACCAAGGCGGTCTCCGTCGAGGGCCTCATCGTCCTCTGACGCACCCCCTCGCAGGATTCAAGGGCGGGTCTCCTCCGGGAGGCCCGCCCTTCGTCGTACGCGGGCTCCTTCAGAGCCGCAGCAGCATCGTGTCCGCGTTGCCAGAGCGACCGACCACGGCGAAGCCAAGCGCGTCGTACAGCCGCCGGGCGCCGTCGTTGCCGTCCTCGACGGACAGGCTCAGCCCAGGGAGCTCCTGAGCGCGTGCCAGGTCGATCAGCGCGGTCAGCAGCGCCCTCCCCACGCCCCTGCCCTGGGCCGCCGGCGTGACGGCGAGCCCGATCTCGGGGACGTCATCGGCGAAGTAGCCGTAGCCAGGGTCACTGGAGTTGAAGAAGCGCCACCACGCGCAACCGACGGACGCACCGTCGTCCTCTGCCATCACGCCGTCGTCGCCGGCGCGCATCCAGCCCTCGATGTAGTGGGCGATCTCCGGCGCGGCCCACACGCGTTCCGCATCCCAGTCGCGGCCCGGCTGCCAGTTCATCGCGAGCACGAGGAAAGGCATGAGGTCGTCGGCTGAGGCGAGGCGGCGAAGGTGCACGTTGCGGCTTTCTGCTGGATTCGGACGGATGACGATCAGTGTCCTCCAGGACGCACGCGGGCGTCGAAGGTGGCACGGAGCGCGTCCACCGGGGTTCTTGGCGGCGTGATGGCCGGCAGCCGGCTTCCGGCACGGGGACGATGCGACCGCCGGCCAGGAACGCAGAACGGCCCGACTCCCCCTCAGGAGCCGGGCCCTTCTGTCGGACGGGGGTCAGTGCGCGAAGCGCCCCGTCGAGAACTCCATCACCCAGCCGACGACACCGATCGTGCCGATGATCGCCGCGGGGGCCATGAGCCACCAGCCGACCGCCATAGCCACGAACGCGATCGCGGCGCCGAGCGCCATGACGAGCGGCCACCAGCTCCACGGGGCGTACAGGCCCTGGTCGCCCGACAGCTCGGCGATCTCGGCGTCCTCGCGGTCCTCGGGGCGGGCGCCGTGGCGACGCTCGAGCATCTTGAAGTAGACGCCGACCATGAACGCGAGGCCCGCGGTGAGCAGGATCGCCGGGAACCCGACGGTCTCCTTGAAATGCGTGAGGAATCCGTAGACCAGCCCGATGAAGAGGAAGAACAGCCCGGGCAGGAAGAAGACGTTGGATTCGATCTTCATGTCAGCTCGCTCCTACTTCGTGTCGGCGGTGTCGGTGGCGGACGAGTCGTCGACCGAGGTGGACGGGCCTCCTGCCATCGCGAACGCGGGGTCGCCCTCGTGGTCGATCGCGGCGACCTCGGGGTGGTGCAGGTCGAACGCGGGGCGCTCCGAGCGGATGCGCGGGATCGACGTGAAGTTGTGACGCGGGGGCGGGCAAGAGGTCGCCCACTCGAGCGAGCCTCCGAAGCCCCACGGGTCGTCCACGGTGACCTTGGGTGCCTTCTTGTGCGTGATGTAGATGTTCCAGAAGAACGGCAGGGTGGAGATCGCCGTGAGGAACGCGCCGACGGTCGACAGCTGGTTCATCCAGGTGAAGCCGTCCTCGGGCAGGTAGTCGACGTAGCGTCGCGCCATGCCCTCGGCGCCCAGCCAGTGCTGGACCAGGAACGTGGTGTGGAAGCCGACGAACAGCAGGTAGAAGTGGACCTTGCCCCACGTCTCGTCGAGCATCTTGCCGGTGAACTTGGGCCACCAGAAGTAGAAGCCGGCGAACATCGCGAACACGACGGTGCCGAACACCACGTAGTGGAAGTGCGCGACGACGAAGTAGGTGTCGGAGATCGGGAAGTCGAGGACCGGCGACGACAGGATGATGCCGGTGAGCCCGCCGAAGAGGAACGTGATGAGGAAGCCCACGGACCACAGCATCGGCGTGGCCATGACGATCTTGCCTCGCCACATCGTGCCGATCCAGTTGTAGAACTTCACTCCCGTCGGCACCGCGATGAGCATCGTCATGAACGAGAAGAACGGCAGCAGCACCGCGCCGGTCACGTACATGTGGTGCGCCCACACGGACACGGACAGCGCGGCGATCGCGATGGTCGCGTACACGAGGCCGTGGTATCCGAACAGCGGCTTGCGGCTGAAGACGGGGAAGATCTCGGAGACGATGCCGAAGAACGGCAGCGCGATGATGTAGACCTCGGGGTGACCGAAGAACCAGAACAGGTGCTGCCAGAGGATGGCTCCGCCGTTCTCGGGGTCGAAGATCTGCGCGCCGAGCACGCGGTCCGCGCCGAGTGCGAACAGCGCGGAGGCGAACGGCGGGAACGCGATGATGACGAGCATCGACGTGACCAGCGTGTTCCACGTGAAGATCGGCATGCGGAACATCGTCATGCCGGGCGCGCGCATCGTCACGATGGTCGTGATGAAGTTGACCGCGCCGAGGATCGTGCCGAAGCCGCCGAGCGCGAGGCCGAAGACCCACAGGTTGCCGCCGACGCCCGGGGAGTAGACCGCGTTGGACAGCGGCGCGTACGCGAACCAGCCGAACGAGGCCGCGCCGGACGGCGTGAAGAACCCGGCGACAGCGATGAGGCCACCGAACAGGTACAGCCAGTAGGCGAACATGTTGAGGCGCGGGAACGCGACGTCAGGGGCGCCGATCTGCAGCGGCATGATGACGTTCGCGAAGCCGGCGAACAGCGGCGTCGCGAACAGCAGCAGCATGATCGTGCCGTGCATCGTGAACAGCTGGTTGTACTGCTCGGCGGACTGCACGATCTGGATGCCGGGCGCGAACAGCTCGGCGCGGATGAGCAGCGCGAGCAGGCCGCCGATCACGAAGAAGCCGAACGACGTGACCAGGTACATGTACCCGATGGTCTTGTGGTCGGTGGAGGTGATCCACTTGATGACCTGCGAGCCGGAGCGGCTCGGCGCGGCCGGGATGGTGCGAACGGTGTCGAGGGCGCCTGGCTCCTCGAAAGCTGCGATGGCCATCAGTCCTCGCTCTCCTCGATGCCGATCTGCACGGCCTGGTCGCGCGAGTACTCGAGGCCGATGATGCCGGTGTGGCCCTCCTCGCGCAGCGACTCGATGTAGGCGTCGTACTCCTCGCGGGAGACGACCTTCACGTTGAACAGCATGGACGCGTGGTACTCGCCGCAGAGCTCGGCGCACTTGCCCTGGTAGGTGCCCTCCTCCTGAGGGATCACCTGGAAGACGTTGGTCTTGCCCGGGATCGTGTCCTCCTTGTAGAGGAACGCCGGGATCCAGAAAGAGTGGATGACGTCGCGCGAGTTGAGCTGGAACTCGACGAGCTCGCCGACCGGCAGATAGAGGGTCGGCAGGGTCTCCTCGACGCCCTCCTCACCGGTGAGCTGCGCCTGGACGCCGATGCTGTGCACGTCGTCCGTCACGTAGTTGAAGTCCCACGACCACTGCTTGCCGATGACCTGGATCTCCACGTCGGGCTCGGCCGACGTGTCCTTGATCTCCCAGACGCCGCGCACGGTCCAGGTGAACAGGACGCCGACCATGATCACCGGGACGATGGTGTACATGAGCTCGAGCGGCACGTTCGCCCTGGTCTGCTTGGGGAGCTGATCATCGCCCTTGCGCTTGCGATAGACGGCGACCGCCCAGAGGATCAGACCCCAGGTGATGACACCGACGGCGAGCGCGGCGATCCAGGATCCGTTCCACAGCTGGATGATCGTTCCAGTGTGGTTGGTGATCTCGGGAGTGGACGGGAGGGCGCCGTTCTCGATCCCGGTCGAGCAGCCGGCGAGCATCATTGCCACGCCGCCGAGGCCGACCGCAGTCAGGGTGCGCCTGAGCAAACGGGTACGCGTATTTGGGGACACGTCCACAGCATAGCGCGCGGTACTTTGGTCCTATGGCGCAGACTCGCACTTATCTCGACGCGAGCGGCAGCGCTCCCATGACCGACAGGGCGCTCGAGGCAGTGCGTGCCGGTTTCGCGGACGGCTGGGCGGACCCCCGGCGCCTCCACGCGGAGTCCCGGCGGGCCCAGGGCCTGGTCGAGGCGTCGCGCGAGGCCATCGCCGAGGTGCTCGGATGTCCCGCGCACGAGGTCGCCTTCTCCCCGAGCCCCGTGATCGCGCTCGAGCGCGTGATCGGCGCGGTCCACACGGCCCGTCGCGGGCGCGAGCGCATCGTCGCCTCGGCCGTCGAGCGGGACGCGACGCTGCACGCCGCGCACTACTACTCGAGCGGCCACGTTGAGACCGTCCCGGTGGACGCGCAGGGTCACCTTGACGTCGATTGGTTCACGGCCGCGCTCGACTATCCCGATGTCACGCTCGCCGCAGTCGAGCACGTCAACCACGAGCTCGGCACCGCGCAGCGGCTCGACGCCATCCACGAGATCACCGCGGCGCATGAGGTGCCGCTCGTCGTGGATGCGACCGCGTCGATCGGTCATATGGAGTCACCCCACTCCTGGGACGCGATCGTCGCGAACCCCGCCGACTGGGGCGGCCCGCAGGGCGTCGGCGTCCTCGCGGTGCGCTCGCGCACCCGCTGGCTGCCGGCATGGCCCGAGCGCTCGGGCTGGGAGGCCGGTGGAGTGTCGGTCCCGTTGATCCTCGCGTCGGCGGTCGCCCTTCAAGAGCGGATGGAGACTCTCGCCGCGACGGAGACCCGCGTATCCGGCCTGGTCGAGCGCATCCGCTCGGAGGCCGCCCGCATGGACGCCGTGAGTGTCGTGGGGGACCCGCTCGAGCGAGCACCCCACCTCGTCACCCTCGTGTGCACGGGCGTTGACGGCGAGGCGGTGCTCGGACGCCTCGACCGGGAGGGCATCGCCGTCGGCTCGGGCTCGGCCTGCGAGCACGACGGCTTCGAGCCCAGCCGGGTCCTCGCGGCGATCGGCTCGCCTTCGACCGGCAACATCCGCATCGGTCTCCACCCGGGAGTGGACGATGCGGCGGTCGACCGCTTCCTCGCCCTCCTCCCCCGCGTCATCGCGGACGCCAGGTCCGATGCGGGGTTCGGCGGCCGCGTCGAGGTCCCGCAGGAGGCGCCCGCCTGGGGGCGTGTGAACGACTAGGGGCGTCGACTCCTCCAGCTGCCGCATCGTCCTGGAACGACGAAGGACGGTGAGGGCCGCGTGGCCCTCACCGTCCTTCGTGAAGCTTTCGAGACGCCCGATCAGGCGAACGAGTCACCGCACGCGCACGAGCTCGACGCGTTGGGGTTGTCGATCGTGAAGCCCTGCTTCTCGATGGTGTCCGAGAAGTCGATGGTCGCGCCATCGAGGTACGGCACCGACATCTTGTCCACGATCACTCCGACGCCGTCGAAGTCGCGGATGGCGTCGCCGTCGAGCGTGCGCTCATCGAAGTACAGCTGGTAGATGAGGCCCGAGCAGCCGCCCGGCTGCACGGCGAGGCGCAGACGCAGGTCGTCGCGGCCCTCCTGCTCGAGCAGGCTCTTGACCTTCGCGGCGGCGGTGTCGGTGATGACGACGCCGTGGGTCTTCTCCGAGGTGGCGGTGTCTGCCATGGCCACTTCCTTTCGTTGTTCCGTCTACAACAATACGACGACGCACGGGTCTTGGCGACGATCTCGCCCGGCGAAGGAACGATGCGGACCCGACGACCGCTGAGGGATGGCCGCCGGGTCCTGCCCATAGCAACGCTTGACGCACGCAGGTTGTGCCCGGATTCCCACGCAGATTTCCTGCGTCCTTGCTCAGCGCGAAGGAGTCCAGGTACGAGCGGCGCGAGTCACCGCGTCCGCAAGGCCCGACGCGCCCTCGTCCCCCAGGTGCGCACCGTGGATGCCCGCGGCCATGAGGTCGCGCCTGCCGACATGAGAGTCGGTCGTGAGGACGACAGCGGGGACGCCCTGCGCGGCCGCGAGGCCGCCGGCGGGGGCCGTCGCACCGTGGTCGAGCGCGGCGTGCGACAGCGTGTCCACGACGGCGACGACGACGTCGGCAGACTGGACCGCCTCGGGCAGGCCCGCCCACGAGGCGAGCGAGTGAGAGGCCGCCTCGAGGCGCGCCCCGAGCGCGGCCAGGCAGTACGCGAGGCCACCCGCGGCTCCTGTGCGGGGCTGGTCGGACAGCCGGCGCGGGCTCGCGAGCAGCTCGCGCGCCGCGACCACGTCGTCGGCCTTCGCGGCGCGGGCACGCCACCGCTCCTCCTGCTGCTGCGCGGCGATCGCGAGGGCACGGTCCCCCTCGCGCCCCTCGCGCACCGCCGCGCTCATGCCGTGGAAGCCGAGCAGCGGCCGGTCCGAGCCGACGAGCGCCGTGATGTCGAGGCCTGCGAGAGCGGAGCGGGACTCGACCAAGGACGCACCCCACAAGGCCGTGGCGTCGCCCGCGGGCTCGGCATCGCCGAGCGGGACGATCACCCGCTTCGCTTCCGTGCCCGATGCGGCGATGGCCCGGAGAGCTGAGCCGAGCGAGGTCGGGTCCCATCGCTGCGCTCCACCGGCGGGCGCGAGCATGAGGCCTTCGTACGTGTCCGCGGCGGTGACGCGCTCGATCGTGCGCAGCGGGCCGGCCACGCTGTCGGCGCTGCGCGGGCCGCCATCGCCCAGGAGGACGGTGACGACGTCGATGCCCGGCGCCGCGTCGCGCCACGCGTGCTCGACGATCCGCCTGGCCTCGTAGGCGGGGACGCCAGGCCAGCCCTCGACTGCCGCTACGACTCGCATGGGGTCAAGTGTGCCTGCCTCGCCAGGGCTCCGATGTCATCAAGGAGGCAGATCCGAACCGGTCAGTAGTGGTACCTGGCCTGAAGGATCAGCAGGCTCTCTCCCTCGACGCGGTAGACGAGACGGTGCTCGCCGTCGATCCGCCGCGACCACGCATCAACTCCGTACCGCAACCGCTCGGGCTTGCCGATCCCCGTGAAGGGATCATCTCTGCAGATGTCATCGATAACCCTGTTGACGCGTCGCAGCACGGCGCGGTCCTCCGACTGCCAGCACCGGTAGTCCTCCCAGCCAGCGGTCGTGAACGAGACCCTCACCCGCGGTCCAGCTCGTGCACGACGCCACCGCCCGCTCGCAGCTCAGCATCGGCCTCGTGCAACCGTCGCGCATTCGCGGGCGAACGGAAGAGGTAGGCCGTCTCCTGGAGTGCCTCGTACTCCTCGAGCGACATCAGCACCGCCGAGCCGGCCTTCGACGTGATCTCCACGGCCAGCGCATCGTCATTGACCTGCTTGATCAGCGGGAACAGGTTCTTCCTGGCCTCGCTCGCGGTGATCGCCATGGCACGCTCCATCCGTAGTCGTACCACAAATGGTACCTCCGACCGGAGCGTCGCACCGGAGCTCATGCCTCCTCCCAACGAGCCCTGAATGGAGCCCGCCACCGGTCGTGCTGCGGATCCCAGAAGACGAGCCCCTCGCGTTCCGCGGCCCGGCAGATCCATTCGGCCTCCGAATCCCGCCCGAACCGCAGCTCTGTGTCGAACAAGTTCCCGGCCGCGTCGTCCCACTGCCAGAAGTCCCGCTTGAAGGGCGCGTCCTCCGCGAGGGGATCCGGCCAGCGCTCCGAGAGCATGCGCATGAAGCCCAAGATCCGTGGGCTCGGCGGGATGACGGGATGCCCCGCACCGTAGACCCGCTTCCAGATCTCATATGCGTCGTCACGGTTCGACGGCGTCTGCCCGTCCCAGATCGAAATGCTGTAGCCCATGCCCTCAACGTAGGAATCGCGTCGTCCCCATCACTGGCGACAGCGCCAGATCTGTGGAGATGGGCCCCAGGGTCAGAACCTGTGGACGACGGTGCGGCGGCCACCGCCCCGGTCGCCAGGCCCGGGACTCGGCGCCTCTCGCCCATGAGACAATGCACGAATGAGCGCGACCTTCACGGAACCTGCCGAGTCGCCCGCCCTCCTCCTTCTGGGTCAGCGTCGTGACCTCATGTCGGAGCGAGGCGTCGACTGCCCCGGAGCCCTGCCCTCGCCGTCGGATCCCGACCTGGTCGAGCGCGCCCTCAAGGCGAAGGAGACGCTGGGCGACCGCGTCTTCATCCTGGGCCACCACTACCAGCGCGACGAGGTCATCCAGTTCGCGGACGTTACCGGCGACTCGTTCAAGCTCGCGCGCGACGCGGCGAACCGCCCCGAGGCCGAGTTCATCGTCTTCTGCGGCGTGCACTTCATGGCGGAGTCGGCCGACATCCTCACGACGGACGCGCAGCAGGTCGTGCTGCCCGACATGGCCGCCGGCTGCTCGATGGCCGACCTGGCCGACATCAACCAGGTCGAGGACGCATGGGCGCAGCTGGCCGAGGCCGGCATCACGGACCGCACCATCCCGATCACGTACATGAACTCGACCGCCGCGCTCAAGGCGTTCTGCGGTCGCAACCGCGGCGCGGTGTGCACCTCCTCGAACGCCGAGACGGCGCTGCGCTGGGCCTTCGATCAGGTCGGCGGCGTCGAGGGCGACGGCAAGGTCTTCTTCTTCCCGGACCAGCACCTGGGCCGCAACACCGCCGTCCTCAAGCTCGCGATGAGCCTCGACGACTGCGTGGTCTACGACCCGCGCAAGGCGCTCGGCGGCAACACCGTCGAGGAGCTCCAGAACGCGCGCATGATCCTGTGGAAGGGTCACTGCTCGGTTCACGCCCGCTTCCGCAAGGAGAACATCGACGCGCTGCGCGAGAAGGTCCAGGACATCACCGTGATCGTGCACCCCGAGTGCGCGCACGACGTGGTCGCATCGGCCGACATGGTCGGCTCGACCGAGTACATCATCAAGGCCATCGAGGAAGCCGCGCCCGGCACGAAGTGGGCGATCGGCACGGAGCTCAACCTGGTGCGTCGCCTCGCGAACGCTCACCCTGACAAGGAGATCCATTTCCTCGAGGACACCGTCTGCTTCTGCTCGACGATGAACCGCATCGACGTGCCGCACCTCGTGTGGGCGCTCGAGTCGCTCGTCGCGGGCGAGGTGCCCAACCGCATCGAGGTGGACCCGCAGACCCAGGCAGAGGCGAAGGTGGCGCTGGACCGGATGCTCGCGCTCCCGGCCCCCGCGCCCTCGAACGATTGACCGCACCGCACCGACGCGGAGCACGAACCGGAGAATGATGAGCAAGAACGACAGCACCGTGGACCTGCCCGACGAGGACAGCACGGTTCCCGTCGGCAAGGGCCGACCCACCCCGAAGCGCAAGACGCAGGAGGCCGCGAACCACCGGCCCCTCGTGGGTGGTCAGGCGACCAAGGAGGACAAGCAGGCGCGCAAGGAGGCGCAGCGCGCCCAGCGCGCGAAGGAGAACGAGGCGCTCATGAGCGGCGACGAGCGCAACATGCCGCTCGAGCACCGCGGCCCCGAGCGCCGCTGGCTCCGTGACTTCATCGACGCCCGGTCCTCCGCCGCCGAGTGGGCGATGCCCGTCATGCTGGCCTTCGTCGTCATCACCCTGTTCATCGGCAGCAGCGTCGCGGGCACGATCGTCATCATGGCGTTCTACCTGGTCCTCATCGGCATGGGCATCGAGGTGTGGCTCATCACGCGATCGGCCAAGAAGCACTTCGAGGAGCGCTTCGGGATCGGAAGGCTTCCGCGCGGCTGGCGCCTGTACGCGATCACGCGCGCGATGAACCTGCGCCGGATGCGCGTGCCCAAGCCCCAGGTGAAGCGCGGCGACTACCCGAGCTGAGCACATCCCAGGTTTGAGCACAGCCCAGGTCTGAGCAGGTCCCCGAGCCGGACACGCGCCCAGCTCTCTCCAGCATCGTCCGAAGGCCCCGAGAAGCGATTCTCGGGGCCTTCGTCATGCCCGGCCCCGCCACCGTCGGCCGGCCGGTCCTAGGGTGGAGGACATGGTCAACTATCGCTACCTCGGCAACTCAGGCCTGAAGATCACCGAGCTCACCTACGGCAACTGGCTCACGCACGGCTCGCAGGTCGAGAACGAGCAGGCCCGCGCGTGCGTCAACGCGGCTCTCGACGTCGGCATCACGACCTTCGACACCGCGGACGCCTACGCCAACACCGCCGCCGAGAAGGTGCTTGGCGAGGCGCTCAAGGGCGAGCGCCGCGAGAGCCTCGAGATCTTCACGAAGGTCTACTTCCCGACCGGCCCCAAGGGCCCCAACGACGTCGGTCTCTCGCGCAAGCACATCCTGGAGTCCATCAACGGTTCGCTGACCCGCCTCGGAACCGACTACGTCGACCTGTACCAGGCGCACCGCTTCGACCACGAGACTCCCCTCGAGGAGACGATGCTCGCGTTCGCTGATGTGGTCCGTCAGGGCAAGGCGCTCTACATCGGCGTGAGCGAATGGACAGCGGACCAGATCCGCGCGGGCGCGGCGCTCGCCAAGGAGCTGCGCGTCCCCCTGATCTCCAATCAGCCTCAGTACTCGATGCTGTGGCGTGTGATCGAGGGCGAGGTGGTGCCCGCGTCCGAGGAGGCGGGCCTGTCGCAGGTCGTGTGGTCCCCCGTCGCGCAGGGCGTCCTCACCGGCAAGTACCTGCCGGGGAAGGCGGCACCCGAGGGCTCTCGCGGAACGGACGACAAGGGAGGCAAGGGGATGATCTCCCGCTTCCTGGACGACCAGGAGCTGCTCGAGCGGGTCCAGGGCCTGAAGCCGATCGCCGACGAGCTCGATCTCACGATGGCTCAGCTCGCCATCGCGTGGGTCCTGCAGAACGCGAACGTCGCGGCCGCGATCATCGGCGCCTCCCGCCCGCAGCAGGTGGTCGACAACGCGAAGGCGTCCGGCGTCGAGATCCCGACAGAGCTCATGGCCCGCATCGATGTGGTGCTCGGTGACAAGGTCGTCAGCGATCCCGCGCGCACCGCTCAGTCGAGCCCGGCGACGCGACCGGTCTGACGGGTCCGAACATGCGAAGGCCCCCGGGCTATGTCCCAGACCCGGGGGCCAGCGCACGTTCAAAGGAGAAAACAATGCACTGCGTACGCCTGGCAGGTGCGTACACAGTCTTCAACGCTCGATGCGGCGCCCGCGTTCCCGGTCTCGCGCAGAATCTCCTGAGATCCCGAGACCCTGAGATCCCGAGACCGGTCAGGCCCGCGCCGACGCGATCTCGAGGATCCGCGAGGCGCCCGGGGCGAGCCGTCGCCGGGGGTCCCAGACCGCCGCGAACGGCCGCACGGCCGCGGGACCGTCCACGGTGACCCTGCGCAGGCGGCCGGCCGCGATGTCATCCCTGACCGCGAGGCCGCTGAGCGCGCCGACTCCCCCGCCGGCGATGATCGTCGCGCGCACCGCCGCAGTGGTCGACAGCTCCGCGGCCGGCGCGACGACCTTCCCCGCCCCGACGACCGCCTCGAGCGACCGCTCCATCGTGAGCCGAGTACCGGAACCGGCCTCGCGGCTGACGAGGGGCGTGCGCGCGACCTCCGCGGGCGAGACTGACGTGCGCCGCGCCCACGGATGTCCGGGCGCGACGACCAGCACCACCTCGTCCTGAGCGAAGACGAGGCTCGCGAGACCTTCGGGCGGGTCGGGCGTCTCGATGAACCCCAGGTCGTCCTCCCCTGAGCGCACGCGCTGCGCGACGGTCACGGAGTTGACGCCGGTGAGCTCGACGTGGGCGGCGGAGGGGTCCGCGGCGTAGGTCACGAGCCAGCCCGGCACGAGATGCTCGGCGATGGTGAGGCTCGCGGCGACCCGCACCCGCGCGGCGCGGTCGCTGCGCAGCGAGGCGACCGCCGAGTCGAAGGCCTCCGCCTGACCGACGAGCGTCGCCGCCCACTCGGCGACGAGCTTGCCGTGGTCCGTGAGCGTCGTGCCGCGCGCGGTGCGCGCGAAGAGCGACAGCCCCCATCGCCGCTCCAGGGTTCGCATGCGCTGCGAGACGGCCTGCTGGGTGACCTCGAGCGCCTGCGCGGCGGCCGTGAGGCTGCCGTGCTGCTCGACGGCGACGATCATCCGCAGCTCATCCAGCGTCGTCCCCGACATCGCACCTCCCACAATCCAGTCTTGTGGATACCCACGGAACTCACCCTACCGATCACCACAGGAACTTGGGACCGTGGACGCATGAGCACCCGCGCCACCGTTCCCGCCATCACCCCCAACTGGTTCGCCATGGTCATGGGCACCTCGATCCTCGGCACGGCCGCCGCGACGCTCCCCGTGTCCTCCCCTGCGCTCGATGTGCTCGCATGGGCGGCTTGGGCCGTGGCGACCGTGCTGCTCGTCGGCGCGGTCGCCGTGACCGTCGCCCACTACGTCGACGATCGCGGCGCGGTGCGCCGCTACCTCGACGACCCTGGCATGTCCTACTTCTTCGGCGCCCAGGCGATGGGCCTTCTCGCGTATGGCGCGGCGACGCTCGTGGTCGCGCAGCCGCTGCTCGGCGAGGGCCTCGCGGTGGGCATCGACGCGGTGCTGTGGATCCTCGGGACGATGCTGGGGCTGGCTACCGCGGTCGGCGTTCCCGTGCTCGCGTTCACGCGCCACCGCGTCGCACCCGACGCCGCATCGGGGGCGTGGCTCATGCCCGTCGTCCCTCCGATGGTGTCGGCCGCCACCGGCGGGATGCTGCTGCCGTACGTCGACGGGGAGCTCGCGAGGACCCTCGCGCTCGCGTGCTACGCGATGTTCGGGCTGAGCGGCCTCGCGGCGATCATGGTGATCGCCTCGGTGTGGAACCGCCTGTCGCACCACCAGGTGGGCGCGGCCGCCGCCGTGCCGACGCTGTGGATCGTGCTCGGACCGCTCGGCCAGTCGATCACGGCCGTCGGCATCCTCGCCGACAACGCCGGCGACGCGCTCGGCATCGAGCCTCACACGCTGCGGATGTTCTCGCTGCTCTACGGCGTGCCGGTGATGGGCTTCGCGCTCCTGTGGCTCGCCATCGCGCTCGCGATCACCCTCAGGACCACGCGTGCGGGGCTGCCCTTCACGCTCGCGTGGTGGGCCTTCACCTTCCCGGTCGGCACGTGCGTGACCGGCGCGAGCCAGCTCGCGAAGCACACAGGCTCGGTCGCCATGACCGGCCTCGCGGTGCTCCTCTACGCGCTTCTCGTCGCCGGGTGGGCGACGGCCGCCACCGGGACGATGCGCCACCACCTCCCCGGGCGCGTCGCCCGGGAGCGGGTCACCGTCGCGGCGTGACGCCCGCGTTGATCCGTGCGGGCCACGCCGGGCCCTCGTACACGAAGGCCGTGTAGCCCTGCAGCAGGGTGGCTCCCGCGTCGAGCATCGCCTGCGCGTCCTCGACCGTCGTGATGCCGCCGACGCCGACCAGGCACATCCCCTCCCCCACGCGGGCGCGCAGGCGCGAGATCACCTCGAGAGCACGGGCACGCACCGGCGGGCCCGAGAGACCACCCGGCCCCCGGTCGTGGGCGATCGTCGTGTTGGTCGCGACGATGCCGTCCAGGCCGAGCTCGAGGGCAAGGTCCGCTACCGCGTCGACATCCTCATCCGCGAGATCCGGCGCGATCTTGACGAGGAGGGGCACGTACCGGTCCCCCGCCGCATCGTCCGCGGCGATGCGCACGTGCTCGAGGATCGGCCGCAACGCCTCCGTGGACTGAAGGTCGCGCAGGCCGGGGGTGTTCGGCGACGAGACGTTCACGACGAGATAGTCGGCGTACGGCGCGAGCAGGCGAGCGGAGTAGCCGTAGTCGGTCGGCGCGTCCTCGGCGGGGGTCACCTTCGTCTTGCCGATGTTGACGCCGAGGATCACGTCGCGGCCCGCCTTGCGGGAGCGCAGCCTCGCGAGACGGCGCGCCACCGCGTCGGCGCCCTCGTTGTTGAAGCCCATCCGGTTGCGCAGGCCCCGCACGTCCTTCTCGCGCCACGACCGCGGCCTCTCGTTGCCTGGCTGCGCACGCGCCGTGACCGTGCCGATCTCGATGTGAGAGAAGCCTGCGGCGGCGAGCCCGACGACGGCCTCGGCGTTCTTGTCCATCCCCGCCGCGAGCCCGAGCGGGGCGGGAAAGTCGAGCCCCAGCGCGTGCACCGCTGCGCCCTCCCCGGGAGCCGGGAAGACGCGCCTCCCGCCGAGCGCGCGCAGCGTCCGTCCGCCGTACCGGAAGCCCTTCACGGCGAAGCGATGAGCGAACTCCGGATCCATCCGGTAGATGAGGTTCGTGAGGACGAGCTCGTACATGGCTCCACGGTAGTCGGGGCTAGGCTCGAGGCATGACATCACTGAACGCCACAAGCGACATCGTCACGTCGATCGAGGCCGACGCCCTCATCCTCGGCGTCGACGCCTCGGGCTCGATCCTCGCCCACCCGCAGCTCCCGGCCGACGCCATCGCGCCGCTCCAGGCCGCGGCAGACCTCCTCGGTGTCAACGGCAAGTGCTGCGCCACGACCGTGCTGCCCGGCACCGGCACCGGTGCCCGCCGCATCGTCCTGGTGGGCGTCGGCGAGGCCTCCGCGCGCGACCTGCGCGAGGCCGCGGGCACCGCCGCTCGCTGCTGCGGCGACGACCCCGACACCGTCATCGTCGCGATCCCGGCGGCCGACGACGCCGCCGCGACCGCGATCGCCGAGGGCGCCGTGCTCGGCGCGTACACCTTCCGCGACTACAAGACCTCCGCTGAGCCCGCCGAGGGCGAGGAGCCGTGGGCAGGCACCGCGTGGCTCGTCGCAGGCGCCTCCGACGCCGCGATCGACCGCGCGTCGATCCTCGTCGCCGCGATCGCCGGCGTGCGCGACCTGGTCAACACCCCTCCGCGCGACATGTACCCGGGCGCGGTCGCCGCGATCGCCCAGGAGATCGCGACCGCGGTCGGCGTGCAGGTCGAGGTCTGGGAGCCCGAGCGCCTCGCGCAGGAGGGCTTCGGCGGCATCCTCGGCGTCGGCATGGGCTCCTCGCGCCTGCCCCGACTGGTGAAGGTGCAGTGGGCTCCCGAGGACTCGAGGGGCCACGTCGCCCTGGTCGGCAAGGGCATCACGTTCGACACCGGCGGCATCTCGCTCAAGCCGCCGAAGGGCATGGAGACCATGAAGTCCGACATGTCGGGCTCCGCTGTGGTCCTGCACACCACCCTGGCCGCGGCACGCGCACAGGTGCCGGTCACCGTCACCGCGTGGCTGTGCCTCGCTGAGAACATGCCGTCGGGCACCGCGCAGCGCCCGTCGGACGTCATCAAGATCTACGGCGGCAAGACCGTCGAGGTCATGAACACCGACGCCGAGGGTCGCCTGGTCATGGCCGACGGCCTCGCCAAGGCGATCGAGGAGAACCCCGACATCGTGCTCGACGTCGCGACGCTCACGGGTGCCCAGGGAGTGGCCCTCGGCTCGCGCACCTCGGGCGTCATGGGCGACGAGGCCGTCCGCGCCTCGGTGGTCGAGGCCTCCGAGCGGGCTGGCGAGGACTTCTGGCCGATGCCGCTGCCCGGCCACCTGCGCGCCGCGCTCGACTCCCAGGTCGCCGACCTCAAGAACATCGGCGACCCCATGGGCGGAATGCTGTCCGCGGGCCTGTTCCTCAAGGAGTTCGTGGGCGACACCCCGTGGGCGCACCTCGACATCGCGCGTCCCGCGTTCAACGAGGGCAGCCCGTGGGGCTGGACCGTGAAGGGCGCGACCGGCCACTCGGTCCGCACGCTGCTCGAGCTGATCGAGAACCACGCGACGGCGTAACCCGTGCCTTTCACGAGACCCGCGTGCCGCTCAAGCGGTGCGCGGGTCTCGTCGTCTCCACGGCGCGTGCGGCGCTAGGACCTCCCCGCGTCCTGAAGGAACGCCTCGGCGAACAGCTCGACCGGGGTCGGTCGCCCGAGCAGGAACCCCTGGACGTGATCGACGCCGAAGCGGCTCACGATCTCGAGCTGCTCCTGGGTCTCGACCCCCTCGGCGACGACCCGGAGCCTCAGCACGCGGGCGAGCGCGATCAGCGCATTCACGACCTCGTCGTGCTCGGAGTCGAGCCCCAGCCCGCTCACGAAGCTGCGGTCGATCTTCAGCGCGTCCAGCGGGAAGCGTGCGAGATAGTGCAGCGCGGAGTACCCCGTGCCGAAGTCGTCGATCGCGATGCGCACGCCGCGCGCCCGCAGCCGCGTGAGCGCGCCCTGGACGGCGTCGGAGTCCTCGAGCAGCAGGCTCTCCGTGATCTCGAGCACCAGCCACTCCGGTCGACACCCCGTCGCGGCGAGCGCGGCCTCGACCGCGAGGTCCATGTCGTCGAGCGCGAACTGGCTCGTGGACACGTTCACGGACACGGCGATCGTCCGGGACTCGGGCCTGCCAGCGTTCCACGCGACGACCGCCGCGGCCGCCTGCTCGAGCACCCAGCGCCCGATCCGTCCGATCGCGCCCATCTCCTCGGCGATGGGGATGAACTCCGCGGGTGAGACGTCGCCGAGCGTCGGATGCCGCCACCGCAGCAGCGCCTCCGCATACGTGGGGCCCCACTCGACGCTCAGCGTGTGGATCGGCTGCATGTGCACGCTCAGCTGCGCGAACAGGTCGGCACCCTCGAGCGCCTTCTCGATCGTCGTGCGGCGGCCCAGCGTCTCGGCGAGCTCGGGACGGAAGTACTCGACGGCCGAGTGCGCCGTACGCTTGGCCTGGTACATCGCCATGTCCGCGTGCTGGACGAGCTCCTCGACCGTCTCGCCGTCCTCGGGGAAGAGCGCGACGCCGATGCTCGCACGGATCCCCGTCCCGTGATCGGTCACGCGCTCGGACAGCGCGCGCTGGATCTTCGCGGTGATCGCGCCCAGGTCGTGCTCGTGGCCGATGTCCTCGATCAGGATCGCGAACTCGTCACCGCCGAGCCGCGCGAAGAGGTCGTAGGGCCTGAGTCTGCGCGCGACGCTGTCGGCCACGGCCTGCAGCACCCTGTCGCCGCCGGCGTGTCCCAGCGTGTCGTTCACGGCCTTGAAGCCGTCGAGATCCAGCAGCAGGATGGCTGCCTCATGTCCCGCACGAGAGGCCGAGGCGAGCATCCGAGGCGCCTGCTCGTGGAAGGCCTGGCTGTTCGCGAGGCCCGTGAGCGCGTCGGTGTGCGCGAGCCGGTCGAGGTCCTCACGCACGCGGACGGAGTCGGTGATGTCGCGACCGATGCCGAGCACGCCGATGAGTCGCCCCGCGTCGTCATGCTCCGGGACGAAGCGGATCTCGTGCACGCGATGCGTTCCCTCGCGCGGGTCGAAGAACGCCGCCTCGATGGTCTCCGCGGGCCCTCCGTCGAGGATGCGCCTGACCGCCTCTCGACCGACCATGTCGCCCCCGAGCGCTGTGGTGAACGCGTGCTCGCCGATGACCTCCTCGGCGGGCTTGCCGAGCATGCCCAGCATGCGAGGGTTCGCGTACGTGTACCGCTCATCGACGTCCCAGCGCGCGATCTGATCCTCGGCGTTCTCCGCGAGCGTGCGGAACTCGCGCTCGCCCTCGCGGGCCCGCTGGCGGGACTCGATCAGCTCGGTGACGTCGCGGCCCACGGCGAGCGCGCCGACAACTGCACCTGTCTCGTCACGCTCGGCGGTGAACAGGATGCTGTGGACCGACTGATCGCCGCCGCGGTCGCCGCGGGAGAAGACGAGCTCCGCGTGACCGCGGTCGCCCGTGGCGAGCGTGCGCATGAGCACCCGCTCGTACTCCTCGATGCCTGTCATGAAGGACGCGGCCGACTCTGTGGGCCGCTTGCCGATGATCTCCCTGGCATCGAGATCTGTGGACAGGGCGATCTCCTGGTTGCAGTAGGTCGCGATCCCGTCCGCGTCGTAGCGGACGATGTTGTCCGGGGTGTTCTCGACGAGCGCCCTGAACTCCGCCTCCCGCTCGCGCAGCGCGCGCTCGGTCCTGCGAAATCTCGTGATCTCACGGGCCGTGACCACCACCCGTCGGATCGCCTGGGCCGGGTCCCTCTCCGCACGGGCCCTGATCACGAACCAGCGATCGACCAGCGAGGACACCTGCCAGTGGATCTCGCCCTCCGCAGAGTCGCGGCCCCAGGCGTCCCTGGCCTCCTCGATCAAGGCGACGACCTCGGCCGTCGCGTCGCCGAACGGGCGGAGGTCGGCGAGGCTCCGGCCCGCATCGTCCAGGAACGCGCAGGAGGTGGCGTCCTCGAACGAACGGTTCGTGTAGATCAGGCTCAGATCCGGGGCGACGCACGCGACAAGGTCGGGCACCGCGTCAAGCCAGGCGAACGAGAACGCCCCCAGCCCATCGCGATCCCACCGCTGCTCGCGCGCATCCATGGCGACTCGCTCCGATCGACGGGTGTCGTGTCCGCCATGCTACTCGCGAACCCCGTGTGACCTGGTAATCGACCATCACCGGGAGATTTGAAGGGCTTTGCCCTCCCCGAGCCGATCCCGCGACCGCTACAGCGGCTTGCGATGCGTCTCGTTCCACTCCCGCATGCGCGACGGATAACCGGAGAGGTTGACGTCGAACGCGGGCACTCCGAGCTGGGTGGCGACCTTGCGGGCGGCGACCTCGTCCGGCACCTTGCGACGCGTCCACTCCCCCGAGCCTGCCACCAGGACCATCGTCGTCTGCGTCACACGCGTCGCGGGCTCGATGAACGCCTCGCAGCCCTCGCGAGAGGCCGCGAACTCCTTGAAATGGGCGATCGTCTGCGCCTGAGCGCTGCGGGACTGTGAACCCGACTCGGGACTCGCCGCCTTGCGCGAGCCGAAGATCCTGGACAGGAAGGACATGCACCCAGACTAGGTCACCGCGTCCCCGGTTCGCACGAAGCGCGCCAGGTGGCAAGATGGGGCGTACCGACATCCTTACAAGGAGAACGAATAGTGTCCGAGTTGACCCCGCGCTCGTTTGATGTACTGATCCTTGGAGGCGGCTCCGGCGGCTACGCCGCGGCGCTGCGCTCCGCCCAGCTCGGCCTCACGGTCGGCCTCGTCGAAGAGTCGAAGGTCGGCGGCACGTGCCTCCACAACGGCTGCATCCCGACCAAGGCGCTGCTGCACGCGGCCGAGGTCGCGGAGACCGCCGCGCACGGCCCGTCGATCGGCGTGAGCACCACCTTCACCGGCGTGGACATGAACGGCGTGAACGCCTACAAGCAGGGCGTCATCGACCGCCTCTACAAAGGCCTCCAGGGCCTCATCAAGTCCCGCAAGGTGACCATGATCGAGGGCCACGGCACGCTCGTCGGCCCCGACGCTATCGAGGTCCGCGGCGAGCGCTACACCGGCAAGAACATCGTCCTCGCCTCGGGCTCGTACGCGCGCTCCCTCCCCGGCCTCGAGATCGGCGGCCGCGTCATGACCTCCGACCAGGCCCTCAACCTCGACTACGTCCCCGGCTCCGCGATCGTGCTCGGCGGCGGCGTCATCGGCGTCGAGTTCGCGTCCGTGTGGAAGAGCTTCGGCTCCGAGGTCCACATCATCGAGGCGCTGCCGCACCTCGCCCCGAACGAGGACGAGTCCCTGAGCAAGGGCCTCGAGCGCGCGTTCCGCAAGCGCAAGATCGGCTTCACCGTCGGCAAGCGCTTCCAGTCCGTCACGCAGGACGCCAACGGCGTCGCCGTCACCCTTGAGGACGGCACCACGCAGCAGGCCGACATCCTGCTCGTCGCGGTGGGTCGCGGCCCCCGCACCGCCTCGCTCGGCTATGAGCAGCAGGGCCTCAACATGGACCGCGGCTTCGTCCTCACCGACGAGCGCCTGCACACGGGCGTCGGCAGCATCTACGCGGTCGGCGACATCGTCCCCGGCCTCCAGCTCGCGCACCGCGGCTTCCAGCAGGGCATCTTCGTCGCCGAGCAGATCGCGGGCCTGAACCCCCAGCCGATCGTCGAGTCGAACATCCCCCGCGTCACCTACTGCGAGCCCGAGGTCGCCTCGGTCGGCCTCACCGAGGCCAAGGCAGCGGAGAAGTACGGCGCGGACGCGATCGCGACCGTCGAGTACAACCTCGGCGGCAACGGCAAGAGCCAGATCCTGGGCACCACGGGCTTCATCAAGCTGATCCGCGTGGTCGACGGCCCGGTCGTGGGCGTCCACATGCTCGGCGCCCGCGTCGGCGAGCAGATCGGCGAGGCTCAGCTCATCGTCAGCTGGGACGCGCACCCGGAGGACGTGGCACCGCTGGTCCACGCGCACCCGACCCAGAACGAGGCCCTGGGCGAGGCCCACCTCGCGCTCGCCGGCAAGCCGCTGCACGCCCACGACTGATTCGACAGAAGGAACCCCACACTCATGAGCAACGACATCACGCTCCCCGCGCTCGGCGAATCCGTCACCGAGGGCACCATCACCCGCTGGCTCAAGAACGTCGGCGACACCGTCGAGGTCGACGAGCCCCTGGTCGAGGTGTCGACCGACAAGGTCGACACCGAGATCCCGTCGCCCGTCGCCGGCACCGTCCTGGAGATCCTCGCCGCCGAGGACGACGAGGTCGAGGTCGGCGCGATCCTGGCCCGCATCGGCGACGCCTCCGAGGCCGCCGCGCCGGCGCCTGCCGCTCCCGTCGCCGAGGCCGCTCCGGCCCCGGCCGCGCCCGCGCCGATGGCCGTCGCCCCGACGCCCATCGCCGCACCGGTGCCCGCTGCCGCTCCTGCCGCCGCACCCGCCGCCGGTGGCCGCGAGGTCACGCTGCCCGCACTCGGCGAGTCCGTCACCGAGGGCACCGTCACCCGCTGGCTCAAGGAGGTCGGCGAGACCGTCGAGGCCGACGAGCCGCTGCTCGAGGTCTCCACCGACAAGGTCGACACCGAGGTCCCCGCGCCGTTCGCCGGCACGCTCCTCGAGATCGTCGTCCCCGAGGACGAGACCGCCGAGGTCGGCGCGGTCCTCGCCCGCATCGGTGACGCCTCGGCAGTCCCGGCCCCCGCGCCTGCCGCACCCGCACCCGCACCCGCTCCCGTTGCTGCTCCGGCTCCCGCCGCGCCTGTCGCGGCGGCCCCCGTTGCTGCTCCGGCGCCCGTTGCTGCTCCCACCCCCGCCCCCGCAGCTCCTGCGGCTCCCGCTGCCGCGGCCGCCCCGGTCGGTGGCTCGGGCTACGTCACGCCGATCGTCCGCAAGCTCGCGGCCGAGCGCGGCGTCGACCTGGCCGCCGTCGCCGGCACCGGCGTGGGCGGACGCATCCGCAAGGAGGACGTGATCGCCGCAGCCGAGGCCGCCCCGGCGCCCGCGGCTGCCGCTCCTGTCGCAGCCTCCGCGGCCGCTCCCGCCGCAGCATCCTCGGCCAACGAGGTCGAGGTATCCGAGCTGCGCGGTCAGACGGTCAAGATGACCCGCATCCGCAAGATCACCGCCGACAAGATGATGGAGTCGCTGCACGGCATGGCGCAGCTCACCTCCGTCGTCGAGGTCGACTGCACCAAGATCTTCGCGCTGCGCGCCAAGAGCAAGTCCGCCTTCGCCGCGAAGCACGGCGTGAACCTCACGTTCCTGCCGTTCTTCACCCGTGCGGTCTCGATCGCGCTGCAGGAGCACGCCTTCCTCAACGCGTCGGTCGTGGACAACACCATCGTCTACCACCCGACGGTCAACCTGTCGCTCGCGGTGGACACCCCCAAGGGCCTCATGCTCCCGACGCTCAAGGACGCCGACTCCAAGACGATCGTCGACCACGCCAAGGGCATCGTCGACCTCGCCACCAAGGCGCGCGACGGCGGACTCAGCTCGGACGAGATCTCCGGAGGCACCTTCTCGGTGACCAACACGGGCTCGGGCGGCACGCTGTTCGACACCCCGATCGTCCCGGCGCCCCAGGTCGGCATCCTCGCCACCTGCGCGATCGTCAAGAAGCCGGTCGTCGTCAAGGGCCCGGACGGCGAGGACGTCATCTCGATCCGCCCGATGGCCTACCTCCCGCTCAGCTACGACCACCGCATCGTCGACGGCGCGGACGCCGCTCGCTTCCTGCAGACGGTCAAGAAGATCGTGGAGGCCGGCGAGTTCGAGTCCGAGCTCGACCTCTAACCGACCATGCGAGTCGTCATCTCCGGGGCCTCGGGCCTCATCGGGACGGCGCTCACCTCTGCACTGCACGAGGGCGGCCACGATGTGGTCGCCCTCGTGCGGCGTCAGGCCCGGGGCGATCATGAGTCGTCCTGGAGCCCCGCAGGCGGCGCGATCGACCTGGACGTCGTCGCCTCCGCCGACGCGATCGTCAATCTCGCCGGCGCCTCGATCGGTGACCGTCGACTCACCGAGGCCTACAGGAAGGTCGTCCTCCAGTCCCGCGTCGACTCGACGACCACGATCGCCAAGGCGGTCGCCGAGGCCAACCCCTCCGCGACCCTGCTTCAGGGGTCGGCGATGGGCTACTACGGCTCGCGAGGCGAGGAGCGGCTCTCCGAGCGATCGGAGCCCGGCGATACCTTCCTGTCCGAGATCTGCACCGCGTGGGAGTCCTCGGCGACGCCCGCAGCGGACGCAGGTGCCCGCGTCGTCGCGCTGCGGACGGGGCTCGTCCTCGCGCCGACCGGTGGCTTCGCCCAACGCCTGCTCCCGCTCGTGCGCCGAGGACTCATCTCGCAGCTGGGCGCGGGCAGCACCTGGCACTCGTGGATCTCGCTGGACGATGCGGTGCGCGCGATCGTCTTCCACCTCACGTCCGACCACCACGGGCCTTCCAACATCGTCGCACCGAGCCCCGTGCGCGACCGCGACCTCATCACGGCGCTCTCGACGGCGCTGGGCAGGTCGCCGGGGCTCCCCGTCCCCGCGTGGACGATGCGCCTCGCCGCGGGGCCCGCGGCCGAGGACCTGCTGTCCTCGCAGCGCGCGGTGCCTGACGTCCTGACTCGGCTCGGATTCGAGTGGAACCACCCGCGCATCGAGGACGCCGCGCAGTGGATCGCGTCATCGTTCGCTCACTGAGCTGACAAGCCAGTTCCCCTCGATCGCCTCCATCGTGAGCTCGACCGTCTCGCGGGCGGCCTCCACGTCGCTTCGCTCCCCGTCGATCACGACCGTGTGCGGCGACGCGATGTACGTGAGCACGACCGTCGCGGAATCCTCATCGGCGTCTCCGACCTCTGCGGACTCGACCCTGACCGAGAGGCCCTCGTAGGCAAGCCCTCCCGCCTCGACGGCTGCCGCCTGATCCTCGGCCCTGGCCCGCGCCGTCGATCCTGGCGCCGTGGTGGCGATGAGGGCCGCCGCATCGCCGTCGGCCAGCGCAGCGAAGCGCTGCTCGGTGAGCGTGCTCGCGGCGTCAGCGGGATCCTCCATCGTCGCCTGGCCGTCATCGACGGCCTGGGCGCGCGCCTCCTCGACCTCCTCCGCCGCCCCCTTCGCCGCGGAGCTCTGACCCACATCGAGAGACGCCGAGGGCACAGCAGTCGCGCTCGAGGCAGCCCCGGCCGCCGCCGAGGCATCCTCCGCGGTGGCGGCGCCCGCGCCCATGAGCAGCCACACGGCCGCTCCGCTCGCGACGACCGCCGCGCCCGCCAGCCCCGTCAGGCCGGCGAGCCGGCGAGGAGTCGTCTCGAGGCTCCCTGCAAGCCGTGCCCACGGGCCTGAGGGCGGCGCCGACGGCGCGCCCGCGTGGTCGGAGCGAGGGTCGCGCCGCGCCCCCGGACCCCTCCGCGCGGCGGCAGCCGGCGCCCGAACGTCCCGCTCGACCGATCGCGCAGGGGCGCCCGCTGCTCCCGGACCCATGACGTCGTCCCGACCCACCCCGCCCACGCTGTCGCGCATGCGGGACGCGACGGACGGCCCCGGCAACGCGACGGGACGCTCCTGCGCGGCGCCTGGCAGCGCCCGAGCGACCATGGCCGCGGTCGGCCTGGCCGCCGGGTCCGCGGCGGACATCGGATTCGTCCACGCAGTCATGACATCCGCGTCGCCGTCCCTGACGGACACGCGCAGCAGGCGTCCGAGGGCCGCGACGTCGTCGGACTGGGTCGCGGACGTCACTCCCGAGCCGGTGTCGAGAAGCACCGCGTGGCCCAACTCGATCACGACGTTGTCCGCCTCGACGGCGCCGTGGGCCATGCCAGCGCGGTGAAGACGCGCGAGCGCCCTCGCCACCCGGGTGCCGACCCACACGCAGCCGCCCGCGGACAGCGGTCCGGTCGCGCGGATGACGTCCCCGAGCGTGGCGCCCTCGGTGAGGGGCATGAGCGCGACCACCGCCTCGCCCTGCATGAGCACCTTGTCGGGAGCTCGCAGCTCGGGCACGGCAAGCGCGCGCACCACCTCGGCACGGGCGCCGGCAGCGACGTACGCCGCCTCGCCGACCCCGACGATGCGCCTGAGCTGAGTGACCTCGCCCCCGTTGTCCATGGGGCCAGGCTGTCACCGCGTGTCCTGCGGCGTCGGTTCTCCACAGGGCGGATCGGGTTCGCTCAGTCGGCGATGCCCTTGTGGAAGGGCCACCACGAGACCCGGCCTACGTCGGTGACCAACCCAGGTACCAGCAGCGATCGCACGACGAACGTGTCGATCAGGACGCCTACCGCGACGATGAACGCGATCTGCGCGAGGAAGATCAGAGGGATGACTCCGAGCGCCGCGAAGGTCGCCGCGAGGACGATGCCCGCCGAGGTGATCACGCCGCCCGTCACCGCGAGCGCGCGCCTCATGCCCTCCCGGTTGCCGTGCACGAGCGACTCCTCCCTGGCACGGGACATCAGGAAGATGGAGTAGTCGACGCCCAACGCGACGAGGAACACGAAGCCGAGCAGCGGGACCGCGGGATCGGTCCCAGGGAACCCGAACACGTGGTTGAAGACCACGGCCGACAGCCCCATCGTGGCGGCGAAGCTCAGCACGTTGGCGAGGATGATCAGCACCGGCGCGACGACCGCGCGCAGGAGGAGCATCAGCACCACGAGGATCACCAGGAGGATCGTGGGCAGGATCACGCGGAGGTCGCGCTCCGAGGTCAGTCGCGTGTCGAGCGTCTCCGCGGCCTGACCGCCCACGAGCGCGAACGGGTCGATCGCGTGGACCTCCTCGCGCACGTCGGCGACGATCTCGGTGGCCTCGACGGACGACGCGGCGACCTGGGTGACCGCCACGATCTCGACGCGGTCGTCGACCACGAGCGGCTCCTCGCCGGGCACGACGCCTGCGGGCGCTCCCGCCGCGACGGACGCGGTGAGCAGGTAGGCCTCGTCGACGCCCTCGACATCGGACACGGCGGCGAGCACGGCATCGGCCTCGTCGACGGAGGCGATCACGCGGATGGGTGATGTCGCTCCCGCGTCGAAGTGCGCCTCGAGGACGTCGAAGCCCTCGATCGACTCGACCTCGCCTAGGAAGACGTCCCGCTCCCCCAGCCCGCCGGACTGGAATGTGGGAAGCATCGCCGCGAAGACAGCGAGCCCCACCGCGGCCGCGGCCCAGACGACGCGCGGACGCGCATCGACCATGCGGGACACCTTGCCCCACACACCGGCCTTGGTCTCGAGCGCGGCCGTGACCTTCTCGCGCTCCTCGGGAGACAGGTCGGCGTGCACGGGGTCGGCCGGCGCGTCGTCCCCTCGATAGCGAGGCATGGCCGGCCAGAAGACACCTCGCGCGTGCTTCCCTCCGATCAGCAGCAGCGCGGGCAGGAGAGTGAGCGCGGCGAGGAACGATGCGACGATGCCGATCGCTCCGGCGGGGCCGAGCGACGAGTTGGACTTGAGGTCGCTCAGCAGCAGCACGAGCAGTCCGAGCACGACGGTGCCCGCGGAGGCCGCGATCGGCTCGAGAGACCGACGCCACGCGGTCCCCAGCGCGGCGTAGGGGGACCTGGTGCGCAGCAGCTCCTCGCGGTAGCGCGCGACGAGCAGCAGCGAGTAGTCGGTGGTCGCTCCGACGACGAGGATGAACATGATGCCCTGGCTCTGGCCGTTGAGCGTGATCACGTCCGCGTCCGCGAGGGCGAAGACCGCGATGATCGCCCCCGTCAGGGCGAGCATCGCCGTCGCGAGGACCAGGAACGGCAGCACGGGGCTGCGGTAGACGATCAGCAGGATGAGGAGCACCACCGCGAGGGCGACGAGCAGCAGGATGCCGTCGATGCCCGCGAAGGCCTCTGACAGGTCCGCCACGAGTCCCGCAGGCCCGGTCAGGTACCCCGCGAGGCCGAGGTCGGCCTCCTCCCACGAGGCACGCACGGTGTCGACGAACACGGTCGCGAACGAATCCTCGCCCACCTGCTCCGCGAAGACGTCCGCATCGACGGCGAACGTCACGAGCGTGGCCTCCGCGTCGTCCGACGCCGTGGCCTGCGGCCCGAGCCCGCCCGGTCCTGTGAGGATCACATCGCCGACCGTCCTGCCGTCGGGGTCGCCCTCGAGTGGCTCCTCAAGCAGGTCGTCGACGAAGCCCTGCACCGCGGCGACGTCCTCAGCGGAGCCTCCCTCGACGACGAGGAGCGCGGGGACGGAGTCCGACTGCACGAAGCCCGCATGTGCCTCGGCAGCCTCGGTCGACTCGGCGCTCGCGGGCAGGAACGCGGCCGAGTCGTTCTCCTGCACGTCCGACAGCTTCCCGAAGGTCTGTCCTCCCACGCCGCCGACTCCGAGCCATCCGACGATGGCGAGGACGACGAGGACTGGTCGTATCCAGGCGTGCTTCACAGCGGGTCTCTCCTTCAAGGCTCGTACGTGGCACAGCGTCGATGACCCAGGCAACGCACTGCGATGCGGCCCCATTCCCGGTATTTGACACGTCGCCTTGGTGTTCAGGAAACCGGGTTAGCCTTGTGCGGTGGAGATCCTGAACCTGCTCCCCGACGGGCCGCTCGACTACACGGACGTCTGGGCCCGCCAACGTGCCCTGCACGACGGCGTCGTCGCCGGCACCAGCCCGGACAGCATCGTCCTCGTGGAGCACGATAGCGTCTACACCGCGGGCCGACGCACCGCGTCGTGGGACCGCCCCCTCGACGGCACGCCCGTGGTCGAGGTGGACCGCGGCGGCAAGATCACGTGGCACGGCCCCGGCCAGCTGGTCGGCTACCCGATCGTGCGCCTCGCCGAGCCTGTCGACGTGGTCCGGTACGTGCGCGCGCTCGAGCAGGCGATCATCGACGCCTGCGCGGCCTTCGGCCTCGAGACGATGCGGGTGGAGGGGCGCTCAGGCGTCTGGCTGCCCGCCTCGGACGGCCGCAGGGAGCGCAAGATCTGCGCGATCGGCGTGCGCGTCGCGAAGGACGTGACGATGCATGGCTTCGCCCTGAACTGCTCGCCCGACCTGACCGAGTTCGACCGCATCGTCCCGTGCGGCATCTCGGATGCCGACGTGACGTCCCTGAGCGCCGAGCTCGGGCGCGAGGTCACCATCCAGGAGGCCGTCCCCCACGTCCTGCCCGCGCTCGAGCGGGCGCTGGCCGACGTACGATTCCACCCGACCCCTGCCGCAGGCGCTCCCGCCGCGACCGCCCCCCTCAAGGAGACCGTGTGACCCCCGCACCCGAGGGCCGCAAGATGCTGCGCATCGAGGCCCGCAACGCCGAGACCCCCATCGAGCGCAAGCCCGAGTGGATCCGCACCAAGGCGACCATGGGCCCCAAGTACAACGAGCTCAAGTCGCTCGTGAAGGGCGGCGGCCTGCACACGGTGTGCGAGGAGGCGGGCTGCCCGAACATCTTCGAATGCTGGGAGGACCGCGAGGCGACGTTCCTCATCGGCGGCGCCCAGTGCACGCGCCGGTGCGACTTCTGCCAGATCGACACGGGCAAGCCCTCTCCCCTGGACCGCGCCGAGCCGCTCAAGGTCGCGCAGTCGGTCAAGGAGATGGGCCTCAAGTACTCGACCGTCACCGGCGTCGCGCGCGACGACCTCGAGGACGGCGGCGCCTGGCTGTACGCCGAGACCGTACGGCAGATTCACGCGCTCAACCCCGGCACCGGCGTCGAGCTGCTGATCCCCGACTTCAACGCCGATCCCGACCAGCTCGCCGAGGTCTTCTCCTCCCGCCCCGAGGTGCTCGCGCACAACGTCGAGACCGTGCCCCGGATCTTCAAGCGCATCCGCCCCGCGTTCCGCTACGAGCGGTCGCTCGAGGTGATCACGCGCGCGCAGGCCGACGGCTTCGTCACGAAGTCGAACCTCATCCTCGGCATGGGCGAGACGATGGACGAGGTCCTCCAGGCGCTCCAGGACCTCCATGACGCGGGCTGCGATCTGCTCACCATCACGCAGTACCTGCGTCCGAGCCCGCGCCACCACCCGGTCGACCGGTGGGTGCGCCCCGAGGAGTTCGTCGACCTGTCCGAGGCCGCCGAGGAGATCGGATTCCTCGGCGTCATGTCCGGACCGCTCGTTCGCTCGTCGTACCGCGCCGGCCGGCTGTGGGGCCAGGCGATGACCAGCAAGGGACGCCCGATCCCCGAGGCGCTCAAGCATCTGGGCGAGCCCGTCGAGGCCCGCCAGGAGGCGTCGTCCCTGCTCGCCAGGAGCTGACGGCTCGGCGGGCCCGACGCGCCTGACGCACCCACTAGACTTGGCCGCATTATGGCGAAGAACGAGCAGCCCGAGAAGAAGCAGCGCTGGTATCACCTGATCGCGCAGGCGTACAAGTTCACCAAGCCGCAGGACAGCATGCTGCTGCCCGCGCTGATCCTCATCCCGGTGGTGATCATCGGTGCCGCCGTCGTGACCGGGCTGGTCGTGGACAGCACCATCGTGATGGTCTACGCGATCATCCTCGGCGTGCTGCTCGCGGTGCTCGCGGACCTCTTCTTCCTCACGCGCCGCTTCGAGAAGGCCGCCTTCGCCCGCATGGAGGGTCAGATGGGCGGGTCCCTGTACGTCGCCCAGTCGATCCGCCGCGGATGGCAGTTCGAGGAGAACCCGATCGCCGTGGATCAGCGCGGCCAGGGCATCGTGTTCTACGGCGTCGGCGTCGGCGGCATCGTGCTGCTCGCCGAGGGCCCCGCGGCCCGCAAGCAGGTCGACAAGGTCAAGGCGCGCCCGGCCAAGGTGGCCTCTGGCGTCAAGGTCACGCCGATCTACGCGGGCGATGGCGAGGGCCAGGTCGCGATCAAGGACATCTCCAAGGCGATCCGCGGCGTCAAGAAGCAGACCTACGGCCGTGGTCTCACCAAGGGGCTCAACAAGGACGAGCAGGCCGCCGTGCACGCGCGTCTCAAGGCCATGGGCGGCGCTCAGCTGCCGATGCCGAAGGGCGTCGACCCGATGCGCGCACGTGCCGACCGCAAGGGCATGCGCGGCCGCTGAGCCGTTCTGCTGTCACGAAGCCGACGTCCCCTCCGGGGGACGTCGGCTTCGTCGTTCCTGGACGATGCTGGCGAAGTCCCGTCTGCGCGACCACCGCATCGTCCTGGCGGCCCCGGCGTCGTGCTCTCCCCTGACGTCGTCGCCGCGCGCCTGCGGTACTGAATCGTCCACTGGGACGCGGCACGGGCGCAGAAACGACGCTGAGCGTCCGATGGGACGCGGCACTGGCGTCGAGCGCCCCAGTGGACACTGGTGGTCGCCTCGAGGGCCGGTTCGTCACCCAGTGGACGGTTTCGGACCGCACTTGGACGATGCGGTGGCCGCCTTGAGCGGGCGGCTCAGCGCGTCGGGACGAGCCGGGTACCCGCGATCGAGTCGTGATATCCCCGCCCGGTCGCGTCCGTGAAGAGCGCGGGCAGCACGAGCACCGTCAGCACGGTGCGGATCGCGGCGGCGCGCAGCCCCACGATGGGGGCCCCGTCCTCGCGCACCACGCGCAGGCCGGCGGCCCTGTGTCCGATCGTGGTGCCCAGTGTCGCGACGAGCACCAGATGCTGGACCGCCCACACCGCGACAGTCGCCCACTGGTTGCCGGCGAAGAACACCCTCTCGAGCATCGTCAGGTCGGCGACATCGATGCCCGGCGCGCGCAGGAATGCCGACGTGACCAGGAGCGACAGTGACCAGTCGATGGCGAGGCCGAGGACCCTGCGCCCCAGGGGAGCGCGCGGAGCATCGGCAGCTGCGGTGTCGTCCTGGGGCATGAAGACAAGATTATGCGATTCTCAGGAGACAGAATTCCCTGGTTCGCCATCACCTTTCACACGGATGTAACACGCCGGAAACAACAGGTGAATGCGGGGGCAACAGCGTGGCCCTAGGGTGTGAGTTGCTAGTCCTAGCAACCTGTCTCTCCTAAGGAGCAATCGGATGTTCAAGACCGCCGAAGAGGCGATTGCGTACGTCAAGGAGGAGGGCGTCGAGTTCGTCGACATCCGCTTCTGCGACCTGCCCGGCCAGATGCAGCACTTCAACATTCCTGCATCGCAGTTCACCGAGGACGTCTTCACCGATGGCGCCATGTTCGACGGCTCGTCGATCCGTGGCTTCCAGGCCATCAACGAGTCCGACATGAAGCTGCTGCCGGATGTCGCGACCGCGTTCATCGACCCGTTCCGCATCGCCAAGACCCTGGTGATCAACTTCTCGATCGTGGACCCGTTCACGAACGAGCCGTACTCCCGTGACCCGCGCAACGTCGCGACCAAGGCCATCGAGTACCTGAAGTCCACCGGCATCGGCGACACCGCGTACTTCGCGCCCGAGGCCGAGTTCTTCATCTTCGACTCGGTTCGCTTCGACACGAACCAGCACGAGGGCTACTACCACATCGACTCGTCCGAGGCCTGGTGGAACACCGGCGTCGAGACCGAGCAGGACGGTGGCCCGAACCTCGGCTACAAGACCCGCATCAAGGGCGGCTACTTCCCGGTCTCCCCCGGCGACCAGATGGCCGACCTCCGCGACGAGATGGTCCAGGTCCTCGAGCAGGTCGGCCTGTCCGTCGAGCGCGCGCACCACGAGGTGGGCACCGCCGGCCAGCAGGAGATCAACTACCGCTTCAACACCATGCTGCACGCCGGTGACGACCTGATGAAGTTCAAGTACGTCATCAAGAACGTCGCATGGCAGAACGGCAAGACCGTCACCTTCATGCCGAAGCCGCTCTTCGGCGACAACGGCTCGGGCATGCACGTGCACCAGTCGATCTGGAAGGACGGCGAGCCGCTGTTCTACGACGAGAACGGCTACGGCGGCCTGTCCGACATGGCCCGCTGGTACATCGGCGGCATCCTGAAGCACGCCTCGTCGCTGCTCGCCTTCACCAACCCGACCGTCAACTCGTACCACCGCCTCGTGCCGGGCTACGAGGCTCCGGTCAACCTGGTGTACTCGGCTCGTAACCGCTCGGCTGCCGTCCGCATCCCGATCACCGGTTCGAACCCGAAGGCCAAGCGCATCGAGTTCCGCGCCCCCGACTCGTCCGGCAACCCGTACCTCGCGTTCGCGGCGCTGCTCATGGCGGGCATCGACGGCATCAAGAACAAGATCGAGCCGCCGGCCCCGGTCGACAAGGACCTGTACGAGCTGCCCCCCGAGGAGCACGCTCTCATCCCGCAGGTTCCGGACTCGCTTCCCGCGGTGCTCGACACCCTTGAGGCCGACCACGCCTACCTCACTGAGGGCGGCGTGTTCACCGAGGACCTCATCGAGGAGTGGATCGACTACAAGCGCTCGGCCGAGATCGACCAGCTGCGCTTCCGTCCGCACCCGCACGAGTTCGAGCTCTACTACGACTGCTAAGTCCTAGAAGCTCGCGAGAGCCCCCGGCACCCCAAGGTGCCGGGGGCTCTTCTTGTGTTCCGCGCGGGTTCACTCCGCACCGCGGTCGCTGGGTGTCACATCACATGTTATTCGCATCTTCAAGAATGTATCTGCGAGCGCTCCGATCGCGCGCCCGTCGGGCGCGCGACAGCCACCTCGAGGTGGGTGCCGACGTCCCATTCACCTCGATCGTGGGGCTGTACGACGAGCAGGTGCCCGGCTGCACGGACGGCATCACCGAGGACGCGCAGTGGCGCGAGGTCGTGTACGAGCTCACCCTCGAGTCAGCGAAGGTCGACGCCTGGGACGAGCATGCGGTGGTCCACCTCGCCGACGAGGACGCGCCCGATCCCGACGTCAGTGAGGCTCCTCACTCGCGCGAACGTGATCGCGAACCGAGTCCGGCACGCGCGTCGCGGGTGCCAGGATGAAGATCGCCGCGGCAGCCGCGCACACGAGCAGCAACGCCTGACGCACGCCGACGGACTCTGCGATCACGCCTACGAGGAGCGGAGCGACCAGCCCTCCCGCAGTCCCGAAGACGTTCACCGCCGCGACCCGGGACGTCGCGTCCGTGGGCTCATCCGCCGCCGCAGACAAGGCCACGGGGAAGGCGAATGCCGTCCCGACGCCCCAGACGACCAGCGCCGGCACGACTGCCCAGAACGCCGGCGTCAGAGCGAATACGGCCGCGCCCGCGCAGATGAGTACCGCTGATGCCCGCAGGGTGCTCACCCGCCCCAGGCGCTGCAACGTCGGCACCCCGATCACTCGGGTGAGGCTCTGGGCGAGCACCACCCCGGCGTAGGCCACGGTCGCGACGCTCTCGGTGCTGGCGAAGTCGTCCACGAGGGCCAGCGGGATCCAGTTGCCGGCCGCGAGCTCCGTCGTGAAGGCGAACAGCAGGATGAAGCCCAGCGCGAGCGTGCGGGGCTCGCGCACGGCTGCCATGATCCCGTCGAAGAATCCGCCTCGCGGACTCGCGCCCTCCCGGCTCGCCACGCCGCGCCCGCCGAGGAACGCCCAGCGGGACACGGTCAGCCACAGCGCGCCCACGACGGCGCCGTTGACGACGAAGTGCATCGCTGCCGAGACCCCGAGGGCCGAGTTGCCGGCTCCCCACGCCAGGCCGGCGAGCATCGCGAGCGAGAAGGTCGCGTGGAACTGAGACATGATCGGGCGTTCGACCAGCCGCTCGATCGCGGCGGCCTGCGCGCCGAGCGTCCCCATGAGGATCTCCGTGTTGCCGAGCGCGAGGAACAACCCGAGCCCGTACAGGAATGGCGCGCCGATGATCGTCGCCGCCGCCATCAGGAGGATCCCGGCGACGATGCCGGCTGCGCAGCCCCTGCCCACTGCCAGCGATCCCAGCCTTGCGACGAGTCCGCCGGTGAACCAGAACGCCATGAGACCGCCGCAGGCACCGATCAGCAGCACCGTGCCGAACTCGGCGGAGGAGACATCGAGGTCGGCACGCACGCTCGCCACCCGGGACACGAACGTGGCGGCGAGCACCCCGACCCCGCCGAAGAAGACCGTGACACCGACGCGGGCCTGCTGGATCCGCGCCGAGGTGACTGCAGCGTCGTCCATGCGGTCCCCCTCGAACCCCACGACCTCTCGGTCGCACGACCGAGCCTCATCCTTCCCACTGTAGGTGACGTGACACCGTCCGTCGCGGGGACGATGCGAGGGCCACCCCAGCGGGGGCGGCGTCCCCTGGACGCCTACGCGACGTTGGGGACGACCCTCGCCTCTCCGCTTTTGAGCATGACGCGATCCCCGTTGACCATGACCTCGAGGTCGTGGCCCGTGACCACGAGGTACTCGGTGGCGTCGGTGCCGACCGTCACCCGCAGCAGACGTCCGCGGTATCGGATCGAGAACCGGAACCTCGTCCACGGAGCGGGGCAGAAGGGCGCGAACCGCAGCCCGTCCTCGGTCGCCCGCATGCCACCGAAGCCCTGCACGATCGCGAGCCAGCTTCCGCTCCTCCTGAGCGCCACGTTCGCACGACGAGGCCCGACCGGCTGCTGCCGGTCGGGCCTCGTGCGATACGGAGGGCGACGCTACGCCTTGGCGATCGCCTCGTCGTCGTCGTCGACGCCGTCCGCGAGTTCGCCGGTGGGCGCTTCGCGTCCCTTGTCGTCCGCCATGAGGAAGCTCGCGATCACGGTGATGACACCGATCGCCACCGCCATGATGATGTAAGCGCTCGAGAAGCCGATCGTGTCGTACGCGTAGCCGAACGTCAGGGAGAAGATCGCGACGCCGAGCGCCTTCGCGAAGCCGAAGCCGAGCGTGTACGCCGTCGCCGAGATCTTCACGTCGAACATCCTGGTGATGTACTTCATGACGGAGACCAGCATGAACGGCATCTCGATCGCGGCGAGCAGGCGCCAGGCGATCAGGGCCTCGGTCGTCGTCACCATGGCGGATCCCAGGACACGCAGCACGAGGATGCCCGCGAAGATCTGAAGGCCGCGCTTCGCGCCGATCTTGTTCACGATCCACGGGGTGAAGACCATCACCACGGCCTCGCACAGGATCTGGACCGACACGACGGTGCCGAACAGGCCCTCGGGGTCGCCGTGCAGGACGTGGTCCGCGAAGTAGATCGAGTACTGCTGGTCGAAGACGTCGTAGAGCGCGGCGGTGCCGAACATGAGCACCACGAAGCCCTGGAAGCTGCGGTCGCTCAGCAGCTTGAGGATGGTCTCCTTGCCGATCTTGTGCGCGTGGGCCTCGCCCTCCTCGTGGTGCTTCTCCGGCGCCTGGTGCGGCACCTTCGCGACGAACACCAGCGTGCCGAGGACCAGGGCGGACACCGAGGCGGCCCACCAGATGTTGTCCGGGTTGGAGGCCCAGATGACGCCGCCGATCGCGGACGCGAACGAGCCGCCGAGCGAGCCGAACAGTCGTGCGTGCCCGTACTCGAAGCCGTTGGCGCGACTCGCGCGCTCGTTGAACGCCTCGACCACGGAGACGCCCGACATGAGGACGAGGCTGAGGAACACACCGCCGACGACGGCCGCGAGGGTCTCGTTGACGCCGATGAGCGGCTTGAAGACGAACTGGAAGAACGGCCCCATGAGGGCGGCGCACACGACGACGAACGCGTACAGCGGCTTGCGGAAGCCGAGCCGGTCCTGCGTGTAGCCGTAGATCGGCTGGAGCCCCATGGCCACGAGCGCCATGACGGTGCTCACAAGGCCGATGTTGGTGGAGCTCATCCCCTCGTTCTCGAGCCACAGGCCCATGAAGGTGAAGACGAACTGCCAGACGACGAAGTAGAAGAAGAACGTGCCGCCGTAGTTCCAGACGACGCTGCGCTTCAGCGACTCGAGGACGCTCGACTCCGTGGGAGTCGAGGTGGTGCCACCGCTCATGCGCTCATGCCCTCAGGCGGGAGGACCTCGACGGAGGTCGGGGCCGGGCGCGTGATCGGCTGCGGCTCGCCCCACACAGGGTTGCCCTCCTCGTCGAACGGCAGCACCTGGGCGCATGCCTGACGGTTCGGCTCCCACAGCGGGTCCCCGACGATCTCGGTGTACGTGCGGGCGTGGTAGACGATGACGGGCTCGCCGTCAGCGGTCTCGGTGAACGAGTTGTGGCCCGGGCCGTAGATGCCGTTCTCGGGCGCCGAGGTGAAGACCGGGTCCTTCGACTTGGTCCAGCTCGCGGGGTCGAGGAGGTCGGCGTCGGCGTCCGCGGTGAGCAGACCCATCGCGTACTCGATGCCGGTGCCCGACGCGGAGTAGGTCAGGTAGACCTTTCCGTTCCGCTGCAGCACGGAGGGGCCCTCGTTGACCCAGAACACCTGGATCTCCCAGTCGTACTCGGGCTTCGTCAGCATGACGGCCTTGGTCGCGAGGGTCCAGGGGTTCTCCATGCGCGCGATGTACAGGTTGGAGTGGCCCTTGATCGCGGCCTCCTGCTGCGCCCAGACCAGGTACTGCACGCCGTCCTTCACGAAGCTCGTCGCGTCGAGCGCGAAGTCGCTCCAGCCGGTGTCGACCTTGCCCTTCTCGACCCACGTGCCCGTGATCGGGTCCTCGTCGGTGCACTCGAGGCAGTAGACCTGGTGGTTGAAGGTGTCGTCGACGTCGGGCTCGGGACGCGTGACCGACATGTCGGGAGCGGCCGCGTAGTAGATGTACCACGCGCCGTTGACGCGGTGGATCTCGGGAGCCCAGATCAGGGACGACTGCGGTCCGGTCTCCGGCTTGGTCCAGATCGTGACCTCCTCGGCCGCCTGGAGGTCCTCAAGCCGCTCGGCACGGCGCAGGACGATGCGGTCGTACAGCGGGTACGAACCCGTGAAGTAGTACTGACCGCCCTCGCGCAGGACGCACGGGTCGGCGCGCTGCAGGACGATCGGGTTCGGGATGTCGTGGACCATCGGTGCTCCTCGTGAAAAAGACTGTGGCGCGCAGGGGCCTCCGCGCATGGTGTTAACGCTAGACAAAATCTACGACGACTTCGCAGGACCCTTGCACCATCCTCCCAGGCTTGATGTTCGCTCGCACCTGCGCGAGTCGCTACCAAACTTGAGAATGTAGTGTCACGAATGTACACCGTTCGTGAAGTAATGTGCAAGCCCACATCGCGAATCATCCCCCAGAACCCTTTCGTCGGCCGCGCGCCGTCCGATGGGGATCTCAACGGCACCGATCGGCAGGGACACCGCCGGCGCCGGGCACGACAAGTCCATGCACCGCCTTCGCCGACAAGCTCCGTGGGTGCGTGCGTGGCGCGCGTCGCCCCCTCTCGCTCTCCCCTCCTGGATCCGAGAGGGGGCTTCGTCGCGTCGACCACGGCCGCAGGGCTAGCGCGAGGTCGACCGCTCCGGGATCACCCGCACGAGCAGAGGTCCCGCGACCACGCCTGCACCCATCACCGCGACGAGCGACCAGGGCGATCCCGCGGTTCCGGCAAGCGGAGACGCGACGGCCCCGACGGCGAACTGGCAGATCCCGAGCAGGCCGGAGGCAGCGCCCGCGCGCTCGCGCTCGACCTCCATCCCCAGCGTCATGACGGCCGGGATGACGAGGCCGATGCTCGCGATGGCAAGGAACAGCCCCGCGAGGACGACGGGGAGCAGGTCGAGGCCGACACCGAACGCCAGCACCACGACGCCTGATGCCGACAGCAGATGGCCCACGCGAAGCAGGCGCCACGACCCCGCCGTCGCGACCAGCTGCCGACTCGCGAGCGACGCGCCCACGATGCCGACGGCGTTGGCGGCGAAGGCCAGGCTGTACTGCAACGGCGAGAGGCCGAAGCCGTCCTGAAGCACGAACGACGAGGCCCCGATGTAGCCGAAGAGGACCGCGCCCACCGCCCCGAGCGCGGCGAGGTACGCGAGGAACTCGCGGTGGGAGAGGACCTCACGCAGCTCGGCTACGACTGCCGGCGGCCGCGGGGCGATGCGACGGGACGGTGGAAGAGTCTCAGGAAGCGCGCGAAGGCCGACAAGGGTGAGCGCTGCCGCCGCGGCGGCGAGAACGAGGAACATCCCACGCCAGTCCATCACCCGCGCGAGCCCGCCGCCCGCGATGGGCGCGAGCACAGGCGCGATCCCGACCACCGCGCCGAGCGTCGCGAACGCGCGGCCCGCCTCAGCGCCCGGGTAGGCGTCCGCGACGATCGCGCGGGACACGACGAGGCAGGCTGCCGTCCCTAGCCCGGCGACCACGCGCAGCGCGAGCAGCGCCCCGAGCGTCGGTGCGAGCGCTCCGAGAACGTGGGCGAGCGCGTAGGTCAGCCCTCCGATCAGCAACGGCAGCCTGCGACCGACCGCGTCGCTCACGGGGCCGAGCACGAGCTGTCCGACCGCGATGCCGATGAGCACGGCGGAGACCGTCGCGGCGGCTCCCGCCTCGGTGGTCCCGAGATCCGCGCCGAGCTCCGGCAGCACGGGGAGGTACACGTCGGTCGTGAGCACCACGAGCGCGGTGAAGGCCGCGAGGAGCGGCATCAGGTGGCGCGGCGCGGTAGACGTGCGGGCCTCCCTCACGTGCGCTCCGGCCGTTCGACCAGCTCGATCAGGTTGCCCTCGGGGTCGGCGAGGTATGCCATGCGGACGCCGTCCTCCGGCGAGGGCTGGGGCGCCATGACGGGTCGGGCTCCGAGCGCGACGATCCTCGCGAACTCCTCGTCGAGCCCGCGCACGTCGAACGCCAGGTGCGAGTAGCCAGGCACGAGCGCGGCCTCGGCGGGGTTCGCCGGCCGCGGCCCCGATGATGCCCCGTCGCGACGCAGCAGCTCGAGCCTGGTGCCGTCGGGATGCGCGAGCATGACGATGTCGAGATCGATCGGCGCGACCCGCAGCTCGAGCTCCACGACGTACCCGAACGCGTCCGCGTACCAGCGAGCGGCCGCGGCGAGATCGTGGACGTTGAGCCCGACGTGGTCGAGCCGCGACGCGTCAGGCATGGACGTTCAGCCCTTCCTTGGCCGCGCAGAGATACCCCGCGATCCGCCCGCTAGGGTCGCGCCGGTCCCGGATCTCCTCGAGGCGGGCGTAGTTCTCGGGCGCCAGGAACCGATCCTGGCGAGCCGTGAAGTCGGTGTCGCCGAGATAGACGCCCACTCCCCCGTCGCGAGCGATCGCCGCGGTGCGCGAGTGGACGCGCTCCCTGTACCGCGCATCGTCCGCGGCGTCCTCGTAGATGAGGTACGTCGCGACATAGACGTCGCCCTCGATCGAGAACGCCATGTCGGGAAGCTCGCGCGTGGGAGCCCAGCCGTACCAGATCGAGAACGAATGCTCGGTGTCGAGCTCGCGCCAGATGTCCAGCAGCAGGGGCGCGAGGACATCGGCGGAGGCGTTCGTCCACGCGCAGTCGACCGCGTAGCGGTAGCCGTCGGGGTTCTGGTCCATCTGCGCGACGCTCTCCTGAGCGACCGTGGTCGGCCCCGTGACCCGACCCAGCTCGCGCCCAGCGACGGGGCACTCGCCGAGCCCGCCCAGCAGGTCGCGCGCCTCGTCGTCCGAGTCGGCCATGCACGTGGCGTGCAGCAGCAGCACCGTGCCTCCCGGATGCTCGATGCCGTCGTAGAGCGGCACATCGGGAAGCCTCGTCGCCGCCATGACGGGCTCGACACGCCGGTCCAGGCTCGGCAGGACGTCGTGAAGCCAGTGCACGACCGCCTCCGCGTCATCCAGGCTGAACGTCCAGGTGTCATGCCACATCGCGCCGGGCTGAGGATAGGTCTGCAGATGGAAGCGGGTGACCACGCCGGGGAATCCCGGCCCCGCGCCCCGCGCCGCCCAGTACAGGTCTGAGTTCTGCTCGGCGTCGGCGCGCACATGCTCGCCGTCGGCCGTCACGACGTCGACCGCGACGACGCTCTCGCACGCCCACCCCTTGGCGCGCCCGTTCCACCCCTGGCCGCCCTGAAGCAGGTAGCCGCCGATGCCAACGGTCGCGCAGTGCCCTCCCGGGAACGCGCGGCCGCGCTCGGCGAGGAACGGCGCGAGCTCGAGCGCCCCCATCGTCGCGGGGCCGGCGGAGACGATGCCCGTCGCGTCGTCATACTCGAGGGACCTGAGCGCTCCGAGGTCGAGCAGCAGCGCCTCATCACGGACGCTCCAGGCAGCCCACGAATGCCCGCCCGAGCGCACGCTGAGCCTCCAGCCGCGCTCGATCGCGAGACGCACGCCCGCGACGACGTCCTCGGCGTCCGCGGCCTCAAGCACGGCGGCCGGGCAGCGGTCCGGCTTGCGGGCGTTGAACACTCGCCCCACGCGCGCCTCCTCGTAGCCGGGCTCGCCCCTCAGGAACAGCCTCCCTCGCACGGTCTCCGCGGCGCTCATCCGACGACCGCCGCGCCGCCGTCGACGGGGATGTTCGCCCCCGAGATGTGGCGGGCCTCCGGGCTCGCGAGGAACAGGATCGCGTTGGCGACGTCCTCCGGCTGGCCCCAGCGACGCAGCGGCACTCGGGACAGGATCTGCTCGGCGGGGCCGTCCGGGTCCTCGAGCATGGGGGTCGTGTGCGGCGTCTGGGTCATCGCCGGAGACACCGCGTTGACCCGGATGCCGTGGGGCCCTCCTTCGACGACGAGCTGGTACGTCAGCGCGAGGACCCCGCCCTTGGCCGCGCCGTGCGCGTTCTGCGGCATGAACCACGCGCCGCGCGACGCGGTGATCGAGGCGATGTTCACGATCGAGCCGCCTCCCGCCGCAACCAGATGCGGCCAGGCCGCTCGCGTGACGAGGAAGACGATGTCGAGCTCGTTGCGCATCGTGAAGGTCCAGTCCTCATAGGACAGCGTGTCGATCGGTCCGAAGCGGATCGCGGACGCGTTGTTGACGAGCACATCAACCCGGCCCGCGAGCGCCGCCGCCCTGTCGACCCAGTCGGCGGCCCCGTCGGGCGTCGCCAGGTCGACGGGCGCGATCGCGTCCATCCTGCCACCCTCGGCGCGCACGAGCGCGACGGTCTCCTCGGACGGCCCGGGGTTGAGATCGCAGCCGACCACGTGGGCGCCCTCGCGGGCGCACAGCATCGCGGTCGCGCGCCCGATGCCGCCACCGGTGCCGGTGACGAGCACCACCATGCCTTCGAGTCGGCCCGTCATCGCGAACCCTCCGGGACCAGTGGCGCCGAGCCGCAGGAGGCCCAGCTCGCGCTCGGCGGCCTCCCCCTGGTGACAGGGGCCGGGCCGGGCCGCTTCGGGCCCGGCATGGACAGACGACGTGAGCGAACAGTCACGGATGCACTCCTTTGTGCGGGGCGCCGCCCAGGGATCGGGCGACTTTCGTTTCTTGAAAGTGACTTTCATCGAGATGCTAGCCCGTGTCAAGCGCCGGCTCCACCCTCTCGAGCGACACGCCGGTCTTCTGGGCGCCGTCTGGACAGGCTCGCGATCCTCCCCTACGGTGTGTGAAAGTTACTTTCAGCATGTGAGAACTCAAGGAAGAGTGCACTCATGGCAGGTTGGTTGAACCTGGAGGGCAAAGGCGCCCTCGTCATCGGCGCGGGCGGACTTGGCGGCGCGACCGCGCAAAGCCTCGCCGCGGCAGGAGCAAGGGTCGCGGTCGTCGACCGCGACGAGCGCACCCTCGACGCCGCGGCGAGCACCGCGCGCGCCGCGGACCTCGAGATCCTGACCCTGCAGGCCGACATCTCGACACCGGAGGCATGTCGCGCCGTGGTCGCCGCATGCGTTGACCTGATCGGCACTCCACGGGCCTTCGTGCATGCCGTGGGACGCAACGACCGGCGCCCGATCGTCGAGCTCGGCGACGACGACTGGGAGTCGATCCTCCGGCTCAATCTCTCGACCGCCTGGTGGCTCGGCCAGGAGGTCGGGCGCCGCATGATCGCCGAGGGCGAGGGACGCATCGTCTTCGTGTCGTCCGTCTCCGCGCTGCTCGCGCACGCCCACCATGCGCCCTATGCCGCGTCCAAGGGCGGGATCAACCAGCTGATGCGGGTGATGGCGCGCGAGTGGGCTCCCCACGGGATCACCGTCAACGCCGTCGGTCCCGGATACATCGAGACCGACCTCACGCGCGCCTACCTCGACCGCGACGGTCACCGCGAGTCGCTCGAGTCCCTCGTGCCCGCACGCAGGCTCGGCGTGCCCTCCGAGGTGGCCGACGCCGCGACCTTCCTCCTGTCGGACCGCGCCGGATTCATCACCGGGCAGTGCGTCTACGTCGACGGCGGCAGGACCCTCGTATGAGCACCCACCCGCGCGACCTCCCCCTCGCCGACGCACGCAGGCTCGTCGAGCGCGCCGTCGACAAGGCCGAGCAGCTGGGGCTCCGCGGCGCGATCGCGGTGGTCGGCGCGAGCGGCGCGCTCGTCACCGCGTCGAGGCTCGACCGCGGGGGCGCCGGAGGCATGGCGAGGGCTCGCTCGAAGGCGTGGATCTGCGCGACGCAGCAGGTTCCGAGCGCCGAGCACCTGCGGCGGATGACGACCCTGCCGGCCCCGATCTCCGCCGGCTTCGTGGCGGCCTCCCCGGAGGCGCTCTTCCCCGGGGCGGGAGGCCTCCCGGTGACCGAGGACGGTCACGTCGTGGGAGGGATCGCCGCGTCCGGTGCAACGGTGAGCCCCTTCCTCCCGGCAGGGGTGTCCCCCGAGGTCGTCAGCGCCGATGGGTCGCCCGCCAACCCTGAGGACCTGCTCATCGCCTACGCGCTCGGAATCCCTTACGACGGTCAGCACGGCGACGACACGGCCCGCTGGAGGGAACGATTCGGCGAGCTCGTGGTGACCCCCGAGCAGAGCCTGGGCATGCGCGCCGCACCGAGTGCGAGCGCGCAGCGCGAGCTCGCGTGGGCCACGCGGCTGTGCGATGCCGTGATCGCCGCCGCGTCTCGGCTCGGGGAGCGGGTGTCGGTCGCGGTCGTGGACGGCGGCGGCGACCCTGTCCGCGAGGACCGCATGGACGATGCGGTGGCCGCCGGGGTGGAGATCGCCCGGGCCACGGCCTCGACGGCCGCGCGATTCGGCGTGGCCAGCGGCGCCCTCCACGAGCGCTATGGAGACGCGACCGCGACCCTCGGCGCGCTCGGTCCGGCGGCATTCCTCGCGGCGCCGGGCGGCGTTCCCCTCGTCGAGGGCGGCCGGGTGGTCGGCGGCCTCGGGGTCGGGGGCGCGTCTCCCGACCTGTGCGCGCGGCTCGCAGCGGAGGCCGCCGCATGACGGGCCCGACCAGGATCGCCGTCCTGGGTTGCGGGGCGATCGGCAGCATCTACGCCGCGCATCTCGCGCGCGTGCCCGAGGTCGAGGTCTGGGCCGTCGACCCGTGGGCCGCGCACATGCAGGCGATCGCGAGCGGAGGGCTCCACGTCACCGGGGCGGCCGCGTTCACCGCCACACTCCAGACGGTCACCGACGCGTCCGCCCTCCCGCCATGCGACTTCGCGGTCGTCGCGACGAAGTCGCAGCACACCGTGGCCGCCGTGACCGCCGCGCGCGACGCCCTCGCGGAGGCGGCGGTGGCGAGCGTCCAGAACGGGCTGGGGAACGAGGAGGCGATCGCGACGGTCGTGCCTCGCGTCATCCGCGGGAGCGTGGTTACCGCGGGCGCGGTCACCGCGCCCGGCAGGGTGCGCTACGACGCCCCAGGCGACACGTGGCTAGGCCCCTTCGAGCCCGCCCCCGCATCGTCCGGTCAGGTGGAGCACCTGGCAAGCCTGCTCTCCGCGGGCGGGCTGAGCACCCATGCGGTGCCGGACGCGCGCGGCGCGCAGTGGGCCAAGGTGTCCTTCAACGCCGCGACGAGTCCCCTGTCTGCTCTCACGCGTCTTGCCGTGGGCCCCGTGTGCACGGACCCCGGCCTCCGGGTCCTCGTGGACGCGCTGCTGCGCGAGGCGCGCACGGTGTGCGCCGCGGCCGGCATCGAGCTCGACCGCGACCCGGAGCTCGCGGTGCAGGAGGCGATCGACGAGGCGTTCCACCACAGGCCGTCGATGCTCCAGGACGTCGAGGCGCGTCGCGAGACGGAGATCGACGTCCTTAACGGCGGGATCGTCGCGGAGGCGGCACGCCTGGGCGTCCCGACCCCGCTTCATGAGGCGATGGTCGCGCTCGTGCACGGCCTCGAGGCCGGCTGGCGAGGCGAGGAAGGAAGGAAGTCATGACGACGGGACAGGTGCTGGGGCTCTCGTGCGGGAATCCCGGCGGGAGCGCGGAGATCCTCCTCATCGAGGCGCTGCGCGCCGCGCAGGACGACGGCGCGAGCGTCGAGCTCGTGCGACTCGACGATCTGAGGTTCGATGCCACGCCGGGCGAGGACGACGCGGAGTGGTTCTGGGAGCGCCTGCTCGCGTGCGACGGGTGGATCGTCAGCTCGCCGATCATCAGCAGGACCGTGCCCGGACGCCTCAAGATGCTTGGCGACCGACTGCTCGGACCCAACGCGGACGCCGCGATCATCGAAGGCCTTCTCGAGGTGCGCAGGAACGGTGGAGAGCCGGCGGTGCCCTTCCGTGTCGACGAGCGCGTGCTCCGTCCCCGCGTGGCGGGTCTCATCGCCTGCGGAGGGGCGCTGACCACGCAGTGGAAGGCGCTCGCGCTTCCCGTGATGCACACGCTGACGTTCTCCATGAGCATCGCGGTCGTGGACCAGATGGTCGTCGAGGGCGCGGGCACTCCCCGGTCCGTCGTGCTGGACCAGGATGCGGTCAAGCGTTCGGGGGCGCTCGGGCATCACGTCGCGAGCCAGCTCGGCAAGGGGCTCGAGGACGCCACGTACCTCGGGTCGCCCGGCGCATGCCCGATGTGCCACCTCGACGTGGTCGTGCTCGAGGGCGACGGCGTCCAGTGCGCGTCGTGCGGCGCGCGCGGCCACCTCGCCGACGGTCGCGTCGAGTGGACCGACCTCGACACCTCGGTGATATCGATGGCGGAGCGGCGCGCGCACTACAGCGAGATCGTCGAGACCGCCCGTGCGCACGCTGCACAGTCCGAGACGGTCGCCGCACGCGCGGCCGCCTACTCCGACTTCCCGGTCTCGCACCCGTGAGCCCAGGAATAACGCCCATCGCGATTCCCGATACCGGGAGCGTCGCTGTGGACACCATACGGGAGCGGGCCTAGCATGGTTCGCACCGACGAAAACCGCTTTCACTCATTGAAAGTCACAAGGTAGCAAGTCCCCTGTCGCGGATATCAAAGGAGATCCCCGTGAGCACCGTTCGTCATTCCCACCCCCTCTCCCGCGCCGCCCTCGGCGCCGGCGCAGCAACGATGCTGCTCCTCGTCAGCGCATGCTCGTCCTCCGACGGAGACGATGCGAGCGCCTCCTCGGACACCATGGAGGCCACCGCCTCAGCAAGCGCCATGGCGGCGGGCGAGGAGATGAGCGACCTTCCGCAGACCCTCGTGTTCTCGCCCATCGCGCTGCAGATCCCCGCGATGCAGGGGCTCTCGGACGGGGTCACCCACTACGGCGGCGACCAGGGCTGGGAGGTGATCGTGCAGGATCCCGACCTCGATCCGAGCACCCAGGTCCAGCAGGTCACGGAGGTCCTCGAGTCCGGACGCGCCGGCGCGCTGTGGATCATCGCGATCGCTCCCGAGTCGATGTCCGACGTGCTCGTCACGGCGCAGGAGAAGGGTGTGCCCGTCCTCATCAACGGCGTCCCCGCGGACTACGGCTTCGACGGCGCTCAGGCGGGCATCAGCTTCGACACGATCGACTACGCCGAGGGCGGCACCGCTCTCGGCGAGCAGACCGGGAAGTGCATCAACGAGAAGCTCGGCGGAGAGGCGACCGTGATCTACGGGGAGTCCGCGCCCGGCACGGCCGGCAAGCAGGAGTCCGACGACGCCTTCATGGCGGCGCTCGAGGCGACCGCGCCGAACGCCACCGTCGTGCAGACCTGGGAGATCAGCGACCGGGCGGCCTCGCAGACCGACGTGAGCACCATCCTGGGCGCCAACCCCGGCGTCAACGTCGTGGCAGCGGCGAACGACGAGGGCGCACTCGGAGCCATCGGAGCCTTCAAGTCGGCAGGAACCGACCTTCCTTGCGTCACCGACTTCGGAGGCAACGACGAGGTGCTGGGGCTGGTCGAGGACGGCACGATGTACGCCACCGTCGCCCTACAGTTCCAGGACGACATGGTCCAGTCGTTCAACACGCTCGTGGAGATGCAGGCGGACCCGACCGCGGAGGGACCGGTCCTGACCGTGCCCATCAAGGTCACCACCTCCGGAAGCTGAGCGGTGGAGCGACGAGACATGAGGACCGCCAGCCCCACCGCGGCTGACGGCGCCGTGGCCCCCGGAGTCTCCGGGGCCACGGCGCCCGCCGTGCCCGCACCGTCCCCCCAGCCGAGCGCCGCGGCCCCCGCGAAGGACAGCGCCGGCATCCGCGGCATGATCTTCCTGCGCGATCGCGGCATCTTCGTGCTCTGGATCGCGCTGATCCTGGCCTTCGCGATCTGGGCGAACCCGTACTTCGCGACGCTCAACAACGCTGTGCTGATCGCCAACGCGGCATCCATCAGCGCGATCTTCGCGGCGGGAGTCGCCGTGGGAATCATCTGCGGTGCGCTCGACCTGTCGATCCCGGGGGTCGCCGCCCTGTCGAGCTGCGTCGCCGGCTGGATGCTCGTGAACGGGCTTCCCATCTGGCTCGCGCTCGCCACCGGCATCGTCCTCGCGGCCGGAGTGGGGCTCGTCAACGGTCTCATCTCGCTGCGGGGCTTCAACCCGATCATCGTGACGATCGCGATGCTCTCGATCACCTCGGCGATCGCGTCGATCGTCGCTGGCGGATACACCTTCCCCGGCCTGTCGATGCTCGACTTCATGGGCACGCACCGCTACCTCGGCGTCCCTGCGCCGGTGTGGATCTGCGCGGGGGTGTTCCTCGTCGGCACGGTGTTCCTCACCAAGACGCGCGACGGCATCCGTCTCATGGCGGTCGGAGGAAGCGCCGAGGCGGTGCGTCGCTCGGGCATCCACAGCGACCGCTACATCGTGTTCGCGTTCATCATCAGCAGCACGTGCGCGGGTCTCGGCGGCCTCGTGACGACCGCGGTCGTGACCGAGGCGAACCCCAGCGCGAGCCCCGCGCTGATCTTCACCGCGCTGACCGCGGTGGCGCTCGCGGGTGTCTCGCTCGCGGGAGGGCGAGGCAGCCTGCCGCGCGTGCTCGTCGGCGCTCTCGTGCTGGCCACCATCTCCAACGGCCTGACGATCAAGGGGATCCAGCCCTACTGGGCCACAGGAGTCACGGGCGTCCTGCTGATCGGCTCGCTCACCCTCGAGCGGTGGGTGTCGAAGTCGGTGTCCAAGCGGCTCATGGCCACCGCGCAGGCCTCCGTGCACACGGGAACGAGGTGAGGACGATGAACGACTCCAACGCTGCACCGGTGCTCGAGCTCTCGGGGATCGACATGCACTACGGCTACGTCCGCGCGCTCGACTCGATCGACTTCCACGTGGGACCTGGCGAGGTGGTCGGACTGCTCGGCGACAACGGCGCGGGCAAGTCGACCCTCCTCAAGGTGATGTCGGGCGCGCACCGGGCCACCGGCGGCACCGTCATGGTGCACGGCGAGAAGGTCGAGTTCGACTCCCCCAGCGACGCGACCGAGGCCGGGATCCAGATGGTCTATCAGGACCTCGCGCTCGTCGACGCGCTCGACATCGCCACGAACCTCAACATCGGTCGCGAGATCCTCCGCAAGGGGATCTTCGGACTCCTGGGATTCGTGGACCACAAGGCGCAGCGGAAGAGGTCGGAGGCGGAGCTCGACAGGCTCGGCGTGCGCACCGCGGCGATGACCAGGCCGGTCGAGATGCTCTCGGGCGGCCAGCGTCAGGTCGTGGCGCTGGCGCGCAGCGCGACGCGCGTCACCGGCGACCGCAACGGCGTCCTGCTGCTCGACGAGCCCACGGCCGCGCTCGGGTACGAGCAGACGCAGCAGGTGCAGGCGCTCATCCGACGCATGGCCGATCAGGGCATCGCGATCGTCCTCGTCACGCACAACCTCGCGCTCGCGATGGAGGTCTGCGACCGGCTCGCGGTCCTCAACCGCGGTCAGAAGGTCGCGGACGTCGCGACCGCGGACACCGACAACGACGAGATCGTCGGCTGGATCACGGGCGCCCGTCCCTCCATGTTCGTGTGACAGGCGAGGCCGTCGAGCTCACAGCGCGACGGCCTCGCCCACCGCGAGCCTCCGCACGACACCCTCGTCGCTGAAGGCCTCGAGCATCCCGGCGAGCTTGCCCGGGTCCGTCGTCTCTCCCTCATGGATGGGCACGGCGACCCGCGGAGCGACGGCGCGCACGTAGTCGACGGCCTCGGAGAGCTTGAGCCAGGGGGCGTCGATCGGCACCGCGAGCACCTCGACGGGCGAGTCGGGAACGACGAACGAGTCCCCCGGGTGCAGGAGCGCACCATCGATCAGGTACGCGGCGTTCGTGCAGCCGGGGACGTCACCGAACACGGCCGCGTGCAGTCCCCCGAGCACCTCGACGACCGCGCCGGCGAGCTCGAGGCGGTCGCCCGGTCCCGCCACGACGACGGGCCGCGTCAGCCCTGTCAGCGCCGGCGCGGTGTCACGATCGGCCACGAGCGCTGCGCGGGGGTTCGCCTCGAGGAGCTCGGCGAGTCGGCCGAGGTCGACGTGGTCCGCGTGCTGATGCGTGATCAGGATCGCGTCGAGGTCACGCACGTCGGCGAAGCTCGACAGGACGCCAGGGTCGATCAGCAGGCGCGCATCGCCGCTGTCCACGAGCAGGCACGCGTGGCCGAGATGGGTGAGCTTCACGGGACTCCTTCGTCGCGTCGAGCGGGTCCGAGCCACGCACGACCTGATCTCACTGTGAGAACTGCAGTTCCACACAGTGAGCATATCCCGATGAGTCAGGGCAGCGCGATGAGATGCCCGGTGTGCTCCACCTTGGCCGTCAGATAGCGCGCGTTCGCATCCGTGAGGTGCACCCGCGTCGGCACCTGCTCGTCGACCTGCACCCCGAGCGCCGCGAGCTGGGACGCCTTGTCAGGGTTGTTGCTGAGCAGCCGGATCCGGCCCACACCAACGGCATCGAGCATCTGCGCGACGGCCGTGTAGTCGCGCTCATCCTCGCCGTGCCCGAGCGCGACGTTCGCCTCATACGTGTCGAGGCCCGAGTCCTGAAGCGCGTACGCGTCGAGCTTGGCGTACAGGCCGATCCCCCGCCCCTCCTGACGCAGATACAGCAGGAATCCTCCCGCGTCGGCGATCCTCTCGACCGCCTCACGCAGCTGAGGGCCGCAGTCGCATCGCTCGGACCCGAGCACGTCCCCGGTGAGGCACTCGCTGTGGGGCCTCACGAGAGGCGCCTCGCCACCCATCTCGGCGCACACGACGGCGTCCTCCCAGTCCCCGAGCGCGAGCAGCAGATGCTCGGAGTCGTCGTCCAGCCCCCGGAAGGTCATCACCTCGGCGACGGTCGAGTAGCCGTCGGCGAACGTCAGGGGGACCGTGACACGAGAACGGATCGATGCGGCCATGAGGCGTCTCCTTCCGGGCACCTGCGGTGCGACTGGGGACAGAACGCCAGGACGATGCGGGCCATTCCCCAGGCTCGGGGGGCCAGCCCATCGCCCCGGCGCCTCCGGGTCATTCCCCGAGCACGACGAGAGCACCGTGCCTCGCGCCCCGCCGTGTCCGATTTGCCAACCCACGTGCAAGCGCTTACAAATGTCGCTATGACTGATTCTTTGGGCGTCGCGGCCCCCACCGACTGGTGGCGCTCCGCCGTCATCTACCAGATCTATCCCCGCTCGTTCGCGGACTCGAACGGCGACGGCGTGGGCGACCTGCCCGGCATCACGCATCGGCTCGACGCGCTCGCGGACCTCGGGGTCGACGCGATCTGGCTCTCGCCCTTCTACCGCTCCCCTCAGCGCGACGCCGGCTACGACGTCGCCGACTTCTGCGACGTCGATCCCCTGTTCGGCACGCTCGAGGACTTCGACGCGCTCACCGCACGCGCGCACGACCTGGGGATGCGTGTCGTCGTCGACATCGTCCCGAACCACACGAGCAGCGACCACGCGTGGTTCCAGGCCGCGCTGGCCGCCGGGCCGGGCTCTCCCGAGCGCGCGCGCTACATCTTCCGCGAGGGCACCGGCGAGTCCGGCGAGCTGCCCCCGAACAACTGGGAGTCGGTCTTCGGCGGCGACGCGTGGACCCGCGTCACCGAGCCCGACGGCACGCCCGGCCAGTGGTACCTGCACCTGTTCGACTCGTCCCAGCCTGACCTCGAGTGGACGAACGAGGGAGTCCGCGCCGACTTCGACGACACCCTGCGCTTCTGGCTCGACCGTGGCGTCGACGGCTTCCGCGTCGACGTCGCGCACGGACTCGTCAAGGAGGACGGACTGCCCGACTACACGCCGGAGCAGCTCGACGCGTCCAGCCTCGACTCCGAGACGTCGAGCCCGCACTTCGCCCAGGAGGGCGTGCACGAGATCTGGCGTCGCTGGCATGACGTGGTCGCCGCCTACGGACCCGACCGCATCCTGGTCGCCGAGGCCTGGGTGCATCCGCTCGAGCGGATGGCGGACTGGGTCCGACCCGACGAGATGCACCAGGCCTTCAACTTCGGCTACCTCATGGCCGCATGGGACGTCGCGGAGCTCCGCCGGATCATCGACGACTCGCTCGCGACGTTCGGCGCGGTCGGCGCGCCGAGCACCTGGGTGCTCTCCAACCACGACGTCGTCCGCCATGCGACTCGCCTCGCCCTCACGGAGCCCAACCCCCAGGGGCACGGGCTCGCCACCGACTCGGCCGGGCTGCCCGACGTCGAGCACGGCATCCTGCGGGCGCGTGCGGCGACCTTGCTCATGCTCGCACTGCCCGGCGGGGCCTACCTGTACCAGGGCGAGGAGCTCGGACTGCCCGAGGCGCTCGACATCCCCGGCGACGCGAGGCAGGACCCGACCTGGGCGCGCACGAACGGCGAGCGGCTCGGTCGCGACGGATGCCGCGTGCCGATCCCCTGGGAGGCGGACGCCCCCGCCTACGGCTTCGGCCCGAGCGCGTCGACCTGGCTGCCCCAGCCGGCCGACTGGGCACCCTACGCGCGCGACGCGCAGCGCGGCATCGCCGGCTCCTCGCTCGACATGTACCGGTCCGCCCTCGCGCTGCGCAAGCGGCACGGCCTCGGCACGGGCACCCTCACGTGGATCGAGGCCCCCGACGGGGTGCTCATGCTGGACAACGACGGCGTGCGCGTCGTCGCGAACATCTCAGGGGCGGACCTCCCGCTCGCCGACCTGGGGGGCGAGGTGCTGCTCGCCTCGCGCCCCCTCGGGGACGTCCTACCCGCCGACGCCACCGTCTGGCTGAGCCATGCGTGAGCGCATGATGTGTGACGGCACCCTGCGGCATTCCTGCCTCGCGGCGACCGGTCCGGACCACGACAATGGGTGACGTGAGCATTCAGAAGGTCGCCGAGCTCGCCGGGGTGTCGACGGCGACGGTATCGAGGGCGCTCGCGGGCAAGCAGAGCGTCTCCGCTCAGACGCGCGAGAAGGTCGAGGCCGCGGCGAAGGAGCTCGGCTACGTCGTGTCCGCCACCGCATCGGGCCTCGCGAGCGGTCGCACGCGTGCGGTCGGGATCATGCTCCCGTACCTGGATCGCTGGTTCTTCACCACGGTGATGGCCGGCGCTCACCGGGAGCTCACCGATGCGGGCTACGACGTCACCCTCTACCACTGCGAGCCGCACCGGCTCAACGACCCCGACGGCACGGCGAATCCCAGGCGCGCGAGGCTCTTCGAGGAGTCGCTCCTGCGGCGACGCGTCGATGGGCTTCTGCTCGTGACGCTCTCCCTCGCGCCCGCCGAGCGGGCGCGCCTCAGCAGCCTCGACAAGCCCGTCGTCGCGATCGATCGTCCCCAGCCCGACGTCCCCACGTTCGCGGTCGACAACCTGGCCGTCGCGAAGGCGGCCGTGAGCCACCTGCTCGAGCTCGGCCATCGCGACATCGCGTACGTGGGCGGGGTGATCCCCTACGACCTCGACTTCCAGGTGCCCGTGCTCCGCCGCGCCGGCTACGACACGGCGATGGCGGAGGCGGGGATCCCGGTCCGCCCGCACTGGATCGAGGAGTCCGAGTACACGAGCGAAGGCGGCTACGCGGCGGCGCGCAGCATCCTCTCCGACCGCGAGCATCGACCCACCGCGGTGTTCGCGGCCTCCGACGAGATCGCCTACGGAGTCCTCATGGCGGCGCGCGAGCTCGACCTGCGCGTCCCCGAGGATCTCTCGATCATCGGCATCGACGGCCACCCCACGGGATCCGTGCTGGGACTCACCACGATCGATCAGCACCCCGCGCAGCAGGGCGCGGTCGGAGCGCGGGCCCTCCTTCACGCGCTCGAACCGGAGGTCGAGCACGCGCCGGTTCCCGCCAGGCTCCCCTTCGAGCTGATCGCACGGCAGTCCACCGCGGCGCCCCGCGTGGGAGCCTGAGCGTGGTCGCCGGCGCGCCGAGGCCTGGCGCGCCTCACGTCGTCGTGATCGGGCCCACGTCGATCGACACGATCGTCGATCTCGACGAGCTGCCCGAGCCCGCACCCCACACCGTGATGGCACGCCGGTGGTCGACCCAGCTCGGCGGCACGTCCGCCGGCAAGGCGCTCCACCTCGCCGAGGCGGGAACCGACGTCCTGCTCGTCACGACCCAGGGGGACGACGAGCAGGGCAGGCACGCCACCCGGATGCTCACGGACAGGGGCGTGCGCGTCCAGGCGGTGCTCACCGACGGTCCCGCCGAGCGTCACCTCAACCTCGTGGCACCACCCGGCCGGCGCCTCTCGATCTACCTCCAGCCCGCGGGCGAGCCGGACCCCGGCGGCGTCGCACAGGCTCGGGCCGTGCTCGACGCGGAGCTCCCCGGCGTCGACGCCGTGTTCCTCGACCTCGCCCCCCTCGCGCTGGCCCTCGAGCCCGTGGTGACGCGAACCGACAGACCCGTCTGGGTCGACGTGCATGACTACGACGGCGCCGACCCGTTCCACGCGCCGTTCCTCGCGGCGGCGGACGTGATCCTCATGAACGGCGACCGGATCGGCGACGCCGAGGCCTTCCTCGACGCTGCCGTGCGCGACGGCCGTCATGCCGCGGTCTGCACGCTCGGGCCTGAGGGCGCGCTCGGGATCGCGGGCGACGGCACGCCCGTGAGGGTCGATGCAGTGCCCACCCGGGTGATCGACACGAACGGTGCCGGCGACGCCTTCGCCGTCGGCATGCTGCTGCGCGCGCTCGAGGAGGGGTGCGCGGACCGGCCCATGACCGCGGACGAGCTGCGTCGATGCATGGCAGCGGGGGCCGCTCAAGCGGCGCGCGCGATCTCAAGCCCCGGGCTCACTCCCGGGCTCCCGGCCTGGGGCGAGTGACGCATCGTCCCTCCGCGGGACCACCGCATCGTCCCGGTCAGCGACGACCGCTCAGCGCACGCGCGAGGAGCCCCAGGACCACCGCGCCGGCGAGCGCGCCGAGCCCGACCCACAGCGTCCGCTGCTCGAGCGTCGGCAGCGAGTCCTCCGACAGCACCCCCGACACCAGCGCCGTGAGCGCGCCGTCGTCTCCCCCGGGCACGAGCGCGACGACCGCGTCCACGCCCATGAACGTGAGCGCGCCCCACGCGAGCAGCGACATCACGCCGACCGCGAGCAGCAGCTTGGGCAGGAACCACGCGCGTCGCGGCGAGACCAGCAGGCCCGCGACCACGAGGCCGATCCCGAGCCACAGTCCGTACTGCGCGAGGAACGCCAGGATCTTGTACGCGGTGCGCGCGTGCTCGAACGTGTCGGCATCCATCACGACGATCTCGACGGGAGCGATGTCGATGCGGCTCGCCAGCGAGCCGACGACGGGCGTCAGCTGGTCGGCAAGGAGGCTGTCCACCTCGACCTCCAGCACGAGCGGCGCGGCCTCGCGCGACTCGTCCGTCAGCGCCTCGGCGATCTGCCGACGGGAGTCCTCCGCCTGCGCGACCACGAGATCCTGGAACAGGTCGGAGCCGACGAGCGACTCGAACAGCGAGTCGAGCGTGTCCTCGAGATCGGACGATGCGAACGAGACGCCCTGCTCCTCGAGCCACCCGAGCACCTCGTCGGTGACCGTTCCGGCAAGCGCCTCCTGAACGGGCTCCGCGCTCACGGCCCGCTCGGTGAAACCCACCACCGCGGTGCCGTCCTCGACCGCGTCGACCGCGATCCCACCGACGGCCCACCCGAGGATCGACACGGCCCCCGCGAGGATGCACAACGCCGACAGGACCGTGCGCAGCAGCCTCATCAGACCCCCTCGTCCCAGCCGAAGAACAGGCGCTCGAACACCGCGCGCGCCCGGCGAGCAGCGCGGATGTAGCGGTCCTCCAGCTCGGGGCCGGTGTCATCCGTGCCCATGATCTCGGCGAGCACCTTGAGCTCGCGCGCGTCGGGCGGAAGGATGTTCGAATCGCCCTGGCGCCCCCGCAGCGCGATCGCGCCGCGCAGATCCGTCGCGAGCACCCAGGCCTCGCGCAGCGTCGCGCCGTCGTCGAACGAGATGAGGGCCGCATCCTCCGCCGCCCGCAGGGCGCGCAGCGTCTCCGTGGTCCGCAGACCCTCGACTCGGTGCGCGTGCTGGAGCTGGACGAGCTGGATCGTCCACTCCACGTCGGACAGCCCGCCCGGACCGAGCTTGAGATGGCGGTGCGGGTCGACGCCACGCGGCAGCCGCTCGGACTCCATCCGCGCCTTGAGGCGGCGCATCTGGGCGAGCGCATCCGGCTTCAGCGTCTCGGGGTACCTCACCGGGGCGACCGCCTCGATGAACCGGGTGCGCAGATCGGGGTCTCCCGCGCAGGGCCTGGCCCGCAGCAAGGCCTGCGCCTCCCACGGGTCCGACCAGCGCGCGTAGTAGCCGACAGTCGAGTCGAACGAGCGCGCCAGCGGCCCGTTCCTGCCCTCGGGCCGCAGGTCGGCATCGATCTCGAGCGACGGCTGCGGGCCCACCTTCTGCAGGAGGTTCCTGATCACCGCCGCGAAGCGCTGCGCGTGGGCCGCCGCATTCTCCCCGCCTCCGTCGAAGACGAACTGCACGTCGGCATCGGAGGCGTAGCTCATCTCGCGACCGCCGTAACGGCCCATCGCGACCACCAGCAGCCGGGGCGGCTCCTCCCCGATCTCCTCGCGGACCAGATGAACCGCCACGCGCATCGCGCCCTCGATGAGCATGTCGGCGGCGTCCGACACCGCGCCGGCAGCCCACGACGCGTTGATCATCCCGAGCGTGTCGGCTGCGGCCACGCGGGCGTTCTCGCGCCGGCGCAGGCCACGCATCGCGGTGATGGCCTGCTCGGCGTCGTCGCTTCGGCGCAGGATCGCGTCGGCCTCTGTCCACAGCCGCTCGTACGTGCGAGGTTCGAGCGCCTCATCCGAGTCGAGCCACCGCACCTGCTCCGCGCTCGACAGCAGCGCCTTCGTGACGTAGCCCGACGTCGACAGGAGGCGCGCGAGACGCTCCGCCGCGGTTCCTGAGTCGCGCAGGAGCTTGAGGAACCATTGCGCCGAGCCGATCTGCTCGGACAGCGTGCGGAAGGCAAGAAGGCCCGCGTCGGGCTCGGGCCCCTCCGCGAACCAGCCGATCATCGCCGGCAGGAGCTGCTGCCTGATCGCGGCGGACCGCGACACTCCCCCGGTGAGCGCGACGATGTGGCGCAGGGCCGCATCCGGGTCCTTGAAGCCGACCGCCTTGAGGCGATCGCGCGCGGCCGCGTTGTCCAGGCGGGCCTCGCCCGTGCTGAGGCGCGCGACCACGGGCAGGATCGGCCGGTAGAACATCTCGAGGTGCATCGCGCGCACGCGGCGCCTGACGTCGTGCCACACCTCATCCATGTAGTCGACCGTCGCGAAGCCCGACGCGCGGGCCAGGATCCGACGATCCTCCTCGCGCTCCGGCATCAGGTGGGTGCGCGAGAGCTTGCGCAGCTGGAGCCGGTGCTCCCAGACGCGCAGCTGCCGGTAGGCCCTGTCCATCGCGGCCGCCTCGGGACGGCCCACGTATCCCCCGTTGCGCAGCGCGGCGAGAGCGGTGAGCGTCGAGCGGGTGCGAAGCGACTCGTCGGCCCGACCGTGCACGAGCTGGAGCAGCTGGATCGTGAACTCGACATCGCGCAGGCCGCCGGGCCCGAGCTTGATCTGTCGGTCGGCCTCGCGCGCAGGGACGTGCTGCTCGACGCGGCGACGCATCGCCTGCGCCGCCTCGACGAATCCCTCGCGCTCGGCAGCCGACCACACGAAGGGCGCGAGCATCTCGACGTAGCGGTCGCCGATCTCCTTGTCGCCCGCAATAGGCCGCGCCTTGAGCAGCGCCTGGAACTCCCACCCCTGCGCCCAGCGCTCGTAATACGCACGATGCGACGCGAGGCCCCGGACCAGCGCGCCGTCCTTGCCCTCAGGCCTCAGGTTGGCGTCCACCTGCCACAGCGGCGGCTCCGCCGCGAACCGATCGCACGCTCGCGCCGCGGCCGCCGCGAGCCGCGTCGCCACCTTCAGGGAGGCGTGCTCATCGGCCCCGTCGACCGGCTCGGCCGCGTAGATCACGTCGACGTCGGACACGTAGTTGAGCTCACGTGCGCCGCACTTGCCCATGCCGAGGATGGCAAGCCTGGTGATCGCGTGGTCGGGCTCGTCCGCGCGGGCGATCGCGAGGCCCGCCTCGAGCGCCGCCCCCGCCAGGTCGGCGAGCGCGATCCCGACGGAAGGCATGATCACGAGCGGGTCGCGCTGATGAAGGTCGATCGCCGCGACCCGCAGCAGCTCGCGTCGATACGCGACGCGCATCGCGACGACGCCTTCCGTGCCGGTTACGGTCGCGACCGGCGCGGGCGAGCCAGGATCGCCGCCGACGGCCTCGACCAGGCGCGCTCGCACATCGACCCCGTCGACGGGCTGCTCCGCGTCCATCGTCGTGAAGTCCTGGAGCAGCTCGGGGTGACGCACCAGGAAGTCGCCAAGCGCCTCCGAGCCGCCCAGGACCGCCGCGAGCAGCTCGCCCTGCGGGATGCTGACCAATGTCAGGAGCGTGTCCAGCTCGCCCGCGTCGCGCGCCGCCTCGCATACGCGAAGCAGCTGCAGCAGCCCCTTGTCGGGATCCGCGTAGTAGGAGAGCGCGACGACCGGGTCGTCGAAGCGGATGCCGGAGACCTCGGCGATCTGCTCGAGCAACGCCTCCGCACGGCCGGCGTCCAGCACCCCCGCGCGCCTGAGGCGGGTCGAGAGCGAGACCTCGCGTGAGCTCATCGGGTCACCCCGAGACCGGTCAGAGGACCGGCAGGTTCGTCTCGAGCTCGAACGGGGTGACCTGCTCGCGGTACGCCTGCCACTCCGCGCGCTTGTTGCGCAGGACGAAGTCGAAGACGCGCTCGCCGAGGGTCTCGGCGACGAGCTCCGACCTCTCCATCACGCCGATCGCATCGTTGAGCGACTGCGGCAGCGGCTCGTAGCCCATCGCCTTGCGCTCCTTGTCCGACAGCTCCCACACGTCGTCCTCGACGCCGGCGGGGAGCTCGTAGCCCTCCTCGATGCCCTTGAGCCCTGCGGCCAGCATGACCGAGAACGCGAGGTACGGGTTGGTCGCGGAGTCCAGGCCGCGGTACTCGATGCGCGTCGACTGGCTCTTGCCGGGCTTGTGCACAGGGATGCGCACGAGCGCCGAGCGGTTGTTCGAGCCCCAGCACACATAGCTCGGGGCCTCGGATCCGCCCCACAGGCGCTTGTACGAGTTGACGTGCTGGTTCGTGATCAGCGTGATCTCGGGAGCGTGCTTCAGGAGGCCCGCGACGAACTGACGCGCCACGGGAGACAGGTCGTACTCGCTGCCAGCCTCGTAGAAGGCGTTGCGGTCGCCCTCGAACAGGCTCAGGTGGGTGTGCATGCCCGACCCCGGAGCCTGCGCGAGCGGCTTCGGCATGAAGGAGGCGTACACGCCCTGCTGAAGCGCGACCTCCTTGATCACCGAGCGGAACGTCATGATGTTGTCCGCCATCGTCAGAGCGTCCGCGTAGCGCAGGTCGATCTCGTTCTGGCCAGGGCCGATCTCGTGGTGCGAGAACTCGACGGAGATGCCCATGGACTCGAGCATCGTGATCGCGTCGCGACGGAAGCTGTGCGCGGCGCCCCGAGGCACGTTGTCGAAGTAGCCCGCCTGGTCCACGGGCACCGGCGGCTGACCGGGAACGAGCGACTCGAACAGGTAGAACTCGATCTCGGGGTGCGTGTAGAAGGTGAAGCCCTTCTCGCTGGCCTTGTCGAGCGTGCGCTTGAGCACGTTGCGCGGATCGGACAGCGCTGAGGCGCCGTCGGGCGTCTCGATGTCGCAGAACATGCGCGCGGCGCCCTGGCGCTCGCCTCGCCACGGCAGCACCTGGAAAGTGCTCGGGTCGGGGCGGGCGATCATGTCCGCCTCGTAGACCCTGGCGAGTCCCTCGACGGCCGAGCCGTCGAAGCCGATGCCTTCGGAGAACGCGTTCTCCAGCTCGGCGGGGGCGATCGCGACCGACTTCAGCACACCGAGGACGTCGGTGAACCACAGTCGGACGAACCGGATGTCACGCTCCTCGACGGTGCGGAGCACGAATTCCTGCTGCTTGTCCATAGACCTCATCCTGCCTCATCCGCATGACGTTCGTGTTACCTGGTTGAACCGTTCCTACGGCCAGCGAACGCGCGCTGGCACCTTCCGGTTCCGTCGTAGGCTGACGGCATGACGGACCTGCGCATCGCGATGGCACAGATCAACACCTGCGTGGGCGACATCGCAGGTAACGCCGCCCTGATCGTGGAGGGCTGCCGCGCGGCGGCCGACAAGGGCGCGCGCCTCGTCGCCTTCCCGGAGATGACGACGACGGGCTACCCGATCGAGGACCTCGCGCTGCGCGCGAGCTTCCAACGCGCCGCCGAGCGCGCCGTCCACCAGATCGCCGCGGACCTGAACGATGCGGGCCTCGGCGACCTCACCGTCGTCCTGGGAACGCTGGGCACCAACGGCGACGGACGCCCGACCAACGACGCCGTCGTCCTGCACGGAGGCGAGATTACCGCGCGCTACTCCAAGCACCACCTCCCCAACTACGGCGTGTTCGACGAGCGTCGCATCTTCGCCCCCGGCCATGAGCCCTGCCTGATCACCGTGGACGGCGCGCGCATCGGCATCGTCGTGTGCGAGGACATCTGGCAGGACGGCGGGCCGGTGGCCGCACTCGCTTCCGAGGACCTCGACCTGCTGCTCGTGCTCAACGGCTCCCCGTTCGAGGAGGGCAAGGGCATCGTCCGCACCGAGCTCGCGCGCCGTCGCGCGGCCGAGGTCGGCGCGCCGCTCGCGTACGTGAACATGTGGGGCGGACAGGACGACCTCGTGTTCGACGGCCACTCGTTCATCGTCGCGGCCGACGGCTCGTGGATGGCGAACTCCCCCGGCTTCGAGGACTCCCTCGTCACCTGGGACGTGCCCGCGCGCGGCACCGTCCCGGTCCAGGGCGAGGTAGTGGACTTCGCCTCCGAGGACGAGCAGGCGTATCGGGCCGTCGTCACAGGGCTGCGCGACTACGTGAACAAGAACGGCTTCTCCTCGATCGTGCTCGGCGTCTCGGGCGGCATCGACTCGGCGCTCACCGCCGCGATCGCCGCCGACGCGATCGGCGGCTCGAACGTGGTCGGCGTCTCGATGCCGTCGGAGTTCTCCTCCGAGCACTCCAAGGACGACGCGGCCGACCTGTGCAAGCGCATCGGCGCCGACTACCGGGTCCAGCCCATCGCGCCGCTCGTCGACGCGTTCCAGGCGCAGCTCGCGCTCACCGGCGTCGCCGAGGAGAACCTGCAGGCGCGCGTGCGCGGCGTGATCCTCATGGCGATCTCCAACCGCGAGAACCACCTGGTGATCGCCCCTGGCAACAAGTCGGAGCTCGCGACGGGCTACGCGACCATCTACGACGCGGGCTCGATCGGCGGCTTCGCGCCGCTCAAGGACCTCGACAAGACGCGCGTGTGGGCGCTCGCGCGGTGGCGAAACGCCCTCGCGCGGTCGAGGGGCGAGGTCGAGCCGATCCCGGTGAGCTCGATCGAGAAGCCGCCGTCGGCCGAGCTGCGCCCTGGCCAGACCGACCAGGACTCGCTGCCCGACTACGCGCTCCTGGACGAGGTGCTCGACGCGTACGTGGAGCACGCCGAGGGCCGAGAGGAGCTGCTCGCGCGCGGCTTCGACGAGGCCGTCGTGGACAAGGTCCTCTCGCTCGTGGACCGCGCCGAATGGAAGCGCAGGCAGTACCCGCTCGGACCCAAGGTGACTGCTCTCGCCTTCGGGCGGGACCGCAGGCTTCCCGTGACGTCTCGCTGGCGTGAGAAGTAGCGCGCTCCACGTGAGAAAGTGAATCCATGAGCCTCAAGAAGGTGCGGATCCACCACTTCAAGGAGATGAAGCAGCGCGGTGAGAAGATCACCATGCTGACGGCCTACGACTTCCCGACGGCCAAGGCCTTCGACGCAGCGGGCGTCGACATGCTGCTCGTCGGCGACTCCCTGGGCGACAACGTGCTCGGCTACGACTCGACCGTCCCGGTCACGCTCGACGAGATGATCCCGTTCGCGCGCGCCGTGTCGCGCGCCGCCGAGCGGGCATTCGTGGTCGCGGACCTGCCCTTCGGGACGTACGAGGTCTCGCCCGAGCAGGCCGTCGAGTCGTCGATCAGGATGATGAAGCTCTCCGGCGCGCAGGCGATCAAGTTCGAGGGCGGCCGACGCGTCGCACGGCAGGTGAAGGCCGTCACGGACGCGGGGATCCCCTTCTGCGGCCATCTGGGCTTCACGCCGCAGAGTGAGAACGCGCTCGGCGGTCACCGCGTCCAGGGGCGCGGCGAGCAGGGCCTCCAGGATCTCCTGGACGATGCGCTCGCGCTGCAGGAGGCCGGGGCCTTCGCCGTCGTGCTCGAGATGGTCGCGGCGCCCGCTGCCGAGGCCGTCACGAAGGCGCTCGACATCCCGACCATCGGCATCGGCGCCGGATCGTCGACCGACGGTCAGGTCCTCGTGTGGCTCGACATGGCAGGCGTGGGCGATTGGCACCCGCGGTTCTCGCGCCAGTTCGGCGCGGTGGGCGCGGAGATGACGAACGCCGCCGCGGGTTATGTGCAGGCCGTCAAGGGCGTCGAGTTCCCCGCGGCGGAGCACACGTTCGAGAGCTGAGCCTGCTCCGGACCGCGCCTCCTCACGCGTGCGCGGGGTGGGTCCTCGCGAGCGGGGGAACCCGCCATGCACCGGTGAGCACCGGGTCGTGCGGCTGGTAGAGCCGGGCGACCATGTTCCATCGCTCCGGGACCGGGATGTCGTTCGGACCCTCGGGCGCTCCGTGAACGAAGCGCACCACGACGGCGCCATCCGCGTCGGGCACCGCGGTGACGCTGTTGACGGAGTAGCGACCCGACGGATGCGGCTCGAAGAAGCCGTCCTCGTTGTACACGGAGACGGACCAGAACGCGTCGACGGGCACATCGACCATGGTCAGCTGGCAGTCCACGGAGGGATCGTCAGGGCGGGCGCTCACGTAGACCGCCTCCGACGTCGGCAGCCCTCCCCACCCGGTCGCCGTGCCGATCAGATGACGCATCGGGTCGACCTTGCCCTTGGCCCCGAACGCGCCGTCGAAGCTGTCGAGCCCTGCGCCGAGCACCTCGAGAGCCTTGCGGGTCGCGTCGAGATCGGCGAGGTCGTAGTTCGGCGCGACGAGGTCCTCTCCCCCGTCGGCGACGACCTCGATCGCGTCCTGCAGCGCCTGCACGGCCTCGACGTCCTTCGGGTCGGAGGGATCCACGAGGATGCGGATGCCGATCATCGCGTAACGGGTGCCCGCCTCGGTGACGCTCAGCCAGTACTTGCCTGCGGAGTGCAGGACGAGCGGGATGTAGTGATCGTTGTTGACCACCATCGCGGACAGGTAGCGGTCGCCCGCCTGCGGCAGCACCAGCTCGACGGGCTTGGCGAGATCCACGACCGCGGAGCTGTACAGGGTGTCGCGGTTCATGCGGATCACCGGCTGCGACTCGACCGGCGTCGGCACCCGGTTGTGATGGAGTCGGTTGACGCCGCCCGCCTGCCGTTGGAGCGCGACGAGCATGCGGTCGCTCTCGGCCCTCACGAAGTTGTCGATGTTGACGTGGACGCTCATGACGCGGCCTCCTTGCTGGCCCTGTCATTCCATCGTCCGCCCGGAACGGGCGACTCGCCAGCGGGAGGGATCGGCGCACGAGCGCGCCGGCGGATCAGTCCTTGCTGCCGCCCCAGTCGGCGTCGTCGTCGTCCCACGCGGCGCTGCGCTTGCGGGCGATCTCGAAGGCCTGGGCGGCGTCCTCGCGCGTCGCGTAGGGACCCATCAGGTCGTCCCAGGAGCTCTGGCGCCCCTCCTCGACCTCACCCGTGCGGGCGTTGAAGTAGTACTCCACGCGTTCGGGACCCTCGTACGGCATCGGCCTCGCCTCCATGAATAGACTGCCAGGTATGAGCCATGCCCGCGAGAGCATCGTCAAGGGGGTCGTGTCGCCGTTGCGCGACGTGCCCAAGGACATCGGCCGCCCTCCGTACGTGGGCCGCAAGCGCGCCCCTCGGTGGAGCGGTGGTGACGTCTACGACGCCGAGACCGTCGAGCACATCCGCGAGAGCGGCCGGATCGCAGCGCAGGCCCTCGTGGAGATCGGCAAGGCGGTGCGCCCTGGCGTGACGACCGACGAGCTCGACCGCATCGGGCACGAGTTCTGTCTCGACCATGGCGCGTACCCCTCGACGCTCGGCTATCCGGGCGCCGCGGGCCGGCCGCCGTTCCCCAAGTCGCTGTGCACCTCGATCAACGAGGTCATCTGCCACGGGATCCCTGACTCGACCGTGATCGAGGAGGGGGACATCGTGAAGGTCGACCTCACCGCGTACAAGAACGGCGTGCACGGCGACAACTGCGCGTCGTTCATCGCAGGCGAGGGCTCGGACCGCGCGAAGCAGCTCGTGGAGGTGACGCACGAGGCGATGATGCGTGGGATCAAGGCGGCGGTGCCCGGGCGTCAGGTCAACGTCATCGGGCGGGTGATCGAGAAGTACGCCGCACGCTTCGGCTACGAGTCCGTCCGCAGCTACACCGGGCATGGTGTGGGACCCGCCTTCCACACGGGGCTCGTGATCCCCCATTACGACGCGGCGCCGTACCACGACGACGTCATCGAGGTCGGCATGGTCTTCACGGTCGAGCCCATGCTCGTGGACGGTTCGGAGGAGAACCACGAGTGGAACGACGGCTGGACGGTCGTCACGGACGACGGCGGCTGGGTGGCCCAGTTCGAGAACACGATCCTCATCACCGAGGACGGCCCGGAGGTACTGACAGCACCATGAGCAAGCACATCGCGATCGGCGTCGACATCGGCGGCTCGGGCATCAAGGCCGCGCCCGTGAACCTCAAGACCGGCGAGTTCGCCGACGAGCGCTATCGGATCCCGACGCCGCAGCCGTCGACGCCCGAGGCCGTGGGCAAGACCGTCGCCAAGTGCATCGCCAAGTTCGAGCCGTCTCGCAAGACACCCATCGGGGTCGCCTTCCCCGGCGTGATCCAGCACGGTGTCGTCAAGACCGCGGCGAACGTCGAGGACTCGTGGATCGGCGTGAATCTGCGCGAGCTCATCCGTGACTACGCGGGTCACGACGTGCACGTCCTCAACGACGCGGACGCCGCGGGATTCGGCGAGTACCGCTACGGCGCCGCGCACGGCCGCGACGGGTCGATCTTCATGTCGACGCTCGGCACGGGCATCGGCACGGCGATGATCGTCGACGGCACCCTGGTCCCGAATCTCGAGCTCGGGCACATCATCATCGATGGCCACGACGCCGAGGAGTACGCCGCCGAGTCCGCGCGAACGCGCCTGGGCCTCGACTGGGACGGCTGGATCGCGGAGCTGCAGAAGTACTACTCGGAGATCGAGCGGCTGTTCTGGCCGGACATGATCATCGTCGGCGGCGGCGTGTCCAAGAAGAGCCACATGTTCCTGCCGCACCTGACGCTCCGCGCCCCGATCGTGCCGGCAGAGCTGCTCAACGGCGCCGGCATCGTGGGCGCCGCGGCCGCCGCGCACGCCGAGTGCGTGAAGGAGAAGGCCCGCGCCAAGGAGAACGCGAAGCTGGCCGAGAGGAACGCGAAGAAGGCCGCCAAGCGAGGCGAGAAGGCCTCGGACCGGGGCTGATCGCCCTCCCGACGACGCGCGCCACGCCTACGTCCGCGTAGGTTACGGTCCCGTAGGTACGGGTCTAGACTCGCTTCATGGCACTGACTGCACCTTCGACGACGATCCCGCTCGCAGTCGACACCCCTCGCGACCACACCTTCATCGCGCTCCTGCGCACGCGCGCCGCCGAGGCGCCCGCGCACGTGTACTGCGAGTACAAGGACGATGCGGGGGCATGGACCGGCGTCACGATCGCCGACTTCCTCGCGGAGGTCGAGCAGGTCGCGAAGGGCCTCATGATGCTGGGCGTCGAGAAGGGGTCCACCGTCGCCCTGCAGTGCAACACCCGCTACGAGTGGGTGCTCGTCGACTTCGCGATCCAGGCCGCAGGCGCCATCACGGTGCCGATCTACCCCACGTCGTCGCAGCACCAGGTCCAGGGCATCAACGACGACGCCGAGCTGTCGCTGATCGTGGTCGAGAACGACGGTCACGGCTCGATCGCGCGCGCGATCGAGGGCGGCCCTCGGGTCCTCGTGATCGACGACGCCGACTCCCCCGCGGTCGACCTCCTCAAGGCCGCGGGCGATCACGTGTCGGACGACGAGCTCGCCGCCCGCGCCGACGGCATCACCAAGGATGACATCGCCACGATCGTCTACACGTCGGGCACGACAGGGCGGCCCAAGGGCGTCGCGCTCCCGCATCGGGCCTTCGTCGAGTGGACCATCAACGGCGCCGCCGATGACGACTTCGGGACGCTCGCGCATGACGGGGCTCGCCTGCTGCTGTTCCTGCCGCTCGCGCACGTGCTCGCGCGACACGTCGAGACGCTCGCGCTGCACTGCGGAGCCGTGCTCGGCCTCGCGCCGAGCCCCAAGACGCTCGCGCAGGACCTCACGACCTTCAAGCCGACCTGGATCATGGCCGTGCCGCGCGTGCTCGAGACGTTCTACAACGTGGTCGACTCACGCGCCGGCGGGCCGATCCGCCAGCGACTGTTCCGGTGGGCGGCCGAGGTCTCGCGGGACATCGACCGCACGCGACAGACCGGCCATCGCACCCTCGGCCTGCACGTGAAGGCCTGGATCGCGAAGCGGCTCGTGCTGAACAAGGTCCAGGCCGCGCTCGGCGGCAGGCTCAAGTACATCGTGTGCGGCGGCGCGAAGCTGTCGGAGAAGATCGCGCACTTCTACGGCGGGCTCGCGATCCACGTGATGGAGGGCTACGGCGCCACGGAGCTCGCGGGCCCGATGACCTGCAATCCGCCGTCGCACGTCAAGGTCGGCACCGTCGGCCGGCCCTACCCCGGCGGTGCGGTGAGGATCGCAGAGGACGGCGAGATCCTCGCGCAGGGCTCCAACATGTTCGTGGGCTACTACCGCAACCCTCAGGCGACGGCCGAGGCCATGGAGGACGGCTGGTTCCGCACCGGCGATCTCGGGTCGATCGACGAGGACGGCCACCTGACCATCACGGGACGCAAGAAGGAGATCCTCGTGACGGCCGGAGGGAAGAACGTCCAGCCCGCCGCGCTCGAGGACGCGATCCGGCCCTACCCGCTCGTCCAGGAGGTGGTCGTGGTCGGCGACGGCAAGCCGTTCATCGGGGCACTGCTGTCGCTCGACGAGACGATGCTTCCCGCCTGGCTCAAGACGAAGGGCCTGCCGTCGATGTCGGTCGCGGAGGCCGCGGAGCACCCGTTCGTGAAGGAGCACCTCCAGCACATCGTCGACCAGGCGAACCTGCTCGTCTCGCGCGCCGAGGCCATCCGCGAGTGGCGCGTTCTCCCGCGCGAGCTGAGCGAGAAGCGCGATGAGCTCTCGGCCTCGCTCAAGGTACGCAGGGCGCAGGTCGAAGCCCATTTCGCCGACGTGATCGCGAGCATCTACGGCGGGGTGCGCTGACCGCTGGGACCGCGCACACGCGGTCCCCACCCCGCATCGTCCCTGCCCCCGCGTCGTCCCTGCCCCAGCATCGTCTCCATCCCCATGGCGTCCCTGCCACCGCATCGTCCCCACCCCCGCCGCATCTCGCATGTTGAGACGTCGATTTCAATCCGTGGGATTCTCGCTAGGGTGTTGAGCAGTCGTTCAGCACATTGCCATCGCCGAACGCCAGACCACATGCATGGAGGTCGCATGTCATCCACGAACCAGACCAATCTGAACAGCCCAGGCCGCGTCATCACCGCGAGCCTCGTCGGCACGACCATCGAGTTCTACGACTTCTACGTCTACGCGACCGCGGCCGTGCTCGTGTTCCCGAAGCTGTTCTTCCCCTCCGACAACGACACCACGGCGCTGCTCGCGTCATTCGCCGTGTTCGGGGCCGCCATGGTCGCGCGCCCCGTCGGCGCGCTCGTCTTCGGTCACATGGGCGACCGCCGCGGTCGCAAGGCCACGCTCGTCGTCTCCCTGCTCACGATGGGCATCGCGACGTTCGCGATCGGCCTGCTGCCCACCTACGAGCACATCGGGCTCATGGCCCCGTTCCTGCTGCTCGTGCTGCGCCTGACGCAGGGCTTCGCGCTCGGCGGCGAGTGGTCGGGCGCGGCCCTGGTCGCGACCGAGAACGCCCCCGCGGGCAAGCGCGCCCTCTACGGCACGTTCCCTCAGCTCGGCGCCCCGATCGGCTTCATCATCGCCAACGGCCTGTTCCTCACGATCAACGCGCTGCTGCCCCACCCCGAGGACTCGCTCCTCGCGTCCGACGCGTTCCTCAGCTGGGGATGGCGGATCCCGTTCCTGTTCTCGGCCGTCATGGTCATCATCGGCCTGTGGGTCCGTCTCAGGCTCGTCGAGTCGTCGGCGTTCACCGAGGCCGAGAAGCGCGGGAAGATCCGCAAGCTCCCGATCGGCGACACCTTCAAGCACCACTGGCGCGAGGTCATCCTCGGCACGTTCATCATGCTCGCGACCTACGTGCTCTTCTACCTGATGACGAGCTTCACGCTCAGCTACGGCACCCACGCCGCCGACGGCGCCCCTGCGGGCCTCGGCATGACCTACAAGAGCTTCGTCCTCATGCAGATCATCGCCGTCGTCTTCTTCGGCATCTTCACCGCGATCGCGGGCCCACTCGCCGATGCGATCGGCCGCAGGCTCACCCTGCTGTGGACCACGGGCGCCATCGTGGTGTTCGGGCTCGCGCTGCCGTTCTTCTTCAGCGCGCAGACCGATTCGTCGTTCACCGGCGCGATGGTGCAGTCGGGCCTCATCATCGGCTTCACCCTCATGGGCCTCACCTTCGGCCCCATGGGGGCCCTGCTGCCCGAGCTGTTCCCGACCAACGTCCGCTACACCGGGTCCGCGGTCGCCTACAACCTGTCCTCGATCCTCGGTGCGGCGCTCGCGCCGATCATCGCGGTCGCGCTCTGGTCCGCTGCCGACAGCACGTGGCCCGTCGGCCTGTACCTGGCGGCCGCCGGCGCGCTGACGTTCATCGCGCTCGTGCTCACGCGCGAGACCAAGGACATCGACTACGACCGCGCATCGGCGGACGACGAGACCTCGGAGCCCGAGTCCGACCTCGCCGAGGTGCCGCTTCCGTAAGGACTCCGGACGACACGAAGGCCGTGACCCCGTGCGGGGTCACGGCCTTCGTCCGTCTTCGCGGGACGCTTCTCAGCGTGCCGGGTCGCGTCAGTCCTGGTCGGCGAGCAGCCGATACAGGCGCTTGCGCGCGTCGGCCAGGACCTCGACCACCTGAGGCGTGAGATCCGCGCCGGGCACGCGGGCGACGTGGATCGCGGCCTCGTGCAGGGCGCGCAGCTCGCCCCGCAGGGCGCCCGCGCTCTCCTCCGCCGCGCTGACCTCGAACAGGCGCGCGTGCTCCTCGCCGTGCTCGCCGACCCAGGCCTCTCCCAGGTCCGTGAGCGAGGCCGTCTTGCGTCCGTCAACGGTGGCGATGGCGACGAGGCCCTCGTCCTCGAGCGCCTGGAGCGTCGGGTAGATCGAGCCGGGGCTCGGGGTCCACGCGCCACCGCTGCGCTCCTCGATCTCGTGGATCAGGTCATAGCCGTGACGAGGCTGCTCGGCGAGCAGCACCAGGATCGCGGCACGCACGTCGCCGCGCGGTCGGCCGCCGGGCCCGCGGCGACCGCCGCGACCGCCCCCGCCGTGTCGGCCCCCGTACCCGCGTCGTCCGGGCCACTCGCCACCGGGTCCAGGGCCACCGTGATCGCCGAAGCCTCCGTGACGCTGGCGGCTCCCGCCTCGTCCAGGGCCTCGTCCGCGCCGGGGTGAACCCTCGTCTGCCATGTCGTCGTGATCTCTCATCATGAACTCCTCTCACGTCGCACCTGACGCCGCACCGTGCGGCGTATCGCGACACAGTGACGATATATCGCGTTATTGCATTCGTCAATCCCGACTCCGGCGATACGCTCAAGTCATGACCTTCGCCGACACCCCCCGGCTCACCCACGAACTGGTGCGGCTCGAGCCTCTCGCCTTGAGCCACCACGACGACCTGTGCGAGGCCGTCTCGGCCGGCGACCTGTGGCGCACCTGGTACACCTCGATCCCCGCCCCCCACGCGATGGAGCAGGAGATCGAGCGTCGGCTGTCCCTCCAGTTCGAGGGCCTCATGGCACCGTGGGCGGTGGTCTCCACCGAGTCGGGCAAGGCGCTCGGGATGACGACGTACATGAACCTCGACGAGCCCAACCGTCGGCTGGAGATCGGCTCCACCTGGCTCGGGAAGGAGGCACACGGCACCGGCATCAACCCCGCCGCGAAGCTGCTCCTGCTCACGCGGGCATTCGACGAGCTCGGCTGCGTCGCCGTCGAGTTCCGCACGCACTGGCACAACCACCAGTCGCGGGCAGCGATCGCCCGGCTCGGCGCCAAGCAGGACGGCGTGCTGCGCAGCCACATGCTGCTTCCCAACGGTTCCCGCAGGGACACCGTCGTCTTCTCGATCCTCGACTACGAGTGGCCGGCGGCGCGCAACGGGCTGCTCGGACGGCTCGCCGGGCGGGGCTGACGGGGGAATCCCCCGCCCTCCCTCCAGCGTTCACCGATCACCATGCCCCCGTCACCCAGTCCTGTCGCTCGGCTTCGCAGGAACGCCGGTCACGCCGTGTTCCTCAAGATCGCGGGCCCCGACGGCGACGCGGCCCGGGTCCGCGTGCACGAGACACCGGGCCCGCGCTGGTTCCCTCCAGGCACCCCGATCCGCCGCGTGCACGCCGACGTCACCACGTTCGTCGGCGGCCTCAGGGCGCTCCTGCTCCAGTCGCTGCACCCGCTCGCCATGGCCGGCGTCGCGGGCCACTCGGGCTACCGCGGGGACCCGTGGGGTCGCCTCGCGCGAACCTCGACGTTCCTCGCGTTCACGACCTTCGGTGCGGAGGCCGACGCCGAGCGCATGGTCCAGATGGTCCGCGACGCGCACGAGAAGGTGCGCGGCACCGCGCCCGACGGCCGCCCGTATGCGGCATCCGACCCCCACCTGCTCACGTGGGTCCACATCGCCGAGGCCGACTCGTTCCTCGCCGCGCATCAGCGCTACGGCGAGCGTCCGCTCACCCCTGAGCGCGCCGACGAGTACGTCGCCCAGTCCGGCGAGGTCGCCAGGAGGCTCGGCGCGGTCGACGTCCCCCGGACGACGGCGGAGCTCGCCGAGGCCTTCACGAGGTACCGGCCCGAGCTGCGCGCAACTCCCGCAGCCCTCGACACCGCCGCCTTCCTTCTCAGGGAGCCGCCCCTGCCCTGGTTCACACGGCCGCCGTACGCGCTGCTCGCCGCGGGATCGGTGGCGCTGCTGCCCGACTGGGCGCGCGCCGAGCTCGGCCTCGATCGCTGGACCACGCGCGTCCTCGGCCCGACCGCGGGCGCCGTGGCCACCCACGGGATCCGCTGGATGATGGGCTCTGCGGAGAGGCGCGCGAGCAACGTCGACGACCCTCATCCCTCCCACGCACGACGCGGATGAAGCATCGGCGCGCTCGCCCGGCTTAGGCTCGCCTGCGCCAGGCCTGGGTCACGCCTGGGCACGCGAACGCTCCCGGTCGTGGCGACCCCCGCCGAAGGTCCCGCAAGGGGCACCCCCCTCTCGGCACTACGCTCGGGAGCAGGAGGCACAACGATGTACTACGGCGGCGACTACAACCCTGAGCAATGGCCCGAGGAGGTCTGGCACGACGACGTCGCGCGCATGCGCGAGGCCGGTGTCAACATCGTGACCCTCGCGGTGTTCTCGTGGAGCCGGATCCAGCCGGCCGAGGGCGTGTTCGACTTCGACTGGCTCGACCGGATCATCGACCTGCTGCACGAGGGCGGCATCGGCGTGGATCTCGCGACCGCGACCGCCTCGCCCCCGCCGTGGATGCACGAGAGGTACCCCGAGATCCTGCCGGTCACACGCGACGGCGTCACGCTGAGCCCGGGCGGCCGCCAGCACTACGCGCCGTCCTCCCCGGTCTATCGGCGCCTCGCCGCGGAGCTCGTGACCGCGATGGTCGAGCGCTACAAGGACCACCCAGCCGTGCAGATGTGGCACCTCAACAACGAGTACGCGTGCCATGTGCACGCGGACTACTCGGACAACGCGCGCGACGCCTTCCGCGCGTGGCTCGAGGACCGCTACGGCACCGTCGAGGCGCTCAACGCCGCGTGGGGCACGAGCTTCTGGTCCCAGCGCTACTCGTCGTTCGACCAGGTGCTCCCCCCGCGGATCGCGCCCGCGTCCTCGAACCCCTGCCAGATGCTCGACTTCCGACGCTTCACGAACGACGCCCTGCTCCAGTGCGCGCTCATGGAGAAGGAGATCATCCGCTCCGCCGGCGCGACCCAGCCGATCACCACGAACTTCATGGGCGCGTGGCCCGCCGTCGACTACTCCGCGTGGGCCCCGCACCTGGACGTCGTCTCCGACGACGCCTACCCGGACCCCAACGACCCGCAGTCGTTCCGCGCCGCGGCGTTCCAGCGGGATCTCATGCGCTCGCTCAAGCCCCGCACGCCGTGGCTGCTCATGGAGCAGTCCTCGAACGCGCTCAACTGGCGACCGTCCAACGCTCCCAAGGCTCCCGGGCAGATGGAGGCGCTCTCCGCCCAGTGCGTCGGACGCGGGGCCGACGGCATCCTGTTCTTCCAGTGGCGCCAGTCGAAGGCTGGCTCGGAGAAGTTCCACTCCGCGATGCTTCCTCACGCGGGCACCGGCACGCGCACGTGGCGCGAGATCGTGCGGCTCGGAGGCATGCTGGACTCCCTGCCGACGCTCGAGCCCGGCTCCCCCGCGCAGGTCGCCCTGGTCTTCGACTGGGAGAACTGGTGGGCGCTCGACAACCCCGACCACCCGCAGAACCGGCTCGACTACCTCGCGGTCATCATGCGGTGGCACGCGGCGCTGCAGCGGGCGCACATCCAGGTGGACATCGTCCCGCCGGAGAAGGTCGGCGGTGAGCACCGCCTCGCGATCGCTCCGCTGCTCTACCTCATGCGCGACGAGGGCGCCGCGGCGCTCGAGGGCTTCGTCGAGGCCGGCGGCACCCTGCTGACGGGCCCGTTCAGCGACATCGTCGACTCGCGCGACCACTTCCTGGACGGCGGCTTCCTCCAGCGCCTCGGGACGATGCTCGGCATCACCCTCGAGGACTTCGGCGCCCTCGTTCCCCGCGACGCCGACGAGCCCGGCGAGCGCGAGGCCCGCGTCGAGGGCGCGTTCGGCGACGCCGTCGGCGAGCTCTTCGCGGAGGAGATCTGGCTCGACGGCGCCGAGGCGGTCGCGACCTTCTCCTCAGGTAGGCGACTCGGCAACCCCGCGGTCACGCGGGCTCAGGCGGGCAAGGGAAGTGCCTGGTACATGGCGACCGTGCTCGACGATGACGGCTGCGACTCCCTCGTCCGTCACCTGGCGGAGACCACGGGCGTCGAGCCCGTCCTCCCCGATGCGCCGTCCACCGTCGACGCGTCGCGTCGGGGGGACGTGGTGACGCTCGTCAACTTCGGCGAGGACGATGCGGTGGTCGCAGTGAGCGGCACGAACCTGATCACGGGGGTCGAGGTGGAGCGGATGACGCTCGCGCCGTACGAGTTCGCCTTCGTCGAGCAGGCTCGGCCCTAGGCGACGACTGCGGGCGCCTCAGCGGTGGGCTCGTCGACGTACCGATCGCGCCCCGCGAACAGCCCGACGACCAGCTGCACGCCGGCGACCGCGGCGACGCCGACCACGACCGGCATCCAGGTGCCCGCGCGATCGAACACGATGCCCGCGAGCAGCGGGCCCACGGCCGCGACCGTGTAGCCGACGCCCTGCGCCATCCCGGACAGCCGCGCCGCGGTGTAGGCCGTGCGCGCACGTTGCGCGACGAGCGTCAGCGAGATCACGAAGGCGGCACCGCCGCTCGCGCCCGCGAGCAGGATCCACGCGAGCGCGAAGGACGGCGCGAGCACCAGGCCCAGCATGCCCACCGCGAGACCGAGGCTCGCCGTGGCGGCGACGAGCCGCTGGTCCGCGCGGCCTCGCATGAACGCGGTGATGCCGAAGCCTGCGACGACGCCGACGAGCTGGAAGCCGAACTGGTGCCATCCCGCCGTGACGGAGCTCGCGCCGTACGAGACGTCGATAGACGGCAGCCACGTGACCAGCACGTAGAACGTCAGCGACTGGCACCCCATGAACGCGGTGACCCACCACGCGTCGCGTGACGTCCACAGCCGTGACGGCACGGCTGACGCTCCCGAGCGCGGTTCGTTCGGCTCAGCAGCCGTGACGTCCTGTCGCCCCGCGTCCTCGCGTCCGACACGCGGCGCCCACGCGGCGATCGCAAGCAGACCGAACAGCGCCCAGCAGCCGATCCCGACGCGCCATCCATAGGCGACCGTGATCGGCACGGCGAGCCCCGACGCGATCGCGGCGAAGCCACCCAGGACGGTCGTGTACGCGCCCGTCATGAGCGGGATCTCGCGAGGGAAGTCCCGCTTGACGAGCGCGGGCACGAGCACATTGCCCACCGCGATCGCGGCGCCGATCGCGAGCGTGCCGACCCACAGCGCGCCCACGCCGAGAGGAGACGAGCGCAGCAGCGTCGCCGCGACGAGCGTCACGAGGGCCACGAGCACGACCCGCGCCGCGCCCCACCTGCGCGCCATGCGGCTCACGAACGGGGAGACGACCGCGAACGCGATGAGCGGCAGAGTCCCGAGCAGGCCGAGCGCGGACGTGCCGAGCCCCGTGGACTCGCCGATCCGATCGATCACGGGGCCCACCGAGGTGATGGGGGCCCTGAGCGTGGACGCGATCAGCAGGACGGAGACCACGAGGTAGACGGGGCTCGCGCGCCATCCGCGCGAAGCGTCGGCTGTCATCGTCGTGGAGGGTCCTCTCGGATCAGGCTCGCTGGCCACGTGTCGAAGTGGACCCGACGATCGTACCGACCGGCGGCCACCCACGAGGACCTACTCGACGCCGCCGACCTCGCTGCCGGCCTCGAACTCGCCGTTCGCGATCTTGTCCCAGAAGGAGTCGATCGTGTCGGGGTCGAGCAGGACGGTCGACTGGCCGCCAACGCGGTAGTTCATGCTCGCGATCGGCGGGGTGCCGGTGACCGCTCCGCTGCCGCGCGCGCTGTTGAACACGAGGGCGGCCTGCACGAGGTCGAGCGTGTGGGTGTCCTCGTCCACGGCGAACGCGTCAAGCCCTGCGTCCGCGATCTTGTACGCCCGGAAGGGGTTGAGGAACGTGGCGGGCGACAGGATGCCGTCGGCGACGGCCGCGATCACCTGCTGCTGACGCTGGGTGCGGCCGATGTCTCCGAGCGGGTCGCTGTAGCGCATGCGGGCGAAGGCGAGCGCCTTCTTGCCATGCACCTTGTGGCAGCCGGCCTTCCACTCGAGGTGGCTCTTCACGTCGTCGACGTCGTAGTCGAGGCACAGCTCGACGCCGCCGATCGCGTTGACGATGCCGACGACGCCGGAGAACCCGACCTCGATGTAATGGTCGATCGTGAGTCCGGTGAGCTGCTCGACGGTCTCCACGAGCAGCGGTGCCCCGCCCCACGCGTAGGCCGCGTTGATCTTGCCCGAGCCGTTGCCGGGGATCTCCACGTAGGAGTCGCGCGGGATGCTGATGAGCGCCACAGGGCCGTCCTCGGGCTTGTGGAGCACCATGATCGTGTCGGTCCGCGCCCCCTCGGTGCCGTCATCCTTCCAGCCGTCGCGCGAGTCGGAGCCGACGATGAGGTACGTCTCGCCCGGGGTGTCGGCCGCGCCGCTCAGGGCGTCCACATGGTTGAGCCTCGACTCGACCCATACCCAGGTCACACCCAGCCCGATCACGAGGACGAGCAGCGCGGCCGTGAGAATCGTGCGCACGGGGCGGCGCTTCTTGCGCCTCTTGCTCGAGGTCCGGGCAGGGCTCTGGAGCGTGCCAGGCGGCGTCGAACCCGGCTCCGAGCCTCGGTAGGCCTCGGCGGCCCGTGCCCGCTGCTCGGCCGTGCCGGGCGTCGCGGGCTTCCGGCTGCCTGGCTGGATGGACGGAGGCGCGACCCTCGACGAGGACGATGCCGGGGTCGGCTTCATCACCTTGGTCGGCGGGTCGACGGGCGCGGCGGGCTGCTGCGGTGCGGGCCTGGTGGAGCGTCGCACCGGCTTGGGCTGGGACGAGGACTGCCCCGCGCCGGACCGCGAGGAGGCCCGTGGCACGCCTCCCTTGGGCTGGATCGACGGTGGTCGACGCGCGCCGGGCGCACCGTTCGACCCGTCGCGCCGGTCGTCTCCGCCAGTGTTGCTCACGGGGCGAGAGTACCGCCGGGCGCCCCGGATGTCGGGGAGGCGACGTTCGGTGCCAGAAGGTGCGCCGCCCGCGTCGTCGCCCCGCAGCGCGGTCCCGTTGCGACGCCCGCTGGGCGGGCGCACCATGGATCTCGGGCCTGCCGCCTGAGCGAAGGAGCATGAGATGACTAGCATCGCCGAGGCCGCCGAGGAGTTCCTGTCCCACCAGCGCATCGCGGTCACAGGGGTGTCGCGACACGGCGAGGATCACGGCGCGAACCTGGTCTACCGGCGCCTCAAGGAGCGCGGCTACGAGACCTTCGCCATCAATCCGAGCGCCGACCAGGTCGAGGGCGATCCCGCGTATCCGTCGCTCGCGGCGGTGCCGGGTGGCGTGGAGGCCGTCGTCATCGGCACCCGCGCCGACCGTGCGCTGGCGACCGTCAAGGAGGCCGAGACGCTCGGCATCAAGGACGTGTGGATGCACCGCTCGTTCGGACCGGGGAGCGTGGACGATGAGGCCGCGACGTACTGCCGTGAGCACGGCATGACCGCGATCGCGGGTGGCTGCCCGCTCATGTTCGGCAGGACCGCCGACGGCGGGCACCGCATGATGTGCACCTTCATGAAGCTCACCGGGAAGGTTCCCCGGACGGTGTGACGGGGTCAGCCGGCGTTCTGGCCGTCCCTCCACGACAGCCACTCGGCGACGGCCGCGAGGTCGGGGTCGGGCGCATCGAGCCCGATCGTGAACAGGGACGCCCCGAGGTCCACCTGCTCCTCGACCTCCGCGAGCGTCCGGTTGTGGATCTCGGTCGAGATCTCGATCTCGGACACGTCGCGTCCGACGGCCTCGCCGTGCTGCGCGAGGATGCCGAGCTTGCGCTCGAGCGTGGGCGCGTCGGCGAAGCTGTGCCAGATGTCGGCGTGCTTCGCGACCAGCCTGAGAGTCTTCTTCTCCCCCGCGCCGCCGATGAGGACGGGGATCTTGCGGGTGGGCGCGGGGTTGAGCCTCTCCCACCGCGCCTCGATGCGCGGCAGCGCCTCCCCCAGGTCGTCGAGGCGCGAGCCGACCGTGCCGAACTCGTAGCCGTACTCGTCGTAGTCGTGCTGGAACCAGCCCGAGCCCGTGCCGAAGATGAAGCGCCCCACGCCACCCTTGGCGCTGATGTGGTCGATGGTGCGGGCCATGTCGGCCTGGAGGTCGGGGTTGCGATAGCTGTTGCAGTTCACGAGCGCGCCGATCTCGACCCGCGTGGTCTGCTCTGCCAGCGCCGCGAGCATCGTCCATGACTCGAAGTGCAGCCCGCCCCTGTCCCCGCTGAGGGGGAAGAAGTGATCCCAGTTGAACAGGATGTCGACGCCCATGTCCTCGAGCTGCGTCGCGATGTCTCGGATGCGCTCGTAGGGCACGTGCTGGGGCTTGATCTGGACGGCGATGCGGATGGGACGTGCGGCGGTCATGGGTGCTCCTCGCGGACGATGCTGCTTTCCGGGCGGGCGTCTCGCGCGGGTACGCTGGAGCGCCCTTCCTCTCACTCCACCCTAGCCATGGACGATGGGAGGAGGGCAGGCGCGACCCGGCCGCCGCGTCGTCGGCGTGTCTGGAACCCCCGGACGACGCCGCACGTCATCCATGCAGAGGGCCCACCGGCCCACGCCGCCCAACGAAGGACACCATGACGCTGAACACGCCCGACGCTCTCGCGCTCGTGGAGTACTCGGCCGGACCGATCGGCGGGCCGGAGCAGGTGAAGGCCTGGCGACGCGAGATGCAGCGGTTCCTCCTTCAGTACGAGTTCGGCATGCGGGAGATCGAGACGAAGCTGTCGATCCTGCGCGATGAGTTCCTGGAGCTGCACGACTACAACCCGATCGAGCATGTGACGAGCCGCGTGAAGTCGCCTGAGAGCCTCGTGGAGAAGATCGACCGCAAGGGCGTCGCGCACGACCTCGAGGCGATCCGCGACAACATCACCGACATCGCGGGGATCCGGGTGACCTGCGCCTTCGTGTCCGACGTCTACCGTCTGTTCGATCTGCTCACCCAGCAGGACGACGTGACGGTCCGCGCGGTCAAGGACTACATCGCGGAGCCGAAGCCGAACGGCTACCAGAGCCTGCACGCGATCGTCGAGGTGCCGGTCTTCCTGTCCTCGACCACGGTGCACGTTCCCGTCGAGGTCCAGTTCCGCACGATCGCGATGGACTTCTGGGCGAGCCTCGAGCACAAGATCTACTACGAATATTCGCGGTGTCCCCATCGCTCCTGGTTGCCGCGCTTTCACCCGACCAGACTGGCGATTACCAGGGCTAATTTCGGTGAATGTTGTTACTGACTGTTACTCCCTGGGACATCTGGTGCTGACTAGGTGCTGACCAGACCAGGACTCAGGGCCGAGGCGCTGACGACGCGCTGACCGGACGCCCGCGAGGAGCCGACAGAGACGGCGAAGGGGGCCGCGCCACCCCTGTCGAGCGGCACGACCCCCGGTGAGGACCGTCAGGTGCGCGTCAGCGTTTGAGGAGCGCGTCGAGCACCTGGCGAGCATCGGCTTCCGCGCTGGGGAGCATGTGAGCGTAGGTGGACAGCGTGATCGCGCTCGTGGCGTGGCCGAGGTACTTGGACACGGCGGCGACGCCGACCCCTCCCCCGAGGAGCTGGGACGCGAACGTGTGGCGTAGGACGTGGGAGCCGTTCGCGCGCGTCTGCGGCACTCCTGCGGCCTTGAGCGCGGGTTTCCACGCGCTCGTGACCATGTAGCGATGTCCGAGGGGACGCTGACGCCGCGTGGTCAGCAGGAGCGCGACGGTCGTCGGCTCGCCGTCGAGCGTCTGGTCGCGTGAGGCCCACGGGAGCGTGACGGGCTGGGCTGGGAACTTCTCTAGGTGCTCTCGGATTGCGTCGGCCACGTTGCCGGGGAGCGGGACCTCGCGGGTCTTTTCGCCCTTGGGGAGCGCGTAGACGGGCTGGTGTGCGTCGAGGCGTACTTGGCGACGGACCTGGACCATTCCGTTCACGAGGTCTACGTCGTGTAGGCCGAGGCCGTACGTCTCGCCCTGGCGAAGCCCTAGGCCCGCGCCGAGGTCCACCAGGAGCCGGTATCGCTCAGGCAGGGCCGTGCGGACGGCGGCGAGGGTGTCGGCGTCCCATACTTCGACGGGACGGGAGACGGGGCGAGGGGGCTTGACCGAGCGCGCGGCGCAGGGGTTGGTCGCGATCAGTCCGTCATCGACGGCGGCTCCGAGCATCGCGGACAGCACCCGGAAGCGGTGCAGTCGGGACGACTCCGCGCCGGGCATGACGGCCAGCCATTCGCGGATATGGGTGGGTGTGAGGGCGTCCAGGGGTAGCGGTCCGAAGGTGGGGACGATGTGGCGGCGTACGACGGTGGCGCGCTGGGCCGTGGCGCTGGGGCCGTAGGGCTGTGCGGCTTGCCACCTGGTCGCGTACTCCTCGACGGTGGGCATCGTGTCGGGGGTGCGTTTGATCGCGCTGGGAGTCTCGCCCCGGTCGAGGGCGCTATCGACCTCGCGGGCGAACCGTTCGGCCTCTGCCTTGTAGGTGAACGCGCGGGAGCGTTCGCGCTTGTCCTCGCGCCATACGACGAGCCAGCGGCGTCCCTTGGTTGCGCGGCCCTTGTCTCGAATCCATGCCATGAATACATTTTGTAGTAAGTTTCATAGTTCCCCTTACAGGTCATACAAAATGTATGTGTACCAGCTACTTTGCTGGCGTGTCGGTTCGCGAAACAGTCAGTAACGGGATTATGGTCAGCAAAGCGACCGCCGAGAGGCCCCGCCGACCACCAACCCATCGCGCCCCAACTGAAAAGGCAACATGCGAACCAAGGAGACGGACATGAGCGCACCTAGCACGAGGAGCACCCGCTTTGACCGCCATCCCGACCCGCACGGACCAGGCACCCGCAAGTCCGCTGGTCCCCGGAATCCTTCTCACTGACGCCGAGGCCGCGAGCTATCTGCGGCGTACACCGGGAGGTCTGCGAGTCATGCGCCGCCGAGGGCAAGGCCCGAGGTTCGTTCGCGATGACCGCCGCATCTGGTACCGCTCCGAGGACATACTCACGTACATCGAGGAGAACCTGACGACGCCCGGCGCATGACTCCGAACATGGCGACGGCGGCCCGGTGCAAGGGCCGCCGTCAGATGTCCACGACTACGCGGGGTGTGTGGGACGCGACCACGGTAACCCATCCCTGTGACAACGACCAGGCCCTCGACGCCGAGGGGGTCGAGGATGACTGAGCCGCGCACCTACGCACCCGACAGCGACGGAGGTCCCCCGCGCTCGACGTACGGGATGCCGCCCAGGTTCGACCCGACCGACCTGCTCGCCCGGATCGCAGCTGGTGAGCGTGATCCGGGTCCGTCGCTCGTGCCCGTCGAGGACCGGGAGACGGGCACACCGACCGGGGCCGCACTGTGGACGCCGGGCACGGACAACGCGATCATCGGCCCGCGAGGATCGGGCAAGTCATGGTTGGGCTTGTTCTCTGCGGCGTCCGTCATGGCCCGTGAGGGCTGGCCCGTGTTCATGCTCGACGTGGAGCATCGTCCGCGCCGCGCGTACGAGCGGCTGACGCTCCTGGGACTCGACATCGACACGATCCTCAGCCGGTTCGACTACCGGCAGATGAGGCACATGCCGGACAGCATCGAGCTATGGGTCGAGGCTGAGGTCGAGCGGTCCGTCGAGGTCTACAGCGGCGCGCTCGTGCTGATCGACTCACGAGGGGCGAGCATGGCCCGCACGTACGCCGGGGGCCGACTGACCGAGAGCGCGCCCGACGCCGACCTGTGGCACACCCGCTACGTCGCTCCCCTGCTCGATGTGGGAGCGACCGTCGTCCTGGTGGACCACACGCCCAAGGGCGACGCCAAGGCCCGCGACTCCGCTGGATCGCTTAGGAAGGATGCCGCGATCCAGGGCACCATCCTCCGCGCCGACGTGATCGAGCCACCGACCCGCACTAACGCCGGAACCTTCCGGTACTGGCCCGTCAAGGACAACGACGGCTGGCACGACGAGGGCCGAGCCGTCGCTGACTTGCGGCTCGCCCCCGACGACGACGGCCTCGACGCGCGTCTCGTGGCCCCCAGCACCTCGGGTAGCACCGCTCCCTCGACGCCCGCTCGCCCTGTTCGAGCTGCCGCCGTGTGGAGGTTCATCGAGGCCCATCCAGGGGCCAACGTGACCGCGATCCGCAAGGCCGTCAGCGGACGCGGGACGGCAGTCGATGATGCCCGCAGGTGGCTTGTCGATCACGGCCACGTCGTGCCCGATGGGGACGGCTTCGAGGTGTCCGGGGAGGTGCCCGAATGGGTCCGTTGAGCGTGTCCCGACGTGTCCCATCGTGTCCCGTGTCCGGGACACGGTTAGCGTGTCCCGCATTTTTCCTGGTACATACCGTGTCCCACCGTGTCCCACCGTGTCCGGGACACGGCAAAAGGCCCCGTGTCCCGTGTGTCCCACCCCTTAAGGGGGGACACGCGGACACGGGCCATGCCCTGCCGAGACCGGGACACCGACCAGCACACCGGGGGCATCCATCCGATAGCGGAGCACCAGAGGCCGGAGACGGGGTGTGTCCAGGGTGGGCCGCAGGCCCATCGCGGAGCGACGGCGAAGCCGCCCTTGACTCGCCCCGACGCAGGCCGGATGCTCACGCGCCGGATGGACGCCCCAAGGCGACCTTGCAGACCGAGACGACCACGACCACGAGAGGAACCCGAGCATGAACATGACCCGCGACCAGCAACGGCTCGCCCACGCGATCCGCGCACTCGCCGCCGATCCCGACGACCAGGAGGTGCGGACCCGCGCTCACGACGCTGGACAGCGGCTTACGACGCACGAGGTCCGGCAGGTGCTCGACACGTTCACCGACGCCGAGGTACAGCGCGCCGACATCACACGACGGAGGCGCGAGTGATCGACCCCGACGCCGACAACCTCGCGGCGGCGTTCCGCGAGTTCCTCGCCGTCCACGTCGCACAGGACGACCCGGACGCCGAGCCTTTGGCGTCTCTACTCGACAGGGCCGCGCTGATCGTCACAGACGCCCCCGAGGAGACGCTCAGCAGGCGCGGTGTCCAGGCGGCGCTGCTAGAGCGGCTGAGGAGCACCAGGGGGCCGCTGTGAGGCGACGGGAGCGCGATCACGTCCACGACGTGCTGACGTGGGACGAGTTCGTGGCCGCGCTGCTCGCCGCCCGCGACGACCCCGGACACTGGTTCTGGGACTGGATGGACGCACGGCCCGCGCTGCGCGATCACGTCCACGGCTGGTTCCTGGCCTGGTTCTCCGAGACGGTGCCCGACGCCGCCGACATGACGCCCGACATGCTCGCGGGCTACACCGAGGCTCTAGAGAGCCTGACCCGAGGGGAAGGGGAAGGACCATGACGACGATGCAGCACCCGGAGCGGTGGGAGCGTCAGGACGGGGAGACGCCGAGGGCGTTCGGCGCGTTCGCCCACTATCGGGACGCCGGGCCGACGCGCTCGCTCAGATCGACAGCCGAGGCCGTGGGCGTGTCCCATCGCACCGTGTTCCGCTGGTCGAGCGCGCATGAGTGGGTGTCGCGGGCCGCGTGGTGGGACGCCGAGTGCGACCGTGCCCGCCAGCGTGCCTACCGTGCCGCCGTGATCGACGCGCAGACCGAGCGGCAGGCCCGCGCCGAAGCCGCCTCAGGCATCGCGAGAACGGCGCGTGAAGCGATGAACCTCGCGGACCTGCCCCCGAGCGAGGTACGCCACTGGCAGGCCCTCGCAGACCGGCTCACGGCTGACGCCTACGGCCTGGGGACCAGTGAGGACGTTCCCGTGGTGCAGATGCCGCCAGGCCCGCCCACGAGCGCCGAGGCCGTCGCCCGCCTACGTCTGGCGGCACGGCAGGCGACTGAGGCCGCTGACGCTGCCGAGGCACGGCTGGGTGGACCCGTGGCCGAGGCCGAGGGCGTGGTGCGCCGCATCGCGGAGTCCGACGCGAGTTAGCGCGGAGGTGCCGAGTCCGCGTGAAAGAATCGGGCATCGACTCGGACGCGACTGGGGGCGTACGTGAACTGGGGACACGTGGTTTTCTGGGTTGGCATGCTTGCTTTCTGGGGTCTGTTGGGCTTCCTGGTTTGGCTATGCCACGGCACCGACGTTTTCCGGAATCCGCAACGCTATTCGCAACGCCGAGTCGTGGCCGCGACCACAGCCGTGCTGCCGATCATCGGCATGCTCACGGCCGCTGGCACCGCGTTCGCCAACGCTTCCTGGAAAGACTCCAATGTGTACAGCCGAGGCGCTTGGATCGCGGCCTTCTTCCCAGAACGGTCGCTTTACGAGGCACTTGGAGTGTGGGCGGTAGCGGCGTGGTTCATCGCCTGGGGTTTCTTCACGGCATGGTTCACGCGCTACACGATCCGGCGTCTGACCCGGCAGCGCATCGAGGCTGGCGTGCGCGACTGACACCACGCGCGTACGGTGGGGGGCAAGCGTCGCCCACCCGAAGGTGCGATGCACGCCGCTGGCAGAAGGGCCGGGCCTGAGGATCACTGGATTCCGTCATGCCCCGACACAGCGACAAACCCACCGACGCCGAGCGCGCAGCCCGAGACGAAGCCGCCCGCGCCCGCACCGCCGAACAGTCCGCCCGCGCGTGGGCGCGCATCCTCGCGACCCGCTGCCCCACGCACGACGTGCCCGCTGGCATGGAGTGCTGGCCGTCCGGGGGTCACACCGCGATGTGTGGTGATCGTATGGCCGCAGCGGGCTACCCCAAGCCCGAGCCGGGCGCGCCGCCGCCCAAGTTCCACACCCCCGCGCTGCGCGCCCCAACGCCGGACGGCACGCGACCCGTCACGGACGCCCCCGGCGCGCGCCCACGACAGGACACGAACGCACCCAGACGACACAGCAACCGACACCGCAACAGGGGGCAGGCATGAGCAAGCGCAACAGGTTCCAAGCCGAGTTCGAGGCCGTGGACCGGACACAGCCGGTCAAGGATCTACCCGAGGGGGTGCGCGGGTGCGCGCGGTGCGGGCTGGCGGTCAGGATGGAAACCGAGCCGCCCACGGTCACCGTCACCACGATGGGGACTGAGACGACGCTGAGCATGGGGCTGACGCCCCAGGGTGGCGGGCAGGTGGTCCTGCCGTTGTGTCAGGCGTGTGCGGCCCGTCGCGACCTCGCGCAGCGTTGGGCGCACGACGACGCGCTACGACGCCGCTACGGTTCCCCGGACATCGTGGCGGCGCGCGTGTGGTGTGCGTTGGACGGGTGCGAACTGGCGGGCCAGGCACCGCCGACGACGGCCCCGGACATGCTGCGCGTGGTCGCCGCGATGATGGACGCGGGAGCCGCCGCCCAGTTCGCCGCACGCCTGTCACCAGTGACGGTCAAGGGCGCGAACGCGCAGCAGGGGACGCTGACCCCGTGGGGGCACGTGAGCGACGACGACCGCGACGACGCGCGCGCCGCCTACGTGGACATGCTCGCGGCCAAGGTGGACCGGCCCACGCGCCAGCCGTGCCCGTCCGGGGGGTGCCTGTATTGCGGTGTGGACGCGGTGACGGCGCTGACCCGCTCGAAGCCGTGGACGCCGCACACGTTCCGCGTCAAGTCCATTGGGGGCCGGGACAATGCGGCGCGGGCGGGGTTCCTGTGCCCGACGTGTGAGCGCGCCTACGTCACCGAGGGGGCCAACGGCCCCAGCGCGCTAGATGTTCTTCCCCGTGAGGTTGTGAACGCGGTCGGCTGGTGTTGAGCCGTCGAGCGCGGTGTGGGGTCGATGGTGATTGTAGTGATGGAGCCAGTCCGCGTAGGTCGCGGCGCGGGCCGCGTCTGAGCGGTAGGTCTCGGCGTAGGCCCATTCGGTGGCCAGGGTGCGGTTGAAGCGTTCGACCTTGCCGTTGGTTTGCGGTCGGTAGGGGCGGATGCGGACGTGCTTGATGTCCTCGCCGAGCGTCTTGGCGAACAGCCGTGAGCGGTAGCACGAGCCGTTGTCGGTCATCACGGCGGTCACGGTGATGCCATTGTCGGCGAAGAACGCTCGGGCACGGATCCAGAACGCGGCTGCGGTCTCCTTGCGTTCGTCGTCGAGGTGCTCGGAGTAGGCCAGGCGGGTGCAGTCGTCGACGGCGTGATGCAGGTAGGCGTATCCCCGGCCACGGGTGCGGCTGTTGCGTCGCCCGGCTTGGCGTCCGAGCTTGCGCCAGCCACCGCCGTCGGGGATGCGTCCGAGCTTCTTGATGTCGACGTGGATCAGCTCGCCCGGAGCGTCCTTGGCGTAGCGCACGGGCTTGGGCTTGCGCACCGTGAGTCCGGTGGCTTGATCAAGATGGTGCAGCAGCGGCATCCGGTAACGCTCAAGCACTCGGCCGACCGTGGAGCGAGGGATTCCCAGGTGGTAGCCGATGCGGTGCGGACCCCACCGGCGAGTGAACCGCAAGGCGATGATCCTGCGTTCCCTGCGCACGCTGAGACGTCCAGGGCAGTGGCGAGGCCGTGAGGATCTGTCAGTGAGCGCTACGCCGTCGCGATACCGCCGAGCCCACCGCGACGCGGTCGCGGGCGAGACCTGGAACCGTTCGGCGGCACGGCGCACCGTCCAATGCTCATCAACGATGAGAGAAGCAAGCCGGCGACGCCCCTCGGGCGTCAAGGGAGCGTTAGCGTGGGTCACGAAGGCCTCCGTGGAACGAAGTGAGTGTGGTAACCCACATCGTCCCGGAGGCCTTCGCCTACCTCACACGTTCACAACCCTCCGGGGAAGAACAGCTAGAGCGGTCCCTGTTGGAGTTCGTCGGCTATCGCCAGCGTCGGGAGGATCGCCCCATGCTGGACGGGCTGACGGCGTGGTGTGTCACGGGTAGCGATCCTGCCCCGGAGCCGTGGGCGTGGGTCGCGGGGCTGGACGCGCTGCGCGGCGAACTGGACCGGCGCGGGTGACGGTGCCCGCCGCGCACTGTACGGTTCAGGTAGATCGACCCCGACCTCGCGCGCTGCGCTGAGGGGGCGTCGCGACCACCGTCGAGGGGGTCGAAACGGACCAGAAAACGGCCCTTGTCCGCGCTGGTGCTGACCTGGTGCTGACCAGACAGCAAATCGACGTGCATCGCGCCTGGTAGATCGACTTTCATGAAATACCTACTACAAGTACGACAAGGACGTGCCCGACGAGCTGACCGACGAGCTCAGGGAGGCCGCGGTCGCGGCGTCCGAGCTCGACTCGAGGATGACGCGCCTGCACTCCCAGATCAGGGGCCCTCGCACGCAGTAGCGGCGGACGTCCGCGAGCGCCGCGGCAGCCCACGAGCGCCGCGGCAGCCCGCTTGCCGGCCCCTTCGGCCCGCGCGCGGACACTTTCTGACACAGCGCGGGATCGCTCATCGGCGTGTCGCGGGCGACACGCCGGGGCACAGGGCCGTCCTGTGTCAGAGCGTGCCCAGCCTGCGCGCGCATCGCCGCGATCGGGTCAAGTGAAACGCGGTGAGCCTCGCCGCTCAGGCCACGGCATCTCAGGCCTCAGCGCACCGCCATGACGAGGCAGGCCGATGCCATCGCGACGACGGCGCCCGCGAGCGCCGCGTGCGAGCGCCCGCCGGACCCGAGCCTCTCGCCTCCCGTGAGGGTGCCGTGCCGGCGGTGGTAGCGGCGAGACGCGAGCGCGTAGGCGACCACTGCGAGCACCAGGCCCACCGCGGACAGCGCGACGACCGCTGGCCCGGCGGTGTCGCCGCCGTACTTCGCGAGCCCGAGCGCCCCCACCGCGATCGCGAGGCACGTGCGCCGCCACGCGAGCAGCGTGCGCTCGAGCTGGAGGCCTTCGTCGTAGACCGTCATCGCAGCGCGACGCCCAGCACGACGGCGACCGCCGCGCCGACGAACCCGATCACGAGCACCAGCGCCACGCGCGGCGGCCCGAGAGGACGCCCCTCGCGCATCGCGCGCTCGGTGCGGACCCAGCCGAACCAGGCCTGCAGCGCGGCGAGGATGCCGACCGCCAGCAGCGCGAACGCGGCGACGCTCCGCAGCGTCGCGTCGATGGGCACCTCGAACGCGTCAAGCGCGAGGCCGCCAGCGAGCAGCGCGAGCGCGGTGCGGATCCAGGCGAGGAACGTGCGCTCGTTGGCGAGCGAGAGACGCGGGTCGGGGTCGTCGCCCACGTCGTAGACCGCCCGCGGGAACCGCTGGCGCTCCGGAGCCTCGTCGCCGGCCATCTCGGCCTCCTCTCCTCTGAGCATCCTCGCACCCGCGGGCGGTTCGCAGGCGGTCGTGCGCCGCGCATCCGGACTGGAACGGGCGCAGACGAGCCGCCGTGCATGGTCATGAGCGCCCCACCGCCCGGGGTAGCGTGCCACTGGCGGCGTCGGCCGCCCCGACGAGAGGAACACGAGTGCGCGCAGCAGTGATGTACGAGGCAGGGGACGTCCGCGTGGAGACCGTGCCGGATCCCGTGCTCGTCGAGCCCACCGACGCGATCGTGCGCGCGGTGCGCTCCTGCATCTGCGGCTCGGACCTGCACCCGTTCCACTCGAAGCCCGCGGGCACTCCCGCGAAGGCCATGGGTCACGAGCAGATCGGCGTGGTCGAGGAGCTGGGCTCCGAGGTGACGGGTGTCGCGAAGGGCGACCTCGTCGTCGTCCCGTTCGCCTACGCCGACAACACGTGCCCGACGTGCGTCGACGGCTTCCACACCGCGTGCCCGCACGGTGGCTACTACGGCTCGAACGGCGTTCCCGGTCTGCAGGCCGAGTACTCGCGCATCCCCCAGGCGTCCGGCACGCTGGTCAAGGTTCCCGGCGTCGACGCCGCGAGCGCGGACGATGCGCTCCTCAAGTCGCTCCTCACGCTCTCCGACGTCTACCTCACCGGCTATCACGCGGCCTTCATGGGCCGGGTCGCGCCCGGCAAGACCGTCGCCGTGGTGGGCGACGGCGCTGTGGGCCTGTCGGGAGTGCTCGCGGCGAAGCGCATGGGCGCCGAGCGGATCATCCTCATGGGCCGACACACCGACCGCACCGACCTGGGCCTCGCGTGGGGCGCGACGGACGTCGTCGCCGAGCGCGGCGAGGAGGGCATCGCGAAGGTCCTGGACCTCACCGACGGGCTCGGAGCGCACGTGGTGCTCGAGGCCGTGGGCCTCATGCCCGCCTACGTCCAGTCCCACTCGATCGCCCGCACGGGCGGAGTGATCTCGCGCGTCGGCGTGCCGCAGTACGAGGACGCGGGCGTCGGCTGGGGCTCGCTGTTCGGCCGCAACCTCACGCTCACGGGCGGCGTGGCGCCGGTGCGCGCCTACCTCGAGGACGCGATCCAGGACGTGCTGAACGGCGTGATCGACCCCGGCAAGGTCTTCGACCGCACGATCGGCATCGAGGACGTGCCCGCGGGCTACGCGGCGATGGACCAGCGCGAGTCGCTCAAGGTGATGATCGAGTTCTGACGCCCGGCGGCGCACCGCAGCTCAGCGCGAGGTGCCGCTGACGTCCGCGAGCAGCCCCTGCGCCTCGCGCTCGTCGGCCCAGTGCTGGAGCAGCGTGAGCTGATCGGCGGTCGGGGTGCCGGGCGTGACCGCGTACACGAGCAGGGTGAGGTCGGGATCGGAGGGAAGCTCCATGCCCTCGAACTCGAGGTCGAGCACGCCCACGGCGGGGTGCTTCAGCCGCTTGCGGCCCGAGCGATGGAACGTGACGTCGTGGCGCGCCCACAGGGTGCGGAACGCCTCGGAACGGGTCGACAATTCGCCGATCAGCTGCGTGAGCGCCTTGTCTCGCGGACGCTTGCCCGCCTCCATGCGCAGCAGCGCGGTCACGTCGGCCGCGGCCTGATCCCAATCGACGAAGAACTCGCGCGAGCCTTCGTCGAGGAACACGTACCGCGCGGTGTTGGTCGGACGCTCGGGGCTGTCGAGCAGCGGCGAGTACAGGGCACGCGACGCACGGTTGTGCGCGAGGTGGTCCAGCCGCCCGTTGCGCACCCATGCGGGCGCCGAGATCGAGTCGAGGATCGCCTGGATCGTCGGCCGCACGGTCGACGCGGGTCGCGCCTTGGAACGGGACGATGCGGGCCCCGCCGCCCGGGCGAGGTCGTACAGGTGGTCACGCTCGGCATCGTCCAGCTGGAGGGCTTGTCCGAGCGCGTCCAAGACCGACTCGGAGGCGCCTGCAAGGTTCCCGCGCTCGAGCCGCACGTAGTAGTCGACCGAGACGCCCGCGAGCATCGCGACCTCTTCACGGCGCAGCCCGGGGACGCGGCGGTTGCCGCCGAAGGCGGGCAGCCCCGCCTGCTGCGGCGTGATGCGCGCGCGCCGGCTGCGCAGGAAGTCGGTGATCTCGTTCCGGTCCGTCATGCCATCACCGTACGGCGACCGCCCTGGATGAGGGAGGGACGGCGAGTGCCTGCCTCGCGACGGCAAGCCCACCGGCTCCACCGGGGCACGCCCGTTCGGGGTAACGGCAGTCCCTCCCTGGCCCGCATCGTCCATGCGTACCGTGACCGCATGATCACTCTCACCCTGAACAACGGCGTCGAGATGCCCGCCCTGGGCTACGGCGTCTTCCAGACACCGCCCGCCGAGACCGCGACCGCGGTCGCCGAGGCCTTTCGCGTCGGCTACCGCCACATCGACACCGCCGCGGCCTACTTCAACGAGGCGGGCGTCGGCGCGGCGATCGCCGCATCGGGCCTGCCCCGCGAGGGCCTCTTCCTCGAGACCAAGGTGTGGGTCAGCGACTACGGCTACGACGAGACGCTCCACGCGTTCGACAAGGCCAGCGCGAAGCTCGGCGTCGAGCAGCTCGACCTGCTGATCCTGCATCAGCCCGCCCCGTCCCGGTGGGAGCGGGTGGTCGCCGCCTACAAGGCGCTCGAGACCCTCTACGCGGACGGCAAGGTGCGCGCGATCGGCGTCAGCAACTTCATGCCCGACCACCTGGCGCGACTGCTCGGCGAGACCAGCATCGTCCCTGCCGTGAACCAGATCGAGGTGCACCCGCACTTCCAGCAGCGCGAGGCGCAGGAGGCGAACGCCGCGCATGGGATCCTCACGCAGGCCTGGTCCCCCATCGGAGGCATCACGTTCTACCCGGGCTTCACGGACGGCAGGTCCTCCACGCTGAACGATGCGACGATCGCCGCGATCGCGACGACGCACGGCAGGACGCCCGCCCAGGTGATGCTGCGCTGGCACCTCCAGGAGGGCCGCTCGGCCATCCCCAAGTCGGTGACGCCCTCGCGCATCGCCGAGAACTTCGACGTCCTCTCGTTCACACTGTCCGAGGAGGAGGTCGCGGCGATCGACTCCCTCGACACGGGAGTGCGCGGCGGCCCGGACCCCGAGGCCGCGCGCGACGAGTGGTTCGATCACGTGATCCCCGAGGCTTAAGGAGAACGCCATGCAGTACACCCGACTCGGATCCTCAGGGCTCCGCATCAGCCGCGTCGCGCTCGGCACCATGACCTACGGCAGCCCCGAGTCCACGGTCCCCCAGTGGGGCGCGCTCGCGTGGGACGACGCAGCGCCGTTCTATCGCCAGGCCGCCGAGCTCGGCATCACGTTCTGGGACACCGCGAACGTCTACAGCGCGGGGGCGAGCGAGGAGCTCACCGGGCGCGCGATCCGCGAGTTCAGCACTCGCGACGAGGTCGTGCTGGCCACCAAGGTCCACTTCAGGATGCACGACGGCCCCGGCGGGCAGGGCCTGTCCCGCAAGGCGATCATGGAGCAGATCGACGCGTCCCTGAAGCGGCTCGGCACCGACTACGTGGACCTTTATCAGATCCACCGCTTCGACCCCGAGACCCCGATCGAGGAGACGATGGAGGCGCTCCATGACGTCGTGAAGGCCGGCAAGGCGCGCTATCTCGGCGCCTCGGCGATGCACGCGTGGCAGTTCGCGACGATGCAGCACGCGGCGGACCTGAACGGGTGGACGCGCTTCGTGTCGATGCAGGACCAGTACTCGCTGCTGTACCGCGAGGAGGAGCGGGAGATGATGGGCCTGCTCGCTCATCAGGGCGTGGGAGCGATCCCCTACTCGCCGCTCGCGAAGGGCAAGGTCACCAAGCCCTGGGGCACCACGACCTCGCGCAACACCAACGACGCCGTCGCGGACGCGACGTTCATCGACGCGGACGAGCCCGTGGTGCGAGCGGTGGAGAGGATCGCCTCGGACCGGGGCGTCCCGATGGCTCAGGTGGCGCTCGCATGGGTGCTGCGCAACCCCGTCGTCTCCGCACCCATCGTCGGCGCCACCCAGCCGCATCACCTGGACGATGCGGCCGCGGCCGTGGACGTGGAGCTCACCGACGCGGAGGTCGCCTCGCTCGAGGAGCACTACACCGCTCGCAGCCCTGCCGGGTACTGACGGCGCGTCCGCGAACGCCCGGGAAATCCGGGCGCGAAAGGCCCGCGCGGGGCTAGAGTCGAAGACGACGAGACCGGTCGGCATGCAGGGGAAGGAAAGGATCGTCCATGGCTCCCTCGGAAGATGTCCTTGACCCGGAGAGCGCGCCGCTCTCCTCGCTCGATGCGGTGCCGGAGCCTCAGCCCGGCGCCCTCCCGGAGGGGCCGATCGCCTTCCTCGTGACGTCCGACGATCCCGCCAAGGCGCCTGGCGTCGATGCCTCCGCCCTCTCAGCCATCGGCTTCACGGGAGAGGCCGGCAGCACCGCGGTCGTCCCCCACGGCGACCGGCCGATCATCCTGGCCGGGATCGGGTCCGCCGACGAGGTGAGCCTCGACACGATCCGCGACTCGGCGGCGGTCGCCGCTCGCGTGCTCGCGAAGGAGTCGGGGCACCTGACCGTCGCCGTCGCGGCCACCGACCTGGACCCCGCGGCCGCCGCATCGTCCCTGGTGGAGGGCGCCATCCTGGGGCGCTACCGCTACACCGCGCTCAAGAACGAGGCGAAGTGCCTTCCGCTCGAGGCCCTGGGCGTCTTCGTCGACGGCGGGTCTCGCGAGGCGATCGAGGCTGGCGTCGCCGCGGCCGCGCCGACGATCCGCGCCGCGGTCGTCGCGCGCGACCTCGCCAACACGCCCGCCGGGATCCTCACGGCCACCCGCATGGGAGAGGTCGCGGAGCAGCTCGGCGACCGCTACGGCTTCGAGGTCGACGCTCTCGGCCCGGAGGAGCTCGCGGAGATGGGGTGCGGGGGCCTGCTGGGCGTCAACGCCGGCAGCGCCGAGGAGCCGCGCCTCATCGTGCTCACCTACAACCCCGAGGGCGAGGTCATCGGCCACCTCGGCATGGTGGGCAAGGGCATCATGTACGACTCGGGCGGCATCAGCCTCAAGCCCTCCGACCCGATGCACCTGCTCATGAAGATCGACATGGGCGGCGCCGCCGCGGTGCTCGGAGCCTTCACCGCGCTCGCCGACCTGGGCGTGAAGGCCAAGGTGTCGGCGTGGCTCATGTGCACCGACAACATGCCTTCGGGGTCCGCGACCAAGCTCGGGGACGTGCTCGTCGCGCGCAACGGCAAGACGGTCGAGGTCAAGAACACCGACGCCGAGGGCCGCCTGGTCCTCATGGACGGCCTGTCGCTCGCGGTCGAGGCCGAAGTCGACGCCGTGATCGACATCGCGACCCTCACCGGCGCGGCGCTCATGGCGCTCGGCAAGTCGCGTGCCGCGTTCTTCGCCAACGACGACGACATGGCCGCGCAGGTCGAGGCCGCCGCCGCCGCGGTCGACGAGCAGGTCTGGCGCATGCCGCTCGAGAAGAGGTACCGCAAGCTCATCGACTCGAAGATCGCGGACATCGCGAACATCGGCGGGCCCTACGCCGGCGCGACGACGGCGGCGCTGTTCCTGCAGGAGTTCGTCGACCACACGCCGTGGGCGCACATCGACATCGCCGGCACGATGCAGACCGAGGAGGACGACGCGTGGCGCCCCTCGGGCGCGACGGGCTACGGCGCGCGGCTGCTCGCGACGGTCGCGGCGGGATTCTCCGCGGTCCCCGACGACGAGGACGAGACTGCCGTCGGCGCGGAGCCCCCCGAGGCGGAGGACGCGCCGGAGGAGCCGGAGCCCGTCGCGGCAGAGGAAGCGCCTGACGCGACACGACTCGACGAGGGAGATGACGCGGACTCCGCCGCAGACGAGTCGTCCGCCGACGCCCCGGACGAGGCGTCCGCCGATGAGCTGGCCACAGACGAGGCGCCCGCAGACGAGTCCACCGCCCCCGACTTCGACGAGGTGCTCGCCGGGCCGGCGGCCGAGGACGACGAGCCCGCGGCCGAGAACGCGCAGGAGCCCGAGGATGCCCCCGGCGCCGAGGCGGGCTCGGAGCAGGACGACGCTTCCGCGCCGGGCCCGGACTGGTCCCCTGTCACCCAGGAGGGCGACGACGAGGAGCGTTAGCCAGGCCCGATAGTGCGTCCATCCCGGCACGCGGCACGCACTGTCGGTAGCGTGGGTGCCATGGCCGATACCAGTCAGCTGTTCCCGGGAAAGCACTTCATCTCGACGGTGCTCGACGCGCTGGAGACCAAGACCACCATGAGCGGCGGTCTGGCACGCATCTATCTCATGAGGGCGGCCATGGCGGGCCTCCTCATCGGGATCATGTACGTCACCAACTACACGGTGCTGGCAGCGTTCGCGGGCGTCGGCGACGGCTCGCTCGTCGACATCGGCAAGATCGTCGGCGCGCTCATCTTCGGCTTCGCGCTGGTCTTCATCTACTACTCGAAGTCCGAGCTGCTGACGTCGAACATGATGATCGTCTCGATCGGCGCGTACTACCGTCGCACCACACCCTGGAGGGCGACCCGCATCCTGCTGCTGTGCTACGGCGGGAACATCGTGGGCGGGATCGTCGTGGCGCTCATGGTCTACTTCTCGAGCCTGGGCGATGGCGCTGTCGGCGAGCAGATGCAGCACAGCGTCGACGTCAAGCTCGGCTACCTGTCGGAGGGCGCCGCCGGCTGGGGCGACCTGTTCGTCCGCGCGGTGCTGTGCAACTTCATGATCAACCTGGCGATGCTGCTGGTCTACAACGGCCTCATCAAGGACGACTTCATGAAGTCGCTCGCGATGATCATGAGCGTGTTCATCTTCGCGTTCGTGGGCTTCGAGCACTCGGTCGCGAACACGGTCCTGTTCACGGTGGTCGGCATGAAGGACGGCATCGATGTCGGCCTCGCGCTCGGCAACCTCGCGATCGTGCTCGTCGGCAACTTCATCGGCGGTGGCCTGCTGATCGGCTACTACTACGCGTACGCGAACGACGACCGCAAGTACCTGCGCAGCCAGAGCCTTCGCGGCCCGCAGCTGGGCGACGCCGTGGATGCCTCCTCGCTGGACGAGGACTGAGACGCGGGCCGCTCCCGCTTCAGGCGGCCTGGTCTGCGGGCACGTGCACGGTGTGCGTCGCGATCAGCAGCGCCTGCTGCTCCGCGGTGAGCTCGTGCGCGGACGCGAGCACTCGCCACACGGAGATCGTGGGCCGGTCGGTGGACTCGTCGCTCATGGGCTTGCTCCTTTCGTCGTCTGCCCTGCCTATCGGCGGCATGGTGACAGCGTGGAGGATCGCGGGCGCACGGCGACAGCGGATGTGACGGGGATCTCAGGCGCACAGCGACCGAGGCGGACGCCCCGTCCGAGCCGCCGACACGGTCGCGTCGCGGCCGCCGGCCGTCGCGCTAGTTGTTGCTCTGAGGGTTGACCCGGCGGATCCAGTCGATGAGGTCGCCGCTCGAGCGCGTCTGCAACCACACCCGTCCGGGACCGATGAAGTCCGTGACGAGGCCCTCGCCTCCGAGGATGGTGGACTTCCAGCTGCCTGCCTTGCGGACGCCGTACTGGACGGTGTCGTCGAACGCGACCACATGCCCGGTGTCGAGCGTCATCCGCTCTCCCGCAGCGAGAGTGGCGCTCTGGATCGCTCCGTAGGAGGCGAGCAGCACCTCTCCCACGCCCGAGCAGCGCAGCAGGATCAGCCCTTCTCCCGAGAAGAACGAACGCCCGCCTCCCCATGACGAGTCGACCTGGATCGCCGGGTCGGACGCGATCCAGGACCCGGACTGAACGAGCAGCGACCCCGTCCCGTCGAGCGAGACCTCGACCATGTCGCCCGGGAGCGCAGCGGCGACGCCGACCTGTCCGCCCGACCCGGAGTGGAAGTCGTTGACGAAGAAGCTCTCGCCGCCGAGCGTGCGCTTGAGGCCCGCCATGAAGCCGCCTCGCGTGGAGGTCTCGATGGCGATGTCACCGCGGGTCATCGCCATCGCGCCGGCCTCGACCCGGACGCTGCCTCCCGGCGGCACCGCGATGTACCCGATCGCGAATGCGGGTCCGGAGGTGATCGTGACGTCCATGCTCTTCCCCTCGTGGCATCGGGACGCATCGGCCCCTGAGCCTTCACCGTAGCGGAGGGACCCCTGCTAGGCGGGGACGACGCGGAACGTTCCCAGGTAGGTCGACTCACCCGTGATCGCCCCGACATACACCGGCCCGTACCTGTCGTACTTGGCGTGGAGCGCATCGTCGATGCGGGTCTGCACCGCGTCGTCCTCAGGCACCAGAGAGAGCGTCACGTCGCGCTCGACTCCCCCGGCGACGATGCGGCCGGCGCCCGAACGCCGAGCGCGTCGGAACCACGGATTGTCGAAGCCGTGCGCGGAACGGACGTAGATGTCGTCGCCCTCGCGGGCGACCCAGATGGTGACGAAGCCCCGCAGCGTGCCGTCGGCACGGCGGGAGGTGATGAGGAGCTCGCTCGCGCCGCCGATGCGCGCGAGCTCGTCGGCGGACCAGGCAGTCATGTCGGTGTCCCTTCTTCGAGTTTCAGGATGCGGGAACGCCCGGCGCCGCGCCTCTCGGCGGGGCACCGGGCTTCCGGAACGCGGGCGCGGCATGGGGGGTGTGCCGCGCCCGCGTCCAGGTCACAGCGCCGGGTCGACCATCACCTTGAGGGACTCGCGCGCATCCATGGCGGCGTACGCAGCCGGCACCTCGGACAGACCCACGACGCGGTCGAACACCTTGCCGGGGTCGATCGTGCCATCGAGCACCTGCTGGATCGCGTCCTCGAGGTAGGCGCGCACGGGTGCGGGGCCGCCGGCGAGGCGGGCGTTCTTGCCGAACAGCGAGCCGAACCCGATGGGAGCCTCCTCGTACTGCGGCACGCCCACGCGGGAGATGACGCCTCCGGGTCGGACGATCCCGTACGACTGCTCGTAAGCAGGCATGTGGCCGACGGCCTCGAGCACCACGTGGGCGCCCTCGCCGTTCGTCAGCTCCATCACCTTGGTGACGCCCTCGGCGCCGCGCTCGGCGACCACGTCGGTGGCGCCCCACTCGCGGCCGAGGTCGGTGCGGTCCTCGTGGCGGCCCATGAGGATGACCTTGCCGGCGCCGAGCTGCTTGGCGGCGAGCACGGCGGACAGGCCCACGGCGCCGTCGCCGACGACCGCGACGGTCTGACCCGCCTCGATCTTCGCCATGTATGCGGCGTGGAAGCCGGTCAGGTAGACGTCGGACAGCGCGAGCAGCGACTTGAGCAGATCCTCGGATGCGGTCTCGGGGTCGACGCCCGGCACGGCCACGGCCGAGCCGTCGGCCTGCGGGATGCGGGCGTACTCGGCCTGGAGGCCGTCCGCCTGCGGAGTTCCGTACCAGCCGCCGTGGACGCACGCGGTCTGCATGCCCTCCTGGCAGAACACGCACGTATTGTCCTGGAACGCGAACGGGACGACGACGAAGTCGCCCTTCTTCAAGGTCTTCACATCAGCACCGACCTCCTCGACGACCGCGATGAGCTCGTGGCCCATCGACAGCCCCTGCTCCATGGCGGGCAGCGAGTGGTAGGGGTGCAGGTCGGAGCCGCAGACGCACGCGCGCACGGTGCGCACGATCGCGTCGGTCGGCTGCTGTATGACGGGCTTGGGGACGTCGACGATGCGGACATCGCCGGCGCCGTACATGTAGGTGGCCTTCATGAGGCGTGGTTCTCCTAGGGGTGGGGTGTATCAGGGACGATGCGGGAGGGGATCAGCGAGCGCCGGGCAGGTCTTCGTCGGCGACGTGCTCCTTCCAGATGGTCGACTCCGCGGGGTTGTCCGCGTTCTCGACCACCGCGATGTGCTGCATGAAGCAGTCACCCGCAGCGTGGAAGTGGTCCTCGTTCGGAGGCGTGTACAGCGTCTGGCCAGCGCGGACCTCGATGAGGTTGCCGTCGCGGTCGCCGAAGTACGCGGTGCCCTCGGTCACGTGGAGGAACTGACCTCGCGCGTGCGAGTGCCACGCGGTGCGCGCGTGCGGCCCGAAGCGGACGGTGCCGACGAACGCGCGCTGCGCGTCGCTCTGCGGCGGCGCGATGACGTCGAGCCACACGTCGCCCGCGAACTGCTCGGACGGATTCTTGATGGTCGGAATCGTGGGAAGGATCTGCATGAGGTGCTCCTCTACTGGTGCTGTGCGAACAGCTGCTTGGCGAGGGTGAGCGCGGACACGGTGCGCGGCCACCCCGTGTAGAACGCGACGTGCGTGATGGCCTCGACGACCTCGTCCTCGGTGAGGCCGTTGGCGATCCCCATCGGGATGTGCGCCTTGAGCTGCTCGATGCTGCCCGCGGTCACGAGGCTCGTGATGGTCACGAGGCTGCGGTCACGTGGGGACAGCTCGTCGGTGCGCGACCACACCTTTCCGAAGAGGACGTCATCCGTCAGCCCTACGAACGTCGGGGCGAATCCGCCCATCATCTTCTGCATCGGGGTCTGATCTGAACTGGTCATGACTCAAGTTCACGTCGGCTCGCGCACATGAACCAGGTGCTGTCAGGGGTGGCACCACCAGTACCCCCTTCCGGGACGATGCGGCACGTACCGTGGGTCTCATGACTTCCCGAGACGAGGTGCGCGAGTTCCTGGTGAGCCGCCGTGCGAAGGTGACCCCGGAGATGGTCGGACTGCCCTCCGCGGGCAATCGCCGGGTGCCGGGGCTGCGGCGCGGCGAGGTCGCGGTGCTCGCCGGGGTCAGCGTCGAGTACTACACGAAGCTCGAGCGCGGGGACCTGCGAGGCGTCTCGGACGAGGTGCTCGAGGCGATCGCGTCCGCGCTGCGCTTCTCCGAGGCCGAACACCGCCATCTGTTCGACCTCGCGCGCACCGCGAACGCGGGCGCCAGGGCGCGCAAGCGCGCTGCCCCGCGGACGTCGATCCGCCCGAGCCTGCTTCACCTGCTCGACTCGGTGTCCACCGGAGCGGCCGTGCTCGGCGACCGCACCTCCGGCATCGTCGCGACGAACGCCCTCGCACGTGCCCTGTACGACCCCCTGTACCGGGCGATGGGCGAACGGGTGAGCTACGCCCGCTACATCTTCTTCGATCCGAGCGCGCGCCAGTTCTACCCGGACTGGGAGGACATCGCCGACTCGTCGGTCGCGAGCCTGCGCACGGTGGCCGGCCGCAATCCCTTCGACAAGGAGATCACGGACCTGGTCGGCGAACTGTCGACTCGCTCCGAGGAGTTCCGCGTGCGGTGGGCCCGGCACGACGTGCGCCTCCACATCGAGGGGATCAAACGGGTGAACCACCCTGAGGTAGGCATGCTCGAGCTCGAGTACAACACGCTCGCGCTCCCCGCGGACGAGGATCTGTCCCTCACGGTCTACGCCGCCGCGCCCGGATCTGCGTCGGCGGAGAAGCTCGGCCTGCTCGCTGCGTGGTGGGCCACGGAGTCGCCCGGCGCTCCCGCGCGCATCCCCGAGCAGCCGACCACGGCACGAACCGTCTCGTGACGCCCTGCGTCCTGACCGGTCAGAGCGCCTCCACGACGACCGCGGAGCCCTGGCCCCCGCCGCCGCAGATCGCCGCGACGCCGAGCGCGCCCGCTCCCGCCGCCGCAGCGGTCCGCGCGACCGTGCCGACGATGCGTGCTCCCGACGCTCCGATCGGGTGACCGAGCGCGATCGCTCCCCCGTGCGCGTTGACGAGCGCGGGATCGACGCCGAGGCTCCTGGTCGACGCGAGCGACACCGCGGCGAACGCCTCCGAGATCTCCCAGGCCGCCACATCGTCCACTGTCCTTCCGGCGCGCTCGAGCGCCGCGCGTGCAGCGTTGGCCGGCTGGACGTGGAGCGAGACGTCGGGCCCCGCGACGAGCGCCCAGGACACGACGCGCGCGAGCGGATTCGGGGCCACGCCTTCCCGGGCGAGCACGAGCGCGGCGGCGCCATCGGAGATCTGGGACGCGTTGCCGGCCGTGATCGTGCCGCGCCCTCCGAACGCGGGTCGGAGGCGGGCGAGCGACTCGACCGTCGTCCCCGGCCGCACCCCATCGTCGGCCGTCACCGCCTCCGCCCCAGGCTTGGGCTCGAGCGGGGCGATCTCCTGGGCCTGGAATGCGGACGAGTCTGCGAGCCGTCGATGGGACTCGGCGGCCCACGCGTCCTGCTCCTCGCGGGTGAGGTCGTAGCGCTCCGAGTGCTCCTCGGTCGAGACACCCATCGCCCGATGCTCGAACGCGTCGGTGAGGCCGTCGTGAGCCATGGTGTCGAGCAGCTCGATCGCTCCGTACCTCGCGCCCATGCGCGACCCCGCGTACGCGTGGGGCGCGAGCGTCATGGACTCCATGCCGATCGTGAGGACGACGTCGGCCTCGCCTGTCTCGATGAGCCGCGCGCCCTGAGCGACGGCCTCGGTGCCGGACAGGCACACGACGTTGAGCGTCGATGCGGGCGTGGTCATCGGCACGCCCGCGCCGACCGCGGCCTGGCGAGCGGGGTTCTGACCGACGCCTCCCTGGAGCACCTGGCCCGCGACCACCCGGTCCACGGAAGCGGGCGCCAGTCCAGCGCGTTCGAGCGCCGCCGCGGCCGCGTGAGCACCCAGCGCCGTCGCTGGGATACGCGCGAACTGCCCGCAGTACTTCACGAACGGCGTGCGGGCGTAGCCCGCGATGACGACGCTCACGCGACCTCCAGCTCGATGCGCACCGGAGCCCCCGTCGACTCGACGACCTGCTGCTCGGTGACGTCGGGGGCGAGCCTGCGCAGCACCAGGGAGCCGTCGACCACGTCGAGGACGCACAGGTCGGTGACGATGCGGTCGACGACCCCGACGCCGGTGAGCGGGAGGGTGCACTGCTCGACGATCTTCGGCGATCCGTCCCTCGCGACATGGTCGGTGATGACGACGACCCGCTTGGTGCCCGCGACCAGGTCCATCGCTCCGCCCATGCCCTTGACGAGCTTGCCCGGGATGGTCCAGTTCGCGAGGTCGCCCGCCTGGGAGACCTGCAGCGCGCCGAGGATCGCGGCGTCGACGTGACCGCCACGGATCATCGCGAACGAGGTCGCCGAGTCGAAGAAGCTTCCCCCGGGAAGCACCGTCACGGTCTGCTTGCCCGCGTTGATGAGGTCGGCGTCCTCGTCCCCGGCAAGAGGGAACGGTCCCATGCCGAGCATCCCGTTCTCGCTCTGCAGCGTCACGCTCACGCCGGGTGGCAGGTGGTTCGCCACGAGCGTCGGGATGCCGATCCCGAGGTTCACGTACTGGCCGTCCTCGAGCTCCTCGGCGGCGACGGCCGCCATCTCGTCACGCGTCCACGGCATGTCAGGCCTCCCTCGTCGTGCGCTGCTCGATGTCCTTGACGCGCGGCGCGCAGCGCACGAGGCGCTGCACGAAGATGCCAGGGGTCTCGACCGTGTCGGGGTCGAGCGGATGCGGGTCGACCTCCTCGGCCTCCGCGATCGTCACGCGACCGGACATCGCCGCGAGCGGGTTGAAGTTCCGCGCCGTGAAGCGGTACCTGAGGTTGCCCGCGGTGTCGGCGCGGTGAGCCTTGACCAAGGCCACGTCGGCGACGATGCCGCGCTCGAGCACGTACTCGACGCCGTCGAACACGGAGGTCGGCTTGCCCTCGGCGACCGGAGTGCCGACGCCGGTGCGCGTGTAGAAGCCCGCGATCCCGGAGCCTCCGGCTCGCATCCGTTCCGCGAGCGTCCCCTGGGGCGCGAACTCCACGTCGAGCCGGCCGGCGAGATACTGCTCGGCGAAGAGCTTGTTCTCGCCGACGTACGAGGCGACGACCTTGCGGACCTGCCCCGCCTCGAGGAGCACGCCCAGGCCCTTGCCGTCGACCCCCATGTTGTTGCTCACGATGGTGAGGTCACGCGCGCCCGTGTCCCGCAGCGCCTCGATCAGGTCGGTGGGGTTCCCGCTGAGCCCGAACCCTCCGACGGCGATGATCTGACCGTCCTGCACCACGTCCGCGACGGCCTCGGCCGCGCTCCCGTACAGCTTTCCCATGACGCCCGACTCCTTTGTCTGACCACATCGTGGATTCCTCGGACGCTAGTTCGCAGTAGAGGACACGTCAATGACATGACACGATGTGGTCAGAGACGCGGCACGAGACCACATTGTGGACGAACGGGGAGGGCGCGCATGGCCGAGCAGGGAGCGCAGGTCGTCGCGCGGATCGGCGCCGTGCTGCGCACGCTCAGCGCGAGCGCGGGAGCGCCGCTGCCGACCTCACGCGTCGCCGAGGCCACGCACCTGACCCGGCCGACCACGCATCGTCTGCTCGCGGCGCTCGCCGCCGAGGGGCTCGTGGACCGCGACCCTGACCGCGGATGGCTGCTCGGACCGGAGGCGTACATCCTGGGCTCCGTGGCGGCGGAGCGCTACGACATCACGGCGCTCGCGTCCGGCGCGGTGCGCGAGGTCGCCCGGCACACGGGCGAGAGCGCCTTCCTCTCGGCCCGTCGAGGCGACGAGACCGTGTGCCTGCTGCGCGAGGAGGGATCCTTCCCGTTGCGCTCGCACGTGCTCTACGAGGGCATCCGCTTCCCGCTGGGCGTCGCCTCGGCCGGCCTGGCCATCCTTGCGATGTCCCCCGCCGCCGAGCGCGAGGCCTATCTCGCGCGGGCCGACCTTGCGGCCGCGTGGGGCCCTGCGCACTCGGCCGACGCCCTGCGCGAGCGCCTCGAGAGCGCTCGCCGCACCGGCTATGTCGTCAACCCTGGGCTCATCGTCGAGGGCAGCTGGGGGATGGCCGCAGCGATCTTCGACGCGTCCGGCCGACCCGCGTGGGCGCTGTCCGCCACGGGCGTCGAGTCGCGCTTCGGACCCGATCGGAGGCCGGAGATCGGGCGGATCCTGCTCGAGCAGGCGCACGCCGTGGGCAGGCTGATCGCCGACCGCGGCGTCGGACGTCCGGCGGGCTGAACGGTCTCGCTCGTGGGAATGCGCCCGCGCGGATAGGCTGTTCCTCACGATCGAGGCGACGATGCCTCGAGTGCGGAGGATCACCGTGGACGTCGCGATCCACACCCTGAGGTACTTCAGCGTGCTCGCCGAGGAGCTCCACTTCGGGCGCGCCGCGGAGAGGCTCTCCATCTCCTCGCCCTCGCTGAGCCAGCAGATCGCGGGGCTCGAGCGGTCGGTCGGCGGCCAGCTGTTCGAGCGCACGTCGCGCTCGGTCGCGCTCACGGGCCTCGGCGCCTCCCTCGTGCCGTACGCGGCGAAGGTCATCGATGCTCACGACGAGCTGTGCGGGTGGGCGGAGCGGCAGCGCGCGGCCACGGGGCCGACGCTCCGCATCGGCGTGGTCGCGGCCGGCGCCGCGCCGCTCACCGCGACCATCATGAACGCGGTCAGGTCGATCCCCGACCTGCGGCTCGAGATGCGGCGCGTCGGATTCTTCGAGGTCGTGTCGGAGCTCCTGGCGGATCGCGTCGACGTGGTCCTCGCCGCGGCCCCACTCGAGCACGACCCCGCCCTCGTGAGCACGAGCCCGCTCTGGACCGAGCCGCGCGTGCTCGTCGTCCCGTCCGGCCACCCGCTCGCCGACCGGGACTCCATCTCGATCGACGAGATCCCGGACGAGACCTTCATCGCGGCCTCCGGCGCCGACCGCGCCGCGCTCGCGTGGTGGCTCGTCGACCCTCGGCCGGATGGGAGCCACCCACGCATCGGTGCGCACGCGAACGACATCGAGGGCATCCTCGATCTCGTCGAGGCGGGCGTGGGCGTGAACATCGCCGCAGCGTCTGCGGCGTCGCACTTCCCCAGGCCGACGCTCGCGTTCGTGCCGATCCGGGACATCGAGCCCGCGACGGTGCTCCTGTGCACGCGTGCTCAGCGCACGGAGATCGCGGAGAGCTTCGCCAGGATCGCGCAGACCGAGGCGCGTCGCGCCTGGGCCGCGGGCGGCGCGCCCGGGACGTCCACGGCGGATCGTTAGGGAACACCTCACGATCGTTAAGGAGGACGTACTTCCGTTCGCCTGTGCACCCGGCCATGCTGGTGCCACCGGGGCGACAACGGCGTCGCCCCTGAACCCCACAAGGAGGTTGGGTCGATGTCCCCGAACGACTCCAGCACGCTTGCACCTCAGCACACCGGGATCCTCCCCGGCAGCCCCAAGCCCTTCTACCTCGACAACGGCGAGGGCGAGAAGTCGGTCGTCTTCGACACGCTGTTCACGATCCTGCTGACCGGCGACGAGACGGACGACCAGTACGACGTCTTCAGCTGCGAGGGCAACGCGGGCGACATCATCCCCGCGCACATCCACCCGTTCACTCACGAGATCTTCTTCATCATCGACGGCGCGGTCCACCTGTGGATGGACGACGAGCAGGGCTTCAAGGACGACCGCGTGCTCACGGCAGGCGGCTTCGGCTATGTCCCGAAGGGCACGATCCACGCGTTCCGCATGGAGGCGACCTCCAAGATCATGGGCGTCAGCTCCGCGGGCTTCGCGCGCTTCTTCCACGCGATGGGCCGCCCCACCGACAAGCCCGGCATCCCGACGCCGAACGAGTTCTTCATCCCGACCGTCGATCAGATGAGGACCGCGGGAGAGCTCTACGGGACGGTGTTCCGCCCCGATTACAACTTCCTCGAGGACTGAGCTCGGTGAAGACCGAGCCACGGGAGTCGACCGCGCTCCGCGATGTGGTGTTCGCGGAGCCGGTCGGCTACCGACCCCTGTCCCTCGACCTCTACCCTGCCCCCGTCCCAGGCGCGCCCGTCGTGGTGTTCGTGCACGGTGGCGGGTGGAGGGTGGGAAGCCGAGCCACGCTCACGCCGACGATGCCGGGACCCGACCCGTTCGCGCGCATCGCGGCGGCGGGGCTCGCGGTCGCGTCGGTCGACTATCGGCTGAGCGGCGAGGCGTGCTTCCCCGCCCAGGTGGACGACGTGGCCGCCGCCCTGTCGTGGGTGCGGGACCACGCGGAGGAGCTCGACATCGATGTCTCGCGCATCGTGCTGTGGGGCGAGTCCGCGGGAGCGACGCTCGCAGCGCTCGTCGCCCTGCACGACGATCCGGCGGCACGCGAAGGCGTGGTCGGGGTCGTGGACTGGTACGGACCCTCCGATCTGGTGGCCCTCGCCGAGTCCGAGGGCGCGCTCGATGACCCCGCCAACCGCGAGGCCGGGTGGCTCGGCCACGCCGTCGGCGCGAACATCGCGCGCGCGAGGGACGCGAGCCCGGTCACGCACGTGCGAGCGGGCGCGCCCCCGTTCCACATCACTCACGGCACGGACGACGGCGCGGTGCCGCCCGCGCAGAGCGTGGCGCTCGCCGAGGCGCTGCTCGCCGCGGGCTGCGACGCGCGGCTGACACTGGTGCCAGGCGCAGGACATCTCTGGCAGGGCGAGGTCGACCGTGACGCCCTGCTGGAGACGGCGATCGAGTTCTGCCTCCGCGTCACAGAGCCGTGACCGGCAACGCCGTCACACCGAACGCGTCAGCCGGCCGAGAGCCTGAGCGAGATCTCCTGGGCGGTCGCGCGCAGCGACTCGAGGAGCGGCCCTCGGAGCTCGTCGGCGCTGTGACGGTTGGCCGCGACCGCGATGTTGATGGCCGCGACCGGCGTCCCGCCGACGCCGAAGACGGGAACCGACACGGACCGCAGCCCGATCGCGACCTCCTGGTCCTGCACGGCGTAGCCCTCGGTGCGGATCGCGAGGCAATCGGCGTCGAGCGCGTCGAGCGAGTCCACGGCGTTGGGGCCGGCAGCGGCCGCGAAGTCGTGGTCGCGCAGGACCTCGTGCCGTTCGGACTCGGGCAGGTAGGCGAGCAGCAGCTTGCCCATGCTCGTGTAGGCGGCCGGCAGCGTGGAGCCGACCTGGACGTTGGCGGTCACGAGGTCCGAGTTGCGCAGCCGCACCAGGTACAGCACGTGGTCGCCGAGCAGCACGCCGAGGTTGACGGTCTCCCCCGTGCCCTCAGCGAGGCGGCGCAGCGGCCGCTCGGCGGCCTGCACGAGGCTCGAGCCTCGCAGCGCGGCCGAGCCGAGCGTGAGGACCGCGACGCCGGGCCGCACCGTGCCGTCCTCGAGGCGCTCGACGAACCCCTCCTCCTCGAGCGTCGCGACGACGCGGAAGGCCGTCGGCATCGGGATGCCGGTGAGCTCGCTGATCTCGCGCAGCTTGAGGCCCGTGACGGTCTCGTCGAAGAGCCTCAGCACGTCGAGACCCTTGGCGAGCGCCTCGATCCGGTAGCGGTTGCCCGCCTTCTCGTCCTCAGTCGCTTTCACGGAACCCCCTGCTTTCATAGAACGAAACGCTATCTCGCTTGCCGAGGTCCAGCAATGGGGCGCACGCCGTCAGCCCTCGACCCGGAACACGCGGAGCTGGAGCGCGAGCGTCGCGTAGTACCCGACGAGCGTCGTGAGCTCGAAGACGACCGCCGCCCCCAGCGAGGCGTCGGCCTCCGCCCAGACCGCATCGTCCAGGTCGCCGTCGAGGAGCGCGAGCGCCACGCGAGCGACGACGCCGTCGACCCCCTCGAACACGGTCGCGTCCTGGGCGCGCAGCGCCACGAGCTCGTCGGGCGCGAGCCCGCACGCCGCGCCGACCGCCTCGTGCGCCTCGCGCTCGAACCCGCTGCCCCACCGAGCCGCGACCAGCAGGATCGCGATCTCGCGCGCACGATCCGGGAGCGCGCCGCGGTAGCGCAGCGCGGAACCGACCGCTTGCAGCGCGGCCCCGAGATCCGGCGCGAGCAGCATCGCGTTGAAGGGCCCGCGCAGGGACCCGTCGGAGCGCGTGAGCGCGAAGTGCTGGGGCCCCGCGGCGCGCGGCCCGCCGGCGATCGCCTCGTAAAGCGACGCCTGCGCCTCGTCGAGCGCGCCGGGCGCCAGGGCGGGAATCCTCGCCATGAACTGCTCCGTTCGGGTCGTGCGGCGGGTTGCGGTTGACGCACCCCGACTACCGCCATAGATTTAATCACCGAAACCTGCTTTTACACAATGAAGTGTAAGGAGACGAAGCAATGACCGACATCTTCCCCCGGTTCGCGGGCAAGACCGTGCTCGTGACGGGCGCAGGCACGGGCTTCGGCGCCGAGATCGCCGTCCGCGCCGCCCAGGAGGGCGCCAAGGTCGCCATCCACTACCGCAGCTCCAAGGCCGGCGCGGAGCACACGCTCGCCAGGGTCCGCGAGGCCGGCAGCGACGGCATCCTGGTCCAGGCCGACATCATCAGTTGGGACCAGATCAAGCGCATGGCCGACGAGGTGTGGGAGGCCTTCGGGACGCTCGACGTGCTCGTCAACAACGTGGGCGACGTCTCGAGCGAGCAGATGTCGTGGAAGGAGCTCACCCAGGAGGCCCTCGACGCGGTGATCGACGTCGACGTCAAGGGCACCCTGCTCATGACCCACGAGTTCGGCGCCCGCATGCTCGAGCAGGGCCACGGCGCGATCGTCAACGTCGGTTCGACGGTCGTCGTCAAGGGCTCGCCCCGCGCACCCCAGTACGCCGCGGCCAAGTACGCGATCCTCGGCATCACCAAGTCCTACGCGAAGGCGTTCGCCCCCGCCGTGCGCGTGAACACCTTCGCCCCCGGCTTCATGGAGACCGAGCGTCTTCTGCAGCGCGAGGACTGGAAGAGCGGCCGCCGCGAGGTGCTCATCTCGCAGACCCCGATGGGACACATCCCTCCGCCCGAGTTCGTCGCGGGCGCGTGCCTGTGGCTCGCGACCGACGAGTCGGCGCACCTCACGGGCGGCTACATGCTCGCCGACGGCGGATTCAACATGGTCGGCGCGTAGGCGCACGCCCCGGATCGAACAGGAGACATCCATGAAGCTCATCACCTTCGACGAGGGCCGCGTCGGCCGCCTCGAGCTCGAGGAGGGCGTCGTCATCGAGCTCGACGTCCCGTCCACGCGCGAGTACTTCGAACGCGAGGGCAAGGTCGGCGAGACCGGCGAGCGCCTGCGTTACGAGGACGTGCGCCTGCGCGCACCGATCCACCCCAAGAAGTTCTTCCACACCGCGGGCAACTTCATCGATCACCACAACGAGCTCACCGCAGTCGACTGGTCGCACCCGGTCCACAAGGGCATCGTCTTCTTCCAGAACCTCGACGCGATCATCGGCCCCGACGACGACATCGTCTACCCCGAGGGGCTGACCAAGGAGCTCGACTACGAGCTCGAGCTCGCGATCGTCATCGGCAAGTCGGGAAAGTTCTTCGGCCCCGAGGAGGCCGAGGACTACATCGCGGGCTTCACGGTGTTCAACGACATCACGGCGCGCGACATCCAGCGCAAGGAGATGGAGTCGGGAGTGTTCTCCTTCTCGAAGGGCATCGATACGTTCTGCCCCATCGGCCCGTGGATCGTCACGAAGGACGAGATCCCCGACATGCACAACCTCGCCATGGAGCTGCGCGTCAACGGCGAGGTCCGCCAGCAGGGCAACACCAACAAGACCCGCATCTTGTGGCCGCACCTGGTCGCGTACCACTCTCCCCAGATCTACTCCGCGGGCGACCTCATCACCACGGGCACCATCTCGGGCGTCGCGGCGGTGCAGCCCAACCCCTTCGACTTCTATCTCCAGCCCGGCGACGTCGTCGAGGCTCAGATCGAGGGCATCGGCACGCTGCGCAACAAGGTCGTCTCCTGGGAGGAGGCGCACGGCGAGCCGGCGCCGCAGAGGGTCGACTGGTGAGAGTCGCCAACCTCGACGGTCGCCTCGCCCTCATCACGGGGGACGGGGCGGCGGTCGACGTCGCCGCCGCGTCCGACGGACGCTTCGGCCCCGACCCGATGTCGGCCTTCGCCGACTGGGAGGCCTTCGTCGCCTGGGCGGAGACGCTCGGCCAGGACGATGCGGCGGCTGGGGACGATGCGGCAGCACCGGTGGATCCCGCACGCCTGGGCCCGCCGGTCCCCCGACCCGCGCAGATCTTCGCGATCGGCGTGAACTATCGCGAGCACGCGGACGAGGCCGGCTACCCGCCCGACAGCATGCCCGTGACGTTCACGAAGTTCGCGTCGAGCCTCACGGGCCCCGACGCGACGGTCGATCTGCCCGAGGGCCACGTCGACTGGGAGGTCGAGCTCGTCGTCGTGATCGGCCTGGGCGGCCACGCGATCGACCGCGACGAGGCGTGGGACCACGTCGCGGGCCTCATGGTCGGCCAGGACCTGTCCGAGCGGGTCGCCCAGCTCGAGGGCAGCAAGCCGCAGTTCTCCCTCGCGAAGTCGCATCCGGGCTTCTCCCCCACCGGGCCGTGGATCGTCACGCTCGACGAGGTGCCCGACCCGACGGATCTCGCGATCTCGTGCGCGATCGACGGGGAGACGATGCAGGACAGCAGGACGGCGCGGATGATCTACGACATCCCCGAGCTGATGGCGCGGCTGTCCGCCGTCGTCACGCTCATGCCCGGCGACCTCATCTTCTCGGGCACGCCTGCCGGCATCGGCAACAGGAGGACGCCGCCGCGCTTCCTTCGGCCCGGAGAGACGCTCACGAGCGCGATCGAGTCGGTCGGGACGATCACGACGCGCTTCCGCTGACCGCACCCGTCCCGACGGCCGAGATCCTCTCCTCCCCATGGCCGCCGGGTTCCGCGCCGGCCACTCCTGCCGGCGCGCCGAGGTCGCCGTCCGCCCGGTCAGCGGGCGGCGACCTCGCCTCGAGACTCGACGCCCAGCGCGACTGGACTCACCCGCCCTGCGCCGCTACACCGGCAGGCCCCGATACGGGACCACGTCCTTCATCACGAGGGTCGAGTCGAGCCGCTGCACACCGGGCAGCGCCGACAGCCTGGTGTCGGTGAGCTCCTGGAACGCCTGCAGGTCCCTGCACACGACGTGGAGCATGTAGTCCGGGTTGCCGAACAGCCGCTGCGCCTGCACCACCTCGGGCAAGTCCGTCAGCCGCTGCTCGAACTCGAGGAAGTCGCCGGGCACCACGCTCTGCAGCGTCACGGAGACCAGCGTCGAGAAGGTCAGGTCGACGCGCTGAGGGTCCAGCTCGGCACGGTAGCGACGGATCACGCCCGCGTCCTCGAGCGCCTTGAGCCGGCGATGGCACGGCGAGAGGCTCAGACCGACACGCTGAGCGAGCTCTGTGGCGCTGATACGCCCCTCGTTCTGCAGCGTGGCAAGAATTTCCCTGTCGATGGCATCCATAGGGCAAATTCTCTCATCTGACGCCGATCACCGCACAGAACTTGGAAGCACATTTCAGCGGATCGCGAGTAGGTTCTCTGGTGAGTCCCCAGCCGAGTTCGGAGGTCCGCAGTGCCCGCACCGTCAGTCGCCATCGTGGGAGCCGGGGCTATCGGCCTCGCGATCGGCTCGGCCTTCGCGCGGGCGGGCAGCGCGATCCTCCTGTGCGGCGGCCGCACCCCGGTCGAGAGCATCACGATCGTCGAGGACGGTGCCGCGCAGACCTGGTCAGCGACCCACGTCGACGCGCCCGCGGAGCTGGGCGACATCGACGTCATGGTGATCGCAGTCAAGGCCTACGCGACCGATGCGGTAGCCGACTGGCTCCGCGCGGGCGCCGATGCCGGCGCGACCATCCTCGTGGCCCAGAACGGAGTGGAGCAGGTCGCCCGCGTCGCGCCGCACATCGGCGATGCCGAGGCGATTCCAGCGATCGTGTATCTCAACGTCGAGAGGACCGCCCCAGGCACAGCGACGATGCGGCGCGTGGGCGAGCACGACATCGCCCTTCCCGCAGCGGGCTCGGGCGCGGCACTCGCCGAGATCCTCACCGCGGGCGGCATGCGCACGAACGCCGCCGAGGACTTCCTCGAGGTCCTGTGGACCAAGATGATGATCAACTGCGCAGGCAACAGCCTGACTGCGCTCACCCGCCGCCGCGCGCCCGTGCTGCTCGATCCCGCGATCGCCGACGTCGCGAGGCAGATCACGCGCGAGGTCGCCGCGGTCGCGCGCGCCGAGGGCGCCGACGTCTCGCCCGAGCAGGCCGACGCGGTGGTCGCGTGGCTTCAGGCCGCAGCGCCCGCCAACAACACGTCGTCGATGCGCGAGGACGTGATGGCGGGCCGCCCGATCGAGCACGACGCGCTCACCGGCGCCGTCGTCCGCGTCGCCGCCAAGCACGGCGTCGACGTTCCCGTGAACACCGTCATCCTGGCGCTCCTCGGAGCGCTCCGCCCCGAGGAGGCATGATGCGCATCTCCCAGCGCGCCCAGAACGTCGAGCCGTTCCACGCGATGGAGCTCATCGCCGCGGCGGACGAGCTCGAGCAGGCGGGCCACCACGTCGTCCGCTTCAACATCGGCGAGCCCGACTTCGGCGCGTCCGAGCCCGTCCTCAAGGCGATGATCGACACGATGGACGGCCGCCCCCTGCCCTACGGCGTGCCGACCGGCTCGCGCGCGCTGCGCGCCAGGATCGCGCAGTTCTACCGGGACCGCCACGGCGTCGACGTGGACCCCCGCCGCATCATCATCACGTCGGGAGCATCCTCCGCGCTGCTGCTCATCGCCGCGGCCACGGTGGACCCCGGCTCCGACGTCATGCTCGCCGACCCCACGTACCTGCCGAACCGCGAGCTCGTGCTCGCCTTCGGCGGCAACCTCATCGCCGTGCCCACCACGCCCGAGTCGCGCTACCAGCTGACCGCCGACATGGTGCGCGAGCACTGGACGGACGGCACCCGGGCGGTCATGATCGCGTCGCCGTCGAATCCGACCGGCACCTCGCTGCCCTCCGGTGAGCTCGCCGCGATCTGCGACATCGCGAAGGAGCGCGGCGCGTGGCGCATCGTCGACGAGATCTACCTCGACGGCGCCGATCCGCGCCCCGACGGCACGGCCCCCGAGACCGCGCTCGTGCACGACCCCGACGCGATCGTCGTGAGCAGCTTCTCCAAGTACTTCGGGATGACCGGCTGGCGGCTGGGCTGGTGCATCGTCCCCGAGGCCCTGCTCGAGTCCATGGAGGCGCTCGCCGTCGACTTCTTCCTGGGCCCGCAGGTGCCCGCGCAGCACGCCGCGCTCGCGTGCTTCGAGCCCGAGGTGCTCGCCGAGGCCGAGAAGCGCCGTCTCGACCTGCTCGAGCGCCGCGCGCTCATGCTCGAGGGCCTCGAGCGCATCGGCATTCCCGTGGACTCCGAGCCCAACGGCGCGTTCTACGCATTCCCTGACATCTCCTCGACCGGTCTCGACTCCGCGACCTTCTGCGCGCGGGCGCTCGCCGAGGCGCACGTGTCTCTGACCCCCGGGCTCGACTTCGGACCGACCCACGGCGACACGCACGTGCGGCTGTCGTATGCGGCATCGCGCGAGGACATCGTCGAGGGGATCGAGCGCCTGGGCCGCTGGCTGGAGTCCCTGCGCGCCGACTGACGCGGCCTTGAGGGCCACGCGCTGCCGACATCCTCGTCGATCGAGACTGATCGCCGCTGATTCCAGGGCGAACTCGCCGACACGCGACGGAAACACGCGATCCCCTACGTTGATCGTGTCCCCCCACGACACGACAGGGAGCGCCTGTGACCACAACGATCTTCCGCAACGGCTCGATCCTCACCGAGGACGTTCTCGACGGCGACGTCGAGGCGCCCTACGCGGCCTCGGTCGCCGTCAAGGACGGCGTGATCGTCGCGATCGGGGACGATGAGGTCGCCGCCTTCCTGGACGATGCGGACCGGGTGATCGACCTCGCAGGTCGCACCCTCATGCCTGGCTTCGTGGACGCGCACATCCACGCCTTCCAGGGCGGCCGCGAGCGCAACGCGTGCGACCTCACCGGCGAGGACACCGCGGAGGAGTGCTACACGGTCATCGCCGACTACCACGCCGCTCACCCCGACGGCTGGCTCGTCGGTGGCGGCTGGTCGATGGAGTCCTTCCCGAACGGGCTCGCGCGGCGCGAGTCCCTCGACGAGATCGTCGGCGCGCGCCCCGCGTTCCTGCCCAACAGGGACCACCACTCCGCATGGGTGAGCACCGACGCGCTGCGCCTCGCCGGGGTCGACGCCAGCACCCCTGACCCGACCGGCGGCCGCATCGAGCGCGACCCCGACGGCGAGCCCACCGGGATGCTGCACGAGCACGCGATGAAGCTGGTCGAGGCGGTCATGCCCGCGTACACGCCCGCGCAGTACGACGCCGGACTCGCGACCGCCGCCGAGTACCTCGCGTCGCTCGGCCTCGTCGGGTGGCAGGACGTCTTCCTCAAGCCCTACGACGTCGAGCCCGAGCCCCACCTCGCGTACGTGCGCGCCGACGCGTCGGGCTCCCTCACCGCCAAGGTGAGGGCGTCGCTGTGGTGGGACCCCAACGTCCAGGCCGAGGGCGTCGCGGACGAGGTCGCGCGCCTGGTCGCGATCCGGGACGAGGCCAACGCTGCGGGCACCCGGTACGGGATCCACTCGGTCAAGGTCATGGTCGACGGCGTCGCGGAGACGTACACGGCCTCGATGCTCGAGCCGTACCTCGACGGCGAGGGGAACCCGACCGGCAACCGAGGCATCCCGTTCCTCTCCCCCGAGCTGCTCACCCGGGTGACGGTCGCGCTCGACGCCGCCGGCTTCCAGGTCCACATCCACGCCCTCGGCGATCGCGCCGTGCGCGACTCCCTGGACGCCTACCAGGCCGCGCGCGAGGCGAACGGCGACCGCGACCTGCGCCACCACATCGTCCATCTGCAGTTCATCGACGAGGCCGAGATCCCGCGCTTCGGCGAGCTCGGCGTCACCGCGAACATTCAGGCGCTGTGGGCCGCGCACGACCCGCAGACCGATGCCCTCACCATGCCGTACGTCGGCGAGGAGCGGGCGGAGCGCATGTACCCGTTCGGCGAGCTGCTGCGCGCGGGCGCGCCGTTCGCGGGAGGCTCCGACTGGCCCGTCTCGACGCCCAACCCGCTCGAGGCGATCCACGTGGCCGTCAACCGCAAGGAGACGGGCGCATCGTCCGACACCGAGCCGCTCGGCAAGGACCAGGGGATCCCGCTCATTCCGATGCTGCGCGCGTACACCGCGGGCTCGACGTGGCTCAACCGGCTCGAGGGCTCCTCGGGCGCGATCCGGATCGGCGCGGCCGCCGACCTCGTGGTGCTCGACCGCGACCTGCTCGCCGCCCCGACCGAGGAGATAGGCCTGACCAAGGTCGACCACACCTTCGTCGACGGCGTCGAGGTGTTCGCGCGCGAGGCGTGAGGACGCCCGCGGCCGTTACCAAACCGTGATAAACGCGGTGAGTTTCGCTAGCATCGGAGTAGTCCACCCCAGGACTGTCGACTACTCGAAGAGGAGTGGAAGATGCTCAGGCTCACACGCGGCACGGATGAGATCGTCTCCGGCCTGCTGATCGCCTTCGTCGCAGGCCCGGTCACGTACGCGGCCATCGCCATCGTCTCGATGCTGTTCTGGCCCGACATGGTGACGATCGGCGTCGTCCTCGGCCTCGGGCTGCTCGCCGTCGGCCTGCTGAGGGCGCTCCAGGGAGCGCGACATTTCCTGCGCAACATCGAGACCGCGGCGCTCGTCGGCGCGCTCGGCACCGACGAGGTGGCCCGCCGCGACAAGTCTCACGATTGGTAGCGTCCGCACCGCTATCGCTCACATCCCCCACTCCTCGGCCGACTGAGTGGGTGAGCGCTACGCCCCGACGCAGTGGCGCCATCCAACCTCCGAGGAGAACTCCGCCATGATCGGTCTCGTATCGCGACTGAAGGTCGGCGCACGCATCACCATCGCGCTCGCCACGCTCGGCGCGCTCATGCTCGTCGTCGCCGTCACGGGAATCGTGTCGTCCCAGCAGCAGCAGGACGCGCAGCACCTGGCCAGCCTCATTCAGGGCGCGCGCGACAACGTGTCGGACATGCGCGTCTTCAACCCCGAGATCAACGGCTGGCAGGCCTACATGGGCGCCGCCGCCATGCTCGGTGAGGACCAGGGCCTCGACTCGGACAACGCGATCGGTACCCTCGCCGCGATCGCCGAGGCCCAGGCGACGATGGACCTGCTCGCCGCCACCCCGTGGGAGGGCGAGGAGATCACGGCCTTCGAGACCCTGCAGGCGGACTGGCTGACCTTCATGGACAGCTCCGACACCTTCATGGCGCTGCTCGATGAGGGCTCTCCCGAGTCCGCCGCTCAGGCCTACGCCATGCTCTACGACGAGCTGTGGACCTCGTGGGACTCGCTCGTCACCTCGACCGAGACGCTCGACACGCTGCTGAGCGACCACATCGCCACCCTGAACGCGGAGACGGACGCCGCCGCGACCACCGCGATGATCGTGCAGGCCGTCGTCACCGGTGCGGCGCTCGTGCTCGCCGCGCTGATCGCGATCGTCCTCGTGCAGTCCATCGTCCGCCCGGTGCGCACGTGCGTCACCGCGCTCGAGTCGATGGCCGACGGAGACCTCACCACGGAGACGGGCATCAACACCCGCGACGAGCTCGGGCAGATGTCCCGCGCCCTGGACACCGCACAGGCCTCGATCCGCGCGACCCTCAACGGCGTCGACCGCAATGCGACCCAGCTCGCGCTGGCGGCCGAGGACCTCGCGAACGCGTCCGACGAGGTCGCGCAGGAGTCCACCCACGCCAGCGAGCAGGCCGGCCTCGTGGCCGCGGCGTCCGACCAGGTGTCCCTCAACGTGCAGACCGTCGCCTCGGGCGCGGAGCAGATGGACGCGTCGATCCGCGAGATCTCCCAGAACGCCAACGAGGCGGCGAAGGTCGCCACGCAGGCCACCGAGGTCGTCAACGAGACCAACACGTCGGTCGCCCGCCTCGGCGACTCGAGCCGCGAGATCGGCAACGTCGTCAAGCTCATCACGCAGATCGCCGAGCAGACCAACCTGCTCGCCCTCAACGCCACGATCGAGGCCGCGCGCGCCGGCGAGGCGGGCAAGGGCTTCGCCGTCGTCGCCGGCGAGGTCAAGGACCTCGCCCAGGCCACCGCGAAGGCGACCGAGGACATCTCGAACCGCGTCGAGGCGATCCAGGCCGACACCACCGTCGCGGTCGACGCGATGGACCAGATCACCGCGATCATCGCGCAGATCGCGGACTACCAGATGACGATCGCGTCTGCTGTCGAGGAGCAGACCGCGACCACGAACGAGATGTCACGCTCGGTCGCGGACGCCGCAGGCGGATCGGGCGAGGTGTCGTCGAACATCAACAGCGTCGCCGCGGGCGTCGCGAACTCCGTCGAGGTCGTGCACCGCATGAGCGGCTCGGTCGACTCGGTCCGCACGATGGCGGTCGAGCTTCGCGTCGAGCTCGACAAGTTCACGGTCTGACCCCGGACGCATCGACGGCCGCCCTCCCCGTGCGGGGAGGGCGGCTGTCGTCGTTCGTGGCGCGGGTCAGACCGCGGGGCCCTCGCCGAGCGTCACCGTCGCCGACTCGGTCGCGCCGCTCGCGTCGGTCCAGGTGATGGTGACGGAGTCGCCGGGCTCATATCCCGAGATCGCGGTCGAGAGGTCGTCGCCGCTCGTGATCGTCGTGCCGTCGATCGCGGTGATCGTGTCGCCCGCGACCAGGCCCGCCGCCGCGGCCGCCGTGTCGTCGTAGACGTAGGCGACCTGAGCGCCGTCCGTCGTTGTCGTGGCCGTCGACTGGCCGGGTAGCGTGCCGGACGTCGTGGTGCCGGCGGAGGAGATCGCGATACCGAGGAAGGCCGGGTAGCCGATCTCGACCGTGCCCGACTCGTCACCCGCGAGGATCTGGTCGACGATCGCGAGCGCGTCGTCGATCGGGATGGCGTACGCGACCGTGGTGGCGAGGCCCGTCGAGGCTGCCGTCGTGATGCCGACGACCTCGCCCTCGTCATCGAGCAGCGCGCCGCCCGAGTCGCCCGAGACCACGTCGGCCTCGAACTCGATCATGCCGTCCAGGGTCTCGCCCTCGACCGTGTACTCCGAGGAGGTCGTCACGGTCGACTCGAGCTCGGTGACCGAGCCGTCGGCAGCCATGAGGACGCCGCCGCCCTCGGCGTTGCCGACCGCGGTCACGGCGTCGCCGACGTCGGGGTCGACGTCGTCGTCGAGGGTCGCGGTCGTGAGGCCCGAGGCCCCCTCGAGCTGAAGGACCGCCACGTCGTTCGTCGCGTCGGTGCCGACCACGGTCGCCGTGTAGGTCTCGCCGGTCGACGCGATGGTGACCTGGATCTCGGTGGAGTCCTCGATCACGTGGTTGTTGGTGAGGACCAGGCCGTCGCTCGTGAGGACGATGCCGGTGCCCGCCGCGGAGGCCTCCTCGTAGCCGAGCTCGGTCTCGATGATGACGAGCCCCACGGACTCGTCATCCGAGGCGGTGGTCGCATCCTCCTGGGTCGAGTCGGTCGTGGTCGTGCCGCTCGTGCCTCCGCCCGAGGCCGAGCCGCCGTCGCTCGGCCACTCGTACGTGTAGCCGCCGTAGGTCATGCTCCCGCCCTCGGGGTAGCCGTAGGTGGCGCCGTTCGTGCCGGAGTCGGAGGTGGAGTCCGTCGACGACGCCGCTGTCGTGCTGGAAGCGGTCGTGGACTCGAGATACGCGAGCCCCACGCCGGTGAGCGCGAGGGTCGAGACGCCCGTCAGCGCCAGGAAGCGGCCGATGCGACTGCGCCAGAAGGGCTCACGTGCCGTCGTGGTGGGCGTGGGCGTCGGCTCGGGCAGCTGCCAGTTCTCGATGGTCATCGTGTGCTCCTCAGGTTTGCTCCTGCCTCTACTTCACTCTCCGTTGCGAAGAACCGGCTTGGAGGAACCCGGGAGATTGCGCAGAGTCCCGCATCGTCCGCCTCTTGACAGGACCGGCAAGATAGGAGGTCGAGACCCCGGATACTCACGCACTCGCGGAGACGGTCGATGGGGAGGCCAATCCACGGCGCTGAGGAGGTAGGGCGTGAGCGAGTCGGAGGCACAGCGTGCGACAGAGCACGCCGACGCGACTGTCGCGCGCCTCACACAGCTCGAGATGATCCTCAAGCTCGCACCCGTGGGGATCGGCCTCGTCGACGAGCACGGGCGCACCACGATGACCAATGGCGTCCTGCACCGCATGCTCGGCTACACGACAGAGGAGTTCGAGACGCTGTCGTGGGCCGACTACACGCATCCGGACGACATCCCGATCAACGCCGAGTACTCGCGCCGTCTCGCGGCCGGCGAGATCGACCGCTTCGAGATGGAGAAACGGTTCAGGCGCAAGGACGGCGAGTGGATCTGGACCGCGCTGACCGTCTCCCTCGTGCGGAATGCTGACGGCTCCCCCGCCTACGAGATCGGCATCGCGACCGACATCACCGAACGCAAGCGCCTCGAGCACGAGCTGCGCGCAGCGGAGGAGCGCTACCGCGTGCTCGTCGAGCGGGTGCCGGCGGTCGTGTACTCGGCGGAGCCCGGCGAGTCCGGACGATGGCTCTATGTGAGCCCTCAGATCGAGGCGATGCTCGGCTTCACCGCACAAGAGTGGATGGACGACCCCACTCTGTGGCATCGCCAGGTCGATCCCGCAGCGCTGGACGGCGTGCTGGAGATCGAGGGCCGCATGGTGGAGGAGGGGCCGTCGACTGAGCGACGCGGCGCGACGTATCGCATGTTCCGCCGCGACGGGAGCGCGCTGTGGGTGCGCGACGACGCAATCGTCACGCACAACCACGCCGGCGAGCTGATCATGCAAGGAGTGCTCCTGGACGTCACTCCGGAGAAGTCCCTCGAGGCGAGGCTCGGCCACGAGGCCCACCACGACTCGCTCACCGGACTGCCCAACCGCGGTCTGTTCCGCAAGAGGGTCGACGAGGCGCTCGCGAAGTCCGTCGACGGCGACCGTGGCCCCGTGGTGCTCTTCGTCGACCTCGACAACTTCAAGAACGTCAACGACACGTTCGGGCACGCAAGCGGCGACGAGGTCATCGTCGCCGCGGCGCGCAGGATCAAGGCCTGCACCCGCGAGGACGACGTGGCCGCACGCCTGGGCGGAGACGAGTTCGCCCTCGTGCTCGGAGAGGCGAGCGCGGCCGAGGCCGCGACGCTCGCCGACAGGATCCTGGGCTCCCTCAACGGCCGGCCCATCCCCTTCACCGGCGGCACCGTCATCGTGGGCGCGAGCGTCGGCATCGCCGTCGCCGAGACCGGAGACACCGCGGAGACCCTGCTGCGCAACGCCGATCTGGCGATGTACCAGGCGAAGGCGCGCGGCCGAGGTCGCCATGCCACCTACGAGCCCGGGATGCATGAGGGAGCGGTCGAGCAATTCCGACTCGCGGAAGCGCTGCAGCGCGCCGTCGCCGCAGGCGAGATCGCTCTCGCGTTCCAGCCGATCGTGGACCTGCGGTCTGGAGAGGTCGCGGGGATCGAGGCGCTCGGACGATGGTCCGACCCCGAGCTGGGATACGTACCGCCGTCGGTCTTCATCCCGGTCGCGGAGCAGGCGGGCCTCATCCACGAGCTGGGCAAGCAGGTCGTCGTGCGCGCGTGCGCCGAGCTGGCGCGGTGGCGCGAGGACACCGGTGGCGACGCCTTCGTCACCGTCAACGTCTCCCCCCTCCAGCTCGAGGATGAGACCTTCCCCGACTTCGTCGTCATGGTCCTCCACGATCAGGGGATCGAGCCGTCCTGCCTCGTGCTCGAGGTCACCGAAGGCCTGCTCCTCGAGGAGGGCAGCCGCGCGACCTTGAGCGCGCTGCGCGCACACGGGGTGCGCGTGGCGATCGATGACTTCGGCACGGGCTACTCCTCGCTCAGCCGACTGCGCGACCTCCCGGTGGACATGATGAAGATCGACCAGGCGTTCGTGAGCCCCGTCGGCTCCGACGGAGGCGACAGTGCGTTCCTGCACGCGATCATCGGGCTCGCGAGGACGCTCGGGCTCCCGACCGTGGCCGAGGGCATCGAGTCCCCCGCTCAGCTCGAGGAGGTACGCACCGCGCAGTGCGTCTACGGCCAGGGCTACCTGCTCGCCCGGCCGGGGCCGATCGACGCGATCCCTGCAGCGCTCCCCGGATTCGCTGACGCCTCCGCGTCCGCACGCTGAGTCGACCGATCCCGCTCTCGAACGGGACGGGCCGGACTCGCCCGGGTAGCGTCATTCACGTGTGAAGACCCCTGCGAGACGCCCGGAGGAGCCATGGCCGCGCCGAGAGAAGCAATGTCGGAGACCGGACCGAACGACCGCACCTACCATCGCCTCGAGCTCGCGGCGGCGCTGCTGCTCGTGGTCGGGACCGTGACCTACCACGTGCTTGAGGACTGGGGCTGGATCGATTCCTTGTACTTCAGCACCGTGGCGCTGACGACGGTGGGCTTCGGCGATCTCGTGCCGACGCGGGACATCACGAAGCTCTTCACGGTCGTCTACCTGCTGACAGGCGTCACGATCCTCGTCTCCTACCTCAACACGCGCCTGGCGCGTCGGCACTGGCGACAGTAGGAGCGCGGCGTCGGGAGTGGGGCGGATGAGCTGGCCGATACGCCGGGTTCTGTCTCTCAGACCGGAGCCTGAGGGGCGGCCATCCATCTAGGCCCTGGATTGCTCCAGGGCTCGAGCAGCCTACCCGGGAGCATCGGGCGAGCAGCCCTCGAACGCTCCCTGTCTGGCCTTGCTTCGGGTGGGGTTTACCTTGCCGCTCCCGTCACCGGTCGCGCGGTGAGCTCTTACCTCACCCTTTCACCCTTACCCCCGCCGTGAGGCGAGGGCGGTCTTCTCTCTGTGGCACTGTCCCGCGGGTCACCCCGGGTGGCCGTTAGCCATCACCCTGCTCTGCGAAGCCCGGACGTTCCTCGGGATCCCGAAGGATCACGCGACCGCCTGGCCAACTCATCCGCGTGACCAGGATACCTGCCTGTTCGCCGCGCCCACGCTGCGAGCGCGGACGCCTTCTGACACAGCGCGAGAGCTCCGCTCGGCGTGTCGCTCGCGACACGCGGAACGCCCGCGCGCTCCTGTGTCAGAAAGCGTCCAGGGAGGCACGCCGTCGGGCTCGAGGCACTCGAGAGATGACCCGTTCCCCGGCGCTTGGCACACGGCGAAGGCGGGCCCCAAGAAGAGGAACCCGCCTTCGGGTGGAGACGGCTCAGGCGACCGCCGCGGAGGATGCCTCGGCGAGCGCCCTCTCCATGTCCTCGCGCGGCACGATCGCCTGGTGGCGGCCGGGACCGGCCTCGCGGACCGCGAGGCCGGGGATATCGACCTCGGCTGTGGTGCCGGCCGGCACCTCGAAGGAGACGATGAGCGACGCGTCGTCCAGGATCCACGAGACGTCCGCGAGGCCGTACGGAGTCACGTGCCGGGACGAGGCGTGGGTCAGCCCGCCGCCGGGACGCGGAGCGACGCGGATGCGTCGGTACCCGGGCTCGGCGGGAGCGAGCCCGCCGACCACCCGATGCATCCAGTTCGCGACCGAGCCGAGCGCGTAGTGGTTGAACGACGTCATGTCACCGGGGTTCACGGTCCCGTCGGCGAGCATCGAGTCCCACCGCTCCCAGATCGTGGTCGCCCCGCGGTCCACAGTCGACAGCCACGACGGCGCCTCGTGGCTCAGCAGCAGCGCGTACGCCTCCTCGAGGTGCCCGGTGGCGCTGAGCGCCCACGTCACGAGCGGTGTGCCCGCGAAGCCCGTGGCGACCGTGTGGCCCGACTCGCGCACCAGCTCGGCGAGCCTGTCGCCGGCCCGCGCGACCGCATCGTCCTCGAGCAGGTCGTAGGCGATCGCGAGGGCGTACGCCGTCTGGGTGTCGGCCGAGGAGTCCTGGTCCCCTGCCAGGTCCAGTCGGTACGTGGCGTTGAAGGCCTCGCGGACCTCGGCGGCCAGCAGTCCGAACCGGGCCGCATCGTCCTCGTGGCCGAGGATGCGCGCGATCTCGGCGAGCACGGCTGCCGACTTGGCGAAGTAGGCGGTCGACACGAGGTACGGGTCGGTGACGGCCTCCATGGGGTTGTCCGGCGGCGCGGTCGGGTCGAGCCAGTCGCCCAGCTGCAGGCTCCCGTTCCAGATCCGGTCCTCGCCCGCAAGCTCCTCGACATGCTCGACCCAGCCGCGCGCGCTCTCGTACTGCCGCGCGAGCAGGCCCTCGTCCCCCGACGCCTCGTACAGCGCGAACGGCACCAGAGTCGAAGCATCGCCCCAGCCCGCGATGTCCAGGTCGGGCTTCCAGAAGAAGCCGCCGGGGATCCACGGGACGTACACCGACACGGTCCCGTACCGCTCCTGCTCGGACGCCAGCGTGCGCAGCCAGTCGCCGAGCATCCCCTGCACGTCGTACAGGAACGATGCGGTGGGCGCGAAGGCCTGGATGTCCCCGGTCCAGCCCAGCCGCTCATCGCGCTGCGGGCAGTCGGTGGGGATGTCCACGAAGTTGGACCTGAGGCTCCACACGACGTTCTCGTGAAGACGGTTGAGGGCCGGATCGGAGCATTCGAACCAGCCGACGCGGTTCATGTCGGTGTGCAGGACGCGCGAGACGATGTCGGCCGGCTCGGGCTTGGCCGGCCAGCCCGTGACGTGCGCGTAGCGGTAGCCGTGGACGGTGAAGTCGGGCTCCCAGACCGCGGCCTCGCCGGCGCTGACGAACTCGTCGGTCGACGCGGCCTGGCGCAGCGGACGCGTGCACAGTGTCCCGTCCTGAAGGACCTCGGCGTGGCGGATGCGAATCTCGGCGCCCTCGGGAAGCGCGGGGATGGCGAGGCGCGGGCGGCCGGCATGGTTCTGGCCGTAGTCGAGCAGCCAGCCGTCCCCGTCGGCCGTGATGGACACGGGCTGCAGCTCCTCGGTGCACCGCACGGGCGGGCCGTCGGGGGCGGCGAGGACGGTCAGGTCGAGCTCGTGCTCGACCACGGGGCTCCAGGACGATGCGTCGAAGCCGGGCTCGCTCCAGCCGACGGGCTGGAGGCGCGCGTCGAAGCGTTCGCCGTCGTACAGCGACGCCCGCGTCAGCGGCCCCGGCGCGGAGCGCCACGTCCCGTCGGAGGAGACGACGCTCGTGCCTTCGTCGGTCTCGACGATCAGCTGGGCGAGCACGCCCACGTGGCTGCCGTAGATGTCGCGGGTGCCGCCCTCGAATCCGAAGCGGCCGCGGAACCAGCCGTCGGCCAGGGCGACGCCGAGCGCGTTGTCGCCGGGGCGCACCAGGTCGGTCACGTCGCTGACGTGCACGCGCAGGCGGTCCGCGTAGGGGGTCCAGCCGGGAAGCAGGGTGTCCTCGGTCGTGCGGCGGCCGTTGATCTCGGCGCGCACGAGCCCGTGAGCGGTCAGGTGCAGGCGCGCGGCGCGCACCTCCGACCCGGGGATGTGGAAGTCGGCGCGGAGCAGCGGCGGGGTGCGGTCGCCCTCGGCCTCCTCCTCGTAGCCGGGGCCGACGAGCCTCGCGACCCAGTCGGCGGGCGCGAGCGAGCGCTCGGCGATCGCGGGCTCGCTCCAGGCGCTCCACTCCCCTGTGGCGCCGCGCACGCGGACGCGAGCCTCCGCGTGCGTCCCCGCGGCGAGGTTCGCGCCAGGCCAAGGCACCAGCACGGACGTAGACGACTCGACGAGCACCGCGCCGTCGTCCAGACGCATGCCCCCGAGCGTGGTCACGGACCAGGCGAGCTCGTAGGCGACCTGGCGCGCCGACGGGTCTGCTCCGGTCCAGGACAGTCGCGGCCGCTCCTCGCCGAGGTCGAGGACGGGACCGTCCCGGTGCTCGAAGCGGAGCACCGGGACGGTCGAAGTCGGGCCCGACACGAGGCTCACAGGGCCTCGTTCACGGGCGCGGACTCGGAGACCGCGCCCTCGAGGGCGTCGATCGAGTCCTCCTCGTCGGCGACGCGCGGGAACTTGTCGATGACGAAGACTCCGAGCAGGCCACCCACCGCGATGCACACCGCGACGAAGATGAACAGCACGCTCGGGCTCACCGCGAGGATCGTCGGCGTCCACAGCGCGACCAGGGCCGCGACCACACGGGTGAAGAAGATCATGAAGCCCTGCGCGGTCGAGCGGTAGGTGGTGGAGATGAGCTCCTGGGCCCACACCTTGAACATCGGCTCGCCGGCGACGGCGCCAGCGATCGAGGAGAAGATGCCCATCAGCACCAGCGACCACACCTGGACGCCGAAGATCGCGGGCACGAGGCTGCCGACCGCGTACGCGACGGCCATGATCTTGAACCACCGCATGCGGTTGCTGCCGTCGACGATCCTCATGAGGAAGTAGGTCGCGACGAAGGCGATGCCGAAGGTCACGAAGCTGATCAGGGAGGCGAAGGACACGGTGGAGCCGGCGAGCGTGACGTACATGTAGGTGGTGAACTGGCCACCGGTGTTGGCGCCGATGTTGACGAGCGCGTAGAACAGCGCGACGGTGACCATGGGCCACAGGTACGGGCCCTTGACGAGCTGCTTGAGGCCACCGAGACCCAGCTCGGCGGACGGCGCGGCCGCAGCGGCCTCGTGCTGAGCGGCCCATCGGTGGGACTCGGGGAGGCTCGCGCGGAGGATGAGGACGGCGGCGGCGACGATCACGAGGTGCAGGTACAGGATCTGGCCGCCGGCCTGCCCCATGCCGCCGATGACCATGGCGAGAAGCTGCGAGGCGAGGATGCCGACCAGCCACAGGATGTGAGAGAACGAGATGAGCTTGCCGCGGTGCTCCGGCGGCGCCTCCTCGGCGATCATCGCGAGCGACGCGGGAAGGTCGGCGCCTACGGCGAAGCCGAGGAGCGCGACGCCGAGGTAGAGGATCGTCACCGACGGGGCGAGAGCCATGATGCCGGCACCGACGACGTAGAGCGACATGGTCGCGAGGAACACGCGCTTGCGTCCGTACATGTCGGCGAGGCGGCCACCGACCAGCGCACCGAGGGCCATGAGGAACGTCAGGATCGCGGACAGCTGGCCGACCTGCCCCTCCGTGATCCCCATGGGGTCCATGTACAGCACCAGAGCCGTACCCGTGGAGATGATCGCGGCGGCATCGAGGTAGGACGCCATTCCTGCGACTCCGGAGCGGTACCAGACCTTGCCCGGGATCTTGCTTGTTGATTCGGCACTCATCGTTGAATCCTCTTCCGTTGCTCCCGCTGCTCTGCGGGCCGCGCCTCGCAATTGAAGCGCTTCAAGTCCTGCATTCAACGCGACAGTCAAACCGGTTGTCAAGTCGATGTGGCACTCGCTGCACGAACTCTGAGCACGACTGTTGAAACGATCCAATGGCGGGCGCCGCCATCGCCCCTCGCCCAGGACCACGGTCCCACGCCTGCCGTACGCGCCAGCCGCCGCTACCGTCCAGCGCTACCCTGTCCGTCGTGCTCGTGCTCCTCCCGCCCTCCGAAGGCAAGACCGCTCCCCGATCAGGCGCGCCCGTCGACCTGACCTCGCTGTCCCATCCGGACCTGGACGATGCGCGGCGCCGCGTGGGCGACGCGCTCGCCAAGGTCAGCCGCCAGAGGAACGCCATGGAGGCGCTCGACGTGGGCGCGAGCCTCGCCGACGAGGTCGCTCGCAACACGACGGTCTGGGACAACCCGGCCGACGCATCGTCCCGGGTCTACACGGGCGTCCTGTACGACGCAGCCGGCATGGCCGGCTGGGACGATGCGCTGCTCGCCAGGTCCGCCGACCGCGTCCGCGTGGTGTCGGCGCTGTGGGGCGCCGTCTCCCCCGCCGACCGCATCCCCGCGTACCGCCTGTCGATGGGGACGACGCTGGGGAGGCTGGGAGGCCTCGCCGCCTTCTGGCGCCCGCGCCTCACGCCCGAGCTGGACGCCCTCGCGGACGGTGGCCTCGTGGTCGACTGCCGCAGCGCGTCCTACGTCGCCGCCTACCGACCTGACGCCCCGTGGGTCTCGGTCAAGGTCATGCGGGAGCTCGATGGCAAGCGCGCGGTCGTGAGCCACATGGCCAAGCACACGCGCGGGCTGCTCGCGGCTCACCTGGTCAGGTCCGATGCGGCTCCCGAGACCGCCTCGGACCTCGCCGATGCGGCCGCCGGGATGATCGGGGACGCGCTCGTGGACGTCGCGCTCGCCACGAAGTCCAAGGGACCCGACGAGCTCACGCTCGTCATCGCAGGCTGAGCAGTCAGCCGCCACCTGACAGCCGTCGCATCGACCGCCGAGACAGCGAGCCGCCTCAGGCGAGCGAGATGCCGCCGTCGACAGCGATCGTCTGGCCGGTGATGAACCCGCACGTCATGAGGAACAGGTAGGCCTGAGCGACCTCGGCGGCCTCGGCGGTGCGTCCCAGCGGGATCGCGTCGGCCATCGAGGTCTTCGTCTCCTCGAGCTCCTGCGGGTCGAGGCCACGCCACAGTCCCGTCTCGGTCCAGGTGGGAGCCACGGCGTTCACGCGCACGCGCGGCGCGAGCTCGACCGCGAGGCCCTTGACCATCGTCGCGATCGCCTCGTTGCCGACGATCGCGCCCGAGGACGTCGCCGGGGAGCCGCCGGTGCCCGCGGTGAAGGTGAGCGTGCCTCCCTCGGCGATGCGCGGCGCGAGCGCGCGCGCCACCTCGAGGTTCGCGAACAGCTTGCCGTCGATCGTCTCGCGGATCGTCGCGACATCCGCGTCGATGAAGCCGCCTCCCATCGCGCCGCCCAGCGTCGAGATCACGTGATCGACCTCGCCGAGCTGCTCGCCCATCGCCTCGAGCGCTCCAGGCGCGGTCGCGTCGAGAGCGGCGCCGCCGGCGGCGGCGCCGAAGGCCCGCAGCGCGGACACCGCGCCTTCGAGCCGCCCTCGGTCTCGCCCGACGAGCACCACCCTCGCTCCCGCTCCCGCCGCCTTGCGGGCCACCTCGAGACCGAATCCCGAGGTGCCCCCGATGACGAGGACTCGGGTTCCCCGCAGCGAGGCGAGGAAGGGGTCGGAGGCGGGCACGGCGGCGTCGGACATAGGTCGCTCCAGGGGGTGAGTGGGTTCACTTGCGCAACGTTGCGCCGCCCATCCTAGTTCCCTGATCCGTGACTGAGAATGAGGCGACACGCCCTCAATGCGTCGGGGCGCCGACGCACAGGACGTGCCTCTCGGCGAGGTCTCCGTCGCGCGTCGCGCGCACCTGCAGGATGGTCATCGACGCAGGTGAGGGCCAGATTCGTGACCACCGCGCGGGCGGCGCCTCGAGCGACCTGCCGACGATCGACTTGATCGCGACCGCATGCGAGGCGAGGGCGATCGAGCGAGCCTCGTCGCGGCCGCCGACGCACGCGCGCGCGTGATCGGCGGCGAGATCGACGAGCAGCGCCTCGAGCCTGTCGGCGACGTCGTCGAGCGATTCGCCGCCGGGAGGCCTCGCCTCGCCGTCGCGCCATCGCAGCAGCTCGCCGCCATCGCGTTCCATGATCTCCGGCGCGGTCAGACCCTCCCACTCGCCGAAGTCGACCTCCTTGAGGCGCGCGTCGGTCTCGACGTGCGCGCCGAGACGTCGCCCGATCGCGCCGCCGGTCTCCTGGGTCCGGGTCATCGGGGAGGCGATCACGCGGTCGACCTTCGGCAGGTCGAGCCACGCTCGACGCCCGATCTGGTGCACGGCATCGGCGGCCTTCGCCGCCTGCACGCGCCCCGCCGACGCGAGAGCGGGCCCGGGAACCCCCGAGCCGGAGAATCGGTGCTCGAGCGTCATCGGCGTGACGCCGTGGCGCACCAGCACGAGGATCAGCGGCGCGACGAGGTGATCCGCAGGCGCCTCGGTGATCGACGACGTCCCGGCGGACGGGGCCTGGCCCGTCACCGGCTCAGGCGTTCCGCACGAGGATGCGACCGCACTCCTCGCAGCGGACGATGCGGTCGGGGGCGGCGCTCGTGATCTCGGCGAGGTCGCCAGCGTTGAGCGTCATGTGGCAGCCCTGGCAGGTCCCGCCCACGAGCGCGGCGGCGCCCACGCCTCCGTTCTGCTCACGAAGCTTCTCGTACAGCGCCATCAGCCCCTCGTCGAGGTCGCGTGCCGCGGTGCCGCGCTCGTCGTGCACCGTCACGAGGTCGGCGTCGATCTCCCTGACGGCGACGTCGAGCTCGGCGGTGACCTCCGCGACCTGCGCCTCGAGCGCGGTCGCCTGCTCGACGGCCGAGGCGAGGACCGACTCGGCCTCCTCGACCTTCTCCATCGCCTCGAGCTCGACATCCTCGAGGTCGCTGCGGCGGCGCGCGAGGATCTCGAGCTCGCTCTGCAGCGCCTGGAGGTCCTTCGGCGAACCGGAGCCCGAGTCGAGGCGCTTCTGGTCGCGCTCCTGGCGTCCGCGCACCGTCTGCACGTCGTCCTCGGCCTTCGTGACCGCGCGGCGCAGGTCCCCCACCTCGGCGGTGCGCGCGATCCGCTCCTCGTGCAGGTCGGCGAGGCGTGCGTTCAGCTCCTCGAGCTGCGCGTTCTGCGGGAGGGTCGCACGCTTGTGGCGCAGCTGCTGCGCGCGGAGGTCGGCGTCCTGGACGTCGAGCAGACGCTTCTGGTCTGCTGCGGGGGCGGTGGCCACGGGGGTCTCCTTGCGGGTCAGGAACCGGTCGCGCCGAAGCGCGCGGTCCACGGGTCGGTGGTGAGGGTGCTCACGCAGGTCTCGATGCCGAGCGTGTCCTCGAGGTGCTTGGCCGCGCCCTTGAGCCACGACCACTCCGACGCGGAGTGTGCCACATCCACCAGGTACGGCCGACCACCGTGCAGCAGCGCCTCCTCGCGCGCCTCGGATGCCGGATGGTGGCGGAGGTCCGCGGTGACGTACACGTCGGCGCCGCTCGCGCGCACGAGGTCGAGGAACGAGTCCCCGCTTCCGCCGAGCACCGCGACCGTCTCGACGCGGCCCGTGAGATCGCCCGCAACCCGCACCCCGTGCGCCGTCGGGGGCAGCACGTTGGCCGCACGCTCCGCGAACTGATGCAGCGTGGTGGGCTCCGCAAGCCGGCCCAGCCGTCCGGCGCCGAGCGACGGGTCCTCGGCGTCGGGCACGAGCGGGACGGTGTCGATCACGCCGAGGTCGGCGGCCAGCGAGTCCGCGACTCCCCCTGCGGCGGCGTCCGCGTTGGTGTGCGCGTTGAACAGCGCGATGCCGCGCTCGATCAGCTCGTGCACCACCGCGCCCTTGCCCGTGTCGGCGCGCACCGTGTGCACGCCCCTGAGCAGCAGCGGATGGTGGGTGACGATCATGTCGGCGTCCTCGTCGATCGCCTCCTCGACGAGCGCCATGACGGGGTCGACCGCGAGCAGCACCTTCTCGACCACCGCATCGGGCCGACCGAGCACCAGGCCGTTGCGATCCCAGGCCTCGGCCAGGCGCGGCGGGTAACGCTCTTCTAGGACGGCTACGACGTCGGATACCTGGACCATGGCTCCACGCTACTGCCCCGGCGACTCCTGCGCGCCGCCTTCCTTCGCATCGTCCATGGACGATGCTCGTGCCCGGCGTCCAAGGATGACCTCCGGCGTCTCGCCGTGCGCGAGCAGCGCGTCGATCTTCGCCTCGAGGGCGCCGATGCGAGCGGCGAGCTCCTCCTGACGCTGCTCGGCGGCCTTGAAGGCGCGCTCGTCGCGGCTGGCCTCCTCGGCATCGCGCTTCTCCTCGTCCTCGCCCGCGGTCACGGACACGAACCAGGCCGCCACCGACGCGGTGACGACACCGATGAGGGCGATGCCGAGGAGCATCATGCCGCCCGCGACGATGCGGCCCGTGAGCGTCACTGGCGCGAAGTCGCCGTACCCGACCGTGGTGACGGTCACGAACGCCCACCACAGCGCGTCGGTGAACGACGTGATCTGCGCGCCCTCGTGACCGCGCTCCGCCGAGAGCACCCACACGGAGCCGATCCACAGCAGCAGGACCGTGGACGCGATGACGGCCTGCATCGTCTTCATGCGACCCTGGGCGGACAGGAACGACGTGCCCTGCGCGAACACCGTCAGGATCTTCAGGGGCCGCGCCGCGGGAAGCAGGACCGCGATGACGTCGAGCGGATGCGTCCAGAGGTAGTTCCAGGACTTCTTGGACAGCATCGTCCTGATGATGAGGTCACCGAGGAAGACGGCCCAGATGACCACCTGAAGGGTCTCGAGCCCCGTGCGCACGCCCCACGGCAGCACCGCGAACGCGATGATGCGCGTGGACCACGCGACGAGGAAGACGAAGGCGAGGACCGCCATCGTCGCGTCGGTGCGTTTGCGGTAGCCCTCGTACTTGCTGCCGTCCGTGAGCTCGGTCAACTGGTCGAGCGCCATCGAGTCCTCCCCGTCCTCACCGTCTTCCCCGAGGCTAGCGCGGTGCGACCACGATGCGAGTGAGGCCGCGTCGTCCCAGCGTCGAGTGACATTGCTCACGACGGCGCCCTAAGTCCTTCCACCGGCCCCCTACCTGCCGATGGGCGGGGCGACCCGCCGTCTGCCACGCGGCGGTCCCGCTCGACGCGGCACATACAGACTGGGGGGACGCGATGCGTTCAGATACTGTGATCACTCTTTCGCTGCGGCACTGGACCCGCCGGGACCATGTCCGCTTCTGGATCGACACGCTCGCGCCGTCGCTCGCCGCGGCCGTCATCGGTCTGACCACCGCGGCCACGATCCTGATCGTCGCCGGCACCGATGAGCCCCGCGCGCTCGCGACCGCCGCGCTCATCGCGACGTGCGGTCTCGCCTTCCCGACCGCAGTCGCGTGGAACGTGTCGCGCTTCCGCGCACCGTCCGGCTTCGACGTCGTCCGCACCGAGGCTCCTGTCAGCACGTACGTCGCCGACTGAGCCCCACTCTTCCCGGAAGCCGGGCCTGGCGTCTCGCCGGGCCCGGCTTTCGCGCGCATGGGCATAGGGGTCCACCGGCGAGAGCGAACGGTCGGCCGCCTGGCACGCTGGGGGAGTCGCCTGAGGCGCCTCCGCCTGGTGCATGAGGTCAGGGAGGGGAGAGGCCGCCAGCGCGGGTGATCGACCGGGACGGCGCAGCTATCGGGCGCGGAACCTCGTCGACTGAGCCCTCGAGCCGAGGAAGTCGTTCCTCGACGCGTACTTGATCGTGACCCTGCCCTTCGGCAACGCGCGGCTCGTGACCCTGGCCCTGTACACCGTGCCCGAGCGGTGGAGGCTGACCCACCTCGAGACCCGCTTGCCGTTGACGAAGACGGCGACCTTGCCGGCCTCGCTCGCGCGGTACGGGCCGGCCACGGTGACCGCGAACGTCGAGCGTTCGCCCTTGCTCACCGCGGACGAGCTCGCGACCTTGACCTTGATCTTGGCCTTCGCCTTGGTGGTGCGGGCCTCGACCGTCGTGGAGGAGGCCTCCCGCGTCGACGTGCCCTCGTAGGTCACCGACAGTGTCCTGACGCCGGGCTCCCACGAGCGGGGCATCCAGAAGGTCGCCTTGCCGTCGCCGTCGACACCCTGCGTCCATGTCGACGCCCCGTCAGTCACCGTGACGTCGCCGCCGTCGCCCTCGGTTCCCGAAACAGCGACCGTGACCCTCACGGACTTCCCGTAGGCCGCTGACCGCGCATTCGCGCGGACGCTCGTCGCGGTCTTCGCGGGCTCGTCGACCGGCTCGCCTGTCGCGGTCGGGTTCGTGACGATCTGCAGCGTCGCAGTGGTGCTGGTGGTGCTCAGCACCGTCATGGTGAACAGGTCACCTGCGGAGTACGTCTCTCCGTCCTCGAACGACGACCACAGGGTCGTGCCGTCCTCGACTCCGAGGATCTCGATCTCGTTGTCGGACAGGCCCGGCTCATGGGTGCGCGAGACCACGACGCCGGTCTCGTAGCGCATCGCGTGGCTGTACGCGTTGAGGTAGTACCCGAAGTACGAGTAGAACGCCGACGAGTCGACCCCTCGTCCGCTGCGGTACTCGAGGAAGTACTCGCTCCCGTCGCTCGGATCGACGAGGCGCACGGCGTTGGTGCCGCCGGTCGCGGTGGTCTGGTCGATCGTCACGACCGTGGTCTCGCTCGCCGCGTCATCGACCTGGAGCTCCTGCGTCTGCGCTGACGAGCCCGGGAGTCCGAGGTCGTAGCGGTACGCCGCGTCGAGGCCTCCCGCGGGGAACGTGCTCACGGAGAGCGCCTGCGGCCCGTAGACGCCGAAGTACTCAGCCGAGCCCGAGTCCCAGGTGAGGAAGGAATGCCCGAGGCCCAGGTTGTGGCCGAGCTCGTGGACGACCGTCGCGGGGCCGAGCTTGGCGATCTGGACGGTACCGCCGTAGTGGAGCGAGGGGCCCACCATCGCGATGCCCGCGTACGGGTAGTACCCGCTCGTGTAGCAGCCCTCAGGGGTGTACACGATGAGGTGGTTGCCGGTCGAGGAGAAGGAGACGCCAGGGAACTCCGCGGCCGCGGCGGTCCACAGCGACTGATAGTTGGCGGAGCACGAGCCGTCCCACGCGAGCGTGGTCGAGTCCGCGACGTCGAAGCTGCTGATCGCGCCCCTCGCCTCGGTCACCCAGTAGTCGGCCGCGTACTCAGCGTTGGCCACCGCGTCGGCGAGGGCGACGCTCCCGGTGGTGCTCGTGTCGGAGATCGTCACGACATAGGCATGGTGGGCGGCGACCGCCGTCGTCTCCTCGGCCGCGGCGACCACGGTCGCGGACTGCACCTCGGATCCCTCGACCTCGGCTGACACCGTGGAGCCCGACTCGATGTCCTCGAGCGCCTCGCCCTCGACCTCGGCGACCTCGCCGTCCTCCGAGACGATCACCTGCGCCTCGTCGGCCTCGCCGTGCCCGTCGGACTCGATCACGACGTCGACGAGGGTGCCCTCGACCGTGTCCGACTGCGGCTCCGCGGACGCGGGCAGCCCGACCGCACACAGGGCGAATACCGCCGCGAGCGATGCCAGGGCTCGCGCGAGGCCCGGCATGGCGTGGTGCGTGCGAGCGCGATCCGAACGTGCGTTGTTGGAGAGTGCGGGGGCGGTCCCTGGTCGCGGGGCGACGGTGTGCGCCGAGTGATCGTGAGTACCCATGGCAGGCACGTTCCGGCATCCAGCGTCAAGATCTCAAGCGACTGTGATCAATCCCCCGGACCATACGGGGACATACACGGGCATACGTCAGATCCTCGCGCCCGCGCCCGTGCTTTCAGCGCGTTCGAGCCGCGCGGCGAGAACGCGACCGCCAGGCGGCGCGCGATGCCGCCTCACATCGATGGTGGGCCCTGCCGGACTCGAACCGACGACACCTGCGGTGTAAACGCAGTGCTCTAACCAACTGAGCTAAGGGCCCGCGGGGAACCATTGTCCCCCATGCGATCGCATCGTCCCGACGGCCATCGGGCACCGCGAGAGGACGCGCCAGGACGATGCTCAGCCCAGCAGGGCCGTGACCTCGCGCCTGTAGTCGTCCACGTCGCGAGCCTCGCCCGTGGGGTTGACGACCGCCCATCGCACGACGCCGTCGGCGTCGATGAGGAAGGTCCCTCGCGTCGCGAGGCCCTTGCGCGGGTTGAAGACGCCGTAGTCGCGCGAGATGTCGCCGTGCGGCCAGAAGTCGCTCAGCAGCGCCCCTCGGTACTGGTGGGTGTCCGCCCAGGCCTTGAGCACGTAGATCGAGTCGCACGACACGACGAGAACCTTGAGGTCGTCTCGCTCGAGCAGGTCCGGGGCGTCCCGCAGATCGACCAGCTCGTTCGTGCACGTGTCCGAGAACGCGAAAGGCACGAACACCAGGAGGATCGCCGTACCCCGCAGATCGGCGAGCGAGACGGTCCTCCCGTTCTGGTCCGTGAGCGCGAGCTCGGGCGCGGGCTTCCCCACGAGCGGGTTCGTCACTTGCTCCGCCCCTTCTCGACGAGCTGCGTGGCCCACCACCCTGTGCCGACCACGAAGGTCGACGTCGCGTGCAGGCCCGCGATGGACGAGGCCTCCTCCACGTCACGTGGCTCGACGGAGCCGGTGCTGCCCGCCTTGGGCGTGAGCAGCCAGACCGGACGCCCGTCGTCCAATAGGGACTGGACGTCCATGAGAAGGTCGGCGAGGTCGTCGTCCCCGTCACGGAACCACACGACGACACCATCGGTGACGTCACCGAAGTCCTCGTCGACCAGCTCCTCGCCGGTGGCCTCCTCGATCGCGTCCCTCAACGACTGGTCGACGTCGTCGTCGTAGCCGAACTCCTGGATGACATGGCCATGTTCCAGGCCGAGTCTTGCGGCGAGGCTGCTCTCGGCAGCCGTCGCGCCCTCCTGTGTCGCCACGGTGGCGGCGCTCCCTTCGTCGTCGAAGCCGCGCCGTCCGACGCGTCTTCCGCACAGCGTAGATGCCCACGCGCGCACGGTGCAATCGTCGTGGCCGGGACCTTGGCCCTGGGGGTGATACTGTGCCTCGGTCCCCGCACGCCCAGGCGCGTCGGGCCGGCGTGACAACGCGTCGGAATATGACCAGAATGGCGAGGAGAGCGGCCAACGCCGCGTTCCCGATACCCAGCGGCGCAGCACCCCGCGCCCGCGACAGGAAGAGGACCCGTGACAGACCACGGCGCAATCGACAAGGACCCCACCGAGACCGCGGAGTGGCTCGAGTCCGTCGACGAGATGATCGAGCACGGCGGCGAGAGCCGCGCCGAGTACGTGATCGACCGCGTGGTCGATCACGCCGCCAAGCGCCAGCTGTCCGTCCCGCTGAGCCTCAACACCCCCTACGTCAACACGATTCACGTCGACGACGAGCCCGAGTTCCCCGGCGACGAGGAGCTCGAGCGCCGCTACCGCGGCTGGATCCGCTGGAACGCCGCGGCGATGGTCACCCGCGCGCAGGGCCCGGGCAAGGGCGTCGGCGGCCACATCTCGTCGTACGCCTCCGTGGCGACGCTCTACGAGGTCGGCCTGAACCACTTCTTCAAGGGCAAGGACCACCCGAGCGGCGGCGACCAGATCTACTTCCAGGGCCACGCCGCCCCCGGCATGTACGCGCGCGGCTTCATGGAGGGACGCTTCTCCGCCGAGGACCTCGACTCGTTCCGCCAGGAGAAGTCCGCGCCCGGTCGAGGCCTGTCCTCGTACCCTCACCCGCGCCTCATGCCCGACGTGTGGGAGTTCCCCACCGTCTCCATGGGCCTCGGCCCCGCCTCGGCCATCTACCAGGCGTGGACCAACCGCTACCTCCAGCTGCGCGGCATCAAGGACACCGCCGACCAGCACGTGTGGGCGTTCCTGGGCGACGGTGAGATGGACGAGCCCGAGTCACGTGGCATGCTCCAGCTCGCTGCGAACCAGGGCCTCGACAACCTCACGTTCGTCGTCAACGCGAACCTCCAGCGCCTCGACGGTCCCGTGCGAGGCAACGGCAAGATCATCCAGGAGCTCGAGGCGTACTTCCGCGGTGCGGGCTGGAACGTGCTTAAGGTCGTGTGGGGCCGCGGCTGGGACCCGCTGCTGGCCAAGGACGACGGCGCGCTGCTCAACCTGATGAACACCGTCCCCGACGGCGACTTCCAGACCTTCCGCGCCGAGTCAGGCGCGTTCATCCGCGACCAGTTCTTCGGCGGCGACCCGCGCGCCAAGGAGCTCGTCAAGGACATGACGGACGACGACATCTGGGCCCTCAAGCGCGGTGGCCACGACTACCGCAAGCTGTACGCCGCCTACCAGCGCGCGACCGAGACGAAGAACGGCAAGCCGACCGTCATCATCGCGAAGACCGTCAAGGGCTACGGCCTCGGCCCCAACTTCGCGGCGCGCAACTCGACGCACCAGATGAAGAAGCTGCACGTCGCGGACATGAAGGTCCTGCGCGACACGTTCGACCTGCCGTTCACGGACGAGGAGCTCGAGGCGGACCCCTACAACCCGCCGTACTACCACCCCGGCTTCGACGACCCCGCGATCAAGTACATGCTCGAGCGCCGCAGCGCGCTGGGCGGGTTCGTGCCGTCGCGCCGTGCGGTCGAGAAGCCGATCGCGATGCCGAGCGACAAGGCGTACGACCTGCTCGCGAAGGGCTCTGGCAAGCAGGAGGTCGCCACGACGATGGCGCTCGTGCGCCTGTTCAAGGACCTGGTCAAGGACAAGGAGTTCGGCTCCCGCCTGGTGCCGATCATCCCCGATGAGGCGCGCACGTTCGGCCTGGACGCGATCTTCCCGTCGGCGAAGATCTTCAACACCCAGGGCCAGAACTACCTGCCCGTCGACCGCGAGCTGATGCTCTCCTACAAGGAGTCCACGGCCGGCCAGATCATGCACACGGGCATCAACGAGGCCGGCTCCGCCGCCGCGTTCCAGGCCGTGGGCACGTCCTACGCCACGCACGGCGAGCCGCTCGTGCCGTTCTACATCTTCTACTCGATGTTCGGCTTCCAGCGCACCGGCGACCAGTTCTGGGCCGCAGGCGACCAGCTCACGCGAGGCTTCATCATCGGCGCCACCGCGGGCCGCACGACGCTGACCGGTGAAGGCCTTCAGCACGCGGACGGCCACTCGCCGCTGCTCGCGGGCACCAACGCCGCGATCGTCCAGTACGACCCCGCGTTCGGCTACGAGATCCGCCACATCGTCAAGGACGGCATCCAGCGGATGTACGGCCCCGAGGATGGCCGCGACAAGAACGTCATGTACTACCTCACGGTGTACAACGAGCCGATCCAGCAGCCGGCCGAGCCGGAGGGCGTGGATGTCGAGGGCATCCTCAAGGGCATCCACAAGTACGCCGCCGCCCCCGCGGGCGAGGGCCCCGAGGCGCAGATCCTCGCCTCGGGCGTGGCAGTGCCGTGGGCGCTCGAGGCGCAGGAGCTCCTCGCCGCGCACTGGGGCGTCCGCGCCACGGTGTGGTCGGTCACCTCGTGGAGCGAGCTGCGTCGCGAGGCGCTCGCCGCTGACGAGCACGCGTTCCTGCACCCGAACGAGCCTGTGCGCACGCCGTACCTCACGCAGAAGCTCGCCGACGCGAACGGCCCGTTCGTCGCGACGACGGACTACGACCACCTGGTCGCCGACCAGGTGCGCGCGTGGATCCCCGGCACGTACGCGACGCTCGGCGCCGACGGCTTCGGCTTCTCGGACACGCGCGCCGCGGCTCGCCGCCACTTCAAGATCGACGGCCCTTCCACGGCGGTCAAGGTGCTGCAGCAGCTCGCCCGCCGCGGCGAGATCGACCCGCACCTCGTCGGCCAGGCGATCGAGCGCTACGAGCTCCACGACGTGACCAAGGGCTCCTCGGGCAACGCGGGCGGCGACGCCTGATCGAGGCCCTCGCCCACGACTGATCACGGGCCCGTCGCGCACCGCGCGGCGGGCCCGTGTCACGTCTGCGCGCTGTCGCCGTCCGCGTCCGGGCGTCGCCCCTGCCCGTCCTCGTCGATCGGCGGGTGCTCACCGGGCCTGTGCTCGCGCACGTGCGTTCCCAGGTGCGCCGTGTCCGCGTCCTTGATCGAGCTCCGAACGTCGTACGCGAGGACGATGAAGGTGAGGACGAGCGCGGCGCCGAGCGCCCAGAGCCCCATCATGAGGAAGCCGTCGAGCAGCCCCTCGGGCTCGATGCGGACGTACATGTCGAGGGTGCACGACCCCTCGGCGGCGTCGAGCGTGCCGACCACGTGATAGACACCGGTGGGCGTGAAGCCCTTCGCCTCCTGGACCGCGGCGAGGCCCACGGAGATCCTCTCCGCGCCGGAGTACTCGGTCAACGCGTCCTCGTTCGCGTACTCGGCGGTCCACAGCACGGGCTCCCATCCGCTGATGCGGATGCCTAGGGTGCTCTGCCATGCCGTGAGCACCTCGTCCGACGCGGCGTCCCACCTGAGGACGTCGTCGCGCGCGATCGTGAACGGATCGCCCGCCGATGTCTGCTCGGGGGTCACGGCGCCCTCCTGCGAGGCCGAGTCGAGCGTGACATAGCATCCCTCGGAGATGCTTCCGCCGCTGGTGAGCTCGGGCAGCCCCGCGAGCGCCATCCCCGCCGCAGCGCCCGCGGCGACCATCGCAGCGAGGACGCGTCGAGGTGCGAGCGACAGTCGCTGCGTCAGGACCACGGTGCCGAGCAGCGCCCCGAGGGAGGCGAGCCCCCACACGACCGTCTGGTCTGCGGGCGCGACGCCTAGCACCGTGAGCAGAGCTGCGGCCTCGAGTCCGATCAGCAGGCCCAGGAGCGCTCCTAGCAGGGGCTTGGGGCGTTCGCGCATCAGGACTCCTCCGTCATTCCCCACGCTAGACGGGCCGCCGCGGAGACGCACGGCGGACGCGCCCGTCGGGCCGCAAAGGTGGAGGACTGACGCGCGCCCCGTCGTGTGTTTCCACAACCCTCTGGGGAGAACTTGGGCCATCAACCAGGGAACTTGTGCTCTAGCGAACCGGTTCTCCCCCACAAGTGGGGGCACCGCGTTGTGGGAATCGCACAAAGCGACGCTAGGCTCTCCGCATGCCCCCGACCGATGCGAGAACCGAGACGCTGCGCCGCCTGCGGGCCGGCAGCGGCCAGCTCGCGACCGCCGCGCTCAAGTCTCTCGACGCCGACTACCACTGGTTCCGGGACCTACCGGCCAAGGAGCGATCCTGGGTGGGCATCGTCGCGCAGGCCGGCATCGACGCGTTCGTCACGTGGTTCGCCGACAGGTCTGAGACCGCGCGGTCCGCCATGGAGGTGTTCGCCGCCGCTCCCCCGGAGCTCACCCGCGTCATCTCGCTCCAGCACGCGCTCGCGATCGTGCGCACCGCGGTCAAGGTGGTGGAGGGACACTCGGACGAGTTCGCGGCCCCCGGAGCCGAGCAGATGCTGCGCGAGGCGATCCTGCGCTACTCCCGTGAGATCGCGTTCTCCGCCGCCGAGGTCTACGCGCGCGCCGCCGAGTCGCGCGGCGCGTGGGACGCACGCATCGAGGCGCTCGTGGTCGACGCGCTCGTGCGCGGCGAGGTGGACGATGCGGTGCCGTCGCGAGCGGCCGCGCTCGGCTGGAAGCCGGGACCGACCCTCGTGATGGTCGGGACCACCGACGGCACGCTGGGCGAGGTCCAGTCCGCGGACGTGAGGCGCACGATCCGCCGCGCCGCGGGGAACGCCCTCGTCGGCATCCACGGCGAGACGCTCGTCGTCGTCGCTCGCACCGACGAGGACCACGAGGCCGTCGCCGCTCAGCTCCTCCAGGTCTTCGGCCCGGGCCCCGTCGTCCTCGGCCCGCCCGCGGTGACGCTCACGGAGGTCGCGCGAGCGACCCGCGGTGCCATCGCCGGCGCCACGGCCGCGCCCGCCTGGGCTCAGGCTCCGCGGCCCGTCCACGCCGACGACCTGCTGCCCGAGCGCGTGCTCGTCGGCGACCCGACCGCGAGGGAGAGGCTCCTCGCGATCGCTTACGAGCCGATCCTCCAGGCAGGGGGTTCGCTCCAGGAGACCGTCGCGACGTTCCTCGACTGCGGACGGTCGCTCGAGCTCACCGCGCGCACGATGTTCGTCCACGCGAACACCGTGCGCTACCGGCTCAAGAAGGTCTCGGAGATCACCGGGTGGGATGTGCTCCACACGCGCGACGCGCACGTCCTGCACACCGCGCTGGCCCTCGGACGCCTCCAGGCCGCGACGCCCCCATCTTTGTAGGGATCACACAGAATCTCGCGTCGCTTTCTTCGCCGCGCCTGTCACGAGCAGCCGCCGCGGTAGGGCACCCTAGACACATGCTTGCTGTCCTCTGCCCCGGTCAGGGTGCCCAAACTCCCGGAATGCTCGCGCCCTGGCTCGAGCTCGACTCGGTCGCCCAGACCCTTCAGGCTTTGTCGGATGCCACAGAGGTCGACCTGATCGCCCACGGCACGGTCTCCGACGCGGACACGATCCGCGACACCGCGATCGCGCAGCCCCTGCTCGTCGCCACGGCGCTCGCCACGGGCCGCGAGGCGCTCGGCGCGACCGCCCCTGGCGTCGTCGCGGGCCACAGCGTCGGAGAGTTCGCTGCCGCGGCGCTGAGCGGCGTGCTGACCGACGCCGACGCGGTCTCCCTCGTCACCGTCCGCGGCCGCGCCATGGCCGAGGCCGCCGCATCGTCCGAGCCCACCTCGATGGCGGCGGTGCTTGGCGGCGTGGCCGACGAGGTCGCCGCGCGCCTCGCCGAGCTGAACCTCACGCCCGCCAACGCCAACGGCGGCGGCCAGGTCGTCGCCGCCGGCTCCAAGGCCGCGATCGACGCGCTGGTCGCCGAGCCCCCGACGCGGGCCCGCGTGATCGAGCTCCAGGTCGCCGGCGCGTTCCACACGTCGTACATGGCGCCCGCCGTCGAGACCCTCGCCGCGGCCGCGGCTGACGTCGCCCGCAAGGCGCCCGTCGTCCCCCTGCTGTCCAACGCCGACGGCACCGTCGTCGCCACCGGCGACGAGACGGTCGCCCGGCTCGTGACCCAGGTTGCGAGCCCCGTGCGCTGGGACCTGTGCATGGAGCGCATGCTCGACCTCGGCGTGACGGGCATCCTTGAAGTAGCGCCCGGCGGCGTCCTCACCGGACTCGCCAAGCGCGGGATGAAGGGCATCCCGGCCGTCGCCCTCAAGACCCCCGAGGATCTGGCGGCCGCACGAGAGCTTGTGGAGGCGCACGCGTGACCACCATCAACGTCCGACGCGGACCTGAGTACACCCGCATCCTCGGCCTCGGCGTGTGCCGCGGCGAGAACGCGGTCCCCAACGACGACCTGATCGAGCCGATCGACTCATCCGACGAGTGGATCCGCAAGATGACGGGCATCGTCACCCGCGTGCGCGCCGACAAGGACACCACGGTCATCGACCTGTCGGAGAAGGCCGCGCTCGACGCGATCGCCCAGGCGGGCATCGAGGCGAGCCAGATCGACGCGGTGATCCTGTCGACGATCTCGCACCCCCACATCACGCCCGGTGGCGCTCCGATCCTGGCCGACCGCATCGGAGCATCCCCTGCGGCGGCATACGACATCTCGGCCGCGTGCGCGGGCTACTGCTATGGCATCGGTCAGGCCGACGCGCTCGTGCGCTCGGGCGCCGCGACCTACGTGCTCGTCGTGGGCGCGGAGAAGCTCAGCGACTGGGTGGACCCGGCTGACCGCTCCATCTCGTACCTCCTCGGCGATGCCGCCGGCGCGGTCATCGTCGGCCCGTCGGACACCCCCGGCATCGGCCCGACCGTGTGGGGCTCCGAGGGCGACGGCGCCGAGCTGATCTACCAGACCTCGTCGTGGCTCGACGTCCGCGACGACCCCGAGGCGCCCTTCCCGACGCTGCGCCAGCAGGGACCGAGCGTGTTCAAGTGGGCGTCGTTCAAGATGCCGAAGATCGCCCTCGAGGCGATCGAGGCCGCGGGTGTGACGCCCGACGACATCAAGGCGTTCATCCCCCACCAGGCGAACGTCCGCATCATCGACCAGATGGTCAAGCAGATCGGCCTGCCCAAGCACATCGCGGTCGGCAAGGACATCGTCGACTCGGGGAACACCTCGGCGGCCTCCATCCCGCTCGCGACCGAGCGGTTGCTGCGCGACGGCGACGCCAAGTCGGGCGATCTTGCGCTCCAGATCGGCTTCGGCGCCGGGCTTGTCTACGCCGCCCAGGTCATCGCGCTGCCCTGACGCCCCGCATTAGTCTTCAAGAGTTCATCCACGAGAACGGTGCCGCCCCGGCACCCCAGAGCAAGGAGAAGAACATGGCTCTTTCCAGCAACGAGGTCCTCGAGGGCCTGGCCGAGATCGTCGTCGAGGAGACCGGTATCGACGCTGCCGAGGTCACCCTCGAGAAGAACTTCACCGACGACCTCGACATCGACTCGCTGTCGATGATGACGATCGTCACCCTCGCCGAGGAGAAGTTCGACGTCCGCATCCCCGACGAGGACGTCAAGAACCTCGTGACCGTCGGCGACGCCGTCACCTACATCACCGACGCCCAGGCCTGACACCCGCCTGACGCAGTCCCCGCAGCTTCCGCTGTCCCCGCAGCACCCCACCAGAAAGGCACTCCCATGACCGTTGTCGTCACCGGACTCGGCACCACGTCCCCGCTCGGCGGAGACGTTCCCAGCACCTGGGAGGCGGCCCTCGCAGGACGCTCCGGCGTCCGGACGCTCGACAACGACTGGGCCGAGGCCTACGGCGTGCCCGTGCACTTCGCGGGCCAGCTCGCGGTGCCGACCGCCGAGGTGCTGAGCCGTCCCGAGACCAAGCGCATGGACCCGTCCGCCCAGATGGCGATCGTGGCCGCGCGCGAGGCCTGGGCCGATGCCGGCCTGGAGGACGTCGATCCCGACCGCCTCGGTTCGATCGTGTCCTCGGGCATCGGCGGGGTGTGGACGCTGCTGTCGGCATGGGACACGGTGAAGGAGCGGGGCGCCTCGCGCGTGCTTCCCCTCACCGTGCCCATGCTGATGCCCAACTCCCCGACCGCGTACGTGTCGCTCGAGTTCAAGGCTCGTGCAGGCGCGCACTCCCCCGTCTCGGCCTGCGCGTCTGGCGCCGAGGCGATCGGCATGGGCCTCGAGATGATCGAGTCCGGCCGCGCGGACGTCGTGATCGCGGGAGGCACCGAGGCCGCGATCCACCCGCTGCCCATCTCCGCGTTCGCCGCCATGCAGGCGCTGTCCAAGCGCAACGACGACCCGGCCGGCGCTTCGCGCCCCTACGACGTGAGCCGCGACGGGTTCGTGCTCGGCGAGGGCGCCGGCGTGGTGATCCTCGAGTCCGAGGAGCACGCTCGCGCTCGCGGGGCCCGCGTCTACGCAAGGCTCCTGGGCCGCGGCATGACCGCCGACGGCCACCACATCGCCGCTCCCGAGCCCAACGGCACGGGCCAGACCAAGGCGATGCAGTTCGCGCTCGAGTCCGCTGGTCTCACCACCGCGGACGTCGCGCACGTCAACGCTCACGCGACCTCGACGCCCGTGGGCGACATGATCGAGGCGCGCGGCATCCGCTCGCTGCTCGGCTCGCACGCCGACCAGGTGCTGCTGTCAGCGACCAAGTCCATGACCGGCCACCTCCTCGGAGGCGCCGGCGCGCTCGAGTCCGTCTTCACCGTCAAGGCGCTCGAGACCCGCACCGCTCCCCCGACCATCAACGTCACCGAGCCCGACCCCGAGCTCGAGGTGGACCTCGTGCGCGACACCCCGCGCGCCCTCCCCGCCGACGGCCAGCTCGCGGCGATCAACAACTCGTTCGGCTTCGGCGGCCACAACGTGGCGCTGGTCTTCGCGACCGCGTAGCCGCCGCATCGTCCCTGTGCAAGGGCCGGCTCCTCTCCGAGGGGCCGGCCCTTCGCCTTCTCCGCCCCCGCATCGTCCGGGCCGCCGCACGTCTTCCACACAGATGACGCTGCCGTCGGCGTGTCGCGGCGTCGACACGCCTGGCGCAGCGCGAAGCGTGTGGAACACGTGCGGTGAGTGGGCAGGGAGGCGGCTGAAACTAGGACGATGCTGGTTCCAGGGCCGTGGCGGAACCGGGGCATCACAGTCGCCAGGACGATGCAGGAGGCAGCCGGGCGCGCGGCTACAGATCGACCGGGGTCGCCTGGTGGTACCGGAGCCGCCAGCGGTCCTCGTGGACCCAGATCGAGCTGCGGTGTGCCGCGCCGTGCTCACCGTGGCCGGGCACGGAGGTGTACAGCACCATGGCACCGTGGGAGCAGACAGCCTCGACCCGGAAATCGGTGAGGGGAAGCGTCACGTCGATCTCCTGGTACGGCAGGTCGAGCACCTGCTCCCGGGTGTAGATGCGGCCGGACTGGCCGATCTCGACATAGCCGGGGGCGAGCACCGCGTCCATGTAGGCCCGGTCGAAGCGGGTCTCCGCGCGCCACATCGCCTCCTCCATCGCCTGGAGGAGAAGTGCGTCGTCACGCGCGAGCTCCATCAACCCACTCTATGCAACCAGCGCACCGGCGCACCGTGTCCGGCGTAGCGGAAGGGCTCGAGCTCCTCGTCCCAGGCGGTGCCGAGGGCGAGGTTCATGGCGCGCGCGAAGTCGGTCGCGGTGCCGCCCGCCTCCATGACGGCGCGGATGCGGTCCTCGGGGACCACGATGTTGCCGTGCACGTCGGTCACGGCGTGGAAGATCCCGAGCGAGGGGGTGTGCATCCAGCGTCCGCCATCGCAGCCGAACGACGGGTCCTCCGTCACCTCGTAGCGGACGTGCTCCCAGCCGCGCAGCGCGGAGGCGAGCGCCGCGCCCGTGCCGGGACGGCCCTGCCAAGCGACCTCGGCGCGGAACATGCGGTGGCCGGCGGGCTGGTCGGTCCACTCGAAATGGGCGCGCGGACCCAGCACTCCCTGCGCAGCCCACTCGATGTGTGGGCCCATCGCGCGCGTAGCAGAGTGCACGAAAAGAACACCGCGGGTGATGGTAGCCATGACCCTTCCTTCCTGTGAGGTGCGTCTTCCCCAACGACCTCGAAGGCGGTCCAGCTCAGCCGGGCGTGTCTCTATCGTGCCCCAATCACCGAGGAAATGCCAGCACCACGCACCGTGACAGGCGCATCGTCGCCCCGTTGTGCCAGGCTGTCCGCATGGCCACCGTCGACGAGCCGATGACTGTCTCGCAGATCCGTGACGCCGAGGACTGGACGATGCTCACGGTCCCCGAGCGCGATCTCATGGATCGCGCCGCCGCAGCGGTGGCCGACCAGTGCTCGCTGCTGCTCGCCTCCCGGCTCACCGGAGTCGAGGGCGCCGAGGTGGCCGTCCTCGCTGGCCCCGGCAACAACGGAGGGGACGCCCTGCTCGCTGGCGCGCTGCTCGCCGAGCGCGGGGCTACCGTGCGCGCGATCCCCTGCGGCGGTCGCCTGCATGAGCGGGGCGCGGCGCGGCTCAGCGCCGCGGGAGGAGGCCGGGTGGACCCCGCCGCGGGCGCGGTGATCGTCGCCGGCGCCGACCTCGTGATCGACGGCATCGTGGGCCTTGGAGCCCGAGCGGGGCTGCGAGAGCCCGCGGCCTCGCTCGTGCCGCTCATCCCGCGCGAGACCCCGGTGGTGGCGGTGGACCTGCCCAGCGGGCTCGAGGCCGACTCGGGAGACGACGACGCGCCTCACGTGCGCGCGACCGTCACGGTCACGTTCACGGCGCTCAAGCGCTGCCTGGTCGAGCATCCGGCGGCGCAGTCGGCGGGCCGGGTGGTCGTCGCCGATGTCGGGGTCGAGCTGCCCGAACTGGATCTCTGATGAGCCTGGCGTCCCGCGCGCACGGGATCAGGCCCGGCGCGTCGGCGTCACGCCTGCTCGAGTGACTCCCTGAGCTCGCGCATCGCCTGCTTCCGGACGCCCTTCTCAAGGCGGTCCAGGTACAGCTTGCCGTTCAGGTGGTCGACCTCGTGGTTGATGAGGCGCGCCCAGATCTCCTCGCCGTCGATGACCACGGGGTTGCCATCGAGGTCGGTGCCCTCAGCCTTCGCGTACGCGGGACGCTGGCACGGGTACCACAGGCCCGGCACGGACAGGCAGCCCTCCTCGCCGAGCTCCTGGAACTCGTCGGAGTTCTCGGTGATCACCGGGTTGAGGATGTAGCCGATGTCGCCATCGATGTTCCACGAGAACGCCCGCAGGCTCACGCCGATCTGGTTCGCCGCGAGTCCCGCGCGACCTTCGTAGTCGACCGTCTCGAGAAGGTCCTCGACAAGGCCCCTCACGTGCTCGTCGATCTCGGTGATGGGCGCGCACGGCGTGCGCAGCACGGGGTCGCCGGTGACTCGGATCTCTCGCATTGCCATGTGGTCATTCTTCCACGTCATCCCTTGTGACAGGCTGGGGACATGGTCACGAGCTCTGAGATCGACGCGTCCGGCGTCGCCGCGCTGTGGCCGCGCCCCCTGCCAGACGACGACAAGTACACGCGCGGGGTGCTCGGGGTGGTCGCGGGGTCGGACGCCTATCCCGGCGCGGCGGTGCTGAGCGTGACCGGGGCGTCCCGCGCGGGCGCAGGCATGGTCCGCTACGTGGGCCCGCGACGCGCGCAGGACCTCGTGCTCGCGGCGCGCCCCGAGACGGTGGTGCATGAGGATGCGGACGCCGTCGACCGGCTGCCGCGCGTCCACGCGTGGGTCGTCGGCTCGGGCGTGTCGGACGCGCCAGGCCAGGACGCGGTGATCGGGGCGGTCTGGGCGGGAGGCCTGCCCTGCGTGGTCGACGCCGGGGCGCTCGAGGACTGCGCGCGCGCCCGCCACTCGGGCGCCAGGGCCACGCCAGCGGAGAAGATCCTGCTCACTCCCCACGAGGGCGAGCTCGTGCGCGCGCTCGCCGCGATCCGTCACGACGTCACGGCGGACGATGTGCGGGCCGACAGGGCGGGGCATGCGCGCCTTCTCGCTGAGACGACGCGATCGACGGTGCTGCTCAAGGGCTCGAGGACGATCGTGGCCGCCCCCGGCGGCGCCTCATGGGAGCTGCCCGTCGCGACGCCGTGGCTCGCCGTCGCGGGTTCGGGCGACGTCCTCGCGGGCGTCGCCGGCGCGCTTCTCGCCGCGGGGCTGGACGCCGCCGAGGCGGGCGTGTGCGCGGCCTGGGCGCACGCGCAGGCGGGCGCCCTCGCCGCTGGGGACGATGCGTCGGGCCCCGACGGTCGAGGCGGACCGATCACCGCCTCAGACATCGCGTCGGCGCTGCCGAGGGTGATCGCCGCCCTTCGTCGCTGACGACCCCCGGCGATCGCTCACGTCAGGGGCGGTCGACGCCGCGCGCCGCCGTCAGCTCCCCAGTCCCAGGATCGGCACGCCGAGGATCACCACCGCCGCGAAGATCACCGTGAGGATCACGGCCGCGATCGCGAGCCCCCACACGAGGCGCGGACGCTGCCCGTCCTCCACGAGCGGCATGATGAGGCGCGTCAGGCCCGCGGTGGCGGCGAACGGCACCGTGAGCCCCACGAGGACCAGTACCGCGTTGGCGAGCGGGTACTGCCCGTCGACGAAGAAGATGGCCCCTGGCAGGAGCGACAGCGCCGCTCCGAGCGCCGCGAACCGCCACGCCGCCCGACGCGCCTCCCAGTCACGGGTGCGCGCGTCGAGCCAGCGGCCCACGGTATGGACCGCGAGGACGATCCCGAGGACCACGGTGAGGATGTGCTCGATGGCCACGAAGACACCGGAGACCAGGACCAGCTCGTCGCCGGTGGGGTCGGTGACCAGTGCGCCGAAGATCGCGCTCGCCGCGGATCCGAGGATGAGCGCGAGCATCGCGTGGAGCGGTATCGCGATCCCGGTGGCCAGCCACGCGCGCCGCGCGCCGCTGAGCGGCCTCGTGTCGCCTTCGACCGAATCGACAACCATGGCGGTCGCCTCCCTCAGCGGTGCGGAACGGCGTCCCGGATCTCCAGGTTACGTCCGGCATCGTCCCGGGTCGAGGGACGATGCGAGGCGCCGGCGTCGCTCACACGAGCCGTAGCCGCAGGCTCGCCTTGTCGGGCGGAGCCGCGCCCTCGGCGTCCAGTACCGCCCGCTTGACGGGAAGGATGTAGGTGCCGCGGTCCTTCGAGGGGAAGATGCTCGTGCGCCACGTGGTGTCGCCCAAGGTCACCTCGACCTTGACGGCTCCGAAGCCGCGCCGAGGGCCTACCTGGACGTCCTCGATCACGTCCGCGACGTCCTCGGGAAGGTCGGCGAACACCCACGTCTGGAGCCTGGCCTCCCAGAGGTAGAGCTCCGCGTCGAAGCCGAAATCGGTCATGCGACGAACGTATCAGCGTCGGCCGCGCCTGTTTCGGGCGCGTGAATTCTTCATTCCTCCGTTCGCGATGTGAGATACGTCACATTATTCTGCGCTTGAGGGGACTCGACGGGCTGCAACCCCGGACAACCCGCCTGGCCCCGCTGAGGGAGGCCCGTCATGGCGCCTGCACGCACCCGCGCCCGCCGGCTCGACAGGGCGGCCGCCACCGCCCTGCTCGCCACGATCGTGGCGCTGACGCTCGCCCTCGCCCTGACAGCGCTCGGCGCGGCGACAGCCTGGGCGGGAGAGCCAGGGTCCTCGCCCGACCGCGGGACGACGCATGACGATGGGGACCGCGACGACGGCTACCGGACGGCCGGCACCCGTGACGATGACACGGCCCGCGAGTCGACACCACGCGAGACCACGAAGGAGACGTCACCCCAGTCCGTGAAGGCCGCGCCGCGCTTCAAGACCCACGGACCCGTGACGACGACGACCTCCACCCCGACGCTGAACGGAGTCGGGTATCCCGCCGGCTCGACGCTCATCGTCACGGCCACGGGCACCACCGATGACGGGGCCACGGTGTCGGGCCGCACCTGCACGGCGACGCCGACGGGATCCGGCAGCTGGTCCTGCACGTTCACCACCCCCCTGCCATCCGGCTCGTACCAGCTGCGACTCGTCCACCAGCACGCGCAGGACGGTCGCGACGTGACCACGTCGTCGTGCCGTCTCGTCGTGAGCCTGCCCGAGCCGGTCGAGACCGAGGACGAACCCGAGCCCGCCGCAGAACCACCAGCGCCGGCTCCCGCCACGACAAGCAAGACGACCAAGACGACCAAGCAGTCCACCCCGACGACGACGACGCCGGCTCCCGACCCCACCACGAAGAAGGCCGGCGCGGTCAAGGCCGAGTCGGTCACGAAGAGCACTCCCGCACAGACCACCACACCCGCCTCGGAGACCACCCGTGCTGCGGCCAACATCCCGGTGGCCCCGAGGGCGGTGCCGACGCTCCCTCCGATCGACTGGTCGTTCACGATCGTGGACTCCGCAGGCAAGGACATCGGCGGGCGACCGCTCGTTCCGGGCGAGCAGCTCGCCGTGCTCGCGAACGGACTGCCCGAGGGTGCGAAGGTGCGCGTCGAGCTGCATTCGACGCCCATCTCGCTCGTGAACGCGACCGTTGACGCCACGGGCTCGCTGATCGCGCCGTTCACGCTGCCCGCATCGACGTCCGCGGGCGCGCACGCCCTGGTCGCCACGCTCACCGCGGAGGGCTTCTCCGCCTCGGTGTCGTCGCTGCCTGTCGTCGTCGCGGCGGTCGAGGCCGACGCGATCGTCCCCGCGGAGAACCCGGTGGATCCCGAGCCGCCCGTCGTGAAGCTCACTCCCGTGCCTCACGAGGACTACGTGCGACGGCTGTCGGACGTCGTGCCATCGCTGTGGGAGAACACGATCACCCCGTACACGATCGCCACGACGGGCGGCCTCGCGGCGGTGTTCGTCCTGCTGGCCGCGCTCCCCGCCGAGCTGCTGCAGTCCACCCTGACCGAGAACTACGGGCGCGCGTTCGCGTGGCTCACACCCGTGCGGCGCAGGACGCGCGGCCTGCGCCGGTTCGTGCCCCGACGCCTCGACAACCCCTGGCTCGGCAGCGCGTTCTCGATCGGGCTCACCTCGATCATCCTGGGCTTCTCCGAGCCCCAGTTCGGGCTCAACACCTGGTCGGTGCGGACGTTCCTCGCGCTCTACCTGTCGCTGTACGCGATCAACATCGTTACCAACATCGCGAAGCTCGGGTACGCCGCCTGGCGATTCGACATCCGCGGCGTGCTCTCCCCGTTGCCTGGCGGGATGGTGATCGCGGCGGCGTCCGTGCTCATCTCACGGGGCCTCGACATCCAGCCGAGCCTCCTGTTCGGACTCGTCGTCGGGATCACGCTCGCGCGCACCCAGTCCAAGGAGGCCTCGGGACGCATCGCGCTCGTGGGCGCCGCCGCGGTCCTCGCGCTCGGGATCGTGTCCTGGCTCGCCCTGAGCTTCGTCGAGCTGGGCTTCGGGCACGACACGGGCTTCCTCGTCGGGCTCATGGAGGACACGTTCGCGGCGACCGCTCTCGAGGCGCTCACCGTGCTGCTGGTCGGGCTGCTGCCCTTCGAGTACCTCGAGGGCAAGGACCTGCACGACTGGGATCAGCGGATCTGGGCGGGCGCCTACTTCGTCGCCGCAGCGGCCTTCGTCTTCATCGCGGTGCCGCTCGGCGAGTCGTGGGACGAGTCGCAGTCGACGGTCCTCACCTGGGTCGCGATCGTGGCGGGCTTCGCCGCCATCGCGATGACGGCCTGGGTCGCGTTCCGACTCTTCCCGGCGCACGAGGCCGCCGACGAGGAGCGCGAGCGCATCGACGCCTAGCCACGGACCAGGGACGATGCTCGCGTTCCGGGCAAGCAGAGAGGCCCCCTTCCCGCTGTGTGGGCGGGAAGGGGGCCTCTCCTTGCAGCTCCCCCGACTGGACTCGAACCAGTAACCCTTCGATTAACAGTCGAATGCTCTGCCAATTGAGCTACGGGGGATCGCGCTGTAGAACTCTACACGATCCCGGGGCCTCCCAGAAACCATCTCGGGCGCCGCGGGGCGCCGACGTGACCGAGACCACGCCCGCTTCCCCGCTAGGCTGGTCTCCCGCGTGGCCGACGTCGCGCACGGGCCAGTAGCTCAGCCGGTTAGAGCAGTGGACTCATAATCCATCGGTCGCGGGTTCAAGTCCCGCCTGGCCCACCGACCTGCCCTACATCACCACGCGCTCGGCGTCCGCGTCCTTCACGTCCGCGCCGCCGCCCGCGATGATCCGGTGGCGCACGGCTCCGGAGATCGAGTCGACGATGACCGTGACCGCGATGATCACGAACAGCAGGATGCCGATGAAGTCCCACTCGCGGTAGCGGAACGCCTGCGACAGGACCGAGCCGATGCCGCCCGCGCCGATGACGCCGAGGATGGCGGAGGCGCGGATGTTGATCTCGAAGCGGTAGAGCCAGAAGGCGAGCACCTCGGGCAGCACCTGCGACCAGTACGTCCAGCGCAGGATCGCGCTGCGGGGCGCGCCCGCGGCGCGGGCCGCCTCCACGGGACCGGGATCGATCCCTTCGAGCGCCTCCGCGGTGAGCTTGCCCAGCGTGCCGACCGCGCCGATGCCGAGCGCGAGCGCGCCCGCGTTCGCGCCGAATCCGAAGATCGGCAGCAGAAGGATGATCGCGAAGATCAGCTCAGGCAGGGTGCGGATGAAGTTGAGCACCACCCGCGTCGCCTGGACGACGACAGGGTGAGACACGTTGCGGGCCGCGAGGAAGCCCATGGGCACCGACAGCGCCGCACCGATCAGCGTTCCGATCCACGCCATCGAGATCGACTCGAGCATGCCGCCCAGGGCCTGCGACCAGTACTCGCTGTAGGGCTCCGCGAACGGGTTCTGCACCAGTCCCTTGACCATGAGGTAGAGGTACTTCCACCCCTCGGTGAAGATCGACGGCAGCTCCTTCCAGTCCGCGTTGGACAGGAATCCGCTGCCGATGACAAGGACGACAAGAACGATCGCGCCGACGGTGGCACGGGTCTTCCCCGGCTCGGGCGGCCGCACGGTCGCGGGCGTCGTGGCGGTCTGCGCGCTCACACGAGCCTCCTTCTGAGGTACTGGGAGAGCTGGTCGATCAGGAGCACCACGACGAACATGCTGATGACCACGGCCGACACGTTCTCGTAGTTGAACCGCGCGAACTGGACCTGGATGAGCTGGCCGATGCCTCCACCGCCCGCGTAGCCGATGACGACGGAGGCGCGGATGTTGAGCTCGAAGATGTACAGCGCGTACGACAGGAAGTTCGGCAGGATCTGCGGTTGAACGGCCCAGCGCGCGCGGGCGAACGTGCCCGCGCCCGACGCGTCAGCCGCCTCGAGCGGACCAGCATCGACCGCATCGATCGTCTCGGCGGTGAGCTTGGCGGCGATGCCGATGTTGAAGATGAACAGCGCGAGGATGCCCGCGAGCGAGCCGACGCCCACGAGCGCGACGAAGATGAGCACGTACGCGACGTCGGGCAGCGAGCGGAGCACCGACAGGAACCACTTGGTCGCGCGGTAGATCCGGGTGGAGCGGTTCGTCACGGTCGAGGCCATGTAGGCGAGCACGAGCCCCACGGCGACGCCGAAGAAGCTCGCGATGATCGCGATGGAGACCGTCTCCAGCCAGGCGGTCCAGGTGCTGCCCAGGAAGGACCAGTTCGGGCGCAGGAACTGCTCGACGACGACCCAGCCGTTCGCGAAGTCCGTGAACAGGGGCGCGAGCGTGAACTGGATCTCCCAGCCCGCCCACACGGTGATGAGCGCGGCGACCACGAGTCTGACGATGAGGAACCTGCTCGGCGCGGGCCTTCTCGGCCGCGCCGTGACCGCGGGGGACGCTGAGGCGACCGTCATGCCTGTCCCGGCAGCACGTCGTCGGCGGTCAGCGAGCGCCCGTAGATGTCCTCGAACACCGCATCGTCCGCCTCGGCGCCTGTCCCGTCGAACACGACCTTGCCTGCGCGCATGCCGACCACGCGATCGCCGAACTGGCGCGCGAGATCCAGGAAGTGCAGGTTGACGAGGGTGGTGATCCCCAGGTCGCGGTTGATGCGCTGGAGGTCCTTCATGACCATCTGCGCGGTGGGCGGGTCCAGGGACGCCACCGGCTCGTCGGCGAGCATCACCTTGGGGTCCTGCGCGAGCGCGCGGGCGATCGCGACGCGCTGCTGCTGACCGCCCGAGAGCTGCGAGGCGCGCGTCCAGGCCTTCTCGACGATCCCCACGCGCTCGAGCGACCGGTAGGCCGTCTCCTTCTCCTCGGCAGTCCAGGCGCCGAACAGCGACCGCCACATCGGGATGTCGTGCATCTGGCCGACCATCACGTTGTTCATGACGGAGGTGCGCTTCACGAGGTTGAACGACTGGAAGATCATCCCGATGCTCGAACGCACCTCCCTCAGGCGCTTGTCCGAGGCGCCCGCGATCTCGACTCCGTCCACCACGAGGCTGCCCTCGGTGACCGGCACGAGGCCGTTGATCGTCCGGATCAGCGTGGACTTGCCGGCTCCGGAGAGTCCGACCACCACGACGAACTGACCGTCCGGGATGGTGAGGGAGACGTCGTCCAGGCCGACGACGCCGTTGGGATAGCGGACGGTGACGCCCTTGAGCTCGATCATGATTCCTGCCTACCAGGGGAATGGCACCGGCGGCCAGCCTCGCAGGCTGACCGCCGGTGCGGTTGTCCGTCGACGAACCAGCTGCCTACTCGCCGCCGAAGTTCGCGTAGGTCGACGCCACGATGCCCTCGAAGGCGTCCATGTTCGCCGCCTCCAGGCCCTCGATCTCGTAGACGGCGTCGAGGGCCGCGAGGCCGTCGTCCGTGCCCGCGAGCGTCGTCAGCGCATCTGTGATCGTGGTCTTCTCGTCGTCCGAGAGGTCGCCGTTGAGGACGACGCCGTCGTTGGGGATGTTCTCGGTGTACGCGAACACGACGTCCGTGGTGCCCACGTCCGAGAACTCCTCGGCAAGGTTCGAGCGCGCGTCGTTGTAGGAGACCGCGATGTCAGCGTCACCGTCGTAGAGCGCCTGGACCGACTGCGGGTGGCCGCCCGCGAAGAAGCCGTTCGGGAAGGCGGTCGACGGGTCGTCGATGCCGAGGATGCCGGCGAGCTGGGTGGCCGGGAAGTAGTAGCCCGACGCGGAGGTCGCGTCGACCCATGCGATCGAGGCGTCCTCCGGGATGAGCGCGAGCGCGTCCTCGCCCGCGGGTCCCTCGTAGCCGGTGGCGCCGTTGCAGTACGAGTAGTCGACGCCCTCGTCGTCGGTCTCGGTCGTCACGTCGTCGAGGCAGTACGTGTCGGGGTCGTTCGTCATCCACTGACCGACGTACTCCGAGGAGCCGTAGCGCACCGACTGCAGGACGATGTCCGCGCCCGCCTCCTCGTGCGCCTGCCACATCGCGACCGGGCCGAGGAAGCCGATGTCGGCCTTGCCGGTCTGGAGCGCCACGACGACGGCGTTGTAGTCGTCGGGAACGAAGATCTCGACGTCCTGACCGAGCTCCTCGGACAGGAGCGCGGCGAGCGTCTCGCCGTCGGTCGTCAGCTGCTCGACCTCGTCCGAGGGCACGAGCGCCAGGGTCAGGGTGTCGTCTCCACCCGAGGAGCAGGCCGCCAGGGCCAGCGCGGACGCGCCGACGAGGGACAGCGCAGCCACGCGCTTGGGGAACTGGTTCACGTTTCTACCTCTGCAATTCGTTCGTGGTGCGCGCACCCCCTCCGGGCGGCGACGATCGCCGAAGCGACTTTTCGACGCTATCGGAGGATGTTGATGAGGTGAACGCGAGTTCGCAGATTTAACGGGACGGTTACCTGGGATTCATCGGACCGTGTCCGAAAAGTTGCACAGTCCTGAACAGAATTCCCCGGAACGTATGGCAAGGCGCGGCCGCGGGTCACTCCCCGCGCAGGGACCGCCGCTTCCCCTCGAGCGCGATCAGCTCGGCGAACGCCTGCTGCGCCTCGGGCGATCCCTCACCCGCACGCTGCATCGCTCCACGCAGCTCGGCGATCTGCCGCGTGACCGCGAGGTCCAGCAGGCGGGACAGCACCGACGCGGCGTAGGGGCCGTCGTCCCCTCCCTCGTGCGGAAGGGGCGTGACGGCGAGCTCGGAGATCGTGGGGGCGAGCGTCGGCCCCGCCTGCTCGACCACCGCCTCGACCCAGTCGGGCGCCGAGCTGGGTCCGCCCGCGGCGAGCATCGACTCGAACACCGCACGGTACTGCGGCACCATGAACGCCTCGGGGCTCAGGTCCGCGTACACGGCTGCGGGCGCGGCCTCGTTCGCGATCGCGGGCGCGAGCTGCAGGAGGACGCCGAGCGACAGCGCCTCCTGCCGCACCACCGGGTCGCGCCGCGAGGGCCGCGCGGGCCCGGGCGCGACCTGCATGACCGCGCCGGTCTCGGGGTCCATGGGCGGGGGCCCGTCGTCATAGGGAGGCTGGGTCGGGGACGATGCGCCGTCCGGCTGGGCGGGCGCCGACCCTTGGGGACCGTGCCCGGCAGGACGATGCTGGGACTGAGGACGATGCTGGACCTGGGGAGCGCGTCCCGCGCCGGTTCTCGCGGCCTCGGACACGGCGCCGCGCACGGCTTGGACCTCCATGCCGAGCCAACCGGCCAGGCGACGCGCGTACTCGGGCTGAAGGACGCGGTCGCGGATGCCCGCGACCACGGGCGCCGACGCGCGCAGCGCCGCCACCCTGCCCTCCGCCGTGTTGAGGTCGTAGCTGGCGAGGGTCGTGCGGATGACGAACTCGAACAAGGGCTGGCGCGCTTCCATGAGCGCCCGAACCGCATCGTCCCCGCGATGCTGACGGATCTCGCACGGATCCTGACCCTGCGGGTCCACGGCGACGAACGTCTGCGCGAGGAATTGTTGGTCCAGCTGGAAGGCCTTGAGCGCCGCGTTCTGCCCCGCCTCGTCGCCGTCGAACGTGAAGATCACCTTGGAGCCCGTGGATCCGACCTTGAGCTGCGCCCCGGCCATGTCGCCCATCAGCCGCCGCACGACCTTGACGTGATCCTCGCCGAACGCCGTGCCGCACGTCGCGACCGCATTGGTGACGCCCGCGAGATGGCACGCCATCACGTCGGTGTAGCCCTCGACGACCACGGCGGTCCGCTCGGACCGGATCGACGACTTCGCGAGGTCGAGGCCGTAGAGCACCTGCGCCTTCTTGTACAGCGGTGTCTCGGGGGTGTTGAGGTACTTGGGGCCCTGGTCGTCGTCGAAGAGTCGCCGTGCGCCGAAGCCGATCACCTCGCCCGTGACATCGCGGATCGGCCATACGAGGCGCCCGCGGAACCGGTCGTACACGCCGCGCGAACCCTCGGACACGAGCCCCGACGTGCGCAGCTCCGCCTCGGTGAAGCCGTTGCGCCGCAAGTGGTCGGTGAGCGCCTGCCAGCCCTGCGGCGCGTAGCCGACGCCGAAGTGCGCGGCGGCCTCGCGCCCGAACCCGCGCTCGGTCAGGAAGTCGCGCCCGATCTTCGCCTCGGGGGTGCCGAGCTGCGACACGTAGAACTCGGCGGCCACGCGATGCGCGTCGAGCAGCCTCTTGCGCTGCCCGGCCGTGCCCTCCTTGCGCGGACCCGCGCCGGCCTCGTAACGCAGCGTCACCCCCGCGCGCTCCGCGAGGTACTCCACGGCCTCCACGAACGGGAGGCCGTCCATCCGCATCACGAACTCGATGACGTCGCCGCCCTCGCCGCACCCGAAGCAGTGCCAGCGACCCGCCTGGGGGCGCACGTGGAACGACGGGCTGCGCTCGTCGTGGAAGGGGCACAGTCCCTTGAGGGAGCCCACGCCCGCACTCTTGAGCGTCACATGCTGGGAGACGATGTCCTCGATCGGCGCGCGCTCGCGCACCGCCGCGATGTCATCCCTGTTGATCGTGCCCGCCACGGCATCACACTACCGGCGCGACCGTCCGTCGCCGTGCGTCGGCGCCGCCTCGCTTGCGGTGTCGCGTGACGAGAATGGGTAGGCTTGACCGCGGTCATCGATGAAAGGACTCCCCCGTGCGCGTCAACTCCTTCCTGTGCGACTCCGCTGAGGTGGTGCAGGGCAAGATCTACGCCCTCGGCGCCGGCTGGAACGTCATCAACGTCCGCACGTTCCCGGCGGTCCACCGCCGCCTGACGGTCGCGGCCACCGTGCACGTGCCCTTCACCTCGACGAACGAGGCCCACCGCTTCGAGATCAAGCTGCTCACCGAGGACGGCAAGGAGCACCCGATCGGCCTCCGCATGGGCGATGAGGGCAAGCCCGTCCCGGTCCACGGCGTCGGCGGTGAGTTCACGCTCGGCCGCCCCCCGCACCTGGTCGACGGCGACGAGCAGATCGCGCCGTTCGCTTTCCCCTTCGACGGCCTGCGCTTCCCTGCCGCCGGCATGTTCTCGTGGGTCATCTCGATCGACGGCGAGGAGGCCGCGCGCCTGCCGATGCGCGTGCAGCAGGCCCAGCAGCAGGTCTGATGGGCCTGTACTCAGGGCTCGTGTACCCCGCGGTGCTGATCGTCGCCGGAGCCCTCGCAGTCGTCGGAATCCTCACGCTCGCGCTGCCGCGCGCCCATGGCGCGCTCAAGGCCGTCGTGACCGCGGCCTGGATCGTGACCGCGGTCCAGGCGCTCGCCGTCGTCTGGCTGCTGCTGACCGGCAACGACGCGGGCGTCGTCCTCACCGTCGGCTACCTGCTCGCCTCGATCGCGCTCGTACCGCTGCTCGGCATCGGACGGCTCGGCGAGCCGCCGGCGCCCGGTGAGAAGGTCGACCCCGACCGTCCCGTGCTTCGAGCCGACCAGATCGTCCGGCTCGATGCGATCGCCGCCGTCCTGATCGGCGCCGCGATCGCAGTGGTGGCCTGGCGCCTCGCGGTGATCCTGGGGACCGCATGACCAGGGACGACGCAATGCCGGAGCGCAGGGTCATGAACCCCGTCGCGCGCATCTCGCTCATCGCGGTCTACGCGGTGCTGTGCCTCGCCGCGACCGGCCGCTCGGCCTATCAGATCTCGACCAAGCTGTCCGAGGCCCCGCTCCCCTATCTGATCTCCGGCGTCTCGGCCGTGCTCTACGGCGTCATCGCGGTCGCGCTGTGGCGAGGCCGGCGGCGCATCGCGCTGATCGGCTCCGCGCTCGAGCTCGCGGGCGTCGTGATCGTCGGCACGCTCGGCTACCTCGAGTCCTCGTGGTGGCCCGACGAGACGGTGTGGACCGGCTACGGCTCCGCGTACGGCTGGGTGCCGCTGCTCCTGCCGATCGCGGCGCTCGTCATGCTGCTGCGCGCGAGAAGGGTCCCTCAGGACTCGACGGCGTCCTGAGGCCTGCGGCTCCCGCGCGGCTTGCGCGGGCTCACGACGAGCCTGTGATGCCAGTCGTACGCGGACTTGTCGGTGAGCGAGGCCACCTGGTCGACGGCCGCCCTGAGCCGTCCCGCATCGTCCGCCGCGTCCCGGTAGTCCGCGGCGAACTGCGGCTCGAAGGCCTCGGGCCCCCGGTCCGCGAGCGCGGCGACCAGCTGCTTGAGCACCTTGCGCTGCTTCCCGTAGCCGGGCGTCGCCTCGCGCGGCGCCATGAGGAAGTGCACCGCGATGCCCTTGAGCAGGACGATCTCCGCGTGCGTCTCCTGGGGGAGCACGAGCCTCGCGTTGTACCGCGTGAGGGGCCCGTCGCCGTGCGCCTGCCGTGTCGCGTCGATCGCGCCGTTGCACATGCGCCCGATCAGCTGGCTCGTCATGTCCTTGAGCGCGGCGAGCGCCCTGCGCGAACCGTCGTACTCGTCCGCCCACCAGCCGAAGACCCGGAGCCGCTCGAGTGCTTCGAGCAGCGCTGCCTCGTCGTCCCAGCCGTACCACTCGCGCGCCCGCTCGGCGACGGCGCGGGCGACGCCGGGGTCGCGCATGACGGACAGCGACACCCCCTGGTGCACGACGGAGTCCTCGACGTCGTGGACCGAGTAGGAGATGTCGTCGGCGAGGTCCATGATCTGCGCCTCGAAGCTCGGCTGGCGCGACGGGGCGTCCGCGCGCAGCCAGTCGTAGACGGGACGGTCGTCCTCGTACACGTTGAACTTGCGGATCGGCCGGCCGTGCGCGTCGAGCTTGAGCTCCTGCTCGCCCCACGGGTACTTCACCGTGGCGTCGAGGACCGCGCGCGTCAGATTCAGGCCGATGCTCTCGCCCGTGACCGGGTGGATCGTCTTCGGCTCGAGCCGTGTGAGGACGCGCAGCGTCTGGGCGTTGCCCTCGAAGCCACCCACGTGGCGCACGGCCTCGTCGAGCGCGCGCTCGCCGTTGTGCCCGAACGGCGGGTGGCCGAGGTCGTGGGCCAGGCACGCGGCGTCGACCACGTCAGGATCGCACCCCAACGCCTTGCCGAGCTCGCGCCCGACCTGCGCGACCTCGAGCGAGTGGGTGAGCCGGGTGCGCACGAAGTCACCGCTGCCCGCGCCGAGGATCTGGGTCTTCGCCCCGAGCCGCCTCAGCGCGCTCGAATGGACGATGCGGGCACGGTCTCGCGCGAAGGACGTGCGGTTGGCGGTCTTCGCCGGCTCGGGTACCAGGCGTTCCTTGTCCGACTCTGTGTAGCCGGGGCTCGCATCGCTCACGTTCCGATGCTATCGCCGCGCCATCCCTCGACCTCGACCAGGACCGCGGACAGTACCGGTCCGAGCCCCGCGCGGACCAGGTGGCCGAGCATCTCCGGGTCCGGCACGCGGCCGGCGAAGCCGGGGATGACCTCGAGGAAGCCCACGATCATGACGTCGCGCAGCGCGTCCGACGCCTCGCGGTAGCCGGCGTCGAGGATTGAGAACAGCTGGAGGGTGCGCCCGTTGGGGCCCACCGTGCGGAACGTCTCGAGGAGCCACGACATCAGGTCCTGCATCATCAGAGTCGGGAGCACCTCTCCCTCGGCGAGCTTGAGGTGCTCGCCGAGCACGCCTCGCACGTCCGGCATCACGTAGGCGATGTGACCGAAGAACGCGACGATCTCCGCATAGTCGGGGTGAGCCTCAGGCTCATGAAGGCCGAGCTCGCCATCGACAGGGAATCTGCGCGTGCCGTGGTCCTCGCTCATGACACCTCAACCTAGCGGGTATCCGGCCGTCGCGGCCCGGGCGTCCGGCGGTCGGGCAGTCGACTCGACCGGCACGCACGGTCCAGTCGACCGGCCCGCGCGTCACTCAGCCGCCGGACACGGAGAGCTCGGCGTCGCGCAGGCGCGCCTCATGCTCGGGCGTGAGGTCCTGACTGTCGAGCCAGCCGTCCGGAAGGGCGGGCTGGCGAGCGCTGCCCTGCCGACCTCGGGCCCCCTCCGCCTCCGCGCCGGGGTACGGCGTATCCAGATCAAGGCCGTCCAGGCGGCCACGGAGCTCGGCGAGCGTCTCGACCAGCCCGAGCGCGCGTCGTGCTTCTCCACCGACCGGGTAACCCTTGAGGTACCAGGCCATATGCTTGCGAATCTCGCGCATCGCCTTGCCTTCGTCACCACCGAACGTGTCGACCATGAGCTCGCCGTGACGGTAGATCGTGTCCGCGACCTCTCGCAGCCCCGGCTTGACCCGGTCCGCACGGCCCTCGAACGCTGCCTGGAGGTCCGCGAACAGCCACGGACGCCCCATGCAGCCGCGCCCGACGACGACCCCGTCGCATCCGGTCTGCTCGACCATCGCGACGGCGTCCTCGGCCGCCCAGATGTCGCCGTTGCCGAGCACCGGAATCGTCCTGATCTCGTCCTTGAGCCGAGAGATCGCGGACCAGTCGGCGGTGCCGGAGTAGTAGTCGGCCGCGGTCCTCGCGTGCAACGCGACCGCGGCGACGCCCTCGCGTTCGGCCATGCGCGCCGCATCCAGGTAGGTCAGGTGGTCGTCGTCGATGCCCTTGCGCATCTTCACCGTGAGGGGGATGTCCTTGCGGGAGGCCTCCTTGACGGCGCCTCGGACGATGTCGCGGAACAGGTCGCGCTTCCACGGCAGCACCGCGCCGCCACCCTTGCGCGTCACCTTGGGCACCGGGCAGCCGAAGTTCATGTCGATGTGGTCCGCGAGGTCCTCCTCGACCAGCATCCGCACCGCCGCTCGGACGGTCGCCGGGTCGACACCGTAGACCTGGACCGAGCGCGGCCGCTCGTCGGGCTCGTGGTGGATGATGCGCAGGCTCTCCGGGGTGCGCTCGACCAGGGCGCGCGAGGTCACCATCTCGGCGACATAGATGCCGCCTCCGTGCTCGCGGCACAGCCTGCGGAACGCGGCGTTGGTGACGCCCGCCATCGGCGCGAGCTCGACGGGCGTGTCGATCTCGAGCGGCCCGAGCCGCAGGGGCGGGAGCAGTCGCTGGGTGGCCGAGCCGGTTGAGGTCATTGCTCCATTGTCCCCGATCGACGGTTCACCCCCCGCCGCACGATCCCCTGAGGGCAGGGCCACCGCCCACGACGGGCGGGTGCGGACATAGACCGACCCGCCCGAGCGGCTGAGGGATCGCTCGAGCGGGCCGGCGTGCGGCGCGCGTTCCTCGGTCGGCCTGCGGTGCCCCTTCTCACCTGCGAGGGTCCGCGTGAACGCGCAATCTTCAATTGATCCGGACGCGCCGGAGGCTCACCTCACGCGTGAGCAGGGACGGGCGACGAAGAGACCGGCCGAGACCCAGTGGCGGGCTGCTCGCGCGACGACTGTTCTGCCGACGAGCCGCCGCGTGCGGCTCGGCGACGCCTCGCGACCAACGCCAAGGACACCGTGCCGACGACGAGCGCCAGGACTCCGAGCGCGATCCACACCGCCAGGATGGTGATCTCCTCGCGGCTCGCGGCGTTCGACGCGGCCTGCTCGACCGTGCCCCACGTCGACGACACGGCGGCCGGGATGCCGAACGCGGCGTAACCGCAGACCAGCCCCACTCCGCCCAGGACTCGCAGCCCAGCACGACTGTCGGATGAAGTCATTGACATGCTTACCCTCCCCCAAGAACAACAGAAGGGCCGCTCTGAGACGGTGCCGCCGTTTTCCGACGAGCCGTCTCGAGTCAGCCCTGACCCCCAGCGTCACCGTGCCCGAGCCCTCCCCGTTCACCGTGTGACATTCTTCACACTAACGGGCAAATCGGACCCCGGCCAGCCGGTTTTGGTTACATCTAGGTAAATTGTCCGTTTTCGACCTCAAGTGTCACGGTGGCGGCGCCGACGCGACGCTCGACGCCGTCGTCGAGCGGACAGGCATACCTGCGAGCGGGCATACGCTAGTGAGCGGTCTCCCCCGGCACCACCACGGCCTTGAAGGTGCGCAGCATGATCTCGATATCGCCGAGCAGCGACCAGTTCTCCACGTAGAAGAGGTCCAGGCGGACGGCATCGTCCCAGGTGAGCATCGAGCGCCCACTGACCTGCCACAGCCCGGTGACCCCGGGGCGCGTCAGAAGCCTTCGTCGTGCGGAGTCCGTGTACATCGCGACCTCTGCCGCAATCTGCGGCCTCGGACCGACGAGGCTCATCGAGCCGCCGAGGACGTTGAAGAGCTGCGGAAGCTCATCGATCGAGTACTTCCGGAGCACCTTGCCGATCGGCGTGATGCGCGGGTCGTCCTTCACCTTGAACAGCGGTGTCTCCGCGGTGCCCTGCGCCTCGAGTAGCTTCTTGAGCTCCTTGTCCGCACCCTGGCGCATCGACCTGAACTTGAGCATCGCGAACGGCTCGCCGCGCAGACCGATCCGCTGGGACCGGTACAGCAGCGGCCCCGGCGACGTCATCCTGACCGCGAGCGCGACGACGAGCAGGATCGGCGAGGCGACGACGATCAGCGCACCGGACACGAGCACGTCGAAGGCTCGCTTCGTGAACCTGTCCGCGGGCGACAGCTGCGGCGTCTCCACGTGGATGAGCGGCAGGCCCGCGACCGCACGTGTGTGGAGACGGTGCCCGGCGATGCCGACGATGCTGGGCGCGAGGACGAGGTGCTGGCTCCCCGGCTGCAGCTCCCAGCCGATCTCCTGAACCCGGTGCGGCGAGAGGACGTCGGCGCTCGTGATGATGATGGTGTCGGCATCGGTCGCCGCGGCGCTCGCCACGCTCGACTCGGCGTCGCCCACGATCGGGACGTCGGTGCCCGGCACCTCCTGACCCGCCACGCCGTCGGGCACGCACGCTCCCACGATGAGATAGCCGGCGTCGCGGGCGCGACCGAGCTCGGCGGCGATCTCCTCCACAGACTGAGGCGAGCCGACCAGCAGCACCCTCGCGCTGTACTCGCCATCCTCGCGCTTGAAGCGCAGCCACTGGCGCCACAGCCACCGCTCCACGAACAGCACGAGCAGGCCGAAGGGCACCGTGAGGAACAGGAACGGCTTGATCGACTCCACCCCGAAGACGAACGCCACGGTGGCGATCGCGCCGAACACCATGAAGGTCGCGTCGAAGACCCGTTCGTACTCCTGCGCACCCTCACCGACCACGCGATCGCTGCGGGTGTCGGCGAGGGCGAGGGCCGCCTGCCAGGTCACGAGGACGAAGAGGGGGAAGCCCAGGCTCAGGAGCGCCTCGCGCCCACCATCGGTCGGATAGGGCAGCAGGCCCCCGGCAGCAAGCGCGAGCTGTCCGCCCACCACCACCCACAGCAGCACGGCGAGGTCGCTCGCCGCGAGCCTCCGCCCGTAGGCGCGCCGCCACTCCTCAGTCATCCTCGGCGCCCCTTCGGCTCCGTCGACGCCGACGTCGACGCTCTCGCGACCGACCTCGACCTCGGTGACGCTCTGTCCTGTCATCTGCCTGCCCCCCAGACTCGCTTCGCCCTGCAAGACGCCCTCCCCAGGGAGCACTCGCACAAACCGAACAATCGTGATGCTAGCGACGAATTGTGACAGTCACGTGAAATCTATGACATTTCCACATGACCGACGGATCCGCGTGCGCGCAGGTCAGGCGGGCTCTCGCATGGACGCCGCGCGCGTGCGCGCCTCCGTCCGCGCTGCGAGCCGCGCGCCGACGACCTCGCGCAGCGCCTGCAAATGATGCCGAGCCGCCTCCGCCGGACCGTACTCGGAGGCGACCGCTCTGCGGTGCGAGGCCGCGGCCTTGGTGTCGACGCGGACGCGGGCGCGCTTGAGCCCCTCGGCGAGCGCGCCGGGATCCTCCGACGCGACGACCTCGCCGAGCTCCGCGTCGGTGATGACATCCGAGGGCCCGAACTGGCAGTCGGTCGCGAGGACCGGGAGACCGAACTGGAGCGCCTCGACGAGCGCGACCCCGAACCCCTCCCAGCGCGACGCGAGGACGAAGCAGTCCGCGGACGCGAGTAGCGGCGCGGGCTCCGACACGTAGCCGGCGAACTCGACCCGATCCTCGATCCGCAGCTCGCGCGCGAGCGCCTTGAGATCCTGCTCGGCGGGGCCCGACCCCACCAGGAGCAGACGGGCTCCGTCCAGGTCCTCGGCCGCGAGCGCGAACGCCCTCAGCAGGACGTCATGCCCCTTCTGGTACGCAAGGCGCGCTACGCAGATGAAGGTGAAGGGCGCATCGTCCTCGCGCTCACGACGCTCGGGCGCGTGCAGGTCCCTCACCGGATTCTTGGAGAACAGCGCCTTCGTGCCGGACGACAGGTGCTCCTTCACGTAGTCCGCGAGCGATGGCGACACGGCGAGCACCCCCGCCAGGTCGCGCGACACGAAGCCCCTGAACGCCTTGAACGACGCGCGGGTGAGCAGCGATCCACCCTCCTCCTCGACCCGCGGGTTCCCGTGCAGGTGCCCGATCAGCGACGGCATCCCGCGGCCGCGGGTCGCGAGCCAGCTGACCGTGGTCGCCTCGACCTGAGGGCTCACGAGCACGTCGATGCGCTGACGACGCACCATCCGACGCAACGGCCCGGCGAGCCCCAGCAGGCGGTCCACGCCGAGCTCGTGCTTCGTGTAGGAGGTGCGGCCGAGCTCACGCTCGGCGTAGTGGCTCGCGTAGATGACGTGCACGTCGAGCTCGTCCCCGAACGTGGTCGCGAGCTCGGACGCGAGCTCATGGACGACTCGCTCGATCCCCGCGAAGTGCCGCGACGGCGGCACGAGGTAGGCGATCCGCAGCAGACCGTCGTCGCCACGCTCGGCCGCGAGCCCGCGGCGCTTGGCGCCGGGAAGGACGTCCACGTAGACATCGTCGTAGTCGCGCGCCATGCGCTGGACGGTGAAGTGCTCGGACCCCTCGTGCGCGAGCGACCGCCACGTGGCGAGGCTCTCGTCGGAGTCCAGCAGGTCCCGGAAGGCATCGGCGATCTGCTCAGGGGCGTGCGTGTCGACGAGGTGACCGTAGGCGCCGTAGCCGAGCACCTCGGGGATCCCTCCGACCTTGGTGCCCACCACGGCCGCCCCCGCGACGCGCGCCTCCATCACGGTGAGCGGGCAGGGGTCGGCGAGCGTCGCGGTCGCGACGACGTCCGTCTGCGCGAGATAGGCCCAGGGCGTGAGCGTGGAGCCCATAAAGTGCACGCGGTCGGTCAGCCCCGCGTCCGTCGCCTGCGTCTCGAGGTCCTCGCGCGAGGCACCCCAGCCGAGGATGTTGAGGTGCCACTCGGGGTGCTCGTCGGCGATCATCGCGAAGGCCGCGAGCACGTCGCCCACCGCCTTGCGCGGGTGGAGCCCGGAAAGGGTCATGATGCTCGGCCTGTGCAGCGGCCCGATGTCGTCGAAGTCCTGGCCCTCGCGCGCCGATCCGGCGGTGCCGTTCAGCACCGTCACCACCTGGCGGTCGGGGTAGCGGCGGGAGCGCAGCAGCCGCCGCTCGGCCTCGCTCACGGCCACGACGCGGCGACTCACCCGCATGAGCCACGAGTGCGTGTCGAACGAGTTGTGCATCGTCGACACGAGCGGCGCCCGGAACAGCAGGGACAGCGGCATCGAGATCACGGCCGAGGACATCATGTGGGCGTGCAGCACATCGGGGCGCACCTCCCGCATGAGGCCCGCGAGCGCGGCCATGTTCTCGAGCGCGTGCTTCTTCGAGTCCGGCTCCGGGAGGTCCGTGACGTGGACGCCGTGCTCCGCGAGCACGGCGTCGTAGGACCCGCGGGCGCTCGCGAACCACACCTCATGTCCGGCGTCCGCCTGCGCGCAGGCAAGGTCGACAGCCATGTGCACCGACCCGTTCCCCCGGACGGCGTGCTTGAGCAGGTGGATGATCCTCACGAAAGGCCCCCTTGTGCGTGAGTGGTCGTGGTCTGTCCTAGGACGATGCGTGGTTCACTTCGGCGACACCGTCCCGCCAAGCTTCTTCTCCGCGTTCCTGGTGGAGACGCGCGCCGTGGGCTGATAGTCGAATCCGCCCTGCTTGCCGAGCGAGGTCACGCCGTGGTCGTGCAGGAGCGCGACCTGGTCGGCCGCCCGCGCCGCGCTTCCGCCGGTGAACACGGGGTACACGTTCTCGAGCACGTGTCCACCCTCGATCCTCAGGTCCCCGTGGAAGAGCCCGTTGGCCTGGGTGTGCTCCCGGAACGACTTCTCGGCCTCGGCGACCGTCCGCACGGACCCGGACCCCACGACCTCGACACAGAAGTACTCGCGCTCGCGGACGGGCCCGTAGAAGTCGGAGTGCATCGTGAGCCGCTTCCACGAGCCGTCATGGGAGAAGTTGTAGAGGATCGACGTGTCGAACCCGCGCCGCCCCGCGAAGCTGCACAGCAGCGAGATGATCGTCACGGTGGGAAGCGGCTCGCTGTCGACACCCACGAGCGCGAGCGCCCGATGCGTGGGGACCGTGGACACGAGCATCGGGCTCGAGAAGTCTCCCGCGGACGTCCTCACCACGAGCGACTCGTCCGCTCGCTCGATCGCCGTGGACGGCGTGGACAGCAGGAACTCGACGCCCTCGGATTCGAGCCGCTCCACGAGCGGCCGGTAGAGCGCGTCGAAGCCCTCGCGTGGGCGCACGAGCTGCTGGGTGCGCCGCTGCGTCGGGGCCTCCACCTCCGGTCCGCGTCGCGCGAGCCGCTTGCGCAGTCCCCTCGCGGCGCGCGTGACGCGCGGCCACACCCGGGCGTTGTCGGCGATCCACATCATCCGCGCCCTGGCGAAGTCGAGGTCGATCACCTCGGAAGGCAGACCGCAGAACCGCTCGATGTAATGCTCGAGCCCGGTGCGCTCCGCGGCCTTGGTGCCGACCCAGAAGCGCGTGAAGTCGCGCGCGTTGCGCTGGTTCCGGTAGCGGAACCGCGACGCGACGAGAGATGCCGCCATGCTCGCCCACGCGGCCGGACCGGCGGCGACGAGGTCGTCCTTCATCGAGAACGGATAGTCGGTCACCTTCCCCTGCGGGTTGAGGCGCGACCACGTCGGCTCGACGGGCACGTAGCGAGGGAGCAGCTCGGGAAAGCGATGCACCAGAGGCGAGTCGTCCTGGAAGATGAGGCTGCCCACGTCGAACGTGTAGCCGTCGATCGAGAAGTCGAGGTGATTGCCCCCGACCCGCTCGTACTCGTCGATGACGAGCACCGTCCTGGCCCCCTTCTCGAGCAGCACGGATGCGGACACGAGCCCGCTGATCCCCGCCCCGAGCACGATCCCGTCGTACACCTTGGTGACCCCGGGGGGCACCCCCCTGTCGTGCGCCACGCCCGGTACGGCACCGTCGCGCTCTCTCGTCCCCTCAGCCGTCATCACCCTGCCCGTCCCCTCTCGTCGCGCAGCTCCTGAAGCGCGAGCGCTCGCGCGTGCGACACCCCGTATCGCGGCCGATATCCCGCCTCGGCGAGCCGGTCCGCGGGGAACCTCGCGCGCCACAGCGGGTTCCGCAGCGACACCGCACGGAACCTCACCAGGTCGTGCGCCCAGTCGGCGAGCGAGGGCACCCGGATCACCCGGAACCTGTCGTCTCCGGTCGCCGCGTACGCGTCGCGCATGAAAGCCCGGTGGGTGGGCCGATCCGCATCGTCCTGGGCGAGGTTGAAGGTCTCGACCTGGCCCGGCTCCCCCACCCCTGCGAGCGAACGCTCGAGCGCCCAGATGAGCGCATCGGACACGTCCTTGACGTAGACATGATGCGCGTGGCGGTGGGCGCCGAGCGTCCGCTTCACCGTGCTCCAGCGGCGGATCGACGCGATGTCCGCGGTGTCGACGACGACCGCGGGCCGCATGATCGTGTACCGCACACGCGTCGCGGTCTCGGCGATCGCGCGCTCGCCGAGCAGCTTGGTGCGACCGTAGGCACGCACGTACTCCATCGCGAGGTACTCGCCGGGCACGTCGCGCTCGACGGTGAGGACCGGGCCCGTCTCGATCGCGTCGCGTGCGAGCGGGCTGCCGTAGACGGACACCGTGCTCGTGTAGCAGAAGGCGCCGACTCCTGCGCGCTCGGCGGCCTCCGCGAGCAGGCGCGTCCCGTCGGCGTTGACCGCAGGCATGATCGGCTTGTCACCCTTCGCCGCCGCGAGGTGGATGACGGCGTCCGCGCCGATCATGAGCGCATCGCAGTCGGCAGCCTCGGCCGCCTTGAGATCGAGCCGCGCCCACTCGACCTCCGGGACGGCCCCGGTCCCCTGCCGGGAATCCCCTGACGTGGTCGCCCGGACGCGATACCCGCGTTCGACGAGGTCCTCGACCACCACGCGACCGATGCCGCCCCTCGCGCCGGTCACGACGACCAGCGGCGCCTCGGGTCGTGCCGTGGCCTCGAGCGCCTCGCGCACCGGGCGGTCTCGCACGGCATCGGCGGTCCGGATCGCGAGCGCGACGATCATCTGCGTGGGGTTGCAGTGCCCCGCGGTAGGGAACACCGAGCTCCCCGCCACGTACAGCCCGGCCACTCCGTGCACCTGCCCGTGGGAGTCGACGACGCCGTCGTCCGGCGCGTCCGACATCCGGGTCGTGCCCGTAGGGTGGGCGACATCGACCCAGGAGTCGGGCAGCTGGCCCTCCTCGCGGATCCACGGTTCGAGCGTCGGCGCGGGCAGGCCCATGCGAGCGAGCTCCGACGCGGTGAGCTCGGCGATGCGACGCACGGTGCGCGCCTCGTCGGGGTGCTCCCGCCAGTCCACACGCGCCCGCCGCTGCCCGAGCGCGTCGCGCTCGTCGCTGAGCGTGACCCGGCTGTCCGGGTCGGGGTGCTGCTCGATCATCACGAGCAGCTCGAGCTCGGAGAGCTTGCGCGGCACCCCGGTGTGGTGGATGAGGTAGTCGGGGACGCCGCGCGCGATGTAGTCGGCGTTGCGGGCCACGCTGCGCAACGCGTGCGCTCGGTTGGTGCCACCGCGGATCGTCCGCCGGATCCCGTCCCACGGGTCGTCGTCGGCGACGATCTCGCCGAGCCATGCCGACGCGTTGAGCAGCCGCTCCTCGCGCTGGACCTCGGGGCTGAGGCGCATCCCCGCGCGGAACAGCGCACCGCGCACGGTGTGGCGCAGCAGCTTCGACTGGAGCGGACGCACATCCTCGGCCGCGAAGGCGCCGACGCGTCCCCTGGGGTGGTCCATGAGGTGCCTGCCGACCTGGTCGCGGGAGTTGCCGAGGCCCGCGGGGACCACGGAGTCCGACGCGAGCAGCAGCCGCGCGTTCTCGATTCCGCCAGCGCACAGGACGACGGTGGTGGCCCTGAGCTCGCGCACGAGGCCGTCCGGGGTGGCGAAGGCGACGCCTCGCACGCCCGTGCCGTCGGATGTCGCCTCGACACGGACGACGGTGGCGCCGGCCACGAGCGTCTGCCGCGGGCCGAGCCTGTCGACCAGCCCCCGTCCGAACCGTCGATACTCGAACGGATACGACGGATGCGGGTCCTTGCTGAACTGCCAGTAGAAGGGCCGGAGCAGCGCGGGGTCGGGAGGGGTGTCGAGCCGCGCCGCGGGAGCGAGCTCCCAGAAGCGCTCGTCGGAGAAGTCCTCGCCGAACTCGAGGCCGAGATGCGCGGCGGAGCGCGACAGGTAGGGGGCGAGGTCGCGGTGCGCGAGCGGCCACCCGGAGCCGGGCACCCAGTCGCGCTCCTCGTAGTCGATCTCGTCGAACGGGGCGACGCGGCCACCCCACGTGTACGAGCTGCCGCCGACGATGCGGTTGCGGACCTTGAACTGGTCGGCCACCCTGCCCCGGCCGACGCTGTCGATGTCATTGAGCCGGTCCGCGTCCTCGCGACGCTGGAACCCGCCGCTCTCGAGGATCGTGACCCTCAGCGGCGACCTTGCGAGCTCTGCCGCGATCGTCGCGCCCGCGGGCCCCGTGCCGACGATGCACACGTCGCACGAGTCCAGCGCCTCGGATGCCAGACCGGAACCGCTGTCCGAAAACAGGTCTACTTTCGGCATGATCCGATTCCTCCCCCCAGTCCCGTATGCCCGACGTTGCGGGAAATGCACCCTTCTTGTCAATCCCCCTTCCCCAAGTTGGGGAGACCGCCGCGGCCCCTCTTGCCGCCGTCCGACTACCCCGCGCGCCGGCCGGCGCGGCTCGCGCCGAGCCGCGGCCGCTCGGGGAACGGCGGCGCCTCGTAGAGGTAGCGACCTACGTTCCCCGCGACCGCGCGGGACACGACGAGCGCCACCGCTATCGCCCACGCGGCGACGACGATCGGCACGAGCCCTCCGAGGATCGAGTCCGCGGAACCGGGCACGCCGACGCCGACGAGGACCGTGAGGGTCACCACGACGATCGGCACGTGCGTCACGTAGATGGGGAGCGTCTGCGTGCCCAGCACGCGCACGCGCTCGACCGGCGCGAGCAGCACGCCGAGCGCCAGCGTCAGCATCGTCCCGAGCGCCGCCATGGCGGCGAACGCGACGGGCCGGCCGTCCATCCCCGACGCGACGAAGCCGACGACGAGCAGCCCCCAGACGCCGACGTACGCGAGCGCGACCGGCCATCGCACGGCCCCCATGAACCGCACCACGTGATCCCTGAGGTGCAGGCCTACCAGGAAGTACACGTAGAACTTCAGCGCACCGGAGTAGCCGACGTTGTACTCGTGGATCGCGGGCAGCGCGAACGCCGCGATCGAGGCGACCGTCGCGAGCGACAGCTGCAGGATCACCGGCATCCTGCGCGTGATCCACATCCCGATGTAGAAGACCGCAAGCGTCCACAGGAACCACATCTCGAAGCGCGGCCGCACGGGAGACAGGAAGAACTGCAGGAAGTTCTTGAGCGGCTCGCGCTCCATGCCGTCCAGCCGCGCCTCGAGCGGGAGGATCAGCAGCATGAGCGCCGACCACACCATGAACACCCACATGAGGGGCCAGACCTTGACCTTGAGCAGCTCGGGCAGCGGACGCGTCAGCCACCTGCCCGCGAACAGGCCCGACACCAGGAAGAACGGTGGCATCAGCACCGTCTCCAGGATCGGCGTCACCTGATCCCACCACGCCGGCGCATAGCCCGCGTTGACGGACCAGATCGCCGAGTGGAACACGACGACGAGAACGATCGCGGCCCCTTTGACCGTGTCCGCCCAGTCGAGCCGCCTCCCCATGCGGCTCAGTCCTCGCTCACCGTCACGGCCGGCGCGGCCGATGACGCAGCGGAGCGCCCGGCGCCGGGGCTCGACCTCGCGGACGTGGGCACACGGGAGTCCGGATCATCCGGAGCGGGAGGCGGGGGCAACGCCGACGACTCGGTTGAGGCGCGCGCCTCCCGGTCGGCCATGACCATGCTCGCGAGCACGCCGAGCGTCATCCACATCACCCCCGAGGTCGAGGTCAGCTCGGGGCCCGAGACGAACCGCGCGATGAGCGTCGTGGCGAGGACCCACAGCACGGGCTGGGCCGCCCTGATCCGGACCGCGGGCAGCGCGACCGACGCGACGGACGCGGCGAAGAGCAGCACCCCGACATAGCCGGTCGTGCTGAGGAGCGTCGCGAAGAACGACGACGCCCGCCCGCTGCCGAGCCCGACCCCGAATCCGAACGTGTCGAGGAACACCTGGTACGAGTCCGCGTCTGCACCCGAGCGCTCGCCGTAGGAGTCCGACGCGACCTTCTCCGTGAGCACCGCCTGCACGAACTCGTAGGCAGCGGGCACGACCCACACGGACGCGACCACCATGGCGAGGAAGACGTACACGCCGCCCAGCGGCCATCCGGTCCGTCCGCTCACGAAGCCGCCGACGACCACCACGACGGCGAGGCCCAGCATGATGGCTCCCACGACCACGAACGTCGTGGAGGTGGAGACGATCCCGAGGAAGATCGCGATGCCCGCGACGACGAGGTTGCCGAGCCGCCACGGCCCGCGCACCTGGACGGCTCTCGCGAGCGAGTACACCGCGGCGGTGAGCGCCACGCCGGCCAGCGCCGACGGCTCGGAGAAGATCCCCCGGAAGCGCGGGATGCCGCCCGCCGCCGTCTCGATGTACGCGAAGCCGGGCGAGTTGTCGAAGACGCCGTACGGGAACGGGACCCCTGCGTGGAGCCCGAGGTAGCGCCACAGCGACAGCAGCATCGCGACGGCGAGCATGAGCCCGAGCGTCTGGGGTCCGGTGCTGCTCGTGTAGGCGAACAGGAGGACGACGCCGATGCTGAGGCCGAGGTAGAGGATCTGCGCGATGTTCGAGACCGTCAGGTGACCGGCGACGAGCTCCGCGCCCGAGGGGGTCACGGTCACCAGTCCGGGGAACAGCATCGGCGCGACGAGCGTGACGAGCACCGCCCAGGCGAAGAACGCGAGGAACAGCCCGGCGCCGGGCACGGCCATGATCGAGATGCGCCGTCCTGCCGACCTGCCCCGGGCGTAGCGCGCGAGGAGCACGACCAGCAGTCCCGACGCGACCGCGTAGAACGTCGGCACGGCGACGGACCCCACGACGGCCGCCGCGCCCGCCGCGGTGACCCCCGCCAGCGCGAGCGCGCGATCGTATCGTCGTGTGGCCAGCCCGTAGCCGATCAGCACGAGCGCAGCGACGGTAAGCACCCCCATGTCCGTAAAGTACCTTGCGTCCAGGGAATCCGTCTCGGGTATGTTTCAACCATTGGCGTTGGGGTGCACGCAGGGGCGTGCACCGGTGCAGAGGGGGCAGCCATGGAGCTCGACTATTACCTGAAGGCGTTGCGGCGCGGATGGCTGAGGGTGATGCTCGCGGCGATCGTGGGTGCCGCGATCGGTGTCGGCTACCTCGCGATCGCCCCGAAGACGTACGACGCGACCGCGCGCGTGGTCGTGGCGGTGAACGACCCGACGAGCATCCCCGACGCCCAGTCGGGCGCACAGTTCGTCTCCTCGATGGCCTCGACCGTCGCAGCGATGATCGACTCCCCGATCGTGCTCGAACCGGCCGCGGAGAGCCTCGACGGCGCGCACTCGGCCTCGGCGCTCGCCTCCATGGTCACGGTGGCGACCGAGACGTCGACCGGCCTGCTCACCCTCACCGTGCGCACGGACGACGGCCAGGTCGCCGCGGACGTCGCCACGGCGGTCGCGGAGTCCGCGAGCGACATCGTGCCCGAGCAGGTCGGAGGCACCAACAGCGAGGGCGACGACCTGATCCGGGTCGACGTCCTCAGCACCCCCGACGCTCCGACCTCGCCGACGAGCCCGAGCACCAAGGGGGTCATGGTGATCGCGACCCTCATCGGGCTCACGGTGGGCCTCGCGCTCGCAATCGCGGCCTACGCCGCCGATCGCCGCGTGCGACGCCCCGAGGACTTCCGCTCCGTCGGGACGCCCGTGCTCGCGGCGATCCCCGGCGAGCCGAAGGCGTTCGCGGGCACCCTCCAGCTCGACGACCGGACGGCGGCCGCCTATCAGGCGCTGCGCACCGCCGTCTCCGCAAGCTCGAACGGAGCCCGCTCGAGCACGCTCGTCGCCCCGCTGACCCCCGGGAACCACGACGCCGACGTCCCCGCGCGCCTCGCCGCCGCGTACGCGCGCGCCGGACGGCGGACGCTCGTGATCGACCTCGACGCGCGCAGCACGGCGCTCGCGTCCGTGCTCGACCTTCCCGAGGCCCCAGGCGTGTTCGAGGTGCTCGCGGGTGGCGCCACTCCCGACGAGGCGACGGTCGAGTCCTCCGAGCCCGGCGTCTGGGCGATGCGCCCAGGTGAGCCCCAGGGCAGCCCCGCCGATGCGCTCGCGGGCCAGATGCTCGAGCCGCTTCTCCAGTGGGCGGAGGCCAGCTTCGACACCGTGGTGCTCACCGCGCCCGCGGTGCTCGATCGACCCGATGCCTCCGTCGTCGCCGCACGGATCGGCCGCGTCGTCATCGCGGTCAAGTCCGGCAAGGACGACGCCGACGCGCTCCAGCAGGGTCTCGACACCCTCGCCTCCGCGCACGGCGCGGTGCTCGGCGTGGCGCTTCTGGAGCCGCCGCGGAGGCACTGAGGATCCGCCTCTCGCCGCGGCTCATCCACAGGACCCTTGCCCGAATCGCCCCGCCGTGGGTAGTTTGGCCCTGAATCATCCGATTCATCCAATGGGGCGCAGGGGCTTCGTCGGCTAGGCAGGCGACATCGCGCCCGCACCCGACGATGCGCTCTCGCCACAGCGCCGGGGGGTGGCATGGGCGGGGTTCTGGTACACGAGTGGCTCGCACCTGCGGGGGGCAGCGAGAACGTCTTCGAGGCGATGGGGCGCATCTATCCGGAGGCGGACATGCTGTGCCTCTGGGACGACTCCAAGGGGCGTTTCGAGTCGGATCGCCTGCGGCAGACGTGGCTCGCTCGCACGCCCTTGCGCCGCTCGAAGGCGGCCGCGCTTCCGCTGATGCCGCTCGCGTGGCGCACCCAGCGAGGCCCGGAGTACGACTGGGCGCTCATCAGCTCGCACGCCTTCGCGCACCACGTCAACTTCGGCAGGCCGAGCCTGCCGCGCTACGTCTACGTCCACACCCCCGCGCGCTACGTCTGGACTCCCGAGCTCGACAAGCGGGGGTCCGGCCGCGCAGCACGGATGGTGGCGGCGGCCCTCAAGGGACCCGACCGGCGGCGCGCCGCCGAGGGCGCGCAGTTCGCGGCGAACAGCGAGTTCGTGCGCCAGCGCATCGCCGACACGTGGGGCACCGACGCCGAGGTGATCCACCCGCCGGTGGACGTGGAGAGGATCCAGTCTCAGGACTGGGCGCAGACCCTCGATGAGGACGAGTCTGCTGTGCTCGCCTCGCTTCCCGAGACCTTCATCCTCGGCGCCTCGCGGTTCATCCCCTACAAGGAGCTCGACGTCGTCATCCAGGCCGGCGAGGCGTGCGGGATGCCGGTCGTGCTCGCGGGCAACGGCCCCGAGCTTCCGCACCTTCAGCAGATCGCGCAGGACGCGAGCGTGCCGGTCACGTTCGTCCTGTCGCCGTCGAGCCCGCTCCTGTGGTCGCTGTTCGCCCGCGCGGCGGTCTACGTGTTCCCTGCGGTCGAGGACTTCGGGATCATGCCCGTCGAGGCGATGGCCGCGGGCGCGCCCGTCGTGGCGCGCGATGTGGGTGGCACCGCCGAGTCCGTGGTGCCCGGGGTCACCGGTGCGCTCACGCAGTTCGAGTCGCCTGGCGCTATCGCCGAGGCTGTCCGAACGGCCATGGCGACCTCGGTCGAGTCCCGTCGCGCCCACGCGCGATCGTTCTCGCAGTCCCGCTTCGCCGACGAGATCCGCGAGTGGGTGGGAGCATGACAGCGCCGACCGTGACGGACACGCGCTCCCTCGTCGTCAACGGGGCGTTCCGACCCCAGCGGGTGACGGGCCAGCAGCGGTACGCGATCGAGATCGCGGATCGTCTCGTGCGGGACCACGGGTTCGGCGAGCACGCGCCCCAGGGCGGCTGGCTCGGCTCCGCCGTCAAGGAGTGGGCATGGACGATGCTCCGCCTCCCCTCCCTGGCGAGCGGCTCGGTGGTGGTCTCGCTCACGGCACGCTCGCCTTTCGCGCGTCGTCAGGTGCTTGTGGTGCACGACCTGTTCGTGCTCACGAACCCCGAGTGGTTCTCCCGCAAGTACGTCCTCACCCACGCGCCGACGCTGCGTGCGCAGCTGCGCACCGCGTCCGCCGTGGTCGCGGTGAGCGAGCCCACCGCTGAGGCGGTGCGGGGCAGGTTCGCCGGGAAGGTGGTCGTCGCACCCAACGCGCCGAGCGACGTCTTCAGGTCGTCGCCGAGCGCGGCCGACGCCGCAGCCACGGGCGCGCTCGAGTCGCGCGGTCTGCGTGAGGACGGCTACCTGCTCACGGTCGGCAGCAAGGACCCACGCAAGAACCTGCCCCGGCTCGCCCACGCGTACGGACTGCTCCCGGAGGAGACGCGAAGCCGCTTCCCCCTCGTCGTCGTCGGCGGTGGAGCGGCGATCTACCAGGGAGAGAGCATCGCCTGGCCGAAAGGCACCGTCGACGCGGGCTACGTGACGGACGACGACCTGCGAGCGCTCTACGCTGGGGCGCGCGCCGTCGTCTTCCCCTCCATGGCGGAGGGCTTCGGGCTCCCGCTCGTGGAGGCCGCCGCGGCCGGCGCCGGCTCGCTCGTCGTCTCCGACCTGGACGTCTTCCGCTGGATCTGCGAGGACGGCGCCGTGTACGTCGACCCGTCCTCCGCCGAGTCCATCGCGGCGGGGCTGACCGCCGCGATCGAGGGGCGGGCCCCCGCGATCTCGATCGACCTGGACCGATTCGACTGGAACGCGTCCGCGAGAGCGGTCGCGGAGATCTGCACCGAGGTGGCGAGGAACCGATGACGACCTCCGACTCACGGCCGCTCACCGCGGCGATCATCCTGGCCTCCGCGGGCCGCCCGCAGCTGCTCGACGACATCGCCTCGCGGCTCATGGAGCAGACCGTCACTCCGGTCGCCCGCATCGTCTCGGTGCCGAACGAGGACAGCCTGCCGGCTGGGCTCAACCCCGCCTGGACCGTCGTCACCGGCACGAAGGGCCTCGCCGCGCAGCGCAACGCCGGGCTCGACGCGCTGGGCGACGGCGCGGACGTCGTGCTGTTCTTCGACGACGACGCGATCGTGCGCCGCGACTACGTCGAGCAGGCGCTCGCCTTCTTCCGGGACCACCCCGACTTCGTCGGGCTCACCGGCCGCGTGCTGCTCGACGGCGCGGCAAGCAAGACCTACGGCGAGGTGCCGCTTGAGGAAGCCGACAGGCTCGTCATCGAGTCGGAGCCCGAGCCCCTCACGGGCGGGTTCGAGCCCGGCCGCACCCTGTTCGGCGCGAACTTCGCATTCCATCGCGCGAAGGTTCCGGACATCCGTTTCGACGGACGGCTGCCGCTGTACTCGTGGCTCGAGGATCACGACTTCGCCAGGCGCCTCCTGCGCTCAGGCGGCATCGCGCACGTCGAGGACTGCGTCATCGTGCATCGGGGCGCCGCGTCAGGTGGTCGCACGAACCACGTGCGGCTCGGGTACTCGCAGATGATGAACCCGATCTACCTGCACCGTTCGGGAAGCTTCCCGCTGTGGCTCGCGGCCTGGGAGATCTTCCGTCCGACCGCCAAGAATGTGGTGCAGTCGGTCCGCGGCCCCGCCGCTGAGTGGCGGCGCGAACGGCTCAAGGGCAACCGCATGGCCCTGGGGGACGCGCTCGGGGGCCGCATCACGCCCGAACGGATCACCTCTCTGTGATCGACTCCCCCGCGAGTCGCTCGGCGACGCCGGACGATGCTCGGGGGGTCGACGACCGCGGTGAGGGCCCGCGTCGACGCAGGAACCGCCGCACTCTCGCGGTGGTCGCGCTCGCGCTGGCCGCGGCGACGCTGCTGCTCGCGCAGGACTCGTCGTTCCTGCGAGGTGGCCCGCGAGCCGTGCAGGTCGAGGCCTCGTCCTCCGCGGCGGGCACGGACGCCCAGGACCTGCTCACCGCCGCGGCGGACATCGCGGAACCGACCGCCCTCGCGGCGCCCTCGATCGAGGATGGAGTCACGGCCGACACCTCCGACTGGCACGCTGGAGACGTCACATGGCAGTCGACCGACGGCGCCCGCGGAACCGCGCTCACCGTCACCTGGCCGTCCGCGGTCACCGTCAGCCACGTCCGCCTCGACGGCGCGGGCGGGCCGAGCCACGCCTACACGGCGGCGGTCATCACGTTCGAGGACGGCTCCACGGTATGGGTCACCCCCGATTCCCGCGGGAACGTCTCCATGGACATCGAGCCTCGCAGCACGACCACCGCGCAGGTCCAGTTCGTCGACGGCGGCGAGGGCGCCGACACCGTCGCGCTCAGGGCCATCGCCTTCGACGACTCGGGCGCGGACCTCTCGTCGATCGACCCGCACCCTGTCGTCTCCGACGACACGGCAGGTCCCGCATCGTCCCTGGTCGACGGCGACATCGCCGCCGGAGACGGCGGCGACGCCTGGAGCACCACCGAGACGGACCCCTGGGCTGGTCTCGCATGGGATTCCCCGACCCCGGTCTCGAGCGTTCAGATCCTGGGGGTCCCGGGGGCGGACGGACCCCTCCACGGCACGCTCGAGTTCAGCGACGGCAGCACGATCGTCGTCAGCGGGGTGACCGCGGCCGAGGACGGACCGACCACCCTCGCCTTCACGACACGGACGGTGACCTGGGTGCGGTTCGTCGCCGAGGGCGCGGGCGCCGAGCTCGGCGAGCTGCGCGCCTACGCGCCCGGCACCACGCCTCCGACGTGGCCGCTGGCCGGGACCGAGGAGTCTGCCTCGACTGCCGCATCGTCCTGCGACTCCTCCACCGAGCCGGTCGGCTCCTCATCCGGATCCGCGCCCGCGCTCGTGTGCCCCGCCGTCGGATCCAGCGTCGGGGACAGCGCGACCATCGTCGTCGCCGCCGACCCGGGAGCGACGCTCACAGCGACCGCCTGGTCTCCCGAGACGTCCGAGCTCGTGGCGGTCGGCACGGCCCAGGTCGGGGACGACGGCACCGCGACCCTGTCCATCGACATGACGGGCCTGCTCCAAGGCCCGATGGCGATCGCAGTCGATAGCGACGGCTCCGACACCCCGTTGTACGTGCAGCTCGACAACACCTCGGGCATCACCGCCGAGGACGACGGATACGCACCCGCGGGCATGACGCTCCAATACGAGGACGACTTCACCTCGCCCCTGTCGGTCTCGAGGCTCGGCGCCGGCACAGCGTACGCCGCCACGAAGCCCACATCCTCGGGCGCCTCCGAGTTCTCCGACTCGGTCTTCGCCGACCCTGCATGGGGCACCGACACCCTCACGACGCTCGACGACGACTACCTGCGGATCACCCTCACGGACCTCGGGGACCGGGAGGACCCGTTCGGGTGGGGCCGCGACGACCTCGGCGGCATCGTCTCCTCCGCGCGCGTCGGCTCATCGGGCTTCGCCGCGCAGTACGGGTACTTCGAGGCGCGGATCCTCGCGCCGGCAGGACTCGGCACCTGGAGCGCGTTCTGGATGCTCGACACCGAGAGCGTCCGGAAGTCCGACGAGGGCGCCGGCGAGGTCGACGCGGTCGAGCTCTACGGCCACAACCCTCGGGGAAGCTGCCACACGATCCACAACTGGGCATCCGACACCCAGGCGATCGGCGAGTCATGCTTCGACGACAACGGTGAGGGCGACTGGGCGCTGCGCTGGCACACCTACGGAGTGCTCATCCACCCGGACGGCGCCGACATGTACATCGACGGCACGCTCGTCGCGTCCAAGTCACGCCTGGACCGCGACACGCTCCCCTACTACTTCCTGCTCAACCTCGCGTCCGGCGGAGGCTGGCCCGTGGACCTGAGCACCACGGGGAAGCACGTCGAGATGTACGTCGACTGGGTGCGGGTCTACAGCTGAGCGCGGAGAACACGCGCGGGCGCCGTCCTGTGCGGAGCGGCGGCGACAGCCCGCGACGGCGTCAGCCCGCGACCGGCTGACGGAAGCGTCGCTCGATCAACCGCTCCGCCACGGGCTTCGGCGACACGAGCGTCGCGACCGACCACGCCGAGACCATCACGCGGTATCTCGCGCTCTCGGGCCCCGGCTGGAATGGAGAGGCGAGCGCGTCGCCGAGCATCCGCAGCGCCGAGTCGCCGGGGATCGGGTGATCCTCAGGGCGCATCCTGCGACCCGACACCCTCAGCTGCAGCAGATGCCTTCCGCGGAACAGCGGCGCGATCCCGTCGCTCTCCTGCCCCGAGATCTCGATCGCGTAGCGGTGCCGCTGGACGGCCCGTGTCAGGTGCCTGGTGAAGCGGGAGTAGTCCACGAGCACGTGGCTGCGGTTGTCGCCGTGCTGGCGGTACCTTGCCTGCGGCTCCTGAACCGTCACGACGTCACCCAGGTAGGGGGCCGCGGCGAGCACCGATGAATCCGTGGAGTCGCCGCACCGGCCATCGAGGGGGAAGAGCCTGTCGAGGAAGGCTCGAGCGTAGACGTTGCCTGAGCCGGGCGGCGTCGGATAGGCGGCCGTGACTCGCATCCACCTGCGCACGTCCTCGGGACTGGGGACCTTGTCGAAGGTCGGGAAGCTCGTGCCCGTGGGGGTGCCGTCCTTGTCGATGCGGATCATGGGGAACTGCACCTTGCTGACCTCGGGCCCCCACACGTCGGCGCACGCACGCGCGATGGTCGGCTCGAGCACGTCATCCGAGTCAAGGAACACGACCGCGTCTCCGGTCGAGGCCGCGAAGCCCGCGTTGCAGGCTTCCCGGGGACCCGCGTTCTCCTGGAAGATCGCGGTGATCCGGTCGCCGTAGGCCTCGATCCGTGCGCGAGAGTCGTCGGTCGACCCGTCGTCGACCACGATCACCTCGACGTCGGGCCAGTCGATCGCGAGCGCGCTGTCGATAGCGGCCTCGATGTAGCGGCCGTAGTTGTAGTTCGGCATCACGACGCTGAGTCGCTTCATGACGGTCCCCTCCCTCACACCGCGCCGATCCGACGATCAGGCGCGTCGAACCTTCCTGAGCACGGGCCGGGCCCCGTACCCGAGCTCGATGGCGGCGAGCAACGGCAGCCGGAGCGGGGTGCTCGCGCGCGCGATCTCGCCCTCCCTCCACATCACGGAGCCCTTGAGCGCCGCGACCGGCCCTTGCCACTGCCGCGCGGTCCAGGTGCCCTCGCGCCCGAAGTCATGGGAGCGCGTGCCGACGTCGAGGACCCGCGCATCGTCCGCCGTGGGCCACACGATCGCGCGGGACAGCTCACGCCAAGCGTGGGGCGCGTCGGTGAGCACGCGCTCCGCGGTGGCACCCTTGAGGTCACGCTCGAGGTAGGCGAAGGCTCCGGCGAGGATCGACCCCTTCGCCGGAAGCGCCTTCTCCTGCCACCCCTTGATCTGCTCGAGGTTGGACACGATCGCGCCATCGATGTCGTCGAAGCGGCGCACGCTCGGAAGCTCCGGCTCGAAGAGCCACTCGACGAAGTGCCAGTAGCGCAGCAGAACGCTGCGCCTCCTCAGCGGCGAGTAGCCGTTCGAGTGCTCGAGCAGCCCGTGGGTCGGCACGTCGGGCGCGCCCCGGAGCGGACGATGAATCCGCGCGATCAGCGCGGACGAGACGCGAAGGTCGGGAAAGCCCTCCGCCACGAGCAGCCCGGTGGTGCCGTGCAGCCCCGTGTCGACGAGCATGACGTGGTTGGCGCCCCCGGCGGCGCCGCGCAGGTGCGCGTCGAACCTGTCCGACTGACGCAGGATCTCGGCACGGGCCTCGAGCGCCTCATCACGCACGAGCACGTTGAGCAGCGACTCGGGCGTGGTCAGGTCGTGGGCGCCCGGCACGGAGGCGTCGAGCTCGAAGCCCGAGAGCGCCTTCACCGTCTGCGCGTTGGTCGACTTGCTGAACTCGTAGAAGAGCGTCGCGGCGCCTGCGGGGGCGAACGGCGCATCGCCTCGCAGGGCGGGAGCCAGGGCCGGGCGGGTGGCGGTCAGCCGCGAGGTCATCAGCGGCACGGCGCGGACCGGCGACTCGAGTCCCGTCGACACCAGGAAGCGCTCGTACGCGGCGAGCATCGGCAGGCCGCCGCGCGCGCAGAACAGCATCGTGGTGTCGCCCGGCTCGTCGATCAGTCGCGCGAGGTTCCACAGGCGCAGGCAGAACTCCGCGACGACGGGGCCGACCACGGCCCGCCCGAAGTCCTCGGGGCTGCGCGCGGTCACGAGTGGCCCACCCTCGCCTGCATCGGAAGAGTGCGGATCTTCCAGGACAGCCGCACGAGATCGTGCCAGCGCGAGCGCGGCACGTGGGCCGCACCCCACCCGGCCGCGGAGGGGTTCTCGAGGTCCGCGTCGAGCGTGTCGCCGACGTGGATGAACTCGAGCGACTCCCGACCCTCGAGCACCGCCACGCGGTCGAAGATCCCCCCGCCGTGCTTCGAGGCGCCCACATCCGAGCTCGTGTAGATCGCGTCGAAAGGCTGCTCGCCAAGCACCGAGAGCAGCAGCCGCTCCACGTCGCCGGCCGAGTACCAGGTGTCGCTCACTGCGATCACCCGCATCCCGCGCTCACGGGCCTCCGCGATCATCGCGAGCGCACGAGGATTCGGCTTGAGCCGCGCGATGTCAGCCTCGAGCTCGCACTCCGCGAGGACCGCCGCGCCGTGCGCTCCGAGTCCGAGCGGCGCGGTCGCCGCCTCGCACAACGCCGAGAAGCGGGCATCCGCGCCGGGCCGCTCCATCTGGATGGCCCGATACGCGTTGTCGTGCGACAGCAGCCGCATCGCCGTGAGAGGCGCGGGGTCCACGCCAAGGCGCTCGGCGGCCAGCTCCGCGGCCTCCACGAACCGGAACACCTGGGTGGTGCCATCGCGCAGGACGACCGTGTCGAAGATGTCGAGAGAGAGAACCGTCGTGGTGGGGGCGGAGACCGCACCCCTCAACACCTCTACACTCAAGCCCGCCTCCGCATGGTGGATATGCCCCCTGTTTCCGTTTTCATCGTATCCGGGCACCCCGGGCGTTGGCTACGAATTGTGAATAACTGTCGCAAGCGCCCCAAATCGCCCTACTGTGGGTCGCGTGACCGCCGTCGAAACGCGCGAGCCCGGCTTCCGCCGCGCAGCAGTTCTCATGACCGCCACCAGCTTCCTGGTGCCGGCGGCGGGCCTCGTCACCGCGCCGATCCTCGCGCAGGGACTCGGCGCCGAGGGACGCGGCATCCTCGCCGCGGCCCTCGCCCCCTCGGCGCTCATGCTCAACCTCGCGACGCTCGGACTGCCTGACTCGCTCACCTTCCACCTGGCGCGCTGGCCCAGCCTCACGCGCAGGGCGACGGCCTGGTCCTCTGCGGCGACGATCGTCCTCGGGATCGTCTCGATCGGCGTGACGGCGCTTCTGCTTCCGCTGCTGTCCTCCGACGACGCCGAGCTGTCCCGGCTGATCCTGATCGCGAGCGCCTCCACGGTCCCCGCCCTCGTGGTCGGCGTGCTCCGCGGCGCCGCGGTGGGTAGACAGCTGTGGAAGTACATCGCGATCGAGCGCGTGATCCTCACGCTCGGGCGCGTGGTGCTGTTCTGCGCGCTGTTCTGGACAGGCACGCTCACGGTCTTCTCGGCCGTCGTCGTGAACATCGCGCTGCCGATCGCCGCCGGCGTGGTCTATCTGGTCGTCACGCGCAGACCGCCGCTCGACAGGGACAAGCCCGGCCTCGAGTCGCGGTCCATGAGACCCGTGTTCGGCTACGGGCTGCGCGTGTGGTGGGGCTCCGTCGCCTCGATGACGCTGTCACGCCTCGCGCCGCTGCTGATGGTTCCGCTGTCGACCGCCTACGACCTGGGCCTGTACACGGTGGCGACGACGATCTCCGACCTGCCGCTGATCGTCGCCCTCGCCGTGCAGGGAGCCTTGTTCGGCGTCGGGTCCCGGGACCAGAACGCCTCGCGCGTCACCGACACAGCACGCCTCACGACGCTGCTTGCGATCGCCGGCTCGGTCGCGATCGCGGTCACGCTCCCGTGGTGGCTCGCCCCGCTGTTCGGCTCGGACTTCGCGGGCGCGCTCGGCCCGACGATCCTGCTGCTCGCGTCCGCGTGCATCTGCGTGCCCGGCCTCATGGCCGCGGGCGGGCTCAGCTCGTTCGGCCGACCCTCCTTGCGGAGCCTCGGCCTGCTGGTCACGCTGGTCGTCTACCTCGGTGCGTTCCTGCTGCTGGTCCCTCACCTCGGAGTGTGGGGCGCGGCATGGACCAGCGTCATCGGCAACGTCGTCATGAGCACGTTCATGATCGCGACGGCCAGCCGGGTCATGGAGGTTCCGGCGTCGCGGTTCGTCGCGATCACGTGGTCCGACGTTCGACGCCTGTGGGACCTGGGAATGCAGTCGACGCGGGTGGTCCTCAAGCGCCTGGGCCGCTGACCGGGTCCTCCCCCGCCACCGCATCGTCCGCAACCGCGGCATCGTCCACAGCGGACGACTCCTCGGCCACCGCATCGTCCACGACCACCGCGTCCCGGCCGACGACGGCCGCGCCGATGAGCGTCGTGAGCGGCACCGCGAGCACCAGGCCGATCGAGCCGACGAGCGTGCGCACGATCTCCTCGGCGATGTCGGCGCTCGTGAGCGTGAGGCCGACGCTCTGCTGGTACATGGACACGAAGAGGATGGTCGGCAGCGCGGCACCGACGTACGCGAAGGCGATCGTGTAGACGGTGGACGCGATGTGGTCCCGACCGATCCGCATGCCCCGCGTGAAGAGCTCGCGTCGGCCCATGTCGGGACGAGCGGCGCGCAGCTCCCACACCGCGGACGCCTGGGTGATCGTCACGTCGTTCAGCACGCCCAGGCCGGCGAGGATGATGCCGCACAGCACGAGCCCCTGCAGGGAGACGCCCCTGTTCCAGAACTCCAGGTGGACGCCTGTGTCGCTCCAGATGCCGGTGAGCTTCGAAGCGGTGACGGCCCACCACGCGAGGGCGGCGGTCACCGACAGGCCTGCGAGCGTGCCGAGGTACGCGGTCGTGGTGCGGGCGTTGACCCCGTGCGCGAGGTACAGCAGCACGAACAGCGCACCCGCCCCCGTCACGAGGCCCACGATCAGCGGGTTCCCGCCGTCGAGCAGCGCGGGCGCGGTGAAGAAGATGATGATGCCGAACGCGAGGGCGAGCCCCAGCAGGGAGCCGAGCCCTCGCCACCTGGCGACGATCAGGACGAGCGCCACGTAGACGATGAACAGCAGGAGCATCGGCGCGGTCCGCTCGAAGTCCGAGAACACCAGCGTGCCGTCCTCGAGCTGGAGCGCTCGGATGACGTCGCCCGTGTGGACCTCGACCGTGGGGTCACCGGTATCGGCCATCACCTGCTCGCCGGCGTCCTCCTCGCCCTGGACGATGAGGTTCCACGTGCCGTCGTCGTTCTCGGTCGTGACCTCGCCCGTGACCCAGCTCGACCCTTCCTCGAGGGTCTGCATCGAGCCCAGCATGCTCCACGTGCTCGGCCACACGACCATCGCGCCGACGAGCGTGAGGAACAGCACCGCCGCGACGGCGGAGCCGAGCACGATCGAGGCGCGCTCGCTCGCGCGCGGCGGATGCTCATCGGCGCCGACGTGCGCGTGACCGGCGCCCATGCGGTCAGGCTCCGAGCAGCCTGGGCGCGAGGTACTCCGACACCTTGCTGAGCGCGACGCGCTCCTGCTGCATGGTGTCGCGGTCGCGGATGGTGACGGCCTGGTCGTCCTTCGTGTCGAAGTCGACGGTGATGCAGAACGGCGTGCCGACCTCGTCCTGGCGGCGGTAGCGCTTGCCGATGGACTGGGTGACGTCGAGCTCGATGTTCCAGTGGGCGCGCAGCTCGTTCGCGAGCGCCTGCGCGGTCGGGACGAGCTCCTCGGACTTGGACAGCGGGAGCACGGCGGCCTTGACGGGCGCGAGGCGCTTGTCGAGCCGCAGGACGGTGCGGGTCTCGGTGCCGCCCTTGGCGGTGGGCACCTGCTCCTCCTCGTAGGCCTCGACCAGGAAGGCCATGAGGGAGCGCGACAGGCCAGCGGCGGGCTCGATGACGTAGGGGATGAAACGCTCGTTGGTGGCCGGGTCCAGGTAGGACAGGTCCTTGCCGGAGTGCTCGGAGTGGGTCGTGAGGTCGAAGTCGGTGCGGTTCGCGATGCCCTCGAGCTCGCCCCACTCGGAGCCCTGGAAGCCGAAGCGGTACTCGATGTCGACCGTGCGCTTCGAGTAGTGCGAGAGCTTCTCCTGCGGGTGCTCGAAGAGGCGCAGGTTGTCGGCCGAGATGCCGAGGTCGGTGTACCAGGCGTGACGCGTGTCGATCCAGTTCTGGTGCCACTCCTCGTCCGTGCCGGGCACGACGAAGAACTCCATCTCCATCTGCTCGAACTCGCGCGTGCGGAAGATGAAGTTTCCGGGCGTGATCTCGTTGCGGAACGACTTGCCGACCTGCGCGATGCCGAACGGAGGCTTCTGGCGCGAGGCGCGCATGACGTTCTCGAAGTTCACGAAGATGCCCTGCGCGGTCTCGGGGCGCAGGTAGTGAAGGCCGGACTCATCGGAGGCGGCGCCCAGGTAGGTGCGAAGCAGTCCGTTGAACATCTTCGGCTCGGTGAACTGGCCGCGGGTGCCGCAGTTCGCGCACGCGATCTCGGCGAGGCCGCCCTCGGGGGCACGACCCTTCTTCTCCTCGAACTCCTCGAGGAGGTGGTCCTCGCGGTAGCGCTTGTGGCAGGACAGGCACTCGACGAGGGGGTCGACGAAGGCCTTGATGTGGCCCGAGGCCTCCCACACCTGGGGCGCGAGGATGACGGACGAGTCGAGGCCGACGATGTCGTCGCGGCTCGTGACCATCGAGCGCCACCACTGACGCTTGATGTTCTCCTTGAGCTCCACGCCGAGGGGCCCGTAGTCCCACGCCGACCTGGTACCGCCGTAGATCTCGCTGCAGGGGAAGACGAAGCCGCGGCGCTTCGCGAGCGAGATGACGTTGTCGAGACGGCTGGGTGCGGCCACGGTGGTGCTCCTCGGAGGGTGGGGTCCTGTGCTCGCGTCAGTCTATCGGCGCGCGGACGATGCGATGGCGCGGACGATGCGGTGGTCACCCGACCGCTCGGGCGACCGTCGCATCGTCGCTGTCCTCCCCCGGCAGCCCCCGCCGCACGTGCCCCACACACATGACAATGCACGCGGCGTGTCACCCCGGCGACACGCCGCGTGCCGGGCGAACTGTGTGCAAGACGTGCGGCGCAAGGACGATGCGGTGGCACGGGCAGGCGCTCCAGTTTGACAATGATTATCACCCTCCATAGATTGGACACCATGAAGACCCGTTCCTCCGCCGCGCTCGCCGCCGTCGCCTCCTCGGCGCTGCTGCTCAGCGCCTGCTCGACCTCGACCAGCGCCTCGGCGAACGCATCGTCCGACTCGGACCTGCCCATCATCGCCGCGTCCTTCTACCCACTCCAGTTCGTGGCCGAGCAGGTGGGCGGCGACCTCATCGATGTCCTGCCGCTCGCGCAGCCCGGCGTCGAGCCGCACGACCTCGAGCTGTCCCCCGCCACCGTGCGGAGCCTCAGCAAGGCGGGCCTGGTGCTCTACCTCCATGACTTCCAGGCCGCCGTTGACGACGCGATCGACTCGACCGGCGTGACCGGTCTCGACGTCGCGGACGTCGTCACGCTCATGGAGGCATCGGACGAGACCGACGAGGAGCACGCCGACGAGGACGAGGATGAGGACCACGCCCACGGCGACGTGGACCCGCACTTCTGGCTCGACCCGACGCTCCTCGCCGAGTACGCGGACGCCGTCGCGGACGCGTTCGCCGAGATCGACCCCGACAACGCCGACACGTACACCGCGAACGCAGAGTCGCTGGATGCCGAGCTCGAGCAGCTCGACGCCGACTACACGGAGGGCCTCGCGCAGTGCGAGCGCACCACGATCGTCACGAGCCACTCCGCCTTCGCCTATCTCGCAGCCGCCTACGGCCTGACGCAGGAGTCGATCGCGGGGATCGACCCCGAGACCGAGCCGTCGCCCGCTCGTCTGCGCGAGCTGCGCGACCTCGTCGAGGAGACGGGCACGACCACGGTCTTCACCGAGGACGCGGTCTCGGCGAACGTCGCGAAGTCCCTCGCGGACGATGCCGGCGTCACCACGACCGTCCTCAGCCCGATCGAGACCGTGGCGGACGGCGAGGACTACATTGATGTCATGAACACCAACCTCGAGACCCTGAGGTCCGCGCTTGGCTGCTCCTGACCTCATCAGCACCGACACCCCCGCCGCGCTCGACGCGGCGGGGGTTCACGTGTCCCTTCAGGGCAACGAGATCCTGCACGGCGTCTCGATGCAGGCGCACGCCGGCGAGGTGGTCGCACTGCTCGGCGGCAACGGCTCCGGCAAGTCGACCTTCGTCCGCACGGTCGTCGGCGCGATCCCAGCGTCGGGAGGCACGATCTCGATCTTCGGCCAGCCCGCGGACGCTAGGAGCCGCGCTCGCCTGGGCTACGTACCCCAGCGCATCTCGGTTGGCGGCGGAGTCTCCGCGACCGCCGGCGAGGTGGTCATCTCGGGACTGCTCGGCTCCGGCACCGCCTCACGCCGAGGACGCCTCGGCGGCCTGCTTCCGCCCAGGAACGCCAAGGCCCTCGCGAAGGAGGCCCTGCGCGAGGTCGGCGTCGAGGACCTCGCCGGACGCGACGTCTCGCGACTCTCCGGCGGGCAGCAGCAGCGCATCCTCATCGCGCGGGCGCTCGTCCGCAAGCCGGACCTCATGATCCTCGACGAGCCGATGGCGGGCGTGGACCTGAGCTCCCAGGTGCAGTTCGCGCACACGCTCGGTCACCTCAAGGCGCACGGCGTCGCGATCGTCGTCGTCCTTCACGAGCTCGGCGCCGTCGCCCGCCACATCGATCGCGCCGTGGTGCTCGACGCGGGCTGCGTCACCTACGACGGCCCGCCGCCGAAGGACATGGGCGTTCACGCGCTGCCGGGTCACGATCACGACCATCCGCACGACGACCAGCGCCGGGACGACCCCACGATCTCGATGGAGGTGCCGGGCGCATGATCATCGAGCTCCTCACCGATCCCCTGGTCCAGCGCATCCTGCTCGTCGGGCTCCTCGTCGGCATCACCGCGCCGGTCGTCGGCACGTACCTCGTGCAGCGCCGCATGGCGCTGCTCGGCGACGGCATCGGCCACGTGGCCCTCGCCGGTGTCGCGGCGGGCTGGCTCGCCGGCTCCGCCGCAGGGCTCGCGAAGCAGGACGCGTGGGCGATCCCCGGCGCGGTGATCTTCGCGGTGGCAGGCGCGGTCACGATCGAGCGGCTGCGCTCCAAGGGAGCCGCCGCCGACATCGTCATGGCCGTCCTCTTCTACGGCGGCATCGCGAGCGGCGTGCTGCTCATCTCGCTCGCGGGAGGCTCGAACGCCAACCTGCTCGGCTACCTCTTCGGCTCGATCTCGACGGTGACGTGGGCCGACGTGTGGTGGACGGTCGGCATGGGCTCCGTCATCCTGATCATCGGCATCGGGCTGCGCAGCGCGCTGTTCTCGGTCACGCACGATCAGGAGTTCGCCCAGTCGACGGGACTGCCGGTGAACGCGCTCAACATGGTCGTGGCGGTCCTCGCCGCGGTCACCATCACGGTGTCGATGCGCGTGGTCGGCGTGCTGCTCGTGAGCGCGCTCATGATCCTGCCTGTGGCGATCGCCCAGCAGATCACCCGCTCGTTCTCGCGCACGATGCGTCTCGCGATGGCCATCGGCACGGTGCTCACGCTCACGGGCGTGTGGATCACCCTCTTCTACGACCTCAGCCCCGGCGCGCTGATCGTCGTCCTCGGCGTCGTGCTCTACGCCGCCGTGGGCCTGATCACCTCACTGACCCGCCTCCGGAGGACCCCCGCATGACCGAGGTCACCCGCCCCCGCATGACTCGCCAGCGCCAGGCCATCCTCGACGCACTGGACGGCGGCGGCTTCCGCTCGGCGCAGGACTGGCACGATCATCTGCGTCACGACGGCGCCTCGATCGGTCTCGCGACGGTGTACCGGAGCCTCCAGCACTTCGCGGAGTCGGGCGACGTCGACACCGTCGTGACCGCCTCCGGGGAGACCCTGTACCGCCGCTGCGAGCAGCCCGAGGTGCATCACCACCACCTTCGCTGCCGCAACTGCGGGGCGGCCGTCGACATCGACATCCCCGACCTGGAGTCGGTGACGAACCGGATCGCGGCGCAGCACGGCTACACCGATGTCGACCACACGGTCGAGCTCATCGGCGTCTGCGCGGACTGCACGAAGGTTAGCGGCGCGAAGGCGAGCGGCTGATGGCGGGAGTGCCGTCGTTCGTCTCCGACGGCCCCTGGCTCGGGCTCTTCCTGTTCCTCTTCTGCGTGGTCCTGCTGCGCGCGCAGGCGACGTACTGGGCTGGCCGCTGGGTGCGCAGGGGGGCCGAGGTCGCCGCTCACGACGAGGTCCACGGTCGCCGCGCGCGCTTCGCGAGCCACCTGTCGGGTCCCTCGTGGGAGCGCGCGCAGCGCTTCCTGGACCGCTGGGGCTTCGTTGGAGTGCCGCTGTCGTTCCTCACGATCGGGTTCCAGACGATGGTGAACGCCGCGGCCGGCTACACGCGCATGCGCTGGGACCTCTACACGGCCGCGATGATCCCCGGCTGCGTCGCGTGGGCGGTCGTCTACTCGTTCCTCGGGCTGAGCCTCATGAGCGCGTTCGCGCGCTCGCCGCTGCTCGGCGTGGGGGTCGTCGTGGGCGTCGTCGCCGTCGCATGGGGGCTGACCTCGCTGCGCAAGGCTATGCAGCGCCGAAGCGCCGGTTCCGACGCGCGTACTCCTCGATAGCCGCCCACAGGTGCGTGCGGTCCACGTCGGGCCACAGCACGTCGGAGAACACGTACTCGGCGTAGGCGGCCTGCCACGGCAGGAAGTTGCTCGACCGCTGCTCGCCGGAGGACCGCCAGAACAGGTCCACGTCGGGCATGTCCGGCTCGTCCAGGTGCGCGGCGAGCGTCGCCTCGGTGATCTTCTCGGGGTTGAGCTCTCCCCTGGCGACCTTGCGAGCGATCTCCTTGGCCGCATCGGCGATCTCCGCGCGGCCCCCGTAGTTCACGCACATCGTGAGGGTGAGGACCGTGTTGTCCTTCGTGAGCTCCTCGGCCTTCTCGAGCTCGGTGATGACCGACTTCCACAGGCGCGGACGCCGGCCGGCCCAGCGCACGCGCACGCCCCACGAGTGCATCTCATCGCGGCGGCGACGGATCACGTCGCGGTTGAAGCCCATGAGGAAGCGGACCTCGTCGGGGCTGCGCTTCCAGTTCTCCGTGCTGAACGCGTAGGCGCTGATGTGCTCGACGCCGACCTCGATCGCGCCCGCGACCACGTCCAGCAGCGACGCCTCTCCCCTGGTGTGCCCCTCGGTGCGCGGAAGGCCGCGCTCCTTGGCCCAGCGGCCGTTGCCGTCCATGACGACGGCCACGTGCTTCGGCACGGCGTCCTTGGGCAGGTCCGGCGGCGTCGCTCCGCCTGCGTGGGGGAAGGGCTTCGTCGGACTCACCTGCGTCAGCCTACTGGCGCGCGGACGATGCGGGGGCAGGGACGATGCGGGGGGGCGCCTACTCCTGCGAGCCGCGCGAGGTGGCGACGCCCGTCGACTCGCCCGCGACCCACGCCTCGATGCGGGCGTAGAGCTCGGGCAGGGTCGCCGCCGCCATGGTCACGACGGCTGCCCACTTCTTCCAGGTGGAGCCCACGAGCGCGGTCGCGGCGCCACGCGCGGCCGCGGGCTCGAGGTCGTTGACGTAGATGTCGCCGACGCTGAGCACCGGGCCCGTGGCCAGCGCGTCCTCGACCACGGCGGCGAGCCCTGCGGGCTTGCGCGCCGAGCACACCTTCCTGGTGATGGCGGTCGCGCCGAGCGCCTCGAGCGCCTCGTCGATGCGGATGTCGGGTGAGTTGGTGACGAGGACGAGCTCCGCGTGCTCGCTCAGGCGAGCGAGGAGGTCGGCGAGGCCCGCGGGGGCGGAGATGGGCGCATCGTCCGTGGCCAGGACTCTGCGACTGGCCAGGTATCCGGCCGACAACGCCTCGTCGTCGGCGCCGAGCGCGACCGCGGCCGCCCGCACGGCGTCGTACCCGTCGATCGCCTCGCTCTCGCCCGCGGCGAATCGCGCGAGCGCCTCGAGGCCCGCATCCGCGATCTCGGGCACGCGTGCGGCCTCGGCCACGCCTCTCGCGTAGGCCTCGATCGGTCCGTCGCCGAGCGCGAGCGTGCCGTCGAAGTCGAAGATCACGGTGGGTCGCATCGGGACCTCCCTGGCAGGTGAGCGGACAACGCGTCCAGACTAGAGGCGATCGATCAGGGACAGGGACGATGCGGGTCAGGCCCGGTCGACCAGGCCCAGCGAGCGGACCTTGCGTTCGAGGTGGTACTGCGCGTATGCGGCGATCAGGCCCGCGGCGTCGCGGCGAGCGCGGTCCTCCGACGCGTCCGCGACCACCCACTCCCCCTCGAGCAGGGAGGAGAGCAGGGTGAACGTCTCGGGCGAGGGCGCGGCCGAGCCGGAGGGCCGGCAGTCCTCGCACACCGCTCCGCCCTCGGCGATCGCGAAGGCCCTGTGCGGCCCCGGCGCGCCGCACGAGGCGCAGTCGTCGAAGCTCGGGGCGTAGCCCGCGATCGCGAGCGAGCGCAGGAGGAACGAGTCGAGCACGAGCCCCGCGTCGTGCTCGCGGCGGCTCAGGGCACCGAGCGCGCCGTGCAGCAGCCGGTACTGGGGGTACGCGGGCTCCCTCTCATGGTCGACGAGCTTGTCCGCGGTCTCCACCATCGCGGTCGCGGCGGTGTACAGCGAGTAGTCCTCGGCGATGCGGCGCGCGTAGGGCTCACGCGTCTCCACCTGGCTCACGATGTCGAGGTTGCGCCCCTCGTAGAGCTGGACGTCGACGAGCATGAACGGCTCCACCCGGGCGCCCAGCCGGGACGACGTCCGCCGCACCCCCTTGGCGACGGCACGCACCTTGCCGTGGTGCCGGGTCAGCATCGTGACGATGCGGTCCGCCTCACCCAGCTTGTGGGTGCGCAGGACGATGGCGTCGTCACGGTAGAGGGGCACGGCCCCATTGTCCCTCGCGCGGCTGACAGGCCGCCGCACCGACGCTCGAGCCACCGCGCCACCATCTGTTCACGATCTGGCAACCGACTCCACACTCAAGCGCCATGAAAGGCACACAATTCGGACACCTGAACGTCACTCAGCCGCCCTACGGTCCCTGACCAGGGGGAACTCACGTCTCCTCCTGCGCGACGGCCCGAACCGCCCGCCGCGCATCGGACATGGAGGAGACCATGGCACGCAAGCACTTCATCATCGGGGCGGCGTCGCTCGCCGTCCTCGCCCTCGCCGGGTGCTCCGGCGACGCCGACGCCACCGACGGCTCGTCGGCGTCGGGCAGCGCGGAGGCAGCGGGGGGCGTCGACGCCGCCACCGCGACCTCGCTCGCCGACTTCGGCTCCATGGAGGAGCTCGAGGCCGCGGCGATCGCCGAGGGCGAGCTCAACGTCATCGCCCTTCCCCACGACTGGGCGAACTACGGCGAGATCATCGACGCGTTCAAGGAGAAGTACCCCGAGATCACGGTCAACGAGGCCCAGCCCGACGGGTCGTCCGCGGATGAGATCGCTGCCGCCGAGGACCTCGCTGGCCAGGACACCGCGCCCGACGTCTTCGACCTCGGCCTCGCGGTCGCGCTGTCGAGCCTCGACCAGTTCGCGCCCTACCAGGTCGCCGGCTGGGACGACATCGACGACAGCCTCAAGGAGTCCACCGGCCTGTACGTGGGCGACTACGGCGGCTACATGGCTGTCGGCTACGACCCCGATGCCGTGCCCGCCGTGACCTCCCTCGAGGATCTGCTCGGCGAGGCGTACAAGGGCTCGGTGGCGATCAACGGTGACCCGACGCAGGCCGGTGCGGCCTTCGCCGCGGTCGGCCTCGCGACCCTCCAGAACGGCGGATCGCTCGACGACTTCCAGTCGGGGGTCGACTTCTTCGAGGAGCTGAGCGCCGCGGGCAACTTCCTCCAGGTGGACGTGACCTCGGCGCTCATCGCGTCGGGCGAGGTCCCCGTCGACTTCGACTGGGACTACCTCCAGGCCGCGAACAAGGCCGCCATGGAGGGCGAGCGCAACTGGGAGATCGTGGTGCTGCCCGACTTCGGCTACGCGTCGTACTACAACCAGGCCGTGAACGTCGACGCGCCGCACCCGGCCGCCGCTCGCCTGTGGGAGGAGTTCCTGTACTCCGACGAGGTCCAGAACCTGTGGCTCGCGGGTGGCGCCCGCCCCGTGCGCGCGGAGGCGATGTCCGAGGCCGGCACTCTCGACCAGGACCTGTGGGACGCGCTGCCGGAGGTCCCTGCCGAGACCTTCGTGCCCACCGCGGAGCAGAGCGACGCCGCGGCGACGCTGCTCGGTGACAAGTGGGCCGCCGCTGTCAGCTGATGCGCACCCTCGGAGGGGAGCGGCCCTCGGGCTGCTCCCCTTCGGGGCGTTCACCTTCCTCTTCCTCGCCGTCCCCACCGTGCTCGCCGTCGGCAGCGGCCTCTACGATGCGGACGGCCACCTCACGGCCGACAACCTCATCGCGCTCGGCGACCCGGTGATCCTCAAGACCCTCGGCAACTCGGTCTGGCTCGCGGCGCTCACGGCCGCGCTGGGAACGATCGGAGGCGCGGCGATCTGCTACGCCCTCATCGGCGTGGGCCCGGAGAGTCGGCTTCGCACCTTCGTGGACGCGGCGAGCGGCGTGCTCGCACAGTTCGCAGGAGTTCCGCTCGCGTTCGCGTACATCGCGGCCTTCGGCCTCAGCGGGCTCGTCACAGTCTGGCTTCAGGACACCTTCGGGTTCGACCTGTACGCCTCGGGCGCGTGGATCTACGAGATGCCGGGGCTCATCGCCCCGTACGTGGCGTTCCAGCTGCCGCTCATGGTGATCGTCTTCCTGCCCGCGCTCGACGCGCTCCGCCCCGAGTGGGCCGAGGCGAACGCGATCCTCGGTGGCGGTCGGGCGACGTACTGGCGTCGCGTCGGACTTCCCGTGCTCGCGCCGAGCCTCATCGGTGCAGCGCTCCTGCTGTTCGCGAACGCGTTCTCCGCCTACGGCACGGCCGCCGCGCTCATCAGCCAGGGCTCGCAGATCATCCCGCTGCAGATCCGTGCCGCCCTCTCCTCGGAGACGGTGCTGGGTCACGCGAACCTCGCGGGAGCGCTCGCGCTCGCGATGATCGCCATCATGGCGGCCGTCATGGCCCTGTATGCGGCGCTCGATCGCCGCGCCTCGAGGTGGCGTCGATGAGCGTGCGCACCGACCGACCCCCTGTCCGGACGTCGCCGCCGCCGGCCCGTCCTGGTGCCGAAGCACGCCTGCGCACGCCGGCACGCATCGCGCCGAGTCCCGTCACGCGGTGGACGATCCTGATGCTGGGGGCCGTGTTCCTGGGCCTGCCCCTGGTCGCGCTCTTCCACTTCACCATCAAGGGAGGCCTCGAGGGCGGCATCACGTTCCGTCATTGGGCCGAGCTCCTCAGCGGCGAGGTCGACGCGGGCGGCCCCCTGTGGGACGGCATCAGCAGCTCGCTCGTCCTCGCGGCAGTGACCGTCGCGCTCATGCTCGCGCTGCTGCTGCCCACGATGATCCTGGTGCGGCTGCGCCTGCCGCGATGGGAGAAGGCGCTCGAGTTCGTGTGCCTCCTCCCCCTCACGATCCCCGCGGTCGCGATGGTCGTGGGGCTCGCGCCCGTGTACTCCGTGGTCGCCCGGATCTTCGGGTCCGGCTCGTGGACGCTCGCGTTCGCGTACGTGATCCTCTGTCTTCCCTACGCGTACCGCGCACTCCAGTCGAACCTCTCGGCGATCGACGTGCCGACCCTGTCAGAGGCCGCGCGCACGCTCGGCGCGTCATGGCCCACGGTGCTGCTTCGCGTGCTGCTGCCGAACCTGCGGCGTGGAGTCCTCGCCGCATCGTTCATCTCCGTCGCGGTGGTGCTCGGCGAGTTCACCGTCGCCTCGCTGCTGAGCCGCACCAATCTACAGACCGCGATCGTCCTGGTGCAGAAGCAGGACCCGTACGTCGCCTACATCGTCGTCCTCCTGTCGCTCGCGCTGGCCCTGGGCCTGCTGCTCGTGATCGGCAGGGTCGGCGCCGCCACCGCAAGGAGTAATCGATGACCCTCTCCGCTCCCGCCCCCGCGACCACGGACGATGCGGCCGCACCCTGGGTGCGGATGTCCGGCATCGTCAAACGGTACGGGGACGTCCGCGCGCTCGACGGGTTCTCACTCGACCTGGCACGCGGCGAGCTCGTCGCGCTTCTCGGCCCGTCCGGCTGCGGGAAGACGACGGCGCTGCGCGCCCTCGCGGGTCTCGAATCCGTGTCCGAGGGGACGATCATCGTGCACGACGTCGACGTCTCGACGGTGCCGACCAACCGCAGGGACATGGGGATGGTGTTCCAGTCGTACTCGCTGTTCCCTCACCTCACCGCGGTGGAGAACGTCGAGTTCGGTCTCCAGATGAGGAAGGTGGCCGCCTCGGAGCGCCGCAGGAGGGCCTCCCTCATGCTCGCGCTCGTCGGGCTCGAGGGCCGGGAGGACCGCTACGCACATCAGCTCTCGGGCGGCCAGCAGCAGCGGGTCGCGCTCGCTCGCGCGCTCGTCACCGAGCCTCAGGTGCTGCTGCTCGACGAGCCGCTCTCCGCGCTCGACGCGAAGGTCCGTGTGGAGCTGCGCGAGCAGATCCGACGCATCCAGACCGAGCTGGGAATCACCACCCTGTTCGTGACCCACGATCAGGAGGAGGCGCTCGCGATGGCGGATCGCGTCGCGGTGATGAGCGAGGGCAGGGTCGAGCAGATCGGCAGCCCGGAGGAGCTCTACTCGCGTCCTGCCACGGCGTTCGTCGCGGACTTCGTGGGGCTGAGCAACCGCCTCCCGGGCGTGCTCGCGAACGGCATCGTCTCCGTGCTCGGCACGGCGCTGCCCGTGACGTCCGACGCCGTGCGCGACGGCGACGTGACCGCCTACGTGCGCCCCGAGCACGTGCGCCTGCTCCCTGGCGGGGTCCCCGCGACGGTCGCCGGCACCAGCTTCCTCGGGTCGATGCGACGCACGGTCGTGACGCTCGAGGACGATGCGAAGGTCACCGTCCAGCATGACGCGGCAGACGAGGTCACGCTCGGGGCGCGGGTAGGCATCGCGCTCGCCGGCAATCCGGTCGCGGTCGAGGCTCGGTAGCCGCGGAGCACTACCGCTGCGCTGCGGACTCCAGCCCGTCGAGGATCATGTCCAGCCCGACGTCGAAGGACGCACCGAACGAGTAGCCCGGTTGCGCGACGTGATCCATCGCGAGCCTCGCCATCTGGGGGTACTCACCCGTCATGAAGGCCTTCGCGATCTCCGCGGCGACGTCGGACAGCCCGTCACCGCCCATGTCGGGAAGGTTCGCCTCCTCGATCGCGAAGCCGTAGACGAAGCTGTCGAGGATCGCGTATCCGTGGGCCATGAGCGGAAGTGGGAGCCCTCCGCGCTCGAGCGTGGCCAGCATCGCCTCATGATGCCGGAGCAGCTCGGGCCCCGGCGACCTCCTCGACTCGAGCAGCGGCACGGACCAGGGATGACGGACCAGCACCTCGCGCGCCGAGCGGCAGCGGACGCGGATGGCCTCCTGCCAGTCGAGGTTCACAGGCGGAACCTCGATCTCGGAGAAGACGCGCTCCACCATGAGGTCGAGCACCGCCTCCTTGCCGTCGACGTGCGTGTAGAGCGTCATGGGCTTGGTGCCCAGCTCATTCGCGAGCGCGCGGATCGTGAGCGACTCGACGCCGCCTTCGTCCGCGAGCCGCATGGCAGCATCGACGATGCGCTCCTGGGTCAGCGCGAGGCGCGGCGCGGCGGCCATGAGGGTCTCCTTCCGAGAGCCGTGCGGGGACGGCTGATCAAGTGTCACAGATGCGGCGAGGCGACCGGCGCGCCCGACACGCGCGTGTCGGGCGACCGCCACCCGCGACATCAGTACGTCGCGGACGACATCATCGCGATGCCGTAGCCGAGCAGCGCGACCATCCCCCCTGAGCTCAGCATGAGCATGGACAGGATCGCCGGGATCGCATACCAGGGGTACTCCTTCTTGACAGTGGTCTCGCCTGCGGCGATCGGGGACTCGATGCGGGACATGGCGCCTCTCCTCGTGTGTGGTCGTACTTAGTACGTCTGTCACTCTAGATCGTACTAAGTACGTGGTCAATATGCCTGGCAAATGCACTTCTTCTGGAGTTTCGCTTGACGGTCGTACTAAGTACGCCTAGCGTTGCCATCAGCGGACGTACTAAGTACGACGCACGACAGCCCTGGGGAGGGAAACCATGAACGCCACCACCGCATCGTCCACTGAGCCCACCGCCACCATGAAGGCGCGCTCCATGAAGGCTGCAGTCCAGCGCCACTACGGCAGCCCCGAGCAGATCCACACCGACACCGTCGCGGTGCCGGCACCCGGCGAGGGCGAGGTTCTCGTCGAGGTTCACGCCGCGGGCGTCGACCGCGGCGTGTGGCACCTCGCCACCGGCCGCCCGCTCGTGATCCGCGCTATCGGCTTCGGCCTGCGCCGCCCCAAGCAGCCTGTGATGGGCTCGGACGTCGCGGGCGTCGTGACGGCTGTCGGCGCGGGCGTCACTCGCTTCGTGGTCGGCGACGAGGTCTTCGGCACGGCCGACGGCTCGTACGCGCAGTTCGCGATCGCGAAGGAGGACCGCCTCGCCGCGAAGCCCGCGCGCACCTCGATGACGGAGGCGGGCGCGATGCCCGTGTCGGCCGTCGCCGCCCTGCAGGCGGTCGAGGACACCGCGAAGGTCGAGTCCGGCCAGCGCGTGCTGATCCTGGGCGCCTCCGGGGGCGTCGGCTCGTTCGCCGTGCAGATCGCTGTCGCGGCCGGCGCTCACGTGACCGGCGTCGCGAGCGCGGCCAAGGCCGAGCTGGTGCGCGAGCTGGGTGCCGAGCGCGTCATCGACTACCGGACCACCGAGGTCACGGAGCTCGACGAGCAGTTCGACGTCATCATCGATGCCGGCAGCCTCACCTCGCTGGGCCGTCTCCGTCGGATCCTGTCCCCCACCGGCACCCTGGTGCTCGTGGGCGGGGAGGGCGGCGACTCGCTCATCGGCGGATCCGGCCGTTCGCTCGTGGCCCCGCTCGTCTCGCTGTTCACGAAGCAGCGACTCACGGGCATGATCTCGGCGACCGACGCCGTGCTCCTGGGCCGGCTCGCGATGCTGGTCGAGTCCGGCGCGGTCCACGCCGCCGCCACGAGCACGTACCCGCTCGAGCGGACGGCGGACGCGGTCACCGACCTCGCGGCCGGCCGCGTCGCCGGCAAGGCCATCATCACCGTCCGCGACGTCGCCTGAGCGTCCTCACCACGCCGATCCACCGGCATCGTCCACACACCACAGGAGTCCCCACCATGAATGCCATCCAGCCCACCCCCGCATCGTCCGTGTCATCCCACGCCCTGTCCCCCACCACCGCCGCGCGACTCGCCGGCCTCGGCTACATCGCCATCGTGCTGCTCGCCATGGGCGCGAACTTCCTGGTCCGGAACCAGCTCGTCGTCTTCGACGACCCGGCGGCGACCATGTCCAACATCGCCGAGAACGAGACCACGTTCCGCCTCGGCGTCGCGGGATTCACCGTCATCGCCATGATCGATATCGGCATCGCCTGGGCGCTCCACGTGCTCCTGCGTCACACGGGCGAGCGCCGCTCGCTGCTCGCGGCCTGGCTGCGCCTCGCCTACACCGTGGCGTTCGTTCCTTCGATCACCTTCATGGTCCTCGCGCTGCAGCTGTCCGTCGGCGGTGACGTCCTCACGGGGCTCGACGTCGGTCAGCGCGAGGCCTGGACCGGGCTCGCCATGGAGGCCTTCGACGTCACGTGGCTGCTCGCGCTGGTCGCGTTCGGCCTGCACCTGATCGTCGTCGGACGCATCCTGTTCGCCTCAGGGCTCGGGCGCGCGCTCGGCATCGCGCTCTCGATCGCGGGAGTCGCCTACGTCGCCGACACCTTCGCCCACCTGCTGCTCGCCAACTACGCCGACTTCGGAGGCGCGTTCCTCGCGATCGTCGCGACGCTGTCGATCGTCTCCGAGGTGTGGTTCACGATCTGGCTTCTCGTCCGCGCACCGCGGGTGATGGCCATCCTCCCCGGCCGGAAGCCGGAGCTCGTCGCGGCCTGAGCCGTTCCACCGGCCTGACCGGAGGTGCCGGCCTGACCGTGACGTCGACGCCCCGTCGGTCCCCTTGCGGGGATCGGCGGGGCGTTCTGCGCCTCGGTGGCAGGCTCCCCAGCGGCACACCATCGTCTTCGTACCCGAGCGGGACATGAGTGCAGGATCCTTCTCGAATCCGACGCTCATGTCCCGCCAGCGCGCGCAGGAGCAGCGGCGCGAGCGAGGGCACGCCACTGAGCGGTCGCAGCGACGCAGAAATGAGGACGCGCCGGGGTCCACCATGGTCGATGGTCTCCCCCGGCGCGTCCGGTCCCGGCCCCGCGTCCCCCGTGATCGACGGGATGGCGTGGCTCGGCCGGGACGCTGCAGCGTCACCGCGCTTGGCGGTCCACCGCAGAGATTCGCGCTACCGCGCTTGGCGGTTGACCGCGGAGATGATGGCCTTGAGGGTGGCCGTGGTGATGGACGGGTCGATGCCGACCCCCCAGAAGATCTCGTCGCCGATCTCGCACTCGACGTACGCGGCGGCACGCGAGTCGCCTCCCGAGGTCATCGCGTGCTCGGCGTAGTCGAGCACCTCGACCTTGACGCCGCGCGTGCTGAGCGCTGCGACGAACGCCTCGACGGGACCGCCGCCGGAGCCCTCGATCGTCACGGCGGCGCCGGTGTCGACGACGTCCGCGGCGAGCGTGTCGGGGCCCGTGTCGGACGACGTGGTGCGCGTCCCCTGGAGCGCGAAACGGCCCCACTGCTTGTCCGCATCGGGCGACGGCAGGTACTCGTCCTCGAAGATCCTCCACAGCGAGTCGGCGGTCATCTCGACGCCGAGCTCGTCCGCGTGGCGCTGGACGACGCGCGAGAACTCGATCTGAAGCCGACGCGGGAGCTCGAGCTGACGCTCCGACTTGAGAAGATACGCCACGCCGCCCTTCCCGGACTGCGAGTTGACGCGGATCACGGCCTCGTACGAGCGGCCGACGTCCTTGGGGTCGATCGGCAGGTACGGCACGGCCCAGACGAGGTCGTCGACCGTCGCGCCCATGCGCATGGCCTTGTCCTCCATCGCCTCCAGGCCCTTCTTGATGGCGTCCTGGTGGGAGCCGGAGAAGGCCGTGAAGACCAGGTCGCCGCCCCACGGGTGGCGCGGGTGCACGTCGATCTGGTTGCAGTACTCGACCGTGCGGCGCACCTCGTCGATGTCCGAGAAGTCGATCTGCGGGTCGATGCCCTGGCTGAACAGGTTCATGCCCAGCGTCACCAGGTCCACGTTGCCCGTGCGCTCGCCGTTGCCGAACAGGCAGCCCTCGATGCGGTCGGCGCCGGCCATGTAGCCCAGCTCGGCCGCCGCGATCGCGGTGCCGCGGTCGTTGTGCGGGTGCAGGCTCAGCACCACGGAGTCGCGGTGCTCGAGGTGACGGTTCATCCACTCGATCGAGTCGGCGTAGACGTTGGGCGTCGCCATCTCCACGGTCGCGGGCAGGTTGATGATGACCTTGCGGTCCGGCGTCGGCTGCCACACGTCCAGCACCGCGTTGCACACGCGCACCGCGTACTCGAGCTCGGTGCCCGTGTAGGACTCGGGGCTGTACTCGTAGAAGACCCGGGTGTCCGGGATCGACTCCTCGAACTTCTGGCACAGCATCGCGCCGTGCGTCGCGATGTCGAGGATCTCGTCCTCGTCGGCGCGGAACACGACCTCGCGCTGCAGGATCGACGTCGAGTTGTACAGGTGGACGATCGCCTGCTTGGCGCCCTTGATGGCCTCGTAGGTGCGCTCGATCAGGTGCTCGCGCGCCTGAGTGAGGACCTGGATCGTCACGTCGTCCGGGATGTGGTCGTCCTCGATCAGCTTGCGCACGAAGTCGAAGTCCGTCTGGCTCGCGCTCGGGAAGCCGACCTCGATCTCCTTGTAGCCCATGCGCACCAGGAGGTCGAACATGCGCATCTTGCGCTCGGAGTTCATCGGCTCGATGAGCGCCTGGTTGCCGTCGCGCAGGTCGACCGCGCACCACCGGGGCGCCTCGGTGATGACCTTGGACGGCCAGGTCCGGTCGGCCATCTCCACACGGATCTGGTCCTGGAACGGGACGTACTTGTGGATCGGCATGGGCGACGGCTTCTGGTCGCCGCCGGTGTAGTGGGTGGGCTCAGTGTGCGTGGGCTCGGTGCTGGTCTGCTCGCTGGTCATGTCGCTTCTCTCAGGTCTCAACTCGTCGGTGGGCCGGCACACGAACCGCCGCGACGAGGAGCCAGCCTGTTCTAGGCCTCGTCGCGGCAGCTAAGAAGCAGCGAGCGTGCACGCATACGGCCACCATAGCGCACTCGATGCCGCGCGCGTCCCCAGCCGTCGTGCGACCCTCACGCGGACGTGGTGCGGCGCGCTACTGACCGCCGTCCCGCAGTCCCAGGCGCACGAGCTGGAAGCGCAGGGCCTCGTCGATCGCGGCCACCTCGTCGAGCAGGTCCGCCATCGACACGTAGCTGGTCTCGAAGGACGCACGCATCCGCTGCGCGCGCTCGACGAGCGCGACGTCGACGGTGCCGTCCGACACCGCGGTCACGCACTCGCCGAGAAGGTCCTTGAACGAGTCCGCCTGCGCGGACAGCCCGGCGAGCATCTGCGGAACGCGGGGCGAGAGCACCGCGACGCGCTCGAACAGCTCGGCGGCGGCGCGCACGTGGCCCGAGCGGTCGGCGTCCTGCACCTCCGGGTCGAGCAGCGCGGCATCACCGAACGTCTCGAGGTCGGCGCACAGCTGCGTGCTCGTCTCGAGCCACCGCTGGCCCGCCTCGCCCACCGCGACGCCGACGTCCTTGAACAGCTGGGCCTCGCGGTTCACCCGGTCGATCAGCGTGCCCTGCGAGTCCTCCACGAAGCCGACCTCCTTCAGGGCGACCACCGGGTGCGACCGCAGACGCCCACGATACGTGGCTGTCCCGCGTCGCGACCAGCCCCCTCTGCCGGGACGCGATGCGCCCGTCAGAATCCCAAGCGCCCCAGCTGCTTCGGGTCGCGCTGCCACTCCTTGGCGACCTTCACGTGAAGGTCCAGGTAGACCTTGCGCCCGAGCAGGCGCTCGATGCCCTGGCGAGAGGTAGCCCCGACCTCCTTGAGCCGCGACCCCGCGCGACCGATGACGATGCCCTTCTGGGAGTCGCGCTCGACGAACACGTGCGCGCGGATCTCGAGGACGTCGCGCGTCGACGTCTCAGCGCCGGGCTCGATCAGCTCCTCGACCACGACGGCGAGCGAGTGCGGCAGCTCGTCGCGCACGCCCTCGAGCGCGGCCTCGCGGATCAGCTCGGCGATCATCACGTCCTCGGGCTCGTCGGTGACCTCGCCCTCCGGGTACAGGGGCGGCCCCTCGGGGAGTCGCGACACGAGCACGTCGGTCAGCACGTCCACCTGGATGTCCTTGACCGAGGACACGGGGACGATGTCGGCCCACTCGCCGAGCTGCGTCACCTCGAGCAGGTGCTCGGCCACGCGATCGCGCGGAACCTTGTCGACCTTCGTCACGATCGCGACGACGGGCGCCCGAGCCTCGGACAGCTCGCGCGCGATCCACTTGTCGCCGGGCCCGATCTTCTCGTCGGCGGGCAGGCAGAAGCCGATCACGTCGACCTCGGCGAACGTCTCGCGGACGAGGTCGTTGAGGCGCTCTCCGAGCAGGGTCCGGGGACGGTGCAGTCCCGGGGTGTCGACGACGACCAGCTGGGCGTCCTCACGGTTGACGATGCCGCGGATCGCGCGTCGGGTGGTCTGAGGGCGCGACGACATGATCGCGACCTTCTCCCCCACGAGCGCGTTCATTAGGGTCGACTTGCCCGCGTTCGGGCGCCCCACGAAGCAGGCGAAGCCCGACCTGTGCACCTTGGCCTCCTCAGTCATCGTCGTGCTCCTTCCTGCGGGACCGTCCGGTCCGCACCGTGCGCCGCTCTCCCGTGTCCACGTCCTCCGGCTGCTCGTCGCGGCGCACCACGACGGACGTCAGCCTGCGACGTCGGCCCTCGGCGCGATCCGCGAGCAGCTCGAGCCCATGCGCCTGAGCGTGCGCGCCTGGGATCGGCACCTTGCCGAGCGCCTTGGCGAGCAGCCCCGCGACGGTCTCCACATCATCATCGTCGATCTCGACGTCGAACAGCTCGGCGAGCTCGTCGAGATCCATGCGCGCGGGCACCCTGTACACGCCCTCGGACAGCAGCTCTGCCTCGGGCGCGGTGCGGTCGTGCTCGTCGACCACCTCGCCGACGATCTCCTCGAGCGCGTCCTCGATGGTGACGAGGCCCGCGACGCCGCCGAACTCGTCGACGACGACGCCCAGGTGGAACACCTCGTCCTGCATCCTGCGCAGGAGCTCGTCGACGGCCAACGACTCGGGCACGAACTCGGGCTCGCGCATGAGACCGTCGACCGGCTCGGCGAGCCGCTCGGCGCTGTCCCACGTGTCGCGCACGCAGTCCTTGAGGTAGATCACGCCGCGCACGTCGTCGGTGCCCTCACCGACCACGGGCACGCGCGAGAAGCCGGAGCGCATGAACAGGACCATCGCCTTGCGCACCGGGGTGCCGGACTGGATCGTCACCATGTCGGTGCGCGGCACCATGACCTCGCGCACGAGCGTGTCGCCGAGCCCGACGATCGAGCGCAGCAGCTCGGCCTCGTCCGCCTCGAGCGCGCCCTCCGCCTGCTCGACGAGGTCCTCCGCCTCGGTGAGCTCGGGATAGCTGAGCGCGGGGATGATCGCTCGGATCGGGGTCGTGATCCAGATCAGCGACCACGCGACCGGCGCGAGCGCGCGCAGGACCGCCTCGGGATACGCCTTGGCGAGCGTGCGTGGCAGGGCTCGGATGACGAGCAGGGACAGCGCAGCGCCCATGCCCGCGGCGGCGGTGAGGACCCAGCCCCAGCGCCAGTCCAGGCCGTCCGCGATCTCCCACGCGATGAACGCCCAGCTGACGAGCGCGAGCGCCTCGAGCAGCGAGTAGACCACGGACGATGCGGCGTCGGCGTGGTCGGGCAGCGCGGCGAGCCTCGCGGCCGAGGTCGGGCGGCCGTCCGGACGATGCGAGGCCTCGATCTCGCGCTCACGCGCGTACGGCACCTGCTCGAACGCCGCGACGACGGCATGCATGACGGCCGCGCCGAGCACGCTGAGGACGACGAGGAAGATCAACGTCGCCCAGGGGAATGCCTCCATCTACCGGGTCACCCGCGCCGTCAGGAGCCGCGGTTCGCGAGGAAGGTGAGGAGCAGGCGACGCTGAAGCGCGAACATCTCCTTCTCCTCCTCGGGCTCCGCGTGGTCGTAGCCGAGCAGGTGCAGGATGCCGTGCGTCGTCAGCAGCAGCATCTCCTCCTCCGCGGTGTGGCCGGCCTTCACGGCCTGGTCCGCCGCGACGGGCGGGCACACGACGATGTCGCCGAGCAGTCCGGCAGGGGTCGGGTCCTCGGCCGTGCCGGGGCGCAGCTCGTCCATGGGGAAGCTCAGCACGTCGGTGGGGCCCGGCTCGTCCATCCACTGGATGTGGAGCTGCTCCATCGCGGCCTCGTCGACGAACATGATCGCGAGCTCGGCCTCCTCGGCGACGTGCATCTCGCCGAGCACGTACTTCGCGAGCTCGGCGAACTCGATCTCGTCGATCTGCGCGTCGGTCTCGTTGTTGACCTCGATCACTCGGCGTCCTCCTCGGTGCGGGCGGTTTCCTGGGGGCGGGCCGGCCTGTCGCGACGCTCGCGTCCGGTGCGGTCGTGGTGGTCGCGGCGCTCGAAGCGACGCTGCTGCCCGACGGGACGGCCTCCGTCCCGGTCCTCATTCGCGGCGTACGCGTTGATGATGTCGCTCACGAGGCGGTGACGGACCACGTCGTCCGCGCCGAGGCGGCAGAAGGCGATGTCGTCGACGCCCTCGAGGATCTCGCTCGCGGCCCTCAGCCCCGACTGCGTCCCCCCTGGCAGATCAACCTGCGTGACGTCGCCGGTGACGACCATCGTCGCGCCGAACCCAAGGCGCGTGAGGAACATCTTCATCTGCTCGCGCGTGGTGTTCTGCGCCTCGTCCAGGATGATGAACGCGTCGTTGAGGGTGCGCCCGCGCATGTACGCGAGAGGCGCGACCTCGATGGTCCCGGCCTCCATGAGGCGAGGGATCGACTCGGGGTCGATCATGTCGTGCAGCGCGTCGTACAACGGGCGCAGGTACGGGTCGATCTTCTCGTTGAGCGAGCCGGGAAGGAACCCGAGCCGCTCCCCCGCCTCCACGGCGGGACGCGTCAGGACGATGCGGTTGACGCGCTTGGCCTGCAGCGCCGCGACGGCCTGCGCCATCGCGAGGTACGTCTTGCCGGTGCCCGCAGGCCCGATCCCGAAGGTGATCGTGTGGTTCTCGATCGCCGTCACGTACTCGGCCTGGCCGGCGGTGCGCGGACGGATGGTGCGGCCTCGCGTCGACAGGATCGAGCGTGCGAGCACGTCCTTGGGTCGCTCGGACGCCTTGCCCGCGCTCGCTGCCGCCGCAGCGGACGCGACGCCCTGCACGCTGCGCAGCATCCGCACCGACTCGCGCGCGATGTCCGGCGTGAGCGGGACCCCCGCGGCGAGGACCGAGCGCAGCTCGTCGACCGCGGTCGCGGCGGACGCGACCTGCGCGTCGTCTCCGCTCAGCGTGATCCGGTTGCCCCGCACATGGAAGTCCACATCCGGGTAGGCGCTCTCGACCTCGCGGATCACCGCGTCCCCGCTGCCGAGCAGCTCGGGCATCGTGGCGGCATCATCGACGAGGATCTCGCGGGTCACGCTCACGCAGGCTCCCAACCGAGGGTCGCGCCGCCGAGCACGTGGCCGTGCGCGTGGAACACGCTCTGCCCGGCCTCGGCGCCCGTGTTGAAGATCCACCGGAACTGGCCGCCGCACTCCGTGTCGGCGATGCCCTGCGCCATCGTGGCCATCTCGGCGAGCAGGCCGGGGTCGGCCTCCGCGACCTGGGCGACGTTCTCGAGGTGGCTGCGGGGCACGACGAGCACGTGCACGGGTGCCTTGGGCGCCACGTCGCGGAAGGCGACGCATGTGTCGTTCTCAGCGAGGATGTCCGCGGGGATCTCGCCCGCGACGATGCGGCAGAAGAGGCAGTCGGTCATGGGACCAGCGTAGGACGTGCGACCGACATTCGCGTCCCCCTCACCAGGTGCGACGCAGCGCCGCGAGGGCGACGATGCCCGCGGGCCCGGCGGTGGAGGCTCGGAGCACGTGCGGCCCGAGCAGCACCGCCTCGGCGCCAGCGTCGACAAGCGCGGCGACCTCGTCATCCGAGATCCCGCCCTCGGGACCCACGACGAAGGTGACGGGCGCATCGTCCCAGTCCAAGGAGGTGAGCGGGCGTGCGGCGACCTCGTGGAGGACGAGCACGCGCTCGCCCGCGTCCACCGCCGCGCGCACGCGGCCGACGAGGGCAGCTGTCGACACGACCGGATCGACCGTCGGGAGCACCGCGCGGCGGCTCTGCTTCATCGCCGCGAGCGCGAGCGCCTCCCACCTCGCCCTGGCCTTCTCGGACTTCGGACCGCGCCACTGCACGATCGAGCGGTCGGCCTGCCACGGGACGATGCAGGTCGCGCCGAGCTCGATCGCGGACTCGACCGCCTGCTCGTCCCGCCCGCCCTTCGCTAACGCCTGCACGAGCGTCACCGCGGGATCGCGGTCCTCGAGGACCTCCTCGACGCGGATGGCGACCCGTCCGTCGGCGACCTCGACGATCGGGCCGCGAGCGCGTCGTCCATGTCCGTCGACCAGGTCGAGCGTCTCGCCCACCGCACGCCGCTGCACGGTGCCCGCGTGCCGGGCCTCCGCGCCGTCGAGCGCGAGAACCGCGCCGATGACGGCGTTGGACGCGTCGGGGCACAGGAAGACGGGGGCGGTCACAGCACCAGAATCTACCGCCCGCGCGACCACCGGGCATCGGGCATCGGGCGCGCGGGCCCTACGCGGAGGCGCCCTCCGCGCGCGAGCCGACCGCTCTGCGCGACAAGGTGTTCGCGCCCACGACCGCGACCGGCATGGCGACGACAGCACCCAGCGGAAGCATGAAGATCAGGAAGATGAACGTCCCGAACAGATACGCGGTGACGCGCACAGGGCGCAGCTCGACGATGCGGTCACGCCTCGCGAGCACGCCCCGGCACGCCATGGGATAGGCCGTGAGCTCGATCGCGAGCATGCGCCCTCCCAGGATCGCGGAGGCGACGAATGCGGCGACGGTTCCCGCGACGGGGATGAGCCCGAGCAGCGCGGTCACCGCGAGGATCCCGAGCGACGTGGCGAAGGTGATGAGCCCCTCGACCGTCCCCCTGCTGAGCGACCGCGTCCAGGACTCGTCGGAGTCGAGCACCTCGACCCCGTCGCGCTCGTCGAGATGGCGTGACAGGTGCTCGAAGAAGGGCTGCCCGATGATCAGCGCGATGGTCGTGAACATCAGCACCGCGGCCACAGAGCCGCCGACGACGACGAGCACGGTGACGATCGCGGACACGGTGCGGCCCAGCGCGCCGTCGAGCCCGGTGACGTCCAGGACCAGGTCGTCGACACCCGGCGCGAGGATGAGCAGGGCGGCGATCAGGGCCGCGATCACGGCGGCCGCGATGACTGCAGGGAGCGCTCCGACGAGCATCACCTTCGGGTCCGTGAGCCAGGCCCGGAAGCTGACGAGCACGAGCCTGACGGCGTCGCCCGCCTGGGCGCTCAGACTCCGCGGGGAGGTCATCCGCGTACGCTCACACGTGCCTGGGCCGAGGCCCGGGTCCCTCTAGCCACGCCCCATGAACGCGTCCTTGAGGCGCGAGAACACGCCCCCGCCGATCGGTGCGAGCCGCGCCTCGGGCATCTCCTCGCCGCGCAGCTTCGCGAGCCTCGTCATCAGCTCCTGCTGCTCGTCGGTGAGGTCCGTGGGGGTGAGCACGTCGAGGTGCACGAACAGGTCGCCACGGCCCGGTCGCTGCAGACGACCGACGCCGAGCCCCTTGAGGCGCACGGTGTGGCCCGAGTGCGTGCCCTGGGGGACATCGACCTCCTGCGCGCCGTCGAACGTGTCGACCGTGAGCACCGTGCCGAGCGCGGCCGCGGTCATCGGCACCTCGAGCGTGCAGTGCAGGTCGTCGCCGCGGCGCTCGAAGGTCTTGTGCGACGTCTCGCGGATCTCGACGTACAGGTCGCCCTTCGGCCCGCCGCCGACGCCGGCGTCGCCCATGTGCGGCAGGCGGATGCGGGTGCCGGTCTCGACGCCCGCGGGGATGTCGACCTTGATCGTGTGGCGAGAGTGCGTGCGGCCGCGGCCGGCGCAGTCGGGGCACGGGGACTGGATGATCGTGCCGTAGCCGCCGCAGTCGGGGCACGGCGAGGTCGTCATGACGTTGCCGAGCAGGGAACGCGCGACGCGCTGCACCTGGCCCTGACCGCGACAGGTCGAGCAGGTCGAAGGCTGGGTGCCCGGCGCGCAGCACGAGCCGGAGCACGTCGAGCACACGTCGGCGAGGTCGACGACGACCTCGTGATTCACGCCGAACACGGCCTCCTCGAGGCTCACCTCGACGCCGACGAGCTGGTCGCCGCCACGCTGGACCCGCGACTGCGGACCCCGCTGCTGGCCTCCGAACGGGCTGCCCCCGCCGAAGAACGACTCGAAGATGTCCTCGAAGCCGAAGCCCTGGGCCCCGCCCTGCGAGCCGGCGGTCGCGCGCGGGTCGACGCCGCGGTCGTACATGGCCTTCTTCTCGGGGTTCGAGAGCACCTCGTAGGCCGCGCCGACCTCCTTGAAGCGCTCCTCGCCGTCAGGTCCGGCGACGTCGGGATGGTTCTCGCGCGCGAGCTTGCGATACGCCTTCTTGATCTCGGCCTCGCTGGCGTTGCGGTTCACGCCGAGAACGGCGTAGTAGTCCTTCAAGAATCAACCACCTTGGAGAGGTATCGGGCGACCGCGCGAACCGCGGCCATGGTCGAGGGATAGTCCATGCGGGTGGGGCCCAGGGCCCCGAGCAGGGACACGGAGGGGCCGCTGCCGTACCCGGCGGCGACGATCGAGGTGCGTGCGAGCGCCTCGTTCTGAGTCTCGTGACCGATGCGGACCGCCACGTCGGCGTCGCCCGCGGTCATCTCGTGCAGCAGGCGGAGGAGCACGACCTGCTCCTCGAGCGCATCCAGCACGGGGCCGATCGCGTCGGCTTGAAGGTCGCTGCCGCGCGCGAGATTGGAGGTGCCGGCGAACACCACGCGCTGGACCGCGCCGCCGTAGGCCGCCTGCATGATCGCCTGCGCCACCCCGCCGGCCCAGGCCGGCTGACCGGGGCGATCCGCCCAGGCGTCGAGCCTCGGCTCGAGCGCGGACGGCGTGCGGCCGACGGCGATCTCGTTGATCTCGCGGACCGCGCGGTCGACCTCCTCCTGGCGCACGGGGGCGGTGAGGGCGACGTTGGCCTGCTCGACGCGCGCGTCGGCGCTGATCACGACCACGAGGATGCGATCCAGCCCCAGGACGACGAGCTCGACGCGGCGGACCGCGCTCTCGCGCAGCGACGGGTACTGGACCACCGCGACCTGCTGCGTCAGCTGGCTCAGCATGCGCACCGAGCGCTCGATCACGTCATCCAGGTCGACCGCGTCGGACAGGAAGGTCGTGATCGCTCGCTTGTGGCTGTCGGGCAGCGCGGCGTGCGCGAGGTAGTCCACGAAGGAGCGGTAGCCGGCGTCGGTGGGGATGCGCCCCGCGGAGGTGTGCGGCTGGGCGATGAGCCCCTCCTCCTCGAGGATCGCCATGTCGTTGCGGATGGTCGCGGGGGACACCCCGAGACCGGTGCGGGCCGCGAGCGCCTTGGAGCCGATCGGCTCGGAGGTCTCGACGTAGCCCTCGACGATGGCTCGCAGCACCGCACGCCTGCGCTCCTCGCTCATGCCGCTCCACCTCCCGTGATCCCGCTGGCACTCTCAGTCCGTGAGTGCCAATTCTAGCGTCGCCCCCGACACCCTCTCCATGATGCGGCGCAGACGTGCGACACGTCACCGTTCCGCGACCCCTCAAGGGCACGACACCCCATGCCAATACCTGGAGATTCCGCACGAGATGCCCGGTGATCGCTACATTGGAGGTGTCGGCGAACACCTCGGGGGACATGCTCGACACCCGGGCGCGTCGCGCCGACCAGACCGCACCATATGTCCCAACAACAGAAGTGGTGAGAACGATGTCAGAGACGCCCCCTCCCCCGCCGCCCACCTCGCCGACACCGCCGCCGGCGTCGGGCTCCAACCCCAACCAGATGGCCTCGTTCGCGCATCTCGGCGTGATCCTCGGATTCCTGGTCCCGCTCATCATCTGGCTCGTCGGCAAGGACCAGAGCCCGTTCATCGACGAGGAGGGCAAGAAGGCACTCAACTTCGGCATCCTCGTGTCGATCGCCTACTTCCTGTCGTGGATCCCGTTCATCGGCTGGCTGCTGTCGCTCGCCGCGTTCGTCGCCGCGATCATCTTCGGCATCCAGGGCTTCCAGGCCGCGAGCAAGGGCCAGCCCTACACCTACCCGTTCACGATTCCGCTCGTGAAGTAGCGCTCAGGGTTCACCCCGAGCGCACAATCAGGGCCCCGCTCCTTCCGCAGAGGGATGCGGGGCTCTGCCGCGTCGTGGGACGGTGAGGACATGAACGACACCGACCGCACCGAGGGCGCCGAGACGACGCCTGACGCCGCACCTCAGGACGCCGCCGGCACCCAGGCCGAAGGCGTCAGCCAGCCTCCCGCGCTCGAGGCCGGCCCCACCGCATCGTCCTCTTCCGAGGCACCGTCTGCGGACAGCACCATCCCGCCCTACGCGGGCCAGCAGCAGACGGGGCAGCAGACGGGGCAGCAGTACGGCCAGCAGCCTCCCGCGCAGCAGCCCTACACGCCGCAGCGGATGCTCGAGTCCGAGGCCCGCAACTGGTCCATGCTCATCCACATCATCGCCGGGGGCGCCGCGCTGCTGTCTGCCGGTACCGTCTCCTGGCTCGTCCCGCTCGTGCTGTGGCTCATCTTCAAGGACCGCTCGGCCCTGATCGATCACCACGGCAAGCAGCAGCTCAACCTCCAGCTGACGGTTCTCATCTCTGGCGTCGCAGCCGTGGTGCTCGGCCTGCTCATGCTCGTCGTCGGCCTCGCGATCACGCTCCCGCTGTGGGGGATCTACGTGCTCTACTCGATCGTGATCTCGTTCGTCGCCGGAGTGAAGGCGAACAACGGCGAGTACTACAAGATCCCGCTCATGATCCCGTTCGTGCGCTGACGCACCTCTCACCCCGACGCCCCGCGGCCGCTCCGTACCCGGCCAGCGGGGCGTCTGCGCGCCCGCGCTCGCTAGCATCGACCGCGTGCTCCGCTTCGACGACCCGCTCCCCAGCCGCCCTCGGAGGGTGGTCGTCGCCGGGGTGTCGGGCGCGGGGAAGTCGACGCTCGCGCGAGCGATCGCCGCGAGCATCGACGCGCGCTACACCGAGCTCGATGCCCTCTTCCACGGCCCCGACTGGACGCCTCGCCCCGAGTTCGTGGACGAGATGACGGCGCTCGCTCAGAGCGATGCCTGGGTGACCGAGTGGCTCTACGACTCCGCGCGTCCGGTCCTCGCCGCGCGCGCCGACCTGCTCGTGTGGCTGGACCTGCCGTTCCTCACCGTGATCCTCCCGCGCGTGGTCCGCCGCACCATCCGGCGCAGCGTCCGACGCGAGGAGCTCTGGAACGGCAACGTCGAGCCGCCGCTGTGCACCTTCTTCACGGACCGCGAGCACATCGTCAAGTGGGCCTGGTCCACCCGTCACCTCAACCGGACGCGCGTGCCGGAGGCCGCCGAGTCCAATCCCTGCCTCACGGTGGTCAGGCTGCGATCGCAGCGCCAGGCCGACGCGTGGCTCGCCGGCCCGCTCGCGGCTTCCACGTAGTGCGCGCTGGAATCGCATGGCGCCCGAAATCGAGCAGGATTCCGGGCGCTATGCGATTCCAGGAAGCCCGAGCCGACCGGCGACCGTGGTCAGTAACCGTTCGCGGCACCACTGAGGTCGATCCACCACGTCCCGCCAGCCGAATCTGATGACCGCGTAACCCGCGGCGGTGAGATCCGTCTGGCGATTGCGGTCCTCATCGCGTGCCGACCTGGTGGAGTGGTAGCGGTCTCCGTCGAGCTCACCTACCACCATGGCCCGCCTGTGGAGCATGTCGACAGTCGGTCTGCGGCCCGGAAGCACGAGTGGAACCTGCCACTCGAACTCGCGGAACCTGGCGCCGGTGAAGACCTCATGCTTGGCACGCACCTCCAGCGGCGTGGTCGCGCCCTCGGCGAACCATCCGAGCATCCGCTCCAGGTCGCGCCGTCCTGCGACGCGCACAGCTCGGTCGAGTTCGACCCTCAGCTGCCGCCAGGTGCAGGCGCGAGCCCACAGGGACTCCCACACGATGTCGCGGCGTTCCTCCTCAGGCGCGCTCCGCCAAGCGTCGAGCAGTGCTCGCGCTGGCGTGACGCAGTCCACCCCATCGAGGTGGCACGACGTGCGCGGCACCGCATGCTGGTGGACGCGCACCCATGACGGCGGTCGCAGGGCGCGACCAGGTCCAGCGACCACGTCCGCCACGGGAGGCACCGGCAGCGAGTCATCGCACAGATGCAGCGCAAGGCGGCCGGTCACGAGCGTCCGCGGTGCCCACAGGTTGAGCGCCTCGCCGCGGACGCGAGGCGAGGCCACGTGCGTTGTCCCGCAGTAGACGCCAGGAAGCACTCTGGTCGCGGCGCCGCCCGATAGCGTGGATTCGAGCGCATGCTTGCTCCACCGCGCCAGCAGCTCCCGGCGTGAGAACGCATGACTGTTGGACACGAGAAAGTCGGACAAGGGGAGTTCCAGCCCCGTGAGGTCCGGCAGGATGCGCATGAACGGATTCGACCACCGGCGACTCGCTCGCTTCGTGGCCGCCGCACACCTGTGGACTCCCGGGTGCGGCCGCGCAGCCTTGTGGAGATGCGTCCTGGAATCGCATGGCGCCCGAAATCGAGCAGGATTCCGGGCGCCCTGCGATTCCAGGAGGCAGACCGCAGTTCAGGTCAGCGCGCGCACCGCGGCGTCGGCGAGAAGGCGCCCCTTAAGGGTGAGCAGCAGTGTCCCTGCCAGCGCCGCACGCCCGTCCAGCAGCCCCTCAGCCACGAGCCGCGCGACCTCGGCGGGGCGGCGCTCGGGCAGATCGCCGACGGGCATCCCCTCGGCCAGCCGCAGCCGCAGCATCACGGACTCGAGCGCCAGGTCCTCGGCCGTGAGCGGCTCGCGCTCGGCCTCGGGGGACTCCCCTGCCGCGAGCCGGTCCGAGTAGGCCCGCGGGTGCTTGACGTTCCACCACCGCTCGGCGCTTAGCTCCTCCCCGGACGCCCCGACGCGCGGGCCAAGGTAGGAGTGAGCGCCAGGTCCGATCCCCCACCAGTCCTGGCTGCGCCAGTAGGCGACGTTGTGCCGACAGACCTGGGCCGGCGTGCGCGCCCAGTTGGACACCTCGTACCAGGCATAACCCGCCGCAGCGAGGCGCTCCTCGGCCAGCTCGTACATGTCGGCCTGGGTGTCGAGGTCCACGGCCTCGATCTGGCCGCGCCGCAGCTGCGCCCCCATCCGCGTGCCAGGCTCGATCACGAGCGCGTAGGCCGAGATGTGGTCCGGTTCCAGAGCGATCGCCGTGTCGAGGCTCGCCTCCCAGTCGGAGAGCGACTCCCCCGGCGTGCCGTAGATGAGGTCGAGCGACACGGACAGCCCGGCCTCGCGCGCCCACTCCACCGCCCTGCCGACATTCTCGGGCTCGTGCGTGCGCTCGAGCGTCGCGAGCACGTGGGGAACCGCGGACTGCATCCCGAAGGACACTCTGGTGAACCCGGACGATGCGAGGGTCGCCAACGACTCGCGCGTCACCGAATCGGGATTGGCCTCGGTGGTGACCTCCGCGCCCCGAGCCAGCCCCCACGTCGTCCGCACGCCGTCAAGGAGGGACGACAGCGCCGCCGCGTCGAGCATCGTCGGCGTCCCTCCGCCGAAGAAGACCGTGGAGGCCGCGCGCCCGTCCCCCGCCATGACCGAGCCTGCGAGTGCCATCTCGGCGAGCGCCGAGGACACGTAGCCCTCGCGGGTCGCGCCGCCTACCTCGGACGGCGCGTACGTGTTGAAGTCGCAGTATCCGCACCGCACGCGGCAGAACGGCACGTGGATGTACACGCCGAAGTCGCGCTCGACCAGGGACGATGCTGGCGCCGGGGACGATGCGGGGGCGGGCACCGCTACTTCTTCTTGCCCTTGTCCGAGCCGTCGTCGGCGGTGGACAGCGCGGCGATGAACGCCTCCGGCGGCACCTCGACCGAGCCGATGTTCTTCATGCGCTTCTTACCGGCCTTCTGCTTCTCGAGCAGCTTGCGCTTACGCGAGATGTCACCGCCGTAGCACTTCGCGAGGACGTCCTTGCGGATCGCGCGGATCGTCTCGCGCGCGATGATGCGGGCGCCGATCGCTGCCTGCACGGGGATCTCGAACTGCTGACGGTCGATGAGGTTCTTGAGCTTGCCGACCATCATCACGCCGTACGCGTACGCCTTGTCCTTGTGGACGATCGCGGAGAACGCGTCCACCTGCTCGCCTTGGAGCAGGATGTCGACCTTCACGAGGTCGGCGGCCTGCTCGCCGGCGGGCTCGTAGTCGAGCGAGCCGTAGCCGCGCGTGCGGGACTTGAGCTGGTCGAAGAAGTCGAACACGACCTCGGCGAGCGGCAGCGTGTAGTGCATCTCGACGCGCGTCTCGGACAGGTAGTTCATCGTGCCCATGATGCCGCGGCGCTCCTGGCACAGCTCCATGACGGTGCCGATGAACTCGCTGGGTACCAGGATCGATGCGGCGACGACGGGCTCGCGCACCTCGGAGATCTTGCCCGACGGGAACTCGGACGGGTTGGTCACGGTATAGACCTTGCGGTCCTCCATCTCGACCTCGTAGACCACGTTGGGCGCGGTCGAGATGAGGTCGAGGCCGAACTCGCGCTCAAGGCGGTCGCGCACGATCTCGAGGTGAAGCAGTCCGAGGTAGCCGCAGCGGAATCCGAAGCCCAGCGCGACCGAGCTCTCGGGCTCGAAGACCAGGGACGCATCGTTCAGCTGGAGCTTGTCGAGCGCGTCGCGCAGGACCGGGAAGTCCGAACCGTCCACGGGGAACAGGCCCGAGTAGACCATCGGTCGGGGGTCGCGGTAGCCGCCGAGCGACTGCTGCGCACGACGACCCGCGAGCGTCACGGTGTCGCCGACCTTCGACTGACGCACGTCCTTCACGCCCGTGATGAGGTAGCCGACCTCGCCCACGCCGAGGCCCTTGGACGGCTTCGGCTCGGGGCTGATGACGCCGATCTCGAGCAGGTCGTGGCTAGCGAGCGTCGACATCATGGTGATGCGCTCGCGCGGCTTGAGCGAGCCGTCGACCACGCGCACGTACGTGACGACGCCGCGGTACGTGTCGTACACGGAGTCGAAGATCATGGCGCGCGTCGGGGCGTCGGCGTCGCCGACGGGCGCGGGGATGTCACGGACGACGCGGTCCAGGAGCGCGTCCACTCCCTCGCCCGTCTTGCCGGACACTCGCAGGACGTCGTCCACCTCGCAGCCGATCAGCTGCGCGAGCTCGGCCGCGTAGCGCTCGGGCTCGGCCGAGGGCAGGTCGATCTTGTTGAGCACCGGGATGATGGTGAGGTCGTTCTCCATCGCGAGGTACAGGTTCGCGAGGGTCTGCGCCTCGATGCCCTGCGCCGCATCGACGAGGAGGATCGCGCCCTCGCACGCCGCGAGCGAACGGGAGACCTCGTAGGAGAAGTCGACGTGCCCGGGGGTGTCGATCATGTTGAGCGCGTACGGGGCGCCCTCGACCTGCCACGGCATGCGGACGGCCTGCGACTTGATCGTGATGCCGCGCTCGCGCTCGATGTCCATGCGGTCGAGGTACTGGGCCTTCATCTGGCGCGCCTCGACGACGCCGGTCAGCTGGAGCATGCGGTCCGCGAGGGTCGACTTTCCGTGGTCGATGTGCGCGATGATGCAGAAGTTGCGGATCAGCTCAGGCGCGGTGGCGGCAGGCTCGATGCGGGTGTCGGTCACAGTGGATAAGTGTCCTCGTCGGCGATCTCGTGGGCTTAACGGTCTATGGTCCCACGGTTTTCTGACCTCATGCGCGCCGGAAAGATGCCGATATCCCGTGTGGCGTACCTCACACCCCCAGCAGGGACGCCAAGCGGAGGGACACAGTGATGCGCACGGACGAACTGTTTCGACAGGCGTTCCAGGAGTCGCCTATCGGCATGGCGATCCTCGACGCCCACGGCACGTATGAAGAGGTCAACCCCACGTTCGCCTCGGTGGTCGGGCTCGCGCCCGAGCAGGTGATCGGCCGCTCGTACCTCGACTTCACGCACCCCGACGACCGCCAGACCTCCCTCGAGACGCTCGCGCGAGTGAGCTCGGGCGACGCCCCCTCCGCGCAGATCATCAAGCGCTACCTCAGCAGCGACGGCGAGATCGTGTGGGCGCGGCTGACCGTGTCCGACTCGCGCGGCACCGCGCAGGACCCGCACCACCACCTGCTGGTCCAGGTGGAGGACATCACCGAGGAGCGTCGCGCCAAGACGCTGCTCGCGCACCGCACCCACTACGACCCCCTCACGGGCCTCGCGAATCGTCCGCTGCTGCTCGAGCGGCTCGCGCACGGCCTGCGCGGCCGTCGCGACAGCGGGTCGACCATGGCGTGCGCGTTCCTCGACATCGACCACTTCAAGGTCGTGAACGACTCGCTCGGCCATGACGCGGGCGACGCCCTGCTCAAGGAGATCGCGCGTCGGATCCAGGGCAACACTCGCACGGGAGACATCGTGGCCCGCCTCGGCGGCGACGAGTTCGTCATCGTGTTCGAGGACGTGCCCGATCGCGCCGCCGCCGAGCGCGCGATCGCGTCGGTCGTCGACGTGGTCCAGTCCCCCTTCGAGATCGACGGCCACGAGCTCCTCCCCACCGCATCGATCGGGCTGGCGCTCGCAGAGAAGGACATGACGGCGGAGCAGCTGCTCATGGCCGCGGACACCGCTCTGTCGGCCGCGAAGCGCGGCGGACGCGCGCGGGTCACGACGTACCACCCGCGCATGCGGACGGACGCGATGAGCAAGCTGTCGGTCGAGCTCGAGCTGAGGACCGCCATCAAGGAGGGCCACCTCGAGGTCCACTACCAGCCGATCGTGGACCTTCAGACCCGACGGATCGTGAACTTCGAGGCGCTCGTGCGCTGGCGCCACCCTTCGCGCGGCCTGCTGCAGCCCGACACGTTCATCGGAGTCGCCGAGGAGGCGAACCTCATCGTGCCGCTCGGCGCGTACGTGATCCGCGAGGCGTGCCACTTCATCGCATGGCACCCCGAGTTCACGGGACGCATCCTCGTCAACGTCTCGACCAAGCAGATCGGCGCGGCGGACCTCACCGGCGTGGTCCGCTCGGCGCTCACCGAGACGGGGGTGGACCCCTCGCGCATCGGCCTCGAGATCACCGAGACGGGGATGCTGCTGGCGACGCCCGCGGCGAAGTCCGACCTCGCGTCGCTCACCGCGCTCGGCATCGACCTCGTGATCGACGACTTCGGCACCGGGTACTCGTCGCTGTCCTCGGTGCTGCTCAACCCCGTCGCGGGGCTCAAGCTCGCGCGCGAGTTCACGCTGCGGCTCGGGGACCTGGCCACGGGAGACCGCATCTCGCTCGCGATGGCGGCGCTCACGCGCTCGTTGCAGCTCTACGGCGTCATCGAGGGCATCGAGACGGAGGCGCAGTACGCGATCGCGCGTCGTCACGGGTGGACCTACGGACAAGGATTCCTCTTCGGCCACGCCGTTCCCGCCGACCGGATCCGGTTCGACGACGACGGCACCGCCCGCATCCCGACTGAGAAGCGACCAGTGAACTCCACGCCCGATCGCCCGCGGCTGTGGGCCGAGGCCCCCGAGTCGCCGGCCGCCTCGGACACGACCGCGTCGCCGCTCCAGCGACTCCGCCCCGACATCGACGAGGCGATCCTGATCCGCGGCACCGAGGCCCGCCTCTGAGCGCTGGACCGCCTCGCTGAGCGCCTCGGCGACACCTGTGGCAGGCTCCCTGCCATGAGCCGCAGCGACATCCCCTATCTGCTCGTCGCGCTCGTCGTGCTCATCGCGATCCTGCGCGCGCGCAGGCGCACCCCCTCGCGTGGCCGTGCCCCAGCGCTGGGACGCACGTCGGCGTACCCCGGCGACTTCACGGGCAAGGTCGATCTCGCGTACGCGCCGAGCGCGGACGGCTCGCCGGACCCCGGAGAGGTCGTGTGGACCTGGGTGCCGTTCGAGGAGGACCACTCGCAGGGCAAGGATCGCCCGGTGCTGCTGATCGGCAACGACGGCCCGTGGCTCCTCGGCCTCCAGCTCACCTCGAAGGACCACGACCTCGACGCGGCCAAGGAGGCGCGCTACGGCCGCTACTGGATGGACATCGGCACGGGCGCCTGGGACCGTCAGGGTCGCCCGAGCGAGGTACGACTCGATAGAATCGTGCGAGTCGACCCCTCCGCGGTGCGCCGTGAGGGCGCCGCACTCGATCGCACGAGGTTCTCCGCGGTCGCAAGGTCGCTTTCGGACCACCATCGGTGGTAAAGTAGGAGGCCGTGCGCGCGCGAGTCGTTCGCGCCGCCCCAGAACTTCAGCCCCACTACCCAAGGACAACCGTGGCTAACATCAAGTCGAAGATCAAGCGCATCGGCACCAACGAGAAGGCTCGCCTGCGCAACGTCGCCGTCAAGTCTGAGCTCAAGACCAACGTGCGCAAGGTCCGCGAGGCCATCGCGGCCGGTGACAAGGACAAGGCCGAGGCCGCTCTGTCCACCGCGTCGGTCAAGCTCGACAAGGCCGTCTCCAAGGGCGTCATCCACAAGAACCAGGCCGCGAACCGCAAGTCGGCTCTCGCGAAGCAGGTCGCCGCTCTCTAAGCGCGCCTCACCCGCAGCTTCGGCGCCCCGTACCGCTCACGCGGTCCGGGGCGCTTCTGCGTGTCAGGGACGATGCGGCGCTGAAGTCGGCTGCGCTCAGCCGCGCGCGAGGTCGGCGACGACGCGCACCGCGCGCTCGAGAGCGAAGTGCGGCGCTCGCGAGGCGCCCTTGATCTCCGCATCGGCCCTTGCGATCGCCTCGATCGCCGCCGCGAGCCGGTCGGCGTCCCACATGCGCAGGTCCTTCTTGGCGCGGTCGGCCTGCCATGGCGCGAGCCCGAGATCCTTGACGGGGTCGAGCCGGCGACCGCGTGCCGCTCCCACCTTGGCGAGCGTGCGGAGCTTGGACGCGATGGCGGCGACGAGCGGCACGGGGTCCGTGCCTGTGGCGACGGCGTGACGCACGAGTGCGAGCGCCTCCCCCGTCCTCCCCGCGATCGCGGCGTCGGCGACGGCGAACCCCGTGGCGTTGACGCGGGTGCCGTAGTACCGGGCGACATGCTCCTCGGTGAGCGAGCCGTCCACGTCGTTCATGAGCTGGCGGCAGGCGGCCGCGACCTCCGCGACGTCGCTGCCCACGGAGTCGACGAGAGCTCGCACCGCGCGGGCCGCGATCGGGCGCGAGGCACGCGCGAACTCCCCCATCGCGAACTCGACGACCTCGGCGTCCTTCTTGATCGCCGGGCACGAGTACACGGGCACCTGGTTCTTCTTGAGGGTGTCCAGCAGCTTCTTGCCGCGCACCCCTCCGCCGTGCCGGATGACGACGGTGACCTCGGGATCGGGAGCCGCCGCGTAGGCGAGCGCGTCGGCGAGGAACTCGTCGTTCATGCGCTCGGCGCCTTCGACGACCACGAGCCCGGGGTCATCGAACAGCGAGGGGCTCGCTGCGGCGATCAGGGCGCCCTTGCTGTAGCTGCCCGCGTCGAGGACGGTGGTCGCGACGGTGGCTCCGCCGCGCCTCAGCGCTCCGGCGATCCGCTCGACAGCGCGCGCCCCGAGCAGCTGCTCGGGACCGGAGACCAGGACGATCGGTGCGGGCGCCGCGGCGTGCCAGGGACGGTCCGATGAGGAGCGGGCTGCGGGCATGGCCCTAGCCTGCCACGACCGTCGGACACCGCGATGCCACGGTGAGCCCGTCGTCGGGAGACAGCACGATCGTGCCGCACTCATCCGTACGGAACGTCGCCGCCCCGGCCGCCTCGTACAGCGCGAGCGCGCTCGCCGCGGGATGTCCGTAGGTGTTGTCCTCGCCGACGGAGACGAGCGCGACGGCCGCGTGGAGGTCGTCGGCCAGCCCTAGGTCCTGGCTGGCCGAGCCGTGGTGCGCGACCTTCACGGCGGTGAGCTCGAGGGGCTCGATCGCGTCGGCCAGCTCCGCCTGCGCATCCGCCTCGAGGTCGCCGAGCACGACGATGGACAGTCCGCCCGACTCGATCAGCAGCGCGAGGCTCTCGTCGTTCACCGCGGAGCCGTCGTCGGCCTGCGCCGGGGCATGCCCGGCTGTGCCATCGGTCGGCAGCACGAGCACGGTCGCCTCCCCCACGCTCGCGGTCGTCCCCGCGTCCGGCACCGTCGGCGAGATCCCGAGCGCGTCGAGGTCCGCGCCGGCGCTTGCGCCCGCCTCCCCGAGCGCCGCGGACGACCACCACACTGCGTCCACGCCCGCGACGGAGGCGACCTCGTCGATCGCGCCGTCGTGATCCGCATGAGGATGGGTGAGGATCAGCAGAGGCACGCGCTCCACCCCGAGGCTCGCGAGGCACTCGCCGGCTCCCCCGCCTGGCCCCGTGTCGACGACCACCGCGGAGTCCTCGCCTGCTCTCACCACGGTCATGTCGCCCTGGCCGACGTCGCACGAGGCGATGCGCCAGGCGTCGGGCACGTCCGCCACCAGGAGCGCCGAGGCGGTCCGCACGCTCGCGACGAGGACGGCGAGACCCCCGACCGCGCCGGCCCACCGCAGTGACGGCGGCCCCGATCCGGCCGCCACCGCCACGCAGACCAGCAGGGCCACCGCGCAGGCCACGCCCTCGCCGCCCGCGGGCCAGGGCAGGCTCGCGCCAGGCGCCCCGGCGAGAAGCCGCGCGATGCGCGCGATCGGCAGGGCGAGCATCCCGAGCAGCGCCGCGAGCACGCTCGCGCCGGTCAGCGCCAGCGACGAGGCGATGACCCCGATCGCGCCGAGCGTCACGATCGGCGCTGCGAAGGGCACCGCGGCCAGGTTCGCGGCGACCGCCCACGAGGGCAGCGAGGGGCTGAGCAGCACGAGCACCGGCATGCACGCGAGCTGGGCCGCTGCGGGGATGCTGACGGCCATCGCGGCGAGCCCTCCGAGCGGACGCGTCAGCGCGCGGCGCAGCGCGGGCGCGAGCAGCACGATGCCTGTGACGGCGCTCACCGACAGCGCCATCCCGTACTCGATCGCGAGGTAGGGGTCCCAGGCCACGAGCACGATCACGCTCGTCGCGAGGGCCGGCATCGCCTGCGCGGGGCGGCCCCAGAGTCCGCCGACCGCGCCGACGCAGGCCATCGCGAGCGACCGCGCGACGGACGGCTGCGGCAGGACGAGCATCGCGAAGGCGGACATCCCGGCGAGCAGGCCGAGCAGCCTCGCCCGGCGACCGATCGGCAGCGCCCGAAGCGCGGCTCCGAGCAGCCCCGCGATGATCGCGAGGTGAGCGCCCGACACCGCCGTCAGGTGGGTCAGGCTCACCTCGCGCAGGTCGGCCCTCTGCTCGTCCGGGATCGCGGAGTCGTCCCCGATCACCATGCCGCGCACCAGACCCCGCACCTCGTCGTCCAGCCCGGCGGTCGCCGTGCGGAAGGAGGCACGGGACTGGGCGACGAGCGCCGCGGCGCCCGCGGGCGGGTGGACCGAGACCAGGTCGCCGCCCCAGACGAGCGCGACCGCACGGCCGACTCCGGCGTCGTCGAGCTGGGCGACCAGCGTCACGGTGTCGCCCACGACCAGCTCCGCCCACGCATCGTCCACGATCGCGACGACGCGACCCGCCGTCGGCGTCGCGGCGCCGCCGGTCGCGACCGAGACGGAGTCGAGGTCGACCCGCAGGCGTGGCTCACCCGTGAAGGTGTCCGCGCGGGTCGGCTCGGGGTCCGCCGCGACGACTGCGGTCAGCGTCACGTCTCCCTGCTCGACGAGCGCCACGAGCGGCTCCTCGCGAGCCAGCCTCGCCCCGCCGACGAGCAGCACCGCCGCCCCGGCGACGACAGGAACCGCGACCATCGGCGCGGCGCGCGGCGCGCGCAGGGCCACCCCTGCCGCGATCACCCCCAGGCCCGCGGCCACCGCCCAGCCCGCTCCGGCCTGCCCGGTCGCCACGAGCATCGCGCATCCCCAGGCCGCGAGCGCGGCGGGCACGAGGCGCAGGTCGTGCCTCGCAGTCATGGCACGACGAGATCCACGAGCTGCGAGACGACGGAGTCGCCGATCCCGGACACGCGAGCAAGATCCTCCACCGACGCGAAGGGACCGTTCTCCTCCCTGTCCGCGACGATCCGTTCGGCGAGGACAGGCCCGATGCCTGGGAGGTCCTCGAGCGCCGCCGCGTCCGCCGTCGACAGGCTCACCTTCCCAGCCGAGGCTCCGGACGCTTCGGACGAGCCCGATGACGATCCCTCCGACCCCGCCGACGGCACGAGGATCTGCTCGCCGTCCACCGGCACGCGCGCGAGGTTCACCGCGCTCAGGTCCGCGTCGGCGAGCGCGCCGCCCGCAGCCTCGATCGCGTCGGCGATCCGCTGCCCCGATGCGAGCTCCACGATGCCCGGTTCGGCGACCTCGCCCGCCACGTGGACCACGACGGTCGCTGCGGAGGCGACGACGGCGACGGCCGAGGCGGACGCCGCAGTCGGCGATCCGACGACGGTGGACTCCTCGAGCGCCTCCGATTCGCCGCCTGATCCGCCGCCGAGCAGCGCCCACGCCACGAGCGCGCCGACACCGACGACGAAGGCGACCGACATCGCCGCCCTCGGCTCGAAGCGCCACCTCACCCGCCTCGCCTCGGTGGGCATCTCGTCGGCGTTGGCTCGCCGGTAGGCGGCCTCGGCCGCGTGCGCGAGAGAGTCCCGCCACCGCGCCCGCACGTCGTCAGCGTCAGGGCGGATCACCGGTTCAATGTTCGGGTCCATGCCGAGACGGTAGGAGCCGAGACGCGCCTCGGTGGGCGCGCCGCAAGCGCCTGGGGAGGGAGAGCCGCGATGCGAGGACTGGGGACGACGCCTGCTCGCAGACGGCTCGGTCCGGGCGGGCCCTCGACCGCGCCCGGGCCCTCTGTCAGATCTCGCGCATCCTCGCGGCAAGGCTCTCGGGCACCTCGGCGACGCACACGGCGACCGCTCCGGCCCCCGCATGCGCGGCGAGCACGGACGACACCGGCCCTGCGACGACCGCAGCCTCGGGAGCGAGCCGACGCACCTCGTCGCGCAGCCCCACGACCACGTCCTCCTGGAGCCCCACCACTGCGGCGACGCTGGAAGTCCCGGGTCGTGACGCATCGTCCGTGCCCATGAGCGCCGCCGCCCGCGACGCGACCGCCGCCCGTGCGCGTCGCGTCGTCCGTTCGCGCCCCTCGACCACGATCGCGCCGTCCCTGACCGTGAGCAGTGGCCGGAGGGACAGCGCCGCGCCGATCGCCGCGGCGGCCGCCGAGAGCCGGCCGCCCTTGCGCAACGGCTCGAGGGAGTCGACCGTGAACAGGCAGCGGGAACCGGACGCGACGACGCGGGCCTCCTCCGCGCAGTCCTCGAGCGGGGCGCCGCCCCGCGCGACCTCAGCGGCCGCAAGAGCCGCGAGCCCCTGAGCCATCGTCACGGTCCCGGAGTCGACGACCTCGGTCGGCACGTCGGCGCCTCCCGCGGCGACGCGCGCGGCGTCGTAGGCGCCGGAGAGCGCGCTCGAGAGCGTCACGATCAGCACCGCGTCGGCGCCACCGGCCACGACGTGGGCGATCGCTCGGGCGTAGGCCTCGACACCGGGGTGCGCGGTCGTCACGGACTCGCCGCGGCCGAGCGCGTCGGCCACTTCGCGGGGCGAGATCCCCTCCCCCTCGGCGTAGGCGGTCGTGCCGACCACCACCGTCAGCGGCACCACGATGAGCCCCGGGGTGAGCGCGAGAGCGTCAGGCAGCGAGGCGGCCGAGTCGGTCACCACCGCCACCCGCGTCGTCATGACGCCAAGGCTAGCGGCCCCGCCGGGCGGGACCGCGATCGCGCGTGGCGAGAGCGCGTCAGATGCGCTCGAGCCGCGTCCACGCGAGCGACTCGTCGGTGGCATCGCCCCTGGCCGTCATCCGATCGAACAGACGGTGGAAGGCCTCGGGCATCTCGGTGGCTGCCGCCATGAACAGCCCGGGACCGGCATTAGCCAGGATCGACATCGGCGACGGCATCACGAGGACGGGTCCCTCGACGTCGAGCGAGATCTGCTCGGGGTCGAGCGAGTCCCCGCTCAGGCCCACCGCCCCCACCGGACGCCTCAGCGACCGCGCCTCGCGGTTCACGAGCTCGCGCACGGCCAGGCGCGCGCCGTCCTCTCCCCGCCCCTGGGCGACCACCGCCGCCTCGTTGCGGTTGACGCGCAGGATGGGGCGCATGGGCTCCACGCCGCCAAGCGAGTCCTCGAGGAGCCGGGCATGACCCGAGCGCCGGAAGTGCTCGAGGGTCTCCACGGTCGCGTACATCTGGGTGCGGTGGCCGACCTCCTGCGCGATGCCCGCGATGGTGTCCGCGCTCGCGCCGCCGATCCCGACCGCGCCCGCCGCGAGCGCCGCGAGCGCCTGGCCGACGGCGACCGTGCCGGTGTCGACGACGGTGACAGGGATGGGCGAGCCGGGTGCGGCCTCGCGCGCGCTCGTCACCGCGTCCGACATGGTGACGCCGCCCATGACGGCGACGATCCTGTCGGCGCCCGAATCCGCCGCGGCCCGGTACAGGTTCGCCATCTCGGCCACCGTGGGAGCCGCGGTCCTCAGGGCTCCCGCGGTGCCGAGCATCGTCGCGGCCGCGTGGGAGCGCACAGGACCGTCCCGATGGGACTCGCCGCCGCCCTCGATGCTGACGGGAACGACGAGCACGCCGAAGGACGCCGCGGCCTGCGGCGCGATGCCGCACGCGGAATCCGTGATCACGGCGACCACGTCCCTTGCCATAGCGTCTCCCTCAGCCGATGCCGGTGTTGGGAGCGCTATCGACGGCGCGCGGGCGCGTGTGAGGGGTCGTGAGCCCTCTCACGAATGCTCAGGACCGCGCTGCGGGACCGCCAGGCGTCAGAGCGTGACGATGTTGACGAGCTTGGGGGCGCGCACGATGACGGTGCGGATGCCGCCGTCGCCGATCGCGCGCTTCGCGCCATCCGACGCGAGCGCGAGCTCCTTGAGCTCGTCCTCACCGATGCTCGGGGACACCTCGAGGCGGTCGCGCACCTTGCCCTTCACCTGGACGATGCAGGTGACGGTCTCCTCGACGAGCAGGGACTCGTCGATGGCCGGGTAGGTCGCGAGCGCGACGTCCTCGTGGCCGAGCATCGCCCACATGTCCTCGGCTGCGTACGGCGCGAAGAGGCTCAGCAGGATCGAGACGACCTCGGCGGCCTCGCGCACGGCGGGGTCGGCCGGGCCCGCGCCCGAGTCGATCGCCTTGCGGGTGACGTTGACGAGCTCCATGACCTTCGCGACGACGACGTTGAAGCGGAAGCCCTCGACGAGCTCCTGCGACTCCTTGAGCGCGCGGTGGGTGTGGGCACGCAGCTCCTGGTCGCCGGTCGCGGGGTCGACACCGGGCTCGGACGTGACGTCGCGGGCCAGGCGCCAGGCGCGGGCGAGGAACTTCGCGGAGCCGGCGGGCGAGACGTCCGCCCAGTCGATGTCGTCCTCGGGCGGGCCGGCGAACGCCATCGTGAGGCGCACGGCGTCCACGCCGAACTCGTCGAGCTGATCAGACAGGCGCACCAGGTTGCCGCGCGACTTCGACATCGCGGAGCCGTCCATCTGGACCATGCCCTGGTTGAGCAGCGCGGTGAAGGGCTCGTCGAAGTCGACCATGCCCATGTCGCGCAGGGCCTTGGTGAAGAAGCGCGAGTACAGCAGGTGCAGGATCGCGTGGGTGACGCCGCCGACGTACTGGTCGATCGGCGCCCACTTCTTCGCCTCGACCAGGTCGAACGGGCCGTCGGTCTTCTCCGGCGAGAGGTAGCGCAGGTAGTACCAGGACGAGTCGACGAACGTGTCCATCGTGTCGGTGTCCCGCTTCGCGGGGGCGTCGCACTTCGGGCAGGTCGTGTTGACCCAGTCGCTCGCGGCCGCGAGGGGCGACTGCCCCTTCGGCTTGAGGTCGAGGCCCTCGGCCGGCGGCAGCGTGATGGGCAGCTGGTCGTCGGGGACCGGGACCTCGCCGCACGTGTCGCAGTGGACGATCGGGATGGGCGTGCCCCAATAGCGCTGACGCGAGATCAGCCAGTCACGCAGGCGGTAGTTGACCGACTTCTCGCCCGCATCGTCCGCGGCGAGCTCCTCGATGACCTTGTCGATGGCCTCAGTCTTGCCCAACCCGTCGAGCGAGCCCGAGTTGACCATGACGCCCTCGCCGGTCGTGGCGATGCCGGACTCGTTCGGGTCAGGGAGACGCGCCCCGTCCTCGTCGCGCACGTCGACGACGACGCGGACGGGCAGGTCCATCGCGCGGGCGAAGTCGAGGTCGCGCTGGTCGTGCGCGGGCACGGCCATGATCGCGCCGTGGCCGTAGTCGGCCAGCACGTAGTCGGAGGCCCAGATCGGCAGGCGCTCGCCGTTGACGGGGTTGATGCCGTACCGCTTGAGGAACACGCCCGTCTTGGGGCGCTCGGTGGACAGGCGGTCGATCTCCGAGGCGTTCTTGACCGACTCGAGGTAGCGGTCGAACTCCTCGCGGACCTCGCCGTCCGAGCCATTGGCAAGCTCGGCGGCCAGGTCGGAGTCCGCGGCGACGACCATGAAGGTCGCGCCGTACAGGGTGTCGGGTCGCGTCGTGTAGATGTCGATGGGCTCGTCGCGGCCCTCGATCGTGAACGTCACGTCGGCGCCATAGGATCGGCCGATCCAGTTGCGCTGCATGGCGATGACCTTGGACGGCCAGGTGCCTCGCAGGTCCTCCAGACCGTCGAGCAGCTCATCCGCGTAGTCGGTGACCTTGAAGTACCACTGCGTGAGCTTCTTCTTGGTGACTGGGGTGTCGCAGCGCTCGCACAGGCCGCCGACGACCTGCTCGTTCGCGAGCACCGTCTGGTCGTGGGGGCACCAGTTGACCTGGCTCGGCTTGCGGTAGGCCAGGCCGCGCTCGAACAGGCGCGTGAACAGCCACTGGTTCCAGCGGTAGTAATCGGGGCGGTGCGTCATCAGCACGCGGTCCCAGTCGAAGGAGCACGCGTAGCGCTTCATCGACGCCTTCTGCTGCGCGATGTTGTCCTCGGTCCAGCCGTACGGGTCGATACCGCGCTTGATCGCGGCGTTCTCCGCGGGCAGGCCGAACGAGTCCCAGCCGATCGGGTGGAGGACGTTGAAGCCCTTCTGGATCCAGTGGCGGGAGATCACATCGCCGAGCGCGTACGCCTCGGCGTGACCCATGTGGAGGTCGCCCGAGGGGTACGGGAACATGTCGAGCACGTACTTCGTGGGGCGTCCGTCAGCCTCGCCGCCCGAGCGGAAGGGCTGGCGCTCCTCCCACACCGGCTGCCAGCGCTCCTCGAGCGCGCGGAAGTCGTAGCGGTTCTCGTCGAAGTTCTCAGCAGGCGTGGTCACCCCAGGATTCTAGCGAGGTGCGCGCACGATGCGGCACGCGGGCGCCGCTCACGGGCGGGCTCAGGCCGTCTGCGTCACCGTCACCCGCACGTCGAGCCCCTCGGTCTCCCCCGCCACCACGCCGGTCAGCGGCGGTACGTCGCGGTACTCGCGTCCGCGCCCCACGATCACGTGGTGGTCGGCGACCTCGCGGTCGTTGGTGGGGTCGAAGCCGTGCCAGTCGCCTGTCCACCACTCGACCCACGCGTGCGACTCGCCTGCGACGGACTCGCCGATCTCGGCGTCGCGCTTGGGGTGCAGGTACCCGGACACGTAGCGCGCGGGGATGCCGACGTGGCGCAGCGCGCCGATCGCGAGATGCGCGAGGTCCTGACACACGCCCGAGTTCGCCGCCCACGCATGCGCGGCAGGCGTATGCACCGACGTCGCACCCGGCACGTACTGGATGCGGTCGTGAAGCACGTCACAGATCGCGCGCGCCGCGAGATCGGGGCTGAGGCGCCCCGCAGCGTCCTCGGCGATCGCCGCGAGCTCCTCGGTCGGCTCGGTCGTGGGGGTGTTGCCCAAGTACTCGCACAGCAGGTCCTTGAAGCGGGGCCCGTCGATCTCGGACCAGCCCACACGTTCGTCGCGCGCCCTGAGCGGCGAGACCTCAACGATCGACGTCCCGACGACGGTGAGCGTCTTGTGGGGCTGCAGCACCTCGAAGGCGACGACCTCGGTCTCCCAGTAGTCGCGGTACGTGGTGCGCCACGTCGACGGCTCGATCTCCACCTTGGAGTCGAGCACGCGCTGACGGGGCAGCCACGCGGGCGTCAGCCTGGCCTCGTTGTAGGAGCTGACGATCTCCGACCCGTACGTGAATCGGGTGCGGTGCTCGATGCGAAGGGTGCTCACAGCGCCTCCTGACTCCACAGCGTCGTCGACGCCGGGAGGAAGTAGCGGTCACGGATCAGGTTCGATGCGGTCGCGCAGGCGCGCTGGACCTCACCCATCTGTCCGGTCAGGTCGGTGAGGATCTCCCTCACGTCGCGGTACTCGAGGTTGGTGCGCGCGCGTCCCAAGGAAAGCCGCGCACGGTTCGACAGCGCCCTTCCGTGCTCGCTGCCCTCGATCTGCTGGAGGATCGTCTCGGCGCGCTCCAGGTTGTACGCGATCGACCGCGGGAACAGCCTGTCCACCAGGAGGAACTCGGCGGCCTTCTCCTCGGTGACGAGCGCGCGCACGGTGCGGAGGTAGGCCTCGTGAGCCGAGCACGACCGCAGCAGCGTCGTCCAGTTGGGGCCCGTCGTCCCCTCGAGATTCCTGGTCATGAGCAGGCGAGCGATCATGTCCGCCCGCTCGAGCGAGCGCCCGAGCTCCATGAAGTACCAGGCGTCGTCGCGCGTCGTCGTGGCCGACATGAGTCCCCAGACGACGGCCGCGCGCTCACGCACCCACACGAAGTAGTCGTGGGGCCGCGGCGAGCGCGCCCACCGGTCCACCTGCATGTGGGTCGTGTTGAGCGACTCCCACACCTCCGTCGAGATGACCTCGCGGGCCCGCCGGGCGTTCTCACGCGCCGCGGACAACGTGCCCGAGATCGAGCTCGGCGAGTCCGTCTGATACGCGAGCGCATGGAGCACGTCCCCACGGCTGACAGGGCCCTCCCACGGCACGCTCATCACGGTGAGCAGGGACGCGTTCGCGCTGGGCTCGTCGACCCACTGGTCCTCGAGCAGCACGTTGAGGTGGACGTCCAGGAGCCGCGCGGTGTTGTCGGCCCTCTCGACGTAGCGGCCGATCCAGAACAGCGACTCGGCGATGCGGGAGAGCATCATGATCCGCTCACCTCCTTCGCCTGCTGCTGCTGTTGCTGCTGCTGGCCGTGCGCCCAGTCCTCGGGATGCGCGTCCTGCGGGACCGAGGCGACGCCCTCGAGCTCGACCTTCGCCTCGGGCGGCGGGACGACGGTGCCGCGATGCCGCACGCCGCCGAGCACCCAGGTGTCCTTGGATCCGCCGCCCTGCGACGAGTTCACGATGAGCTGGCCCTTCTGGAGCGCGACGCGCGTGAGGCCGCCGGGCAGCACCCAGACGTCGTCGCCGTCGTTGATCGCGAAGGGCCGCAGGTCCACGTGACGGGGCTCGAGCCCGTCGTCTGTCAGCGTCGGCACGGTCGACAACTGGATCACGGGCTGCGCGATCCACCCGCGCGGGTCGTCGAGGATCTGCGTGCGGGTGGCCTCGAGCTCCTCCTTGGAGGCCTTGGTGCCGATGACGACGCCCTTGCCTCCCGAGCCGTCCACGGGCTTGACGACGAGCTCGTTCAGCCGGTCAAGCACCTCCTCGCGTGCCTCCTTCTCCTCGAGGCGCCACGTGTCCACGATGGGCAGGATCGGCTCCTCGCCCAGGTAGTAGCGGGTGAGGTCCGGCATGTAGGTGTAGATGAGCTTGTCATCGGCGACGCCGTTGCCGATCGCATTCGCGATCGTGACGTTGCCCAGGCGCGCGGCCTGGACGATGCCGGGGGCGCCGAGCGCGCTGTCGGGCCGGAACTGCACGGGGTCGAGGTAGTCGTCGTCGACGCGACGGTAGATGACGTCCACGCGCCGTCTTCCCGCCGTGGTGCGCATGTAGACGCGCCCGTTGAGGGTCTCGAGGTCGCGGCCCTCGACGAGCTGCACGCCCATCGTGCGCGCGAGCAGCGAGTGCTCGTAGTACGCGGAGTTGAACACGCCGGGCGTGAGGACGACGATCGTCGGGTCGTCGACGCCGTCGGGGGCCGCCTTCGCGAGCGCGGAGCGCAGCCGCTGCGAGTACTCGAGGACCGGCCGCACGCCCATCGCGCCGAACATGTCGGGGTACATCTGGCTCATCGCGCGCCGGTTGGACAGCACGTAGCTCACGCCAGACGGCACGCGTACGTTGTCCTCGAGCACGCGCCAGATGCTGTGCTGATCGCGCACGAGGTCGATGCCGGACACGTGGACGCGCACGCCGTTGGCAGGGTCGACGCCATGGACCGCACGATAGAAGTACTGGCTCGACGCGATCAGCCGGCGAGGGACCACCCCGTCGGTGACGCAGTGCTGCGAGCCGTAGACGTCCGCGAGGAAGGCCTCGAGCGTCCGCACGCGTTGGGCGATGCCGGGCGCGATCACGTCCCACTCGTCGGCGCCGACCACGCGCGGCACGATGTCGAGCGGGAACGGCCGCTCCTCGCCCGCATGGTCGAACGTCACGCCCTGCGCGAGATAGCTCGAGGCGAGCGCCTCGGCCTTGGAATAGAGATCCGCCCCGGACATCCGGTCGATCTCCGCGTACACGCGCTGGTACGGCTCACGGATCTCTCCGTGCACGTCCATCGCCTCGTCCCAGGCCTGGGCCGGCGCGTATCCGGTCCACGGGGTCGACCTGTCGTCGCTCATGAGGCCCAATCTAGTCACGGCGTGTTTCCCAGGCGTGTCAGGGATGTCGCCGGGGCGCGTCGTCCAGGCGCGACCGGCCCGATGCACCCCTATGCCCGCATCGTCCCTCACCGATACGCTCAAGCCATGGCATACCCCAAGGACCTGCTGGCCCCCGATGAGGAGATCGTCGTCGACGAGCGCACCCACTGGAAGGCGCTCATCGGCGCCGTCGCGACCACGATCCTCGCCCTCGTCCTCGGCGGGCTCGCGTGGTGGTGGATGGCGTCGGTCGAGTGGAGCTCAGGGCTCGAGACCGGCGTCGGGATCGCGGTCGCGGTGACCCTGATCGTGTTCGTCGTCTGGCTCGCCGTCTCGCCGTACATCCGCTGGGCCACGACGCACTTCGTCATCACGGACAGGCGCGTCATCTACCGCACCGGGGTGTTCACCAAGAGCGGCATCGACATCCCGCTCGCGCGCGTCAACTCCGTGCAGTTCCGCCATGGCTTCATCGACCAGCTGTTTCGCACGGGCACGCTCATCATCGAGTCCGCCTCCGACGACCCGCTCGAGTTCAACGACATCCCGAACGTCGAGAAGGTCCACGCGATCCTCTACCACCAGGTCAACGAGGTCATCGAGGACGAGGACGAGCGCTGAGCCGCTCCGCACGGCCCCGGACCGCGGCGCCCCGCCCCGGCCCTAGCATCGAAGGCATGCAAGCACGCGTGGGCGCCGTCGCGACCGTAGGCCTGGTGGCCCTCGGTCTGACGGCGTGCGCGGCGCCGGACGACGAGAGCGAGGACCAGACGCTCACCGTCCTCGCCGCCGCCTCCCTCACGGACGTGTTCACCGAGATCGCCGCGGACTTCGAGGAGACGCACCCGCACGTCCACGTCCAGCTGTCCTTCGCCGGCTCGTCGACGCTAGCGCAGCAGGTGCTCGAGGGCGCGCCCGCCGACGTGATCGCGACCGCGAACGAGGCGACGATGGCGCTCGTCGCCGACGAGCTCGACATCGAGCCGCACGTGTTCGCCACGAACGTGCTCACGATCGTCGTGGCCGAGGGCAATCCCGCCGGGATCGACGAGCTCTCGGACCTCACGGACGACGACACGCGACTGGTCATCTGCGCCCCTCAGGTCCCGTGCGGGGCCGCGACGGCGCTCGTCGCCGAGGCCGCGGGGGTCGAGCTCTCACCCGTGTCCGAGGAGGCGAACGTCACCGACGTCCTCGGCAAGGTCGCGTCCGGCGAGGCCGACGCAGGCATCGTGTACGTGACGGACATCGCGCGCGCCGAGGGCGTCGAGGCGGTCGCCCTGCCCGACGCCGAGGCGGGGGTCAACCTCTACCCGATCGCGGCCCTGCCCGACGGAAGCGGCGCGGAGGAGGTCACGGCCGACGCCTTCGTCGCCGCGGTGCTGTCCGACGCGAGCGAGCAGACGCTCGCTGCCGCCGGCTTCGGCACGCCGTGATCCTCCCCCGCCGCCTGCTGCCGTTGGCGGTGCTCGGTGCGCTGCTCGTCGCCGTGCCGCTGATCGCGCTCGCCTCACGCGTCGACTGGACCTCGTTCTGGCCGCTCGTCACGTCCCCGGCGGCGCTCGCGGCGCTCAGGCTGTCACTCAGGACCGCCACGGTCGCCGCCGTCCTGTGCCTCGTGCTCGGCGTGCCGCTCGGCGCCGCCCTGCACAGCGCGCGCTTCCGGGGTGCCTCGCTCGCGCGCGCGATCGTTCTTGCGCCTCTCGTGCTGCCGCCCGTCGTCGGCGGCCTCGCGCTCGTGTACGCGTTCGGGAGGAAGGGCCTGCTGGGAGGGACGCTCGAGGCGTTCGGGCTGCAGATCGCCTTCACGACGACCGCGGTGGTGATCGCGCAGACCTTCGTGGCGCTGCCGTTCATGGTGCTCGCGGTCGAGACCGCGCTGTCCGCCCGCACCGGTAGGCACGAGGCGATCGCCGCCACGCTCGGGGCCTCACCCTGGATCGTGTTCCGGCGGGTGACGCTGCCAGCGCTCGTGCCCGCGCTCGGCACGGGCCTCGTCCTGGCCTTCGCGAGGTCGCTCGGCGAGTTCGGGGCGACGCTCACGTTCGCGGGAAGCCTCGAGGGAGTCACGCGCACGGCGCCGCTCCAGATCTACCTCGCGCGCGAGAGCGACCCCGAGGCCGCGGTCGCGCTCGGCGTCGTCCTCGTCGTCGTCGCAATCGCGATCGTGGCGCTCACCTTCCGGCGCACGCGACCCGGACGACGCGCGGCCGGCGGCGGAATCGCTGGCCGGGAGGTCTCCCCGTGAGGCTCGAGGCGGCGCTGAGGGTCCCCGCGCGCGGAGTCGAGGCGACGATCGAGGTTCCCTCCGGGACGACGCTCGCGCTGCTCGGTCCGAACGGCGCGGGGAAGTCGACGGTGCTCGAGGCGATCGCAGGGATCGTGCGCGCCGAGGGACTCATCGAGCTGGACGGCCGCGCACTGCTGGACGGCCGCGAGGCGCTGCCCCCGCATCGCCGGGGCGTGGGCATCGTGACGCAGGACTCGGCACTGTTCGACTCCCTCACGGTGCGCGACAACGTGGCGTTCGGGCCGCGATCCCAGGGTGCGTCGCGGACGGCTTCGCGCCGAATAGCCGACGGTTGGCTGTCGCGGGTCGATGTGCTTGAACTGGCGCCGCGCAAGGCGTCAGCGCTGTCGGGAGGCCAGGCGCGGCGCGTTGCGCTCGCGCGCGCCCTCGCGGCCGAGCCGGATCTCCTCCTCCTCGACGAGCCGTTCTCGGCGCTGGACCTCGAGTCGGCCACCGCGATGCGCTCGCTCGTGCGCAGGGTCCTCGACGGACGCACTGCGGTGCTCGCGACGCACGAGGTGCTCGACGCGCACGCGCTCGCCACGCATGTCGCCGTGGTCGACGAGGGCAGCGTCGTCGAGCACGGTCCGACCGCGCGCGTGCTCGAGCGGCCCCGAACGGCGTTCGCGGCGCGCATGGCGGGCAGGTCGCTGCTCACGGGCAGGTGGCGCGCGGGCGCACTCAGACTGGACACCGGGGAGGACGTCGCGTCGGCACCACACCCCGAGTCCGCTCCGGCCGTCGGCGCGGCGTGCGCGGTCGCGCCGCGTCCTCGGGAGCTGTCGCTCGTCACCGACGGAGCTGCGGGGTCCCTGGCGGACGAGGTACGAGCGCTCGAACCGCACGGAGACGGAGTGCGCCTCCACTGCTCGCGAGTGTCCGCCGATGTGACGCCAGAGGAGGCGTCGTCGCTGTCGCTGGGCGACCGGGTCGCCTTCGCCTTCACGGCGCCCCCGCTCGCCTATGCGCTGGAGGTGTAGGTCCTCAGACCGCCCGTCGCCGCCGCGTGAGGACGGGGCAACGTCGGCGCAACGTCGCGTGCCTACACTGGCGGACATGTCCCTGGATGGCTCACGGATCACCGTGATCACCGTGTCCGACCGTTGCTCGGCGGGAGAGGCTGAGGACCTGTCCGGTCCGGTACTCGCCGAGGCCTTCGCCGCGCTCGGCGCAGTCGTCGTGCGCGCACTCGTGCCCGATGGTGTCGTCACTGTGCGTCAGGCGCTGCTTGAGGCGGTGACGTCCTCGGATGCCGTCGTGACGACGGGCGGGACAGGGATCTCCCCGCGCGATCTCACACCGGAGGCCACGGCACCGCTCCTCGAGACGCTCCTGCCGGGAATCCCCGAAGCAATCCGCGCGGCCGACGCGGGAGTGCCCGCCGCGGCCCTGTCGCGAGGACTCGCGGGCCTCACCGCCGACCACGTGCTGATCATCAACCTCCCAGGCTCGGCGAAGGCCGCGCGCACCGGGGCCGACCTGCTCGTGCGGTTGCTGCCTCACGCGCTCGGGCAGCTGAAGGGCGCCGACCACGCGCCGCGGGGCGGTCACGCATGAGCGTTGTCATGCGCGGAGTCTCCGCAGAGCCCGTCGACGTCGCGGTGCACATCGCCGCGGTCTCGGCGGCGTCGCACGGCGCGGTCGCCACGTTCGTGGGCGTGGTCCGGGACCACGACCCGTCCGTGGTCGGTGAGGTGACGCACCTCGAGTACAGCGCTCATCCCGACGCCGAGGCCTTCCTCGCCCGCATCGCCGAATCCGTCGCCGCCGCTCACCCTGACGTCGCGCTCGCCGTGACCCACCGCGTCGGGCTGCTCGCCGTGGGAGACGCCGCGATCGTCGCGGCCGCCGGGTCCGCGCATCGCGCTGCGGCGTTCGATGCCTGCCGCGAGCTCGTCGAGCGGGTCAAGGCCGAGCTCCCCGTGTGGAAGCGCGAGGTGCTCGCCGACGGGTCGCACACATGGGTGGGCCTGTGACGCTCACCGACACCTTCGGCAGGGTTCATCGCGACCTCCGCATCTCGCTCACCGACCGATGCTCGCTGCGCTGCACCTACTGCATGCCGGCCGAGGGCGTGCCGTGGCTCCAGAAGGACAGCCTGCTCACGACCGAGGAGATCGTGCGCGTCGCACGCGTCGCGGTCGAAGCAGGGGTGAGCACCCTGAGGCTCACCGGCGGTGAGCCGTTGCTGCGCCCGGACGTCGTGGACGTCGTCTCGCGACTGTCGACCCTCATCGGCCCCGACGGGCCACCCGAGATCTCCCTGACGACGAACGCCCTGGCACTCCCCCGCCTCGCGCAGCCGCTCGTCGAAGCCGGCCTGACCCGCGTCAACATCTCGCTCGACACCCTGCGCCAGGATCGGTTCGTCGCGCTCACCCGGAGAGACCGCCTGGACGACACGCTCGCGGGCATCGACGCGGCGGTCGGGGCGAGGCTCGCGCCCGTGAAGATCAACACCGTCGTCATGCGCGGCAGGAACGATGACGAGATCGTGGACCTCGCGGAGTTCGCGGCCGAGCGCGGCCTGCACCTGAGGTTCATCGAGCAGATGCCTCTCGATGCGGGCCACACGTGGGACCGCGGCACGATGGTCGAGGCCGAGGAGATCCTCGCCGCGCTCACCTCGCGATGGGAGCTCACCGAGATGCCCGGCCGTGGCGCCGACCCGGCGCAGACGTGGCTGCTGGATGGCGGGCCGACCACGATCGGGGTGATCGCGTCGGTGACCAGGCCGTTCTGCGGCGCGTGCGATCGCATCCGCCTCACCGCCGACGGCCAGCTTCGAGCCTGTCTGTTCGCGCGCACGGAGACGGACGTGCTCTCGGTGCTGCGCTCGGGCGCCTCCGACGCAGAGATCGACGCCGCGATCCGCCGGTGCCTGCTCGGCAAGAAAGCCGGCCACGACATCGACGACCCTGGATTCCTTCAGCCGAGCCGCCCGATGAGCGCGATCGGCGGCTGACGCTCCTGCTGATCGCCGCTCGACGGCTCACCGGTCGCGCACCACCAGGTACATCGGGAAGGCGACCCGCCGCAGGATGAGGCATGCGATCGCTCACTTCGCGGGCCTGGTCGATCTCGAGGCATCTCACCCGCGCGACGATCGGCCGCCCCGCATCCGCGCGGAAGGGGGGCGTCGCGCAGCACCCACCCCGCCGCGGACTCGCGCGGACGCTCTCTGACACAGATCGACGCGCCGACTCGGCGTGTCGCGGGAGACACGCCGTGCGCCAGCGCCGCCGTGTGTCAGAGATTGTCCGTGGAGAGGGTCGACGCGTCACGGAACGACGGCGGGCGCAGCGTGCCACGATGAGCGGGTGGGCAGCAAGAAGAAGCTCAGCCTGTGGGAGGTCGTCTCCATCGGCGTCGGCGGGATGGTCGGCGGCGGCATCTTCGCCGTCCTCGGCCTCGCGGTGCAGCTCGCGCACGGCGGCACCCCGCTCGCCTTCGCGATCGCGGGCTGCGTGGCGCTGCTCACCGCCTACTCGTACGCGAGGCTGTCGCTCGCCTACCCCGGGCGGGGCGGGACGGTCACGTTCCTCGACCGTGCATTCGGGGCGAACCTCGCCACCGGCAGCCTCAACGTGCTGCTGTGGCTCAGCTACGTCGTGATGCTGTCGCTGTACGCGTACGCCTTCGGCAGCTATGGCGCGACGTTCCTCCCCGACGCGTGGCAGGCGACCGGCAAGCACGTGCTCATCTCCACCGCCATCGTCGTCATCGCGGGGCTGAATGTGCTGAGCGCCGAGGTCATCGGGCGCGCCGAGGAGTGGATCGTCGGGCTCAAGATCGTCATCCTGCTGATCTTCGTCGGCGTCGGCGCTTTCGGGGTCCAGCCCGGCAACCTCGCCCCGTCCGAGTGGGCCCCGCTCGCCCAGATCGCTGCCGGCGGCATGATCATCTTCCTCGCGTACGAGGGGTTCGAGCTGATCGCCTACACGGCCGAGGACGTCGACGACCCTCATCGGACGCTGCCTCGCGCCTTCTTCGTCGCCGTCGGGTTCGTGATCGCCCTGTACGTCGCGGTCGCCGCCGTCACGGTCGGCAGCCTCAGCGTCTCGGCGATCGTCGATGCCAAGGACTTCGCACTCGCCGAGGCGGCTCGTCCGACGTTCGGCCACTTCGGGTTCACGCTCATCGCGGTCGCCGCGATGCTCTCGACCGCGTCCGCGATCAACGCCACCCTGTACGGCTCCGCGCGGCTCAGCTACTCGATCGTGCGCGACGGCGAGCTCCCGGCAGCGCTGGGCCGCAAGGTCTGGGGCCGCCCGATCGAGGGCCTGCTGATCACCGCCGCCGTCACGCTCGTGGTCGCGAACACGCTCAACCTGACCTCGATCGCCACCATCGGCTCCGCAGGCTTCCTTCTCGTGTTCACCGCGGTCAACTGCGCGAGCGCGGTGCGCCACCGTGAGGTCGGCTCCCGCGCATGGATCTCATGGGTCGCCGCGGCCGCGTGCGTCCTGGCGCTCGCGGCGCTGATCTGGCAGACGCTGCGCCATGCGCCTGGCAACGTGTGGGTGGTCGCGGGGCTCGTCGGCCTCGCGGTGGCTATCGAGGGGACGTTCCGCCTCACTCACCGCCGCGAGCCGAGCGCGGGCTGAGGAGACGACGAACCGCCGACGCTCGCCTACGCCCAGAGCCCCTCGATCGCCAGGTCTCGCCGAGCGATCCGGCAGGCCGCACGATGCCCCGACAGCATCGCTCCCGCGACGGTCCCAGGGTCATCGGTCCAGGTCGCCTCGCCTGCCAGGTGAAGCACTCCCCCGATGGGCGTCGCGAGCGCGTCATGGTCGGCGGTCACCGAGCCTCGTTCCATGTAGGCGTAGGCGCCACGCGCGAACGGGTCGGCGCGCCACGCGGTCCTGTCGACTCGGATCGGCGCGGGAACGGAGTCGCCGTACAGACGATGCAGCTGGGCCATCACCGACTCGGCCACCTCCTCGTCGGTCCAGTCGGCGGTCGCACGCGCGGCGGGTCCCGCGGCGAACGTGAGGAGCGTGGGCACGCCGTCGAGCCCCGTGAGGTCGTACCAGGAGTGCCACCAGGCACCCTCGGGACCGAGCTGCCGCATCGCGTAGACGTCGTCCTCCCAGAACCGTCGCTCGAACCGAAGGAAGACCTTCTCGAAGTCGTTCGCTCGGAGCCGCGCCAGCGGCTCAGCGACCGCAGGAGGCAGCGGCGGCTCGACCAAGAGGTCGCCTGACTGAAGCACTCCCACCGGGACGGTCAGCACCGCATCGTCCGCCTCGACGACGCCGCCTGTCGAGGACACCCGCACGCCGTCAGGCCCCCAGGAGACCCGCGAGACCACCTCGCCCAGCCGCACGTCGAGCCCTTCCGCGAGCCGTGCAGGCAGGACGTCGTAGCCGTCGGGGAACACGACCTCGTCCCCCTCGATCTGGTCGTCGTCGAGCCCGTGGGCGGCGAGATCGTCGATCCAGGCGCCGTACTGCTCCTCGCTGCGATGCTCGAGGTGCTCGCGTACGCGCTCGGCCCGCTCGTCGTCCCACCCCTGCAGAGCGATCGCGGCGTCGGTCACGTCCCGGTACGACGCGTCGGGCGCCGACTCGGCGATCACGCTCACGAGCGCCTCGTCGACGGCGTGCACGTCCGCGGCGAACCGCGCGGCCGCAGCATCGGACAGCCGCGTACCGTCCGGCCCGTAGTACGCGATCGGGCGGCTGTCGACCTGGTAGCCGCCCACCGTGAACTCGTGGGTCCGCATGCCGAAAGCCTCGGCCGCGGCGGCCACGGGGCTGCCGTCGATCCCGTGGATCCACGAGCCGCCCAGGTCCGTGACCACGCCACCTTCGCGCAAGGTCCATAGCCGGCCGCCGACCCGGTCGCGCGCCTCGAGCACGATCACGTCGCGCCCCGCGCGCGACAGCAGCCTCGCGGCCGTGAGGCCCGCGACCCCCGCGCCGACGACCACGGTGTCGTACCGCTGCCGCCGCATCTCCTCGCTCGTCACCACGACTCCTTCATCGAGACTCGACTCATTGACACCAGGTGCCGCCGATGCCAGCATTCCCCGCATGGCCTTTCTTGAGGGGATCGCAGCCTACGTGCTGGTCATCGGGATCATCCTGTACGTGCTCTACCGGATCATCCGGATGGCGGTGCGGGACGGCATCCTCGATGCCCGCAGGCGCGTCGCCAGCCTGGCACCGCTGGTCGACGACGAGCACGGCTGACTCATCCCCCCGCGAACGGCGGCAGCACATCGACGGTGGCGCCGTCCGGCAGGCTTGCGGATCCCTCCAGATACTCGCCATCGCTCAGCAGCGAGCAGCGGGGCAGGATCGACCCGAGACCGGACCCGTGCGCGCGCGCAAGCTCCTCGCGCAGCGCGTCCGCAGTGGCGGCCTCCGCCACGGTCTCGTCCGTGCCCGCGGCCTCGGCGGCCGCAGCGAACAGTCGCACGATGACACTCACGCGCTTCCTCGACTCGCGATGAGGGCGCGGACAGCATCCGCCGAAGCGCCCGGATCAGCGCCCGAGGCGCCGGCCGCATAGCCGACCAGGTACGCGGCGATGGGCCCCGCGGGCCGCATCACACCGTGCGCAACGTCGCGAACAAGATCCAGGACCGCAGTGGAGTCGACAGTGCCAGGTGCGAGTCCGAGCGCGTCCTCGACCTCCGAGGTCCAGTCGTCCAGCGTCGCGGGGTCCGTCATGACTGCTCCTTGCGGTGATGGTCCAAGTCGTCCCATGTATCGATATCCCGGCTCGCGGCACGCTCGTCCGACACGTCAGCCATCGACAGGTCGGTGATGAGCTGCCGCATGGACGCGCCGTCGGGTTTGAGACCCGCGAGCGCGGCGCGCAGCGAATCCGCGCGGTAGACGGCGGCGAGCGGCTGCTCGCGGCCGTCTTTGTCGACGAGCCAGGCCCCATCTCTCGCAGAGGAAGCGGCCGCCAGGAGCGCGGGCACCGCCTCGCCGACCTGCGGCATGTCGCACGCAAGCACGAGGACGTCCCCATCGAGCTCCCCGAGCGATGCGAGCCCAGCGGCGAGGCCAGCCACCGGCCCACCCCCGGGCGGGTCCTCGCGGGTGACGATCACTCCGTCGCGCGGCGCCACTGGTCCCACGACCACCACGGTCGAGGCTCCCGCCGCGGCGTCGAGGGAACGCTCGAGCAGGGTCCTTCCGCCGACCTCAAGGTCAGGCTTGGACGCTCCGCCGAGCCGACGGGCGCGTCCGCCTGCGAGGATGATCGCGGCATGGGTCATGCGCGCTCCCACGTGCCCGACCGTCCGCCGGACTTCCTCGTCACTCGCACGTGCACGATCTCTGCACCTCGGTCCATGCCCTTGACCATGTCCACCACGGCCAGCGCCGCGACCGTCGCCGCGGTCAGCGCCTCCATCTCCACTCCGGTGCGGTCAGCGGTGGCGACCGTCGTCGCGATGGCCACGCCGTCGTCGTGGATCTCGAGATCGACGGTGCAGCCGTGGATACCGATGACGTGCGCGAGCGGCAGGAGATCGGGCACGCGCTTCGCGGCGGCGATGCCAGCCACGCGCGCGACGGCGAGCACATCGCCCTTCGGCACGTCGCCCGAGCGCAACGCGTCAACCACCTGCGGCGAGACCGCCACGTATGCCTCCGCGGACGCGCGACGCTCGGTCGGCTGCTTGTGGGTGACGTCGACCATACGGGCATGGCCCGCACTGTCGAGGTGGGTGAATCCGGTCATGGCACGAGTCCCATGACGTCCACGGTAGTGCCAGGCATCACCATCTCGACTTCGGCTGGCACGAGAGCATACGCGTCGGCCGCCGCGAGAGATCCGACAAGGTTGGACCCCGACCCTCCGGCAGTGGCGGGGAGGACCGCATCGTCAAGGATGCGCACGGGCATCACCTGAGTCCTCCCCTGCGGGCTTCGCCAGCCCTCCACCACCGGCAGCCGACGCAACGGCGGCGTCGGCACTCCCAGCATCGCGCACAGCATCGGCACGACGAACAGCCGGAACGTGACAGCCACCGACACGGGGTTCCCCGGGGCGCAGACGATGGGGACGCCATGGAGTGCACCCCACCCTTGGGGCTTTCCCGGCTGCATGGCGACCGGACCGAACGTCACTCCGCGAGAGGCGAGCGACTCCTTGACGACGTCATAGGCCCCCGCCGACACCCCGCCCGCGGTCACGATCAGATCCGCCTCGATGCCCTCGAGGGATCTGAGCAGCTCAGCCGGCCCGTCGCCTACCCTCTGCGCCGAGACGACCTCCCCGCCCCACTCGCGCACGGCAGCACTCAGGACCGTCGAGTTCGCGTCGTAGATCTCCGCGCCCGTGAGCGTCGCTCCCGGCGGGGCGAGCTCGTCGCCGGTGACGACGATGGAGACGCGCGGTCGACGCGCCACCGTGACACGTGGCTGTCCCGCCGCCGCCGCCGCGGCGAGATCCGCCGCGCGCAGGAGCCGCGGGGCGCCCACCACCACGGCACCGGCGATCATGTCCGCGCCGGCGGGCCGCACATGCCGTCCGACGACAGGCCAGGTCCGCAGCTCGACCTGGCCGATGCCCCCGTCGGAATCCTCGACGGGCACCACCGCATCGGCACCCTCAGGCATCGGCGCACCCGTCATGATCCTGGCGACCGTTCCAGGCTCAAGCGCCGACGGCATGCGTCCCGCCGGGATGTCCTGGCTGACCCGCCAAGAGCCGACGCCGCCGGCGGACACACGGATGGCGTAGCCGTCCATCGCCGAGTTGTCGAAGGGCGGCGCGTCGGCGGCCGCAAGCACGTCATCCGCCAGCACCCGTCCGAGCGCATCGGAGAGCAGGACGGACTCGGAACCGATCGGACTCACGAGCGCGAGGAGGTCCTCGCGATGCTCCGCAACGCTACGCATGGGTCCGCGTGCGGGCACCGACCCGTACCTCTCGCCAGCGACCAGTACGTCCGTCGAGCTGATCGAGCCGCCCCTCGCCCGCGTCGTTGCCGAGGATGAGAGCCATCGCGCGCTGCGCCATCGAGGTGCCGACCTGACCGCAGACGACTCCGACGACGCCCTGGCCGTCGCACCTGTCCAGGTCGCCGACGTCCTCCTGCGGGTAGACATCGGCGAGATCGACAGCACCGCCGAACACAGCCACCTGCCCATACCAACCCTGAACCGCACCCCACACGACAGGGACACCGCGTGATCGCGCGAGGGAGGCGACCGCACGTCGGCTCGCCCACGTATCCGTGCCGTCGACCACGATGTCCACGCCTGCGAGCAGACCCGCGGAACTCTCGGCGAGGCGCTCGGGCACCTCCGTCACCGCGCACCACGGCGCGATCCTGTTGAGCGCGTCAACGGCTGCGTCGACCTTGAGCCGACCCACATCATCCGGCCCGAACAGGATCTGACGGTGGAGATTGGAGGCGGCGACCCGGTCGGAGTCGACGAGCGTAAGGGAGCCGACGCCGGCTGCGGCGAGGTACTGCGCGGCCGGGCACCCAAGGCCACCCACACCGACGATGGCGACGCGCGCGCCCGCAAGCGCCTCCTGGCCCGCATCGCCGAAGCCTCGCAGCACCCGCTGGCGCAGGAAGGGATCAGCCATCACACGCCCGACGGTACCTCTCGGCGACGATCTCGACGAGGTGGCGATGCGGGGACAGGGGATCCGTCACGCTGTCCGCGCCGGACTCACCGAGCCGCTCCTGGAAGACGCCGGGAGCGAGCAGGAAGGAGGCGACGACCACGCCTTCCTCCTCGCCGAACGCCTTCGCATCGGCGACGGCATCCGGCACGCTCGGATGCATGCCTGCGGCGTAGCCGATGCGGACAGGGCCTCCCCAGGCGGCGCGAAGCATGTCAGCCGTCCTCTCGGTGTCGGCCGTCGATCGAGGGTCGGAGGACCCCGCAGGGGCGAGCACCACGGTGGCCGCCTTCGAGGCGCCGACGGCCTCGAGCCTCTCCAGGACGACGCGCACGAGCCTGGCATCGGGCCCCAACGGAGGCGCCGCGATCACATCGCCCCTTCCCTTCACCGCCTGAGCGATGTCGTGATACACGTGATAACCACCCGCGAGCAGCAGCGGGACGACCACCGCGGAGATGCCATCTCCGCGGGGCTCGATGCCTGCGACGACATCGTCGAGCGTGGGACCGTGGACATCCACGTACGCCTCCCGCACGTCCACATCAGGCAACGCGCCTCGCACGTCGTCCAGCAGGGCGCGAATCGTCGCCTGTCCCGCCTCCGAGCGAGTGCCGTGAGCGCAGCCGATGAGGATCGGCGCGCTCATGCGACGCTCACCGCCAACGCGTACCCACGCTTCACCACTGTTCTCACCAAGTCCTTCGATCCAGAATTCTCGCGCAGCCGATTGATCGCCGCGTCGACGGCGTGACTCGAGCCCTGTGCTCCGGGCAGCATGTCGGCGAGCTGGTCGCGCGTGACGACGCTGCCGCCCGCGCGGGCGAGCGCCCGCAGCATCTCCAAGCCCGTCGGGGTCAACGGGAGGACCTCGCCGTCGAGCACAGCGGACGTCGCCCTCATCACGAGCATCCCCTCGGGCGTCGACACCCCCGCCACCGCCTCCGAGTAGTGCTTCACGAGCTCGCGCACCAGGGCGCCCAGCCGCCAACGGCTGGGGAACGCGACCTGCATCCCCGCCTCGATCAGCGGCGCCGCCGTCACGGGCCCGACGGCGGCGAGCATCAGCTGTCCGCTCGCGGACCGTGCACGCATCGCGTCCATCACGCCGTGCTCCTCGACGGTCGCGAGCCACGACGACGCGGCGGGCGCCGATGTGAACGCCACGGCGTCCGCGCGGCTGGCCGCGGCATTGTCGACCCACTCCTCGTGGGGCTTCGGGTCAAGCGGCGGTCCCCAGCCGTACACGAGCAGGCTCTGCACCTCCGCGCCGGCAGCCTCGAACGCCTCATCGAGGCCATCAGCGCCATTGCCGTGATGCTGCACCGCGACGCGGAGCCCCTCCATTCCCTCCGCGAGCAGGTAGTCGCGCAGCTCCGCGGAGGTCTCGGACTCAGCAACCCAATCCGCCTCGAGACCGGCGGCCTGAATCGCTCCGCGGGCCTTGGGACCGCGCGCGATCAGCCGAGCGCTCGACATGGCCCCAAGCAGCTCGTCGACCAGGCCCGCCGCATCGGCCGCCTCGATCCAGCCCCGGAAGCCGATACCGGTGGTCGCCACCACGACGTCCGGAGGGGAGGCGATGAGCCTCTTCGTGTCCTCGATCAGCCGAGCGTCGTCGAGATGCGGGATCGTCGACAGCGCGGGCGCGTGGACGATCGTCGCCCCTCGACGCTCGAGCGCGGAGGCGAGCTCCCTCTTGCGACGGTCCGCGGTGATCACGATCACGCAACCGGCGAGCGGTTCACCTGGCGTCGACATGGGCCTCCCCTATGAGCGTGGGGTGGCCGCCACCTCCGAGGCGAGGAGCCCGGGATTCGCCACCTGTCCGATCACGATAATGGCGGGAGGTTTCACCCCGGTTTCCCCTGCGCTACGGACAGCGTCCACCAGCACGGAGCGAGTGATCCTCTCGTGCGGGGTCGACCCTCGCTCGATGATCGCGACGGGCGTCTGGGGGTCCGCACCGGCCTCGATGCCAGCCTCGACGATGTCGGGCAGCGCGCTGACACCCATCAGCACGACCAGGGTCGCGCCTGCGACCATCGCGGCCACCGCGGTCTCGTCGGCACCCGCATGCCCGGACGTCACGACGACTGTTCCCGCCACCTGCCGCTGCGTCACAGGGATTCCCGCTAGCGCCGGCACCGACAGCGCCGATGTGACGCCGGGTACGACCTCGACGGGGATCTCCGCCGCGAGACATGCGTGGACCTCCTCGCCTCCGCGTCCGAAGACGAACGGGTCTCCGCCTTTGAGTCGCACGACCACCTTCCCCTGCTTCGCGCGGTCCACGAGGAGGTCGTTGATCTCATGCTGCGGCACCGGGTGATTGTCAGGCGACTTGCCGACATTGATCACCTCGACGTCGTACGGAACGGTGACGAGAAGCTCGGTGGCGCCGAGCCTGTCGGTGACCACCACGTCGGCCTCGGAGAGAGCCTGGCGTCCGCGCACCGTGATGAGCGACGGGTCGCCGGGCCCGGAGCCCACCAGGATCACCCTGCCCTGCTGGGGTCGCTGGCGCCGCAGGTCCACTCCGCCCGCGTCGATGTGCGCGGCGATCGAGTCGCGCACCGCGCGGATGCGCGCCGGGTCGGGAGTCTCCGTGGACACCACACCGATCGCGAGGTCGCCGTGCTGGGACGACGCGGCCTGACGCGCCGAGCCGCGCGAGCCGTCGGACGCGTCGGTGCTGAAGATCCGACGTTCGTCCGCCCACCCGACGACGGTCGAGTTCACGGCGGGCTCGTCGGTCGCGGCGAGCACGAACCAGGCGTCGTCCAGGTCACCCGCGACGACCTCCCTCGCCACGTACTCCAGGTCCCCATGCTGCGCATGCCGCAGTACATCGTCGGACGCCTCGGGCGCGACGACGCGCACAAGCGCACCCTCGGCCAGGAACCTGCGCACGCGCCGCGACGCGACCTTGCCCGCGCCGACCACAAGGACCTGTCGCCCTGAGAGCGCCAGGCCGAACAGCGCCGTCACTCGGCTTCCTTCGACTCCACCATCACGTCGCCATTGTCGACCACGACCCGGAAGACCGCCAAGCCGCCCTCGCCACTGTCCACCGGTTCCTTGTCCATGGTCACCAGGCACGATCCTGTGATCAAGGAGAACACCTGCTTGTAGATCGGGCTTGCGATCGTCGGCTCGTCGCCCTTCGAGCCCGTGATCCCCCGGCTCATGACGTACGCCCCGGAGAACGGGCACAGGTTCTGCACGGCGTGGACCGACCCGTCGGCCAAGCGGAACAGGGCGACCTGCTCCCCCGCCACCAGGGCGGCAGCGCCGAGCTCGGGCGTCAGGTCGTCAAGGGCGCAGACACGCACCAGGCGGCCGGTTCCCACTGTCGCGGTCATGAGCGGACCTCCAGGGTGGTCGGAGCGATGAGGACGGGGCCGGACTCCCGCTCCTCGCGGGTGGCCGGGCGACGCTGCCCGCGGCTCTCGACGTAGGCGAGCGACGGGTCGGGGGTCTCGGGGGCGTTCACGAAGCTTGCGAACTGCTTGAGTCGCTCTGGGTCACGCAGCACCGCAGCCCACTCGTCCTCGTAGGAGCCGATGTGGCGGGACATGTGCTCGTCCAACTCTTCGCAGATGCCGAGCGCGTCGTCAAGGATGATCTCCTTGAGTCGCTCGAGGCCGCCTTCGAAGTCCTCCTGCCAGGGCGCCGTGCGCTGCAGGCGATCGGCCGTGCGAATGTAGAACATCAGGTACCGGTCGATCACCCTGAACAGCGACTCATCGTCGAGATCCTCCGCGAGCAGCTCGGCGTGGCGCGGGGTGAAGCCTCCGTTGCCACCCACATAGACGTTCCAGCCCTTCTCCGTCGCGATGACCCCCACATCCTTGCCTCGCGCCTCGGCGCACTCGCGCGCGCAGCCCGAGACGCCGAGCTTGAGCTTGTGAGGGCTCCGCAACCCGCGGTACCGCAGCTCGAGCGCGATCGCCATGGCCACGGAGTCCTGGACGCCGTAGCGGCACCAGGTGGAGCCCACGCATGACTTGACCGTGCGGAGCGACTTGCCGTAGGCGTGACCTGACTCGAAGCCGGCTTCGACCAGGCGGCTCCAGATCGCCGGGAGCTGCTCGAGCCGGGCGCCGAACATGTCGATGCGCTGACCGCCGGTGATCTTCGTGTAGAGGTCGAAGTCCTTCGCGACCTGGCCGATCACGATGAGCTTCTCCGGCGTGATCTCGCCGCCGGGGATGCGCGGCACGACGGAGTACGTGCCGTCCTTCTGCATGTTCGCCATGACACGGTCGTTGGTGTCCTGCAGCCCCGCGCGCCCCTCGGCGAGCACGTGGCGGTTGTACAGGCTCGCGAGGATCGACGCGACCGTCGGCTTGCAGATATCGCATCCGCGGCCGGAGCCGAAGCGCTCGACGATCGCGCTGAACGAGTCGAGCTCGGCCACCTGGACCGCCTGGAACAGCTCGGCGCGACTCATCGCGAAGTGCTCGCACAGCGCATTCGAGGCGACGAGGCCCTGCTTTGCCATCTCCTCGCCCATGACCTTCTTCACGAGCGGGATGCACGATCCGCAGGACGTGCCCGCCTTGGTGCACGCCTTCACGGAGGAGAGGTCGTGGCACTCGTGGTCGGCGACCGCACCACGGATCGTTCCCGCGGTGACGTTGTTGCACGAGCAGACCGCAGCCGCGTCGGGCAGCTCGAGCTGCGGCTTCTCGCCGCCGCCACCTTCGGGCAGGAGCCACACCGACGGGTCGCCGGGCAACTCGGCGCCGACCATGGGGCGCAGGCTCGCGTAGGCCGTCGCGTCACCGACGAGGATGCCTCCCAGCAGCGTCCGCGCGTCGTCCGTCATGACGAGCTTCTTGTAGACGCCGGCGACGGGATCCGAATACACGAGCTCGAGAGCGCCGGGCGTGCGCGCGAAGGCATCGCCGAAGCTCGCGACATCCACGCCGAGCAGCTTGAGCTTGGTGGAGACGTCAGCGCCCGGGAACTGGGAGGCGCCGCCGAGCAGCGAGTCGACGGCGACCTCCGCCATCGTGTTGCCTGGAGCGACCAGGCCCCAGCAGGCTCCCTGGATGTTCGCGACCTCCCCGATCGCCCAGACGTGAGGGTCCGAGGTGCGGCACGAGTCGTCGACGACCACGCCGCCGCGCTCGCCGATCTCCAGCCCCGCGTCGCGGGCGAGCTCGTCGCGGGGCCGCACGCCCGTCGACACCACCACGATGTCCGCGGGGATCTCCTCGCCGTCCGTGAACCGCAGTCCGGCGATCTCACCGTCGTCGTTTCCCAGGAATGTGTCGGAGAATGCGTTGAGCCGTACCTCCACCCCCAGGCGCTCGATCAGGCGGGTCAGCGCGTGACCGCCACCCTCATCGACCTGGACGTTCATGAGCCGGTCGGAGGCCTGGACCACCGTCGTGCCGATGCCCATGGCCTTGAGCGCGCCTGCGGCTTCAAGTCCGAGCAGACCGCCGCCGAGCGCGATGCCGCGGGGTTCGCGACCCGAGGCCGAGACCTTCGCCGCCCACTCCTGGATCCGCGCCACGTCCTCGACCGTGCGGTACAGGAACACGCCCTCCAGAGTCGAGCCGTGGATCGGAGGCATCCACGCGTAGCTTCCCGTCGCGAGCACCAACTGGTCGTACGGCAGCTCCGAGCCGTCGTCCAGGTGAACCTCGCGCGACGCGCGGTCGATGCGCGTGGCCCGCACGCCGCGACGCAGCTTCACCTTCGAGTTCGCCCACAGCATCGGCTCGCCCAGCGTGAGCGACGACGGGTCGTCGCCCGCGAAGATGCGGGACAGGCCGATGCGGTCGTACGGCAGGTATTGCTCCTCACCGATCACGGTGACGTGGAAGTCCGAGTCCTGGTCGCGGTCGACGAGGGCCTCGACGAAGCGCTGGGCGATCATGCCCGCGCCGATGACGACGATGTGCTGAGACATGTCAGGCTCCTTGGGGGACTGCGGCGACGGCCGCGGGGCTGGTGGAGGGCGAGCGATGACAGGAGATGAGGCCCTCGACGAGCGAGGTGCAGTCGCCGCAGCCGGTGGTGGCGCGGGTACGAGAGGCGACGTCCTTCACCGTGCTGCAGCCGTCGGCGACGGCCTCACGGATGCGCCCGGCGGTGACGGTGTTGCAGTTGCAGACCTTCTCGTCGTCCTTCAGGTCGGCTGGATCCCGGGTGGCGGCGGGGGCGCCGCCACCCGCGAGAGCCTTGATCATCAGCTGCGCCGGGTCCGACGGCACCGGGAGCTGACGTGTGTAGAGGGCGCTGAGGGTCGCCGCGACGTCGGCGTCGCCGATGCAGGTGGCGCCGACGAGCTGGCCGCCAGAGACGACGACCTCGACGAAGCGGCCGCCCTCAGGATCCTTGAGGCTGAGCACGCGGTAGCGGGGATCGGCACGGTCGAAGTCGCCGCACACGCCCATCGCGACCATCGCCATGCCGCTCGCCTTGACCCGCACGACGTCCGCCGTGGCGGCGGTATCGGCCGCCTGCACCTGCGCACCGGTGAGCGCCGCGACGAGCATGGTCGCCTGCTGCCAGCCCTGGGCGACAAGTCCACGTGCACCGCCCGGGGGCTGCGCGCAGTCGCCGATCGCACGGATGTGCGGGTCGGACGTGGCGAGCTGGTCGTCGACGACGATGCCTCGCTCGCACACGAGGCCGGCGTTCCTGGCGAGCGTGGTCTCCGGAATGGTGCCGGCGCACATCACCACCATGTCGGTGAGCATCTCCGAGCCGTCCTCGAGTCGCACCGAGGTGACGCGCCCGCGAGTGGTCTGCACACGGGCGAGGGAGGCGCCCGTGTGCGAGTCGATGCCGAGCCTGCGCAAGCCGGACTCGGCGACGGCCGAGGCCTCCCAGCCGAGCTGGCGCTCCATGAGTCGTTCGGCGATGTGAACGAGCTTCACGACGACGCCCCGCCGGGCGAGGCCCGTGGCGACCTCGAGCCCCAGCACGCCGGCGCCGAGGACGACGGCTCGGCGGGCGCGGCCGGCGGAAGCCACGATGCCCTCCGCATCGGCCATGTCCTTGAGGACGAAGACTCCGTCGATCAGACCGCCCGAGTCGGCGACGCCCTGGATGGCGGGAACTCTCGCGACCGAGCCTGTCGCGATCACGAGCTCGGCGTAGGGGTGCGATCGTCCGTTGCTGTCGATCACCCGCATCAGGTCGCGGTCGATCGTCGCTGCAGCCACACCCGTGAGCCGCAGCACCCGCGGGTGTTGCTTCGCGATGTGAAGCAGGTCGGCACTCTTGGTACCAGCGACGACGCTCGACAGCAGCACCCGGTTGTACGCGGGGATCGGCTCCTTGCCCAGCAGCGTGACGTGGATGCCCTCGTCGGCCTCCACGATCTGCTCAGCGAAGCGGGATCCGACCATCCCGTCGCCGATCACGACGATCCTCCTCATGCGCCGACCTCCTCCTTGACGACGACCGCGCGCAACGCCACGGCACAGACTTTGAACTCGGGCATCCCGGACGTGGGATCGGTGGCATCGTTCGTCAGCACGTTGGCGCTGCTCGGCCAGTGGAACGGCACGAAGACCGTGTCGGGTCGCGTATCGGCGGAGAGCCTGGCGGTGAGCTGGACGCTGCCCCGCGCGGTCGTGAGCTCAACGAGCGCGCCGTCCTCGATCCGGTACGACTCGGCGAGCGAGGGGTGGATCTCGACGTAGGGCAGCGGATCGGCGTCGATGAGCTCTCCCACGCGACGGGTCTGAGCCCCGGACTGGTACTGCGTGAGCACGCGACCGGTGACCAGGTAGACGGGAGCCTCAACCCGCACATCGTCCCTGGGTCCGACGTACTCGACGGCGATCATGCGGGCGCGCCCGTCGGGCGTGGGGAACGACTCGAGGAAGACGCGAGGGGTACCGGGATGGGCGTCGTCCGACGCGGGGCACGGCCAGTGGATCTGCTCCCCTGCGTCGAGGCGCGCGTAGGTGACGCCCGAGTAGTCCGCGGGGCCGCCAGCGGACGCGCGTGCGAGCTCGTCGAACACCGCGGACGGCTCCTCGCTGAAGCCGTCGACCTGCATACGGCGCGCGAGCTCCGCCAGGATCCACAGCTCGGAGCGCGCCTCGCCCGGGGCGTCGGCGACCTTGCGGCGGCGCAGGATGCGCCCCTCCAGGTTGGTCATGGTGCCGTCCTCCTCCGCCCATTGGGTGACAGGCAGGACGACATCGGCGAGCTCCGCGGTCTCGGACGGTACCAGGTCGGCGACGACAAGCAGGTCGAGGCGCATCAGGGCCTCCTTGACCTCGTCGGCGTTGGGCGCCGACACCGCGATGTTGGAGCCGTGGACGAGCAGCGCGCGCGGACCGTTCTGGGCACCCAGCCGGCGCAGCAGCTCGACCGCCGGGACGCCGGGACCGGGCAGCGACTCCGGGTCGACGCCCCACACGCCGGCGACGTGCGCCCGGCGCACCGGGTCGGCGATCGAGGTGTAGCCGGGAAGCTGATCTGCCTTGAGCCCGTGCTCGCGACCGCCCTGACCATTGCCCTGACCCGTGATGGGTGCGTACCCAGAGCCCTCGCGGCCCGGGAGTCCCAGTGCGAGCGCCAGGTTGATCGCCGCGGTGACGGCAGCTGTGCCGGATGCCATCTGCTCCATGCCACGTCCGGTGAGGATGTAGGCGCCGCGTCCGCCGCGGGCGGGGCTCGCGGCGGCGAGCAGGCGCGCGGTGCGGCGCAGGGTCTCCGCGCCGACACCGGTGACCTGCTCGGCGCGCTCGGGCCACCAGGCGCTCACCGAGATCCGGATGGCTTCGTATCCCGATACTCGCTTCGCGAGGTACTCGGCGTCCACCAGGCCCTCGTCGATGAGGATGTGGAGAAGGCTCAGCAACACTGCCATGTCCGTGCCTGGGACGATCTGGAGGTGCACGCCCGCGCCGCTGTCGGTCAGCCTGGCGGTGGCGGTGCGTCGCGGGTCGGCGTAGATCAGCCCGCCGCGCGAGCGCACGCCGGCGAGGTGCTGCACGAGCGGCGGCATGGTGACGGCGACGTTGGAGCCCATGATGAGGACGGCGTCGGCGCCGCCCACGTCCTCGAGCGGGAAGCCGAGCCCCCGGTCCATGCCGAACGCGCGGTTGGAGGCCGCGGCGGCGGACGACATGCAGAACCGGCCGTTGTAGTCGATGTAGGGGGTGCGGAGGGCGACGCGGGCGAACTTGCCGAGCGCGTACGCCTTCTCGTTGGTCAGGCCGCCGCCGCCGAAGATCGCGACCGCGTCCCGCCCGTGGCGCTCCTGGGTCTCGCGGATCCTGCCGACGATCAGGTCGAGCGCCTCTCCCCACGAGGCCTCACGGAGAGCGCCACCCTTGACGTCCCTGAGCAGCGGCGTCGTCAACCTGTCAGGAGCCGCCAGCACCTCAGGCGAGCTCCAGCCCTTCTGACACATGCCCCCACGGTTGGTCGGGAAGTCGCGACCGGTGACAGTGACCGGCAGGCGTCCGCCCGGCGTGGGCGTGAGCGTCTGCGCGCACTGGAGGGCGCAGTACGGGCAGTGGGTGGCGACGGCGGCGCCGGGAGCGGTTCCCGGCGCCGCCACACCCTGAGGGGTGGTCATGTCAGACGTTCCTCATCGTGGCGCCCTTGCGCAGGTACGCCAGCCAGGTGATCGCGGCCATCGCAAGGAAGACCACCACGTAGATCTGGAGAGCGGGGACGATCGTGCCGGACATCTCCTTGGAGATCTTGTAGACGAACGGGATCGCGAAGCCGCCGAATGCGCCGACCGCGGAGATGATGCCGACGGCCCCGGCAGACTGACGCTTGAAATCGAGGCGGCTCTCGTCGGTGTCCTCGCCCTTCGCCGCGTGGAGCCGGGAGAAGATCGACGGGATCATGCGGTAGGTCGAGCCGTTGCCGATGCCGGTCGCGACGAACAGGACCATGAAGCTGGCGAAGAAGATCGCGAGCGACTTCTGCTGCACGCCGAGCACCGCGGTGTAGCCGGCTGCCGCCATCACGACGAACGAGATGACCGTGACGATGGAACCTCCGATGCGATCGGCGAGCCTGCCGCCGTACGGCCGGGACAGCGAGCCCAGCAGTGCACCGAGGAAGCCCCATCCCAGAGCGATGTCGGCACGCTCGAAGACCACGGTGAGCAGCGTGGGGAACGCGGCCGAGTAGCCGATGAACGATCCGAAGGTTCCGATGTACAGGAAGGCCATGAGCCAGGTGTGGCCGTGCTGGAGCGACTTCGCGGTGGGCTTGGGGTCCGCCTTCGCCTCGCGCAGGTTGTCCATGAACAGGAACGCGAGAATGGCGGCCGCGAGCGCGAGCGGCACGTACACCAGTCCCGCGGCCGAGAGGCCCAGAGCGCCGATACCGATGACGAGCGGGACGAGCTTCTGCGCGACGGCCACACCGATGTTGCCGCCGGCCGCGTTCAGGCCGAGCGCCCAGCCCTTCTCCTTCTCAGGGTAGAAGAAGGTGATGTTCGCCATCGAGGAGGCGAAGTTTCCGCCACCGAAGCCCGCTGTCGCAGCGACGAGCACGAGCACGGAGAATGGCGTGGTCGGGTCCTGCACGACCCAGGCGAGACCGAGAGTGGGGACCAGCAGCAGGAGCGCCGAGATGACGGTCCAGTTTCGGCCGCCGAAGATCGGGACAGCGAACGTGTAGGGAATCCGCAGGAACGCGCCGACGCCGGAGGCCGTCGCGAGGAGCGTGAAGCCCTGGCTGGCGGTCAGCGCCCAGCCGTTCGCACCGGCGGCTACGAGCTCGCCTGTCGTCGCGTCGAAGGTGCCGTACATGCGCACGACCACGATCGACCACAGCAGCCACACGGAGAATCCGATGTGCTCCGCCACGATCGAGAACACGAGGTTGCGGAACGCGATCTTCTTGCCTCGCGACTCCCAGAACAGCTCGTTCTCGGGCATCCAGCGCTCGATCCAGCGCCCCTTGCCGATGACTCCGGGCTCAATGTCGAGAGCCTCGGCCTTGTCAGAGATCGTCATTGCCCCTCCCAGGACCTGCCCGTCGGGCTCCGAGGTGGAGCACCGGTCGAATCGGACAATGACGACACTAGGTAGGTGACGTTTCATCTAACTGCACCCGGGTGTGAAACTCTCGCGACAGAGTTCTCACCCCCGCTCGGAGCGCGCTGTGAGAACAGCCACCGCCCCCGCAGGGAACCTGTTAGTTCAATTGTCTACCAGGTTCGATAGCCACTTGTGCGGTAGCAGTTCGGGTTCCGCGAACATGCTTGGACCGCCACGGAAACCTCACGTCGAGGAGTTCGCATCGGTGAGAAGTCGCCCACCGGCCGCGTACCGCCGACGAGCATCAGCCAGCCACCGCCCATGTCACGGGGCCTTGGCCTCACGCCCTCCCCAGGACTTGACGGCGTCGATCACGCGGTCGACGTGCGCCTCGGTGTGCGCGAGCGACACGAACCAGGCCTCGTACGCGCTCGGGGGCAGCGCGACGGAGCTGGATCGCAGCGAGTGGAACATGTCGGAGTACCGCAGGGCGTCCTGCTCGGAGACCTCGTCGAAGGTCAGGGGCGGCTCGTCGAGCCCGAGGAAGATCGAGAACAGCGTGCCCGCGCGGCCCACGGCGTGCGGGACGCCCGCGGCGTCGAGCTGCTCGCTCACGCCGCGGCGCAGCAGGGTCGAGATCTTCGCGAGGTGCGCGTAGGCGTCGTCGTCGAGCAGGCGCATCGTCGTGAGGCCCGCGGCCACCGCGACCGGGTTCCCGGACAGCGTTCCCGCCTGATACACCGCGCCGAGCGGCGCGAGCAGGTCCATGAGGTCCGCGCGACCCGCGACCGCCGCGACGGGCAGGCCGCCGCCGATGACCTTGCCGAAGGTGACGAGGTCCGGTGTCCAGGGGTCGCGGCCGGCGGCGGCGTCCGCGTCCCGCTCGAGGCCCCAGCCGCCCGCCGGCCCCGCACGGAAGCCGGACAGCACCTCGTCGAGGATGAAGACGGCGCCCTCGTTACGGCACAGCTGCGCGATCAGGCGGTGGAAGCCCTCTGGCGGCGCGATGACACCCATGTTCGCGGGGATCGCCTCCGCGATCACGGCCGCGATGCGGGAGCCATGCTCTGCGAAGGCGTCGGTAAGCGCGTCGACGTCACCGTACGGCAGCACCATGGTGTCCTTGGCCACGGCAGCGGTGACGCCCGCGGAGTCGGGGACACCCGAGGTCGCGAGGCCCGAGCCCGCCGCCACCAGCAGCGCGTCGGAGTGGCCGTGGTAGCAGCCGGCGAACTTCACGATCACGTCGCGCCCGGTGGCGGCGCGAGCGATGCGCAGCGCCGTCATCGTCGCCTCGGTGCCGGTCGACACGAGGCGCACCTTCTGCGCGGGCGCGTAGCGCGCGCGGATCTCCTCGGCGAGCTCGACCTCCGCCTCGGTGGTCGCGCCGAAGCTCAGCCCGTCGGAGGCGGCCGCACGCACGGCCGACACGACCTGCGGGTGCGCATGACCGACGATGCCCGCTCCCCACGAGTCGACGAGGTCGATGAACTCGCGCCCCGCGGCGTCGGTGATCATCGCACCCTTGGCCGACGAGATGGGCAGCGGGTGGCCGCCCACGCCGTTCCACGCGCGCACGGGGCTGTTGACGCCGCCGGGCATGATGGCGGCCGCGCGCTCCTCCCACGCCTTCTCGCCGCGCAGGGTGCGCAGCCCCAAGCGGTTCATCTTCGTCTTCAGCTGCGACGAGACGGGCTTCATGCGTGCTCCTTCAGCCAGGCCGCGAGGTCCAGTGCGGCATAGGTGACGACGATGTCCGCGCCGGCGCGGACCATCGACGTGAGCGCCTCGAGGTGCGAGGCGCGACGGTCGATCCAGCCGTTCGCGGCAGCCGCCTCGATCTGGGCGTACTCGCCCGACACGTGGTAGGCCGCGACGGGCACGGCGGACTGGGCGGCGACGTCGGCCACGACGTCGAGGTACGGCAGCGCGGGCTTGACCATGACGATGTCGGCGCCCTCGGCCTCATCGAGGGCGGCCTCGAGCGCTCCCTCGCGGCGGTTCGCGGGATCCATCTGGTAGCTGCGACGGTCCCCCTGGAGCTGGCTGTCGACCGCCTCGCGGAAGGGCCCGTAGAACGCGGAGGCGTACTTGGCCGCGTACGCGAGCAGCGAGACCTCGGTGAAGCCGTCCTCGTCGAGCGCGTCACGGATCGCGGCGACCTGACCGTCCATCATCCCGCTGAGCCCCAGCACGTGAGCACCCGCGCGAGCCTGCGCGAGCGCCATCCGCTGGTACACGAGCACGGTCGCGTCGTTGTGGACGTTGCCCGCGGCGTCGAGGACGCCGCAGTGACCGTGGTCCGTGAACTCGTCGAGGCACAGGTCCGCCATCACGACGATGCGGTCGCCGGCCGCCGCGACGGCCTCGGCGATCGCGAGGTTGAGGATCCCGTCCGCCTCGCACGCGGCCGACCCCTCGGCGTCGCGCACCGATGGGATCGCGAAGAGCATGACGCCGCCGATCCCCGCGTCGACAGCGGCCTCGACCACTCCTCGCACGTCCGACAGCGGCAGCTGGGACACCCCTGGCAGCGACGTGATCTCGCGCGCCTCGGACAGGTCCTCGTGCACGAACAGCGGCAGCACCAGCTGGGCGGCTTGCGGCCGCACCTCACGCACCAGGCGGCGCATCGCCGGCGTGGTCCTCAGCCTCCGCGGCCTCCTCGACAGGCTCATCGCTCTCCCTCCACGGTGGTGCGGTCTCCCTTCGCGGCGAGCACGGACGCGAGCGCGTCCGCGATGCCGTCATGGCTCGGCTCGCCGGCGACCGCGTCGATGCGCAGGCTCGCCGCGCGTGCGGCCGCTGCCGTCGTCTCCCCGATGGCCACCATCATGGTGGACACCGGCACGTCGGCGCATTGCGAGGCGAGTCGCTCGGCCACGGAGCCCGACGTGAGCAGCACGGCGTCGACCTCGCCGCCTCGCAGCGCCGCAAGGGTGGACTCCGACGCGCCTGGCCCGTCGATCGTGCGGTACGCCTCCACCTCGTCCACCTGCCAGCCGCGTCGCGCGAGGCCGCGCGGCAGCGTCGGGGCCGCCAGGTTGCCGAGCGGCACCAGCACACGTCCCTCGCCCGCGGGCAGCTCCTTCGCGATCCCGGCCGCCGATTGACGTCCCTGGGGGACGAACGACACCTCGAGGCCCACCTCGGCGCATACGGACCTGGTCGCCTCCCCCACCGTCGCGACCCGGGATCGTGGCAGCGGCTCCGATAGGCTCCTGCCCTGGGCTCGCGCGGAGGCCCGCATCGCGAGCACCGCGTTGCGGCTCGTGACCGCGAGCCACGCATACTCCCCGTCGCACCACGCCCTCACCGCATCGTCCAGGGCCGCTGGCTCCGCCGGCCCCTCGATCGCGATGAAACGCGCCTCGTCGACGACGGCACCGGCGGCGCGCAGGCGCTCGGCCATCTCGCGACGCTCGGCGGTGACCGGCACCAGGACACGCACTCCCGTGAAGGACTGCGTCGTCATCGTGCCCCCATGAGCCGCGCGGCGCCGCGACCCAGCAGCGCGTGCGCGGCTGCGCGGCCCACGGCCGAGGCCTCCAGTGCCGGTCCTCGGGCGATCTCGTTGAGCTGGAGGGTGCCGGCCGTGTTCGTCACCCTGAGGTGGAGGCTCAGCTCGCCGCCCTCGACCGTGGCGTAGGCCCCGACCGGCGCGGAGCAGCCCGCCTCGAGCACCGCGAGCGCGGCACGCTCGGCAGTGACCGAGGCGCGTGTCGAGGCGTCGTCGAGCGAGGCCACCAGCTCCCTCAGCACGGGGTCGGCATCGTGGCGGATCTCGACGGCGAGAGCCCCCTGCCCAGGGGCGGGAACCATGACATCCAGCGGGATGAGCTCGGTGGCCGACTCGAGCCGGCCGAGCCGGCTCAGCCCCGCGCCCGCGAGCACGACCGCATCGAGGTCGGCCTCGATCCGCGCGAGCCGCGTGTCGACGTTGCCACGGATGTCGACGATCTCGACGTCCGCGCGGGCTCGCCGCAGCTGCGCGGCCCGGCGCGGCGAGCCGGTGCCGATGCGCGCTCCCGATGGCAGCTCGGCGAGCAGCGGACCCATGGTGCACAGCGCGTCGCGTGGCTCCTCGCGCGGCGGGATCGCCGCGACGTCAAGCCCCTCAGCCGGCTCGACCGGGATGTCCTTGAGGGAGTGCACGAGCAGGTCGCAGCCGCCGTCGAGAAGGTGGTCGCGCAGCGCATTGACGAAGACCCCGGTCTGCGACAGCCCGACAAGCGACGCCCGCGACACGTCGCCGTGGGTCGTGACGATGTCGAGCTCGACCTCGGCCTCGATGCCGCGCTCCGCCGCGGCGGCGACGATCGCGTCCGCGACGTGCTGAGACTGCGTCGTCGCGAGCGCGCTGCCGCGCGTGCCGAGTCTCAGATGCATCCCACCATCGTCCCACGTCGTGGACGCACGGCGCTCACCGCGCCGGGTCCACGTCCCTGAACCCGGCCCCCATGACGAGCACGATCGCGACGATCGCGCCCACGAGGGCGAGCCATGCGGGCGCGAGGTAGCCGAGCCCGAGCGCGATGAGGACGGCGCCGAGCCCCGAGCCGAGCACGGTGGCCGCGTTGAGGGCCGAATGCGACAGCGCTGCGCCGAGTGAGGGCGAGGCGTGGATGACGTCCATGAGCCGCGTCTGCGCCGATTGGCTGAACACCTGGACGAATGCGCCGAGCGCGACGAGGAGCACCACGGTCGGCCAGCCGGTCCGCCCGAGCAGCCCCAGGAGCAGGAGCGACGAGGCGAGCCCGAACAGCCCGACGCGGGCCGCGAGCAGGGTGCTCCTGTTCGTGAGCGCACCTCCGACCGCCGCGCCGACGGTCATCCCGATGCCGAACAGGGCGAGGGTCACGGTGACCGCGGTCGGCCTGAAGCCGTTGGTCTCCTCGAGCAGCGGCACCATGTACGACTGCACGGCGCCGAGGCCGGCGAAACCCGTGACGATGGTCAGCACGGACATCCACAGCGCGCGGCCGCGCAGCGCGGACAGCTCGCCCACGAAGGTGGTCCCCCGCGTCCCCGGCACGCGCGGCGTGAACGCCCAGATCAGCACCAGCCCCAGGAGGCCGACTGCCGCGACGGCCCAGTACGTCGCGCGCCACCCGAAGGCCTCCGAGCCCCACTGCATCGCGGGCACGCCGACGATCGTGGCCGCGGTGAGCCCGTACATGATGACCGCGATCGCGGTGCCGCGCCGCTCGCGGCCGACCGCGAGCATGCCGACGTACGCGGCGGTGCCGAGCAGCGCGCCGTGGGGCAGCCCCGCCAGGAACCTCACGACGAGCAGCGTCCCCACGTTCGGGGCCAGCGCGGTCAGCGCCGAGGTCACGACGAACGCCGCCGACATCGCGATCAGCAGGCGCCGTCGACCCCAGCCCGCGAGCCCGACCATGAGCAGCGGCGCACCCACGACGACGCCGAGCGCGTAGGCCATGATCGTGTACCCGATCATGTCGACCGAGGTGTCGAGCGTCCGCACCTGGTCCTGGATGACGGCCGAGGCACCGCCCTGCGTGAGGGCGATGCCGAATCCGGCGACGATGAACCCCGACAGCACCGCGGCGGGGTGCGGCGACCGGGCACTGTCAGGCAGCCGCCACCGTGGAGTGCCCGACGGCGCGATCGGGGGAAGGGCGGTCACCTCGCACCTGGCTCAGCGCCGGCATCGTCGCCGTCAGCGCCCTCATCGTCTCCGTCCTCGCCGTCACCGCGCCTGCGCGCCCACACGATGGCGACCGCGGCGACCGCGATGAGCACCGCGACCCCGAGCAGCCGCGCCCAGCCACCGGTCGCGTCCGCCTCCTCGGCGGGCATGACCGTGGGATTGGGCGACGGCTCCGCGGTGGCCGAGATCTCGGCGGCGATGGGCGTCGGGGACGCCGACACGGACGATGCGCCTTCCTCCGAGGTCGCGGACGGGGACGATGCGGCGGTCGCGGTGGGCTCGCTCGTCGTCCCGTCGTCCGTCGTCCCGTCATCCGTCGCCTCGGTTCCCACGAGCGTGAAGTCCACCTGCCCCTCAAGCGGGTGTCCGTCCTCCGCGACCACGCGGAACACGAGCGACCACTGCCCGGGCGCGAGGTCGGAGACCGCGGCCGTGACCGTCGTCTCGGACGGGAACTCGGGCTCGAGCTCGATCCGCTCGTCGCCCTGGACGAGCGCGAGCGTGGTTCCCAGGTCCAGCACGACGCCGGAGAACTCGAGCGTCACCTCGTCGAGCGACGACAGCTCGGCGCCGTCCTCGGGGTCGGTGCTCACGAGCGCCGTGTGCGCATACGCGGCGCCACCAGGGAGCATCACGACGAGCGCGAGCGTCAGCGCGAGCGCGGATCGAAGCAGCGAGGTCCTCATACCGCCATTGAACACCGTCCGCGCCGCCACCTGCCCGTCACCTATCGTTCATGCGCCACACGCCGAACCCTCACCGAACGGACACCAGGCGGCGTGACAATGGGGCCATGAAGGTAGCGCTGGTCGCAGAGTCGTTCCTGCCGCACAGCAACGGCGTGACGAACTCTCTTCTCCGTGTCATCGAGCACCTGACCCGGCGGGGTGACGAGGCGATGGTGATCGCCCCCGAGTCCCGCGGCGCGCGCGGCCCCGTCCGCTACGGCATCGCCTCGATCACCCGTCTTCCCGCGATGGGCTGGCCCGGCTACCACGACGTGCGCGTCGCGCTGTCGGGCACCGGTCGGCTGTCGCGCATCCTCGAGGACTACTCCCCCGACGTCGTCCATCTCGCGAGCCCGTTCGTGCTCGGCTGGACCGCGGTGAAGGCCAGCAGCGACCTCGGGCTGCCGACCGTCGCCGTCTACCAGACCGAGGTGCCGTCCTACGCGGACCGGTACCGGATGGGCTGGGGCGAGGGCATCCTGTGGAACCGGGTGCGCAACATCCACCAGCGCGCGGACCTCAACCTCGTGCCTTCCACGTACGCGATGCTGCAGCTCGAGCAGCTCGGAGTCGAGCAGCTGCGCCTGTGGCCGCGGGGCGTCGACGCCGCGCGCTTCAACCCGGCCAAGCGCTCCCCGGCCCTCCGCGAGGAGTGGGCCCCGAACGGCGAGATCATCGTCGGCTACGTCGGCCGCCTCGCCGCGGAGAAGCGGGTCGAGGACCTGGGTCGGCTCGCCGCGATCCCTGGCATCAAGGTGGTCATCGTCGGCGAGGGGCCGTCGCGCCCCAAGCTCGAGGCGATGCTGCCCGACGCGACGTTCACCGGCTTCCTCAGCGGCGAGGAGCTAGCGCAGGCGACCGCCTCCTTCGACCTGTTCGTGCACTGCGGCGAGCTCGAGACCTTCTGCCAGACGATCCAGGAGGCGCTCGCCTCGGGAGTCCCGGTGATCGCGCCGAGGCGCGGAGGCCCGATCGACCTCGTCGACCACGGCGAGACCGGCTTCCTCTACCATCCCGGCCACCTCGACGAGATGGTCGAATACGTGCGCGCCCTCGTGGACAACGACGAGCAGCGCCTGCGCTTCGGCAACCACGCACGTGTCTCGGTCGAGGGCCGCACGTGGGAGAAGGTGTGCGACGGCCTGCTGGACCTCTACGCCGAGGCGATCGAACGTCACGACGCCCTTCCGGACCGCCCCTGGGACTGGGCGGACGAGGAGGTGGTGCGCTGATGCGCATCGCGCACATCGCGAACTTCTACGGGCCCACGTCCGGGGGCCTGCGCACCGCGATGCACGCGCTCGGTCGGGGTTACGTGGAGCGCGGCCACAAGGTGCTGCTCGTCGTGCCGGGAGCGCAGGACTCGGACGAGCTGACCGAGTACGGACGGCGCATCACCCTCCAGAGCCCGGTCCTGCCCCTGAGCGGCGGCTACCGCGTGATCTCCCGACTGCGCGAGCTGAGGGGCGTCCTGCGCGGCTTCAACCCCGACGTGCTCGAGGTGTCCGACCGCACGACGCTGCGCTCGCTCGGAGGCTGGGCCGCCTCGCAGGGCATCCCCTCGGTGTTCTTCTCGCATGAGCGCGCCGACGGGATCCTGGCAGCGAACCTCCCCGACGCGCTCGGCGCCCGCCTCCCGCTCGAGGCGATGGCCGACTGGCACAACCGGGGCACCGCGCGCCGCTTCACGACGATCGTGTCGACCACCGCCTACGCCGCCGAGGAGTTCGAACGCATCGGCGCGCCCGTGGAGCAGGTGCCCCTGGGCGTGGATCTCACCACGTTCCATCCCTCACGCCACGACGACGCGGCGCGTTCCGAGCTCGCGCCGCGGGACGAGACGCTTCTCCTCATGGCGTCCCGCCTGTCGGCGGAGAAGCGCCCCGACCTCGCGGTCGACGCGGTGCGACTGCTCGCCGAGCGCGGCCTGCCCGTGCGCCTGGTGTGCGCCGGCGGCGGGGCGCTCGAGCGCCAGATCCGGGACCGGGCCACGGGGGCCCCGATCGACTTCCTCGGCTTCGTCTCGGGTCGCGAGCGGTTCGCGACCCTGCTCGCGAGCGCCGACCTCGTGATCGCGCCGGGACCCATCGAGACGTTCGGGCTCGCCGCGCTCGAGGCCCTGGCCTCGGGCACCCCGGTGGTGGTCAACGCCGCGTCGGCGCTGCCCGAGGTCGTGGCCGACGCCGGGCTAGCGGCGAAGGGCTCCGCCGAGGAGTTCGCCGATGCGATCGAGGCGCTGCTGCACCGTCCCGTCGAGCAGCGTCGGCGCGCGGCGCGCGCCCGCGCTGAGCAGCTGCCATGGTCCGCCACCGTCGACCGGATGCTCGAGATACACGACAGGACGACGGCGCGAGTCTCGCGCTGACCACCAGCCGAGGAGAGCTTCCCTGGGAGGACGTCACGATGCAGGGTCCGGTCGTAGTGGCGTTGGGCGACTCCATCACGTACGGGGTGGGCGACGGCACGCAGCGCCCTGAGACGGTCTCCGCGGTCCCCGTCGGCTGGGCCGCCCACGTGGCGCACGCGCTCGGCGCCTCGCGTTTCACGAACCTCGCCGCCAACGGCGTGCGGGCCAGACACCTTGCGCACAGCCAGGTTCCGACGGCCCTGATGGCACAACCCGACGTCGTGCTCATGACAGTCGGTGGGAACGACGTGCTGCGCGGCGACTTCGACCCTGAGGACGTCCGGCGCGACGTCGCCGACGCGCTGTCGCGGCTCGCCCGCCCCGGCCGCACGGTCGTGCTGCTGACCCTCGATCGCATCGGCCTGTTCGACCTAGTCGGAGGCCCGATCGCGGACGTCATGGCGCGTCGTGTCGGGGCCGCCAACGCCGCCCTCAGGCTGGCGGCGGCCGGAACGGGGACGCTCGTCGTGGACGGGGCCGCCGCGATCGCCTCGAGCGGCAGACGCGGCTGGCACATCGACCGCGTGCATCCCTCCGCCCTGGGCCACCGAGCGCTCGCGCAGTACGTGATCGAGCAGCTCGACCACCTCGACCTCCATCAGCGCCTCGGCCGCGAGGCGGGGTCCACGGCGCGCCTCCTGCCGCCGCAGCCCTCGCCGTCGTTCGCTGATCGGCTGTGGTGGCTTGCGCGCCACGGCACGCCGTGGGTCGCGAAGCGCTCGCGAGACCTCATCCCGCAGGTCGCCGCCATGGTGACGCACGAGCTGCTCGAGGAGAAGCGCAAGGCCAGGAGCGCGACCGCCTGAGCCTCCACGCACGCGAAAGCGCCCGGGCCGTCTGGGGGCTGACGGTCCGGGCGCTGCGTGAGGGGCTCAGACGAGCCAGGGGTTCTTCTGGACGATCTCCAGCTTGCGCCACCAGTTGCCGATGCCGATCGCCTGGCGGTCCGCCTCGAGCCACGCGGCGGCGAGCATCGCGACGGCCATGATGACGTGGTCGTCGAGGAACAGGTTGGTGGTGGTGGGCATCTGCGTCATGTACATGAACGTCACCATGAGCGTGCCCGAGATCGCGCCGACCTTGGTGCCGATGCCGAGCATGAGCGCGAGTCCCACGCCGAGCAGTCCGATCATGAAGGGCCAGTCGGTCCAACGCTCGGCGCCGAGGTTCACGAAGAACTCGTGGAACGGGCTGTTGACGTTGCCTCCGTACACGAGGTAGCCCTCGGTGACGTGACCGCCGTTGATCCATGCGCTGTCGCAGAACGCATCGATCGAGAACGTGCCGTCGTCAGCCGTCGTGCGGCACACGGAGTATCCGAGTCCGAACAGCTTGTCGATGAACGCCCACAGGAAGTAGAACCCGAGCACGATGCGGGTGACGCTCAGCATCACCCAGCCGAACTTGGATCCAGCGTTGACGGAGGTGCTGGCGACCTCTTCCTTCATTGCCATGGTTCTCTCCTCGAATTCCGGTTTTCGAGCACTTAGGTGATTCGTCATTGATCACCTGTCTTCGACGGTAGACCTGTCAACCCAGGTCTGCACGGGACGTCGGTCCCGTGCGGCGTGTCGCCGGGTGCCACACGGATACGAGGGAGAAGTGTCTCGGGCCGCTCTATCGGCGGCGTCGCTCCGGACGACGAGGACCCAAGGCGCAGGCCGGCCTACAGCGTGAACGGCTCGATCGGCTCGACGAGCTGCAGATCGAGGAAGCCTCGCACGGGATCGACCATGTCGACATGAGGGTCGTAGAGCCATTGGATCTGCATGCCGTCCATGAGGGCGATCATCTGCCGTGCGGCACGCATCGGTTCGACGCCGTCGCGCAGCCCACCCTCGGCCGCCACCTCGGCGAAGGCGTCGGCGATCCATACGGAGACCGCCGCATACCGGGCCTCGAAGTAGTCGTGCGAGGCATGGTCGTCCGCTATCGCGTCGACCGACACGGCGGCGAACAGCGCGACCAGATCGCGCTCCGCCGTGTTGTCCCCCACGACCCCGCACAGCGCCGAGAGCAGGCGACGCCCGGAGAGTCCGCTCACGAGACCCCGACGCGGCGACACCTCGTCACGGCGGGCCAGCACTGCGGTCGCGAGCGCGCCGACGGAGGGAAAGTCATGCTGGACGCTCGCCTCGGCGACGTCGCATCGCGCCGCGACGTCGGCAAGCGTGACCGAGCGGTAGCCGCGCTCAGCGAAGAGCTCTGTCGCGGCATCGAGGAGGCGATCACGCAAGGCGCTGCGGCTCTGGCGGCGAGTGTGCTCGGCCATGCCTTCCCCCTCAGCGATCCTTGTCGTGCTCAACCAACTTAACCGGTGATAGCGTCCCCAGGGGCCTCGATGACCCTGGGGACCCGATTCTTCCCCCATCCGACGATGTATGACAAGGACCCGTGCCATGACCGCGCCCGCCTACCTGGATCCGAACCTTCCCACGGCGGAGCGCGTCGCCGATCTCGTCGACCGGATGACGCTCCCGGAGAAGGTCGGCCAGATGATGCAGATGCACACCTACGACGGGGTCGACCACCTCGTCGAGGAGTGGCACGTCGGCTCGATCCTTCATGCCTCGCCCGAGAGCCTCGCCCGCGCGCACGAGCTGGCCGACGGCTCACGGCTCGGCATCCCGCTGCTCATCGGCGAGGACTGCATCCATGGGCACTCGTTCTTCGAGGGCGCGACGATCTTCCCCACCCAGCTCGGCATGGCGGCGACGTTCGACGCCGATCTCGTGGAGCGCATCGGACGGGCGACCGCGCGAGAGGTGTCCACCACCGGCATCCATTGGACCTTCTCCCCTGTCCTGTGCATCGCGCGCGACCTGCGCTGGGGACGTGTCTCCGAGACGTTCGGCGAGGACCCGTGGCTCATCGGCGAGCTCGCCTCAGCGCTCTTCCGCGGGTACCAGGGCGATGGCCTCGGCGATCGTGAGGGCATCCTCGCGACCGCGAAGCACTTCGCCGCGTACTCGGAGACGCAGGGCGGGCGCGACGCGTCCGAGGCCGACGTCTCGCAGCGCAAGCTGCGCTCGTGGTACCTGCCGCCCTTCGAGCGCGTCGCGCGGGAGGGCTGCCGCACGTTCATGCTCGGCTACCAGGCCATCGACGGCACCCCGATCACGATCAACGACTGGCTCCTGAACGACGTGCTGCGCGGCGAGTGGGGCTACGACGGCATGCTCATCACCGACTGGGACAATGTCGGCAACCTCGTGCGCGAGCAGCGCCTCTTCCCCGACTACGCCGAGGCGTCGGCGGCTGCCGTGAACGCGGGCAACGACATGATCATGACGACGCCCGACTTCTTCACGGGCGCGCAGGAGGCGGTCGCGCGCGGACTGCTCGATGAGTCGCGCATCGACGAGGCCGTCGCCCGCATCCTCACCGTCAAGTTCGACCTGGGCCTCTTCGAGGACCAGCGCCGCCCGGACCCCGCGAGGCAGGCGGAGGTCATCGCGTGCGCCGAGCACACCGCGCTCAACCTCGAGGCCGCGCGCCGCTCGATCGTCGTGCTCGAGAACGACGGCGTGCTGCCGCTGAACCGCGACGAGATCGATCGCGTCGCCGTCGCCGGCCCCAATGCCGACGACCCCGACGTCACGCTCGGCGACTGGGCGGGCGCATCGGGCCAGGCCGACTGGCTCATGCATGGCCATCCCCGCGCGCAGATCATCACCCCGCTCGACGGCCTCCGCGCGGTCGCGGGCGACGACATCGAGATCGCGTACGAGCTCGGCGCGGAGATCCTCACCACCGAGCCCGACCCCGCGGGCGGCTACTTCGACGACGGCCAGCCGCGCGCGCGCCTCGTCATCCCGCGCGAGCCCGACGAGGCCCTCATCGATGCGGCCGTCGCGCAGGCCGAGGCGTCGGACGTGTGCATCGCGATCGTCGGCGACCGGGGCGAGCTCGTGGGCGAGGCGAAGTCCACCGCGACGCTCGAGCTGCTCGGAGGCCAGGTCGCGATGCTCGATGCGCTCGCGGAGACCGGCACCCCGCTCGTCGTCGTCCTCATGGCGTCCAAGCCGCACGTCCTGCCGCCGTCGGTGCATGCGATGGCGTCGGCGATCGTGTGGGCGGCCAACCCGGGGATGCAGGGCGGCACCGCGCTCGCGGAGATCCTGTTCGGCGACATCGAGCCGACGGGACGCCTCCCGATCTCCTTCGCGCGTCACGTCGGCCAGCAGCCCACGTTCTACAACCAGATCGACGCGCAGCACGGCGTCCGCTACGCGGACCTCACGCAGGAGCCCGCGTGGGTCCTGGGCCATGGGCTGTCATACACGACCGTGTCCTACTCGGGGCTCGACGTCCTCACACCGGACGTCACGACGGACGGCACGGTCCAGGCCGAGGTCACCGTGGCCAACACCGGCCAGCGCCCGACTCTCGAGACGGTCCAGATCTACGTGCGCGACGTGAACACGTCGGTGACCTGGGCGGACCGCGAGCTCAAGGCGGTGCGCCAGGTGGAGCTCGCCCCCGGCGAGTCGGCGAGGGTGAGCATCGAGGTGCCCGTGGCGGCGTGCACGATCGTGAACGCGCGCGGCGAGCGCGTCGTGGAGCCCGGCGAGTTCACGCTCCTCGTCGGCCCGTCGTCGCACCGTTCCGACCTGCTCGACGGGCGCTTCCATGTCTCCTAGCGGCCCGCGACGCACGCCCGACCGCCGCACGGGCGATCGCGGCGCGCGCGTGCGCACGGCACCCGCATGACGACCCCGGTCACGGCCGTGCCCGCCGAGCTCCGCCGCGCCCGCCTCGGCGTCTCGCTCGTGTTCTTCACGAACGGCATCGTCCTCGGCGGATTCGCTCCTCGCATCCCCGACATCCGCGCCGCGCTCGAGATCTCGTACGGCACGCTCGGCATCGCGGCCGCGATGTGGCCGATCGGGGCGCTCGCGCTCGGACTGCTCGCGGCACCGCTGATGCGCAGGTTCGGCTCGGCGCGCGTCGCGACCGTGACGATGGTCGTGAGCGGCGCGGCGATGCTCGCCGCGGGCGCCGCCCCCACGGTGTGGCTCTTCGGCGCCGCGCTGTTCGTCGTGGGCGTCACGGACGCCTGGGTCGACGTCGCGCAGAACGCCCACGGCCTTCAGGTGCAGCGGTTGTACCGGCGGTCGATCCTCAACTCGTTCCACGCGCTGTGGTCGATCGGCGCGGTCACGGGCGGACTGCTGGGCGGCGCCTTCGCGGGCCTCGGCGTCCCCGTGACGCTCCAGTTCGCCGTCACGCTCGTCGTCGTGGTCGTGATGAACGCGATCGCGCACCCGATGCTGCTGCGACACGGCGCACCGTCCGCGAGCGAGGTCGACCACGCCGCGGGCGAGTCCGCCGTGCCGCAGCACACGCCGCTCGCACGCATCCCGCTCCGCACGTGGGGTCTGCTGCTCGCGCTCACCGTCATCGCGATCGGCGGCGGATGGGCCGAGGACGCCGCCTCCACGTGGTCGGCGAGCTACATGCAGGACGAGCTCGCGACCGGCGCAGCGGTCGCGGCCTTCGCCTTCGTCGCGATGCAGGGCAGTCAGTTCATCGGGCGGCTGCTGGGCGACGGCATGGTGGACCGTTGGGGTCAGCGCGCGGTCGCGCGCGCTGGCGGCGCGCTCGTCGCTCTCGGGATGGGGCTCGCGCTCGCCTTCCCGTCGCCGTGGGGCACGATCGCGGGCTTCGCCGCCGCGGGCTTCGGCGTCGCGACCCTGATCCCCGGCGCGATGCACGCCGCCGACGAGCTGCCCGGCCTCAGAGAGGGCACGGGGCTCACGATCCTCTCGTGGCTGCTGCGCCTGGCCTTCCTGGTGTCGCCGCCTCTCGTGGGGTGGATCGCGGACCAGTCGTCGCTGCGTGCCGGCCTGTCGCTCGTGCCGGTGTTCGGCGTGCTCGTCGCGGTCCTCGCCGGCGCGATGGCGCCGCGCAAGGTCCCCGAGGCGGCAGATTCCTGACACGCTGGGCCCGTGGACGCGATCGTCAAGCGCCGCGACGATGCTCCGGCCGGGTTCTTCGGGGCCGAGGCCGCCGGCCTGCGCTGGCTCGCCGCCGCGGGCGGGGCGCGATGCGTGGACGTCATCGACGTCGCGGCCGACCGGATCGAGGTGGCACGGATCGAAGAGGTCCACCCGACGGAGGCGGCCGCGCGCGCCTTCGGCGCGGCGCTCGCCCGTACGCACCTCGCGGGCGCGGAGGCTTTCGGCGGCCCGCCCGCGGGCTGGGACGGGCAGCTCTTCATCGGCGAGCGCCCGATGCCCTCGATCCTGTCCGACTCATGGGGCGAGTTCTACGCTCACGGCCGGGTCCTGCCGTTCCTGGACGATGCGGTCGCGGCCGGAAACCTTCGCCTCACCGAGGCCGACGAGGTTCGACGGGCGTGCGACGTGATCGCCGGCGGCGCCTTCGACGACGGAGCCGCTCCTTCTCGCATCCACGGCGACCTGTGGGCGGGGAACCTGCTGTTCGGACGTGACGGGACCGTGCTCATCGACCCGGCCGCGCACGGGGGCCACGGCGAGACGGACCTCGCGATGCTCGCGCTCTTCGGCGCGCCGCACCTCGACGCGATCTACGCCGGATACCAGGAGGTCTCCCCCTTGCGCGCAGGCTGGAGGGGCAGGATCGCGCTGCACCAGCTGCACCCGCTCGCGGTGCACGCGGTCGGTCACGGCAGGTCCTACGGCGTGGCCCTCACCCGGGCCGCCGAGGCCGTGCGCGCGACGGCGTAGCCCTCGCGCTCAGACGTCCGTCGAGGCGCCCACCTCGAGCCGCTCGAGCGGGACGGGCGAGCGACCGCCCTCGCCCAGGTGCCCGTCGAGCATCCTCAGGCCGATCTCGCTCAAAGCCGCCTCGTGGATCGCGATCGCGCGGCGCGGCGACACGGCGGCCACGAACGCGGCCGCGTCGGCGAAACGCGTCCACGGCCCGGAGACGGGGACGAGCAGGGTCGCGATGGCCACCTCCGGCACCTCGTAGGAATCGCCCGGGTGATAGACCCGACCGTCCACGAGGAAGCCGACGCTCGGGATCCGCGGGTCGTCGGGATAGATCTCCGCGTGCAGGCCGCCGTGCACCTCGACCTCGAAGCCCGCGACCTCGATCCTCGCTCCTGGGCTGACGAGCTCGACTCCTGTGCCGACCTCGGCGATCGGCCCCAGGACCTCCGCGAGCCCGACGACGGGAAGGCTCGGCCTCCGCGCGAGCTCGGCCTCGAGCGCGGGACGATCGAAGTGGTCGTAGTGAGCGTGGCTGATGAGCACCGCGTCCGCCGCGGCGAGCAGCTCGGGCGTGCGCGGATCGAACGCGCCAGGATCGATCAGCAGCGTTCGGCCGCCGTCCTCGAGCATCACGCATGCGTGGATGTGCTTCGTCAGCCGCATCTCGATCCTTCCCAGAATTGGACCCGTCAGGCTCACCCTACGCCCGTGCCCGTCGGTGCAGGATGGGCGCATGACAGTCGTCCAGACCCCCGCGGGTGCCGTGCGAGGCGTGTCCCGCTCGTTCGCAGGCAGCACCTCCCACGCGTTCCTCGGCATCCCGTTCGCGGAGCCTCCCGTCGGCCCGCTGCGCTTCGCCGCCCCCGTTCCCCGCGCGCCCTGGAACGGGGTGCTCGATGGGACCAGGCCGGGCGCGACCCCTCAGCGGCGGCCTTTCGCCGAGGTCACGTCCGTCCCCGAGCCGAGCATCCCCGGTGACGACATCCTCAACGTCTCGGTGTTCACCCCCGACCCCGATGCGTCGGGCCTCCCGGTGCTCGTCTGGATCCACGGCGGCGGCTATGTCGCCGGCTCGCCGGCGAGCCCGTGGTACGACGGCGCGACGTTCAACCGCGACGGGATCGTGACGGTGAACGTCTCCTACCGGTTGGGCTTCCAGGGATTCGGCCACGTGCCCGGCGCCATCCCGAACCGCGGGGTGCTCGACTGGCTGGCCGCCTTGCGCTGGGTCCAGGAGAGCATCGCCTCATTCGGAGGGGACCCGACGAAGGTGACGATCGCCGGCCAGTCGGCAGGCGGCGGAGCGGTGCTCCAGCTCCTCGGGCTCCCGTCCGCACAGGGCCTGTTCCGAGGCGCGCTGTCGATGTCCGGGGTCCTCACCGACCTGGGTCGGGACGAGGCCGAGGCGCGCTCCCGCCGGGTGGCCGAGCGTGCAGGGATCCCATGGACGGACGAGGGCTTCGCCTCCCTCACGGAGGACGAGCTGCTCGACGTGCAGAGCGCGGATGACGACCTCCGCGGGCTCGCGGCCCTGCGCCGCGCTGTCGCCGAGGAGATGGACCCCTGCCCCGTCGTCGACGGCGACGTGGTTCCCTTCACGGCCCTCGCCGGGATGCGGCGCGGCGTCGGAGCATCGGTTCCGCTGCTGATGGGCGCCACGGAGGACGAGTTCTCCGGCATGGCCCAGATCGCGGCCGAGGAGATCGTCGCGGCCGGGGCCGCCGGCTCCCTCACGTCGTTGGGGATGACGCCCGCCTCCGCCGCGCGCTACCTCGACGCGAACGCGGGCCTCGAGGATCGTGGGCCGGTCGGCATCGTGGGCAGGTTCCTCAGCGATGCATGGTTCCGCTCGGTCGTGCCGACCGTCGCGGAGGCACGCGCGGGCGGAAGCACCTGGGCCTATCGCATGGCCTGGCCATCACGCCTCAACGGTCTCAGCGAGCACTGCCTGGACCTGCCGTTCCTCTTCGACTGCCTCGGGCATGATGCGGTGCCCGCGATCACGGGCGACGCGCCGCCGCAGGCTCTCGCGGACGCTCTGCACGGCGCAGCGGTGCGGTTCATCGTGGACGGCGACCCCGGTTGGCCCGGCTGGAGCACTGGTCGCACCGCCCGCGTGTACTCGGAGACCGTGGACGACGTGCCCGAGGCCTTCGCGTCGACCCTCGAGGTGAAGGCCCTCCTGCACGACTGATCACCTACCGGGTGGGCAGGTCCTCCGCGACGATCCCGCGCGCATGCTCGATCGCGTCGTACAGATGCTCGAACACGTGGTCGTCGTCCGCGAGCGCGCCCACGTGCGCGAGCAGGCTCAGGTGACGGTCCTGGACCCCCTTGATGAGCACGGTGACGTTCCGGCGCTCGAGCGTGGCGACCACCTCGGCGAGCACCTGCGCGCCGGTCGCGTCGAGCAGCCTGATCTGCGACATGCGGAGGATGACGACCTCGACGCCCTCGATGCGGGCGACGCGGTCGAGCACGCGATCAGCCGCGCCGAAGAACAGCGCTCCGTCGAGCCGGAGGAGCGCGATGCGCTCGTCTCCGGGGACGGGGATGCCCGGGAGCTCCTCGCGGTGCACTCCAGCAGCGGCCGAGACCGACCGCAGCGCGAACACCGCCGCGACGCCCACGCCGATGAGGATCGCGTAGATGAGGTCCACGCTCACGGTGACGAGCGCGGTGAGCACGAACAGCAGCGCATCCTGGCGTGACGCGCGCATGACGGAGCGCACGACGGCCGGCCGCACCATCGACACGGCGGTCACCATGAGGACGCCGGCGAGGGCGGCCAGGGGCACCCGCGAGACCAGGCCCGAGGCGACGAGCACGACCACCAGGAGCACCAGGGCGTGCGTGACTGCCGAGAGCCGGGTGCGGGCGCCCGATCGCACGTTGACCGAGGTGCGGGCGATCGCGCCGGTGGCGGGCATGCCGCCGAACAGCCCGGAGGCGATCGACGCGAGCCCCTGGCCGACGAGCTCGCGGTCGGCGTCGTAGCCGCCGACGTCCGTGAAGGTCTGCGCGACGCGAGCGGACAGCAGCGACTCGATGGCGGCGAGTGCGGCGACCGCGAGCGCAGGCGCCGCGAGCGAGCTCACGAGCGCGAGGTCGAGGCCGGGCAGGGCGGGGGCCGGCAGCCCCGCGGGCAGCGCGCCGATCGCGGGCACATCCATCCCGACCGCCACCGCGCCGACGGTGACGACGACGATCGCGACGATCGCGCCGGGGACGGCCTTGGTCACGAGGGGCCACAGCCTCATGACGGCGACGACGGCGAGCACGAGCGCGAGCGCGCGCCAGGCGTCGCCCCAGTCCGCGTGGACCACCGCGTCGAGCGCGGCCCTCCACGCCTTGACCCCGCTCTCGCCGTGCGCGAGACCCACCGCCATCGGCACCTGCTGGAGGAAGATGATGAAGGCGATGCCGACGGTGAAGCCCTCGATCACGGGCCACGGGATGAGGCCGACGAGCCTGCCGAGGCGTGCGGCGCCCGCGGCGACGACGATCAGGCCTGCCATGACGGTGAGGAGTGCGAGCGCGGACAGTCCGTGCTCGGCCAGGACCGGGGCGAGCACGACGACCATCGCGCCGGTCGGCCCCGAGACCTGGATGTGCGAGCCCCCGAAGACCGCGGCGACCAGCCCCGCGACGATCGCGGTGATGAGCCCCGAGGCGGCTCCCGCCCCGGAGGAGACGCCGAAGGCGAGCGCGAGCGGCAGGGCGACGACGCCGACGCTGACTCCTGCCAGAAGGTCTCCTCGCCAGGTGCGAGGCAGCTCGGCGTAGTCGTGGCGCGAGGGGATCAGGCCTCGCCAGCGCGCCTCGCTCACCCCGCGGCTCCGGCCTCGACGACCAGCTCCTGGCTCTCGCGCAGCGAATCGTGCAGCACGTTGCGCGCTGCGGCGAGCAGGCTGCCGACCGACGGATGCGCGAGCCGATAGGCGACCGTGCTGGCCCTCCGCTCGGAGCGGACGAGGTCGTAGCCGCGCAGCACCCTCAGGTGCTGCGAGAGGTGCGACGCCTCGAGGCCCGTGATCTCGAGCAGCTCGGCGACGGTGCGCTCGTCCTGCTCGGCGAGCAGCTCGAGCACCCGGATCCTCACCGGGTGCGCGAGCCCCTTGAACAGGTCGGCCTTGACCTCGTTGAGCGGTCTGCCACCGGGCATGCGTCGTCTCTTCCCCTCGACCTGACTTGATGGATTCATCATGTCACCGAATCGCGGACCCGAGAACCGCGCAGTCGCCGAGCGAGAGGAATATCACGCAGCCCCTCGCGTTATTAGATGCATACGCATATAGTTGGGCGCAGCAAGCCCCCGGAGCGAGGAGTCATCATGCAGTTCGGCCTCATGTCCGTCTCGGACATCACGCGCGACCCCGTCAGCGGCACCACGCCGTCCGAGGCGGAGCGCATCAAGGCGATCGTGACGATCGCCAAGCACGCGGAGGACGTCGGCCTCGACGTCTTCGCGATCGGCGAGCACCACAACCCGCCGTTCTTCTCGTCGTCCCCGACCACGCTCCTCGCGCACATCGCCGCGATGACCGAGCGGCTGATCGTCACGACGTCGACCACGCTCATCACCACCAACGACCCGGTGAGGATCGCCGAGGAGTACGCGATGCTCCAGCACCTCAGCGACGGCCGCATGGACCTCATGCTCGGCCGCGGCAACACCGCGCCTGTCTACCCGTGGTTCGGCCAGGACATCCGTCAGGGCCTGCACCTCGCGCTCGAGAACTACAACCTGCTCCACCGCCTGTGGCGCGAGGACGTCGTGGACTGGGAGGGCAAGTTCCGCACCCCGCTCCAGGGCTTCACCTCGACCCCGCGCCCGCTCGACGACGTCGCACCCTTCGTGTGGCACGGGTCGATCCGCACCCCGGAGATCGCCGAGCAGGCCGCGTACTACGGCAACGGCTACTTCGCGAACAACATCTTCTGGCCCAAGGAGCACTACCGCCGCCTCATCGACTACTACCGTCGCCGCTTCGAGCACTACGGCCACGGCACGCAGAAGCAGGCCATCGTCGGGCTCGGCGGTCAGGCGTTCATCGCGAAGAATTCTCAGGAGGCGCACGCCCAGTTCCGCCCGTACTTCGACGAGGCCCCCGTGTACGGCAACGGCCCCACGATGGAGGAGTTCGAGAGCTCGACGCCGCTGAGCGTCGGCTCGCCCCAGGAGGTCATCGACAAGACGCTGACCTTCCAGGAGACCTTCGGCGACTACCAGCGCCAGCTGTTCCTCATGGACCACGCGGGCCTTCCCCTCAAGACCGTCCTCGAGCAGCTCGACCTGCTCGGCGGCGAGGTGGTCCCGGTGCTGCGCAAGGAGCTCGAGGCCCGCCGCGACCCGGAGTCGCCCTCCAACCCGCCGAGCCACGCGGACCTGATCAAGGCCAAGTACGGCGACGAGGCGCCGCGCCAGCCCGCACCGAACGCCAACCGGGGCGACAACGTCACGGGAGGCTCGCCCTACCAGGACTCCGAGGCGGGGATCACCGCCTACCCGGCGCCGTGAGCGCGGCGACCACGCCGGCCACCGCATCGTCCACGGACGATGCGGTGGCGACCGCGGCGCCCGACGGCGCCGTCGCGTCCGTCCCCGGCGGGACGACGCGCACGCGCCTCGCCAACGACGCATGGGAGGCCGTCCTGACCGCCTACTCGCAGCTCATGAAGCAGTTCGCCGACGAGGACATCTGGTCCGACGCGTCGATCCGCGAGTACGACGTCCTGTACACGCTCAGCAAGTGCGAGAGCCCCCAGCGCCTGTCCGACCTCGGCCGCCACGTGCTGCTGAGCCAGCCAGGCCTGTCGCGCCTCGTGGACCGGCTCGTCGACCGCGGGCTCGTGTCCCGCTGCACCGACCCCGCCGACGCCCGCGCCTCCCACCTGTCGCTCACCGACGAGGGCCGCGAGGTCCAGCGCCGCATCGGCCGCTCGCACGGCCGCTCGGTCGCCGAGGCCATGACCGCCGCCCTGTCCGACGCCGAGCTCGCGCAGCTGCGCGACCTCGCCACCCAGCTGTCCTCCCCCTCCTGACCAGGAGCATCGTCATGAACCAGACCGACCCCTTCCGCCTCGTCGTCGTGAGCGCGGGCGTGTCCGACCCGTCGTCCACGCGCCTGCTCGCCGACCGCCTCACGCAGCGCGTCGTCGCCGCGGCGGGCGAGCGCGACCGCGCCACGACCGTCACCGTGATCGACCTGCGCGAGCTCCTGCCCGAGCTGCCCGCGGCACTGTCCACCCAGCTGCTCGGCCCGCGGTTCGAGCGCGCCGTCGAGGCGCTGTCCCAGGCCGACGGAGTCATCGCCGCCGCGCCCGTGTACAAGGCCGGCGCCTCGGGCCTGTTCACCTCGTTCTTCCAGGTGCTCGACAACGACCTGCTCATCGGCCGCCCGGTCGCGCTTGCCGCGACCGCGGGCACCGCGCGGCACGCGCTCGTCGTCGACGAGGAGATGCGCTCGCTGTTCGCCTACCTGCGGGCGCTGCCCGTGCCCACGAGCCTGTTCGCGTCCACCGAGGACTGGGCTGACGACGCGCTGAACTCCCGTATCGACCGTGCGGCGCACGAGCTCGTGCTCCTCATGGAGTCGGGCTTCGCACGCGCCGTGCGCGAGCAGTCGTGGAAGCGCTACCAGCACTCGTACGGCTCCGACGCGGGCCGGGAGCTCGAGATCGACACCGACACCGACCTCATGCGGCTCGCCGCCGGCGGCTCGATGGTCGACGTGGACGACGCCTTCGACCCTCGCGCCTCCTGACGCCCCGCCGCGAGGTCCCCGCTATCCTCGAGTGTCGCCTCTCGGCGATACCACCCCTGTGAGAGAGGCCCCCGCCGCCGCATGACCACGCAGTCGCCCGCCCCCGAGCCAGACCTCGCGCGCCGCAACACCACGGTGATCTGGATGCTCATCGTCGCGGCGTTCACGGTGATCCTCAACGAGACGATCATGGGCGTCGCGATCCCGCACCTCATGACGGATCTCGGCATCACCGCGAGCGAGGCGCAGTGGCTCACCACCGTGTTCCTGCTCACGATGGCGGTCGTCATCCCGACGACCGGCTTCCTGCTGCAGAAGTACCCGACGCGCGGCCTCTACCTCGTGGCGATGGGCCTGTTCACGGCGGGCACCCTCCTCGCGGCGCTCGCACCGGGCTTCGAGGTCCTGCTCGTCGCCCGCATGGTGCAGGCCTCGGGCACCGCGATCATGTTCCCCCTGCTCATGACCACCGTCATGGAGCTCGAGCCCCCGGAGACGCGCGGGCGCCGGATGGGCAGCATCGGCGTGGTCATCTCGGTCGCGCCCGCGATCGGTCCCACCGTGTCCGGCCTCGTGCTGTCGTTCGCGGGCTGGCGCTTCCTGTTCGTCGCCGTCCTCCCCGTCGCGATCACGGTGCTCGTCCTCGGCTTCCTCAAGATGCGCACCGTCAACGAGCCGAGCCACACCCGCATCGACGTCGTCTCCGTCCCGTTGTCCGCGGTCGCCTTCGGCGGCATCGTGTTCGGGCTGAGCCAGGTCGGCGAGAACGTCGGAGAGGACCTCACGAGCGCCTACGTGTCGTTCGGCATCGGCGTCGTCTTCATGGCGCTGTTCGTGTGGCGGCAGCTGATCCTCCAGCGCGAGGACCGCGCGCTCCTGGATCTGCGCACCTTCCGCACCCCGACGTTCGCGATGGCGGTCGTCATGTTCGTGGTCGCGATGATGTCGCTGTTCGGCGCGATCATCCTGCTGCCCCTGTTCACGCAAGGGGTGCTCGGCATGTCGGTGCTCCAGTCGGGCCTCATGCTGCTTCCTGGAGGCCTCATCAGCGGCCTCCTCGCTCCCCCCGTGGGACGCCTCTACGACCGCATCGGGCCGCGGCCGCTGCTGATCCCCGGCTCGATCCTCATCGCTGTCGCGATGGCGTCGATGGCGATGTCCGCGCGCGTCGACGGCTCGTGGTGGCCGCTCCTCGTGTCCCACGTCGTCATGAGCGCCGGCCTCGCGCTGACGTTCACCCCGCTCTTCTCCGCGAGCCTCGGGTCGCTTCCCGAGCCCCTCTACTCGCACGGCTCCGCCACGGTGTCGACCCTGCAGCAGGTCGCGGCGGCCGCGGGCACCGCGCTGTTCGTCTCCGTGATGACGGCGCTGACCGTCTCCGGGATCGCGGACGGCGCGACCGCCGAGGAGGCGCAGGCTCACGGCATCAGCACGGCGTACCTCATCGCGGCGGCGATCGCCGTCATCGGCGTGGTCCTGTCGCTGTTCATCCGCAAGCCGGACGAGCCCGAGGGCGGCCCGCGGCCCGCCGCGCACTGACGCGTCAGCCCTGCCGCGCCCGCCGCAGGACCCGCCCTCGCTGAGAGTCCCAGAACCGGTCGAGCATCTCGCGGAGCTCCTCGGCGTCCTCGTCGGCCCCGAAGGCCTCGGTGCCGGGCTCGAATCGCACGCCCTCTGCCAAGGGGCCGGCAGGGACCGGGTCGAATCCGAGCGCGTCGACGAGCGCCGCGACGACGGCGACGTCCTCGGCGCCATCCCCCGCGATCGCGGCGCCCCGACGATCCGGGTGGCCTGGCGGGAAGGCGAGGTTGTCGAGCTCGTAGAGGCTCGCGTGATTCAGCGCCTTCACGACGCGCGAGCGGGGCAGATGCCGCTGCACCGTCTGCGACGTCGAGCTCAGCGGGTCGTCCAGATCGGGCCGGGCTCCGTCGGTCTCCCACCAGTAGTTCATCGCGTCGACCACGAGGTGGTCGGCGAGCGCGTCTGCGTCGAGCTCCGCGTGCCGGCCGAGCGGGATGGCGAGGATCGTGACGTCGGCCGCAGCCGCATCGTCCAGGGTTCCCGCGCGCGCCCCTGGCGCCTCGAGCGCGAGGCGCGCGGCGGTGCGATCGACAGCGCCCGGCCCGGCGACCGTCACCACGAGGCCCGCGCGCGTCGCGAGCCTCGCGAGCGCGCAGCCGATGCGCCCCGCGCCGACGATCCCGACCGACTCCAGCACGGGTCCGGTCGACCTCGCGGGCACGCTGCTCGTCACGAGTCGAAGGTCGCCACGTCGGAGCCTGTGAGCGCAGCCGCCACCCGCGCGCTCATCTCGTCGGACATCTCCGGCATCGCACCGACGGGGTACCACGCGGCCTCGGTGTTCTCGCCGTCGGCGGGGAACGGCTCGCCACTGACGTGGCGGAAGCGGAACGTGAGGTCCAGGTACTGCGAGCGGTCGCCGTTCGCGTAGGTCATCGGAGGCAGCGCCTTCACGCGCACGAGCGCCTCGGGCACGGCGACGGTGTCGGTCTCCTCGAGGCATTCGCGCGCGCCGGCGGCCGCGGGCTCCTCGCCCGGGTCGATGATCCCCGTGACGGGCGTCCAAGAGCCGTTGTCGGCGCGCTTGACGAGCAGCACCTCGCGGCCAGCATCCGTGTCGCGCAGCACGACCGCGGTGACGCCGGACAGCCACAGGAGCTCATGCCCGACGCGCTCGCGCAGGGCCAGGACGAAGTCGGGAGTAGGCATGGGGCCAACCTACCGGCGCCCGACCGCGCACGGGCGGAGGCCCTCGGCGGTGGGCTCGCGGAGGAGGGCTGGCGCGCCTCAGTCGACGGCCGCGGGCACCGGCGCCCAGTCCGCGTGCTTGGGCACACGCCCGTCCCCCGAGGAGCGACCCGTCAGACGGCGGCCGATCCACGGCATCACATAGCGCCGCGCGTAGCGCAGCTCGTCGGTCACGCCACGCGCCGCCACCCCGGCCCCGTCCCACGTGGGAAGCGGCGTCTCGTGGCCCAGGTGGGTGAGCACGCGGGCCGCCACGCGGGAGTGGCCGAGCGCGTTGAGGTGGAGGCGGTCGTCGGCCCAGTAGCCAGGACGACGCATCTCCTCATCGACCAGGTTGTCGACGACGCTCGCGTGCGGCAGGTCTGCGACGTGGTCGATGACGAGATCGGTGAAGTCGCGCGCGCGCCCGAGCATCGTGTCGGCTCGCGGCATCTGCATGGAGGGGGCGGCTCCGGTGAGGATCACGAGGCGCACACCCGCCTCCCCCGTGCGGTCGATCATGCGGCGGGTGAGATCCATCATCCGACCCATGTCCCACCCGGGCCTGAGCATGTCGTTGCCGCCACCGTCGACCGTCATGAGGTCGGGCCCAGGGTCGAGGGCGAGCGCTGCGTCGCACTGCTCGGTCGCGATGGGCTCGAGCAGGCGTCCGCGGATGGCGAGGTTCGCGTAGTGGACCTGCTCCCCCGTCGCCGCCGCGAGGCCGACGGCGACCATGTCCGCCCAGCCGCGGACGGACCCGTCCTCGAGCTCGTCCCCTACACCTTCCGTGTAGCTGTCACCTATTGCCACATAACGCATGAGGGCCACGATATCGGTGCCGCGGAAGGCCGAGGCTCACGAGGCAGGCCCTGTCAGAGCCTCGTCCACGCGCTCGAGGAAGGCTGTCGCCACGCCCGCGGCGGCGAGGTCATCGACGTGGGGGGCGAGCAGACCCCTCCACAGGTCGCGAAGCGACGCGAGGTTCTCGGCCGACCGCGCGGTGGGCCACAGCTCGACGCACCTGGCGTCCGCCTGCGCCTTGCGACGCTCAAGCAGCCCCTGCGCCTCGAGCGAGCGCACCGCCGCGCTCGTATTGCTCGCCTTGAGGCCGACCGCGGCAGCCACCGCTGACGGAGAGACCCCCGGATGACGATCGATGTGGTGCATGACCAGCACCTCCACCCCGCTGAGCCGCACGATGCCCTCGGCGTGCGCCTCCTCCGCATGGATCCTGCGCGCGAGCACGAGCACCGCGGCCGCGAGGTCCGCAAGATCCGCATGCGCCTGAGCGCCGGCCTCGGCCGCCGTCACTGTCTCGGTCACCATTGACCTCCTTCACGTTTTCGTTATTGTACTATAGTTATGTCTTCATAACTATGGGAGGGACCATGACCGACACCACGACGACCGCGCGCGCCCACGCGCCGGCACGGCCCAGCAAGGCCGTCGGCACCGCGATGCTCGGAGCGCTCGCGCTCCTCGCCGCCGTGACCCCGCTCGCCACCGACCTGTACCTTCCGGCCTTCCCCACGATGGCATCGGACCTCTCCACCACGAGCGCAGGCGTCCAGCTGTCCCTGACGGCCTTCATGATCGGCGCCGGCGTGGGCCAGGTCGTCTTCGGCCCCCTGTCCGACCGCGTCGGACGCCGCGTGCCGCTGCTCGTCGGCACCGTCGCATTCCTGCTCGCCTCCGTGGGCGCCGCGCTCGCGCCGACGATCGGCCTCCTCATCGCCCTGCGCGTGCTCCAGGGCCTCGGCGGCGCCGCCGGCATGGTCATCGGCCGCGCCGTGATCGCCGACCGTGCTCACGGGGCCGAGGCCGTCAAGGCCCAGACGCTCATGATGCTCGTCGGCGGCGTCGCTCCCGTCGTCGCGCCGCTGCTCGGCTCCTTCCTCGCCGACACGATCGGCTGGCGCGGACTGCTCGGCGTGCTCGCGGTCGTCGGCCTCGCGTGCGTCGTCGCCGTGATCGCGCTCGTTCCCGAGACCCGCCCCGCGGAGAAGCGCCACTCCGACCTCACCGTGCGCCAGGAGACCCGCATGGGCCTGTCCGCGCTGCGCAACCGCGCCTACCTGGGCAACACGGCGGCGTTCGCATTCGCCTTCGCGACGATGATGGCCTACATCTCGGCCTCGCCCTTCGTCTACCAGGACCTCATCGGGCTCGGCACCGTGCAGTACGGTCTCGCGTTCGGGCTCAACGCTCTGCTCATCATGGTGACGAGCGCCATCGCGGCGAACCTCACCGGCAGGGTGCCCACCCGCCGCCTCGCGGGAGTCGGCCTCGCGATCACGCTCATCGCCGTCGTGGCGCTCGTCGCGGTGGCCGCATCGTCCGCTCCCGCGTGGACGCTCATGATCCCCGTCGCCTTCGCGATCGCGCCGCTCGGTCTCGTGTTCGGATCCACCACGGCGCTCGCGCTGGACTCCGCGCCTGAGGCTCCCGGGATGGCCTCGGCGGCGCTCGGCCTCGGCCAGTTCGCCCTCGCGGGCCTCGTGGCACCGCTCGTGAGCGTCGGCGGCGAGGGGACCGCGCTCCCGATGGCGATCGTCATGCTCGCGGCTGCAGTCCTCGCCAACGTCGCGCTTCGCGCGGCCGGTCGCGGAGCCGATACTCTCGACGCGTGACATCCAGCGCCATCTCCAGCCCCAAGGCCGTCTTCCTCGACATCGACGGCACCTACGCGGACCGCGGCACCGTGCCGCCCGAGCACCGTGACGCGGTGCGGGCGGCACGGGCGGCCGGGCACAAGGTGTTCCTGTGCACCGGGCGCCCGGTGTCGCTGATCTTCCCGCAGATGCTCGAGGCGGGCTTCGACGGGATCGTAGCCGCCGCCGGCGCGCATGTGACCGTCGAAGGCGAGGTGCTCCTGGACCTGCGCTTCCCCGACGACCTCGCCGCGCGCACCCTCACGGCGCTCGACGCGCACCACGGGGTGTACTGGCTCGAGACCCCCGACGCGACGTACGCGCATCAGTTCGCCGTCGACACGGTCGACGACCACATGCCCGACCACATGAAGAAGGCCGACGAGCACGGCAAGGCGCGAGCCCAGGTCCTCAGCCACCTCACGATCGTCGACGACCTGCACCAGGTGCGGATCGGCAAGGTCACGGTCATGCACGCGGACGCCCCGCTCGCCGACATCGCCGCGGAGATCGGCCCCGACCTCGGCGTGATCGGCAGCTCGATCCCTGGCATGGGCGACCGCGCCGGCGAGCTGTACATGGCGCACGTCCACAAGGCCACGGGAATCGAGAGCGTCATCGCCCACCTGGGGCTGGGACGCGAGGACGTCATCGCCTTCGGCGACGGCCCGAACGACATCGAGATGGTCGAGTTCGCAGGGCTGGGCGTCGCGATCGAGGGCGCTCGAGACGAGCTCCTCGCGGTCGCGGACCGCACGTGCGCGGGCCCCGAGAAGGCAGGCCTGGCCACGGCCTTCGCGGAGCTCGGGCTCATCCCCGGCTGACGTCGCGCCCACCCCGCGCGGGGCGGTACCGTCGAGCCATGACACCCAAGTCCGGTCAGCAGGTGACCCTCTCCCACGGCGACCAGGTCGCCACCATCGCCGCCGTCGGCGCGGCCCTTCGCGAGTACAAGGTCGGCGGCCGCGACGTCGTCGTCCCGTTCGAGGCCGACGAGCTCCCGCCCGCCTTCAACGGCATGGTGCTCGCCCCGTGGCCCAACCGCCTCCAGGACGGCGTCTACACCTTCGGCGGCCAGGAGCTCCAGGTCCCCATCTCCGAGCCCGACCGCGGCACGGCGCTGCACGGCCTCGCGTGCTGGGAGCGCTGGGAGGTCGACAGCGTGAGCCCGAGCTCGGTGACGATGGCCCTCGAGCTGCCGGCGAGCCCCGGCTACCCGTTCCAGCTCACGCTGACCACGGCGTACTCGCTGTCGGACGCCGGGCTCACCATCACGACGACCGCGCGCAACGAGGGCGACGGCCCGCTGCCCTACGGCGTCGGCTTCCACCCATGGTTCGCGCCCGGCGAGGGATCGCTCGACGAGTGCTCGATCCAGCTCACCGCCGCCTCGAACGTCACCGTCGACGACCGCCTGCTGCCCACGGGCGCGGTGCCGGTCGACGGCAAGTTCGACATCCGTGAGGCGACGAGCCTCTACGGGGTGTCCTTCGACGACGCGTGGGTCGACCCGATCCTGGACGCAGAGGGCCGCTCGTGGTGCCGCCTCACGGCGGGCGACGGCGCCGTCACCGAGATCTGGGCGGACTCCGAGGCCACCGCGTGGCAGATCTGCACCGGCGACTTCCCGTCGATCGACCGCGCGGGTGTCGCGATCGAGCCGATGTCGTGCATCGCGGACGCGTTCCGCACGGGCGAGCGCCTCATCACCCTTGAGCCGGGCGAGTCCCACTCGCTCACGTGGGGCATGCGCCTCAGCTGACGCGATCTCGCGTGGAGGCGGGCCGACCCCGAAGGGTCGGCCCGCCTCGTCGTCTCCAGGACCTAGTTCACCGTCACGGTCTTCGTCGTGGATGACGGCGCCAGCGTCTTCGCGCCGTTGTAGGTGATCGTGACGCTGTGCGTGCCGCGCGCCCACGTGCTCGGCATCGTGATCGTCGCCTTGCCCGTGGTCGACGACAGCGTCACCTTGCGCACGTACGTGCCGTCCCGCAGCGTCACCGTGCCGCTCGGCGTGGTCGGGCCCGTCACGGTCACCACGAACTTGCCCGACGTGCCGTAGGTGAATGTCGACGCGGACGCGGTGACGGAGGTCGCCTGGCGTGCCTTGACGACGACGCTGCCGGTCACCGAGGTCGACGCCACGGAGGTCGAGCCCGCGTAGACCACGCGCAGCGCGTGCGTGCCGACCGTGAGCGTGCTCGGGATGGTCAGCGCCGCGCTGCCGGAGCGAAGCGACGCGCTCGATCGCTTGACCCCGTCGACGTACAGGTACACGTACCCGCTCGCCGTCACCGAGGAGGTGACGCTCACGTACGCCTTGCCCGCCGACTTCTCGTACACGCTCGCGGCCGTCACCGTCGCGGACGAGGCCTTCTTCGCCCGGACCGTCATCGTGCCGGTGCCGGTGGAGGCCTTGGCCTTGGCGGATCCCTCGTACACGGCGCTCAGCGCGTGCGATCCGACGGAGAGCGTGCGGGGCAGCGAGAACTTCGCGATCCCGGTGGAGAGCGCCTTGCGGGTCACCTTGACTCCGTCGACGTACAGGGAGACGTAGCCGGTCGCGGTTCCCGCTGTCTGGGCGACGGTCACCGTCGCGACTCCAGACGATCCCTCGTAGGGGCTGGTCGCGGAGATCGTCGTCGCTGACGTGTACGTGCTCGACACGGTCAGCGTGCCGGTCGTCTCGGATCCCGCGACGGAGGTGGACCCGACGTAGACCGCGCGCAGGGCGTGGCTGCCGAGCGCGAGGGACGACGGGGTGGAGAGGGATGCCTTGCCGGACGAGAGCGACTTCGACGCGACCTTGACCCCGTCGACGTAGAGCATGACCGTGCCCGACGGCGTGGTCGCGCTCGTGACGCTCACGGCGACTGCGCCCGCGGTGCCCACCACGGCGGTCGCGGAGGTGATGGTGACCGCGCTGCTGCTCTTCGCCTTGACGGTGAGGGTGCCCGATACCTCAGATCCTGCGACCGTCGAGGAGCCCGAGTAGACCGCGCGCAGCGTGTGGTCGCCGACGCCGAGCGTGGTCGGTGACGAGAACGTGGCATACGACGAGGACACGGCCTTCGTCGCGTAGAAGGCGCCGTCGATGTACAGGTCGACGGAGCCGGACACCGATACGGTCGAGGTCACCTTGACCCTCACCGAGCCGGCGGAGCCTTCGTACGGGGACGATGCGGTGAGGGTGCTCGTGGACGCCTTGCCGAGCGGACGCCCGACGGTGAGGTTCAGCGTCGCCCCCGACGACGTCGCCGATGTGACGGTGAAGGAGAACAGCCCGGTCGGCTCGGCGTACGAGTCTCCCGGCTGGAAGGACGAGTCGAGCGTGGACGACGAGGTCGCCGTGCCGATCACCCTGAGCGCGTTCGAGCCGTTCATCCAGGTCACGACCACGCCGGGCTCGTACGTCACGTTCTTGCTGGACGCCATCAGGTGCGCGTACCCGTTGGCATAGAAGGCGCTCGAGTCGAGCCCCTGCCCGGCCCGGTACTCGACGAAGTACGACCCGCCGGTCGAGGGATCCACGATCTTGAGCGCATTCGTGCCGGACGTCGTGGTCGTCGGCACCACCGAGACAGTCTGGGTCGCGGGCCCGGTCGTCGGCACGGCGACCGCCTGGGTCTGGGTGGCGATGCCCGGCAGGTCGAGGAAGGTCCTGTACGCGGCGTCGAGCGCCCCCGGCGCGTACGCGCCGATCGCGGCGGCCTGCGGGCCGTAGGCGCCGTAGTACTCGTAGGTTCCCGTCGGAGAGGCGGGGTTCCCCACCACGAGGTTCGAGTGGCCGAGACCCAGGTTGTGCCCGAGCTCGTGCGCCACGACGGACTCGAGCACGGTCGCGATGTGCACGTAGCCTCCTGCCGCCATGTAGCCCACGGTCGCGAGGCCCGCGTACCCGTACGAGCATCCGCTGGGCGTGTACACGATCAGGTGGTTGTACCCCGAGGTGAAGCTGACCCCCGGGTATGCCGCGGCCGCAGCGCTCCACAGACCGCTCGCGCTCTGCGAGCAGGACCCGGCCATCGCCAGCGTCGTCGAGCCGGCGATGTCGAACGACGAGATCGCGCCATCGGACTCGGCCACCCAGTAGTCGGCGCCCCACTGGGCGTCGGCGACCGCGGTGGCGAGGGAGATGTCGGTGGTCGTCGACGAGTCGTCGATGGCGACCACGTAGGCGTGGTGCGCGGCGATCGTCACGGTCGCGGCGACCTCCTCGGTCACGGTGGCCGCGACGACCTCGCCTGCCGCGACGGTCGCCTCCACGGAGGCCCCGGTGGGGATGTCCTCGGTCTGCGCCTCGTCGGAGACCTCGGTGACCTCACCGTCCTCCTCGACAAGGACCTGGGAGTGGGTGCCGTCGCCCTCGGTGTCAGCGACGACGTCGAGCATCTGCCCGTCAACCCCCTCAGTGCCGGTCGCGTCGGCGGCCGTGACATACCCGGCAGAAAGGACAAAGGCCAAGGTAATGCTTGCAATGGAGCGAAGCGGAAGGCGGCGTGGTCGGTTCATGGGCGCAAGTGAAGCACTGCCGCTCGGCGCAGTGGGAGCCGCTGTGATTATTCGCGCTCGCGACTCGTTTCCGCGTCATAGTTGGCGCCGACGGCCCTCGCACCTCATGTACGGCATCGGTCAGCACAGGCTCCACGGGCACGACGCGCAGCATGGCCGGGAACGCGAAAAGCCGCCCCGAAGGGCGGCTTCTGCGGTGCTGTCTCCACACCACGTGGAGCTGAGGGGACTCGAACCCCTGACCCCCTGCATGCCATGCAGGTGCGCTACCAGCTGCGCCACAGCCCCAAGATCTTGCGATCCGGTGCTCCTAAGAGCGAGTAAGACTTTACCCCACATCCACGGCAAAGTGTTAATCGCCGTCCTGAGCCTCCGCTCCGCGGGGCAGCCGAGCGCCCGAGGGGTCGATCCCGTAGCGCTCCATCGACCAGACGCCCGTGGACGATCGAGTCATCACGTTCCAGTGCCCGTGCGGAAGCTTGCCCAGAGCCGTCGACAGGGGCGGCAGGCCGAGAAGGCTGAGCGCGCCGAGCATGAGCGCGCTGCCATGGCTCACGACCGTCACGAGCCGCCTGCCGCGGCAGGCCTCCTCGAGGCACGCGGCGACGCGCGCGCCCACCTCGGCCGAGCGTCCCCAGCCCTCGATCTCAGGGTCCTCGCCGCGCATGCGCGCCTCATACTGCTCGGGCCAGCGTTCACGGACGTCGTCCCAGGTGAGCCCCTCCCAGGCGCCGTACGAGCGCTGGGTGAGGCGCGCGTCGGCCGTGGGCGCGACTCCTGCGGCCGCCCCGATCTCACGAGCCGTGTCGAACGCGCGCAGGAGCGGCGACGACAGCAGCGCGTCGGGCGCGCCGTACGCGTGACGGAGGTGCCTCGCCGCAGCCCGGGCCTGTGTCCGGCCAGCCTCGCCGAGAGGCACGTCGAGGCTGCCCTGGAGCCGCCCCGAGACGTTGTAGTCGGTGCGTCCGTGCCTGAGCAGGATGAGCGTCGTCACGTCAGGTCCTCACCGGCTCCGCGCCGACATTGTGCCGGTCGAGCGACCAGCCGCCGTCGCCCGAGCGAACCAGGCGCGACCAGCAGGCGTTCTCGAGGTTGCCGATCGCGCGGCCGGTGACGGGCGCGCCGACGAGCGTGGCGATCAGCATCCGTCCCGTGGAGCCGTGCGACACCAGGACGAGGTCTCCCCCACCCGCGGCGTCCACGCGCGCCGCCCACTCCTCGGTGGCGGCGACGGCCCGCGCGGCGAGCTCGGCATGCGTCTCGTATCCCTCGATGCGCGGCTCCAGGCCGGCCTTCCAGCGGTCGTACTCCTCGGGGTGGTGCACCTGCCGCAGGTCGGCCTCGAGGCCCTCCCACACGCCGTACGAGCGCTCGCCGATGCGCGGGTCCTTGTGGATCGGGGCGCCGAGGCCCGAGAAGAGGATCTCGGCGGTCTCGATCGCGCGCGACAGGTGCGAGGCGACGATGGTCGGGCTGTCGCCCAGCTGGGTGAGCAGCCCGGACGATGCAGCGGCGGCCTGGGCGCGCCCGGTGTCGTTCAGCGGGATGTCGGTGGAGCCCTGGAGACGGTTCTGGAGGTTCCAGTCCGTCTGACCGTGGCGGACGATGTGGAGGCGCGTCACTGCTCTTCGGGGAGCGGCACCACCGGACAGTCCTTCCACAGCCGCTCGAGCTCGTAGTACGCGCGATCCTCCTGATGCATCACGTGCACGATCACGTCGTTGAAGTCCATGAGCGCCCAGCGCCCCTCGCGGATGCCCTCGCGGCGGATCGCCTTGGCGCCCTCGTCGAGCAGCGCCTCCTCGATCCCCTCGGCGATCGCCGTGACCTGACGCTCGTTGGTGCCGGAGGCCACCACGAAGACGTCGGCGAGCGGGAGGTGCTCCGAGACGTCGAGGGCGATGATCTCCTCGGCCTTCTTCTCGGCGGCGGCGCGAGCGACCGCCTCGGTCAGCGCGATGGCGCGGGACGATGCCGTCACAGGCCACGCACCCACACCTGGTAGGCGACGAGGCCCAGCACGAACGCCACTGCGCCGAGGACGAGCAGCTGCGCCCAGCGCATGTCGCGAGCGCCTTCGTTCGGCTCAAGCTGCGGGACCTCCCTGCGCGGCACCTCGATGCCGTCGGTCACGGGCTCCGCGGTCAGTCCCTCTGCGGGCTCTCCCTGCGAGGCCGTAGAGGTTGCGGGGTGGGCCGCCTGCTCGAGCGCGGCCAGGTCGGGCATCGGCAGGTCGCCGGCGGCGAGCTGCTCATCCGGGTCGAAGTCCGTGCTGCCGCCCATGAGCGGATGTGTGTCCCAGACTGACGGCGCCTCGCCCTGGGCGCGCGCCGGGGAGGTGCCGAAGGCGGTCACCGGAGGGAAGGCCTGCGTCGGAGCGTCGTCGCCGTGAGTCGCGGTCAACGCGTGCGGCGCTGCCGGCGGTGTGATGGTCGCAGCCGCCGGGTCGCCGAAGACTTCGGCGGGGAGCTCGGTGTCGTGGGGCGCGGGCTCGCCCCGGCTCTCCGCGACGGCCTCGCCAGCGGCGCGGGCCGCGTGGCCGACCGTGTCCGAGCTCAGGGCCACCGCGGAGGCCCATGCCCCCGCAGCAGAGAGCCCGGCCTCGGGAGCCCCTTCAGGAGCCTCGTCGGGAGTCGCGGCGGACGCCTCGGCGTCCGCCCCGGAGGGCTCCGCGGGGCTCGCGGCCGCCGCGAGCGCCTGCTCGAGCGCGGCTGTCTCGGGCGTGAGGCCCCGCGCATCGCCGGGTGCTTCGGCGCCCGCCCAAGCAGGCTCGACGTCGGTGGCCGCAGGTTCGGCGACGGGCTCAGCGGTTTCCGCGGCCGGCTCAGTGGCAGGTTGTCCCTTCGCGGGAGTCAGCGGGGGCAGCGGCGTGCGCTGCATCGGCGCGGCGGCCTGGGCGCGCGCGTGCGCTGCGCCCTCCTCCATCATCCTTGCCTGCGGGGAGCCGGGCGGGAACAGCCCAAGCAGGCTCGCCGGGAGCGCACCCGTCGGAGTCTCGGCCTCGGCCTCGGCCTCGGCCGCAGGCGCCGGCGTCGGCTCAGCCTCGAAGCCCTGCTGGGCAGACAGCTCCTCGGGCGTGGCGCTGTCGCCCTCCGGCTGTGCCACGTCGGCTGCCGGACCCGCAGACTCCTCGATGGGGCTGTGCCATTGGCGGGCCAGACCCGTGAACGGCTGTCGCGCCGCGTCGTCAGCATCCTCGCCCGACTGCGCGCTCAGGACACCCTCGTAGTCCTCCACGAGCGCGTCGCCGACCAGCGGCTCGTGCATCGGCTCCGTGGGCGGCTCCTCGGCGCTGGGCGCGGACGTGTGCACAGGCCACTCGAACTGCGAAGCAGTGGGGGCCGCGGTCTCCATCGGGGGCCACTGGAGAGCCGCCGCAGCGGCGGGCACCTCAGCCGCCGCGGATTCGGCCGGCGGCTGCTCGCCGACCGCGCGTCCGGCCTCGGGCCCGTGGGCCTCGTCGGCTGCGGCGACGGGCTCGGCCGCGCCCTCGGGTGCGTCGACGGGCTCGACAGGCTCGAAGGCCTCCGCACTCTCAGGTTCGGTGGCGGCCTCAGGCGAGGGCGCGCTCACAGCCGGAGGCGACCAGGCGGGCTCAGCCTCAGACGAAGGCTCCTCTGCCGCTCGGCGCAGCTCCGCCGAAGCCGCCTCTGCTTCGCGGGCCGCCTGCTCCGCGCGCTCCCGCGCGTTGCGCTCCTCCGCCGCAACAGCCTCGGGCGTCATCGCGGGGAGCTGCCCGGTCGCGAGCATCTCCTCCTCGGCGGTCCACGTCTCCATCGGGCGCTGCGCGCGCTCGAGAGCACGGCGCTCCTTGCGCGTGAGGGGGCGACCGTCCCTGCCGATCGCCGCGGTCTGGCTCGTGGCGAGGTCGTCGAACTCGGCTGCGGCGGCGCGTTCCGCGCGCAGACGTCGCTCGCGCCGCGAGAGGGGCGCACCTGAGTCAGTCATCCGTCCCTCCGATGTACAGGTCGTGCTCTTCGATGTAATCGGCAACGGCATGAGGAACGAGGTAGCGGATCGGTCGCCCCTCTCCGACCCGTCGCCGGACATCCGTCGAGGATACATCGAGCGCAGGCGCCTCTACCACCGCATACGCGCCGCTAGAGGGGGACATCGCATGCCCGGGACGAGTCACCGCGACGAAGCGCGCAAGCGACAGGAGACGGTCGGCGTCGCGCCATTCGGACAGTCGTGCGAGCGCGTCGGCCCCCGCGATGAAATAGAGCTCGACGCCAGGAAGCTGCTCGTGCAGGTCCTCGAGAGTGTCGATCGTGAAGGTCGTGCCCCCTCGATCGATGTCCACCGTCGAGACCTCGAGCCGCGGATCGTGCGCGACGGCGAGCCTGCACATCGCGAGGCGGTGTGTGGCGTCAACGGGCGCGCCAGGCTCCTTGAACGGCTGCGCGGCGGTCGGTACGAGCAGGACGTGATCGAGCGAGAGCACCGCGCACACCTCGCTGGCCGCGGCCAGGTGACCGTGGTGGATGGGATCGAACGTCCCGCCAAGAACGCCGACTCGGGTGCCCGCCACGGTCAGTGGCGGCTGCCCAGGCTCCGGAAGGAGTACGTGATCAGCAGCAGACCTGCGAGTGCGCCGAACGCCAGCAACCCGATGGCGGGTGCGTTGATGCTCGACTCGTGGACGGCCTCGGCGACCGGGGCAACCTCGGTGAAGATCACAGTGACTCCTCCTTCATCGGAGATCAGTATTCCATGCGCTGGCGCCGACGGGAGGCTTCTTCACACGCCATTCTCATCGGGCGCGTGCGGGCGAGACGACTTCCGCGACCTCGCTCGCCGCGGGTGCGGGCGCGCGCTTGCGGCGTAGCGCCTTGTCGAGCTCGACGACGCCGACCACGGCGCACGACAGCACGAGGCACGTGAGCCACTCCCCGCCGGTCAGCGAGGTGGTGTCGAGCCAGCCCTGCAGGAAGGGCAGCTCCGTCGCGGCGACCGTCATCACGACGGGCCACGGTGCGAGCCTTCCGACCGCACCCCAGGGCCCGCGGATGCCCGACTCGGGATCGCGGCGCAGGGCTACTCCCGTCCCGACCGTCGCGAAGGACACGATCACGAACGCCATGGTCATCGGCTGAGAGGCACCGCCATCCGGGGCGAGCTCGCTCTCGAGCGCCAGGAGAGGGACCAGCGCGGCGATCGCGAGCGCTCCACCGTAGATCAACCACCGCACGAGCGCACCCGAGCTGGAGAGGCCGTCTGCGGTGTCACGCGGAGCGCGCCGCATCAGGCCCCCGGAGGCGGGGTCCATGATGATCATGAGCACGGGGAACAGCACGACAGCGAAGTTGAGCACGAGCGTCATGACGGGCGTCAACGCGACGCCACCGTTCACGTCGAGAACGCTCGCGGCGAGGAACAGCAGCACGAGCGCGATGAGCTGCGCCATCTGAAAGGTCAGGTAGTTCGTGATCTTGCTGTAGACGACGCGTCCGAGCCTGACCGCATGCACGAGCGTCGCGAAGTTGTCGTCGGTGAGGACGAGCTTGGCAGCCTGCTTGGTCACCTCAGACCCGCTGCCCATCGCCACTCCGATGTCGGCCTGCTTGATGGCGGCGGCGTCATTCACCGCGTCGCCCGTCATGGCGACGACGTCTCCCTGCTGCTGGAGGTGCTGAACCAGCCGCAGCTTGTCCTGCGGCGTGACCCGCCCGAAGACCGAGAGTCCGCTGAGTCGGGAGTCGAGCTCGGCATCGTCCATCGCCGCGAGGGCGGCACCGGTCACGGCGCCGCCCTCGAGCCCGAGCTCCCGACCGATCGCCGCCGCGGTGACCGCGTGGTCTCCTGTGATCATGCGGACCGTGATCCCGGCCTCATGCGCCTCTGCCACCGCTCGCGCCGCCTCCGGCCTCAACGGGTCGACGATCCCGACGACGCACACGAAGATCAGGCCCTGCATCGCAGACATCGGATCGGCGAGGGCCGCCTCTTCGACGTCCTCGTCGACGATCCTGAGCGCCAGCGCCAAGGTGCGCAACCCCTGCGAGGAGCGATGCTCGATCTCCTGCGTGACGGCGTCGGCGACGTCGACGACGGGGATGACGGTCCGGTCCTCGCCTACAGCGTGGGTGGATCTGCCGAGCAGCACGTCAGGAGCCCCCTTGACTGCGGCTACAAGCCTGCGCTTGCCCTCCCACTGGACGTGGTGGAACGTCGCCATGAACTTGTAGTCGGAGTCGAACGGCACCTCGGCCTCGCGAGGGAACCTCCGATGCGCTTCGGCGACATCCACTCCGAGCTTGTGGGCGAGCACCACGAATGCGGCCTCGGTCGGGTCGCCGACGACGACGCCATCGGGTGACACCGTCGCGTCGTTCGGAAGCGCGATGGCGTAGGCCAGAGGACCGCGCGCGTCGACGGGCTCGCCATCGGCGCTGCGGATCGCGCCATCGAAGGAGTATCCGGCCCCGTCCACCGTGAAGGTGCGACCGCCCACCCAGATCGACCGTGCGGTCATCTGGTTCATCGTGAGGGTTCCGGTCTTGTCGGAGCAGATCGCGCTCGTCGCGCCGAGCGTCTCCACATCGTTCAGCGAGGCGACGATGGCCTTCGCCTCCGCGAGCTGACGCGACCCCCATCCGAGCATGCCTTGCACGAAGGTCGGCAGACCCGTGGGGATCGCGGAGATCGCTACCGCGGTGCCGAGGAACATGAGGTCGGAGAACGAGTCCCCGCGGCTGAGCCCCAGCAGGACGATCACCGCGACCGCACCCCAGGCGACAGCGCCGATCACCTTCGTGAGCGACCCGAGCTCCTTCTGCAGCGGCGACTGGACTCGCTCGACGCCCGTGAGCATGGTGGCGATGGCTCCCATCTCCGTGCCCATCCCTGTCTCGACGACGAGCGCGGTCGCCGTACCCCTCGTCACGGACGTGTTCTGATAGACCATCGTCACGCGGTCGCCGAGGGCGGTATCAACGTCGAGGTGCCTTTCCGCGTTCTTCTCGACGGGGGCGCTCTCTCCTGTGAGCGCGGCCTCCTGAGCCTCGAGGGTGCTCGAACGGACGAGGCGCGCGTCCGCGGGCACGATGTCTCCCGCCTCGAGCTCGATGACGTCGCCAGGGACGATGTCGACGGCGGGTATCTGGACGACGGCGCCGTCACGGCGCACCCGGACCAAGGGGACCTGCATCGTGGCGAGCGCATCCACGCTCGCCTGCGCCTTGCGCTCCTGGGCCGCGCCGGACCAGACGTTGGCGATGACGAGGAGGCCGATCATGATCGCGGTCGACGTCTCCGCGATGACCGCCGACACGACGCACACGCCGACGAGCATGAGGTTCATCGGATCGGCGAGCTGTGTGAGCGCCATGCGCCACACGCTCGGAGGCTTGGCCGCTGTGAGCGCGTTGGGACCATGCTCAGCGAGCCGTGTCTGTGCCTGCGCGCTGGTCAACCCGTCCAGGCTGGAGTCCCGCGCCTCCGCCGCCTCAGATGCGGTGAGCGTCCACCACGATGCCCGTTGCTGGGATGCCACAGTCATTAGGTCCCCCGATGGTCGTCTTTGGCCCCACACTTGGGAACCTACACTCGTCGGGCGCCTGTGCGCGGTTGAGTACGAGGGCCGACGCGCAAGGCGTCAGGGACGGACGTGCCCGTCGCCGTAGGCGATCCACTTCGTCGTCGTGAGCTCGCCAAGGCCCATCGGACCGCGGGCGTGGAGCTTCTGGGTCGAGATGCCGATCTCCGCGCCGAGGCCGAACTCGCCGCCGTCGGTGAATCGTGTGGAGGCGTTGACCATGATCGCGGCCGTATCGAGACGGCTTGAGAACGCCTCAGCAGCATTGATGTCGTCGGTGACGATCGCTTCGGTGTGGCCCGTCGTGTATCGCTGAATGTGCTCGATGGCGTCGTCGAGCGAGTCGACCACCTTCACGGCGAGGTCCAGGCTCAGGTACTCGGTGGCCCAGTCCTCCTCCGTGGCCGCGACGATGCTGACGGTCTCGGGCGCGAGCTCCGCGGTCGCCGCATCACCATGAAGGACCACGCTCTCCGCGGCCAACGCCTTGAGCAGCGCCGGCATGACGCGGGGCGCGGCGTCCTTGTGCACGAGCAACGTCTCCGCCGCGTTGCAGACGCCGACCCGCTGGGCCTTCGAGTTCACAGCGATCGCCACGGCGCGTTCCGTGGGCGCGGACGCATCGACGTAGACGTGACAGTTGCCCTCACCGGTCTCGATGGTCGGCACCTTCGACTCGCGCACGACCGTCTGGATGAGGCCGTGCCCACCACGCGGTACGAGCACGTCCACGAGCCCTCTGGCCCCCATGAGGACCTTCGCGCCCTCTCGCCCGTAGGCGTCGATGGACTGCACGGCGTCGCGAGGAAGACCGCACTCCGCAAGAGCTCCCTGGAGCACGTCCACGATCACCTCGTTGGACTCCTGTGCGGCCGAGCCTCCCCTCAGGACGGCTGCGTTCCCGGACTTGAGGCACAGCGCGGCAGCGTCGACGGTCACGTTGGGTCGCGCCTCGTAGATCATGCCGACGACCCCCATGGGCACCGACTTCTGAAGCAGGCGGAGACCGTTGGGGAGCGTCGAGCCGCGTCGGACCTCACCGATGGGGTCAGGCAGGCCTGCGACGAATCGGAGGGCGCCGGCGATCGCGCCGACACGCTCCTCCGTCAGTGTCAGCCTGTCGAGGAGACCGGAGCTCATACCGCCCACGCGCTCCCGCTCGACATCAATGGCGTTCGCCTGGACGATGCGGGATGCCTCCGCGACGAGCGCATCAGCCATGGCGTGCAATGCCTGGTCCTTGGTCGCGCGCGTGGCGGTCGCGAGAGTTCGCGATGCGGTCTTCGCTCGCCGGCAGGCGTCGAGGACCGCGTTCTCGATGTCGGTGGGGACTGCGGTGTCGGTCATGCCGCCAGTCTAGGTGCCTGGCCCCAGCCAAACCCAGGCGATCTGGACCGGAAAGGGCACGTCGAAACAGGTGCACAAATGCCGAAGGGCCGCCTTGTGGGGCGGCCCTTCGGTGAGGTGTGTGTTCCGCAGCGTCCTACTCTCCCACACCCTGGCGAGTGCAGTACCATCGGCGCTGAGAGGCTTAGCTTCCGGGTTCGGAATGGGACCGGGCGTTTCCCTCTCGCTATGGCTGCGGAAACTCTATGGAAATTTCAGACAGGGTTCCCGTCCGTATTTCGGGAACCGCACAGTGGACGCGTAGCATTACTTCGAAAATCTTGAGTGTGTGTCAAGTTATCGGCCTATTAGTACCGGTCAGCTTCAAGAGTCGTTAGTCCTCTCTTCCACATCCGGCCTATCAACCCAGTGGTCTGCTGGGGGCCTCTCGGAGCAAGCTCCATGGAAATCTCATCTTGAAACAGGCTTCCCGCTTAGATGCTTTCAGCGGTTATCCCTTCCCAACGTAGCCAACCAGCCGTGCTCCTGGCGGAACAACTGGCACACCAGAGGTTGGTCCACCCCGGTCCTCTCGTACTAGGGGCAGCCTTTCTCAAATTTCCTGCGCGCGCAGCGGATAGGGACCGAACTGTCTCACGACGTTCTAAACCCAGCTCGCGTACCGCTTTAATGGGCGAACAGCCCAACCCTTGGGACCAACTCCAGCCCCAGGATGCGACGAGCCGACATCGAGGTGCCAAACCATGCCGTCGATATGGACTCTTGGGCAGGATCAGCCTGTTATCCCCGGGGTACCTTTTATCCGTTGAGCGCTGGCGCTTCCACATGCCACCAGCGGGTCACTAGTCCCGACTTTCGTCCCTGCTCGAGCTGTCACTCTCACAGTCAAGCTCCCTTGTACACTTGCACTCGCCACCTGATTGCCAACCAGGCTGAGGGAACCTTTGGGCGCCTCCGTTACTCTTTGGGAGGCAACCGCCCCAGTTAAACTACCCACCAGGCACTGTCCCTGATCCGGATTACGGACCGAGGTTAGATATCCAGAGTGATCAGAGTGGTATTTCAACAATGACTCCACCCATACTGGCGTATGAGCTTCAAAGTCTCCCACCTATCCTACACAAACCACACCGAATACCAATACCAAGCTATAGTAAAGGTCCCGGGGTCTTTCCGTCCTGCTGCGCGTAACGAGCATCTTTACTCGTAGTGCAATTTCGCCGAGTTCGCGGTGGAGACAGCGGAGAAGTCGTTACGCCATTCGTGCAGGTCGGAACTTACCCGACAAGGAATTTCGCTACCTTAGGATGGTTATAGTTACCACCGCCGTTTACTGGGGCTTAAATTCAAAGCTTCGCCTTGCGGCTAACCTCTCCTCTTAACCTTCCAGCACCGGGCAGGCGTCAGTCCGTATACATCGTCTTGCGACTTCGCACGGACCTGTGTTTTTAGTAAACAGTCGCTTCTCCCTGGTCTCTGCGGCCCTCAAACGCTTACGGCAGCAAGTGCCTTCACGCCTCAGGCCCCCCTTCTCCCGAAGTTACGGGGGTATTTTGCCGAGTTCCTTCACCACGATTCTCTCGATCGCCTTAGTATTCTCTACCTGACCACCTGAGTCGGTTTGGGGTACGGGCGGCTAGAACCTCGCGCCGAGGTTTTTCTTGGCAGCATAGGATCACCGATTTCCCGCTAATGCGGTCACCATCAGGTCTCAGGCATGTCAGCTGCGGATTTGCCTACAGCTGGCCCTACACCCTTAGACGTGGACTACCATCGCCACGCTCGGCTACCTTCCTGCGTCACCCCTGTTACTACGCTTGACTACTACGGATCTGGTTCGTGCGCGCCACCGAGATTCCCCCGAAGGGTTCACCGGCTTTGGGCACTTAGCATCGTCCGCCTCGTCATGGGCGGTTCTTCGCCGGTACGGGAATATCAACCCGTTGTCCATCGACTACGCCTGTCGGCCTCGCCTTAGGTCCCGACTTACCCAGGGCGGATTAACCTGGCCCTGGAACCCTTGGTCATTCGGCGGACGGGTTTCTCACCCGTCTTTCGCTACTCATGCCTGCATTCTCACTCGTGTAGCGTCCACCACTGGGTTACCCCGCAGCTTCACCCGCCACACGACGCTCCCCTACCCATCCACACGCTTGGACCTAAAAGGCCAGGCAGTGTGTGAATGACACAACTTCGGCGGTGTACTTGAGCCCCGCTACATTGTCGGCGCAGAATCACTTGACCAGTGAGCTATTACGCACTCTTTCAAGGGTGGCTGCTTCTAAGCCAACCTCCTGGTTGTCTGTGCAACTCCACATCCTTTCCCACTTAGCACACGCTTAGGGGCCTTAGTTGGTGTTCTGGGCTGTTTCCCTCTCGACTACGAAGCTTATCCCCCGCAGTCTCACTGCTGCGCTCTCACTTACCGGCATTCGGAGTTTGGCTGACGTCAGTAACCTGGTAGGGCCCATCGGCCATCCAGTAGCTCTACCTCCGGCAAGAAACACGCAACGCTGCACCTAAATGCATTTCGGGGAGAACCAGCTATCACGAAGTTTGATTGGCCTTTCACCCCTATCCACAGCTCATCCCCTCGGTTTTCAACCCAAGTGGGTTCGGTCCTCCACGCGGTCTTACCCGCGCTTCAACCTGGCCATGGATAGATCACTTCGCTTCGGGTCTAGAGCATGCGACTCAAACGCCCTATTCGGACTCGCTCTCGCTACGGCTGCCCCACACGGGTTAACCTCGCCACATACCACTAACTCGCAGGCTCATTCTTCAAAAGGCACGCTGTCACCCCATCTAGGGAGGCTCCAACGGATTGTAAGCACACGGTTTCAGGTACTATTTCACTCCCCTCTCGGGGTACTTTTCACCCTTCCCTCACGGTACTGATTCGCTATCGGTCAGTAGGTAGTATTTAGGCTTACAGAGTGGTCTCTGCTGATTCACACGGGATTTCTCGGGCCCCGTGCTACTTGGGATGACTCTCAGGAGTCCACGAGATTTCGTCTACGGGGGTAACACCCTCTATGCCGGGCCTTTCAATGCCCTTCGACTATCAACGCGGATTTCTTACTCCTTGACTGATCGGCAGATCAGTCTAAAAGGTCCCACAACCCCGCATACACAACGCCTGCCGGCTTGACATGCATACGGTTTGGCCTGATCCGCTTTCGCTCGCCACTACTCACGGAATATCTCTTCCTGTCGGTACTGAGATGTTTCACTTCCCGACGTTCCCTCCACTCGCCCTATGTGTTCAGACGAGGGTCACTGGACATGACTCCAGCGGGGTTTCCCCATTCGGACATCCTCGGATCAAAGCTTGTTTGCCAGCTCCCCGAGGCTTATCGCAGGCTACAACGTCCTTCTTCGGCTCCTACTGCCAAGGCATCCACCATGTGCTCTTAAAAACTTGACCACAGATATCAAAGATGCTCGCGTCCACTGTGCAGTTCTCAAACTACGGCCGATCCCACACCTACTACCACAGCCTGCAGATCAACAGATCTACGGTTCTCGTGGTTCAGTGCGGCCCGTCCAGCCGGCCCCAAGGATGTATCCCTCAAGACCAAGCCCGGAAAGAATCGTTCACCCGACCCCCGAAGGGATCCAAGCGGTCCGACCTTTCAGGACCCAACAGTGTGCCAACCGCGCTACCCACCGATCATCAGCGTTCCAGCCAAGCCAAAGCTTGACGTACTAGCAAAACCGTTGGTTCAGCGCCTCCGTCGATGTTCCATCCATGAGCCCCACCGATCTACATTCGAGATCAGATGTGGGTACTGGACACCAGGCAAGACAAACTCACCCACTGCCAGATGCTCCTTAGAAAGGAGGTGATCCAGCCGCACCTTCCGGTACGGCTACCTTGTTACGACTTAGTCCCAATCGCCAATCCCACCTTAGACGTCTCCCTCCCAAAGGGTTAGGCCGACGGCTTCGGGTGTTACCGACTTTCGTGACTTGACGGGCGGTGTGTACAAGGCCCGGGAACGTATTCACCGCAGCGTTGCTGATCTGCGATTACTAGCGACTCCAACTTCATGAGGTCGAGTTGCAGACCTCAATCCGAACTGAGACCGGCTTTTTGGGATTCGCTCCACCTTACGGTATCGCAGCCCTTTGTACCGGCCATTGTAGCATGCGTGAAGCCCAAGACATAAGGGGCATGATGATTTGACGTCATCCCCACCTTCCTCCGAGTTGACCCCGGCAGTCTCCTATGAGTCCCCACCATTACGTGCTGGCAACATAGGACGAGGGTTGCGCTCGTTGCGGGACTTAACCCAACATCTCACGACACGAGCTGACGACAACCATGCACCACCTGTATACCCCGCTAAAAGCACTCCCTATCTCTAGGGATAGAAGGTATATGTCAAGCCTTGGTAAGGTTCTTCGCGTTGCATCGAATTAATCCGCATGCTCCGCCGCTTGTGCGGGCCCCCGTCAATTCCTTTGAGTTTTAGCCTTGCGGCCGTACTCCCCAGGCGGGGCACTTAATGCGTTAGCTGCGACGCGGAACTCATGGAAAGAGCCCCACATCTAGTGCCCACCGTTTACGGCGTGGACTACCAGGGTATCTAATCCTGTTCGCTCCCCACGCTTTCGCTCCTCAGCGTCAGTTGTGGCCCAGAGACCTGCCTTCGCCATCGGTGTTCCTCCTGATATCTGCGCATTCCACCGCTACACCAGGAATTCCAGTCTCCCCTACCACACTCTAGTCCGCCCGTACCCACTGCAGACACGAGGTTGAGCCTCGTGCTTTCACAGCAGACGCGACGAACCGCCTACGAGCTCTTTACGCCCAATAATTCCGGACAACGCTTGCGCCCTACGTATTACCGCGGCTGCTGGCACGTAGTTAGCCGGCGCTTCTTCTGCAGGTACCGTCACTTTCGCTTCTTCCCTGCTGAAAGGGGTTTACAACCCGAAGGCCTTCATCCCCCACGCGGCGTCGCTGCATCAGGCTTTCGCCCATTGTGCAATATTCCCCACTGCTGCCTCCCGTAGGAGTCTGGACCGTGTCTCAGTTCCAGTGTGGCCGGTCGCCCTCTCAGGCCGGCTACCCGTCGTCGCCTTGGTGAGCCATTACCTCACCAACAAGCTGATAGGCCGCGAGTCCATCCCAGACCGAAAAACTTTCCCGACCCTCACCATGCGGTGGAGTCGCATATCCGGTATTAGACCTCGTTTCCAAGGCTTATCCCAGAGTCTGGGGCAGGTTACTCACGTGTTACTCACCCGTTCGCCACTGATCCACAAGAGCAAGCTCTCGCTTCACCGTTCGACTTGCATGTGTTAAGCACGCCGCCAGCGTTCGTCCTGAGCCAGGATCAAACTCTCCGTAAATGTTCAAACCGTGCAACAACCAAAGATCATCACACGAAACCTTTTACGAAAACAGCCCGAAGACTGCGTTCGAACCCCGGCATCAAACAAAACATCACTGACATTTCGTTATCTACCAAAGGAATCCCACACCCAACCACCAAAGAAGGTGATCAGATGCCGGGAATTAATAATTTGGCATCGACTATGTGGCACACTGTTGAGTTCTCAAAGTTCGGACGCGCACCGACTCAATCCCGTCTCCAGGACCTCGCTCGGGGCAACCCTTCAATCTTACCCA
>NZ_BBQZ01000003.1 GCF_000974805.1 Demequina salsinemoris | reverse complement strand
CAGCCACATACGGATACTTCGCACGCATCGGCCTCGCACCACCGCCAGCGCTCACACCAGACGCGCCGTCAGAGGCGCCGTCAGAGGCGCCGTCAGAGGCGCCGTCAGACGACGCAGGCTCGGGAGTGCCCGAACCGGCGGGATCCGCGTCGCACGAACCGGCGCCATCCGCGTGGGAAGCATCCGGGTCGGGCACCGGGTCGAAGGCCTGCCCCGCCGACATCGACCGCCGCGCACCACCCACAGACCCTCCGCGGGCCTTCGAGATCAGACGCTCAGCAGTGCCGAAACCCTGCCCACGCGCAAAACCCCCGCCAGGCAGATCCGGATCCGACCGGCGCATCACCTCACCCGCCACCCGCGACACCAACGCCCCCGCGAGCCGCTCAAGATGAGACACCGCCTCAGTCAGATCCAGCAGCTCCTTCGCCGACACCCCCGATACATCAAGCGCCGCAAGCACACGCACCTGCGCACTCACCCGCTCAACCTCACCGACCCCGATCACCATGACCACAGTCCATCAGGGGGGTCTGACAATTCAGACAAATGGGGCAGCATGCAGGAACAGTAGGCTCATTACCAGGGACGGTGATGCGCGAAGGCCCGGGCACCCTCAGCGTGCCCGGGCCTTCGCAGGACCTTCATCACGTCGGCGGCTCGCGACGCGGACGTCGCGCCGACGAGCCGTGCCGGCCATGCCGACGAGTCGCCCCGCCTCAGCGCTTCACGGCGTCAACGACCGCGGCGGCTCCCACCAGCGGAGAACGACGCGGCGGACGAGTAGCCGCCGGACTGGCGCGCCTGCGCCGACGAGCGCCCACGCCCGGAGCCGGAACGACCCGCACCGGAACGACCCTGCGGGGCGTGCCCCTGCGCCTGCTCGGCGGCGCCGCGGTCACGGCCCTGGCCGCGACCGCGCGACTGCCCACCGCGCGACTGCCCACCGTGCGACTGGCCGCCGCGCGACTGGCCCTGCGCATCGTCCCTGCGCGGTCCGCGCCCGGAACGGGACTGGCCGCCCTCGCCGCCCTGGCCGCCGCGAGCGCCACCAGAACGAGCGCCACCAGAACGGGCGCCGCCCGAACGCGCGCCACCCGCGCGGCCGCGTCCGCCGCCGCGCGAGGCCGAGGCCTCGACGGGCACCGGCTTGACGTACGGGGCGACCTCGCCGACCAGGCGAACGACCTGCTTCGACTCGGCGTTGACGGCCTGCGGCTCGACCGTGATCGCGGCCTTGCGCAGCAGCTGCTGCGTGTCGCGCTTCTGCTCGGGCAGGACGACGGTCACGACGTCGCCCGAGGAGCCGGCGCGCGCGGTTCGACCGGAACGGTGCAGGTACGCCTTGTGCTCGGCGGGCGGGTCGACGTGGACCACGAGCTCGATGCCGTCCACGTGGACGCCGCGCGCGGCGACGTCGGTCGCGACGAGCACCTTGACGTCGCCCGAGGCGAACTGTGCGAGGTTCCGGTCGCGCGCGTTCTGCGACAGGTTGCCGTGGAGGTCGACCGCGGGGATGCCGTCGGCGGTGAGCTGCTTGGCCATCTTCTTGGCCTGGTGCTTGGTGCGCATGAAGAGCACGCGGCGTCCCATGCCCGAGGCGAGCGCGCGCACGACGTCCTTCTTGGCGCCGGCGTCGGCGACGTGGAACACGTGGTGCGTCATCGCGTCGACGTGGCTGTCGGCCGAGTCGACCGAGTGCAGCAGCGGGTCGTTCATGAACTTCTTGACGAGCTTGTCCACGCCGTTGTCGAGCGTCGCGGAGAACAGCAGGCGCTGGCCGCGCGTGGGGGTCGCGTTCATGATGCGCGTGACGCCGGGCAGGAAGCCGAGGTCGGCCATGTGGTCGGCCTCGTCGAGCACGGTGATCTCGACCTGGTCGAGCGAGACGATGCGCTGGCCCATGAGGTCCTCGAGGCGGCCGGGGCACGCGACGACGATGTCGACGCCGCGCGAGAGCGCCTGCTCCTGGCGGCGCTGGTTGACGCCGCCGAAGATCGTGGTGGTGGACATGCCGTAGGACGCGGCGAGCGGCGCGATGACCGCGTCGATCTGCGTCGCGAGCTCGCGCGTGGGGCACAGGATCAGCGCGCGGGGGTGACCCGCGCGGGCGCGGCCGCCCTTCGCGCCGAGGCGCGCGGCGACGGGAAGCGAGAACGCGAGGGTCTTGCCCGAGCCGGTCTTGCCGCGGCCGAGAACGTCGCGGCCCGCGAGGGTGTCGGGGAGGGTGTCCTCCTGGATGGGGAACGGGGTGGTCTTGCCCTCGCGCTCGAGCACGGTGGTGAGCTGCGTGGGCACGCCGAGGTCGGCGAACTGGAGAGACATGCAGAGTCTTTCTGTCAGGTGCCGGACGCGCGCACGCGCATATCACCCCTGCTTTCAGGGGCACCGGCAGTGGTGGCGAAGCGCGAAGGTGTTCGCGTTCGTTCGCCGAAGAGAGGATTTCTACGAGCCGCGCGAAGTGGGGACCTGGCGCTGGCGAGAAGGAGAAGCAATCTGCGACGCATGTCAGGCCGAGCGGCCCGATCACCGCATAAGGATAGCAGGCGTGTCCCTGGCCTTTTGAGAGATTCGCCTCACGATCTTCCCAAATCGCCCAATATGACCGATTCTGGGAAAGATCGATCGAACGAAACTCGCGCGGGCATGGCTCGCGCCGCATCTGTCCACCATGCCGTCCGGAAGCGGCTACGCGGAGGTCCCCACATGCATGCCTCGTTCGCATCGGCGCTGAGCGCTGCTCTGCTCGGCGTCACCTTGCTGGCAGTGACCACTGTCACCGCAGCGTCGACCGCGTCCGCCACTGGCGACCCCGTGGATGGCCTGGCGTCCATGCCGACCGCGACCGCATCGTCCTCGGCGCCCGGAACCTCCCCCGACGCGCTCGTCGACGGCGGCCAGATCCATACCGGCGACACCGGCTTTGTCTGGACCGCCGCGGGCACCGGCGCGCAATGGGTCCAGATCCGCTGGCCATCGGCCAGGACGATCGACACCATCCAGCTCTACGGCAACTCCGCGATCTCGGGCGCGACCCTCACCTTCGCCAACGGCACCACCGTCCCAGTCCCGGCCATCACCGCCGGCGGCGCCCCCACCCAGGTCGAGTTCGACTCGCGCAAGGTCTCCTGGGTCCGCCTCGACATCCCCGCAGGATCCACCCCCGCCTCCCTGCGCGAGATGGCAGTCTTCCTCGCCTGGGGCACCGCCCCCACCTGGATCGGTGGGAGCGCCGGCGTCACGACGTCCGGCGGCACCGCGACCACGGACGATGCCGTGGTCGTCACTGCTGACGCCACGGACGATGCGGTGGTCACCGACACGGGCTCCACCACCTCGTCGTCCGGCACCACCACGTCAAGCACCACCTCGTCGAGCACCTCGTCGTCAAACACCACGTCGTCGAACACCACGTCCGGAGGAACAACGACGACCGCGACGGTGACCACCGGCGCCGCCGCGACCGGCGACCCCGTGGATGGCCTCGCGTCCATGCCGACCGCGACCGCATCGTCCTCGGCATCCGGAACCTCCCCCGACGCGCTCGTCGACGGCGGACAGATCCACACCGGCGACACAGGCTACGTGTGGACCGCCGCAGGCACCGGCGCGCAATGGGTCCAGATCCGCTGGCCATCGGCCAGGACGATCGACACCATCCAGCTCTACGGCAACTCCGCGCTCTCGGGCGCGACCCTCACCTTCGCCAACGGCACGACCATCGCCGTCCCCGCCGTCACCGCCGGCGGCGCCCCCACCCAGGTCGAGTTCGACTCCCGCAAGGTCTCCTGGGTCCGCCTCGACATCCCCGCAGGATCCACCCCCGCCTCCCTGCGCGAGATGGCCGTCTTCCTCGCCTGGGGCACCGCCCCCACCTGGATCGGTGGGAGCACCACCGCGGACCCCACACCGACCGAGACCACAGAGACCACGGCGCCTCAGACCACCGACCCGACCCCCACCGAGACCACCACACCCGCGCAGACCGAGGAGCCGACGCCCGACCCGACGCCGATCGAGCCGAGCATCGTCGGCGTCACCGCGGTCGCCTCGAGCTCCGCCTCGGGCCAGGGCCCGGCCGCCCTGATCGACGCGACCGACTCCGTCGCGGGCGCCACGGGTAACGCCTGGCAGGCGACCTCGTCCGGCGCGCAATGGGTCGAGATCCGCTTCGATGCGCCGCGCACGATCTCCGCGGTCGACATCTTCGGCTCCAACGACTCCGCGGGCACGGTCTCGTGGGGCCACCTCGTCTTCTCCGACGGCAGCCGCGTGCTGACCGGCGGCGTCATCGCGGGCAACGCGCCGCCGACCACGGTCGCCTTCCCGTCGCGCACGGTCACCTCGGTGCGCTTCGAGATCACCGGCACCCGAGACGGGACGCCCGCCTCGCTGCGTGAGCTCGTCGCGTACGACACCGGCACCGTCGTGCCGCAGTACCAGGGCGCCGCCGCTTCGACGCTGCTGCCCGAGGTGAGCGCCACGGCCGCGAGCGCGTGCGCCGTCCCGACGGGCACGAGCAGCAGGTCGAGCCTGCACCTCGTCTGCCCCGACACGGGCACGACCCTGACCGGGTCGTCGAGCATCGTCCTGGCCGGACCCAAGAACACGACCGCGACCGTGACCGCCTGGACTCCCGCATCGTCCGGCTCCTCGACCGGGGCCGTGAAGACCATCGGGACCGTCGCGATCGGCGCGAACGGCTACGGGAGCTTCACCCCGGCATCGTCGCGGCTCGCGACACTCATGCACGGCCCGCTGCCGCTGCGGTTCACCCTGCCGAACGGCACGGACCTCACCGCGCAGTTCTACAACCCGGGCGGCGTGACCACCGCGGCGGCAAGCGCGAGCGCCGCGACCGGCGGGCTCCACCTGGTCTACGACCTGGACTTCCGCCAGCCGGTGTCGGCCGCGCGGGGCGGCGTGAACGCCGTGTTCTCCTCGAACAAGCCGTCGTCGGGCGGCAAGGGCTACGAGTACGGCGACGCGATCTTCGCGGAGCCGAGCAAGGGCTACGGCAACCTCACGCTGCTCGAGGACGAGTACCTGCGCATGCGAACCATGCCGCTGCCGGCCGGCGAGAGCGACCCGATGCAGTGGGGCCGCAGCCTCGTGGGAGGCATGCTCGCCTCGGGCGGAGCCTCGGGCAGCGGCATCTCGGCGCAGTACGGCTACTTCGAGGCCCGGATGCTCGCGCCCGACTCGACCGGCACGTGGCCGGCGTTCTGGCTGCTGTCCGCCGGCGGGCTGCGCGTCGGCTACGAGGAGGGGCCCGTCGACGAGGTCGACGTCACCGAGATCTACGGCACCGACTCGACCAAGTACTGCCTGGGCGTGCACGGCTGGCTCACGCCGGGGGCGCTCAGCCGGATCGACTGCGACGGCTACTCGCACCTGGCCGACGTGGCGCTCAGCTGGCACACGTACGGCGCCAGGATCACCGAGGCCGGAGCGACGTTCTACCTGGACGGCGTCAAGGTGAGCGAGATGGGTCCGCTCCCCAACGACGACCAGCCGTTCCACTTCCTCGTGACGATGGCGCTCGGAGGCGGCTGGCCCGTGGACCTGTCGTCCACCGACGGGATCACGGACCTGTACGTCGACTACGTGCGGGTCTACACCTGAGCGGACGCCACGATCCCAGCAAGCTCCCAGCAGTACCAGGACCAAAGAACGACGGACGGCTGTACGACGCCTGCCTACGATCTCTCCAGACCCTCAACGTGGTCGCCCCCTCAACGTGGAAGGAAGAGATCATGGGCAAGCTTGTTGTCTGCGGCGTCGACGGGAACTTCGGAGGCTTCGCCGCCTCCGTCCTGCGAGAGCTCGTCCCTGCCGACAGGATCCGCGTCACCGCTCCGACAGAGGCCGGGCTCGAGGAGTACAAGGCGGCCGGGATCGAGACGGCGATCACCAACTTCAACGACCCGGCCGGACTCGCCGAGACCTTCGCGGGTGCCGACAAGGTGCTCGTCGTGTCGATGCCGTTCGTCGGCCCCAAGCGTCGTGCCGCGCACAAGAACGCTGTCGACGCGTGCGTCGCCGCAGGCGTGAAGCAGGTTGTCTACACGTCGCTCGTCAACGCGACCGACCCGGAGAACCCGAGCATCGAGAAGATCGACCACGCGTGGACCGAGGCTTACGTCCAGTCGACCGACCTCGACTACGTGTTCCTGCGCAACTCCCAGTACGCCGAGGCGATGATCACCGCCTACTTCGGCTCGCTCGCACCCGGAGCGATGGCCAACAACGCGGGCGACGGCCTCATGGCCTTCATCTCGCGTCAGGACTGCGCCCGCGCGGCCGCTCATGTGCTCGCCAACCCCTACCTGCACCACCTCGCGCTCAACATCAACGGCGCCGAGGCGATGACGATGGCGCAGTTCTGCGCCTACGGCAACGAGGCCACTGGCAACTCGATCCCGTTCCACGCGATCGACGACGAGCAGCAGTACGCGGTCTTCGACGCCATGGGCGTGCCGCGCACGACCGACGGGAAGTTCGAGGACGGCTCCGAGGCCCCCTTCAGCTCCGAGGGCATGGTCACCTTCGGCGAGGCGATCCGCCTGGGCAAGATGGCGGTCTGCTCGCTCGACTTCACCGTCGTGACCGGACGCAAGCCCCTCACCGTGCTCGAGATGTTCAAGGACGCGGACAGCTTCCAGGTGGGCGCCCGTCACTCGGTCGACGCGTAGCCACCCGCTCGTGAGCGCCTTGGGGCGCGTTCCGGTTCCGACCGGAGCGCGCCCTTCGTGCCTCCCGGACGATGCGCCGACAGGACGGGCGACGCGTCGCCGCTGGCGGAGCCTCGTCCCTACTGGAGCGAGCCCACCATGTCGCCGAACGCTCCGCGCGCCTCGACGGCGACGCCACCCTGACCGTTGGGCCGCGAGATCGTGTGCAGCGTCGCACCATCCCACCAGTACAGGTGCGGCGACAGCGCACCCGCCGCGCCCGACGCCGAACGGGCGACGAACTGCGCGGCGGAGCTGATCGCCTGGACCGAGCGCATGCCGTCGACGGCGTGGAGCACGATCGCGTGGCGGTGGGGCACGCCCACGACGACGCCGCGCGGCAGCGCGCGGGGCCCGTAGACCTCCATCAGCAGCGACGGCATGTCGAGGATGCGGCCCGCGAAGAAGTACGACTCGGAGGACAGCAGGGTCAGCACGCCCCCGCCCTGGACCTCGACGTCCTCGCGGTCCTCGATGGGCACGGCGAGCGTGCGAGCGCGGCCCGCCGCCCACAGCGCGTCGACGTCGCGACCGGCGAGCGCATCGCCGCCCAGCATCTGGACGGTGTCAGGGAAGTCGAGCGCGAGCACCTCGATCACGCCTTCCGCCACTGGCCTCGCATGCTCGGCCGTGAGCGGTGTGCCCTGCTCGGACAGCGCGGCCGCAGGGACCAGGCGGGAATGGACGATGCTGAGCATGTCCTCGTCGGACAGGTCGGCCGCCGCGGGCGGAGGGTTGAGCAGCGTCTGCACGTGGGAGGCGACGACAGGCTCCCAGTCGGCCGGGTTCGGCGAGGTCTGGGCGCACGCGACCGCGAGGTTCCACAGGCCGAAGACGCGCCCGTCGGGCGCGGCGACGGCGCCCGGCTGGAGCGCGACGGGCACGCCGCCTTGTGCGAAGTGGCGCACGACCATGGCTCGCAGCCGGTCCGCCTCGACCGTGCTCAGGAACGTGATCTCCGGATCCTGCTGGAACGGCTGCGGTTCGCTCGCGCGCTTGCGTCGTCCGAACATCGTCTCCCCCTCACGAGGCCGTGTCGAAGCGTGCCCCCGCACGGTTCCGGCGGACCCACTCTGCCGGAGACAGCGCCGCCGCACAAGGGTCATCCCTGGCATTCCACGCTTTTTCACGCAAAGCCGTGCGGCGCGAGCCGGCTCTTGCCGACACCCGGGAGCACTTGGTGATGTGTCCAAGCAGACACCGGCGCGTCTTACCGGGTCGCTCCGCGGGTCGATGGAGCATATGGACGCCCGTGATCCCCCGCGTGGCGATGTCCCCGAAGGAGTCCGACCATGAAGCCGACCCTCACCCCCGGCTCACCCCTCGCGAAGGCCGCGGACGCGGCCCTCCAGTGGGGTCATTCGATGGAGACCCTCACGGGCACGCCGCTCGAGCAGATCCAGCGCACGTCCCGGATCACCGCGTGGCTGCTGGGGCAGGGCATCTCGCCCGTGATCGTGCAGACGCCGGCCACCGAGTGGGCGTCATGCATGCGAGACGATCTTGAGACCGAGTGGATGGACTCCGGCGACTGCTGGACAGCGAACCCGCCCGTGGGCACGCCTGCGTTCCCCGAGAGCGTCGTGGTCGCGGTGCTCGACGAGGGCGACGCGGAGCGTCAGGAGACGCTGGACGACGGCACCGAACCGCACGTCATCCTCACCGCGAGCGGCATCCTGCGCATCGTCCTCAACCACCCGATCCTGGGGCCGCGCTAGACGCCCTCGTTCGCCCGCAGCGCATGCCGCACGAACGCGCCGATCTCGGCCAGATCCTGAGGTGACAGCCCCTCGTCGGGAGCCGGCGACACCGCGAGCAGCCGCCCGCCCGGCCAGGACTCTGGCCCGGCGAGGCCCGCATCGTCCAACGCCTCTCGCCACGGGTCGATGAGGTCATCGACCCACACCACCGCATCGTGCCTGGCGACCTCCTCGCGCGCTCGCGCGGCCTTCCACCACCCCGGCCCGCAGAAGTGGCTCTCATGGGGCCCGGGCTCGAGCGCCGGCCATCGGCGCCCCAGCCCGATCACGGGGGCGAGCCGCTTCGGCGCCATCGGCCCCCACGTGGTGCACCACGCGCCGTCCACACCCGGGAGTGACGCGATCCTGCGGAGCTGACCGATCATCTCCGTCGAGTACTCGGTGCCGAGCATCCCGCCGACCGGGGCGATCTCCCACGAGGCCTCGGGCCAGGAGCCTCCGTGCGAGCCTGGCGGAGCCATCGGCGAGATGACGCCATCGACGTCGAGCAGCAGGAGGACCCAGGACATGCGGTCGAGCTATCGCGCGAGGTCGAACACCACGACGCGTTCGCTCCACTCCCCGATCGCCGCGGAGACGGGCAGGTGCTCGGGGTGGTCCAGGTAGCCGTCCCTCGCGACCGCGTCAGCGAAGGTGACGACCAGGCCCCAGTCGAACCCGCCCTCGAGGTCCTCCGAGCTGACGCTGGAACCCTCCACGGCGTCCACCACGCCGTCGATCGTCTCGGTGAAGCCGGCGACCCTGCGCCCGATCTCGTCGAGCACGCGGGAAGGCAGACCCTCGCGCCACTTCACCAGCACGACGTGGACCAGGCTTCCCGATTCGCTCATGAGTCGAGTCTGGCACCGCACCTCACCCCAGGCACTACCTTCTCAGTTTTGCAACGGCTCAACTGCTGTGCAACCATCAAATTCCTGCGCTTGATGGATTTTCAATGAGGAAGGGAGCATGGCGCCATGATCGACGACGATCCCCATGCCACCCCGAGCCCGCGCAGCGCACAGACCCCTGGCGCACAGACCCCCAGCGCACAGACCCCTGGCGCGCAGACCCCCAGCGCACGGACCTCCAGCGCGAAGCCCCGCGGCCCCTACAAGCGCTCGGCCACCACCCGCGCAGCGATCCTTGAGGCCGCGACGCAGGTGTTCTCCGAGCAGGGATACCGCGCGGGGTCGATGCGGGAGGTAGCCCGACGATGCGGGATCGACCAGTCGACCGTCACCCACCACTTCCCCAGCAAGCCCGCGCTGCTGCTCGCTCTGATGCATGAGCGAGACGCCAGGGGCGATGCGCTCGTGGCCGCGACACAGACCGACGGCCCGGCCCGCCCCGTCGATGCGGTCCTTGCACTCGCGCGGCACAACGAGTCCTCACCCGACGCGATCGCGTTGTACACCGTGCTCGCCGCCGAGTCCGTGACGCCCGACCACCCGCTCGACGACTACTTCAGGGACCGACTCCGCCATGTGCGCACGAACTTCGAGGGCTGGCTCTCCCAGCTCGCGGAGGACGGCGCGCTGCGCGACGGCGTCACCCCCTCGTGGGCGGCCGCGACCCTCCTGTCCCTGTGGGAGGGCGCGCAGCTCCATTGGCTCATCGATCCCGACGAGGTGGACGTCCCCGCCGCCTTGGAGGGCTTCCTCCACCTCATCCTCCACGACGCCGGACAGCCGGCTCCCGACCGGAAGGCAGACTCATGACCGCGATCCCCCTCAACTCCGAGTGGACCTACCGGCGCCCGACCGGGCCCTTCGCGGGCTTCGACGGCAACGGCCCCGGCAACCTCGGCATCGTCCGCCTGCCGCACGACGCGCTCCGCGACGAGGAGCGCTCGGCCGACGCCCCTGCCAAGGGCGCCCAGGCCTACCACCCGTCGGCGAACTTCACCTACGAGCGCACGCTCGACGTGCCCGCCGCATGGGAGGGCAAGACCGTCCAGCTCGAGATCCAGGGCGCGATGCGTCGCGCTCAGGTGTTCCTCAACAACGAGCTCGCGGGCGTCCGCGCCGACGGCTACGCCCGCTTCTTCGTGGACCTCACGCCGTTCCTCGTCTACGGCGAGCCCAACGCGCTGCGCATCGAGACCCGCACCGGCGAGGACTCGCGCTGGTACGCGGGGGCGGGGCTGCATCGTCCCGTGATCCTGCACGTGGACGATGCGGTGCGCATCGCCAATGACGGCGTCACCATCGTGACGGAACGGATCGAGGACGACCAGGCGGTCGTCGCGGTCGCGACGACCGTGGTCAACGACACTCGCGTCACGAGGACGGTGTGGGTCGTCACGGATGTCGCCGCCCCCTCGGGTGAGCGAGTCGAGGGAGAGGCGACTCCCCTGACGCTCGCGCCCGGGGAGACCTCGGTGGCGCGCCAGCGCTTCTACGTGGCCGACCCCGCCCTGTGGGGACCCGACTCGCCGTCGCTGTACAAGGCGACCGTGACGATCGACAACGGCGTGCCCGTCGAGACCGCCTTCGGCATCCGCACCATCACCGTCGACCCGCGCAAAGGGCTGAGGATCAACGGCGAGGAGGTGCTCATGCGCGGCGCCTGCATCCACCACGACAACGGGCCGCTCGGCGGCGCCGCGATCGGCCGCGCCGAGGAGCGCCGCATCGAGCTCTTGAAGGCCGCCGGGTTCAACGCGATCCGCACGGCGCACAACCCCGCCTCCCCCGCCATGCTGGACGCGTGCGACCGGCTCGGGATGCTCGTCATGGACGAGGCGTTCGACATGTGGACCCGCTTCAAGACGCCGTACGACTACGCGGCCGACTTCCCGGTGTGGTGGGAGGCGGACATCGAGGCGCTCGTCGCGAAGGACCGCAATCACCCGTCGGTGGTCATGTACTCGATCGGCAACGAGATCGTCGAGGTCGGCACCCCGCACGGCGCCCGCTGGGCGCGTCGTCTTGCCGAGAAGGTGCGCGCGCTCGACCCCACCCGGCCCGTGACGAACGGCGTCAACGCGCTGCTCGCCGTGATCGACGAGATGCCGCAGATGATCGAGGCGGCGGGCGGGCTCAACGAGCTCATGGCCGGCGAGGGTGCGTTCGCCGCCGTGTCCCGCTCCGACAACGCGACCACGCGCATCGAGGAGTCGTCGTCCGTGCTCGACGTGCTCGGGCTCAACTATGGGGACTCCCGGTACACGCAGGACGCGGAGGCGTTCCCCCACCGCGTGATCGTCGGGTCAGAGACGTTCGGGTCGGAGATCGGCAACCTGTGGCCGCTCGTGAAGTCGCACGCGAACGTGATCGGCGACTTCACGTGGACCGGCTGGGACTACCTGGGCGAGGTCGGCATCGGCTCGACGATGTACGTCGGGGACGCCGCCGCTTCGGGGCAGCTCGAGCGCGAGTTCCCGTACCTGACCGCGTGGTGCGGAGACATCGACATCACCGGCTGGCGCCGTCCCATCTCCTACTACCGCGAGATCGTGTTCGGGCTGAGGACCGAGCCGTACATCGCCGTGCTGCGGCCCGAATTCCACGGCCGCGAGATCCTCAACCCGTCCCCGTGGGGGTGGAGCGACTCCGTGTCCTCGTGGACGTGGAACGGCTTCGAGGGCAAGCCCGTGACCGTCGAGGTGTACGCGGACGCTTCCGAGGTTGCCCTGGAGCTCGACGGCGTCGAGGTCGCGCGCACCGCCGTCGGGGACGCGAAGCCGATGCTGGCCACGCTCGAGACGACGTATCAGCCGGGTTCGCTCGTGGCCGTCGCCTTCCGCGATGGGAACGAGGTGGGGCGAACTTCTCTGGTGACCGCCTCTACCCCGGCGCTGACGGCGTCGGTGGACCGCGCCTCGCTCACCGACACGGACGACGACCTGGCGTTCGTGGCGATCGAGCTGCGCGACGCTTCTGGGGTCCTCGCGGCTGACGCCGTGACGGCGGTGACAGTGGCCGTGGAAGGCGCGGCCGTGCTGGCTGGCATCGCGTCCGGCACGCCGACGACGGAGGAGCGCTTCGACGCTTCTTCGGTGACGACGTTCGACGGCCGCGCGCTCGCTGTGGTGCGTCCTGCTGGTGCGGGTGCCGCGACGGTGACCGTGTCCGCCGAGGGCTACGAGGACGTGGTGCTGGAGCTCACTGTCGCGTAGGGCTCAGATTTCCGGCTTCGCTGCACTGCCGGGTACCTGGTGGTCGCCCACCGGGTACCCGGTTGTCGCGCTCCGGGTCAGTCCGCGTCAATGGAGTGACGCGCAGCGCCAGCGACGAAGTCCCGGCTCACCGACACCCGTTACGACCTCATCAGGCTCATCACGCGATAGACCTTTCCTGAAACTTCCCTGTTGCCGCGCCACGCAACCGGCGTTGGTCAGCGTCCGCTTGGCGCGACTCAACTCTCAGTCGGCTGATCGCCTCCAGATGTTCATCTCCAACGAGGGACGAAACACCATACTGACGGACTTGCCACAAGTCCGCCGCGTTTGGTCCGCCGGTGCGCATGAACAGTCTGGCTCCGCCCGGCCAACTCCGGCGCCTGAAGTCAGCACCCGATCGATGAGATAGATCCAAGCCGCACCAGCGGACTCGTTTCGATGCCAGGGACTGCTCACCAGGAATATCACGACCGCAGCGATGACCGCGAGCACTCCGAGATTCCAGTCCGCTGGACTGGACCCGCTACCAAAGGCGGTCGCAGCAGCGACAATGACGGCGAGGGCGGCCAATGCGGTGGCGGGGAACCACGCTGAAGCAGCCGAGGCAGCGGTCAGCCCGAGGCGTAGATCCTCCAACTGTTGAACGGTTCCCTGATCAAGCCCCAACGCCGATTGAGCACGAAGCCTAGCCATATCGCTGACCCCCGGTCTCCGCACCCGCCAGAAGCCGAATCGCTGCTCGCCGATCGCTGGAATCTTTAGGTGCTTGCAGACACAGTTGATCTCGCCCATATTCATAATGACGACACTAGATGTCACATTGAGTTGGGTTGCCGATATCCACAGAGATGTCCAACTAGACCTCAAGTACGACTGGCCGCAAACGACGCGCCACGGAGCCAACGCGGTCGCGACCGACTTCCAGAACCGCAGCCCCTGACCTCATGGCACTCGGCGCTCTTTGAGATGAATGTCCGCTCTCCGCGAGCGAACTTCACTTGACGGCGAAACCAGCGCCTCATTGACCAGATGAAAGACTGCGGGCGGCCGGAGGAAGATCCACCCGACCGCCCATCGTCACAGAGCCAACAGCACTACCGCAGCACGGCCCCGAACTCCTCGCCCGCCGCCGCGATGATCGCCTCGCGCACAGCAAGAACCTCATCAGCAGACAAGGTCCGATCGGCAGCACGCATCACGACGTTCACGGCCAGTGACTTCTTGCCCGCACCGATCTGCGAGCCCGTGTATACGTCGAACACGTGCGCGTCCTCGACCAGCTCGCCACCGGCCGACTTCACGGCGGCCACAAGGGAGCCTGCGGGAACGTAGTCCGGCACGACGAACGCGAAGTCCTCCTTCGCCAGCACCTGCTGCGACACAGGCGTCGCGGGCGCGATCCGGCCCTCCGACGCATCGATCATCGGGTCCAGCACGACCTCGAACCCGACGGTCCGCGCGGGCAGACCGAGGTTCTCGCACACCTTCGGGTGCATCTCGCCCGCGAAGCCGATCGGCTCGCCGTCGGCCAGGCGGAAGAACGCCACGCGGCCCGGGTGCGCCGGCGCCGCCGACAGGTGCTCGAACGGCTCGCGCGACACCTCGAGCTCCACGCCGCACACCGCAGCGACCTTCTGGACCATCGCGATGGCATCGGTCCAGTCGAAGGCCTCCGCGCCGTGGTTCCACGACGCGGGCACGCGGTTACCAGCCATGATGCCCGCCACACGCCTGCGCTGACCCGGCAGGGCCTCGTTGAGGCGCTGCACATCGTCCGGCGTGATCGTCGAGCCCGAGAACGAGCGCGGCACGTCGCCGATCAGGTCCGCACGGTACGCGCGGCCGATCTCGTACACCGCCACGTCCTGCGCGCCACGGCCCAGGTTCGTCTTCACCGCGTCGATCAGCGTCGCGGTGAGCCCGGTCCGCATGAGCGGCTTGTCCGCGGACAGCGGGTTCGCGAGGCGAACGGCCTGCACGCGGCGGAAGTCGTCCGCAGGCACGAGCATGTCGTCCAGACGGGCCTCGGCCATGAACGGGTACGTCAGCACCTCGGTCAGGCCCGCCTCGGCCAGTGTCCGGGCCACCGAGCGACGGGTCTTCTGCGAGTGCGTGAGCCCGCGTCCAGGGGGCGCGACCGGGAGGACCGACGGCAGGGTGTCGTAGCCCTCCAGACGCGCGACCTCCTCCACGAGGTTCACGGGCGACTCGAGGTCGGGGCGCCACGACGGCGGCGTGACGGTCAGCTTGGTGCCGTCCTCCACGACGATGCAGCCCACCTGCTCGAGCGAGTCGACCACGACGTCCTGGCGGTACTCGACCCCGACGAGCGTCGACGGGTACGAAGCGTCCATGACGATCGGCTTGATCGGGTCCACGTGGTTGATGTCGGTGTAGATCTCCTCGATCTCACCGCCACCGAACTCCTTCATGAGCCCCAGCGCACGCTCGATCGCGTGCGGCGGGAGCGCGGTGTCCACGCCCCGCTCGTAGCGGCGCGACGCCTCCGAGCCCAGACGATGCCGTCGCGCGGTACGCGCGATCGAGATCGGGTCCCAGTGCGCGGCCTCGAGCAGGATGTCCGTGGTGGTGTCGGAGATCTCGGTGTCGAGCCCGCCCATGACGCCGCCCAGTCCGATGATGCGCTCGCCAGCGCCGCCGACCGAGTCGGTGACGAGGATGTCCTCGGGATCGAGCTTGCGCTCCACGTCGTCGAGCGTCACGAGGGTCTCCCCCGCCTTGGCGCGACGCACCACGATCGGCTCCTCGAGCTTCGCGAGGTCGTACGCGTGCAGCGGCTGACCGAGCTCGAGCATCACGTAGTTGGTGACGTCGACGGCCAGCGAGATCGGCCGCATGCCGGCCTGATCGAGCCTGCGCTTCATCCACGTGGGGCTCGGCGCGGCCGGATCGAAGCCGCGCAGGATCCTCGCGGCGAAGCGGTCGCAGCCCACGCGCCCACGGATGGGCGCCTGGTCGTCGATGTCCACGGGGAAGCCCGCGCCGCGTCGTCCGGACACGGCGATGGCAGCGGGATCGCGCAGCGGCTGACCCGTCGAGTGCGAGTACTCGCGCGCGACGCCGCGCACCGAGAACGAATACCCACGGTCGGGCGTCACGTTGATCTCGATGGTCTGCTCGTCGAGCCCGAGCAGCGGGATCGCGTCGGCACCGGGCACCAGCGCGTCGGTAGGCACCGAGACGCCCTCGAACACCGAAGACTGACCCGAGGGCGACGACAGCACGATGATCCCCGAGTGGTCCTCGCCGAGCCCGAGCTCCTTCGCGGAGCAGATCATGCCGTCGGACCAGTGGCCGTACGTCTTGCGGCCCGAGATCGGGAACGGCCCGGGCAGCGTCGCGCCAGGAAGCACGACGACGACGAAGTCGCCCTCGACGAAGTTGTGGGCGCCACAGACGATCCCACGAGACGACGGGTACTCGACCTTGTTGTCGGGCTTGTGGCCCGGCCCCTCGGGGTCGTTGTGCGAGCCCACATCAACGCGGCAGTAGTTGATGGTCTTGCCGTTGGACTGCTCCTCCTTCACCAGCGACATGACGCGGCCGATGACGAGCGGCCCGGTGACGGAGCCGCCCTCGATGCCCTCCTCCTCGAGCCCCACGCGCACGAGCGCGGCGGCGACATCAGCTCCGGTCGAGCCGGGCAGGAGGTCGATCGACTCCTCGAGCCACTTCAGCGGAATCTTGGGCATGTCAGATCTCCATCCCGAACTGCTGGGAGAAGTGCACATCCCCCTCGACCATGTCACGCATGTCCTTCACACCGTGGCGGAACATCAGGGTCCGCTCGATGCCCATGCCGAACGCGAACGCCGTGTACTCGAACGGGTCGATGCCCGCGGCGATCAGCACGTTCGGGTGCGTCATGCCGCAGCCGCCCCATTCGATCCAGCCGGTGCCGGAGCAGGTGCGGCAGGAGGCATCAGACCCGCCGCACACGAAGCAGCGCAGGTCCATCTCCGCGCTGGGCTCGGTGAAGGGGAAGAACGACGGGCGCAGGCGCGTCACCGCGTCGGGCCCGAACAGCGAGCGCGCGAACGCGTCGAGCGTGCCCTTGAGGTGCGCCATCGTGAGGCCCTTGTCGACGGCGAGACCCTCGATCTGGTGGAAGACCGGGGTGTGGGTCGCGTCGAGCTCGTCGGTGCGGAACGTCTTGCCGGGGCACACGACGTAGATGCCGCGGCCCTCGCGCACGAGCGCGTCGCGGCGGTCGAGCGCGGCGCGCACCTGCACCGGCGAGGTGTGGGTGCGCAGCAGCAGGCCCGACTCGGGCGGGTCGATGAAGAACGTGTCCTGCATCTCGCGCGCGGGGTGGTCGGGATCGAAGTTGAGGGCGTCGAAGTTGAACCACTCCGCCTCCATCTCCGGGCCCTCGGCCACCTCCCAGCCCATGGCGACGAACGTGTCGCACATGGTCTCCTGCATCGTCTCCAAGGGGTGGCGGGCGCCGACCAGTCCGCGCTGGACGGGGAGGGTGACGTCGACCGTCTCCTCGACCAGCACGCGAGCGTCGCGCTCGGCCTCGAGCTCCTCGGTGCGTGCGGCGAGCGCGCGCCCCATGGCTGCGCGGGCGGCGCCCATGGCCTTGCCCGCGGCGGCCTTGTCGGTGGGGGCCACGTCCTTGATGGCGCGGTTGGCGAGCGTCAGGGGCGCCTTATCGCCGGTGTGGGCGAGGCGCGCATCCTTGAGCTCGTCGAGGGTGGTGGCGGCCGCGAAGGCGGCGAGCGCCTCGTCGACGGCCGCCTGGACGCCGTCGGCGTCGAGCGGAGAAAGGTCGGTCATGGCTGCTTTCCTTGAGGGAATGTCCGTGCGGGAGTCTACCGGCGCGCGCGGGGGCAGTCAGTGCGGCCGCGTGCGCGTTCAGGCCCGGCGGTCCTCGCCGGGCCTAGATAAACAGCGAAGGTGCGGTGCGGCGGTGCGCGCCCGACTCCCGAGGCACGGCGGTGCGCGGCATGGTGCCTGCGGCCTGCTCGCTCGTGCTCATGGAGCCACCATAGCAAGCGGACGATGCAGCAGTCACCGAACGTCGCGACAGGACGATGCGATGGTCACTTGGGGAAGGGACGATGCGTCAGTCGACGACCTCGACCTTCGCTCCGTAGGCCGTCCCCTTCTCGTCCTGGCGTCCGCGCACCATCGCGCCGTCGGCGGCCTTCATGAGGTGATCGAGGTGACGCTCTCCCCCGTGGGTCGTCGCCCAGCCCGCGCTGACGCCGACCGCGATGTCCTCGGTGACGTACTCCTTGAGCGCAGCGTCGGCCGCCGCGCGCATTCGTTCGACCATCGCTCCCGCGTCGTCACCTTCGGCGAGCCAGTGGACCACGGCGAACTCATCGCCCCCGGTGCGCGCCACCACGTCCCGCGGCCCAGCGCGGTCCTCGAGCGCGTCGCCGACCGCCTGAAGCGCCTCGTCGCCCGCATCGTGCCCGATGACGTCGTTGACCTGCTTGAAGCCGTCGAGGTCGAAGACCACGACCACGACGTGCGCACCGCGGCGAGCCGCGGCCCTCAGGATGTCGCGCCCGCGCGCGAAGAAGCGGTGGCGGTTCGCGAGGCCCGTCACGGCGTCGGTGCGGGCAAGCAGCGACACCTCGCCCGCCGGCCGCCTCAGGAACCAGGCGACCGCCGCGAAGATCACGACGAGCACGAGCACGAGCGCGGTGTAGAAGCTCATCGTGTGCGACACGGCCGAGGCCGCCGGAACGACGTCGTCGGCGTTGGCGCACAGGACGAGCGTCCACGCGAGCCCCGCATCGTTGCTCACCGTGCGCGTGTAGTAGACCCAGCTGCCGTCGATGACGACCGTGCCCTCGCCCTCCGCTGTCCCCATGATGTCGTCGGGGACGTCGACGTCCTCGCCCGCGATCAGCTCGCCCTCCGGCGAGTACACGCCGACGGTGCCGACCTCGACCGCACGGGTGTCGGCGAGCGCCTCGTCGAGCGTGTCGATGTCGATCGCCGCCTGCACGGTCGCGATGAGCTCGCGGTCCTCGCTGTACACCGACAGCCGGCTCGGGACGGCGAGCCCGCCGTTCGAGCCGATCGGCTGCGGCTCGCCGCGGACGACGTCGCCGACGTCCACCTGCTCGAGGTCGAGGAGCACCTTCTCGGGCGGGTCGGCGATCTCGTCCTGGCTCGTGAAGGACGGGTTGAAGTGCGTGCCCGTCACCGTGCCGTCGGCGGATCGGCCGACCAGCGCGAAGCCGTCGGACACGCGATACATGGCTGCCGTGGTCCCGTCTGCGGCCTGCACCTCGATCGATCCGACGTCGCCGAACGACAGCAGCGCGGTGGCCAGCATCGTCGCGAGGTCGGTGGGCTCGAGCAGGGTCGGGTCGGCGTAGATCCCCGACTGCAGCGCCGTCAGGACCAGGTCGGCGGGCTGCGACGACTCCACGAGCTGCGCGGCCGCCGCGTCGCCGATCACCTGGACGGCCTCCGAGGTCACCTGCTGAGCCTCGTCCGTCACGTCCGCACGCACGAACAGCGACGACCCTGCGATCAGCGTGAGCACCACCAGGGCGACTCCGACGACCCACGCGAACGGGTCGCGCATCCGCTCGCTGATCAACCCCTCGGTCATCGTGCCCATCCCCTGTGACATGCCTCTAGCCGAGCACGCCCGTGAAGACGAGGACGACCACGGCGCCTGCGACGGTGTTCGCGAGCGGCAGGCCCGTGCGCATCCACACGGGCATGTCGGGGTTCTTGACCACCATGATCGACATGAAGAACAGCAGGAGCGCAAGGATCAACCCGACGGTGCCTGCCACCGTGCCGAGCAGCGCGGTGAAGACCAGCAGCAGCGGCGCGAACATCGTCACGCGCGCGGCCGGCGGAACGTGATCCCCGAGGCCGAGGACGCGCTCGCCGTCGACCACGACGTTCTGGAAGCCGGGAAGCAGCCCACGAAGGCGAACCTCGGCGCTGCGGCCCCCGGTGACGGGGATGGCGAAGACGCCCTTCTTGGGCTGCACCGGCGCTCCGTCGAGGAGCACCCTCGCGGTGACGCCGTGCCGGCCCTCCACCTCGACCCTGCCCCGCGCGCCCCGCACGTCGATCTCCACCGTGTTATCCATGAGTCCTCCTCAGACTGCGCCTGAGGTTACCAGCGTCTCGGTGCCGCTCTCAGTGGTGCGCCGCATAGGACGTCGACTTCGCGTGCTGCTTGCCCTCGATCAATGCCTGGTCCGCTGCGCGCACGAGGTCCTCGAGACGGTCGCTGCCGCTGAGCGACCGCGTGCCGCCTGCGGTGACACCGAGTCCGGCGACCTCCGGGTACATCGTGACGAGCGCCTGCTCCGTCGAGGCTCGCAGCCTCTCCATGGCGGTGGTGCCGAGCGTGTCATCAGGCATCGCGAGAACCGCGACGAACTCGTCGCCACCCCATCTCGCCACGAGGTCGCCGCTTCTCGCGTAGCCCGCGAGGGCCGTTCCCACGGATTCGAGCGCCGCGTCCCCCGCGTCGTGCCCGAGAGCATCGTTGAGCGACTTGAAGTTGTCGAGGTCGAGCACGACCACGCAGACGTGGCCCCCGTCGCTATGGGCGTCGGCGATCACCCCGGGGGCGAGCACGGCGAGCCGACGGCGCGTGAGCAGGCCCGTGAGCCCGTCCTGATACGCCGCGCGACGCAGCGACTGCAGCGGGTTCCAGATGATCGCGTAGACGACTAGCGCGAACACGAGCACGACGAGCATGCCGCCGGTCATCCAACGGAACACCTGCGCGAGGTGGATGATGCCAGGCGCGAGCGCTGAGTCGGTGGCTCGGAAGTGGAGGATCCAGGGAACGCCGAGGTCGGTCAGGCCCCGCTCGGCTGTCTGAAGGGAACCGTCCTGGCCGATCTGTACGGTCACGTCGAAGGGCGTGGCGGTCTCCGACGGATCGATGGCGAAGTCCGACGCCGGCAGACCGCCGTCCTCGTCGAAGCCGGACGCGATCTGGTCGCTCACGGAGGCGGGGCCGGTGAGCACGCGTCGACCCCTATCGAGCAGGAAGATCTCGCCATCCTTGCCTATCGGCAGGCTGTTGAGGTCAGCCTCGAGCGCGTCGAGCGGGAAGTCCGTGGCGACGACGGCCTGGACCTCGCCCTCGTCGTCGAGGACCCGCTTGGCAGCCCAGGACCCGCCGACACCGGTGATCGGGCGAAGAGCGGGCTGCGTCCACACGAGCTCGTAGGCGGACTCCGCCGCGTCCCAGAAGCCGAGTTCCCTGCCTCCCACGGTCAGCTCGCCGTCCTCGACGGATGCGACCGTGAGATCGACCCTGTAGCCCGTGAAGCGATAGGTTCCCTCCGTCGTGGTGGCCCTGGCCGTGACGTAGGCGAGCCCGCTGCCGTCCTGCCCCGGCACCACCGCGACGAACGAGTCGTCAGGGAAGGCCACCGCGATGACCCGCAAGCGAGAGTCGGCTGCGGCAAGCATGAGCAGCCGATCCTCGATCTCGTCGACCGTGGGCGAGTCGCGCTCGATCCAGCGCACCACCGTGTAGGTGGTCTGCTCCGAGGCCTCGACGTACTCGCCCACCTGCTCGGCCGAGCTCTCGGCCACGTAGGTGAACGCCTCGGCGAGCGCCACCTCGATGCCTTGCCGTGCGACGCTTCCAGTCCACAGCGCGACGCCGAGGTGCGCGATGAACACCAGGTCGGCTAGCAGCACTCCGACCACGAACATGTGGCGGCGAGACCGGCTCGGGGACCTCTTGCGCTTGCTCACGGCCACACCGTAGGGGACCGGGACAGCGCAAGTCACAGAATGTGGGAACTCTCACGCCCTCTCACCAGGGGCTTTGTTCACAGGTCCACGATCAACCAACCCATGCTCCGGGGCTCAGTAGCCAGCCGCGTACGACCGCGACTTGGCGTGCTGCTTGCCCTCGATCAATGCCTCGTCCGCGAGCGTGATGAGCTCCTCCACGTCGTCCCATCCGCCCTCCGCGGGGGCGCCGCCGGCTGTGACGCCGAGACCCTGCTGGCGCGGGAACGTCGTCTCGAGCGCGTCGGCCACGCCCGCACGCAGCCGCTCCATCGCGGCCTCGCCTGCCGCGGCGTCGGGCACGATCAGCAGCGCGACGAACTCGTCGCCTCCCCAGCGCGACACGAGGTCCTTGCGTCGCACCTCCGCCTCCATCGCGCGCCCCACCACCACGAGCGCCGCGTCGCCGGCGTCGTGCCCCTGCGCGTCGTTGAGGCCCTTGAAGTTATCGAGGTCGAGCAGGACCACGTAGGCGATGCCGCCACCCCGGTGCGCCTCGAGGATCGTCGCCGAGGCCAGCTCGATGAACCGACCGCGCCGCAGAAGGCCCGTGAGCGAGTCGGTGTACGCCGCATTCCGCATGTCCGCGAAGGGCCTCCACAGCACGAAGAAGATCGCGGACGCCCCGATGAACATCCCGAAGAGGATCGCCGCGGCCCATCCGAGCGCTCGCCGGAGGGTCACGACGTCGGGCGAGACCTCGGTGTCGACCGCCCGCAGGTGCAGGACCCAGCTCACGCCGATCGATTCGAGGCCCACCTCGGCGGTGCTCATGTCGCCGTCGACGCCCACCTCGACCGCAGCATCGTCCGGCGTCGCCGGCGCCGACGTCGACACCGTGAACTCCTTCGCGTCCTGGACGCCGCCCTCGAGCGGTGTCGGCGCGACGAGCACGCGCCGCTCGCTGTCGAGGATGTACACCTCGGCGCTGTCGCCCAGCGAGACCGCGTTGATCGCCTCCGCCATCGCATCGACCGCGAAGTCCGACGCCACGACCGCGGAGACGTCCCCGGCATCGTCGCGCACCGACTGCGCCGCCCACGACCCGATGTCGCCGCTCAACTCCTTCATCTGGGGCTCGGTCCACACCAGCTCGTAGGAGGCCGCGGCGTCGGTCCAGAAGCCCAGGTCCTCCGCTCCGAGCTCCCCCGTCTGCTCGGTCATCTCAAGTCGGCCGAGGCCGTTGGAGTACGCGGTGGTCGTCTCCGCCCCACCGGTGCCCTCGCTCTTCACCATCGTGAACGCGTCCTCGTCGCGCGACACCCCTCGCGTCACGGCGACCCACGACCCGTCGGGATACGCCACCGCGACGGTGCGCAACGCGGTGTCGACCGCCGCGGTGACGAGCAGCCTGTCCGCGACCTCGTCCATCGTCGGGTCGTTCTGGCGCATCCACCTCACGAGGCCTGTCGTGGTGTCCTCCGAGGACCCCAGGTACTCCTCGACACGCCCCAGGGCGGTGCCCGCCGCGGACTCGAGAGCGCCCTCCACGACGCGCTCGACCCCCCTGCTCGCGAGGGCGCTGATCCAGACCGTGACGATCAGCATGATCACGAGCACGGCAGCCACCACGACGGCACCGACGCGCGTGAGGTCCCGTGACCGTCGCACTCGGGGCAGGGACAGACGCCTCATACCTGGATCGTAGGCAGATGGACGATGCGGTGGCCAGGGGATGATGGGCCGCTCGGCTCGCAGAACCGGGCACTCCGCCCGAAGCGGACGCGGACGGCCTACAACGCGCCGGCGTAGGAGTGGGACTTCGCCCTCTGCTTGCCCTCGACGAGCAGCGCGTCCGCCGCCTGGATGAGGTCGACGACGTCGTCATCGACCGCGCGGGAGACCACGACGCCCGCGGTCGCGCCGAGCCCGAGGTCGGCGGGGAACGACGCACGGAACGCGGACTCGCACTCGCTCCGCAGCCGCTCGGCCACGGTGAGGCCCGAGAAGTGGTCGGGAAGCGTCAGGAGCGCCACGAACTCGTCGCCGCCCCACCGGCTGACCAGGTCGCCGCGTCGCACCACATCCTGGAGGGTCGACGCGACCTCGGTGAGCGCGATGTCGCCCGCGCCGTGCCCGCCCTCGTCGTTGATCCGTTTGAAGTTGTCGAGGTCCAGCACCACGACGGCGACGGCCCTGCCCGCGCGATGCGCGCTGGCGATGGCGGCTGGGGCGAGCTCGAGGAAACGGCTGCGTCGAAGCAGTCCCGTGAGCCCGTCCGTGAAGGCCTTCTCGCGGATCTGCCGCATGGGCCGCCAGTAGGCGAAGAACAGCCCCGCGCCGATCAGGAGCACCGTGAACTCGGCGACGGAAGCGATCCTGATCGTCGTCCTCAGCGTCATGATCTGAGGCGCGATCTCGTCGTCCACCGCTCGCAGCTGAAGGATCCACGGGACGCCGACGGACTGCAGGCCCACCTCGGCGACGTGCAGGTCGCCGTCATAGCCGAGCTGGACGCTCCGCTCGGTCGGGTCGGCCTCGTCCGAGGTCCCCAGGCCGAGCGACTCCGCGGTGGCCCTCGGAGCCACGCCCGTGCCGCTCCACTCCGTGGGCTCCTCCGGGGGCGCGGCGCCGTCCCCGGTGAGCGTCTCCGGCGGCGCTGCCACCACCCGACGGTCGGCGTCCATGATCGCGGCGTAACCGCTGTCGCCGAGCGAGAGGCTGCTCAGCGCGTCGGAGAGCGCCTCGACAGGGAAGGCAGCGGCGACGACCGCGATCAGCTCGCCGTCGGCGTCGCGCGCGGGCTCCGCGACCCACACGCCGTCATCCTTCGTGGCGTCGACCGTGTCGGACACGAACCACAGCTCGGCGGTCGCGTCCTGCGCCGCCTCCCAGAAGCTCGGCTCGAGCGGGACGTCGCCGCCGTCGAGCGTGACGGCGTCGAGGAGGTTGAGCTCGTCGTCGTACAGCGTCGCGGTCTGCGACACCCCGGTGCCGGACTCGGAGGACTCGGCGACCGCGAAGGCGTAGTCGTCCTGAGGGCCGCCGGTCTGCACGGCCGTCCACGATCCGTCGGGATACGCGACCACCATCGTCGTGAAGTGCTCGTTGAGGATCGCGCTCGTCAGGATGCCGGACGCGACCGCGTCGCGGTCCGGGGACTCGGTCTCGATCCATCGCGACGTGCCCGACGCCATGACCTCGACCGCGTCCGTGTAGTCGGCGACCCACGCCTCGGCGGTCGCGGCCGAGGAGGTCATGACCGAGTCGACCGCATCGGCGACGCCGTTGACGGACACCTCGCGCATCCACAGCGCGATCCCCAGCTGCGCGACGAGCATGAAGACGACGACGGCCCCACCGAGCGCGAACATGCTTCGCGGGCCCGTACGCCCCTGCGAAGACACTTCCGTCATGATTCCACGGTAGGAACTGACCAAGTGGTCAGTCCAGGCAGTGTGGGGACAACCACACGCGCCTCGCCGCACACATCGGGCGAACCAGGATGAACCCGGTCAGGACCGCGAGAACCTGCTTGCGTAGAGGCACACCGCGGCGGCCGTCGCGAGGTTGAGACTCTCGGCATGACCCGAGATCGGGATGCGGACCACGTGGTCGACCGCGGCCAGCTCGTCGTCGGTGAGACCCCAGGCCTCGTTGCCGAACACCCACGCGTGCGGCTCGCGCAGCACGGGCTCCGTGGCCCGGCCGAGCTCCATCGCGCCGCTCACATCGGCGGCCACGAGCGCGAGCCCGCGCGCCTTGAGCAGTGAGGCGCTGTCGGCGAGCGGAGCCGCCCGCAGGACGGGCAGGTGGAAGACGCTGCCGACCGAGGCTCTGATCACCTTGGGCGAGGTCGGGTCCACGCAGTCGCCGGCGAGCACCACGGCATCGGCGCCGACGGCGTCGGCCACGCGGATCGCGGCGCCGAGGTTGCCGGGGTCGCGGATCGCGCTCAGCACGGCGACGAGCGTCGAATCGGAAGGAAGGCTGTCGAGATCGGCCTCGGAGCGGGCGGTGACGACCGCGATCACGCCCTGCGCGTCACCGCTCATCGCCACCGCGACCTCGTCGGTGACGGGATGCACGTACAACCCCGCCTCGAGCGCCTCGTCAACGATCTCGGGGTGCGCGACCCGCGCATCGTCCGTGACGTAGACGTCGCGCACGTCGGCGGCGACGAAACGCACCGCCTCGCGCACGGCCTGGGGGCCCTCCACGAGGTAGGTCCCCGAACGCTTGCGCGCAGAACGCCCCGCCAGGGCCCTCACGCCTCTCACGCGGTCCGCCCTCGGGTTCGAGAGCGTGTCGCGGAGGCGGGGCCCGGCGGGGCGTCCTGTCATGCGGGAGGTGCGTTACGCCGCGGCGGGCGCGTTGACGTCGGCCGGAAGGGCCTTCTTGGCAACCTCGACAAGCTGCGCGAAGGCGGCCTCGTCGTTGACCGCGAGCTCGGCGAGCATGCGACGGTCGACCTCGATCTCCGCGGCCTTGAGGCCCTGGATGAGGCGGTTGTAGGTCATGCCGTTCGCGCGGGCCGCAGCGTTGATGCGCTGGATCCACAGCTTGCGGAAGTCACCCTTGCGCTTGCGACGGTCTCCGTAGGAGTAGACCATCGAGTGGGTGACTTGCTCCTTCGCCTTCCGGTAGAGGCGCGAGCGCTGGCCGCGGTAACCCGCGGCGCGCTCGAGGGTGGACCGGCGCTTCTTCTGGGCGTTGACCGCCCGCTTGACGCGTGCCATTTCTTACTCCTTGATTTCCTCGGGCGCTTACTTGCCCAGCAGCTTCTTGATCTTCTTGGCGTCGCCGTCGGCGAGCGTCTGGTCGACGGCCACGCGGCGCTTGCGCGAGGAGTGCTTCTCCTCGAACTTGTGGACGTTCATCGCCGAGGCGTGCTTCACCTTGCCGGTGCCGGTGAGCTTGAAGCGCTTCTTGGCACCCGAGTGGGTCTTGTTCTTCGGCACGATGGCCTCCTTCTTCAAGTCAGGCCGCACCCGTCAGGGCACGACACGTTCGTCCGGTGCCCCTGGGGGACCGGGAAGTCTGGGGTGAGGCTTACGCCTCCTCCACCTCGTCCGCCTCCGGCTCCGCGACCGCGGTCTTGGTGGCGGCCTTGGCGGCCTCGCGCTCGGTACGCTCCGCGGCATCTGCCGCCTTGCGCGCCTCACGCTCCTTGCGCTGCTCGTCCCGAGCCTCGGCCTTCTTCTTCAGAGGACCGAGCACGAGGGACATGTTCCGCCCCTCCTGGCTGGGACGGTTCTCGACGACCGCGAACTCCGCGACCTCGTCCGCGAGCTTCAGCAGCAGGCGACGGCCCATCTCGGGACGGGACTGCTCGCGGCCGCGGAACATGATCGTGACCTTGACCTTGTCGCCACCCTTGAGGAAGCGGACGACGTGGCCCTTCTTGGTCTCGTAGTCGTGCTCGTCGATCTTGAGGCGGAACCGCATCTCCTTGATCTCGGTGTTCGCCTGGTTGCGGCGGGCCTCGCGGGCCTTCACCGCCGCCTCGTACTTGAACTTTCCGTAGTCCATGAGCTTGGCGACCGGCGGCTGCGAGTTGGGGGCGACCTCGACCAGATCGAGATCGGCCTCCTGCGCGAGACGGAGAGCATCCTCGACTCGGACGATGCCGACCTGCTCGCCCGACGGACCGACCAGACGGACCTTCGGGACGCGGATGCGCTCGTTGATGCGGGGCTCGTTGATAATGCTCCTCCTCGGTTGACGACGTCGCCGACCCCCGGGAACAGGAAAAGGCCCCTGCCCGAACACGAGCAGAGGCCACCAGAGATCCCGCCCCGCGTACGATGAACGCACGCCGTCGGCGAGGACCTGTACCCTGGCCCATCTGCTGGCCCTAGGGTGGGAGGCGGACTCCACTTGTGCGTCACGGCATGTGCCGCGACCGGTCGATCAAGAAGGATAGCACGATGAGCCCAGAAACGCCCGTTCCGGCCCCCACGGCCCCGTCGCGCCGCACGTGGGCCGACGCCGAGGAGGAGACCCGCGACCTCTCCGACGTCACCTCCGTCGAGCTGATCACCACGGTGGGCGTGCACCTGCTGAGCGCAGCCGCGCTGCGCTGCGGGCTCGCGGAGGACGGCGAGACGCACCAGGACCTCGACGAGGCCCGCACGCTCATCACCGCGCTCGCCGGCCTCGTCACGGCGGCGGCCCCCGAGATCGGCGACACCCACGCGCGCGCGCTGCGCGATGGTCTCCGAAGCGTACAGTTGGCGTTCCGAGAGGCGTCGGTCTTCCCCGACGCTCCGGGCGAGGGGCCAGGCGAGAAGTACACGGGAGCAGTCAGCTGACGATGGGTCGAGACAACGCGGGAGCCGACGGACCAGGGGGCCCGGACGACGGCGCCGACCTCGAGTCGACCGCCCGTCGATCCCCCCGGGCGTCCCGACAGCCGCGTCGCTCCCGCCGCGCGAGGTTCCTGAGGTCGCGGTCCTCAGGCGCCGAGACGGAGCCCGCCGCGCGGGAGGCCTCACTCGCAGCCGACCGGGAGCCATCGAGCCCGCCCGTCACGTCCGCAGGTCTCGCGCCCGCAGGGTCCCCCGCGCCGGAGCGCACGCGATCCGCGTACGAGCTCGACGACGACTGGGAGGACCTGGACCCGCAGGGTCGCTCACGGGACGACGACTCCCGCGGCACCACCGTCCGCTGGATCATGGTCACCACGCTGCTCGCCATCACCGTCCTGTCGCTCACCGGAGTCGCGATCTACCTCACCGACGTGGTGGACCAGTGGGAGGTCCGCTCGGACGAGCTCACCGCGGCGAACTACGACCTCGGGGACAAGGTCGCGAGCCAGAAGGAGTCGATCGCATCGCTCACCGAGCAGATCGACATCCTGACCAACCAGCTGAGCACCGCGCAGGACAGCATCAACGAGCTCGCGAGCCAGAGCGCGAACAGCGACGACGACCTCGCGTACGCGCAGCAGCGGATCGAGATCCTCAGCGGCTACGCGAGCACCGGTGCCGCGGTCGCGAACGCGCTGTCCCGCTGCCTCGACGGCGAGCAGCAGCTCGTCAAGTACCTCCAGAGCCCCGACGACTACGACGAGGCCGAGGTCGCCGCCTACGCGGACTCCGTGGACGAGCTGTGCACCGCAGCACGCAAGTCGAACTCCGATTTCCAGGCGCTGCTGACCGAGTGAAGCGCATGAGACTCCTCCCCTCGCTCGCGCTCGCCGCGTCGGCGCTGCTCGTCACCGGCTGTGGCGTGCTCCCGAGCGGCCCCTCACCGATGCCCTCCGACTGGGTGCCGACGGCCTCCGCGTCACCCGCGGCGCGCGCCGGCGCCGTCTCCCCCGACGGGTTCTCGGCCGCGCAGCGCATGACGGTGCGGCTGCGCAACATCGGGTGCGGCTTCATCGCCACGGGCACGGGCTTCATCTACGACAGCACGACGCTCATCACCAACCGGCACGTCATCGACAACTCGCGACAGATCCAGGTCTCGACCTACAACGGGACCAGCCTCACGACCACCGCGGTGTCGTCGACCACGGTCGCCGACATCGCGATCGTGCGCATCGAGGAGTCCGTGCTGTCGAGCGCGGCGACGCTCGCCCAGGAGGATCCCGCCGAGGGCGACGTCATCACGATCATCGGCTACCCCAACGGCGGCGAGCTCACGACCGTCTCCGGCGTGGTCCTCGGGGCCACCGCGGACCCGCTCGACTCGTCCGTCGGCCAGGTGCTGCTCACGAGCGCCGAGGTCGAGCCCGGGTCCTCCGGCTCGCCCGTGCTCAACGAGAGCGGCGCGGTGGTCGGCGTCGTCTACGCCAAGACCGACGACGACCGCAGCCTGATCGTGCCGGTCTCCACGCTGCGCACGCTCCTCGACGAGACCTCGCTGCTCGTGCCGGAGGCGCTCACCTGCGACACCTCGACGACGCACTCCTCCACGTCCTGACCCGTCGCGGACCGGGTCCCGTGCTCGCCTCGGCCGAGGATCGGGCCGATGCCGGATACTGGTCACGCTCACCCCGCGCCCGAGAGGACATTGGATGACAGACGCGTACGACGCCCCACCCGCCGACGAGATCGCCGCCGAGGAGACCGTTCCCGAGCCCGGGCGAGTCGCCGGTCCTGCGACCGAGCCTGCCGCCGGTTCCCAGTCAGAGAGTCCGGCCGATCCCGCGCGCAAGCGCGGGCACGCCTGGCGCGTGCTCGCCGTCACGGTCCTGGTCGTCGCGCTCCTCGCCTCGTCGGGGCTCGCCGCCTACCTGTGGCTCGTGAGCTCGCGGTGGATCGATCAGAACGAGACGCTGCGGTCCGAGGCGACGGACATGGGAGCGGAGCTCGCCGACGCTCGCGAGCAGGTCTCCTCCCTCGAATCCGAGGTCGAGACCCTCCAGACGCAGCTCGACACCACATCGTCCAGGCTGTCCGACGTCGTCAACGACGAGGCGCACGCGGGAGACGACCTCCAGTACCTCGGCGATCTCATCGACGCCTACGCGGATTGCGTCGACTCGTACGACGAGGTGCTCACCGACGCGCTCACGTCCGGGTACACGTACACGAACTCCAACGCCAGGAGCGTCCAGGCGGACGTGGCGGACTACTGCGACTCGCTCGCGGCCGCCTACGAGGAGTACACGGCGGGCGGCGAGTGAGGCGACCGGCGCTGCTCCTGCTGGCCCCGGCGGCCCTGCTCGCCGGGTGTGCGAGCCTGCCGTCGTCCCCTCCCCCGCTGCCCGACAGCTTCGTGCCCGCCACCGATGCCACGGCGGCCGAGGCCTACGTGTCCAGCGACGGCTTCACCCATGCGGAGCACGCGTCGTACCGGGTCCGCGTGCGCACCTGCACCGGGTACGCGACGGGCACCGCCTTCGCGATCGACGAGCACACGCTCGTCACCAACCGGCACGTCGTCGATGAGTCGGTCGAGGTCGAGGTGACGAGCTACGACGGACACGAGCTCGAGGTGGTCTCGACGCAGGTCGACACCGAGGCCGACCTCGCCGTGCTCACCGTGGACGACACGCTCGACGAGTGGCTCGCGATCGCGGACGAGGAGTCTGCGAAGGGCGACACCGTCACGGTGTCCGGGTATCCCGAGGGTGAGAGCCTCACCACCGTGTCGGGCCCGCTGCGCGGCACCGTGGATGAGGTGTTCGGCACCGATCCGGACGACGTGCTCCTGGTGCGCGTGCCGGCCGCGCCGGGCAGCTCCGGCTCCGCGGTCGTGAACGACAAGTCCGAGGTGGTCGGGGTGCTGTACGCGATCGACGCGGACGAGGACGGCTGGTCCTACGCGGTCAGCCTCGAGTCGCTCACGGCGATGCTCGACGACACGAGCATGCTGGACCCCGTGGTCGGGCTCTGCGCGGAGTGATCGGCCGCTGACCGATCGACTCCTCAGCGATCGGCCCCGGAGGGCCGCCGGCGGCGCCTACTCCGCGGGCGCGAGCCTGAGCTCGACGCTGTCGATGCGGTGCGCCACCACGTCCGAGGCGGCGAGCTGGCGCTGCACGCGCCTGAGCAGGTCGTCGACCTCGGGCTGGGTGAGGCCGGGGATGAGACGCAGCACGACCGCGACCTCGCTGCGCCGGCCGGGCGCGGCGTCGACGTCCTTCAACCTGTCGTCCAGGGTGACGGCGTCACGCACGGCGTCGAGCACATCGTCCTCGACCTGGCCCTCCACGATCGCGGGCCGCCACGTCTCGCCCTGCCCCAGCGCCCACACCGCGGGGCGCGGGATCACCGTGGTCTCCATGCCGGGGTTGAGCACCATCACCGACCATTCCTCGGTGATGGCCGCGAGCGCGGCGCGCGGACCCTCGGCAGGGATGGGGCGCGCATGCTCGTTCCAGGCCTTCATCGCGTCGACGTCCGTGAACACGGGCAGGCCCGCACGTCCGTCCGGCATCTGCACGGCCACCACGCCGGTCGAGGCCACGTGGTCCTGCTGGAGCCCATGCCGGCCCATCACGCGCTGCTCGCCGTCGGCGAGCACCGGCACGAGCACGCGGGCGTAGGCGAGGGCCTCGACCACCTCGGCGAGCGGCGCCTTGCCACGGGAGTGGCGGATGAGCGCCTGCGCGAGGCGCGCGTCGGCGCTCCCGTCGTCGTCCGCGAAGATCGACTCTGGGATCTCCTTGAGCGGGTCCTCGTCGGTCATGCCTCAAGGGTACGGGCAGTGCCCGACAAGACGGCAGACCGCTGTGGCGATTCCGACGCTCAGGACGATGCGGACGTCCCCGCAGCGGCCGACGCTGAGGCGGTGGCGGAGATCGAGATCGCGGGGCCGAGCAGCGCGCGCAGGTCGTCCAACGCGGCGCGCCCACCGTCGACGATGAGCGACCCGGACTCCAGCGCCTCGTCGGTGCTCTCCCCCGGTGCGGTGAGGTAGGGGTCATCGGTGAGGCGCACAGTGCCGCAACCGAAGACGTCGATCGCGACTCCCGTGAGGTCGCCTCCGTCCACCAGCACGATGAGCTCGCGAGGACCGAGGTCGGCGGTGCAGTCCATGTCGCTCGGCGCGACGGTGAGCCGGTCCAGGACATCGGCGACCACCGGCAGGTCCTGTTCCGCGAGCTCGACGGGCGTGGTCGCGACCTGCCACGAGCTGAACGTCCCGTTGCCGTCCTCCTGCGGGCGGTCGATGGGGACGTACTCGCACAGCCATACGGCGTCGTAGCCGCCGAGCTCAGGCATCGCGTCGCCCTCGAGGTCGACCCCGAGCCCGTACCTGTCGGACGAGTCCACGAGCGACTCGGGGCACGCGACTCCGTCATGGGCGGCGAGCTCGGAGCCCGCGGCAGCCGACCCCTGATCGCCCGACGACCCGGCGTCACCAGAGCACCCGGTCAGCACGGATGCGAGCGCTGCCACGCTCAGCGCCGCTGCTGAGATCTTGGTGTTCTCCACGCCATCCCCCCTGGTCACTGCGAGCGTACCGCTCGGGGAGGAACTGCGTGATCGGGGGGTGCCTTCCGGAGGGACGACGCGCGGTTCACCCGGATCGTCGGGTCGAGCGCGGCGTTCCGGCTGCTACGGACGCCCGGCGATGTCGAGCGCCTCGGGCAGCGTGAAGTTGCCGTTGTAGAGGGCCTTGCCCACGATCGCGCCCTCGACTCCCTGCGGGGTGAGCGTGCGGATCGCCTCGATGTCGGCGAGCGAGCTCACGCCGCCCGACGCGACGACGGGGGCCTTGGTCGCCTCGCACACCTGGGCGAGCAGCTCGAGGTTCGGCCCGGTGAGCATGCCGTCCTTCTTCACGTCGGTGACGACGTACCGGGAGCAGCCGGCGGCGTCGAGGCGCGCGAGCACCTCCCACAGGTCGCCGCCGTCCTGGGTCCAGCCGCGCGCCGCCAAGGTGGTGCCTCGCACGTCGAGCCCGACGGCGACCCGATCGCCGAAGCGGTCGATGGCGGACGCGGTCCACTCGGGGTTCTCGAGCGCCGCGGTACCCAGGTTCACGCGCGCGCAGCCCGTGGCCATCGCGCGCTCGAGGGACTCGTCGTCGCGGATGCCTCCCGACATCTCGACCTTCACGTCCACGGCCTTGACCACGGCCGCGAGCAGCTCGGCGTTCGAACCACGCCCGAAGGCCGCGTCGAGGTCCACGAGGTGGATCCACTCCGCGCCGCCCTTCACCCAGTCCATCGCGGCCGACAGCGGATCGCCGTAGCCGGTCTCCGAGCCGGCCTCGCCCTGCGTGAGGCGGACGGCCTGGCCGTCGGCGACGTCGACGGCGGGAAGGAGCTCGAGGCGGGGCAGGTCGGTCATCGTGGTCGCTCTCTCGTGGGTGGCGCGGGCGCGCGGGTACGGGGCCGACGTCCAGCGTACCGGCGCGCGACCGGCACCGGGTGCGCGGCGCTAGGAGACGATGCTCGCGGCGCAGAAGACGCGCTCGCCCGAGTCGCTCACGCGCCAGTAGCACCCGACTGTCGCCTTCGCGGGTCCGCCGTCGCCCATGATCGCGTCGTGGTGGGCGGGCGACGCGAGGAACGCCTTCATGAGCGCGGGGATGCCCGCGGCGTAGCCGACGATGCTGTCGCGTCCCGAGTGCCAGATCTCAGCCTCTCGCGCCATGTCCTCGGCGTGACCGACGAGCCAGTCGGATTCCGAGCACGACGTCAGCGCGGGCACGCCCTCGGCCTCACGCGCGTCGCTGAGCGCCTCGCAGAACGCGTCCTCGCTGCTGCGATGCTCCAGGCGGACGGGAGCCGTGGTCGAGGCGCCGGACGCCCCGACACCCGTCATCGGGGTCTCACCTGAGGCCTCGGAGCCGGACGACTCCGAACCCGACGCGGCAGTCGAGTCATCCTTCGAGGACTGCGAGCTCCCCGAGCCGCTCTGCGCCGCCTGCGCGGCGGCGGCCTTGGCCGCCCGCTGCGCTGCGGCCTCCTCACGGGCCTTCTCCCACTCGTCGTGCGAGGCGGAGACCCCGTCCACGGCCGACCCCGCGTCGCTCCGAGCCGCGTCGAGCAGGGAGGCCTGCGCGCGATACCAGGCCACGTCGACGTCGGTCGCCGCCTCGTCGCCGAGCGCCGCGGCGAGCGCGGAGAGCGCCGAGGCGAGCTGCTCCCTGGTGGCGCTGTCCGCGACCTCTCCCGCGGTGTCGTCGTACGACTGCTGGGCCGTCGCCTGCGCGCCCTCGGCCGAGGCCACGGCCTCCTGATACGTCGCCTCGGCGGCGTCCAGCTCGGCGGCGGCCTCCGCGTCGGCCAGGGCGGACTCGCTGGAGGCGAGGTCCGACGCGAGCGACACCAGCTCGGCGGTCCTGGTCTCGAGATCCGCGACCATCGCCTCGTTCTCCTCGACGGTCGCTCCCCCGTCTGCCGCGCAGCCGCCCGTCGCCGCGTCAGCCTGGATCAGGGCCGCGGAGAGCGCGGTCGCGGCATCCGACTCCGCCGCGAGGTCGGCGTCCGTCTGGGCCTCCTCGGCGCTGCCGTAGGCGCCCCGCATCGTCTGCTCAGCGGCGGCGCACGCGGCGGCCGCCTCGTCCACCTTGGCGGCCGAGGCCTCGAGCGCCACCTGCTCGCGATGCTGTGCCACGGCGACCCATGCGACGATCACGAGCACCACGACGACGAGCACCGCGGTCGCGGTGACCGCGCGTGCGCGCCGCGTCGTCGCCATGTCGCCCCCTCAGAGCCGTCGATCCACGGTAATCGACGTCGGCGCGGAGCGGAATAGTCCTAGAGGGACTCGACCCAGTTGCGCAGCAGCGCGAGGCCGGCCTCACCGGACTTCTCGGGGTGGAACTGCGTCGCCATGAGCGCGCCGTTCTCCACCGCGGCGACGAAGCGGTCGGGCTGCTCGACGGTGCCCGCCTCGGACCACGTCACGAGCGGTGCGCGGAAGCGGCCGGTGTCCTCCGTGGTCCCGAGCGGGAACTCGCGCGCGCCGTAGGAGTGCACGAAGTAGAAGCGCTCGTCGGCGATCCCGTCGAACAGCACCGAGCCCTCGGGAGGCTCGACCTTCGCCCACCCCATGTTGGGCACCACGGGCACCTGGAGCAGCTCGACGGTGCCGGGCCACTGGTCCAGGCCCTCCGACTCGACGCCGTGCTCGACGCCCTTCGAGAACATCACCTGGAGCCCCACGCAGATGCCCATCACCGGGCGCCCGCCAGCAAGGCGGCGGCCGACGATCTGATCCCCGCGCGCCTCCTTGAGCCCCTCCATGACGGCCGCGAACGCGCCCACACCAGGGACGATGAGTCCGTCGGCGTTCATCGCGACGTCACGGTCGGCGGTCAGCTGGACCTCGGCGCCCACGTGCTCGAGCGCCCTGGTCGCAGAGCGGACGTTGCCGAAGCCGTAATCGAAGACGCAGACGGTGGGGGTGCTCACCCGCGCAAGTCTAGTGGCGGGCGGGGTCGCAGATGCCGGGCCTGCGGCGACCAGGTGGCGCCTGGGCGCTACGGCTCGAGCCGCGCCTTCGTCTCCTTCGCGACCGCGCGCAGCGAGCGGAAGGCCTTCCACTTCGACATGCGCGCGCCGGACACCTTGTCCTCGTGCAGCGCCGCGACCTCGTCGAAGTCCTGCGCGCCCGACATGACCGACAGGACGACGCCCGGGGCGTTGTCGAGCGCGAGGCCGGGGGGCAGCGCCTGACCGCGCTCCCCCGCCCTCCACTCGATCGCCGTGATCTGGCCGGCCTTGCGGTCGAGCACGACGACCGGCATCGTCTTGACGAAGTTCGACACGACCTGGCCGACCTTGGCGGCCATGGCGTCGGACGCATCGTCCAGGACGCCGAAGGCGCCACCGGAGGTGAGGATCACGCGGCCCTTGCAGCCGCCCATCGCCATGACCGCGGCGAGCACCCGCTGATCCCCGACCGGTGTGAAGACCGCGAGGATCTCGGCATCCGCCACTACAGCGCACCCTTGGTGGACGGGATGATGCCGGCGATGCGCGGGTCCTCGGTCACCGCGGCGCGCAGCGCGCGGGCGAGCGCCTTGAACTGCGCCTCGACGATGTGATGCGGGTCGCGGCCGGCGAGCACGCGCATGTGGACGCAGATCCCCGCGTGGTGCGCGATCGACTCGAGGGCGTGCGCCGTCAGCGATCCCGCGAAGTTGCCGCCGATGAGGTGCGTGGCCTGGCCGACGGGCTCGCCCGTGTGGACGAAGTAGGGACGCCCGGAGACGTCGACGACGCACTGGGCCAGGGCCTCGTCGAGCGGCACGAGGGCGTCGCCGAAGCGGGAGATGCCCTTCTTGTCGCCGAGCGCCTCACGCAGGGCCTCTCCGATGCAGATCGCGACGTCCTCGACGGTGTGGTGCGAGTCGATGTGCAGGTCGCCCGTCGCCTTGACCGTGAGGTTCATGAGCGAGTGCTTGCCGAGCGCGGTGAGCATGTGGTCGTAGAAGCCGACGCCCGTGTCGATGTCCGTGACGCCGGTCCCGTCGAGATCCAGCTCGACGAGCACCTGCGACTCGCTCGTGGCGCGCTCGATGCGTCCAGTGCGGCTCATGCGGTGACCTCCAACAGCGCGCTGCGGAACAGCGCCATCTCCTGCGGCGTGCCGATCGACACGCGCAACCAACCCTCGGGACCCGTGACGCGGATCAGCACCCCGCGCTCCAGAAGTCCCTCGAAAACTGCCTGGCGGTCCTCGAACGGACCGAACAGCGCGAAGTTCGCGTCCGTGTCCGCGACCGTGTAGCCCTGCGCCTTGAGCCAGGCGACGGTGTCGTCCCGCTCGGCGCGGATCTCCGCGACCTGCGCCTGGAGCTCGCGGGCGTGCGCGAGCGCGGCCCTGGCCGTCGCCTGCGTCACGGCGCTCAGGTGGTACGGCAGGCGCACGATCTGCAGCGCGTCGACGATGGCGGGGGATGCGGCGAGGTAGCCCAGGCGTCCGCCCGCCATCGCGAACGCCTTGGACATGGTGCGGCTCACCACGAGGTTCGGCTGGGTCGGAAGGAGGCTCAGCGCGCTCGGCACGCCGACGTGGCGGAACTCCGCGTAGGCCTCGTCGACCACGACGAGGCAGCCGGAGTCGACCTTGTCCGCCGCCTCGAGCAGCGCGACCGTGTGGTCGAGCGGCAGCGCCGTGCCCGTGGGGTTGTTGGGGCTCGCGACGATGACCATGGACGGCTGGACCTCGGCGATCGCGGCGACGGCAGCGTCGACGTCCAGGGTGAAGTCATCCGAGCGCGGGAACGTCACGTACTCGGTCAGGGTGTCGCGCGCGTACTCGGGGTACATCGAGTAGGTCGGAGCGAAGCTCAGGACCTTGCGCCCCGGGCCGCCGAAGGCCTGGTGCAGGTGGAGCATGATCTCGTTGGAGCCGTTGGCCGCCCAGATGTTCTCGGCACGCAGGAAGTCCGCGTCGGACTCCGACGCGAGGTATCCGGCGAGGTCCCTGCGCAGGCACTCCGCATCGCGGTCCGGATAGCGGTTGAGGCCGTACGAGGCCTTGCGCACCGCGGTCGTGATCGCGTCGACGACCGAGTCCGGAGGCAGGTAGGGGTTCTCGTTGACGTTGAGCCGCGCGTCCACGTCCAGCTGCGGAGCGCCGTATGGCTTGAGGCCCGCGAGGTCCGGGCGGAGCGGCAGAGTCATGCCGCCGAGTCTAGTGGTGGGTGGCAGGCGTCAGCCGACGCCCACGTCTCCCGTGACCGTCAGCACCAGGAGGACCGCGTTGAGCGAGACGATCGCCGCGACGACGGTCCAGGCGACGACCTTCGTCGCGGTGCCGGCGACGTGCATCCCCATGAGCTCGCGATCCGAGATGAGGCGCACGAGCGGGACGAGCGCGAACGGGATTCCCACGCTCAGCACGACCTGCGAGATCACGAGCGCCCACGTCGGGCTGACTCCGCTGCCGAGGATCACGAGCGCGGGGACCAGGGTGATCGAGCGGCGCACGATCATCGGGATCCTGCGGTGGATGAGACCGCCCATGATGGACGCTCCCGCGTAGCAGCCGACCGAGGTCGAGGCAAGGCCCGAGGCGAGCAGGCCGACGCCGAAGATCGCGGCGATCGCAGGGCCGAGCGCGTTGTCGATCGCGGCGTAGGCGCCCTCGATCGAGTCCGTGCCGTCGACCCCGCGCAGAGCGCCCGCCGCGAGCATCAGCATGCCGATGTTCACCCCGCCGGCGATGATCAGGCTCAGGCCCACGTCCCACTTGGTCGCGTGGAGGAGCTCCTTGAGGCGGGAGTGCCCGTGGCCCGAGCCGTGCCGGTCGCGCGAGAGCGAGCTGTGCAGGTAGATCGCGTGGGGCATGACGGTCGCGCCGAGCATCGACGCCGCCAGGAGGACCGTGGGCGGGCCGTCGAAGCGGGGCACGAGGCCCTCGGCCGCCTGTCCCCAGTGCGTGTCGGTGAAGAACAGCCCGACGAGGAATCCCACCGCGATGATCGCGAGCAGCCCCATGATGACGAACTCGAACGGCCGCTGACCCTGGTTCGACTGCACGCGCAGCAGGCCGAGCGAGACGATGCCGACGATGAGCCCACCCAGCACCAAAGGGATGTCGAACAGCAGGTACAGCGCGATCGCTCCGCCGATCACCTCGGCCAGGTCCGTCGCGGCGGCGACGATCTCCGCCTGTGCCCAGTACGTGATCCGCGTGCCGCGGCCCATCCGCTCGCCCAGCAGCTCCGGCAGGCTGCGGCCGGTGACGAGGCCGAGCTTGGCCGAGGAGTACTGGACGAGGACCGCCATCGTGTTGGACACGACGAGCACCCACATGAGCAGGTAGCCGTACTCCGCACCCGCGGTGAGGTTCGCGGCGACGTTGCCGGGGTCGACGTAGGCGATCGCGGCGACGAAGGCGGGCCCGAGGAGCGTGGAGACGCGCCGGACCGAGCCGCGTCGTCGCGTGTCCTGGCCCTCGTCGCTGGGGGTCAGCGTGCTGGTCATGACGACCGCCTTCCTACGGGGACGATGCCGGGGCCGCCCAGCATCCGAAGTTCGCCTAGGCGAACTTTCCTAGAACGCCAAGACTATACGCGCGTGCGCCATGCCCGGCGCGACATGCCGGGACGGGATTCCGCACGTCCGCGTGGGTGCCTGGCGGTTCGTGTCGGACCCCCGGCCTAGGCTCGTCGGCATGACCGAGACGCTCACCATGAGGAACGCGGCCGAGGCCGCGCTGCGCACGCTCGTCGGCCGCGAGGACGCGTCGCTGCGCGCCGACCAGTGGACGGCGATCGAGGCGCTCGTGGCGCGCCGCTCGCGCGCCCTCGTGGTCCAGCGCACGGGGTGGGGCAAGTCTGCCGTGTACTTCGTCGCGACCAGGCTGCTGCGCGACGCCGGAGCGGGGCCCACCATCATCGTCTCTCCCCTGCTCGCCCTCATGCGCGACCAGATCGCGGCGGCCTCGCGGGCGGGGATCCACGCCGTCACCATCAACTCGTCCAACGTCACCGAGTGGGAGGCCGTGCACGACGCGATCGCCGCGGGCGAGGTCGACGTGCTGTTGTGCTCGCCCGAGCGGCTCAACAACCCGCAGTTCCGGGACGCCGTGCTGCCGAGGCTCGCGGCCGACGCCGGGCTCGTCGTGATCGACGAGGCGCACTGCATCTCCGACTGGGGACACGACTTCCGCCCCGACTACCGGCGCATCCGCACCCTCCTCGCGGACCTGCCGACCGGCATCCCCGTGCTGGCCACGACCGCGACCGCCAACGAGAGGGTGACCGGCGACGTCGCCGAGCAGCTCGGGATCACGGGAGACTCGGCATCGGCGGAGGTGCTCGTGCTGCGCGGGGCGCTGGACCGCGAGTCGCTCCACCTCGCGGTGCTCGACCTTCCCGACCCGGCCGCGCGAGTCGCGTGGCTCGCGCAGTCGCTCGGCTCGCTCGAGGGCTCGGGCATCGTCTACTGCCTCACCGTCTCGGCTGCCGAAGAGGTCGCGTCCCAGCTCCGCGCGGCGGGACTCGAGGTCGGCGCCTACACGGGTCGCACGGATCCAGCAGAGCGCGAACGACTCGAGCAGGACCTCAAGGACAACCGCGTCAAGGCGCTCGTCGCGACCTCCGCTCTGGGGATGGGCTTCGACAAGCCCGACCTTGCGTTCGTCGTGCACCTCGGGGCGCCGTCGTCGCCGATCGCGTACTACCAGCAGGTGGGGCGCGCCGGGCGCGGGGTCTCGCGAGCGGTCGTCGCGCTCCTGCCCGGGCGTGAGGACCGCGCCATCTGGGAGTGGTTCGGCTCGCAGGCCTTCCCTCCCGAGGACACCGTGCGCGCGACCCTCGCCGCGCTCGACCGCGAGCGCCCCACGAGCGTCCCCGCGCTCGAGACGGCCGTGGACCTCAGCAGATCGCGGCTCGAGGCGATGCTCAAGGTGCTCGACGTCGACGGTGCGGTGCGCCGCGTCCAGGGCGGCTGGCTCGCCACGGGTGAGCCCTGGCGATACGACGCCGAGCGCTACGCGAAGGTCGCCGCGACGCGCGAGGCGGAGCAGCGGACGATGCTCGAGTACCAACGCACGGACGGGTGCCGGATGGCGTTCCTGCGCCGGGTGCTCGACGATCCCGACCTCGAGGACGGCTGGAGGTGCGGGCGTTGCGACGGATGCGGCGGGGTGGTGCTGCCCGACGCGCCCAGCGCCGAGTCCGTCACCCGCGCGCAGGAGGCGCTCAGCACGGTCGGCGTCGAGATCGTGCCCCGTCGCCAGTGGCCGAGCGGGATGGACACGCTCGGAATCGACCTGCGAGGGAAGATCCCCGATGGCGAGCGCGCCTCGACCGCGCGGGCGATCGCCAGGCTCGACGGCCTCGGCTGGTCCGGGATGCTGCGCGATCTCTTTGCGGCGCGATCCGAGGACGGGGCCCCGCTCGACGCCGAGCTGCCGGTGCCGCTGCGGCACGCCGCGGTGCAGGTGCTCGATGAATGGCCCGAGCGCGGGCGCATCGACGGGGTGGTCGGCGTCGCCTCAGCGACGCGCCCCACTCTGATGAGCCATCTCGCCCCTGGACTGGCGCGCTACCTCGGCGTGCCCATGCTCGGGAGCATCGCACCCGCGCCGGGTCACGAGGAGCCGACGCGGCACGACGTGAACTCGGCTCAAAGGCTCGCGGCCGTGGCGAAGCGTCTGAGGTGGGAGCCCGCGCCGGACGCTCAGGTCTCGGACACTCACGTCTGGGGCACTCAGCTCTCGGGCGCTCGGGTGCTGCTCGTCGACGACCAGACCGACTCCGGCTGGACGCTCACCGTCGCGGCTCGCGCGCTCCGGCTTGCCGGTGCGGACGAGGTGCTTCCGTTCGTGCTCGGGGTGCGGTGACCGCAGCGGCGCTGCGGGCGCGGTGTCGCATCGAGCCGTCCATGAGACGGAAGGAGGGGCACCGCCCGCCAGCGATGCCCCTCCTCTCCACGCGAAGGTGTCAGCCGACCTTCTTCCACGGATTGCAGCCCTGCACCTCGACGACGCCGTCGCCCTCCTGAAGAATCATCGAGATCGTGCCGTCAAGAACGTAGCTCGCGAGGATGTCCGCCCACTCGCCGGTCGGCGTGTCCATGAACGCGATGTAGCACTGGTCGTTGTCCGTCGACACGTACGTGCCCGTCTGCACATCGGATCCGATGCTGAACCAGCCGTCGCCGGGAAGATAAGGCTTCTCTCGCCCGGTGCCATCGTCGCGGATCCAGCCGCCGCACCCCTCCGTGTAGACATACTCGTCGCTCGCCTTGATCCGGATCATCCTGTGCCCGCTGCCGATGTCATCGCCGATGAGCGATCCCTGCGAGCCCGAAGCGTCGGTCAGACGCGCCCAATAGCAGGAGTCTGTCGAGGACGCGGTGTAATAGAGGCCAGGCCGAACATCCGTCCCCACCTTCCACACTCCATTGCCTCGCATCACCTGGTTGCGCGGCTCGATATCCGCCACCCCCACCGACATCTTCGCCCTGGTCACGTAGCCCGTCTTGGCGTACCGCACCTTGACCGTGATGCGCCGATCCTCATCGGCATTCTTGAGCCTGTAGGTGGATCCTGTCGCCCCCTCGATGGGCTTGAGATTTCGATACCACTGGTAGGTGGTCGTCACGCCCGACGGCTGAACGGTCCCCAGATCCACCGACAGACGTCTGCCCACCTTGAGCGTCCCCGAGATCGTCGCCGCCTTCAGACTGATGATCCCCTTGCGCACCTTCGCTGTCGCGACGGACATCCTGGACTCCGCGCGGTAGCCGGCCTTGCGCCCCGTGACCTTCACCGTGATCGTGTGGCCGAGATCCTTCAGACCGAGCCTGCGCTCGGCCTTGGTCGCACCGCCGATCGCGACCCCATCGCGGTACCACTGGTAGGTGAACGTCGTCACGTCGGGAGACCACTCACCAGCCTCGGCCCGGAGGACCTTGCCCACCCGCGCGATGCCCACGATGCTCGGCTCCGCCGTCGAAGCGAACGCCCTCTTCACCCTCGACGTGGACGGCGACACGGTCCTCTTCGTGACATAGCCCGACGCACGCTGCACGATCTTCACCGAGATGCGGTGACCCGCGTCGGCCGACCGCAGCCGGTACCGCTGACCCGTCGCCCCCGAGATCGCCTTCCCATCACGCAGCCACGCGATCGACACCTTCCCCTTGTCCGGGACCGTCGTGTCAAGAGTCTGACCGACGACCCGCTTGCCGGTGATCTTCGGCGTGAAGGACGCGAACGTCCCGCGCTTCACGGTCAGCCCAGCGGTCTTCACAGTCGCCTCGACGAAGCCATCCTGACGCGCCGTCACCACCAGCACCAGCGTCTTGCCCACATCTGACGCGACCACGTCATACGACTCGTCAGCATCGACGACCACGCCGCCGACCCGCCACTGATAGTCATACGTCGCGTCCACGTTGTCAGTCACCGCGGTCAGCGTGCGCCCCACCTGCACCACGCCACCGACCTCAGCCGTGAACACCACCGGCTCAGACGCCACCGCCTGCGCGCCAAGACCCACCGTGAACGCTGCGACCAAAGCCGCCGCAACCATCACGGCGCCGCGACGAGCACGACGCAGCGCACTCCCATACGAGAACATCGATCCCCCTCAACTCCTGCCGGCCAGCCCAGCATTGCGAGAGATACTTCCGCATTTCCCAACCTTTGTGGCGGGCAAGTCCGCGCAGACGCATTACAAAGTGATAACGATGGTTCCGATGTGGCGTTCGAAGTGGGACCGCCGCAAAAAGGCGGCGGTTCAGCGGCGCTCGAGGCGCGCGGCGATCGCCTCCCCGTGGGCCGGCAGGTCCTCGGCGTTCGCGAGCGCGATCACCTTGTGCCCCACCGCGGCGAGCGCGTCCGCGTCGTACTCGATGACCGACACCGCCTTGAGGAAGCTCACGACGTTGAGGCCCGAGGAGAACCGCGCGGTGCCGCCCGTGGGCAGCACGTGGTTCGACCCTGCGAGGTAGTCGCCGAGCGGGACAGGGCTGTACGCGCCGACGAAGATCGCACCCGCGTTGCGGATCCGTCCCGCCACCTCGGCCGCGTCGCGCGTGTGGATCTCGAGGTGCTCAGCGCCGTACGCGTCGGCCACCTGGATCGACTGCTCGAGGCTCGACGTCAGGATGATCGCCGACTGGACACCGGTCAGCGCCTCCTTGGTGCGCGCCACGTGCTTGGTCGCATCGGCCCGCGCGAGAAGCGCATGCTCGACGCGATCGGCAAGATCCGCATCGTCCGTGATGAGGACCGAGCCCGCCATCGGGTCGTGCTCCGCCTGGCTCAGCAGATCGGCGGCGACGAAGTCGGCGTCGGCGGAGTCGTCCGCGACGACCGCGATCTCGGTCGGTCCCGCCTCGGAGTCGATGCCCACGGTGCCGTTCACCGCGCGCTTCGCGGCGGCGACGTACACGTTGCCCGGACCCGTGATGACGTCGACGGGCTCGCATAGCGTGCCACCGTCAGACGCCGCCGCGCCGTAGGCGAGCATCCCGATGGCCTGGGCTCCGCCCACCGCGTAGACCTCGTCGACCCCGAGCAGCGCGCACGCGGCGAGGATCGTGGGGTGGACCGAACCGCCGAACTCGCGCTGGGGCGGGCTGGTGACGGCGATCTGGGTGACGCCCGCGGCCTGCGCCGCGACCACGTTCATGACGACCGAGCTCGGGTACACCGCGAGGCCGCCAGGCACGTACAGCCCGACGCGGCCGACGGGGATCCACCGCTGCGACACGGTCGCGCCGTCGGCCAGCTCGACCCGCACGGGCGGCGGCACGGTAGCGACGTGGAAGGCGCGCACGCGCGTGATCGCCTCCTCGAGTCCGGCGCGGACCGCGGGGTCAAGGGTCTCGAGCGCCGCCTCGATCTCGGCCGCAGGGACCCTCAGCGACTCGGGCACAGCGCCGTCGAAGCGCTCGCCGTACTCGCGCAGCGCGTACTCGCCGCGCTCGCGCACGTCGGCGAGGATCGGCAGGACGGTCTGGAGCGCGGCGGCGACGTCCACCTCCGCACGGGGAACCACCTCGAGCAGCTCGCGGGCGGTGAGATCGCGGTCACGCAGGTCGATACGGCTGAGCATGAGGTCAGCCTAGTGGCGAGCACAGGGCCCGCCCGGCCCCGAGGTCCCCGCACGCCGACACCGACTCACCCGCCAGATGCGCGGACCGGTGAGAGAGGTCGCATCAGGCGAGGCAGGCCGGACCGAGCGCCGCCTTGAGATCGCCGTACAGCGCGCTTGACCGGGTCACGCGGAACTTGTCATCCACCGAGACCGTCACCGGGTCGCCCGAACCCGTGAGCACGAGCTTCACCTCGATGCCGCCGGGGTGAGAGGTGAGGATCGACCTCACCTCCTCGACCACGGGAGGCGTCGCCCGTGCCGCGGGCAGCGTGATGATCACCGGCGAGTTGTCCTGGACGTTCAGGTTCGGCACGCGCAGCTCGACCGCGGAGAACTGCATGCCGCCGTCGCCGCGCTCGCGCGAACGCGCCTTGATGACGATCACCGCGTCGTCCGCGAGGTCGCGGGCGTAGGTCTCGTACGTCTTGCCGAAGAACGAGATCTCCGTCTCGCCGGTCATGTCCTCGAGCGTGACGATCGCGTACGCGTTGCCGGACTTCGCGATGCGTCGGTCGACGCGCGTGAGCAGGCCCGCGAAGGTGACCTGATCGCCGTCCGAGACGCCGTTCGCGGGCGTCGCCGCGAGGATCTGGTGCGAGGCCTCCGAGCGCAGCACGTTCTCGAGCCCCGACAGCGGGTGGTCCGACACGTACAGGCCGAGCATGTCGCGCTCGAGGTTGAGCAGGGTCTTCTTGTCCCACTCCTCGATGTCGGGCACGGACACCGTGACGCCGCCGCCGAGCTCCTCGTCCATGCCGAAGAGGTCGAACTGGCCGGTCGCCTCCTGGCGCTTGACGCCGACGACGGACTCGATGGCCTGCTCGTGGATCGCGTTCAGCGAGCGGCGCGTGTGGCCGAGCGAGTCGAACGCGCCGGCCTTGATGAGCGAGTCGATCGTGCGCTTGTTGCACACCGACGCGGGCACCTTGTCGAGGAAGTCGGAGAACGACGTGAAGCGGCCCTTCTCCTCGCGTGCCTTGACGATCTCCGCGACGACGTTCGCGCCGACGTTGCGCACCGCGGCCATGCCGAAGCGGATGTCGGAGCCGACGGCGGAGAAGAATGCGCGCGACTCGTTCACGTCGGGGGTGAGCACGCTGATGCCCATGCGACGGCATTCAGCCAGGTACAGGGCCGACTTGTCCTTGTCCGTGCCGACCGAGGTCAGCAGCGCCGCCATGTACTCCGTCGGGTAGTGCGCCTTCAAGTACGCGGTCCAGAAGGAGAGGACGCCGTACGCGGCGGTGTGCGCCTTGTTGAACGCGTAGTCGGCGAACGGGAGCATCGTCTCCCACAGCGCGTTGATCGCCTCGATCGAGTAGCCGCGCTCGAGGGCGCCGTTCTTGAAGGGCTCGAACTCCTTGTCGAGGATCTCCTTCTTCTTCTTTCCCATCGCGCGGCGCAGCAGGTCTGCCGCGCCCAGCGTGTAGCCCGCGACGATCTGCGCGATGCGCTGCACCTGCTCCTGGTACACGATGAGGCCGTAGGTGATCCCGAGGACCTCCTTGAGCGGCTCGTCGAGCTCGGGGTGGATCGGCGCGATCTGCTGCCGGCCGTTCTTGCGCTCGGCGTAGTTCGTGTGGGAGTTCATTCCCATCGGGCCCGGGCGGTACAGCGCGAGCACGGCGGAGATGTCCTCGAACGTGTCGGGACGCATCTGACGCAGGAGCGAGCGCATCGCAAGACCGTCGAGCTGGAACACGCCGAGCGTGTCGCCGCTCTGGAGGAGCTTGAACGTCTCGTCGTCCGCGAGCGGGAGGTCCTCGAGGACCAGGGGCTCCTTGCCGTTGTCGACGATGTTGTCGAGCGCGTCGTCCAGGATCGTGAGGTTCCTGAGGCCCAGGAAGTCCATCTTGACCAGGCCCAGCGTCTCGCACGTCGGGTAGTCGAACTGCGTGATGACCGCGCCGTCCTGCTCGCGACGCATGATCGGGATGATGTCGATCAGGGGATCCGACGACATGATGACGCCGGCGGCGTGGACGCCCCACTGGCGCTTCAGACCCTCGAGTCCCCGCGCGAGGTCCATGACCTCGCGCGCCTCGGGATCGGTCTCGAGCAGCGCTCGGAAGTCCGCGGCCTCGTGGTACTGCTTGTGGCTCTCGTCGTTCACGGCCCCGAGCGGCATGTCCTTGCCCATGATGGCGTCGGGGTACGCCTTGGTGAGCTGCTCGCCGACGGCGTAGGGCTTGCCGAGGACGCGGGCGCCGTCCTTGAGCGCCTGCTTGGCCTTGATGGTGCCGTAGGTGACGATCATCGACACCCGGTCCTCGCCGTACTTGTCCGACACGTAGCGGATGACCTCGGCGCGACGGCGCTCGTCGAAGTCCACATCGAAGTCGGGCTTGGACTCGCGCTCCGGGTTGAGGAAGCGCTCGAAGTACAGCTGGTGGACGAGCGGATCGATGTCGGTGATCTTCATCGCGTACGCGGCCATGGAACCAGCGCCAGAGCCACGACCGGGGCCGACGCGGATCCCGTGGTCCTTGGCCCACTGGATGAAGTCGGCGACGACCAGGAAGTAGCCCGGGTAGCCCTTGCCCGCGATGACCTCGATCTCGAAGTTGGCGCGCTCCTGCACCTCCGACGGGATGGTCTCGCCGTAGCGCAGGTGCAGCCCCTTCTGGACCTCCTTGACGAACCACGAGTGCTCGTCCTCACCCGGCGGGCAGTCGAACACGGGCATGTAGTCGGCCTTCGTGTCGAACTGCACCTCGCAGCGCTCGGCGATCGCCATGGTGTTCGTGAGCGCATCGGGGTGCGCGTCGCCCCACAGGTCCCACATCTCCTCCGAGGACTTGACGTAGTAGCCGTCCCCGGAGAACGCGAAGCGCTTGCCGCCCTGGTCGTACGTGGGCTCGTTGAGGTTCGAGCCCGACTGGATGCACAGGAGCGCCTCATGCGCGTGCGCGTCCTCCTTGCGCACGTAGTGCAGGTCGTTGGTCGCGACGAGAGGGGCGCCGATGGCCTTCGCCACGCGGATGAGGTCCTCGTACACGCGCTTCTCGATGGACAGGTTGTGGTCCATGAGTTCGACGAAGTAGCTGTCCTTGCCGAAGATGTCCTGGAACTCCGCGGCGGCCTTGACGGCCTCCTCGTACTGACCGAGGCGCAGCCGGGTCTGGACCTCGCCGGACGGGCAGCCGGTGGTCGCGATGATGCCCTTGGCGTAGCGCTGGAGCAGGTCGCGGTCGATGCGGGCCTTGTGGAAGTGCCCCTCGAGGCTCGCGTACGAGCCCATGCGGAACAGATTGTGCATGCCCTCGGTGGTCTCGGCCCACATGGTGGCGTGCGTGTACGCACCACCGGCCGAGACGTCGTCGGATTCCTGACCGCGTTCGCCCCAGCGCACACGCGTCCTGTCGGCGCGAGCCGTGCCGGGCGTGAGGTACGCCTCGAGGCCGATGATGGGCTTCACTCCCGCGGCCGTCGCCTTGTTCCAGAACTCGTACGCGCCGAACAGGTAGCCGTGGTCGGTGATCGCGATCGCGTTCTGATTCAGGCTCTTGACCTCTGTCATGAGGTCGCCGATGCGGGCGGCGCCGTCCAGCATGGAGTACTCGGTGTGGACGTGCAGATGAGTGAATTCCTTGCCCGGCATGGGGTTGATTCTAGGACCCACCACCGACACGGATCGGCGAGACTCGCGGCCCGACGATGTGGCGGACGGATCACCCCTGACACCTTGGGACAATGGTGGGCATGACCGCCGACACGCCGCCCGAGAACGCGCCGGGCCGTCGCCTCGACCGCGACGGGAATCAGGCGCAGGGACGCTCGGGTCGCCGCGGTCACGGCCGTCGCCGCGGGCAGGGCTCGGGTCGCGGGCAGGGCTCGGGTCGGGGCACACCTCGCCAGCCGCGCGTGAATCACGCCGCCCTCGCGGCCGCAGCCGAGAAGCGCGCCGCCGTCGAGCTGCCGCCGATCTCGTATCCCGAGGAGCTGCCCGTCAGCGCCCGTCGCGAGGACATCGCCGAGGCGATCAGGAACAACCAGGTCGTCATCGTCGCGGGAGAGACGGGCTCGGGCAAGACGACCCAGCTTCCCAAGATCTGCCTCGAGCTCGGCCGCGGCCGCGCGGGCCAGATCGGCCACACGCAGCCGCGCCGCATCGCGGCCCGCTCGGTCGCCGAGCGCATCGCCGAGGAGATCGGTACGCCGCTGGGCGGCATCGTCGGTTACCAGGTGCGCTTCACCGACGAGTCCTCGCCCGAGACGCTCGTGCGCGTCATGACCGACGGCGTCCTGCTCGCGCAGATCCAGCGCGACCCCGAGCTGCGCGCGTACGACACCCTCATCATCGACGAGGCCCACGAGCGCAGCCTCAACATCGACTTCCTGCTCGGTTACCTCACCAACCTGCTCCCCCGTCGCCCCGACTTGAAGGTCATCATCACGTCGGCGACGATCGACTCGCAGCGCTTCGCGCGGCATTTCGCGCCGGGCGGCCCGCTCCCGTACGTCGCTCCCGAAGACGTCGCTCCCGACGGAACGGACGATGCGACCGCCGCCCTGGCATCGTCCGGGACCACCGCATCGTCCCCGTCCCCCCAGATGGACGATGCGCCGGTCGCCCCCGTCGTCGAGGTCACGGGCCGCACCTACCCGGTCGAGATCCTCTACCGCCCGCTCGAGGGCGAGACCAAGGGCGACGAGCGCGACATGGTCACCGGCATCGTCGAGGCGTGCGACGAGCTCATGACGTGGGGCGACGGCGACATCCTCGTCTTCCTCTCGGGCGAGCGCGAGATCCGGGACGCCGCCGACGCGCTCGAGGGCCACTACGGCGACCGCGTCCGGAACCCGAGGCACCCACGCCGCATCGAGGTCCTTCCCCTCTACAGCCGGCTCAGCGCCGCCGAGCAGCACCGGGTGTTCGAGCGCCACACCGCGCGCCGCATCGTCCTGTCGACGAATGTCGCCGAGACGTCCTTGACCGTCCCCGGCATCCACTACGTGGTCGACCCCGGCACCGCGCGCATCTCGCGCTACTCCAAGGCGACCAAGGTGCAGCGCCTGCCGATCGAGCCGATCTCGCAGGCGAGCGCCAACCAGCGCTCGGGCCGCGCGGGACGCCTCGCGGACGGCATCGCGATCCGCCTGTACTCGCAGGAGGACTTCGAGGGCCGGCCCCGGTTCACCGAGCCCGAGATCCTGCGCACCTCGCTCGCGTCGGTGCTGCTGCAGATGATCTCCGTCGGCGTGGTCGCCTCGCCCGAGGACATGGCGTCGTTCCCGTTCGTCGAGCCGCCGGACACGCGCGCGATCAGGGACGGCATGAACCTCCTCGCCGAGCTCGGCGCGATCTCACAGCGCGACGGCGCCACGCGTCTCACCGAGACCGGGCGGGCCCTCGCGCGCCTGCCGATGGACCCGCGCCAGGCGCGCATGATCGTCGAGGCAGCCAAGCACGGCGTCGCGCACGAGGTGGCCGTGGTCGCCGCCGCCATGTCCATCCAGGACCCGCGCGAGCGTCCCGCCGAGATCCGCGAGACCGCCGACCTCATGCACCGCCGCTTCGCCGACCCGAGCTCGGATCTGCTGTCCTACCTCAACCTCTGGGAGCACCTCCGCGAGCGCCGCCGCGAGCTGTCCGGCTCCGCGTTCAGGCGCCTCGTCAAGGCCGAGCATCTGCATTATCTGCGGATCCGCGAATGGCAGGACGTGGTCCAGCAGATCCGCGAGGCAGCGAAGCCGCTCGGCATCCCGATGCAGTCGGGAAGGCCCAAGAAGGTCACCCCCGAGGGCGACGAGAAGGCCACCGGCGCGCTCCGGCACGTGTGGAACGAGGAGGCGATCCACCGCTCGGTGCTCGCCGGCCTGCTGTCCCAGATCGGCATGCAGGAGACCCTCGACGTCAAGGCGTCCGACTTCAGCCACCTCACGGGCGAGAAGCGCCAGGCGGCGATCCGCAAGGCCCGCAAACGTGCGTCGAACGAGTACCTCGGCTCGCGCGGCGTGCGGTTCGCGATCAATCCCGGCTCGGCGCTGTCCAAGAAGCCGCCGGAGTTCGTCATGGCAGGCGAGCTCGTGGAGACGAGTCGCCTGTGGGCGCGCGACGTCGCGGCGATCAAGCCCGAGTGGGCGGAGGAGCTCGCGGGTGATCTCGCCAAGAAGACCTACTCCGACCCCCATTGGTCCACCAAGCAGGGCGCCGCGATGGCGCACGAGAAGGTGCTCCTCTACGGCGTGCCGATCGTGTCCGACCGCGCGATCCTGTGGGGGCGCGTGCGGCCCGCCGAGGCGCGCGAGATGTTCGTCCGCCACGCGCTCGTCCAGGGCGAGTGGACCACGCACCACAAGTTCTGGAAGGACAACCAGCGGCTGCTCGCCGAGCTCGAGGACATCGAGGCCCGCTCGCGCACGCGCGGCCTCATCGCCGACGACGAGACGCTGTTCGACTTCTACGACGAGCGCATCCCCGACTCGGTCGTCTCCGCGCGGCACTTCGATCGCTGGTGGAAGGACGCCTCGCGGAGCGCACCCGACCTGCTCACGCTGCGCCGCGACGACCTGCTGCCTCCCGAGGCCGACGTCGACCCCGACGCCTTCCCTGACTCCTGGCCGCAGGGCGAGCTCGCGCTGCCGCTCCAGTACGCGTTCGAGCCGGGCGCGCTCCATGACGGCCTCACCGTCCGCATCCCGCTCGCGCTGCTGCCCCGCGTCGTCCCCGACGGCTTCGACTGGCTCGTCCCCGGCCTGCTCGAGGAGCTCACGACCGAGACCATCCGCGCCCTGCCCAAGGTGGTGCGCCGAGGCCTCGTGCCCGCGCCGGACACCGCGCGTGCCGTCGTGCGATGGCTTGACGTCGAGACACCCGCATGGACCGACATGGCGCGAGCGGGCGACATGGCCGAGTCCTACCGCTCCGCCTTCACGCGGGGGATCGCCGCGGTCAAGGGCGTCACGATCCCTGACGACGCGTGGGACGAGGTCGACGCGCGCCTCCCCTCCCACCTCAGGGTCACCTTCGAGGCGGTCGAGGGCCGCAAGGCCGTGTCGTCGTCCACGAGCCTCATCGCGCTCCAGCGCGAGCTCGCGCCGAGGACCGAGGCTGCGGTCAAGCGCGCGGTCGCGACGGCGCGCCCGTCCTCGCGTTCCCGCTCGCAAGGGCCTGGCAACAGGGACGATGCGACGCCGAGCCCTGCGTCGATCGCCCCGGTCGTCGCCTCGTTGCCCGAGCAGGAGGGGCTCACCGCCTGGCCGACCCTCCCCGGCGGCGTGCTGCCCGAGCACGTCGAAGGAGTCGTCGGCGGCGTCGCGGTCCGCGGCTATCCCGCGATCGTCGCGGAGAAGGGGCGCAAGGCAGCGCTGCGGATCCTTCCCGACGCTCCCTCGCGCGACGCGGCCCACCCCGCCGGCATCCGACGCCTCCTGGTCGCCGACGTCGGGCTCGCCACCGCGCGCGTGACGTCGCGGTGGAGCTCGAAGGAGTCCCTGCTGCTCGCCTCGGCGCCGTACCGGAACACCGAGGCGCTCGTCGACGACCTTCAGCTCGCCGCCGTCACCGCGCTCACCTCCCCCGGCTCGGACACCGGACTCGACGCGGGGGCGATCCGCTCGGCAACTGAGTACGACCGCGCTCGCACGATCCTGCGCGAACGGCTCGAGGACGAGGTCCACGCGATCGTCGCGCGCGTGCTCCCGATCCTCGAGGCCGCGCGGGAGCTCGACTCCGCCGTGAGGTCATCGACCTCGATGGCGCTGCTGAACGTGCTGTCGGAGCTCCGCGCCCAATCCGCGGAGCTCGTCGCCGACGGCTTCGTGTCCGCGACGCCTCCCGCTCGACTGCGCCACCTCGCCCGCTACCTCAAGGCCGCCAAGGTGCGCCTCGAGAAGGCGGCGACCGCATCGTCCCGGGACACCGAGCTCGCCTGGAAGGTGCGCGAGGTCGCCGACGAGCACGACGCCGTCCGCAAGGCGCTCGAAGCCGGTCGCCCCGATCCCGCGCGCCGCGCCGCGCTCGACGACGTGCGCTGGATGATCGAGGAGTACCGGGTCTCGCTCTTCGCGCAGACCCTCGGCACCGACGGGCCCGTGTCGGACAAGCGGATCCGCAAGGCGCTCGCCGAGATCTGACGCGACCGCCGCACGCCCGAGCGACGCATCGTCCCTGCATCACCGAAGGAGCAGCATGAAGACCACCGCCCCAGCCTGGCTCGTGTGGACCGAGCGCGCCCTCGCGGCCGCCGCGATCGCAGTCGTCGCGTGGGTGCTGCTCACCCAGTGGGGCGCGGTGCGGCACGGCCACCCGGCGTACGCGATCATGCTGGCGCTGACCGTCCTGGGCGCGGCGCTCGTGGGCGTCGCCTCGTGGCGCGGCTGGGGCGGTCGCCCTGGGTGGCGCCGCGTGCTGCGGATCCTCGGCGCGGTCGCGGGGCTGGGCTGGATCGCCGTGACCGCATGGCTGCGGCCCTTCAGCGCGACCGAGCCCGCGCTCGCCGCCATGGCCTCCGACGACGCGGTGACGGTCACCGAGACGGCGGACTACATCCTGTTCGCGCCCACCGGCGAGGCCAGCGACATCGCGCTCGAGTTCCAGCCCGGCGCGCGCGTCGACCCGCGCGCCTACGCGGCCGTGCTGAGGCCGCTCGCGGAGGCGGGCCACACGGTGGTGATCACCAAGCAGCCGTTCGGCATCGGCTTCTTCGCCCTCGACGGCTACGTCATGGCGGCCGAGCTCGACCTCGACGCCCAGTGGGTGGTCGGCGGGCACTCGCTCGGAGGCACCGTCGCGGCGCTCCAGGTCGGCAACGGCGGCGACCTGCCCGTAGGGCTCCTGTTCCTCGCCTCATACCCGGCCGACGACATGAGCGACTTCGCGGGCGACGTGCTGTCGATCTCAGGCTCCGAGGACGGCCTCGCGACGCCCGACAAGATCGACGCGTCGCGCGATGACCTGCCCGCCGACTCGACGTTCACCGTGATCGACGGCGGGAGCCACGCGCAGTTCGGAGCCTACGGCCTTCAGCCGGGCGACGGCACGCCGACGATCTCGAACGACGACGCCCGCGAGCAGATCTCGGACGCCGCCCTGGCGTTCCTGGACTCACTCGAGTCCTGACGGCGGCGCCCTCGGGGCAGCACGCGTCTCAGGCGTCGCGGACGATGCGGAACGCGTCCTGGTGCCAGACGTGCTCATCGAGGTACGCGTCGCCGAAGGCGGTGTAGCCCAGAGAGCGGTAGAACGGCATCGCCTGGCGCTGCGCGCTGACCTCCACGCGCGCCTCCCCGTCGACGCCGAAGCGCTCGAGCGCCTCGCGCTCGAGGAACTCCATGAGCGCGCGTCCCGCACCGGTGCCGCGAGCCGCGCGCGTCACCGCGACGCGGCCGATGTGCGGCACGGACGCATCCATGCCGCCGATGCCGCCGTCCACGCCACGACCCGAGTCCGTGCCCGGCGCCACGAGGCGAGCCGTCCCCAGCATCGTCCCGTCATCGGCGAGGCACACCGCGTGGACGGTGCGGGGGTCGTCGTCCACCGCGTCGCGCTCGCCCTCGGCATCGAAGCCCTGCTCCGTCACGAAGACCTCGAGCCTCACCGCGATCGCCTGATCCAGCAGCTCGGGGGTCGTGACCGTCTCGACCCTCATGTCAGCCCCTCAGGATCTCGAGAGCCGCGGCGAGGTCCTCCGGATACTGCGAGACCACGCGCACCTCGCCACCGCGGGTCGGGTGCGCGAACGCGAGCTCATGCGCGTGCAGCCACTGGCGGCTCAGCGAGACCTTCTTCGCGAGCGTGGGATCCGCGCCGTACGTGAGGTCGCCCACGAGGGGATGCCGCATCGCCTGCATGTGGACGCGGATCTGATGGGTGCGGCCGGTCTCCAGATGGATCTCCAGCAGCGACGCCGAGGGGAACATCTCGAGCACCTCGTAGTGCGTGACCGAGGGCTTCCCGCCCTCAACCACCGCGAACTTCCAGTCCGAGCTCGGGTGCCGTCCGATCGGCGCGTCGATCGTGCCGACCGTAGGGTCCAGGTGGCCCTGCGCGACAGCATGGTAGATCTTCTCGACCGTGCGCTCCTTGAACGCCGCCTTGAGCGCGCTGTACGCGGGCACCGACTTCGCGACCACCATGAGTCCGGACGTGCCGACGTCCAGACGATGCACGATCCCCTTGCGCTCGGCAGGCCCGGCGTCTGCCAGGGTCACCCCGGCGGAGGCGAGCGCGCCGACCACCGTGGGGCCGGTCCACCCGGGCGACGGATGCGCGGCCACGCCGACGGGCTTGTCCACGACGACGAGGTCCTCGTCCTCATACGCGATCGTCAGGCCGCCGGGGATCTCGGGCTCGGGAGCGGGCTCGCGCTCGTCCGGGATATCCACGGCGAGGATGCCGTCGGCGAGGCGGTCGGACTTGCCGAGCACGCGCCCGTCGAGCATCGCGGCACCTGACTCGAGGATCTCGGCGGCCTTCGTGCGCGACAGCCCCAGCATCCTGGACAGCGCGGCATCGGCCCGCTCCCCCACGACCGCGTCAGGGACCGGCAGGTAGCGGGTCTCAGACACCGTCGGCCGTGCCCTCGGCAGTCACCGGCGCGGAGGGCGCCTCGTGCTCCAGGAGTCGGTGCCCGAACAGCCCCGCGAGCACCGCCCAGACGGCCGCGCCGACGATCGCGATGTCCGCGACGTTGCCGATGAAGAGGTCGCCGTACTTGATCATGTCGACCACGTGCCCCTGCCCGAACGACGGCTCACGGAACAGCCGGTCGATCAGGTTGCCGACCGCGCCGCCGAGGCCGAGGCCGAGCACCACCGCCGACCACGTCGCCGAGGCGCGTCGGCCGTACCAGAGGATGCCCACCGTGAGCACGAGGGCGACGACGGTGAGGATGAGCGTGCTCGAGTTCCCGAAGGAGAACGCCGCCCCTGAGTTGAACACGAGCTGCAGCGACAGCAGATCACCGACGAGCGGCTGATTCGTTCCCGGCGTGAGCGCGGACAGCGCCCACTGCTTGGTGGCCTGGTCGACCGCCACCGTGAGGATCGCGGCCAGCCAGAAGGCTGGCCGCCAGCTCAACGACGCTCCTCGCGCTGCTTGCAGGTGACGCAGTGCGTCGCGCGGGGGAACGCCTGGAGACGAGCCTTGCCGATGCCGTTGCCGCACACCTGGCAGGCGCCGAAGGTGCCGGCCTTGATGCGACGCAGCGCGTCGACGCTCTGCTCGAGCATCTCGCGCGTGTTGTTGACGATCGACATCTCCTGCTCACGCTCGAGCGCGGTGGAACCGGCGTCGGCCTGGTCGTCGCCCGCGCCCTCCGAGGTGTGCAGGAGGTCATCCAGCTCGAGCTCCGTGTCCCGGAACTCCTCGAGCAGCCGCGCCACGTCAGCGTTGAGCAGCGTCACGATGTCCTTGAGCTCCGCGACCTTCCAAGCCTCGTCACCCTCGCGCACAGGCAACGACTTCACGGAAGCCGCCTTGATGTCGTTCGGGTCGATCTCGATGATCGTCACGTCCGTGCTGGTCATGACACACCTCTTCTCGGTAGTGACGCGAGAGTAGACCTGTTTCGCGTCGCAGGCAAAGCGTGACGCGCCTTGTCAGCCGTCGGCGTACATCCTTCCATAATCGGACGTCTGCCGGGCCCGACGCCGCGCCGGGGACACGGAGAGGGCCGGGCGTCGCCGCCCGGCCCTCTCCGAAGGTGCTGAGGATCAGCCGTCGTTGCGCGGGGTCACGTCCCCGAAGATCGAACGGATGTCGTAGATGTCCGGCTTGGGAGCCTCGGGCTCCTCCTCCGCGGCCGCCGCGGGCTCGGCCGACGTCGACGAGGGAGCGGACGTCGTGGGAGCCCACATCGGCGTCGCCGACGCAGGTGCCTCATAGCTCGGAGCCTCCGGGCTCGCGGGCTCCGGCGCTGCCGGGGAAGCGGCCTGCGGGGCGGCCCACGTCTGAGGCGTGTAGGGCGCCTCCTCGGGCTGCGCCGCGGGGGCCCCGAACAGCGAGGCGCGCGCCGGCGCGGCCTCGGGCTGAGGCTCGTCCGCCGCTTGCTCCTCCGGTGCCGCGAACATGCGCGGCTGGTAGGGAGCGGACTCCTCGGCCTCGACCGCGGTCGGCTCCGCGCCGAAGGTGGGCATCGCTGCCGACCAGGCGGGTGCGGAGTCCTCCTCGGCCACCGGCTCCTCGACGGCCACGGGCTCCGGCTCAGCCTCTGCGACGGGCTCCCCGTACGGGTGGAAGCCGCCGAAGGGCATCGCGTCGGGCTCGGCCTCGGACCCCACAGGGGCGAAGTCCTCGACCGGCGACTCGTCGGCGGCCTCCTCGGCCTCGACGACGGCCTCTTCCGACTCCTCAGCCACGGCCTCGAACACCTCAGCCTCGGCCTCCTCGGCCACGGGCTCCTCGACCACCTCGTCGTCCATGGGGATCGTGTCCTCACCGACGCCGACAGCGGCCTCCTCGAGCGCTGCGGCGGCGACCGCCGCCTCAAGCCCGGCCATGCTCGACGTGGCGGGGCTCGATGTCTCGGGGATCGCGGCGGCGGGCCCAGAGGCCGCGACGCCCGTGGGCGCCTCGCCGTGGTCGAGGTCACCGAGCAGGTTCTCGAGATAGGTCTTCAGGCGGGCGCGGTAGTCGCGCTCGAAGCGGCGCAGGTCATCGATCTTGCGCTCGACGGCCGAGCGCTCCTGCGCCAGCTGGTCCATGCGGGCCGACGAGTCGGACTCGGCCTGGCGGACGAGCTCGTCCGCCTTGACGCGTGCCTCCTCGACGATGCGGTCGCGCTCCTCCTCGCCCGCGCGGACGTACTCGTCCTGCAGCTTCTGAGCCATCGCGACCATCTCCGGACCGCCGGCCTGAGCCGGGTCCGTCGCCGCCGCGAGCAGCGACTCGGGCTCGGCCTCCTGCGCCACGGGCGCGGCCACGCCTGAGGCGGGGGCGGCAGCCAAGCGCTGCTGGAGGTCGTCACGCTCCGCGGTGAGCACGGAGATCGTGTGCGCCACCTCATCGAGGAAGTCGTCGACCTCGTCCTGGTCGAAGCCCTCGCGGTACTTCGTCTTCGAGAACGCCTTGTTAAGCACGTCCTCTGCTGTCAGCAAAGCCATGGGTCACCCCTTCGCTACGTCCGAACATGAAACGAACGCGTCGTTTCCGTCACTCTACTCACTTAAATATCGGCTCGCACTTGAGCCCGCTCCTGAGACGTCCCAGGTCGGCGCCGAAATCAGCCGAAGAGCGAGAACACCATCATGAGGAAGTAGCACACGAAGAACAGGATGATCACGGCCAGGTCCAGACGGATCTGGCCGATGGTGATCGGCGGGATGATCGAGCGCAGGAACTTGATCGGCGGGTCGGTCACGCTGTACACGGACTCGACCACGACCGCTGCGACGCCCGTGGGGCGCCAATCGCGTGCGAGGACCTGCACCCAGCTCAGCACGACACGTCCCAGCAGGAACATGAGGAACAGGAAGACGAGGAATTCCAGCAGGCCGAAGATGACGTTCACGCGACGAGCCTAGCCGACGAACCGCAGGGTTCCCGCAGCGCCCGAGACGCGGCTCAGGCCTGGTTGTAGAAGGTCTGGTGGTCCTGCTGCTGCTCGTTGTCGATGCCGATCTCGACGTGCGCCGGGGACAGCAGGAACACCGAGGTGGTGACGCGCTCGATCGAGCCGTGCAGCCCGAAGGACAGTCCGGCGGAGAAGTCGACGAGACGCTTGGCGTCGGCGTCGGACATCTCGGTGAGGTTCATGATGACGGGCACGCCCGAGCGGAAGGCCTCGCCGATCAGGCGCGCGTCGTTGTACGAGCGCGGGTTGATGGTCTGGATGCGACGCAGGCTCTTCGACTGCGGGGCCGAGGGCTCGCGGTGGGCGGCGCGGACGGATCCGGTCGCGGGAGAGCTCTTGCGGGACTCCGCCGCCTCGTGGAGGTTGGTCACCGGGGCGAGCTCCTCCTCGGAGTAGTCGTAGTCCTCGTGCTCACTGACGTCGAAGCCGAGGTACTGAACAACCTTGCGCACCGCGCTCATCGGCGTGCTCCTCTCCCGTGATGGATGTCCTGTGCCATCTGCCACCACGTTAGGTCTCGGCCTCGTCCGGTCACGGGACCGACACGCCGACGGGACCCTCGCACACGATCACGCCGGCGTGGCGGCCGGTGCGACCGTCGCGACGATGCGAGAACCACCGCGTGTCCTCGAGCGTGCAGAAGCGATGCCGCAGCACGGGCCCGACGCCCAGCTCGGTGAGCCGGGTCTCGATCGCGCGCGGGATGTCGAGGGATGGCGTGCCCCACGAGGTCGATGCGATCGCGACCGGGTGGCGCTCCCCGACGCGGGCGCGCATGTCCTCGGGGACCTCGTAGCACGCGCCGCAGATGGCGGGCCCGATCGAGGCCCGGATCCCGGCCGCGCCCGCCCCGCCAGGTCGCAGGTCGAGCATCGCTGCGATGGCGGCGTCGACGACTCCTCGGTACAGCCCCTCACGCCCCGAGTGCACGGCCGCCACGGCCCCCGTGGACGGGTCGTGCAGGAGCAGCGGCACGCAGTCGGCGGCGATCGCGGCGAGCGCTATCCCGGGCGTCGCGGTGATGAGGACGTCGGCCAGGGGCGGCCGGGGCGTCGGCTCGTCGATCCGCGCGACGCGGATGCCGTGATCGGCCTCGAGGAAGGTCACGAGCGCGCCCGCCGCCTCCGACACGACGACCCGGTTGCGGGCGACCGCATCCGGATCGTCGTCGACGTGGAGCGCGACGTTGAGACTGTCGTACGGGGCCGCTGAGTGGCCGCCCCGACGGTCCGTGAAGAACGCTCTGACTGGCAGCCCGGCGTCGAGCATGCGGCGGTTACCGCAGGAAGTCGGGGACGTCCAGCTCGTCCGCGGCCGAGACGACCTGGGGCGTGACCTGGATCGCGTCCGTCAGAGCCTCGGGCTCGTCGTCGATCGCGGTCGGGATCGCAGGCTTCTCGATCGGTGCGGACACAGGCGCCGCCGGCGCCGCGGCCGCGGCGGGCTTGGTCTCGACGCCGCCGACCGCCTGGTCGTGCTGGCGGTAGGTCGGGGCGCCGCCGTCGAAGCCCGCGGCGATGACCGTGATGCGCAGCTCGTCGCCGAGCGAGTCGTCGATGACGGTTCCGAAGATGATGTTCGCCTCCGCGTGCGCGGCCTCGCGCACCAGGCGCGCCGCGGACTCGACCTCCTTGATGCCAAGGTTCGAGCCACCCGAGATCGACAGGAGCACGCCGTGCGCGCCCTCGATCGAGGCCTCGAGCAGCGGCGACGAGATCGCGCCCTCCGCCGCCTCGAGCGCACGGCCCTCGCCGCGCGCCGACGCGACGCCCATGAGCGCGGTTCCCGCACCCTGCATGACGGACTTCACGTCGTTGAAGTCGACGTTGATGAGGCCGGGCGTCGTGATGAGGTCGGTGATGCCCTGCACGCCGCCCTGGAGGACCTGGTCGGCCGCCGCGAACGCTCCGAGGACGCTCAGCTGGGCGTCGGAGATGTCGAGCAGCCGGTCGTTCGGGATCACGATGAGGGTGTCGACCTCCTCACGCAGACGCTGGATGCCGGTGTCGGCCTGGTCGGCGCGGCGACGGCCCTCGAAGCCGAACGGCCGCGTCACGACGCCCACGGTCAGCGCTCCGAGCCCCCGGGCGATCTTGGCGACGACGGGAGCGCCGCCGGTGCCGGTGCCGCCGCCCTCGCCCGCGGTCACGAAGACCATGTCGGCGCCCTTGAGCGCCTCGGTGATCTCGTCCTCGTGGTCCTCGGCGGCCTGGCGCCCCACCTCGGGGTCGGCTCCGGCGCCGAGCCCACGGGTGAGCTCGCGGCCGATGTCGAGCTTCACGTCCGCGTCGGACATGAGCAGCGCCTGCGCGTCGGTGTTGATCGCGATGAACTCGGCGCCCTTGAGCCCGACGTCGATCATGCGGTTGACGGCGTTGACGCCGCCGCCGCCGACTCCGACGACCTTGATGTTGGTGATGTAGTTCTGCGGTGCGGCCATGGGTGCCTCCCCCTAAACATTAACCTTCAACTTGAGGGTTATAGTTATGTCAAGTTGATCCACGACGAAGGTACGTCCCGTGGCCGGATTCGCCCGGCAGGACGCGCGCGTGTCGCGCGGATCAGATCAACGCGTCTCGCCGCGTCACTCGTCGCGCGTGATGGGGTAGGTGGGTGCCGACACATCGATCACCGCAGCCTGCGAGGTCTTCTTCGAGTCGAGCAGCACGGCGAGGACCTGGGCCTTCGTCGCGGAGTCCTCGACGCTCCCCCACTCCACGAGCGGACCGTCGCGCAGCGTGAAGCTCACCGAGTCCTCCGTCTCGGCCTCGATGCTCTCCACCTTCGCGCGCAGATCCACCGGGAGCTCATCGATCACCCCGAGCACCGCCTGAAGCACCCTGTCGCTTCCCTCGCCCAACGGGACGCTCACGACGGGGAGCTTCTTGGGAGCGTTCTTCACGGTCGAGACGGGCTGCGCCTGGTCATCGACGATGACGTAGCCGCCGCCATCCTGCGGCACCGCGGCGACAGGGACGCGGGACTCGAGCTCGATGCGCAGCGTCGACGGCCACGGCCGCACGACGGTCGCGGAAGCCACGCCCTGGATCCTCTCGAGACCGTCCACGAGGGCGCCCGTGTCGACGAGCAGCAGCGACTCTCCGTCATACTCGGCGACCGCCGCGGCGACGGCGTCGGCGTCCACGTACCGCCCCTCGCCCGAGATCTCCGCGGCCGACGCGTCGAAGCGCAGCAGGGGCGACATCATCACCGCCCACGCGAGCACGGCGACCGCGAGCACGATCCCGCCTCGCAGCCCCCATCGCCGCCACTGCACGCGCCGTTCCACCTTGCGGCGCTCGGCGAGGCGCTCCTGCATCCGCATCGTCACCTGGTCGAAGGTGCGTGACGCCCTGCCGACCCAGATGCTCGGGTCGACCATCGGGTGTCCGTTCGGCGCCTGAGGCGCGTCGCGCTCGATCGCCTGGGAGTGCGACGGCGCCTGCGGCGGCTCGACGGTCTCGACACCCGCGCGCCGAGGACGGACCTCCTGCGGCGATACCGAGGCGGGCCGGTCGGAGGACGCGGGAGTCGCGGAGCTCCGCCCCCTGGGCACCGCCGGGCGCGTGCCGGACGCCGGGCGCGAGGGTGCTGCGGGACGCTCAGGCATCCGGGCTCCGACCCGCGCCCTTCGCGAGGGCATCGAGGATCCAGCCCGCGGCCTGGGTCACGGGACCGGAGCCGACGGTGAGCACAAGGTCGCCGGGACGGGCGAGACGCGCGGCCTCCGCCGCGGCATCGACGAGTGACGGCACGAGCGTGAGCGTCGAGCCCTCCGGCATCGTGGCCGCGTCAGCGATGAGCTGCGAGGACACGCCGGGGATCGGGTCCTCGCGGTCCCCGTGGACCTCGGTGAGGACGACGTCGGCATCCGCGACGGAGAGGGCCTGGCCAAACGCCGCGGCATGGAGCTCGGTGCGCGTGAAGAGCGCAGGCTGGAAGAGGACGACGAGATGGCCGGCACCCGCCGCCCGCGCGCCCTCGAGCATCGCGGCGACCTCGGTGGGGTGATGCGCGTAGTCGTCGATCACGCGGATCCCGTCAACCTCGCCGCGCAGCTCGAACCGCCGTCCGGTGCCCCCGAACGTGGAGACCGCATCGGCCGCCTCATGCGCGTCGACGCCCAGGTGGACCGCGGCGGCCCACGCCGCCGCCGCGTTGAGACGCTGGTGGGCGCCCGGGAGAGCGGGCGAGATCGGGAACGTGTCCGATCCGCGCACGAGCCCGGCATCGGTCACGCGCACGTCCGCATCCGCGGACTGGCCGTAGCCGACGACATCGCGACCCTCGGCCCGCAGACGCTCCGCGATGCCGCGCACGACCGGATCGTCGACGCACGCCACGAGCAGGCTCGCCTCGCGCGCGAAGTCCTCGAACGCCTGGTGGAGCGCCTCGACCGTGCCGTGGTGGTCGAGGTGGTCGGGCTCGATGTTGAGGATGACCGCGACCTCGGGGTGGTAGCGCAGGAACGACCCGTCCGACTCGTCGGCCTCGACCACACCCACGCCGCTCGAGCCGGCATACCCGCCCGCGACCGCGCCCTCGATGCCGAGCACCCGCGCGCCGACCGCGTAGCTCGCGTCGATCCCGCACGCGTGCAGGACGTGCGCGGTGAGCGCCGACGTCGTGGTCTTGCCGTGCGAGCCGGCCACGCCGACCAGCCGCTGCCCGGCCAGGGCATTCGCGAGCGCCTCGGAGCGGTGGACCACGGGGATGCCGAGCTCGCGCGCCCGCACGAGCTCCACGTTCGTGTCGCGCACCGCGGTCGAGATGACCACCGCGGCCGCGCCGTCCACCAGCGCAGGGTCGTGCCCGATGCGGACATCCATGCCCGCGGCCTTGAGCGCGAGGAAGTAGGCGCTCTCCTTGGCATCCGTGCCCGACACGTCGACGCCGGTCGCGGCGGTGAGGCGTGCGACGGCGGACATGCCGGAGCCGCCGACGCCGATGAAGTGGATCCTGTCGGTCACGGCTGCTCCTCCGGTGTCGACTGCTCGTTCGGTGTCGACCGCGTCTCGGCGTTCAGCTGCTGCTCCACCAGGTCGGCCAGGCGCGCCGAACCGTCGGCGATCCCCACGCGGCGCGCGGCCGCGCGCATGCGGGCGGGAGCCTCCTTGTCGAGCAGCATCTGCTCGGCGGCCATCTCGATCGATGCCGGGGTCAGGTCGGCGTCGCGGATCATCGTGGCCGCGCCCGCGTCGACCGCGGGTCCCGCGTTGAGGCCCTGCTCCCCGTTCCCGTGCGGGAGTGGCACGTACAACGCGGGGATCGCGAGCGCGGTCAGCTCGCACACCATGCCGGCGCCGGATCGGGCGACGACCGCGCCCGCGGCGGACAGCATCGCCGCCATGTCGTGCGCGTACTCCTCGACCTTGTACATCTCGCGATGCGCGGCCGACATCCCGCCGCGCACCCGCAGCGCGTCGTCGGCCTTGCCGATGCCGGTGAGGTGGATGACGTGGACGCCGTGCGCGGTGAGCCGCTCGGCGGCGCCGACGGTGGCGGCGTTGAGGCTCGCGGCGCCGGATGAGCCACCGGTGACGAGGAGGACCGCGGCGTCCTCGGGCCACCCGAGGGCGCGCCGCGCGGCGGCCTGCGCCTCGGCACGCGAGGAGTCCTCGAGCAGGATCGGCGCGAGCTCCCCGATCTGGGCCCTGAGCGGCAGCCCGGTCACCACCGCTCCCTTGAGCGGAGTCGACGGGAAGGTCGTCGCGACGGCCGCAGCCCACCGAGCGCCGAGCTTGTTGGCGAGGCCGGGCATCATGTTCGCCTCATGCACGATCACGGGCAGCCCGCGGCGCCGCGCGGCGAGGTAGGCGGGGGTGGAAGCGTAGCCGCCGAACCCGACCACCGCCTTCGCGCCGATCTCGTCGATCGCGTGACCGGCGGCGTCGACCGCCCGCTTGAGGTTCATCGGCAGCCGCACCAGATCCATCGAGGGACGACGCGGCATGGGCACCTTGGGCACGGTGAAGAGCTCGAGGCCCGCGCGCGGCACGAGGTCCGCCTCGAGGCCCATCGAGGTCCCGAGCGCAGCGGGTGCGTGCCCCCGAGAGGCGAGCTCGGCCGCGGTGGCGAGCAACGGATTGACGTGGCCGGCGGTGCCTCCGCCGGCCAGCAGGATGGGTTCACCCACGACGCCCCCTTGAGACGACTGCGATGGAGCGACGGATCATCGAGGGCCTCGCGGCGAACGCCTCCGGGGCGCCGGGTTCTCGGCGCGCGAAGGCCATCAGCACGCCGAGCGCCGCGAGCGACGCGATCATCGAGGATCCGCCGGAGGACAGGAGCGGAAGCGGAACGCCGAACACCGGCAGCAGCTCGAGCACGACGGCGATGTTGAGGAAGGCCTGACCCACGATCCAGGCCCCGATCGCGCCCGCGGCGATCTGCACGTACGGGTCGCGGTGGCGGTGCACGAGGCGGGAGACCGCGACGAGGATCATGCCGAACGCGATGAGCACCGTGACGGTGCCGATCAGCCCCCACTCCTCGCCGATGATCGCGTAGATGAAGTCGTTCTCCGACTCGGGCAGATAGCCCCACTTCTCGCGGCTGTTGCCGGGGCCCAGGCCCCAGATGCCTCCCGACGCGAGCGCCCACGTGCCGCGGGTCTGCTGGAGGCCTGTCCCGACCGTGTCGGTCTCGCCAGACAGCCACGAGGAGATGCGGTCGGATCTGGTCGAGCCCTGCGTGAGCAGCCAGACGACGGCCGGGATCGCGGCGAGCGCAGCCATCCCGAAGAACCGCGCGGGCGTGCCCGCGATCCAGAAGGCCGCCGCGGTGATCATGGCGATCACCATGGCCGTTCCCATGTCGCCGCCCATGAGCACCAGGCCGATGACGGCACCCGCGGCGAGACCGCCAGGCAGCAGCATGCCCTTGAGGGTGACCAGCTCCTTGCGCCGCTGCGCGAGCACGAGGCCCAGGAAGAGCGCGAGGCCGAGCTTCGCGAACTCGGACGGCTGGAGGGAGAAGCCGGCGATGCGGATCCAGTTCCTGTTGCCGTTCACCGCGGTGCCCGCGACCTGGACGAACACGAGCAGGGCGACCGAGCCGTAGAAGGCGATCGGGGTGGCGGCCTTCCACCACACGATCGGCATCCGCGAGCCGACGACGAGGAGGACGAGACCGATCACCATCGCGGCGACCTGCACGAGGAAGGCGCCCCACGGGTCCCCGTCGGAGGTGAACGTCGACGTGATCGACGAGCTCGACAGCACCACGGCGAGGCCGATGAGCAGCAGGATGGCGGTGGCCGCGGCGAGCAGGTAGTAGGTGACGACCGGCGAGCCCGTGGGCGCGGGCGCGGCCTTGCGGCGGTCTGCCGTCGCGGTCACACGCACCTCCCTCGGCGCCCCCGCGCCTATCTCAGGGCTCCCGCCGCCTCGGCGAAGGCCTCTCCCCTGTCCGCATAGCTGGTGAACTGGTCGAACGACGCGCACGCGGGAGACAGCAGGACCGTGTCTCCCACGGTGGCGAACGAGCGAGCGGCCTGGACGGCCCTCGCCATCACAGTGTCTCCCGGCTCGATCCGCGAAACGGGTATATCCGGCGCGTGTCCCGAGAGGGCCGTCAGGAGCGGCTCGGGGTCCTCCCCGATGAGCACGACGGCCTTGAGCCGGTCCCGCACCTGCAGCACGAGGTCGGAGAACTCCTGGCCCTTGGGCTGCCCGCCCGCGACCCAGACGACGGACCCGGCGCCCATGCCCCCGAACGCCGCGATCGCCGCGTGAGCGTTCGTCGCCTTCGAGTCGTCCACGTACTGGACCCCGTCGAGCTCACGCACGAACGCGGTCCGATGGTGGTCGAGCGCGAATCCCTGGAGCCCGGCGCTGACGGCCTCGGGCGTGACGCCCACGGCGCGCGCGAGCGCCGCGGCGGACAGCGCGTTCGTCACGAGGTAGGGAGGCACCGCGCCCGCGACGAGGTGCGCGAGGTCCTGGACCTCTCCCAGCTCGGCCGCCTGGTGGCGGCGGTCCTCGACGAACGCGCGGTCCACGAGCAGGCCCTCCACGACGCCCAGCTGGCTCGGCGCCGGCGAGCCGAGCGAGACGCCGATCGCGCGGCAGCCGTCGACGACCTCCGCCTCCTCGACCATCGACTCGACGAGCGGGTCGGCGCTCGGGTACACGCACGCGACCTGGACGTGCCGATAGACCCGTGCCTTGTCCGCGCGGTAGGCCTCGAGGGAGCCGTGCCAGTCGGTGTGGTCGTCGTCGGCGTTGAGGCAGACGGCCGCGTGGGGCGAGAGGGTCTCGGTGAAGTGCAGCTGGAGGCTCGCGATCTCGACCGCCACGAGGTCGTGCTGCTCACGCGCGGAGGTGATCACGGGGATGCCCATGTTGCCGCACACGGCGACGTCGAGGCCCCCGGCCTCCGCGATCGCACCGACCATCTGCGTCGTCGTGGTCTTGCCGTTGGTGCCGGTCACGAGGACCCACGGGATCCCCGGACGGCGGACCCTCCACGCGAACTCCATCTCGGACCAGATCGGCAGGCCCGCCTCCTCGCACGCCCGGATCGCGGGCGAGTGCGGGGCGAAGGCCGCCGACGCCATCACGACGTCGAAGGTGGCGAGGTCGACCTCGGAGACGTCGCGGTGGTCACCGCGCCCGTTCCCGTCGACGGTCACGGCCTCGGCGCCGTCCTCACGGCACGCCTGGAGCGCCGACGTCCCCGCGACGCCGACGCCGAGGATGAGGACCCTCAGGCCGGCGATGCTCACAGGTTCGCCACCCACTCGGCGTAGAAGGCTCCGACGCCGGCCATCGCACAAAGCCCAGCGATGATCCAGAAGCGCACGACGATCGTGACCTCGTTCCATCCCATGAGCTCAAAGTGGTGATGCAGGGGCGCCATCTTGAAGATCCGCTTGCCGCCGCTGATCTTGAACCAGCCGATCTGCAGCACCGACGAGGCGACGATGATCACGAACAGGCCGCCGATGAGCATCCCGAGGAACTCGGTGCGGGAGACGATGGTCATGCCCGCGATCGCTCCACCGAGGGCGAGCGATCCGGTGTCGCCCATGAAGATCCGCGCGGGCGAGGTGTTCCACCACAGGAAGCCGAAGCACGCGCCCGCGATCGCGGAGGCGAGCACGGCGAGGTCGAGGGGGTCGCGCACGTTGTAGCACAGCGACCCGGCGCCATCGAGCTGGCAGTTCTGCTGGAGCTGCCAGATGGCGATGATGATGTACGAGCCGAAGAAGATGAGCGACGCCCCGGTCGCGAGGCCGTCGAGGCCGTCGGTGAGGTTCACGGCGTTGGACCACGCCGTGATGAGGAAGTTCGACCAGATGACGAAGGCGATCAGGGACAGGGCCGGACCCAGCACCGCGAGATCGATCGACGTGTCGCGCAGGATCGAGATCGCCGTCGACGCGGGCGCGAACCCTGCATCGTTCGGGAACTGGAGCGCGAGCACCGCGAAGCCGATGCCGACGACGGCCTGCCCCAGGATCTTCCACCCGGCCCTGAGCCCGAGCGAGCGCTCCTGGCGGATCTTGATCGCATCGTCCAGGAAGCCCACGAAGCCGAGCCCGACGAACAGGAAGACGACGAGCATCGAGGACACGTTCGGGGATCGTCCGATGAAGGCGTTGCCGCCGAGCCACCCGAACAGGGTCGCGAGGATGATCACGACACCGCCCATGGTGGGGGTGCCGCGCTTGACGTGGTGCGAGGCCGGGCCGTCCTGACGGATGAACTGCCCGTAGTGCTTGCTGGTGAGGTACCGGATGAACAGCGGTGTCCCGAGCAGGGACACCAGCAGCGCGATTCCGCCCGCGGCGACTACCGCCTTCATGCACTCTCCTCCAGGAGCTCGTCGGCCAGCTTCCACAGGCCCGAGCCATGCGATGCCTTCACCAGCACCGTGTCTCCCGATCGCAGCTCGCTCGCGAGCATCGTCCGGGCCTCGTCAATCGTAGCGGCGTAGGCCGCCTCCTCGCCCCACGAACCCTCGCGCACCGCGGACGCGTAGGCGGGTCGCGCGCCCTCGCCGACGACGAGGATCAGGTCGAGTCGGAGACGCACCGCGTCGAGGCCGATCGCCTCGTGCGCGGCTCTGGAGGCCTCCCCCATCTCGCGCATCTCGCCGACGACAGCGATCGCACGGCCGTCCTCGGCGACCTCCTTGAGGGCGCGGAAGGCGGCCTTCATCGACTCGGGGCTCGCGTTGTACGCGTCATCGAGGATCCGTACGCCGTCGGCGCGCTCGGTGAGCGCCATCCGGTGCTCGCTCAGGGGCCCGGCCTCGGCGAGCCGAGCCGCGACGTCCTGAAACGTCAGGCCGCAGGCGAGAGCGACGCTCGCCGCGGCGAGCGCGTTCGTGATGTGGTGCACTCCCACGAGCCTCAGCGTGACCTTCGCGCGCTCGGCTTCCACGCCCGCGGCGACGCGGGTGCCCATCTCGGAGCCGTCGATCGCGGCCCAGACCGGCGCGTCGGCAGATCCCCGCAGGGTGAAGGAGGCCCGTCCGCCCGCGGTTCGCAGCCCCTCGGCGGCCACGGCAAGGTCGGGGCCGTCGCCCGCGAGCCCGAACAGCCAGGTCTCGCGCCCTTCGGCAGCGAGGGATGGCTGCGAGGTCATCGCGAGCACGCGAGGGTCGTCGGCGTTGAGGATCGCGAGACCGCCCGGCACGAGCCCGTCCAGGAGCGTCGCCTTCTCCGCCGCGAGGCCTTCCGGAGAGCCGCCGTATCCCCCGAGGTGCGCCGTGCCGACCGTCAGGACGACCGCGATGTCGAGCGGCGCGATCCCGGTGAGGTACGCGAGGTCTCCGGGCGCGCTCGCCCCCATCTCGAGCACGAGGTGCCGGGTCGAGGGCTCGGCGCCGAGCACGGTCAGCGGCATGCCGAGCGCGTCGTTGTAGCTCTTGATGGGCGCGTGAACGTCGGGGAGCAGCTGGGTGAGCAGGTCCTTCGTGGTGGTCTTGCCGTTCGAGCCCGTGATCCCGATGACGGTGAGCTCGCCCTCGGAGCGCAGCAGCGCGAGGTACGCCTTCGCGAGCAGCCCGACCGCCGCGGGGACGTCGTCCACGAGGACGTGAGGCGCGTCGACCGGGCGCGACGCGAGCGTGAGCACGGCCCCCGCCTCGACGGCCGTCGACACGAACTCGTGCCCGTCGAAGAACTCGCCCACGACGGCGATGTACAACGCCCCCGGCTTCAGGACGCGCGTGTCGTTCCAGGCCGAGGTGACCGTGACGTCGGCGTCGGCGCGCAGCTCTCCCCCGCTGGCCTCGGCGATCCAGGCTGCGGTCAGCGGCCTCATTCGGCCGCCTCCCGCTCGGAGACGATGCGCGCGTGGGCCGCGAGGTACGCGTCCCTGTCGTTGTAGCGGTGGAAGACTCCGGCGATCTCCTGGGTCGGCTCGTGGCCCTTGCCCGTGACGATGACGGTGTCGCCCGGCCGTCCGAGGCGCAGCCCGTACTCGACTGCGGCGACGCGGGGCTCGACCTCGTGCACGTCGGCGAGGTCGGGACGCACCTTCTCGATGCCCTCGCGGATCGCGGCGCGGATCGCGGCGGGCTCCTCGGAGCGCGGGTTCTCGTCGGTCAGGACGATGACGTCGGCGAGGTTCGCGGCGATCTCCCCCATGACCGGGCGCTTGCCCTGGTCGCGGTCGCCATCCGAGCCGAAGATCAGGATGAGACGACCGGGCGTGATGGGGCGGACGCCCTGAAGCGCGAGCGTGAGGGCGTCGGGCGTGTGCGCGTAGTCGACGATGGCAAGCGGATCCGCGTCACTGCGCTCGATCACGCGCTCCATGCGGCCCGGGACCTCGTGACCGCCCGCGACACCCGCGATCGCCTCGTCCAGGGGCACGCCCGCGGCGTGCGCCGCGACGATCGCGACCATCGAGTTGGAGACGTTCACGAGGCCAGGGAGAGGGCTCTCCGCGCCGTGGCTCGCGCCGGAGGGGTCGGTGAACGCGAAGCGCGAGCCCACGCCGTCCAGTCCGATGTCCGCCCAGGTCACCGACCACTCGGCCTCCTGGGGGTCGTCCGGGTGGGTGGACACCCGCTCGCACGGGATCTCGACCCGCGCGGCGAGCTTCCGCCCCCACTCGTCGTCCACGTTGATGACGCCGCGCCGCGCGCGCCCCGGCTCGAACAGCCTCGCCTTCGCGTCAAGGTAGCCGTCCATCGTGAGATGGAAGTCCAGGTGGTCCCACTGGAGGTTCGTGAAGACCGCGACGGCGAACTCGACGCCCGCGATGCGGTCGAGCGCCGCCGCGTGCGAGCTGACCTCGGTCACCGCGGCGGTCACGCCCTCGTCGAGCATGCGCGCGAGCAGGCCGTGCAGCACGGGCGACTCGACCGTCGTCCGTGGGCTCTCGATCGCCTCGTCGCCGATGCGCAGCTCGACCGTGCCCATGATGCCGGTGCGCTCGTAGACGCGCTTCAGCGCGGACTCGATGAAGTAGCTCGTCGTGGTCTTGCCGTTGGTGCCCGTGACGCCGACGAACGTCATCCGCTTCGAGGGATCACCGTAGATCTCCGCCGCGGCCTCCCCCATCGCGGCCCGCGCATCGTCCACGACCACGACGGGGATGTCGACGCCGTCGGCGGCGAGGATCTCGGCGCCCTCGGCGTCGGTGAGGATCGCGGCGGCGCCCGCGGCGGCGACCTGCGCGCCGAAACGCGCGCCGTGGACCTTGAAGCCGGGGAACGCCCCGAAGAGGTCGCCGGACCGCACCTCGCGCGAATCGACGGTCGCGCCACCGACGGTGAGCGTGGCGACGACGCCAGGCAGGGGCGCGAGGCCCAACCGGTCGGCGACGGCGGCGAGGGTCGCACCGCGCGGGTGCGCGGGACGCAGGTCCATCTCTGTCAAGCTCACTCCCAGGTCGTGGGGTACGGGTCGGCCTCGCCCGTCGAGGGCGCGACGCCGAGCGACTGGAGCGTGAGCGTCGCGACGTCGCGGAAGACCGGTGCTGCCACCGTGCCGCCCCAGATCGCGGTCTGCGGGTCGAACATGATGACGGATACGACGATACGCGGATCATCGGCGGGCGCGATGCCGACGAACGACGCGACGATTCCCGACTGCTCCCCGTCGGAGAACACCTGCGCCGTACCGGTCTTGCCAGCGACGCGGTAGCCCTCGATCTTCGCGGCGCCACCGGTGCCCTCAGCGGTGACGTCCTCGAGCATCGTCATGAGCTCCGAGGCCGTCTCCTCGCTGATGACCCGCGTGTCCTCGTCGGTCTCGCGCTCGGTGAACTCGCCGTCGGCGGACTCGTATCCCTGGACCACGGTCGGCTGCACCATCACGCCGCCGTTCGCGATCGTCTGATACACCTGCGCGGTCTGCAGAGCGGTCACGGCGACGCCCTGACCGTAGTAGACCGCGTACTTCGTGCGCCCGTCCCAGCTCTCCCAACTACGCAGGATGCCGCCCGACTCGCCAGGCAGCCCGACGTCCGTGGGCTCCCCGAAGCCGAAGGCGGTGAGGTAGTCGTAGAACGTCTCCGAGCCGATCTCCTCGCCCACCTGGATGGTGCCGGTGTTCGACGAGTTCACCAGGATGCCGGCGAGCGTGTACTTCTGCTTGCCGTAGTCGTGGGAGTCGCTGAAGGTCTGGCCGTTCGAGGTCGTGTACTTGTACGGCGCGACGTACTCGGATGTCGGGGTCGCGACCCCCTCCTCGAGCGCCGCGGCCATCGTGATGACCTTGCCCGTGGAGCCTGGCTCGAAGACCGTGGACACCGCGCGCGAGCCTCGATCGTCCGCGTCCGAGGCGCTGGGATCGTTGGGATCGACGGTGTCGGAGTCCGCGAGAGCATAGATCTCTCCCGTCTGCGAGTCCTCGACGATCACGATGCCCGCCGACGAGCCGGTGTCGGCCACTGCCTGGTCGAGGATGTCCTGCACCTGATACTGGATGTCCGAGTCGATCGTGAGCACGACCGTGTCGCCGGGCTCGGCCGCGACCTCGTCGAGGATGCCCGTCGGGATCACGGTGCCGCTCGCGTCGTTCGCGCCGCGCTCATACGTGACCGAGCCGTCCTCTCCCTCGAGGGTGTCCTCGAGGGCGAGCTCGATCCCCGCCGCGCCGGACTTCCCCACCTGGTCCGAGTTGCCTGCCAGGTAGCCGATGACGTTGCCCGCCACGGTGCCGTTCGGGTAGACGCGCTGGGACACGCTCTCCTTGCCGATCCCGTAGATGCCCTCGTCGTCGATCAGCGCCCAGGTCTCGGGCGAGACGTACTTCGCGATGTACTTGAAGGTGCTGTCACCCACGAGCTTGGCCGCGAGCTCGCTCTCGCTCACGTCAAGGATCGGAGCGAGGATCTTGGCGGCGTCGAGGGGGCCCTCCGCGGTGACCTTGCCGTCCTCGATCCGCTGCCACTCGGCGAGCTCCGTCTGGTCGACGTACACGTTGTACTTGTCCACGGACGTCGCGAGCGTCACGCCGTTGCGATCGACGATGTCCGCCCGCTCGGTCGTCACGGTGGTCGTGGTCAGGCGGGTCGCGAGCGCCTCATCGGACAGCTCCTCGGCGTTCACCGCCTGCACCATGACGAGCCTGCCGACGAAGACCAGCAGGATCGCGAGCGCGGCCATGGACAGTGCGCGCTGCCGCCGTACCGGATGCCCGATGCGAGGCAGGTGCGAGCGTCCCGCGCGGTCAGCGCGGTCGGCCATCAGCCCGCCCTCGCCTTGAGGACGACTCCTTGCTCGAGTGACACGAAACCGAGACTATCCGCGGACTGCATCCCCAGCTCGGAGGCACGCTGTGCCAGCATCGGAGCCGCCGAGCTCGCCTCGAGCTCGGACACGAGGTCGTCGCGCTCCTGAGCGAGCTGCGCGATCTCGATCTTGAGGTCCCGACGCTCGTACGCACCCTCGGTCATCGCGATGTTGATGAAGAGCACGCTCGCGAGCGCCGCGACGATGATGGCCACGCACAGCATCGCGAACGGCACGATCGAGCGAGCCTGCTCGGGCGCGGCCACGGCGCGCAGGTGCGCGGCGCGGCTCGGCTGCTCGGACTCGGGGCGAGCGTGCTGGCGCCGCGGAGCGGCAGCCGTGGCGGCCGACGACCGGGAGACCGGGATCGGTCGCCCGGATGCGGTGGGCTTGAGCTTCGGTGCGGCGCTCATGCGTCCCTCCTTCTGCGCGACGGCGGGGTCGGACGGAGCCGCTCGGCCGCGCGCAGGCGGACGGGCTTGGATCGCGGGTTGGACTCGGCCTCCTCCGGGGAGGCCTTCTCGGCGCCCCTGGTGAGGAGCCGCAGGTAGGGCTGGGCCTCGTCCGGGACCACGGGCAGCCCGGGCGGGACGTCGACCTCGGAGCCGACCGCGAACGCATGCTTCACGAGCCTGTCCTCGAGCGAGTGGTAGCTCATGATGACGACGCGACCGCCGACGCCCACCGCCTCGATCGCCGCGGGGACGGCCCGATCGAGCACCTCGAGCTCGCGGTTGACCGCGATGCGGAGCGCCTGGAAGGTGCGCTTCGCGGGATGACCGCCGGGCGCGTGGCGCGCTGCGGCGGGCATCGCCTCGAGGACCAGGTCCGCGAGCTCCGTGGAACGGGTGAGCGGAGTGGTCTGACGGCGTCGCACGATCGCGCGCGCGATTCGCGGCGCGAAGCGCTCCTCGCCGTACACCTTGAGGATGCGCGCGAGCTCGCGCTCGTCCTCCTCGCGCAGCAGATCCGCCGCGTTGCGCGTCTCCGAGCGGTCCATGCGCATGTCGAGGGGCGCGTCCTGCGCGTAGGAGAAGCCGCGCTCGGGCTCGTCGATCTGGAGCGAGCTCACGCCCAGGTCGAGGAGGATCGCATCGGCGGACTCGGCCCCCGCGGCCGCGAGCGCGCCCGCCATGTCGTCGTAGGTCGCGTGGTGCGCGATGAACCGGTCGCCGAATCGCGCAAGGCGCTCGGAGGCGAGGGCGATGGCCTGCTCGTCGCGGTCGATGCCGACGACCCGAGCCTGGGGACAGCGCTCGAGCAGGGCCTCGGTGTGGCCGCCCATGCCGAGCGTGCCGTCGATCGCGACCGCGCCCTCGCGCTGAAGGGCGGGGGCCATCAGGTCGACGCATCGGTCGCGCATGACCGGCACGTGCCGTGAAGCCGCATCCTGGCCCATCCCCTGCCCCCTTCCTCGGTCGGTACTGCTCCGGTCGTGTCGTGCCCCGAGGTCTCCCTCCGGCCCCTCTGGCGGGGGGAAGTCCGCCAGAGCTGCTCGGAAGAAGGCCACGGGGCGCGCGCGTCACATGTCGTCGAACACCTCTGCCGCGGTCTCCGCGTAGGCGTCCTCGCCCTCCTCCAGGTACTTCTCCCAGGCCTCCACGTCCCAGATCTCCACGCGGGAGCCCATGCCGACCACCGCGACCTCGCGGTCGATCCCCGCGTACTTGCGCAGCGGCTGCGAGAGCAGCACGCGACCCTGCTTGTCCGGGATGTCGTCCTGGGCGTACGCGAGGAAGCTGCGCATGTAGTCGCGCGCGGCCTTGTTCTCGAGCGGCGCCTTGCGGAGTCGCGCGTGAACCTCCTGGAACTCATCGATCGGGAACACGAAGATGCACCGGTCCAGGCCGCGGGTGGCGACCAGGCCGGAGGCCAGACGGCCGCGGAACTTCGCGGGGAGGATCAGCCGGCCCTTGTCGTCGAGGCGCGGCATGAACGTGCCAAGGAAGACCCCTGTGGGGCCCAGGCCATGCGCCGCGATCTCCGACACGTGGCCTCACCTCCCCTCGCCACGGTTCACCCGATGCCCCCACTTTACTCCACTTCTCCCCACAATTTCGGAAGATCGACCAAATTCCCGTGTTGAATTCTCCATACAAGCAGGTAATCACCCAGAGAAGGATGTGGAGGGCCGACGCATCAACGCGAGCGTCCGATACGCTCGAACCAGTCCGAACAGGAGGAACCCCACATGGCACACCCGATCCCCACCCCGGAGGAGCTCGCCGAGGTCGCCGAGGTGATGGAGCGCGTCCGCGCGTCCATCGCAACGGTGCTCTCCGGCCTCGCCCCCGCGGTCGAGGCGACCCTGTCGACGGTGCTCGCCGAAGGTCATGTGCTCATGGAGGACGTCCCCGGGGTCGGCAAGACGACGCTCGCCCGCGCGCTCGCCGCGTCGGTGGGCGCGAGCGTCGGCAGGGTGCAGTTCACCCCCGACCTGCTGCCGTCGGATGTCACCGGCGTCTCGATCTTCCGCTCCGACGAGCAGCGGTTCGAGTTCAGGCCGGGCCCGATCTTCGCGAACGTCGTGATCGCGGACGAGATCAACAGAGCCTCGCCCAAGACCCAGTCCGCTCTGCTCGAATCGATGCAGGAGCGCCGGGTCACCGTCGACGGCACCACCCACCCGCTGCCCTCGCCGTTCCTCGTCGTCGCCACGCAGAACCCGGTCGAGATGGAGGGCACGTACCCGCTGCCGGAGGCGCAGCGCGACCGTTTCATGACGCGCGTCGCCGTGGGGTACCCCTCACCCGAGGACGAGCTCGCGATGCTCGACAGCCACGACGGCGTCGACCCGCTGCAGTCGGTCTCCGCGGTGACGGACGCCGCGACGCTCGCACGCCTCATCGCGGTCGCTCGCCGCGTGTACGCGGCCCCCGCGATCAAGCAGTACATCGTCGACCTCGTGCGCGACACCCGTCAGGACCCCGCGCTCCGACTCGGAGCCTCCCCTCGCGCGTCGCTGCAGCTCCTGGCCGCCGCCAAGGGGCGAGCGGCGATGGCAGGACGCAATCACGTGCTGCCCGACGACCTGAAGGCGCTCGCGGTCGCCGTCCTCTCGCACCGGGTCATCCCCTCGGTCGAGTCGCGCGCCGCCGGACGCGGCGCGGAGGCGATCGTGAGCTCGTTGACCGCGAACGTGCCGGTCCCCTCCGAGGCGCGCACCAGGTCGGCTCGCCCCGCATGACCTCACGCGGCACGGCGACCGCGCGGACCGCTCCGACGGCCTCGCGGCCGGGACGCACCGAGACCGTGGTCACGGCGCGCGGCATCGGCATGGCGGGCGCGGGAGTGGCGCTGCTCGCGCTCGGCATCGGGCTCGCCTCGACCATGGTCGCGTTCGTCGGCCTCACGGTGCTCGCGGCGACGGGGATATCGGCGGTGTGGATCCTCGGCTCGGTGCAGACGCTCCGACGCAGGTATCGCTCGGCCCGCCGCGTCGTAGCCCCGTTCCCCCTGGTCGTGGGCGAGCCAGGCGCGGTCACGGTCGATGTCGACGCGCTCCATGCGACGCGCCGCGTGCCTCTTCTCGACATCCGCGAGCAGGCGGCACCCGAGCTGACCGGGCCGCGCCCCACCTCCGCGGAGGTCCTGCGCGCGCCAGGCCGAGTGAGGCTCGCCTACGCGCTCCGTCCCGACACGCGCGGCCGCTGGCCGCTCGGCCCGGCGATCGTCCGCGTCGCCGATCCCTTCGGGCTCGCCTGGGCGGACACCCCGGTCGGCGCCGAGGAGCTCGTGCCGGTCCGACCCCAGGTCGTCGATCTCGGCGCGGCCGGCGGGGCGCGCCTCGACGGGCTCGAGCAGCTCGCACGCGGCGCGCGACGCGCCTCCGCCGACGACGCCGCCGTCAGGGAGTACCGGACGGGAGACGACCCCCGCAGGGTCCATTGGCCCAGCACCGCACGCCGCGGCAGCCTCGTGGTCCGCGCGGACGAGCACTCCGGACGCCCGCCCGCGACCCTGCTGCTCGACCTGCCCGGGGACGCCGACGCGGTCGAGACGGCCGTCTCCGCCGCCGCGTCGGTCGCGCTGAGCGTCGTCGCCGACGGCCACGGCCTCACGCTCGCCGTGCCTGGGGAGTCCACGGTCTCGACGTGGGGCGCGGAGGCCCCCGACGAGGCGCGCGCAGGGATCCTCGATGCGTGCGTCGACCTCCGGCCCGGGGACGCCGAGTCCTCGGACTCGCTTGCGAGGAGCGCCCACGAGCTGCTGCGCGACGACGGCGCCGCGAGCCTGGTCATCGCGCTCGTGGAGCCACGCGGCGAGCGGGACCCCGGCATCGTCTCGCTGTCCGGGGTCGGCGCGGGGGGACGCGCGATCGCGCTCGTCCGCGCGGGCGATCACGCGTCCGACACCCGACGCGCGCTCGCGCGCGGCGGATGGCACTGCGCGATCTGGAACGACCTCGGCGACCTTCCCGACGCCTGGGCGTCCGTGGCGCGCGGAACGGGGACGGTGTGAACGAGCCGACCCACCGCGTCTCCCCCGCCGCCACGCTGCTCATCGGCGTGGCCAGCGCCGCCGGGCTGCTCGCCTACTCCGAGCCTGTCGAGCTCGGCGCGTGGCTCCTGCCCGCGCTCGCGCTCCTCGCCGCGCTGATCCTCACCACGGTCACGCTGCGGCTCCTCACGAGGTCGCGCGTGCTGCCGACGGCGGTCGGCCTCGCCGTCACGGTCGCCGCCGCGATCCCGATGCACACCGCCCACTCGTTCCCCACCCCCGACGGCGTGCGAGCGCTGCTCGACGCGATCGGCGACGGGGCGGCCTACGCGGCGACCTCGGTCGCGCCCGTCGACGACGCCGCGCCCCTGAGCGCGCTCGTGACCACGGGACTCGCGCTGATCTTCCTCATCGCCGAGCACCTGGCAGTGTCGTGGCGCGCCACGGGATTCGCGGGAGCGGTGCTGCTCCTGCCCTGGCTGCCGCTGGCCGTGATGCCATGGTCCGTGTCGTGGATCGCGATCGCGATCACGCTGGCCGCCTGGCTCGGCACGATGGCGCTCACCTCGATGCACGAGGACGTCGTGCTCGCCCCGCGCCTCGCCTCGTGGGTCGGCGCGACCGCGGCCGCGCTCGGGATCGCGCTCGTCGTGGCGCCGTTGACGCCGGGAGCGCCCGGCTGGGGCAGCCTGCCGCAGACGAATCTGGCGACCGGCTCGAACACCCGGCTGGACCTGGGCCTCGACCTGCGGGACTCGCTGAACGTGAACTCGGACTCGACCGTGCTGACGTACACCACGACGGGTGGACCCGTCGACGTGCTGCGGCTGCGCACGCTCGACACCTTCACCGGAGCCACGTGGGACCAGGCCATCGACTCGGACGCCGACGAGCCGACGAGCGGGTGGATCCTCTGGCCCGAGCAGAGCCTGCTCACGCAGGAGCCCAACGAGTCCGTGCAGATCACGGTCGACACCCTCACCGAGAAGTCGCTGCCGATCACGGTCGACCCGCGCAGGGTGTCCGTGTCGGATGCTTGGGGCTACGACATGGAGACCGACGAGGTGCGCTCGGAGACGACCGACACCAACGGGCTCGAGTACGCCCTCGTCACGGACCCGTCCTATGTCACGGCGGAGCGGCTCCGCACCCTCACAGGAGAGGACGCGGCCGGCGCGGTGCTCGCGATCCCGGATGCGGTCGACGCCGATCGCATCGGCTCGCTCGCTCAGGAGATCGTCGACGACGCCGGCGCCACGACACGCTACGACCAGGCGGTCGCCCTCCAGAACTGGCTCCGCGACCCGGACGAGTTCACGTACGACACGACGGTCGCGCTCACGGGAGACGATGCGGTGTCCGAGTTCCTCGACACGCGCACGGGATACTGCGTCCAGTTCGCGACCACGATGGTGGTGATGGCGCGCACGCTCGACATCCCCGCGAGGATCGGCGTCGGATTCCTCGGAGGAGAGGAGACCTCGGACGGCACCTTCGAGGTGGTCGCGGGGAATGCCCACGCGTGGCCGGAGCTGTACTTCCCAGGCACCGGCTGGGTGCGCTTCGAGCCGACACCCGCGGTCCAGGCGACCGCGCCCGCCTACGCGGCCGGAGACGCCGACGATGCGACCCCGTCGCCCTCCCCGAGCGTCTCGCAGTCCCAGTCCGCCTCGCCCTCGGAGTCGCCGACAGCATCCGCGTCGCCGTCGGCCTCGCCGACCGCCTCGCCCACTGACCCCGACGCCGTCAGCGACGACGAGGGCTCTGCGTGGATCGTGTGGGCCACGCTCGCGGTCCTGATCCTGGCCATGGGCATCGGCGTGTGGCTCGCGTGGCGTGGTCGCGCGGCCTCGTCGGCCTCTCACGACACCGAGGCCGCGTGGGCCCGATTGCGTCAGCGCCTCCCGGAGGACGCGAGATGGCCGCTGTCGGCGACGCCGTCGGAGGCCGCGACCCACGTGAGGGAGCACGCGACGCTGACGCAGGAGGCTGACGAGGCGCTGTCCACGCTCGTCGACGCGGTGGTGCGCTCCCGCTACCTGCCCGACGACGGCTCACCTGCCGCGACGGACGCGACGGAGCCTGAGGCGGGAGGGCTCACGGCCGAACGGATGAGGGAGCTGGCGGACCTGATCGCGGCCGAGGCGCGCGGGAGGTCACGGGGCTGAGGGGGCACGACCACGCCGGCCGGCCCTCGTCACCGCGAGGAGAACGTCAGAAGTCGCCGTTCTCGCGACGACGGTCGTACCGCTCCTCCATGCGCTGCGTGAACGGCTTCTTGGACGGCCGCGGCTTCGCGGCGCCGCCCTTGCCCTGGGGCTTGCCTCCGTGACCCTTGACTGGGGCCGCGGACGATCCGCCGAGGAGCGCCCACAGCGCCGACGCGACCATCACCGCGAAACCCACGATCCCGAGCCAGAGGAACTGCGTGACGACGGCGATCACGACGACGCCAAGTCCTACAACCACTCCGACCACACCGAGCGCGACCCTGCTGCGGGCCTTCGGTCCGCGCTTCATCGCGCGTCCGAGCTGCGGGTCGGTGCCCAGATCGCGCTCGAGCTGATCGAGCACGCGCTGCTCGTACTCCGACAGCGGCATGGTGCCACCTCCCTACCCTCAACCACGCCCGGGGGCCACGGGCTTGAGGTCAAGTCTAGTTGCAAGCGCCACGGCAATCCAGCCGTCTACTCTGACCCCATGGCCCGACGCAGGACACCCACGGACGAAATCGCCCCCGGAGTTCCGCGAGGGGTGGACTTCCCTATCGCGACCGGCGTTGCTCGTCTCGAGGATGAACCCGATGGGACAACGTTCCTGTGGGTCAATGGAGTTCCCAGCTCCCCGCTCCGATCCGACCCGGAGGTGCTCGACTTCGAGTACATGGAGCGCTTCTCTGCCGCCGTGGACGCGTGGGGACCTCCCGCGCGGATGCTCGCGCTGCACGTCGGTGCCGCCGCGTGCGCGTTCCCGAGGCATCTGGCGCACCGGTTCCCCGACTCGGGCCACATCGCCGTCGACATCGATGACGTGCTTCCTGAGCTCGTGCGGACGTGGTGGGATCTGCCGCGCGCTCCGCGGCTGAGGATACGAGCCCAGGACGGGCTCGAGGCCGTGTCGGGGCGGGCCGAGGCGAGCGTCGACCTCATCGTGAGGGACGCGTTCGCCGGCGATGACACTCCCCCGCACCTGGCAGGTGAGGAGTGGTGGGCGCACGCGCGTCGGGCGCTGCGGCCTGGGGGCCTGGTGCTCGCCAACGTGGGGACGAGGCCAGGAGGGACCACGACCCGCGGCGATCTTGCCGCGGCCCGTGCCGCCTTCGGCACGGTGATCGCGGTCGCGGAGCACGCGGTCCTCAAGGGGCGTCGACGCGGGAACGTGGTGCTCGCCGCGTCGACGCGCCTCGATGAGGATGTGCTCGCGCGCTACGCCGCGTCGGCATCCCTGCCGACGGGCGTCAGGAGCGACTGGGCGCCCTGACGGACGCCCGGTCGATCCTTACAGCGGGCGGACGTTCGAGGCCTGGGGGCCCTTGGGACCCTGCGTCACCTCGAACTCGACGCGCTGCTGCTCGTCGAGCGACTTGTAGCCGTCGGTCTCGATCGCCGAGTAGTGGACGAAGACGTCAGCGCCGCCACCGTCCTGGGCGATGAAGCCGAAGCCCTTCTCTGCGTTGAACCACTTCACGGAACCCTGCGCCATGCGGGTTTCTCCCTTTGTTTCACAATGCCCTGGGAGGGAAGCGCGACACCGTGCCGCGCTCGTCGCCGCAATGACTTCTCCCACCCAGGGGGGCGGGTTCCTGCACACTACGTTCTTGCAACCGGTACCAAGTGTGTCATGCAAGGGGCCACGAGCGCGACATGTCGGGGCAAGTTCCGCATCATCGCTGCGGCGAGATCGGTGGCCGAAGCCCGCGGAGAAGGCCTCGTCAGCCCTGCGGGAACTCCGGCCCCTGCTGCCGAAGGTACTTCTCGAACTCGGCGCCGAGCTCGTCCGCGGACGGGATGAGCCCTTCACGGAGCATCTCGTCGTCGCGCGACTCCGTGAACGCGTCGTACTGCTCCTCGAGAGCCGTGACGAGCGCTTGCACTTCCTCGGACTCCGACATCTGGCGCGCGATCTCCTCCTCGGCGCGCTCGGCCTCCGCGTCGAGCCCCTGAGGCTCGAGCACGAGGCCCGAGAGGTCCTCGAGAGCCGACAGCGCGCGCTGCGCCGCCTGCGGGTACGAGGACTGCGCGAGGTAGTGCGGCACGTGCACGGCCACGTTGACCATGTCGAGGCCCCACTGCCCGAAGCGGTACTCGAGGAGGTTCTGCGCCGAGGCGGGGACGGTGACCGTGCCGAACATGCTCGGCTGATCGGGCAGCAGGTCCTGCGAGGTCCCGTGCACCGTCACGCCGAGGGGCCGGGTGTGCGGCGCCGCCATCGGGATGCCGTGCGCACCGAGCACCAGGCCGACGCCGAGCCGCTGCACCATGGAGCGGACCTCGGCGATGTACGCCTCCCACCTGATGTCGGGCTCGAAGCCGTGCAGCAGGAGGAACGGGGTGCCCTCGACGTCGTGCACCATGTCGAGCACCAGCGAGGGCTCGTCGTACTCGGTCCACTCGTTCACCGAGAAGGTCATCTCGGGACGACGCGAGCGATAGTCGAGCAGCTCATCGATGTCGAAGGTCGCGATCCGCACCGGCTCTCCGAGCTCCAGAAGGTGCTCGCCGACCAGCCGCCCGGCCTTGCCTCCGTCGATGAAGCCGCGCAGCACATGCATCATCACGGCGCCCTCGGAGGGCGCGACGTCCGCCCACGCCGCGACGCCATCGGGGTCCCACGTCACCAGCTTCGTGTCCATATCCGTTCATCCTCCCACGCCTCAATGCTCGGACCAGGAACTTCCGCGTGCGGCGAAAGATTCCGCGAAAGGGGTGCGTCTGGACCTCCCAATCCTGCGATAATGATTGACCGCCTGCCACGGACGAACACCCGACCCGAGGGATATGCCAATGCACGACGAGTCCACCGCCACCGATACGGGACTCGAGGCCGAGCAGCGCGTCGTCGACACGCTGTACGGGCGTCTCGACACGCTCAGGGACGAGACTCAGGACCGGCTGGCGGAGATCCGGCGCCAGGGCCCGTCGGGCTCCCCGCAGAACCGCTCTGAGCGCGACGCCTTCGCGACGCTGTACGAGGACCGGATCGGCCAGCTCGACGCCGTCGAGGACCGCCTGTGCTTCGGCCGGCTCGACATGATCGACGGCGAGACGCTGTACGTGGGTCGCATCGGGCTCTCCGACGAGGACCACGGGCCGCTGCTGACCGACTGGCGAGCCCCTGCGGCGCGAGCCTTCTACTCGGCCACCGCCGCCGCGCCCAGCGGCGTGATGAACCGCCGCCACCTCACGACGCGCGGCCGCAAGGTCACGGCGGTCGAGGACGACGTGCTGGACGTCGAGGCGCTTCGCACGTCGGGCAAGGCCGACAGCCTCGCGGGCGAGGGCGCGCTCCTCGCGGCCCTCGACGCCCGCCGCACGGGCCGCATGGGAGACATCGTCGCCACGATCCAGGCCGAGCAGGACGCCGTGATCCGCGCCCCCATGGAGGGCGCGCTCGTCGTCCAGGGCGGCCCCGGCACCGGTAAGACCGCCGTCGCGCTGCACCGCGCCGCGTTCCTGCTCTATCACCACCGCGAGAGGCTCGCGAGCCGCGGCGTGCTCCTGATCGGCCCGTCGCGCCAGTTCCTGCGCTACATCGACCACGTGCTGCCCTCGCTCGGCGAGACCGGCGCGGTCTCGACGACGCTCGCGGGGCTGCTCAAGGGAGTCACCGTCACCGCGGTCGAGTCCGACGAGGTCGCGCGGGTCAAGGGACGCGCCGACATGGCGCGAGTCATCAAGCGCGCCGTCCGCGAGCGCCAGAGGGTCCCCCTGACGGACCAGACGGTGAGGCTCGACGGCCGCCCTGTCGTCATCCGCCGCTCCGACATCAGGGACGCGCAGGCGCGCGCCCGCCGCGACGGACGGCCTCACAACGAGGCGCGCGCGACCTTCGCGAAGGACATGATCGGCCGCCTCACCTCGCAGCTCGCCGAGCAGCTCGAGCATGTGGAGGCCGACGACAGGATCGAGCTCGAGCGCGAGGTGCGCGACAACCGGACGATCCGCATCGCGATCAACCTGAGCTGGCTGCCGATCACGCCATCGCAGCTGCTCAAGGACCTCTTCTCCAAGCCGCATCTGCTGGACAACGCGGCGCCCTCGCTGAGCGAGACGGAGCGCGACCTGCTGCTGCGGCCGACATCGGCACCGTTCACCGACGCCGATGTGCCCCTGCTGGACGAGGCCGCGGAGCTGCTCGGCGACATGCCGTCGGGCTCGCCCCGACCGAACGCGGGCGATCTCACGAGCGAGGAGCTCGAGTACGCCAAGGAGGTCCTCGAGACGTTCGGCGACGGGGGCATGGTCACCGCGGAGGCGCTCGCCTCCCGTATGCGCGAGGGCAGCTCGCGACTCACGGTCGCGGAGCGCGCGGCCGCCGACCGCACGTGGACCTACGGCCACGTGGTCGTCGACGAGGCGCAGGAGCTCAGCCCGATGGCCTGGCGGATGCTGTCCCGCCGCTGCCCCACCCGCTCGTTCACGATCGTCGGAGACGTCGCTCAGACGTCGTCGGCGGCGGGCACGCAGTGGTGGCCCGAGGCGATGGACCCCCTGTTCAAGGGAACGTGGACGCTGCGAGAGCTCACCGTGAGCTACCGCATCCCCGCGCAGGTCGCGGAGGCGGCGCAGTCGTTCGCCAAGGCGGCGCACCTGCCCGTGTCGGAGCTCAGCGCCGCGCGGGCGGTGGACGATGCGGTGGCCTACCACCGGGTCGAGCGCGCGTCGTTCGCCTCGGCGTCTGCGCGCCGCGCCGCGCACCGGGCCGAGTCCCTCGCGGCGTCGGGCGGCGGCCTCGTCGCCGTGATCGCGCCCGAGGCGCTCCACGACGACCTGCGCGCGGAGCTGGGTGAGCGCGACGTCGAGGTTCTCGGGGCGCTCGCCTCGAAGGGGCTCGAGTTCGACGCCGTCGTCGTCGTCGACCCGGTCGCCATCGCCTCCCGCCCTGGCGACCTGTACGTGGCGCTCACGCGCCCCACCCGTCACCTCGACATCGTCCACGCGGGCGACCTCCCCGCAGGCCTGGGAGAGTAGCCCAGAGGATCACCGCCGCGCGGCGCCCAGCCTCCACGCGCGCCCCACGAGCAGGACGATGCCGGCGCCGAGGAGCAGCACGATCCAGCCGAGCGAGCCGCCTCCCTGGTAGCCGGTGCCCGCGAGTCCCGACGTGCCGCCCGTGCCCTTCTCGTCACCCGTGCCGGCCGTGCCGCTGTCGGGCGCCTCGAAGTAGTTGTCGATCGTGATCGACACCACCTCGTCGGCGCCGATCGTCACGGTGTCCTCGCTGATGGCTACCTCGTCGGCACCGCCGGAGTCCGTCTCCTCGATGGTGCAGACCGACCCCTCGGCGATGTCCTCGATCGTCGCCTCGAGGGGGGATCCACCGCCCACCTCGACCACGCCCGACCAGGTCGTGACCGTGGTGCCGTCCACCTGCTCGAGCACGCATCCGACCGCGATCTCGAACGGGCCGTCGCCCCGCTCGGCGGCGCCGGGGCCGGAGACGGTCTTGAGGATCGTCAGATCCCCTGCCCCGTACGTGTTGGTGACCACGACCTCGTCGTCCACGCCGACGACGGCCTGCTCGGGGGCGATCGTCACGGTCGTCGCGCCGGACTCCTCCTCGGTCACCGCGCACACGGCGCCGTACGGGATCTGGTCGACGATCTCGACCGTGTAACCGTTGCCCTCGTTCAGCACGTACGTGCCGTCGAACACGGCCTCGTCGTCGACCGCACAGGTGACGTTCACGGTGAACTCGTCCGGAGCGAACTGCGCCCCGTCGCCCTCGACCGCCTTCGACACCATGAGGTTCCCGACCTCGAACGTGTTCGTCGCCGTCACCGTCACGGCCTCGTCGGCCGCGACGGTCACCTCGGCGGTTCCCTCTGCGGCGCCTGCGGGCGACAGCACCGTCGCATCGGCGCCGCCGGTGTCGGTCTCGACCACGACGCACTCCGAGCCCGCGGCGACGTCGGTGAGGGTCGCGGAGAGGTTGTCCGGGTACGAGAGCTCCACCTGTCCCGACCAGGTCTCGATCGGGCCTGCGGGCTGGTCCAGGGTGCACGCCACATCGAAGACGAACGGCCCCCCGCCTTCAAGATCCGCGCCTGGACCGTCGACGATCTTCTCGATCGTCAGCTCGCCCACGTCGTAGAGGTTGAGGACCTCGACGGCAGTGATCCCGTCCTTCTCGGGAACCAGCTCCACCACGGCACGCGGACCCTCGGTGACCACGGCCTCGGCAGATCCCGCGGTCACCGTCATCGACACGTCGTCGGCGCCCGCGGTGAGAAGCTCGCGGACCGTGCACTCCGCGCCCGCGGGCAGTCCGTCGAAGGTCACGGACTCGCCGTCGTCCAGGAACGACACCATCGGGAACAGCGGACCGTAGCCGTCCGCGAACACCTGCTCTCCCAGGAGCTCGCAGCGCGCGTAGACGAAGAACGGCCCGTACTCGATCGGATTCCCGTCCGCATCGACCGCGTCGGACTCGACCGTCTTGGTGATCTCGAGGGAGGCGAGGTCGTACGTGTTGGTCACCGTCATGTCGGGGTCGACACCGACGACCGCGGAGCCCGGGGACACGACGACCGTCGTGGCGCCGGACTCCTCCTCCGTCACGGAGCATGCGGCGCCGTAGGGGATCTCGCCGAGGATGTCGACGGAGTAGCCGTTCGACTCGTCGAGGACGTACGTGCCGGAGAACGCCTCCTCGTCGTCCACCTGGCACGACACCGTGACGGTGAACTCGTCGGGCGCGAAGCCCGCGCCGTCGCCCTCGACGTTCTTGGACACGGTCAGGTCGCCGGTGTCGAACGAGTTCGTGGCCGTCGCCGTGACAGTCTGGTCCGCGGCGACCGTGACCTCGGCGGTGCCGTCCTCCTCGCCCGGCGGAGCCAGCACGACCTCGTCCGCTCCCGCGGAGTCGGTCTCCGTCACCACGCACACCGACCCGGCTCGCACGTCCTCGATCGTGTACGACAGCTCGTCCGGGTAGGACAGCTCGACGGTCCCCGCCCAGGTCTCGACCGTCCGCAGGGGCCCCTCGTACGTGCACACCACGTCGAAGGCGAAGGGACCCGCGCCCACGATGTCCGCGCCAGGACCCTCGACGACCTTCTCGATCGTCACGTCACCCACGTCGTACCAGTTGAGGACGTCGACCGTGCTCACCCCGTCGTCGCGCGGCGCGAGCTCGATGACGGACTCGTCCCCGTCGACGACCACGGGCTCCTGTGATCCCGCGGTCACCGTCATCTCCACGCCTGCCGCCTCAGCGGTCCAGATCTCCGTCACGATGCATTCCGCGCCCGCGGGCAGGCCCTCGAAGGTGACCGAATCGCCATCCGCCAGGACCGCGAGCATCGGGATCGTGATCGTCTCGCCGAGGATCTCGATCGGCCCGTAGCCGTCGGCGTACACGTCCTCTCCGAGGAACGTGCATTGCGCGAGCACCACGAAGGGACCGTACGTGAGCGGCTCGCCATCGGCGTCCACCGCCTCCGAGTCGACCGTCTTGGTGACCTCGAGGTCCGCGAGCTCGTACGTGTTCGTCACCGTGACGGTGCCGATCTCCTCGGCGTCCTCGTCCCCGACCGTCGCGGTGTCCGCGCTCCAGCTCGACTGCCCCGACGCATCGTCCTCGTCCACGACGGTGCACTCGGCCCCCCACGGGAGGTCCTCGAGGACGGTCGTCTCCCCGAGCACGATGGTGGCAGAGCCCTCGTACGCGAGCTCCTCGACGACGGTGCCGTCCGGCTCCTCCCACGAGACCGTGCACTGCACGTCGACGGTGAACTCCTCGGCCGCGTACTCCGCGCCGTCGCCGGTGACCGCCTTCTCGAGCGCGAGCGGGCCCGTCAGCAGCGCGACGCCGACCTTGTTGCCCTCGATCGGCAGCAGGTCCGTGCCGGCCGAGGTCACGGCGCCCGTCGCGACCGTGTTCCACGCGATCGGATTAGCGCCCTCGGCCGAGGCCGACGCGGGGGTGCGGGTCTGGATGTCGACGGCCGCGACCTCGCCCGGGAGCAGGGGGTCCTCCTCGTCGAAGACGATGTCGAACTTGAGGGCGGTGACGACGGAGAGGTCGTCGAAGTCCTCGATCGGGATCCAGTCCCCCGCCCCGCAGGACGGATCCGTCAGCGGCTCGAGATCATCCGTGCACGGCTCGGCGTCGGTCGTGCCGTAGACGGTCAGCTCGCCCTTCGGACCGAATCCGCCGGTGTTCACCGCGACGAGGATCGCGTCCCACTCCGAGCCGCGCTCCGCGGGGTTGATCGCGCCGGTGTCGCCATAGGTGGGCAGCACGTCGATCGCGACGAGCTCCGTGAGCGGGAGCGTTCCGGTGTTGAGCAGCTCGAGCCGCCACGTCTCGGTCTCGCCCGGCGCCGTGATCGGCACGCAGCCCGCGCCGTAGAAGCCGTCGTCGTCGGGCGTGCACTCCTCGCCGTCGTCGGGCAGCAGGTCGATCACGCCGTGCTCGTCGTTGTCCGCCTTGACCTTCTTGCCCGAGCGATCCGCGCCCGCCTCGCCGACCTCGACGGTCGTGTCCGTGGCGCACTCCCCCGTCTCCTCGACAAGCGTGCCGTCACATGCGTCGTACGGGCGGTCCGCCACCACTCCGAACTCGTTCGTGAGCAGCTGGCCGGCCTCGACGCCGGGGCGCGGCAGCAGCAGGATCGTGATCGTGTAGGTCTGCCCCGGCTCGAGGACCGTCCCCTCGGGGAAGGTGAACTCGATCTCGGTCTCGTCCTCGGACCACGTCACCGTGACGTCGTCGGCGTCGGTGGGCATCGCCGTCCCGTTGGCGGGGTCCGGGGCGTCGCCGGTCAGCGCGTAGGAGTACGGGTCAGCGACGTCGGGATCGAGGATCAGCTGGGCCACGCCGTCCTCGGTGGGCAGGCGGTCGGTCACGACGGGGTTCTCGAGCGGCCACTCGCCCGTGTTCGTGATCGTGAGCGTGTACGCCGTCACCGACCCCGGCTGGACGATGCCCTCGGGGTACTTCAGGACCTCGACCTCCGTCGTCGCGTGCTCGTAGAGCACCTCCGCGGTGGCGTCGGGCGCGCCGACCGAGAAGAGCGGCTCGCCCGAGCCGTCCTCGAGGTAGGAGACGGCCTCGCCGCTGATCGTGTTGGTGGACCAGCCCGCCTCCGTCTCGCCGGGAGCGGGATCGTTGCCCGCCATGTCGGTCGGGACGGGGCCGCCGGTCTCGAGCTCGTCGCGGCGCTGGATGACTATCGGGATCTCCTGCGTGGGCGCGTTCGAGTTCTCCCATTGGTCGCCGTCCGCGCGCGTGTAGGTGATGCGCAGCCCCTGAACGTCCCCGGGGGCGACGCCGTCGGGGAGCGTCGGGGAGGCGCTCGGCTGCCCCTCGACCCAGGTCGCGCCCTCGAGCGCCACATCGTCGCCGTCCTCCACGAACGTGCCCCCCGTGAGGACGTCGATCTGCACCTGGTCGATCGGGTCGGTGAACTCGAACGAGTCGTCGAAGCCGACGAGCTGATACGCGTTCCAGAACGACGGGTCGACGTCGGTGACCGTGATGCTGCCCGTGCGCGCGCTGCCGATCGGCGTGGTCGACAGGAGCATCGCGAACTCGCTCTGATCCGGCTCGTGCTGCGAGAACTCATCGACCGACCAGTCCTCCCCCTCCGAGGGCAGCGGGCCGAACTGCTTCTCGACCTCGAGCTCGAGGTCGAGCCTCTCCAGGTCGACCGTCGCGAGGTCGTCGTCGGTCGCGGGGTCCGTCTCGGGGTCGCGTCCCGCATCGTCCACGACGACGCTCGCGGCGTTGTAGACGGGGATGGTGGAGCCGACGCCTGGCGCGGCCACCGGCTCACCCGTGGTGCGGTTGAACAGGCGCAGCTGCAGGTCGAGGACGATGACGGCCTGCGCGTCCGGATCGATCCTCCCCTCGTAGTCGATGCTGAGGCCCACGACGTCCTCGAGGTCGGCGGCGGTGAGAGAGGTCAGAGGGCTCGGGTCGGAAGGATCCGTGCCCGACTCGACCACCATCGTGCCCCCGCCGTCGAGCTCGAAGGTCGCGGTCCACGAGGTCGTCCCCTCGGGCACCTCCATGCTCACCACGTCGACGAGCGTGAAGTAGTCGTACGGTGAGAGGGAGTCGCTGCTGGGATCCGTCACCACCATGCTGTCGACGCGGGCCTGCGTCAGGTTGGTCGCGGTCAGCGTCACGCGCGTCGACGGATAGTCGGCCGGATCCTGGCTGCCCGGGATGGGGACGCCGACCGGACCGCCATCCCACTGCTTGTCGATGCTCGTGTTGAGCGGCACGTCGAGGATCGTGATGACGTCGCTGTCGCCGTCAGTGAAGGTCTCCTCCCCCACGACCATCTGCGCGCCGGCATCGTCCCTGATCAGCGCCTCGTCGTCCTCGTTGTAGAAGTCGTGCCCCGTCACAGGCGACCCGTCGGACCTGCGGTCGTCACGGATCTCGAACGTGGCGCTCACCTCGCGCTCGCCGTCGATCGAGCGCGCGACGCCTGAGCCGACCGGCGGCGCCGTGGGGTCGGTCGTGGTCTCGCGCGCCGAGCCCTCGACGAACACCAGCCGAAATGCGATCGTGTCGGCCCGCTCCGCATCGGTGAGGGTGTAGCCGGGGAACGATCCGTCGCATGCGGCCGGGCACGGGTCGTTCTCGGCGTCGACCCACCCTTGGCCCTCCCGGTACAGCTCGACCTTCGCGACCTTGTCCCACTGGATCAGCGGGTCCGTCGACGTCGTGATCGGCTCGATCGACACGAGGTCGAACGCGTCGTAGAAGGAGTCCTCGATCGTGTCCTCGTCGGGATCGGGGATGTCCGACAGCGTCATCGAGTCGACATCCGCCGCACCGCCGGTGGACCAGTCGATCGTGACGCCGATCTCGTCGCCGGTGCGCGCCGACACGTACTCCTCATCGATGTCCTTGGCGATGTACTCGCCGGTGCCTCCCGCGCCGTCGCCGCCTCCGCCCTCGGGATCGATCGGGATGATCTCGATCGTGTCGCATCCTTGATCGGAGATGGCCGCGTCGGCGTCGTCAGCGTCGGCCGCGGTGGTCGCACAGTTCGTGAGCACGAACGGATCGGTGCCATAGATGGTCTCGGACAGCTCGAAGACGATGTTCGGCTGCAGGTCGGTCCCTGGCTCGAAGCCGTCCTCGGACTCGGACTCGAAGACGAACTGCAGGCCGCCGATGTCCGAGGGGTCGACGCCGCTTCCCTCGATGTCGAACGACCAGATCGTCGGCCCCTCGACGGGGCCCGCGAGCGGCACCCATTCCGAGCCGTCCCAGTAGTTCACGGTGAGCGTGCTGTCGTCGAGCACCTCGACGTCGGCGATCTCGGTGGGATCGAACCTGTCCCAGAAGTCGCTCGCGACCGGGGTGTCGTCATCGACGCCGGTCGCGGCGGGGTCCTGGATCACGATCGTGTCCGAGCCGACGGTCGAGAAGTCGTCGGGAAGCGGGGTGGAGTCGGGGAAGTCCTCGGTGCCGCCTGGCAGCGTCGCGACCACCCACTGCCCCGCCGTCCCGAGGATCGTGCTCGGCGTGATCGACTTGTCCTGCTGGGTCATGAGCACGGCGAGATAGGTCGTGAAGCTGTCGTCCGCGGAGTCGTCCCCGGTCACGTCACCGCTCACGCCCTCGACGTCCACGACGTTGTCGTGCGTCGTGACCAGGTTCGGGTCGTCGGGATCCGTGCCCAGCACCACTCCCACCTCGGCGGTGGCCCCCGGCTCGATCGATCCCTCGAAGTCGATCCTGAAGCCGTTCACCGAGTCGAGGTCCGAGGGAAGCGTGGGGATCTCCCCGTTCGCGAACGCGTAGGTCTCCTCGCCACCGTCCGTGTCGTAGGTGATCGAGGCGCTCGTCGCCCCGGCTGGCCAGGTCGGCGCCTCGGTGAAGCCTCCGAAGGACATCGAGTCGTCGAACTCCTGCGGCGCCGCGGGCTCGATCACCGACAAGGAGTCGAGGGTCGAGGTCCACGAGTTCTCGGCGGTGAGGTCCGCCACGAACGAGTCTCCGTGCGGCGCGGTGTCCGGGGTGATGGTCTTCGTCGCCTCGACCTGCGGGATGTTCTCCGTGATCGTGTAGGTCGCGTCGCCGGTGGCCGTCGCGACCACGTCGTCGCGCGAGACCTCGGACGACGCGGTGTTGTCGACCGCGATCTCCTCGTCGACCGCCCCGAGATCACGCTGCTCGAAGCCGAGGTCGATCTCGGCGGCCGCGCCCGGCTCGATCAGGTCACCGGTCGAGCTCGTGAAGGTGAGCCGCACGCCCTCGACGTCAGCGGCGTCCACGCCCGCGGGAATCTCCGCGACCGAGGAGACCGGCCCGGACACCCACGCGCCGTCGACGTAGACCTCCACCTGGACCCGGTCCGCGGACGCGGGAAACTCGACCACCGTCACGTCGGTCAGCGCGAGCGAGTCGAAGACGCTGGGGTCCGCGGCGGGGTCGGCGGGGTCGGTCACCACCATCTCGGCGGCGCCCTCGGTCGAGGAGTTCGTCGCGGTGAGCGTCGCGGTGGTCGCCTCACCCCGAAGCGCCATGGCCTCGGTCGGCGAGAAGGACTTGTCGATCGTGGTCTCGAGCTCGAGCGGGACCTCAGGAACGACGATCGCCTCAGCCGAGACATCGTCGGTGTCCGGATTCGTCGCGGTGAAGACCGCCTCGTTCGTCAGGAGCACGCCGTCGGCGGAGTACGGCAGATCGTCGACCCGCACGGTGATGATGATCTCCGCCGTGCTGCCCTGGATCATGCCCTGGCCGCCTGCGGGGTCATCGAACGCGCTCGTGAAGTCGACGGTCACGGTTTGGCCGTCGATCGACGTGCTCACGTCCGAGTAGTTGTTGACCGACACGTTGATCGGGGTCAGCCCGGCGGGGATCTGATCCACCATCTGGGCGTTGGTGCACCCCGCGTTGGCGACCACGCCCGAATACGTGCACGACACGTCGACGATGAAGTCGAAGGTCTCTCCCGGCACGACCTCCTCGGTGCTCGCCGACTTCGTGATGCCGAGCACTGCAGGGTCCTCCGCCGACGCGGGCGCGGCGACCGCGGCGCACATCCCGAGCGCGAGCACGCCCGCCACCAGCCCGGAGAAGGCCGCCCTCGATCTGCGCATAGATGACCCCTCCAAGCCCCATGCCTGCGTCGTGACGGACGACGTTGTCGCGTCAATTCACGGTAACTCCGCGAAACCGATAGCGCTCGCGATAATGGGAACGTTCGGAGAGTGCCAAGCATCTCTCGGCGCGGGAGGCTCGCGAGCCCCCGCGGCGACGGCGCGGCATAGCGCGAAGTTGGTGCTTCGCCGGTTTTGCGAGAGTATGACGCTCGTGCGCGCACTTCTCCTTGAATCCCTGCACCCCCGTGCCACCGAGGTCCTCACCAAGGCCGGCATCGAGGTGGACAACCACGTCGGAGCGATGGACGAGGACGAGCTCATCGCCGCCCTCGACGGCGTCGAGCTGCTCGGCATCCGCTCCAAGACCCACCTGACCGAGCGGGTCATCGAGGCCTCGCCCTCGCTGCTCGCGGTCGGCGCGTTCTCGATCGGCACGAACCAGATCGACCTGGGCGCCGCAGCGCGTCACGGTGTCGCCGCGTTCAACGCCCCGTTCCAGAACACCCGCTCCGTCGTCGAGATGGCCGTGTCGGAGATGATCTCCCTCACCCGCCGCCTCGCCGAGCACAACAACCAGATGCACGAGGGCGTCTGGTCGAAGTCGGCCGAGGGCGCCCACGAGATCCGCGGGCGCACGCTGGGCATCGTCGGCTACGGCAACATCGGCTCGCAGCTGTCCGTCATCGCCGAGGCGCTCGGCATGAACGTGATCTTCTACGACACCGCCGAGAAGCTCGCGCTGGGCAACGCCACCCCGATGCCCTCGCTTGAGGCGCTTCTCGGCGAGGCCGACATCGTCACGCTGCACGTCGACGGTCGCGCAGGCAACCAGGACTTCTTCGGTCGCGAGCAGTTCGCCGCGATGAAGCCCGGCGCGAAGTTCCTCAACCTCTCGCGCGGCTTCATCACCGACATGGACGCCCTTGGCGACGCCCTCGAGTCGGGCCAGGTCGGGGGCGCCGCCCTCGACGTCTTCCCCGTGGAGCCGAAGAAGAAGGGCGACCTGTTCGAGTCGCCCCTCCGCGGCAAGCGCAACGTGATCCTGACGCCGCATATCGGCGGATCGACCGAGGAGGCGCAGCGCGACATCGGCCAGTTCGTGGCCTCCCGCCTGCGCGACTACGTGAAGTACGCCTCCACGTCGCTGTCCGTGAATCTTCCGAGCCAGTCGCTCGAGCAGCTCCAGGGCTCGCACCGTGTCGCCCATCTGCACGCCAACGTCCCCGGCGTGCTCGCCGCGGTCAACCAGGTGTTCGCCGCTCACGGCGTGAACATCGACGCCCAGATGCTGTCCACGCGCGGCGATCTCGGCTACGTGGTCACCGACGTCGCGTCGGGGCTGAGCCGCGAGGCCGTCGACGAGCTTCGCGCGATGCCCGGCACCGTGAAGGTCCGCGTCGTCTCCTGAAGCACGCCTCTCGCAGAAGAACCCGCCCCGGACCTCGGTCCGCGGCGGGTTCTCTCGTCTCGCACGACACTTGCGCGCAGGCCGAGGTCAGCTGTCGCGCTCGGCATCCTCGGCGCGCAGCCGGTCGATGGCGGCCTGGAAGTCATCGAGCGTGTCGAAGCTCTGGTAGACGCTCGCGAACCTGAGGTAGGCGATCTCATCGAGATCGCGCAGCGGCTCCAGGATCGCGCGACCGATGTCGAGCGCGTTGATCTCGGCCTGGCCACCTTCACGGATGGTGTCCTCCACCCGGTAGGCCAGCTTCACGAGGTCGTCGTCGCTCACAGGGCGCCCCTGGCACGCCTTCCGCACTCCGGTGACGACCTTGTCACGGCTGAAGGGCTCGGACACCCCGGTGCGCTTGACCACCATCAGTGTCGGGGTCTCGACGGTCGAGAAGCGCTTGCCGCAGTTGGGGCACTCGCGACGCCGGCGGATCTGGCCACCATCGTCGGCGACACGCGAGTCGACGACCCTGGAGTCAGGGTTCCTGCAGAACGGGCAATACATGCCCCTACTCTCCCACGTTTCACACCAGTCACGCACATACCGCATCGAAGGCGGTGAGCCCGCTACGACGGGCGTCGCGCGCGCAGCGCGAGCGAGCGGTCGAGACGAGGCTGCGGAGCTCATCAGGCACCGCCGCGGCTCACCCGACGAGCGGGATGAGGATCTGCTCCCCGGCCATCAGCGCCGAGTCGGACATCCTGTTGAGCTCCACGAGCTCCGCGACCGTCTCCGCCACGTCCTCGCCCGCCGGGGTCAACGCCGAGGCAAGACCCCACAGCGTGTCGCCGGTCGCGACGGTGTAGGTCGACAGAGCGGCCTCGACGGGCACCTCGTCGGAGCCCGCGATCGCGCGCGGTGCCACGAGCATCCCCAACGCGACGAGGACCATCAGGACCACAGCCCGACGAAGGCGTGCGGAAGCGGTGCGGGGCGCCGTCACTGTCATGGTTCCGATCGACATGTCATCCTCCTTCGAACACCTGTTCTATCGAACGTATGTTCTAGTTGTAGCACCGAGCAGCCACATTCACAAGACACGGTCGAACATGTGTTTGATTTCGCCACTCAACTGATCTAGGTTCGAGACAAGGCAAACACCGGGGTCTGACATCCCCGGGCTAACGGAGGGCGGCACCATGGCTGACGGCGATCGGCAGGACGCGACGATCCACGCGTTCCCCGACGTGCATGCGGAGAGGGCGCTCACCGACAGGCAGCGCCTCATCCTCGAGCACATCCGGGACTCGGTCGCCTCGCGCGGCTATCCGCCGTCGATGCGGGAGATCGGCGAGGCCGTGGGCCTCACGTCGACCTCGTCGGTGAAGCATCAGCTGAGCGCGCTCGAGTCCAAGGGCTTCCTGCGCCGCGACCCGAACCGACCGCGCGCGATCGAGGTCGTGATGCCGGAGGAGCCGGCTGCCGTGACCGCTGCACCGTCGCACGACGTCATCGACCTGCCTTCGGCCGTGACGGACGGCCCGACCGTCGGGGTCCCGCTCGTCGGCCGCATCGCCGCCGGTGGGCCCATCCTCGCGGACCAGGCCGTCGAGGACGTGTTCACCCTCCCCCGCCAGCTCACCGGCGAGGGCGAGCTGTTCATGCTGAACGTCTCCGGGGACTCGATGATCGACGCCGCGATCTGCGACGGCGACTGGGTCGTGGTGCGCCGCCAGGCGACCTGCGAGAACGGCGACATCGTCGCGGCGCTGCTCGACGACGAGGCGACGGTCAAGACCTTCCGCCGTCGGGACGGCCAGGTCTGGCTCATGCCCCACAATCCTGCGTACACGCCTATCGACGGCACGCACGCTCAGATCATGGGCAAGGTCGTCTCGGTGATGCGACGGCTCTGAGCCTCAGCGACCGTCGGCGCACGCCGCATCGTCCAGGCGCCTGAGCGCACCCAGCACGGCGTCGCGATCCGTGGTGCCCCACAGCGGCGGCATCGACCGGGCGAGGAACCCTCCGTAGCGTGCGGTCCTCAGGCGCGAGTCCAGCACGGCCACGACGCCACGATCGTCCATCGACCGGATCAGGCGCCCCGACCCCTGGGCCATCAGCAGCGCCGCGTGCGTGGCGCTCACCGCCATGAACCCGTTGCCGCCGGCCGCACCCACCGCCTCCGTCCGCGCCTGCGACACCGGGTCGTCCGGCCGCGGGAACGGGATGCGGTCGATCACGACGAGCGAGGCCGTCGGCCCCGGGACATCGATGCCCTGCCACAGCGAGGTGGACCCGAAGAGGCACGCGCGGGGGTCCTCCGCGAACTGCTTCACGAGCGTCGGAAGCTGGTCGTCCTTCTGGTTGAGCACGGGCAGGTCCAGGCGCTCGCGCACCGCGTCGGTCGCGGCCTGCGCCGCCCGGTGCGAGCTGAACAGGCCGAGAGTCCGCCCGCCAGCCGCCTCAACGAGCGCGACGAGCTCGTCGATCGCCTCGTCCGAGATCCCGCCCTGCGTCGGGCGCGGGAGATGCGACGCGACGTAGAGGATGCCCTGCTTCCCGTAGTCGAAGGGGCTGCCAGCGTCGAGGGTCACGGGGTCGTCCATGCCGAGGTGCCGCGCGATCGAGTCGAAGCCGCCGCCGAGCGCGAGCGTCGCCGAGGTGAACACAGCCGCCTTCTCCTCGACGAGCCGGTGCCCGATGAGCGCCGCCACGTCGAGGGGCGCGGCGACGATGCGGGAAGGCCGCTCCTCGTCGTACTCGCCATCGGGCGGGGCGAGCCAGATGACGTAGCGCCCCTCCTCCCCCTGAAGCTCCCCGCACACGTCCGTGATCTCGGTGAGGGCGGCGCTCGCCATCTTCGCCGCGGCGCCCGCCTGCTCCTGCGTCTTCGCGACCTCGGTGAGCAGCGCTCGGGCCGCCCCACGGACGAGCTCGACGGCGGCCGCGAGCTCCTCGGGCATCCCCCGCCGCAGGCGACCCACGGCGAGATCGCCGAGGGCCGAGTCGACGGCGCGGGCCGCACGGTCGAGATCGTCCGTCGTCTTGCCGCACCGCCGCACCGCGCTCGCGGCGCGATCGAGCCCGCGGACGGTCAGCTCGTGGGTCGCGGCCGAGGTGATGCGCTGCACGAGCTCGTGCGCCTCATCGACGATGAGCACGTCGTGCTCGCCCAGCAGGTCGTGACTCGCCGCCTGAACGCCCAGCACGGCGTGATTCGTCACGACGATCCGCGCCTCGGACGCATCCTTGCGGGCGCGCTGCGAGAAGCACTCCTCCGCCATGGGGCACTTGCTGTCGAGGCACTCCCGGCCCGACACCGACACCTGCGCCCACGCCCTGCCGGACACCCCCGGGACCAGGTCGTCGCGGTCGCCGGTCTCCGTCTCATCCGCCCACTGGTGCAGGCGCGCGACCTCGCGCCCGAGCTCGCTCGTGGGGCCGACATCGAACAGCCGGTCGTCGTCGGGCTCGGGGTAGCCTCCCCCGAGACGATGCACGCACAAGTAGTTCGAGCGCCCCTTGAACAGCGCGGTGCCAGGCCGTTTGCCGAGGACCGGCTCGAGGGCATCGAGCACCATCGGCAGATCCTTGGTGTAGACCTGGCGCTGAAGCGCGAGCGTCGCGGTCGACACGACGATGCGCTGTCCCGTGCGCACCGCGTGCGCGACGGCGGGAACGAGGTAGCCGAGAGACTTTCCGGTGCCCGTGCCCGCCTGGACGAGCGCATGCTCGCCGTCGTGAAGCGCCTTCGCCACCACGGCGGCCATCCTCTGCTGGCCCTCGCGCGGTCGGCCCGCCAGGGCCTCGACCGCGGCCTCGAGCAGCTCCGCGACCTGGTGAGGGTCTTCGACTGTGATGCCGTCCACCGTGACACCAGCTGCCTGAGCGCCGTCCGCGACGGCGACCGCCACATCGTCCGTGCCGGCGTCCTCGGCCCGCACGCCGCGGGACGACGTCACGAGGCGTCCGCCGCGCTCGCCTCCAGGCGTGCGGCGAGCGCCTCGTCGACGAGCGCGATCAGGTGGGTGCCCGTCGCCTCGTGACTCTCGCCGAGGACCTCTCCGTGGGTGTGCGCCTCGCTGATGAGGTCCCCTCGCGTGTAAGGGACGACGAGGTCGACCTTGACGCCAGGGCGCGGGAGCATCGCGCCGATGACGTCCATGAGCTCCTCGACGCCCTCGCCCGTGAGCGCCGACACCTCGACGGTCCGTTCACGCCGCGACCGCAGCTGGAGGACTGTCGCGGGGTCCGCGACGTCGCACTTGTTGAGCACGAGAAGCTCGGGCACGTCGGTCGCGCCAGGGACATCCGCGAGCACCTCGTGCACCGCGCGGATCTGCCCCTCGGGGTCGGGGTGAGCGGCGTCGACGACGTGCAGGATCAGGTCCGCATTCGCCGCCTCCTCGAGCGTCGACGCGAACGCCGCGACGAGCTGGTGGGGCAGGTCCTTCACGAAGCCGACGGTGTCGGAGACGGTGAAGGCGCGCCCGTCGGGCGTCTGGGATCGGCGGACCGTGGGATCCAGGGTCGCGAAGAGCGCGTTCTCGACGAGCACTCCCGCGCCGGTGACGCGATTGAGCAGGGACGACTTGCCCGCGTTCGTGTAACCGACGATCGCGACGTTCGGCAGTCCGAGGCGACGTTCTCGGCGGACGGCTCGCGCTGGTTCCATGGCCTTGATCTGGCGGCGCAGCATCGCCATGCGGGTCCGGATGCGGCGGCGATCGAGCTCGATCTTGGTCTCACCGGGACCGCGCGAGCCGATGCCCTCACCACCCGCGACCCGGCCGCCGGCCTGGCGGGACATCGACTCACCCCAGCCTCGCAGTCGAGGCAGGAGGTACTCGAGCTGCGCGAGCTCGACCTGAGCCTTGCCCTCTCGGGACTTCGCGTGCTGGGCGAAGATGTCGAGGATCAGCGCGGTCCTGTCGATGACCTTGACCTTGATGACGTCCTCGAGCGCGCGGCGCTGGCTGGGCGCGAGGTCGTCGTTCACGATGACGGTGTCCGCGCCGACCGCCTTGACGAGGTCGTGGACCTCCTGCGCCTTTCCGGAGCCGATGTAGGTCGCGGGGTCGGGATGAGGACGACGCTGGAGCACGCCGTCGAGGACCTCGGAGCCGGCGGTCTCCGCGAGGGCCGCGAGCTCCCGCAGGCCGATCTCCGCGTCCTGGACCGTGCCGTGCGACCACTGGCCGACGAGCACGACGCGCTCGAGGCGCAGCTGCCGATACTCGACCTCGGTGACGTCCTCGAGCTCGGTGGACAGCCCCGCGACGCGCCGCAGGGCCGCGCGCTCCTCGCGCTCGTACTGGTCGCCGTCATAGTCGGTGACCTCGGTGACGCCCTCGCTCACGGCCGTGCCGGAGCGGGAGAGGATGCGCTCGAGCACGGCGTCCGCCCGCGAGGGGTCCACGTCCAGGTCGTCGGCAAGGGGTCCGTCGGCGAGCCCGTCATCGTGGGCGGTGTCGAATGCGTCGTCGAGGCGGTGAAGGCGGTCTGTCATAGGGGGTCCATTGTCTCACCCCGCCAGCGCGAGGAGCCATGGCCGGCGGAAGGTTACGCTTCAGGCGTGAGCGATGACCACTACTTCAGCGCCCGGCCAGCCTCGGCCGACGAGCGACGCACGATCTCCGTGAGGCTCGCCGACACCGATCTGACGCTCGAGACCGCTCCTGGCGTGTTCTCGCCCGGGCATGTGGACACCGGCACCCGGGTGCTGCTGCGCACCGTGCCGGACCCATCGGGCCGGGTGCTCGACCTGGGCTGCGGGTGGGGACCGATCACGCTCACCGCCGCGCTTCGCTCCCCCGACGCGACCATCACAGCGGTCGATGTCAACGAGCGCGCGCTCGACCTCCTGTGCCGCAACGTGGAGCGCGCCAACGCGGTCGCGCCGCTCGCGCCGATCGTCGCGGCCGTGCCCGACGCGGTCCCGGACGATGCACGCTTCGACGTGATCTGGTCGAACCCCCCGATCCGCATCGGGAAGGAGGCGCTGCACGAGCTGCTCATGAAGTGGCTGCCGCGCCTCGCGCCCGGAGGAGTCGCCTACCTCGTCGTGCAGAAGAACCTCGGGGCGGACTCGCTCGCCACGTGGCTCGCCGACACCGGCGAGGGGACCGGCGGATGGGGCGCGGTCCAGAAGGTCGCCTCAGCCAAGGGCTTCCGCGTCCTGCGGGTCGACGCCCGCTGAGCGACCGGGACGGTCGCTCAGCGGGCGTCCGCTCTCACGCGACGCGGCGTCGGTACAGGGCGATAGCGCCTGCGCCCGAGGCGATCAGCGCGAGCGCGACGGCGCTCAGCGCAGTCTCCTCGGCCCCCGTCTCGGCGAGCTCAGCGGTCGCGAGCTCGGCACCGGCGGTCTCAGCGGTCTCGGCGGTCTCGACCGTCTCCTCCTCGGCGGCGAGCTCGACCTCGACCGGCTCGGGCTCAGGGTCCTCGGTCTCCTCGATGGCCTCGGGAACGACCGCGGCGTGAACGGTGATCGGGATCACGGCCACCGTAGGCTCGTACCACGGGCTGCCCTCGTACTCGTACGAGTACTCGCACTCGTCTCCGCACTCCTCGCCGCCGTACGTGGAGATGAGAATTCCCAGCCGAACCTCGTAGGCACCCGCGTCAGCGACCACGCCGGTGATGTGGACGATGTAGACGTCCTCGATCGGGTCGTAGGTCGCGTCGACCGTCAGGCCTGCGGGCGCGTCGAGCAGCGCGAAGACGACGTCCTCCGGCGCCATGCCGTCGAACGACTCGATCTTGTCGGCCGTCGGCTCGAGCACGATCGTCTGGTCGAACTCCTCGCCTGCGGTGCCTTCGGCGGTCTCGGCCGACCAGCATCCTCCCGACGCGATGAGGTCGTTGTCGGCCCCGAACGTCGTGTCGAGGGCGGGTGCGGCGGCAACCTGAGCCGCGATGGCGTCGTCCTTCGAGCAGACGTCGAAGCCCTGCAGCGACAGGATCAGGGTGGCCTCGCCCGCGGAGGTGAGCTCCATCGTGACCGTGGGCTCATCGTCGCCGTCGACCGCGTCGAAGGTGACCGCGTCGGCGATCGCCTTGTACGCGACCACCGGGTCGCTCCAGATCCCGTCGTCCTCGTACGACACCATGGACGTCGCGTCAACGGGCACGAACACCGTCTGACCATCGGAGCCGAGGTCGCCTTCCACCGACACCGTGAGCTCGTCGATCGCGTCGGCGACGGCCGGGTCCGCGGAGTCGGAGGTGACGGCGAAGTCCCACGACGCGTAGGAGCCCTCGATCGTCAGGGTGACCCGGAGCGTGAAGTCGACCGTCGCGCCGCCAACCTCGCTCAAGGCGAGCGAGAACGGCGCGTCCGCCACGAACGTGCTCACGCCACCGTCCACAGCGGTCGCGGAGACCTCGGAGAAGTCGCTGTCGTTGAGCACGACGTCCGCGAGATCGCTCGCGATCGTGTACTGGTACGGCAGGTTGTCGAACGCGTCGGTGTTGAGGCTCCACACGGTGATCCCCGTACCCCACAGGTCGGGATACTGCGTCTCGGCCTCCCAGATGAACCCGCCGTCACTCTCGATGCCGTGCCAGTACGCGGAATCGTTGTCGATGGCGTAGTTGTCGGCGAACGCCGGCGCTCCGACCATGACGAGCACAGCGCTCACGATCCCGACAGCGCCTGCTCGGCGCAAAGGACTCCCCACAGCTTTCCCTCCTCAGCTTTGGACATCGTGCGCAGCCCACGCACGACGCGACGTCACCTCATCGACGAGCCGACGCCTCGGTCGGCAGGTTAGCAGGGAGTTGCCTGAAATCGAAGGAAGGACTCCGGAAATCCTCCGGAGAGAACGAGAAGAACCGGTGCGGCGGTCAGATGCCCGAGTCCGGGATGTCGACGACGCCGTCCGCCACCAGGACCGCGGGACCCTCCAGCACGGTCCGGTTCGGCTCGATCCGCACCGTCACCTCGCCCCCGGGGACCTCGATGTCCCACACCGTGGGCGATGCCTCTCCTGCCCACGCGTGCATGGCGAGGGCCACGGCGCACGCGCCCGTGCCGCATGACCGGGTCTCCCCGACGCCGCGTTCGTGGACGCGCATCCGCACGCGGCCTCGGCTCTCCCCCGCGGCCTCGTCGATCCCGAGCATCACCGCGAACTCGACGTTCGAGCCCGCGGGCGGGACGGGATCGACGCCCGGAGCCTCAAGAAGGTCGAGACCCTCCAGCTCGTCGACGGACGCGAGGGCGACCACGTGGTGGGGGTTGCCGACGTCGACCGGCTGCGCGAGCCGCGGCGGCATGAGGCCGGCCGCGGTGACCACCGCATCGTCCGCGGACACGACCCATCGCCCCATCCCGACGGCGTACCGGCCGTCGCCGAGCGACGTGACGGTGCGCTCGCCGGCACGGGTGCCGATGGCGAGCCCCTCCGAGAGATCGGCCCCGGCCTCGCGCTCCAGGAAGCGCGCGAACACGCGCACGCCGTTGCCGCACATCTCCGACGTGGTGCCGTCCGCGTTCCAGTAGTCCATGAACCAGGCGTCAGGCGAGAAGCCCGCGCCCGCCGCCAGGCTGCCGGCCCGCACCGCGCGGATCAGCCCGTCGCCGCCGATGCCGGCCCGACGCTCGCACAGATAGCGCACCAGCGCTGGCGTGACCTCGGTCTCGCCGCGCTCGTCGAACAGCAGCACGAAGTCGTTCTCGGTGCCGTGTCCCTTGGTGAAGCGCAGCGTCGTCATGGCTCCTACCCTACGGGGGCCGCGGGCAGGGGTCCTCGTCCCTCGACGATCTCGAGCGCGTCGCGTGCCGCACGCTCGGCGTCCGCGCCATCGGTCGGCGCGGGCACCCAGCCGACGCGGGGGTCGGGGTTGAACCAACGGCGCTGCCTCCTGGCCAGCCGACGGGTGTGCTGCGCGATGAGGTCACGCGTGGCGCTCTCATCGAGCTCGCCGTCAAGATGCCGCAGGGTCTCGGCGTAGCCGACCGCGCGTCGCGCCGTCGTACCGTCGCGCAGCCCGGCCGCCACGAGCCGCTCGGTCTCCTCGACGAGCCCGCCCTCCCACATGCGCGTCACCCGCTCCTCGATGCGAGGGTCCAGCACGTCGTACACGAGCTCGAGACCGACCTGGACCGCGGGGATCGCGTACCGGTGGCGAGGCAGCGACGTGCCGAACGGCACGCCGGTGAGGGTCACGACCTCGAGCGCCCGCACCACGCGCCGCGCGTTGCGCGGGTCGAGGGCGCGGGCACCGTCCGGGTCGAGCGCGGCGAGCTCCCTGTGGAGCGTCCCCGGCCCTTCCGCCTCGGCTCTCGCCTCAAGGTGCGCGCGCAGCGCCGGGTCCGTCGCGGGGAACTCGAAGACGTCGAGAAGCGCCCGCAGGTAGAGTCCGGAGCCCCCGACCACGATGGCTCGACCTCCGCGGGCGTGGATCGCGTCGATGTCCGCGCGGGCCCGTTCCTGGAAGCGGGCCACGGAGGCGTCCTCGGTGACGTCGAGCCAGTCGAGCTCGTGGTGCGGCACGCCCTCGCGCTCGGGGTCGGCGATCTTCGCTGTGCCGATGTCCATGCCGCGGTAGAACTGCATCGCGTCGCCGTTGATGATCTCAGCCGGCGTGCCGCGCGCGCTGAGCAGGTGTGCGAGCGCGACGCTGACCGCCGACTTGCCCGTCGCCGTCGCGCCGACGATCGCGATGACGGGCGGCGCGGAAGCGGTGTCCTCCACGGGGGTCCTAGGCGTCGACGCGACGCAGGCCGGGCATGCCGAGGCCGACCGGGCCCGCGGGCGTGCTCGGGCCGGTGCCGCACGAATCGCCGTCGCCATGGCTGTGCTCTCCGCGCTGCACGGCGTCCCACGTGTCTCCCGCACGGGTGCGGCGCACGGCGTAGGTGCCGCCCTCGAGCGCGGAGTCGGCGATGAGGTGATAGGGAGCGACCTTCGTGACGTCCACCGTCACGATGTCACCCGGTCGGGGCGCTCCACCGCCGTCTGCCCCGTCGCCCGCAGGCACCGAGAAGTGCACAAGGCGGTTGCCCGTCTCACGGCCGGACATCCGTGCCGACGCATCGTCCTTGCGACCGTGGCCGTCGAGGACCAGGAGCTCGACGGTGCGACCGGCGAAACGCTCGGAGTCCTCGAGCGTGATCCTGTCCTGGAGCGCGATGAGACGCTCGAACCGCTCCTGCACGACCGCCTTGGGCAACGGTTCGAGCTCGTATGCCGGCGTGCCGGGACGCGGGCTGTACTGGAACGTGAAGGCGGACGTGAAGCGCGCGGCCTCGACGACGCGCAGCGTCTCCTGGAAGTCCTCCTCGGTCTCGCCGGGGAAGCCCACGATGATGTCCGTGGTGATCGCCGCGTCGGGCATCGCGGCACGGACGCGATCGATGATCCCGAGGAACCGCTCCGAGCGGTACGAGCGGCGCATCGCGCGCAGCACGCGGTCCGAGCCCGACTGCAGCGGCATGTGCAGGCTCGGCATGACGTTGGGGGTCTCGGCCATGGCCTCGATCACGTCGTCCGTGAAGGCGGCCGGGTGCGGCGAGGTGAAGCGCACGCGCTCGAGGCCCTCGATCTGGCCGCACGCGCGCAGCAGCTTCGCGAACGCGCCGCGGTCGCCGAACTCGACGCCGTACGAGTTGACGTTCTGGCCGAGCAGGGTCACCTCGACGGCGCCCTGGGCGACGAGCGCCTCCACCTCGGCGAGGATCTCGCCAGGACGGCGGTCCCGCTCCTTGCCTCGCAGCGACGGGACGATGCAGAAGGTGCACGTGTTGTTGCAGCCGACCGAGATCGACACCCAGCCGGAGGCGATCGCGTCGCGCTTGCTGGGGAGCGTGGAGGGGAAGACCTTGAGAGATTCCTCGATCTCGACCTGCGCCTGCGCGTTGTGCCGCGCCCGCTCGAGGAGGACAGGGAGGACGTCGATGTTGTGCGTCCCGAAGACCACGTCGACCCAGGGCGCCTTGTCGAGGATCTCGCCGCGGTCCTTCTGTGCGAGGCACCCGCCGACGGCGATCTGCATCCCGGGACGCGCCGCCTTCTTGGAGGCCAGCTGGCCGAGGTTGCCGTAGAGCCGGGTCGCGGCGTTCTCGCGGACCGCGCAGGTGTTGATCACGACGACGTCGGCGGTCTCAGCGTCGGGCTCCGCGGCCGTGTAGCCGGCGCCCTCGAGGAGCCCGGCCATGTGCTCCGAGTCGTGGACGTTCATCTGGCAGCCGAGCGTGCGCACGACGTAGGTGGGGGCGAGGGTGGTGTCGGTCATGCCTGTCCTGCGACGGCGTCCGCGCGTAGCTCGCGGATCACCGTCACCTTGATCTCTCCGGGGAACGTGAAGTCCTTGCTGATGTGCTCAGCAATTGTACGCGCCAGCGCCCGCGCCCCCTCGTCGTCGACCTCGTCCGGCTCCACCACGACGCGCATCTCCCTGCCCGCGGACATCGCGATCGCCTTCGCGACGCCCGCGTGACGGCCCACCTTCTCCTCGAGGCTCTCCATGCGCTGCACGTAGGCGTCGAGGTCCTCGCGCCGCGCTCCCGGCCGTGCCGCGGACAGCGCGTCCGCGATCTGCACGATCACGCCCTCGAGCGTGAGCTGCGGGACCTCGTCGTGGTGCGCGGCCACCGCGCTCACCACGAGAGGGTCCTCGCCGTGCTCCGCGAGGAAGTCGGCACCGAGCAGCGCGTGGGTGCCCTTCTGATCCGGGGTGAAGGCCTTGCCGATGTCGTGCAGGAAGGCCGCTCGACGTGCGAGCTCGACGTCGGCGCCGACCTGCTCCGCGATCGCCGCCGCGAGCCGCGCGGTCTCGACGAGGTGCCCGAGGATCGTCTGCCCGAAGGACGTGCGAAGCCGTAGACGCCCGAGCGTATCGACGATGGGCATCGGCAGGCCCTTGACTCCGGCCTCGTCCAGCGCGTCGAGACCCGCCTGCCTGTGCCGCTGATCCGCGCCTACGAGCGCTCTCGTGTACGCGGCCTCGATCCGCTGCGGTTGGATGCGCCCGTCCTCGATGAGAGCGCGCAGCGCCACCTCCGCGATCTCGCGTCGCTGCACGTCGAACGAGGACAGCTGGACGGCATCCACGTTCTCCTCGACGATGAGATTCACGCCGGTCAGCGATTCGAAGGCGCGGATGTTGCGGCCCTCGCGGCCGATGATGCGGCCCTTCATCTCCTCGTGCGGCAGCGCGACCCGCGTGGTCGTCGCGTGCGTCGTCGTCTCCCCCGTCTGCCTCTGCATGGCCTCGACGAGGATCTGCCTCGCGCGCGCGGCGGCCTCTGCCTCGGCCTTGCGCTCGAGCCGCCGCAGCTCGGTCTGCGAGGCCTCGCGCGCCTGCTCGAGCAGCTGGGCACGCAGTTCCTCGCGGAGCGCGTCGGGCTCCGTCTCGGAGAGCTGGGCCATCTCCTGAGCGTGCTCGTCGCGCAGCTTGCGCCGCTCGACGTCCAGCGCCGCACGCTCGCGTCCGAGCCGCTTCTCGTCGCGTGCGATCACCTCCACCCGCTCGTCGAGCCCCCGGGCGTAGGCCTGCGCGTTGCGCTGATCGGCGGCGATCTCCTTCTCGCGCTCGATGACCTGCTGCTCGCGCCGTGTCGCTTCCGCGATCGCTGCCCTCGCCTCACCTCGCAGGGACTCGGCCTCGCGGTGGGCCGACTCCCTCTCCGCGGCCGCCTCGCGCCTGGCGAACATCACCAGCAGCAGCGCCACCAGCGAGGCGCCGAGGAGCATCACGATGATGATCGGCTCCACGCGCGCCCCTTCCCGGTGAGGTCAGACAGATTCACCGCCATTATCGGCACGTTCGAGCTCGCGCACGACCTCGAATGCCAGTGACGGCGAGTATCCCTTGCGCGCGAGCATGGACGCGACGCGCCTCGCGCGGGTCCGTGCGTCGTGAGAGGCAAGCCTCTGCCAGCGCTGCTCGGCGAGCTCCCGCGCCGCCACCCGTTCGTCGTCCGACGAGATCTGCGCGAGCGCCGCCTCCGCGTCCTCGGCGCCGATCCCCTTGCGCCGGAGCTCCTCGGCGACGGCGCGCCGAGACAGGCCCCGCTCACGGTGCCTGGTCCGCGTGATGGCCGCGGCGAGCGCGGCGTCGTCGAGCAGTCCGACCTCGATGTACCGCTCGACGATGAGATCCGCCGTCTCGGCATCGACCTCGCGCTTCATCAGACCTTCGTGCAGTTGCGCCGCCGACCTCGGCGAGTGGTCCAGGAGCCTCAGCGCGATCTCCCGCGCCCTCTCGGCGGGGTCCATCGACGCTGTCTCGGCCCGCTTCTCCCTGGTCCGAGGCCTCCCAGCCATCAGCCGTTCCCGCCTAGGCTCCGGCCTTCTGGCCACCGCGAGCGGTCGCCTTGGCCGTTGCGGAAGCGGGAGCCTCGTCGACCGCGGGCTCCGCCTCAGCCTCGACCGCGGGCTGACCGATGCCGAGCTTCGCCTTCACCTTGCGCTCGATCTCGATCGCGAGCTGAGGGTTGTCCTTGAGGAAGTTGCGGGCGTTCTCCTTGCCCTGGCCGAGCTGGTCGCCCTCGTAGGTGTACCAGGCGCCGGACTTCTTCACGAAGCCGTGCTCCACACCGAGATCGATGATGCCACCCTCAGTCGAGATGCCCTGGCCGTACAGGATGTCGAACTCCGCCTGCTTGAACGGCGGCGCCATCTTGTTCTTGACGACCTTGACTCGCGTGCGGTTGCCGACCGGGTCGGTGCCGTCCTTGAGGGTCTCGATGCGGCGCACGTCGAGGCGCACCGACGCGTAGAACTTGAGCGCCTTGCCACCCGTGGTGGTCTCGGGCGAGCCGAAGAACACGCCGATCTTCTCGCGCAGCTGGTTGATGAAGATCGCGGTGGTGCCCGTGGTGTTGAGCGCGCCGGTGATCTTGCGCAGCGCCTGCGACATGAGGCGGGCCTGGAGACCGACGTGGGAGTCGCCCATCTCGCCCTCGATCTCCGCCTTGGGCACGAGCGCCGCGACCGAGTCGATCACGAGGATGTCGATGCCGCCCGAGCGCACGAGGATGTCGGCGATCTCGAGCGCCTGCTCACCCGTGTCGGGCTGCGAGACGATCAGGTTGTCGGTGTCGACGCCGAGCTTGCGGGCGTACTCCGGGTCGAGCGCGTGCTCCGCGTCGATGAACGCCGCGATTCCGCCTGCCTTCTGCGCGTTGGCGACGGCGTGAAGCGCGACCGTCGTCTTACCCGAGGACTCGGGACCGTAGATCTCCACGACGCGGCCGCGGGGAAGCCCGCCGATGCCGAGCGCGATGTCGAGCGAGAGCGCCCCTGTGGGGATCGCCTCGACCGCGACGTGCTGCTTCTCGCCGAGGCGCATCGCCGAGCCCTTGCCGAACTGCCTGTCGATCTGTCCGAGCGCCGCCTCGAGCGACTTCGCGCGGTCTGCTGCCTGTGCCATGCGGGTTCTCCCCTGTCTCGCGGTGTCGGCCGGTGAGCCGTGGAACGTGACCGACATTAGATGCGACCACTGACATCGCGGTCCCGGAGCCCTCCCCCGCTGGGGACGAGCACCGCGTCCCGGCGTCCTGTGCACAAGTATCGAACGAATGTTCGAACGATCGCAAGCGACACGCCGCGAGGCTCGCGCATCGTCCGCATCTCCAGCGGGGGCACGCTTGCGGCGATCCGGTCTCGAACCGTCAGCGCCGGCGCGGAGGGATCACTCGGCGCCGGTCGCCGCCGTCGCGTCGGTCCTGCGGCACCTCGAGCTCGTCGCACAGCGCGTGCCACACGTCGCGCGGAGCGACCCCATCCTCGAGCGCCTGCACGCAGGTGCGCGAGGACAGCGCGGTGAGGGCGTGATCACGTGCGAGCGTGGGTGCGTAGACCTCGCCGAAGACGGCGTCCATGAGGGACCAGAACTCGCTGTGGCGCACGGACGAGCGGCCGCTAGCGGCGCGGCATGGAGTCGAGGAGCTCCTGAGCGGTGTCCGGGATCATCGGCATCACCGGGACCGTGTCGAAGGCCTCGGCCGTCGCGAAGCGGTCCGACACCTCGCGGAGGATGTCCGACATCGGAACCTCGAGCGCATCCGAGATCGAGGCGAGCAGCTCCGAGGACGCCTCCTTCTGGCCCCGCTCGACCTCGGAGAGGTATCCGAGGGACACACGGGCCGCGGACGAGATGTCGCGCAGCGTCTTGCCCTGAGTCAGGCGCGCCTCACGGAGAACGTCGCCGAGCTCTGTTCGCAGAATGGGCATCCGTCCTCCTCTCTTCACCATCAGACCGTTGTCCATGTCTGACACAACGCACACTACCCCACGCTTGTTCCGCGACACTACGGAACCGTTTCAAGCGTGTGAAACCTCACTCAGCGCGGCGTACGCCTGGTCCAGGGCGTGGTCGACGGTCGAGCGCCGGATCGAGTCGCGGTCCCCGGTGAGCGACAGCAGCTGTGCGTGCACGCCCGCGGCGGTCGCCACGCCGACCCAGACGGTGCCGGGCGCCTTGCCGTCGTGCGGCTCCGGACCCGCGACCCCGGTGGTCGAGACGCCGACGTCGGCGCCGAGACGCTCGCGAATGCCGCTGGCCATGGCGATCGCGACCTCCTCGGACACCGGGCCCGGCCCCTCGAGAAGGTCCATCGGCACGCCCAGCAGCGTGTGCTTCGCGTGGACGGTGTACGAGACCACGCCGCCGACGAGCACCCGGGATGCGCCCGGAACTCCCACGAGAGCGGAGCACACCGCTCCCCCGGTGAGCGACTCGGCGACCGCGAGCGTGGCGCCCTGCGAGGCCCCGAGCGAGACGACCTCGCCGGGCGAGGTCACTGCGGGAATCCCCCGGCCTCGGGCTTCGGGACCCGGTGCTCCCCCGGCTGCGGCGGGTGCTCGCGCCGAGCCTTGGCGATCTTCATCCCGTAGTCGACTCCCGAGACGACCGCGACCGCCGTCGCCCCGAGCAGCAGCACCCACGCGAGCACGAGCATCCAGCCGGGAGCCGGCGGGAACAGGTAGAGGCTCACCGACACCAGCTGAAGGACCGTCTTGACCTTGCCCCCGGGAGACGCCGCGATGACCACGTCCGAGGCGACCAGGAGGCGCCCGACCGTCACATAGATCTCGCGGAACGCGATGATCGCGACGGGCCACCACGGCAGGCCGTCGACGACGATCAGGCAGGCCAGGGCGCCGAGCACGAGCGCCTTGTCGGCGATCGGGTCCGCGAGCTTGCCGAAGTTGGACACGACCTGCCAGCGGCGCGCCAGGTATCCGTCGAGGTAGTCGGTCACCGACGCGGCGACGAACACCCAGAAGGCGACCCAGCGCCAGCTTCCGTCGGCGCCACCGTCGACCAGCAGCGCCACCACCACGACCGGCACCCCGATGAGGCGGAGCACCGTGAGCAGGTTAGGCAGGGCTGAGGTCACCCCCACACCCTACCTAGGCGAGGCCGGGACCTGCCTTCACTGCGCCGCGACGCGGACGCACCTGCGCCGCCTCAACGGGCGCCGCGGCATCGGAGCACTCACGCGCATGTGCCAGAGCACTCCTTCCCAGGCCTGACAATGGAGGCATGGCTGAGGGAGCTGGAAGGCGTCGCGCGCGCACCGCCGCGGTGACGGCCGGCGCCGTCACCGTGCTGTGCGCGGGAGCGTTCCTCATCGGTCCGATGCTGACCGCCGGTTCGGGGCCGCACCCCGCCTCCCCCACGCTCGGGCACGAGTCGCCCCCGGTGGGAGACGCCTCCGCGGAAGCCGCGGCGCTGCTCGAGCGCGGGCCCGACGCGGAGGCCGCGCCGTCGGCCAGCCTCGCGCCGTCTCCCGAACCCGAGCCTGATCCTGAGCCGCTGACCTTCACCCTGGTCACCGCCGGCGACGTCCTCCCGCACGCCCCCGTGAACCGCTCGGCGCGCACTGAGGACGGCTACGACTACGCGCCGCTGATGACGGCGGTCGAGCCCTTCGTCGCGGGGGCCGACCTGGCCTGGTGCCACATGGAGGTGCCGGTCGCTCCGGACCAGACGCAGATCACGACCTACCCGGTCTTCGGCGCGCCGGCGGAGCTCGTGACGGGCCTCGCCGGCATCGGGTGGGACGGATGCTCCACGGCGTCCAATCACTCGGTGGACAAGGGCTACGCAGGGGTCGTCGCGACGATCGACGCGTTCGAGCAGGCCGGCCTGGGGTACGCGGGCACTGCGCGCGACGCCGACGACGCCGCGATCGCGCAGACCTATGTCGTCAGCGACGGCGAGACGACCGCCACCGTCGCGCACCTCGCCTTCGCGTACGGGACCAACGGGCTGCCGGTCGAGTTGCCCGGGTCGGTCTCACTCTTCGACGCGGATGCGGCGGACGCCTCGCCGATCATCGACGCCGCCCAGGCCGCACGCGATGCCGGCGCCGACATCGTCGTCGTCTCCGTGCACAACGGGGTCGAGTACCGGACGTCGCCCACCCCCGCGCAGGAGGAGGTCGCCAGGCAGATCGCGGCCTCCGGTCTCGTGGATCTCTACGTGGGTCATCACGCGCACGTTCCGCAGCCGATCGTCAAGCTCCCCGGCGGCACCCAGGGCGACGGCATGTGGGTCGCGTACGGCCTGGGGAACATGCTGTCGAACCAGTCGTCGCACTGCTGCGTGGCGCAGACCAGCAACGGCGTGCTGCTCACGGCGTCCTTCACGATGCAGCCGACCGGGGAGGTCGACACGCGGGTCGAGTGGACCGCGACCACCGTCGACCGCTCAGACTCCCACACGATCCAGGTGCTCAGCGGCGCCGACGGGGGCCTCGGCACTCTCAGCGCCGCCGAGGTCGCGCACCGGCACGAGCTGGTCGCCGGGGCCGTGGGCGACGCGGCGCCCGAGCGCGTGGAGCCGGCGGGCTCCTTCGCGTCGTCCTCGTCGGCCGAGCCACGGGGGACGGGTTCACCCGCCTTCGCCGAAGCGTCGCCGACGGCGACGCGCTAGGGTCCGCGATCCGGTCGGCTCAGGCCCCTGTGAGCGCGTCGTCCTCGCCCTCGGGAAGCGGGTCGATGAGGAAGACGCCGGTATCGAGGTCGAGGTCGAGAAGCGTCTGCGCGGGCTGAGCGACGCCGAACAGCCATCCCTGTCCGAGGCGCCAGCCGCAGTTCTCGAGGAAGTCCGCCTGCGCCTCCGTCTCGATCCCCTCCGCGATCGTCGCGAGCCCGAGCTCGCGCGCGAGCGCCCCCAGCGCTCTCGAGACCCTGGCCCCCGCCGGGTCCTCGGGGATGCCTGCCACGAAGGACATGTCGAGCTTCACCCCCGACACCGGCAGGTCGCGCAGGTAGGACAGCGGCGAGACGCCGGTGCCGAAGTCGTCGAGCAGGATCGGGACGCCAGCGTTGCGCAGCTCGGTCAGCTCGTGCCGGATCCGGGTGTTGGGCGAGACGAGCGACGCCTCGGTGAGCTCGATGACGATGCGCTGAGGCTTGAGCCGGTATCTGCCGATCGCCGTGAGGACGCTGTCCGCGAACTCGGAGTTGCCGAGCTGGTCCGCGGAGACGTTGATCGACACCCATGTCTCGTCGTCCGGCCTGGCGGCGAGGAACGCCGCCGCCTGGTCCACGAGCGTCGTGCCGAGCACGACCGCGAGGTCCCGGTCCTTCAGCAGGGGCAGGAACGCTCCGGGGAGAAGCAGCCCGCGCGTCGGGTGCTGCCAGCGCACGAGAGCCTCGAAACCGACGACGCGCCGGGTCGAGAGGTCGTACATCGGCTGGTAGTGGAGGACGAGGTCGCCGCGACGGACCGCGCCATCGAGCTCGAGCGTGAACGCCGACTGCGACTCGGAGGGGCCCTGCTCCCGCGCGTCGTACGCCTCGGTACGTCCCTTGCCTCCCGCCTTGGCGCGGTACATCGCTCCGTCCGCCGCGCTCAGCAGCGCGGCGGGCCCGCCCGCCGCGATCTCGTCGTCCGCGACCGCGAAGCCCATCGACGCGCTGAGCCTGATCTGATGGCGCTTGATCTGAAGGGGGGTGCGCAGAGCGGCGTGGACGGCGTCCGCGATCTCGCTCATCACGGCCGCGCAGTCGACGCTGTGCACCACGACGATGAACTCGTCGCCGCCGATCCGCGCGACCTCGCCGCGACCGGCCGCGGCCCCGCGCAGGACCCCCGCCACGTGGATGAGGGCGTTGTCGCCGGCCGCGTGCCCGAAGCGGTCGTTGAGGCCCTTGAAGCCGTCCAGGTCCACCGCGACGACGCCGACCTCCGCATCGTCCTGGTCGACGAGCAGCCTCTGAAGGACGTCCTGAAGAAGGGTGCGGTTCGCGAGGCCCGTGAGCGGGTCGTGGAGCGCGCGATGGGCCATGAGCTCGGAGTTCATGCGGTCGTCCGTGGTGTCGCGAAGCTGGACGACATAGTGGTCGGGCGCCCCTCCCGCGTAGCGCACGAGCCCCACGTCGAGCACGGCCCACACCACGTGGCCGTCCGCGCGGACGTACCGCTTCTCGCACGTGAACCTCGTCTGGAAGCCGTCGTAGAGCCGCTGAAGCTGGTCACGCTCGGCGTGCCTGTCCTGCGGATGCGACAGCGCGGAGAACGGCGTGCCGCGGAGCGCGACGACGGTCGAGCCCATCATCTCGGCGAACACGCGGTTGACCTCCATGAGCCGCCACTCGAGGTCGACGAGCGCCATCCCGACGGGGGCGTTCTCCATCGCCTTGCGGAACTGAGCGTCCGACCGGCTGAGCGCCTCGGCGGCCTCGCGGAGGCCCGAGGTGTCCATGATGGTCGTGACGGTGATCGGCTCGCCGTCCTCCTCGTCGGTGAGGAGCCTCGCCTTCACCTGCACCCATCTGATGTCGTCCGTGCCCCTGCGGCCCGGGACGCCGACGATGCGCGGGGTCTTGTCATCCGCGCGGGGCGCGAAGACCTCGTGCGCGAGGACCGGCCGCATGCGCTCGTCGACGATCCGCAGCGGCAGCCGCGCGATCGAGCGGCCGAGCATCTCCTGGCGCGTCACCCCGAGGATCTGGGCAGCGGTGTCGGACAGGAGCAGCACGTCGCCGCCACGAGTCGTGATGAGGACGCCATCGCGCGCGGAGGACATCACCGCGTCGAACTGTCGCCTCAGGGCATGCTCGCGCGCCACCGCGGCGTCGCGCGCCTCGCGCGCGATCCGCGCTCGCACCAGGAAGGTGACGAAGCCGACCGCGAACGCCACGAGGACGGCCAGGACGAGGATCGAGAACTCGGACGCGTCGTCACCGACGCTCGCCGTGGATGTCACGACGTCGCCTACTCGTCCTCCCATGGCACATCCTCAGTGTCGGGTTCCTCGGGCGCCTCGACCGGGGTCGCCGGGCGCTCACCCCTGAGGATAGCCAGCGTCGCGGCCAAGTCATCGGGTCTGATAAGAACATCACGCGCCTTGGATCCCTGCGAGGGTCCGACGACCTCGCGGGTCTCGAGCAGATCCATGAGCCGTCCGGCCTTCGCGAAGCCCATCTTGAGCTTGCGCTGGAGCATCGACGTCGAGCCGAGCTGGGTCGTGATGACGAGCTCCGCCGCCGCGATCAGGTCGTCGAGGTCGTCGCCGATGTCCTCGGCGACGACGGAGCTCGCCTGAGGCTGCACGACGTCCTCGCGGAACTGCGGCTCGGCCTGCGTCTTGACGTGCTCGACCGCGGCGTGGATCTCCGTCTCGGACACCCATGCGCCCTGGACGCGCATCGGCTTGGACGAGCCCATGGGCAGGAACAGCGCGTCACCCTGGCCGATGAGCTTCTCGGCGCCGGGCATGTCGAGCACGACGCGGGAGTCCGCGAGGGACGACGTCGCGAACGCGAGACGGGACGGCACGTTGGCCTTGATGGTCCCGGTGACGATGTCGACCGATGGTCGCTGCGTCGCGAGCACGAGGTGGATGCCCGCGGCGCGCGCGAGCTGCGTGATGCGCTGGATCGAGTCCTCGACGTCCCTCGGCGCGACCATCATGAGGTCCGCGAGCTCGTCGACGATCACGAGCAGGTACGGGTAGGTCTTGATGCGCCGGTTGGAGCCCGGCAGCGGCTTGACCTTGCCTGCGCGGACGGCCTTGTTGAAGTCGTCGACGTGCTTGTAGCCGAACAGCGCGAGGTCGTCGTAGCGCGTGTCCATCTCCTTGACGACCCATTCGAGCGCCTGCGCGGCCTTCTTGGGGTCGGTGATGATGGGCGTGATGAGGTGCGGGATGCCCTCATAGATGGTGAGCTCGACGCGCTTGGGGTCCACGAGGACCATGCGGACCTCCTTGGGGGTGGCCCGCATGAGCAGCGACGTGATCATCGAGTTGACGAACGACGACTTTCCGGCGCCGGTCGCACCCGCGACCAGCATGTGCGGCATCTTCGCGAGATTGGCCATCACGAAGCCGCCCTCGACGTCCTTGCCGATGCCGATCGCCATGGGGTGGTCGTTCTTCATCGCCGCGGGCGAGCGCAGCACGTCGCCGAGCGACACGGTCTCGCGGTCGACGTTGGGGATCTCGATGCCGATCGCCATCTTGCCAGGGATGGGCGACAGGATGCGGATGTCAGGGCTCGCGACCGCGTACGCGATGTTCTTGCTCAGCTGCGTGATCTTCTCGACCTTCACGCCCGTGCCGAGCTCGATCTCGTAGCGCGTGACCGTCGGACCGCGCGTGAAGCCCGTGACGGCCGCGTCGACGTTGAACTGCTCGAACACCGCCTGAAGGGATTCGACCACGCGGTCGTTCGCGGCCGAGCGAGTCTTGTGCGGGGCGCCCTGAACGAGCACGTTCGGGTCGGGCAGGTAGTACGGGCCCGTCTCGTCGAGCTCACCCTGCTCGCCTTGCGGGACGATGCGGGTGGTCAGGGGCGCCGAGAGCGCCGGGCTCGGCTCGGTCGGGGCCTCGGGGTCGGACTCGTACTCGGCGTCCGCGTCGACCTCGTGCTCCTCGACGTGCGACACGTACGGCGAGACGGGCACGGTCGCGACGTCCGCATCGTCCTGACCGCCGAGCACCTCGGTGCGCATCGCGTCCTCGTCGCGACCTGCGCCGGACGCGGGCCTCAGCTGCGCGTCCCGCGCTGTGCGCTCGACGCTCGCCGAGGTCTGGAAGGCCTCGTCCCCCTCGTAGGAGTCGAGCGCGTCCTCGTCCTTGCGGATCCGTCCAAGCAGGCTGCGGCGGCGGCGAGGCGCCTCATGCCCATCGAGCGAGCCGTGCTCGGGAAGCACGAACGTCTCGTCGTCGTCGAAGGCCGCGTCCGAGCGCGACCCGCCCATGCGTGAGACGAGGGCGCCGCCCCGCGCGATCGCGTCGCGAAGCGGGATCCCCGCGACGACGAGCAGCGAGAACCCGAGCAGCAGCACGAGGATGATCGCCGCGATCGGCACCGTCACAAGGGCTGCCAAGGGTGTACCGAGCACGAAGCCGAGGATGCCCCCGGCCTCCTGGACGGGTCCGAGACCGTCCATCGGGTTGGGCAGCCCGTGGCCGAGGTGGATGAGCCCGCCGAGGGTCAGCGCGACGAGCAGCCCGCCGACCACGATGCGCTGGTTCGCATCGTCCTCCTGCGGCGCCCTGAACAGCCGGATCGCGAACGCGAACAGCACGACGGGAAGCACGACCGCGAGCACCCCGAAGGTGCCCGCGAAGATGCGGTGCGCGAGGTCGATGAACCAGCCGCCGTCGACGTGGAACCACTCGCTCGCCGCGACGACGACCGCGAGGATGAGCAGCAGGACGGCCGCGCCGTCGCGCCGCACCTCGGGGCTCACGTCGCGCGCGCCGTCGCCGATCGAGCGGAAGATCGCGCCGATGCCGTGGGAGACGCCCTGAGCGATCGCGCGGATCCCACGCAGGATCGCCGGGGGCTGCTGCTTCTGCGGCTGTGGCGCGCGCGAGCGCGACGACGACGCCTTGGACTTGGCCGCCGTCGTCCGGGTGCCACTGGATCGTGCTTGTGCCATGATGCCGCCAATCTACGACGGCAGGCCCTCCCCGAGCGTGAGGCGCGGCGACGGCGTCCGGATGCGGGTCAGGCCTCGATGATGATCGGCACGATCATCGGACGACGGCGCAGCTTGGTGCCGACGTAGCGGCCGAGCACGCGACGCATCACCTGCTGGAGCTGGTGGGTGTCGGTCGTGCCGCCGGCCGCGGCCTCCTCGATCGCCTGCTTGATCTGCGGCAGGACGGCGTCGAACACGACGTCGTCCTCGGCCAGACCCCTCGCGTGCACCTCGGGGCCGGACACGACCTTGCCATTGGAGGAGTCGACGACGGCGAACACCGACACGAACCCCTCCTCCGACAGGATCCTGCGGTCCTTGAGCTCGGTCTCGGTGATCTCGCCCACCGACGAGCCGTCCACGTAGACGTTCTGGTGCTCGATCGCGCCGACGACGCGAGCGCGGCCGTCCTTGAGGTCGATGACGACGCCGTTCTCGGCGAACATCACGTTCTCGGCGGGGATCCCGGTCTTCATCGCGAGCTTGCCGTTGGCGAGCAGGTGGCGCACCTCGCCGTGGATCGGCATCACGTTCTTGGGGCGCAGGATGTTGTAGCAGTACAGCAGCTCGCCCGCGCTCGCGTGGCCCGAGACGTGCACGCGAGCGTTGCCCTGGTGCACGACGGTCGCCCCACGACGCATGAGCAGGTTGATCACGCGGTACACCGAGTTCTCGTTGCCGGGGATCAGGGACGATGCGAAGATCACGAGGTCGCCCTCGCCGACGGTGACCTTGTGGTCGCCGGTGGCGATGCGGCTCAGCGCCGCCATGGGCTCGCCCTGCGAGCCCGTCGACATGTAGACCACCTGGTGGCCTGGCATGTGGTCGGCCTTCTTCGGGTCGACGAGGATTCCGGCCGGCACGTTGAGGTAGCCCATGTCCGCCGCGAGCCCCATGTTGCGCACCATCGAGCGGCCGACGAGCGCGACCTTGCGGCCGTGCTTGTGCGCGGCGTCGATGACCTGCTGGACGCGGTGCACGTGGCTCGCGAACGACGCGACGACGATGCGTCCCTGCGCCTGCGCGAACAGCCCGTCGAGCGTCGGCCCGATCTCGGCCTCCGCGGTCGTGAAGCCCGGCACCTCGGCGTTGGTCGAGTCGACCATGAACAGGTCGACGCCCTCCTCGCCCATGCGGGCGAAGGCGCGCAGGTCGGTGATGCGGCCGTCGAGCGGAAGCTGGTCCATCTTGAAGTCGCCCGTGTTGAGCACCGTGCCGGCGCTCGTGCGGACGAAGACCGCGAGCGCGTCGGGGATCGAGTGGTTGACGGCGACGAACTCGAGGTCGAACGCGCCGATCTGCTCACGTCCGCCCTCCTTGACCGCGAGGGTGATGGGCGTGATGCGGTGCTCCTTGAGCTTCGCCTCGATGAAGGCGAGCGTGAGCTGCGAGCCGATGATCGGGATGTCGTGCTTCTTGCGCAGCAGGTAGGGCACCGCGCCGATGTGGTCCTCGTGGCCGTGCGTGAGGACGATCGCCTCGATGTCGTCCAGGCGGTCCTGGAGGTACGTGAGGTCGGGCAGGATCAGGTCGACGCCCGGCTGGTGCTCCTCGGGGAACAGCACGCCGCAGTCGATGATGAGCAGCTTGCCGTTCAGCTCGAGCACGTGCATGTTGCGGCCGACCTCGCCGAGCCCGCCGAGCGGGACGAGGCGGAGGGTGTCGGGCTTGAGCGCCGGGGGCGCCGTCAATTCGGGGTGGAAGTTCATCGTGTCATTCCTGCGGCCTCGAGGGCCGCGGTCAGTGCCTCGTACTCGGCCTGCGTGGCGGGCAGCAGCGGGAGCCGCATCGCGCGGTTCTCGATGACGCCGGCCCACTGCATGGAGGCCTTCGCGCTGACGGCGCCTGGGATGGCGAACATCGCGCTGACGACGGGCAGGAGGGATTCGTGGATGCGCTGGGCCTCGGCCTCATCGCCCGCGGCGAACGCGTCGATCATGGCCTTGGTCTCCCGGGAGGCAACGTGCGCGATCACCGAGACCGTGCCGACGCCGCCCGCGCGGAGGAAGTCGAGGGTGAGCCCGTCGTCGCCCGAGTACCAGGCGAGCCCGGTGCGCTCGTGACGGGCCTTGCCGGTCGCGACGTCGCCGGTCGCGTCCTTCACGGCGACGACGCGCGGGTGGGGGGCGAGCTCGTCGTACGCCCAGTCCGAGATCGCGATCGACGTGCGACCGGGGATGTCGTAGATCATCACCGGCAGGCCGGTCGCGCCGAGGATCGCGCGGAAGTGCGCGACGATGCCAGCCTGGGAGGGCTTCGAGTAGTACGGAGCGAGCGCAAGGATGCCGTCGGCGCCGGCCTCCTCGCCCTGCTCCGCCATGCGCACCGCGTGGGCGGTGTCGTTCGAGCCCGCGCCCGTGAGGATCGTGGCCTCGGGACCGACGGCCTCGCGCACGGCGCGGATCAGGTCCACCTTCTCCGGCGCGTGCGTGGTCGGGGCCTCCCCCGTCGTTCCCGACAGCACGAGGCCGTCCGAGCCGCGGGAGACGAGGTACTGCGCCAGACGCTGAGCACCGCGGTAGTCGATCGCGCCGCCCTCGTGCAACGGCGTGACCATCGCGGTGAGAACGGTGCCGAACGGACGTGCGGGATCAGTCATGGGACCAACCTACCGCGCACGTGCCCATCCACCCTGCTCGCGGCGGCACCGGGGCCTCGTCAGGGCAGCACGATCTCGAAGTCGGGGTCGCCCGGGTCGAGCACGCCGAGCAGCGAGCTCAGCACCTGCGGATCGCCGGTGGTCTCGATTCCCGGCGAGGCGAGGTCTCCTCCGACGAGCCCGAGAAGCCGTTGCTTGGTGAGGCGCACGACGACCTGGGCGTCCTCGGTCGGGGCCTTCTCCTCCGGCACCAGCACGCCGTTGCGCAGGGTGAGCATGAAGGCCCGCTCCAGGTCGGTGAGGACGACTCCTATCGTCAGGTGCAGGTCCCACGCATGCGGTCCGTCGACGGTGATCGCGATGGCATCGAAGATCTGCTCGGGGGTGAGCTGCGCCATGAGCTCGGGGGCGGCGGTAGCGACGGGCGTCCCGAAGCTGCCTTCGCGCAGCTCCACGGCGCCTGAGAGGAAGAAGTTGCGCCAGGTGCCGTTCTCCGACCCGTACCCCAGCTGCTCGAGGGTGTCGGCGTAGAGCTCCCGCGCCACCGCGTTGTCCGGGTCGTGGAACACGGCGTGGTCGAGCAGCGTCGCGGCCCACCGGAGGTCGCCCTCGTCGTACGCCGTGCGTGCGAGCGCGAGGACCTCCACCATGCCTCCCATCGCGGCGACGTAGCGGTCCGCGAGCGCCTGGGGCGGGTGCGGCCACAGCCGTGCAGGGTTGCCGTCGAACCAGCCCAGGTACCGCTGGTAGATCGCCTTGACGTTGTGGCTGACGGAGCCGTAGTAGCCGCGGGCGCCCCACGTGTGCTCGAGGGCGGGAGGCAGGGTGATCGCCTCGGCGATCTCGGCGCCCTGGAGACCCTTGTTCGCCATCCTGAGCGTCTGGTCGTGCAGGTACTTGTAGAGGTCGCGCTGGGCGGCGATGTACTCGACGACCGTCTCGCGTCCCCATGTCGGCCAGTGGTGCGAGGCGAACATCACCTCGGCGCGGTCGCCGAAGAGGGCGAGCGCCTCGGTGAGGTAGCGGGACCAGACGTTGGGGTCCCGCACGACAGCGCCGCGGAGCGTCAGGATGTTGTGAAGGGTGTGGGTGACGTTCTCCGCCATGCACAGCGCCGCGTAGCGCGGGAGGAAGAAGTGCATCTCGGCGGGCGCCTCGGTGCCGGGAGCCATCTGGAACTCGATCTCGACGCCGTCGACGGTCACCTTCTCCCCCGTGGCCCTCACCTCGTGGGTGGGGAGGACGATGCCGGGGTGGCCCGTCGAGGTGGTCTGGCCGAGGCCGGCGCCCACGGCGCCGTGGGGCCCGCGTGGGAGGCTCGCGCCGTACATGTAGCCCGCGCGACGGGACATCGCGGTGCCGGCGTAGACGTTCTCGGCGATCGCGTGCCCGACCAGACCCTCGGGAGCGAGCACCTGGACGGCGCCCGACGCCGCCTCCTCCGCGCTGACGAGCCCCAGGGCTCCCCCGAAGTGATCGAGGTGCGAGTGCGTGTACAGCAGCGCACGGATCGGCCTGCGACCCCGATGCTCGGTGTACAGGTCGAACGCGGCCTTCGCCGTCTCGCGGGAGATGAGCGGGTCGACGACGATCACGCCGGTGTCGGTCTCGATGATCGACATCACGGAGAGGTCGAAGCCGCGCACCTGATAGATGCCCTCGACGACCTCGAAGAGGCCGTGCTTCGCGTTGAGGATCGATTGCCGCCACAGGCTCGGATGCACGGTCTCGGGCGCGTCGCCGCTGAGGAAGTCGTAGGACCCGAGGTCCCAGACGACGTTGCCGTCATCGTCCTCGATGACGCTCGCCGAGGTGGTCCCGAGGAAGCCTCGGTCGGCGGCCTCGAAGTCCGCGGTGTCGTCGAACGGCAGCATCGCGGACTGGGCCGCGTGCGCCAATCGAACGGTGGGGATGGGATCGTTCTTCAGCATGATGCGCCTCGCTCTCGACGACGAGAACTGCCCTCTCGACAAGAGTCGCCCTACGACCTCGACCGCGCAACCGGCGGCCACCGTCGCACAACGGCTAGCGTGAGGAGCAGGGAGGACGCGACGCGTACCAGCCGGCCGCGCCGCACCTCGCTGGGAGGAGACCGCCATGGGCGCAGTCGTCGGAGCGGTGCTGCCGCTCGCCCTGGGGATCGCGATCAGCCCGATCCCGATCATCGCGGCGATCCTCATGCTGCTGTCTCCCCGCGCGAGAGTGACGAGCGTGGGCTTCCTGATCGGCTGGGTCGCGGGCATCGTCGTCGCCGTCACCCTCTTCACCGCGCTCTCGTCGGTGCTGAACGGCGACGACTCCGAGCCCTCGCCCGTCGCGGGCTTCGCGAAGCTCGCGCTCGGCGCGCTCATGGTCGCCGTGGCCGTCACGCAATGGCGCGGTCGTCCCGGCCCCGGCGAGGAGCCCGAGATGCCGAGGTGGATGGGCGCGATCGACCACATGAGCCTCCCGGCCGCGCTCGGGATGGGCGCACTGCTGTCGGGCGTCAACCCGAAGAACCTCCTCCTTGCCGCGAGCGCGGGCGTCGAGATCGGCACAGGCACGATGGACACCGCGCCCGAGGGAACAGTCGTCGTCGCGATCCTCGTCTTCACTGCGCTCGCCGCCTCGACCGTCGCCATCCCGGTGGTCGGCTACCTGATCGCGCAGGAACGCCTGCGCGGACCCCTGGACTCCCTCAAGGGCTGGCTCGGCGCCAACAACGCCACGATCATGGCGGTGCTGATGCTGGTGATCGGCGTCATGCTCATCGGCAGGTCGCTCGCTCAGTTCTGAGACCGACTGCGCCTTTTCGGTCCGTGACCGCTCCCAGGCCGTACGCTGACCCCGTGACCGACATCCCCACGCCCTACGAGGACCTGCTTCGCGACGTGCTGGCCACCGGGACGCCCAAGGGCGACCGCACCGGCACCGGGACGCTGTCGGTCTTCGGCCGCCAGATCCGCTTCGACCTGAGCGAGGGCTTCCCCCTCATCACCACGAAGCGCGTGCACACGAGGTCGATCGTCGGCGAGCTGCTGTGGTTCCTGCGCGGCGACACCAACGTGCGCTGGCTCCAGGAGCGTGGGATCAGCATCTGGGACGAGTGGGCCGACGCCGAAGGCGAGCTCGGTCCGGTCTACGGCTACCAGTGGCGCTCGTGGCCGACGCCGGACGGCAGGCACATCGACCAGATCGCCGAGGTCGTGCAACAGATCCGCGACAACCCTGACTCGCGCCGCCTCATGGTCTCCGCGTGGAACCCCGCGGACGTCCCGTCGATGGCGCTTGCGCCGTGCCACGCGATGTTCCAGTTCTACGTGGCCGACGGCCGGCTCTCATGCCAGCTCTACCAGCGCAGCGCGGACCTGTTCCTCGGGGTCCCGTTCAACATCGCGTCCTACGCGCTGCTCACGCACATGATCGCCGCGCAGACGGGGCTCGAGGTCGGAGACTTCGTGTGGACGGGCGGCGACTGCCACATCTACTCGAACCACATCGAGCAGGTCGAGCTGCAGCTCTCGCGTGAGCCGTTCCCCTACCCCACGCTCCGCCTCGCTCCCCGGGACAGCCTGTTCGACTACGACATCGACGATGTCGTCATCGAGAACTATCAGCACCACCCGGGGATCAAGGCGCCCGTCGCCGTCTGAGCGTCGGCACATCGAGGAGGAACAGATGTCAGAGGACCGTGCGGCCATCCACGCGATCTGGGCTCAGGCCCGCGACGCGCACGGACGGCCGGTGATCGGCCTCGACGGCGGGATGCCCTGGCACCTTCCCGGCGACCTCAAGCACTTCCAGTCGCTCACGCACAACGACGCGGTCGTCATGGGGCGCCACACCTGGGAGTCGCTGCCGCCCCGCTTCCGGCCGCTGCGCGACCGCTTCAACATCGTCGTCACGACCCACGAGGCTCCCAAGGGAGCCGCGTCCGCATCGTCCCTGTCCGCGGCGCTCGAGCTCGCCGAGGACGAGGACCCGGGCACGGACATCTGGATCATGGGGGGCGCACGCCTCTTCGCCGAGGCGCTCGGCGTCGCCGACACGCTCGAGATCACGGTGATCGACCTCGAGGTCGAGGGCGACACGTTCGCCCCTGAGATCCCCGAGAGCGAGTGGAGGGTGGTCGCGACCTCGGAGCCGCAGCGCGACGAGGACGGGCCCGAGTATCGGTTCGTCACCTACCACCGCGTCTGACGGCACCCGCCTCACCCGCGGCCCCGCGCCCGAGTGCCAGGATGAGCCCATGACCTGGAACGTGCCCGCGCGCATCGAGACCGAGCGCCTCGTCATCCGGCGCTACGCGCGCACCGACGCGGAGGCGCTCGCGGCGGTCGCCTCACGCAATCGCGAGCATCTTGTGAGGTACCTCCCGTGGGCCCGATACGAGCCTCAGACCGCCGAGCAGCGCATCGAGTACATCGCCGTGACCGACACCGACTTCGATGAGGGCCGCGACTACACGATGGGGATCTTCGCGCGCGAGACCGGCGAGCTTGTCGGCGGCACGGGGTTCCATCCCCGGAAGCGGCCCGTCGACCACGTCGAGATCGGCTACTGGATCGACGCGGCAAGGCAGGGCCAGGGGCTCGTGACCGAGACGGTCGCGGCGCTGACCCGGGTCGCGCTCGAGCTTCTCAAGGTCCCGTTCGTCGGCATCGTCCACGCGCCGACCAACGCGCGCAGCGAGGCGGTCCCCGAGCGGCTCGGATACGTCCGCCAGGCGCCTCTCGATGCCCCGACGTGCACCGATGGCGACCGGAAGGTCGTTCCGGTCGCATGGCAGGCGACTCTCGAGCACCTCCCCGCCACGCCGGTGGCCGCGACCCCTCGCCCGACGGTGTTCGACGCCGAAGGAATGCGGATCACGTGGCCCGCCTGACCCTCGACCCCGCCCGCCAGCAGGCGGTCTCGGTGTCGATCGCGACAGGCGCGTACGGGCTCAGCTTCGGCGCGCTGTCCGTCGCGGCCGGGCTCGACGTCTGGCAGACGGCCGCGCTGAGCCTGCTCGTCTTCTCGGGCGGTTCGCAGTTCGCGTTCGTCGGGGTGCTCGGGGCGGGCGGCTCCGCCGCCGCTGCGGTCGCCACCTCGACCTTCCTGGGGATCCGCAACGGCTTCTACGGGGTCGCGCTCGCCGAGGTGCTCCGCCCGATGCGGGGCGCGCGGCTCGCGTGGGGCGCGCAGGTCACGATCGACGAGTCCACCGCCGTCGCCCTCGCGCAGCCGCACGACGACCTCCCGGCCAGGCGCGCCGGCTTCTGGTGGACAGGCGTCGGCGTCTTCGTGCTGTGGAACGCGATCACCGTGCTCGGGGCGCTGCTCGGCACGCGGATCGGCGATCCCGCGGACTGGGGCCTCGACGCGGCCGCGGGCGCGGCCTTCCTGGGCCTCGTGTGGCCGCGCCTCGCCTCTCGCCGTGCGCAGGCCGTGGCAGGAGCGGCCGCGGTGCTCGCGCTCGCGCTCACGCCCCTCGTGCCGGCCGGCGTACCCGTCCTGGCCGCCGCGCTCGTCGGCGTGGTCGCGGGCTGGGCGCCCCACAAGGGCGAGGCGGTTCCCGAGTGACCCCCTACGCGTGGACATGGGCCGCGATCGTCGCCGCCGGGCTGCTCGCGTGGCTCACGAAGATCGCGGGCCACACCGTGCCCGAGCGAGTCGTGCAGAACCCTCGCATGCACCGGATCGCGGCCTTCGTCACCGTCGCGCTACTCATCTCGCTCGCGGCCGTGCAGACCTTCACGACGGACGGCTCCCTCGTGATCGATGCGCGGCTCGCCGCGATCATCGTGGCCGCGGTCCTGCTGTGGCGGCGCGCGCCGTTCCTCGTCGTCGTGGCTGCGGCGGCGGCCGTCGCCGCAGGTCTGCGCGCTCTCGGCTGGGGCTGATCTCCACCACCGCGCGCCGATCCACACCGCCGGGACCACTCTGCCTCTAGGCTCGGGGCATGAGCGCATCCCCGGCCGACACCGTCCGCCCCGCCCGCCCCGGAGACGAGTCCGCGATCGCCCGCATCCAGGTCGGAGCATGGATCGCCGCGCTCGGCGAGCGCCTGGGTCCGCGACGGCACAGCGCTTTCGACGTCGGCGCTGTCGAAGCGGGATGGAAGGACGCGATCGCTCAGCCGCCCTCGGAGGGCCACCAGGTGCTCGTCGCCCTCGGTGACGATGGGGAGATCGCGGGCTTCGTCGCCTGCGCGCCTCCCAAGGACCTCGTCGCTCTCGAGGTGGATCCGGGCAAGCGTCGGCAGGGTCACGGTTCGCGGCTGCTCTCCGCCGCCGCCGACCACATGCGGTCGCAAGGGGCGCAGACGATGCGACTGTGGGCGCTTGAGAAGGACACCGTGCGATCGGAGTTCCTCGAGACCGCGGGCTTCGCTCAGGCCGGCATGCGCCGCGAGCTCGATGGGCCAGGCATCACGATCCCCGAGCAGCTCTGGCACACGGACCTCACGCCCGAGGCCTGATCCGACGCGACCCGGCCGGCGCATCGTCCCTGTTCCAGAGACGACCCGGCCAGCGCATCGTCCTCAGGACCGGCGGCGCTCCGCGCGGAACAGCGAGGCCGCATGGCCGAGCGCCCGACGTGCCATCCGCTTGTCCCCGCTCGCCTCGTACGCATAGCCGACCTGGAACCATGACGCCCAGTCGTCCGGATTGTCGTCGACCACGCGCCGCGCGACCTCGAAGGCAGCCTCCGCGCTCTCGGGCGCGACACGACCGGACGGCATGCGCTCGAGATCGTCGACGGGAAGCCGTCCCTGCGACTCGAGCCGGGTCGACATCCTCTGCACGGCGACGCCGAGCCGCCACTCCATCGCGAGCCACCAGATCGCGAGCGCCGGCAGCACGAACAGCGCGATGCCGATCGCGACGCCGATCGGCTCACCGGATCCCAGGAAGGCGAGCGCCTGCTGGCCGACGTACGCCGAGTACATCGCGACCAGCACCGTCATCGCGACGGCGCCGAGGAACGCCGGGCGGCGCATCAGCCTCACAGGCTCAGGTATCCGTCGAGCCCGACCGTGAGACCGGGGTGCGAGGCGACCTCGCGGACGCCGAGCAGCACGCCGGGCATGAAGCTCACCCGGTCGAAGCTGTCGGTGCGGATCGTGAACTGCTCCCCCGGGTTGCCCATGAGCACCTCCTCGTGCGCGACGAGACCGCGCAGGCGGACGGCATGGACGTGGACGCCGTCGACGACCGCGCCACGAGCCCCGTCGGGATCCTGCGTCGTCGCGTCGGGAGAGGGGGCCACTCCCGCGGCCGCTCGCGCCGCCGCGATGCCGGCGGCGGTGTGACGGGCTGTGCCCGACGGCGCGTCGACCTTGTCGGGGTGGTGGAGCTCGACGATCTCGACGGACTCGAAGTACGGTGCGGCGATCGCTGACAGCTTCATGGCAAGCACGGCTCCGAGCGCGAAGTTCGGCGCGATCAGCACTCCCACTTCGGGGCGCTCCTTGAGATGGTCCTCGACGCGGGCCAGGGCGTCGGCGGTCCAGCCAGTCGTCCCGACGACCGCGTGCAGCCCGGCATCGATCGCCGCGTGGACGTTGGCCTCGGTCGCCGACGGGACGGTGAAGTCCACGACCACGGACGCGCCCGCGCGGGCCGCCTCCGCCACCGCGTCACCCGCGTCGAGGGACGCGACGAGAGTCAGTCCCTCGGCACCCTCGATCGCCTGGACGGTGGTCTTTCCCATGCGCCCGGAGGCGCCCAGCACGGCGACGGAGATCATGCGTCGAGCGTACCGGGCGCCTCGGGCGTCGGGATTCGTCGGGGCGTGTCAGCCACCCATCTGCGGCATCTGGCCGCCGCTGAATCCGCCGGAGGGCATCTGCATGCCGGAGCTGTCGCTGCTCGAGTCGGAGGAGTCGTCGCTCAGGCCCGAGAGCAGTCCGCTGCTCGAGTCGTCCGTGCTCTCCTCGTCGTCCGAGGTGACGTCCGTCGTGAGGTCGGCGAGGACGACCACGTCGCCCTCCTCGAGCCCCGAGGTGACCTCGGTGTACTCGGCGCCGATCGCACCGGTCTCGATCTCGGTCTCGACGGCCTCGCCGTCGTCGCCGACCACGAGCACCGTGGCGTCGCCAGCGGCGTCGGTGATCGCCGAGGTCGGCACCACGAGGACGTCAGTCGAGCCTGCCACGGTGATCTCCATGCGGGCAGCCGCGCCGATCCTGATGTCGATGCCCGGGTCGGGCACGGCGATCGTGACCGCGTAGGACTGCGAGTAGGTGTTGCCGGAGTTGACGTTCGACACGCTGGAGACGGTGCCCTCGACGACGTCGCCGCTCGCGGTGAGGGTGATCTCCGCGTCCTGACCGACCTCGAGCAGCTGCGCCTCCGTGAGGCTCACCGACAGCTCGACGAGATAGGTGTTGTCCGCGACGATCGTGATCACGGCAGAGGTGTCGTTCGCGCTCACGGAGTCGCCCTCCGCGAGAGCCACCGAGACGACCTCACCCGCGACGGGCGCGGTGAGCTCGGCGTACTCGAGCTGCTGCTTGGCGACCTCCAGGGCGGCCTTCGCGGCAGTGACGTCAGCCTTGTCCGCGAGGATGTCGGCCGCGCTCGGAGTGTCGTCCTCCTCGGTGGTCGCGCCGCTCGTGGAGTCGCCGCCGGTCATCGTGGAGTCGTCACCGGTCATGGCCGAGTCATCGCCCGCCATCGCCGAGTCGTCGCCCGCCATCGCCGAGTCATCGCCCGCCATCGCCGAGTCATCGCCCGCCATCGCCGAGTCGTCGCCGGCCGTGGCCGAGTCATCGCCCGCCATCGCCGAGTCGTCGCCGGCAGCGGTGTCGTCGCCGGCCGAGGCGGAGCTGTCCGAGTCAGCGGAGGAATCGTCGTCCGACGAGCTGGCGTCGTCGTCCGACGCCTCGTCGGCCGCGGCGGCCTCCTCGATCGCAGTCTGAAGAGCCGCGACCGCGTCGTCCAGCGCATCGGCGTAATCCATCAGGAGAACCTGCGCGTCATAGGCGTCGTTCGAGGCATCGAGCGCGGCCGTGGTCGCGGTCTGGCACGCCTCGAGCGCGGTCGCGATATCGTCGGCGGTCGCGCTCGCGTCCGCGGACGTGTCCGTGAACGTCTGGCACGCGGTCGTGGCCGCGTCCCCATAGTCAGCCGCGTCGTCGAGCAGGTTCTGCGTGATCTCGTACTGGTCGAGGAGCGCGGTCTGCGCCGCCTCGAGCGCCTCACGAGCCGCCGTCACGGCCTCGTCCTCAGTGCTCGTCGTCGTCGTGGTCGTCGTGGCGGTCGAGGCCTCGAGGGCCGCGGTGGCCGCGTACACCGCGGTCGTGTACGCGACCGTCGTGACGTTCGCTGCCGAGTCGTCGTCGGAGTCAGAGTCGGAGTCGGAGTCGGTCGAGTAGGAGGCCGTCGACGTCGACGAGCTCGAGCTGCTCGACGAGTCGCTCTGCGCATCGAGGTCGTCCGCGAGCACCTCCTTGGCGTCGGCCAGCGCCTCCTTGGCATCGGCCACAGCGTCCTCGAGGTCCTCGGTGTCGAGCGTGGCGAGCAGGTCGCCGGCCTCCACCTCGTCCCCGACGGACACGTCCACCGAGTCGACGGTGCCGTCGACCTGGAACGCCTCGTCGTACTGGCTGGCCGACTCGATCGAGCCGGTCGCCGACAGCGTCTGCGTGACGTCACCGGTCTCGACGGTCGCGGTGCGATACGTCGCCGAGGACGACGAGGCGCCCGTGAGCAGCGTGCCCGCCACGAGGCCGCCGACTGCGACCGGCACGACCGCCAGGCGCCACTTCCAGCGCCTCGCGAGATCCATCGCCTGCGTGCTCATCACTCCCCGCTCTCGTCCGTCGGCGCGTCGCCGCTGGGCATCCCGCCACCCATGCCGCCGCCGAAGCCGGAGGTGGTCACGCAGCCCTCGTCGTCCGCGCTGAACACGTAGATGTCGGTCGCCGCGTAGTTGCCCGAGTCGTCGGACTCGCCCGTCGCGGTCATGCACATGCCGACCTCGATCGCGTCGGAGTCCGCATCCTCGGTGCCCGTGATGGCCGAGTCGTCGTCGATGTCGACCGTGGTCTCATCGCCGTCGGTCGTCTCGACCGTGAGCGTGGCGTCGCCCACCGCCGTCACGGTGCCGTTGACCATCGAGGTCGTGTCGAAGTCGCCGCCACCGGCCATGTCCGTGGGCATGTCGGTCGGCGCGTCGCCGTCCGCCGCGGCGGTGGGCATGTCCGTCGGCATGTCGCCGTCCGCCATGTCGGTCGGCATGTCGGTCGGCGCGTCGCCGTCGGCCATGTCGCCTCCGCCCATGCCGCCGCCCATCGCGGTCGCGCAGCTGCCGTCATCGTCGGCCTCGGTCACGGAGATCGTGCTGGCCGTCGTGCCGTCGTCCGCGAGCGTGACGACGACGCACGCGCCGGTGTCGATGTCCGCGAGGGAGATCTCGACCTCCTGGGTGATGGTCGTGTCGTCGGTCCAGGTCACCGCGGTCTGGGACGAGTCGTCCTGCACCTGCGCGGTGTCGTCGGACACGTAGGAGATCTCGCCGGTCAGTCCGGACGCTTCGGGCATCGCCGCGTCAGCGCCGTCGTCCGCTGAGGTCTCCGTGCCGGCGGAGGCCGAGGCCGAGGCCGTCGTGTCCGCGTCGCTCGAGGAGCAGCCTGCGAGCAGGGCGGCAGTGCAGCCGAACGCCACCACGGCGGTCAGGGTACGGGTCTTCATCTTCGGTCGTTCCTGTTCTCTCACGGTCATTACGGTTGTCATGTCGGCGGTCACTGGTCTCGAAGGGCGTCGATCGGCGCCAGCTTGGCGGCGCGGGCCGCGGGGTACACGCCGAAGATCGCGCCGATGCCGACCGCAACGACGATGGACACCACCAGAGCCAGGCCGGAGATGACGATCGTCGATCCGAGGACGGTGGGCAGTGCCAGCGCGAGGCCGACGCCGATGAGCGCGCCGATCGCGCCACCGGCCAGACCGAGGATCATCGCCTCGATCAGGAACTGGTTGCGGATGTTCGCGGGCGCGGCGCCGAGGGCCTTGCGCAGACCGATCTCCTTGGTGCGCTCGGTGACCGACACCAGCATGATGTTCATGACCCCGATGCCGCCGACGAGCAGCGCGAGGGCCGCGATGCCGGTCAGGAGGATCGTGAGCTTCTCGTAGACCGCGGTCGCGGTCGAGATCAGGGAGTCCTGCGCATCGATCGAGAAGTCGGCGTCATCGGCGCTGCTGATGCCGTGGAGGTTCAGCAGCAGCGCGGTCGCCTCCTGGGACGCGGCGCTGAGCGAGTCGGAGTCGTTCGCCTTGATGTAGATGGTGTCCACCGACTCGGTCGACGTGGTGTCGTCGATGAGGGACTCGAACATCGTCGTCATCGGCACGACCGCCATGTCATCGAGCGACGTGTCGCCTGACGAGCCGGCCTCTGCGAGCACCCCGATGACCTCGAACGTCTCGTCATCGATCGTGACCTCCTGGCCCACGACGTTCGTCGAGCCGAAGAGCTCCGTGGCGGTCTCCGTGCCGAGCACGATGACGTTCGCGCCGGAGGTCTCCTCGTCCTCGGTGAAGAAGCTGCCGTAGAGGAGCTCGCGGGACCGGACCTCGGTCCAGCTCGTCGACGCTCCCGTCACGTCGGTGGTCCAGTTGGTCTCGCCGTACTCGAGGGACAGGCTCTCGGTCTTCTCGGCGGCGACCGCCGCGGCGTCGGGCACCGCGATGATCGAGGCGAGCGCCTCGGCGTCGGTCAAAGTGAGCGTGTCGCCCGTGCCGAAGCCGCCCTGCATGCCGTCCTCATCCGTGGACGATCCGGGCGAGACGATGAGCAGGTCGGAGCCGAGCGCGGAGATCTCCTCGCTCACGTCCTTCTGCGTGCCGAGTCCGAGCCCGACCGTCAGGACGACGGAGGCGATGCCGACGACGATGCCGAGCATCGTGAGGGCGGAGCGCATCTTGTGCGCGCGGATCGCGCTCAGCGAGCTCTTGAAAAGGTCTGCGGGCCTCACTTGGCGATCTCCGTCCCGGCGCCGACGAACTGACCGTCGGTGACGTTGTAGATGGTGCCGGCCCTGCGTGCGACGTCACCCTCGTGAGTGATGAGCACGATCGTGCTGCCCTCCGCGTGAAGGTCGTCGAGCATGCCGAGGACGTCCTCGGTGGACTTCGAGTCGAGGTTTCCGGTCGGCTCGTCGGCGAGCACGATGGCGGGCTCGGTCACCAGCGCGCGCGCGATGGCGACGCGCTGCTGCTGACCGCCCGAGAGCTGCCCCGGGTGGTTGCGGTACCGGTCGCCCAGTCCGACGCGTGCGAGCGCGGCCATGGCCCGCTCCTTGCGCTCTGCGGGCGAGACGCCCGCGTAGACGAGCGGGAGCTCGACGTTGCCGAGCGCCGTGAGGCTGGACAGCAGGTGGAACTGCTGGAACACGAAGCCGATGCGACGGTTGCGAGCCGAGGCCAGCGCGTTCTCGTCCATCCTGGAGACGTCCTCGCCGGCGAGGATGTAGTCGCCGGTCGTGAGCACGTCGAGGCATCCGAGGATGTTCATGAGCGTCGACTTGCCGGAGCCGGACGGGCCGACGATCGCCACGTACTCGCCCGGATAGATCTTGCAGTTGATGCCACGGAGGGCCTCGAACTCGATGTCGCCCGTGTGATAGGTCTTGCGCGCGGCGTTGAGCTCGATCACCGGGGCGATCTCATCGAGCCGCTCGCTCTGAGTGAGGGTCATGGAAGGTCCTTGTCTGAGTGGATCTGGTCGGAGGTGCGTCCGGGCCTACTGGCCGGGCATCCCGCCGGCCGGGGCACCACCCATGTCACCGCTGGGCATCTGACCGCCACCCATCTGGCCCATCGTGTCGCTGGAGTCGTCCGTGCTCGACGAGTCGGAGCCGTCCGCGGAGGCGGTCGTCGTCACGGCGATCGACTCGCCCTCCTCGAGGCCGTCGGTGATGATCGTGTAGCTGTCGATCGCGTCGCCGAGCGTGACCTCACGGGTCTCCTCGTTGCCCTCGTCGTCGACGACCGTCACGGTCGAGACACCGTCGGTCGTCGTGATCGCGTTGGTCGGGATGGCGAGCACGTCCGCCTCACGCAGGTAGACGATGTCCGCGGTCACCGAGGTGCCCTCGTACAGTCCCTCGACGTCGTCGGTGACCTGCAGCTCGACCGAGTACGTCGCGGTGCCGCCCGTGGTCGTGGGCAGGTTGGCGATGTCGGTGACGATGCCGTAGAACTCCCCGTCCACATCGTCCGAGGTGAAGGTGACCTGGTCGCCCTCCTCGATCTGCGCGACGTCGTCCTCACCAAGGCTGACGGTCACCGTCCACTCGTCCTGTCCGACGATCGTGACGCCGCTCGAGCTCGACGTGGACGTCGAGGTGCTCGTGGCCGTCATCGTCGAGCTCGATCCGCTGGAGGAGCTCGAGCCGCTCGAGACGACATCGCCGACCTCGTAGGGCTGCGAGGTGAGGAGCCCGTCCATGTCTGCGACGAGCTCGGCGTCGCTCATCGCATCCTTGGCGTCCGCGACGGAGGCCTTGAGGACCGCGACCTGGGACTCGGCGGCCTCGATCTGGGCCTCGCTCGCGTCCGTGCCGTCGTCGGCGTCCTCAAGGTTGGACAGCGTCGCCTTCGCCTGCGCGAGCTCGGCCTTCGCGGACGTCAGCGACGCGGTGAGCGACAGGGTGTCGATCTCGGCGATGACATCGCCCTCCTCGACGTAGTCGCCCTCCTCGAAGTAGACCGCGGTGACCTCGCCGGAGGCCTCGAAGGCGAGCGAGTCGGTCGACACGGCCGCGAGGGTGCCGTCGGCCTCGACCGACGACTCGAGGGTCTGCGTGCTCACGGTCAGCGTCTGCTGACTCGCGTCATCCATGCCGTCCATCGCGAAGGCCTGCTGGTCGGAGCCGCTGCTCGGGCCCCACAGGTACATCGAGCCGACGCCGAGTCCGGCACCGGCGACCAGCGCCGTGGTGGGGATCACCCACTTGCGCGCGCGGTTCCAACGGAAAGTGATCTGGGGCATGGGCCGTCCTGTCGGTCGTGACGTGGTTTCCGTGTCACAACCTAGGAAGGCAATCTAAGAAAACGCTAAGAAACTGCTGGGCGCATCCAGGCAATCGCAGAGTTCACCCAGAGGACACCTCGGAAGGCTCCGAGGACGCGCCGAATCGTCCCGTTGGTCCTGGTTCACCCCCTGCAAGGCGGGCTGAACGACCAGGAGGAGCCCTCCTAGCGTGCAGGCCCGACGCGCACCACGGCGCGGTCCCGCGAGGCGATGTCGGAGGCCAGGGCGGCCACATCGTCCGCGGTCACGGCATGCACCTGGTCGAGCATCTCCCCGATGCTCCACAGCTCCCCGAAGGCCAGCTCGGCCTTGCCGAGCCGGGACATCCGCGAGTACGAGTCCTCGAGCCTCAGCACCATCGACCCCGCGATCTGGCCCTTGGCACGGTCGAGCTCCGCCGCGGTCACGCCCTCGGCCATCCGGTCGACCTCGACTCCCATGAGGCGTTCCACCTCGGGAGCCTTCGCCGGGGTGCAGGCGGCGTACACGCCGAACAGCCCGGTCTCGGCGCTCGGGGCGCCGAAGGAGTAGACGGTGTAGGTGAGCCCGCGCTTCTCGCGGATCTCCTGGAACAGGCGCGAGCTCATCCCGCCGCCCAGGATCGCGTTGTAGACAGCGAGCGTGTTGCGGCGCTCGTCGTTGGCGCGGAAGCCGCGCGTGCCGAGGAGCAGGTGCGACTGCTCGAGCTCCGAGCGCACCACGTCGATCTCGGGAGTGTGGACGGACTCGACCGGAGCGCTGGGGTCGCGCCGGCTCACCGGCGGCGCCGCGGTCGTCAGGTCCCAGCCGCCCTCCTCGAGGGCGGACTGGACCAGCCCACAGACCACGTCGTGGTCCACTCCCCCTGCGGCCGTCACGATGAGGGTGCTCGGCGCGTAATGCTGCGTGTAGTGCTCCCACACCGCGTCGCGAGAGACGGACTCGATGATCTCCGGGGTGCCGCCGATGGGACGGCCGAGCGGGTGACCCCCGAGCACCGCCTCCGCGAAGCGCTCGTGGATGACGTCGCCCGGATCGTCCTCGTTCATGGCGAGCTCCTCGAGGATCACCCCGCGCTCCATGTCGAAGTCGGCCTGGTCGAGCTTCGCCGACGTGACCATGTCGAGGATGACGTCGATCGCCATCGGCAGGTCCGTGTCGATCACCCGCGCGTAGTAGCAGGTGTACTCCTTGCCCGTGAGCGCGTTCGACTCCCCGCCCACTCGGTCGAAGGCCTCGGCGATGTCGAGGGCGCTGCGACGCGCGGTGCCCTTGAACAAGAGGTGCTCGAGGAAGTGCGTGGACCCCGCGTGCTCGTCGGTCTCGTCTCGCGAGCCGACGCCGAACCACGCGCCGACGGTCGCGGACCGCATCCCTGGGATGTTCTCCGTGAAGACGCGCACGCCTCCCGGGAGGATGGAACGGCGGATCACGGCTCCGTGATCCTGCTCGATCGTGACCGAGCTTCCGGCTGTGGTCGGCGCCACCAGCGGCAGGACGTGAGGCATGGGAGCGAGCCTAACGCCGAAGGGGCGGCCCCGAGGAATCGGGACCGCCCTTTCGGTATGAAGAAGCGTGGCGATGGATGAGGCGGGAGGGTTACTCCGCGGCCTCCTCCGACGAGCCCTCAGCCGAGGCCTCCTCGACGACGCCGAGCGACAGCTTGCCGCGCGGGTCGATCTCGGTGATCTCGACCTGGATCTTCTGGCCGACGCTCAGGACGTCCTCGACGTTCTCCACGCGCTTGCCGCCGACGAGCTTGCGGATCTGCGAGATGTGCAGCAGACCGTCCTTGCCCGGCGAGAGGGAGACGAAGGCGCCGAAGGCGACCGTCTTGACGACGGTGCCGACGAAGCGCTCGCCGACCTCAGGCATGTGCGGGTTCGCGATCGCGTTGATCGCGTCGCGCGCCGCCTCGGCCGAGGGGCCGTCGACCGCACCGATGAACACGGTGCCGTCGTCCTCGATCGAGATGTCGGCGCCGGTGTCGTCCTGGATCTGGTTGATCATCTTGCCCTTGGGGCCGATGACCTCGCCGATCTTGTCGACGGGCACGCGCACGGTGATGATGCGCGGCGCGAACGGGCTCATCTCGTCGGGCTCCGAGATGGCCTGGGCCATCACGTCCAGGATGTGGAGGCGGGCCTCCTTGGCCTGGGTGAGCGCGCCGGCGAGCACCGAGGCGGGGATGCCGTCGAGCTTGGTGTCGAGCTGGATCGCGGTGACGAACTCGGAGGTTCCGGCCACCTTGAAGTCCATGTCGCCGAACGCGTCCTCGGCGCCGAGGATGTCGGTGAGCGCCGCGTAGCGGGTCTCGCCGTCCACCGTGTCGGACACGAGGCCCATCGCGATGCCCGCGACGGGGGCGCGCAGCGGCACGCCCGCGTTGAGCATCGACAGCGTCGAGGCGCAGACCGAGCCCATGGAGGTCGAGCCGTTGGAGCCGAGGGCCTCGGACACCTGGCGGATCGCGTAGGGGAAGTCCTCACGCGACGGCAGCACCGGCACGAGGGCGCGCTCGGCGAGCGCGCCGTGGCCGATCTCGCGGCGCTTCGGGGAGCCCACGCGACCGGTCTCGCCCGTGGAGAAGGGCGGGAAGTTGTAGTGGTGCATGTAGCGCTTGCGCGTCTCGGGGTTGTACGAGTCGATCTGCTGCTCCATCTTGAGCATGTTGAGCGTGGTGACACCCATGATCTGGGTCTCGCCGCGCTCGAAGATCGCGGAGCCGTGCACGCGCGGGATCGGGGCGACCTCGGCGGACAGCGGACGGATGTCGCGCAGGCCGCGGCCGTCGATGCGGACGCCGTCCTTGAGGATGCGCTGGCGCACCGACTGCTTGGTGACGGAACGGATCGCTGCCGACACCTCCTTCTCGCGGCCCTCGAAGGTCTCGGCGAACTGAGCCAGCGTCTCCGCCTTGACCTCGTCCAGGCGCGACTCGCGGGTCTGCTTGTCGGCGATCGTGAGCGCCTCGGCGAGCTTGCCGCCCGCGAACTCCTTGACGGCCTCGAGCACGTCGTCCTGGTAGTCCAGGAAGCGCGGGAACTCGACGGTCTCCTTGGCGGCCTTCTCGGCGAGCTCGATCTGAGCCTCGCACAGCGCCTTGAGGAACGGCTTGGCGGCCTCGAGGCCCTCGGCAACGACCTCCTCGGTGGGGGCCTTGGCACCCTCGGAGATGAGGTTGTAGGCGTCGTCCGTGGCCTCCGCCTCGACCATCATGATCGCGACGTCGTCACCCGCGATGCGACCGGCGACGACCATGTCGAAGACCGCGCGCTCCTTCTGCGAGTACTTGGGGAACGCGACCCACTGGCCGTCGATGAGCGCGATGCGCACACCGGCGATCGGACCCGTGAACGGCAGGCCGGACAGCTGGGTCGACGCCGAGGAGGCGTTGATCGCGAGCGTGTCGTAGGCGTCGTCCGGGTTGATCGCGAGGACCGTGATGACGACCTGGACCTCGTTGCGCAGGCCGGACACGAAGGTCGGGCGCAGCGGGCGGTCGATCAGGCGGCACGTGAGGATCGCGTCCGTCGAGGGGCGGCCCTCGCGGCGGAAGAACGAGCCGGGGATCTTGCCGGCGGCGTACGAGCGCTCCTCGACGTCCACCGTCAGGGGGAAGAAGTCGAAGCCGTCGCGCGGGTGCTTGCCCGCGGTGGTGGCGGACAGCAGCATCGTCTCGCCGTCCAGGTAGGCGGCGACAGAGCCGGCTGCCTGCTGAGCGAGGCGGCCGGTCTCGAAGCGCACCACGCGCTTGCCGAACGAGCCGTTGTCGATGACGGCCTCGGCGAACTGGATCTCGGGACCCTCCATGGGTCACCCTCCGTTTCGTGAAGGGCGTCCGAATGTCGGTCGTCGATCGAGGCCCACTCCCCTGCGTTGAGGTGAGGAGGCCACTACCGAGGACCAGGCAACCGGACGCGGTTGTTGAGTTGTGGTGTGGGTGGCGGCGAACCGCCGGTCACTAGCGTGACACAGAAATCGCCCCGGGGCTTGAAGGCCCCGGGGCGGAAGTCTTAGCGGCGAAGGCCGAGGCGCTCGATCAGCGAGCGGTAGCGCGCGATGTCGACCTTCTGCAGGTAGTTCAGCAGGTTGCGACGGCGACCGACGAGGAGCAGCAGGCCACGACGCGAGTGGTGGTCGTGCTTGTGCTCCTTGAGGTGCTCGGTCAGGTCCGTGATGCGGGCGCTCAGGAGCGCGATCTGGACCTCGGGCGAGCCGGTGTCGCCCTCGCTGGTGGCGTACTCGGCCATGATGGACTGCTTCTTGGCGGTGTCGAGCGGCATTGGCTCTCCTTCTCAAGGTTGTTGCGCGGAGCACCCGGGCTTGTCCACCGGGGCACTGGGAACCGCGGCCGTTGAACGGCAGAGAAGATCATACCTCAGGTACGCCCTGCGCCCCAACCGCGTGGTGCCGCTCCCCTGGCTGCTCGACTCCGCATCGTCCCGTGGCCCGTCGCCACCGACAGTCCGAACCAATCTCACCTCCGGCACGCGAGCGTGTCGCCTGTCGAAGCGGCGTGTCGCCGGGGTGTCGCGGTTCAGATTGGTTCGTACTGCCGGGGTGGGTGCGGTGGCGGGCGGGCTGGGAGGACCAGGACGATGCCGCGGTCGCCTCTCCTTGGTCAGGGACGATGCGGGGCTTGCGGACGATGCGGTGTCAGCCCTTCACGGGCAGTCCCAGTGCCTCACGGCTCCAGGCGACGTCCTCCTCGAGCGCCTCCGTGAGCGCCTCGAGCGAGCCGAAGTCCAGCATCGGCCGTCGCCAGCCGACGAGGTCGAACGCGACCGACGCGTCGTACAGGTCCAGGTCGTCGGCGTCGATCACGAACGCCTCGACGCGCAGGCTCTCGCCTCCGACGGTGTAGTTGAGCCCCACGCTTATCGCGGCGGGCATCGGGGTGCCCACGAGGTGCGCGGCGCGGTCGTTGCCGTGCGCGTCCAGCACCGTGAGCCAGCCCGCGTACACGCCGTGCCTGGGGATCATCCCCGCGGACACATCGAGGTTGGCGGTCGGGAAGCCGATCGTGCGCCCGCGCTTGTCGCCATGCACGATCACGCCGCGCAGACGGTGGGGGCAGCCGAGGACCTCGGATGCCTCGGCCACCTTGCCGTCGTCGAGCAGCTCGCGCACCCACGTCGAGGACCAGCGTCGGCCGCGCGCGTCGGTGTCGCCGGCGTCCGCCAGCACCTCGACCGCGAAGCCCAGCCGCACGCCGAGCTCCTTGAGGGTGTCGACGTCGCCCGCGTTGCCGCGCCCGAACTTCGTGTCGCGGCCGACCACGACGACCGCGGCGCCGAGCCCGTCGACCAGATAGTTGCGCACGAACTCCTCGGGCGTCTGCATCGCGAAGTCGAGCGTGTACTCCACGAGGAGCACGCCGTCGAGCCCGGTCTCGGCGAGGCGCTCGAGCCTGTCGTCGACCCCCGTGATGAGGACGGGAGGATGCGCGGGATCGTGCACCGCGCGGGGGTGCGGGTCGAACGTGATGCTCACGGCCTTGAGGCCCTGCGCACGCGCGTCGGCCGCCATGCGCGACAGCACGGCCCTGTGGCCGCGGTGCACGCCGTCGAAGTTCCCGATGGTGACCACGGTGGGACCGAGATCGGAGGGGACCTCGTCGAGGGAGCGCCAGACCTGCATGTCGGTCATTCTGCCGTAGCCCCGGCGGGCCTCATCACGACCACGGGCTTGATCTTCCCCCCGCGCCGCTCACCGAGCGCGATGAGCTCGCCGCGGGCGTCGAGGAGCGCGAGGTGCTCGCCCTCCGATCCGGCGTCGGACTCGATCCACTGCCCGTAGCCGAGCGCGCGCGCGTCGTCGTCGGAGATCGATACCGGAGGGAGGGTCGCGGCGGCCGCGGGGCCGAGCGGAAGCAGCGGCAGAGGCTCACCGGTGTCGACGAGCGCGGACAGCTCCTCGAGCGTTCTCGCCTCGGTCAGCGGGATGCGGCCGATGCGGGTGCGGCGCAGCGCGGTGAGGTGGCCTCCCACTCCCAGCGCGGCGCCGAGGTCGCGCGCGAGCGCGCGCACGTAGGTTCCCGACGACACGTCGACCGCGACGTCCACGTCGACCACCGCATCGTCCCGACGGATGGCGAGCACCTCGAAGCGGCTCACGGTCACGGGACGCTCGGGGAGCTCGACGTCCTCTCCCCCGCGCACGCGCGCGTACGAGCGCTTGCCGTCGACCTTGATCGCGCTGACCGACGACGGACGCTGCATGATGTCGCCCGTGAGGGCGGCGACGCCCTCGGCGATCGCATCATCCGTCACGCCCGACGCGTCGGCCGACGAGGTGACGTCACCCTCCGCATCGTCCGTGACCGTCGACTGACCGAGCCGGATCGTCGCCTCGTACGCCTTGTCGTGCCCGGTGATGTAGGTGAGCAGCTTGGTCGCACGCCCGATCCCGAGCACGAGCAGGCCCGTGGCCATGGGATCGAGCGTGCCGGCATGCCCGACCTTGCGGGTGCCCGCGAGTCGACGGGTCCGGCCGACCACGTCGTGCGACGTCCAGCCCTGCGGCTTGTCGACGAGCAGCAGCCCAGGCGTGGGCTCGTCGCCGCTACGACGGCCCATCGGGACTAGTCCTCGTCGTCCTCGTCGGCGTGACGGTACGGATCCGCCTCACCGGCGTAGGTCGCGTTCTCGCGAAGGCGACGCAGCTCCTCATCACGCTGCTGCGCCTCGTGGAGCGCGCGATCGAGCGAGGCCGCGGACTCGGGAACCGCGTCCAGGTGGAACTCGAGGCTCGGCGTCAGCCTGATGCCGAGCTCGCTGCCCACCTTGGAGCGCAGCTTGCCCTTGGCGGACTGCAGCGCGGCCGCGGTGCCCGCACGGTCCTCGTCCGAGCCGAGGACCGTGTAGAACACCGAGGCCTGCTGCAGGTCACCCGTGACGCGCACATCCGTGATCGTCACGAACCCGAGACGCGGGTCCTTGATCTCGCTCTCCAGCGCGCGGGCGACGATCTTCTTGATCGTGCCCGCGAGCCGCAGAGCGCGGGGGTTGTCGCTCATCAGTCCCTCGGAATCTCAACCATCTCGAAGGTCTCGATGATGTCGCCCACCTGGATGTCGTTGAACTTGCCGAGCCCGATACCGCACTCGTAACCGTCCTTGACCTCGGTGACGTCGTCCTTGAAGCGACGCAGCGTGTCGATCGTGGGCTCGCCGATGACGACGCCCGCACGAACGACCTTCGCCTTCGCGTTGCGCTTGATGACGCCCTCGCGGACCAGGCAGCCCGCGATGTTGCCGAACTTGGACGAGCGGAAGATCTCCTGGATCTCCGCGGCGCCGACCTGCTTCTCCTCGAACTCGGGCTTGAGCATGCCCTTGAGCGAGGCCTCGACGTCCTCGAGCGCCCGGTAGATGACCGAGTAGAAGCGCATGTCGACGCCCTCGCGGTCCGCCATGTCCTGGACACGCTCGGCGGGACGCACGTTGAAGCCGATAATGATCGCGTTGTCGACCGTCGCCAGGTTCACATCGTTCTGCGTCACCGCACCCACGCCGCGGTGGATGATGCGCAGGTCGACCTCGTCGCCCACATCGATCTGGAGCAGCGCGTCCTCGAGCGCCTCGACGGCACCGGAGACGTCACCCTTGATGATGAGGTTGAGGGTGTCGACCTTGCCCTCCTCGAGGGCCTTGTTGAAGTCCTCGAGAGAGATGCGCTTGCGGCGCTTGGCGAGCTGAGCGGCACGCTCCGCGGCCTCACGCTTCTCAGCGATCTGGCGAGCGGTGCGGTCGTCCTCGGCCACGATGAACGAGTCACCGGCACCGGGGACGGACGTCAGACCGATGACGAGCACCGGGCGGCCAGGCTTCGCCTCGTCGACCTGGTTGTCGTACTCGTCGAACATCGCACGCACGCGTCCGTGGGCCGTGCCCGCGACGATCGCGTCGCCGACGCGCAGCGTTCCGGAGTTGACCAGCACCGTCGCGACGGCACCGCGGCCCTTGTCGAGGTGAGCCTCGACGGCCACACCACGCGCGTCCTTGTTCGGGTTCGCGCGCAGGTCCAGACCGGCGTCCGCAGTGAGCAGGACGGCCTCGAGGAGGTCGTCGATGCCCTGACCCTTGAGCGCGGAGACGTCGACGAACATCGTGTCGCCGCCCCACTCCTCGGACACCAGGTTGTACTCGGTGAGCTGCTGGCGGATCTTGTCGGGGTTCGCCCCCTCCTTGTCCACCTTGTTGACCGCGACCACGATCGGCACGTTGGCCGCCTGGGCGTGGTTGAGCGCCTCGATGGTCTGCGGCATCACGCCGTCATCGGCAGCGACCACGAGGATCGCGATGTCGGTGACCTGCGCACCACGGGCACGCATGGCGGTGAACGCCTCGTGACCAGGGGTGTCGATGAACGTGATGGGACGCGTGACGCCGCCGTGGACGTGGCGGATCTGGTACGCACCGATGTGCTGCGTGATGCCGCCGGCCTCGCCGGAGATGACGTCCGCCTTGCGGATCGAGTCCAGCAGGCGCGTCTTTCCGTGGTCGACGTGACCCATGACGGTGACGATCGGGGCCCGGGGCTCGAGCTCCTCGTCGGTCTCCGCCTCGAGCTCGGCCTCCAGGTCGAGGCCGAAGCCCTCGAGGAGCTCCTTGTCCTCGTCCTCGGGAGAGACGATCTGGATCTTGTAGCCCAGCTCGGCGCCGAGGGTCTCGAACGTGTCCTCGTCGAGCGACTGCGTCGCCGTGGCCATCTCACCGAGGTGGAACAGCACCGTGACGAGCGACGCGGGATTGACATCGATCTTCTCGGCGAAGTCCGTCAGCGTCGCGCCGCGACGCAGACGCAGCGGGGTCGTGCCGTCACCGCGAGGGATCTGCACGCCACCGATCGCCGGAGCCTGCTGCTGCTCGTACTCGGCCCGCTTCGCGCGCTTGCTCTTGCGCGAACGGACGGGACGACCGCCCTGACGACCGAAGGCACCAGCGGTGCCGCCGCCACGACCGCGGCCACCGGGAGCCGGACGGCCGCCGGGGCCACCAGGACCGCCGGGACCACCAGCGCCGCCGGGACCGCCGAAGCCGCCGCGGCCGCCGCGACCCGGCGCGCCGCCGTTGCCGCCCGCAGGGGCGGTCGGGCGCGGGCCGAAGCCCTGGCCGGGACGAGGAGCGCCGCCGGGACGGGGCGCGCCGCCGGGACGGCCCTGACCGCCCGGACGCGGAGCGCCGCCGGGGCCGCCGCTGCGGGGACCCTGGAACGGGTTGTTGCCGCCCGGACGCGGGCGGGGACGCGGACCGGCGGAGCGGTCCGAGAAGGGGTTGTTGCCGCCGGGACGCGGGCGCGGCTTCGGCATGTCGGCCGGGCTCGGAGCGCCGGGCTTCGCGGCAGGCTTCGGGGCGCCCGGCTTGGGCGCGGACGATGCGGCCGGAGCGTCGGTCGCGGGAGCAGGCGCCGCCACGGCAGGAGCCTCGGGCGCCGGCGTCGCGGCGGGCTTCGGGCCGGGCCTGGGGCCGCCGGGCTTCGGCGCGGACGACGCGGCGGGCGCCTCGGCGGGCGCGGCTGCGGCCGCAGGGGCGGGCTTGGGCGCCGGCTTGGGGCCCGGCTTCGCGGCAGGCTTGGCCGCGGGCTTCGCTGCGGGCTTGCTGTCGGACGACGCACCACCGGGGAAGGCCTCGCGGGCCTTGCGCACGACCGGTGCCTCCAGGGTGGAGGACGGACCCTTGACGTACTCGCCGAGCTCGTTGAGCTTGGCGATCAGGTCCTTGCTCGGAACACCGAGCTCCTTCGCGATCTCGTGAACGCGGGGCTTTGCCACAATTCTCCTGTCTTGGCCCGACCAAGACAGGGTCGAGCCATCGTTACGGCTGGTATCTCATTTCGAGGTACTCACTGCTTGACCATGGGCTTTCATCCCGTTCTGTCAGGCCGAATGGCTGGTGGACGCGGTCCACGTTACCGCACTGCGAGAGCGCTCAGGTCGACGTCGGGCGCGCGCAGTGCACGTCCGATCGTACGTCTCCTGAGAGCGAGCTCGAGGCAGTCGTCACCGGGATGAAGCCAGGCTCCACGTCCGGGGAGGGTCTTGGCCGTGTCGACCACGGCGGCACCGTCCAGGACGGCGACCCTCACGAGAACCGACCGAGACCCCCGTCCCCTGCATCCGACGCACGTGCGGAGCGGGCCCTCATCGGGCGGTTCCGGGTGGTCGGCGACACGAGACGAGTCTCTCGGCTGCACCAGTCTACCCGCTGTCCGGGCCGTCAGGCCCCGGCGCCCGACTGCGCGCCGTCGGCCTCGTCCGAACGGATGTCGATCCGCCAGCCGGTCAGCCTCGCGGCGAGGCGGGCGTTCTGCCCCTCCTTGCCGATCGCGAGCGACAGGTGGTAGTCCGGCACGATCACACGGCAGGCGCGCGCCTCGGGGTCGACGACCGTCACGGAGACGACGCGCGAGGGCGACAGCGCATGGCCGACGAACTTCGCGGGGTCCTCGTCCCAGTCGACGATGTCGATCTTCTCCCCGTGGAGCTCGCTCATGACTGCTCGCACGCGCGCGCCCATCGGACCGATGCAGGCGCCCTTGGCGTTGACACCGGGCACGGTGGCGCGGACGGCCATCTTGGAGCGGTGGCCGGCCTCGCGGGCGAGGCTCATGATCTCCACGGTGCCGTCGGCGATCTCCGGGACCTCCATCTCGAACAGGCGACGCACGAGCCCAGGGTGGGTGCGCGACAGCATGATCGACGGCCCCTTCTGGCCGCGCGCGACCTGGAGCACGTAGGCGCGCAGCCGCTCGCCGTGGACGTACTCCTCGGTCGGGACCTGCTCGTGCTGAGGCAGCAGCGCCTCGACGTCGCCAAGGTCGACGTGGACGTTCTTGGGGTCGGCGCTCTGCTGGATGACGCCGGACACGAGGTGTCCCTCGCTGCCCGCGTACTCGCCGAGCACCGCATCGTCCCCGGCCTGACGCATGCGCTGGACGATGACCTGGCGCGCGGTCGCCGTCGCGATGCGGCCGAAGTCGGCGGGGGTGTCGTCGAACTCGGGCATCGCGTCGGGGTCCGCCTCCGAGCCCTCCGGAACGGGCTCCTTGGCGTAGATCGTCACGTGGCCGGTGTCGCGGTCGAGGTGCGCGCGGGCGTTCCGATACGCGCCGGGGGTCTTGTGGTACGCGGAGGCGAGCGCCTGCTCGATCGCGTCGACCAGGACGTTCAAGGAGATGTCGCGCTCGCGTTCGAGCGAGCGCAACGCCGTCATATCGATATCCATCAGTCCTCTTCCTGGTCCGCGAGCTCCGTGAGCTCGGCGTCGTCGATGCGCTTGAGCTCGACCTCGATCGAGCCGCGCGCGATGTTCGCGAAGGGAACGGTGACCTCGCCGGCGTCGCCGTCCAGCAGCACCGCGTCGTCGGTCACGTCCGTGATCCGGCCCCTGGCCTGGTCGCCGCTCGCGAGGTCGATCACGACGAGGCGCGTGCGGGCGCGCAGGAAGTGGCGGCGCTCGGTGAGCGGCCGTGACGTCCCGGGGGTCGACACCTCGAGCATGTACTCGCCCTTGATCGGGTCGGCCTCGTCGAGCGCCTTGCCGATGCTGCGGGAGGCCTCGGCCACCGCGTCCAGGCCCGCCGAGCCGATCTCGGTCTCCGGCAGGTCCACGGTCACGACCACGCGGGAACGCTTGCCCGCCCGGTGCACCTCGACGCTGTCGATCACCAGGCCTGCCGCTTCCGCGGCGGGGGCTGCCAGGTCGACGATGCGCTCCGTGATGTCCATGCCCAGCCTCCCCGCGCGTCGGTGACGCGCTCCGTTCCTGTAGTTCGCTCGCGAGACATTCTAAACGCAGGCAGGACACGTGTCATGATGACGGCCATGACCTCTCCGCGCCGCCTCCCCGCGCTCGTCGGGCTCACGGCGACGCTGCTCACGGTGTCCCTCGCGGGCTGCGTGCGCCTCGAGACGCCGGCTCCGCCGGCGCGCACCGCGTCACCCGTCACGGTCGAGCGAGACACGCTCGCGGCGGCCCTCGACGACGTGTCCACCGCGCTCGCCGAGGGCTCCGACGGGGGCACGCTCGCGCAGGTCGAGGCGCGCAGCCTCCCCTCCCTCGTCGACGGCGTCGGTCAGCGCTACGTCACGTATCCCGGGGTCACTCCGTCCGCCTCCGCGTCCGCGTCCGCGTCCGCCGATCCTGTGACGCTCGACAGCGTCGTCCAGGCGGCGCTCGACACGTCCGTCGAGATCGCGACGTCGACCGACGACGCCGACCTGCGCGCATGGGCCACGAGCGGCGCGCTCGTGCATGGCATGGCGCTGTGGCTCGGTCTCGTCGACGACGGCTCCGTGGACACCGGGGCGGCCGCGAGGACGCTCCCCTCCTCCGATGCGGCCGAGAGCCTCACGGTCCCGGACTCGAGCGCGCTCGACTCCACGACGCTCGCGGATCTCGCGCTGCGTCACGATCAGGCGCGGTACCTCTACGAGCTGGTCGCGACCCGCCAGTCCGGGGCGGAGAAGGCGGCGTCGCTCGCCCGTGCCGAGCTCCATGCCGAGCGCTCGGACGCGCTCCAGGAGCTGTCGGGAGCGGACGATGCGCGCACCGAGGTGTACTCAACGCTCGCCTCCTCGATCGAGGACGATGCGAGCCGCGCCGCGACGCTCAGGGACACCGAGGACGCGGTCGCCTCGGCGTACGCCGCCGCTGCGGTCTCGAGCGAGTCAGGCGACGTCGCGTGGCTCCTCGACGGCGCTTTCGACGCCTACGCGGCGGAGTCGCTGCTCGACGGCTGGCGGCTCACCGACCTGCCCGTGCTGCCGGGGCTCGCCGACGCCTCCTCAGCGGAGGACACGCAGGGCTGAGGCGCCGGGGCGCGTGCGACGGGCATGCCGGCGCAGGCGCACGATCGACGGTTCGGGGCCCCTGCTCACGCGGGCACGAGCGGCTGCGTCGTCAAGTCCGCCGCGGCCTGGCGGGCCAGCGCGCGGCGCGCGGCGAGCGCGCCGGCAGGGTCGTCGACCATCACGGCGTCGACCTCCGCGAGCAGCATCGCGTGCAGGTCGGTGGGGTCGTTCACGGTCCACGGCCTGATCGCGATCCCCGCCGCGCGGAACGACTCCACCTCGCCGGGGCGCCGCAGCGTGGCGATGTGCGGGTGCACCGCCCCCACGCCGAGCATCGACGCGTAGTCCCAGGGCCTCGCGAGCCCCTCGGAGTAGAGCGGGGCGAGCGCGAGCGCGTCGTCGTGCTCGCGCATCTCGAGCAGGCCCACATGGTCGAACGACGACACGATGACCCTCTCGGACATCCGCGCGGCGCGGACAGTCTCCGCCACGGCCTGCGCGATCCCCCGATACGGTGCCGCGCACCCGACCTTGATCTCGACGTTGACCGTGAGACCCGTGGGCTCGAGCAGGTCGAGGACCTCCCACAGGTGCGGCACGCGATGCGGCCCCGAGACGCCGTCGCCGACGTCGGCGAGCGCCACCTCGGCGCGGGTGAGCGCCGCCAGCGGGACGAGCGAGCCGTCCGGCATCGGGAGCTCGGGGTCGTGCCTGACCACGAGCCTGTCGTCGGCCGTGAGGTGGACGTCGAGCTCGACCCCGTCGGCGCCGACAGCCGCTGCCTCAGCGAAGGCCGCGAGCGTGTTCTCGGGTGCTGCGAGACGCGCACCGCGGTGCGCCCATATCTGCGTCACGCTCGCACGCTAGCGCGCTCACGTGACAGGATCCTGACGTCGGGGTGGACGTCGCGTGAACTCCTGCTCACGCCTGCGAGAGCGCCTCACGCACGCGTGCCGCGACCGCCGCCACCGCATCGTCCACGGGGACCTGCTCCGACTCGCCCGTCGCGCGCGTCTTGAGCTCGACGACGCCATCGGCGAGACCGCGACCGGCGACCAGGATGTACGGGGCCCCCAGCAGCTCGGCGTCCTTGAACTTCACGCCGGGAGAGACCTTGGGGCGGTCGTCGTACATGACCTCGATCCCCTGGGCCTCCAGACCGTCGGCGAGCGACTGCGCGGCCTCGAACACCGCATCGTCCTTGCCCGTCGCCACCACGTGGACGTGGAACGGCGTGACCTGGATCGGCCACGCGAGGCCCAGGTCGTCATGGTTGTTCTCGGCGAGCAGCGCGACGGCGCGCGTGACGCCGATGCCGTACGAGCCCATCGTGACCACCTGCTGCTTGCCGTTCACGTCGAGCACCTTGAGCTCGAGCGCCTCGGCGTACTTGCGGCCCAGCTGGAAGATGTGGCCGATCTCGACACCGCGCGCGAGCTCGAGCGGCCCGGAGCCGTCGGGAGCCTCGTCACCGGCGCGCACCTCGGCGGCCTCGATCGTGCCGTCGCCGACGAAGTCGCGGCCCATGACCAGGTCGAACACGTGGCGGCCGTGCTCGTTCGCGCCGGTGATCCAGCGGGTTCCAGGAACGATGCGGGGGTCGAGCAGGTACGGGATCGTCGCGTCGTCCTCGGACAGGTACGCGACGTCCGCCGGGCGCGCCTGCGGGCCGAGGGCGCCGGGGCCGATGTAGCCCTTGACGAGCTCGGGGTGCGCCTTGAGGTCGTCCTCGTTGGCGGGCTCGACCGTCGCGGGCGACAGCGCCGCCTCGAGACGCGTCATGTCGACCTCGCGGTCGCCGGGGACGCCGACGACGAGCAGGCCACGCTCCCCCTCCGGGTTTGTCGCCGCGACGACGACGTTCTTGAGCGTGTCCGCGGCGGTCCAGGGACGGTCGTCGCGCGGGTGGCTCGCGTTGGCGGCGGCGACGAGCGAGTCGATCGTCGGGGTGTCGGGGGTGTCCTCGACGTGAGCCGCGGGCGCGTCGGACCAATCGATCGCCGCGGGGACGATGGTCGTCACGGCCTCGACGTTCGCCGCGTAGCCGCCGGGCGAGCGCACGAAGGTGTCCTCGCCGACCTCGGTGGGCGAGAGGAACTCCTCCGACTTCGAGCCGCCCATCGCGCCGGACTGCGCCTGCACGATCACGTACTCGATGCCCAGGCGCTCGAAGATGCGGATGTAGGCGGCGCGCTGCGTAGCGTACGACGCGTCGAGGCCCTCATCCGTGAGGTCGAAGCTGTACGAGTCCTTCATGATGAACTCGCGGCCGCGCAGCAGGCCCGCGCGCGGACGCGCCTCGTCGCGGTACTTGGTCTGGATCTGATAGATCGTGAGCGGCAGGTCCTTGTACGACGAGTACAGGTCCTTGACCAGGAGGGTGAACATCTCCTCGTGCGTCGGCGCGAGCAGGTAGTCGGCGCCCTTGCGGTCCGCGAGGCGGAAGAGGTTGGGCCCGTACTCGGTCCACCGGTTGGTCGCCTCGTAGGGCTCGCGCGGGAGCAGCGCCGGGAAGTGGACCTCTTGGCCGCCCGCCGCGTCCATCTCCTCGCGCACGATCGCCTCGACCTTCGCGAGCACCTTCAGCCCCAGCGGGAGCCAGGTGTAGATGCCCGGCGCGGCACGACGGATGTAGCCGGCGCGGACCAGGAGCTTGTGCGAGGCGACCTCGGCGTCTGCCGGGTCCTCACGAAGGGTGCGGAGGAAGAGAGTGGACATGCGAAGCATGAGCCAAGCGTACCGGCGGGCGGCCGCGGCGTAGTTCCCCGGAGGGTCGCCCGCGTCCATCGGCTCCTCTGAGGCGGCTTCTTCGGACCCTACCCGTCGCCCACCATAACTCTGCGCTTGCCCACGTAGTTCCACACAAGAACTACGCCCGACACCAGCACCTTCGCGACGACGAGTCGCATTCCGAGCCCGCTGACCAACGCCCATAGGAGAACTTGGTTGATCCCGAGCCCGACGATGCTGACCGCGACGAATGCCGCACGCACGATGTGTCCCGAGTCTTTGGCCCCGTCGAACACCCATGCCACCGACATCCAGTAGTTGAGGATCACCGACGCCGTGAAAGCGACGCCATTCGCGACGAGGTACTGCACTCCGAGCGGTCCGGCAAGCAAGAACAGCGCTGCGTATTCCAATGCGAAGCAGACAACTCCCGCGACAGCGAAACGAGACGCCTCTAGCCCGAGCGAACCGTACCGATGCCAGGCTCGCCGGAACAGCCTCATCTTGCGATGCCTTCCCGGCTCGCGCAGTGCTCGTCTTCGGAACCACGTGCGTGGGCCGCGACGGAGTGCAGCGTCCAGCCGACCAACAGCGGTGTGACCGCCATGACAGGAAGCATGTATCGGAGATAGCCATTGACGGGCGACACCAGGCACATCCCGATCGTCAGTACCACTGGAACGAAGACCACCATGTCTGCCCATGCCCTTCGTCGGATGAGCAACGCGAAGAGCGCGACAGTGACCCATGTGTACAGCCCAGCGCTGTAAAGCAGTCCGACAAGCGGCAGATTCCACACGAGTCTTGTGTAGTCCTTCAGACCCTCACGTGCCGTCCGGAGTTCGTCAGGATAGCTGTAGTCAAAGAACCCCGTCGCCAGGGGCTCGCCTTGCTGGTAGTACTGCACGATGCCCAGATTCTCGATCTGGTCGCTGATGGTGTAGTACCCGTACGTATTGTTGAGTGTCGCTTCTACGTAGACAGCGGGGTGCTTCAGGAGCATCTCTCCCCAGGCGCTGAAGTACTGACGCAGTTCCTCCGAAGTGGCCCCCGCGCGGTACATGTTCTTCACTGGGTCTGCGGTCTCCGGGTCGTACTTCTCTGCCAGCAGGTCCGCAGGCAGCACCGAGTCCACCGCCGCCCATTCCTCGGCGGTGACCTCGTCTCCGTACTCGACGAAGTACCGTGCAGTCTGTTGGAACGGCACCGAGAGCATCTCTTTCGGGCTGCTGCCGGAAATACCGAAAGCCGGGAGCAATACGGCGCCGATCGACAGAAAAGCCACAGTGACGACCGTGGCCGAAGCCGCTGCAGCGAGCCGCTGGCGGGCATGGACTACCAAGATCAGCAGCACAGCTGCGGGTACCACGACGTGGAAGCCATTGTTGCGGGTAAAAACCACCGCGACACCAAGAAGGGTGAGGAGCGCGAAGGGCTTCCAAGCGCGGATCGGCTCTCGGCGCCGCACGATCACCTGGATGAGTAGCGCGAGATAGAGCGTGAAGAACGCGAAGAAGAGCGTGTCCTTCATCTCCGTCTGGACGTAGGCGGGCCAGATGGGCAGCAGGGCGAAGAAGACCAAACTGCTCGGGGCGACCCATTGAGGGGCACGAAGCCGTCGCACTACTCGAATCGCAAACCCGAACGCGAACGCGACGACCGCGGTCTGTGCAAGCACGAATAGGAAGACACCGAGGTTGTCGGAGCCGAGAGCCCGACCGACCTGCATGAACATTCCCATGAGCCAGGTCATGATGACGGGGTGGTGGTTGGTGAGCGGGTACTCCCCGAAGTACATGTGCAGCTCTAGGGTGCCGTCGTAGGGAACCGATCCCGGGTAGAACACCACGAGCCACGGGAGCCAACACACGATCAGCACGATCATCGAGAAGCCAAGGGTGTGGTCATCGAACTGGCGAGCTGCCCGCGCCCAGAGCCGGTGTCCATCTGAAGGTGAGGCAGCGCTGCCGTGTGCCGCACCGGCCCGCAACGCCCACCGATCGATCACGCGAATCGCTGAAGCTAGGACCGCGTAGAGAAGCGCGACGTAGCCCGCCAGCACCACCATGGCAAACACGAACTGCAGGCGGTTTCCGAAGACGAAGTCCCAGCTGCCGAGGCCGTGGTAGCTCACGCCCAGCAACGACGCCGCTCCGAAAAGCACTGCCAGAACTAGCGCGGTACTCGACAGCCGAGCCTTTGGCGCGAATAGGACACGACGGTACCCGACAGAAAGACCCACTGCGAGAAGCGCAAACAATGGGCCACTGCCATTGACCAGCCCCGCGATCTCCGAGGGCCCACGGCCCACGGCCACATCTACGCTCAGCGAGGCGGCGCTCCAGATCCCGAACAAGAAACTCAGGGGCCAACGCCACCAAGAACCAGGAGTCTCCTTGTGATCCTGCACCACAGTCATCGACCCGCGTTCTCCTCAGGCAAGTTCCGATATTCGTGCTGGACGCGCAGGAGGTGCAACTCGAAGTTCTTGTTGTAGTTCTTGGACGCCGTGTCGAGAATCGCCCCCACCATGAAGGCCAGCACACCCACAAGGCCGATGAACCCACAGACGATGAGCGTCGGGAAGTTCTCAACTTCTCCGGTGCGTGCGTACGGGACCATCACGGTGGGGATGAGCACCAGCAAGGGGACACCGATGAGTACAGCAGCTATCGCCGAGAAGAACCTCATCGGCTGAAGGTCCTTAAACAGCGTGAACAGCGTGCCAAGCACCCGGAAGCCGTCCGAGAAGGTGGAGAGCTTCGAGTGGCTGTCCTCAGGTCGATCTCGATACTCGACCTCGACATGGGCAATGCCCATGTTGTGGTTCGCGGCGTGGATCGTCATCTCTGTCTCGATCTCGAAACCGCGCGAGATCACGGGGAACGACTTCACGAACGTGTACGAGAACGCGCGGTAGCCCGTCATCACGTCGCGCACGTCCGCACCGAAGAGGCGGTTGACGAACCAGCGCACACTCACATTGCCGACGTTGTGAAACGGCCGCTTGTTCTCCTCGAAGTACGTCGAAGAGAGTCGGTCGCCCACGACCATCTCGTACTCGCCGCTCTGGATGGGCGCTGCGAGTTCGCGCAGGTGCTCAGCCGGGTACGTGTCATCTCCATCAAGCATGATGTAGCACTCGGCGTCGATCTCGCGAAACATTCGACGGATGACGTTGCCCTTGCCTTGAAGTCGCTCCGTACGCACCACCGCTCCGGCATTGCGGGCGAGCCCGGCAGTCGCATCGGTCGAGTTGTTGTCGTAGACGTACACGGTCGCCTCGGGCATCTGCTCGCGGCAGTCGGTCACCACCTTTTCGATGGTCTGCGCCTCGTTGTAGCAGGGTATGAGCACCGCCAACTGGTCCATGGGGGGTTCGACTCCGTTCGAAAGCTGATGGCCGCCGACAGCGATCGATTCCGGGTTTCAGGCATGCGGCCCCTCAGGCGCGAGAAAGTATACCCTCGACAAGGCCGCGTGGGTTGCGGTGGACGGACCGCGCGCAGCCGCGGTCCTCCGGCGATAGCGCTACGGTCGTTCGCGCGCTCCTCTACCCCGCGTACCGGTAGAGAACCCCGGCCAGCTGGCGCCTGGTGACCTTCAGCCCCGCACGGTAGGTGCCGTCCTTGTAGCCGCTGACCAGGTCCGTGGACTCAAGCCACACGATCGCCCTGTACCCCGGGTCAGACTTCTTGAGGTCCGAGTAAGGGCTCTTCGACGGCAGCGACACGCTCGGCGAGCCGGCGAACTTGTACAGGATGCCCGCGAGCTGACGACGCGTGACCTTGCTGCCCGGGCGGAACGTCCCGTCCTTGTAGCCGCTGACCAGGTCCGTGGACTCAAGCCACACGATCGCCCTGTACGCGGGATCCGACTTCTTCAGATCGGAGAAGGGGCTCTTCGACGGCAGCGACACGCTCGGCGAGCCCGCGAGCTTGTACATGATGCCCGCGAGCTGACGACGCGTGACCTTGGTGCCCGGACGGAACGTCCCGTCCTTGTAGCCGCTGACCAGGCCCTCGTCCGCGAGCCACATGATCGCGCTGTAGCCCGCGGTCTTCTTCGTGACATCGGAGAACCTGGAGGTGCTCGCAGCCAGCACCGCAGAGGACTTCGCGTACTTGCCGAAGTTCTGCGTCGAGAACGCGCACCCGGTCTCCGTGTCGAAGGCGAAACCCACGCCGATGTGCGTGTACCCGCCCAGGATGTTCTCCAGGTGCGCTGGCGAGTTCTTCCAAGCGCGTTCGATGGCCTTCGCGGCCTCCTTCGCGCTGCTGTAGCCGCACGCCCATCCGACATTCTCCCCCGCCGATGTCCACCCGGAGGGGATCTGCGAGGAGTAGTTCGGGTTGTGCTCGAGCGGGACCGACAGCGTGCCGCCGGCGAGGTACTTCTCCCACGCTGCGACGACGCGCACGAGCTGCTTCTCGCTCCACCGGTCCGCGACTCCGGTCAGCCCAGACTTGACGGCGAGCTCGGACTTGCCCTCACCCTCGCGGATGTTGTTGGTGAGCCTGACGATGACGTCGGACGCGTTCGACTCGGCGTCGGCGTACACCGGGGTCGCGACTCCGACGAGGAGCGCGATGGTCAGTGGGACTGCAAGAAGACGGCGCATGGGTGGGACTCCCAGATCGACGACACGGGCGGCCCGCGAGGAACCGGGCGACGGCCCGAACTTATCGACCCAAAAGGCCCAAAGTCATGACGGTGTGGCGAATTCCACACTGCACCGGAATCAATTCAAGGAATAGCGGCTTCCTGCCATGGACCTGGGGGAAAGGTCAGAACATGACAGTGGCGAAGGTCCCGACATCGGCGAATCCGACGGCACGGTAGACGGCGAGCGCAGGGGCGTTGAAATCGTTGACGTACAGCGACGCGACGGGCGCCACGTCCGCGCGCACGGCGCGCACCAGATCGGCCATCCCCGCGCGCGCGACGCCACGTCCCCGCAGCTCGGGGTGCGTCCACACTCCCTGGATCTGTGCCACGCCGCCGCCCAGCACCCCGATCTCGGCCTTGAACACCACCTCGGGGCGCTTCCCCCTGATGGACCCGAGCTGCACGTAGGAGCGCCCCGCGCGCACGAGGTACTGGAGCCGGTCCTCGTAGGCCGCGCGGCCGTGACGCAGGGGGTCGTATCCCACCTCGGCCCTGAACATGTGCACGCATGCGGGCAGGAGGATGCTGTAGTCGTCCATCGTCGCGATCCGCAGCGGAGCGAGCTCGACGTCTCCGTCCGAGGCCGGTGCCGGCTGGGGCGCCGGGTCGACGGACATCGCCATGGACAGCTGACACGGCCGCAGCTCGCGCGCGGGACCCCACCATGGCTCCACCCGACCCCACAGGTCCAGGATGAGGCTGGCGTTCCCCACCAGTGCCGCGGGCCGCGTGAGCCGCGCGACCATCGCAGCGGAGACACCGGCCCTCAGCTCCTCCCCCGTCGGGTCGTCGGGCGTCACCGGAAGCACTGCGGAAAGGTTCGCGCCGTTCCATAGGATGCCCGCGAGCTCGCGCTGCATCCCGTTGCGTCGCCTCACCGCCCACATGCCGCGCGGGACCACGCCGCTGTCCCGAGCCAGCTCGAGGTGCATCGTGGGCAGCACCGTGGCGACGGGGTCCACGGCGCACATCTCGAGCGCCGCCTCCACCTCACGCCGCTGCAGGGGCGCCAGCGTCTGCTGGGCCCTCCGCAGCAACGAGTCGGTCATGGTGCCGCGATCACCTGCGGCTCGGCGCCCTCGACGGGTTCCATCGTGTCGGCGATCTTCATCGCCTCCTCGATCAGCACCTCGACGATGTCGCGCTCGGGCACGGTCTTGATGACCTCGCCCTTGACGAAGATCTGCCCCTTGCCGTTGCCGGAGGCCACGCCGAGGTCGGCCTCGCGCGCCTCGCCCGGACCGTTCACGACGCAGCCCATGACGGCGACGCGCAGGGGCACCTCCATGCCCTCGAGCCCTGCGGTGACCTTCTCGGCGAGCTCGTACACGTCCACCTGCGCGCGACCGCACGACGGGCAGGACACGATCTCGAGCTTGCGCGGGCGGAGGTTGAGCGACTGGAGGATCTGGATGCCGACCTTGACCTCCTCGACCGGAGGCGCGGACAGCGACACGCGGATCGTGTCGCCGATGCCCTTGCTCAGCAGCGCGCCGAACGCGGTCGCGGACTTGATCGTCCCCTGGAACGCGGGTCCCGCCTCGGTGACGCCGAGGTGCAGCGGCCAGTCGCCGCGCTCGGAGAGCATCTCGTAGGCCTTGACCATGACCACCGGGTCGTTGTGCTTGACCGAGATCTTGAAGTCGTGGAAGTCGTGCTCCTCGAACAGGCTCGCCTCCCACACCGCGGACTCCACGAGCGCCTCGGGGGTGGCCTTGCCGTACTTCTCGAGCAGACGCTTGTCGAGCGAGCCCGCATTGACGCCGATGCGCAGCGACGTCCCGTGGTCCTTGGCCGCCTGCGCGATCTCCTTGACCTGGTCGTCGAAGCGCTTGATGTTGCCCGGGTTCACGCGGACGGCGGCGCAGCCCGCCTCGATCGCGGCGAACACGTACTTCGGCTGGAAGTGGATGTCCGCGATCACGGGGATGTTGGACTTCTTCGCGATCGCGGGCAGCGCGTCGGCGTCGTCCTGCGTGGGGCACGCGACGCGCACGATGTCGCAGCCGGCCGCCGTGAGCTCCGCGATCTGCTGAAGGGTGGCGTTGATGTCATGCGTCTTCGTGGTCGTCATGGTCTGCACCGAGACCGGCGCGTCACCGCCGACGAGCACGTCGCCCACCTTGATCTGGCGGGTCTTCTTCCTGGGGGCAAGCACCGGGGCCGGCATCGCCGGCATACCGAGTCCGATCGAGGTCATGTCTTCAGTATTCCTTACCTGTCACGTGTCGAGGCCTCGCTCACGCGATCTGCACGGGGGCGACGATGTCGGCGTAGATCAGCACCGCGCCCATGATCATGAGCAGCGCGAACACGCCGTACGCCACGGGCATCATCCTGGCGACGTCGACGGGCGCGGGCTTGGCGGCTCCGCGCACACGCGCCCAACCGTTCTTGATCCCCTGCCAGAAGGCGGAGACGACGTGGCCGCCGTCGAGCGGCACGAGCGGGATCATGTTGAACGCGAAGAGCGCGAGGTTGAGCCCGCCCAGCAGCATCAGCATGTCGGACACACGCTCCGACAGCGTGTAGCCCTCGACGTCAGCCGATGCGATCTCACCCGAGACCTGGGCCACCCCGACCACGCCCATCACCGAGTCCGTCGTGCGCTCCTCGAGCCCGAGAGACGCTCTGGCCACGTGGTAGACCTCGGACGGTAGGTGGACGATCACCTGCATCGTCTGACCCAGGTAGTCCCACGCGAGCACCGTGCCGGCCCACAGCGGCTGCGTCTCGTTCGCGGTCACCGAATACACGCCGAGATAGCCGATCTCCTCGGTCAGCGCGTCCCCGTTCGCGTCGGTGAGCAGGTTCCCGGAGTCGTCATACTGGTTGACGGTACGCACGGCGGGAGTGACGGCGAGGTCGACCTCCTGGCCGTCGCGGTCGACGACGAGCGACAGCTCCTGTCCGGGGTGCTCCGACACGTACGTCGTGAGGTCGGTCCATCCGTCGAGCGTGATCCCGTCGACGGAGACGAGCACGTCGCCCTCCTCGATGCCCGCAGTCGACGCGGGCGAGGCCTCATCGTCAGCCGTGCACGCGGTCGCGTCCACGGGAAGCACGCACTCGGCGACCTGGGCCACCTGAAGGGTCTGCGTCGGCAGCCCCATGAACGACAGCACGCCGGTGAACAGGACGATGGCGATCACGAGGTTGACGACCGGGCCGCCCATCATGACGATCGCCTTGCGCCACCACGACAGGTGGTAGAACGCCCTGTCGTCCTGGCCCTCGGGGATCTCCTCCTCAGCCTGCGCGCGGGTGTCCTCGATGAGCCGCCCCGCCCAGCCTCGGCTCTTCACGGGCTTGACCGCGGAGGCGGGCGGCACCATGCCGATGAGCTTGACGTAGCCACCGAGCGGGATCGCCTTGACACCGCACTCGGTCTCACCGACCTGTCGCGACCACAGCTTGGGACCGAAGCCGACGAAGTACTCGCTCACGAGCACGCCGAAGCGCTTCGCGGGGATCAGGTGCCCCAGCTCGTGCAACGCGATCGAGATCAGCAGCCCGACCACCAGCACCAGCACACCGATCAGGAATTCCATGTGTTCACCATCAGCTCCGTGTCACGGTGAGCGACGCCACCGTAGGTCTGTTCTCGGGAGGCACAGGGACGACGCGGGTCATCCGCGGATCGCGGTGCGCGCGGCCCGTCTGGCCCATCGCTCCGCCTCATCCACGGCGTCCAGCGTGATGTCACCGGGAGCCTCATACTCCTCGACAACGCTCCGCACCGTCTCGACGATCCCGAGGAACGGAAGATCGCCGGCCGCGAAGGCCGCGACGCACTCCTCGTTGGCGGCATTGAACACCGCGGGATGCAGTCCCGACTCGGCCACCGCGGCCCTCGCGACGCGGATCGCGGGGAACGCGTCCTCGTCGAGCGGGTGGAAGTCCCACGACTGCGCCTGCGTCCAGTCGAGCCCGGGAGCGGCGTCCGCGACGCGGTCGGGCCATCCCAACCCGAGCGCGATCGGGAGCCGCATGTCGGGCGGCGAGGCCTGCGCGATGGTCGAGCCGTCGACGAACTCGACCATGGAGTGCACGATCGACTGCGGGTGGACCACGACGTCGATGCGGTCCATCGGCACGTCGAACAGCAGGTGGGCCTCGATCACCTCGAGCGCCTTGTTGACCATCGAGGCCGAGTTCATCGTGACGACCGGGCCCATGTCCCAGTTGGGGTGCTTGAGGGCCTGCTCGGGGGTGACCCCCTGGAGCATGTCGCGCGTCCAGCCGCGGAAGGCGCCTCCCGACGCGGTCAGCACCAGGCGCTTCACCTCGTCAGACGATCCCGAGCGCAGCGCCTGCGCGAGCGCCGAATGCTCCGAGTCGACCGGCACGATCTGCCCCTCGCGCCGCACGGCGCGCTTCACGAGCACCCCGCCCGCGACGAGCGACTCCTTGTTCGCGAGCGCGAGCGTGGATCCCGCCTCGAGCGCGGCGAGGGTGGGCCTGAGCCCCACCGAGCCCGTGACCCCGTTGAGGACCGTGTCGGCGCCGATGCCGGCGGCCGTCGCGACCGCATCGTCCCCTGCGATCACCTCCGCCCGCACGCCGCGCGCGGCGAGCGCCTCGACCACGTCGCCCCTCGCATCGTCCCTTGCCACGGCCACGAGACCCGGCCGCACCCGAGCGGCCTGGTCCGCGAGCAGCGCGGGGTCGGCGCCGCCCGCCGCGAGCGCGACCACGTCGAACGACTCGGGATTGCGGACGATGACGTCGATCGCCTGGGTGCCGATCGAGCCCGTCGAACCCAGCAGGGAGACGGTACGGGGCATCACGCGACGCCGAGCAGGATGTCCACCGCCCGGGCGAGATACGCGTCGACCACGCGCTCGTCGTAGGCACGCCACTTGGCGCGGCGCTTGAAGGTGAGGCTGCGGAGGTCCTCGACGTTGAGGGGCTCGCCCTTGTCGAAGAAGCTCGTCATGCGGTCCAGCACCTCGTCGACCGCCTTGGCGTCGTACCCCCCGGAGATCCCGCGCGGGCGGTCGAACCGCTCGCCCTGGGGCCGACGCAGACGCGGGTAGAGGACCTGAGCGTGCGTGGCCAGCTCGGCGAACCACGCCTGCTGCCCGTGGTCGCGCACGTAGTTGTCCCTGGCTCGGGTGGAGAAGGCCTGCTCGAGACGGTCGAGCGCGGCGTCCACCGGCTGCGTCGCATACCCGCCGCGCTTGAGATCGAACGAGGCGCGCCTCACGTCGAGCGCCGCCATGGAGTCGCCCTCCATGTCCTCGTAGGCCTCACGCGCGTGCGTGAAGAACGCATCGACGTGCTCGCGGCTGTAGCCGATCTTGAGCCAGCCCGCGCGCGGGAACAGGTCCGCCATCAGTCGTCCTCCTTGATCGCCAGCTGACCGCAGGCGCCGTCGATGTCGCTGCCCCGGGTGTCCCGGATCGTCGTGGGGATGCCGTGGGCCCGCAGCCGGCGCACGAACTCGTCCTCCACCGCGGGGTCCGACGCCGTCCACTTGGAGCCCGGCGTCGGGTTCAGCGGGATGGGGTTCACGTGGACCCAGCCCGTGCCACGCGCGGCAAGCTTCTCGCCGAGCAGGTCGGCGCGGTGCGCATGGTCGTTGATGTCGCGGATGAGCGCGTACTCGATGCTGACGCGGCGCCCGGTCGCGTCGAAGTACCGGCGCGCGGCGTCGAGCGCCTCGTCGACCTTCCAGCGCGTGTTGATCGGCACGAGCTCGTCGCGCAGCTCATCGTCGGGAGCGTGCAGCGACAGCGCGAGCGTCACCGGGATGCCCTCCTTGGAGAGCTTGTCGATCGCGGGCACGAGTCCGACGGTGGAGACCGTGACGTGGCGCGCGGACAGCCCGAAGCCGAGCGGCTCGGGCGCGACGAGCGCGCGCACGGCCGTCATGACCGTCTTGTAGTTGGCGAGCGGCTCGCCCATGCCCATGAAGACGACGTTCGACAGCCGAACGCCCTCCCCCAGATCGCCGTCGCGCGCGGACCGTGCCGCGAGACGCACCTGCTCGATGATCTCGGCAGCCGAGAGGTTGCGGGTCAGTCCCATCTGGCCGGTGGCGCAGAACGGGCAGGCCATGCCGCAGCCGGCCTGGCTCGTCACGCACAGCGTCGCTCGATCCGGGTACTTCATCAGCACCGACTCGACCTTGACGCCGTCGTGAAGGCTCCACAGCGTCTTCTGCGTGGCGCCCTTGTCGGCCTCGAGCGACCGGATCGGGGTCATCAGTGGCGGGAAGAGCGCCTCGACCATCTCCTCGCGCGCGTCAGCCGGCAGGTCCGTCATGTCGGCGGCGTCCACCGTGAGGTGATCGAAGTAGTGCGTCGCGAGCTGCTTGGCGCGGAACGACGGCTGCCCGAGCTCGCGCATCGCCTCCTTGCGCTCATCGACCGTGAGATCAGCGAAGTGGCGCGGGGGCTTGCCCCTGCGCGGTGCGGCGAAGGTCAGCTTGACCGGAGTGCTCATCGTCCCCCCAAGGTACCGAGGATGGCTGCGAAGATGACGTAGGCGGCGGGAGCGGCGAGCAGGAGCGAGTCGAGCCTGTCCATGACGCCGCCGTGGCCGGGGATGAGGGAGCTCATGTCCTTCACCTCGATGTCGCGCTTGATCGACGACTCGGCGAGGTCGCCGAGCACCGCGGCCCCCGTGCAGGCGAGGCCCACGAGGGTGCCGAGCCACCAGCGGCCGTCGAACAGGAGCGCCGCGGCGACCGTCGCGGCGACCGTGCCCAGGAGCACGCCGCCGATCATGCCCTCCCACGTCTTGTTGGGGCTGATCGACGGGGCGAGCTTGTGCCTGCCCCACCGCATCCCCGCGAAGAGGCCTCCCGTGTCGTTGCCGACCACGGCGACGACGAACACCACGACGCGCTGCCAGCCGTCGTCCGCCTGCTCCATCAGGATGATGAAGGAGCCCAGGAACGGGATCCACATCAGGGTGAACATCGATGCGAGGGAGTCGGCGAGCGTGTTCTCGACGCGCTCGTCCGTCGCGCGCCACGCGACCATGCCCGCGAGCCCCACCAGCACGGCGACGGTGAGGCCCTCGGCCCGGCCGAACCAGGTCGCGGTGCCGATGCCCAGCGTGGCCAGGACCAGGGGCACCGCCGGCACCCGTCGTCCCTGGCCGAGCAGCGCGCTGCGCCATTCGAGCGTGGCGAGCAGCAGGAACGCGTACACGAGCACCGCGAAGACCCACGCGTCGAGCCACGCGGCGAACAGTGCCACCACCAGCAGCCCGACGCCCACCGACGTCGCGACCGCCATGTTGCGACCGCCCTTGCTGGCGGGCAGTGCGGTCGGCGCTGCGTCGTACTCATCCGCCGAGGCGGCGTCGGACAGCTCAAGGTCGTCGTCGAGGCCATCGCCCTCGGCGTCGAGGTAGGTCAGGTCGGTGCCCGTCCCCTGAGGGGTCGGCCAGACGACGCTGCCGTCGGGCTTGAACTGAGGCCCCGCCTCATGGGCGGTGTCGGGTTGCGCCGGTCGGCGCCGTCCCCACCTCATCGACAGCCCCACGATGCGCTCGCTGCACGCATCAGACGGCGAGCAGCTCGCTCTCCTTGTGGCTGAGGAGCGCGTCGATCACCTCGACGTGCTTCTTGGTCATCGCGTCAAGGTCCTTCTCACCGCGGGTGCCCTCGTCCTCGCCGACCTCGCCGTCCTTCACGGCGGCGTCGATGAGGTCCTTGGCCTTGCGGCGCATGTTGCGGATGGTGACCTTGGCGTCCTCCGCGCGCGTCTTCGCGAGCTTGACGTAGTCGCGGCGGCGCTCCTCCGTCAGCTGCGGCATGTTGATGCGCAGCACGTTGCCGTCGTCCGTGGGGTTCACGCCCAGGTCCGAGCTGCGCAGCGCCTTCTCGATCTCCTTCTTCGCCGAGGCGTCGTAGGGAGAGATGGTGACCATGCGCGGCTCGGGCACGGAGATCGAGGCGAGCTGCTGCAGCGGCGTCGGCGCACCGTAGTAGTCCACCGCGATGTTCGCGAACATGGCCGCGGAGGCCTGGCCCGAGCGGATGTTGGCGAAGTTGTCCTTGGCCACGGCGACGGCCTTGTCCATGTTGTCCTCGGCCTCGAGGAGGATCTCGTCAATCACGTCTGTGTCTCCTTGTCAGTGCGGCCTGTCAGGCCGTCACGAGCGTCCCGATTCTCTCACCCAGCAGGGCCTTCGTCACGTTGCCATGCTCCTCGAGCCCGAACACGACCATCGGGACGCGGTTGTCCATGGCGAGCGAGAACGCCGAGGCATCCATCACGTTCAGACGCTGCTGAAGCGCGTCACGGTAGGTCACGTGGTCGAGCTTGCGCGCCGAGGAGTCCGTGCGCGGGTCGGCGGTGTAGACGCCGTCCACGCCGTTCTTGCCCATGATCACCTCGGTGCAGCGGGTCTCGAGCGCGCGCTGGACCGAGACGGTGTCGGTCGAGAAGTAGGGCATGCCCGCGCCGGCCGCGAAGATGACGACGCGGCCCTTCTCCATGTGGCGAATCGCGCGCAGCGGGATGTACGGCTCCGCGACCTGCCCCATCGTGATGGCGGTCTGCACGCGCGTCGCGACGCCGGACTGCTCGAGGAAGTCCTGCAGCGCGAGCGCGTTCATCACGGTGCCGAGCATGCCCATGTAGTCCGCGCGCGCCCGCTCCATGCCGCGCTGGCTGAGCTCGGCGCCGCGGAAGAAGTTGCCTCCACCGACGACGATGGCGACCTGCACGCCCTGCTGGACCGCCGCGGCGATCTCGTGGGCGACACGGGAGATGACGTCGGGGTCGACGCCGATGCCGCCGCCCCCGAACATCTCTCCCGAGAGCTTCAACAGCACGCGCCGCGCCGCCGGAGGGGCCGTGTCCGGGATCGTGGTGGTCTCGGACATTGCTTGCCTCCTAGGCGACGCGGCGCGGTTGATGCTGAAGGGTGTCTTCCGACTAGAGCCTAGGCTCCCACACGGAAGCGGGCGAAGGCGGTCACCTGACCACCGGTCGCCTCGATGACCTTGCCGACGGTCGTCTTGGGGTCCTTGGCGAACGCCTGGTCGACCAGGGTGTTCTCCTTGAAGTAGCCGTTGAGGCGGCCCTCGACGATCTTCGGAAGCGCGGCCTCCGGCTTGCCCTCCGCCTTGGCGGTCTCCTCGGCGACGCGGCGCTCGTTGGCGATCGTCTCCTCGGGGGCGTCGTCGCGGACGAGGTAGATCGGCGAGTACGCGGCGATGTGCATCGCGATGTCGCGGGCGACCTCGGCGGCCTTCGCGTCCGAGCCGACGAGGACGCCGACCTGAGCCGGGAGGTCCTTGTTGGTGCGGTGCAGGTACTCGGAGACGACCGGGGCCTCGACGCGAGCGACGCGACGGAGCACGATCTTCTCACCGAGGGTGCCGGCGGCGGCGTCGATGTACGCGCCGACCGTGGTGTCCTCGATCGGGGCCGCGGCAGCAGCCTCGGCGTCAGCGGCACCGGCCGCGGCGACGGCGGCGAGCACGTCGTTCGCGAGGGTGATGAACTTCTCGTTCTTCGCGACAAAGTCCGTCTCGGAGTTGAGCTCGATCAGCGTGCCGACCTGGCCGCCGTCGACGTCCGAGATCTGCGTGATGACGAGGCCCTCGGAGGCCGAGCGGCCCTCGCGCTTCGCAACGCCCTTGAGTCCCTTGACGCGAAGGATGTCGACGGCGGCGTCGATGTTGCCGTCCGCCTCGTCGAGCGCCTTCTTGACGTCGAGCATGCCGGCACCGGTGCGCTCACGGAGCGCCTGGATGTCGGCAACGGTGTAGTTAGCCATATGGATGCGTCCTTCGACTCGTCGCTTACTTGTCCGCGGCGGGGGCCTCGACGGCCTCGGCGGCGGGGGTGGTCTCAGCCTCGGCCTCGACGGCCTCGGCGGCGGGGGCGTCAGCGGCGGGGGCCTCCTCAGCGGGGGTCTCCTCGGCCTTCGCGCCGTCCAGGAGCTCCTGCTCCCACTCGGCCAGCGGCTCCTCGGTGCCCTCGGCCTCGGCCTCGGTGCCCGACTTCACGGCGTGACGCTGCTTGATGCCGTCCGCGACCGCGTCCGCGATCACGCGGGTGAGCAGGCCGACGGAGCGGATCGCGTCGTCGTTGCCCGGGATGCCGTACGCGACATCGTCGGGGTCGCAGTTCGAGTCGAGGATGCCGACAACAGGGATCTGAAGCTTCTGGGCCTCGTCGATCGCGAGGTGCTCCTTGTTGGTGTCGACGACCCAGATGGCCGACGGGACCTTGCCCATGTCACGGATGCCGCCGAGGGTCTTGGCGAGCTTGTCCTTCTCGCGGCGCAGACCCAGCAGCTCCTTCTTGGTGCGGCCCGAGCCGGCGACGTCGTCGAAGTCGATGAGCTCGAGCTCCTTGAGGCGCGCGACGCGCTTGCTCACCGTCTGGAAGTTGGTGAGCATGCCGCCCAGCCAGCGCTCGTTCACGTAGGGCATGCCCACGCGCGCGGCCTGCTCGGCGATGGTCTCCTGCGCCTGACGCTTCGTGCCGACGAAGAGGATCGTGCCGCCGTGGGCGACGGTCTCGCGGACGAACTCGTAGGCGGCGTCGATCTTCGACAGCGACTGCTGAAGGTCGATGATGTAGATGCCGTTGCGCTCGGTGAAGATGAAGCGCTTCATCTTGGGGTTCCAACGGCTGGTCTGGTGTCCGAAGTGGACACCCGAGTCGAGCAGCTGGCGCATGGTCACGACGGCCATGGCACTTCCTTTTCCGCACGCGATGCCACGTGCATGATGTCGTGGCGGGCTCACCCGCCGTTGTTCGGTTGACGATCCGCTCCCTGGGTGGGAGCGGATCCCTGGCACCTGCGCGGTTCCGCACCGAGCGAACTCGGACCTTGCGTCCCCGGCGCCTCCCGGTTCCGTGCGAGACGGTCCCGGGCGCGATAGGCGCGCGACGTCATCCGGGCATGCCGGATGCGGGGTCGATCATACCTGACGAGGCCTTGCCTCAGCGACCGGAGGACGACGGCGTCGTCGTCCCCAGGCCCGACGCCTGACAGGGCCTTCCCCAGCGCGCGGTCGCACGCGAGCGCGGGGCGCTCCGTCCGGCGAGGCTCGCCCCATGAACCTGCCCCATACTCGCCCCGCGTACGCGCTCACAGCGGCGCTGATCCTGATGCTCGGCGTCGGAGTCTCGGCCGAGGCCACGACGGCGTCGGTGGCCACCGCGTCGGATTCCCCAGGCATCATTCCGGAACCGCTGCTGCAGCCACCGACGACACGGATGCTCGTGCTCCACGGGGCCGATATCCCATCCAAGGACTGGCTGCCAGGACATCGTGGAGTGGACCTCTCGACCGTGGTCGGCGCCGCGGTGCTCTCCCCCGCCACTGGCGAGGTGACCTTCGCGGGCGTCGTGGCGGGCCGTGGGGTCGTGGTGGTCTCGGTGACCGCAGGCCTGCGGACGACGCTGCAGCCGGTCGATGCGACCGTCTCCGCGGGAGACATCGTGATGGCAGGCGAGGCCATCGGCACGGTGCAGGAGTCGGCGACGGACCCCGACGTCGGACATTGCGCTCCGCGGGCCTGCCTCCATTGGGGCCTCAAGCGCGGTGACGTCTACCTGGACCCGCTCGACTGGACCGCCGGGTGGGGCCCGATCCGCCTCAAGGCGGTGGACGTCAGCTGAACGCTCCGGTCTTGACGAGGGTCTCGCGCAGCTTCTTCACCGCGGCCGAGTGGATCTGCGAGACCCGCGACTCCGTGACGCCGAGGATCTTGCCGATCTGGGCGAGCGTGAGGTTCTCGTAGTAGTACAGCCGGAGCACCTCCTGCTCCCTCTCGCGAACCTGCTGGACAGCGTCGGCAAGGAGCGAGCGGGTCTCGTGGTGCTCCACGCTGCGCGACGCGCCCGGCACCGCGAGCGCGGCCACGGTGTCGAGGGCGGTCACGTCGTCCCCCACGCCCCCGAGGGTGTCGAGGGCCGCGACATGGCTGAGCGCCACCTGGGCCCGCACCGTGCGGACCTCGGCAGTCTGCCATTCGAGCTGCTCGGCGATCATCTCGTCCGTGACGCGACCCTGGAGCCGCTGCTCGAGCTGCCGCGTGGCGGTCTCGACCGCGCGAGCCTTCGCTCGCACCGAGCGCGGGACCCAGTCCGCCGCGCGGAGCTCGTCGATGATGGCGCCGCGGATGCGCTGGCTCGCGTAGGTCTCGAACTTGAATCCGCGCTCCGGCTCGAACTTCTCGACCGCGTCGATGAGCCCGAACATGCCGTAGGAGACCAGGTCGCCCAGCTCGACGGACTCCGGAAGGCGGCCGATCATGCGCGACGCGACGTGGGTCACGAGGGGCGCGTAGTCGGTGATGATCGTGTCGCGCGCGGCCCGGCGCTCGTGCACGTCTCCGTGCTGCAGCGCGGTCCACCGTCGGTCTCCCTCCGCCGTCGGCGCCTGCGCGCGGACCTCCTGTGGCTCAGGTGTGGACTCGAGGTGCTTCAGCACCGTGTTCAGCTCCGACATGGCATTCCCCTCTTATGCGCGCGGATGTGCGAGTTGGTAGGCGGACCGCAGCCGTTCTGCGGAGACATGGGTGTATCGCTGGGTGGTGGTGAGGCTCGCGTGACCGAGAACCTCTTGGACCGAGCGGAGATCGGAGCCCCCGTCGAGCAGGTGCGTGGCTGCGCTGTGGCGCAGCCCATGCGGCGCGATGTCCGGCACGCCCGCCAGCCGGCACAGGCGGTGGATCGATTCCCGCACCTGCCGCTGGTCGGCGCGGGTGCCCCGCCGACCGACGAGCAGCGCGTCGCCGGAGGCGGCGTTCGCGAGCGCGGAACGTCCCCGCGCGAGCCACTCCTCAACGGCCTTGGCCGCGGGCTCTCCGAAGGGCACCATGCGCTCCTTGCCGCCCTTGCCCATCACCCGCACGAGGCGCTCGCGCAGATCGACATCGACGACGTCGACTCCGACGAGCTCGCCGACGCGCATGCCGGTCGCGTACAGCAGCTCGGCGGCGACCCAATCGCGCAGGTGCATGGCGTCGCCGTCGTCGCAGCGCTGACGCGCGACCTCGAGCAGGGTGAGCACGTCGTGCGTCGAGATCACGTCGGGGATCGTGGAGGCGGGCCTGGCCGAGGCGAGCCGCAGCGCGGGGTTGGCGTCGAGTCGGCCCGAGTCGTGCGCCCACGCGTAGAACGAGCGGACCGATGCGCCGCGCCGCGCGAGCGTCGTCCTGCTCAGGCCCTCGGCCGCCATCGTCGCGAGCCACGCGCGAAGGTCGGCGAGCGCTACCGCGGTGAGCAGCGCGTCGACGTCGGCCTCGGGCTGGCCGAGCGAGTCCACAAGGTGCGCAAGGTCGCCCACGTAGGCGCGCACCGTGTTCTCCGAGAGGCCGCGCTCATGGCGCAGGTGACCCTCGAAGGCGGTGAGCAACGCGCTGTGCGCGGCCCGTGGCGTTATCGGCATATCGACACCCTGGCATCGTCACTCCAGTCAAATCAACCCCTCTAGTCACATTTGTCACATCTATTTCTGAGAATATTCTCAGATGTCACCCTTTTGTCCGTTTACCAGCCTGGAGAGGCCGCCGCAGCGACCCACGGGCCTGGTTGCCCTCATGCCGCGCGGCGTCTGCGGTAGGTCCCCTCGACGAGCTCGACCCGCCCCGCTGAGGCGAGCCCGGCCAACGCCCGCCTGGCCTCACTGGGGGTGAGGGCCGCGGACAGCGCGACCTGCTCGAGAGACGCTCCGCGCGGGCCCACGCCGTCGAAGGCCGCGCGCTCCGCCTGGGACGCGAATCCGTCCTCGTCGCGCTTCTCGGGAGGGCCGCCCGACCCGATCGGCCCCACGAGCTCGAGCGCCTCGGCTGCGGACGTGATGAGCACCGCCCCGACGTCGCGCACCAGCGCATGGCATCCCGCCGAGGCGGCCGAGGTCACCGGCCCCGGCACTGCGCCCACGGGGCGTCCGAGCTCTGCGGCATGACGGGCCGTGCTGAGCGCGCCCGAACGATACGCCGCCTCCACCACCACGGTTCCGGCGGCACACGCGATCAGCCTGTTGCGGCTGAGGAACCTGCTCCGATGCGGCGCCCGGCCCGGAGGCACCTCGCTCACCACGCAGCCGCTCCGGACGACCTCGTCCCGCAGGCTCGCGGTACCCGTCGGATACCAGCGATCCACTCCTCCGGCCATCACCGCGACCGTCGGGCCGCCCGCCGCGAGCGCTCCCCGGTGCGCCGCAGCATCGATCCCGTAGGCGCCTCCCGAGACGACCGCTCGACCGTCACCCACGATGCCCGCCGCCAGGTCGGCGGCCACGTGTTCGCCGTAGGACGTCGCGGCTCGCGACCCGACGAGCGCGACGGCTCCGGCGAGGAGCGGGGCGATCTGCCCTCCCCGCACGTACAGCGCCGACGGCATCGCGGGGCCCAGGTCACGCATCGTCACGGGCCACCCGTCGTCAGCAGGGGTCACGACCTCCGCGCCGGCGGCGGCCGTGCGACGCCGCAGCTCGCGGGGATCGGCGCCGGCCAGCCGCTGGCTCCAGCGCTCCGTCGCGGCCGCGATCCGCCCGAGGGCGCGCGAGTCCACGTCAGGGCCGAGCCGCTCGAGAAGCCCGGCCTGCGCCCTGGACCGGCTCGGGCCCGCCTCGCGCAGCCATCGCAGCGCCTCGAGCGGCCCGAGGGAGGCGAGCAGCGCCCCTGCCGAGGCGTCGAGGGGCTCCGCGAGGGCGCTCCACGCGACCCATGCGTCTGCCTCAGCGATGTCCGCCATGATCAGCTCGCCTCCCACTCTCGCCAACCACCCTGCTCCCCGCAGGTCTCATGAGTCGCCCCTGCGCAGCAGCAAGGCCTGCTCGACGTGCGCGGCTCCGGGAGCCTCGTCCCCATCGAGGTCGGCGAGGGTCCACGCGACTCTCAACGCGCGGTCCGCTCCCCTCGCGGACACGAGGCCCCGCTCGAGCGCGCGCCACGCTGGCGCACACGCTGGACCCGACGTGCGCGCGCGCAGCCAGGCGCCCGCCACCTCGGCATTCATCCGCCATCCCGCGTCTGCGAGCCGTTCACGCGCCCGTCGCCTCGCCGCCGCGACGCGCGCCGCGACCTCGACGCTGCTCTCCGCCTCACCTCCTGCTGCGGCGCCGAGCCTGACCGGAAGGACCGCGACCTGAAGGTCGACGCGGTCCAGGAGCGGCCCGGACAGCCTGCTCAGGTAGCGACGTCGCTCGAGCGGGGTGCAGGTGCATCCGGCTCCGTTGCCGTGGAAGCGACCGCAGGGGCATGGGTTCGCGGCGAGCACCAGCTGGAAGCGGGCCGGATAGCGGACCGCGCCGTGCGCGCGGTGCAGCACGATCTCACCGGACTCGAGCGGTTGGCGGAGGGTCTGCAGCACGCGCGCCGAGAACTCCGGTGCCTCGTCGAGGAACAGCACGCCGCCGTGGGCGCGGGAGATCGCGCCGGGTCGGGCCAGCCGTGCCCCGCCGCCGACGATCGCGGCCGCGCTCGCGCTGTGGTGGGGTGCCTCGAACGGCGGTCGGCTGATCAGGCCTGCGGAGGGATCGAGAGTGCCCGCGAGCGAGTGGACCGAGGTGGCCGCCACCGCCTCGCGCGCGGGCAGGTCGGGGAGGATTCCCGGCAGCCTCTCCGCGAGCATCGTCTTGCCCGTGCCGGGAGGCCCGGTCATGAGGAGATGGTGACCGCCTGCCGCAGCGACCTCGAGCGCCCACCGGGCGTCCGCCTGGCCCTGGACATCGGACAGGTCGACGCGGTTCGCGTGCGACACCGGCGGCGGCGCCTCGAGAACGGGCTCGGACGCGGTCGCGACCGCCTCGGTGCTGCCGTACATCGCGAGCAGCTCGGCGAGGCTCGCGACCCCGAGCACGTCGGCGCCCTCCACGAGCCTCGCCTCCGCGAGGTTCCCGACCGGCACCACGATGCGCGTCAGACCTGCCTCGACCGCGCCGGCGACCATCGGCAGGATCCCGCGCACCGGCCGCACGCGACCGTCGAGGCCGAGCTCTCCAAGATGCACGGCCGACGCGGGGGCCGCGGGAGGGATCTGGTCGGCGGCCACGAGGGCCGCGACGGCGATCGCGAGGTCCGTGACGGAGCCCGACTTGGGCAGGGACGCCGGAGTGAGGTTGACCGTCACCCTGCGCGCGGGCCAGAGCAGCCCCGAGGACGACGTCGCCGCCCGCACCCTGTCGCGCGCCTCGCCCAGCGCCGTGTCGGGCAGACCGACGATCGTGAAGGCGGGAAGCGAGGCGGCGAGATGCGCCTCGACCTCGATCAGGTGCCCGGTGAGACCCACGAGGACCACGGAGCGGGTGCGTCCGATCATCCGACGGCCCTGAGGTGCTCGAGGCGCGCGGCGCCCGCGCGCGGAAGCGTCACGGCGACCACGTCGATCCGCACCTCCGGCCACCTTCGGTCCTGGGCGGCCAGCCACGCCGCGGCGAGCCTGCGCAGCCGGGCGAGCTTGCGAACCGTCACCGCCTCCTGCGGCGCGCCCATCGACGCGCCGCGCCGGGTCTTGACCTCGACGACCACGAGCGCGTCGCCTTCGGTGGCGACGATGTCGATCTCGCCCTCGCGGCACCTCCAGTTCCTCGCGAGGACCACCCAGCCCCGCTCGGCCAGCCGCCGCACGACGAGATCCTCCCCGTACCTGCCCACCGCGTCCTTCGCCGCCATGCCTCACCTCCGTGAGTGCCAGCGTGGGCGGCGCGCCGCCTGCTCGGGGGCGAGGGTCTCGAGACTGTGGATGCGGCCGGGATCGCGAGGTCCTGGGGACGACGCTGACGACGGGGGTGCCACCCCGAGACCCACCGCGAGGGTCAGAGGCCGAGGTCGGACGCGGCTCCCGCGAGCTCGGTCAGGAACCGCTCGGCCTCGCGCATCCCGAACACGAGCGGGGGCCTGACCTTGATGACGTTGGAGGCCGGGCCCGAGGGCGACACGAGCACCCGCCGCTCGCGCAGAGCGTTGACGAGCGCGAGCGCCGCATCCGTGTCGGCGACGCGGGTCGCGGGGTCGCGGACCACCTCGACCGCGTTGTACAGGCCCGTTCCACGCACATCGGCGAGGCGAGGATGGTCCGCGGCGATCGCACGGATCCCGTCGCGCAGCACCGCGCCGACCTTCGCCGCGGACGCCATCAGATCGCGGTCGCGGATCTCGTCGAGCACCGCCTGAGCCGCCGCGATCGAGACCGGGTTGCCCCCGAAGGTGTTGAAGTACGGCACCCGCGTCGCGAACGGCGCGAGGACCTCGGAGCGCGCCGCCATCGCGGACACGGGGATGCCGTTGCCCATCGCCTTGCCGCACGTCACGAGGTCGGGGACGATGCCGTGGCGCTCGAAGCCCCACATCGCGTCCCCGACGCGTGCGAGCCCGGTCTGCACCTCGTCGGCGATCCACATCGCACCCGAGCCGTGGACCGCGTCGAGCACGGGGGCGAGGAAGCCACGGGGATCGGGGAACACGCCGTCCGACGCCATGATCGAGTCGAGCAGCAGCGCCGCGGGCTTGAGCCCTGCGTCAGCGAGGGAGTCCACCGCCTCCCGGTAGCGCGCGGCCATCCAGGCGCCGAGCGAGGCCGCGTCCACCGCATCGTCCCCGAGCCTGTAGGTGTCGGGCGCCGGGATCACGCGGACCTCCGGCAGCAGCGCGAATCCCTCGCCCATCGCGGGGCTCGCGCCGGACGTGAGGTACGACGTCCCGTGGTACGCCTCGCTCGTGACGATGATGCCCGTGCCGCCGGTCGCCGCACGCGCGACGCGGATCGCGAGGTCGTTGGACTCCGATCCGGAGTTCGTGAACATCACCTGGTCGAGCCCTGGCATCGTGCCGAGCAGGTCGTCGGCGTAGGCGGTGAGCCCGTCGAGGAGGTACCGGGTGTGCGTGTTGAGCGTCGCGGCCTGAGCGCCCACCGCCTGAGCGACCCGCTCGTTGCCGTGCCCGACCGCGGGCACGTTGTTGAAGACGTCGAGGTACTCGACCCCGTCGGCGTCGTACAGGTACGTTCCCTCGCCTCGCACGAGGTGTACCGGCCGGGAGTAGAACAGCCGATAGGCCGGCCCGAGCAGCCTGGCACGGTCGTCGATCAGCGCGGCAGCGCGCTCGCCGAGCCGCTCCCCCGCGTCCGCGCGGAAGCTGTTGCCCTCGAGGATGCTCGATCCGGCCATGCTTGCCCCCGTCTCGTCCGAGCCCGCCGATGGCGCGCCTCCGTGCCACCATCCTGCCGTCTCCCGCGGGCGCCTTCGGCCATTCGAGACGTCCCACGGCGCCGCCGGGTTACGGACGCGTAAATTCTTCGCCACGAACGACGCGGGCGCCCCGCGCAGGCCTTGAGGACCCGCGCGAGGCGCCCACGACGATGTCAGCGGTCGGCCGGCTCCTGAGCCCTCGCATCGTCCGCGGCCCCGACCAGGACCGGTGCGATCCCGGACTCGGCGTCGACTCCCGCATCGTCCATGTCCGCGCCGTCCGCGGCCGACGCCGCGGCCTCGTCGCGCTCGAGCGTGGTGCGCAGCGGCACCTCCTTGACGAACATGAGCAGCACGAGCGCGATCAGCGCGAGCGGCACGATGTAGAGGAACACAGGGGTGAGCGCGTCGTTGTACGAGCTCACGATGACGTCCTGCATCTCCTGCGGAAGCTCGAGCACCGCGGACGGCGTGAGCGAGTTGGCGTCGCTGAGGTCGGCGGTGCCGGCAGCGACGCGGTCGGACAGCAGGTCCACCAGGTTGTTGGTGAAGATCGAGCCGACGACGGCGGCGCCGAGCGAGGCGCCGATCTGGCGGAAGTAGTTGTTCGCCGCGGTCGCGGTGCCCACCATGCGCAGCGGGAACGTGTTCTGCACGATGAGGACGAGCGTCTGCATCATCAGTCCGAGCCCCGCGCCGAAGACCGCGAGGTAGGCGCAGGTCAGCCACAGCGGCTGGTCGTAGGTCATGGTCGACAGCAGGTACATCGCGGCGGCCATCACGACCGCGCCGGAGACGGGGTACCACTTGTACCGGCCCGTCCTGCTGACGACGCGACCCACGATGATCGACGTGGGCAGCATCGTGCCCATCATCGGGATCATGAGCAGGCCGGCCTCGGTCGCGTCGACCTGCGCCACCATCTGAAGGTAGGTGGGCATGTACGCGAGCGTGCCGAACATCGCGATGCCCATGAGCAGGCCCGCGCCGGTCGTGAGCGTGAAGTTGCGCTCGGTGAACAGCGTCATCGGCATGATCGGCTCGACGGCGCGACGCTCGACCATCACGAACGCGATGCCCGCGACCACGGTGAGGCCGATGAGCGACAGGATGACCGCCGAGTCCCACTCGTACTGGCCGCCGCCCCACGACGTGACGAGGACGAGCGAGGCCGAGGCGATCGCGATGAGGAGCATGCCGGCGATGTCCAGCTTGGGCTTCTCACGGTCCTGCGGGGCCGGGTGGAGGAAGATCGCGACCGAGGCCATCGCGAGGATGCCGAGCGGCACGTTGATCCACATGCACCACTGCCAGCCGACGGACTCGGTGAACCAGCCGCCGAGCAGCGGGCCGATCACGGACGCGAGCGCGAACACGCCGCCCATGAGCCCCATGTACTTGCCGCGCTCGCGCGCCGGGACGATGTCGGCGATGACGGCCTGCGACAGGATCATGAGGCCACCGCCTCCGAGCCCCTGGATCGCGCGCCCGACGATGAGCTCGGTCATGCCGGTGGACAGCGCCCCGACGACCGAGCCGATCATGAACAGTCCGATCGCTCCGAGGAAGAGCGACTTGCGGCCGACAAGGTCGCCGAGCTTGCCGTAGACCGGCATCATGATCGTCGCGGCGAGGATGTAGGCCGTGGTGACCCACAGCATGTGGTCGACGCCGTCGAGGTCGCCGACGATGGTCGGCAGCGCGGTCGAGAAGATCGTCTGGTCGAGCGCGGACAGCAGCATGGCTGTCATGAGGCCGACGAAGACGAGGAGGATGCCGCGCCGGTCGGGCGCGGCGGCCGCGTCAGGGCGCGGCTCAGCAGTGATGTCAGTCAACGGGAACTCCTTGCGATGGTGCTCGCCTAGTGGCGAGAGGTCTGGGTGAGGCGACGGACGATCGGCACGAGCTCGTGGATCATCTGCTTCATGTGGGAGATGTCGGAGCCGCTCGCGAGCCAGCGTCGTCCGATGGTCTGGAGCGCGCCCATGGCGAGCGCGACGACGAGCGAGGACTCGAGCGCGAGCGCCTCCCCGTCGAGGTCGGGGCGCTGGGCGCGCAGGCGCAGGGCGGCGATGTCGGCGAGTCGTTCGCGCGCGTCGCCGATGCGGGACAGGTTGGCGGCGGCGAGCGTCGGCTCCGCCTCGAACAGTCGATGGCGCAGGGTGAAGAGCTCGGCGTCGGGCTCGGCCTCGATCCACGCGGACGTCATCATGAGGGCGAAGGCCTCGACGTCGCTCGCGTCGTCGCGCTCGATGAACCGGGCGATGTGCGCCTCGGTCGGCTCGGGTCGGCCCTCGCCGATCAGCGCGGCCTCGCGGGTGCCGAAGTAGTTGTAGAACGTGCGGGCGGAGATGCCCGCGCGGTCGGCGATCATCTCGACCGTGACGGCGTCGAGGCCGTGCTCGAGGCACAGCTCGATCGCGGCCTTCTGGGTGGCGTTGCGCGCGAGCCGCAGCTTGCGCTCACGCAGCCCCTCACAGGCCTGGGGGGTCGCCTCGATCAAATCTTGCATGTTCTGCATTGTTGCAGACTCTGCAAGATTTAGTCAACCACGTGTGAACTATCTCCCTCGGAGCTGCCTGATGTCCGGGATCGTCGGGTCGTCGTCGTGCGCGAGCTCCTCGATGTTGACGTCCTTGAACGTCACGACGCGCACCTTCTTCACGAGCCGCGCCGAGCGGTACACGTCCCACACCCAGGCGTCCGTCATGCTGACCTCGAAGTAGACGTCCCCACCGGAGGCCCGCACCTGAAGGTCGACCTTGTTCGCCAGATAGAACCGACGCTCGGTCTCGACGACGTACTGGAACAGGCCCACCACGTCGCGGTACTCACGGTAGAGCGCCAGCTCCGCCTCGGTCTCGTAGTTCTCCAGGTCCTCGCTGCTCACCCTCCCATTGTGGCCGATGAGCGCCGCGGTGACGCGATGTGACCCGTGCGTGGCGCCTACACGTCGCGCTGAGGAAGCGACCAGCTGAGCCGATGCAGCGGGCTCGGTCCCTGCTTGCGCAGCGCCGTGAGGTGCACCGGGGCGCCGTAGCCCTTGTTGCGCGCCCACCCGTACGCGGGGTGATCGGCGTCCGCAGCGGTCATGAGCGCGTCGCGCTCGACCTTCGCGAGGACCGACCCGGCGGCGATGGACGCGCACTTGCCGTCGCCCTTGACGACGGTGGTGACCGGGGCCACGGGAGGGGCGTCTGGAACCAGGACGACGAGCGGGTCGCCGGCGTCGGCGGCGAACAGGTCGGCGGCGGGCGGGGTGAGCCAGTCGTGCGTGCCGTCGAGCAGGATCGCGTCGACGACGACGCCGTCAGCGGCGAGCGAGGCGAGTGCGCGCAGGCCGGCGAGCCGCAGCGCGCCGACGATGCCGTGCTCATCGATCTCGCTCGCCTGCGCGTGGGCCACGGCTCGCGCGACGCCGTAGTCGGCGAGCTCGATGGCCATCCGGTCCCGCCTCGCGGGGGTGAGCTGCTTGGAGTCGGCGAGGCCGTCAGGCCAGTCCTCGCGCGGAGCGACGGCGCACAGCCCCACGCTCACGGGGCCGGCGAGCGCTCCCCTGCCCACCTCGTCGATGCCGGCGACCACGCGGGCGCCGGCGTCCCACAGGGCGCGCTCATGCTCGAGCGAGACGGCGGTGAGCACGGATCAGGCCTGGCCCGAATCCACGAGCGGGTTGCCGATGCCACCCCAGTTCTCGATCGGCCAGACCGTCACGAAGGCGGTTCCGACGACGGAGCTGAGCGGGATCGAGCCGCCGCCGGGAAGTCCCATGTGATACCGGGAGTCGGCGGAGTTGTCCCGGTTGTCGCCCATGACCCACAGCGAGTCGTCGGGGACGGTGACGGTGAACTCGGCGCCGCACGGCTGGGAGCCCTCGGCGAGGTAGTCCTCGTCGAGGTAGACGCCGTTGACCATCACCTGGCTGTCGGCGCTCTCGCACACGATCTCGTCGCCGGGCAGGCCGATCACGCGCTTGACCAGGTGCTCGCCCGCATCCTCGGGCAGAAGCCCGACGAACTGCAGGACGTCCTGCGCGACCTTGCGCACGCCCGTGGCCTCGACGGTCTCAGAGCCGGAGAGCCAGCCTCCCGGATCCTTGAACACGACGACGTCGCCGCGCCGCAGCTCGAGGGGATCCGGACGCCACTTGGTGACGAGGATGCGGTCGCCCTCCACGAGCGTCGGATGCATCGACCCGGAAGGGATCCAGAACGACTGGAAGAAGAAGGTCTTGATGATGAGGGACAGGACCAGCGCCGCGACGACGATGATCCCGATCTCCCGGAACCAGGCCCATACACGAGCGCCGGCGGACGGGGTTGGCTCCCCGTCCGCCGGCTGCTGCGTGGATGCGCTGATGACTAGTTCTCGCGCTTCTCGCGGATGCGAGCGGCCTTGCCGCGCAGACCGCGGAGGTAGTACAGCTTCGCGCGACGCACGTCACCGCGCGACACGACCTCGAGCTTGTCGATGGTCGGCGCGTTGATCGGGAACTTGCGCTCGACGCCCACGCCGAACGAGATCTTGCGGACCGTGAAGGTCTCGCCGATGCCCTTGCCGTGGCGGGCGATCACGACGCCCTTGAAGACCTGGATACGCGAGCGGTTGCCCTCGATGACCTTCACGTGGACGTTGACGGTGTCACCGGCGCGGAAGTCCGGGATGTCATCGCGGATCTGGCCCGCGACGACGGAGTCAAGCTTCTGCATGACGTCTCTCCTCGCACATGCCACAGGTCACCATGCGGTTCTGCCCGAAGGCTACGTAAGTGAATGCCGCGCTCCGGGCCGATGCTCCACCCCCTGTGGCAGGTGTGAGCGCCGGGCGCGCCGACTGACCATTGTGCCACATCGTCCCCGGCATCCCCAACGATCGCCCCCTGCTACGAGCCGGACTCACCGGGCTCGAGCGCCGCGAGCATGTCGGGCCGACGCTCGCGCGTGCGCTCCACCTGCTGCTCGTGGCGCCACTCGGCCACCCTCCCGTGGTGGCCGCTCAGCAGGACGTCGGGCACGTCATGACCGCGCCACGACGCGGGCCGCGTGTACGACGGGTACTCGAGCAGACCATCGGAGTGCGACTCCTCGACGATCGACTCGGCGTTGCCCATGAAGCCCGGGATCAGGCGCGTGATCGCCTCGATCATCGCGAAGGCCGCGACCTCTCCCCCGTTGAGCACGTAGTCACCGAGGCTGACCTCGAGCACGCGGAAGCCGGCGCCCGCGTAATGCTCGGCGACGCGCGCGTCGATGCCCTCGTAGCGCCCGCACGCGAACACGATCTGGGGCGCCTGAGCGAGCTCGGCCGCCAGCGCCTGGGTGAAGGGCACGCCGGCAGGGCTCGGGATGAGCAGCACCGCACCCGGCTGCAGCACATCGTCCAACGCCTTGCCCCACACGTCGGGCTTCATCACCATGCCCGCGCCGCCGCCGAACGGCGCATCGTCCACGGTGCGGTGCGCGTCGGGAGTGCCGTCGGCCTTGAACGCCGCCCAGTCGCGCAGCTGGTGCACGTGGGTCTCGACGAGCGCCGCCTGGCGCGCCTTGCCCAGCAGCGACACGTCGAGCACCTGGAAGAACTCGGGGAAGATCGTCACGACATCGACGCGCACGTCAGCCCCCCGTCGTCTCGCCGGTCGCCTCGGGCTCCTCGCCCGCGAGCAGCCCATGCGGAGGATCGAGCACGACGCGGCCGGCCTCGACGTCCACCTCGGGCACGAACTGCGTGACGAACGGGATCATCGCCCGGAAACCTCCCGGCTGCTTGACGACCAGGAGATCCTGGGCGGGCATCGACTGCAGATCCACGACCGTGCCGATCTCCGTGCCATCGGGGCGCACGGCCGTCAGGCCGACGAGCTCGTGGACGTACCAGGCATCGTCCTCGTCGCCCTCGTCGGCGTCCATCACGAGAGACACGCCGCGGGCCGCGTCAGCGGCGTTGCGGTCCGCGATCTGCTCGAACCGCACGTACCAGCGACCCGCCTGCACCCGCGTGCTCGCGATCGTGAGCGGCCCCGCCTCCGCGGGCTCCGTCGCGAAGACGGCCCCCTTCGCGAGCCGCTCCTCCGGCACGTCCGTGCGGAGCTCGACCGTCACCTCGCCCTTCAAGCCATGCGCGCGTCCGATGCGCGCCACAGTCACGTTCATGCGGACAAGCCTAGGGCCGGGCACCGAGGCAGGCGGCCCCTCGACTCCGCAGGGACTGCCCTGGGCATCCTCCGGAGCGTCCAACTCGCATCATCTGACACCAGATGCCACGCTATTGCCAGGGCCGATGGACCGGAGGGCCCCGCACGGAGGTGGACGATGGCACGTACCCGCCCTCGCACGGTCGTCGCGGCGACCGCGCTCGCATGGAGCACCGCTGCTCTCGACACGGTGGCCGGCGTGGCGGCGCTCTCGATGGCGCTCGACGAGTCGGCGGTGGAGCGCGCGGGCGGCTCCGCGGAGCGACTCGCGCTGATCGGGTCCGCGCTCCTCGCCCTCGGCATCCTCACCGGGGCGGTGGCGGTGCTGCTGCCGGACGGCACGCCGATGGTGCGAGCGATGGTGTCGGGGCTGCTGGTGACGCGCCTGGGCACGCAGGGCGCCGCCTGGGGGATGCTCGGCTGGACCGCGCTCGGCACCGTCGCCGTGTCGTCCGTGCTCGCGATGGTGACGCTCGCGCTGCTGTGGACCTCGCACGCGAGCCGGTGGTTCGCCGGCCACTGACCGCCTAGCGGCGGCCTCGTCCCCTGCCGAGCTCCATGACCCCGATCTCAAGCGGGCTGTCGACCTCAGCGAGCGCGTCGGCGAAGGCGTCGAGATCCGCCTCACGCACCGAGGCGGGCCCGACGACGGTCGTCCTGTGATCGTCCTGCGAGAACGTGTACAGGTACGTCGCGCCCATGAATCCCGACTGGCGAAGGACGTCGACCTTGACCAGGGCTCCCGGGACCATGGCCTTCCGCCGTCCCCGCCATCCGAGCATCGGGGCATGCACGACGATCGCGTCGGAGGAGATCTCGGCCTTCGCGAGCGGGGCGAGCCCGAGCGCCTTCGCGAGATCCCACCACAGCCACGCCGTGGTCGGCACGATCACGACCATGAGGACGACGGCGACCGTCGCGGGGGCGATCACGACGTTGGCGATCGAGACGACGGAGAGCGCGAGCATGAACAACGCCCCCAGGCCTGGCAGGACGAGCCTGCCGACCGAGGGGCGCTGGGCGCGGAGCACGATGTCCGCCATGGACGTCAGGCGACGTCGACGATGTTGACCCGCACGTCATCGCGCGCGACGGCGTCGACCACGGTGCGGATCGCCTGCGCGGTGCGGCCACGGCGGCCGATCACGCGCGGGAGGTCGTCGGGGTGGACGACCACGTTCAGCGTGGTGCCTCGACGCCCCGAGCGCTCGGTGACGCGCACGTCGTCCGGGTTGCGGACGATGCTGCGGACAAGGAACTCCAGGGCGTCGAGGACCATCGCTTAGTTCTCCTCGGACTCGGCGGCCTCAGGGGCCGCGTCCTCGGCGGGCGCCTCGGCGGCCTCAGCCTCAGCGGCGGCAGCCTTCGCGTCGTCGGCCTTCTTCGCGGCGGCGGCGGCCTTGGCCTTCTCCGCGGCGTCGGCGTGAGCCTTGATGGCGTCGGCGGCGTCGACCTTGGCGGCAGCGCCCTTGACGGTGCTCGTGGCACCCTTCTCGCCCTTGAACGTGCCCCAGTCGCCGGTCAGCTTCAGCAGCGCCGTGACCTGCTCGGTCGGCTGCGCGCCGACGGAGAGCCAGTACTGCGCACGCTCGGAGTCAATCTCGATGACCGAGGGCTCCTCGGTGGGGTGGTACTTGCCGATCTCCTCGATGGCACGGCCATCGCGCTTGGTGCGCGAGTCCATGACGACGACGCGGTAGAACGGGGCGCGCTTCTTGCCGAAGCGCTTCAGACGAATCTTCACAGCCATGCTGCGGTCTCCTTGATCATTCGGTATGAGCCTGACCTCGCGCCCCCGGGGAATCACGGGGAGGTCGGTCCGGCAAGACGAATCGCTCGCACGGGTAGAGGGCCGTACGCGCTAGCGGTCAAGTATGCCAGATGCGGGCGCCCTGCGGCGACGCGCGGGCCTCAGGCCGCCCAGCTCCAGCCGGGCGAGCGGTCCGCGAGCACCTTGCCGTCGACGAGGCGCAGCGCGAGCACGTCGAGACCGTGCTCCTGCGCCGCGAGCGCGGCCTTCTCGCCACCAGCGACGATCGCGGTGGCCCAGGCGTCGCATGCGACGAGGTCGTCTCCGACCACGCTCGCCTGAACATACCTCGCGCCGTCGTCGGTCGTCGGCCAGATGTGGTCCGCGTGGATCGTGGTCCCGGAGGTCGCGATGGCGGTCCTCCGGCCACCGAGCACGACCGTGCCGACGGACTGGAACCGGCTCTCGGGGTGAGCGATCCCCACCCGCCAGACCCTGCCATCGTCCGGGCCCTGGCCGGAGACCGTCGCATCCCCCGCGCATCCCCACATCCAGCCGCGCACGGGCAGGGAGTCGAGACGCCAGCGCACCCGTTCCATGGCCCAGGTCTTGACGATGCCGGTGGGGTCGATGCGACCGTCGGGCCTCACGGCGTCGAAGGCGCCACCCGTGGCGTCGCGGTACTCGGCGCACATGTCGAGCACCTGAGCGACCGCGGGAGGGCATTCCTCTACAGTGGTCTCCCCACGCCCGATGCGGGAGATGCAGGAGTCCTCCTTGAAGGTGGAGAACACCTCGTCCACCCAGATCAGATCGCGCTCGACGTGATCCATGGTCGTCGCGAGCACATCCTTGTCGACGGAGTCGTCCACGTGAAGCGTGAACTCCATCGCCATGGCGTGCGCGGAGACGATCATCAGAGTCCGGCCTGGTCGAAGGCGTCGGCCACGGACTGCGCGAAGCCCTCGGAGGTGAAGCTCGCGCCCGAGACGTAGGTGACGTCGGAGCTCTGCGTGTCCAGGACCTCCTGGATGAGCTCCGGCAGCGCCACCGACTTGATCTGCTCCGACTCGTGGTCGGTCTCGCCCTCCTGCACGAGGGTCACGTCGGTGACCTCGCCGCCCGAGACCGTGATCTCGACCTGGTAGACGCCGTAGCGGGTCTGGACCGCCTCGCCCGTGTAGGTGCCGTCGGAGTCGGAGGACGAGGTGTCCGTCGAGTCCGATGTCGAGGCGTACGCCGACGTGCTCGAGTCCTTGGGGGTGAGCGCCCACCCGGCGGTCAGGGCCGCGGCGGCGGCGCCGCCGACCATGAATGCGCGTGAGGTCTTCATCTCAGTTCTCCTTCCGCCCGTGGCGGGCGAGGTCGTCGCTGGGGACGCGGCATGAGGGGACGTGTGCGGCGCGGACCATCACAGGCCCGCCTGGTCGAACGCATCGGCCACCGACTGGGCGAAGCCCTGCGACGTGAAGCTCGCGCCCGAGATGTAGCTGACGTCGGAACTCTGCGTGTCCAGGACCTCCTGGATGAGCTCAGGCAGCGCCACCGACTTGATCTGCGTCGACTCGCGGTCGCTCGCGCCTTCCTGGACCAGGGTGACGTCGGTGACCTCGCCACCGGAGACCGTGATCTCCACCTGGTAGACGCCGTAGCGGGTCTGGACCGCCTCACCCGTGTAGGTGCCGTCCGCCGAGGAGTCGGAGGTCGTCGAGTCGGTGGTCGTCGAGTCGGACGATGCGGTGTCGCTCGTCGAGCCGGTGGTCGTCGAGTCCGTGGACGTCGCGTCGGACGTGCTCGAGTCAGACGTGCTCGAGTCCGACGATGCCGCGTCGCTCGTCGACCCGGTGGACGTCGAGTCCGTGGACGTCGAGTCGGTCGCGCTCGAATCCGTCGTCGAGTCGGCCGTCGAATCGGTGGACGTCGAATCCGTCGTCGAGTCCGTGGATGTCGAGTCGGTCGCGCTCGAGTCCGACGATGAGGCGTACGCGACGGTCCCGGAGGCGTGGGGTGCGAGCGCCCAACCGGTCGTGAGGATGGCCGCGGCGGCGCCGCCGACCATGAATGCCCGTCCTGTCTTCATCTCTGCTCTCCTTTCGCCCTCGAGGGGTGTTGCCTTATGAGTGGTCGTGCGCCGCCGGGGCGTGCGCGACGGTGCGGCTGACGATCATCACAGCCCCGCCTGGTCGAACGCGTCGGCCACGGACTGTGCGAAGCCCTGCGAGGTGAAGCTCGCGCCCGAGACGTAGGTGACGTCGGAGCTCTGCGTGTCGAGGACCTCCTGCATGAGCTGCGGGAGCGCGTTCGAGTTGATCTGGATCGACTCGTGGTCGGTCTGACCCGACTCGACCATGGTGATGCCGGTCACCTCGCCGTCGACCACGGTGATCTGCACCGAGAACGAGCCGTAGCGGGTCTGGACCGATGCGCCGGTGTAGGAGGTGCCGTCGGTGTCGCCCGCGGTGGTCGCCGAGTCGTCGAGGGTGCCGGTGCTCTGCTCGCCGCCGGATCCCGGCGGTCCTCCCTGGCCGCCGTGGCCGCCTCCGCCCTGAGGCGCCTCGCCGTCGCCGAAGCCCCGGTCGGAGCCGTCGGGAGCGGTGGCGTCGTCGGGGGTCGTCGAGTCGTCGGTCGATGCGTCGCCCGAGTCCTGCTCGAGCGTGAGGCCCGAGTCGTCGCTCGACTCGGAGTCGTCGGTCGAGTCGTCGGTGGTCGAGTCGTCGGTGGTCGAGTCATCGGCATCATCCGTGCCGTCGCCCAGCGTCGTTCCTGACGAGTCCGAGTCCGACGATGCGGCGTACGCGACCGACTCGTCGGCTCGAGGGGCCGTGACCCACCCTGTCGTGAGGATCGCGGCGGCGGCTCCGCCGACCATGACTGCGCGTGAGGTCTTCATATGAGTCCCCGCCGCTTACCAGGTGAACTCTTCGCGGTGGATCGCGTAGGCCGGGACGCCTGCCGCGAGGGCGTCGTCCTGGACCTGACGTCCCCACTGCTCGGGTCCGCAGATGTAGATGTCGGTGTCGCTAGGGTCCTTGATCGCTCCGACGAGGGTCACCGGGTGGAGCGCGGTCCCCCAGGTGGTGCCGCGGCGTCCGAGGAGGGTCGCGAATCGGGCCCCGCGATCCGCCGACAGCTGCTCGATCTCGTCGAGCAGCGGGATCTCCTCGCGGGAGCGACCGCGGACGATCACCGACACGGATCCGTGACCCGGCGCGTCCTCGAGGAGGGCGCGGATCGGCGTGACGCCGATGCCCGCGCCGATGAGCATGACGTCCCGTCCGGTGCGCTGCTCGTGCGTGAAGATCCCCAGGGGGCCCTCGATCCAGGCGGCCGTGCCGACCTGGAGGTCGCCGAGCCGGGAGGAGGCGTCGCCGAGCGGCTTCACCGTGATGCGGAGCGTGTCGCCGGGGGCGGCGGACAGCGAGTAGGGGTGCATCTCGCGAAGGAACGCGTAGCGTCCGAAGGCGATGTTGAGGAACTGCCCCGAGCGAGCGCCGATGCGGGAGACGGCGTCGCCGGCGAGCGTGAGGGTGACCGAGCCGTCGGTCTCGTGCGCCACCGCGGTCACCGTGAGGCGGTGGCGGCGGTTGAGGACGATGGGCTTCACGACGCGCCAGTACAGGAACGCGGCACCCGCTCCTGCCCACAGGACGAACCAGAAGTACCAGGCGGCCCCCATGCTGCGGAAGGTCGCGCCCTGAAGGAACTGGTGCGGGACCGCGAGCGCGATCGAGACGTAGCTGAGCAGGTGGATCGCGTGCCACTTGTGGTACGGGATGCGCGCCCGCGCCGAGGCGAACGACGTGACCAGGACGATGAGGGTCGCGGCGAGCGAGACGAGCGCCCACGCCATGAACCAGTCGTAGGACCAGTAGTCGATCAGCTGCGACGCCGCGTTGGTCCCGCCGGTGTGGGCGTCGGCGATGGTGACGGTGGCGATGTGCAGAAGCATCACGACCACGGAGGTCACGCCGTACTGGGTGTGCAGGAGGATCGCCTTGTCGTGCCCGATCACGCGGTCGATCCACGGGGCCCGCGAGGCCAGCAGGAGCTGCGCGAGCATCATCACGGCGGCCACGATGCCGAGGGCGCGGGAGATCATCCCGAGCCAGCCCCAGAGACCGGAGTCGAGGAACGCGCCCGACTGGATCATGAACGCGATGCCCGTGACGGCGATCAGCCACACGGCGGCCTGAAGCATGTCGGCGCGGAAGCTCTTCCGCCTCGCGACCGCCTCGGAGGGGACCGACGATGCTGCGCGAGGCCGGCCCGCCACGGGCGACGACGGGCGTCGCGCCGGTGCCGGGTGGTGCGGCGTCGTCTGGATCGTGGTCATGCGGGCTCCTCCCCGAGGTCTCTCCGCCAGGTGTCCTCCAACCTGACAGGATCGATACTCCCGCCCGTATCTGAGAACCGGCTCAGAGCGGACGGAGAGGTCGCCGGGGATCGACGCTCAGTGCCACGAGCTCGGCCACGCGGGGGTGGTCAGGGCGTCGTAGCCTCCCTCCGATCGTCCTCCGGTCACCGCGAGCGCGGCAACCTGACGATCGGCAGCGAGCGCGAGCGCGTGAGGGCCTCGCGCGCAGATGGCGGTCGCCCACGCGTCGCACGCCACCGGGTCGTCGCCCAGGACGGAGACCTGCAGGTAGTGCCGTGCGACGTCGCCGGTGACCGGGTCCCAGATGTGGTCGTGGACCTGCGCGCCGCCCGAGGTCGCGAGCGCTCGCCATGGGCGAGGCGCCGAGCCGTCGCCGAGAGCCACCGCGTCGACGGGCCGAGTTCCCGTGGGGTCGCCCTGGGTCCGCGGGTCGGCGATCCCGACGCGCCACTGCCCCTGTCCGCCCACGACGACATCGCCGGACGCGTCCACGAGCCAGCCCTCGGCGCGGGCGGCCGCGAGCGTGGGTAGCGCGCGCACGACGGCCCAGCTCTTGACGACGCCGGTCGGGTCGGGAGCGCCGGGCGGGTACGGCACCGGCAGGCGGCGCGCGGCGCGAGCGGTGAGCCTCGCGTCGAAGGCGCCGCCTGTCTCCTTGCCCCACGCCGAGGCGAGGGCGAGCACGGCCGCGACCTCGGCGGGCGCATCGTCCACGTGCAGCTCTCCCCTGGCGACCCTGCTCATGGGAGTCTCGGGCCGCCACAGGGACAGGAGGTCGTCGGCCTCGCGCAGCGAGGCCTCGAACGCGTCCACGGCACGTTCGGCGGCCGCGGGGTCCTCGACGCCGCGCAGTCGCACGGTGAACGGCATCGCCATCGCATGGACGATGCGGGTGAGGGTCGCCCGGTCGGGGACGACGGGCATCGGGCTACAGCCCGGCGTCGTCGAAGGCGCCGTGGACCGACTCGAGGAAGCCCGGGGAGGTGTAGGACGCCCCCGAGTACGCGTCGACGTCCCAGTCCTGCGCCTCGATCACGCGCGCGGACAGCTCGGGGATGGCCTCGGCATTGATCCGCTGCGACTCGGCCGCGGAGGTTCCCGCCGCGAGAGCGTTGACCTCGACGACGACGCCGTCCTGCACGACGATCTGCGCCTGGAAGTCGCCCTTGATGTTCGTGACGACGGGACCGTCGAACGTCCCGGAGCCGGAGCCTCCGGACTCCGACGAGCCGTCCTGCGTCCCCGCGTCCGCGCCATCCTCCGCGTCCTGCGACGCGGTCGCATCGTCCGCACCCGCCGCGGCGTCCGAGTCGACCGACTCCGCGAGGTCGAGCGTCACGACCCCCTTCGGCGCCGTCGCATACCCGACCCCGACGATCGCCGCCGATCCGACCGCGACCGCGGTCATCCTGCTCGCTCTCACGCCTGTCCGCCCTTCGTCGTCACCATGCGAACCGCTCCCGATGCACGGCCGCCGGCGGGACTCCGCACGCGCGGGCGTCCGCCTCGACCGCGTCCGCCCACGCGAGCGGACCGCAGATGTACACGTCACGCCCGCCGACCTCCTCGACGAGGTCCGCGAGGCCGCCGGGGGCGTCCCGCGGCGTCCATCCGTCGCCGCGAGGGCCCCGCAGCACGCGCAGATCGGCTCCCGAGCGCCGGACGAGGTCCTCGACCTCGTCGAGCAGCGGCGCGTCCTCGGCGCCGCTCACGCGCACGATCACGGTGCATGGCTCCGACGCGTCGCAGTCCTCGAGCATCGCGCGGATCGGGGTGATGCCGATGCCCGCGGCGACGAGCACGAGTCCGCGCCCGCGCCGCGCCCGGTGCGTGAACACGCCGAGCGGGCCCTCGGCGAGCACGCGGGTGCCGACGGCGAGCGTCGCGAGCTCTCGCGTGAAGTCCCCCGACGGGCGCACCGTGAGGCGCAGCGATGTGTCCGTGGGCCGGGCCGACAGCGAGAACGGGTGGGCCTCACGCCAGCGGGTCCGATCGAGGAACCGCCACAGCATGAACTGGCCGGACTTGGCGCCGAGCGCGTCGAGGTCCCTGCCCATAACGGTGATCGACACCGATCCGTCGGGCAGCCGCGTCACGTCGGAAACGCGCGCGTCGTGTCGCGCGAGCCGCCACAGCGGCTGGACGAAGCGGAACACGAGGAGCGACCCGAACGCGAACGCGTACAGCACGAGCCAGAACCACCACGCGGGCCCGCCGTCGCGGAACGTCGAGCCCTCGAGGAACTGGTGCGGCACCGCGCCCGCGATCCCGACGTAGACGAGCACGTGGACCAGGTGCCAGCGCTCATAGCGCAGCCTGCGACGCACGATCGCGATCGAGGTCGCGAGCACCGCGAGGAACGCGGTCAGGGCGATCTGGGCGGCCGCGAGGTACCAGGCCGACGTGAACGTGGCGATCGACTGGTCGAGCAGGCCTCGGCCGTCGTAGTACGCGGACATCCCGGTGATGATCGACGCGTGCGTGAGCATCAGGATGATCGCCCACGTGCCGAGGCGCGTGTGCAGCGCGGTCGTGCGGTCGTGTCCCACGGACCGCTCGATGTACGGCGCGCGCGACACGAGCAGCACCTGCGTGAGCAGGAGCACCGCGGCGACGATGCCGAGCGCGCGGCCGAGCGTGTAGACCAGGTCGATCGGCGCGGCGATCTGCAGGCTCCCGCTGCGCAGCATGAGCGCGACGCCGATCGCCGCGACGACCCAGATCATCGCCTCGAGACCGTCTGGCCACCAGTCTCTTCGTTCCCCCTCGCGGGCGCGCTCCCGCTCCACCGTCGCCGTCATCGTCGCCTCCCCCGGCCCGCGCCCCCACGCGGGACCCATCAGTTGTCGTATCAACTCTCCCTGGTGTCGGCCCGATCCCGCAACCGGGAGGCGCATCGTCCGTGACTCCCGACGGCGTCGCTACGGCGCGACGCGCACCCCGCGAAGCACCACGTGCGTGGGGCTCGCAAGGACGCGGATGTCGTCGCGCGGGTCCGACGCATAGACGACGAGGTCGGCCGACGCACCCTCGCCCAACGAGGGGACGCCAAGGAACGCACGCGCCTGCCACGACGCCGCGGCGACCACGCTCGCGGCAGGGATCCCCGCCTCCACCAGGGCGAAGGCCTCCTCGGGCAGGCGTCCATGGCCGATCGTCCCGCCCGCGTCGGTGCCGAGGAGCAGCTGCATGCCCGCGGCATCCATCGCCTGGACCTGCGCGTGTCGGCGCTCGTGCATGCGGGTCATCCGCGCCGAGTACGCGGGGAAGCGCTCGGCCCCCTGCGCGGCGTAGCCGGGGAAGTTGTCCACCTGGAGGAGCGTCGGGACCGCGGGCACGCCGAGGTCGGCGGCCTGCGCCATCTGGTCGGGCGTCATGCCCGTCCCATGCTCGAGGCAGTCGATGCCGCCGTCGAGAAGCGCATCGATCGACTCGGTCGCGAACGTGTGCGCGGTGACGCGCGCGCCCTCGTCATGCGCCGCGGCGATCCCCTGCTTGAGGACCTTCGCGGGCCACAGAGGCGTCAGGTCGCCGGCCTCGCGGTCGATCCAGTCCGCGATGATCTTCACCCAGCCGTCGCCCTTGCGGGCCTCCTCCGCCATGACGCGAGGGAGGTCCTCGACCTCGATCTCGCGCGCGTAATGGCGCAGGTAGCGCTTGGGGCGCGCGATGAAGCGTCCCGCGCGGATCATGCGGGGTGCGTTCAGGACGCCGTCGAGGAAGGACGTGTCCGACGGCGACCCCGCGTCGCGGATCAGCAGCGTGCCGGCGTCGCGGTTGAGATGCGCCTGCTTGAGCGCGAGGTCGGGCTCGACCGCTCCCCCGCTGTCCAGCCCCACGTGGCAGTGCACGTCCACGAGGCCGGGGACGACGACGCCGTCCAGCCGGGCATCGACGCGGCGGCCCGCGGGCGGCTCGTAGGCCATGCGGCCGTCCACCACCCAGGCCTCGGGCCTGACATCGTCGTCTCCCGCGAGCACCGGACCGGTCAGGTGCAGCACGTCGCTCGCGACGGTGGGGACGACGGACTCCATGCGCCTACCTTCTCAGGTACTTGCCCAGATCCGCCTGCAGCTGCGCGGGATCGATGTCCTCCTGCGGAGCCGGGGCGCCGAGGCCGAAGGCCGAGCCCGCGGGCGCGGCCGGCTTCTCGCCGGCCGCACGGGCGCGTGCCTGCTGCTCCTGCTGGGCGCGCTTGGCGGGGTTGCCGGACTTGCCCTTGACCTTGCGCTGGGGCGCCTGCTTGCCCTTGGACTTCTTGCCGCCGGGCAGCCCGCCGAAGCCTCCGGGGCCGCCCATGCCGGGCATCCCGGGCATGCCGCCGCCCTTGGCCATGGCCTTCATCATCCGCTGCGCGTCCTCGAACCGCTTGACCAGCGAGTTCACGTCCGCGACGGTCATGCCGGAGCCCGCCGCGATGCGCGCGCGGCGCGAGCCGTTGAGGACCTTGGGGTTGTCGCGCTCGAGCGGCGTCATGGACTGGATGATCGCCTCGGTGCGCACGAGCTCGCGCTCGTCGAGGTTGTCGATCTGGTCGCGCATCGCGCCCATGCCAGGCAGCATGCCGAGCATCTTCTTCATCGAGCCCATGTTCTTGAGCTGCTGCATCTGCGCGAGGAAGTCGGTGAAGGTGAAGTCCTCGCCGCGCTGCATCTTGCCGGCCATGCGCTCGGCCTCGGCCTGGTCGAACTTCTGCTCGGCCTGCTCGATGAGCGTGAGGATGTCGCCCATGTCGAGGATGCGCGACGCCATGCGGTCGGGGTGGAAGACCTCGATGTCGTCGAGCTTCTCGCCGACCGACGCGAACATGATCGGGCGGCCCGTGACCTGGGCGACCGACAGCGCCGCACCGCCGCGCGCGTCGCCGTCGAGCTTCGACAGGACGACGCCGGTGAAGTCGACGCCCTCCTGGAAGGCCTGCGCGGTCGCGACCGCATCCTGACCGATCATCGCGTCGATGACGAACAGGACCTCGTGCGGGTCGATCGCCTTGCGGATGTCGCCGGCCTGCTTCATGAGCTCCGCGTCGACGCCGAGGCGTCCCGCGGTGTCGACGATCACGACGGTGTGCTGCTTGTCCTGCGCCTCCCTGAGGCCGCGGCGCGCGACCTCGACGGGGTCGCCGTGCGGCCGCTCGTCCTCGCGCGTGACACCAGCCTCGGGCGCGAACACGGGAACGCCCGCACGCTCGCCGACCACCTTGAGCTGCGTGACGGCGTTCGGACGCTGAAGGTCGGCTGCGACGAGGATCGGGGTCTGCCCCTGAGCCTTGAGGTGATGCGCGAGCTTGCCTGCGAACGTCGTCTTACCGGCACCCTGCAGACCAGCGAGCATGATGACCGTGGGCCCGTGCTTCGCGAGCGTGAGCGGGCGCTGCTCGCCGCCGAGGACGGCGATGAGCTCCTCGTGGACGATCTTGACGACCTGCTGGCCCGGGTTCAGCGCCCCGGAGACCTCGGAGCCCAGCGTGCGCTCGCGGATGGCAGCGGTGAACGACCTGACGACGGGCACGGCGACATCGGCGTCGAGCAGAGCGCGGCGGATCTCGCGGATCGTGCCGTCGATGTCCGCCTCGGTCAGCCGTCCCTTGCCACGGAGGCTCTTGAAGGTCTCGGTGAGGCGATCGGAGAGGTTGGCGAACACAGGTGTCCCTTCAGGCGTGTCTCAGGCGCACCAGCCTACCCGCCGCCCTGCGCGCCCGCCGACGACGGGGCCGGCTCACTCGGCGCCGGCGTCACCCCTCGCGACGAGCGCGGCGCGCGCTCGCACGTAGAGCGTCTGCACGAGCTGCTCGCGCCACTGCGTCCAGGCCTTCGGACCCGCGGCGCGCGCATCGCACTCGGTGAGCGCGCGCAGCGTGTCCAGCAGGTCCAGCCGATCGTCGACGGCGGTGAGCAGCTGCTCGATCGTCACGGGATCCTCAGGGTCCTCCGTGGTGGCGAGGTCGGCGAGGGTGAGGTGCTCACGCACCAGCAGCTCGACATCGTCCGTCGTCCGCGCGGACAGCCCGAGCCGCCTGCCCATCGCGGGGATGAGCGCGGCGCCGTCGATCGAGTGGTCGGTCGCGCCCGCACGCTTGCCGATGTCGTGCACGAGGAGTGCGAGCCGCAGCAGGTCGTGGTCGATCTCGTACTTGCGCATCTTCGCGGCCAGGACGACGGACTCGATCATGTGCCGGTCGACGGTGAAGCGATGGATGGGGCTGCGCTGCGGGCGGTTGCGCACCCCCGCCCACTCGGGGAGGCCGCGCACGACGAGGCCCGCAAGGTCGATCGCCTCCCACACGGCGATGAGGTGGGCGGAGCCTCGCAGGAGCTCGCGCAGGTGCTCGCGCGCCTCGGCTGGCCAAGGCTCGGGAAGGTCGGGGCAGCGCTCGAGCGTCTCGAGGAGCGTGGGCGTGATGGTGAGGCCGGTCGACGCAGCGGTCGCGGCGGCGCGCAGCGGCAGCAGGGCGTCCGCGGTCGCGTCGTACCCGGGGGCGAGCGCGAGCTCGCCGTCGACGTCGATGAGTCCCGTGGCCACGACGGTGTGACGGGGCGCGCGGGCTCGCCGCCGCGCGAGGAAGGCGCGCGAGCCGACGCCCGAGCGTTCGAGCGAGCGCCGCGCGCCGCGCTCGGTCATGTCGAGCGCGTAGGCGATCTCACGTCCCGCCTCCGCGAGCGAGGCGAGCAGGTCGTCGGGGTCGCCGAAGCCGAGGGCCGTCGCGACCTCGTCCGCGAGGTGGCGGCCCAGCACGTTCTGCGGGCGGCCCACCTCCATCTGGATCGCGTCGCGCACATCCATGACGTGCGAGCCGGCCTCGTCGACCGCGCCGTGCGGCCGGTCGGTGAGCCACGTCGCGGACAGGCCCGTGAGGCTCACGAGGTCGCGCAGCCCGCCCCTGGCCTCCTTGAGGTTCGGCTCGATCAGGTAGGCGAGCTCTCCATGGCGCTCGGAGCGCGCCTTCGACGCGGCGAACAGCTCGGGCAGCCGCTTGCGCGCGGCGGCGCGCCAGTCCTGGTAGATGAGGGAGCGCGCGCGCTGCGCGAGCTCCTTGTCGCCCGCCACGGGCCTGAGGTCGAGCAGGCCGGAGGCCGCGCGCAGGTCCTTGGACGCGACCTGGCGCACCTCGGTGAGCGAGCGCGACGAGTAGTCGAGCTCGAGACCCGCGTCCCAGATCGGATACCAGAGCCGTTGCGCGAGCTCGGCCACCGCGTCGGACGTGAGCGCGCGACCGTCGTGGATGAGCACCACGTCGAGGTCCGAGTACGGCCCCGAGTCTCCTCGGCCGAGCGACCCCACGGCGCCCAGCGCGACCCCCTCCTCCAGACCCTCGGCGGCCTCGTCCCAGTGCGCGGCGAGGGCCGCGATGGTGAGGTCGGTGAGCGCCTGACGGCGGTACTTCCCGGGAGCTCCCTCCCGGTACAGCGTGTCGGCCAGCTCGCGCCTCAGACGCTTGAGGTCCCGCACCCCATCGGGATGCGGGACCTCAGCGTCCGAGCCTTCGCGGAACTGACCGTCCCGGCTCGGCATATGCGGTATGGCTCCTTACAGAGCGTCCGCGCCGTGCTCGCCGGTGCGAACGCGGGCGACGTCGTCCACCGGGACGACCCAGACCTTGCCGTCACCGATCTTGCCGGTCTGCGCGGCCGAGACGATGGCCTCGGTCACGGTCGCGGCGTCGGCGTCGTCCACGAGGACCTCAAGACGCGTCTTGGGCACCAGGTCGACGGTGTACTCGGCACCGCGGTAGACCTCGGTGTGTCCCTTCTGGCGGCCGTAGCCGGCAGCCTCCGAGACGGTCACGCCCTTGACGCCGGCAGCCTCAAGGGCTGCCCGGACCTCGTCGACGCGGTGCGGCTGGATGATTGCAGTCACGAGCTTCATGGTTTACAGAGCCTCCTCGTAAGCGGTCTCACCGTGCTCGGCGAGGTCGATGCCTGCCACCTCGACCTCTTCGGCGACGCGGATGCCGATCGTGTACTTGAGCGCGAGGCCGATGATCAGCGTCAGCACGCCCGAGTAGACGATCGCCACGAGAGCACCGATGATCTGCGAGGCGAGCTGGGTGAAGTCACCGCCGTAGAACAGACCGTTCAGCGCACCGTCCGGCGCCCACGTGGTGCCCTCGTCCAGGTTAGCGAAGAAGCCCAGCAGCACGGTACCGATGACACCACCGACGAGGTGGACACCGACGACGTCGAGCGAGTCGTCATAGCCGAACTTGTACTTGAGCGAGACCGCCATGGCGCAGATCGCACCGGCGATGGCGCCGATGGCGAGCGCGCCCCAGGTGTCGACCGCGGCAGCGGCCGGGGTGATCGCGACCAGACCTGCGACGATACCGGAGGCGCCACCGAGCGAGGTCGGCTTGCCGTCGCGGATCTTCTCCACGAGCAGCCAGGCGAGCGCGGCGATGCCGGGCGCGACCAGCGTGTTGAGGAACGCACGACCGGCGGTCGCGTCAGCGGCCCACTCGGAGCCGGCGTTGAAGCCGAACCAGCCGAACCACAGGAGCGCGGAGCCGAGCATCACGAACGGCAGGTTGTGCGGCTTCATCGGCTCCTTGCCGAAGCCCTTGCGGGTGCCGAGCAGGAGCGCGAGGACGAGGCCAGCCACACCGGCGTTGATGTGGACGACCGTTCCACCGGCGAAGTCGATGACGGTGCTGGGCGAGAACGAGCCGAGCAGGCCGCCACCCCAGACGCCGTGCGCGATGGGCGCGTAGACGAGCGAGACCCAGATGACCGTGAAGAGGGTCCAGGCGCCGAACTTCATGCGGTCGGCGACCGAGCCCGAGATCAGCGCGACGGTGATGATCGCGAAGGTGGCCTGGAAGGCGACCATCACGAGGGCCGGGATGCCGACGCCGGCGCCGAGGCCGTCCGCGTCAGCGTAGCCGTTGAGGCCGATCAGCCCGGAGATGCTTCCGAACAGGCCCTCGCCCGGTCCGAATGCGAGGCCGTAGACGTAGACGACCCAGACCACAGCGACGGTGAAGATGCTGATGAAGCTCATCATCATCATGTTGAGCACGGACTTCGTGCGAACCATTCCTCCATAGAAGAACGCCAGTCCCGGCGTCATGAGAAGGACGAGTGCGGTCGCAACGATGATCCACGCGGTATTGCCTGTGTCCAGCGTGAAATCCATTGGTTTTCTCCCTTTCGCTAACCCTTCGGCTAGTCAAGAGAGACCCTCCCGCAGAACTGTTACGCCTGAACTGCCCCCGTGTTTCGGGACTGTTACATGGACGCCGGTCGAGTAAAAGGTGTGTTGCGGATCTCACACGGTGGGACGATGACGCGCATCGCCGGCATGGGGTGACACGTCCACGGAACCCGCCTGCTAGCGGACGATGCGCCTGCTAGCGTCCCAGCAGCCCGTCCACGAACTGCTCGGCGTCGAACGGCGCGAGGTCGTCCTCGCCCTCGCCGAGCCCGATGAACTTCACCGGCACGCCCAGCTCGCGCTGCACCGCGACGACGATGCCGCCGCGGGCGGTGCCGTCGAGCTTGGTGAGGACGATGCCCGTCAGGGGCGCGACCTCTCCGAAGACCCGCGCCTGGGTCAGCCCGTTCTGCCCCGTGGTCGCGTCGAGCACGAGCAGGACCTCGCTGGGAGGGCTGACCTTCGACACGACGCGCACGATCTTGCCGAGCTCGTCCATGAGCCCCGCCTTGTTCTGCAGCCTGCCGGCGGTGTCGACGAGGACCACGTCGAGCCCCTGGTCCTTGCCCGCCTGCGCGGCCTCGAACGCGACCGATGCGGGGTCCGCGCCCTCGCGGTCGGAGCGCACCACCGGCACGCCGACGCGGGAGCCCCAGGTCTCGAGCTGATCGGCCGCGGCCGCGCGGAAGGTGTCGGCCGCGCCCAGCACGACCGTCTTGTCCTCGGCGACGAGGACGCGCGCGAGCTTCCCGACGGTCGTGGTCTTGCCGACCCCGTTGACGCCGACGACGACCGCGGTGGCGGGCATCCCCTCGGCGCCGGTGAGGTCGAGCGACCTGTCGAGCGTCGGATCGACGACGTCGAGCAGCGCCTGACGCAGGAGCGCGATCGGCTCCGCCTCGGGCTCGGCCTTGAGCCGGGCGCGCAGATCCTCGAGCAGGACGTCGGTCGAGGCCGCGCCGACGTCGGCCGCGAGCAGCGTCTCCTCGAGCTCGTCCCAGTCGTCCTGGCTCAGCGAGTCGCGCGAGAAGATCGACAGCAGCGTGGCGCCGAAGCCGCCGGACAGCCGTGAGCGCAGGCGGGCGAGCCGGGACTCGGGAGCCTCGGGAGCGGCACGGGCGGGCTCGGCCTCCTCAGCCGGAGCCTCCTCGACCGCCGCTGCCTCGGGCTGCTCGGCGCCCGGCTCGGCCGTCGGCGGAGCGGCGGGCGGTGCGCTCGGCGGCTGCTGTCCGCCGCCGGGGCGGCGCAGCAGCGCGAAGGCGCCGCCGCCGATCGCCGCGAGCGCGACGATGATGACGACGAGGTCAGCGTCTCCAGGGATCCATGTGACGTCCACGGGCCCAGTGTGTCAGACGGTGAGGGGTCCCAGGGGGCTCAGCGGCGTCCGCTGTCGGCCAGCACCGGGGTCCCGCCGGTCTCGGTGCTCGCCTCATGCGAGGCGCCGAGCGACCTCACGACCGGCAGCTCCTTGAGCGCGGGTCGGCTCTGCCAGAGGTCGACGGCACGGTCCTTGAGCTCGGGGAGGCTCTGCTTGACGGACTCTGCCCGGTCCTTGAGCGACGGCCCCTCGGTCCGCTCCTTCACCGCGACGATCTCCCTGAACCGCACACGGGGCTCTCCGTCCTCGGCACGCGTCGGCGAGTCGAGCCGGCCCACGACATCCCAGTCGAAGTCGTCGCGCGGCACCTCGTGCTCGAGCACGCCCTCTTGTGGCACGTTCCCCTCGCGTCGCCCTCGGACGAGGTCGAGCAGGTGCCTCCCCCGCCCCTCGTCGAGCGCTGCGGCGACGATGACGATGACTGCGAGCGCGAGCGCGAGCAGCAGCGTGGCTTCCATGTCGTGGAACGAGATCACAGTGAGTTCGAGTCCTCTCGTGTTCGGATGCGCGGCGGCCCCCGTCGCACCTGGTCGCAACGATCTGGCGAAACGGGACATTCCGGGTCCTTCATGGGCGTGAACGATCGACGCGCGCGTTACGCTCCCCCCATGCCGGAGTCCGCCCACACGATGCCGTCAGACCACCACGACGCCCCCGCGTCGCATTCCGGAAATGCACGGACATCATATGCGATCCTCGCAGCGGCGGCGGCACTCGCTGTCACGCTCGGTGGATCGTTCCTGCTGTGGCGGCTGGTGTCAGGTGACGACACCGGGACGGGCTCGCCGGCGGCCTCCGCGTCGGACGCGGCCGCGTGTCCCGCGGTCGCGTCCGAGGTCCTCGAGCTCGACGGTCAGGTGGTCGAGCCGGATTCACCGTTCTGCCTCGTGGTCACCGAGCGCACGGAGCTGACGGTCGGCGCGGCGGCGCTCGAGGAGGGCGACGACCTCGCGCTGTCGCTCGAGACCACCGACGGCGGGATCCTCGCCCAGGCGGACACCTCGCTCGGCGCCGACCCGACCGTGACCGTGGTCGTCGAGCCCGGCGCGTACGTCGGCTACGTGACCGCGCTCGACGGCACGGACGCTCCCCCGTTCCTCGTGTACACGTCGACCCTCGAGGCCTCCGACTCCGACACGACGACGACGGCCGTCGTCACCCCGACCCTCGCGGACTGCGGCGCGGACGTGCCGCTGTTCACGGACGAGGCGACGCTCGAGACCGACGGCGACTCGCCGTACCTGTGCCTCGAGGTCACCGAGCCGACCTTCCTGGTCGCGGGTGCCGAGTCGCACGCGGAGCTGACCCCGGACGAGGGCGGCCCCGACCTCACCCTCGCCATCTCCGCGTTCGACGACGACGGCGTCGCCCAGGTGCTCCGGTCCAACGACGACGTGTTCGGCTACGACCCCGAGATCACGATCGACCTCGAGCCCGGCACGTACCTGGTCTCCGCATCGTCCTGGTTCGGCACCGAGTCGGGCGACATGACGCTCTACGCCGGGCCGGCCGGCTCGATCATGCGCACGGGCGACGTGAGCACCGCGATCGACGGCGTCACGGAGGCCGCGTGCGACTCCGCGACGAGCATCGACGTCGGCGACGCCATCACGGTCGAGGGCGAGCAGGAGTACGTGTGCCTCGACAACCCGACGAAGCAGCGCCTGAGGATCGAGGCGGCGACCCTCGCCGACCAGGACCTGGTGCTCGAGGTCGTGCAGTTCGTCGACGGCGAGGCCGTCCGCGTGGGCTGGTCCGACACCGACCCCGACGACGACACCCTCACGAGCACCGACCCCGCGATCGACAGGGTCCTCCCCGAGGGGACCCTGCTGATCGCCGTCACGACGTTCTTCGACGACGACGCGGCGGACTACGACCTCAGGGTGGTCGCGGAGGACTAGGGACGATGCGGGAGCCGGACGATGCGGGGGCGGAGCCTCGCGCTCGCGGCGCCGGGGGGGCGCTACGCCGCGTCGTCGTCGCGCAGGCGTTGGGAGATGACCGTCGTGACGCCGTCGCCGCGCATCGTGACGCCGTAGAGGGCGTCGGCGATCTCCATGGTGCGCTTCTGGTGCGTGATCACGATGAGCTGCGAGTCCTCCTGGAGCTCGCGGAAGATCTCGAGCAGGCGTCCCAGGTTCATGTCGTCGAGCGCGGCCTCGACCTCGTCCATGACGTAGAACGGGCTGGGGCGGGCCTTGAAGATCGACACGAGCAGCGCGACCGCGGTGAGCGAGCGCTCGCCGCCCGACAGGAGCGACAGCCGCTTGACCTTCTTGCCCGCGGGCCTCGCCTCGACCTCGATGCCCGTGGTCAGCATGTGCTTGGGGTCGGTGAGCACGAGCCTGCCCTCGCCGCCGGGGAACAGGCGCGGGAAGACCCTGTCGAACTGCGCGGCCGTGTCCTCGAAGGCCTGGGTGAAGATCTGCTCGACGCGCTCGTCGATCTCCTTGACGATCTCGAGCAGGTCCTCGCGCGATGACTTGATGTCGGCGAGCTGATCCTGGAGGAACTTGTGCCGCTCCTCGAGCGCGGCGAACTCCTCGAGCGCGAGGGGGTTCACGCGCCCGAGCTGGTTCATCGCCCGCTCGGCCTGGCGCAGCCGCTTCTCCTGCGCCTCGCGCACGAAGGGCTCGGTCGGGGTGAAGTCCTGGTCCAGGTCCTCCCCCGCCTCGGCGGCGGCGGCGAGCGCGGCCTCGCGGGCGGCGTCTCCGACTGGGCCGAACAGCGGCACCGGCAGGTGCGGTCCGAACTCCTCGACCAGCTGCGCGGGGTCCACGCCGAGCTCGTCGATCGCCCGCTGCTCGAGCTGCTCGAGGCGCACACGCATCTGGGCGCGGGCGACCTCGTCCTTGTGGGCGTCGTCGGTGAGACGCGCGTGCTCCTGGACGTACTCGTCGACCGAGCGGCGCACGCCCGCGAGCTCGCCCGAGCGCTCCGTGCGCGCGAGCTCGGCCTCGGCGCGGGCGTCGTCGGCGCGCTGCACCGACACGTCGATCGCCTCGATCGCCTCGGTCGCTCCCGCGAGCACCTCGGTGGCCGCGGCCGCCTGACGTTCGCGCCGCTTGGCGGCCTCCGCGGCCCGCGCACGCGCGTCCCGCTCGGCCTCCGCGGCCCGCTCGAGGCTCTCGGCGCGGGCGGCGAGCGCCCGCGCCCGCTCCTCGCTCGTGCGCAGCGCGAGGCGCGCCTCGGTCTCGCGGGCTCGGGCCGCGGTCGCGGCACGCGCGTCCGCGGCCCGCGTCTCCTGCGCCTCGTTGACGTCCGCCTCGAACTGCTCGGGCTCCTCCTGCGCGGCGGCGAGCCGTTCGGTGAGCTCCGTGAGCGCGTCCTGGTCGGCCTTCATGCGCTCGGCCGCCTGGTCGAGCTGCACCTGGACGCGCTCGGCCTCGGCGCGCGCCGCGCGCGCGGACGCGTTGAGGTGGCCGAGCTGCTCGGCGACCGCCGACAGGCGCGCGTCGGACTCGTTGAGGCGGTCGAGCGTCGTCTGGAACCGCGTGTGCGCGCCCCGCTCGGCGTCCTCGGCCGCGCGGATCTCGAAGCTCGTCGCCTCGACCTGACGGGCGGCGGCGTCGCGAGCCTCGCGCGCATCGTCCAGGGCAGCCTGGAGGTGCAGCACGCTCGGCGCCTCGCCGGCGCCGCCGTACGCTCCTCGGCCCGAGAGCAGGTCTCCCCTGCGCGTGACCGCGGTGACCTCGGGGTGGGAGGCGACCAGGGTCCGCGCGGACGCGAGGTCGTCCACGACCGCGACTCCTGACACGGTCGCGCGCACGGTGTCGACGATCCCTGCAGGTCCCGAGACCAGGTCGGATGCCCAGGCCGCGCCGTCGGGAAGCGCCACCGCGGGGTTGACCGGGCGCGCGTCGAGGTCCGCGACGACGAAGCGCGCGCGTCCGGCGTCCTCGTCGCGCAGCCAGCGGATCGCGTCCACGGCGTCCTCGACCGTGTCGACCGCGAGCGCCTCGGCGAGCGGGCCGAGCGCCGCCGCGATCGCGTCCTCGGCGTCGCCCGCGACCTCGATCAACGCCGCGACGGTGCCGCGCACCGCGCGCACCCCCTCGGCGAGCAGCGCGCCCGCGCCGTCCTTGCGGGCGAGCGTGAGCTCGAGAGCCTCCGCCTTGGCCGCCCACGTGTCGCGCTCGCGCATCGCGGCGTTGAGCGCGTCCTTGAGCGCGGTCAGCGTCTCCTTGGCGACATCCCACTCGGAGGTCGCGACCTCATGCTGCTCATCGAGGTCCTCCTCGCCCTCCTCGACGGAGGTGACGGTGGTCTCGAGGGCCTGGAACTCAGTGGTCGCCTCGTGCGCGCGCCTGCTCGCGGCCGCGAGCGACTCGTGCATGCGTCCTACCTCGTCCTCGGTCGCCTCGACGCGCGAGCGCTTCACGGCGACCTGGCCCGCGATGCGGGCGACGCCCTCGCGCCGATCCGCGATCGAGCGCAGCAGGTTCGCATGGTGGCGCTCGGACGCGTAGGCCACGTCCTCGGCCTCCTTGCGGGCCGCCTCGGCCGCCTCGAGCTCGACCGCCGCCGCCGCGACCTCGGCGTCGAGCTCGGCGCGCGCGGCCTTCGCCCGCTGCACCTGCTCGTCGAGGTCGACGAGGTCGGCGGTCGGCAGCTGCTCGACCTGGTGGCCGAGCATCCTCAGGCGCTCGTCAGCGAGAGTCGCGAGGTTGCGCAGCCGCTCGCGGATCGCGCTCAGGCGATAGAAGAGATCGTTGGCCCTCGTGAGCGCGGGCGTGGCCTCGGCCGCGACGCGCTCGAGCTCGGCGAGCCGCTCGCGGGCCTCCTGCATCGCCTTCTCGACTGCCTCACGACGCTCGGTGAGCGCCGACTCGTCGGCCTTGTCCTGCTCGAGGCGGCCCGTGAGCTGCGCGAGGTCGTCGGCGATGAGGCGGGACCTCGCGTCGCGCACCTGCACCTGGATGGTCTGCGCCTGCCGCGCGACCTCGGCCTGCTTGCCGAGGGGTCCGAGCTGGCGACGGATCTCCGCGGTGAGGTCCTGGACGCGCGTGAGGTTGGCCTGCATGCCGTCGAGCTTGCGCAGCGCCTTGTCCTTGCGGCGACGGTGCTTGAGGATGCCCGCGGCCTCCTCGATGAAGTGGCGGCGGTCCTCGGGGGTCGCGCGCAGCACCGCGTCGAGCTGACCCTGGCCGACGATCACGTGCATCTCACGGCCGAGGCCCGAGTCGGACAGCAGGTCCTGGATGTCGAGCAGTCGGCACGCCGAGCCGTTGATCGCGTACTCCGAGCCGCCCGACCGGAAGAGCGTGCGGGAGATCGTCACCTCGGAGTAGTCGATCGGCAGCGCGCCGTCGGTGTTGTCGATCGTGAGGGAGACCTCGGCGCGGCCCAGCGGCGCGCGGCCCGAGGTGCCGGCGAAGATGACGTCGTCCATCTTGCCGCCGCGCAGCGTCTTGGCGCCCTGCTCGCCCATGACCCACGCGAGAGCGTCGACGACGTTGGACTTGCCGGACCCGTTGGGTCCGACGACGCAGGTGACCCCTGGCTCGAACTCGAGGGTCGTCGCCGACGCGAAGGACTTGAAGCCACGCAGCGTCAGCGTCTTGAGATGCATGGTCGGGAGTCTAGGGGAACCGGCACCCCGAGCCGGGGACGCTCACCGGCGACCGCCGAGAGCGCCCCGCGCCCGCATCGTCCCTGCGCCCTACTCGACCTCGTCGAGCTCGGGCGCCTGGATCGACGGGTGCGCGTCATGCGCGGTCGCGAGCAGCACCTGGCGCTTGGCGCCGATGTAGTCCATGAGCGCGAACAGCACGCCCGACAGCACGAACGTGAAGTGCAGCCCGATGCGCCACGCGATGCCGGTGTAGTCGTAGTCCTCGCCCGCGCCCTCGACTGCGACGAAGTCCTTGAGCAGGAGGATCACGGAGATGGCGACCAGCGAGCCGATGAGCTTCATCTTGAGGCCCGAGAAGTCGACGTGGCCCATCCACGACGGACGGTCCTCGGACTGCTCGGCGGCCTTCATCTTGGACACGAAGTTCTCGTAGCCCGCGAAGATCACGATGACGAGCAGATTGCCGAGCAGTGCGATGTCGATCAGCGACAGCAGGTCGACGGTGATCTCCTCGGCCTCGGTCGTGAGGCTGAAGCCGGAGACCAGCTTCCAGAGGGCGGTGAAGAACTTCGCGAGGACGACCAGCAGGCCGGCCACGAGGCCGACGTACATGGGGGCGAGCAGCCAGCGGCTCGCGAAGAGGGCCCTCTCCAGGCCGTTCTCAAGGGTGTCGCGCACGACGGGGCTCCAGGGGTTCGGGGACTGGTGAGCCCCGAGAGGATACCCAGATCGGCGAGGCGCGCCCGACCCGCGCTCAGATGCCGTCGGCGTCGGTGCGGACACCCTTCTCGAGCGCGGGCACCTCGAACTGACGCGCCGGCGCCGACGTGGGGTGGTCCACGTGCGCCTTCACGAGCAGCACCTCACGCTTCGCGGCCATGTAGTCCATGATCGAGAACAGCACGCCGGAGACGGTGAACGTGAGGTGCAGGCCGATGCGCCACGCGATCCCCTCGTAGTCGATGTGCTCCTCGTCGTGGATGGCCACGAAGTCCTTGAGCAGCAGGATCACGGAGATCGCCACGAGCGAGCCGATGAGCTTCATCTTGAGGCCCGAGAAGTCGACGTGGCCCATCCACGACGGCCTGTCCTCCGAGTCCGCGGCGGCCTTGATCTTGGACACGAAGTTCTCGTAGCCCGCGAAGATCACGATGAGGATCAGGTTGCCCAGCAGCGCGATGTCGATGAGCGTGAGGATCCCGACCGTGATGTCGTCCGTCGGGGTGTCGACCGTGATGGTGGTCACCATCTTCGCGAGCTCGATGAAGAACTTGATCGTGACCCCGATCAGCGCGGCGGCGAGACCGAGGTACATCGGCGCCAGGATCCAGCGGCTCGCGAAGATCGCCTTCTCGAGCCCGTCCTCGAACACATCCCTCACGGCAGCCCCCTCAGGCTCGCGCGGCGCCCCACGACACGCCCTCCGGCGCGCCGATGCGGGGACATCGGTGCTCACGCGACCACAGCCACGTGGGTCTTTCCTGGGAGGATACCCACCACGGCATCGTCTGGGAAGAGCGGGTGCCTGCGCGCCGAGGCGCGCGGGACTGTGCTGGACCCTCGCGCGCGGGACGATGCTGGATGCTGGACCCCCGCGCGCTGGACGATGCGGGAGGCCCGTCCCTGGGACGGGCAGTGCCTACAGCTCGGGGAACCAGATCCCGATCTCGCGCTCGGCGGACTCGAGCGAGTCCGATCCGTGCACGAGGTTCTGCATGACCTTCATGCCCCAGTCACGGCCCAGATCGCCGCGGATGGTGCCGGGAGCAGCGGTGGTCGGGTCGGTCGCGCCGGCGAGAGAGCGGAAGCCCTCGACGACGCGCTGTCCCTCGGCCACGATCGCGAGCGTCGGACCTGACAGCATGAACTCGACCAGCGCCTCGTAGAACGGCTTGCCGGCGTGCTCCTCGTAGTGCTTGCCGAGGATCTCGGGGGTCGCCTGCCGCAGCTCGACGGCGACGAGGCGATAGCCCTTCCCCTCGATGCGTCGCAGGATCTCTCCCGAGAGGCCGCGGTGGACTCCGTCGGGCTTGACCAGGATCAGGGTGCGCTCCATGACCGCGACCCTACCGCGCCGGGCCGTGCCAGGATGGGAGCCATGATCACGCTCGATGACTTCGACACGTATCCCGACTTCCCTGTCGAAGGGATCCTGTTCTACGACATCGCGCCGATCCTGGCGAGCCCCGAGCGTTTCCGCGAGGCGTGCATCTCCCTGATGCCCCCGCGCGACGCCGAGGTCGACATCGTCGCGGGCGTGGACGCGCGCGGCTTCATCTTCGCGCCCGTCGTGGCGCAGACGCTCGACGTCGGCATGACGATGGTGCGCAAGAAGGGCAAGATGCCCGGCGACCTCCTCGAGGCCGACGCGACGATCGAGTACGGCTCGTCCGAGCTGACGCTCAACCCCAACGGCATCGACGGCAAGCACGTGCTCGTGATCGACGACGTGCTCGCCACGGGCGGCACCGCGCGCGCGGTGGCGGAGATGCTCGAGCGCGCCGGAGCAGCGAGCGTGCGCTTCAGCTTCCTCATGGAGATCGGCGACATCCCCGGTCGCGAGGTGCTGAAGGACTACGCGGTGACCTCGGCCGTCGTCGTCTGACGTCGCATGCGCCTCGCGCTTCAGGCGTCGACGACGGCGCGCTGCTTGTAGCCGGGTGCCCACCGGACGGCCGCGAGCACGATGCTCACTCCCACGAGCATCCCCATCACGACCAGGAACGCCACATAGCCCTGGTTGGGATCCACGGGGATCGAGTCGAGCGAGCGCACGTACGCGGCATGCGTCGCGACCGCGGTCACGAGCGCAGCGACGGCGAGCGCGCTGATCGAGCCGAGCAGCCACATCGGCGCCTGCTTCGTGTCCGGGTTCTCCTGGAGGAAGCGCGACCACCGCAGCATCGCGTAGAAGCCCGACAGGTTCATGAGCGACAGTCCGACGAACATGATGATGTAGATGTGGTCGGGCGGGTCGCTGTGGGCGCCGTCGGCGAACGTCAGCAGGACGGTGCGCTCGAGCGCCCAGAACATCATCGACATGCCGATCGTGCCCGTGACGAGCAGCCCGCCCATCGTCCACAGCAGGCGTGACACGCTCATGCCTGACCTCCCTCGGTGACGTCGCCGCCGGGCTCGGTCATCGTGGCTGCCGCCACGTCGGCGCGCTCCGCGCGCTCGCGGTCGATGCGACCGCCGAGCCGCAGCGCCGTGATCCACAGCACGAGGAACACGGCTCCGAGCGCCGCGATCGCCGGAACGACGATTCCCGCGACCAGCATCGGGACCTGCAGCAGCCACCCGAGCCATCGTCCCCAGGGCCGCTGCTGGACGCCCGAGGCGAGCAGGAGCAGCACCATGAGCGCGAAGCCGCCCAGCAGGAGGCCCAGGATCACGCCGTACGAGTGATCGGACAGCGTGCCGGCCTTGGCCAGGCCGAAGACGGTGAGCGCGGAGAACAGCGCCACGAACGCCTGGAGCGCGAGGACGGTCTGGGTGAACACGAGTGTCGCGGGGCGCTGGCCCCGTGGTCGGGTGTCGCTCATCGGGCCTGGCCCGCCCCCTTGCGCTTGTCCGCGTCGAGCAGGATGCGCGCGTCCGCGACGAGCGTCACGGACCCGACGACGATGACTCCCGCGCCCATGTCGTGGTCGCGCTCGGCACGCTGCACCGCGGCGTCGATCGCGTCGGGCAGCTTCGGCTCGATCGTCACCCTGTCCTCTCCGAACACCTCGATCGCGAGCTCTCCGAGCTCGTCGGCCGGGATCGCGCGGGGCGAGGACGATGCGGTGATGACGATGTGGTCGAGCGCGGGCTCGAGACCGCCGAGGATCCCCTCGGCGTCCTTGTCCTGGAGGACGCCGACGACGCCGACGAGCGCCTCGAACGTGAAGGACTCCTCGAGCGCGTCGACCAGGGCGTCCACGCCGTGCGGGTTGTGCGCGCTGTCGACGAGGATCATCGGGGACGTGCGCACGGCCTCGAGGCGACCTGGCGAGGAGACGCCCGCGAAGCCCGCCTCGACGATCTCGCCCACGAGCGCACGGGGCTCTCCCCCGCCGGCCATGAGCGCCTCGACCGCCGCGAGCGCGAGCAGCGCGTTGTGCGCCTGGTGCGCGCCGTACAGCGGCACGAAGATCTCGGCGTAGGTCGCGGCGGGCGTGCGCAGGGTCACGAGCTGGCCGCCGACTCCGGGCTGGCGGTCCACGACCTCGATCTGGTCGCCCTCCCACAGGGACGATGCGGCACGCTCGTCGGCGGCCGCGCGCAGCACGGGGACGACCGGCTCGGACTGCTCGGCGATGACGGCGACGGACCCGTCCTTGATGATCCCGGACTTCTCCGCGGCGATGTCCACGAGGCTGTCGCCGAGGTAGTCCTGGTGGTCCATGGCGACCGGGCCGATCACGGCGACGTCCGCATCGGCGACGTTGGTCGCGTCCCACACGCCGCCCATGCCGACCTCGATCACGGCGACGTCGACCGGGGCGTCCGCGAAGGCCGCGTACGCGAGGACCACGAGCACCTCGAAGAAGCTCAGGCGCGGGCCGCCCTCCTGCTGCGAGCGGGCGTCGACCAGGTGGATGATCGGCGCGACGTCCGTCCACAGGCGGACGAAGTCCTCCTGGGAGATCGGCTCGCCGTCGATCTGGATGCGCTCGCGCACGCTCGTGAGGTGCGGAGACGTGAACAGTCCCGTGCGCAGGCCGTGCTCGCGGATGAGCGACTCGGTCATGCGCGCCGTCGAGGTCTTGCCGTTCGTGCCCGTGAGGTGCACGACGCGGAACGAGCTCTGAGGATCGCCGAGGGCCTCGCACGCCGCGCGCACGCGGTCCGTGGTGGGCTCGAAGCGGTGCTCGGGGTTGCGGGAGATGATGTGGGCGTAGATCTCGCGCTCGGCTTCGTCGAGCGACAGTCCGCCGAGGTCCAGGTCTGTCATGTCCACCAGTCTCCCATGGGCGGAGCGCTGTTCCGCGTGGCGATCTCTGGCGCGACCGGGACGCGTCGGCTTAGTCTGGCCGCATCGTCCAGGAACGACGGCTGAGGGGGCGACATGACGTCGACGACGCCCGAGGCGGGCTGGTACCAGGATTCCTCCACGCCCGGCCTGGCAAGGTGGTGGGACGGCAGCCAGTGGACCGAGCACACCGCGCCGCTCGACGGACCCGAGCCGCCCCCGCCGGCCGGGATGCCCTCCGAGCCTGACGCGGCCGCGCCGGAACCGGAGGCCCCGACCGCGAAGCCCGCGCCCGGGACGTTCGAGCCCGAGCCTGAATCGTTCACGCCGGAAGGCGACCCCTCCCCCGGTCCCGAAGTCTCCGACACGACGACGCCTCCCGCCGGCGTCTCCACGGGGTCATGGGTCGCCGCGCCGTCGGCGCCGACGCCGGGCCGGTCGGGAGCGAGCGGATCACGGCGGTTCCTCGTCGTCCTGCTCCTGCTGGTCGTCGTCGCCGCGATCGCGGTCGGGGCCTGGTACTGGATGTCGTCCCTCGCGACCGATGTCGAGGACGCGGGCGCGCAGATGACCGGCGCGGTCGATGACGCCGGCGACACGGCCGCGAGGAGCGACGTGCAACAGCTCCAGACCGCGCTCACCGTGTACCTGTCCGCCGACGGGTCGGGCGAGCTGCCGACGATCACCTCCGATGGGTCGGCCTACCTCATCGAGGGCGCGTCGGGCGACACCACGTCGGTCGGGATGTCCGAGGGCGTCGCCTTCGGGGGCTTCTCGGGAACCGACGGCAGCGACTGGTGCGTGTGGGTCACTGCCAGCAGCGGGGTCTCCTACCAGGGAGAACCGGGAACGACTCCGTCAGAGGGCCGCTGCGGCTGACACGTCGCAGGCCCTGGCGCACCTCACGGTCGGGCCGCTAGCCTGGGCGCACCGTCCGCGGGGGTCGGACGGGATAGGGGGATCCCATGGGGCAGGCCGCGCCCGCAGGCTGGTATGCCGACCCGAGCGCGCCGGGGACGGTGCGCTACTGGGACGGTGGCGCATGGACGGAGCATGTCGCGCCCGCCCCGACCCTCGCGCCGGCGGCCGTCGCCGTCGCGACCGGCGCGCCCCGCACGGGCATGACCACGGGGGCCAGGGTCCTGATAGTGCTCGGCATCATCGTCGCCGGCTTCGTCGTCATCGGGATCCTGGCAGCGATCTCCATCCCGATCTTCATGAACCAGCAGCACAAGGCGAGCGACGCGGAGGCGCAGGCGGCGGCCGCGAAGCTGGGCGTGGCCATCGCAAGCGGCCTCGTGGAGAACCCGTCCGGCGGACTGCCTCAACTGTCGCAGGCCGCCGACGGAACAGTCACCCTCAGCTACGACGGGGGCTGGTCCGAGACGCTCGAGCTGCCCACCGACGTGACCCTGGGAGGGGCCAGCGGCGACGCCGTGGGCTTCTGCGTCTTCGTGCTGTCCTCCGCCGGATCGGGCTTCCAATACGACGCGACGAGCGGCGCGAGCCCCGGCACGTGCGGGCAGGGCGAGGACCTGTCCTAGCGTCGCGGGTCCGCTCCGTGCTGCTCGACGCGGACCCGAGCGTCAGGCCGGCTGCGGCTCCGCGCTGCCGTCCGACGCGCCGTGCTGCACTCCGCGAGCGAGCGGCAGCGTCGCCTCTGTGACCGGCGCCATCGCCTGCGCCGCGAGCTCGCGGCGGGCCTCGCCCACGAGCGTGATGGACCCCGCGACGAGCACTCCCGTCCCCTCCCCGTGAGCGGCGGCGAGCGCGCGCGCCTCCGCGAGCGCGGTGGCAACGTCGGGCGCGACGGTCACGCGCTCCTGCCCCATCGACGCCCGCGCCTGAGCGGCGAGCGTGTCGATCGCGAGGGCGCGGCGCGACTCGGTGCGGGTCACCACCGCGTGGTCCAGGATCGGCGCGAGCCCGTCGAGGATGCCGACGTAGTCCTTGTCCCCCAGGACCGCGACCACGCCGATGACCTTGGTGAGCCCGAACGCCTCGTGCAGGGAACGCGCGAGAGCCTCGATGCCGTGCGGGTTGTGGGCGGCGTCGCCGACGACGATCGGGTCGGCGGCGATGACCTCGAGCCGACCCGGCGAGGTGGCGGCCGCGAACCCTCGGGCGACGACGTCGGGGTCGAGCGAGCGAGGGATCCCATCGCCGAGAGCGACCTCGACCGCGGCGAGCGCCGTGAGCGCGTTCTGCGCCTGGAAGTCCCCGTGCAGCGGGACATGGATGTCCTCGTAGGTGGCCGCGGCGGTGCGCAGCGTGACGATCTGCCCGCCAGGCGCGACGCGTCGCGCCTCAACGCTCATGTGCGCGCCTTCCCAGAACACGGAGGCTCCGCGATCAGCCGCGGCAGCGGTGATGATCTCCGCGGCCTCGTCCTTCTGCATCGCGGAGATCACGGCGGCGCCGGGCTTGATGATGCCGCACTTCTCCGACGCGACGCCTGGCAGCCCTCCGGTGAAGTAGCCGTCGTGGTCGAGCGCCATCGGGGTGAGGACGGCCACGCGGCCGTCGCCCACGTTGGTCGCGTCGCGGCGACCGCCGATGCCTACCTCGATCACCGCGACGTCCACGGCGGCGTCGGCGTACGCGGTGAAGCCGAGGACCGTGAGGACCTCGAAGAAGCTCATGCGAGGACCGCCGCGCTGGAGGGAGCCGGCATCGACCGCGTGGATCGCGGGGGCGACGCGCTGCCACAGACGGATGAGGTCCTCCTGCGGGAGCGGGCGGCCGTCGATCTGGATCCGCTCGCGCAAGGTCGTGAGATGCGGCGAGGTGTAGAGGCCCGTGCGCAGCCCGGAGGCGCGCAGGAGCGACTCGATCATGCGGCTCGTGGAGGTCTTCCCGTTGGTGCCGGTGACGTGCACGATCCGCAGCGCGCGCTGCGGATCACCGAGCATGGCGAGCGCCTCGGAGACGCGCAGAAGCTTGGCCTCGTGGTCGGCCTCGGGGTGGCGGGCGAAGATGTGCGCGTCGATCTCGCGCTCGGCCTCGGAGAGGCTGATCTGGGGGAAACCTGCGTTGGTCACCGAGCAATTCTGAGGCACGAGAAGGCATGCTCATGACCATTCTCGGGAGCGATTTTCGACGACACCGAGCGCGCCTTCATCTCCCCTGCTACAGCAACCTTTTCGCGCGTCGAGGAGGCCCCGTGATCGCGGTGGTCACCGCGTCGTCACCGGGGAGGTCTCAGTCGAGCTGGCCGAGCAGCCCGCCCAGGATCTGGATGAGGATCCAGCCGCCCACGATGAAGCCGATCAGGCGCTTCACCTTGCGCCCCGCGTCAGCCTGAGACGCGGGCGTCTGGGGAGGGTTGGCCCCCAGCGGGGCGCGTGGCATCGCGGTGGGCGATCCGGCCGCCCCGGAGGACGGCGAGGACGATGCGGGAGGAGCCGGGCGCGCCCCCGGGGACGTCGTCCCGGGGAGCCTGCCCTGGACAAGGTCCGCCATCCATTGCGGGGACGTGGGATCGGGGTATGCCACCGGCGCGGGACGCGCCCCGGTTGATCCCTGAGGCGGGCGCGGAGGCGCTGTCGGTGTGGGTGCTGGCGCCGCTGCCATGCCGCCGTATGGTGAGGACGGCGCGGCGGGCTGGTAGGTGGACGCGACGGAGGGCGCGGCGGATCCCGCCTCCTTGGCGAGCATCTGCGACGAGATGGTCTCGGGGTCGAAGTCGCCTCCGACCCACTGGTCGCCGTCCCAGTAGCGCGCTCGGCCATGGACGATGCGCCATCCCGCCTGTGATGTCATCGACACCCCTTTCCCCTCGCCATCCTCCCACGCAGCGGCAAGGAGGCGATAGGTTGGCTGAATCGAAGGGAGCCACATGCGCACGCTCGTCCTCTGCGGCACTCCGGCGATCGGGATGCCTCCCGAGCGCACCCGGGTGATCGACCCTGAGACGCCGATCGCGACGGCCACGGATCTCGGCCTGACCCGCGGCGACGGCGTGTTCGAGACCGTCGGCGTCCACCACGGTCGGATGCTCGACCTGGAGCCCCATCTCGAGCGCCTCGCGCAGTCGGCGAGGCTCATGGACCTGCCGAGCCCCGACCTCGCGGCCTTCCGCATGGCGATCACCCTCGCCGTCGGTGACCTCCTCGACAACCTTGAGCGCACCCCCGTGACGGCCCTGTGCAAGATCGTCTACACACGCGGCGAGGAGGATGCGCTCGCGGCACCCCCGGGCCGTCCGCTCGGCTTCGCGCTCGCCTACGACTTCCCGGACCCCACGGAGGCCCGCCGCGAGGGAACGTCGGCCGTGACCCTGACGCGCGGCTACCCGCTCGGCATCGGCGAGACTGCGCCGTGGCTGACGATCGGCGCCAAGACGCTGTCCTACTCGGTCAACATGGCCGCGCTGCGGCATGCCCGCACGCTGGGCGCCGAGGAGGTCCTCTTCATCACCACGGACGGGTACGTCCTCGAGGCTCCCCGCTCGACCCTGCTGATCCGTCAGGGCGAGGTCATCAGCACGCCCGCGGTCACCGGAGGCCTCCTGCACGGCACCGCGCAACGCGCGGCGTTCGAGGCGTTCGAGTCGCTCGGCCTCACGTGCGAGTACCGCGACATCCACCACGACGAGCTCGCCACCGCTGACGCGCTGTGGCTCGCGGACTCCGGCTTCCTGCTGCGGCCGCTCCACACGCTGGACGGGCGCCGCTACAAGGTCGACGAGCGGCTCACGACGGCGGCGATCCGGCTCATCCTCGCCGGCACGCTGTAGCGCGGGTCCCCACGGGGCTCAGCGCATCGGGCTCAGCGCACAAGCAGCCCCGCGACGATGAGCACGGTGCCGGTCACGGCGAACAGGTTCGCCAGGGTGACCCGGGGCATCCTCTCGACCCATCCCCTCGCGCGGTCGGACCGGGGATGGCGTCGCGCGCCGCCCAGGTCGCTCGGCCCGATGACATCGTGCCGGTGCCGTACTGCCCCCATGAGATCCCCCGATCTCGCGTCGTGACACCATCATGACACGAGATGCCACGTCGCCGTCGAGCGAGGCTCAGGGCGTTTCTCCTGTGGCCACGGGCCGGCCCATGTTCGACCACGCCGACCACGATCCTGGATAGAGGGCGACATCCGTGATGCCCGCGATCTCCATCGCGGCGATCTGGTGCGCGGCGGTCACCCCGGAGCCGCAGTACACCGCGATCGCCCCGGGATCGGTCGTGAGCTCGGCGAAGCGCGCGGTGAGCGCCGCGGCCGGCTTGAACCGGCCGTCGAGCTCGGAGTTCTCGGTCGTGGGCGCGTTGACCGCCCCGGGGATGTGACCGGCGACGGGGTCCATCGGCTCGACCTCGCCGCGGTACCGCTCGCCAGCCCTCGCATCGAGAAGCAGCCCCTGATAGGCGCCCGCCTCGTCCGCGGTGATCACGGGCATGTGACCCCAAGAAAGCGTCGCATGGCCGGCCAGCGGCATCGCGGACCCCTGCTCGATCGGCAGCGCGAGCTCGGCCCACGCGGGGAAGCCGCCGTCGAGGATCCGCACATCGACGCCAGCGTGACGCAGGAGCCACCAGGCACGGGACGCACCGAAGGACGGCCCGCCGTCCATGACGACGACGCGCATGCCGTCATTCAGGCCCCACGCGCGCGCGGCCTTCTCGAGGCGCTCACGCGAGGGAAGCGGGTGGCGGCCGGCGGTCGGCTCGCCGTGGGTCGACAGCTCGGTCTCGAGATCCACGTAGACCGCGCCCGGGACGTGGCCCGCCTCGAACTCGGCGCGCCCGTCGGGCTGGGTGAGCGCCCACCGCACATCGAGCACGAGCGGCGGGTGCGCGCTCGCCATCTCCTCGGCGAGCTCGCCCGCCGTGATCAGCACCGTCATGTCGTCCTCCTCGTCGAGAATCCGGTCCGTCAAGCCTTCGCGACCGCGATCGCCTGATCGCCCTCGGTCACGACGACCTCGGTCGCGAGCACCTCGCCCGCGATGAGGTCGCGGTGCGTCTCGACCGCGGCCACGCGCTCGGCGGGCACGGTGAGCGTGAGGACGATGCGATCGCCGACGTTGAGGCCCGCGGCCTTGCGCTCGTCCTGGATCGCGCGGATCAGGTCGCGCGCGAAGCCCTCGGCCTCGAGCTCGGGGGTCAGCACGGTGTCGAGCGCGACGAAGCCACCGCCCGCGAGGACCGAGGCGACCAGCGCATCGTCCCCTTCCCCGCCGATGACGGTGACGAGCTCGTACTCGCCCTCGACCAACGCGATGCCTCCCGACGTGACCACGCCGTCCGCCTCGGACCAGTCGCCGGTCTTGGAGCCCTTGATCGCGGCCTGGACGTTCTTGCCGATGCGCGGGCCGGCCGCGCGGGCATTGACGGTGAGGCGACGCTCGACCGGGTTGGCCTCCGTGAACTCGGCCTCTGTCACGAGCGACACGGCCTTGACGTTGAGCTCGGATGCGATCAGCGAGGCGTAGGACTCCAGCGCGGCCGGGTCCGCCACGGCGACCTCGAGCGAGGGCAGCGGCTGACGCACGCGGATCTGCTCCTTCTTCCGCAGCGCGTGAGCCGAGGAGACGACCTCCCGGACCTGGTCCATCGTGGCCCCAAGCGTGTCGTCGTGCCAGGCCTTCGGGGCGACCGGGTAGTCGGTGAGGTGCACCGAGCGCTCGCCCGTGAGCCCGCGCCAGACCTCCTCGGTCGTGAGCGGCAGGAGCGGCGCGGCGAGGCGGGAGACGGTCTCGAGCACGGTGTAGAGCGTGTCGAACGCGTCGCGGTCCTCGTCCCAGAAGCGGTCGCGCTGGGTGCGGACGTACCAGTTGGTGAGCAGGTCCATGTACTGCGCGAGCGCGTCGGAGGCTCCGGGCACGTCGAACGCGTCCATCTGCTCGGTGACGGTGTCGACGAGCTCCGCGGTCTTCGCGAGCACGTAGCGGTCCATGACGGGCAGCGACGCGACGCGCTCGGGGATGACCTTCTTGCCGAGCAGCCCCGCGCCCTTGTTGGCCGCGCCCGCGTACAGGGTGAAGAAGTAGTACGTGGACCACAGCGGCAGCATCACCTGGCGGACGCCCTCGCGGATGCCCTGCTCGGTGACGATGAGGTTGCCACCGCGCAGGATCGGCGAGCCCATGAGGAACCAGCGCATCGCGTCGGAGCCGTCGCGGTGGAAGACCTCGTTGACGTCCGGGTAGTTGCGACGCGACTTGGACATCTTGGTGCCGTCGTCGCCCAGGACGATGCCGTGCGAGATGCACGTGGTGAACGCCGGGCGGTCGAACAGCGCCGTCGCGAGCGTGTGCATCACGTAGAACCAGCCGCGGGTCTGGCCGATGTACTCGACGATGAAGTCCGCCGGGTTGTGGCTGTCGAACCACTCGCGGTTCTCGAACGGGTAGTGCACCTGCGCGAACGGCATCGAGCCCGAGTCGAACCACACATCGAGGACGTCGGGGATGCGGCGCATCGTCGAGGCGCCGGTCGGGTCGTCCGGGTTGGGGCGCGTGAGGTCGTCGATGTAGGGACGATGCAGGTTCGGCTCGCCGTTCTCGTCGAGCGGGAGACGGCCGAAGTCCGCCTCGAGCTCCGCGAGCGAGCCGTACACGTCGATGCGCGGGTGCTCGGGGTCGTCCGACACCCACACCGGGATCGGCGTGCCGAAGTAGCGGTTGCGGGACACGGACCAGTCGCGCGCGCCCTCGAGCCACTTGCCGAACTGCCCGTGCTTGATGTGCTCGGGCACCCACGTGATGTCCTCGTTGAGGCCCACCATGCGGTCGCGGAACTCGGTTACGCGGATGAACCACGAGCTCACGGGCTTGTAGATCAGCGGGTTGCGGCAGCGCCAGCAGTGCGGGTAGCTGTGGTCGTACGTCTCGTGGCGGACGACGACGCCGGCCTCCTTGAGGTCCGCGATGATCTGCTTGTTCGCCTCGAAGACCTGGATCCCCTGGTATTCGGGGACGAGGCTCGTGAAGCGGCCCTTCGCGTCGACGGTCTCGACCGGGTGCACGCCCTTCGCGCCGAGCAGCGCGAGGTCGTCCTCACCGTAGGGGGCCATGTGAACGAGCCCGGTACCGTCCTCGGTCGAGACGAAGTCGGCGGTCCAGGCACGGTGGGCGTTGTCGCCTCCCACGAAGTGCGGGAACGGCGGGGTGTACTGGAGGCCCTCGAACTCGGCTCCCTTAACGGTCGCGAGGGTCTCGTAGCCCTCGCCGAGCTCGCGCGCGTAGCTGCCGACGCGAGAGGCGGCGAAGACGAGCTTGCGGCCCGCGAACGCGCCCTCGACCGGGCGCACGATGACGTAGTCGATGTCGGCGCCGACGGCGGCGGCGAGGTTGCTGGGCAGGGTCCAGGGCGTCGTGGTCCAGACGACCAGCTCGGTGCCCGCGAGGTCGCCGGGTGCGTCGATCAGCGGGAAGGTGACGGTGAGCGCGGGGTCCTGGCGCATCGCGTAGACGTCGTCGTCCATGCGCAGCTCGTGGTTGGACAGCGGCGTCTCGTCGCGCCAGCAGTACGGGAGGACACGGAAGCCCTCGTAGGCGAGGCCCTTGTCGTACAGGGTCTTGAAGCCCCAGATGACGGACTCCATGAAGGTCACGTCGAGCGTCTTGTAGTCGTTCTCGAAGTCGACCCAGCGCGCCTGGCGGGTGACGTACTCCTCCCACTCCTTCGTGTACTTGAGCACCGAGGTCTTGCAGGCGTCGTTGAACTGGGCGATGCCCATCTCCTCGATCTGCGACTTGTCGGTGATGCCGAGGATGCGCTCGGCCTCGAGCTCGGCAGGAAGGCCGTGGGTGTCCCAGCCGAAGCGGCGCTCGACCTTCTTGCCGCGCATCGTCTCGAAGCGGGGCACGACGTCCTTGACGTAGCCCGTGAGGAGGTGGCCGTAGTGCGGCAGTCCGTTGGCGAACGGAGGGCCGTCGTAGAAGACGAACTCCTCTTCCGTCGCCCGGTTGTCGATCGACGCCTGGAAGGTGTCGTCGGCCTTCCAGTAGGCGAGCACGTCCTCCTCGATGGAGGGGAAGCTCGGCGAGGCGGGGACCTCGGCGTCGGGACGGTGCAGCGGATAGCGGGCGTCGGCCATGTGGAGGCTTTCCTTCGGATGACGACGCCTTCGTGAGGCGTCTTCGGTGGTGCGTCGACTCGGGGATCCTGGGGCTGGTTGCCTCAGGACCGCTCTGCGAGGACGCTCGGGCCCGGCCGTGACCGGTCCGCTCGCGCGGTACCACCTCGCTTGCCGCTCTCCCCTGCCGTGCAGGCGGATCGCGGCCGCTCGTGCCCCGCTTCCACGGGACGGACGCTGTGACGGGCTGCCCGTGCGGTTCTACTCCCCCGCCTCGTGGCCGGGTTTCTTCCGCAAGCTCGCCGGTGATGGCCGGGTCGACGCTGGTGGGACAAGTGTAGCGGGCGCGGTCCGGCGACGTTCGCGTCCGTCTGAGGAGGAGACGAGAGTTCCCGCAGAGAACTGTGAGACGCGTCACCTGCTCCTCGACAGATGTCCAGGGGAATGCCTACCCTAGAGCCTCTGGTTGAACCCATATCGGGATCCCTTGCGATCCGGCCGGGCGGCGTTGCCCTTCACACGCCGCCTCCGCCGCCAGCGGGCGCGACGTTCGTCCCCTTGCCTCACGTCCCCGCACCTGGAGCCCCGCCTTGTCCTCCCACACCCGCACGCTTGAGCTGCCCGCGCTCGATGAGCTGCTCGCACGCGCGCCCGAGCAGCGTGGAGCCCGTCCCGAGTCGATCGAGCCCGAGCCCACGACCGCCGCGATCCCGGTCGTCGGCGGTGCCGAGGCCGTCGTCATCGACGAGCCCGAGCGCGCGGTCCGCTCCCTCGCCGCACTCACCCTCTCCCCGCGCCGGGCCCACGCCGCGCTGCTCGTCCTCGCCGCCGGCGCCTTCGCGACGGGCGCGAACGAGGCCTCGATCATCGCGCTCAGCCCCTCGATCGCGACGGGGCTCGGCGTCCCCGTGGCCCAGGTCGGGCTGCTCGCGACGGCCTTCGCGCTCACCGTCGTCGTCGCGGCGGTGCCGCTCACCCTGCTCACCGCGCGGCTCTCGCCGCGCACCACGCTCACCGCGACCCTCGCCCTGTGGACCACGGGCGTGACCATCGCCGCGACCGCCGGATCGTTCGCCCAGCTCGCCGGGGGACGCATCGTCTCGGCGGCCGCACACGCGCTGTTCTGGGCGCTCGTCGCCCCGACCGCGGCGAACCTGTTCGCCCCGCACCTGCGTGCGATGACGGTCACGCGCATCATGGTCGGCGGCGCCGCCGCCGGCGTCGTCGGCACCCCGCTCGTCACGATCGCGGGAGAGCATCTGGGCTGGCAGGCGCCCTACTGGGGCTTCGCCGCGCTCGGAGTCGTGCTCGTGGTCGCACTCGCGCTCACCCTCCCCCGGCCGGTGCGAGACGACTCCGTCGACCCCGACGACGACCTGCCCCCGGCGCCGGAGCACACCCGCGGCGACGTGCCCTCGATGAGGAACTTCGCGCGGGTGCTCGCCGTGACCTTCACCGCGCAGGTCGCGATGTCGGCGACGTGGACCTACATCGCGTCGTACGTCACGGACGTCGCGGGGATGCCGAAGGCGACCCTCCCCGTGCTGTTCGCCCTCGGCGGCGTCCTCGGCGTCGCATCGACGCTCGCGATCGGCCCGCACCTCGCGCGGCGCGCCGTCCACTCCGTCGGGCTGGGGGTCGTCGGCATCGGCATCGCCTGGGTGTTGCTCGCGACGGGCACGGCGTGGGGCGCCGTCGGCGGGCAGATCTTCCAGGCCGCCGGCTGGGCGGCGCTCGTCGCGGCGCTGCTCAACTGGGCGATGCGCCACACCCCGTGGCGCACGGACCTTGGCGCGAGCACCTTCATGATGACCTCCAACTCGGGTGCGGCCGTCGGCCCGATCATCGGAGGAGCCGTCCTCGGGGCGTTCGGCCTCGCCGCGCTTCCCCTCGTGTCGCTCGCCCTCACCGGCGTCGCCGCCGTCCTTGTCGCGACCGTGGATCCGCGCCTGCGTCACCGCCTCGGCGTCTCGCGCAGCGTCCGCACGGCTCTCGAACGACGTCAGGCTCTCCGCGACCGGCGCGACGAGTGGGCCCGTCGCACCGAGCGCACCGCGCCGCGCTCGATCGCGGCTGCGTGGAGCGTCGGCCAGCAGGCCGCGCGTCACGCGGATGCCGCGCTCGCCGCCTCGGTGCCCGGAACGAGCGCCTCCGCGCCCAGCATGACCAAGGACGATGCCGACGCCCCCGCGGTCACGGCCCGGGCCGAGTCGAGCGCACCCTCGGAGGTCCTCGACGAGGGCGCCGCCTATCTGCACATCGCTTCGCTCCAGGCGCTCGACCCGTACCGCGAGGAGCCGTGATCGCGGCCCGGGCCGCGGTCGCGACAGCACCGCCCGACCGCATGCCCTGATGCGCCCACGGCGAGGACGACCGGGACCTTTCGCATCGACAGCGAGCCGCCGGGAACCTTACGATCAAATGCCTCGTTTCCTGCGCGGATCCTCGCGATCCGCACCCGGCGAGCCGCGTCTCGCGGCACCGCGCCACCCTCCCGGCCACACCCACGCAACGGCTCCCTCCGCTGCCTGACCCTCGCAGAGGAAGACCCCGTTGTCCGCGACGACCCGCACGTTGGAGATGGCCGCGCTCGATGAGCTGCTGCACTCCGACGCGCCCGCGCATCCGGCTCCCGCAGAGCCGTTCGACCCGGAGCCGACCACGCTCGCGATCCCCGTCGCGGGCGCGGTCGAGGCGATCGTCGTCGACGAGCCCGAACCCGGGGTGCGGTCCCTCGAGGCGTTGACGCTGTCGCCGCGCAGGGCGATGACCGCTCTCCTGGTGCTGGCCGGCGCGGCCTTCGCGGCTGGGGTCAACGAGGGCGCGATCGTCGCGCTGACCCCGGCGATCGCCGCGGACCTCGGTATCGCGGTGGCGCAGGTGGGGCTGCTCGCGACCGCATTCGCCCTCACCGTCGTGATCGCCTCCGTGCCGCTGACGATGCTCGCTGGCCGACTCTCGAAGCGCACCACCCTCACGGCGACGTTCGCGGTGTGGACGACGGGCGTCGTGATCGCCGCCTCCGCCCACTCGTTCGCGCAGCTCGCGGCCGGACGCATGGTGACCGCAGCGGCGCATGGACTGTTCTGGGGAGTCGTCGCACCGACCGCCGCGAGCCTCTTCGCGCCCCACCTGCGTGCCATGACGGTGACTCGGGTGATGGTCGGAGCCTCCGCGGCAGGCGTCATCGGCACGCCCCTCGTCACCGTCGCGGGCGAGACCGTCGGATGGCATCAGCCGTTCTGGGCGTTGGCCGTGCTCGGCCTCGCGCTCACCGTCACTCTCCCGCTGGTGCTGCCGGGGCGCGCGCGACACGAGCACGAGGACACGCACGAGGACGACGACGACGAGCCGCCGCCCGCACCTCACACGATCGGTGACGTCCCCTCGCTCAAGCACTTCATCCGCGTGCTCGTCGTGACGTTCGGCATGCAGATCGGCATGGCGATCACGTGGACGTACATCGTGTCGTACTACACCGACACAGCGGGGCTGCCGCCGGGTGCGGTGCCGCTGCTGTTCTCGCTCGGAGGCATGGTCGGCGTCGCGTCGACCCTCCTCATCAGTCCCTTCCTCGCACGGCACGCGGTCCAGACCGTCGGCCTCGGCGTCCTGGGCGTCGGTCTCGCCTACGTGCTCTACGCGATCGCGCAGCCGTGGGCGGCCGTGCTGGGCCAGATCTCGGTGTCGGCGGGGTGGGCGGTCCTGGTCGCGGGCCTGCTCAACTGGGCGATGCGCCACACGCCGTGGCGCACGGACATCGGCTCGAGCCTGTACATGGTCACCGCGAACATCGGTGCCGCCGTCGGACCGCTCATCGGCGCCACGATCGTGTCCACCTTCGGGATGCGTTGGCTGCCGATCGTCTCGTTCGGGTTCTCCGCGCTCGCGCTGGTCGCCCTCGCGACGGTGGACGCGCAGGTCGTCGCGCGACTCGCGGTGCCGCGCCAGGTACGCATGGCGCTCGAGCGCCAGCAGGAGCTGCGCGACAAGCGCCGAGAGTGGCGTCGGCGCACCGAGGCGCCCGCGCATCGTCCCGTGGCGGCCCAGTGGGCCGTCGGCCAGCACGCCGCCGAGCAGCCGGGCGCCGAGCAGCGCTCCAAGATGGCGTCCATCTGGAACCGGCCGCTCGTCGGGGCGAGGCTCGCGCGGCCGACGCCGCACTGGCCCGCGGCGCGCACGGCTCGCGTCAGCAGACGCACCACCGTCGAGCAGAAGCGCACCCTCGCGCAGGCTGCCGAGCTCACCGCCCAGCAGGAGGCGATCGCGGCCGAGGCCGTGCGCCTCGCGGCCGAGGAGCACGTCGCGCACTCGGAGGCCGTCCTCACCGAGGCGGTGCCGATGATCGCCGGGGCCGGCGAGCCCGTCGCCCCGCCGGACGAGAGCTATGCCGAGGAGCAGATCGCGGCGCTGCAGGCGCTCGATCCGTACCGCGAGGACAACTGACGCTGCATGCCTCGAGCCCCTAGTCTCAAGGCATGGGGGCTGGAAGATGGGCGAGGGCCGGCGTCGCCGACGCGCTGTCGATCGCGCGCATCCCGCTCGGCGCGGCCCTCGCGGCGACGGCTGTGATCGCCCCCGAGTCAAGGGCGACGCTGCTGATCTGCTTCGTTCTCGGCGTCGTCACCGATGTGCTGGACGGCTGGTGGGCGCGGCGCGCCGGTGCGGCCTCGGACCGCGGGGCGTCGCTCGACTCCTTCGCGGACGCGGTCTTCACGGTCTGCACGATCGTCGCGCTGCTCGCCTCGGTCTCGTGGGCGCTCGCGGACTGGGGGTGGTGTGCGGTCGCCGCGGTCACGGCGGCGCGGCTCGCGGTCGTCGCCGTCGCGTGGCGTCGCTTCCGACTCGCGTCGATCATGCACACGCACCTGAACCGCGCGACGGGCGTGGCGGTGGCGGTCGTCGCTGGGTCCGCCTTGGCGACGGGGACGATGCCGGTGTGGGCGCTCGCGCTCGCGGGCCTCGTGTCGCTGGCGGCCTCGACCGAGGAGCTGGCGATCGTGCTGAGGTCTGCCGAGTACGACCGCGACACGCGCTCGTGGCGGACGAGGCCGTCGAGCCTCGAGACCTGAGATCGACATGGCCTGCGCTCGATCGGCGTAGCGTCGAGCCATGTCCGCACTGCACCGCATCGCCGATGACCTGTACGACCACGCGACGTCGAGCAACCCGACCGCGCTCCTGTGGGACGGGAAGCTCGACAATCTGAGCGAGTGGACCGATCTCTCGCCTCACGCGCGTGAGGAGCGCAACCGTCGATACCTGGAGATCGCCGCTGCTGCGGAGTCGCTCGCGGTCGACGGGCCGGCAGCGCGAGCGCTGCGCGACGTCGTGTCCACGACCGCGCGGAGCAATGCCCTGCTCGACGCGTGGGAGCCCGAGCTGCTGCTCGTCAGCCCCCGGATGGGCGTGCTGGAGGACATCATGTCGTTCATCACGTCGTTCCCGCTCGCGACGGCCGAGCACGGCGAGGACTATCTCGCCAAGATGCGCCGGATGCCGACGATGCTCGATCAGCTCATGGACGTCGCGGGGGCGGCGGCCGACGAGGGCCGCGTCGCGTTGCGGCGCCACCTGCTCGACACGGCCGCGACCGCGGAGGAGTACCTTGCCACTCCCGCCGGGCCCGAGGAGCGGCTGTGCGGACAGGCGCCGCCGAGCGACCTCGACGACGCCGACGCCGACGCGTGGAGGAACCGGCTCATCGCCGTGGTGCGCGATCAGGTGAGGCCTGGCCTTGCCGCATACGCCGCCCGCCTGCGAGCGCTCGCCGAGCGCGGCAGGCCCGATGACCGGCCCGGGCTTGTGCACCTCGACGGCGGCCTCGACATGTATCGCAAGCACATCTGGGGCAACCTCCTGCTCGATCGCACCCCTGAGGACCTCCACGAGCTCGGCCTGGCTCAGGTCGCCCGGCTCGAGGACGAGTACCGCACGATCGCGGGTCCGCTGCTCGGCCTGGGCGACGTCTCCGAGATCTACGCGCGCCTACGCGACGATCCGTCGCTGCGCTACGACTCCGCTGACGCGCTGATCGCAGACGCCACCTCGGCGCTCGCGCGGGCGGAGGTCGCCGCACGCGACTGGTTCCGCGTCCTGCCACGGTCACGGTGCACGGCCAACGCGACGGACTTCGGCGCGATGGGCTACTACTCGGCGCCCGATCCCGAGACCGGCAAGGAGCCGAGGTTCTACGTCAAGACGTCCGATCCCTCGTCGTGGTCGACGTACGAGCTCGAGGGCCTGACCTTCCACGAGGCGGTGCCCGGGCATCATCTCCAGGTGGGTCTGGCAGCCGAGGACGACTCGCTCCACAAGGTGCAGCGCGAGCTCTTCAACACCGCGTACGCCGAGGGATGGGCGCTGTACGCCGAGCGCCTCGCCGACGAGATGGGGCTGTACTCCACGCCGATGGCGCGGGTGGGGATGCTGCTCAACGACTCGATGCGCGCATGCAGGCTCGTGGTCGACACCGGGATCCACGCGTTCGGGTGGAGCCGCGAGCGCGCGATCGAGTACGTCGTGGATCACTCGCCCATCGATCCTGCGCACGTCGCGCAGGAGGTCGATCGCTACATCTCACTCCCCGGCCAGGCGCTCGCCTACATGGTGGGCCGCCTCGAGATCCAGGCGATCCGAGCCGAGGCCGAGAAGTCGCCGGACTTCGACATCCGCGACTTCCACGACCGCGTGCTGCGCTACGGAGCAGTGCCGCTCACGACGCTGCGGAGCCAGGTTCTCGGCGGCGCGGCGCCCGAGGTGTGAACCTCACGGCAGCCGCATCGTCGCCGATGCGCGCCCGGGCATCGCAGAGACGGTGAGGGTCAGGCGCGCGCCTCGGCGGCCGCGCCCTCCTCGGCGTCCTCGTCGTCGTGGTGGAATCCCGCCACGTAGGGGAAGGCCGAGACGTTGAGCAGCGACGGCTTGGTACCCGGGCGGTACTCGGCGGCCTTCTCGAAGCGCTCGATGAGGGCGTTCACCATGCCCTGCACCTCCGCGCGCTCCTCGTCGTCGAAGTAGCCGACCTGACGCGCGATGCGGGTGAAGTCAGCGACCCAGTCGAAGTCCTCGCTCGCGATGTAGCGGGAGGCGTCTGCGGCGAGCATGCGGTTGAGGCCCTCGATGCCGGCGACGAACTCGGCGGGGCCGAGAGTGCCGAGGTCCTGACGCGTGATGAGGCTCTCCTGCTCGTTCGCGCGGAAGTAGCGCTCGATCGCGCCGCCGCGTCGCTCCTCGCGGGTCACCTCGATGATGCCGCCGTCGAGCAGCTCGGCGACCGCCCGGTACAGCGAGGCCTGAGGGACGTCGTCGAGCACCTTGGCGAGCTGCTTGACGTTCATCTCGGACTGGGCGAGCACCAGGGACACACGGATGCGGACGGGGTGCAGAAGAAGACGAGAGCGACGAGGGTCCATGTCAAGTCATTCTACTGTCTGGTAAACGGGAATTCGAGCATATTCGACACTCGATGTCGCACAATTTCCTCAGATTCGCGCTGGTCGCGCCCGCATTGCCCGAGATTCTCCTGAATGCACCGTCGCCGAATGTGACATTATCAATATGAGAACATCGAACCGGGTCGATATTCCCGGACATGAATTCGACCGTATCGGACGGATCGCCCCGCTATCGGATCCGCCCGAGTCCCGGCACGAACTTCCCGGTCCTCGCCGCATAGTCGGCGTACCCGTCGTACTCGCGCAGCAGGTAGGACTCCTCGAGTCGCGTCTTGAGCTCGAAGAAGACCGCGAGCGCCGCGACCAGCCCCCACACGACGACCTCGCCGCGCGCGACCGCGACGCCGGCGCAGATGACGACCACCGAGGTGTAGAGGGGATGCCTCATCCATCGATACAGCCCCTTGGCGATCAGCCCCGTGCCGTTCGGGGTCGGCAGCGGAGTGAGCGCACGCCCCAGGTGGAACCCCGACACCGCGAGCCCCACCGCCCCGACGAGCACGACGGCAAGCCCCGCGATCGGAGCGCCCGGCACGTCCGGGCTCCACGAGGCTGGCCAGAACCCGACCCCGAGGAACAGCAGCGCCTGCACCGCGACAAGCGTCCAGTCCAGGCGCGCCTGACGGTCCAGCAGCCTCATCCGTCCAGGGACGAGGCGCCCCTTGCCCGCCGCATCCGACACCTCGTCCTCCTTCTGTCCGATCCAGCCGTCCACGCGCTCCCACCAGTCGAAGAGCCACATGGTGCGCCGCTCCGCATCCGAGGGGATCTCCTCCGGCATCGCGGTCCAGCCCTTCATGGTGATGCGCTTGTCGATCGGCAGCTCGCGCCACACGTCGCGCACGGTCGAGAGTCCCTCGAGTCCCGTGTGGGCGACGACGATCACGGCCGCCTCGGGGCACGCCTCCATCGCCGCCATCACTCCCCCGACGTGCGGCGGCATGACGTTGGGCATGGCCTCGGCCCTGTCCGCGAGCGCGTCGTGCCCGGCGGCGCGCAGCGCGCGGATGCGCGATTCGCGCCGCCGCGGGGTGACATTGGCGCCCTCGGGGAAGATGAGCACCGCATCGTCGTCGTCCATCCCCGCGGCCAGCTGACCGACGGCCTCCGCCCCGCCAGGCGCCCCGGCGCGCCGGTGACGGCGCGGGGTGACGAACCGTGAAGGGATGCGGTGCAGCAGGACATCGATCGCCGGGTCCCACTGGAGGGTGTCCTTGAGCACGATCATCGGGTCGCGCGAGTAGCGGTTGAGCAGCGCCTCGACGATGACGAACGAGTCCCCGGGACCGGCGTGCCTGCTCACGACGATCACAGGACGCCCGTGCGCCGCGCCGTACAGGTCGGGGTCCTCGTGGACGATGTCGAGCCGCAGCGTCCACCGCACCTGCCAGAACAGCAGGGCGAGCAGGCGGCTCGTGAGCGTGTAGTGCGCCTCCTGGAACGCGGGCCGCCTGATCAGCAGCCCGAAGCCCGACCCGACCCACAGCAGGAACAGGCTCACGAGCGCGAGCGCCTCCCACATCAGGTAGAAGACCGTCATCGCGAACACGCGCAGCAGGCGACCGCGACCCGGCAGCGCCCAGCTCACGACGCCCGCGACGACGGCGAGCAGGATGACCGTGACCGGCAGCACAGCGACCGCGACGAACACGAGCGCAGGGGCGATCACCAGGCGGCGCACCCAGATCGGGGGCAGGCGAAGGCTGCCGGCGGCTCTCATGCTGGCATCCTCCCGTGCTTCAGCGCTCGCCGTCGAGAGCCAGGTAGGCGGCCGATGCCTCGTACGCCGCGGCGATGCGGGCATGCGTGGCGTCCATGCGACGGTAGGAGCCCGGGCGCGAGTCCAGGGGGTGCGGGCCGCCGTACGGGAGCACATGCACCGACACGTCGTCCGGGATCTGCTCGCGCTCCCGGGCGAACCTGTGGCGACGGGCGATCTCGAAGGACACCTTCGCGACGTCCGCGGGGGTGCGCGGCGCGGCCAGCGGCTCCTCGATGCGGCCCACCTGGAGGACATAGACCTCGGTCGCACCGCGCGCGATCGCCTCGCCGAGCGGGATCGAGTTCACGAGACCGCCGTCCACGTAGTGCTCTCCGTTCACGAACGTGGGGGGCAGAGCCGCGGGAACCGACGCCGAGGCGAGCACGGCGGTGATGAGCGGCCCCGAGTCGAACCACTGCTCGGCCGCGCGCTCGATGCTCGCGGCGCACACCGCGAGCGGGATCTCGAGGTCCTCGAAGCGTGCGTCGTCACCCACCATCGCGGCGATGAGCTCGCGAAGCGGCTCGGGGTCGTTGAGGTGGATGCGCGAGGTCGCGAGGCGCTGGAGCTGGCGCATCCACGAGTCACCGTAGACGGCCGACGCCGCGGGCGAGCCCCAGGCATCCGCGAGGCGTTCGATCACGGCCTCGGTCGGGTCGGCCGCGAAGGCCGCTCCGTTGATGGCGCCGATCGACGTGCCCACGATGAGGTCGGGGCGGATCCCGGCCTCGACCAGGGCCTGGAGCATCCCGATCTCGACGGCGCCGCGCACCCCGCCGCCACCGAGGACGAATCCGACTGTCATGGTCTCGACTCTTCCACGCCCGGCGAGGGCTGTCATCCGGCGCGGCGCGTGGCAGGGTGAGGAGCACCCGTCCCCCACCGAGGCGCCTCCGAACACCAGACATGATCACGCTCCTCATCGTCGGACTCGTGTCCGGCATCATCACCGCCGTCAGCCCCTGCGTGCTGCCCGTCCTGCCAGCGATCCTCACCAGCGCGATCCAGGACGGCGCATCGTCCAGGCGACGGCCGATCGTCGTCGTCGCTGGTCTCGTCACGAGCTTCGCGGTGTTCACGCTGCTCGGCGGGATCCTGCTGTCGAGCCTGGGCCTGCCCGACGACCTGCTGCGATGGATCGGCATCGTCGTGCTCGCGATCGTCGGCCTCGGCCTCGCGGTCCCAGCCGTGGGCCACATCCTCGAGCGCCCGTTCCAGAACACCCGCATCCCCACGCTCAGCCGCGACGGCAACGGCTACGTCATGGGCCTCGCGCTGGGGCTCGTGTTCGTGCCGTGCGCCGGCCCGATCCTCGCCGCGATCACCGTCCTCGCCGCGACCAACGGCGTGAGCTGGGGCCTCGTGGTGCTCACGCTCGCGTTCTCTGCGGGCATCGCGATCCCGCTGCTGATCTTCGGGCTCGCGGGCCAGGCGATCGGCTCAAGGACCCGGTGGGTCCGCACCCGCCTTCAGGGGATCCGCATCGCCTCGGGCGTCGTCCTGATGCTCACCGCGGTCGTGATCGCGACGAACGTCGCCGAACCGCTCCAGCGCGCGGTGCCAGGGTTCCTCGCGGAGATCCAGGACCGCGTCGAGAACAACGACACGGTCCAGGGAGAGCTGGACGACCTCTCGGGCAGGGACGATGCGGCCGTTGCCTCGGGCGAGAGCCGCACCTTCGACGAGTGCGAGGAAGGGGACATCTCGGTGCTCCAGGACTGCGGCGAGGCGCGCGGCTTCGAGGGGATCGAGGCCTGGCTCAACACGGACGACGGCGCCGCGCCCGACCTCACGGGCAAGGTGGTCCTCGTCGACTTCTGGACGTACTCCTGCATCAACTGCCAGCGCACGCTGCCCTATCTGACCGGGTGGTACGACAAGTACAAGGACCAGGGATTCGAGATCGTCGGCGTGCACACACCCGAGTTCGCGTTCGAGAAGGTCGAGTCCAACGTGGCCGACGCGAACGACCGGTACGGCGTCGAGTACCCGGTCGCTCTCGACAACTCGTATCAGACGTGGCGCCTGTGGGACCAGCGGTTCTGGCCCGCGCACTACCTGATCGACCAGGAGGGCGACGTCCGCCAGGTTCACTACGGCGAGGGCGGTTACGAGGCCACCGAGGCCCTGATCCAAGAGCTGCTCGGCATGTCGGACGGCGACTTCGTGCAGGCCGACGAGACCGCGGACACGAGCGGGCGCACGCAGGAGTCCTACCTCGGGTCCAGCCGCATCGCGTACGCCGAGAACGACTCGCTCCCGTTCGGCCAGGAGACGGCGTTCTCCGGCGAGACCGAGCCGAGCCTCGACCACTTCACCTTCGACGGCACGTGGACCATCGCGAGCGAGTACGCGCGCGCTGGCGACGACGCGCGACTGTACCTGCACTACTACGCCGCCGACGTCTACCTGGTGCTCGCAGGAACCGGCACCGTCACCGTGACGGACGTGGAGACCGGCGCCTCGTCCGAGGTCCAGGTGGACGGCACCTCCGACCTGTACACGCTCGTCTCCGGTGAGGCGAAGGAGGCGACCGTGCGGCTCGAGCTCACCGAGGGCCTCGAGGCGTACGCCTTCACCTTCGGGTGATCCGCGACCCATCCGGAGCCCCCGCAGCACCGAACACCCCACGAGCGGCGCCCGCCGTTCACGAGCACAGGGAGGGAACCGATGAGGCTCGCACCGAAGATGATCGTCGCTCCGGCGGTCGCACTGCTCGCGGCAGGCATGCTCGCCGGCTGCGGAGACACCGAGGACGCGGAGGACACCATGGAGCCGACCGCGACGCACGACGAGATGATGTCGGAGGACTCGATGACCGAGGACTCCATGGAGGACGACACCATGACCGAGGACTCCATGGACTCCGAGGACTCGATGGAGGACGATTCCATGGAGGACGACACGATGTCCGACGACGAGATGATGGAGGAGAGCGCCGACTCCTGACGGAGACGGACGACGGCCATGGGCGAACGGCATCTCAGGGCGGTGCGCGGCGACGGGGACGATCCCGCCGCCCGCACCGCCGCGTCGTCGATGGACGAAGCCTCCGGCTCCCCGCGCCGTCGACCACGCGAGGCCGACGCGCTGGACCTTCTGCTCACCCGCGTCGGCCGCGGCGATCAGGCCGCCTATGAGGAGCTGTTCGACGCCGTCGCAGGCTCGGTGCACGGCCTGGCGGTCCGCATCGTCCGTGACCGCGACATGGCTCAGGACGTGGCGCAGGAGGTGCTCGTGGAGGTGTGGCATCGGGCCGCCAGGTACAGGTCCGATGCGGGCTCGGCACGGTCGTGGATCCTCACGATCGCTCACCGTCGCGCCGTCGACCGGGTTCGGTCGGAGCAGGCGCACGCGGACCGGCTGCGCACGCACGGCGTCCAGCCCGAGTCCGAGCCCGCGGAGCAGGAGAACGTGATCGACACGATGCAGCACGAGTGGGAGGCCGCGCGCGTGCGAAGCGGACTTGCGGCCCTCACCGACCGGCAGCGCCAGGCGCTCGAGCTCGCCTACTACCGGGGCTTCACGCACCGCGAGGTGGCAGAGTCGCTCGGGGTGCCGCTCGGCACGGCCAAGGCGCGGATCCGGGACGGCTTGAGCAGGCTTCGAGACATGTGGGAGGAGGAACGATGAACGACGACCAGAGCGTGCACTCGCTCCTCGGGCCCTACGTCGTCGACGCGGTGACGGACGACGAGAGGGTCGCCTTCGAGCGGCACCTCCAGTCCTGCGCGGATTGCCGCGCCGAGGTGGCATCGCTGCGCGACGTCGCGGCGGCGTTGGCCTCGGCCGAGGCGATCGAACCCCCGAAGACGTTGCGCGCCAGCGTGATGGCGCAGATCGCGACGACTCCGCAGCTCACGCCGGGAGCGGCTGACGCGTCGACCGACGCCGCAGCGCCCGCGGCCGCTGTCGGTCCCGGCGAGGTCAGCACGATCGCGCCCGTACGGCGCCTGCTTCGTCGCCCCGCACATCGTTGGCTGCCGCTGAGCGCCGCAGCGGCCGCCGTGGTCGTGGTGGTCGCTGTCGGCGTGGGCCTGCTGCGGCCGACCCCGGACGCCGCCGACACCTCAGCGATGGAACGCGACGTCATGATGATCGTCTCCGCGCCGGACGCGCACACGATGGACCTCGACCTCGGCACGACTCACGTGATCGTCTCGGACCGGATGGAGGGGGTCGCGGTGATGTGCGCCGACACCCCGATGCCCGACGACGGGATGGAGTACCAGCTGTGGCTCGTCATGGATGACGGCTCGACCATGGCCGGCCCTACGTTCATGCCCGACGACTCGGGCGAGGTGATGACGATGATGCATGCAGGCCTCGACGACGTCGCCGCGATAGCCGTCACCGAGGAGCCCATGGGAGGCTCCGAGGAGCCGACCTCGGACGCCCTCGCGATCGCCGAGATGTAGGTAACGATCCGGTCACGGCACCCCGCGAGTCGAGACCTGTGAACGGTCACAGGGACTAGGTTCGCTTCTGAGAACGAGGCGCCGCCGTCGGCACCACCAGAGACCTGTCCACGTATGGTCAATGGCGCCCATACGTGGGCGGCCACCTGTGCGCGACGCACCCTCGTCACCCCTGGCAGGCCACAGACTCGCTCCGCGACTCGCCTGCCTGACCGCCCTCGCCCAACTCTGGTTCGACTCGCGTCCGCCTCGGGTTCGGGCGACACTGGGCGTATGGCAGAGATCCTGCTCTTCCATCATGCGCACGGCCTCACGGACGGTCTGAGGTCGTTTGCGGATCGCCTGCGCGCACAGGGACACATCGTTCACACCCCCGACTCGTACGCCGGCCTCACCTTCGACAGGCTCGACGATGGTCTGGCTCATGCGCAGAGCATCGGCCACGACGCGTTCGCCGAGGTGGCGCACCGCGCGGCCCGCGAGCACCGCCACGCCAGCATCGTCATGGGCTTCTCGCTCGGGGCGGCGCAGGCGCAGCAGCTCGCGCAGGACCTCCCGCGCATCCGCGGGTGCCTGCTGATGGGTGGAGTGCTTCAGCCGCTGGCGCTCGGCGGCGACTGGCGCCACCAGGTCCCCCTCGACATCCACCTCGCCGATCCCGACGAGTGGGTCGACGAGGGCGCCCTCAACGGGCTCACGTTCCGTGCGCCCCAGGCGCGCGTCTTCCGCTACCCCGACCGCCGACACATGTTCATGGACCGCTCCCTGCGCGACTACGACGCGGACGCGGCGGACCTGTTCGAGCAGCGTGTGGAGGACTGGCTGGATCTCGTCGCGCAGCCTGTGGACCACAGCGCCGCCGCTCGCGCGCTCTGACCGGAGCGCCGCCGATCAGGTGAGGACGCCGACAGCCCGACCGACCATCTCCGGTCCCGTCACGCCCATGGCGGGCGGGGTGCGGAAGGAGAGTCCGATGTCGAAGTACGGGGCAACCACGTCGATGTACCAATGGGTGAGCGACTCGACGCCGAGGAAGAACCACTGCTCCGTGACCGCGGTGTACACCAGGTAGGCCAGTGCCGCCGCGACGATGAGCTCGATGAGGAAGTACACGGGGACCCGGAGCGTCCGAGCGCTCGGCACGGCGCCCCGTGACGGTGCGACTGGCCGCCGCAGCGGACGGATGGCTACGGTCGCCAGGTTCGGCGTGGTCAAAGCTCCCCCTTGTTGTAGAACGTTGCCAAGTGCCATCAAAGACAACGCTAGGACGCCCACGGAGTTTTCGCGAACTATGTCGCAATTCCCTGCCCCTACCAGGCATCGTGCCACAACGATGCCGCTTTGTCCCGGTTTGCGAGGTTGCGCCACGCTGCAGCCCATGGGGCGTGACGCGCGCGGCCTCACGGCCCCGACCCGCGCAGGGCTGAGCGGTCAGCGACACGCCTGCTGGGAGTTGCCGCATAACTCCCTGGGACATCCTCTGAGGTCCTTTACCGAAACGTAATGTGAAGCCATGAAGACATCAGCCCCTCGGTCGACCGGCACCGACACCCCTCCCCCATAGCTGTGGCGGCGGGCTTCCCCTCTCCCCCTGGCCCGCCGCCCCATATCTACGCCCGGTGCACGCGTCACGGCGCGACTCGTGCACCGGGCGTTGCCATGTCCGGACGCCCCCACGCTCAGGCCGCGAGCGCATGCGCGGCGCGAGCGGCCGGCGTTCCGCGGCGCATGCCTCCCGAGACCCGGATGTAGGCGCTTTCACCGAGGCGAACCGCCGGCCGCTCGAGCCATACCACGTCGTCCGCGCGCGCGGTCAGCTCGGCCGAGGCCGAGGCCGGAAGCGCCGCGACGGTGGTCCGCACGCCGGCCGCGCGGAGCCCGACGACCGAGTCGATGAACTCATGATCACCGCTCGCGATGATCACCTCCGCGAAGCGCGAGGCGATCCACTCCGCATCATCGACCTCCTCGCACAGCGCACGATCGGCTCCCGACGACCCGCGCCTCACGACGAGTCGTGCCCGGGGAAATCGGGCCCGCGCCTCGAACGCCCAGGACGGGGCCGAGGCGACGGTGAGCCTGTCGGTCTCAGGCCGATAGCGGAGCGCCTCCACGAGCCCTTCGCAGGCGAGATCCCAGGCCGCGTCGGAGGCGAGCTCGGGGCTGCAGCCGAGCAGGTTCTCGACATCGACGAGGATGCAGCGGGTGCCGATGGTGTGCATGGTCAGTTCCCCCTCAGGATGCGCCGAGGCCCCCGATCGAGGGCCATGGCGACGACCGTAGAACGGGGGTCTGACACCCGACCCGACCCGCGCATCGTCCGGGGACGACGACGACCAGACCCCCGCATCTTCCGGGAACGACGAAGGCCCGACCCCCGCATCGTGCGGGAGCCGGGCCTCATGACGTCGGGCGTCAGCCGTTGAGGAGCGCCTCAGCGCGGCGCGCGCCCTCGCCCAGCGACTCGAGCTTCGCCCACGCGATCTGGCCGTGGACGCGGCCGCCGAGACCGCAGTCGGTCGCGGCGATGACGTTCTCCGGGCCCACCAGCTCGGCGAAGCGGACGATGCGCTCGGCGACCAGGTCGGGGTGCTCGACGACGTTGGTCGAGTGACCGACGATGCCGGGGACGATCTTCTTGCCCTCGGGGAGCTGGACGTCCTTCCAGACCTTCCACTCGTGCTCGTGACGCGCGTTGGCGGCCTCGAACGAGTACTCGCCCGCGTTGATCTCGAGCATCTTGTCCGCGATGTGCGCGAACTCGAGGTCGGTCGTGTGGGGACCGTGCCACGAGCCCCAGCACAGGTGCAGGCGCACCTTGTCCTCGGGCAGGCCCTCGATCGCGTGATTGATCGCGTCGATGCGGGTCTGGATGAATGCGCGGTAGTCCGCGACGGACGGCTCGGGGTTGATCTGGTCCCACGACTCGGCGAGCGACGGGTCGTCGATCTGCAGGGTGAAGCCCGCATCGACGATCGCCTTGTACTCCTCGCGGAGCACGTCGGCCCACGCCCAGATGTGCTCCTCCTCGGTCTTGTAGAACGAGTTGCCGATGCGCGCGGCGGACCCGGGGGCGAGCGCGGTGATGAAGCCGTCCTGGAGGCCGTTGGCGTCGAGCGCGGAGCGCAGGTGGCGGACGTCCGCGGAGACGAGGTCGTGACCGCGGTACGTCAGCGGGCCGGAGGTCTCGGGCCAGTAGGGGACGTCGCCGAGCAGCACGCCGGACGTCGGGTCGAAGTAGGCCTCGGCGAACTTGGTCCAGTCGCGACGGTCGTTCATCGACGTGAGGCGCACGTTGCCGGGGCTCGAGCGGACCGGCTCGGGCATGGGCGCGTCCTTGGGCGGCAGCGACAGGCCACCGGTGCGCTGGAACGAGTACGACCACCAGGCGCCGAAGTCGTGGCCCGGCGACATCGCCTTGCCGAACTCGCCGTCGCCGACGATGTCGATGCCAGCCTCGACCTGCTGCTTCACGACGTCGGTGACCGCCTCCTGCAGGAGGGCCTCGAACTCGTCGTTCGTCTCAAACGTGAAGCCGTCCTCGGACACGGGACGAGCGGCGTTGGCCTCCGCGAGCTTCTTGGTGCGCGGCAGCGAGCCGGCGGTGGTGGTCTGGATGAGCTTGCTCATTGTTCTCCTCGGGTGCGGCGACGGCTGAGCCCGACGACGGGCGGCCGTCGACGCAGGGGTCGACGGGCTGTCGCAGGCAACTTCCGCTCGCATTCGGGCTGGTCGAGCACGATGCGGCGAATCCGAGGCTTCGTTTGATGCGCTGCGCCGCCCATTGTGCACGATGCGGGCGCGCCTCTCAACGCGACACCTCGTCGACGCGCAAGGGCCACGGCGCGAACGGCGTCGCCTGCTTCATCAGCGATGCGATCTCGCGGCGCTGCCCCCACGATTCGCTCCTGCTCCAGCCCGAGCCGCTGCTCACGGGTCCCGTATGACCGGACCTCACGCCCCGCCCCTCGACCCGTTCCCAGACCTCACCGGAGGCGACGGCGAACGCGAAGTCCTCGAGGCTGTCCGCCACCTCCTCGACCGACTCATCGCACGCCTCGCATCCGCACACGGGCGCGAGCGCTCCCGTCGTGACGCCCGCGAGCAGCTCGACGCCGGGGTGGTCCGTCTCGATCACGGTCAACGGTGCGCCCTGCCCCCGGGGGACGATGCGGCGCACCGCAGGGGGCGCGTCAGCGATGGGCCCGCGCGGTTCGAGGTGGCGGACGCCGGGCAGTCGGCCGGCCTCAGGGTCGGCATCCTCGATCACGTCGACGTCGTAGGTGGCGACCAGGTGGTCGACGATGGCGCGCGCGATGGTCCACGCGACCTCGAAGCGTTCGGGGTGGACGACGACGCTGTACGCATCATCAGGCGGCCAGCCCGGGATCTCGCCCAGCCGACGACCGTACGGGATCACCGCTCCCGCATCGTCCCTGAGCTCGGGGAACACGACGACGGGCCTGGTGTACATGGGCATGACGCTACCGGCGGCGTGGCGGTACGACGGTCAGCCGACGTAGCTCGGGCTGCCGGTCACCGGTGTCGCGGCGTCCGCGACCTCCGAGGTTCCGAGGACGCCGCCGCCTGTGTCGGTGGACTCCTCCGCCGAGCTCGACGTGGCCGACGTCGGGAGCACGCCGGTGTCGGTGGTGACCGTGGCCGTCACCGTGGCGCCGGGCGAGCATTCGACATCGGCGGTCTCGGTGATGGTCACCGCGGGCTTGGCCGCCTCGGTGAGGGTGAACGTCACGGCGGGCTTCGCCTCGGTCTGGGTCACCGTGACGGCCGGCTGCGGCACCTGCTCGGTGATCGTCACCACCGCGCCGGGGCTGGGCACCTCGGTCGCGGTGATCGTGACGGCCGGGGCCGGGGACGCCGTGACGGTGACGGCGGGCTGACTCACGGTCTCCGTGGCCGTCGCCGTCTCCGTGGCCGTCTGGATCACCGTGACGATCGGGGCGGGCGAGGCCGATACCGTCACAGTCGGAGGCGTCGCGGTCACCGTCTCCGTGGCAGTCTCGGTCGCGGTGGCGCTCTCGGTCGCCCTCTCCGTCGCTGTCACGGTCACGATCGGCGCGGGCGAGGCGGACACCGTCACCGTCGGAGGCGTCGCAGTCACGGTCTCCGTCGCGGTGGCCGTCGCCGTCTCCGTCGCGTTCCGGGTCGCGGTCTCCGTCGCAGTGGCGCTCTCCGTGGCCGTCTGCGTCACCGTCACGATGGGCGCGGGCGAGGCGGACACCGTCACAGTCGGAGGCGTCGCGGTCACGGTCTCCGTCGCAGTGGCGGTCGCGGTCTCGGTCGCCTTCTCGGTGGCAGTCGCCGTCTCCGTGGCTGTCGCGGTCTCGGTCGCGGTGGAATTGTCCGTAGCGGTCTCGGTCGCCGTCGCCGTCTCGGTGGCGGTAGCAGTCGCGGTGGCCGTGGAGCTCTCCGTCGCGGTCTCGGTCGCGGTAGCAGTCTCAGTCGCGGTAGCAGTCTCAGTCGCGGTGGCAGTCTCAGTCGCGGTAGCGGTAGCGGTAGCGGTAGCGGTAGCGGTCGCGGTCGCGTTCGCAGTGACGGTCGCCGTCGCGGTGACGGTCACGGTCGGCGTCGGGGTCGGCGACGGCGAGGGCACGCCGCCGCACCAGATGCCGTCGTAGACCGACGGGAAGGAGACCTCGGCGACGTAGTTGCCCTCGGCATCCTGCTCGACGAACGTGGCGTCGACCTGATAGTCGTAGCCCTCCTCGGGCAGCATGTCGGCCGGGATGTACACGTGCATCCCCATGAGGTCGCCGTCCTCGTCCTTCATGGTGAACGTGTAGTGGGTGTTGTTGGCACCGGTGACCTGCGCAGTGAGGATCCAGTAACCGGGCGTCGGCTCCTCGTTGTACGTGACATCCAGGTAGAAGTCCGTCCCGCAGTCGGCGTTGACGTTCACGTTGGGCGCGGTCGCGGTGTCGGTGGTCGCGGCGAAGGCGATGGGCGCGACAAGGAGCGCGGTGGCCGCAGTGGCGGCGACCAAGACGCTGCGCCGCATCGTCCTCCCCCTTCGCTCGGCCCGCCCCGCCATGCGCCCAACACAGCAGACGGATCGCTGCACTCACGTCGTCACTTATGTCGAGTTTCACCCCATTTGGAGGATGTCGCAACAGATGCGTCACGGCGTGCCATCACATCGGCGAGCAGACGGCGCATGATCCGATGTCAGTGGCGCCGGATAGCCTCGGCCCATGCGGATCATCCACACGTCGGACTGGCACATCGGTCGCACGTTCCACGGCCACAGCACGGACGCGCATCTCGAGATCGCCCTGTCCGCCATCGTCGCCCAGGTCACGGCTCACAGTGTCGACGCCGTGGTGATCGCGGGCGACGTCTTCGACTCGTCCACGCCCAAGGCCGAGGCGTTCACGCTGCTGAACCGGATCATCGGGTCGATTCGCGAGGCCGGCGCGACGGTGGTCCTCACCTCGGGAAATCACGATGGCCCCGCCCGCCTGGGGCACATGGCGGACTTCGCCGCGTTCGGCGGCGTCCACCTCCGCACTGATCTCGCAGCGCTCGCGGAGCCGGTGCTCCTCGAGGATGCGCACGGCCCTGTGGCGATCTACGGGATCCCGTACATCCACCCGGAGTTCCTGCGCGCCGCCATCCCGGACTTCACGGGGACGACGCACGAGCAGGCCCTGTCCTTCGCGATGGACCTGATCAGGGACGATGCGGACGCCCGCAGGCAGGCGTCGCCCGCCCTGCGCACGGTCGTGGCGAGCCACTGCTTCGCGGCGGGTGTGAACGCGACGACGGAGGACAGCGGCCACGCCGAGGAGCGCGACATCACGCGCGGTGGCCTGAACCTGGTGCCGGTCGAGGTGTTCGACGGCGTCGACTACGTCGCGCTCGGCCACATCCACGGCCAGCAGACGCTGCGGGAGCACGCACGGTACAGCGGAGCACCGCTGAGGTTCAGCTTCGGCGAGCGCTCGAGCGCGAAGGGGACGTGGCTCGTCGACCTCGGCCCCGGTGGGCTCGAGTCGGTCGCATGGCTCGAGCTCCCGACCCCGCGGGCGGCGGTCAGGATCGAAGGCACGCTCGAGGACCTCCTCGCGGACGACTCCCATCCCGAGGCGATCGACGCCTGGGTGGAGGCCGTCCTCACCGACGATCAGCTGCCGCGCGAGGCGATGCGTCGCCTGCAGACCCGCTACCCGCACGCGGTGACGCTCGCGCACCGTCCCGCGACCGTGCACGACCACGGGGAGGCGACCTACGCGACGCGCGTGGAGGGCAGGACCGACGCCCAGGTGATCGACGAGTTCCTCGAATTCGTCCGCAATGGGCAGCGCCCCACCGAGGCGGAGCGGACGCTGCTCCACGACGCGCTTGAGGCGATGGAAGCGGAGGAGTCGACCCGATGAGGATCCTCAGCCTGGAGGTCGAGGGCTTCGGCCCGTTCCGCGCCCCGCAATCGATCGACTTCACGCAGTTCGAGTCCCAGGGCCTGTTCGTCATCTCGGGGCGCACCGGAGCGGGCAAGAGCACGATCCTCGACGCGATCTGCTTCGCGCTGTACGACAAGGTGCCGCGGTACGACGGCGAGAAGTCCGTGCGCAGCGACTTCTGCGGCCCCGATGAGCAGACCACCGTCACGCTCGAGTACGAGATCCACGGCGAGCGCTACCGCATCGTCCGCTCCCCCGCGTACGAACGCACCAAGAAGAACGGCACGGGCACGACACCCGAGAAGGCCAAGGCGTCGCTGTACCGCCTCGGCCAAGGCGACCCTGAGCCGATCGCGACGATGCCGCGCGAGGTCGCGGAGCACGTCGCCACGACCGTGCCGCTCACGGGAGAGCAGTTCCTCCAGGTGATCCTGCTCGCCCAAGGGCGCTTCGCGGAGTTCCTCAAGGCCGACACCAAGGACCGCCGCACGCTCCTGCGGTCACTGTTCAGCACCCAGCGGTTCGAGGACCTCGAGTCGAGGATCCGAGACCTCGCGAAGGACGCCGCCGCCAAGGTCGAGACCGCCGACGCGGGGCTCGCCTCGCTCGCGGCTCGCGCGGCGACGCTCGTCGGAGCAGACGCGCCTCCCGCGCAGGAACGGACGCAGTTCTTCGCAGAGCAGGAGGAATCCCTCGCGGCCGCCGCCGCGAGTGCCACCGAGTCGAGGGTCACCGCGGTCGCGGAGGCGCAGAAGGCGTCGGATGCGCTCCAACAGGCACGCGCGGACGAGGAGGCAAGGACTCGACTCGCGCGAGCGAGGGCGACCCTGTCCGAGCTCGAGGACCAGGCGGAGGACCACGAGCAGCAGGTGGCACGGCTCGCCCTCGCTCGCAGGGCGGTCGCCGTCGCGGGACCGCGCCGCGCGCTCGACCAGGCCTCGGCCGCGGAGGGCTCAGCACTCGAGGCACTCGAGACCGCCCACGGGCCTGCGGAGTCGAATGAGGGACTCGGCATCGCGTGGCCCGACGGCTCCCTGCGGGACGCCACAGCGGACGCGCTCGAGACCCGCATCACCGCGCTGACGGGCGAGCGGGGCGAGCTCAAGGACGCGATCGAGGCGGAGAGCTCCCTGCCAGGTCTTGAGTCGGCCGTCCAGTCCTCGGTCGCTGCCGTCGCCGAGGCGCTCGAAGCACAGGCCGCGACTCAACGACGAGCGGACGCGATCCCCGAGAAGGAGAAGGAGCTGCGGCTCGATCTCGAGGCGACGGCGATGACCGCGGCCAGGACGCACGACCTGGAGGAGCAGGTCGCGCGCGCCGCCCGCGCCGTCGCGGCCCATGCCGAGGTGGCTCGACTCGAGGAGCAGGCGGGGCCGATCGGGGCACGCGAGGCCGAGGCCGCCGCCGCCTCCGCGGAACGATCCATCGAGCACGCCGACCTGGTGCGACGCCGGCTCGCGTCCCAGGCTGCTCACCTCGCCACGGAGCTCGTCGACGAGCGCCCGTGCGCGGTGTGCGGGTCGACGGTGCATCCCTCGCCGGCCGAACCGACGGAGGATCACGTCACCGACGACGAGGTGGACGCCGCCTACGCAGCCGCCCAGGCCGCCTCGCAGATGCTCGAGAACGCCCGTGGCCAACGCGTGGAGCACGACAAGAGCATCGCCACGGCGCGGGAGGCCGCAGGCGACGGCGGCGCGGACGACGCCGCCGCGGCGCTCGCGTCGGCGAGAGCAGAGCACACCGCGGCACGGGATGCGGCGATCCACCAGGACGGGCTCAAGGCCTCGCTCGACGCGCTCGAGCAGGAGAAGACCGTCCTCCTCGACGCGCAGTCCACGCACGCGCAAGCGCTCGCCGATGCTCGCGAGGCCCAGACGCGTGCGTCCGCCGCCCTGGAGTCGGCACGCACCAGGGCCTCCGATCTTCCCGACGGCTACGAGAGCGCCCGCGACTACGCGGCGGCGCTCGACGGTGCGCTCGCGCTTCTCGGTCGTGTCGAGTCGGCGACGAGGGCTGTGGCGACCGCGGCCGCCGGTGTCGCCGCCGCCCGAGAAGCGCTCGGGGTGGAGCTCGCGTCTGCGGGCTTCGCCACCGCACAGGAGGCCGCGGAGGCCGCGCTGCCCAGCGCCGAGCTCGCTGAGCTCGAGGGAACGGTCGCCTCGCATCGCGAGCGGCTCGCTTCGGCCAAGGGTGTCGTCGCCGAGCTCTCCGCGCGAGAGATTCCCGCAGAACCGGCAGACCTCGAAGCGCTCGAGACCGCCGCGACCGAGGCCGCTCGCACGCGCGAGGCCGCCGTGGAGGAGGCCACCGCATCGGCCGGCCGGGCACGGCAGTTCGCCGCGCTCCACGCCGAGCACCTCGAACTGGGCCGCTCCACCGAGGCCGCTCGCGCCACGCGCGACACCATCGTGACGCTCGCCGACGCGCTCGAGGGCAAGCCCCCGAACGATCGAAGGCTGCGACTCGAGTCCTTCGTGCTCGCCTCCAAGCTCGAGCGGATCGTCGCCGCGGCGAACGCAAGGCTCGAGACCATGTCGTCCGGCCAGTACCGGCTCGAGCACGACGACTCCGCGCAGTATCGCAACAAGGAGGCGGGCCTCGCGCTGTCGATCGCCGACGCCCACACGGGCCGCTCCCGCTCCACGCAGTCGCTGTCGGGAGGCGAGACGTTCCTCGCCTCGCTCGCGCTCGCGCTCGGACTCGCGGAGACCGTCTCCGCGGAGGCGGGCGGGATCCAGCTCGACACGCTGTTCATCGACGAGGGCTTCGGCTCGCTCGACGAGGAGACCCTCGAGGTCGCGATGGCCACCCTCGAGGACCTGCGCGATCAGGGCCGCACCGTCGGCCTCATCTCCCACGTGGAGACGATGAAGGAGGCGATCCCCGCCAAGCTCGAGGTCACGAAGTCCGCCGACGGATCCAGCCGCGTACTGTCACGCCCGAACGGAGACTGAAGCCCTCGCCAACGCCCCCAGCCCACGAGCGCGCGCAAACCGCACCGCTGCCACCCCGGCGGCCACGAGCAGCCCGGTAGCGGCGGCCTCAAGCAGGCCCCACGCCGCATGCGGAAGCACGACCTCCTCAAGCACGATCCCGGTGACGCCACCCACGATCGACAGCACCGTCAACGTCAGCGCCGACGCCATCACGCTCACCCACGCGCCCACGGCCGCGGCGGGCACACGCCACCACGACGCGGCATCGTCCGATGTGACTTCGCGACGTCGAGCCGCAAGCGCAAGCGCAGCGCGATACGCGCCCCACCCCGCGAGGATCCCGGCGAAGCCCATGACCATGAAGTTCACCCCGAGCGCGGCGATCCCGCCATCGCCCCAGGCGAAAGCCTCGAGCGCAAGCACCGCAGCCATCGTCAGCATCGCCACCCGTGGCCCGAGCGCCACAGCGAGCAGCGTGCCACCGATCACGTGAGCGGTGTACGGCCCGTACAGCGGCACATCGGCCAGGTGCGCGACGAGCACGAGCCCCGCTCCCCCGGCCGCCGATCCCCAGCGGACGTCGCCGCGTCTGAGCTCGCGGGCCGACCACGCGATCGCCCCCACCGACACGGCGCCAGCGACGCTCAGCGTCACCGGGTCCAGAACCCCATCCGGCATGTGCATGACTCTCTCCTTCCAGGCTGGCGCCTCACGCGAGCACCGCAGCGGGTGCCGCATGGGCGCAGGAATCGACCGCCGCCAGCTCCTGGGCGGTGGAACGTCTCAGATCACGAAGGTCGGCGGGCGAGAGCCTGTCGCATACCCAGTCCCAATGCAGGGACACCCAGTCGCCGACCACGAAAGGGCGGGCGAGGCCGAGCTCGCCGCGCCGCACCCGCATCGGCTCGAGCCGAGGGGTCCCGAGTGCGAGGCGTCGACCGTCCCAGCCGAGCCGCGGCGTCAGGACATCGGCGACGTCGCCGCGCAGCTCGACCACCCGGCCCCAACCGATCCGGCAGCGGTCCAGCACCTCGAGCGGCGCATCGCCCACGCCTCCGCGCAGCAGCCCGACCCACGGGTAGACGCCGAAGACATGGAAGCTGTGGTGCGGAGTCGCTCCGTGGACGGCGGCGTCCACGAGCCGCTCGAAGTCGAGCCGCGAGAGCCGAGAACGGAAGCGGCTCTCGAGGGAGTCGGCGAAGCGCCGACCACCGCACCGGGCCAGCGGGCGACCGCCGAGCCAGTACGTCCGCACGACGAGCGGGTCGAGCGGCGCGCGACCCAGGCACTCGCCGATGTGCTCCAGATACGGCCAGGCCCCCTCGAAGCCGCGGGCCACCTCCTCGAGAGCACGACCGGCCGCGCCGACGCTCACGCGTTCGAGGAGCTCCGCCGCACGGTCGGGCCCGCAGTAGCCGCGTTCATTGGGGGGGAACGCGTAGCGGCCGAACAGGACCGCGCCGTCCACCTCCGAGGCGGGGACGGCGGGCGTGGCCGGCATCGCGGGCCCGCGCGCGACGGCGCTCATGTCATGCGTGCGCCCCCAGAGGCAGAGATGGCGGCGACCTCGGGGCGAGGCGCGCCCCAGATGAGGGCGGCCCCCGTGAGGATCGCGGCGAGCCACGGCGCCTGGGCGCCGAGCAGAGCGCCGTCGAGGATCGTGGCGATCAGCGCCGTGACGAGCGCGCCGAGCACGAGCACGGCGGTGACATCGATCGCGGGCGCACGCCACAGCGCCTGATGCCACGTGAGGACGTAGCCCGCGAGCAGCAGCCCGGTGACGAGCACCCAGCCCCACTGCGCGGCGGTGCTCGGCACGACGGCCGCGAACGAGTCGGCCGCGGCCGACCATACGAGCAGCGCGACCGAGCCGCCCACCATGCGCGTGAGCGACAGCGTCCACGGGGTCACGTCGGCCAGCAGCCGCTTCGAGACGACGACCTCCCCTGCCCACAGCAGGGTCGCCGCGCCCACGAGCATCGTCCCCGGGTCCGCGACGAGCGCCACCCCGCCGACGAGACCGAGCTGCCCGACCACGAGGAGCGTGATCGCGGCGAGGTGCCACGCGCTGAAGCGCTCCTTGAGGAGCGGGACGGCGAGCAGCGCGACCCACACGACGAGGGTCTTGTGCAGGAACGACGCCTGCGTGGACGCCGTCGTGGCCAGCCCCTGGAAGAACAGCACGAACGGCACCGCGCCACCGAGGATCGCGACGAAGCCGAGGCCCCACCAGTGGGCAGGACGCGAGGGCCGCGTGAACGACACCGACGCGCCGCCGACGGCGCGGCGCCCGACCATGAACGCCACGGCGATGACGAGCGCGGCCGTCGCGTTCTTCGCGGTCGTATAGGCCGTGGGATCTCCGTACGCGGCGACCCCGTTGGTGTTCACGTAGATCGAGACGCCCGAGATGCAGGCGGTGAGCGCCGCGAGCACGAGACCGCGGCTGCGGGTCGGGTTCATGACTTCGCCTCCATGAGTGTGGGGTCAGACGGAGGCTGAAGCCGGTCCGATTCCTGGCCACGGTGATTGCGGATGCTGAGGGCGTCGTCGGCCTCGGACTCGGTGAGCCTACTCAGAACGAACCCCGAGTGCATGACCACCCGGTCGCCGCTGTGGAGAGGCGCCTCCTCAGGGGTGAGGTCGGTCGCGTCGACGCGGCGCCCGTCGGCCTCGACGAGGACTGCTCCCCCGTCGCCCACCGCGACGACGCGCCCGATCTGGCCTAGGCACATGATCCGGCCTCCGTGTCCCGCAGCTCGCCGATCGCGTGGGCGAGCGTGGCGATCACGGTGGCGACCGCATCGTCCACGCATGCGACGACCGCGTCGGACATGGGCCCATGGTCGAAGGTCTCTGCCTCGATGCCGACGATCGCGAGCTGCTCGGGCAGCGTCCCGAGCGTGCGGGACAGCTCGACCGCGCCGGCCACGCCGAACGCGTGGCTGCCTCCCCTGCCCGCCGCGGTGAAGGCGTGCGTCGGCAGCGGCTCGGCTGCGGTTCCCGCGTGCCGCACGGTCAGGCTGCCCGGATCGGCTCCGGACAGGATCGAGTCGACGAGCACGACGATGCGGTAGCCGTCCCACGCCTGGACCAGCGCGGTCGGGTCCTCGCGGGTGAGCACCTCGACGCCGTCACCGGCGAGCTCTCGGATCCGTGCGGCGACGACGGGCCCGACGGCGTCGTCGCCCCGGTCAGGCTGTCCGAGTCCGATGACGAGCGACGCCTCGCGCACGGGTGCCGCGTTCATGAGCGCTTCACCCTCAGGTCCAGGAAGTGCGTCGCGCACGAGATGCAGGGGTCATAGTTGCGGATCGCCTCCTCGCAGCGGTGCGTGAGCATGTGGTCGTCGAGGTCCACCCACTGCTGAGCGGCGAGCCTCAGGTCGGCCTCGATGCTCGCCTGGTTCTGCGAGGTCGGCGGCACGATCTGCGCGTCCTCGATCACCCCGTCGGCGTCGATGCGGTAGCGGTGCCAGATGGTGCCGCGGGGCGCCTCGGACGCGCCGACGCCCTCTCCCGCGCGCGGCGCGACCGGCACCGAGGGCGAGCGCCCGTCACGCCATTCGTCGATGATGCGCACCGCCGCCTCGAAGGCGTAGGCCAGCTCGACGGTGCGGACAATGATCGACTTGAACGGGTTGCGGCAGGTCTCTCCGAGCCCGGCACGCAGCGCGGCCTCCTGGCAGCGCGGCGAGAGCTGATCGAAGCAGTTGCTGTAGCGCGCGAGGGGGCCGACGAAGTAGATCCCGCCGTCGAAGCGTGCGTGGAGCGCGTTCGAGTGCTCGACGTGGAACTCCTCGATGTGCTGCGGGATCTCCGCCACGGGGAAGCGCACGCCGTTCGAGGCGACCACCTCAGCGCCACGCTCGAGCGGGTACCAGTCGGGGTGGCGCAGCGAGACGTACGTGTAGTCCTGCTCCATCTCGGGGAAGTCGAAGCCCGCGACGAGCTCCACGGCCGCGAGCGCGTCCTCGACGCCGCGTTCCAGATCGGGGCGGAGGGCCTCGAGCTCGGCGACGGTCGGCATCCTGTAGAAGCCTCCGACCTTGACGTTGACGGGGTGGATCGCGCGCCCGCCGACGAGCTCCATGAGGTCATTGCCCGCCTTCTTGAGCCGCAAGGCCATCTTCACGACGTCCGGGTAGGTCTTGGCCATCTCCAGGACGGACTCGTAGCCGAGGAAGTCGGGCGCGTGGAGCATGAAGATGTGCAGGGCGTGCGACTCGATCCACTCGCCGCAGTACAGCAGCCGCCGCATGAGCTGGATCTGCGGCGTCGTGACGATGCCGCAGATGGTCTCCATCGCCTCGGTCGACGCGCTCTGGTACGCGACCGGGCAGATGCCGCAGATGCGGGCGGTGATGTCGGGAGGCTCCGTGTACTTGCGTCCGCGCAAGAAACCCTCGTAGAAGCGTGGCGGCTCGAAGATGTTGAGCTTCACGTCGACGACCTGGCGGTCCTTGATCTCGATGTGCATGCCGCCCTCGCCCTCGACGCGCGCGAGCATGCCGACGTTGAGGACCTGGCCGCCGTCCTTGAGCTGGTGGGTCATGACGCGCCTCCCTGCTCTGCGGCGCGGGAGGCCGCGGCTTCGACCGCGTCGGCCTCCACCGCATCAGACGCCGCGGCGAACGCGGGCGCGCCCGCGTTGAAGGTCCGGTACACCCGGACGATGTCGTCGCTGGGCATCCCCAGCTCCACCAGCTGACGTGTGAGGGACTCGGTGTTGGCGCTGTCCTGCGGGCCGAAGCAGCCGTAGCAGCCGCGGCCGTACGACGGGCACAGCGCGCCGCAGCCGGCCTGCGTGACGGGACCGAGGCACGGCTGGCCGGTCGCGACGGGCACGCACACGTTGCCCTTGAGCTTGCACTCCACGCACACCGAGTACGTCGGGATGCGCGGCTTGCGACCGTTCAGGAACGCGGCGAGCACCTCGATCAGCTGCTTCTTGTCCACGGGGCAGCCGCGCAGCTCGTAGTCGACGTCCACGTGGGACGCGATCGGCGTCGACGTGTCGAGCGTCTTGAGGTACTCCGGGTGGGCGTAGACCACCGACCTGTATTGATCGACGTCCGCCCAGTTGCGCAGCGCCTGGATGCCGCCCGCGGTCGCGCACGCGCCGATCGTCGCGAGCACGCCCGACTGGGCGCGGATCTCATGGATGCGGCGCACGTCGTCGGGGGTCGTGATCGAGCCCTCGACCAGGCTCAGCTCGTACGGCCCCTCGACCACGGCCCTGGTCGCCTCGGGGAAGTAGGCGATGTGGACGGCCTCGGCGATGCTGAGCAGCTCGTCCTCGCAGTTGAGCAGGCTGAGCTGGCAGCCGTCGCACGACGCGAACTTCCACACGGCCAGCTTGGGCCGGGACGATGCGGAGGCCGCGTCGTCGTGTCCGTGGGAGTGGGCGTGTGGTTCGGTGACGCCGTGGGGCTCGGTGGCGATGCTCATGTCACAGCTCCCTCACGCTCATGAGCGGCTCGAGCCGCGGGTAGTCGAGCACGGGGCCGTCGACGCAGATGAACAGGTCGCGCAGCTGGCAGTGCCCGCACAGCCCGATGCCGCACTTCATGGACCGCTCCATCGACAGCCGGATGTGGGGCGCGGGGACGCCACGGCCCGCGAGCGCCGACGCGGCGGAGCGCATCATCACCTCGGGGCCGCACACGAAGGCCCACGACGTGCGCGGGTTGAAGCCCGCGCGGGCGATGAGCTCGGTGACGAAGCCCACCTTGCCGGTGTAGCCGTAGGGGGCGTTGTCGACCGTCATCTGCACGTTGACGTCGTTCAGGTCCGCCCAGCGGTGCATCTCGTTGCCGAAGAGGATGTCGTCCGGTGTGCGGGACCCGTAGAGCAGCAGCACCTTGCCGTAGCGGTCGCGCTCGCGCAGCACGTCGAGGATGGCCGGGCGCAGCGGTGCCAGCCCGATGCCGCCCGTGACGAAGACGACGTCGCCGTCTGCCGCATCGTCCACGTCCCACGAGGTCCCGAAGGGGCCTCGCACGCCGATCTCCGTGCCCGGATGGGCGTTGACGAGCGCGTGGGTGACGGCGCCGACGTCGCGGATCGTGTGCTCGAGGGGAGCGGGCGCGGCGGGATCCCCCGAGATGGAGATGGGCACCTCCCCCACCCCGAAGGCGTGGAGCATCGTGAACTGGCCGGCGCGGAACGTGAGCGGCGCGCCGTTGACGGGGTCGAGCAGCAGGGTGAACGTGTCGCGCGTGTCCTGGCGCACGCGGGTGATCGCGTAGCGGCGCGGCACCATCGGGTCGCCCGCGTCGGCGATCCGTGGCTCGGCTGCTGCCGTGCTCATGCCCGCTCCCTACGTGGCTGGGGCTGGTGCCGCGAGGCCGCTCATGCGCCCGAGCGCCGCGGCCTCCTCGGTGATGTCGATGCCCGCGGGGCACCACGTGATGCAGCGGCCGCATCCGACGCAGCCGAGCATGCCGAACTGGTCCTCCCAGGAGGACAGCTTGTGGGTGATCCATTGGCGGTAGCGGGCCTTCGTGGACTCGCGGGTGGGGCCGCCATGGATGTAGCTGAAGCTCTCGGAGAAGCACGAGTCCCACACGCGGTGGCGCTCGGCGCTGTCGCCGGTGAGGTCGGAGACGTCCTGCACGGTCGTGCAGAAGCACGTGGGGCACACGAGCGTGCAGTTGGTGCACGCGAGGCAGCGGCTCGCGACGTCCTCCCAGCGCGGGGATTCGGCGGACGCGCGCAGCACGTCGTGGACGATCGTGGTGTCGATGGCGCGGGTCTGCCTGGCGGCGGCCGCGTCCGTGACAGCGACCGCATCGTCCCTGTCCGCGGGGTGGCCCATGGAGGCGCCGATCTCGTCGGCGACCTCCCTTCCCGCATCGGTCCCGATCTCCATGACGAAGTGGTGGTCGTCCTCGCCGAGGATCTCGGTCAGGAGCAGGTCATAGGACGATGCGCCGGTCTCCGGGTCCGTCGTGGCGGGGCGAGGGCCGGTCCCCATCGAGGCGCAGAAGCAGCTGGCGGCCGGGTCGGAGCACGCGACCGCGACGACGAAGGCGCCATCGCGTCGTCCCACGTAGTGCGCGTCGACGTGGCTCCGGCCCGCGAGGACCCGGTCGTGGATCTGGACGGCGCGGAGGTCGCAGGACCTCACCCCCAGCAGGGCGATCGGCGCCCCGTCCGGGGTGTCGCGCTCCACGGTGAAGTGACCATCGTCGTCGTGGTCGCGGTGGCCGCGCCAGACGACCTCCTCCGCGGGGAAGAACACCGGCTTGGAGGACTGGGCGGGCGCGGCGAAGCCGAAGTACGCGTCGTCGCCGCGCGAGCGCACGCGATACGTCTTCGCGTCCTGGGAGTCGCCCTTGCCTCGCGGCAGGTCCGAGGCCGCACGGATCTCGCCGGTGACGATCGCATCGCCCCGGAGGGTCGGCCCGACGACTCGGAAGCCACGCGAGCGCAACTCCTCGATAAGGGCGTCGAGGCCGGATGCCTGAAGGATCCTGATGTCGTCCATGACATGCCTCACCTGCGAGGCTAGGACGGCGACTAATCGACACCCGGGACCAAGGTCCGGGAGGCGGCGATCCCGCCTGGCACGTACCGCTCCAAGAATCGAGAATCCTTGCGGGCAGGCGACCGGGAGACCCCGGTCATACCGCGATCCCGAGCACGTCCGGCTCCCCGGACGCTCCTGCGGCCGCCTCCGCCGCCGCCACGACCGCGATCGGCGCCAGCTCGGTGCCGACCGGGTAGGTGAAGTCGAACACCACCGCTCCGGGGCCCGCGAGCGCCGTCCGCCCCGCGACGGAGACCTCCGCGAGCACGATCCGCCCCTGGGGACGTCCGTGGTCGTCATACTCCACGGTGAGCCGATCCCCCTCGAGGCGCGGGTCGCGCAGCGTCACGTTCATCGCGCCGTGGTGGGCGCGGAACGACACCGTCCCCGAGAACCCGCCCGCCGACGCCGGGAATCGGAAGCCCCCCGCATCGTCCCTCGTGGCCGGGGCGACCACCTCGACCTGACCGAGCGCCTCAACGTACTCGACGAACGACTCCTTGACCGCCCACACGAGCACTCCCTCCTCCGGAGCCGCGGCCATCAGAACACCAGCACCGGCTTGATCGCGGCGCCCGAGCGCGCGTCCGCCTCCGCCTGATCGATGTCCCTGAACGGGTAGGTCGCGATCAGCCGATCGAAAGGGAACCTTCCCTCCCGCCACTGCTCGAGCAGGTACGGGATGAGCTCCTGCGGATCGGCTCCGCCCTCGAGCACGTACGACAGCGACTTGCCGGTGAGCTGGGTGGGGTGGAACTCGAGCGCTGCCTCGCTCGCGGCGACGAGGACGACGGAGCCGCCCGGACCGACCGACTCGATCGCGGCCTCCATGACCGATCCCACACCCGTGGTGTCGAGCGCGAAGTCGAGCCCGGCACCGTCGTCCGTGATCCGGTCGACGAGCCTGCGGTCGCTGCCGAGCACCGTGCGCGTCGCGCCCAGCTCGAGCGCGAGGTCGAGCCTCGACTGGTGGAGGTCCACGGCGACGATGTCGGAGGCGCCCGCGATCCTCGCCGCCATGACCGCCGCGAGGCCGACGGCGCCCGCGCCGAAGACGACGATCGACTGCCCCGGCTGGACGTTCATCGCCCGCAGCACCGTGCCGGCGCCGGTCTGGATGCCGCATCCGAGCGGGCCGACCTTCGTGAGGTCGGTGCCCGCGGGGACGAGCACGAGGCCGCGCTGGTCGATGACCGCGCGCCCGGCGAAGGACGACTGCCCGAACCAGCGGTTGGCGATCTCCCCGCCCTCGCTGTCCGTGGCGGTGGCGCTGCCGTCGAGGTTGCGCGCGGCCATGTTGAGAGGCGTGAACAGCGCGCAGTACGAGGGCTTGGCCGCCGCGCACTGCGCGCACGCACCGCACGAGGCGAAGGACATGATCACGGGGTCGCCCACGCTCACACGGTCGACGTCGGCGCCGACCGCCTCGACCGTCCCCGCTCCCTCGTGCCCGAGGATCGCGGGCAACACGTAGGACGCCATCCCGCGGGCGACGACGTCGGTGTGACAGAAGCCGACGCCGGCGAGCCTCACGAGCACCTCGGTGGGCCCGAGGTCGGCGAGCGTCACCTCCTCGATCGAGTAGGCGGCCTCGGGGTCGCGCAGCACCGCTGCGGTCGTGGTGATGGACACGGTCACTCCTTCGTGACGAGCTCGGGGTTGACGAGGGCGAGCGCCGCGGCGCGATCACCGCGCTCGGCGATGAGCCGACGGAGCTTCATGATCTTGCGTGGCTCGTTGAGCGTCGCGGCGGCGACGACGCGGTCGCCGTCGGTGAAGAGCGCGACGAACCTGTCGCCGTCGGGACCGCCGCTGACGAACTCGACCTCGTCCGAGGCGACGCCGACGAATTGGATGCGATGCCCGTACCAGTCGGACCAGAAGTACGGGACGGTCGCGTACGGCGCGGCATGCTCGGGGTCCGCGGCGTTGGCGCCGGCGCGGAGTCCCTGGTCGCTCGCGTTCGTCCAGTTCTCGAGCCGCATCGTCCGTCCGTAGGCGGCGTTGGGCCAGTGGACCGCGTCGCCCGCTGCCCACACGTCCGGAACCGACGTGAGCAGCGTCTCGTCGCACACGATGCCGCCGTCGCGGTCGTGCAGCGCGATCCCGGAGCCCTCGAGCCACGTGGTCGCCGGGGCGGCGCCGATGCCGACCACCACGACGTCGGTCGTGAGGACCTCTCCCGTGGAAAGCACGACCTCGGTGACGCGCCCACGCTCTCCTCGGTACTCCGCTATATGGGTGCCGAGCAGCAGGCGCGTGCCGTTCCTCGGGTGGAGCCGGGCGAGCGCCGCGCCCACCTCGTCGCCGACGGCGCGCACGAGCGGGACCGGCGCGGCCTCGACCACGGTCGCGTACGCGCCGATCTTCTCGGCCGACGACGCGATCTCGGAACCGATGAAGCCGGCGCCCAGCACGGTGACGTGTGAGCCGGGGACGATGCGGCGGCGGAGGTCGTCGGCGTCGTCGAGCGTGCGCAGAGTGACGATCCCGTCGAGGTCGGGCAGGCTCGGGAGCGTCCGCGGCGACGCTCCGGTCGCGATGATCAGCCGGTCGTAGCGGACGTCGCCATCGGTGGTCTCGACGACGTGGTCCGCGGGGCGCAGCCCGGTCGCGGCGACGCCGAGGCGCAGGTCCACGCCGAGCTCGCCGCGGATCTCGTCCTCGGTGCGCCACGTGTCGGCCTCAGCCTCGCCGACCAGGTAGCGCTTGGACAGCGGCGGCCGATCGTAGGGCAGGTGCCGCTCGGCGCCGAGCAGGACGATCTCCCCGTCGAAGCCTGCCCTCCTGGACGACTCCACCGCGCGCAGCCCGGCGAGCGAGGCGCCGACGACGACGAGGCGGGTCATCCCACGACCGTGGCCAGCTTCAGGGCGGACGCGGGACACGAGAGCACGATGCTCTCGATCTCGGCCCGCTCGTCCTCGTCGACGACGTCGTCGTGGATGACGAGCGTGCCGTCGTCGTCGACCTCGAAGCGGTCGTCGCGCATCGACTCGCAGATGCCGATGCCCGTGCAGCGGCCGCGGTCGACCTCGATGCGATAGTCAGACATGGTGATTCTCCTCTCTCAGCGGATGGTGACGGGGAGCGTCTTGACCCCGTTGATGAAGTCGTTGACCAGGTAGGTGGGCTCGCCGAGCTCGATGTCCGGCAGCTTGGTGAGGATGTTCCTCATGAGGGCCCGCAGCTGCGCCTTCGCGACGCCGTTGCCGAGGCAGTAGTGGACCCCACCGCCGCCGAAGCCGAGGTGCGGGTTGCGGGGGCGCGACAGGTCGAACCTCCAAGGGTCCTCGAAGAGCCGCTCGTCGCGGTTGGCGGAGCTGTAGAAGATGCCGACCTTGTCGCCCTCGAGGATCGTCTGCCCGCCGAGCTCGACGTCCTGGGTCGCGGTGCGCGCGAACTGGATGACGGGGCTCGCCCAGCGCACCATCTCCTCGACGGCGCCGTTGATGCGGGCGTCGTAGTCCTCGAGCAGCCAGGCACGCTGGTCGGGGTTCTCGACGAGGTTCATGACCGACCACGTCGTGGTCTGCTTCGTCGTGTCGTTGCCGGCGGTGGACAGGAGCAGCATGACCATCGTGATGTCGCTGATGTCTAGCCGGCGGCCGTCGACCTCCGCCTGAACGAGGGCGGTCATGATGTCGTCGGTGGGGCGCTTCTCGCGCTCCTCCGCCATCTCCGTTCCAAGCGCGGCGTAGAAGCCGAAGGCCTCTCCGACCACGCCCATCCGCTCCTCCTCGCTGTCGCCCGCGTCGGGGTCCTGGAGGGCGAGCAGCTTGTCGCCGTTCTCGCGGAAGGCCTCCATGTGCTCCTCGGGGACGCCGAGCAGGTCCGCGACGGTGAGCATCGGCAGCCGCGACGAGACGGCCTCGACGAACTCGATGTCACCGGCGCCGACGACGCGGTCGACGATCTGCGCCGCTCGCTCCTCGATCCTGTCGCTGAGCCGTTTGACGGCCTTCGGGGTGAAGTACGAGCTCATGACCTTGCGGAACGCGGTGTGCTCGGGCGGATCCTGATCCAGGAAGGCCGCCGCGACCGCCATCTCGGGGCGCGCGGGGTGCAGCATCGTGTGGCCCTTGGCCGAGGAGAAGAGCTCGTGATGGTTCGACACGTAGCTCACGTCGGCGGCCCGCACCACGGCCCAGTAGCCCTCCTGCCCGTGGTCGGCGAAGGTGAGGTCGAGGTCCTCCATGGGCTCGTGCCAGCTGACAGGAGACTCGCCGCGCAGGCGCTTGAACGACTCGTCCCGCTCACGGAACGTCCTGGACCAGAACGCAAGCGAGGAGATGTCGACGTCCGTGGTGAGCGGATGCTGATTGGTGAACAGCGTGGCGGTCATGTCGGTGGTCCTTCGTCTGGTGTCGTGTCTTGTCGTGCTGTGGAGAGAGGCGGCTACGCGCGGCGCAGCAGCCTCTCCTTCTTGGCCGTGTACGGGGGGAAGGTCATCGCCGCGGGGTTGGGTCCGGCCGCCTTTCTCAGCACCGCGCGTTCGTGGCTGAACAGCCGCACGGTCGCCTCGCCGTGGTAGCCGCCCATGCCGGATTCCCCGACGCCGCCGAACGGCAGCGCGTCGACGCCGAGCTGGATCATGTCGGCGTTGATCGCCACGGACCCGGACGATGTGCGGGCCAGGAACGCCTCGATCGGCTCCTTGGCCTTGGCGAACAGGTACATCGCGAGGGGCTTCTCCCCCGCGTTGACGTGCGCGATCGCCGCGTCGCTGTCCTTCACGGGGACGATGGGCAGGAGGGGGCCGAAGATCTCCTCCTGCATCACCGCGTCGATGGCACGGACATCCCGCAGCACGGTCGGCGCGACGTAGCGGTCGTTCGCGTCCACCTGGCCGCCCACGGCGATGGACGCGCCGTCGAGCAGCCTCGCGAGCCTCGCGACGTGACGCTCGTTGACGATGCGCCCGTAGTCGGGGCTGGTGCGCGGCTCGGGTCCGTAGAAGGCCTCGATCTCGCGACAGAGCGCGGCCACGAGCCGCGGCTGCACCTCGGGCGTCGTGAGCACGTAGTCGGGCGCGACGCACGTCTGGCCGGTGTTGAGGAACTTGCCCCACGTGAGCCAGCGTGCCGCCTCATCGAGGTTCGCCGAGGGGTCCACCCACACGGGCGACTTGCCGCCGAGCTCGAGCGTGACCGGTGTGAGGTGCCTGGCCGCCGCGGCCATGACGATGCGCCCCACGGTCCCGTTGCCGGTGTAGAAGACGTGGTCCCACCGCTCCTCGAGCAGGGCCGTGGTCTCAGGTACTCCGCCTTCGACCACCGTGACGGCACGAGAGTCCAGGTACTTCGGCACGAGCCTGGCCATGACCGCGCTCGTGGCGGGGGCGAGCTCGCTCGGCTTGAGCACGATCGCGTCACCCGCGGCGATCGCGCCGACCGCCGGCATGAGCAGCAGGTGCACCGGGTAGTTCCACGGCGCGACGATCAGCACCGTGCCGAGCGGCTCGCGCTGGACGAAGCCCGCGGACCAGACGGTCGGCACGAACGGGATGCGCCTGCGCCGTGTCCAGCGCGCGAGGTTCTTGAGCATCGCCTTGGTCTCGGTCAGCACCGAGCTGATCTCGGTCATGTACGCCTCGACGGGAGGCTTGCCCAGGTCGGAGTGCACCGCGGCCTCGATCTCCGCGGTGTTCTCGCGCAGCATCCGCGCGACGGCCTGAAGCTGCGCGCGGCGCCACGAGAGCGGTCGCGTGATGCCCGAGTCGAAGCCGGCTCGGATCGTCGCCACCCGCGCCGCGATCGACTCCGCCGTCGCGTCGGGGGCCGCAGGCGCGGGGGTCGCTACCGTCGTGTCGACCATGCTCGCCTCCCTCCGTGAAGCATGTCCGTGCTCACGCGCGGCTGCCCGTGACCTTCTGGGCGGGGAACATGCCGGGCTTGACGGTGCCCGAGATCTCGTCGCCGTCGACGAACAGATCCCACTTCATGTGGAGCTTCATGGGCTTGAGGGTGTCGTTCTCGAACGTCACGCCGCCGTCGTCGGCGAAGGCGACGACGGGAATCTCCGTGTCGCCCTCCGGGCCGTCGACGACGAAGCCCTTGGGCCCCTCCTCGAAGCGCAGGGAGAAGTTCTGGGGGCCGGTGGGGGCCTTGACGGTGAGGTTCCAGGTACCGATCTGCGGGGACATCGTTGTCTCTTTCTCTTGGGGTGGCGGGTGGGGTGGGTCGTGGGCTGTGAGGAGAGGTCAGGCGCGCGTGTCGATGCGCTCCTGGGCCTTGAGGTGCTCGGCGCGCACCCGGCGCGCGTGGTCGATGAGCCGCATGCCGTCGGGCCCCCAGAGGATGCGGATCCACCTGCGCTCGACGAAGCGGCGCTGCAGGACCCACGCGACGGGGAGGAACAGCTTGGCCGCGATGGCCGCCCACGTGGCCTTGGCAGGGCTCAGTCCGTGAGCGAGGCGGTACTCGCGCGGGAGCGCGCCGAGCATCGGCGTCTCCATCCCGAGGATGACGAGGAAGATGACCTTGAGCGCCTTGGTCTGGGTCTTGTCCCAGTTCTTCTTGCTCACGCGGGCCGACAGGTCGAGGATGCTCTCGCCGGTGTCCAGCTGGTTCTGCACGGTGTCGCTGTGCTCGAACAGCTTCGCGTCGTGCCGGTACGCGGCGTCGAGCTCGGCCATGGTGCGCGGCACCCGGTCCGGGTCGGCGCCGTGCAGGATCGCGTAGTGCGAGGTCTCCTCGATGAAGCGGTCGCGCTTCTCGGGCGAGAGCCTCCGCGGAGGTCGCAGGCCGCGGAAGGCGAAGGCCTCGTACGCGCACAGCATCGGATGCATCTCGGTGTAGACGGCCCACATCGTCTCGCGGTGGCTGACGGCGTCGTAGCCGCCGAGCTCGGGCTCGCCCGGGTCGATCACGTCGCCCTTGAGCGGCTCGTGGATCCGATGCAGCCAGGCCGCCATGTGCTCGGCGGTGGGAGTGTCGCCCAGCCACAGCGGCACGTGCATGCCGGCGCCGCGGGTGACCCGCTCCATCGCGTCGAAAAGCGTGAAGACGCCGGCGCGTGCCTTCTTGTTCAGGGGCTCGTAGTCGCGTACGGCGGCCTGAATGGGCTTGTAGACGTCCTGCGCGAGCTTCTGGGCGGCGTGGTGGAAGATCACCATCGCGGGGTGGGTGAACACCTCCCACACCACCGTGTCGGGGCCGAAGATCCCGTAGTCCGGGGTGCCGTCCGCCTTGAGCGACTCCCCCGCGGCGACGGGCACCTTGCCGCGGCGCCAGCGACGCTCGTCGCCCTTGACGTCGGCGTCGGTGATGGGCTTGATCACGGGCTCAGGGTGGCTCTCGGTGATCTCGTAGATCGTGCTCATGCGTCGGTTCCCTTCGTGGTGGTGATCCGGCTGAGGTCCTCCCACTCGATCCAGCCGATCCCGTCGCGACCGTCGGCGGCGTGGAACCTGGAGAGCGCGCGGATGAAGTGGGCCTCGCGGCCGTCCTCCGCGACCAGCCTGAGGCTGCCGTACGCGATCGGCTCGGCGTCGACCTTGAGGTGCGCCTCGTTGAACCTGAGGTGCGCGCGCGTGATCTCGCCGGTCTCGCCAAGCTCGATGTCGGTACGGCCAGAGAGGAGCTCGGTGAGGTCCGCGCCGGTCTGCGCGTAGCCGAAGGCGATGCCGGGGGTGTCCTCGACGGTGACGGCGTGGACCTTCTCGCCGTGCTCGAGGCGGAACGCCGTCCACATCCATGCGTTGCCCCACCAGTCGCGGATCCCCCATGAGTGGTCGCGCTGCCCGTCGCCTGCGAAGCGGATCTCCTGGCCGTCGATCATGAGGGTGCCGACGACTCGGCACGGCACCTCGTAGCGGGTCGTCTGGCGCCAGCGGTAGTCGATCCCATCCCGGATCCAGTGAAGCCGGAGAGAGACGTCGACGGGCTCGCCGGATTCGCCGCGCAGGATCGCCGCGTCGTCCGCGTACCTGAGCGCCTGCCCGTCGAAGGCGACGGCGAACTCGTCCACCGGCCTCGTGACGGAGTAGTCGAGCGTGTAGCGGGGAGCGCTGACGGTGAGACGGACGCCGTCGTCGGCCCACTCGGGCAGGGGCGCCTCCGCGTCGGACAGGATGATCGGAGGCTCGCCGGGCCTCACGATCGCGAGCGACACGAGGGACCTGCCGAGGTTCCTCGTGTCCCCGATGCGCGTGTACAGGCCGAGCCGCCCGTCGTCGCTGACCGCGTCCAGGTAGTAGCTCTCGCTCCACAGGCGGGCGGATCCGGTGTCGTGGGCGCCCTCGTCGTCGGGCTCGACGCGAAGCGCGTCGCGCCCCTCGGGCTCGGGCAGCAGGTCGAGCGAGCCGAGGTCGAGCGCCTGCTGACACGAGCGGATGGCCCAGGTGAGGAACATCTCCTTGGTGCGCTCGGTGCCCTCGACGAACACGGCGGACACGAGCGGCATGGCGATGCCCCAGAAGACCTGCCGCCTGTACTCCTCCCAAGCGTGCTCCCACGCGAAGTCGACCACCCCGTTGGCGAGGAGCGTGTCGTAGTACAGGCGCACCAGGCGCTCCTCATGCTCCCGGCGCTCGTGGACCTCGAGGCTGCTGCCCAGGAAGTAGGACACGTCGGTCATGACGTGGCCCCACTGGACCGTCTGCCAGTCGACGAGCAGCGCCTCGTCGTCACCGCGGAAGAGCACGTTGTCGAGCCTGGCGTCCGCGTGCACCAGGCCGAACGGGGCGCGACGGTCCGCGTTGTGCTGGTCGGCCACGGCCGCGTAGCGCCGCAGCACGTCGGCATGCTCCTCGGGGAACCTGTCGCCGAACATCTCGGTGAAGCTCGGGACCGTGCCTTCCAGGAGCGCGCTGTTCATGAAGTCGGTGTCGTCATCGACGAACGGCGCGTCGTCTCCGATCGACGCATCGTTCCACGCGGGCGCATGGACCTGGGCGAGCGTGCGCATCACGACCTCGGCCTGCGCGATGGTCGCCCCCGCGATCTGGTCGCCGGCGACGGCGTCGACCGCATCGTGCATGACGAGCGTGAACCAGCCCTCGACCGGGTCCAGCGCCGCGTAGTGATAGTCGGGCAGGGGTCCGACGACGCGGCTCCTCACGTTCTGATAGAACGCGACCTCGCGGACGTAGGCACCCATCATCAGCCCGAGGTTCCGCACGGATTCGTCCTCGGAGGCGAGCTTGACGATCACGGTGTCGCTCTCAGCGCCCGAGTAACGGACGCGGAGCGTGAGGGACATCGCGCCGGCGCCGATGCTCCTCACCTCCTCGACCCGCAACCCTGGGATGCCGAGGACGCGCGAGAGCCACTCGTCGGTGATGTCGGTGCGCTCTCGGATGAGCAGGGACACGTCTGTTGCTACGACCATGGGGGGACCTTTCGTCGGGAACGCGCCGTTGCGTTCCGAACTCAGCAGCCTGCGCTTCGTCGCGCCGACTTGGATGTCGTGTCACCAGATAACAGGACAATGTCCCGTTTTTCAATACCGGACGATGTCCCCATGCGAAAATCGCCGGTCTGCCAGGAAGTTCACGCAGAGCTCGGTGCGGCGTGTCGGACGCGGGGCAGGGCAGCGGAACCCGCATCGTCCCACTAGGAGGGTCCGTATGCAGGGCCTGCCGTCAGGGTGCGCGCCGGGGTCAGCGCGGGCGCGTCAGGACTCTGGAGCCGCCTTCGCCGCGGCGGCCAGCAGTCCGCGCAGCGCGTCGACGACAGGCTCGGGGTCGAGCTCCGGCTCGTACAGCAGGCGCAGAGACAGCCCGTCGACGACCGCGGCGATCAGCACCGACAGCACCCGAGGATCGAGATCCCGAGGAACGCCGCCAGCGCGCTGAAGCTCCGACAGCTCGTCGACCCCGAACTCCTCGAGGCGGCGGTAGCGGTCGACGAAGAACTCGTGGGCCACGTTGGACGGATCGCTCGCCTCGGCCGCGAGCCGCACGTAGAGCTCGGTGAGGCCCGCCTCCTTGGCGTGCTCCGCGAGCGCCTCGCGGATCGCGTCGAACAGGAGCTCGACGCCCGCGTCCTGCGTCGCCTCCACGCCCGCCTCGTCTCGCCGCGCGAGCACCGCGGTGAGCAGCTCGTACTTGCTCGCGAAGTGGTGCCCGACGCCGGTCTTGCTCAGACCCGCGGCCTCGGCGATCGTACGGATCGTCGCGGCGTTGTACCCGTTCTCGGCAACCGTCTCGAGTGCGACGTCGAGGATCTCCTCGCGCTTCGCCGCACCCTTCGGGTAGTTGCGACCGGCCATGGCGCGAGTGTAGCGCCGCGCGTCGTGGGTACCTCGGAGGCCGCGACCAGGGAAGACTCCCCTACTGCCCCCAGAGCCCCTCGCGGCTCAGGGCGGCCTCGAGGTCGAGCGCCTCCTCGAGCCGGCGACCGATCTCCTCCGAAAGCTGCGCCGTGCGCGTGTAGTCGAGAGGCGCGCCGACCATCGCGATGAGAGCGGCGTGGCTCAGCTCGTCGATGGCCCGGTCATGGTCCCCCGCCAGCAGCAGGGCCGATCCCGCCGTGGCCGCGAGGGTCGCGCGCATGTACTGCCAGGACACGCCCGGCAGCGGCCACTGTCGCGTGAACAGCTCGCCGGGCGCCGTGTCCTCCGGGCTGAGCGCCACGAAGTCGGGGCGAGCGGCGTGGGCGGTCGCCTGCGGCGCCGATGCGTTCGATGACCCGGGAGAGGCGTCGCGGAACAGCTCGCACGGCGCGCAGCCGGCCTTGCCGGCGCGCTCATCGAGGAGCGCGATCGCAGGCGCGAGGATCGTGAGCGCGAGCCGCGGGCGACCCAGCTCGCTGAGGCGCGTCGCGCATCGCGCCGTGGTGGAGCCGTAGAGCAGCGCGTCGCAGTTGCTGAGCCCCTCCAGCCCGTCGATCGAGGCGAGCGTGCGCGCGCATTCGGCGAGGATCGACAGCTCGTCGCCTCTCGCATCGCCGACTTCGTCCGCATCGGCCTCGAAGGCCCGCACGATGAGCGCCTGCGCCAGTCCGAGCCGCGTATACGGATCGGTGGGCCTCGCGTCGCGTGCGGCCCGCCAGGCGGCCGGACCGATCAGTCCCCTGCTGTATTGCATGTGAATACCCCCAACAAGCCGCTTCGCCCCCCGAAGTGACTCTGAGTGCCAGCCTAGGTGTCACATGTGAGAAATTCCACAGTCCAAGGAGAAATCTCCCGAGATTTGGTGGACATGTCCCCCGATGTCCGGTTTTTCCGGCAGCTCGTCAGCGGTTCGCGGCGCGACCGTGCGGCTCGCTGGTCTCGAGCAGCTGCTCGAGCCGACGCCCGATCGTCGCCGAGAGGCTGACGGTCCGAGCGTAGTCGTAGGGCGCCCCCGCGAAGCAGGTGAGCATCGCCTCGCTGTGCTCCGCGATCGCCTTGTCCGTCTCGCCGACGGCCGCGAGCCCGCATCCCATCGCGACGCCGACCGACGCGCGCAGGTAGTGCCACGACACGGGAGGCAGGGGCCACGGCGTCGTGAAGACGGTGCCAGGGGCGACATCCTCGGGGCTGTACGGCGTGAACGACTGGAACCTGCGCGAGGCCTCGGAGCGTCGGGCCGAGGCCGCCAGGGCGCGCCCCTTGGCCTCACTCCCGTCCTCCGCCGCCGTGCCGGGCAGCTGCGGCTTGGCCTGCGGCGTCGCGGTGCCGGCGAGGGCCGGGCGCGAGTCGAGGACGTGCGCAGCGGGCGCAAGGACGCCGAGCGCGAGACGGGGACGCCCCGCCGTGACGAGACCGCTCGCACAGCCCGCGGCAGTGCCCGCGAAGAGCAGAGCCTCGGGGTCGGTCAGCGCCTCGAGGTCATCGATCGCGCACAGGGTGAAGGCGCACTCGGCGAGGAGCTCCGCTCCGTCGCCGCCCGAGCACGTGGCGCGGATGGAGTGCGAGACCAAGGCGCGGGCGAGGCCGAGCTTGAGGGACGCATCGTCCGCGTTGTCGAGGACGGCCCTGCGCCAGAGGTCCAGACTGCTCGCGTCTCCAGCGATCTGCATCGTCAATCCCCCAGGCCTAGCGTCACTCGGTGCATATTCCAGATGAGGTGAACTATACGACGCACGTGTGACATCTGTCACACCCCACGCTAGGCGGCTTCCGGTCGGCAAGCCACCGAGACACGCCGACGCCCGCGCTCCCGCCCGGGCGTCGGAGCTTGAGCGTCGCCGGTCAGGCGGTGATCTCGGTCTTGTGCTGCGCCTGGAGCTCCTTGAGCTCCTTGTCCGTGAGGCGCTCGAGGGCGAAGCCGGAACGGACGATGACCCAGTCCCCCGGCGTGATGTCGTCGTCGGAGACGGTCATCTCGAGCACCTCCTGGCGCTCGCTCCCGATCTCGACGATGGCGCGGCCGTCGCGGTGGACTTCGACGACTTTGGCGATCTTTCCAGCGGTCACGGCATTCCCCTTCCGTTGTGCAGCGCAAGCCCGATGCCTGCGCCTCGTGTGGCGCGCGGCTGCACGGCAGCGCTGGCCATGCCCCCGGGGAAGGGAAGGGTGCAGTCGCCGGTGACGTGCCTCCACCTCAGACCGTAGGACCTTGTTTGACGGGCGTCAAACGATCCGTCGGCGCGCCGTGGATCCGGGACCGCCGCCGCGCGAAAGCGCGGGCTCGGTTCAGGCGCGCGCGGCGCGAACCTCGAGCGCGGCCAGCGTGGCGTAGGCGACCGAGCGACGGGTGGCCGCCGCGGCCGCCTGGGCACGCGACTTCTTCTTACCCGGGGCCGACGCGGCGGCGTGGGCACCACGGTCCGTCGGGACGTCAAGGCTGTCGATCTCGGCGAGCGTCGCCATGTAGGCCCTCTCCTCGCGGTAGTCGTAGTGGTCGGCGAAGACGGGCTCGGGACCGTGGAAGTACACGACGCCGGCCTTGGTTGCGCTATCGACCGTCATGACCGCCTCCTTGACACTGACTGCCTCAAGGGTACTGCTTGGCGTGTGATGTATTCCACACTCGGCTGCGAGACCTCCCCGTCGCTCACCGCCACCTGGGACGGCTCGCCGGTGCCCTCCTGCCACGGCCAGGCACCGCTTGCTACTGTCCAGACATGGCCGATGACGAGGTCCTTCGCACTCTCCGAGAATTCGTTCGCGAACGCGATTGGGCGCAGTTCCACACGCCCGAGAATCTCGCGAAAAGCATCTCCATCGAAGCTGGCGAGCTGCTTGAGTGCTTCCAATGGAGTCCCTACGCCGATGCCGACAAGGTCAAGGACGAATTGGCCGACGTGCTCACCTACTGCTTGCTGTTCGCCGATGCGCTCGGCCTGGACGCCGACGAGATTGTGCTCGACAAACTGGCGACGACGCGCGTGAAGTACCCGGTCGAGAAGGCCCGAGGCAAGAGCACCAAGTACGACGCTTATGAAGATTGAGCGACTGCCGTTCAGCCCGGCCTCGTTGCGAACCTGGGAAGAGCCCCACGGCCGTCAGTCGAACTGGCCCGTCGTCTACACGCTCAACGACAGGCGCGAGGTGTACGTCGGCGAAACCCTGAACGCCGTCGGGCGGATGCGACAGCATCTTGACAACCCGGAGAAGAAGCATTTGACGTCTCTGCGGGTGGTCATCGACGAACAGTTCAACAAGTCGGTATGCCTCGACCTCGAGTCGTACCTCATACGGCTTTTCGCCGGCGACGGCCAGTTCACGGTTCTGAACCGCAACGATGGCATCACCAACGCGGACTACTTCGATCGAGATCGCTATCAAGCACTGTTTGGGGAGATCTTCGAGCAATTACGCGAAGACGATCTCTTCCGGAATTCGATTGCCGAGATCGAGAACAGCGACCTCTTCAAACTGTCCCCGTTCAAGGCCCTCACGCAGGACCAGGAAGTGGCCATCGTCGACATCCTCGAGGGCCTCTTCGACGACCTATCCGGTGGCACGGCGAGTCGCGCAGTAATCCAAGGCGCGCCTGGGACGGGCAAGACGATCGTCGCAATCTACCTCATGAAACTGCTGAGCGATATCGCGTCGACGGAGCCATCGGACGATGCACCTTCTGACTCCGTGTTCTCCGACTTCTTCGTCGGCGGATATCGCGAAGCGTTGCGCGGCTTCCGAATGGGCCTCGTCGTACCTCAGCAGTCGTTGCGGCGTTCAATCAAGGGAGTCTTCAGACGCGTTCCGGGCCTGCGCGCCAGCATGGTATTGAGCGCCTACGACGTCTACAACCAACCAGAAGACTTCGACCTGCTCATCGTCGACGAGACCCATCGCCTGTCGCAATGGGGCGCCCAGTCGGCGCCGGGCGTAACCAACCGTTTCCGCCACATCTCTCAGTCGCTGGCGCATAAAGGAGAGCGCTGGGAGAGCCTCACGCAATTGGACTGGATCTCGAGGAGGAGCAGACACCAACTCCTGCTCTTGGACCATGAGCAAAGCGTGCGTCCGATCGATTTGCCGCCTGAAACCACGAGACAGCTCCGAAGCGCTGCCGGAGCGGTCGGACGCCTCTACCCGCTCAGGTCCCAGATGCGAGTACAAGGCGGCGACGACTATCTTGCGTTCGTCCGCGAACTACTCTCTGGCGCCGCTCCACGCGAGCCTCAGCGTTTCGCAGGCTACGACCTCAGGTTCTTCGAAAGCCTGCGTGACATGCGTAGCGCAATCATCGCCCGCGACCACGAAGCGGGGCTTTCGCGTCTCGTCGCGGGCTTCGGCTGGAAATGGTTGAGCAAGAAGGACCCGGCCGCGGTTGATATCAATATCGACGGTCTCCAGCTCCAGTGGAATCAAACCGACGTCGACTGGATCAACACGCCGACATCCCTACATGAAGTGGGCTCGATCCATACTGTTCAGGGTTACGACCTGAACTACGCGGGGGTGATCATTGGACCGGAGCTGAAGTGGGACCCGTCGGCGCGCCGGATCATTCTGGACCGCGCTCAATACGCGGACACCCGTGGCAAACAAAACAACAGACTCCTGGGAATCACATATTCCGACGACGAGATCCTGAGTCTCGTTCTCAACGCATACCGAGTCCTTCTGACCCGGGGGATGCGAGGAACGTACGTTTACGTCTGCGATCCAGCACTCAGGCACCGTCTACGGGCCTACTTCGACTAGACCTCTCGCATGCCCGCCGATGCACTCGACTTCGTGATTCACTGCGCGACCACCCCGACCCAAAGCCCGTCCCTCGCGCGGGTCAGCGCCACGTACAGCTCCCTGCGAGCAAGCTCCCAAGTCTCGCGCTCGGCCGCATCGTCCTCGGAAGGAGGCTCGCCCTCGAGCAGCGACAGCCTCACCGACGCAACGAGCACCTGCTTGAACTCGAGACCCTTGGCGCGCTTGATCGTTCCCACGCGCACCGCGTCGGCCGCGACACCGTCATACTCCTTGAGGTCCACACTCGCGATGCCGGCTTCCGCGAGGACCTTTCGGACCTTGTCCGCCGTGTAGTTGGAGGCGCACAGCACCCCGACGTCCCCGAGCGACGTGCCGATCTCTCGGACAGTGCGCTGGACCCGCGCCACGAGAGCGCGATCATGCTCGCGCCAGGTGGCACATCGCGCGATCTCCGGCACGGGCCCCGAACGAGAGATGGAGCGAGGCCGCTCACCCTTCGCGATCTCTCCCTCAATGTCGGCGTATCCAGTCCCCGCGACGAGCCCATGCGCGAAGTCGAGGATCTCCTCGGTGTTGCGGTAGTTGATGTCGAGCACGACGCCTCGCGAGGCCACGGAGAGCCCGGCCTCCACAAGCGTGTATCCGCCCGGATAGATGCTCTGCTGCCCGTCTCCGATCAGAGTGAAGCCGTCGGGCGCGTCGCCCACGAGCGAGTGCAGCATGCGCGCCATCGCGCAGCTGAGGTCCTGCGCCTCGTCGACGATCACCGCGGCATAGCCCTCGGCGAGCGGCTCGCGATTGAGCTCCGCCTCGGCGAGCAGGATCACGTCCGCGAAGTCATGCACGCGCTGGCGCCGCAGGTTGCGGTCGTAATCCAAATACAGGCCCCACACGGCCCGACGCTGGTCAAGTCCCAGACGATGCTGCCGCCCGGTGCGAGACAGTTCGGCGTAGGTGTCGAAGTCGGAGATTCCTCGCCCCTTGATGACGTAGTCGATCTCCTCCCTCCAATACCGCTCGGACAGCCCCTTGCGCCTCAGCGGGCTGTCCATGGGGACCGCATTCCACGCCGCGGCGAAGCCACCATCCGCCGCGGAACTGTCGAGCCTGCGGCGCACTCCGCGGTCGTCGAGCACGGACGACGCGAACTGGTGAACTCCCATGAAGTCGACGCGGTCCACCACGTCGGGTGCCATTCGGCCGAGCAAGGTCTTCAGCACCGAAGGAAGAGTCCGCACGTAGGTCGTCACGAGCACCCGCCCTGGCCTGGTCCGCGCCAGATACGCCGCACGATGCAGCCCGACGACGGTCTTGCCGGTCCCGGCCGCGCCGCGGATGCGGGAGGGCCCGTTGAAGGAACGACGCACGAGTTTCGCCTGGTCGGGGTGGAGGAAGGTCATCCACTCCTCCACGGGCTGCGCCATGATCCCCTCAAGCAACGCGGCCTCGACCTCGGAGGCAGAGAAGAGTGCGTCAGCCTCGTCGACCACAGGCTCATCCGTCTGGACATGCAGCACGGGCACCTCGACGGATACGGGCGGTGCCGTGTGCGCAGGCGCGGACACAGGCGGGAAGAACTGCCGGCACCGCCCATCGACCTCGTCCACCTGGGTGACGGTGAGCCTCTCGCCCTTGGACGCGATGTGACGCAGCAGGTCCTTCTCCCCCACCACCTCCACCGGTCCGACCCGCGCATTGATGCCCTGCCGCCCGGCGAGCACGACAACGGCGTGGACCTCGCCCGGAGCAAGTCCGATAGCGGCGAGGTCCTCCTCCGCGCGATCGCACAGGTCTGCGAGATTCATCAGGTCCTCGGTCACGTCCTCGTCGCCGCGGAAGATGCGCTGGTCGACGATCGAGACGTCCTTCCAGGCCTTCGTGTCGATGATGAAGACGCCGGGCTTGCCGACCATGATCAGGTCCACCTGCGCCCGGCGCGACCCGGGCCAGCGACGGTCATGGAGGAACCGTGCCTCGTAGACGCTTAGTGGCGCGAGCAGTCGCGCGATCCGATGCTCGGTCACGCCTGCGACCTCGTAGCGCCCGGCCGCAGCTCGCGCGTCAGCCGCCGCGGCCTCGTGGGCGGCCGCGAGCGCGAGCTGTCGCTCGGACTCCGTCTTTGCAGAACTACCAGCGGTCATGTGTCCCCCTCGGGTGAAGACTAGCGATCAGTTCGAGAACCGAGAAGAGTCAGTTCCCCACGCACTCCACGTCCACGCCGTCAGGCGCATCCCCTGTCCCGGTGAACCCGAACTCCCCCGTCTCGCCCGCGGCCAACACGCCATTCCACCCGACGTCGCCCACGGTCACGGCCCCGCTCGTCCCGGACGAGTCGCCGTTCCACAGCCCGTCGATCTCGACGCCCGTCGGCAGGTCGAACGAGACCTCCCAGCCCGCCAGGTCACCCACCGCAGTCACGACAACGTTCGCCTGGAACCCGCCCTGCCACGAGTTCGTCACCTCGAGCGAGGCCGAGCACTCGCCAGACTCCCCGGCGACGACCGCATCGTCCTCACCCCAGGCATCGTCCGCATCGCTTGAGGAGTCACCGGCCGCCGAGTCCTCAGCGGACCCCAGCTCCACCGAGTCGTCCTCCCTGGCAGGCGGGTTCTCCTCGCCCACGGCCGGATACGCATTCGCGACGAGCTCGGCGAACTGGGAAGCGAACCACTTCCCCGACAGCGGCGCATCGGCCAGAGCCCCGGTCGTGTTACCGCCAAGCCGCTCGGTCGAGTACGACGGCGAGCACATCAGGTCGTAACTTTTGCCCTCGTCGTTGTCGATCTCCTCGGAAGACCCGTCGGACTCCCCCGGCGGCTTCACCCACAGGTACGCGTCCAGGTGCGAGTCCGGATACCCCGACGGCAGCGCCTGCGGCCTGAGCCCCAGCCCCGCGCCCGACTGGTTGCACCACGCGCCGCGGTGCGTGCGCGCGTCGATCTTGTTGGCGGCGACATACGCATCCACGGACGATGCGTCGGTCACCTCGGTCGGCCGATCGTCGCCTCCCCAGCCGTTGCGGGAGGTGTCGATCACCATCCCGATGGTGGAAGGGAAGCCCGCCGCGACGGCCCGCGCGTACAGATCCGCGGTCCAGTCGGCCTCGTCGAAGTCGTAGTTCCACTCGTAGAAGCTCCCAGACCGGATCTCCTGACCACCCACCTGGAGCGAGGCATCGGCCAGATAGGTCTCCTCGGTGGGCGTGTAGTTCGCGGTGTTGGTGACGAAGCCGTCGACGGCGTCGAAACCAGCCTCGGTGGACTCCACGACGGACGCGAACAGCGCGACCGAAGGCCCCGAGTTCGAGTCCCACCCGAGCCAGCCCGAGTGCGCCGCGTCGATGTAGGTGTAGACGTTCGGGAGCGAGGCGAACGCGTCGAGCGCGTAGGCGACGCCGGCCCGGTAGTACGGATCGGCCGCCTGACAGTTCGCGTCCGAGGAGTTGGTGACGAGGTTCGGCAGCGAGTCCGGCTCCAGGACCGTGACGATCCGCAGGTCCTCGTACTCGGGCGACGCGAAGATCGCGGTGAGCGCGTCGATGTACTCGGTCTCATACCGCTCGAGCCCCTCGTCGGTCGCGGGCAGCTCGCCGTTGGACGCGAGCGCGAAGCAGTCGCGCCCGGGCAGGTCGTACACGACGACGGTCACGGTGATGGGCTGGTCGCCGTCCTGCTGGTCGAGGGCGGCGTCCAGGTGATATCTGAGCCCGGGCCCGTCGGCATTGCCATCGATCGCCGAGATGCGGTCCATCCACACGCCGGTCGGCTCGGACGCCACGGCGCGCATGTCGTCGGCGAGGTCCGGGTCGGAGTCCTCGTAGTCGGACGCGGTCTCCTCGACCTGGGCGGACCACTGGGCGTTGACGTACATGGTCGCGCCGGCGAAGGGGTTGTCGACGTGGCCGTCGACGGACGCGGAGGACGATGCGCCGCCCGCGTTCGACGTCGACGCGAAGTCCGACGGCTCGGCGGAGTCCCCACCGGTGCAGGCGGTGAGCGCGAGCACCACGGCCAGCCTGCTCGCAGCCACAGGTCCGAGCCTTCGTACCGTCCTACCGTTCGAGACCACGAGATCACCCCTTCTCCCAGGGAAGACTAGCGACCGCTGTCAATCCTGAGAAGGAACGCCGTGACTACTCGCCGTACCCCGCGATCGCCGAGTCGATCGCCCACTCGGTCCCGGCGGCGCGAGAGGCGAGCAGCGGGCTCGACGCCGACAGCAGCATGTAGTCGTGGCGCGCGCCGGCCGCACCCAGGTCGTCCCACGTCGTGTCCACGACGAGCCATTCGCCGTCGATCAGCACCTTGTTCCACGCGTGCCGGCCGGTGGTGAGCCCGTTGTTCGCAGTGCCCGTGACGATGACGCTGTCGAGCCCGACAGCGTCGGCGAGCAGCTGGAACGCCTGCGCGTACCCGTTGCACACCGCGGTTCCCTCGACGAGGGCCTCGTAGGCCTCCTGGCCCTGATCGGGGCCCGGCTCGATCGTCGCGCCCAACGTCGACTGGTAGAACTCGTCGTCGTACTCGGTCGCGGCGATCACCGCATCGTGGATGGCCGTCACGAGCTCGACCTGCGTCGTGGCTCCGGAGACCGCGGGCGAGGCGACGATCGCGTCGACGGCCTGCGCCGTGGCGACCCGACGCCGCTCGGCCTCGGCATCGTCGTACGTGTAGGCGGGCTCGACCCACGCCCCGGATGCGCTGGTGGTCCACTGCCACGAATTGATGAACACGTCGGGATTCTGCGCAGCCGCCTCCTGCATCGCATCCGAGAGCGCCTCGTCGAAGTTGTCATCCATGAAGGCCGACACGGAGATGCGATCTTCTTGTGCGATGAGGTTTCGAGCGAGGTATCGACTGAGCTCCGTGGTGGCGTGAACCGTGTACGCGACGTCCGGCCCCGTCGGGGACTCATCGGCGAGGACCGCTTCCCAGGCCTCGCGGTCCACCAACTGCCATGCGTATCCGAGCACGGTCACGAGTCCCACAACGATGGCGAGCACAGCGACCACCCGCGTCATGCGCGAGGCCCGAGGCCGTGGAGGCAAGGGCGCCGGGTCCCAGTTCGAGCCGCCCCGCCACACGAAAGGCGCATCGCGGGGCCCCCGACCGCCACGGCTCGCGCGCCCCGAACGCTGAAGTTCGGGGTAGGTCACTCGTTCGAGCTTCGACACACGATCGCGTGTTCGCGCGGTCCAGCTGTGCCCGTCCCAGTAGCGCTCGATGTCGAGCCTGCTCGGATCCGGCAGCCAACCTGGCGCAGGTAAAACCGGCTTCCGCGCTCGCGCGCCGTTGTCGTCCACGTAACCTCCCCCACTACCAGGGAAGACTAGCGGCTGTTGTCAGTACCGAGAAGAGTGGCTACGCCCCGTAGGCGGCCAGCTCAGCGTCGAGCGCCCAGTCCGAGTCCGCCATCCTGGTCAGCAACCGCGGCGACGTGTCGTCGAGCAGCAGGTACTCGTCGCTCGCGACGTAGCCCTCGCCCTCGTCGTCCCACGTCGTGTCCACGACCAGCCAGGACCCATTCACGAGCACCCGATTCCATGCGTGCCCGTCCGTGCTCAACCCTTCCGACACCTCGCCGGTGACGATCACGCTGTCGAGTCCCGCGGCGTCGGCGATCAGCTGGAACGCCTGCGCGTAGCCGGTGCACACGGCCACGCCTTCGACGAGCGCACCGTAGCCCTCCTGCGAGCGCGCCACGACCGCGGCGTTGGCGTCCAACGCCCCGGAGTTGATCGCGTCGTAGGCATCCCAGTCGTACTCGGTGGCGGCGATCACCTGGTTGTGGATCGCAGCGGCGCGGGCAGCGTCGTCCGCGGCCGCGACGATCGCGGGAAGCGCGGCGATCCTCTCGGCTTCGGCCTGTGCGGAGGCCCTGCGACGCTCGGCCTCCACGTCGTCGTAGACGTAGTCGGGCACCACTTCGACGCGGACCGCGTTGCCCTGAACCGCCCAGCCGTCCACGAAGATTGCGGGGTTCTGCGTCACGACCGCGTACATCGTGTCCGTCAGGATCGCCTCGAAGTCGTCCTCGTCGGAGACGAGCCACGTCACGTCGATGGAGTCCTCCTGGGCGACCATGCTCGTGGCCAGGTAGACGCTCAGCTCGTCGGAGCCGTGCACCGCGTACGCGACGTCGGGAGCCTCGGGCTGCTGGGGTGTGAGCGCGTCGGGCCAGGGCACCCACCCGGGCAGGTGCCCTCCGTAGCCGGCGAGCCCGACTGCGGCCGCGGTCACGGTCAGGAGCAGCACATATTGCAGCCACGCGGGTCGGCCGCGGCGCTCTCGTATCGGCTCGGAGGTCCAGGACGATGCCGGCTCCCCGCTCGACGACCCGGTCCATACCCCGGTGGCGGACGATGCGCCGGGCACGTACGGCTGCGTGGCCGACTCGTCACCGGCCACCACACGCGCGTCATGCTCCCCCACCGAGACCTCCCGTTCTCACACGGAAGAGTAGCGACTGCCGCCCGGGCTGAGAAGGGCAGTCGCGCTCCTGCGGTGCTGTCACTCCCCGTAATCGCCCAGGTACGCGTCAACCATCCAGTCGGTGTCGGCCTCGCGGCCGTCGAGCAGCGGATCTCCGTCGCCGAGCAGGAAGTAGTCGCGCAGCGGCGCACCGACGTCCGTGTCGTCCCAGGTCGCATCCACGACCATCCACGAGCCGTCGATCAGCACCTTGTTCCACGCGTGGAAGACATCGCTCCCGTCCGTGGTGCCGGTGACGAGCACCGCGTCGAGCCCCGCCGCCTCCGCGAGCACGAGGAACGCCTGCGCGTAGCCGTTGCACACCGCCGTGCCGTCCACGAGGGCCCCTGAGGCCTGCTGCGACCGGGCGACGAGCGCGGCGCCCGCGTCGGTCGTGTCGAACGAGTCGATCGCTTCGGACGCCTCCCAGTCATACTCGGTGCGCACGATCACGGCGTCGTGCAGCGCGAGGGCGAGTTCATCATCGTCGGCCGCCGCCGCAACGTCGGACGTCGCGAGGATCTCGTCGACGACCGCGGCGGTCTCGGCGCGCCGCCCATCGGCCGCGGCATCGTCGTACAGGTACACGGGCAGCACGCGCGGGCCGGGGTCGTCATCCCAGTAGTCCCAACTGTCCAGGTAGACGTACGGATCCTGGGCGATCACCTCGGACATCGCGTCCATGACGTCGACGGCGAAGCCGTCGCTCGCGCCCGCGAAGCTCGTGAGGTCGATCGGGTCCTCCTGGTTCACCAGCGCCCGCGCCAGATACTTCACGAGCTCGTCGCTGCCGTAGACCGGGTACTCACCGCCGGGCATCGCCGGGTCCTCCGCGGCCAGGGCCGCGGGGCTCACGGACGATGCGGGGGTTGGGGACGAGCTCGCAGCCCCGGACGATGCCAGGGGCGCCGACGCGACCGTCGTCGCCGCATCGTCCCCACCGGAGCATCCCGCGACGCCGACAGCCAGGCCGAGCGCGAGCAGCGCGCCGGTTCCTCGACGCGCGCGCATCGTCCATGCGCACCTCACCTTGGGCCCCCTTCGAAGCCCTCCCCCTCGTTCCACGGTAGCCCGCCGGGTCGGTCCCCCCTGATCTGTGGACGCGTCACCTCTTCCGGGAAGCGCACCGCGCGCGTAATGTGCGAGTCAAGGCAAGGAGGTCTCCTGAGGACCATGACCGGCTTCACCGTCACCCGACTCGGCGCGCCAGGCAGGGATCGCGTCAGGGTCGCGCGCGCGGACGGCACGGAGCTGGGCTGGATCGACCTCGGGACCGGCTGCCTCACCGTGAGCCCTGAGGGCGACGCCGAGCTGGTCGACCTCGCGGTGCGCGCCTGGGCGGCGCGCGAGCACATCGCGGTCCCGGCGCTCGACCCGCCCGACGACCCTGCACGCATCCTTGCCGCGGCACCGGGTCCCACCGAGATCCCCGGTGTCACGGCTCGCGACGACGCCGAGCCCCACGACGACCCCGCCGCGAGCGACGCGATCTCCGCCCGCCTGGATCGCCTCGCGGACGTCGGCTGGCAGGTGCTGCACGGAGTCCCGTTCGGCCCCGCCGGCTCACGGCTGGACCACCTGCTCGTCGGGCCAGGAGGAGTCTTCACCGTCACGACCCGCAATCACCGCGGCAAGCGGGTGTGGATCGGCGCGGACGACGTCATGGTCGACGGCCGTCCCGCCAACCACCTTCTCGACGCCCGCGCCGACGCCGACATCGCGGGCCGCCTGCTGTCGGACGCGACCGGCGCGCTCGTCGAGGTCCGCCCCACGCTCGTCATCGTCGCGGGCGCGATCGGGCAGGGATTGACGTTCCTCCAGCCGCCGGCGGACGTCGCCGTGCTGCGGCCGCTCGATCTGCCGGATCACTTCGAGCGTCGGGCAGGGGTCCTCACGCTCGAGGAGGTCGACGAGATCGCGAACGCCGCGCGCCGTCCCGCCACCTGGCACTGACGCTCACGCCCGAGCCGGCGCGCGACGCGCCGTGCCGGCTAGCTCCCGAAGGTCCACACCAGATCGTCGGCCACCCAGTCGCTGTCCGCGGCGCGCGACGACATCGCCGAGTTGGAGTCCGCGATGAGGAAGTAGTCGTGCGACGCGCCCAGCTCGCCGAGGTCGTCGTACGCGGCGTCGGCCACGAGCCACGCACCGCCGATGAGCACCTTGTTCCACGCGTGCTGACCGAGGACGTCGCCGTCGTAGGCCGTGCCCGTGACAACGACGCTCGTGAGCCCTGCGGCTTCGGCGAGCGCCTGGAAGGCGAGCGCGTACCCCTCGCCCACCGCGACGCCGTCGACCAGCGCGCCGTAGGCCTCGTACTCGCTCAGGCTCGCGGAGCCCGAGGAGAAGGCGCCGTCCGCGTCATACTCGGTCGCGTCGATCAGCGCGTCGTAGAGCGCCGCAGCGGTCGCGACATCGCCGACGGCCCCGGCCACCGCCTCGGACTGCACGATCACGTCGACCGTTGACGCCGTGCGCTCGCGCCGCATCGCGGCCTGCGTGTCGGTATACGAGTACGCGGGCGTCAGCGCGTCGCCCAGCTCCGCGAACTCCGCCGCGTCGGGATCGATGTACACGTACGGGTTCTGCGCCGCGACCTCGAGAAGCGCGTCCTCGACCAGCGCCTCGCGCTCGTCGCCGTCCACGGCGATCCATGACAGGTCGATCGTCTGCTCCTGAGCGACGAGGCTTCGCGCGAGGTAGAGACTCAGTGCATCCGACCCGAAGACCGGATAGTCGACGGCTGGGCCCGCCGGTACCGCCGAACCGCCACCGCCCCACGACAGCGTCCCCGAGAACAGGCCCGCCGAGGCGATGGTCCCCGCGGCGACCACGCCGACGAGCGCGAACCCCATGACCCAGTGACTGTGCGGATGGGTCGCGGCCGCCGCCGGCACTCCCGGAAGCTCCGGGATCGCCTCGAAGCGCGGATCGATGGGCTTCACGTCGGTGCGACGACGGTCCAGGTGCTCGGCGGCGGTCCACAGCGGATCGACGAATTCGAGCTTGGTGTCGCGATCGCGCGTATGCGCGCTCCAGCGGTGGCCGTCCCAGTAGCGCTCGACGTCCACCAGTGCAGGATCGGGCAGCCAACCCGCCTCGGGCAGCCTTGGCGGCCGCACCTGGCCCTCGCCTCCCGGCATGGCCTCCCCCTTGTCCCCTCAGCCTGCGATCAACACCCCCGTGATCTCAGGCTAACCACGCACGACACGGCGTGTCGCGCGGAAGCTACACGTCGTCCCCCGCGACGACCAGCGCGTGGAGCCTCCGCAGCGGCTCCTTGACCATCGAGTTCACGATCGCCGGACTCGCCTCGGAACCGGCGAGCATCTCGAGGATCGACTCGCACACGGCCTCGATCTCCGCCTCACGATCCCCCTGATCGTGAAGCATCTCGGCCCGCACCCCGAGGATCGGGCCGCGCAGCGCGAGCACCGTCGAAGGATCGTCCGCCTGCGCCACGAGACGGTCGTACTGGCGCTCCGTCTCATCGACGACGGCAGACGCATCGTCCTGCCGGCCCGCGAGCAGCAGCGCGTGGGCGGTGCCGACGCCGATGCGGATCAGCTCGGTGCGCTCGTACTGCGTGGGACCGCCGCCCTCGAGCATGCAGCGGGCGACGCCGTACGCCTCCTCCCACGCCTCCTCGGACCTCTTGTAGTCCTTGGCGAGCGCGAGCTCCATCGAGTACCAGGACAGTCGCTGGGCGAGGCGAAGCGCGCTCTCGCGCGGCTCAACCGTGAACTCCGCCCGCAGGCGGGTGACCTCTCGGCGCGTCTTCTCGATGCTCATGGCACGACTGTATGTGACATCCGTCACATCGCAACACCCGGTGCCGCGAGAAGCGGATGGCACCCGCGGAGCGGGCCATGTGATCTCGCGCACGTGCGGAACCTCGGCATCCCTGCTCGCGCGTAGAATCCCGATGCCGATACTGCGAATGCCTGAGGGGGCAACCGATGATTGCTGTTCGCCGCGTGACCACGCTCGCCATCGCCTTGACGATGGCGCTCGCATGGAGCGTCACCGTCGGGACCGAGCCCGCCGACGCCGCGTCGGCCGTACGGTTCTCGTACGTCCAGTACAACAGCCCCGGCTCGGACCGTGGCTCGAACACGTCGCTCAACGCCGAGTACATCGTCGTGAAGAACTACAGCAGCAAGTCGCGGAACATCACCGGCTGGACCGTGCGGGACAAGGCCGGGCACGTGTACAAGTTCGGCACGCTCACCCTCAAGCCCGGCGCCACGGTGACGCTCCACACGGGCAAGGGCAGCAACTCAAGCAAGCACCGCTACTGGCGCAGCACCTGGTACATCTGGAACAACGACGGAGACGTCGCCGTCTTGAAGAACCGGGCCGGCACGAAGGTCGACACGTGCACGTGGGGAAGCTCGGGCTCCGCGAGGAAGTGCTGACGGGCTGCTAGGCCGGTCTCCCGTCGAACGGGTGGACGTTCGACGCCTCCGGTGCGACCCTGGAGGTATGTGAGCGAAGACGCCCGCAGGAGGAGACCTGCCATGTCCCTGCATCCTCACGCACCCGCCAACGCCTGGGCGGACCTCGTCTTCGCGTCCGCGCTCGGCGCGATCGACATCCTCGCGATCCACCTCGGCGATCGGCTGGGCTGGTATCGCGCGCTCGCGGCCGCCGGCCCCCTGACCGCGAGCGAGCTCGCTCAGCGCACCGGCACGCACCCGCGATACGCGCAGGAGTGGCTCGAGCAGCAGGTCACCTCCGGATTCCTCGAGGCCCTGCCCACCGACCCGATGCAGTTCCGGCTTCCCGAGGGCGCCGCCGAGGCGCTCACGGACAAGCACTCCCTCGCCTACATAGCCCCGCTGGCCCGCATGCTGTCCGGCTCGGCCTCTCACATGCCCGCGCTGCTCGACGCGTATCGCACGGGCAAGGGCGTGAGCTGGACCGAGCTCGGGGACGATGCGCGCTGGTCCCAGGCCGACATGAACCGGCCCTGGTTCGAGTCCCTGCTGGCAGACGCGATCCGCGGAGTGCCCGACGTCCACCAGGTGCTCGACCGGCCCGGCGCTCGGATCGCGGACGTCGCGTGCGGCGCGGGCTGGTCCACGATCGCGCTCGCCGACGCCTACCCGCTCGCCGCCGTCACGGGCATCGACATCGACGGCCCGTCAATCGAGCGCGCGCGACGCAACGCCTCCGAGTCGTCCTCCTGGGATCGCGTCGTGTTCCATGCGGGTGACGTGGCGGATCTCAGCGGTCGATTCGACGGCGTGTTCGTCTTCGAGGCCTTGCATGACATGCCGCGCCCGGTCGAAGCGCTGGCAGCGATACGGCGGGCGGTGAAGCCCGATGGCGTCGTGATCGTGATGGACGAGGGCGTCGGCGACGCGGTGGCGCCCGGCGACGACGTCGAACGGCTCATGTACGGCTTCAGCCTGTTCGTCTGCCTCCCCGATGGGATGTCGTCGCAGCCGTCCGCCGGGACCGGCACCGTAATGCGGCCCGCGACACTCACGCACTACGCGATGGAGGCCGGCTTCACCGACGTGTCGGTGCTGCCCATCTCCGACTTCAGCTTCTTCCGGTTCTACCGGCTGCATCTGCCCGCCTGACCGAACCTCTGAAGTCGGCGCCTCGCGCCGCGTTCCACCGCGCTCCATCGCGCTCTGCCGCGCGACGCCCCGTGCCGCATTGTCCGCCTGTTTACCGACCGTAGACCGACCGGGCACAGCCTGGGCTCGGGCGCCACGGCCGTGTGACGCCCGCGTCACCGCCGTGACGCCCGCCGCCACAGGAGTCCCCGCCATGACCTCGTTCGCCACCCCGCGGCTCATCATCCAGCCGCGCACCACCCGTCTCGACCTCGGCGTCACCGTGCCGACGCGACCCGACCCGCGCACGGCCTTCCAACGCCTCTGGGAGTACGCCTACTCCCGCCACCAGGAGGAGGCCGCGCTGCAGAATCCACGGCGCTCGCACGCGACCCCCACCCAGCTGCCATGACGACCGCGCGCGTGACGACCGGCCCGCAGGTCCCGCACTCGAGCATCCTCGCGCTCGTGTTCAACGCGATCGGGTACGCCGTGCTTGTCGTCGAGGCGCCGGTCCGCGCGCTCGGCTCCGTCGGACGGTTCACCTGGCGCGCGTTCACGAGCGCCTTCTCCTGGGCGCTGGAGCTCTTCGACGCGCATCTGGACCCCGACACGCGCCGCAAGATCACCCGCGCCGCCGGCACCCCGTTCTGAACGGCTCCTAGAAGAGCGGCTCGTTCGCGACGCCGTACGGCACGTGGACGCCTGCCACATGCTCCAGGGCCGGGCTCAGATGCCCGTGCTGGTCGTCGAAGAACATGTGCGGACGCAGCACCTCGAGCACCCGCGCCTTCTCGATGCCGCCCATGAAGAACGCATCGTTGACCGTGACGCCCCAGCTGCGCAGCGAGTGCACCGCGCGCTCGTGAGCCGGTGCCGCGCGAGCCGTGACGAGCGCGATGCGCACGCGCGGCTCGTACGACGGGTCCTGCGCCTGGCGCTCCTGCTCGAGCCGCTGGATGCGGTTGAGGTCCGCGACGAGCGGCTGCAGCAGCCCCGGCGCGTGAGCGACGTCCCGCTTCGCGACCTCATTGGCCACGAAGCCGTCCATGCCCTCCGACTGGAACACCCGCTCCGACTCGTCCGTCGCCAGCACCGCGTCGAAGTCGAACGCGATCCTGAGGCCCCGATCCGCATCGTCGTAGGCAGCGGTGTTCTCGAGCACGTGGCCCGCCGGATGGCCGGCCTTCACCGCGGTCACCACGTCGTCCGCGTTGCGCGTGAGGAACAGGCTCATCCCCAGCGCGGGCACGTACTCGAGCGGGGACCTGCCCTGCGTGAAGAACGCACGGGTCACGCCGAGCGCGTGCTTCTCGATCGAGCGCATCACTCGCAGGCCCGTGGTCGCATCGTTGCGCGACAGCACGATGACCTCGACCAGCGGGTCGCGCGGGCGCAGGTCGTTGAGCGTCAGGAGCCGCTTGATGAAGGGGAAGGCGGGGCCGGGCGCGAGAAGGTCGTCGAGGTGACGGTCCTGGTACGCCGCGTACGCGGCCTCGCCGTGCTCGCGGAAGTACGCGTCGGACTCCGTGAGGTCGAACAGCGCGCTCGAGGCCACGCCCACGACGAGCCTGTCGTGGAGATCGTAGGCGGGCATGCAGTCCTCCGGTCGGGGTGGCGAAGCCTCGACCCTACCGCCCCCGGGTGACAGAGGTCTGGCGTCGGAGCCGTTGCTGTCACCTCATCCGCACTCAGCGAGCACACCTCGCGCAAGCCTCTCCACAGCGAGGCGCCGCCTCCATTCCTCCGACTATCGCACTTGCTATATTTGGAGCATGGAGCGGGACCTGGAGCGGGTGGCGCGTGAGTGCGACGCAGCCGTCGAGCACGCGCGCGCCACGCTCGTCGACGCGGTGAGGACCGCCTACCGAGGAGGGATGACGCAAGAGCAGATCGCCGCCCGAATCGGCCGCAGCCAATCCGAGGTGAACCGAATCCTCCGCTTCCACGGCTCGACCCCGCGCGCGCATGCCCTTCGCCTGCACAGCGCTGAGATACGGGCGCGGGTGCGGGCGGCTGGCGGCAGGAACGTCCGCGTCTTCGGCTCCACGGCACGCGGCACCGAGTCGTCAGACTCCGATGTGGACCTGCTGTTCGAGATGCGAGAGCCGCTGAGCCTGATGCAGCTCTCAGCAGTCGAGCGCGAGCTATCGGCGCTCGTCGGCGTGAAGGTCGACCTCGTCGCGGAGTCGTCGTTGCGTGACGATCTGCGTGACCGCATCCTCGATGAGGCAGTTCCCCTGTGAGCCGGAGCACCGATGAACGCCTCGCGGATGCGGTGCTGCATTTCGATCGAGCGATCGCGTACGGCGCGAGGGGCGCATCCTCGCCTACCGCGGCACCCAACGCGCGGACCACGCATGACTCTGCTCTCTACCCCAGATCCCCCAGGTCCACGCCGAGGTCGATCTCGCGCGGCGCGCTGAGCCCCGACGGGGGCTTCGGCTTGGGTGGACGCTGCGGCACGTGCACCGTCTCCTCGATCAGCCCCTCGGGCAGGGTCGCGAGGAAGTAGGCGTCCTCGATCTCGTGCATCGCGTAGGGGCCGCCGACCCACGCGCGGACCGGCGTATGGAACACGGACCGCGTGACGCACAGCCGGTCCCGGGCACGCGTGAGCGCGACGTAGAGCACGCGCCGCTCCTCCTCGACCGAGTCCTCGTCGCCGAGCGCGCGGGACGACGGATACGCGCCCGGGCTCACGCCCGCGCAGAACGCCCAGTCGCGCTCGAGCCCCTTCGCGGAGTGCACGGTGGACAGGACGACGTGATCGTCGTCCTTCTGATCGGCCGTCAGCTCGGAGGTGAAGACCGGCGAGAGCAGGTACTCCTCGATGAACTCGAGGATCGAGGAGCGCGACGCCGCGAGCCGCTCGACGTGGACGAGGTCACGCTGCCTCGCCTCCCAGTTCTCGTTCCGATACTTGTGCGCGAGCACCGGGGTGAGCATCGCGCCCGCCCGTCCCACCGCATCGTCCACGCGGTCGGCGGCGTCCTCGATCGCGTCCAGGCCGGCCGTGAGCCAGCCGGGCATGCCCGCGAGCGCCGAGGCCCGCGCCTGCCTCGCGGTCGCGCCGCCCGCGCGCGCGTCGAGCAGCGCGTCGAAGGCACGGACCGCGGTCCGGTCCCCCACCCTCGGGACGAGCGTGAGCAGGCGCATCCAGGCGACCTCGTCGTCGGGGTTGGCGACCACGCGCAGCGCGGCGAGGACATCGCGCACATGCGCGCTCTCCAGCAGCTTCGTTCCGCCGAAGAACACGTACGGGATCTCGTTCTCGACTAGCAGCGCCTCGATGCTGCGGCCCGAGTAGTTGGAGCGCACGAGGATCAGATGAGTGGCCCACGGCAGCCCGTCCTCATGCGCCCGCTTGAGCTCCCCCGCGATCCATCCCGCCTCGTCCTGCGGGGTCTCGAAGCTGTGCAGCTCCGGCTTGGCGCCGTTGCCGCGTACCGCGCGGAGCTTCTTGTCGTAGCCGAGAGGGCTCGCCGCGAGCAGCCAGTTCGACAGATCGAGGATCTCCTGCGTGGACCGGTAGTTGTCCTCGAGTTTGAGGATCCGCGCGCCTGGCACCCGTTCGGAGAACGAGTGGATCGACGCGAAGTCGGCGCCACGGAAGCCGTAGATCGACTGCGCGTCGTCGCCCACGCAGTAGAACCGCGTGTGCGGCACGAGCGGGTCGATGATGGTCCACTGCAGCGGGTTCGTGTCCTGCATCTCGTCGATGAGGATCTCGTCGTAGTGGCTGCCGACCCAGGCCGCGACCTCGGGGTCGGCGAGCCGCGCCGCGAAGATCATGAGCAGGTCGTCGTAGTTGAGGTAGCGCCGCTCCTTCTTGCGCGCCTCGTAGTCCCTCACGACGGTCGCGATGGCCTTGGGGTCGATGGTCTGGTCGGGGAACTTGGCCTTGATCGCGTCGGCGAGCGTGACCCGGGTGTTGCGGGCGAAGGAGACGACGTCGATGATCTGCGCGGCCTTGAGCCCCTCGACCCGCTTGCCGCGCCCGAGCACGCCGCGCATGACCTGGGCCTGGTCGTCGGAGTCGAGCACGCTCCACCCCTCATAGCCGAACACGTCGGGGTTGGCTCGCACCTCGCGCATCGCCCAGCCGTGAAAGGTCATCGCCGCGACGCCCTCGGTCGCCGCGCTGTCGGCCTGGACGCGGGAGCGGATCTCCGCGGCGGCGCGGCGGGTGAAGGTGATCGCGAGGATGCGGTTCGGCGCGGCGCCGCTCCTGATGAGGTGGCGGATGCGCGCGACGATCGTGGTCGTCTTGCCTGTCCCCGCTCCCGCGAGGACCAAGTTGTGGCTCGCGCCGGTGACGACGGCCTCTCGCTGACCGGGGTTGAGCCCGTCGAGGAGGTCTCCGGTGCTTGCCGCGCCGCTTCCGCCCACCCGCTCAATCATGCGGACGAGTCTACGAGCGCGGACTGACACCGACCTCGCGGCGAGCGGACGGTCTCTGACACCAGCCGGCGGCCGCCGACGGCGTGTCCCGCGCGACACGCGGGGCGACCGCCCCGCGATGTGTCAGAAAGTGTCCGCGGCGGGGTCGGCGCGGGGCCGAGCTGAACCAGGCGGGCGGTGGAGCCGAGGAGCCGAGGAGCCGAGGAGCCGAGGAGCCGAGGAGCCGAGGCTATGGGGCGCCCAGACGGCGAACGAGGGCTCACGAGGACGATGCGGACCTTCGTCCCACGCGATTCCGCCTCTCCGAGGCGGACAATTCAAATGTGACTCAACTATTGAAGATCGGCCCCAAGCCCACGAAGGAATCGGCGGACAAGCCCTCCTCCTGCGCCTCAGGCGCGTGCGGCTCCGCGCCGACCCCGCGCGACCCCGCGCCCGCGCTCGACCTTCTCCAGGCCATCGCGGACCCGGTGCGCTGGACGGTGCTCGAGCGCCTCGCCGACGGCACCCACTGCGTGTGCGACCTCCAGGCCCACGTCGACGTCTCGAACACGCTGCTCAGCTACCACCTGCGGATCCTGCGCGACGCGGGGCTCGTCACCACCTCGCGCCGGGGCCGCTGGGTCGACTACACGCTCGCGACCGACGCCCTCGCGCGGCTGACCGAGGCCCTGCCCGCCGCATCGTCCCTGGTCAGCGGTTCGTCGGCCCAAGCATCGTCCCCCTCCCCCGCGGCGGCGACACCATGACCGTCATCGACCGCGTCCACAAGGCGTCCCCCACGCAGCGCTGGGGCGGCCTCGCCGCGGCCACCGTGCTCTGGTGGGCGCTCTACAGCGTCAACCTGCCGTTCTGGAACTGGATGATCGGCGACGTCATCGGCCTCGACCTCGAGACCCGCCTGGGCTCGGGTGTTCACTTCTTCTTCTACGACACCGTCAAGATCCTGCTGCTCCTGACCGGGATCATCTTCATCGTCACCGTCCTGCGGTCCTTCATGTCGGTCGAGCGCACGCGCGCGATCCTCGGCGGCAAGGCCGAGGGCGTCGGCAACGTCATCGCGGCAGGGCTCGGGGTCATCACGCCGTTCTGCTCGTGCTCGGCGGTGCCCGCGTTCATCGGCTTCGTCGCGGCGGGCGTCCCCGTCGGCGTAACCATGAGCTTCCTCATCGCGAGCCCGCTCGTGAACGAGGTCGCGATCGCCCTGCTGCTGGGCCTGTTCGGCTGGGGCCCGACGCTGCTCTACGTCGGCGCGGGCCTCACGATCGCGGTCGTCGCCGGGTTCATCCTGGGCCGCATGAGGCCCGAGCGCTGGATCGAGCCGTTCGTGTTCGAGACGAAGATCGGCGGGCAGGCCATCGACCCCGGCATGAGCCTCACCTGGAACGACCGCATCCAGATGGGCATCGAGGAGGTCCTCGACATCCTCAAGAAGATCTGGCCCTACCTCGTGATCGGCATCGGCATCGGCGCCGCGATCCATGGCTGGGCGCCCGAGCAGTGGTTCGCCGAGCACGCCGGCGCGGACAACCTGCTCGCCGTGCCGCTCGCCGTGCTGCTGGGCGTGCCACTGTATTCGAACGCCGCGGGCGTCCTCCCGATGGTCGAGGCGCTGTTCGACAAGGGCCTGCCGATGGGCACGCTGCTCGCCTTCATGATGGCGACGGTCGCGCTCAGCCTGCCCGAGATGATCCTGCTGCGCCGAGTCTTGAAGCCCCAGCTCATCGGGCTGTTCATCGGCGTCGTCACCGTCGGCATCATCGCCGTCGGCTACCTCTTCAACGCCGTGATCCCCGTCTAGCGACACCTTCCACCGCACGAACCACCCGAAAGGACAGCATCATGATGAACATCAAGATCCTCGGCGCCGGATGCGCCAACTGCGTCAACCTCGAGAAGGCCGCGCGCGAGGCCGCGACGGACCTCGGCATCGAGGCCGAGTTCGAGAAGGTCACCGACTACGGCGCCATCGCCGGCTACGGCGTCATGAAGACCCCGGGCCTCGTCGTCGACGAGAAGCTCGTGATGTCGGGCCGTGTTCCCACCGCGGCGACCCTCAAGGAGCTGCTCGCGCCGCTCGCGTGACCTCGCGACCCCAGGGCGCAGGAGCCTAGCCCGCCTGCACCCTCCGGCCCGTCTCCACGAAGCCCAGCCGCGCGTAGAGCGCGAGCGCGCCCGGGTTGTCGGCGTCGACGGTGAGCGCCAGGTGCGCCTCGCCGTCGGCGAGCAGGGACGATGCGGCGACGCCGAGCATCCCCGCCGCCACGCCCTGGCGTCGGGACGCAGGCGCGACGACGACGTCGAGCACGTAGGGGCAGTCGGGCGCGGACTCGCCGAGCAGCCTCCGGGTGGTGACGACGAAGCCCCTCACCTCGCCCCCGTCGGTCAGCACGACGGGCGAGGCCTCGGGCACCATCTCGCCCCACGCGCCGGCGCGCATCTCGTCCGCGAGGACGTCGAGAGCCTCCCGCGACTCGAACGGCGGACGCGCGGGATACATCCCCCACGCCATGTCGTTCTGCCAGTCAAGGTCCTCGAGCGTCCCCGCTCGCCAGCGCGGCGCCGCGGGAGCGGCGGCGACGACGTCGGCGAGCGCGGCCCTCATGTGGATGCGCTCGTACGCTCCGCCCGGATCGGTCATGCCCTCACCGTAGCCGGGCTCGGGGTCACCCCGAGGCCGCCTCCGCCGCGCTCCCGCACGCCCGCGCTCGACCACGCCTAGCGGTACCACTCCTCGTCGATCGTCGACAGCCGTGAGGGATTCACGCGCGGGCCGAGCCCGTAGAAGTGCTGGAAGCTCATGATCAGGGGCCGCCACCGGTCGGGGTCCACGCGGTTGGCGTGCCCGTCCGCGCGGATCTCCGGGTGGACGTGGACGCGGCCGATCTCGACCTCGAAGAGCCAGGTAGGGACGTCGTCGTCCCTCGTGGCATCCAAGGGACGATGCGCCACGACCCGGCCCTCGAGGTTCACCGGGCACTCGGCGACCCTCGGCGCGGCGACGGTGTCCGCGTCGAGGCTCGTCAGGGCGGCAAGCGCGAACTTGTCGGCGACGTGGCGGTAGCCGGCCTCGCGCTTGACGTGGGGAACATCGACCCGGCCGGTCGTGAGCGCGAGCCGGTCGACGGCGGCGACCTGCGCTGCCGAGGGGAGGTTGAGGACGCACTCGCCCGTGTCGACGAGGTTGCGTGCCGTGAGCGACCGTCCTCCCATGCCGAGCACCGCGGTGCTCCCGAGCCAGAACACCGAGGACATCGGCGCAAGGTTCGCCGCGCCGTCCGCGGCGACGGTCGAGAGCAGCACCACGGGGGTGCCGAAGTAGAGGATCGCGGGGTCGATCACCTCGTGCGATCCGAGGGTGACGAGGGGCGGCGCTACAGTCATGGCGCCAGGATGCGCGCCCGGGGAGCCCGCTGTCTGGCGGATTTCGGACGATGCAGTGCCGCCGCATCGGCGCGTTCCAGGCTCGGGCGACGGCCGCACCCTGACCTCGGCACGCGGCCACGTCATCCCCTGGCACGAGGGCGTCACGCGCCCCTTCGCCGTACGATCGATCCAGTTGCCGAAACACGACAGAACGGACTCGACCATGGCCCAGCAGACCGCCCCGCTTCCGCTGAAGGACACCTTCGTCACGTACATCCTGTGGTTCTTCTTCGGGATCCTCGGCGTGCACCAGTTCTACATGGGCAAGGTCGGCCGCGGGATCCTCTACCTGCTCACCGGCGGCGTGCTCGGGATCATGGTGATCTGGGACCTGTTCACGATCCCCGCGCAGGTGCGCCAGGTGAACGCCCAGCGCGCGGCGGGCATCCGCTGACGCAGCCCCGGCGCGTCGCGCCCTGACCCATCGTCGGTTCCGCATCGTCCCGCGACCGACCAGGGACGATGCGAGGATCAGTCGACGTCGTCGTCCACCCAGTCGAGGGTGCGGGACACGGCCTTGCGCCAGTTCCGGTACAGGCGCTCGGACTGCTCGGCGGGCATCGTCGGCTCCCACCGCTGGTCCTCCTGCCAGTTGTCCCTGAGCTCGTCGAGCGAGCGCCAGTAGCCCACCGCGAGACCCGCGACGTAGGCCGCGCCGAGCGCGGTGGTCTCGGTGACGCCGGGGCGGACCACGTCGATTCCGAGGATGTCGGCCTGGAACTGCATGAGCAGGTCGTTGACCGTCATGCCGCCGTCGACGGCGAGCGTGTGCACCTCGGCGCCCATGTCGGCCTCGACCGCGCCGAGCACGTCGCGCGTCTGGAAGGCCGTCGCCTCGAGCACGGCGCGAGCCAGGTGCGCGCGCGTCACGAAGCTCGTCAGGCCGAGGATGCCGCCGCGCGCGTCGGGCCTCCAGTACGGGGCGAACAGCCCCGAGAACGCGGGCACGATGTACGCGCCGCCGTTGTCGGGCACGGAGGCCGCGAGCGCCTCGATCTGCACGGCGTCATCGATCATGCCCAGGTTGTCGCGCAGCCACGTGACGAGGGCGCCGGTGACCGCGATCGCCCCCTCGAGCGCGTACCGCGGCGCGCTGCGACCGAGCTGGTAGGCGACCGTGGTGAGGAGCCCGTGCTCGCTCAGGACGCGCTCGGTCCCGGTGCCGACCAGGATGAAGCTGCCCGAGCCGTAGGTGCTCTTGGACTCGCCCTCGTCGAACGCCGCCTGCCCGAAAGCGGCTGCCTGCTGGTCGCCCAGGATCCCCGCGATCGGCACTCCCTGCAGCAGCGAGTGCCCGCCGATCATGCCGTAGACCTCGGACGATGAGCGGATCTCGGGAAGCATCGAGCGCGGGATGCCGAAGGTGTCGACGATGTCGTCCGCCCAGTCGAGCTCCGCGAGGTCCATGAGGAGCGTGCGCGAGGCGTTCGTGGCGTCGGTGACGTGGAGGCCGCCGTCGACGCCTCCCGTGAGGTTCCACACAAGCCACGAGTCCGTGGTCCCGAAGGCCAGATGGCCCGCCTGGGCCTTCTCCGCGGCGCCCTCCACGTTGTCGAGGATCCACCTGATCTTGGACGCCGAGAAGTAGGTCGCGAGCGGCAGGCCCGTGACGTCGCGGAAGCGGTCGCGCCCACCCTCGGCCGCGAGCGCGTCGACCATGTGCTGCGTGCGCGTGTCCTGCCAGACAATCGCAGGATGGACAGGGCGTCCGGTGCGGCGATCCCACACGACGGTGGTCTCGCGCTGGTTGGTGATGCCGACGGCGGCGATGTCGACGCGCGTGAGATCGGCCTTCGCGAGGCTCTCCGCGACGACACGGCGAGTGTTGGCCCAGATCTCGAGGGGGTCGTGCTCGACCCAGCCCGGGCGGGGCGTGTGCTGGCGATGCTCAAGCTGGCCCGCGGAGACGATCGACCCGGCGTGGTCGAACACCATGGCGCGCGTGGACGTCGTGCCCTGGTCGATCGCCATCACGTAGTGGTCCATCACGCTCCCCGCCGAACACCGTCGCCCGAACACCGTCGCACCGAACACCGTCGCACCGCCTCGCGCACGTCCTGCGCCGTGGATTCAGGGTACCCACCAGGGACGATGCGCGCGCGGGCTGGGAGTGGGCGCCCGGTGGGCGCGCTCGGGGACCCGCAGGTCCCGCTCCTGGCACCTCGCGATCGCGGCGGGGACGCCACGACCCGGCGCCTCCCACAACCCCTCGCCCTCCGCGAACCATTGACGCGGCACCCAGCCCGCGTGCGCATCGTCCGCGTCCTAGGGTCGGGAGTGACTAGATCCACTTGCGAACATATACCCCCATGGGTATATTGGATGCGTCAAGACCACCAACGAAAGGAACGCACACATGTGCTCTCCCGCCACCTGCCCGCGTTGCGGCAAGACCACCTGGACCGGCTGCGGCAACCACATCGAGCAGGCCCTCGCCGGCGTTCCCGCCGCGCAGCGCTGCTCGTGCGACTCGGCCGCCTCGGGTAACGGCGCCACGACTGCCGGCCTGCTCGGCCGCATGTTCGGTCGCTGATCCAGACCTTCTCTCCCACAGCGGCGGGTCGACCATTCCGGGGGTCGGCCCGCCGCTTCTTTGTGCCCTGGCCAGTGATCGGGCGGAGCGGTGCCTGGCCGCCTTCAGGAGAGCTGCAGCGGCGACGGTGACACGTGCCGCCTCGCGCAGGTGTCAGGACAAGGTCGCGACGGTGGTCCCCCACCGGACCGGAAGCGGCAGCTCCTCGACCTCGCCGAGCTCCTCGACCTCACCGCCGGCGCGCGCAGCGGCGGCGACCTCGAGCATCCTGAGCAGCCGGCGGGCCACGATCCGCCCCTTGGCCTCGCCGTCCTGCACGATCGTGCAGATCTCACCGTTCTCGAAGCCCTGCAGCGTGATCGCGTCGAAGCCCGTGACGGACAGATCCTCGGGAACCCTCACGCCGCTCCGGCGCGCATGGTCGATGATCCCCGCGGCGTGGACATCGGCCGTCGTGAGGATGCACGTGGGCGGCTCATCGAGACCCAGCAGCGCCTCGCCCGCCGCCTCCCCGCTCGCGCGGCTCACCGAGCCGCACTGGTACACCGCCACGGGCTGAACTCCCGCGCGCCGGAACCCGTCGAGCCTGCGCCTCACGTTCTCCGGCGCGATCGCGTAGAGCTCGTCGTACGTCGTGAGCCCGTCGGGCCGCTCCTCAACAGCGAACGTGTACGCGGCGATCGCGATCCGCGTGTGACCCGCCTCCAGGACCCGGCGCGCGAGCTCCTCCGTGGCCGCCGCATCGTCCATGCGGACCGCCGACTCCTCGTTCATGTAGCCGTCGAGCGAGATCCACGGGACCTTGCGCGAGGCGAGGTACGGGTCCGTCTCCTCGAAGCCCACCATGCGGCGCACCGACACGACCCCGTCGTAGAGGACCGCGTGCGCGAGCTCGCGCGACGCATCGTCCGTGATCGGCGGGATGATCACGATGCCGTAGCCGGCCTGCGCGAACTCGCGCTGGAGGCCGTCGAGGATCGCGAGCGACAGCGGATCCGTGTCGGCGTCCTCCAGCAGCGCGTGCGTCACGACCCCGATCAGGTGGGAGCGCCCCGACGCGAGCGCGCGCCCCAGCGCGGACGGTCCCGTGTATCCCATCGCCTCGGCAGCACGTCGCACCCGCTCGGCGGTCTCGGGCGCGACGACGCGCTTGCCCGTGAACACGTGGGATGCCGTCGATTTCGCGACGCCGGCCGCCTTCGCGACGGCGGCGAGTGTCACATGACGGTGCTCGGCCATCGTCCCTTGCCCTCCTGCGCGTCGACATCGGCGCGCGGCTCGCCCCCTCGCCATTCCCCAGCCTAGGCCCCGATGCTAGCGTCAGGAGTGATAGGGAGGCCCCGTGTCCGACGCCGCTGTCACCCAGAACGACCTGGTCACGCCCCTGGGCGTGCATTCCGAGGTCGGAGTCCTCAACACGGTTCTCACGTGCTCGCCCGGGCTCGCGCATCATCGGCTCACGCCCACGAACTGCGCGGACCTGCTGTTCGACGACGTGATGTGGGTCGACAACGCGATCCGCGACCACGCCGAGTTCGTCGAGCTGATGCGCTCTCGAGACATCGAGGTGCTCGACCTCGTCACGTTCCTCGCCGAGACGATGGACGCACCGACGGCCCGAACATGGCTCCTGGATCGCAAGCTCACTCGCGACGATCTCGGCGTCGGCCTCACCGAGGACGTGCGCGCCTTCCTGGACGAGCTGCCCTCGGTGGACCTCGCCCACCACCTCATCGGCGGCCTCGCCGTCGCCGACCTGCCACGCGACCTCGCCCCGCCGGCCGTGCAGCTCGTGCGCGAGGAGTCCGGCATGCGCGACTACCTGGTGCCGCCCCTGCCGAACACGCTGTACACGCGGGACACGACGAGCTGGATCTACGAGGGCGTCACCCTCAACCCGCTGTACTACCCGGCCAGGCACGCCGAGACGCTCATCATGAAGGCCGTCTACGACCACCACCCGCGATTCAAGGAGCAGGTGAACGTGTGGTGGGGCGACCCCGAGATCGGCCACGGGCTCGCCTCGCTCGAGGGCGGCGACGTGATGCCGATCGGCAACGGGGTGGTCATCATCGGCATGTCCGAGCGGTCCTCGCGGCAGGCCATCACGCAGGTCGCGTTCGAGCTGTTCGCGGCGGACGCGGCCGACAGGGTGATCGTCGCGAAGATGCCGCGCATGCGCTCCGCGATGCACCTCGACACGATCTTCACGTTCGCGGACAGGGACGTCGCGACGATGTTCCCCGACGTGGTCGACGACATCGAGACCTTCTCGCTGTACCCCGCTGAGCCGCCGGCCACGCTCGACGTCGTGCGTGAGGGCAAGCCGTTCGTGGAGGTCGTCGCCGACGCGCTCGGGCTCGACGGGCTCAACCTCATCGAGACTGGAGGCGACCGGTACGCCGCCGAGCGCCAGCAGTGGGACTCTGGCAACAACCTCGTGGCTCTCGAGCCTGGCGTCGTCGTCGCCTACGACCGCAACACCCACACGAACGACCTCCTGCGCGCGGCTGGCATCGAGGTCCTCGAGATCGTCGGCGCCGAGCTGGGCCGCGGCCGCGGCGGCGGCCACTGCATGACCTGCCCGCTGAGCAGGGACGCGCTCGCCTTCTAGCGGCCCACCCGGAATCCTCCGGCTCCTCCCGGCATTACAGTCGAAGGAGGAAGGGAGCGGCCGTGCCAGGGACGATGCGTGACGAGCAGTCAGCGGCGCCGGAGGGAACCTCGCCGGCGCGCCAGCGCCGCGCGCTCCGCCCCATCCCGCCGCGCGTCTTCGAGCCGACGTTCTCCGGCGTGGGGCTCGTGCTCGGCGCGTACTTCATCGCGCTGTCGCTCCTGCCGTCGCTGCTGCCGCGCCTGCCCGCGATCCAGGGCGTCGCCTCAGCCGTGTCGTTCATGATCGGGTACGCGATCGGCGCGTCCGGCCACGCGGTGTGGAACTACCTCCAGATCCCGAACCTGCGCGGGCGGTGGATCCATGTCGTCTCCCTCGCGCTGCTCGCGATCGTCGGCGTGCTCACGGGGCTCGCGATCTGGCAGTGGGTCGGCTGGCAGAACGAGATCCGCGACCAGTTCGGGATGGACGACCTCAGCCCCACCGCGTGGCCGATCGTCATCGGCGTCGGGGCGCTGACCGCGGCGCTCCTGCTCGTCTCCGCGCGGGCGCTGCGCCTGCTGTTCCGCACGGCGTACCGGCGGCTCGACCGCTGGATGCCGCATCGTCTCGCCGTGGCGATCGGCACCACCCTGCTGCTCGTGGTGCTGTACCTCGCCGTGTCGGGCCTGTTCGTGCGGGGCTTCTTCGCGGCCTCGAACGCCGCGTTCTCGATCGTCGACACCCACGACCTGCCGGGCGTCGTCGAGACCGACTCGACGCTGCGGTCCGGCGGCCCCGGGTCGCTCATCTCGTGGGACGACCTCGGGCGGCAGGGGCGCTACTTCATCTCCTCCGGCCCCACCGCCGAGGACCTCGACGACTACTGGGGCGGAGGCTCGATGGACCCGATCCGGGTCTACGTGGGGCTCAGATCCGCGGACACGCTCGAGGAGCGGGCCGACCTGCTGCTCCAGGAGCTGGTCCGCACGGGAGCGTTCGACCGGAAGGCCATCGTCCTCGGCACGGTCACCGGCACCGGGTACCTCGCACCCAGCGGCGTCGACCCCCTCGACTACCTGTACCAGGGCGACGTCGCCATCGCGGGCATCCAGTACTCGTACCTTCCCAGCTGGATCTCCGTGCTCGCCGACCAGGAGGTGACGCGCGACACCGCGCTCGCGACGTTCCGCGTCGTGTACGAGTACTGGTCATCGCTGCCCGAGGACGACCGACCCGAGCTCTACCTCTACGGGCTCTCGCTCGGCTCGTACGGCGTCGAGTCGGTGCTCACCTCGCCGGACATCCTCAACGAGCCGATCGACGGCGCGCTCATGGTCGGCCCGACGTTCGTGAACCCGGCGCACACCGAGCTCACCGCCGCGCGCGACGCGGGCAGCACCGCATGGCTCCCGATCGTGGGCGAGGGACGCACCGTGCGGTTCATGATGGGGCTGGGGACGCTCGACCTGCCGACCGGCACCTGGGGCGACACCCGCATCGTCTACCTGCAGCACGGCTCCGACCCGGTGGGCATGTTCTCCCCCTCGCTCACGTGGAGCGAGCCCGACTGGCTCGAGGGCGACGAACGCGCGCCCGACGTGTCCCCGCGCATGGACTGGTTCCCGCTCGTGACCGTGTGGCAGGTGCTGCTCGACATGCCGACGTCCGGCTCGGTGCCCGACGGATACGGGCACATGTACTCGTACACGGAGAACCTCGAGGCCTGGGCCGCGATCACCGAGCCCGACGGCTGGACCGACGCGGACACCGACGAGCTCGCCGCGTACCTCGAGGAGCGCGCGGCCTCGCAGGCGACGCTGCTGCAGCAGCTCGGGAACTGACGGCGCCCGGGGCACCAGGAGACACGAGTTCACGACCCGTTCACATCACCCCAGGTAGACTTGCCCAATGCTGCACCATGCCCCGCTCCTGCTGACCATCGCCGCGGGACTGGTCGTCGCCTTCGTGCTGGGATTCGCGGCGCAGAAGGCCAAGCTCTCCCCCATCGTCGGCTACCTCGCGGCCGGCATCATCATCGGCCCGTACACGCCCGGCTACACGGGCGACGTGGAGATCGCGAACCAGCTGTCCGAGATCGGCGTGATCCTGCTGATGTTCGGCGTCGGCCTGCACTTCTCCCTCGGAGACCTGCTGAGCGTCAAGAAGGTCGCGATCCCCGGCGCGGTGGTGCAGATGACGCTCGCGACGGCGCTCGGGACGATGCTGGGGCACTGGCTCGGATGGGGTTGGGGGCCCTCGCTGCTGTTCGGGCTCGCGCTGTCCGTCGCGTCCACCGTCGTCATGCTGCGCGGGCTCGAGGACCGCGGCCTGCTCGACACCAGGGCGGGTCACATCGCGATCGGATGGCTGATCGTCGAGGACCTCGCGATGGTCGTCGCCCTCGTCGTGATCCCCGTCGTGGGCGGCGGCGACGCGAGCGGCGCGGAGCTCGCATGGGAGCTCGTCATCACGGCGCTCAAGGTCGCAGCGTTCGTCGCGATCATGGTCCTGTTCGGGCGTCGCGCGATCCCGTGGATCCTTGCGCGCACCGCGGACACGGGCTCGCGCGAGCTGTTCACGCTCGGCGTGCTCGCGCTGAGCCTGGGCGTCGCCGTCGGCGCGGCAGCGGTCTTCGACGTCTCGTTCGCGCTCGGCGCGTTCTTCGCGGGCACGATCCTCAAGGAGTCCGAGCTCGCTCACCGCGCGGGCGAGGACTCGCAGCCGCTGCGCGACACGTTCGCCGTCCTGTTCTTCGTCTCGGTCGGCATGCTCGTGGACCCGAGCATCGTCGTGTCGCGGCCGGTGTCGTTCGTCCTGACCGTGCTCGCGATCGTCGTCGGCAAGGGGCTCGGCGCGTACGCGCTGGTCCGGCTCATGAAGTACTCGAAGGCGATGAGCCTGGTGATCGCCGCCTCGCTCGCGCAGATCGGCGAGTTCTCCTTCATCCTGGTGACGCTCGGGGCGGACTACGAGATCCTTCCCGAGGACGCCCAGAACCTCGTGCTCGCGGGCGCGATCGTGTCGATCGTCATCAACCCGGCGCTGTTCGCGTGGGCGTCGCGCGCGTACGTCGCCAAGGTCACCGACGACCAGACGAGCGGCGAGACGGGCCCCATCGCCTATGTCGGCGAGGGCCACACGATCGTCGTGACCTACGGCCGCGTCGGCAAGCGCATCGCCGCGGGGCTGTGGGCCCGAGGGCTGCCCACGGTCGTCGTCTCGGACGACGAGGACCACGTGCACGAGATCCGCGACGCGGGGCACGAGGCGATCCTCGGCAACGCCGTGCGCTCCAAGGTCCTCCGCGCCGCGGGCATCGAGCGAGCGCACACGGTGCTCGTCGGCATCCCCGACCCGATCCAGGCCGGCGCGGTCGTCGCGAAGATCCGCCGCCTCGCCCCCGACGCCACGATCATCGCGCGCGGCCATCGCCAGGTCGACATCGACTACCTCATGGAGATGGGCGCGAGCCGCGTGTACGTCGGCGTGCACGAGATCTCCGATCTCATGGTCGCCGCGGCCGCGGACCCGGAGGAGATGGGCGACTGACGCGTCGTCCCTCCCGCGCCAGACCACGGACGATGCGGCGCTCACCCGGGTGCGGCATCGTCCCTTTCCCCCTCCCCGCCGGACAGTCTGCACCAATCTGAACGCCGACACCCCGGCGAGGTGGCCTCTCGAGGCCCCTCGACCGGGGTGTCCGTTCTGAGATTGGTTCGTCCTGTCGGCCGGACTGCGGAGCAGAGGGCCCCGCCGACCCGCCGACTGGTTCAGCCGTGCTTCTTCTGCGCCAGCATGAACATCGTCAGGTTGATCCGCATGAAGCGGAAGAACTGCGTGAAGGGGTTGCGCCGCCTGCGGAGCTCGCCCTGCGTGGGAAGCGGCGCGGCCGCGATCCTGTCGTTCGTCGTGTCCATGTCGATTCCTCCTTACTCCGGGATCCAGGTCCAGCCCGGCTTCACCTTGGCCTTGTAGATGAACAGCGTGTGGAGCATGCGCTTGACCCAGTGGCCCGCGAGCCCGATCTCGCCCATGGTCTCCTTGAGGTTGCGCCCGGTCTCCGGGTACTTCTCCCAGTCCGGGACGACGGGGCTCATGGTCATCGCCGCAGCGGTGCCCGTCCGGAAGCCCGTGCCGGCCGACGCGACGCACGCGGCCGCCATCTCCGACATCGACGCGGAGTGCGTGGGCTCGGTCGCGCCCTTGTTGATCATGTCCGCGATCGTGAACGCGACCACCTTGCCCATCGTGCCCGAGGGCATGCCCGTGCGGGGCGGGCTCGGCGCCACGGGAACGCCGTCAGGCGTGGCGCGCGGCTTGGAGATCTGGTGCGGCGGCGCGAACGCGATGCCGACGGCGAACATGTTCTTGTACGTGGGGTTCTGGTAGGTGCGGGGCCAGTCCTTGGCGCTCCACTCCTCGTACTTCTTCGCGGTGTAGTCCGCGTCGACCTTCATGAAGCCCGACGGCGCGAAGACGGTGCCCGTGATGTCGGCGCCGTCGGCCCCGTAGGCCTTCCAGTCGTTGCCCTTGAACGGGGGCAGCAGCATCGCGAAGTCGAACTCGAGATCGTTGTGCGAGCCGTCGAGCTGGTCGTAGTGGATGACGCCGGGCTCGACGCTCGTCACGGCGGCGCCCGTGATCGCCTTGACGTCACGCTCGCGGTAGAGCGACTCCGTCCACAGCTGGCTCGTGGTGCGGTAGCCGTTCTGGTCGAACTGCATGCCGCCCACGCCGAAGTCGCCGAGCTCGTTCTCGTTGGTCAGGTAGATGAGCTCGACGTTGTCGCGCACGCCCGCCTCGCGCAGCTGGTGCTCGACGTTGAACGTGTACTCGAACGCCGCGCCCTCGCATGTGCACGTGCCGTGGCCGACGCCGATGACAGCGGTCTTCTTGGCACCCGCCCTGCACTCGGCGATGAGCTCGTCGAGGCGCGCGTGCGCCTCGGTCGCGTGGCTGGGGGTGCACACCGAGACGGTGTAGCCGTTGTCGGGGCCGAGGCCCGCGGTCGCGCCGAAGTTGAGCTTGGGCCCGGTCGCGTTGATGACGTAGTCGTAGCGGATGCGCTCGATCTCGCCCACGCGGTGCGCCGCGGTGTGCTCGACGTCCACGGCGGACTGGGTCAGGCCGATCTCGCCGGTGACGGCGGGCTTCGTGGACGATGCGTCGGCGACGGTGCCGTACGCGGTCGCGCCGTCCGAGCCGGGCTCGACGTTCGCGTCGCCCTCGGGCCACAGGGCGACGCCCTTGGCCTGGACGAACGTGATGCCCTTCTTCTCGTAGATCGGGGCGAGGGGGAAGACCACATCGTCCGTGGTCATCTTGCCGACCCCGACCCAGATGTTGGACGGGATCCAGTTGTAGTGGGAGTTCGGAGACACGACGACGACCTCGTGCTCGCGCGGCAGGCGCTTGCGCAGGTAGAGGGCGGCGGTGTGGCCGGACACGCCGGCTCCGAGGACGACCACGCGGGCCATGGGGATCACCTTCTTCTTGAGGAGGACCGCGCCGTTGCGGCTCCGAAGAAACTATACCCCCGGGGGCATTGCCCATAGGACTTAGGTCCCGAGTGGTGTGGCGCTGGTCCTGACGAGGCGCCGACTTCCGCGTCGGCCCGGGCCCGGGCGCCGTTCGGGTCCTAGTCCTTGCGGTTCTCGACCGCCTCCTTGAGCACGAACATGGGAAGGACCCAGGTCGCGATGGCAGTGATGAGCCAGACGATCACGACCGCCGCGAGCCACGTGGCGATGCCGCCCGTGATCGAGAAGTCGTCGACCAGGATGTTGGTGAGCAGCAGCGCGACGAACGTGGACACGAGCCCCACGCCGCCGGTGAGCGCCGAGGCGTACTTGTGCGTCATCTTGAAGATGAACGGCCCCAGGATCATCTGGAACGCCGCGAACAGCACGGTCGCGAGCAGCAGCGCCGCGATCGACAGCTTGAAGTCCTCACCGAGGATGAGGGACGTCACGAACAGACCGATAGCGGCAGAGCCGAGGTAGATGACCCCGTTCACGATGAATCGCACCATGATTCGGACACTACCGCGCATGGGTGACAAATGCGCGTCGAATGCATGTCGATCGTGTGCATTCGCGCTGGCAGCCACGCATTCGCGGGCCCGGGGACGATGCGCGGGCCGCCTTCGCGGAGACGATGCTGCGCGGACGGGTCGAGAGCGACCGCCTACTCCGACCCGCGCGTCACCCTGTTCCAGGCGTTCGTCACCGCGATCACCTCGATGATCGCGCCGACCTCCTCCGCCGAGAAGTGGGCCCTCAGCTCCTCGCGCGCCTCGACCTCGAGGCCGCGCGGGTAGTCCGTGAGGATCTCCGCGAAACGCAGTGCGGCCGCGTGAGGCGCGGAGACGAGATCCTCGCGCATGAGCTTGACCGGGCGCGCGAGCGAGGCGATGAGGCCCGGCTTGGCGCCGAGATCGGCGAGCTCCTCCGAGTGCATGCGCACGGAGTAGGCGTCTCCGTTGATGTGGCTGCACCGCAGGCGCAGCATCGCCTTGAGCCCCGCCTTGAGGCCGCGGCCAGCATCACCGTCCGACCCCTCCATCCGGCGCAGGAACTCCGGTCGCAGCGTCGCATCGTCCACGCCAGGCAGGGTAGCAACCCGGATCTGAGAAGGGGCAAATCCGACACCTGGTACCGTCTCGGCACGTCGCCAGCGCTCCCTCGGAAGGCGACCCGAGCATCGTCCGGGCGATGCGCGAGCCCCGCCCACGCATCGTCCCTGGGCGCGAAGGCGCCCGTCGCGCCCGCTCACCCGTGCGCGGAGTGTCCCACCCGTCTGAAAGAATGGCCCCCATGACGTCGCGCATCCCTGACAAGGCCACCGTCGACGGGCTCGAGGACCGCTGGAACGCCGCCTGGGAGACCCAGGGCACGTACCGCTTCGACTCCTCGAAGACCCGCGAGCAGATCTACTCGATCGACACTCCCCCGCCGACCGTCTCGGGATCGCTCCACGTCGGCCACGTCTTCAGCTACACGCACACCGACACCGTCGCGCGCTTCCAGCGCATGCGCGGCAAGGAGGTGTTCTACCCGATGGGCTGGGACGACAACGGCCTGCCCACCGAGCGTCGCGTGCAGAACTACTACGGCGTCCGCTGCGACCCGTCGCTGCCCTACGTCGAGGGCTTCGAGCCCCCGCACGTCGGCGGCGAGGGCAAGTCCATCAAGGCCGCGGACCAGGTGCCGATCTCGCGCAAGAACTTCGTCGAGCTGTGCGAGCGGCTCACCGAGGAGGACGAGAAGCAGTTCGAGGCGCTGTGGCGCCACCTCGGCCTCTCCGTCGACTGGTCGCGCACCTACCAGACCATCTCGCCGTCCTCCATCGCGGTCGCGCAGCAGGCGTTCCTGCGCTCGCTCGCGCGCGGCGAGGCGTACCAGTCCGAGGCCCCGACGCTGTGGGACGTGACGTTCCGCACCGCCGTCGCGCAGGCCGAGCTCGAGGACCGCGAGCGTCCCGGCGCGTACCACCGCCTCGCGTTCGACCCCGCGGCCGACCTCGAGGAGGCCACCGGCTCGTACGAGGCCGTCTACATCGAGACCACGCGCCCCGAACTCCTCCCCGCGTGCGTCGCCCTGGTCGCGCACCCCGACGACGAGCGCTACCAGCCGCTGTTCGGCAAGCACGTCCGCACGCCGCTGTTCGGCGTCGAGGTGCCCGTCGTCCCCCACCGCCTCGCCCAGCCCGACAAGGGCTCCGGCATCGCGATGATCTGCACCTTCGGCGACGTCACCGACGTCGTGTGGTGGCGCGAGCTCCAGCTCCCCACCCGCGCGTGCATCGGCTGGGATGGCCGCTTCCTCGCCGAGGCGCCCGCCGCGATCTCCTCGCCTGAGGGCGTCGCCGCGTACGCCGAGCTCGCGGGCAAGACCGTGTTCTCCGCGCAGCAGCGCGTGGTCGAGATGCTGCGCGAGTCCGGAGCGATGGAGGGCGACCCCAAGCCCATCACGCACCCCGTGAAGTTCTTCGAGAAGGGCGACAAGCCGCTCGAGATCGTCACCTCGCGCCAGTGGTACATCGCGAACGGCGGCAAGGACGAGGCGCTGCGCTCCCGCCTGGTGGCTCGCGGCGAGGAGCTCAACTTCGTGCCCTCGCACATGGGCAAGCGGTACGAGAACTGGGTCAACGGGCTCACCGGCGACTGGCTGATCTCGCGTCAGCGCTTCTTCGGCGTGCCGATCCCCGTCTGGTACGGGCTCGACGCCGAGGGCAACCCCGTGTGGGACGCGCCCATCGTGCCGACCGAGGACATGCTGCCCGTCGACCCGTCCGCCGAGCCCGCGCCCGGCTTCGACGAGTCGCAGCGCGGCGTCGCCGGCGGATTCATCGGCGAGAAGGACGTCATGGACACGTGGGCCACGTCGTCGCTCACGCCGCAGATCGTCGGCGGATGGCGGACCGACCCCGAGCTGTTCGCGAAGGTCTTCCCCATGGACCTGCGCCCCCAGGGCCAGGACATCATCCGCACCTGGCTGTTCTCCACCGTGGTGCGCGCGCACCTCGAGGACGACGTGCTGCCGTGGAAGAACGCGGCGATCTCGGGCTGGATCCTCGACCCCGACCGCAAGAAGATGTCCAAGTCCAAGGGCAACGTCGTCACGCCCATGGGGCTGCTCGAACAGCACGGGTCCGATGCGGTGCGTTACTGGGCGGCCTCGGCCCGCCTCGGCACCGACGCGGCGTTCGACGAGGGCCAGATGAAGATCGGCCGTCGCCTCGCGATGAAGATCCTCAACGCCTCCAAGTTCGTGCTCGGCGCGACCGGCATCGCGACGGCGGCTGATGTGTCGCTCGCTGAGGGTGTGGCGGTTTCCGACTCCGTGATGGCGCTGCCCGTCACCGAGGCCCTGGACAAGGCGATGCTCGCCGCGCTCGCGTCCGTCGTGGACCAGGCGACCGCCGCGTACGAGAAGTACGACCACACCAAGGCCCTCGAGGTCGCCGAGACGCTCTTCTGGACGTTCTGCGACGACTACCTCGAGCTCGTGAAGATGCGCGCCTACGACGGCGCCGCCCCCGGCGAGGCGATCGACGCGGCGGCCGGGTGCTCACCTGAGGCCGGTTCGGCGCGTGCGGCGCTCACCCTCGCGCTCGAGACGTTCCTGCGCCTGTTCGCACCGGTGCTGCCGTTCGCGACCGAGGAGGTGTGGTCCTGGTTCCGCGAGGGCTCGGTCCACCACGCCGCGTGGCCGGTCTCCGCTCCCCTGTCGGCCGCCGCGGGCGATGACGCCGACGCGGGCGTGCTCCCCGCCGCCGGCGCCGCGCTGTCCGCGCTGCGCAAGGTCAAGTCCGAGGCCAAGGTTGCACAGCGCACCGAGATCCTCTCGGTCGACGTGCTCGTGCCCGAGGTCCAGGTCGCGGCCGTGCGCGCGGCGAAGGCAGACCTCATGTCCGCGGGCAAGGTCCGCGAGATGCAGATCGTCGACTCGGTGCCCGCGCTCGAGCCCGGCGTGGACGGCGAGGCCCCCGAGGACGGCGTCGCTGACGAGATCGCGGACACCACCGTCGTCCGCACGGAGAACGCGGTCCTGGCCGAGGCCTGACGCGAGCTCAGCGACGAGGGGGCGGTGCCTGCGGGCGCCGCCCCTTCGCGCGTCTCCGCGGTCCCTACGGAACTGGCCTGCGGGGCGTCGCGCCCCTCCTTGCGTGAGCAAGCAATGCCGAAGGCAACCAAAACGTCCGCGGCCCGATCAGACATGCGCGAACGACCTCACTGGCACGCAAACGCGACCCGTGCGGCACTCACGCCATTCATCTGCGGCAAGGCGCCCCAGTGGACGCTCATTGTCGTCTTCGCGCCACCAGCGTCAGCCAGTGGACCATTCCGCACCACTTGCGCCCGTGCACGCCTCGCCACCCCGGTGAAGCCGAGAAAGTCACTATCGCCCGGAGCCCTGCCGCCTTGCACGCACGCGCAGTACGGCCGCAGCCATCGCCCGGCACCAGTCAGGACGCTCGACGATGTCGCGATACGTGAACCTCAGGGTCTGGATTCCGAGCGTCGCCACCAGGACATCGCGCTCAGCGTCGCTCTGGTGTGCGGCGGGCGTCGAGTGATAAGCAGCGCCGTCCACCTCGAGGGCGGTGCGGGTCGCGGCGTCGTACATGTCGAAGTCGCAACGCCGGCCCTCGACGACGAGCGTGTGCTGCCGGAGCAGGTCGGAGAACGGCTGCCCGTAGAAGACGTCCGTCAGCGCGACACGTTCGAGGTGGCTATGCGCGCCGGCGGAGAGAGCCCTGACGAGCCGCTCGATCTCCCGACGTCGCGCGACACGCGGCATGGCTTCGAGCACCCCCTGCAACGTCCGGGCTGAGAGGCGCCGCTGCTGGACCGCTCGGTACATCGCTTCCTCAGCGACATCGCGCGGCAACTCTGCATAGCCATGAATCAGGGCGTGCGCGAGTGGCACCACCCGGAGCGTCCCTCTCAGGGAGGAAGGCATCGCAACGCCTGTGCGGGTGACCCGGATCCACTCCGGGGCCCGCGGCCGACGCGATGACTCGACAACCACGGCGATCCGCTCAGGTGCCTCCCTCACAGCGTCCCAGGCAAACAGCGCCGCCCCGCCGGACAGCACCGCGCCGTCGCCGAGCCATCGGAGCGTCGCGGAAGCGCGGGCCGCGAAGGACTGAGCGTGGCACGCACCGACATAAACGTTAGGCAGCAACCTGACCGCGTGGCCCGTGTCGATCGCCGTTCGAGCCGCGCGACGTGACGCAAGCCCGGCAAGCTCGTCGAACGCGAAGCATGCAGGCGAGTCGATCAGCGCATCCACGATGCGCCGGTCCACACGGGAACGCGGCAGCGATGGCTCCATGGGTCGAGCCCACCATCACCCCGCCGGCCCCAATCGCGCGGAGGCGTTGTCCGTGGACAGACATCTGAGGGCCGCGCGCCTGTGGACGACGTGTGCTCGCCGTCGCAGTCACGAGCGGAGGCAGCGTGATCGCAGCGGTCAGGGCGCGTAGGCGCATAGCGGCGCTGTAGGGTGCGGAGCGGCACCCCGGGTGGTCCAGAATCGTCCACTTGCACGCGACGACGCCCGCGAGGCGACCATGAGTGTCCACTGGGACGCACGACACGCGGAGCGGGTGGCGCGAGGTTCCGAGTGTGGACGTCGGACGCGCGAGCAAGTGGCCAGAGCCGACCCGCCGCAGAGCGGTGGCGTGAAGGCTACGCCGCGCCCTCGTGCTCGTCGGCGGCCGGGCGGGAGAGGAACGCCGGCGCCACGCGGTCCATGACGACCTCGCGGGTCACGACGACCCGCTCGATGTCGTCGCGGCCCGGGACCTCGAACATCGTCTCCTGGAGGACCTCCTCCATGATGGCCCGCAGTCCGCGTGCTCCGGTGCCGCGCTCGAGCGCCTGCTCGGCGATCGCGCGCACCGCGTCATCGTCGAACTCGAGCTCGACGCCGTCGATCTGGAACATCCGCTGGTACTGCTTCACGAGCGCGTTCTTGGGCTCGCTCAGGATGCTGACCATCGCGTCGACGTCGAGCGGCGACACGGTGGCGATCACCGGCATGCGCCCGATGAACTCGGGGATGAGGCCGAACTTGTGCAGGTCGGTCGGGGTGACGGCCGAGAAGAGGTCCGTGTTGTCGGCCTCCTTGAGCTGCGCACCGAAGCCGATGCCCTTGCGTCCGACGCGCGCGGAGATGATCTCCTCGAGGCCGGCGAAGGCGCCACCGAGGATGAACAGCACGTTCGTGGTGTCGATCTGGATGAACTCCTGGTGCGGGTGCTTGCGCCCGCCCTGCGGCGGCACGGAGGCCACGGAGCCCTCGAGGATCTTCAGCAGCGCCTGCTGCACGCCCTCGCCCGACACGTCGCGCGTGATGGACGGGTTCTCCGCCTTGCGCGCGACCTTGTCGATCTCGTCGATGTAGATGATGCCGCGCTGCGCCTTGTCGACGTCGTAGTCGGCGGCCTGGAGCAGCTTGAGGAGGATGTTCTCGACGTCCTCACCCACGTAGCCGGCCTCGGTCAGAGCTGTGGCGTCAGCGATGGCGAACGGCACGTTGAGCATGCGCGCGAGGGTCTGCGCGAGGTAGGTCTTGCCGGTGCCGGTGGGGCCGATGAACAGCACGTTGGACTTGGCGATGTCGACCGCGTCCTCGTCGTTCTTCGGCTTCGCGTCGGCTGCGCGCACGCGCTTGTAGTGGTTGTACACGGCGACGGAGAGCGCCCGCTTGGCCTGCGTCTGACCCACGATGTACTGCTCGAGGAAGTCGTAGATCTCGCGAGGGCGCGGCAGCTCGGTGAGCTCCGCCTCGACCTGCTCAGCGAACTCCTCCTCGAGGATCTCGTTGCACAGTCCGATGCACTCGTCGCAGATGTAGACGGAGGGTCCCGCGATCAGCTTGCGCACCTGCTTCTGCGTCTTGCCGCAGAAGGTGCACTTCAGCAGATCGCCGGTGTCCGTGGGGCGGGACATGCGGTCTCCTTCCAACCGTCCAGTCTGCTTCAAGGCTACCTAGACGGTCTGACACGTGGCCTCTCGACGCGCCGCCAGGTGGCGGCAGCGCGGCCGGGAGGGCCGGGGATACGAGAAGGACCCCGAGACGGTGGCCCCGGGGTCCTCTTCTCGAATGTCCTATCGGCGGTCAGGCCTTCGCTGAGAGCGCCTGTGACTTGCGCGACTCCAGCACCTCATCGACGAGTCCGTACTCCTTGGACTCCTGCGCCGACAGGAAGGTGTCGCGCTCGATGTCCTCGCGCACCTTCTCGGGCGTCTGGCCCGAGTGCAGCGCGAGGGTGTTCTCGAGCCACTCGCGCATCCGCAGGATCTCCTCGGCGTAGATCTCGATGTCCGAGGCCTGCGCACGCGAGCCGCCCTCGATGCGCGGCTGGTGGATCATGACGCGGGCGTTGGGCAGCGCGAGGCGCTGGCCGGGCTGACCCGCCGCGAGCAGCACGGCGGCCGCGGAGGCGGCCTGGCCGAGGCACACCGTCTGGATGTGCGGCTTCACGTACTGCATGGTGTCGTAGATCGCGGTGAGCGCGGTCTGCGATCCACCGGGCGAGTTGATGTAGATCTTGATGTCGCGGTCGGGGTCCTGGGACTCGAGCACGAGGAGCTGCGCCATCACGTCGTCGGCCGACGCATCGTCGATCTGGACGCCGAGGAACACGATGCGGTCCTCGAACAGCTTGGCGTAGGGGTCCTGGCGCTTGAAGCCGTAGGCCGTCCGCTCCTCGAACTGGGGCAGGATGTAGCGCGAGTCGGGGCCGGCCGGTGCAGTCCCGCCAACACCCGCCGCGCCTCCGAAGCCGGCCACGTTGCCCAGCGTGCCCGCGGTGCGTCCCGCGGCCTGGATCGCCTGGTACTCGGAGCTGCTCACGCCTTGCCTCCCTGGGAAGAGTCGCCCGCCTCAGCGGCGTGCTTGATGACCTTGTCGACGAAGCCGTACTCGAGCGCCTGCTCCGCGGTGAACCATCGGTCGCGGTCCGCGTCCTTGGTGATCTGCTCGAGCGTCTTGCCCGTCTGCTCCGCCGTCAGCGACGCGAGCGTCTTCTTCATGTGCATGATCAGCTCGGCGTTGATGCGGATGTCCGTCGCCGTGCCGTAGATGCCGCCCGAGGGCTGGTGCATCATGACGCGGGCGTGCGGGGTCGCGTAGCGCTTGCCGGGCGCGCCCGACGAGAGCAGGAACTGCCCCATCGACGCGGCCATGCCCATCGCGACGGTCGCGACGTCGGGCTTGATGTACTGCATGGTGTCGTAGATCGCCATGCCCGCGGTGATCGAGCCACCGGGGCTGTTGATGTACAGGTAGATGTCCTTGTCCGGGTCCTCAGCAGCGAGGAGCATCATCTGCGCGCAGATGGCGTTCGCGTTGTCGTCGCGCACCTCGTCGCCCAGCCAGATGATCCGCTCCCGCAGCAGGCGGTTGAAGATGGAGTCGTTGAGCGCCATCCCCATGCCCTCGGAGCGTGCGGTGATCTCGTTCACGCCGGTCCTTCCTTCTCAGGTCTTGCGTCAAACCTAACGGCGCGGACTGACAAGTCATGCCGGAAAGCGCGCCTTTTCGCTACGGGGTGAACAGCCATCGGACACTCCATGACAGAAGGGGTAGGGTCGATCCGTCGACGGCTGGGGGCGGTCGACGCACCATCAAGGGGGATCACGATGTTCACGGACGCCTCGGCGCGCCTTCGCGCCCATGACGACGAGCAGGACGATGCGACGATCGGGGGCTCGGTCGCGCGCGGCGCCGCGCCCGCGACGCGGCGCGAGAGCTGCTCGTGGATCAACGTCCTGGGCTTCGCGCTCGCGCTCGCCGGAATTCCCGTGGGGCCGCTGCTGTACATCGCTCCTCTCATGTCCGTGGGCGCGGTGGCGCTGGGCGTCATGGGAGTGCGCGCGGCCGCGCGGGACGATGCCGGGTGCGCCGCGCTCGGCTACGCGGCGGTGGTCCTGGGCGCCGCGGGGCTCGGCGCGGTGGCGTGGTTGCTCGGGCCGTCGGTGGTCGCGCTGGTCCTCCACCCCGGGCTCGGTTGACGCGCCCTTCGGGGCGTTCCCCGATCCCTCGGGCCGCGCAATCGGGCGCATGGACGATGCGGGGCGCGCCGCCCCTGAGTAGCGTCAGGAGCAGGACAGACGACGAACGCCAGGAGGGCATCATGTCCAGCACACCTCAGGACCCGTTCCAGAGCCGGCCGGAGGATTCGGGAGCCGCGCAGCAGCCGCAGCCCGACGCCGCGCAGCAGGGCCAGCAGTACGCGATGCCGCCCTACCAGGGCCAGCCGCAGAACCAGCAGTACACGCAGCAGCAGTACCCGATGCAGCAACCCTACGCTCAGCCGCCCGCGGGTCCGCGGTACGGCACCGAGAAGAACTGGATGGGCATCACCGCGCTCGTCATGGGCCTCCTCGGCCTGTTCACGGGTGTCACGGCGCTCGCCGGAATCGTGTTCGGTCACATGGGCCGCGCGGCCGCGCGTCGCGGCGAGGCCGACAACGCGGGCATGAGCCTCGCCGGCCTGGTGCTCAGCTACGTCATCGTCGTGGCCGCAGCGATCGGGCTGATCATGCTCTTCGTGGTCGTCGGCTACCTGGCGAACGAGTGCGGCGGCGACAACCCCGCGTCCTGGTGCGACCCCGAGGTGCTCTCAAGTCTCGAGGCCACGGCGGCCTGATCCCAGGCCGTCTGACCCCCAGGCCGCCTGGCGCCCGGCTTCCGACTCGCGACTCCCCAGGCAAGACGACCACCGCCAGTAGTCTCTCGGCATGAGCCGTCCGCGTCAGGCAGGGACGCGAGAGACCTGCGGAGGGGTCCATGAGCGACGCGCGTGAGAGACCGTCCGGCTTGCGGTGGCCCGCGCCGACGCGAGCGTTCAGGGACCGGCGTGCTACCTCCTCGCTCGTCTACGGGCTCGTGAGCGCGGGCTGCGTCGGCCTGTCGGCGGCCGTCAGCTTCGGCGCGGGTGGACTCATGTTCGGGCTCGCGCTCGGCTCCGCGGTCATGGGCATCGTGCAGGGTCATCGAGCCTTGTACGGCATCAAGCGGGGCCGGCCGACGAATCGCGCGGTCGCTGTCGTCGGCCTGATCCTGAGCTATCTGCTGCTCGCGGCGAGCCTCTATGTCGTCGTCATGTTCGCGGCCTTCATGCTGAGGATCGTCTTCGCGCCGGCCAGGTAGGCCCCACGGGCTCCGACACAGCACGAGGCCCCCGTCCTCCCTTGAGGAGTACGGGGGCCTCGTGCGTGAAGAGGGGTTACTTGGCGTCGGCCTCGTCAGCGGCCTCAGCGTCGGCCTCGACCGCACCGGCGGCCTCGGCGACCATCGCGGCGGCGGCCTCGACGTCGATCTCCTCCTTGTTCTCGTCCTCGAGCGAGCCGATGACGGGAGAGAGGTCGACGGCGGCACCGGCGGTGTCGACGACGGTGGCGCGGCGCAGCGCGAACGCGGTGGCCTTCGAGCGGGCGACCTCGGCGACGATCGCGGGGATCTGACCGGCCTGCTCGATCTGCTGGATGAACGTGCCCGGGTCCATGCCGTACTGGCGCGACGCGTTCAGAAGGTAGTCGAGGAGCTCCTGCTGCTCGACCTGGATGTCCAGGTCGTCGGCGAGCGTGTCGAGCAGGATCTGGGTGCGCAGCGCGGTGTGCGCCTCCTCGGTGACCTCGGCGCGGTGCTCGTCGTCCTCGAGGCGGCTCTCGTTCTCGAGGTGCTGGTGGACCTCGTTCTCGATGACCTTGGCGGGGACGGCGAACTCGCCGGTGGCCTCCATGAGGACCTCGAGGAGCTTCTCGCGGGCCTCCATGGCCTGGTTGTTGGTCTTGATGCGCTTGGTCTGCTCGACCAGGTCGGCCTTGAGCTCCTCGATCGTGTCGAACTCGGAGGCGAGCTGCGCGAAGTCGTCGTCGGCCTCGGGGAGCTCGCGCTCCTTGACGGCGGTGACCTTGACGGTGATGGTCGCGGTCTGGCCCGCGTACTCACCCGCGGCGAGCGGGCCCTCGTACGTGGTCTCCTCGCCGGCGGACAGGCCGGTGACGGCCTCGTCGAGGCCCTCGAGCATGTTGCCCTCGCCGATCTGGTACGAGGTGCCCTGCACGGAGTCGACGTCGTTGCCGTCGACGACCGCGTCGAGGTCGATGGTCACGAAGTCGCGGTCCGCGGCGGGGCGGTCGACGCTCTTGAGCGAGCCGAAGCGCTCGCGGAGGTTGTCGAGGCGCTCGGCGACGTCCTCGTCGGAGACCTCGATGGGCTCGACGGTGATGGTCAGCGAGTCGGCGGCGGGCAGCTCGATCTCGGGGCGGACCTCGACGGTCGCGATGAACTCGAGGCCCTCGTCGCCCTCGACGGCGCCGGGGATCTTGGTGATCTCGACCTCGGGCTGGCCGAAGGGGCGCAGGCCCTGCTCCTCGACCGCGGCGGAGTACCAGCCGGGCAGTCCATCGTTGACCGCGTGCTCGATGATGGCGCCCTTGCCGACGCGCTGCTCAAGGATGCGCGGGGGGACCTTGCCCTTGCGGAAGCCGGGGATGGTCACCTGCTCGCCCACGTGCTGGTAGGCGTGGTCGAGCGAGGGCTTGAGGTCCTCCTCGGTCAGGGTGACCGTCAGCTTGACGGTCGTGTCGTCGATCTTCTCGAGGGCGCTGGTCACTGAAAAACTCCTGAGTGGGTGGGATATGACCCGGGTGCCGGGCGGGCCCGCGCACGGGCAACCCCGCAATCCTATAAGGGATAGGCGCATCGCCCCAATCGAGAGGCGACCGGTTCGCCCTCGGCTGACACGCGGGGACGCGGAGGCGGGGACGATGCGGGGGTCCGGCGGGGACGCGGAGGCAGGGACGATGCGGGGCGCCGGGCGGGCACGAGGCGCGGCCCGCGCCGCGTTACACCTCGGCCCGCATTACGCCTCGGCCTGCTTCGCCTCGAGCCTCTCCTTGGAGGCGGTGCGCCATACCTTCATCCCGGCGTCGGCGTTGAGCGCTCCGATCCCGAGGCCGACGATGATGTCCGGCCAGCCCGAGACCCAGACGAGAGCGACAAGCGCGGCCCCGATCACCGCGACGTTCGCGAGCGCGTCGTTGCGCGCGGACAGCCACGCTGCCCGGGCGAGCGATCCGCCGTGGTGGCGATGCCGCACGAGGATCGAGGCGGCGGCGAGGTTGGCGAGCAGCGCGCCGAACGCGGTCACGGTGAGGGGGATCGTCTCGGGACGCGTGGGGTCGAGGATCTTGATGATCGCGGTCACGACGGTCGTGACGGCGGGCACCAGGATCACGAGCGCGAGCAGGTGACCGATGCGGGCGCGCCGCTGCGCCGACCACGCGGCCGCGAAGAAGATCAGGAGGTTGAGGATCGCGTCCTCGAGGAAGTCGATCGAGTCCGCCGTGAGCGACACCGACCCGATGAGCCTCGCGACTGTGAACTCGACGACCGCATAGGCGAGGTTGATGAGCGCGACGGCCAGGACCGCGCGACGGAGCTGCGAGACGGGCATGGCACCATCCTTGCAGGTGGACACTTGTCAATCTTTACATATACTGCTTATATATTCACGTGATGGAAAGTAATCGTAGGACGACGCTCGAGGACCTCCTCGCCCAGGCGCACCGCGTCACTCGGATCGCCGGCACGGCGACCGGCAGCATCGTCCCGTCGTCGCACCGCACCCTGCTCGCCCTGCTGGCCAGGGACGGCGACCACCGCGTCGGCGAGATCGCCGTGCAGCTGCGCCTCGCCCAGCCGGCCGTCACCCAGGCCGTGCACGCGCTCGAAGGCGAGGGGCTCGTCGTCCGCTCCCCGGATCCCGAGGACGGCCGAGCCACCCGCATCTCCCTCACCCCGGCCGGCCGCGCGTCGGTCGACTCATGGCGTCGGGATCTGTCCGACGCGCTGTCCCCCATGCTCGGCGAGCTCTCCGACGACGACTGGGCCGCGCTGGCCCGCACCGTCGCGATCCTCGCCTCGATCGACAGGAGCCCCCGTTGAGTCACGCCTCACCAGAAGGAAGCATCCTTCACCAGCCCAAGGCCGTCTGGGCCGTCGCCTTCGCGAGCGTCATCGCCTTCATGGGCATCGGCCTCGTGGACCCGATCCTCCCCGCCATCAGCGAGGAGCTGAATGCGACCCCCGCCCAGGCGGAGCTGCTGTTCACGAGCTACCTGCTCGTCACCGGCATCGCGATGATGTTCACGAGCTGGGTGTCGGGGCGCATCGGCGCCCGCGCCACCCTGCTCACGGGCCTCGCGCTCGTGGTGCTGTTCGCGGCCCTCGCAGGATCCTCGGACACGGTCGGCGAGATCATCGGCCTGCGCGCAGGCTGGGGCCTCGGCAACGCGCTCTTCATCTCAACAGCGCTGGCGACGATCGTCGGAGCCGCCTCGGGAGGCGCGGCCAACGCGATCATCCTGTACGAGGCCGCTCTCGGCCTCGGCATCGCGATCGGCCCGCTGCTCGGCGGTGCGCTCGGCACCGTGAGCTGGCGCGCGCCGTTCTTCGGCACGGCGGTCCTCATGGCGGTCGGCTTCATCGGCCTCGTCGTGCTTCTCAAGGGAGACGGCGCCCCGCGCGTCCGCGTCCCGCTCTCGGCCCCCTTCAAGGCGCTCGCCCACCCGGGCCTGCGCCTCCTCGCGATCGCCGCGGTGCTCTACAACATCGGCTTCTTCACCCTGCTCGCGTACTCGCCCTTCCCCCTCGGCTTCGGCGAGATCGGGCTCGGGCTCACGTTCTTCGGCTGGGGAGTCGGCCTCGCGATCACGTCGGTGCTGGTCGCGCCGCTCCTCACGGCGCGCTTCCCGCGCACGCTCGTGCTGTCGACGACGCTTGCCCTCCTCGCGCTCGACCTCGCCGTCGGCGCGGTCGTGGTCGCGAACGCCGCGGCGCTCGTCGCGGTCGTGGTCGTGGGCGGCCTCCTGCTCGGCGTGCTCAACACGGTCTTCACCGAGTCGGTCATGGAGGTCACGGACCTGCCCCGCTCCGTCGCCTCGTCCTCGTACTCGTCGGTGCGGTTCCTGGGCGGCGCGGCCGCTCCCCCGCTGGCCGCATGGCTCGCGGCCCTTGCCGGCGACTGGCTCGCGTACGCGGTCGCCGCGCTCGCGGTGCTGGGCGCCTCCGCGGTGATCCTCGCGGGCCGTCCGCTGCTCGCGCGGGTCGACGGCGTCGAGCCCGAGCCCTTCGAGCTCGAGGCCGAGGCGATCAGCGTCGGCGACGCCGTCTGACGGAGCGCTCGAGGGAGCGGGAATACCTCGGGCGGCCGACGCCTTGCACTGGCGCGGCCGCCCGGTCGCGCATCGTCTCTCGCAAGGACCCCCCGTGACCGCCCTCGCCCTCGTGACCGCCGCGCTCGCGGCGCTGCTGCACGTCTACATCTTCGTCCTCGAGTCGATCGCCTGGACCGGGCCGCGCGCCCGCAAGGTGTTCGGCATGGCGTCGGTCGAGGAGGCCGAGCAGACCCGGGAGCTCGCCTACAACCAGGGCTTCTACAACCTGTTCCTCGCGATCGTGACGGCCGTCGGCATCGTCCTGCTCCTGTCGGGCCAGGACGATGCGGGGGCGGCCTTGATCCTGGCAGGCACCGGATCGATGCTCGCGGCGGCGATCGTGCTCGTCACGAGGTCCCGCGCGTACGCGCGAGCCGCCGCCTCGCAGGGCACCTTCCCGCTCATCGCGGTCGCGTCGATGACGGCGGCGCTGCTCGCCTAGCACCCGCCCGACCCACGCGGACCGCGCGGCGAGGAGACGCCCACGCAGTCGCCGAACGCACAGACGACGGGGCCGGCCCGAGGATCCTCCCCGGGCCGGCCCCGTCTGTCGTCAGGCGTGCGCGCCCGCGTCAGCGGACAGCGCGGCGGCGCGCGACGAGCGCGGCTCCCAGCGCCATCAGCGCGGCGGCCCCCGCGGCGAGCGGCTGCCAGCCGTCGAGCGCTCCGGTCTCCGCGAGCTCGGTGGCGGTGGCCGACGTGGCCGAGGTGGCGGAGGTCGTCGTCGTGGACGCCGTCTCCGTGACGGCGGCGTCATCCTCCGTGGATGCAGCGTCGGCGGTCGAGTCGTCCGAGTCGCTCGAATCGGCGAGCGCGGCGTCGTCAACGACGGTGAGCGACAGCTCCACCTCGGCGGCCTCCCCCACACCGTTGGTGACGCTGAGCGTGATCGGGTAGACGCCGGCCACGCTCGCGGTGCCCGAGAGCGCGCCGGTGACCGCGTCGAGCGTGAGTCCGCTCGGAAGCTTGCCGGACGCGAGCGAGACCGTGAGGTCAGCGGGGTAGCCCGCCACGATCGTCGGCAGGTATTCGAAGGCCTTGCCGAGCGTGAGGGTCAGCGCGCCCGTCGCGGAGATGGTCGGAGCCGATCCGATCGTGAGCACATAGTCGACCGCGGCGCTCGTGCCCACGGCGTTCGTCGCGGTGACGGAGAAGGCGAAGTCGCCTGTCTCGGTGGGCGTGCCGGAGATCTCGCCGGTGGCGGTGTCGAACGTGAGCCCGTCGGGCAGGGCACCGGTCGCGATCGCGTACGAGTCAGCCGCGTCGCTCGTGCTGGCGAGGGCCAGGGTCTCGTCGTAGGCGGCGCCGAGGACCCCGTCAGCGACCGCGGTGCCCGCGAGCACCGGAGCTGCCAGTACCTCGAGCGACAGCGTGGCGCCGTAGTAGCACAGGACGTCGCCGCCCGCGGTGTCGGCGACGGTGACGGTCCACGTGCCCTCGGCCTGCTCGCCGGCCAGCACCGACAGCGGCTCGACGGGCGCGTAGACGCCGGTGGCCGGCGCGGATCCGAAGGCGGCGCCGCCATCCTGGAACGTCATCTGAACACGCCCGGCGGTCGTGTCGTTGGTGTCGTAGGTGTCCTCCTCGAGGAGCGCGACGGTCGTGCCCGTCGGCGACGTGAGGCCGAAGACGATCTCGTCGTCGTAGGGCGTGCCGGTCTCGGGCACGGGGCAGTTGTCGCCGTCGATCTTCTGGAAGTCGATCGTCACCGAGGCCGACTGGACGATGCCGACGGTGTCGACCTCGAGTGCGCGGTCGACCGACGTGCGGTCGACGATGATCGTGTCGGACGGGGTGTCGGAGACGTCGACCTCGGTGGCGGCGGCTGGCATAGCTGCAAGGACGAGGACGACCGCAGAGGCGGCAAGGGTGCGCGAGATGCGCTTCACGGGGATCACCCGATGAACTTAGCGATATTCAAACTATTTATCCAGCACCGAATGCCATCACATCGCAGGTAAGCGCACCCACGGGGACGAACGCCGCATTCCCACGCGCGCGCCCACGCCTTCTGGCACGATGACTGGGGGACCTTCGGCGGTCGTCGGGGCGCAGGCGCAACCCGTACAGTGATGTCGAACGTTCACATTGCGCGCCCGCAACGGGGCGGACGCACGACGAAGGAGTTGGAGAACCGATGGCGAAGCACGCGATCGACGCAGCCACCGCAATCACCACCGGCCAGACCTCGCTCGGCATCGAGCTCGGGTCCACGCGCATCAAGGCGTGCCTGATCGGCCCGGACCACGAGGTGCTCGCGACGGGCAGCCACGAGTGGGAGAACCAGTTCGTGGACCGCCTCTGGACCTACTCGGAGGACGCGATCTGGGCAGGACTCCAGGCGAGCATCGCCGCGCTCAAGGCGGAGGTCTCCACCGCTCACGGCGTCGCGCTCACGCAGGTCGGCGCGCTCGGCTTCTCCGCGATGATGCACGGCTACCTCGCCTTCGACGAGGCCGGGACGCTGCTCACCCCGTTCCGCACGTGGCGCAACACCAACACCGAGGCCGCCGCGGCCGCGCTGACCGAGGAGCTGGGCTTCAACTTCCCGCTGCGCTGGTCCGCCTCGCACGTCTTCCAGGCGATCATCGACGAGGAGCCGCACGTCGCGGACCTCGACTTCTTCACGACGCTCGCGGGCTATGTGCACTGGAAGGTCACGGGCCGCAAGGTGCTGGGCGTGGGCGACGCGTCGGGCATGTTCCCGATCGACCCCGCCACGCGTGACTACGACGCGACGATGCTCGCCCGCTTCAAGGAGCTCGTGGCCGAGCGTCGTCCCGGCATGGACATCACGGCCATGCTGCCCGAGTCGATCGTCGCTGGCGCCGACGCAGGATCGCTGACCCCCGAGGGCGCGCTGCTGCTCGACCCGACGGGCGAGCTCCAGGCGGGCGCCCCCGTGGCGCCGCCCGAGGGCGACGCGGGCACCGGCATGGTCGCGACCAACGCGGTCGCGCCGCGCACCGGCAACATCTCCGCCGGCACCTCGATCTTCGCGATGGTCGTCCTCGAGCACCCGCTCGACTCGGTCCACGAGGAGCTCGACATCGTCACGACGCCCGGCGGCGACCTGGTCGCGATGGTGCACTGCAACAACGGTGCGAGCGAGCTCGGCACGTGGGCCTCGGTGTTCACCGAGTTCGCGACCGCGATGGGGGTCGAGGGCGGCTCGGACGCCGTGTTCGGCGCGCTGTTCGCGGCCGCGCTCGAGGGCGAGGCCGACGGCGGCGGGCTGCTGGCCTACAACTACCTGTCCGGCGAGCCGATCACCGGGATGGCCGAGGGCCGCCCGCTGTTCGTGCGCACCCCCGGCAGCCGCCTCACGCTCGCGAACTTCATGCGCACGCAGCTGTACGGGGCCTTCGGCACGCTCAGCCTCGGCATGAAGGTCCTGCACGACGAGGGCGTGAAGCTCGACTCGATGTTCGCGCACGGCGGCATGTTCCGTACCGCTGGCGTCGCCCAGCGCCTCCTCGCTGCGGCGATCAACGCTCCCGTGTCCGTGGGCGACACCGCCTCCGAGGGCGGCGCCTGGGGCATCGCGGTGCTCGCCGAGTACCTGCGCAAGGGCGGCGACGCCGGCCTGGGCGCGTACCTGAACGACGAGGTCTTCGCCGACGCGACGCTCGACACGGTCGCTCCCGACGCTTCCGACGTGGCCGGATACGACGCCTGGCTGGCCCAGTACCGCGCGGGTCTCGCGATCGAGCGCGCGGCCACTGAGGCGATCAGCTGACGCCTCCGCCGCATCTGTGAAGGGCGCCCGCCGGCTGTCAGCCGGCGGGCGTTCCGTCTTTCGCGGCCCTACGCTCGAGCCCCGCGACCACGTCGGCGACCATGAGCGCGAAGCTGCGGTCCACATCGTCCGGGAGACCGAAGGCCCCCGCCGCCTCGAGGCCCACGAATCCGTGGAGCGAGGCGCGCAGCGCGCGAATCGCGTCGACCTCGTCCTCCCCGTCCAGTCGCAGCGCGCGGAGCGCACCGGCTACGACGGCGTACAGCCGGGACGATGCGGCGATGTCCTCGGCGTCGTCCGCGCGCTCGGCGACGATCGTCATGGGATAGCGCCCGGGATGCGCCTTCGCCCACGCGCGGTACGCGTCCGCGAGCGCGACGATGGCCTCCGCGCCCCCGTGTCCGACTGCGGCGCGCTCGAGCACCCCCGCGAGCTCGCGCTTGGACTCGACCGTCACGGCCGCCCGGAGGTCGGCGAGCCCGTCGACGTGCTTGTACAGGGACGGCGCCTTGACGCCGAGCCGCCCGGCAAGGAGTGCGAGGGTGAGGGACTCTGCCCCGAGCTCGTCGACCATCGCGACCGCCGCCGCGACCACGGAAGGTCGATCAAGCCCCGCGCGCGGCATCGTCCCTCACCCCCTCGGCGAAGGTGAGGAGCGCGTCGAGCGTCGCCTCGGGCTGCTGGGCCTGCGGGTAGTGGCCCGCGTCGGGGACGACGACCGCCTCGCCGGAGAGGGCGCGCGCGATCCACGCGGCCTCGGCGCGAGGGTCAGGGAAGTCGGGGTCCTTGTCCCCCATCACGACGAGGGCCGGCGCCTCGACGCGGTCCAGGAGTGACTCGGACAGCGCGTGCGACGTCCGAGTCGTGCGGACGAACGCGTTCGCGGCGCCGGGGCGCCTCAGCGCGTCGGCGACCAGGCGACGATGCTGGTCGAAGTCCACGGGCTTGGCGCCCTCGTACAGCGACGGCAGATAGGTCTTCCACACGGGCACCGCCCAAGGGCGCAGCATGAGGGCCCGGAACATCATGCGGGCCGCAGCACCGCCGGGCCGGTCCCGCACGAACGGCCCCAGCAGGGCGAGTCCGGACACGAGCTCGGGCCGACGCGCGGCGACGATCACCGCGGAGCCCGCGGACATCGAGTTGCCGACGACGAGCGCGGGCCCTCCGAGGTGCTCGATCAGCGCGATGAGGTCATCGGCGGTGGGTTCGTCGCCGTAGACGTCGAAGGTCGCGTCGCTGTCGCCATGGCCACGCAGGTCCGCGGCGGCCACGGTCCAGCCCGCGTCCGCGAGCGCGGGGGCGACGAAGCGGTAGGTGCGGCGCAGCTCGCCCATGCCGGGCGCGAGCACCACGAGCGGGCCGGAGCCTCGCACGTCGTAGGCGACTCGGCCGTCGGGTCGGTCGAGATACAGGGTGGGGACTGCTTCCTCGGTCATATGGCTATGCTCCATAGCCTTATGGCTAATGTCAATAGCCTCACTCGGATGGGACATGATCCAGGGACGACGCGGGACGCGCAGGGCGCAGAAGGTGCGCCGCTCCCGGACTTCCGATAGACCTGGTGCCCAGGGGAGGCAGGGCTCAACGAGGAGCGACGATGGCACGGAGAAGCCTGCTGGCGCGGTGGTGGCGTGTGGCGGTCGTCTTCCTCGTCCCGGTGGCGATCCTCGCGGTCCCGGCCTTCGCGGGCCTCGACGAGGTCCAGCATCGTCTCCTCGCGATCTTCGTGTTCGCGGTGCTCGCGTGGGTGCTCGAGCCGTTCCCGATCTACGCGACGTCGATCACGGTCATCGCCGCACAGCTCATGCTCATCTCGGACGAGACGCCGCGCTGGTGGGCCGTCGCCGACGGCGACGGCGAGGCGCTCAGCCACGTCGACATCCTCGCGGGCTTCGCCGACCCCGTGATCATCTTGTTTCTCGGCGGCTTCTTCCTCGCCGCGTCGGCCACGAAGTACAAGCTCGACAAGAACCTCGCGCGGATCATCCTCAAGCCCTTCGGCACGCGCACGCCGATGGTCGTGCTCGCGCTCATGGCGATCACGGCGCTGTTCAGCATGTTCATGTCCAACACGGCGACCGCCGCGATGATGCTCGCCGTCGCGGCTCCCGTCATCGCGAGCATGGAGGCCGGCGACCGCGCCCGACGCGCCCTCGTCCTGGCCATCCCGGTCGGCGCGAACATCGGCGGCATCGGCACGCCCATCGGCACGCCCCCGAACGCGCTCGCCGTCAACTACCTGGGACCCGGCAACCGCGTAGGAGTCGACCCGATCACCTTCGGCGGCTGGATGCTGTTCGCGGTGCCGTTTGTGATCCTCATGCTGGTCGTCGCCTGGGCGATGCTCGGGTGGCGGTTCCGGTCGGGGACCACGCACGTCGCACTGCGCATCGACGCCTCCTGGGAGCGCTCGCCCCGGGCCTACATCACGTACGCCACCTTCGCGGTCACGGTGCTGCTGTGGCTTACGAGCGGCTGGCACGGCGTGACCTCCTCGGTCGTGGCGATCCTCCCGATCGCAGTGCTCCTCCTCACCGGGGTCATGACCGCGGTGGACCTCAGGGAGCTCAACTGGGAGGTGCTGTGGCTCGTGGCCGGCGGCGTCGTCCTCGGCAACGCGATGTTCGACACGGGGCTCAGCGCCGCGCTCGTCGACATGGTGCCGTTCCACGCGATGTCGGGCGTCGCCGTCGTCGTCGCGGTGGGGCTGGTCGCGTGGGCGATGAGCACCGTGATCTCCAACACCGCGACCGCGGCGCTCCTGCTGCCGCTCGTGGCCGCGATGGGGGCGTCACTGCCCGCGCTCCAGGAGGTCGGCGGCGCGCTGCCGGCCCTCATCATGACGACGTTCGCATGCTCGCTCGCGATGGCGCTGCCGGTGTCCACTCCCCCGAACTCGCTCGCGTACTCCACGGGCAAGGTCTCGACCATGGACATGGTCCGCGTCGGGGTGCCGCTCGGGATCGTCGGCCTCGCGGCGACGGGCGCGCTCGTCGTGCTGCTCGTCTGACGCGCACGCCTCCGCGCCCCTCCGCACGCCTCCGCGCCCCTCCGCGCCCCTCCGCACGCCTCCGCGCCCCTCCGCGCCCCTCCGCGCGCCTCCGCACGCCTCCGCGGACACTTCCTGACACAGCGCGCAGGGCAGCTGCGGCGTGTCGCGCGCGACACGCCGGCTCGCGTCACCGTCGTGTGTCAGAAACGGTCCGCGACGCGGCCCGAGCGGCACTCGCGGAAGACCCTCAGCGGCCGGATGGGCCTAGATTGGAGAGCGTGCCCGGCGACGCCGCCGCGGCGTGAGACCTGGAAGGATCGACGATGAAGACGTTCACCATGCCCGGCACCGAGATCACCGCCCCCGCGGTCGTCCTCGGCCTCATGCGCATCGTGGAGAAGACGGACGACGAGATCAGAGCGCTCGTGAGCGCGGCCAGGGATGCCGGCATCGACTTCTTCGATCACGCCGACCTGTACGGCCCGCCGTATCACGGGTGCGAGCGCCGCTTCGCGGAGGCCCTCCAGCTCACCCCCTCGGAGCGCGAGGCCGTCACGATCCAGTCCAAGTGCGGCATCCGCCAGCCTGGACCGTACTTCGACTTCTCGTACGAGCACATCATCGAGTCCGTCAACGCGTCGCTCGAGGCGCTCGGCACCGACTACCTCGACATCCTGCTGCTGCACCGCCCTGACGCGCTCATGGAGCCCGACGAGGTCGCGCGCGCGTTCGACGAGCTGCACCACGCGGGCAAGGTCAAGAACTTCGGCGTCTCGAATCACACGCCCAATCAGATCGAGCTGCTCAAGCGCTCGGTGAAGCAGCCGCTCGTCGCGAACCAGATCCAGCTGTCGGTCACGCACTCCCCGGTGATCGCGAGCGCGATCGCGTCCAACATGCTCGACCTGGACCAGTCGATCGACCGCGACAACGGCATCGTCGACTACTGCCGCCTCAACGACATCACCATCCAGGCGTGGTCGCCTTTCCAAGCGCGATTCTTCGACGGCCCGTTCCTCGGCAACGAGAAGTACGCCGAGCTCAACGCCGTGATCGACAAGCTCGCGTGGAAGTACGAGGTGCCGGTCGAGGCGATCGCCACCGCCTGGATCACCCGTCACCCCGCGCAGATGCAGGTCGTGCTCGGCACGACCACTCCCGCCCGCGTCGAGGCCGCCGCGAAGGGGGCCGACATCCACCTGTCGCGCGCCGAGTGGTACGAGATGTTCCGGGCGGCGGGGCACACGGTCCCCTGACCCTGGCCGCCTCGCGGAGACGATGCGCCAGCGGGGCGATGCGCGCACATGGACGATGCCCGGGCCGGGTCAGGCCCGGGCATCGTCGCGCTCGGGACACCTTGTGCCACTGTCGTGCGGGATGAGCAGGCCGGACATACATTGCACGGGAGGGCGCATCCCCGGTCGCCCCTTTCCCAAGGAGACAACGATGTCCCAGCCAGCCCCCGCATCGTCCCTGCCCGCGCGCCGACCGCTCGTGGCGCTCGCCCTGACCCTGCTGCTCGCTCTCGCCGCAGCCGTGGCGGCGGCGCCGTCCGCCTCCGCGGCCGCACCCGCGGCTGAGTCGAAGTCTGGGGTTGTCTCCGCGAACCACGACACGGTGGCGTACACCGCCACGCGCGATGGATGGGGCGCCGAGGTGGTCCTGGATCTGTCCGCGGCCGACCGGTGCACGGTCCGGGTGACGCTGTCGGTGGTCTCCGGAGCGAACCAGACGAAGACCGTCCGATGTGACGACGCGTCGGGGCCCGTTCGGGTCGAGGCGGGCTACGGCACCGCGATCCGCGGCGTCACCGTGACGCTGATCAGCGGCTGGCGCATCAAGTCGTCCGGGCTCGTGACGCTCCCGGAGCCCATCGCGGATCCGAGCGACGCCGCCGACATCGCCGCGGTGTACGACGCGATGGACCTCGCCCCGACCCCCGCGATGATCGCCGCGTCGGACGGATGCAGCGTCCCGGCCGAGATCGATGGGCTGCTCCCGGCCCTTGACGACCTGAGCGACACGTTCTTCCTCGCGTGCGTCCTGCACGACTACGGCTACCTGAAGCTCGGCAACGAGCGGCTCTCGCCGACAGACGCGGACCGCGCCGCGATCGACGCCGACTTCAAGCGCAACATGCTCGCGATCTGCGACACCGTCCCGCCCGCCGAGCAGGTGGCGTGCGACGCCGGCGCATCGACCTTCTACACCGCGGTGAGGATCGGCGGCGGAGCGCCCTTCTACAGCTAGGCGGCGTCCACCTCGACGTCGGACTCGTCCTGCTCGTCGTCCTCGCGCCTGCGGGGCGCGGGCAGGGCGAGCGTCGCGGCGAGCCCGATCAGGATGATGGCCGAGGCGACCCCCGTCGTGATCCGCGAGGCCGTGATCATGCCGTCCGCGGCGGCATCACCCGCGGCCTCGGTGGACGCGTCGGCCTGGAGGGACGGGATGACGGCACCAGCGGAGTGGCGGACCGACTCGACGATCGCGGGCCGCGCATCGTCCGGGACGCCGGCATCCGCCAGGTGGGTGTCCGTGGACGTCCCGAGGCTCACGACGAGCAGCGTGCCGAGGATCGCGACGCCGAGCGCCGAGCCGAGCTGACGGAAGGTGCTCTGCAGCCCCGAGGCCTGGCCCGACTCCGCGACGGGCACGTCGGTGAGGATGACGTTCGTGAGCTGTGCGGTCGCCATGCCGACGCCCGCGCCGTAGAGGAACAGCCAGGAGGCGATGGCCACGCCGCCGATGTCCGCGGACAGTGTCAGCGCGAGCCCGCCGACGGCGATCGCCTCGCACGCGAGGCCGATGCGGACCACGGCGCGGGCGCCGAGCCGCGCGGTGAGCTGCGGCGTCGCACCCGAGATGAGGAACGTGCCGATCGCGAGGAACAGCACGAGCCATCCCGTTCCGAGCGCGGAGTAGCCGAGCGCGTTCTGAAGCAGCAGCGGCAGCGTGAAGAGCAGGCCGAACTCGCCGAGCGCGACCACGAGCGCGGCGATCGAGCCGTAGCGGAAGGACCTCAGCCGCAGCAGGGTGAGGTCGACGAGGACGGGTCGGCCGGCGCGCTGACGTCGGAGCTGGTCGACGACGAACAGTGCCATGAGGGAGAGCCCCGCGGCCATCGCGATCGGAACTGGCGAGATGGTGCCCGAGTCCTGAAGCCACCAGCCGTACTGGCCGCCCTCGATCAGCGCGAAGACGATCGCCCCCATGCCGAGCGTCGACAGCGCTGCGCCGCGCACGTCGATGGAGCGATGCTCGCCGGGGTCGCGGGTCTCCGGCACGGCCCAGATCACGAGCGCGAGGACGGCGATGCCGACGGGCACGTTGAGCCAGAACGCCCAGCGCCACGTCACGTCCGTGGTCAGCCACCCGCCGACGAGCGGGCCGACAGCGGCCATGCCGCCGATGGTCGAGCCCCAGACGGCGAAGGCGATCGCCCGCTCGCGGCCGGAGAAGATCGCGTTGACCGTCGACAGCGTCGCGGGCAGGATCATCGCCGCGCCGACGCCCTGGACCAGGCGCGCGGCGATCAGCGCGCCGCCGCTGTCCACTGAGCCGGCGGCCACGCTGGCGACGATGAAGACGCCCATGCCGACCAGCAGCAGACGGCGCCGACCCCAGAGGTCCCCCGCGCGTCCGGTGGTGAGCAGGAGCGCGGCGAGCATGAGCGAGTAGACCGCGTTCATCCACTCGGCCTGGGTCGCGGTGAGGCCGATGTCCTCGATGACGACCGGCAGCGCCACGTTGACGACCGTGGCGTCCATGATGATGAGCGAGACGCCCAGCGCGACGGCGGCGAGGGCCCACCAACGACGAGACCCGGCGGGGTTCGGGGACTCCGCGATATCCTTATCGACAGTCATGTCGGCATCTTATCGACACGTCTGTCGGCAAGCAATGCGAGAGGGGAGGCCGCCGTGCCACGGATCGAGGCCGCCACGGTCGCCGAGCACCACGCCCTGCGCCGCGCCGCCCTGCTCGAAGCCGGGCGTTCGCTCCTGGCATCCGAGGGCCCCGACGCGGTCACCCCGGGCGCGGTGGGGAAGGCGGCAGGGATCGCCCGATCCAGCGTCTACCAGTACTTTCCTTCCACCGCATCGCTCGTCGCCGCGATCATCGAGGACGCCTTCGAGCGCGCCAACGCGGAGATCCTCGCGGCGATCGGCCGGGCCGACTCGCCTTCGGACAGGCTCGACGCCTACCTCCGCGCGAGCCTCGATCTCGCCTCGGGCTCGTCGCATCGCATGTTCGACGCGATCGACCCCGCCACGCTGCCTCCCGAGACCCTTGAGCGCATCGACGCCCTTCATCGCGAGCAGATGGAGCCCCTCGCGACGGCCGTGCGCGACGGCGGCGCCGCCGATCCCGAGATCGCGATGACGCTCATCGGCGGCATGCTCGGCGCGGCGGCGAAGGCGATCCAGGCGGGCGCCGATCCGTCGTCCACTGCGGACGCGCTCGTGAGCGCGGTTCACACGGGACCTGTGCCCGGGCGCTGAGCCGAGCACAGCATCGCCCTGGCCACGCGCCCTGGTAGCCCATCGGTGCCGCCGGACGTCCAGATCCCGACACTCATGGCCCACTGGCGCGCCCGGGGCCCCAGAGTCGGGGTGACAGGATTTGAACCTGCGGCCCTCTGCTCCCAAAGCAGATGCGCTACCAAGCTGCGCCACACCCCGTCCGCGCTGCGCGCGGGATTACCCAGCACCCGCCAGGCTCCGCTACTCTAGTACGCGCCGAGGTCGCGGTCGGACATGCGACGGCCAGGTCAAGGCAGTGCGGGTGTAGCTCAATGGTAGAGCCTCAGTCTTCCAAACTGATGGTGCGGGTTCGATTCCCGTCACCCGCTCGCATGGAGGAATCAAGCCTCGGCGCCGCAAGGCGTCGAGGCTTTCCTCTTTCCCCGCCTACAATCATTCCCGCCGCTGAGACCGCTGAGGGGATGAGCATGAGCAACGATGCAGGTGCGCCCGCGCCCACGACCAGGAAAGCCTGATGGCCGCCGGATCCGCGAACCCCTGGTGGCTGAGCTGGCCGATGATCATCCTCGGCTTCCTCATGTGCGTCATCCCCGGCGTCGTCCTGCTGCTCCTCCGCAAGGGCGTCTCCCCCATCACCAAGCTGATCGTCGCGGGCGTCACCGCGGCGCTCGTCCTCCTCGCGAGCAACCTCCCCGGGGACCAGGACGATGCGACGGTCGCCGACGGGTCGGCGTCGCCGTCCGTGTCGGTCACCGCGTCGGCCACCGCGTCGGCGTCGCCCAGCCCGAGCGAGACGCTCGGCGAGGAGCCGACCGCCGCTGCGAGCGCATCGTCCACGCCGTCCTCCTCGCCCGAGCCCTCGACCGCCGCGGCGGTCGAGACGGAGGAGCCTGAGTTCGGCACCGCGCAGGACGCCGCCCTCGAGCTCACGGTGAAGGGCCGCGCGGCGAAGACCGGGTACTCGCGCGACCAGTTCGGGTCCGGGTGGATCGACGTGGACTCCAACGGCTGCGACACCAGGAACGACATGCTGCGGCTGCGGCTGACGGACAAGGAGATGTCGGGCTCGTGCAAGGTGCTGTCGGGCACGCTCGACGACCCGTACACGGGCACCGCGATCGTGTTCGAGTACGGCGGTGCGAGCGAGGTCGACATCGACCACATGGTCGCACTGTCCGACGCCTGGCAGAAGGGCGCGCAGAAGTGGAAGTTCGCCAAGCGCGTCGCGTTCGCGAACGACCCGCTCAACCTGGAGCCCGTCGAGGCCGCCGCGAACCGGCAGAAGGGCGACGCCGACGCCGCGACCTGGCTGCCGTCGAACAAGTCGTATCGCTGCGAGTACGTCGCCCGCCAGATCGCGGTGAAGGCGAAGTACGGGGTGTGGGTGACGCAGGCCGAGCAGGACGCGATGCTCGACGTGCTCGAGTCCTGCCCCGACTACCCGCTGCCGGGGCCCGGCGACCAGCCCGTCGTCGCGACGAACCTCGGCGGGCAGAGCGAGCCCGTCGAGGAGACCGTCGCCGAGAAGACGATGGCCCCTGCCGAGACCTCGGACGATGCGGTGGACGAGCGCTACCCCTACTGCAAGGACCTGCCGGCCGGGTACGGCCCGTATTACGAGGGCGTCGACCCCGAGTACGACTGGTACCGGGACGGCGACGGGGACGGGATCGTCTGCGAGTAGACGACACCGCGCGGCGGCCGGGGATCAGAGCTGCGCGCGCGACTCCCGCCACGTGAGCACGCGGTCGAGCGCGGTGAGGAACCGCTCCACCGCGGGCGCGTCGATCGTCATCGGCGGCTTGATCTTCAGGACGTTCTTGTGGTCGCCCGTGGGCTGCACGATCACGCCCTCGTCGAGCAGCGCCTCGCAGATCTCTCGTGCGGCCGTCGGATCGGGATCGTCCGGCCCGCCCGCGATCACCTCGACGCCCAGGTAGAGCCCCATCCCGTGGATCGCGCCGAGCGTCGGGTGCGCGCCGGCAAGCGACCTGAGCCCGTCCGCGAGAAGACCGCCGACCACACGGGCGTTCTCCTGAAGGCCGTCCGCCTCGAGCACGTCGAGCACCGTCGTCCCGACGACGCAGCTCACAGGGCTTCCCCCCGCCGAGGAGAAGAAGGACCCCTCGACTGCGAACGCCTCGGCGATCTCCCGCGTGGTGATGACTGCGCCCAGAGGATGCCCGTTGCCCATCGCCTTCGCGACCGTGATGACGTCGGGGACCACGCCCTGCTGCTCGAAGCCCCAGAAGTGGTCGCCCAGCCGCCCGTAGCTGACCTGGACCTCGTCGGAGATGCACAGGCCGCCGCGAGCGCGCACCGCCTCCCACACCCCGGCGAGGTAGCCGTCGGGCAGCGCGATCCCTCCCCCGTTGCCGAACAGCGGCTCGGCGATGAAGCCCGCCAGGGCGACCCCCGCATCGTCCATCTGCTCAAGACGCGCGAGCGCGTCGGGAAGGTAGCGGTGCGCGTCGGGCCCGCGATGCGTCCCGCGATACGTGTTGGGCGCGTCGAGCAGCTGCACCCACGCGGGCCGGGTCTCGAGGGCGCGGGGATTGTCGCCGAGCGAGGTCGAGACGGCATCGGCGCCGACGGTCCACCCGTGATACGCCTCGGTGAGGGCGAGGACGTCGTCGCGTCCGGTAACCGCTCGGACCACACGCAGCGCGAGGTCCACGGCCTCGGAGCCGGAGTTGACGAGCATCACCGTGTCGAGGCCGGCGGGGGCGAGCGCGGCGAGACGCTCGGACAGCTCGACGACGGCCGCGTAGTGGAACCGCGAGTTCGTGTTGAGGCGACGCATCTGGGCGTCGACGGCGTCAGCAAGTCGGGGCTCGCCGTGGCCGAGGATCGCGACGTTGTTGACCATGTCGAGGTAGCCGCGGCCGTCGGTGTCGATCAGGTGGTGCCGCCAACCCCGCTCGATCTGCGGCGGCGCGGCGTAGTAGTGCTCCTGGACGCGCGCGAAGGCGGCGTCGCGGCGGGCGATCAGGTCGGCGGGCTCGGCATCCGGCTCCGGGGCCGGGACTCGCCCCAGCAGCGCCGCGGGATCGGGACAGATCTCGCGCCAGGCGCGCGCCCGTGACGGGCGGACGCGCCTCGGCGGCACGAGGCTCGCGTGGCACACCCCTTGGACGGAGACGATGCGGTGGTCGCCCTCGTCCTCCGCCTCCCCCACCACGGTCCCGACCAGGTCGCCCCGGCCGACCCGGTCGCCGTCCGCGACCGCGGGGTCGACCCCGGTCAGCCGTACCGCCGTGCCGTCGTCGAGGACGATGACGAGCTCGTCGCCGACGCGCACAAGGCCCTCCGCGGGCGCCACGACCGGCGTCCCCGCGACCACCGCGGCCTCGACCGCGAGCTCCACCGAGTCGGGCGCGCCGGCGAGGCCCGCCTCCGGGGTGAGGCTCGGCACGCCGTACGCGGTCACGGCCGTGCCATCCCGTCGCGCGAGCACGAGGAGCTCCGCGCGGGCGTTCCCGGGGTCGAGGAAGGCGCCCGCATCGTGCACGCTCGACGCGACCGAGAGGTCGAGCACGGGAGCCGTGCCGAGCCCGCCGATGATCGCCCCGAGGGGCCGGGGCGGGCCGGCGAGCCTCCCGAGCCTGTGCCTGATCAGCAGCTCCGCCTCGTCGAGCCCGGTCTCGAGCGCGCGCTCGAGCATCCTGCGCTCGAGCGGAGCGCGCACCGCCGCATAGGTGTTGCCGGGGTCGTCGGCGAGCACGCGTCCGCCTGAGGCCACGAGCACCGCGGCACGGGTCCGCACCGCCGGCCACAGCGCCTCGATCTCCGCGTCGGTGAGCGGCATCTCACGGTCGAAGGCCTCGATCGCCGCAAGCGCGAGGCCGAACGCGTCGCCGTCGTGCTGGAACAGGGAGCAGGCGACGATCGCGACCTCGGCCACGACCCACCCGAGCCCCAGATCGCCGAAGTCGATAACGCCCTCGACCGTTCCGGATGCCTCGCCGACCAGGTTGTCCCCCGTGACGTCGCCGTGCACGGCCTGGACGCGGAGCGCGTCAGCCCGCTCGGCGAGGCGCTCGAGCGACCCGTCGAGCGCGCTCTCGATCGCGGCCGAGGTCGTGTCATCGAGGTGCCCGCGAGCCTCCCGGATCACCCTCGCCGCCTCGCGCAGGTCCCAGTCGCCCCCGCCAGCGAGCCCCGGGTGGGTGAAGTCCGCGAGCGCGGCAGTGATCCGGCCCGCGGCGGCGCCGACGCGGGCGGCGGTGTCCTCGCTCAGCCGCGCACTCGTCGTCGGGCTGTGCCCCTCGACGAACTCGAGCAGCCGCGCGGCCCTCGGCTCGCCGCCCCACTCGAGCGTCTGGACAAGGGCCCCGTCGGTCGCGGGAAGCGGCAGCGGCACCGACAGCCCCGTGGCGGCATCCCGCAGGTGGACGAGCGCGGCGTTCTGCGCGTCGAGCGAGTCGCGCGGGATCCCGCCGTGACTGATCTTGAGGACGTACCTCGCGCCGCCGGTCGCCGTGACGAGGGCGTTGAGGTCCTCGTTGGACCCGAGCCTCCGCACCGCACCGACGTCGATGCCGAAGGAGTCCCGCGCGATCGCCTCCGCGCGAGCCTCGTCCCACGCGGGCTGGTGAGTGGTGCTCATGGTGCACGAATCGTCCCACGCGAAGGGGCTCGGCACCATACGGCGCCGAGCCCCTGTCGCGAGAGCGCGGATCGTCAGGCGGACGCCTCCGTGAGCGCCTCGACCTCGACGTCGGTGAGGGTCAGCCGCATCGACGCGAGCAGGGTCGTCAGCTGCGACGCGTTGCGCGCCGACGCGATGGGCGCCACGACCGTCGGCTGCGCCTTGAGCCACGCGAGAGCCACCGAGGCGACCTCGGCGTCGTGCTCGAGGGCGATGCGGTCGAGCGCGGCGAGGACGCGTCGGCCGCGATCATCCAGGTACTTCACAGCGTCACCGGCGCGCGGGCTGTCGACGTCTCCGTCCGCCTCGCGGTACTTGCCCGTGAGGAAGCCCTTGGCGAGACCCCAGTAGGGCAGCACGCCGAGCCCGTGGCGAGCGGCCGCATCACGCAGGCCGCCCTCGAAGTCGCGCTCCATGAGGTTGTAGTGCGGCTGCAACGCGACGGGCTTGTGCAGCCCGTTCGCCTCGGCCGCGGCGAGCCACGCGTCGATGCGCTCGGGCGAGAAGTTGGAGATGCCGATCTCGCGCACGAGCCCGTCGTCGACGAGGGAGGAGAAGGCCGCTGCGGTCTCCTCGATCGGGTCGTCGTGGTCGAAGTGCGCGTAGTACAGGTCGATGCGGTCGGTACCGAGCCGCTTGAGCGACGCCTCCGCGGCGGCCCGGATCGTGGCGCCGCTCAGCCCCGAGAACTCCGAGTGCTCGGAGACCTTGGTGGCGACCAGCACATCGTCCCTGCGGCCAGCGGCCGCGAACCAGGCGCCGAGGACCGACTCGGACTCGCCGCCGACGTGACCGGGCGCCCAGGCCGAGTAGACGTCGGCAGTGTCGATGAGCAGCCCTCCCCCGTCGACGAAGCCGTCAAGCACGGAGAAGGAGGCGTCCGCGTCGGCCGTCCAGCCGAAAACGTTGCCGCCGAGCGCGAGGGGGGCGCCGGACAGGTCGAGGGAACCGAGGGCGATGGTCGTATCCGTATTCACTGTCATACAGATGGCAACGTGCGGGACGCGCGAGGAATTTCCTCGTTACATGAACAATCCGAGGACGAGGCCGGAGATCGCGAGCGCGAGGGCGTCGTGGGCCGAGTCGATCAGGGTGATCCCACCGACGCGCTGCGCGAAGCCGTTATGCACCAGATGCGCGCCCGCGCGGAAGGCCACGCCGACGATGAGTCCGAGCACGAGGCCGTCGACCGGCCCCGAGGCGCCCAGGCCGGCCATGAGCAGCGCGAGCGTGACGATGCCGAGCACGTTGCCGACGATCATCTGACCGAACACGGGGCCCATGCTCGTGTTGCCGAGCCTCTCGAGGTCGAGGTTCCCGAGCCGGGCCCACACCGGGAAGAACGCGAACTGCGAGTACCAGAGCCACCCGAACACGAACGAGGCGACGAACGCGAGCAGCACTCCCAGCCAGCTCACGTCGGCGAACGACAGCCATTCCATGAGGACCTCCACGCGGCATCGATGAACGGGGACGGACGATGCCTGGGTTCAGTATGGCGCTGGGGTGCCCGTCGCGTCAGATGTCGAAGCCGAGGTTCGTGCGGCGCTTGTCGAAGAACACGCTGTACTCCTCGCACTGCTCGCGGACCGCATCGATCGCGGAGCGCTCGCGCTGCATCGCCTGGCGCGTGATGAACCACCGCTGGACCATCCCGAGCGAGGCCTCCAGCGTCGACGTCACGGTCACCTTGGCGCCGCCGTCCGCATCCTCGATCTCCCAGCGCGACGTCGAGGTCATCTGCGCGTTGAGGGCCCGCTTCACGAGCAGCCGGGGCTTGTCCGCCTCAAGCGTGTCCTCGGTCACGATGAAGTCGGTCTTGCCGACCTTGTGGGTGGTCCGGGTGCGACAGCCCTTCTCCCCCATGACGCCGTCGAGCACCTCGATCTCGGTGATGTCCTTGCGGGACCTCGCGTAGTCGATCGGGTCGCTCAGCAGGTTCCACAGCTCCAGAGCGCTCGCCCGGACGAACCCCTCGACGGTGTACTCCTCGATGTACGGAACGGCGGCCACGAACACTCCTTCTGCGCTGACGGACGCGTCCAGCCTACGTGGCAGGTTCGCCGCCGACCCACAACCTGCGCTTGCCCCCGCGCCGGACGCCGGGCTACCCTGGCCGCATCGCACAGGGAGGAATCGGGATGAGCAACGTGAGCAGCGTCGTCGCGACGCACGCTCCTGCCCTCGACACCTGTGCCATGCGCATGGCCGGCATGCCCTGCATGCCGGCCGCCTGCCGCTGTCTCTAGAGCGCTGGCGCAGGCCCCGACCCCTGGGCGCACCCGGGCAACGGGACCGCCTCACCAGTGCTCGCCCCCGGCCTTCCTGCGATAGTGAGGAATGCCGACCCGACGCCTCGGCGTTACCCACCCCGGAAAACAACAGCGAAGGAAACTCCTCACCATGGCACGCATCTACGACGACGCGACCAAGCTCATCGGCAACACCCCGCTCGTGCGGATCAACAAGCTCACGGAGGGCGTCGACGCGACGATCCTCGGCAAGCTCGAGTTCTACAACCCCGCCAACTCGGTCAAGGACCGCCTGGGCGTCGCGATCGTCGACGCCGCGGAGGCCTCCGGCGAGCTCCAGCCCGGCGGCACGATCGTCGAGGCGACGTCGGGCAACACCGGCATCGCGCTCGCGATGGTCGGCGCGGCACGCGGCTACAACGTCGTCATCACCATGCCGGAAACGATGTCCAAGGAGCGCCGCGCCCTGCTGCGCGCCTTCGGCGCCGAGCTCATCCTCACCCCCGGAGCCGAGGGCATGTCCGGCGCGCTGAACGCCGCGGAGAAGGTCCTCGCGGAGCGTCCCGGCGCCGTCGCCGCGAAGCAGTTCGCGAACGCCGCCAACCCGGAGATCCACCGCAAGACGACGGCCGAGGAGATCTGGGCCGACACCGACGGCGAGGTCGACATCGTCGTGGCGGGCATCGGCACCGGCGGCACCATCACGGGTGTCGGCGAGGTCCTCAAGGCCAAGAAGCCGTCCGTGCAGATCATCGCTGTCGAGCCCTCGGAGTCCCCGATCCTCAACGGCGGTCAGCCCGGCCCGCACAAGATCCAGGGCATCGGCCCGAACTTCATCCCGCCGATCCTCAACACGGACATCTACGACGAGGTCTTCGACGTCGACGCCGAGACCGCGATCGCGACCTCGCGCGCCGCCGCCCGCCAGGAGGGCCTGCTCGTCGGCATCTCGTCAGGCGCCGCGCTGCACGCCGCGATCGAGGTCGGCAAGCGCCCCGAGAACGCGGGCAAGACCATCGTCGCGATCATCCCGTCATTCGGTGAGCGCTACCTGTCCACGGTCCTCTACGCGGACCTGATGGACTGACGCGCGACAGCGTCGAGGCAGAGAACCAGGAAGGAGCACCCGGATGACGGGCAGGCCGAGAGGGATCGCCCTCATGGCAGAGGACGTGCGCGCAGCGAAGGATCGCGATCCCGCCGCGCCGTCGTCGTTCGTCATCTGGGTGTCCTACCAGGGCGTTCACGCCGTCTGGTATCACCGCGTCGCGCATTGGCTGTGGCTGCGCGGGCGCCGGTCGCTCGCGCGCCTGGTCTCTCAGCACGCGCGGCACATGACCGGCATCGAGATCCACCCCGGCGCCCAGCTGGGCAGGCGTGTGTTCATCGACCACGGCATGGGCGTCGTCATCGGCGAGACCGCGGTGGTCGGCGACGACGTCCTGATGTTCAACAACATCAACTTGGGCGGCACCTCGATGAGCCACGGCAAGCGTCACCCCACCGTGGGCGATCGCGTCGTCATCGGCGCGGGCGCGCGCGTGCTCGGCCCCGTGTACGTCGGGTCGGACTCGCGGATCGGCGCGAACGCCGTGGTCGTCAAGGACGTCCCCAACGGCGCGACCGCCGTGGGCATCCCGGCGAAGATCAAGGAGCACCCGAAGCCTGCGGAGGCGCACACCGCGGCGTCGTGCGTCGACCAGGGCGACTCCCACGTGCACGCGTCCGGAGACACGGACCTGCACGAGCCCGCGATGTACTACATCTGATCCACGACAGCACGGGGAACCCAGCTCCACAGACGTTCTCCGTGCTGGGAGTGTGATCCATTCCACAGAAACCTGCACATGGTGTCACATTGTGGTTATGCTGAAGTTAGTCGCTTTCGGGTGGGGGCGCATTCACAGGGGGATCGATTCCCGCGCGTGGATGCAGCACCATCACGGAGGCGCACAGAGACCTGGCGCGAACCCCTCAGCCGCGCCAAGGAGAACGGGCCCCCGCTTCGGCGGGGGCCCGTTGCTCTGTCTGGGGGTGCTCTGTCTCAGGGGTGCTCTGTCTCAGGGGTGCTCTGTCTCAGCGGCGCGACACCGACTACTCGGCGGCGAACGCCCTCAGCATCCACGCGGCCTTCTCGTGCGCGGCGAGGCGCGCGTTGAGCAGGTCGGCGGTCGCGCCATCGCCGGCGTCCTCGGCGACGTCCACGAGCGGGCGGATGAGGCGCGCGACGGTCTCGTGGTCCGCCGCGAGCGTCATCACCATCGACATGGCGTCGGTGTGCGGCTGGTTGTCGACGATCGTGGAGTGATCCAGGAACTCGGACAGCGAGCCGGGAGCCCCTGAGCCGAGCGCGCGCATCCGCTCTGCGATGTCGTCCACCGTGTCGCGCAGCTCCGTGTACTGCTCCTCGAACATGAGGTGGAGTGCTCGGAAGTGCGGGCCGGTGACGTTCCAGTGATACCCCTGGGTCTTCACGTACAGCGTGAAGGTGTCGGACAGCACCTGCGCGAGTCCGTGGTTGATCGCACGCAGGTCCTCGGCGCGGATCCCGATGCTCGGGCTGTTCTCAGCCGTCGCGACGGGCGTCATGTGCTCCATCATGGTGGTGCCTCCCTCGTGGCCGTGGGGAGAGGGGGGTCTCCCCTGCCTTCAGGGTAGGACGGCGACGCCGGTTCGGACAGTCCCGGGTCAGGCCCCGGGGACGATGCGGGCGCGGACGATGCGAGAGGCCAGGGAGGTGGGCCGGGCGACGGGGACGATGCGGGACCCAGTGCCCGCGCGGATCCGGATTTGTCGTAGTGTCATGGCTTCATCGGGAATGCCCGTATGACCCAGGGAGTTTCACCCGCATGACGACTGACGCCGCCTGCCCGCTGCCGCTCGGCTCCGATGTGCCCGACGACTCGGTGCTCGTCGACGTTCTCGCGCGCGCCCGCACCGTGGCCGTCGTGGGAGCCTCCCCGAACCCCGCCCGCACGAGCCACCGGATCGCCGAGTGGCTCATGGACCACACTGACTACGAGGTGTACCTCGTCAATCCCGTGGCCCAGCCGGACGACGAGATCCGTGGCCACGCGTTCTACGCATCCCTGCATGACGTCCCCGTGGACGTCGACATCGTCGACATCTTCCGCCGTTCGGACCACGTGCCGCCCGTGGTCCACGAGTCCGTCCAGGTCGGCGCGCCCGTCGTGTGGATGCAGCTCGGCGTGCGCCACCCCGAGGCCGCCGACAGGGCGTGCAAGGCCGGGGCGGTCGTGGTGCAGAACCGCTGCCTCAAGGTCGAGTACGCGCGCCTCGCCGACAGGATCGCCGCCGCTCAGGACTGACCGGCGCGCCGCGCCGAACCGCGCCTCGTCCTTTGCGAGGATCGGTTCATGAGTGTCCCTGCCGGCTACCAGATCGTCTCGCTCGACCAGTCACGGTCCGCGGAGATGCTCTCGCTCGTCGAATGGGCGTTCGCGTTCAGGCTCGAGCCCACGGCGATGCGCTCCACGGTCCCGTGGGAGCACGCGAGGGCGCTTGAGATCACGGATCCCGCGCGCGGGCCGGTCGGCACGTTCTGTGGCGTCCACTCCTCGCACTCGATGTCCCTGCGCATGCCGGGCGGAGGGACGATGCGGGCCTCGGGGCTGACCTGGGTCAGCGTCCACCCCGCGCACCGCCGCCGAGGAATCCTCACGACGATGATCGCCGACCACTTCTCGCGCGCGCTGGCCCGCGGGGAGGCGGTGAGCGTGCTGTACGCCGCCGAGACGGCCATCTACCCGCGTTTCGGCTACGCCATGGCCGCGGCGAAGACAGCGTTGGACCTCGGGAGATCGCCCAAGCTTCGGCCCGTGCCCGGCTCCGATGATCTTCCCGTCCGCATCGAGACCATCGACATGACGGTGCACGCCGACGTGGTCCGCGCCGTCCAGCGCCGCCTCGACGCGCCCGGCTCTCCCGTGGAGATCGGCGACTCCGTCGCGCACGATGCGCTCCTCAACCTCACGGTGCCCCACCCGGATGCGGAGGAGCAGCGGATCGTGATCGTCGAGGACGCCGAGGGCCCTGCCGCCTACGCGGTGCTCTCCCGCTCGGTGAACTGGTCGGAGGTCGCTGCCGCGGGCACCGTCGAGGTCAAGGTCTGGGGCGCTGCCGACTCCGCCTCGACCCGGCGGCTGTTCAGTGTGGTCGCGGACCTGGACCTGATGGCGTCCTGCAAGATCACCGCGGGCGGTGCCGACACGCTCCTCCTCCAGCTGCTCGAGGACCCTCGCGGCATCGGCATGCGGGAGTTCGACGGGATGTGGCTGCGCATCCTCGACGTGCCCGCGGCGCTCGCCTCGAGGACCTACTCGGCGGACCTCGATGTCGTGATAGAGGTCAGCGATGCACTTCTTGCCTCGAATGAGGGGCGTTGGAAGCTGTCAGCCCGGGCCGACGCCACGCCGATGATAGAGCGCACGGATGCACCTTGCGATCTTCGACTCGGGATCGACGCGCTGTCCGCGGCGCTCCTTGGTGGAACGTCGCTCGAGGCGCTGCGTGCCGCCGGCCGGGTCGAGGAGGAGAGCCCCGGGTCCGTCCGCAGCGCTTCTCGCGCCTTCCGCTCCGACCGTGAGCCGATCTGCAATCTGAGCTTCTAGCAGGGAGCATTCTCGCGGCGCAGGAACTTCGCACGAGAGCAGCGCGGAGCCTCGGCGGGCTGCTCGCGTCGACCTCGAAGCGAGGAAGATTCACCTTCGCATCTTCTTGACACGCCGTCAGCGGCCGTTGAGCTTGCGCCGGATCCGCTTCCAGTCGGGCAGATGCGCGTCCATGACGGCGTGGAAGCGCGGTCCGTGACCCGCCTCGATGAGGTGAGCGAGCTCGTGGACCACGACGTACTCGAGCTTCTCGTCATCCTTGCGCGCGAGCTCGAGCGCGAACGTGATCCGGCGGGTCCGGACATTGCACGTGCCCCACCGGGTCGTCATCCGGCGGACGATGAAGGGCGGCACCGGCAGCAGATCCATGCGCTCGGCCCAGCGGGCCAGCATCGGCGCGACCCGCGCGCGCAGCTCGGCGCGCAACGCCTCGGCCTCGGGGCCGGCCTCGAGCGGGGGCGGGAGGGTCGCGAGGCGCGCCCGCTCTCGCGCGATCCATTCCGAGCGCCCGGCCACGAAGTCGTCGATCGTCCGCTTGGGCACCCAGTGCGGCGCCGATACCGCGACGCCGCCGTCGGCTGGCCGGACGCGGATGCGGAGATTCTTCATGCCCTTGCGGCGCACGAGCGCGTAGGGGGTGGTCTCTGGCGGCATGGTGCGACCAGGTTACGCGCGAGCGGCGACGCCTTCCGACGTGGCGACGCCGTCCGACGCAACACTCCCCGACGTTGCGACGGCCACGGCCTCGGCGCGCTCCAGGAGGCGATCCATGTGGAAGGCCGCAGCCTCGGCGGCCGCCTCCCGCGCGGCGGCGCCGGCCTCCTCGCGCCGTCCGTGGGCGAGCAGCAGCTCCGCGGTCGTCACGGCGATCTCCGTCGCGACCCACGCGTAGGCGTCGGTGTCCCGTCGACACGCGACCTTGCCGACGCGCAGCCACCGGAGCGCGTCGTCCACATCCCCGGTCGCCGCGTAGGTCATCGCGAGCACCTCGGCCGCGAGGCCTTCCCAGCAGGCGTCGCGCAGCTGAGTCGCCATCGCGTAGGTCGCCTCGGCCGAGTCGCGCACCGCGATCGGGTCGGCGCCCTGCGCGAGCCTCGCGAGGTCCACCCACGACTCGGGCCACGGGCGGTAGGACGTCCACCTGTCCGCGTCGCACATCTCTATCGCCGTGCGGGCCCAGGACTCTGCTCCCGCGTGGTCGCCCAGCGAGTAGACGGTGCGCGCGCCCATGCCGAGGGCCCAGATCTCGCGGCGCACATCGCCCGAGGCCCGCGCGTGCGCGATCGACTCCTCGAACCGCGCGAGCGACTCCTCGAGGCGGCCGAGGTCGTGGAGGTGGGTGCCCTCGAAGGACGCGACCGCGGCGAGCACCTCGCGGTCCTCCCCCGCGGCGACGCGCGCCGTGGCGAGCCGCTGCTCCGCGCAGTAGCTGCGTCCGAAGAGCAGGTCCACGTAGCCGAGCTCCGCGAGGGCGCGCGCCCCGACCGACGGCAGCCCTGCCTCGGTGGCCCGGCTCACCGCGGTCTCGAGCAGCACCATGCCCTCGTCGTCGTAGCCGCACACGTTGTGCACGAACGCCGTGCCCAGATCGTGCAGGCATGTGGCGAGCAGGCCCGCGTCGCCGATGCTCTCCGCCGCGGCGATCGCGCCTCGCATGCATTCGACCCCGGCGTCGACCGCGCCCGCTGACAGCGCGGCCCTCCCCGCCTCGCGCAGCGTCTCGCACGTCGCGCGGCTCGAGACCGACGGGTTCAGCGTCGGGGGCGCGCGCCGGGCGGCGTCCCTGAGCGCCGGGCCGAGCGGCTCGCCCGTCTCTCGCAGCACCATCTCCTCGGTCTCGCGCGCATGCTCCACGGCGGCGTCGCGCGCTCCCGACGCAGCGAGCGCCTTGACGAAGAGCACGTGCGAGCCCTCGTCGAGCGGGTCGCGCGCGATCATCGTCTGCGCGATCCCCGCGGCCCGCTCGGGCTCTCCTCGCGACAGCGCGTTCAACACCTGACGCCTCAGCGCCGCAAGCACGTCCGCGTCCACACGCCGGCGCTCGAGCGTGAGCCACATCTCGAACGTCGCCGAGGCCCGGGGCTCGATTCCTTCAAGGAATCGCCCGTTTCCAAGGACGATGCTCGGCGGGGTGCCGACGAGCTGGTCCAGGACGTCGATGCTCACGTCGGGCCCGAGGTCGGCGCTCACGGGGTTGCCCGACAGCGCCTCCTTGAGGCCGAGCCTGCGCCGCAGCTCCGCGAGGCTCCAGCGCAGCGCTCCGTACGGATCGTCGGCGTCGGCGAAGAGCTCCTCGACGAGCCGCTCTCTCGAGACCGGCGCCTCGGAGCGCAGCACCCGGGCGAGCAGGGCCCAGCACTTCGCGCCTCGCGGACCCGCGAGGGCCTCTCCGTCGCGCTCGAGCCTCGGCCGGCCGAGCATGTGGATCGTGAGCATCGTCCCCTCCCCCGGGCCGAGTGCTGATGTCACCTCATGCGGCCCACGGTACGCCTGCGTGCGCGTCCTCGTCCTGCGCTTCGGCGACCGACGCATCGTCCATGTCGCGCAGCGCCTCCCTGGCCAGGGCGAAGGCCCTGAGCCGGGCGACCTCGGCGCCCTCCCAGTCGGTGAGCGCCTCGGCGACGCCGGGGTGCGCGTCCCGGACCGCGTCGGCGAGGATGCCGAACGCGATGCGGAACGGCTCGGTGCCGCGGTCGATGACGTCGTCGGTGATGTCCTGTGCGAGTGTCTGTGCGTTCATGTCACGATCCCTCCCTGAGTCGTGACACCAGCGTCCGCCGGGGCCGTGTGACGGCCCGTGTGACGCCTCAATTCACCCTTACACCAGGGACGATGCGACGCACGACGCGTCAGATGACGCGCACCATCCAGCCGTGCGGGTCCTCGGCGAGGCCGAACTGGATGTCGGTCAGCTCCTTCTTGACCCACGTCGCGACGGGGCCGGGCCGGCCGTCGCCGACCTGGAGCGTGAAGTCGTCGGACTTGAGCTCGGCGACCGGGGTGACGACCGCGGCGGTGCCGCACGCGAACAGCTCGGTGATCGCGCCGGACGCGACGCCTTCGCGGATCTCGTCGAGGGAGATGTCGCGCTCGCGCACGGGCCGGCCGGCCTCACCCAGCAGGTGCAGGATCGAGTCGCGGGTGATCCCGGGAAGGATCGTGCCGGACAGTCGGGGCGTCGCGATCGAGCCGTCGCCGAAGACCACCATGAGGTTCATGCCGCCGAACTCCTCGACGTACGTCTCCTCCTTCGCGTCAAGGAAGAGCACCTGGCCGCAGCCGTTCTCCTTGGCCTCGTGCTGCGGAAGCATGCTCGCGGCGTAGTTGCCTGCGGTCTTCGCCTCGCCCGTGCCGCCGAGGTTGGCACGGTGGTAGCCGCGCGAGACCCAGATCGACACTCCCCCTGCGGCCTGGATGTAGGCGCCGACGGGCGAGGCGGTGACCACGAGGTCGTAGGTGTCGGACGGCTGCACGAGCAGGCTCGTCTCGGTGGCCATGAGGAACGGGCGCAGGTACAGCGCGCCGCCCTCCTGCTGAGGCACCCAGGCCGCGTCAGCCTGGACCAGCGCGGCCGCGGAGGCAAGGAAGTCATCGACGGACAGCGGCGGCATCGCGAGGCGGTAGGCCGAGTCGATCATGCGCTCCGCATTGGCGGTGGGGCGGAAGAGGTGGACGGTGCCGTCCGGGTGGCGGTACGCCTTCAGCCCCTCGAACACCTGCTGGGCGTAGTGCAGGACCGCCGCGCCGGGGTGCATGGGGATCGGAGCCATGGGGACGATGCCGCGGTCGCCCCAGCTCCCACCCTCCCAGGTCGCGCGCGCCATGTGGTCGGTGAAGACCTTGCCGAACACGGGGTTGGCCATCAGCGCGACCCGCTCGGACTCGGTCGCGGGATTCGGATTCCGGGTCAGCGGGAAGGCGTCGCCGGAGAGGATCCGGCCGGTCGACATCGAGGGGAAGGACTCCATGTCGGCACCCTACTCGTCGGTCACGGGACCAGGAGAGCCTCGGCCGCCTTCTTCGCCAGCTCACCGAGCGTCTTGAGCGCGACCGCCCGACCGAACGCGACCCGCCCGGCCCGCGCATCGTCCGCGAGCATCTCCTGGAGCCGGGCCCGAGCATCGTCCCCGTCCCGGCCGAAGGCGTCATCGAAGGCGGCCATGAACTGGTCGGCGTCAGCGACGACCCGCTCCGCGTTGTGGGAGCCGTCGGTGAAGACCCCGACCTCCTTGAGGCGGGCGACGAACGCGTCGCGCCAGTACGCGTCCTCGACGTTGAACACTGCCTCGCCTCCGCGCGTCAGCGACACGATGCGCACGGCAGCGAGCATGCGCGCGAAGCCCGGCTCGTTGTCCTGGGTCATGCGGTAGCCGTAGAGCAGGGATTTCGCGCGGGCGGGCGTGATCCCGAGTCGCTTGGCGGTCACGAAGACGGGGTCCGCGTCGGACACGTATCCCGCGGCGACGAGGCCCGCGAAGACCGCGACGTCCACCTCGCGCTTGGGAACGGAGCCGAAGGGCGCGCCTGCCAGCCGCCCCAGCAAGGCGTCGGCGAAGGCGACCTTCGCGGACGCGTCGAGAGCCTCAAGATCCTTCATGCGCGCCATCCTTCCTCGTACCCCTGACACTGGCAACCGGTTCGGCATCCGTGCACAAAGTGCCACTTGTGGGATACTCCGCGGCGCGTCCTGCAGGACCCGGGAGCCGGTGCGATATTGGAGGGAGTCGAGGCGTCCCCGGAGCGCCCGAGTTGGAGAGAGGCAGACATGACTCTGTTGAGGGCGGAGTTGGTCGACGACCGCAATGCGATCGAGGAGCCCGTAGGGCCCACCCGGTACAGGGCGGAGCTGTGGACCGGCGACGCGCTGACGGGTGCGATGGAGTCCTGGGACATCGTGGCCGACAGCGTGATCGACGCCGTGGCCTGGATGGACGAGCAGGTCGCGACCCGCTGGCCGTGCCGTGGCGTCCTCTCCGTCTCGCACGCCCTCACCGCGGGCGGCACCGCCGCCCCGAACCCCATCGCGACGCACCGGATCTACGAGGTCTCCAACGCCGCGGACGACGCGCTCGCGCCGCTCCCGCAGCCCGCGCGCCTGCGCGTCGTGCGGGACGACGCCTAGGCCGAGGCGTCAGCCCGTGGGGACGGGGTCGGGGACGACCGCGCGCACGACCTCGCGGATCACCTCGCTCGTCGCCTCCAGGGCCGGCGGCAGCGGCGGCCTTCCCAGCGATACCAGGCGCAGCGTGCGGGCCGCCCCGTCGATCGGGGTGAGGACGACGTCGGGGTGACGGTGGGCGGCCAGCGCGAGGCCCGGCAGCATCGACACCCCATGCCCGACGGCGATGAGCGCCTGGATCGCCACGAAGTCGTCGGAGGCGAACTGGACGTGGGGCTCGAAGCCCGCGTCCTCGCAGGTCGCGACGAGGTAGCCGCGGCAGCGCTCGCAGCCGGCCATCCAGTCGTCGTCGGCGAAGTCCCTGAGCCGCCCGATCGCGATGCGCGAGCCGAGTGGTTCGTGCGACGGCTCGCGCGCGGCGGCCGAGTGCCCCACCTGGCAGTCGGGGCGCGCGGGCGGGGTGACGAGGTACAGCGGGTCCTCGCCCAGGATCTCCGCGGTGATCGCGTCCGACGGCTGCTCGCGCGGGTAGGTGAAGGTGACGGCCAGGTCGACCTCGTCGGCGAGCAGCAGCCCCTCGGCCTCGGGCGGCTCGGCCTCGCGAACCTCGAGGCTCAGCCCGGGGTGGCGTTCGCGCATCACGGTGACGATGCGGGGCGCAAGGGTCGCGATGCCGGAGGGGAAGATCGCGACGCGCACGCGGCCGCTCTGGAGCGAGACTGCGGAGGCGAGCTCGTTGTCGGCTCGCGAGACCAGGCCGAGGATCTCCTCGCCTCGATCCGCGAGGCGCCGCCCCTCGTCGGTGAGGACGAGGTTGCGGCCGACGCGGCGGAACAGGACCGCGCCCGTCTCCGCCTCGAGCCGCTTGAGGTGGTGGGAGACGGTGGGCTGCGAGTAATGGAGCTCGTCGGCCGCGGCACTCACCGAGCCGGTGCGCGCGAAGGCGACGAGCGCCTGGAGGCGCGTCAGATCGAGCATGCCTCTCATCATATTGACGTCATCGATGAATGTGCGAGACAACATTCATTGGACGTATAGATCGGGTCGCGGCATCGTGGAGGTCATGGAAACCACCCTTCGCCCCACGACCGACGCGGTCGCGGCCCGCAGCGCCTCTCCCCTGGCCGGGAGCCAGGCAGCGCGGCCCGCCCGCCCCGGCGCGGTGGCCCAGCGCGGCGCCTCGGCCGCTCGCGACCACGGCCTCTCCTTCGAGGGCGTTCTCGCGGCGGCCGACGTGCTCGCCACCACCCTTCCCGCCACCCCTGCCTGGTCCTATCCGCTGCTGAACAGCGCCGCGGGGCGCAAGGTGATCGTGAAGCACGAGAACGTCCAGCCGACCGGCGCCTTCAAGGTGCGCGGCGGCCTGAACCTGCTCGCGACGCTTCCCGCCTCGGTCCTGGAGCGCGGGCTCGTGACCGTGTCGACCGGCAACCACGCGCAGTCGCTCGCTTACGCGTCTCGACTCCGGGACGTGAGCGCGACCATCGTGATGTCCACGGCGACGCCGTCGTTCAAGGCCGACGCCGTGCGCGCGCTCGGCGCGCGCGTCGTGCTGGCCGGGGCGGACATGGCCGAGGCGGCGGTCGAGGCCGCGGCGCTCGCCGACCGCGAGGGGCTGTACTTCGTCAACCCGGGCGAGGAGCCGGCCATCATCCACGGTCATGCGACCGTCTACCTGGAGCTTCTGACCGCGCACCCCGAGATCGACACGCTCTACGTGCCGATCGGCTCGGGCTCCGGCGCGGCGGGCGCCGTGCTGGTCCGCGACGCGATCGCGCCGCACGTGAGGGTGGTCGGCGTGCAGGCAGAGGGCGCGCGGGCCGCCTACGACTCATGGGCGTCGGGCGAGATCCAGACCCGACCCATTCACACCTTCGCAGCGGGACTCGCGACCGGGTCGGGCTTCCGCGCCCCCCAGTCGGTCCTGCGCGGAGGACTTGACGACTTCCTGCTGCTGACGGAGGAGCAGATGCAGGAGGCGGTCCGGCTGATGGCCGGCGCGGCGCACACACTGTGCGAGGGCGCCGGCGCGGCTGGACTTGCGGGAGCGATCGCCGAGGGCGATAGTGGACAGGTGTCTACCGCCGCGTTCGCGTGCACGGGAGGCAATGCGAGCGTGGAGGAGTTCGCGCTTCTGAACCGCGCCTGAAGACCCCTTCGAGCGCGCCGCATCACCCGCCCGGTGCCGTCACCCCCTACGGCCCCGGGCGGTGGTGCGTCAGAGCTCGCGCACGTCGAGGCGCGCGGCGATCTCATCGACGTCGCGGATCGACCCCTCGGCCACAGCCATGGTGAGGTCGAACAATCCGTCGTTGTCGAGACCCGACGTCGAACCGTTGACCTCCAGGAAGACAACGGCGCAGACTGCGGCGATCCGCTTGTTCCCGTCGACGAGCGCATGGTTGAGGCAGAGCGAGTGCATGAGCGCCGCGGCTTTCGCGGGCAGCTCAGGATAGGCATCGGCGCCCAGCACCGTGGTGGCGGGACGGTCGAGCGCGGACTGCAGGAGACCCTCATCTCGCACCGGACCGATGCGTTCCGCGTCGATGATCCTCAAGACCACCTCGACCGGGAGGTAGCGGATCACACCGACCCGAGACGATCAAGAGCGTCGCGATAGCGCGTGCTCACGCGGGCGTAGGCCTCCATCGCGTCGTCCTCGAGCCGCCGCTGGGAGTCCGCCTCGAGCACGGCACGAAGGATCGCCTCGGTCTTGGAGACGTTCCAGCGCGCGGCGAGGCGCTCGATGGCAGCGTCCTGCGCCTCGCTTGTCCTGAGTGTCATGGCCATACCTCGATGATACCTCTGAGGTATCACACCGTGGGAGGACTCAGTCAGCGAAGTCGACGTCCCTGGTATCGGCGGCGGTCGAGAGCGAGCGGTCCCACAGCACCAGGGCGAGCACGAGCACGGAGGCGATCACGATGACGATCCCGATGCGGTGCAGGCCCGCGTCGGACGGCGAGGCTCCGACGACGATCGCGATGAGCGCCGATGCTGTCATCGCGCCGATCTGAAGGAATGTGCGCGACAGCCCCGAGGCGACGCCCACCTGACCCACGGGCGCCTGGCGGTACAGCACCGCCTGATTGGACACCGCCACGAGGCCCTGCGGGATGCCGAACAGCGCGACGACCACGAGCACGAGCCACAGCGCGGTCTCGGCGTGCAGCGCCCACATGAGCGCTCCCCCGGCGATCTGGACGGCGGCCGCGACGGCGAGCGCGAGCCTCGGCTTCGGCAGGCGCGCGACCATCCGGTTGGCTCCCATGGCGAGCAGCGCGGCGGGCAGCAGCATCCAGCCGACGATGTCGGTGTCGTAGCCGCGCACCTCCTGCAGCCACGGGGAGACGGTGTAGGTGACAGCGAAGATCGCGATGTAGCTGAGGAAGAACCGCAGGTAGGTGCGCGTCAGCGCGCCGTTGCGCACGAGCATGCGCACGTCCAGGAAGGGGCGACGCGCCCGTCGCTCCCACAGCACCAGCATCGTCCCGAAGGCGAGGGCGACCGGCAGGAGCCACCACACGCCCGACTCGATGTCGAGGAGGAAGACCAGGGAGGTCAGCGTCGTCCCTGCGAACAGGACGATGCCGGGGATGTCCAGGGCCGCATGGAGCGGGAGGCTGCGGCGCCCGACGCCCGAGGGTCGCGAGCGGTCGGGCGGCAGGAAGCGCAGCGCTGCGATCGCGATGAGGATCGCGGCAGGCACGTTGACCAGGAAGATCGCGCGCCAGCTGAGGAAGTGGACCAGGAGCCCGCCGAGGACGGGGCCGACGGAGATGGAGACGAGGCTCGCGAGCGACAGGCCCGCGAGGAGGGAGTGCGGGGGCTCGCGCTTGAGGCGCGCCTCCTGGTCGGAGATCAGCGTCATCGCGGCCGGGTACTGCGCGGAGGTGCCGAGTCCGATGAGCATGCGCGCGGCGAGCACTCCCCCGAACGTGGGGAAGAAGAGCGGGACCAGGCCGCCGAGGGCGGCGAACGTGAGGCCGAGGAGGTAGACGCGGCGCGGGCCGAAGAGGTCGGCGAGGCGACCCCAGGTCGGCTGGCCGACGCTCGAGACCAGGTACAGGCCGGCGACGAGCCACAGGGCGGTCGCGGTGGAGACTCCGGTGGCGTCGGCGATCGGCACGAGCGCGACCGCGATCATCGTGGTGTTGAGCGGGTTGAGCGCGGGGCCCGTCAGGGTCGCGGCGGCGAAGCGCGGGCCGAAGCCGGTGCGCTCGGCGAGGGCCTGGGCCTTGGCCTGTGCCGTATTCGGCGCCGCCGTCACTTCTCGGCCGCCAACCGCTCGAGCACCTCAAGGGCGTCGTCGAGGGTCGCGCGGGCTTCGTTGTCCAGGCGGCTTGCGATGAGGTCGGCGAGCTCGGCGTCACGCGAGGCGCTGGAGCGCTCCACGACCGCCTTGCCGACGCGGGTGAGGGTGACGAGCTCGCGGCGCCCGTCGGTGGGGTGGGGCTCCTTGGTGACCATGCCGATCTCGACGAGCCCGCGGACGATCTCGCCCATGGACTGCGGGCGGACGCGCTCGATCTCGGCGAGCTCTGCGGTGCTGAGGGGGCCCTGGCGTCGGAGGACGAGGAGCACCACCTCCTGCGATCGGGTGACGCCCGAGGGCTCGCCGGCCTGGCGCGAGAGGCGCCGGATGCGGTTGATGGCGAGGCGCAGGCGTCGAGCGGTCTCGAGGGTGTCCTCGGAGGCGCTTTCGCTGTCTGTCATGCTTCCACGGTACGACTTCGACAGGCAACCTTGCAAGGAAGCCTGTCGATTTTGCCGTTCAACGAGAATCTCGACAGGCAACCTTGCTTCTCTGTCGTTCGCGTCGCGGCCGAACGCGCCATCGACGTCATTCCTGCTAAATGCAAGGATACGCCCGCTTCGCCTTCGCCCCGTGACATCGCTCTGGCGTGTTCGTGGCGCGCATTCGTGCCACCTGGACGATGCGTCAGCGCCAGAACGCTTCCAGGGCGCCCGCCCGGGCCTTTCCTTGATCGAAACCGGCCTGCGCGGCCGCCGGGCGGCGGCTCAGATCCATCATGTTGGGGCCGAAAGCCTCTCGCGAGGCGTCGTCGGGGAAGATCGTCTCCACGGCACTGCCTTGGGCCTTCAGCAAGGCCACCTGGTCCGCGAGCGCGGTGCCCCACTCCTGCGGATGGCGTGAGCGACCGCCGAACGGGGACAGCACGAGGACGCGGTCGTAGCCGGAGGCGAGGTCGGCGTTCTCGTTGGCGCGGTAGCCGCCGTCGAGGAGTCTCTGCTTCCCGATCGCATGCGGCGGGACGCCGAATCCGACGGCGGTGCTCGCGGCGACGGCGTCCGCGAGGGCAACGCCACTGTCGCGGTCCAGCAGGACCTCCTCGCCCGTCTCGGCGTCGACGGCCGTGAGGACGATTCGCCGGTCGGGCCAGTCCTGGCTCGGCAGGCGTGAGGCGACCTGGGCGAGGCGACGCTCGACGATCTCGACGCCGAGGTCGGACTCGAGCTCGAGGGCGGCGGCGCCGATACGCCTGCGCATGTCCACGGGGTCCGCCGAGGTCGCCATGATGTCGGCGGTGAGCTGCATGAAGTTCGTGCCGGGCCGGGGCGCTCCTCCGGCCGCCGGCGGCTTGCGTGGCGCAGGGTAGGCCTCGGCGAGGACCTGCGCCAGCAGGACATCCTGGGCCTCGCAGGCGATCATCGCGGCGGCCGTGGCGCCGGCTGAGGTACCGACGACGAGTTCGGCCCGCGTGGGATCGACCCCGCCGTCGGCGAGGCCGGCGAGGACGCCGATCTCCCAGGCGTTGCCGAGGGATCCGCCGCCTCCGAGGACGAGCGCACGTGTGGTCACGCCTTCGTCAACCGGCGACACACGACTCGTTATTCCAGGTTCTTGTAAGGAAGTCGTGGAGCTGCCAAGCTGCGGACATGGATGCGACGCAGCGGCCAACCGCTTGGCTGCTCATGGCTGCAGGCGAGAACAGGCAGTACGGTGGCAACTCCGGCTATGACGACCAAGCGGATGTGTTCTACAGCTGGGACAGCACGGTCAAGAACCATGCCGAGATCGCCGTCGGCGACCGGGTGGCAATCTGGGACAAAGTGAGGCTGCTCGGCGTCTCGGTGGTCGAGGAAATCGAGACCAAAGACGCGACGAAGGTCCGATCACGGTGCCCGAGTTGCAGTCGCACGAACATCGGCGAGCGCACGACGAAGACCCCTCGCTACAAGTGCCAGAAGTGCGGTTCCGAGTTCGACGAGCCGACTCTCGACCCCGTCAAAGTCAAGGAGTACAAAGCGCGGCACGACGCGGCGTGGACGTCTCTAGAAGGACTACTCAGCGGACCCCAATTGAGGAGCCTCTGCTTCTCCCCCGCGAGCCAGCACAGCATGCGCAGCCTGGACTGGAGCGCCCTTAGCAGCGCACTCGTGACTGCTGGAGAGACACGAGCAGTGTCTCGGATTGTCCACCGGGCCCCGGAAATCATCACACCGAATCAGCAAGTCGAGTACACGCCGCTAGCCTCGGGCCACGCGCAAGCGGTCGTCCGCGTCCGCAGGGGTCAGCAACAGTTCCGCGAACGCATTCTGGCTCGCTTCGGCGAGCACTGCGCGTTTACTGGCCCCACACCGAAGCGGGTCCTCGATGCGGGCCACCTCTACAGTTACGCAGATCTCGGTGAGCACCATGAGCACGGGGGCCTCATGCTCCGGCGCGACATCCACCGCCTGTTCGATGACGGCGGGCTCGCAGTCAACCCGTCAACGCGCCGGATCGACGTGTCCGAAACGCTTGCGCCGTACGCGCAGTACACGCGCCTCCAGGACAAGCCGCTTCAGGTAGACATCAACGACCAACACGCGGAGTGGCTCGAGAAGCACTGGGAAGAACACCGGAGCTAGCCACCCCGCCGCGACTGGCTGGACTGCCCGCAAGCATCACCCTGAATAGCTCCCCAGCCACCGCATCGTCCATCAAGGACTTGCCACACCCCCAGTACTTGGCAATACTATCTACTAGTACTCAACAACACCAAGTACTGAACGGAGGTGCTCAATGGGTAAGCAGATCACCGAGATGCTCAAGGGCACGCTCGAGGGGATCGTGCTCGCATTGCTCGCGACCGCACCCGCATACGGCTACGAGATCACCGCACGGCTGCGCGAACAGGGCTTCGAGGACATCGTCGAGGGCACTGTCTACGCCCTACTCGTCCGCATCGAGAAGCGCGGCCTCGTGGACGTCGAGAAGGTGCCCTCTGAACAGGGACCGCCCCGCAAGGTCTACTCGCTCAATGCCTCAGGTCGCACCCAGCTCGACGAGTTCTGGACCACCTGGGGATTCCTCGCCACCCGCATCGACCAACTCAAGACCGAAGGACGCTGACCATGGACATCACCAAGCTCGCAGAGAAGCTCATCGGAGACAAGCGACGCTGGCGCGAGTACAAGGCCCGCGCGAAGGCGCTGCCCGAGCCGTACCGCACCGCTGTCGCCGCGCTCGAGAAGTACATGATGAGCGCCGCCATCGTCTCCAACGACGCCGACATCCTCAGCCAGATGTTCGAGGACCTCGCAGACCTGTTCGAGCAGGCCGCCGCTGGGTCAACCCCAGTCCGCGACGTCGTCGGAGACGACCCCGTCGAGTTCGTCGAGACGTTCGCCGCCAACTACTCCGACGGCAATTGGAAGGCCAAGGCCGAGGAGCGGCTGCGTACCTCGATCGAGTCGCTCGACTGAGCGTTGTCCACAGCTTCAGCAACCCTGGTGCAGCGGCGCGGCTCGCCGAACTAGGGTCGCCGCATGGTGGGGACAAATCGGACACTCGGAGTCGCGCTGGCCGCTGGCGCGCTCGGCGCCGTGCTGCTCACGGGCTGCACTGGGTCCGATGCTGTGGTCGCTGAGAGCGCGTCGCCGACGGAGACCACGGAGTCCGCGAGCGCTTCGGCGACGCCGTCCGCCTCCCCGTCGGCTTCGCCGAGTACGACCACCCTGAGCGACGAGGAACTGCTGGCGATGATGCCTGAGGATGCGGCGCGCACCGACGTCGCGGGCGCGATGGCGACGGCGCAGTTCTTCATGAGTGAATATCCGAATGCATTGAAGAGCACCGATCCCCTCGTATTGAAGTCACTTTCCCTGGACAGTTGCGATTTCTGCGCGGACATAATCGGCGACGTCGAGTACTTGAGTGAGACAGGTCAACACCTCGCCGTTGGGTCGGTTGACCAGGACCAGTCAACCCTGCAAGGCACACTCGACGACGATGGCTCGGCTTTCGTGCGCGTTACCGTCTCGCAGAGCCAATTCGACTACGTGGATAGCGAGGGCAATAGCGCCGGGTCCTCCCCCGCTGGGACGTTTACAGTTGACACACTCCTCACTTGGACCGACGGCCTGTGGCGCGTCCAAGGGGTCAGCGTTGACGACACGAAGTAGGGCAGACGTTCGCGCGCTCGCGATCACCCTTGCAGCGATCGCCGCGCTCCTCACCTGGCTCTCGCAGTCTGCATCCGCAGACGACTCCTCGTGGGGCACCCTCGGCGGACAGACAAGCGACGACGATGCCCGCTTCGAATTGGGCGCAGGAAGCAACACAGGTGGCAGCAGCACAGGCGACTCATCAACGGACACCGCCTCAGACACCGGACAACGCCACGAAACCATCCGCGTCGACTGCGTCAACGACGCCAGCTTCGCCGCCTGCCCTACCGGAATCACCGCAGTCGCTATCTGCGCCCCTGGAGCCACTCTGACCTGGCCGCTGTTCGAACGCTGGGTGGACGTCGCGACGGGCGACGCCACCGCATGGTCGATGGTCACCAGCTACAGCTGCGCGGCAGCCACCGAGGACACAGGCCCCACCGTCGCAGAGCTCGCCGTCACCGCATGGGCCTCCCTTGAGCCCGGCGTCCCCGAGCACACGATCCAGCCCGACCAAGGCTGGGTCTACTCCACGGTCCCGACGATCGCCTACGTGGAACCCGACCCCGTCATCATCTCCCGCACGCTCCTGGGCGTCCCGGTCCGCATCCGCGCCACCCCGACCTCATACGAATGGACCTGGGGAGACGGCGAAACCACGACCACCACCGACCCCGGTCAGCCGTACCCCAACGAGACCATCAGCCACACCTACACCGCCCAGCAAACGGACGTCAGCATCGTCCTGGAGACCACGTGGGCCGGCAGCTACAGCATCGACGGCGGCGCCTGGATCGACATCGACGGCACCATCACCAGCACCTCGGCCACGCAGACGCTCGAGGTCCGCACGGTCCACAGCAAGCTCGTCGACTGCGACCTCAACGGCAACTGCCTCGACGGATGAAGCGCGGCGCGAGCCATGATGGAGCCATGCGCCTCATGAACGAGTACGCGGTCGACTGGCCGCTGTGGGACGACGACGACGTCGGCCCCGCACTCGACGGCAACCCAGCAGGCCTCCCGGACGAACTGACGCAGCGCATCCTCGCCTGGGCCGCGAGCTTCAACGCCCACTTCGAGCCCGAGCACGGCTGGCCCTCACGCATCGCCGCCAATCAGCACGCCGCCGAGGCCACCAGCCTCCTGCGAGGCCTGCGGCGAGCCCGCCCCGACATCGAGTTCACGCTCGAGCTGTGGGAGACCGCGGTCAGGGACGGGGCAAGCCGCTAGGCGACCAACCCGGCGAGCATCAGCCACGCGCCACCCAGCGCACACCCGACGGTCACGAGCCAGAACAGCGCCACCCACACTCCCCCAGGCACGCGCGTCAGCCGCGCCAGCGCGTCGGCGTCCGACCCGCCACCACCAGGTCGGCGCCGAGAGGTCCCCAGCTCCACGACGGCCCGAACAGCACCGAGCAGCAGCAGCCACGCCATGCCGTACGCGACACCTACACGCCAGTCGGTCGGAGCGAACCACGCGACCGCGACGGCGGCCCCGAGCGCGACCACCATCACGAGGAAGCCGTACCAGTTCCGGATCTGCACCAGCACGAGCACCAGCACGACAACGACGATCCACAGCAGCGCGAGCGGATACCCGGCCGCGATCAGCGCGGCGGCGCCCAGCCCCAGCACCCCGGGCGCCGGATACCCCGCGAAGGCCATGAGTGACAGCGGAAGCCGCTTCTCCTGACCCACCGACGTCGTCAGGCCGGAGGTGTCCGAGTGCAGTCGGATCCCGCTCACGCGCCTTCCGGTGAGGAAGGCGACGAATCCGTGGCCGGCCTCGTGCGCGATCGTCACGACGTGACGTGCCAGGTGCCACAGCGACGGCACGGCCAGCACGGCGACGACCACCGCGAGCGGCACCAAAGCCGCCGGAGGAGACGCAACAACGTCAGTGGTCACGTCCGCCCAGATGCGGTCCCAGATCTCAAGCACGGACCCGACGCTACGCGACGGATGCGGCCGCCCAGATCACGCCAGGCGCAGAATCGCCCGGGAGTTCGCCGCTACTCGCAGTACGCGCACACCCCGGTCGCGGGAAGCGCCGTGAAGCAGGTGGGGCACAGGTCATGCACGATGTCCACGGCATGCACCTTCTTCGGCTTCGCCTTCTTCTTCACGGGCTTGGGCGCGGGGCCACCCGCGACGGGCAGCGGCACCATCTGCTTCTCTCCGTCGAGCGGCTGCAGGGACACGAAGTCGGGCATCACGTAGCCGACGATCCCGGCGCCTGCCGGAGCCTCAAGAGCAATGAACTCCCTGGTAGCGGGAATGTAGACGTGCTCGTAGGCGAGCCCGCGGACCGCGTCACGAATGGCGGTGATGTTGTCGAGCGGCGGCTGCCAGTCGGCAATCGCGTCCTCGATGGTCGGGAAGTACTTACGGTCCTCAAGTTCTGCAGAGCTGCTCACTCGTCCATGATGGACCCGAAAACCCGGGACCGCTGACCGCTACCACAGCAACTCGTCACCGAAGGCCGCTCACCCACCTGAGCGCGTCGAAGGCGGCGTCCACCACGGTCAGATGACCGTCACCGGGACGCTCCTGGTAGTCGGCCTCAGGAACGCCTTCACCGAGCCAGCGGCCGTGCCGCACGGGGACGATGCGGTCGTCGCCTCCCTGGACGATGCGGGTGGGGGCGGTCACGTCGGTCACGGAGAAGCCCCACGGCCGGACGAACGCGAGGTCGTCGGCGACGAATCCTGCCCGACCGTGCTCGACCCCCAAGGCGGCAATGCGCGTGAACCAGCTCCAGCGACCGTCGAGCGCCTCGAGGTCGCGGTCGGTGAACGTCGACGGATCCCATTCCTCGCTCGCAAGCAGCTCCTCAAGCGCCTCACCGCCCTGGAGCGCGGCCTTGAGCTCGGCGGTCCCGACCGAGTGCATCCCGTCCCACCACGACATTCCGAGCCCCGCGGGCCCGTCGCCGGGGGCGACGAGCGGCGCGACTCCCGCGAAGGTCACCGCGGCGACCACGCGGGACGGCAGGAGCGCGGCGCACGCGAGCGCGTGCGGTCCTCCTCCGGAGTGCCCCATCACGGCGAAGCGCTCGGCGCCGACCTCGTCGGCCACCGCCGCGGCCAGGGGCGCGATGTCGGCGACCGACCGCCCGACCACCCCCTCGGAAGCCCCGTACCCGGGCCGGTCGACACCGAGCAGACGGACCCCGAGCTCATCAGCCAGGGAGAACAACGGCTCCGGAGGCTCACCGATGTTCGGGGTCCCGTGATGCCAGATCACGGCGAGCGCATCGTCCCCACCGGTGCCGGAGTCGTACCAGCCGACGGTCCGGCCGTCGAGCTCCAGGGTCAGCCTGTCCATGACCACTCCAACCCGCGGGCGAGCCGTGGGCTTCCCGCCTACCCCTGCTCGCGCCACCAGGCGGCGATCATCGCCGCGTTGCCCGGCGCATCGTCCATCCAGGGCTCATGGCCCTGCCGGGGCATCACGTGCAGCTCCGAGCTCCTCATCCGCGACGCCCACGCCTCGATGCCGACCTTGGGAGCGAACGGGTCCCTGTCCCCCACGATCCACAGCGCGGGAGCCTCGATCGACGCAAGCTCCTCGAGCGACGTCGCCCACCCGGGTCGCGGTCCCGCAGCGGTCACGGTCTGGCCGAGCATCGCCATCTCGTGGCGGTACGTGTCGGTGTGGCGCGCGAGCGCGAGGCGCCAGGCCACGTCCGGCTGCGGCATCCAGCGGGTCGCGACCATGTCCCAGTGGCCCACGAGCCTGAAGGCCATCTTCAGCTCACGCTCGGACAGGCGGTAGTTCACGATCACGCGCTGCAGCGTCGTGAGCCTCGGCGCGTGCAGCGGCAACGGCAGCGTCATGCCCTCGACCGCCGGCACACCCTCGACGACGACCGTTCGCACCTTGGACGGCTGGATCGCGGCGTACGTGAGAGCGACCATGCCGCCCGCGGAGTTGCCGACCAGGTCGGCGCGACCGTCGGCGAGCTCGTCGATGATCGCGGACAGGTAGGCGTCGATCGCGCGACGCACCGCCTGGGGCTCGTTCGGAAGGTCGGGAAGCGGATCGCTCAGCCCGCACCCTGGCCTGTCGAGGACGATCGCCCTGATCCCCGACATCTGCTCGACCAGCGGGGACCACACGCCCGCGGCCTTCGCGGTGCCATGGATGAACACCACGGGGCGACCCTCGCCGTGCACGAGCGCGCGCACGCGGATGTCGAGCCCTGGCACGCGGACCCACCGCTCCTCGGGCCGCATGCCGCGGCTCGCCCACATCGCCACCTCGGCCTGGCGGAAGCGCGCGGCACGAGGCACATGGACGGAGGTGGTCACCCCTCGAGTATGGCGCGTGGGCGGCACGGCCGGACTCCACGCCGTCGACGGGACATCGGCTACGACGCCGTGGCCTCCCCGGCGGGATCCGCCTCCGGCTTGCGGTACGCCGCGCGCATGTGGTCGCTCGTGAGGAAGTCGGCGACGCCGATCATGACGAGGCTGAAGATGATCTGCTCGGTCACCATCCATGCGGGGTACAGGTCCGGGATCGCGGCCAATACCAGGGTGATCACGGGGAAGATCTGCGCGAACAGGCGCAGTCGCTGATACGCCCAGCGCCAGCCGAGCATCGCGCGCCACGCGAAGTAGAACAGGGTCGCCGTCATCGCGAGGACCACGAGCGTGCGCATCCACACCGCGAACGGGATCGCCTCGCCCTCGGTGAAGCGCCACACGGCGAACACCACGGCCCCGAAGCCGAGCACCAGCTCGAACACGAGCAGCCACATGATCCACGTGAACGCGCGGCGCGTCCTCGGATGCGTGCGCGACTCCTCGGGGATGACGATGTGCGCGTCACGGCCGCCCGCGAAGCGGTCGACCTTCAGCAGCAGGCTCTCCACGGAATCCAGGGACATGAGGCGAGCCTACGCGCGCCCAGCCCCAGGCTCCCTCACTGCTCGAGCGAGCCCCACCATCGGGCGATCAGCTCCGCGTGGCCCGACGGGTCGTCGATCCACGGAAGATGACCCTCGCCCACGCGCTCGTGGACCGACGCGCGCGGCATCGCGTCCGCGAGCGCGGCGACGCCCCCGGTGGGCACGAACGGATCGCTTCCGCCGACGACCCACAGGGTGGGTGCCGCCACGGACGACAGCGTCTGCGGTCCCGCCGCCCATTCGGGCCTCGGCCCCCGCCAGCTCGCCGCCCGGTTCAGGAGCCGCAGGTCGTGCAGGAACGTGTCGCTCGCGTCGCCGACGGCGACGCGCCAATCGATGTCCTCCTGGCGCATCGTCCCCGCCCTGAGCGTCGCGCCGTGGCCCATCTGCCGGAACGACGTCCTCACGTCGCGCTCGCGCACTCCCCGTCGCACGACCGCGGCGGCCACGGGCGCGAGGGTCGCCATCCGCATCTCGAACGGCAGCCGCATCTGCCGGACGGCGGGCATCCCCTCGAGGACGACGCTGCGGATCGCCTCGGGACGCTGCGCCGCGTACGTCAGCGCCACCATCCCGCCGGCGGAGCTGCCCACGACGTCCGCGCGGCCCTCCGCGAACTCGTCGACCACCACGTCCATGTACGAGCGGATCGCCTCGACCAGATCCACGGGCGTCATCGCCGAGTAGTCGAGGGGGTCGCTCAGGCCGCAGCCGGGCCGGTCGATGATGATCGCCTTCACGCCTGGCAGCTCCGCGACGAGCGGCACGAACACGTCGCCCGCCGACGGGGAGCCGTGGACGAACACCACGGGCCGACCCTCGCCGTGGACCTGCACGCGGACCCTGAGCCCGAGCGCGTCGACGTCGACCCAGCGCTCCTCGCGCGCGAGCCCGCGCGAGTCCCACACCGCGTCCTCCGCGGCCCTGTAGCGCGCATCGTCCCTGCGGGTCATCGTCCTCGCCATGCTTCACCCCTTGAAGGCGGCGCTCGCCGCCCTGGACAGGACTCAACCTACTGCGGACCTGTGGACCTCACTGAGGATCCTGGTACCGCCACATCGTGAGCGAGCCGAACACGGCCACGAGCCCCGCGGACCACATGAGCGACCACCCGGCCTCGGCGCCGACCGGCGTGCCATCCATGAGCGCTCGCACCGCCGTGACCAGGTGCGACACCGGATTCACCTCGACCCAGGCCTGCAGCCAGCCTGGCATCGTCGAGGGATCGACGAAGATGTTCGATCCGAACAGCAGCGGCATCAGTACGAAGCTCGCGACGCCCATGATCGCGCCGGGCGTGCGCAGGATCATGGACAGGAACGTCCAGATCCAGCCGAGCGCGAAGGCGAACACGAGCACCAGCCCGATCCCCGCGAGGACCCCGACCACGCCTCCCCCGGGCCGCCAGCCGATCGCGAGACACACCGCCGCGGTGATGCCGGACGCGACCGCGAACCGCACGGCGTCGCCCAGCAGCATCCCCACGAGCGCGCTCGGGCGCCAGATCGGCAGCGACCGGAAGCGGTCGAACACCCCGCGATCGATGTCGGTCCGGAGCGTCGTGCCCGTGTACATCGTGATGAACAGCACGGACTGCACGAGCACGCCCGGAGCGAGGTACGCGATGTAGTCCTGCACCGAGCCCGCGAGCGCGCCGCCGAACAGGTACGTGAACAGCAGCGTCATCATCACGGGGAAGACCGTGACGTCGAACAGCTGCTCGGGCACGTGCTTGATCTTGAGCAGCGCCCGCCAGCCGAACGTCACGGACGTCGACAGCGGCGTGGGACGTGGGGGCCTGGTCCCCGACGTGAGGGCCTCGGCGATCGTCGGCGCCTTCGTCAGGGACGATGCGGGTGCGGACGTCGCGCTCATGCCGCCACCTCCTCGGGGGCCTGGTCGCTGTCGGAGCCGTCCGCCGCGTGCCCGGTGAGGGCGAGGAACACCTCGTCGAGCGTCGGCTGGCCGAGCGAGAACTGCGCGAGCTCGAGGCCCGAGCCCTCGATCGCGGTGAGCGCCGCCGTGACACGCGACCGGTCCTCGAGCGGCGCGACGAGACCGTGAGGATCGGACGTGGTCTCGACCTCGATCTGGAGCTCGCGCACCAGAATCTCGCGCACCGAGGCGAGGTCGGCGCGGTGCATGACGCGCACGTGCAGCGACCCCGACCCGACGGAGGCCTTGAGCTCGCTCGACGCCCCCTCCGCGATGATGCGCCCCGAGTCGATCACTGAGATCCGCCCCGCCAGCTGGTCGGCCTCGTCCAGGTACTGCGTCGTGAGCATCACCGTCGTCCCGTGCGCGACGAGCGCGCGCACGATGTCCCACACCTCGATCCGACTGCGAGGGTCGAGTCCCGTGGTGGGCTCGTCGAGGAACAGCAGCTCGGGCGTCACGACCAGCGACGCGGCGATGTCGATGCGTCTGCGCATGCCGCCCGAATACTTCTTGACCTGCCGGTCGGCGGCAGCCTCGAGCCCGAACGCGCCGAGCAGCTCGTCGGCCCGCGCGGTCGCCGCCTTGCCGCGGAAGCCGTAGAGCTTCGCGAGCAGCCGCAAGTTCTCGCGGCCGCTGAGATCCTCGTCAACCGACGCGAACTGCCCTGTCAGCGCGACGCACGAGCGGACCTCATCGGAGGCGCGGACGATGTCGTGCCCGAGCACCCGTGCCGAGCCCGCGTCGGGGCGGATCAGTGTGGCGAGCATGCGGATGGTCGTGGTCTTCCCGGCCCCGTTGGGGCCGAGGAAGCCGTGGACGCCGCCGCTGGGGATGGCCAGGTCGATGCCGTCGACGGCGCGCTGCTTGCCGTAGATCTTGGTGAGACCCGAGGTCTCGATCGCGAGTTCGGGCATAGCCGGCTCCTTCACCGCGCTTGTCCGGGTTCGCGCGGAGATTTCAGGGTACGACGCACAGGTGGGCGGGGCGAGGGTTGGTCCCCCGCCCCGCCCAGCCAGGGACGATGCGTCAGCCGGCGGTCACGAGGGCGGGCTCCTCCTCGCCCCTGGACGATGCGGGCGCGGGCTGAGGTTCGGTGGGCGTCCCCTTGCCCTCGGGCAGCGCGAGCCCCGCGAGGGTCGCGAGCAGGAGGAAGCCGACCCCGACCCACAGCGCGGGCACGGCCGCGTCCGTGTACTCGTTGGGGGTGAAGTCGCCGCCCGCGCCGGTGAAGACAGCGGTGAGGATCGCGACGCCGAGCGCCACGCCGATCTCCCTGAGCGTCGAGTTGGTGCCTGAGGCCTTCGCGTGATCGTGCGGCGCCATGTTCGCGAGCACCGCCGTGGCCGACGGAGCGAACACGAGGCCCATGCCCACCCCCGCGGCGACGAAGCCGGGCACCATCGTGGCGTAGGCGACGTCGGGCGCAAGGACCAAGGCGAACCACGCGAGACCGACGGCCTGGAGCATCGTCCCGGCGACGATCAGCACCCGGGTGCCGACCTTCGGCGCGATGAGGCCCGACAGCGGGGCGACGATCAGCGGCGCCATCGTCCACGGCATCGTCTTCACGCCCGCCGCGAGCGGCGACTCCCCCTGCACCACCTGCATGAACTGGATGAGGATGAAGATCGCGCCGAAGATGCCGATGCTGAACAGCACGGCCACCGCGTTCGCGGCCGAGAAGCTGCGGTCGCGGAACAGTCCGAGCGGCATGAGCGGATCGCGGGTGCGTGCCTCCCATGCGACGAAGGCGATCAGGAGCACGCCTCCGCCGATGAGCCCTGCGAGCACCTCGGTCGAGGTCCAGCCCGCGTCGTTGCCGCGGACGATGCCGAACACCAGGGCGAACACGCCTGTCACCGCGAGCGCGAGACCCGTGAGGTCCAGACGCGCCTTGGCGCCACGCGCCTCGGGCAGCGACCACGCGCCGAGCGCGAGGGCGACGACGCCGATCGGCACGTTGAGCCAGAAGATCGCGTGCCAGGTGAGCCCCTCGACCACGGCGCCGCCGATGAGCGGGCCGAGCGCGACGCCCAGGCCCGCGACGCCGCCCCAGATGCCGATCGCCGCGGCGCGCAGCCTGTCGGGGACGGCGCCCGCGAGCAGCGCGAGGGACAGTGGGAGGACGGCCGCTCCCCCGGCGCCCTGGACCACGCGGGCTGCGATGAGCGCCTCGGGGGTGGTGGCGAGCGCCGCGGCCACCGACGCGAGGGTGAAGATGACGATGCCGGACAGGAACACGCGCTTGCGCCCGAGCCTGTCGCCGAGCGCGACCGCCATGAGGATGAGGCTCGCGAAGGCGAGCGAGTACGCGTTGAGGAACCACTGGAGCTCCTCGATGCTGGCGCCGAGGTCTGCCTGCATCACGGGCAGCGCGTTGGTGACGACGAGGTTGTCGAGCGAGGCCATGAAGACCGGCACCGAGACGGCGGCGATCACGATCCCTAGGGGGACCTTGCGGGTGGTGGTCATGAGCAGCCTTCCGGGCTAGTTGTAATCGGCTGATAACTTCCACGGCCCAAGGTAGTAATCGGCTGATAACATGTCAACATGTCTGCCACGAATGAGCGCCTTACCTCGGAGGATCGCCGCGAGCAGATCCTCGCCGCCGCCTCCGACGTCTTCGGGGAGCGCGGTTTCGCAGGAGGGACCACGGACGCGATCGCGAAGGTCGCCGGCGTCTCCCAGGCCTATGTGGTGCGCATGTTCGGCTCCAAGCAGGAGCTCTTCATCGCCGCGACCGAGCGCGCATGCGAGCGCGTCATCGACACGTTCCGCGCCGCCATCGCGGAGCTCGACGGCGAGGAGACGGTCGTCGAGCGGCTCGCGGCGCTCGGGCGCTCGTACGTGGACCTCATCGCCGACCGCGGCACGCTGCTCACGATGATGCACGCCTTCACGCTCGGCCACGACCCGCGCGTCGGGCCGCTCATCCGCGAGCGCTACCTGGACATCTACCGCTTCGCGCGCGACGAGGCCGGGCTCGGACCCGAGGTCGCGAGCCACTTCCTCGCCACCGGGATGCTCATCAACACGGGCATGGCGATGCGGCTGCCCGACATCGCGGACTCGGACGACGACGCTCGCGAGCTGCTCGGCTGCCTGTGGGGCGACTCGACGGACGCGCTGGTCGCGATGACCACCGCAGCGCCGATCCTCCCGGAGGCGCTGCGGCGCTGAGGGCCTACGCCTGCGCGGGCTTTGCTCCCGCGTAGATCGACTCGATGACGTCCGAGAAGTGCTCGATCACGTTGTTGCGGCGCACCTTGAGCGACGCGGTGAGCTCCTCGCGGGCCTCGGTGAACTCGCGCGGCAGGATGCGGAACTCGCGGATGGCCTCGGCGCGCGACACGTGCTCGTTCGCGTTCGAGATCGCACGGCCGATGAGCTCGCGCACGCGCTCGTTGCGCGAGGCGTCCTCGAGGCACATGTCCGGCAGGTCGTGGGACTTGAGCCACGCGGGCAGCAGCACCGGGTCGAGCGCGACGACCGCGGACACGAAGTGGCGACCGTCGCCGATCACGACCGAGTCCTGGATCGCGGGGTGCGACCTGATCGAGTCCTCGAGCACCGCGGGCTGGATGTTCTTGCCCGACGACAGCACGAGCAGCTCCTTCTTGCGGCCCGTGATCGTGAGCGCGCCGTCCTGGATCTCGCCCAGGTCGCCCGTGGCGAACCAGCCATCCTGCATGACGGCGGCCGTCGCATCGGGCGCGTTCCAGTAGCCCTTGAAGACGTTGATGCCGCGCACGAGGATCTCGCCGTCCTCGGCCATCATGACGTCGCAGCCCGCGATCGGGTGACCGACGGTGCCCATGATCTGGTTGGTGGCGGGGGTGCCCATGTGGGCGGCGGTGGTCTCGGTGAGGCCGTAGCCCTGCATCACGGTGACGCCGAGGCCGCGGAAGAAGTGGCCGATCTGCGGCGTGAGCTTCGCGCCGCCCGCGAGGACGAAGCCGAGCTCGCCGCCCATGAGGTGGCGGATCTTCTTCAGCACCAGGGCGTTCGCGATCGCGTACTGCGCCTTGAGGACGATGCCGTGGCCACCCCTCTCCTGCGCCATCGACACCTTGCGCGCCACCCAGGCGGACCAGCGGAAGATCTTCTTCTTGATGCCGGTCTGAGCGGCGTCGGCACGGTTGTAGATGGTCTCGAGCACGCGCGGCACGAGCGGCATCCACGTCGGCTTGAAGGACGCGAGGTCCGCGGCGAGCGTCTTGTGGTTCGGCGCGTAGCCGATGACCGCGCCCGACTGCATCGCGAGGACCATCGCGAGGCGCGCGAACACGTGCGCGAGCGGCAGGAACAGCAGCACGCGGGTCTCGCCCTGGACGAAGACGCCGAAGTCGGGGTCCTTCTCGATGTTCGCGCAGTGGACGACGAGGTTGCCGTGCGTGAGCATCGCGCCCTTGGGACGGCCCGTGGTCCCGGACGTGTAGATGATCGAAGCGAGGTCGTCGAGGACGACGTCGGCCGTGCGGGCATCGAGGTCGGCGTCGGAGACGGCCGTTCCCTTCGCCGCGATCTCGTCGAGGCCCTCGCGGCTGAGCGTGAGCGCGACCGGCGGCTCCTCGAGCTCCTCCAGCATCGTCCGCTGGGGCTCGGTCTGCGCGGCGACGAAGTCGATGCCCGCATCGTCCACGATCCACTCGCACTGCTTGGCCGACGACGACGGGTAGATCGGCACGTTGACGCCGCCCGCGGCGAGCACCGCGAAGTCCATGACGGACCACTCGATGCTCGTGTCCCCCATGATGCCGACGCGGTCGCCCGCGGCGACGCCCAGCGCGATCAGACCCTTGGCGACGGCGCGCACGCGCTCGTCGAACTCGCCGATCGACACGGGCACCCAGGAGCCCGCATCGTCCTTGATCTCGGCGAAGGGCGCGGCGGGGTTCGCGGTGGCGCGCTCGCGGAGCAGCGCGGTCAGGTTCAGGTGCTCGTCGACGCTGACGAGGCTCGGGGAGGTCATCATGCTCTGCATGTGAGAATGCTAACCTACGGAGCCGTAAGTTACGGAGCCGTAGGTCCTACGTGAGTCATGAACCATCGCCATGCGATCGGACCTTCCGTCGGGCTGGAGACGCCACCTTGTCAACGCACGGGACCGTGGCGACGTGCCCGCACGCTCCACCACTACCGGGAGTAGGTCGCGACGATGCGCGCCTGCTCGACCACCGCGTCGGCATAGTCGCGCAGGAACTCGTCCCGCGACGGCTCCCCCACCACCTGCCGCGACAGGGCGTAGACCCAGAAGAAGTAGTGATGCGTGCCGTGCCCGTACGGCGGGAACGGGCCGACGTAGCCGAAGCTGTCGTCGTCGTTGAGCCCCGGACGCCCGACATCCTCGATCACCTCGCCGTCGATCGCGGGCAGACCGTACAGGGTCCAGTGCGTGAAGCCGTGCGGCAAGGGCGCGTCGGGGTCGTGACAGATGATCGCGAGCTCGACCGCATCGGTCGGCACGCCGGTGACCACCATGCGGGGGGTCTCGGACCCCACCTCGCCCGCGAAACGGTCGTCGATCCTGCTGCCGTTCGGGATGTCAGGGCTGGTGAGGACCAGATCCGCGATGGCCACGATGCACTCCTTCCGATGCGTTCTGCGCACCTCCCATCATGCGCGTACCAGCGTCGACACGCACGGGGAGTCGCCAGAGGTTCACCCGGACGATGCGGGGGTGCGCAGGCGCGGGGACGATGCGATCAGGCAGGCGCAGCGGGCAGGGTCACCGTGAACGTCGCGCCGCGCCCCAGGCCCGCGCTCTCGGCGCGGACCATCCCGCCGTGGGCGGCCACCAAGGCCGACACGATCGCCAGCCCCACGCCCGAGCCACCGCTCGCGCGGTCTCGTGCGGTATCGGCGCGGTAGAACCGCTCGAACACGTGCGGCAGATGCTCGGGAGCGATCCCCGCCCCCGTGTCGGCGACGACGAATGCGACCCCCGCGTCGTCCGGGCGGGCGGTCAGGGTCACGGTCCCGCCCGACGGCGTGTGGCGCAGCGCGTTGTCCACGAGGTTGCCCAGCACCTGCGCGATCCGCTCGGGGTCGACCATGACGGGGGGCAGGCCGTCGGCGACCGCGAGCTCGAGCGAGACCCCGGCGCCGCCCGCCCTCTCGCGCGCCGTCGCGCGCGCGAGGCGTAGCAGGTCGGCAGGATCCCGACGCTCACGGCTGAGCCGTGCCCCGCTTCCCTCCGCGCGCGACACCGCCGACAGGTCCTCCGACAGCCGCGTCAGCCGCGCGCCCTGCGCCCGCAGCATCGCCACGGTCTCCGGGGTGAGCTCCGCGACGCCGTCCTCGAGCGCCTCGAGGTAGCCGGTCAGCGTCGCGATCGGCGTGCGCAGCTCGTGCGCGACGTCACCGATCATCCGCTGCCTCAGCTGCTCGCTCTCCGCAAGGCGCTCGGACATGCGGTTGAAGGACTCGGCGAGCTCGTCGAACTCGCGCCCCATGCCGGGAGCCTCGACCCGCGAGGCGAAGTCGCCGTCGGCGACCCGATGCGCCGCATCCTCGAGCTTGCCGAGCGAGCGCGAGACCCGGCGCGCGAGCAGGACGCTGAGGAGGACCGCCAGGACGGCCGCGATGCCGAGCGCGACCGCGAGCGCGGTGCCGCTCGACGCGCGGTACACCTCGTCGAGATCCTCGGCGGCGGTGTCCATCATGCCGCCCATGCCGCTCATGTCGCCGCCGCGTCCGCCGCCCATCATGCGGCGCTGGAAGTCGACCTGTCCGACGCTGCGCGCCACGAGCCACACGGTGACGCCGATCACGGCGATCACCAGGGAGAACGACAGCATCATGCGCGTCGCGAGCCCACGCTCCCGCAGCCAGTGCATGATCATTCACCCGTGCCGATGCGGTAGCCCACGCCACGCACGGTGCGGACGTAGCGCTGCTGCTCCGCGGAGTCGCCGAGCTTGAGCCGCAGATGCCGGACGTGGACGTCAACCAGGTGCTCGTCGCCGACCCAGCCGCCGCCCCACACCGCCTCGAGGAGCATCGCGCGCGTCATCACCATCGTCGGCCGCTCCGCGAGCGCCGCGAGCACGTCGAACTCTGTGCGGGTGAGCGGGACGACCTCGCCGCCGAGGCGGGCCTCGTGCGCGGGGACGTCTATTTCGAGGTCGCCCACGCGGATCGCCTCCGAGGACTGCGCCTCGGCCTGCCTCGCGCTCACGCGAGGCCGGCGCAGCATCGCCCGCAGGCGCGCGACGAGCTCGCGGGGACTGAACGGCTTCGTGACGTAGTCGTCGGCGCCGACGGACAGCCCGACGAGCTTGTCGACCTCCTCGACCCTCGCCGTGAGCATCACGACGTAGCAGTCGGAGAAGGTGCGCAGCTGCCGGCACACCTCGATCCCGTCGATCCCAGGCAGGCCCAGATCGAGGACCACCACGTCGGGGTCGAGCTCGCGCGCCTTCGCGAGCGCGGACTCGCCATCGTGCGCGACCTCGACCTCGAAGCCGTCCTTGTCCAGGTAGCCGGCCACCAGCATCGCGAGCGCCGCCTCGTCCTCGACGACGAGCGCGCGCGGCACGACCGCGGCCCGGGAGTCTCCTGACTGCGCCGTGTTCATCTCTTCATTGTGGCTGGAATCAAGCCCCTTCGAGCGCGTTCACACGCTCGCGGAACTCGTCGGGGTCGATCTCGCCTCGCGCGAGCCGGTCCTCAAGGATCTGACGGGCCGACGTAGGCGCCGCCGGCGCGACCGCCGCATCGTCCTTCTTGGCGTCCTTGTCGCGCTGCGCCAACCGCACCGCGATGTACACCGCCGCGCCGACCGCGACGATGACGAACAGCCACACGAGCCATTCCAGCCCGGAGCCGTATCCGTAGCCCATCATCCCGTAGCCATGCGTCCACACGCTCATCACGATCTCCTCTCGCCGCGGCCCTGGCGGCCCCGATGCGGTCATCGTGTCCCGGCGACCTGGCAGGCGCGGCGCAGGATCGATGAAGATTCGATGAAGTTCGGCCCCCGTCGCCCGTACCCGACCCCGAACGTGCGAGAGATCCGCCCGGCGGCCCTGGCGGCGGCACCGGACGGACCTCTCGTGGTCCACGTGGCGGAGGTCGGACCTCCACGGCGACCTGCTGAAGGATGGAGATGCTCACGGGCGTCGCGTGGCGTGCCCACGCATCACGCGGACGCTCTCTCTCATGGTTGAGCGCGATCGCCGCCGTGCCGAGGGACGAAGGTCCCGCGAATGACGAAGGCCCGCCCGATGCCCCGGTGAGGGGAGCATCGGACGGGCCTCGCGCTGGGCTGCCCCAGCATCGTCCATGTGCGCCTTAGGCGAGGATCTCCATCCAGCCGTACGTGTCCTCGGCGCGGCCGTACTGGATGTCCGTGAGGGTCTGGCGGACCTTCATCGTGACGGGGCCGGGCTGGCCGTCGCCGACCTGCTGCTCGAAGTCCTTGGAGCCCATCTTTCCGACCGGGGTCACGACCGCGGCGGTGCCGCACGCGAACACCTCGGCGACCTCGCCCGACGCGACGCCCTCGCGGAGCTCGTCGATCGTGATGGGACGCTCGATGACCTTGAGGTCGTCATCGGAGAGCAGCTGGATGATCGAGGAACGCGTCACGCCCTCGAGGATGTTGCCCGTGAGGACCGGCGTCACGACCGTGCCGTCCTTGAGCACCACGAACACGTTCATGCCGCCGAGCTCCTCGAGGACCTTGCCGTCCTTCGCGTCCATGTAGAGCACCTGGTCGTAGCCGCGGGCGTAGGCGTCCATCTGAGGCAACAGCGAGGCCGCGTAGTTGCCGCCGCACTTCGCGGCGCCCGTGCCGCCAGGGCCGGCGCGGTGATAGTCCTGCTCGACCCAGATGCTCACCGGCTTCACGCCGCCGGCGAAGTACGGACCCGACGGCGAGCCGATGACGAGGAACTCGGCCTCCTTCGGCTGACGCAGGCCCAGGAAGACGTCGGTCGCGATGAGGAACGGGCGCAGGTACAGCGACGAGTCGGGCGCGGTGGGCGTCCAGTCGCCGTCGGCCTTCACGTAGGCACGGATCGCGGCCATGAAGTCCTCGACCGGGAGCTCGGGAAGGGCCATGCGGCGGGCCGAGCGCTGGAAGCGCTTCGCGTTCTCCTCGGGACGGAACGTGCGGATGGTGCCGTCGGCCCAGCGGTACGCCTTGAGGCCCTCGAAGATCTCGCCCGCGTAGTGCAGCACCGACGCGGCCGGGTCCAGCGGAAGCGGGCCGTACGCCTCGACGCGGCGATCGGTCCAGCCCTGGTCCGCGGTCCACGAGATGCGCGCCATGTTGTCCGTGAAGTTGACGCCGAACTTGAGGTCGGCGAGGACCTCCGCGCGGCGCTCGTCGGAGGCCGGGTTCGGGTTGGGGACGACGCGGAAGGCCTCCGCGGTCGATGCGTCGGTCGATGTGGTCATCGTGAGGTCCTTCCTTGTTCGTTGGTGAGGGTGCCGCTGTCGCGGCGGTGGGGTCTGGGTGTGAATCTACTCGCGGCACGTTGCCGGGAGGTCACGCGGTGGTGCCTGAAGTGGCACCTGGTGGGAATCCGGGCGCCGGATGCGGCGCATCGTCCCCTTCCCCAGGGCTGGCTTCCTGGGGACCGCGTCCTGGCGGGACATGAGTGCAGGAATCGAGCCCGATCCTGCACTCATGTCCCGCCAGGGCGCACCAGAGCCGGCGGATCGTCGGCGGCGGGGCCTCGTGAGCCCCGCCACCGGCAACCAGGTACCCGGTTGGGTGGTTCTGCTGCAGGCGCGGGTGGCGCCTGGCGGTTCTGCTAGCCGCGGATGCGGGCCGCGAGCGCGTCGCCGACCTCGGAGGTGCTGCGAACAGCGTCCCCCTTCGCGGCGGCGTCCGCCGCGACGGCCGCCTCGACCTTGGCCGCGAGCTCGCCGTAGCCCAGGAAGTCGAGCAGCATGCCGACCGACAGGACGGTGGCCGACGGGTCGGCCTTGCCCTGGCCCGCGATGTCGGGCGCCGAGCCGTGAACCGGCTCGAACATCGACGGCGCGGTGCGGTCGGGGTTGACGTTGCCCGAAGCGGCGAGGCCGATGCCGCCCGAGATGGCGGCGGCCTCGTCGGTCAGGATGTCGCCGAACAGGTTGTCCGTGACGATCACGTCGAACGACGCGGGGTCCGTGACCAGCTTGATGGTCGCGGCGTCCACGTGCAGGTAGTCCCACGTGACGGTCGGGAACTCTGCGGCGACCGCCTCGACGTTGCGGCGCCACAGGTGACCCGCGTGGACGAGCACGTTGTGCTTGTGCACGAGCGTCACGTGCTTCCTGTCCCGCTTGGACGCCACGTCGAAGGCGTAGCGGACCACGCGCTCCACGCCGAAGGCCGTGTTGACGGACACCTCGGTCGCGATCTCGTGCGGCGTGCCGACGCGCAGCGCGCCGCCGTTGCCGACGTACGGGCCTTCGGTGCCCTCGCGCACGACGATGAAATCGATGTCGCCGGGGTTCGCGAGCGGCGAGACCTCACCCGGGTACAGGCGCGACGGGCGCAGGTTGACGTACTGGTCGAGCGCAAAACGCAGCGGCAGCAGCACGCCGCGCTCGAGCACGCCGGACGGGACCGTCGGGTCGCCGATGGCGCCGAGCAGGATCACGTCGTTGCCCTTGATCGCCTCGAGATCGGTGTCCGTCAGGGTCTCGCCGGTGCGGTGCCAGCGGTCCGCGCCCAGGTCGAACTCCGTGATCTCGAAGCTGATGTCGGTGTCCTCGATGGCCGCGTCGAGGCACTTGAGCCCCTCCGCGACGACCTCAGGGCCGATGCCGTCTCCGGCGACGACTGCGAGGCGATAGGTGGCCATGTTTCTCCCTTGAGACGCTGAGCGGGTGACATCAGCATCCTACGGGTTGTCTCACCTGTCGCGCACGTCATCTCACATCATGAGACGCTCTACGTCTCCGTGGGCCACCGAGGATCGTCGAACCGGAAGGTCTCGAGCACCGGCGCGGCGAGGTCGGAGAAGTCGCCGAGCGGGATCACCGCCCCGTCCCCGCGGACCTCCACCACGATGTTGCTCCCTCCCCACGCCAGCACGTACAGCCGGAGCGGGCGGCCAGCGCTCAGGTGCCGGTAGATCTGCGAGCCGTTCGACCCCGTGAGGACCGGCGCGGCCGGCTCCTCGTGACTCCAGGGGCACACCGTGTCCCAGTGGTCGCTGATCGCGAGATCCATCACCCACCCGTCGAGCCCTCCGAGAGTCGCGGGCTCATCACTGAGCACATCGACCGCGGGGTCCGACAGCAGCGCGGAGTGCAGCGCACCTGCCGTTCCCGAGACCGTCGGGTCGGGTTCCACCGAGCACGGCCCTTCGGGGAAGCGCACCGACCTGTGCACACCGATCGTGTCGCCGCCCCAGCCTCCCGGATCCGCTCCGCCCCGAAACCCGAGCACGTAGCTCCCCTCCTGGTCGACGGTGTTCACCCAGCCTTCGGGCACGGAGAACGTCATCCGGGGCCCGAAGGCGAGCGACGAGTGCTCCCCCGCCGACAGCTCGTTCGCGCACACGCCTCCCACGGAGCTCTCGCACTCCGGGAGCATGACGTCGGCCTCCGCCGGAGGCGGATTCTCGATCATGCCGACGCCGAAGGCCGCGCCGATGCCTATCACGAACGCGATGATCCCCGTGGTCACCACCGTCTCCCGCGCGGCCGGCCCCGGTGGAGCGTCGGCGTGACCCCCACCCATGTCGCTCCGAGACCGCGGGCCCTCCCCCGCATCGTCCATGTCCCTCGCGACACCCTCCGGCGCGCATGGGATCTTCGTGCGCCCTCGCGCACCGCTCACCTGCAACCCGATCGTCATGGTTCCTCCCCTCGAGTCGGCTCCACGTCACCTCGGCATCGTCTTCGCCAGGTATGCGGCGCCACGCGACCGGTATGCGCGCGGTATGCACTGTTGACGCATCAATTGACGACGTCCGGGCCCGGTCCGACACTCGATCTCATGGAGGGGATCTGCGTCCTGGTCTGCCAGGAGAGCGCGGTGCGGCAGGGGGTCAGCCCCCGCGATCGCGCGGTCCTGGAGGCGCTGCTGGTCAGCAGGCCTGGGACCATCGCGCCCTCCGAGATCGCGGAGGCGGTGTGGGGCGAGGCGCCTCCCACGACGTGGCCGAAGCAGGTGCAGGCCGCGATCGGGCACCTTCGCCGCGCGCTCGGGGACGATGCGATCGTCACCGTGAGCGGCGGGTACCGGTTCACGGGCACGGGCGTCGAGGTCGACGCCGACGCCTTCGAGGAAGCGCTCGCGCGGGCACGCTCCTATGCGGAGGCCGGGGAGCACATGCGCGCCGTGACCACGTTCGAGCGCGCTCTGGCCCTCTGGAGCGACACGCCCTACGTGGACCTCGCGGACTGGCCGCCCGCGCACGACGAGTCGGAGCGCTTCACCGAGCTTCGCGCGGCAGCGCTGGACGATCTGCTCGAATCGCGGCTCGCGGCCGGCGACCACCGAGGTGTCGCCGAGCAGGCGGCGACGCTCGTGCGAGCGGACCCCTTCCGCGAGCGCCGCTGGCACGCGCTCGCGCTCGCTCAGTACCGATGCGAGAGGCAGGCCGACGCGCTCGCCACCGTCCGCCGGGGCATGCGGACCCTGGTCGAGGAGCTCGGCATCGATCCAGGACCTTCGCTCACCGGACTCGAGGCGGCGATCCTCAGCCACGATGCGGGGCTGCTCGCGGCCTCTCCCGCGCCGGCGCCCGCCTCCGAGTGCCCCTACAAGGGCCTCACCGCGTACGGTCCCGAGGACGCCGACCTCTTCTTCGCGCGGGACGAGGACATCGCCCGTGCCGTGGGGCTGCTCGCGCGCACCCGCTTCCTGGTCCTCGCCGGCGCGTCCGGCTCGGGCAAGTCCTCGCTCCTCGGCGCGGGCATCCAACCCGTGCTCGAGTCTCGCGGCGATCTCGTCACCGCTGTCGCCCCCGACGCCTCTCTGCCCGCGCGTGTCCGAAGCCTCGATCCCCGCCATGTGCTGGTGGTCGACCACCTCGAGGCCGTGTTCGCTCCGACCTTCCCGCCAGGCACCGCCCGAGAGATCTTCGACGCGATCGACGGCCATCACGCGGTGGGCGGACGGGTCATCGTCGTCGTCCGCGCGGACGCGCTGGACCCCCTCGCCGGCGACGAGGCGCTCGGCCCGCACGCCCTGTCCGGCCTCCATCTCGTGACCCCGCTCGGGCACCAGTCGCTGCGGGAGGCGATCGAGGGGCCCGCCGAGAGGGCGCACCTCACGCTTGAGCACGGCTTCGCCGACGTGGCGCTCGCCGACGCCGAAGGCGCGGCAGGCGCGCTGCCACTGCTGTCGCACGCTCTCGCCGAGACCTGGGTGCGCCGCGAAGGGTCCACCCTGACGATCGACGCCTACACCGCCTCCGGTGGCTTGCGGGGCGCCGTCGCCGCATCCGCCGAGCTGCTCTACACGAACCTCACTGCTGGAGAACGACGCCAATGCGAGCTGATCCTCCGGCGGCTCTGCTCGCTCGCCGGATCGGGCACCGTGACCACCCATTCGCTCGACACTCGCGCGCTCGGCGAGGGCCAGACGGGAGAGGTGCTCGGCAAGCTCGTCGGCGCTCGGCTGATCACGATGAGAAGCGGCCAGGCGGAGCTCGCCCACGAGTCGCTCGTGCGCGCCTGGCCTCGGCTGCGCGGCTGGCTCGAGGCGGACATCGAGGGACAGCGCGTGCTCGATCACCTCGCGACCTCCGCGTCCACCTGGGACCAGCTGGGCCGGGTCGCATCGGACCTGTACCGGGGCACCCGGCTGAGCGTCGCTCTGGACTGGGCCCGCCGCACCCCGGATGCCCTCACCCCGACGGAGCGCCAGTTCCTCGCGGCGTCGCTCGAGGAGGAGACCTCGGCCGCCAAGGAGTCGGCTGAGGCGGATCGGCGGCAGGCCGCCGCGCAGTCGCGAGCCAGACGCCTGCGCGTCGGCGCAGCCGCAGCCGCAGCGGTCGCGATCATCGCCCTCGTCTCGGCGGCGACGTTGTCGCGAGTGGCCGACGCGCGGGGCGCCGCCGCACAGCTGGAGTCACTCGTCGCCGACTCCGCGGCACAGCTTCAGGCGGCCCCCGATGTCGGAATGCTGCTCGCCGTGGAGGCCTACCGTCGGGATCCCGAATCGCAGGCCTCGTTCGGCTCGCTGCTCACCGCATTCGCCACCGACCCTGGGTACCGCGGGACCACGGATCTCGGCGTCGACGGCTTCGCCTCGAGCACGCTGCTGCCCGACGGCAGCGCGATCATGACTGCCACCGCCGCGGGCATCCAGCTGAGGGACCCGGAGTCCACGGAGATCGAGGACGTCATCCCCACGAGCGTGAGCTGGAACGCTCAGATCGGAGCCGACCTCGCCGTCAGCGCCGACGGAAGCACTGCGGCGCTGCTCGGACCCACCGAGACCTCGCTCGGCGCCGATCAGATCTGCGACCTCGATGTCGGATGCCTCCTGCTCGCGACGTACGACCTGGCCTCGGGCGAGGAGTTGTCGGTGACCCCGATGCCGCTCACGGGTCAGCGCATGCGCACCCTCGCACTGAGCCCGGACGGCGCGTACGCCGCGACCGTCGACCCCTTCGATGGAGGCCTCACGATCGTGGAGACCGTCTCCGGGACGATCGTCGGCAGCATTGACCCTGAGCCGACCCTCACCGTCGACGACACCGGGTCGGTCTACCCTGGTGCCACCGCCTGGTTGAACGACGACATGGTCGCGGTCACCACGCTCGACGGGGACATCCTCACCGTCGATGCGGCCACGGCTCGGGTCCTGTCGACGCTTCCTGGACCGACATCCGCGCTTCCCGGAACGAGACGCTACTCGAACATTGCGGCGGCGCTCGGCCCCGAGGGACAGTTCGTCACCGCCGGCGACGAGGGCGTCATGGCATACGACCTCGAGGCCGGAGCGCCGATCTGGACGGCCCCTCGCCGAAGCGGCGACCAGGGCATGTGCCAGTGGTTCGCGATCGCGCCGATCCACCGGTGGGTCCTCTGCGGTGGCGTCGACGGAATCATCGAGACCTACGATCTCGACTCCGGGGCGGCCACCGGTCGGGACTTCGCGCCGCAGCAGGGCAACGTCGGCACGATCGCGTTGACACCGGACGAGTCGACGTTGGTGACCTTCGCGGCGGACCGTTCGACGCTCACGCGGTGGAGCCTCGACGGGACCGGTCCGGTCACGCGCCTCGTCGCCCGTGGCCGCTTCATGACCGACGGCTGGAGCGGCGACGGGTCCATGATCCTGACGGCTCTGCGCGACCCCGCGGCGAACACCTTCTACCTCTTCGACGGATTCGCCGCCTGGGACGTCGAGCGCGACTCGGTCAGTGGAAGGATCGACAACTCGCTCGAGGGCGTCGGCTGGTTCGGCCCCGGATCGGTGCTCGGCTACTCGCCCGGGGAGGACGCGCTCGTCGTCGCCGACGTCGCCACCGGCGAGGCGGTGGAGACCGACTCGATCTCGCTGGACGCGATGCAGGTGTTCCCGAGCGCCGACCGCACGCGCGCGTACGCCACGTTCGCGGATGGCACCGTGGCGACTTACGACACGTCGACCGGGCGCCGCATCGAGCCGACGCTCCAGGTGGACGGGTGGCCGTTCTACGTGTCGACCTCGGCGGGAGGCGCGCAGGTCGCTGTCACCGCCGGCTACCAGGGCGGCGTGCGCACCGAGGTGTTCGACGGGGTCACGGGCGAAGCGCTCGCGCCCCCGGGAGACGGCCTCGCGGGAGCCGAGGAGTCCCCCGACGGTCGGATCGTCGCCAACACCGCGGACTCGGTGCGCTCGGTCAGTCGATTCGGCCCCAACCTCGAACTCCTCGGCGGTACGCGCGTGGCGCGCGCGAGCGTGACGGGGCTCCAGGTGAGCTCCGACGCGACGATGTTCCTCGTGTCGGCCAACGACGGCAGCGCGGCCCTGTTCTCGATGGACACCGGAGAACGCATCGGGATCCCCTTCGACGCGTCGTCGTTCGGCGCCCGTCAGGCCTGGCTCAGCCCCGACGGCGCGAGGCTCGCCATCAACGTCGAGCAGGGCGTCGCGATCTGGGACCTCGACCCGTCGCACCTGGCGGAGGCGGCCTGCGACGTGGCAGGCCGGAACCTCACGCACGCCGAGTGGGACGCCTTCCTTCCGGACGGTGGCGACTGGCGCGCGACGTGCGGCGCCTACGGCGATCCGGACGACGCATCGTCCACGTGACCCAACCCCGGCATCGCCCCTGCCCCCCAACGCCGGCCCCTGCCCCAGACACGACGAAGGGGAGGCCCTGTGGGACCTCCCCTTCTGTCGGCCGGAGCGCGATCAGCGCTCAGGCCAGGCTCAAGCGCTGATCAGCGCGCGGCCGAGCCGTCGACGTAGTCCTCGTCCACCTTGGCGTCCGACCACGAGAACAGGGCGCGGAGCTCCTTGCCGGTCTTCTCGATCGGGTGCGACTCCTCCTTCTCGCGCAGCGCCGTGAACTCGGGCGCGCCCGCGTCCTGGTCGGCGATGAAGCGCTCGGCGAACGCACCGGACTGGATGTCGGCGAGGATTCCCTGCATGGCGGCCTTCGTCTCGGGGGTGATGACGCGCGGGCCGGAGACGTAGTCGCCGTACTCCGCGGTGTCGGAGATCGACCAGCGCTGCTTGGCGATGCCGCCCTCCCACATGAGGTCCACGATCAGCTTCATCTCGTGGAGGACCTCGAAGTAGGCGATCTCGGGCTGGTAGCCGGCCTCGGTGAGGACCTCGAATCCGGTCTGGACCAGGTGCGACATGCCACCGCACAGGACGGCCTGCTCGCCGAACAGGTCGGTCTCGGTCTCCTCGGTGAAGGTGGTCTTGATGACGCCGGCGCGCGTGCCGCCGATGCCCTTGGCGTAGGACAGCGCGGTGGCCCACGCCGAGCCCGACGCGTCGACCTCGACCGCGATGATGTCCGGGATGCCGCGGCCCGCGACGAACTCGCGACGCACGGTGTGGCCCGGGGCCTTCGGGGCGATGAGGATGACATCGACGCCCTCGGGGGCCTCGATGAGGCCGAAGCGGATGTTGAAGCCGTGCGCGAACGCGATGGTCTTGCCGGGCGCGAGGTTCGGCTTGATCTCGTCGTTGTAGATGCCGCGCTGGTGCTGGTCGGGCGCGAGGATCATGATGAGGTCGGCCCACGCGGACGCGTCGGCGACGTTCATCACGGTGAAGCCGTCGTTCTCGGCCTTCGCGACCGACTTCGAGCCGTCGCGCAGCGCGACGCGCACGTCGACGCCGGAGTCGCGCAGGTTCTGCGCGTGGGCGTGGCCCTGCGAGCCGTAGCCGACGATGGCCACCTTCTTGCCCTGGACGATCGACAGGTCTGCGTCCTTGTCGTAGAACATCTCAGCCATGCGGTTCTTGCTCCTTCTTCGGGGTGGGGTTCACATGGACGATGCGTGGGTCGGGCGACGTCAGAACGTCGCCTCCTCCCGCATCGTCTGGGTCAAGCGGTGACGGCGACGCGCTCGAGCGCGCGCTCGGTGATGGACCGGGAGCCGCGGCCGATTGCCACGGTGCCGGACTGGACGATCTCCCGCACGTCGTGCGGGGACAGGGCCGCGAGCAGCGCCTCGAGCTTCTCGCGCGTGCCGACCGCCTCGATGACGACGGAGTCGGGCGCCACGTCGACGACGTGGGCGCGGAACAGGTCGACGATCTGCAGCACGTCGGCGCGCTGGCGCGCGTCGGCGCGGACCTTGATGAGGTACAGGTCGCGCTGCACGGAGCGGTCGCGCTCGAGCTCGACGATCTTGAGCACGTGCACGAGCTTGTTGAGCTGCTTGGTGACCTGCTCGAGCGGGAGCTCGTCCACGTCGACCACGACGGTGATGCGGGAGATCTCGGGGTGCTCGGTCTGGCCCACCGCGAGCGAGTGGATGTTGAACGCCCTGCGGCTGAACAGGCCGGCGACGCGCGCGAGCACGCCGGGCTTGTTCTCGACCAGGACCGAGAGGGTGTGGGTGGTCATGCGTTCTCCTCGCGCTCCCACGCGGGGGCGACGCCCCGCGCGTACTGGATCTCGTCGTTGCTGACGCCGGCGGCGACCATCGGCCACACCATCGCGTCGCGCGACACGGTGAAGTCGACGACCACGGGCTGGTCGTTGATCTCGTTGGCCCGCTTGATCGTGGCGTCCACGTCCGCGTCGGACTCGCAGCGCAGGCCGACGCAGCCCATCGCCTCGGCGAGCTTGACGAAGTCGGGGATGCGGACGGTGCCGTGGCCCGTGTGCAGGTCGGTGTTCGAGTAGCGGGACTCGTAGAACAGCGTCTGCCACTGGCGGACCATGCCCAGCGACGAGTTGTTCACGATCGCGACCTTGATCGGGATCTCGTTGATCGCGCAGGTGACGAGCTCCTGGTTGGTCATCTGGAAGCAGCCGTCGCCGTCGATGGCCCACACCTGCTTGTCGGGCACGCCCACCTGGGCGCCCATCGCGGCGGGGACCGAGAAGCCCATGGTGCCGAGGCCGCCCGAGTTGATCCACGTGTTCGGGTGCTCGTACTTGATGAACTGGCTGGCCCACATCTGGTGCTGGCCCACGCCCGACGTGAAGATCGTCGAGTCGGGGTCGTTGAGCTCGCCCAGGCGCTGGATCACGTACTGCGGGTTGGACAGGCCGTCTGCGGTCGGCTGGTAGCCGAGCGCGTACGTGGTGCGCCAGTCGTCGAGCTGGTGCCACCAGGCCTCGAGGTCGGGCTTGCCGTGGCGCTCGTGCTCGGTTGCGAGGGCCGGGACCAGCTCGTTGAACACGTCCTTGAGGTCGCCCACGATCGGGACGTCGACGGCGCGGTTCTTGCCGATCTCCGCGGGGTCGATGTCCGCGTGGACGATCGTCGCGTGCGGCGCGAAGCTCGACAGCTTGCCTGTGACGCGGTCGTCGAAGCGGGCGCCCAGGGCGACGATGAGGTCGGCCTTCTGCAGCGCGGCCACCGCGGCCACCGTCCCGTGCATGCCGGGCATGCCGAGGTTCTGCGGGTGCGAGTCGGGCAGGGCGCCGCGGGCCATGAGCGTCGTGACGACGGCCGCGCCGGACAGGTCGGTGAGCTTGCGCAGCCCCTCGGACGCGCCCGAGCGGATCACGCCGCCGCCCACGTACAGGACGGGACGACGCGCGGTGGCCAGCAGGCGCGCGGCCTCCTGGATGGTCTTGGCGTGCGGGCGGGCGCCCGAGTTGAAGCCCGGCAGGTCGATGCGCTCGGGCCACTGGAACTCGGTCATGGCCTGCTGGGCGGACTTGGCGACGTCGACGAGCACGGGGCCGGGGCGTCCGTGGCTCGCGATGTAGAAGGCCTCGGCGATCGCCTTGGGGATCTCGGCGGCGTCCTTGATCAGCACGTTGTGCTTGGTGATCGGGGAGGTGATGCCGACGATGTCGGCCTCCTGGAACGCGTCGGTGCCGATGAGCGCCGCGCCCACCTGGCCTGTGATCGCGACCATGGGGATCGAGTCCATGTTGGCGTCGGCGATCGCCGTCACGAGGTTCGTGGCGCCGGGGCCCGAGGTGGCGATGCAGACGCCGACCTTGCCGGTGGCGTGCGCGTAGCCCTGGGCGGCGTGGCCCGAGCCCTGCTCGTGGCGCACGAGGATGTGACGGATCTTCTCGGAGTCCATCAGCGGGTCGTAGGTCGGGAGGATCGCGCCGCCGGGCAGTCCGAACACGTCGGTCGCGCCGGCGCACTCGAGCGACCGGATGATCGACTCGGCGCCGGTCATCTGCCTGCCGTTGAGCGACGGGTCCGGGTCCGCCTGCGGCGTGGGACGTGCCCCGACGACGGTGGACGTGGTCGCGCCGCCCGACGTGGACGGGCGCGGCGAGGTCGGCGGTGCGGTGGGCTTCGCCTTCACCTGTGCCATCTTCTCTCCTGCTCTGCTGTGAACCGAGGGCGTCCGTTGTCCGCCCCGCATGAAAAATCCCCTACGCCGGAAGGCTTCGGGGAGGATGCGCGCGGACGATGCCGGGTCGTGGACTAGAGGTCCGCGCGCCCGATAAGTACTACGACGATCGCCTGCATGGCTCCACCGTACGCCCGGAGCGAGGCTTGTCTCACCGAATCGGCGAAGAATCTCACATTGTGGTTCACCGTTTTATATTGTGAGACGTTGCCGAGGGTGTGGAGCACGAGGTGGACGATGCCGCAGCCGCAAGGTCCGGTGGCTCCGGACGATGCTGGGGCCCGGTATCGCTCGGAGTGACGCGCCTCGGGGCTACGAGCCCTCGGTGTCGAGGTCCTCGCCGCGACCGCGGAGCATGTCCCACGCCATGTGCCCGGCGACGAAGACGATGAACAGCGAGAACAGCACGTTCGACGCGACCGGTCCCATGAGCTTGGCGGCGTGCGCACCGAGCGTGGTGGTGAGGCACGCCGACGCGCCGACGATCAGCGCCACGGGGACGTTCACGTTGCCGCGGCGCAGGTTGCCGACCGTCCCCGAGGCCGCCGTGGGGATCATCATGAGCAGCGACGTCCCACGCGCGAGCAGGTCGCTCGTGCCGAACAGGAGCATGAGCGCGGGCACCACGATGATCCCTCCCCCGACGCCCAGCAGCCCGGACAGGACACCCGCGAACAGGCCCACGCCGATGAGCCCGAGCGCGGACAGCCACGTGAGGTCGAAGCCCGCGTCACGGGACGGCACGACGACGAAGAGCATCACCACCACGAAGCCGAGGAACGCGATGAACCCCCACCGCAGCGCGTCCAGCGGCAGGCGGTGCAGCAGCCAGGTCCCTCCCTGCGCACCCACCACCGCGGCCGCGGCGATGATCAGCGCGGGGATCCACGCGACCGAGCCGTGGGTCGCGTAGGAGACGACGCCGACCGTCGCGGTCGGCACGATCGCCGCGAGCGACGTCCCGGCCGCGAGGCGGTGGTCGAAGCCGAGCAGGAGGGACAGCATCGGCACGATCACGATGCCGCCGCCCACGCCGAACAGCCCGGACAGCGTGCCCGCGAGAAGCCCGACGCCGATGCAGGCGAGCACGAGCCTCGGACTGATCCTGGACGCGCTCATCGATTCCTCCTGGCGGTGGTTCACGTCCACCGTAGTACCGGGCCGCGGCGCCCCCTTGCGCCAAGGTCCCGGCGACCGCCGCATCGTCCCCGCCCGCGCATCGTCCCCGCCCCATGCACTCCGCACGGAATCGGATCCGACACCCCGACGACACGCCGATCCTCCGCCGCGACACGCTCGCGCGTCGCGCGTGAATCCGTGCGGAGCGCATGGTGGACGGTCCGCAGAAAGATGGGACCTCCGTCCCAATTGACACAATGTCAATGAGGTCTACGGTCAAACCATGGACCAACGACGATCCCGCACGGTGAAGGCGCCTGAGGAGCGCCGCGAGGAGATCGTCGAGGCCGCGAGGCTGATGTTCGCCCGCCAGGGGGTCCGCGCCACGACCTTCCAGCACATCGCCGACGAGGTCGGCGTCGCCCGCACGCTCGTCTACCACTACGCGGGCTCGATGGACCGGCTCGTCGACCAGGTGCTCGACGCATGCGTCAAGGACTTCGCCGACGAGCTGCGCGCCTGGGACGCCGCGCGCACCCCCGGCGACATCGACGGCGCCGTGCGCAGCTACGTCCAGCTCTTCCGCCGCAACATGCCGCACCGCATCGACGGCGAGGCGCACACCACCCACCCGCTCCCCCGGTTCGACGACGCCGGCCTGTACGTGCGGTACCTCGACCAGTCGATCGCCGCGATCCTCGACGTCCTCGAGGAGACGACGATCCCGGCCTACGCCGCACGGCACACGATCGAGATCACCCATGTGCGCGAGACGTTCGCGATGCTCCTCCACGGGATCATCGGCGTCATGCGCACCAACCCAGCCATCGGCGACGACGTTCTCGCCGACATCGTGCGTCAGACCCTTCGTCTCGCACCCGATCCCACCCGGGCCCCCGACCGGGATCTATCAGGGGACTCCTGAGTCCCCCGCTTTCAAGGAGAGAGCAATGTTCCTGTTCGAATCGATCACGCTGACCCAAGGGGTCATGTGGTTCGTGGTGCTCGGGGCCCTCATCGGGCTCAACGAGCTCTCGCGCCGCGGACCCTGGGCCGGCATGTTCTTCTTCATCGCGGTACCCGTGGTGCTGACGATCTTCGTGTGGCCCACCACGGCCGGCGCGGGCTCGTCCACCGGCACGTGGTTCCACTGGGTCAAGGTCTACTCGGCGCTGGCAGGCTGCCTGGGATTCCTCGCGATCCGGTACATCCCGCGCCTGGCGAGAAACAAGTACGCGCTGATGTTCCCCGCCGGGATCCTCGCGCTCAACATCCTCGAAGCGTGCATCCGCGACTTCCAGGTGGGCGCGATGGGCGCCGACGGCATGGTCGACGGCGTGTACATGCTGTCCGGCGCATGGAACTACATGAACGGCATCGCGGGCCTCATCAACCTCCTCGCGATCACCGGCTGGATGGGCATCTACGTCGCCAAGGACAAGGTCGCGGACATGATCTACCCCGACATGATCTGGCCGTGGATCATCGCGTACGACCTGTGGAACTTCGCGTACGTCTACAACTGCGTGGGCGACCACTCGTTCTACGCCGGCGCCGCGCTGCTCATCAGCTGCACCATCCCCGCGTTCTTCATCCGCAAGGGCGCCTGGCTCCAGCACCGCGCACACACGCTCGCGTTCTGGATGATGTTCACGATGGCGGTCCCGGCCTTCGTGGGTGACTCGCAGTTCTCGGTCGAGTCGTCGCACAACCCGGCGGCGCTGTTCACCGTGTCCGCGATCGCGCTCGCCGCGAACGTCGCGCTCGCCGCCCTCCAGATCACGAAGATGGTCAAGGGCCGCAAGAACGTCTTCAAGGAGGAGGTCTACGACGACACCGACGCGTACAGGCAGGTCGTCAAGACCATCCCCGGTGCACGCCCCGAGCAGCTCATCGCAGCGGGGCTGACCGAGAAGGAGACCGTGGGCGTCTGACGCCCATCGGCGGAGCGCCCCTCAGCACCGCTCTGCCTGGCCGGTCACGTCCACCAGACCCCGCCGGCCACGCGAATGCCCCCGCGATTCTCTCTCGCGGGGGCATTCGTCGCGTCTGGGCCGGGCGAGGTTCCCGGCCGAGCCCCGCTGGTCCACGCCGAGTCCGCCGCTGCACGCCGGCGCGCGCTGGAGGGAACTGAGTGCAGGATCCGAAGCAGATCCTGCACTCAGTTCCCTCCAGGACGCTCACGCAGACGACGCGCATCACAGCGCGCGAAGGCCCCCGAGCAGAACTCGGGGGCCTTCGTCAGATCAGCAGCCGCGCAAGCGACAACCAGGTACCCGCTTCGCGCGGGATCAGGCGAGGATCGCGCCCTTCGAGGCCGACTGCACGAGCTTCTGGTAGCGGCCGAGCACGCCCTTGGTGAAGCGCGGGGCGATGGGCTCCCAGCCCTCCTTGCGCGCCGCGAGCTCCTCCTCGGAGACGAGCAGCTCAAGCGTTCCGTTGGCGACGTCGAGCGTGATCTTGTCGCCGTCCTGGACGAACGCGATAGGACCGGCGTCGACGGCCTCGGGGGCGATGTGGCCGACGCACAGGCCGGTGGTTCCGCCCGAGAAGCGGCCGTCCGTGATGAGCAGGACGTCCTTGCCGAGCCCCGCGCCCTTGATGGCCGCCGTGATGGCGAGCATCTCGCGCATGCCGGGGCCGCCCTTGGGGCCCTCGTAGCGGATGACGACGCAGTCGCCCTTCTGGATCTCGCCTGCCTCGAGAGCGTCGAGCGCGCCGCGCTCACGGTCGAAGACTCGGGCGGTCGCCTCGAAGACGTCGTTGTCGAAGCCCGCGGACTTCACGACGGCGCCCTCGGGGGCGAGCGAGCCCTTGAGGATCGTGATGCCGCCCGACTTGTGGATCGGGTTGTTGAGGGCGCGGACCACGCGGCCGTCGATCGCGGCGGGCTTGAGCTCCTCCATGTTCTCGGCGAGCGTCTTGCCGGTGACGGTCATGACGTCGCCGTGCATGAGGCCTGCCTTGAGCAGGGTGTTCATGACGGCGGGCACGCCGCCCACGCGGTCCACGTCGTTCATGACGAACTGGCCGAACGGCTTGAGGTCGCCCAGGTGCGGCACGTTGGCGGCGACGCGCGCGAAGTCGTCGAGCGTGAGGTCCACCTCGGCCTCGTTCGCGATCGCGAGCAGGTGCAGGACCGCGTTGGTCGAGCCGCCGAAGGCCATGACGACGGCGATGGCGTTCTCGAACGCCTCCTTCGTCATGATGTCGCGCGCCGTGATGCCCTTGCGCAGCATGTTGACGACGGCCTCGCCCGACTTGTGCGCGTAGTAGTCGCGACGACGGTCGGGGCTGGGCGGGGAGGCGGAGCCGGGGACCGACATGCCGAGGGCCTCACCGACGGACGCCATGGTGTTGGCGGTGTACATGCCGCCGCACGCGCCCTCGCCGGGGCAGATCGCCTTCTCGATCCTGAGGCGGTCCTCCTCGGACATGAGCCCCGCGGAGCAGGCGCCCACGGCCTCGAACGCGTCGATGATCGTCACGTCCTTGGTGGTGCCGTCCGTGAGCGTGACGTTGCCGGGCATGATCGAGCCCGCGTAGAGGAACACCGAGGACAGGTCCAGGCGGGCCGCGGCCATGAGCATGCCGGGCAGCGACTTGTCGCAGCCGGCCAGCAGCACGGAGCCGTCGAGACGCTCGGCGAGCATCACGGTCTCGACCGAGTCGGCGATCAGGTCGCGCGACACGAGCGAGTAGTGCATGCCCTCGTGACCCATCGAGATGCCGTCGGAGACGGAGATGGTGCCGAACTCGAGCGGGTAGCCGCCGGCGGCGTGCACGCCCTCCTTGGATCCCTGCGCGAGGCGCTGGAGGGAGAGGTTGCAGGGGGTGATCTCGTTCCACGAGCTCGCGATGCCGATCTGGGGCTTCGCGAAGTCGTCGTCACCGAGGCCGACGGCGCGGAGCATGCCGCGCGCGGCGGTCGCCTCGATGCCGTCGGTCACCTGGCGGGAACGGGGCTTGATGTCGGGCGTCTCTGTCATGAGGCCGAGTCTAGGACCGGGACGATGCGTGTTCTCGCGCACGCGCGAATCGGCGGGTTGTGCTTGACGCAACGTCAACTTCTAGGCTGGTTCCCATGACGGAGACGGACACCACGTGGGACATCGCTCAGGTCGCCCGCATGAGCGGCGTGACGAGCCGGACCCTGCGCCACTACGACGCGACGGGACTGCTCTCCCCCGCCTGGACCGGCCCCGACGGCCGCCGCCACTACGGGCGCGACGAGCTCCTGCGCCTCCAGCACATCCTGACCCTGCGTGAGCTGGGCACGAGCCTGGACCGCATCGGCAGCATCGTCGATGCGGACGACCAGGCGACCGTCGTCGCCCTGCTGCGCGACCACCTCGGCGGCCTCACCGCCGAGCGCGACCGCTACGCGCGCCTCGCCGCGACCGTGGCGCGCACCATCGACTCCCTCGAGAAAGGCCGACCCATGACCGACGAGCAGATCTTCGACGGCTTCGCCCACGACCGCTACGAGCCCGAGGCCCGCGAGCGCTGGGGCGACGACGCCGTCGACCGCTCGAACGCGCGGTGGAAGGCCCTGGGCAAGGAGGGCCAGCAGAAGCACCTCGATGCGCACCGCGAGGTGGTCGAGGCGCTGGGCGCGGCGATCCGCGTCGGGTTCACGCCTGCCAGCCCCGAGGTGCAGGACATCGTCGCGCAGCACTACGCGTGGGTGTCGTTGTTCTGGACGCCGACGCTCGAGACGTACAAGGGGCTCACCCAGATGTACGTTGACGACGAGCGCTTCCGCCGCAACTACGACGAGGTCGCGCCGGGAGCAGCGGAGCTGCTGCGCGACGCGGCCGACGTGTGGGCGGACCGGAACCTGTAGCCGGGCGAAGGACGACGCACCGGGAGTGACCCTCGCCACGTTCTCAACACCTGTAAGGAATCTGACTTGCTTCAAGGTGCAACCTCTGGGAATAGTTGCATAGTCATCTAAGTTGCAGATGGCAGCGGCGCGGACGCCGCGCCCACCCCCATCACTCTTTCCAGAGGAGACTTCGTCATGCCCCGCATCGGAATCATCGTCGGCTCGACCGCCTCGGCCTCCATCAACCTCAAGGTCGCCAAGGCCATGGCCACCTACCTGCCCGAGGGCTTCGAGGCCGAGTTCCTCGACTTCTCGGCGCTGCCCTTCTTCAACTACGAGCTCGAGAGCGAGTGGCCCGCCGAGGCCACTGCGTGGAAGAACGCGATCGAGGGCGTCGACGGCATCATCATCGTCACCCCCGAGTACTCGCGCTCGATCCCCGGCGCCCTCAAGAACGCGCTCGACTGGTCGGCCCGCCCGTGGGGTCAGGCCTCGTTCAACGGCAAGCCCACCGCCGTGATGGGCGCCTCGATCTCGGCCGCCGGCACCGCGATGGCGCAGCAGCACCTGCGCAACATCCTCGCGCACTTCAACGCGCCGACGATGGGCCAGCCGGAGACCTTCTTCCAGTACAACGCCGACGCGTTCGGCGCCGACGGCTCGGTCCAGAACGAGGGCTCGGCCGCCGTCCTGCGCGGCTTCGCCGAGGCCGCCGCGGCGTTCATCGGCTCGCACGTCACGGAGCACGCCTCCGCGTAACGCCTCCTCCGCCAAGGCCCCTGCTCCCCGCCCCCGGGACGCAGGGGCCTTCGCGCGTCCAGGCCGCACGCAGAGGAACGCAGGGACGATGCGACACTCGCCGGCCACACGCAGAGGAATGCAGGAGGCCGTGGCGGCCTTGATAAGAACATGACTCTGTGGTGGGCCCGACGCGACCTTCGCCTCGCGGACAATCCCGCCCTGCTCGAGGCGCTGGGCGACGGACCCGCATCCGCCGTCTTCGCCTGGACCCCCGCGCTCCACTTCTGGTCGGGACGACGCCGCGCGCACCTCGCGCGCGTGCTGTGGAGCCTGCGCGAGGACACTGGCGGAGCCTTGGCCGTCCGCCGAGGCCCCGCGCACGAGGTGATCCTGACGGCCGCGCGCGAGACCGGCTCCCGCATCGTCTGGGCGTCGAGCGAACACAGCCCGGCCGGGGCCCGCGAGCAGGAGGCCGTGCGTGCCGCGCTCGAGGCCGACGGCCGCGAGCTGCGCCTGATCGGCAGCCCGTACGCCGTCGCACCGGGCCGCGTCACGAAGTCCGACGGCACCGAGTACAAGGTCTTCACGCCGTTCTCCCACGCCTGGCGCGACCACGGCTGGCGCGCCCCCGCCCCGGCCGCCGACGCATCGTCGCTGCGCGCGCTCGACTCCGACGTGAGCCTCGACAGCCAGGCCGCGCACGGCGACGCCGAGGACCTGCTGGCACAGACGCACGAGTTCCGCGAGTCGCGGGTGCTCGAGGACCTGCGCGCGTTCGTCGAGGGCGACCTGGCGCGCTACGCGGCCGAGCGCGACCGCCCCGACCTCGACACGACCTCCCACCTGTCCGTGCCGCTCGCGTTCGGACAGCTGCACCCGCGCACGATCCTCGCAGCGACCGCGCGGGTGAGGTCCGACTCCGCGCGAGTCTTCGAGTCCGAGCTCGCCTGGCGGGAGTTCCACGCCGACGTCCTCCACCATCACCCCACGGCGCAGCGAGAGTCCCTCAGCGCGGTCCTGCCCGACGACGCGTGGATCACGGGCCGCGACGCCGACGAGTCCTTCCGAGCCTGGCGCCTGGGCGAGACGGGCTTCCCGCTCGTGGATGCCGGCATGCGGCAGCTGGCGGCCACGGGGACGATGCACAATCGGGTCCGCATGGTCGTCGCGAGCCTCCTGGTCAAGGACCTGCACCTGCCCTGGCAGCGCGGGGCCGACCACTTCCGCCGCACGCTGCTCGACTACGACCATGCCCAGAACCAGCTCAACTGGCAGTGGGTCGCAGGCACCGGCCGCGACGCCGCCCCGTTCTTCCGCATCTTCAACCCCGAGACGCAGGCCAAGCGATTCGACCCCGAGCGCCGCTACGCCCAGCGCTGGATCCCGGAGCTCGACACGCCCGGGTATCCCTCGCCGATCGTCGACCATCAGGCGGAACGCGAGGCCTCTCTCGCCGCGTTGAAACGGAACAAACCACCCCAAACGCGACACTGAACGCCGCGCTCGTCTCACATCCGACCGACTTTTGTCTGTGGCGTGGGTCACATTTCCAGGCGGACAGGTTACTTTGGGGGTATGGCGTATGACGACGTGGATGCCTGGTTGGCCCACTACGACAACCCCATGAGGGATGTCGTGCAGCGGGTTCGCCTGATCCTGCTCTCGTCCGACGACCGCATCGGCGAATGCATCAAGTGGAAGACGCCCACCTTCACCTACAAGGGCAATCTCGCCTCGTTCTTCCCGAACTCGCGCAACCACGCGACGCTGATGTTCCACCACGGCGCGCTCATCCCCGGCAAGTTCCCCCACCTCGAGGGATCAGGCAAGGCCGGCCGCGTGATGAAGATCGCCTCGATCGCCGAGGCCGAGGAGTACCGCGAGGAGATCGCTCAGATCGTCTCGGCGTGGATCGAATGGCGCGACTCCATGGAGCACGCGGCCGCGTCCTGAACCCAGCGGCTCTCGAGGCGCCGGCTCGCGACGCCTGCGTCGCCCGCTCCCCTACCGCTCGCGCGGAGCCGACCCGACCATCACGGCGTTGACGATCTCGCCCCCGCTGCGCAACGCCTCGACCTGCTTGCGCACCAGATCCGTGTAGCGGCGGTTGGTGAGCACCTCGAAGCCCGCGATGTGCGGGGTGATCAGGCAGTTCGGCGCGGTCCACAGCGGGTGCCCCTCGGGCAGGGGCTCCGGGTCGGTCACGTCGAGCGCCGCGCTCAGGCGCCCCGACTGGAGCTCGTCCAGCAGAGCGTCGGTGTCGACCACCTTGCCACGGCCGACGTTGACGAGCAGCGCGCCGTCGGGCATCGCGGCAAGGAAGGCCGCGTCGACGAGCTTGTCGGTCGACTCGTCGTGCGGGGTGACGATCACGACCAGGTCGAAGTCGGGCAGCAGCGTCGGAAGGTCGCCCACCACATGGACGATGGTGCCGTCGGGCGCGGTGCGCGCGGACCGGGCGACGCCCTCGACCTCCACCTCGCAGGCCCTGAGCCGCACCGCGATCGCCTCCGCGATCGAGCCGTAGCCGACGATCAGCGCGCGCGAGTCGGCGAGCGACGGCGTCCACGGGTCCTGCTCCCACACGCCGCGCTGCTGCGCCTCGACGTACTGCGGGAGCCGACGGCGCGCCATGAGCGCGAGCGCGAGCGTCGCCTCCGCGACGCGGGTGTCGTGGACCCCGCGGGCGTTCGCGAGGACGACGCCGTCGGGGACCATGTGCGCGACGTGCTCGAAGCCGGCGCTCGGGATCTGGATCACCTTGAGGTTCGCGCACGCGCCCATGCGCGCGTACAGGTGACGGCCCCCGTGGAGGTGAGGCACGCACACGAGGTCGATGCGGTCGCGCTCCTGTTCGGGGGCGTCCGTCTCCTTGGGGCTCCACAGCACGAGGCGGACATCGTCCCCGAGGTCTCCCAGCGCGTCGGCAACTTCCTGGTCGGGCACGGCGACGGTGATCATGCGGTCAGTCTGGCACGCGCCGCGGGACCGCCGACCATGACTCTGGCCCCTGGTCGCGGCCCGTCAGGCCCCTTGTCTTCGGACCCCTCCTCCGCGACCGCCGCGCCTCAGCCTGCCTGCCTGAGCGCCGCCACCCGCTGGGCGAGCTGCGCGGGATCGCGCAGGTACGCGAGGAGGAACACCTCGGCGGCGCCCACCAGGTGCACGCGCGAGCCGAGCTCCGCGCGCACGATCCGCATCCCGCCCGTCATGGGCGCGAACGAGTCGGCCTCGACGGCCCGCGCGAGCCGTTCCGACGCGACGTTCCACAGCGAGCCGAGCGCGCCTCCGAGGATCACGAGCGAGGGGTTGAACACCGAGGCGAGGTCTCCGATGGCTCCCGCGAGGATGCCGATCTGACGGCCGACCTCGGCGTCGACCTCGGGCCGTCCGCGCGCGGCCTCGAGCTCATCGTCCAGGTCCCGCAGGTCCAGGTCCTCGGCGCCGAGCGCGGCGAGGAGCCTGCGCAGGTTGACCTCGGTCTCCAGGCAGCCGGTGCGTCCGCAATGGCAGCGCTCACGGCCGCCGTCCACGCGAGTGTGGCCGTACTCCCCCGCATAGCCGTCGCGTCCGCGCAGCGTCGCGCCGCCCAGCACCGCGCCACCGCCGATGCCCGAGTACGAGCCGTTGAGGTAGACGAGGTCGGCGACTCCGCGACCCGCGCCGAAGACCGCCTCCGCGACCGTCGCGACCCGCGCGTCGTTCCTCACCTGGACGGGCAGCCCCAGTGCCTCGGAGAGCATCGCGCCGAAAGGGACGTCGTGCCAGTCCATGTGCGGCGCGTCGACGACCACCCCGTCGGCGGCGCGGACCAGTCCGGGCACCGCGCACCCGACCCCGACCACCACCACAGGCTCGGGAAGCGAGGCGAGGACCTCCGAGGCGAGATCGGCGATCAGGGCGACGATGTCGTCGGGCGCGGCATGCCCTCCCGTCGTGCGACGGAGGCGGCCGAGCAGAGCTCCGCCGAGGCCGACGACGCCGACGGTGACCGCGTCGAGGTCGGGATAGACCGCGAGCGCGACGACGTCCCGCGCGGGATGGACGTGCGAGCTGGGACGCCCGCGGCCGGTGTGCTCGGAGGGCGACACCTCGTGCACGAGGTCGCCGTCGACGAGCTCCGCGACCACCTTGAGGACGGTCGAGCGGTTGAGGCCGGTGAGCCTCGTCAGCTCCGCTCGGGTCACGCCGGGCCGGTGGTGGACCGCGGTGAGGATCGAGGAGAGGTTGTGTCGACGCGTGTCCTCGGGGCCCGAGCCGACGCCCGGCACCAGGACGGATCCCGGCAGAGAGGCGGGCGTCGCGGCCACGACGCCGGCGGCCAGCGTGGGCGCCAGCTCCGCGTCCGTCACCACTGCCTCCACTCGTGTCGCCCTGCGCGTCATCATCGCCCTTCATGCCGCATCGTCCATGTCCTGGCGACGCGGCCGAACCGTCCGATCGTCCTGGGCCTCGATCCTAGGCGCGGCGTTTGACAGGGCGACCCGACGGCTTTAAGTTTACAGCATCAACTATTGATCAAGGAAGATCGGAGCACGACCATGGCGCCCACCCCCACGCGTGAGGACCACTTCACCTTCGGACTCTGGACCATCGGCTGGAACGCGCAGGACCCGTTCGGCTCCGCGACGCGCGGCCCCCTCGGCGCGGTGGACGCGATCCACAAGCTCTCCGAGCTCGGCGCGTACGGCATGACGTTCCACGACGACGACCTGTTCCCCTTCGGCTGCTCCGACGCCGAGCGTCAGGCCGCGATCGACGCCCTCAAGAAGGCGTGCGACGAGACCGGCATGGTCATCCCGATGATCACGACCAACACCTTCTCCCACCCGGTGTTCAAGGACGGCGGCGTCACCTCGAACGACCGCGCCGTGCGCCGGTTCACGATCCGCAAGATCCTGCGCAACATCGACCTGGCCGCCGAGCTCGGCGCCAAGACCTTCGTGATGTGGGGCGGCCGCGAGGGCGCCGAGTACGACTTCTCCAAGGACATCCGCGTCGCGCTCGAGCGCTACCGCGAGGCCGCCAACCTCTTCGGCGACTACGTCCTGGAGAAGGGCTACGACCTCAAGTTCGCGATCGAGCCCAAGCCGAACGAGCCCCGCGGCGACATCCTGCTCCCGACCGTTGGCCACGCGCTCGGCTTCATCGAGACGCTCGATCACCCCGAGCTCGTCGGACTCAACCCCGAGGTCGGCCACGAGCAGATGGCGGGCCTGAACTTCACCGCCGGCATCGCGCAGGCGCTGTACCAGGGCAAGCTGTTCCACATCGACCTCAACGGCCAGCGCGGCATCAAGTACGACCAGGACATGGTCTTCGGCCACGGCGACCTGATCAACGCGTTCTCGCTCGTCGACCTGCTCGAGAACGGCGGCCCCGACGGCGGCCAGTCCTACACCGGCCCCCGCCACTTCGACTACAAGCCCTCACGCACCGAGGACATCGACGGCGTGTGGGAGTCCGCCAAGGCCAACATGCGCATGTACCTGCTGCTCAAGGAGCGCGCGCAGGCGTTCCGCGCCGACCCCGAGGTCCAGGAGGCGCTGCTCGCCGCCAAGAACGACCAGCTCGCGCAGACGACGCTCGCCGCCGGCGAGTCCACCGCGGACCTCCTCGCCGACACCTCGGCCTACGAGGACTTCAACCCCGACGTCTACTACGACGGCGAGGGCTTCGGCTTCGTCCGCATCCAGCAGCTGGCCGTCGAGCACCTCATGGGCGCGCGCGGCTGACGCCCCCACCCGGGGCACGCATCCTCCTCGTCGGCGCGCCTCGGGACCCGGGGCGGGCCCCGGCACCTCTCCGCCGGGGTCCGCCCCGCATCGTCCCCACCCGCATCGTCCCGCCCCACCCGCATCGCCCCACCCC
>NZ_BBQZ01000004.1 GCF_000974805.1 Demequina salsinemoris | reverse complement strand
CAACCGCGCCGAGGCACTACATCCTCCGCACCTCCTGGGTCATCGGTGAAGGCAACAACTTCGTGCGCACGATGGCGTCGCTCGCTGAGCGTGGTATCGCGCCGAAGGTCGTGGACGACCAGGTCGGCCGCCTGACCTTCACCACCGACCTTGCGCGTGCGATACGACACCTCGTCGAGTCGGGCGCTCCGTACGGCACGTACAACGTCACCGGGTCCGGCGAGCCCGCATCGTGGGCGGATGTCGCCAAGGCGGTCTACGCGGCCGTTGGCTCGGACCCCGCCGACGTCACTCCGGTGACCACCGAGGAGTACTTCGCCGGCTCCGACAAGGTGATCGCGCCGCGACCCGCCTTCTCGACGTTGGATTTGAGCGAGATCCAGGCCGCCGGCTTCGTCCCACGCGATTGGCGCGAGTCGCTCCCCGCCTATCTGAGTATCGGAACTGCCTGACGTTCGTGGGGTCGGGCTGCCGGTAGCCTGCGAACGTGACCAGCGATACGACGCTCAAGAGCCTTTCTCAGGCGGACGCGTCGCTGCTTGCCCACGTGCTCGTCAGCCGCGTCGCTGAAAAGCGAGGCATACGTGCGCTCACGGTCAAGGGCCCTGCCGCCGGCCATTATGGGCTTCGCCCACCCCGCGTGAGCGCTGATGCCGACGTGCTCATCGAGCCCGCGCGGTTCGATGAGATGCTCGAAGCGCTCAAGGAAGTCGGATGGGCGGAGCGTCACGTGTCCAGGCTGACGGACAGTCTCGTGCTGCATTCGGTCACCGTGATCTCAAAGCAGTGGCCCTGCGACATCGACGTTCACGTGATGTTCCCCGGATTCCTCAAGGACGCGGGCGAGGTGTTCGAGGAGCTGTGGCAACGGCGTGAGGCTCTCGAGATCGCCGGGCAGCCGGTGGAGATCACCGACCGCGCATCGTCCATCTTGATCGCTGGGCTGCACGGGCTGCGATCGCCGTCGCAGGTGGCGCGGCATCGGGACGAGACGCTCGCGCTTGCCGAGCGCATCGTCCCCGAGCTCTCCGATGCGGACTATCGCGACCTTGTCGCGCTCGCGGCCAAACTAGGTGCCGCGGACACGGCCCGGCCCATCTTCGTGAACCGGAACGATGGCTTGCCGCCGAGCACGGGCCCCGGCGTCGACCCTGCACTTGACGAGTGGAGACTTCGCTCCGCTAGTGGGGGAGGGCGAGCAGGGCAGATCGCCAACGCGATGCGGCACGCCGGTTGGCGGGATCGGCTCCGGTTGCTCAGGGAGTACATCTGGCGCAGCCCGTCGGAGTTCGCCCTCGACGAGCCCGATGCTCAGGGCTCTTCGTCGTCCATATCGCGCGCACGCCGGGCTCGGCTAGGGAGGGGCTTCCGCTCTGTCAAGAACCTCATCCGTGGCTACCGCTACATGAAGGCCGGCAAGGACGACACCGCCCTTGTCAACGGCGAGAACCCGTGGTGAGGCGCCACCCCGACCTCGCCGAGGTCGCGCACGAGGACTACACCGTCGTGCTCAACCTCGCGCGGCTCAATGAGCAGCAGTCGCCCTACGTCTTTGAGGGGCCCTCCTTCGAGATCTGGACGCGCATCGACGGCACGCGCGACGAGGCGCAGATCGTCGACGAGCTTGTCGAGCAGTTCGGTGCCCCCCGTGAGCAGATCGCAACCGACGTCCGTGCGTTCCTCGAGGAGCTCCTCGCTTTGGGACTCGTGGAAGATGCCGATAACAAGGAAGACACTGAGCCGCACCTAGACTGACCCAGACTATTGGTGTGATGCGCCAGCCTGGAGGGGCAGATCGATGGAGCTTGAGGACTACCTGCGGATCTTTCGTGCGCACTGGCTGGTGATCACCTTCATCACCCTGCTCGCCGCCGCCGCATCGTTCGCGTGGACCGAGACCCAGCCCAAGGTCTACACCTCCTCCGGCTCCGCCATCGTCACCACCGGAGGCTCCACCTCCCTAGGCGACGCGCTCGTCGGTGACAACTACGCCAAGTCCCGCGTCCTCTCCTACGTCGACATCGCCGAGTCCCGCAAGGTCGCCGCGATCGCCGCTGAGGAGATGGGCTACGAGGGCAACGCCGACTCCCTGGTCTCCCGCGTGAGCGTCACCAACCCCACCGACACCGCCACACTCAGCGTGACCGCGACCGGCTCCTCCCCGGAGGAGGCGCAGGAGCTCGCCGAGGCCTGGATCACCGGCATGGCTCAGGTGGTCGAGGAGATCGAGACCGTCGACGGCTCCGAGACCGTCGTCTCGCTCGAGACGCTCGACAGTGCCTCCCTCCCGGGCTCCCCGTCCTCGCCGAACACGAAGCTCAACCTCGCGCTCGGGCTGCTCGTCGGCCTCGCGCTCGGCGTGGCCTACGCGCTCGTGCGCGCGACGCTCGACAAGCGCCTCAAGGTGCCGCGTGATGTGGAGCGCGAGTTCGACCTCGCCGTCGTCGGCGCCATCCCGCTCGACACCGCCTTCTCCAAGCAGGGGTGGAACGTCGAGGACCTCGGTCAGGTCACCGCAGAGGCCGTCCGCGAGCTGCGCACCAACCTCGCCTTCATGGACGTAGACAACCCGCCGCGCGTCGTCGTCGTCACGTCCTCCCTGCCCGGCGACGGCAAGTCCACGACCGCCATCCTGCTGGCCCAGGCCGTCGCCGAGACCGGCCGCAACGTGGTCCTCATCGACGCCGACCTGCGCCGTCCCACCGTCGCCACGCGCCTCGGCCTGGTCGAGGGCGCGGGACTCACCCAGGTGCTCGTGGGCGAGGTGACGGCGAGCGACGTGCTCCAGGTCTCCGGACACTCCGGCCACCTGTGGATCATGGCCGCCGGCACCATCCCGCCCAACCCGTCCGAGCTGCTCGGCTCCGAGGCCATGCACTCGCTGCTGTACTCGTTCCCCGAGGACGCGCTGGTCCTCATCGACACGCCACCGCTGATCCCGGTGACGGACGCTGCGATCCTCACCGCACGCACCGACGGCGCGCTCGTCGTCGCCCGCTCGGGCAAGACCACCACCGACATCCTCGACCGCTCGCTCGGCAACCTGGACCGCGTCAAGGGCCGCGCGCTCGGCGTCATCCTGGACGGCGTCAACCGCAAGGGGCCCGAGGCCAAGCTCTACGGCTACGGCCACGAGTACACGTCTCGCGCGTCGAAGGCACCCCAGTCGGCCCCGTCCGCGCCCACGCCCGCCGAGGCGACCGACAAGAAGGGCGCCAAGTAGTCCTCATGCCCGCACGGCCCCAGTCCGCGTTCCGGATCCTCATCGTCGACACGCACGACACCGGCCGTGCGCCCGTCTCCGAACGGCTCCTGCGACGCGCGCTCGCCGAGCACGGCATCCCCGCCGACCAGATCCGCGTCACCTCCGCCGGGCTCGACGCCGTCGACGGCGCGCGGATCACCGACACCGCCGCGCGGCTCATCGTCGCGCACGGCGGCAACGCCGACGGCTTCGTCGCCCGCTCCCTCAGCGCCCAGCTCGTGGGCGCCGCCGACCTCCTCCTCGCCCCCACCGCCGCCGAACGCGACGAGGTGGCGCGCAGGCACCCGCGCGCGGCCCGCCGCGTGTTCACGTGGGCCGAGCTCAAGAGCCTCTACGGCGACGTGGTCGAGCTCGCCGCGCCCCTGCACGAGCACCCGCTGATCCTCGCCCGCAACCGCGCCGTCCACCCCGTGCCGGTCGAGCTCGAGCTCACCGCGTGGACCTCCGACGCCGAGGCCGACGCCGCGGGGGAGTGGATCGCCGCAGGCGTCCACGACGCCGCGGAACGCTGGTCCGCCCTGGTGGACCGCGACGTCACCGCCCGGGCGCCCCACGCATCGTCCTGCGTCCTCGACGCCTTCGGCACCCGCATCGGTATCACCTGCTCCGGCGCGGGACGCGACGACCTCTCACGCGAGGTCCTGCGCGTGTGGAGCCGCTGCATCGTCCCGTCCGGGCGGGACAACGACGCCGAGATCGAGGTCTGCGTCGACCCCGACCCGCAGGCGCTCGCCGAGGCGCGCGCCAGGGGAGCGCTCGCCTTCGCAGACGTGCCCCAGGCGCTCCACCACCTGTCCAGCGCCGTGACCGTGCGCGCGATCGACCGGCACGCCGGCAACTTCGTCATGCTGCACGCCGCCGCGGTCGCCTCGCGCGACGGAGACGTCATCGGGTTCATCGCGCCGTCGGGCACGGGCAAGACCACGCTGTCGCGCGTTCTCGGCGCCCACCACGGCTACGTGACCGACGAGACGCTCGCGATCGCCGGCGACCGCGTCTACGCCTACCCCAAGCCGCTGTCCGTCATCACCGAGTCCCACCAGGGCATCAAGCTCCAGTGGAGTCCCGACTCGCTGGACCTGGCGGTGCCGCCAGCCGACCTGCGGCTGTCGCGGCTCGTGCTGCTGGACCGGCGGCCCGACGGGCCCGTCTCTCCCGTGCTCGAGGACGTGCCGCACCTGCGGGGCATCGCCGAGCTCGCCGAGCAGACCTCCTACCTGCCGCGCCTGTCCCGCATGCTCCACACCCTGTCCGACACCGTCGACTCCGTCGGCGGCCTCACCCGGCTGTCGTACCGCGAGGCCTCCACGGTCCTGACCGTCATGCCCGAGCTGTGGGGCGCCGCGTGACCGGGCCGCTTGACGCATCGTCCATGGTCGTCGCCTCGTACGACGACGCGCTCGTGCGCGACGGCGAGATGCTCGCGCTCGTCGGCTCCGAGGTCGTGCTGCTGTCGGAGCTCGCGTCGGCGCTTGTCTCGTATGCCCGGTCCGGCGCGTCCGTGGCTTCTCTGGCCGACTCGCTGGTCGCCGATTTCGGGGCTCCTCCCGAGGCGGATCCGATCGCGCTCGTGTCCGATTTGGTGCGAGAACTGCTCGATCACGGCGTTCTGCGAGCCGCCTGATCCGGCGCGATTGGGCGCTTTGTTCCGTTGGCAATCTGGGAATGAATCACAGCCTTGTGATTTGCGTCACAAGGACCTAGGTTTGCCTTCTGCAGGCGTCAACCCGGAGACGCCCGCGAACTGAGTCTGAGGGGACTTCTCGTGGCCGACGCGCTTTCCACGACCGTCAACGCTGGACCGACGCTCTCGCGTCGCCGCATCATCCAGACCGCCGCGTGGGCCGCCCCCGCGATCGTCGTCGCGACGGCAGTGCCGGCGGCGGCGACGTCGCCCGACACCGCGCCCAACCTCGCGCTCAGCTACTACTCGGGCAACCTTGGCAACAACTCCTCCGCGACCAACGGCGCCAAGGCTGCGACGACCGCGACCATCGTCCGCAGCAACGACACCTACGACGGTGTCTATGCGATCAATGAGATCCGCATCTCCTTCACGGCGACCAAGTGGGTCAGCGGCACCCAGGACGCCGTCGCGGTCGGCACGGGTTGGGTGCTCGACACCGCGAGCACCTCCTTCCCCACGCTCGGCGTGGACGGCGCGCCCGGCGTGCTCGTCCTCAAGCCCAACACGGCAAGCGGCATCATCACCGTCGCCAAGGGCTCGAGTGTGAGTGCCGACTGGGAGCTGCCGAAGTACGAGGACTACACCTCCGTGGTCGTCAACGGCACCGCGACCCCCACGTCTGGCACCGCCGCGTCGATCTCGACCACTCTCGCCTACACGAAGTAACGGTCCCGTAGCGCATTCGAGGGCGAATTCGCGGCGACACGCCGCAACGAATTTCGTGCTCAGGGGTACTTGGTCCCGGTATGTGACGAATTCCTCACCTAGCAGGCTCTGCCATCTCTATGTATGGTGAAGGAGCGACGCCCGAAACGGGCGGAGTTGTGCGTTCTCTTGGGGGGCGCCGCACGACTGCTGAGGATGGAAATTCGCATGGACTCGAAGCACGGACCCACGCTGAGCCGACGCCGGACTCTCCAGGGCATCGCCTGGGCCACGCCCGCACTGCTCGTCGCCACGGCGGCGCCCGCGGCCGCGTGCTCAGGGAGGACAGGCTGCGACAATCCGTCGTACTGCGACGGCACCTACAGCAAGGGCGACTGCGACGACAAGGGCCGTCGCGACTGTGACGCGACCGTCACCCGCTCGCCCGGCTCCGATGACGCGAACTTCTGCGTCACCGGCATCACGGTGTGCTTCACGAGTGACGACAAGCCCAAGGACGACTGCGTCACCGGCGTCTCCGCCGGCTGGGACTGCGGCACGCCCACCTCCCAGCCCAGGACCGGCGGCGGCTACGACTGCCAGGTCGAGATCAAGCCGAGCACGGGAACGCAGGAGCTCTCGAGCGGCGGGACCGACGGCTGCAACGTCGACTTCAAGGTCGAGTGCAAGGACGTCACCAAGGTCCAGTGCGACGGCTACAGCGACACCGACCTCGGCAAGGTCACGATGCCGACCAAGGATCTCAGCTGCAAGACTGCGTAGCCGCGGTGACGGGCCGGCGCCCGGCCTACAGGCAGTCGCCCTGCTTGACCGTCGGGCGGCTCACCCAGATGTCATCCGTGACGTCGCGCATGTTGGAGCTGTTGCCGTCGGGGTAGATGCCCTCGATCGTGAACGTGAAGCGCACCGTGATCACAGCCTGGTCCGTGCCGGTGTGGTCGAACGTGAAGCTGCGGTTCTTCGCGCCGTCCCACGAGCCCTGGAGCTCGTAGCCCATCGCGGTCATCTCCGCGTCGGTGCGGTTGCCCTCGGGAAGCGGGCTCGAGTAGTGCCCGAGCGTCCACTTGCTGAACTCCTCGCCGTTCACTGACACGACCGCGCTCTGGCGCGCGCTCTGGCTCGCGTTGCCGTTGCCGTAGCCCACGCGCGAGTCGAACGAGATCGTGTAGCTCGTCTTCGCCGTCGCCGTGAACATGTACTCCGCGACGACGGTGATCCATGCGCTCGTCGGGTCGCTCGCGCTGCTGTGGAGCGTGTTGTCGTCCATCGACTGGAAGCCGTCATCGTTGGACAGCGCGTAGCCCGAGTGCTCGGTGGTGTCGTCGCCCGAGACGTTCGGCGTCCAGCCGGTCTCCGGGTTGTGGTTCGTGAGGGTGTTCTGGCGCAGCATCTGCGGCGAGACGGTCCACGAGCCGCGCGCGAGGGCCAGGGTCGAGCCGTAGGCCGCGGCGTCGCACTGCCCGGTCACGTGCGAGGTCGCCGCCGCCGGCACGCCCGTCGCGAGCACGATCGCAGGAGCGGCCCACGCCGCGCCCTGGATGATGCGTCGGCGCGACAGGTGCGTGGTCGCGGCCGAAGTGGTGGCGGTGGTGTTGGCGTGCGTGGTCATATGGGACCCTCTCCCCTTGGTGTGTGCCATCGTGCACGGCGCCCGTCGACGCGTGCCTTGGCGCATGACGCCCGTCGGCGCATGCGAACGGGGCGCCGAGGTGGCGCCCCATGTCCGCTCGGGATCCTACGGGCTCTCCGCCGCAATCTAGGACGTTGTACCTGGTTGATGCCGAATTGACACCTCGCGCATGCCGGTTTGTTCGGTATGTCTGAAATTGTGGCCGAGTTGGACGCTCTGAACGCTTTCGTCCCTCTCGGGTCCGTCGATACCCTGAGGCACTGAGTGCCTCGCGTGGGGCGGGAAGGCCAGGGGGTCACCGTGGATGTGCATCTCGACGAGCTGACAGTGACCCGACGACAGACCCTGCAGGGCATGGCCTGGGCCGCCCCCGCGATCGTCGTCGCCAAGGGAATCCCGGCTGCCGCATCGTCCGCGTCCCTCGACTTGGACTCGAAGCTGGGTGTCCAAGCGCTCGACCTTGCGGCCGTCTACTGGGACTCGTACTGGGTGGGGCCGCGCCCCGCCGTGGCGCTCGGCCTGTACATCCAGAACTACGGCAACGAGTCTCCCGTCGCGACCGGCTTCACGCTCACCGTCACCGTGCCCGTGACCGGGGACGATGCGGCCTGGGGCATCCAGGGGAACGTCGGGCTCGGATCCAGCGACCCCTGGACGCTCGCGAGCTACTCGCGCTCCAGTGGTGTGGCGACGCTGGTGCTCGTCTACACCGGCGGATCGCTGAGCGCGTGGGGCGGGGTGTCGCTGTCGAACCTGTGGTTCGCGACCGCATCGTCCCTGGCGGACGTGAAGAACGAGACCGTGACCGCGACCATCAACGCGACCTACTCGACCGGCGCGACGTCGGTGCGTACGACGACTGCGAAGGTGAAGGGGAAGTAGCCGCCCAGGGAGGGGGCGCATCGTCCCTCTTCCTTCTGCGTTCTCACCCCTGCCTGCGCGGTTGACGCGTCCCGGGGTTACCCTGAAGGCCGATCGCAGGGCGAGTCGGGTGAGGGGACCATGGCTTCGATGGATCGAGTGTGCGCCGCGTGCGGGGGAAGCGGGCTGGTGACTCCAGGACTGCCGCCCCTGCCTTCTACTGTGCTCGACGAGACCGCCGTGCCGTGCCGCGCCTGCGTCGGGCCTGCCCGCTTGGAACGCGCGCCCCTGCGCACCCCCGTCGCCGTCGACGGGCACGCCGAGCTTGCCGGCGTCCTGATCGCGCTTGCCGGGGGGATCGCGCTCGCGGTGCTGCTGGGGCACGTCTACGACCTGCGCTGGTGGGCGTCCCTGGGGCTCGTGATCCTCGGCACGTACGCGACCGTGTGGGTGGTGGGGCTCGTGCCGGGCCTGTGGCGGGCGCTGGGGGTGGCGTGGGCGTACGTGATCGTCGGCGTGGGCGGCGTCGGGGTGTGGGTCGTGGCGGCGCAGGTGCTCGCCGGGCGGTGAGCTGCTGGCGGGGCAGGCTGAGGTCTGGGCTGCGTGCTTCGGCTGTCGGAATATCCCAACATGCTCTCTTGTGGGAAATTTCCCACATCTGCTAATGTGGGAATATTCCCACATCGGGCGTCGGTGGCCCGGGCGAAGGAGAGACGATGCCTCGGCTGTCGGCGCGCAAGCCCCAAGACCTCGCAGCGGTGATCCGAGCCGCCCGCGAGGAATCCGGACTGAGTCAGGCCGAGCTTGCTGACAGGCTCGGCTTCTCCCGCGACTATATGATCGGGCTCGAGTCGGGGCAGCCGAACACCTACGCGACCCGCCTGTTCCGGGTGCTCCACGAACTCGGGATCACGATCGACGTCGACTACCCCGACCACGATGTCTGAGCTGGAGCTCCGGCTCCACGGCGAGCGCGTCGGCCTCGTGACTCCCGTCGCGCGCGACCGCACCCGCGTGAACCTGACAGTCGATCGCGACTACCGCCAGAGCATCGTCCTGAGCGAATCCTTCGCCGCGCTGCCGGGCCGTGCACCCTCCGACGCCGTCTCCAACTTCCTCGGCGGCTACGTGCCCGAGGGCAACCACCGCGCGCGCATGGCCGCCAAGCGGCGGATCGACAAGGAGGACCTGTTCGCGCTCCTCACCGAGTTCGGCGGGTCGATCGCAGGCGCGCTCACGCTGGTGCCTCCGGGGGGCGCCGCCGGCGCGTCCGACGGCTCGGCCCTGTCCGACTACTCGCCCCTCTCTGATGCCGAGCTCGCCGCACGCCTGCGCCAGGCGCTCGTCGACAGCGACCAGGGGATCCCGACCGACTCACGATCGACCCTGCCGGGGTATCAGCCCAAGGTGCTCGTGACCCGGCTCGGCGACGCGTGGGCGTCCCCCCACGGCGCCGGCCATTCAACCCACATCCTCAAGCCGCAGGTCCCGGCGCGGCCGCATCGTCTCTACGACGAGCACTACAGCCACCTGCTTGCCCGGCAGCTCGGGCTCTCCGCCTACGACTCCACCGTCGCCGCCGTCGAGGGAGTGACGTTTCTCGCGATCGAACGATTCGACCGCACCGTTCGCGGGAACGAGGTCGTGCTCCACCACCAGGAGGACCTCGCGCAGGCACTGGGACTCGACTGGCGCAACACCGACGTCAAGTTCCAGGAGCCCGCATGGCCCGACGACCCGTCGCGTGCCACGCTCGCACGCATCGCGGGAGCGCTCTCGGCGCTCCCCTCCGCGGCCTCCGTGCTCGAGCAGTGGGTGCGACACATCGTCTACAGGCTCGTGATCGGCGACAACGACGCGCACGCGAAGAACGTGGCGCTGCTGCATTCGGCTGGGGCTTCTGTGGCCGGTGCTTCTGCGAGCAGTGCTTCTGTGACTGGTGCTGCTGTGACCGGTGCTGCTGTGACCGGGCTCGCGCCCGTCTACGACGCCGTGCCCAACCTGTTCCAGGACGGGCTGATCTCGTGGCAGCTGGCGCTCGCCATCGACGGCGAGTTCGACCACCGACGGGTGTCCGTCGAGTCGCTGCTCGCCGAGGTCGCGGGCTGGAAGGTGATGCGGGTCGCGCGAGCCGCCGACGTGGTCGCCGAGACGCTGCGGCGAGTCGAGTCGGCGCTCGATGCCGTGCCGGTGCCCCGCGGGGCGTCGCCCGGGATGGCCGAGCAGATCCGGTGGAACGTCTCGCGGCTGCTCGCCGGGGACGAGATCGGCGAGCGACCGAGGTAGGTGGGGTCGGGGGTGGGGTGTGCGTCGTCGGCTCTGCGTCGTCGGCGCTGCGCTGATCGTTCCGTGCTGTCAGTCGCGCGCTGCATACTGTCGCCGTGACCATGCTCGCCGACTCCGTCCTTCCGCTGATCCGCACCCGCGCCGAGGTGTGGCGCTATGGGGTGGCGAATGCGCATGGGCGGCAGATGCACGACGGCGTGGACCTGCTCGAGGACGCGTTCGGGGCCGCCGACCCCGCTGAGGTGTACGCCGTCACTACCAAGGCGATCGCGTCCGCGCTGAAGGTGATCGCCCGCGCTGACGACTCCTCCGGCATCATCGGCGACGCCTGCCGACGGCTGCTCGACCTGCATTCGCGCGCGGCGTTCGAGGCGCGCGTTCCGCCCGGGCGTCTCGTCGCCTGGATGAAGGCCTTCCAGACGAACGACGACGTCGACTACTTCGAGCTCGACGTCGTCGCCTACGCGCCCGCGCTCGGGCCGCGCGGGATCGCGCTGTACCGGGACTGGCTGGCGGAGGTGCGGGACGCGCTCCCTCCCGTGGTCGGCGACAGCCTCTGGTCCGGTCCGTCCGCTGGCCTGCGCTGGACGCTCGACTGGAACGACCGTCGTCTCGCCGTGCTCGACCACGACGTCGACGCCATCATCCGCACCCACGCCCGCGACCGCCGCGTCGCCGCCTGGTACGTCGACACCGCCAAGGCGTTCGAGGAGATCAGCGAGATCGACCTCGCCCTCGACTGGGCGCGGCAGGCGACCGACTTCGACCTGGGACACCAGGCGCGCACAGCGTCCCGGTACTGGTGCGCGCTGGTGGAGACGCATCGTCCTGAAGAAGCTCTGGCCGCGCGCGAGCACTGCTTCTCGCGGTGGCCCGGGTCGGGCGAGGCGTCGGCGCTGCATCGTGTGGCGGGGGAGGAGTGGGCGGCGCTCGAGGCTTCTGTGATTGAGGCGCTGTCGAGGGATCCGCGCGAGGCGGTGGGGTTCGTCCTGCGCGACCTGGACGATGCGTCGCGAGCCTGGCACCTCGCGCACAGTCTGGAGTTGGAGGACGCGCGGACGTGGAGCGACCTGCTTACCGCGTACGAGAGGGTCGACGCGCTCGCGACCCTGCCCGTGCACCGACGTCTCGTGACCGCGACGCTCGAGAGCACCGGCGCGCAGCACTACGTGGAGGCGGCGCGCCGGCTCCGGACGATGCGGGCGATCGCCGCTGCGGGCGGGGGCGCCCCTGGTGTTGAGGTCGACGACTTCATCGCCTCGTTGCGCGAGGAACATCGTCGCCGGCCGAGGCTGCAGCAGGAGTTCGACCGGGCCGGGTTGCCGTAGGGAGCTGTGCCGGGCTGGCGGTTGCCGGTCCGCTGCCGGCTGGCCCGGTTTCCACAGGCCGTGCGCGGCTACAATCGCCCCCTCTTCCATCCCGTTTGTCCTATTTGTCACACCCCCGTGATGGACTGTTCCCATGAGTTCAGACGACGAGATGGGCGTGGCGGTCGCCCAGGTGCGGGCGGGGTTGGCTGCCTTGCGTGTGCTCGTCGATGGGGTGGAGTCGTGGCCGGAGCGGGAGCTGTTGGTGCGGCAGGAGGAGTTGTGGGCGGTGCGGCGCGAGCTCGATGTCGAGTCCTCGCGTCTGGTGGCTGAGACGTTCCGGCGTTCCGATGTTGACGAGGGTGTCGGGTTTGCTCGCGGGCAGGGGTTCGGCTCTCCGGAGGGGTTCGTCGCGTCGATGTCCGGTGGGTCGACGGCCGAGGCCGGGCGTCAGGCCCGGGTGGGCAAGGTCATGGACGATGCTGAGAAGGCTCGTCGCGCGGAAGAGGCTCGGGCTCGGGCGGAGGAGGCGGCGGCGCGGGCGCGCGCGCAGGGGGACGACGAAGGTGGCGCCGGGCCTGGGGCCTCGGGTGAGGCGTGTGGCGGCGATGAAGCCGACATGCCTGACGGGCCCGTGTTTCCTGTGCTTGCCGAGGCTTTGCGTCGGATGGAGCTGTCCGTCGAGGTTGGCGACGTGATCGGCCAGGCGCTGGTGCGTGTCGCGGAGGTTCTTGACGACGAGGAGTTGGCGGTCTTCGAACGTGATGCGGTGGCGAAGGCGAAGGGCCTGCCGTTGGTGCAGGTGAGGAGGATGATCGCGGCCGCCGAGGCACGCGTGAAGCCCGACGAGCTCAAAAGACAAGAGGATCGGGCGCGTGAGCAGCGCTCGGCGACGCTGAAGGCCAAGCCCGACGGGTCGTGGAGGCTGACTGCGGTGCTCGATCCCGCGTCGGCCGCCCCGATCAAGGCGTTCCTGGACGGCTACGTGCGCTCCGGCTTCCACCAGCAGCGCGACAAGGGGGCACAAGGTGCGGGTGCGGGCGGTGGGGTGGACGGCCTGGGAGCGGACGGCTCCGGTGCGGGTGGGAGCGTCCTGGATTGGGGGCTCGCCGGTGCCGGGACGGACCCTGAGGGTTTCGAAGGTGGACGTGGTTTCGAGCGTCGTAGCGCGGCGCAGATGCGTGCCGACGCGCTCGTCGCCCTGGCCCGTCATGGTGCGGGCTGCGAGGCGTCGCACACGGGCGTGAAGACCACTGTCGTGGTGCGCATGACCCTTGCCGATCTTCAGGCAGGTGAGGGCGTGGCGGACGTCGACGGCATGGACACTCCCGTGTCCGTGGCGACCGCGCGTCAGCTCGCCGCGGATGCTGAGGTGATCCCCGCCGTCCTCGGAGGCGCGAGCGAGGTCCTCGACTGGGGACGCAAGCGACGGCTCTTCACGCGGGCGCAGGCGATGTACCTGGTCGAACGCGACGGAGGCTGCGCGAAGTGTCATGCCCCGCCCGACTGGTGCGAGACCCATCACATCCGCTGGTGGGACCGCGACTCCGGCCCGACCGACGTCGCCAACGGCGTGTTGTTGTGCACGTCCTGTCACCACGATGTGCATCGCGATGGCTGGGGGATCGAGATCCGCGACCACCAGGTCTGGCTCATCCCACCGCGACACGTCGACGCCACCCGCACCCCCCGACTCGGAGGCCGGGCAGCCCTGGACCTCGCAGCATGAGTGACGTGCGCACGACCCTCGCGCGGAGCGGTATGACTAGTTATACTCTCGGCATGAAGACGGCGATCTCCCTGCCCGACGCTGACCTGGAACGCCTCGACCGTGTTGCCGCCCGCCACGGGATGAACCGCTCCGAGTTCTTCCGTGAGGCGGGACGGCGATACGCCGACGAGCTCGAAGGAGCCTCCGACCTGACCGCGCTCGCCGACGCCGCGCTCGCACGTGCGGGCCAGCCCTCGGGGGACGGCCTGTTCGTCGCGGAGTCCGAGAGGCTGCTCGCCGGAGGTCTCGAGCGTCTCGACAACGGCGCGGCGAGTGACGGGCGCGAGGGCGGCGCGGTGAGTGACGGGCGCGAGGGCGGCGCCGCGGGTGACGGGCGCGAGGGGAGCGCGGTGAGTGGCGGGCGCGGCGAGCACGAGGGAACCGTCTGGTGATCGCCCGCGGTGACGTCGTCTGGGTCGACTTCGGCCAGCCGCGAGGGTCTGAACCTGCCAAACGGCGCCCTGCGGTCGTGATCCAGGAGGACTGGCTGCTCGCGACGCAGATCGCCACAGCGCTCGTGGTGCCGCTCACCTCGAACACCGATCTCGAGTCGTTCCCCGGCAACGCCTTCATCCCTGCCGCCGCCTCAGGGCTGCCCCGAGACTCCGTGGCGAACGTCTCCCAGATCGGCCCCGTCAGCCGAGAGTTCCTCGACGACACCCCGGTTGGCCACCTGCCGGGCTACCTGCTCACACAGGTCGCCGCCGGAGTGAGGCTCGTCACCGGGGTGTGACTCGCGCGGGCGTCAGACCCGCGCCGCGACCCGATCCAGCAGGCTCGCCACCGCATCGTTCAGGCCCGTCGAATCGATGAGGAAGCCGTCATGGCCGATGTCGCTGTGCAGCACCGTGACCTCCACCTCGCCCGGTAGGGCGGCGGCAAGGCGCTCCGAGTTGGACAGCGGATACAGGCGGTCGCTGTCGATCGCGACCACCAGCGCCTCACCCTCATACGCCGCCAGCGCCGCCTCGAGGCCGCCCCGGTCGCGGCCCACGTCGTGCGTGTTCACGGCGTGGATCATGCGCAGATACGAGTTCGCATCGAAGCGGCGCGCGAGCTTGTCCGCGTGGTGATCGAGATACGACTCGACCGCGAACATGCCGTCGTGCCTGAGCGGATCACCCACCTGCGCGCGATTGCCGAAGCGCTCCTGCAGCTCAGCCTCCGACCGATACGTCGTGTGCGCGATCGCGCGCGCCACGCCAAGCCCCAGGTAGGGCCCCGCGCCCTCGGCTGCGCCGTAGTAGTCGCCGCCACGGAACGCCGGGTCCAGCCGGATCGCCGCCGTCTGCGCCGCATTCCACGCGATCTGCTCCGCGGTCGACGCGGCGGTGGTGCCGATCGCCCCGATCGCGCGCACGCGCTCGGGGAACGTCGCCGCCCACTCAATCGCGCGCATCCCACCCATCGACGGGCCGATCACGAGCGCCCAAGCGTCGATCCCCAGGTGATCCGCGAGGCGAGCCTCCGCGTGCACCTGGTCGCGCAGCGTGATCCACGGGAAGCGCGAGCCCCACGGCCGCTCGTCCACCGGATGCGGATGCGCGGGGCCGGTCGTGCCCTGGCAGCCGCCGACCACGTTGGCGGACACGACGAAGTAGCGGTCCGTGTCGATCGCCTTGCCCGGGCCCACGAGCCCGTTCCACCAGCCGCCCGTGAGGTGGCCATCGCCCGCCGCGCCGGACACGTGCGAGTCCCCCGTGAAGGCGTGCGCCACATAGACGGCGTTGTCGCGCGCCTCGTTGAGCTCGCCCCACGTCTCGTACGCGAACGTGACGTCGATCCAGCCCAGCGGGTCCGCCTCGAGCTCGAGGCCGTAGATGTCGAGGAACTGCCGGCGGCCCGGGTCATCACCGGGCAGCCACGCCGCCGAGGCGGGCAGGGGCCGCAGCCCCTCGCCCACCTCGGCGTCGGGCACCCACGACGAGTAGTCGTCGTCCATTACACGGCCGCCGGGGTGGAGGTGCCTTCGGCAGCCTCCTGCGCCTCGCGCACCGCGGCCGCCGCCGCGAAGCCCGTCTCCAGGTCCGCGAGGATGTCCGTGATGTTCTCGATGCCGACCGACAGGCGCACCGCGCCCGGCGTCACACCTGCGGAGAGCTGCTCGGCGGGCGTGAGCTGCGAGTGGGTCGTCGAGGCCGGGTGGATCGCGAGCGAGCGGACGTCGCCGATGTTCGCCACGAGCGAGTGCAGTTCGAGCGCGTCCACGAAGGCCTGTCCCGCCTCCTTGCCGCCCGCGATCTCGAAGGCCAGCACCGAGCCGGCGCCGCGAGGCGAGTACTTGAGCTGCAGGTCGTGCCACGGCGACGAGGCGAGGCCCGAGTACGCGACCGACTCCACATCGTCCCTGTCCTCCAGGAACGCCGCGACCTCGGTCGCGTTCTGGACGTGACGCTCCACGCGCAGCGACAGCGTCTCGATGCCCTGCGCGATGAGGAACGCGTTGAACGGCGAGATCGCCGCGCCCGTGTCGCGCAGCAGCGTCACGCGCGCCTTGAGGATGAAGGACAGGTTCGCGCCGAACGCCGAGCCGACACCCAGATCGCGGGCGTAGACCAGGCCGTGGTAGCTCGGGTCGGGGGTGTTGTAGTTGGGGAACCGCTCGGGCGAGGCGCCGAAGTCGAACGAGCCGCCGTCCACGATCACGCCGCCGATCGCCGTGCCGTGCCCGCCCAGGTACTTGGTCGCCGAGTGCGTGACGATGTCCGCGCCCCACTTGAGCGGCTGGATCAGGTACGGCGACGCGACCGTGTTGTCCACGATCAGCGGCACGCCGACCTCGTGCGCGATCCCCGCGACCGTCTCGATGTCCAGCAGGTCCTGCTTGGGGTTCGAGATCGACTCGCCGAAGAACGCCTTCGTGTTCGGGCGGACCGCCTTGCGCCACGACTCGGGGTCGTCGGGGTTCTCGACGAACGTCACCTCGATGCCCCACTTGGGCAGCGTGTGGTGGAACAGGTTGTACGTGCCGCCGTAGAGAGAAGGAGAGGAGACGATGTGGTCGCCGGCTTCGGCGATGTTCTGGATCGCGACCGTGTTGGCCGCCGAGCCCGACGCGACGAGCAGCGCGCCCACGCCGCCCTCGAGCGCGTTGATGCGGTCCTCGACCGCCTGCTGCGTCGGGTTGCCCAGGCGCGTGTAGATGGGGCCGAGGTCGGACAGCGCGAAACGAGCCGCGGCGGTGGTCGTGTCCGGGAAGACGTACGCGGTGGTCTGGTAGATCGGCAGCGCGCGGGCGCCCGTGTCCGAGTCGGGGGTCTGGCCGGCGTGGATCTGCTTGGTCTCGAAGGCCCAGTTGTCGTTCGTCATGGTGATGCTCCTGAAGTTCGTGCGGAAGAAGAGAAGGGGGGCTTCTCCGCGACCTCAGGCAGTGGTGTCCAGACCGTCGGGCGTGCAAGCGCGCCGACCGTCCGCGACCCCTGAGGGCGCGGTGCGACACGTGGGCTCTTGCGCCCTGAGGGGGAGTGATGCTCGCCGGGCTGGTTCAGCCTCGGTCGCGAGCGGCGCCCTCGTGGGCGCACGCCGAACGTGCGCGGGTCAGCGGCACATTCGACGGAACATGCGCACAGACTAAGCGCACGTCCCGCGAAAACGCAAGTGACGCATCGTCCCTGGACCGCAAGCCCCGGCGCGCGAGAAGCGCGCGACCGCATCGTCCTATTTGACATGTTTTGGGCAAGTGGAATGGCTCACAGGTGCTGAACCATCGCCCCCCGCGGACGAAGGGGCACGTGTCGGAGGGCACGGATGCCACCGATCCGAACAGCACCCGGTCTGGTGCATCCCTCAGGTATCTCTCTATGGTTCTTCAGCTCCGAGTCGTCCTCGCCGCCCTCATCGCCGCAGCTCTTCTCGCCGGCACCGTGGTTCACGCCCCGGCCGCGAACGCGGAGGTCACCTACAAGGATCCTGAGGGTCGGATCATCGACCTCACCAACGACATCCGCAAGGGCGTGGGCCTGAACTCCCTCAAGCGCTCCGCGAAGCTCGATGCGGTCGCCGAGAACTGGGCGCGGACCATGGCCGCGAAGTACGAGTCCGACCTCAAGTCCGACCCCTACGCGTCCGTGCCGCTGTGGCACAACCCCAACACCGGCACCCAGATCCCCTCGAACTGGTACGCGTGGGGCGAGAACGTCGCCTGGAACATGTACTACAACGACCCGGTGACGCAGCTGTCGACCCAGTGGGAGAACTCGCCCCACCACTACGAGAACATCGTGAAGCCGCGCTTCAAGTACATCGGCGTCGGCTACTACCTCGACAAGTACGGCGTGAGCTGGGGCGTTCAGGTCTTTGGCGACTACACCTCGGACACCGCCGCGGGCGTCGCCAAGACCCCGGTGAGCGCCACCAAGGCCGTCGCCTCCGACGGCATCGAGACCATCTCGCTGAACCGAGGCAACCGCTTCCTCATCAAGAACAACCTCGGCACCGGCAAGGCGCACAAGACCTTCCGTCTCGGCAAGTCCACCGACGTGGTCCTCACCGGCGACTGGGACGGCGACGGCGACGAGGAGATCGCGATCAAGCGCGGCAACAAGTACCTGATCTACCGCAAGCTCGGCCGGGTCGGCACCTGGAAGGTGTTCCGCATGGGCAAGGCCTCCGACACCGCGATCGTGGGTGACTGGGACGGCGACGGCGACGACACCATCTCGCTCAAGCGCGGCAACCGGTACTACATCAACAACAAGCTGCAGGGCAACGGGTTCGCCCGCAGCTTCCGCCTCGGCAAGGCCTCCGACACCGCGCTCGCCGGCGACTTCAACGGCAACGGGAAGGACACCATCGCCCTCAAGCGCGGCAACAAGTACTTCGTGACCTACAAGCTCACCGGCGGCGTCGCCAAGAGCTTCCGCATGGGCAACGCGTCGGACACCGCGCTGGTCGGCGACTTCAACGGCAGCGCGAGCGACTCGATCTCGCTCAAGCGCGGCAACACGTACTTCGTGAAGTATGCGCTGGGCGGCTCCACCAAGAAGACCTTCAGGATCGGCAAGTCCTCGGACACACCGCTGGTCGCCGACTTCGACGGCTGATCCTCCCGCGCGGTCGTCCTCGCGCTGAAGCCCCGGGCCTGACGGTCCGGGGCTTCGCTGCATTCCGGGGGCAGGCGCATCGTCATTCGCGTGTCCCGTGAAGGGACGATGCCGGATTCGGCAATCACGCCACTGCCCCCGGGTGGGTGGTCGCCTAGGTTGCGCAGGGACGCCGCTCCACTGCGGCACCAGCCCCCACCCGCATCGAGGAGGACGCCTTGACCGACACCCTGCCCACCCTGGGCCACTGGATCTCCGGCGCCGAGGCGCCCGGCGCATCGTCCCGGACCGCGCCCGTCTACGACCCCGCCCTGGGCGTCGCGACCAAGAACGTGGCCCTCGCATCGTCCGAGGACGTGGACGCGGCCGTCGCGTCCGCCAAGGCCGCCTTCCCCGGCTGGGCCGAGACGCCCCTCGCGCGCCGCACCGCGATCATGTTCCGCTTCCGCGAGCTGCTCAACGAGCGCAAGGGCGAGCTCGCCGAGATCATCACCGCCGAGCACGGCAAGGTCGTCGACGACGCTCTCGGTGAGATCGCGCGCGGCCAGGAGGTCGTCGAGTTCGCGTGCGGCCTCGGCGCGCACCTCAAGGGCGAGCACGCCTCGCAGGTCTCGACCGGCGTGGACGTCCACTCGGTGCCCTCGCCGCTGGGCGTGGTCGGCATCATCTCGCCGTTCAACTTCCCCGCGATGGTCCCCATGTGGTTCTTCCCGATCGCGCTCGCGGCCGGCAACGCCGTGATCCTCAAGCCCTCCGAGAAGGACCCGACCGCCGCCAACTGGCTCGCCGCCCTGTGGAAGGAGGCCGGCCTGCCCGACGGCATCTTCACCGTGCTCCACGGCGACAAGGTCGCGGTCGACGGCCTGCTCACGCACCCCGACGTCGAGGCGATCTCGTTCGTCGGCTCGACCCCGATCGCCAAGTACGTGTACGAGACCGGCACCGCGCACGGCAAGCGCGTACAGGCCCTCGGCGGCGCCAAGAACCACATGCTGGTCCTGCCCGACGCCGACCTCGACCTCGTCGCCGACTCCGCGATCAACGCGGGCTTCGGCTCCGCGGGCGAGCGCTGCATGGCGATCTCCGTCGTCGTCGCCGTGGGCGACGTCGCGGACGAGCTCATCCCCAAGATCACCTCGCGCATGGCTGGGCTCCGGGTCGGCGATGGACGACGCGGCTGCGACATGGGCCCGCTCGTCACCGAGGCCCACCGCGACAAGGTCGCCGGGTACATCTCCGCCGCGCTCGAGGACGGGGCTGACGTGGTCGTCGACGGCCGCGGCATCTCCGTCGATGGTGACCCGAACGGCTTCTGGCTCGGCCCGACCCTGATCGACAACGTGCCCGTCACCTCGTCCGTGTACAAGGAGGAGATCTTCGGTCCCGTCCTGTCCGTCGTGCGCGTCGACACCTTCGAGGAGGGCGTCGAGCTCATCAACTCCGGCGCCTTCGGCAACGGCACCGCGATCTTCACCAACGACGGCGGCGCCGCCCGACGCTTCCAGCGCGAGATCGAGGTCGGCATGGTCGGCGTCAACGTGCCGATCCCCGTGCCCGTCGCGACGTTCTCCTTCGGCGGCTGGAAGGCCTCGCTGTTCGGCGACTCGCGCGCCCACGGCGCCGAGGGCATCCGCTTCTTCACCCGCCTCAAGGTGATCACCACGCGCTGGCTCGACCCGTCGCACGGTGGCATCAACCTCGGCTTCCCCGTGACCGACTGAATCCCTTTCGCACCAGCGGGGAAGACGCCCGCCGACCGCGCCTCAGCCGCGGCCGGCGGGCGTTTTCGCGTGCTGGGGGCAGCACTGAAGGGAATGTGGGGCCCGGAGCAAGGCTGGGGGCAACGCTAGGAGGAATGTGGGGTGCGGCGCAGGAGCGTGAGCGCAGCCCAGAGCTCCGCACGGTCGTCCATGCGCTCGAGGTCCAGCCCCAGACGGCGGCCCACCGTGCCGACCCGGCTTCGCAGCGTCTGCCGGTGCACGCCCAGCGCCCTGGCCGCCGGATCCCACTGGCCCAGATGCTCGAGCCAGACGCCGACGGCCTCGATGAGCGGCGCATCGTCCGGGTCGGCGAGCAGGGGTGCGAGCAGACGATGCGCGACCGCCTCGCCGCCCGATTCCTCCAGGTAGGTGAGCAGGCCGCGGGTCGCGAGGTCGGGGAAGCGGGCGATCGTGCGGCCGGGCGTCGTGGTGGCGAGCGCGCGGCTCGCCTCGTCGAGGCCGCGGTTCAGCGCGTCCCAGTCGACCGGGCCGGACGTGCCCGCTCGCGCCTGGGATCGCTCGAGGAACGGGACGACGAGCGTCTCGTCGCCGCGCGAGGTCACGATGACGATGCGTCCCTCCCACTCCGCGAAGAACACGCGGCCGTGGTGGCGCTCCGCGAACGCACCGAGCTGCTCGAGCAGGCCGCCGCTGTCGGCGCCGGGCTCGGCCAGCGTCACGACGAGCGGGGCGACGGGGAGGCCTCCCCACAGCGCGCGGGCCGTCGAGTCGGCGACGTCGAACGTGCCCGAGCGCAGCAGCTCGAGGATCCCGAGGCGGAGCCGACGCCTGGCCGCGTCGAGCGTGCGGGACTGCTCGAGGGCGATGCCCGCGAGGGCGATCACGCTCGAGACCAGGTCCGCGCCCGCGGTGTCCAGGCTCTTGGCCGCGCCGACCGCCAGGACGCCCCGCAGGGGACTGCTGCGGCCGATCGTCTCCAGGGTCGCGGTGACGCCCGCATCGTCCAGGCGCATCGACCCCGGCCTGCCCTTCGCGAGCAGCCGTGCCGCGGCCTCCGTCACCGGGCCCTCGGCCTCGGCGGGCACCGCGCGGCGCGTGTCGACCTCGACGCGCTCGCCCGACGAGTCGAACATCGCGACCCACGTGCCGAGGCGCAGCTCGAGCTCGGTGAGGATCGCGCGCAGGCCGTCGGGTCGCAGCGCGGCGCGGGCGACGGCGCGCTGGGCGTCCAGGCTCGCCTCGAGGCGCGCGCGGTCGTCCTTCGCGATCGCGTCCGAGACGTGCCTGATGATCTGCATGAACGGCGTCGCCTGCGGCACCTGGAGCAACGGCAGTCGGGCGTGATCGCACGCGGTGATGAGGGCTTCCGGGACCGAGTCGTGCGCGATCCCGACCGCGAAGCCGAGCGCGAGGATGCCCGCGTCCTGGAGTCGCGTCACGTACTCCTCGACCGCCGCCAGCGTGGCCGACTCCATGAAGCTCACGCCGTCGGTGAGCAGCAGCCCACCCTCGGTGAGCCAGGGCGTGGGGTCCGCGAGGTCCGAGCTGTGGGCCCACGCGAGGGGCGCGTCGTGGAGCGCGGGGTCGCCGGGCACGAGGACGCTCAGGGCGAGGTCGCGGTCCTCAAGGAGCGTGGTGAGCGTCGTGGGCATCGCGCCTCCTTCCGGGGTGCTGGTCGTCGCGCTCGGGGAGTCCCCGCGGTCGCGCGCGCGACCCCGTCTATCCGAACTGATGAATTGAGGATAGTCCGATCGACGAATCCGCCAGCGCCCGTCCCGGGCGACGACGGCAGGATCGACCACGGGACATCGTCCGTCCCACCCGCCACCGCATCGTCCATGTGCCCAGCCCGTGCGCGCCCTGGCGGGGCCCGCCGCAATCCCAGCCCAGGAGGACTCCATGACCCAGTCGCCCTTCATCCAGCCCAGCGACAACGCGACCATCTCCGCGGCCGACACCGGATCCGTCTTCCACTCCTGGTCCGCGCAGGCGACGCTCGCGCCCATCCCGATCGCGAGCGGCTCAGGGGTGAAGGTGTGGGACTTCGACGGCAAGGAGTACCTGGACTTCTCGAGCCAGCTCGTCAACGTCAACATCGGCTACCAGCACCCCGCCGTCGTCACCGCGATCCAGGAGCAGGCCGCGCGCCTCGCCACGATCGGCCCCGCGTACGCGAACGACGCCCGCGCCAAGGCCGCGCAGAAGATCCTCGAGCACGCGCCCGAGGGCTTCACCAAGATCTTCTTCACCAACGGCGGCGCCGACGCGATCGAGAACGCCATCCGCATGGCGCGTCTCCACACCGGCCGCGACAAGGTGATCTCGCGCTACCGCTCGTACCACGGCAACACCGGCGCGGCCATCGTCGCGACCGGCGACTGGCGCCGCATCCCCAACGAGTACGCGACTGGCCACGTGCACGTGTTCGGGCCCTACGCGTACCGCTCGAACTTCTGGGCCACCACCGCCGAGGAGGACGCCGCGCGCGCCCTCGAGCACCTCGAGCGCACCGTGGTCGCCGAGGGGCCGTCGTCCATCGCGGCGATCCTGCTCGAGGCGATCCCCGGCACCGCCGGCGTGATCATGCCGACCGCCGCCTACATGCAGGGCGCCCGCGAGATCGCGTCGCGCTACGGGATCATGCTCATCATCGACGAGGTCATGGCGGGCTTCGGCCGCACCGGCAAGTGGCTCGCGCACGAGCACTTCGGCATCACGCCCGACCTCATCACCTTCGCCAAGGGCGTCAACTCCGGCTACGTTCCCGCCGGCGGCGTGATGATCTCCGAGGCTGTCGCGAAGACGTTCGACGACCGCGTGTTCCCCGGCGGGCTCACCTACTCGGGCCACCCGCTCGCGATGGCGTCGATCGTCGCGACCATCGAGGCGATGGAGACCGAGGGCGTCGTCGAGAACGCCGCGATGATCGGCGAGACCGTGATCGGTCCGCGCCTGTCCGCGATGGCGTCGCGGCTGGATGTGATCGGCGAGGTGCGCGGCGTCGGGGTGTTCTGGGCCATCGAGCTCGTGGCTGACGCCGAGACGAAGGAGCCGCTGCCCGCCGCGACCATGGGCGCCATCAAGAAGTCGCTCATGGAGCACGGCCTGCTGCCGTTCATCGCCGACAACCGCATCCACGTGGTCCCGCCGTGCGTCATCACCGCGGACGAGGCCGAGACCGGCCTCGCGATCATCGAGAAGGTGCTGACGGAGCTGTGACGCGCTGACTGGAGCGTTCGCGCTGACTGCGGCGCCTCCGCCGACAGTTTGAACCAATCTCACGGCCGGCACCCCGGCGAGTCGCGGACTCGCCGGGGTGTCGCGCTGCGTGGCGGATTCAGATTGGTTCGAACTGTCACCGGGGGGTGGGGAGGGCAGGGGAGGTGGGGGTCGCATCGTCCCTGCCCCAGCATCGTCCCCATGACCGAGGCGCGCCGGACTACAGCGTGCGCTCGAACTCCTCCATGAAGGCGATCATCTGCGCCGCCTCCACGAGGAAGCCGTCGTGGCCGACGGGGGAGTGGACCACCTTGATGCCGTCCGAGCCCGACAGCGCCGCGTCGAGCCGCTGCGAGTTCTGCATCGGGTAGAGGCGGTCCGAGTCGATCGCGATGACGAGCGCCTTGTCCGTGTACCGCGCCAGGGCGGTCTCCACGCCGCCGCGGCCGCGACCCACGTCGTGGGACTGGATCGCGCGCGCCAGTGCGATGTAGGTGTTCGCGTCGAAGCGCCGCGCGAGCTTGCGCGCGTGATGCTCGAGGTACGACTGCACCGCGAACAGCCCGCCCTTGCCCAGCGGGTCCGAATCTCCCTGGTAGTTGCGGTCGAAGCGGTCGTTGAGCTCGCCCGCGGAGCGGTACGTGGTGTGCGCGATCATGCGCGCGATGCCGATCCCCACGTGCGGCCCGTCGCCGTCGGCCGCACCGTAGTAGTCGCCGCCGCGGAACTTCGGATCGGCGAGGATCGCGGCGATCTGCGAGGTCGACCACGCGATCTGGTCCGCGGTCGTCGCGCCCGTCGAGCCCACCGGCGAGATCGCGCCCACGCGGTGCGGCTCCATCGCGGCCCACTCGAGCGCGCGCATGCCGCCCATCGACGGCCCGGCCATGAGGCGCCACTTGTCGACGCCGAGGTGGTTCGCCAGGAGGATCTCCGCGCTCACCATGTCGCGCATCGTCACGTACGGGAAGCGCGAGCCCCACGGCATCCCGTCCTCGGGGTGCGGCGATGCGGGGCCGGTGCTGCCCTGGCAGCCGCCGATCACGTTCGCGGAGACGATGAAGTGCTTCGCCGGGTCGATCGGCCGGCCCGGACCGACCATCGCGTTCCACCAGCCACCGGTGTGGTGGCCGGGCTCGGCGGGGCCGAACACGTGGCTGTCGCCCGTGAGAGCGTGCGCGATGTAGACCGCGTTGTCCTTGGCGGCGTTGAGCTCGCCCCACGTCTCGTAGGCGAGGACCGCATCCGGGAGGACGCCGGTCGGGTCGGCCTCAAGCGGCAGGTCGCCGAGGCTCAGGAACAGGCGTCTGCCAGGGTGATCGCCCTCGCGCCACGCGGCGGAGGCGGGGATGGGCGCGCCGGGCCCGGGGCCCTCATCGGCGGCCCAGGCGTCTGTCTCGATGCCGTCGTCGTCCATAGCGGTCCAAGCCTAGGGCACGGGGTTCGGAGGTGGTGCCTGAGGGGCGGGGTGCGGGGCGTGGGGGCCCCGGCCGGTGTTCGCGCCGGGGCCAGGCGCTGGCGTGGGGCGCGGTTGCTCGCCGCCAGCCGCCCCGGCCGGACACTTTCTGACACAGCGCGGACGGCTCGCGCGGCGTGTCGGGCGCGACACGCCGCGCATCGGGGCGGCGCTGTGTCAGAGAATGTCCGCGACCGGCTGCGGCGCGCAGGGTGGGGCCCGGCGAGGCGGATCGCGCATCTCACCGACGTCGCGCCCGGGCCGAGCCAGGTTTGTCACATCTGTCACATGAGCCTCTAGCGCCTCGTGAGTATTGCGGGTAGTTTGGGAGCGTTCGCACCCGGTCCGGGGGTCGCGAACCGAATCTCGAGGGCCCGGTCATCCGGCCCGAAGAGGTTCGCCGCACGAGTTTCAGCGCACGCGCGCGAGGAGAACGTGGAAGCAACGCATCGCATGGCAGGGGTCCTCGTCGCGGGTCGGCGATCGGCTGGCGCGCTCGTGCTCACGCTCGTCGCCTCGGTGCTCACCGTCGTCAACTCCACCGCCGCCGAGGCCTACCCGGGCGCCGACGACATCGCCGCCGCGCAGGCCGCCGCCGAGGATCAGGCCGCGACCGTCTCCCAGCTCGACGCCGCTATCGCCCAGCTCGAGGGCGCCGCGCAGGAGGCGAACATCGCCGCGCTGAGCGCCGCCGAGGACTACAACGTCGCGCAGGAGGCCAACATCACGGCCCAGCGCGACCTCTTCTCCGCCAACGCGCGCGCCGATGAGGCCGACGAGGCGCTCGACGAGGCGACCTCCGCGCTCGCCGCCGTCGCGCTCGCGGACTACCGCAACGGCGGCGACCTCGCCTCGCTCGAGGCGATCATGACCGCCGACGGCTTCGACGAGGTCATCACCCGCACCGAGTCGCTCGACCGCGCGTCGAGCCAGGTCGAGTCCGCGCTTCAGCAGGTCAAGGCCGCCGAGCTCGTCTCGGAGACGATGCGCGCCGCGGCTGAGGACGCCGCCGACACCGCGAGCGCTGCCGAGCAGGAGGCGAGCGACTCGCTCGACACCGCGCAGGCCGCGCAGTCGAACGCGAACGCTGCCGTCGACTCGGCCGCCGCGGTCCAGACCGAGGCCATCGCGAAGCTCGCCGAGCTCAACAACACGACCGTCGCGCTCGAGCAGGAGCGCCAGGACGGGCTCGCCGCCGAGCGTGCCGCCGCCGAGGCCGCCGCCGCGCAGAAGGCTGCCGAGGAGCAGGCCGCGGCAGACGCAGCCGCCGAGGCCGCCGCCGCCAAGGAGGCGGAGGACGCGGCCGCCGCGAAGAAGGCAGCCGAGGCAGCGGCCGCGAAGAAGGCCGCCGAGGAGGCCGCTGCCGCCGAGAAGGAGTCGTCGAAGAGCTCGTCGTCGAGCGGCTCCTCCAGCTCCGGATCCTCCAGCTCCGGCTCCAGCTCGTCCGACAAGAGCTCGTCGTCCGGGTCCAGCTCGTCGGGCTCCAGCTCCTCGGGTTCCAGCTCGTCGGGCTCCTCGAGCTCGGACGACGATGACGATTCGTCGTCGAGCGGCTCGTCGAGCTCCGGCTCCAGTTCGTCCTCCGGCTCGTCGAGCAGCGGATCCTCCAGCTCCGGGTCGTCCTCCTCGAGCAGCGGATCCTCCAACTCCGGCTCCAGCTCGTCCTCCGGCTCCTCGAGCAGCGGATCCTCCAGCTCCGGCTCGAGCTCCTCGAGCTCGTGGAAGTCGACCGCGTCGCAGGGGCAGTCCGCCGCGACCTACGCGATCAGCCTCACCGGCGCGACCTACGCCTACGCGGGAAGCGGCCCGGCCTACGACTGCTCGGGCCTGACCCAGGCGGCGTGGGGCTCGGTCGGCTACTACATCCCTCACAGCTCGCGCCTGCAGTACTCGTACACGACGCACGTCTCGTTCTCGCAGCTGCGCGTCGGCGACCTGATCTTCTGGGGCACGGGCAAGAACGCGTCGGCGATCTATCACGTCGCGATCTACATCGGCAACGGCAAGGTCATGGAGGCGTCGAGCCCCGGCCACCTCGCCGGCACGCGCGTCTACAACAACTGGGCGGTGTCGGACATCATGCCGTACGCCGGCCGCGTCTGACCCAGCCACCGCATCGTCCGCGCGCCCCGTGGGGGCGCCTCCCGCATCGTCCCTGGCAAATCCCTGGACACGACGAAGGCCCCCGGTCTCCCAGGGGCCTTCGCGAAAGCAGCGAGTCAGTGCTCCTGCGGCGGGTACAGCGGGTTCATGTGCGCGAACGGGGTTCCGGCGGCGCGCTCGAACGACTCCTCGATCTCCTGCTCGGCCTCGGAGCGGCCCACCCAGGTCGCGCCCTCGACGGACTTGCCGGGCTCGAGGTCCTTGTAGACCTCGAAGAAGTGCTGGACCTCGAGGCGGTGGAAGTCCGACACGTCGGTCAGCTCCTGACGCCACGTCTGGCGCTGGTCGCCGACGGGCACGCACAGCACCTTGTCGTCACCGCCGGCCTCGTCGCGCATGCGGAACATGCCGAGCGCGCGGCAGCGGATCTGGCAGCCGGGGAACGTCGGCTCCTCGAGCAGCACGAGCGCGTCGAGCGGGTCGCCGTCCTCGCCGAGCGTGCCGTCGATGAACCCGTAGTCGTCCGGGTAGCGCGTCGAGGTGAACAGCATCCGGTCCAGCTTGATGCGGCCGGTGTGGTGGTCCACCTCATACTTGTTGCGCGAGCCCTTGGGGATCTCGATGGTGACGTCGAACTCCATGACAGTCCTAACCTAACGGGGACACGACCGGGTCCGGCCGCTGCGACAGATAACTGGATACTAGTGTGACGCATCGACACGAAGGGTCTGGGATGGGGAGAACGCTGGTGGCCGCGATCGCGGTCCCCTCCGTGCTGGCGCTCGGCTACCTCGCCGCCGATGTCGCCGATGTGGTGCCCGGCTTCCTCACGACGGACCCGGAGCCGCTCGTCGCGGCGCCGTTCCTGACCGCGTCGCCGGCCCCGTCATCGTCCATGGACGATGCGGTGCTCACCGGGATCGGGGACGATGCGCCCGTCCCGTCGGCCGGGGTCCTCCAGTCGTACGCGCAGGACCTGCGCGACGACTCGCGCACGGGCACCTCGACGAACGTCTCCGTGGTGGATCTGCTGAGCGGCGAGCAGCTCGTGGACCTCGACGCCGACGACGCGCAGGTGCCCGCGTCGACCACGAAGGTCCTTACAGCGGTCGCCGCGACGACGACCCTCGGCGAGGACTACCGCATCAGCACCGACGTCGCGTGGGACCCGGACACGAGCACCCTGACCCTGATCGCGGGCGGCGACATCCTGCTCGCCGCAGGGTACGGGCACGGCGGCGACCTCAGCGAGTACACGGCAGAGGAGATCGCCGAGACCGGCGGGCCCTCGATCGCCAACGGCTACGCGGGTCTCGCTGATCTCGCGGATGCGGTGGTCGACGCGATCGGCACCGACCTGGGCACGGTCACGGTCGCCGTGGATACCTCCGACTTCCCCGGCCCCGCCTACCCCGACGCGTGGCCCGACTACGCGCTCCAGTTCGGCTACGCCGGGCGCGTGACCGGGCTGTCGATCGACGAGGGACGGCTCACGGACGACGAGTACGCGCAGCGCTCCAACACGCCCGTGACCGACACCTTGGTGACCTTCTCCGACCTGCTGTCCGCCCGCGGCATCGACGTCGGCTATGTCGACGAGGGGGACGCGGACGCGACGGCCGAGGACTCAGCCGATTCGTCCGGCACGACCGATTCCTCCGGGGACGCCGACGCGACCGACGCGACCGACGCGACCGACTCGACCGACTCGACCGACGCGACCGCCGCATCGTCCGCATCGTTCCTGTCCTCCGGGGCCGCGGCCGTGGCGACGGCTGTCGCCGTGTCGCACTCGACCGCGTCGAACGCGACCTCGTCGACCTCGGTGCCGGCGAAGGTCGACACCTCCAACGTCGTCGCGAGCGTCGAGTCCGCGCCCCTGTCCGACATCGTCACGTACCTGCTGCGCGACTCCGACAACACGGTCGCCGAGCAGGTGGGACGCATCCTCGCGCTCGAGACCGGGCGCGAGGCTACGCCGTCCGGCGCGGCGGCCGCGGTCACGGAGGCGCTCGAGGGGCTCGGCGTCGACACGACCGGGCTCGAGCTGCACGACGGCGCGGGCTTCTCGGACAAGAACCAGATCACCCCGAACCAGCTGGTCGGGGCGCTTCGGGCCGCCGCGCTGCTGGACGAGGGCGACACCGGGGTCTTCGACTGGCTGGCCGTCATGGGCGTCGAGGGGACCGTCGCGGAGCGCGCGGGCACCGACGAGGTGATCGGCCGCGGGTACGCGAAGACGGGATCGCTCACCGGCGTGACCGCGCTCACCGGGATCGTCGAGACCGCCGACGGGCGCTGGCTCGTGTTCGCGACGCTGCTCGACGGGATGCCTCAGGGGCAGACGGCTCCACGCGCGGCCATCGACGACTTCGTCGCGGCGCTGGCAGGATGTGGCTGTGAGGGATGACGTGAGGACCGGTCTGTGCGCGGGTGGGCCGGGCGCGCCCGAGGTGCGCCCGTGAGCGCGCCGCACCCCTCCGTCGCCGTCTGCCGCTCCGCGGTGAGGCAGGCCCTCGACGGCCTCTCGATCGGCACGCGCGTGTGGGTCGCGCTCTCGGGAGGCCCCGACTCCCTGGCGCTCGCGGCCGCGACCGCGTACGTGGGCCGCAAGGAGGGCTACCTCACGGGCGCGATCATCGTGGACCACGGCCTCCAGGAGGGGTCCGACAAGGTCGCCCAGCACGCGGCCGAGCAGGCCAGGCTCGCCGGGCTGTTCCACGTGTTCATCGAGAAGGTGACGGTGGGGCGCGAGGGTGGGCTCGAGGCCGCCGCGCGCAAGGCCAGGTACGACGCGATCGACGCGCGCGTCGACGCCGAGGGCGGGCACGACCCGCAGATCCTCACCGGCCACACCATGGACGACCAGGCCGAGACCGTGCTGCTCGCGCTCGCGCGCGGCTCCGGGGCCCGCGCGCTGTCGGGCATCCCGCCTCGTCGGGGCCGCATCGCCCGCCCGTTCCTGTCCGTGCGCCGCTCGGACACGGTCGCCGCGTGCGCCGCGCAGGGGCTCGACCCGTGGCACGACCCGACCAACACCGATCCCGACGGCCCGCGCCGTTCCGCCCTCCGGGCCAGCGTCATGCCGGCCCTGACCGACGTGCTCGGCCCCGGCGTCGTCTCCGGGCTCGCCCGCTCGGCCGCGCTGCTCCAGGCCGACGCCGACGAGCTCGACCGCCAGGCCCGGTCCGCGATGAGCACCTCCGCGTCGACCGTCCGCTCCGACGAGTGGCGGTGCGACATGCTCGCCGCGCTGCCCGACGCGATCCGCTCGCGCATGCTCAAGATGCTCGCCGAGGCGAAGGGTGCGGGGCCGCTCGCGACCGTGCACGTCAAGGCGCTCGACGCGCTCGTCACGCAGTACAAGGGGCAGGGCGCGGTGTCGCTGCCCGGCGGCTACGAGGCGCGGCGCGAATATGGCAGGCTTGTGATCACCCACCCCCTCGAGCGTCCGGCCTAGTCGGCGCTCACCGCGGGCCGACCTGCTTTCGGGTTCGTCGGCCCGTACCACTGGAACATCTCTGAGGAGCCTCGCGTGGACCAGACGTTCGACATGGACGACTTCACCAAGATCATCGTCAGCGAGAACGACATCGGCCGGAAGCTCGACGAGATGTCCGCGCAGATCCGCCACGACTACGAGGGCAAGGACCTGCTGCTGCTCGGCGTGCTCAAGGGCGCGGTCATGGTGATGGCGGACCTCGCGCGGCGGATGCCGCCCACGGTGCAGATGGACTGGATGGCGATCTCGTCGTACGGGTCGGGCACGAAGTCCTCGGGCGTCGTCCGGATCCTCAAGGACCTCGACACGGATCTCACTGGCAAGCATGTCCTCATCGTGGAGGACATCATCGACTCGGGGCTGACCCTGTCGTGGCTTCTGGGGAATCTGCAGTCGCGCGGTGCCGAGTCTGTGGAGATCGCGGCGCTGCTGCGCAAGCCGGACGCCGTGAAGGTCGACGTTCCGATCCGCTACCTGGGCTTCGACATCCCGAACGAGTTCGTGGTCGGCTACGGGCTCGACTTCGCGGAGAAGTACCGCACGCTCCCGTTCGTGGCGATCCTCAACCCGGCGGTGTACGAGGGGGAGTAGGGGCTCGTCCGCTCGTTCCCGCATTCCCCTCCTGCATGCACTCCGCACGGATTCCCGCGTGACACGCCAGCGTGTCGGCCTGGGATCCGGAGTGTCGCCCGGGGTGTCGGACCTGAATCCGTGCGCAGTGCATGGCGTTGCGGCGTCCCCAGGCCGGTCGGTGACGCTCGTCGTCCACACAAGGACGATGCGGGACGTGTCGGGGTTCGATCGCCAGGTCTCCTCGTGGGATGGACCCCGTTCGAGCTCTCCTCGCCGCCGGCGGCGCCGCCCGCTGGAAGGACCTCGTTGACAGTGGGGTCAGTCGGCAGCGTCTGGCGACCGCTGTGGCCGAGGGCCGAATCGTCCGTGTTCACCGAGGCTGCTACGCCCTGACGTCGGCTCGCGAGAGTGACAAGCGCGCGACCGTCTTCCGGGCCGTCCCGAGCTGCCTGACGGTCCTTGCCGACGCGGGCCTGCCGGTCGTGCCGTCTGATCTCAGAACCCACCTTGTCGTGCCGATGTCACGGAGCGAGGCGCGTCCGGGGTTGCGTCCGATGGAGGACGTCGTGATCCACCGGACGGATCGGTACGGAGAGCTCTCGTGGGCCTCGGTCGCGACGGCACTCGACCTATCGTCTCGCTGTCTTGAGCCGAGGGCGCAGCTCGCTGCTCTGGACGCTGCTGTTCGTCAGGGTCTCGTCCCGCTCCGGATCGCGCGGCGCTTCACGATCACTCCGAGGGCTCAACGCGATTGGTTGGACGCCCACGTCGACCCGCGAAGTGAGAGCCCCGGTGAGACCTTCGCTCGCGTCCTGCTCGTCGAGGCTGGATTCAAGCCGGTCGTTCAACGGCGGTATCCGGCCATCGGACGTGTCGACCTCGTCGTCGAGGGCATCGTGATCGAGATCGACGGTGCCACGTATCACTCTGACCCTCAGGCGTTTCTCAACGATCGCCACCGCGACCGGACCCACACCATCAACGGCCGGGACTTCCTCCGGTTCACGTTCGCGGAGGTGCGTGACCGACCGGACGAGGTGCTCGCGGACGTACTCGCGACCGTTTGGCGAGTCCGCTCGGAAGGCTGACCGGTGCGCTGGGCGGCACTTCCGACCCTTCTCCCTCCATGCACTCCGCACGGATCTGGCCGCGACACCCCGGTGACACGCCGCGTCGGAGGCCGACACGCTGGCGCGTCGGCCGGGAATCCGTGCGGAGTGCACGGGCAGGCACGAGGTGTCTGCCTGGGGCGAAACCGTGGCCTGCTTGTCGGGGGCCTCGGTTAGAGTCGTAACACGATGAAGAATCTCCCTCGCCTCCTGCTCCTCGCGGTGCTGATCATCGCCCTCGGCTGGATCGTCTCCGGCTTCTTCAGCCCGCGCACGGACCGCGTCGACACCTCGGAGGGGTTCGAGCTGCTGAGCTCGGGCGTCGTCGAGCAGGCCAAGATCGTCGACGGCGACCAGCGGGTCGAGCTGACCCTCATCGAGAACCTGGCCGACAACCTGCCTGACGGCGCTCCCGACGACTGGGCGGACCTGTCCGACGTCGTCTACTTCACGTATGCGGAGCCGCAGGGGCAGGACGTCGTCGCGGCGGTCGAGGACTCAAGCGCGACCAGCTACGACGCCGAGCTCGCGACCACGAGCATCTGGACCAGCCTCCTCATCACCTTCATCCCACTGCTGCTGATCGTCGTGGTGTTCTGGTTCCTGCTGTCGAGCATGCAGGGCGGCGGCGGCCGGCTCATGCAGTTCGGCAAGTCGAAGGCCTCGATGGTCAACCCGGACATGCCGAAGGTGAAGTTCGACGACGTCGCCGGCGTGGACGAGGCGGTCGACGAGCTGCGCGAGATCGAGGAGTTCCTCGAGCACCCGGCCAAGTTCCAGGCCGTCGGTGCGAAGATCCCCAAGGGCGTCCTCCTCTACGGCCCTCCCGGAACGGGCAAGACCCTGCTCGCGCGCGCCGTCGCGGGCGAGGCGGGTGTGCCGTTCTTCTCCATCTCGGGCTCCGACTTCGTCGAGATGTTCGTCGGCGTCGGCGCGAGCCGCGTGCGCGACCTGTTCGAGCAGGCCAAGAAGAACGCGCCCGCCATCATCTTCGTCGACGAGATCGACGCCGTCGGACGCCACCGCGGCGCCGGCCTCGGCGGCGGTCACGACGAGCGCGAGCAGACCCTCAACCAGATGCTCGTCGAGATGGACGGCTTCGACATCAACACGAACATCATCATGATCGCGGCGACCAACCGCCCCGACATCCTCGATCCCGCGCTCCTGCGCCCGGGCCGCTTCGACCGTCAGGTGGGCGTGGACGCGCCGGATCTCAAGGGACGACGCAAGGTGCTCGAGGTGCACGCGAAGGGCAAGCCGATCGCGCCCGAGGTGGACCTCGAGTCCGTCGCGCGCCGCACCCCGGGCTTCACCGGCGCGGACCTCGCGAACGTCCTCAACGAGGCCGCGCTGCTCACGGCCCGCCGCGACGAGAAGCGCATCGGCCCCGGCGAGCTCGACGAGGCGATCGACCGCGTCATCGCCGGCCCGCAGAAGCGCACCCGCGTCATGAACGACCACGACAAGCGCGTCACGGCGTACCACGAGGGCGGTCACGCGCTCGTGGCGGCGGCCATGAACCACACGGACCCGGTCACCAAGGTGACGATCCTGCCGCGCGGCCGCGCGCTGGGCTACACGATGGTGATGCCCGCCGAGGACCGCTACTCGAAGACCCGCAACCAGCTGCTCGACAACCTCGCGTACGCGATGGGCGGTCGCGTGGCCGAGGAGCTCGTGTTCGGCGACCCGAGCACGGGCGCGTCGAACGACATCTCGCAGGCGACCGACATCGCCAAGCAGATGGTCACCGAGTACGGCATGAGCACGGAGATCGGCTCGGTCCGCCTGTCCGGCAGCTCGGGTGAGGTGTTCCTGGGCCGCGACATGGGCCACGGGCGCGAGTACTCCGAGCGCATGGCCGCGATCGTCGACGACGAGATGCGCAAGCTGCTCGACAACGCGATGGCCGAGGCGACCTGGTCGCTCCAGAACAACCGCGCGGTCCTCGACCGTCTCGCGGCGGAGCTCCTCGAGAAGGAGACCCTCAACGAGGCCGAGCTGGCGGACATCTTCGCCGACGTCGTCCACCTCGACCGCCGCGACCACTGGGTGAGCGGCGAGTGGGCGCCCAAGGACGCCCCGGCGCCGCTGCCGGAGGAGGAGGCCCCGGCCACCGCCCCCGTGGAGGAGGTCGCCGAGAGCGAGGCCGACGGCCAGGACGATGCGCCGGGCACCGGCGCGACCGAGACCCTCGGGCAGGACTGATGGGGACGATGCGCCAGGCCGTCACCGGCCCTCGCACCTCAGGGCGGCGCTGACGATGGCGGTGGACCAGCCACGCATCGAGGCTGCGGTGCGCGAGATCCTCGTCGCCATCGGCGACGACCCTGAGCGCGACGGTCTGCAGGAGACGCCCGCCCGCGTCGCGCGTGCCTACGCCGAGTTCTTCTCGGGGATCGGACAGGACCCCGCGGACGTGCTGTCCACGGTGTTCGAGCTCGGCCACGAGGAGATGATCCTCGTCAAGGACATCGAGCTGTACTCGATGTGCGAGCACCACCTCGTTCCGTTCCACGGCGTCGCGCACGTCGCCTACATCCCCGGCACCGACGGCCGCATCACGGGGCTGAGCAAGCTCGCGCGCCTCGTCGAGCTCTACGCCCGCCGCCCGCAGGTGCAGGAGCGCCTCACGACCCAGGTGGCAGACGCCCTCGTCGACGAGCTCGGCGCGCGCGGCGTGATCGTCGTGGTCGAGGCCGAGCACCTGTGCATGTCGATGCGCGGCGTCCGCAAGCCCGGCTCCCGCACCGTCACCTCGGCGGTGCGCGGCATCATGCGCCACGCGGCCACACGCGCGGAGGCGATGAGCCTCATCGCGGGCAGGTGACGGGAGCACGATGAGCACGCTCGTCATGGGCATCCTCAACGTCACCCCGGACTCGTTCTCGGACGGCGGCCGCTGGGACACCGTCGACGCCGCGATCGCGCGCGGGCTCGAGCTGCGGCACCAGGGCGCGAGCATCGTCGACGTGGGAGGCGAGTCCACGCGCCCCGGCGCGGGCCGCATCGAACCGGCCGAGGAGCAGGACCGCGTCGTCCCCGTGATCCGATCCCTCGCGCAGGAGGGCGTGACTCTCAGCATCGACACGATGCACGCAGCCACCGCGCGCGCGGCGGTGGAGGCCGGCGCGAGCATCGTCAACGACGTCTCGGGCGGCCTCGCGGACGCCGACATGGCGAGCACCGTCGCCGACCTCGGCTGCGACTACGTCGCGATGCACTGGCGCGCGCACTCGACCGAGATGGACAAGGCCGACCGCTACGACGACGTCGTCCAAGAGGTGCGCGACGAGCTGAGCCAGCGCGTCGACGCCCTCACCAAGGCAGGCGTCGCAAGCGACCGCATCGTCCTGGACCCGGGACTGGGCTTCGCGAAGGTCACCGACTCCAACTGGCCGCTCATCGCGCGCTGGCAGGACTGGTCCCAGGGCCACCGCGTCCTGATCGGCGCCTCGCGCAAGCGATTCCTCGGCGCGGCCATCGCGAGCGGCGGGGGAGACGGCGCGGACCCGTCCAACCGCGAGGCCGCGACGACGGCCGTCACGACCGTGTGCGCGCTCGAGGGAGCGTGGGCCGTGCGCGTCCACGACGCCGCCGCCGCACGTGACGCGATCTCGGTCGCGTCGCGATTGACAACAGCCGGGTACAAGGCACGATGAGGAGATGACGATGGATGCGCTTCCCTACGTGAAGAATGGCCGGGAGCTGGACCAGATCGCGGTGCACGGCATCCGCGTCACCGGCTTCCACGGCGTCAACGCCAACGAGCAGGAGACGGGGCAGCTGTTCTTCGCCGACGTCGTCGCGCACACCTCGACGCGCGCCGCCGCCGCGTCCGACGACCTCACCAAGACCATCAACTACTCCGACATCGCCGACCGCGCCGCCGAGGTCCTCGGGGGCGACCCGGCGAACCTGCTCGAGACCGTCGCCGAGCAGATCGCGCGCGCGGTGCTCGAGATGGACGGCGTGTTCTGCGTGGACGTCGTCGTGCACAAGCCCCAGGCGCCGCTGCACGTCGAGTTCGGCGACGTGACCGTGCGGATCCGCCGCGACGTCCGCACCGGCGGGCTGTGGTCGGACAAGCGCATCGGATCGTCGGCAGGCAAGGGCGACGACCCGCTCTCGGCCGACGGCATCGGCCCCGCGCACGACGTCTTCGACAAGCGCCCCTTCCAGCCGGTCGACGCGTACCTCGCGCTCGGCGCGAACCTCGGCGACATGGCGACGACGCTGTCCAGCGCTGTCGCGGACCTGCACCGCATCAGCGGGATCACCGTGACCGGCGCGTCGCCGCTCGTGCAGACCACGCCCGTCGGCGGACCCCCGCAGCCGGACTACCTCAATGCGGTCATCCGCATCGAGACGTCGCTCGCGCCGCGCGAGCTGCTCGCCGCGTGCCAGGGCATCGAGATGGTCTACGGCGGCCGCGACCGCACCGAGGTCAACGGGCCTCGCACGCTCGACATCGACATCCTCCAGTACGCCGACCTCGCCGACGAGTCCGAGGACCTCGTGATCCCGCATCCTCGCGCGCGCGAGCGCGGGTTCGTGCTGGTGCCGTGGGCGGCGCTCGCGCCCGATGCGGTGCTCGCCGGCGACGACGGCGGTCGCGTCGGGGACCTGGTCCAGCACGTCGACACCTCCGGGGTGACCACGGTCGCCGAGCCGCAGCAGGGCGAGAGCCCGCAGCCCTGACGTGTCCCACCTGACCTGGCGTCGGCTCGCCGCCTGGGCGGGCGTCTCGCTCGCGCTCGCGTGGGCGCTCGGCGCGCTGCTCCTCGGCCGCGGCAACCCGCCCGTGACCGTGCCCCTGTCGCTGCCCCTCGGCTGCCTCATCGCTGGCGGCATCGCGATCTGGACGGGGTGGACGGTGCGCTCCTACCAGCGGGGCGACCGGCATCACCTCGCGCCGCTGCGCGCGCTCAGGACCGCCGCGTTCGCGCAGGCGTGCGCCTACACGGGCGCGGTGCTGGGCGGCGTCTTCGGCGGCTACGCGCTGTCGCTGCTGGCCTACTGGGACCACGCGCCGCGCCGACAGGTGGCGATCGAGGCGTTCGTCGCGGCAGGCGCCGCGCTGCTCATGCTCGTCGCGGGCATCGTCGCCGAGCGGTGGTGCAGGATCGACGACGACTCGGACGATGCGTCGGGCGCCGACGCCGGGGCCGCGCCCGCCTAGGAGCGACCCGCCCGACGGTGATGAGCCGCGCCACGACGGGCCAGCCAGTGGCTCCGCCGATCAGGTTCCGTCGCGGTTGAGCAGCAGCACTCCTGCGCTGTCCGACGCGATGGAGAAGCCATCAGGGATCGTCTCACGGTCGTACTGGATGACGCCGTCCGCGGATTCGATCTGCTGTGCGATCCTCTCGAGGTCCGCCGGCGTTCGGAAGTCGACGGCCTCTGGGTCGGATCCGGCAATGCTGACGAGCCAGAATCCCAAGGGGTCGACGTCGAAGGCGCAGCCGTTCTGAATGTTCTTCCGCACCGCGTCGGCCTGGATGAGCTCGGTCGGATATCCCCACACGCACGACCTCGTTGAGCTCCACGCGGCGATCTCGGCTGGTCTGAGGTCGGAGCTCTCGATGCTGAGTGCGCTCTTGGCCACGGCGAGCATCGCGACGAGTGCCGCTGCCGTCGCCAGTGCGATCTGGAGCGGCTGGCGGCGAATCAGGCCCACGGCGTGACCGATCGACAGCGAGAGGGGCGCGATGACCCATGTGGCGTAGTGATAGTAGAAGGTGTTGCTCAGCAGGACGGCGATCAGATGGGTGATCGCGAGCAGACCCCAGAACACCGGGTCGTCCCACGTGGCGGCAGGCGTGCGCCGCACCAAGGCGCGTATCCCGGGAAGCAGCGCCAGCAGGGTGAACACCGCGAACACGAGACCAGCGACGAACCATGACAAGGATGCGTCTGCGGTTGCGAAGAACTCCATGCGCGTGACGAAGGATCTGCCCTCATCGGGGCGCAGGAGCTGAGTCACGACCGTCTGCTCCCACATCTGGGTGGGAGCGGCGATGAAGAACGGCAGAGCCACGACGCCCGCGGCAGCCGCCGCGCCGGTGATGAATCGCCACGCGCCATGCCATCCCAGGCGCGCATAGGCCATTCCCGCGAGGAGCGCGACGTCCAGGATCGCCCAGTACTTCACGCTGAGCGCCAGCCCCACGAGCATCCCGGCGGACAGTGCGGCGCGGCGCGTGCCTCGGCTCATCAGGAGCAGCGCGGCCAGCAGCAGGAGGTTGAGCACCGGCTCGAGCATGTACTTCTGCTCGGTGTCCACCGCCGCCGGCCAGATGGCGTAGAGCCCCGAGCCGACGATCATCGCTGGGGCTCCGAACCTGCGCAGGAGCAGGGCGATGAGGACCGTGGACCCGACGGCGGTCAACGCTCCGAGAACCCGGGTGGTCGCGAACGCGACGGGCTCGCCCCATACGTCGGCGAGCGATGCCCACGGCGTGAGCCACAGGAGCGAACCAGGCGGGTGCAGGTAGACGAAGTCGTGGTACGGCAGCTCGCCCGACAACAGCGAGAGCGCGCCGGCGAACATGACGCCGTCGTCGTACTCCTGCTTCGTGAAGATGGCCCCTGGGGCGAGATAGGGCATGAAGCGCGTGGCGAACGCTACGCTCCCGACCGCTAGGACGATCCAGAGGTGCGACCGATGTCGCTGCTTCTGATCCCCCATGACGCTGAATCCTAACGGTGTCAATGCGTCGGGATCCCGCAGGTATCTTCCGTAGGAAGCACCGGTGCGGCGGAGCTCGCCGTCGTCGTCCCGGGCTCAACGACGTGCCCCACCTGCGCATCGTCCCCAGGACGGATCCCCAGCGTCGGACCCCTTTGGCAGACTGGACCCATGACCTGGTTCGAGCCCGAGGGCGCCTCGTGGACGTACGTGGATCGCAAGCTGATCCCCGCCCGGCTGATCACGTTCGCGGTACCCGCGCTGCTGATGCTCGCCGCGACCGTCGTGCCGGCCGTGATCTTCGGCGGCGCGGTGTGGATCGCGCCCGCGGTCGTCGCCGTGGGCGTCGCGTGGACCACGTGGGTGATCGTGCGGCAGGTGGGCGCGCACGCGTGGGCCGAGCGGGACGACGACCTGCTCGTCAAGCGCGGGCGCATGTTCAGGCGCGTCACGGTGGTGCCCTACGGCCGCATGCAGTTCGTGGAGGTCGAGGCCGGCCCGGTCGCGCGCGCCCTCGGCCTCGCGCGCGTCCAGCTGCACACCGCCTCCCCAGGCACCGACGCGTCGATCTCCGGCGTGCCGACCCAGGAGGCCGCGCGCCTGCGCGACCGCCTCACGGCCCGCGGCGAGGCGACGCTGGCGGGACTGTGACGACCATGGTCAACACCGCGCCGCGCGAGTGGACGCGGATGCATCCCGTCTCGCCGTTCCTCGGCGCGTGGTCGGTGTTCGGCGCGATCGGCGCCTACTGGTTCTTCAACAACGCGCCCGAGTGGGCCGGCGGCGGGGGCGACGGGTGGCGCCCGGCGATCATCACGCTCGTCCTGATCGGCCTCGTCATCGCGGTCTTCGTGGTCGCGGGCGCGTACCTGTCGTGGCGCATGACGACCTACCGGATCACCGACGACTCGGTCGAGCTGCGCAAGGGCATCCTGTTCCGGCAGAGCAAGCAGGCGAGGCTCGACCGGCTCCAGGCGGTCGACGTGGTCCAGCCGCTGCTCGCGCGCGTCTTCGGCTTCGCGGCCGTGCGCATCGAGGTCGCCGGCGGCGAGGGCTCGACCGTCGCGCTCGAGTACCTCCGCCTCGGCGACGCCGAGGCGCTGCGCAACGAGATCCTCGCGCTCGCGGCGGGCATCAAGCAGGCCCGCCAGGGAACGGCGATCCCAGGGACGATGCCGGGCACAGGGACGATGCTGGGGTCGGGTCCCAGCGTGGGCGCCGGGCTCGCGGGTGCCGGGCCAGCGGGCGCCGGGTTCTCCGGCGGCGCCGAGGCGTCCGAGCACGGATCTGAGCACGGTTCGGATCACGGCGCGGTCCTGCGCGACTTCATCCCCGGCGCGGATCAGGGAGTCCCGGCGATCGCGGCCGCGGCCGAGCGCGACCTGCTCGTGGTGCCTCCCGGCAGGCTGATCGGATCGATCGTCCTGTCGGGCCCGTTCCTGTGGCTCGCCGCGATCCCGCTCGGCCTGCTCGTCGCGGTGCTCGTGCTGACCTCCGAGGTCGAGCACATGCTGTTCGCGATCATCGGCAGCTCGTTCGCGGGCCTCATCCCGGTCCTGTTCGCGGGGGCGGGATTCGTGTGGAGCCGCCTCAACACCGGCTTCGGCTTCGTCGCCGGCATCTCCGCGGACGGGGTGCGGCTGCGCCACGGGCTGCTCGAGACCCGCCGCCAGACCGTGCCGCCGGGCCGCGTGCAGGCGGTGCAGATGCATCAGCCGCTGCTGTGGCGCCGGCGCGGGTGGTGGCGCCTGAGCGTCAACGTCGCCGGCTATCAGGAGAGCGAGGCGAACGTCTCGACCCTGCTGCCCGTCGGCACCCAGGCCGACGCGCTCGCCGCGCTGTGGCTCGTGCTGCCCGACCTCGGCGACCCCGATCCCGCGGGCACCATCGCGCGCGCGATGACCGGCACGGGCGCGGAAGGCGGGTTCACGGCGTCGCCCCGGAGCTCCCGCTGGTTCGACCCGTTCCAGTGGAAGCATCGCGGCGTGCGCGCGACCGACACCGCGCTGCTCATCCGGCAGGGACGGTGGGTGCGCGAGCTCGTCGTCGTGCCCCACGAGCGCACCCAGTCGCTCGGGCTCTCGCAGGGACCGCTGCAGCGCGCCGCGGAGGTCGCCACCGTCGTCGTCCATTCGACGCCTGGGCCAGTCTCGCCGGTCGCCTGCCATCTCTCCCGGGACGATGCGTTCGCCCTGCTCGAGGAGCAGGCCGCGCGGGCCGCGACGTCGCGCAAGCGCCAGACGCCCGAGCAGTGGCTCGCGACGGTCGTCCCTGCCGTCGACGAGGTGCTCGCGGGGGACGATGTGACGGTCGCGCCCGACGGCGAGCGACCTGCGCAGCGGGGTGACGCGCCGGGCAGCGGCGGGCTGACGGACAACCAGGTGCCCGATCCGACCCAGCACACGCCCGGAGGCGAGCGATGACCGAACCGTCTCAGCGTCCCGGCCGGCTCGCGATCGGCATCGTCGGCGCGGGCAAGGTGGGCGCGGTTCTCGGCTCCCTGCTGCGCGAGGCCGGCCACGAGGTCGTCGGCGCCTCGGGCTCGTCCGAGGAGTCGATCGAACGCATCGACACCCTCCTGCCGGGCGTCCCGCGCAGGGACCCCGACGAGGTGGTCCGCGCGAGCGACCTCGTCCTGCTCACCGTGCCCGACGACCAGATCGAGCCGCTCGTCGCGGGCCTCGCGACGCTCGGCGCCTGGCGCGCGGGGCAGCTCGTCGTCCACTGCGCCGGCCGCCACGGCACGGGGATCCTCTCCGACGCGGCCGCGGCCGGCGCGATCCCGCTCGCGATCCATCCCGCGATGACCTTCACCGGCACGAGCCTGGACCGCGCCCGGCTGCGCGACGCCGCGTTCGCCGTCACGGCATCGGCCCCGGTCCTGCCCATCGCCCAGGCCCTCGCGGTCGAGATGGGAGGCGAGCCCGTCGTCGTCGCCGAAAGCGACCGCGCCGCTTATCACGCCGCGCTCGTGCACGGCGCGAACCACGTCGTGACCGCGGTCGCGCAGGCGAGCGCCGTGCTCGCTCGCCTCGGATTCGACAACCCCGGCCGCGTGCTCGGCCCGCTCACCCACGCGTCGGTCGACGGCGCGCTCGGCGACGCCCCCGGGGCCGTCACCACCCTCACCGGTCCCGTGGTCCGCGGCGACTCCGGTACCGTGGCTGCGCATCTCGCGGCGCTCGCGAGCACGCCCGACACCCTCGCCGCGTACCGTGCGATGGCTCAGGCCACCGCCGACCTCGCCTTCGCGGGCGGGCGGCTGGGCCCCGACGGCTACGCGGCCGTCATCGCGGCGCTCGGACTGGGGCCCGACGACCTCGGTGCCGAGGACACCGGTGCTGCGGGGCACGACCAGGAGGACCGATGAGGATCATCACCACGCTCGAGGAGCTGCGCGCGCTCGAGCCGCCGCGCCACGGCGAGAGTCCCGGCCGGCGCGCCGTCGTGATGACCATGGGAGCCCTCCACGCGGGCCACCTCGCGCTCATGCGCACCGCGCGCACCTCGGCCGACCAGGTGGTCGCGACCATCTTCGTCAACCCGCTCCAGTTCAACGACGCGGACGACCTCGACAACTACCCGCGCACGCTCGAGGCGGACGCCGCGCTGCTCGAGGGGGTCGGCGTCGACGTCCTCTTCGCTCCCGACCTGACCACCATGTACCCCGACGGCGATCCCACCGTCACCGTGAACGCAGGCGCGATCGGCGACATCCTGGAAGGCGCGCATCGTCCCGGGCACTTCGACGGCATGCTGACCGTCGTCCTCAAGCTCATGCACCTCGTCCAGCCCGACGTCGCGTTCTTCGGCCAGAAGGACGCGCAGCAGCTCATCGCGATCCGCGCGATGGTGAGGGACCTGGACCTTCCCGTCAGCATCGTCCCCGTGCCGACCGTGCGCGACTCCGACGGCCTCGCGCTCAGCTCGCGCAACGTCCACCTGACCGACGACGAGCGCGCCCGCGCGCTGTCGCTGTCGCGCGCGCTCAACGCGGCGCGCGCGGCCGCCGAGACCGGCGCCTCCAGGGACGATGCGCTCGCCGCCGGGCGCGAGATCCTCGCCTCCACCTCGGGGGTCGAGGTCGACTACCTCGAGGCGCTCGACCCCGCCGACGCGCAGCCCGTGCCCTCCGGGTATCGCGGCGACGTCGTGATCGCCGTCGCGGCGCACGTCGGCGCGACCCGACTGATCGACAACGTCCTCACGCACCTGCGGTGACGCGCGACGGGCGCCGTCCCGCCGCATCGTCCCTGTGCAAGCCTGACTGTGCGAGCCCGGCCGGGCGGCCGTGACCCGGCGATCGCGACCGGGCGACCGTGACACTGAGGCACCCCGCGCGGGCATAGTCTGAGGCGCATGACCCGTTTCGTGCAGCGCCTGCGTTCCCCCGAGCCCGGATGGACTGCCCAGGCCGACGTCATCGTCGTCGGGTCCGGGATCGCCGGCCTGACCGCCGCGCTCGAGCTGCGCCAGAAGGTCGACCGCGTCCTCGTCGTCACCAAGGGCGAGCTGCTGTCCGGCTCGACCATGTGGGCGCAGGGCGGCATCGCCGCCGCGCTCGACCCCGAGGACACGCCCGACGAGCACCTCGAGGACACCCTCGTCGCCGGCGCGGGCACGTGCTCGCCCGGGGCCGTGCGCGCGCTCGTCACCGAGGGGCCGGACCGCGTGCGCGAGCTCGTCGCCCGCGGAGCGAACTTCGACACCCAGGCCGACGGCTCGATCACGCTCACCCGTGAGGGCGGCCACCACCGCGACCGCATCGCGCACGCGGGCGGCGACGCGACCGGCGCCGAGATCTCGCGCGCGCTCATCGCGCAGCTCGATGCCGTGCTGGGCGACCCTGGTATCGAGGTCATCGAGCATGCGATGGTCGTCGACCTGCTCACCGCGGCGCCAGACGCCGAGGGCTTCCCCGGTCCCATCTGCGGCGTCACCCTGCACGTGATCGGCGAAGGCTCGCGCGACGGCGTCGGCGCCGCGCTCGCCAAGGCCGTCATCCTCGCGACCGGCGGCATCGGCCAGGTGTTCCTGTCGTCGACGAACCCGTCCTCGGCGACGGCCGACGGCCTTGGCGCCGCGCTGCGTGCCGGCGCCGCGATCGCCGACATCGAGTTCGTCCAGTTCCACCCGACCGTCCTGTGGGAGGGATCGTCCGCGCTGGGTCAGCTGCCGCTCATCTCCGAGGCCGTGCGCGGCGAGGGCGCCTACCTGCTCAACGCCGAGGGCGAGCGGTTCATGGTCGGCCAGCACGAGCTCGCCGAGCTCGCGCCGCGCGACGTGGTGTCCAAGGCGATCGTGCGGATGATGGCCGACGAGGAGTCCGACAACGTCTTCCTCGACTGCCGCCACCTCGGCGCCGACTTCCTCAAGGAGCGCTTCCCGACCATCCACGCGCGGCTCGCGTCGCGCGGCATCGACATGGGCCACGACCTCATCCCGGTCGCGCCCGCGCAGCACTTCCACTCGGGCGGAGTCCTTACGGACCTGCGCGGACGCTCGACCAGGCAGGGGCTGTACGCGGTCGGCGAGGCCGCGTGCTCGGGCGTGCACGGCGCGAACCGGCTCGCCTCGAATTCCCTGCTCGAGGGCCTGGTCTTCGGTACGCGCGCGGCGAAGGACGCGGCGGCCGTGGTCGCGGACGGGGTGGTCACGCAGCACGAGCCGGTGGTCCGCCCCGGACCCGACGCGCTCGTGCCCGCGACGCAGCGTCCGCGCATCCAGAAGCTCGCGCACCACGGTGCGGGGCCGGTGCGCGACGCGGCCGGGCTCGAGCGCTCCGACGTGAAGCTCGAGAGGCTGCGCGAGCAGTTCCACTCCGAGGAGGCCGTGGGCGGCGCCCCGCAGGTCGCCGAGTGGGAGACGTCGAACGTCCTCCAGGCCGCATCGGTCCTGGTCCGCACCGCCTATGCGCGCGAGGAGACCCGCGGCGGGCACCTGCGCACCGACCACCCGAAGCGCGACGAGCGCTGGGAGGTGCGGCAGGCCGCGACGCTCGACCCGGACGGCGCGCTGTCGATGATGAAGGTCCCGCTCGACCTCAGCTGAGGCGCAGCGCACCGCGCACGCGGCCGAGCCGAACCGGCGCCCGGGCCCTCACGACGCCCGCGCCGCGTGAGCGGGTCGGACGGAATGGGGGCCCGGGACGGTTCGGTACGCCGGACAGTCTGAGCCAATCTCAGCGGCGACACCCCGGCGATCAGGCCGGTCGCGCCGCGTGGCGCGGCGTGTCGGATCGAGATTGGTTCAAACTGTCGGCGGCGGGAGTTCGCGTCAGGCGGTCGCGTGCTCCGCGACGCCGGTGACGAGCTCGAGGTCCGGCAGCGCGGTGTTCATCGTGAGCATTCCGCCGTCGAAGTTCGCGGAGTCGAAGCCCTCCTGGTCGAGGATGCGGTGCGCGAGATAGGACCGGAAGCCGGAAGCGCAGTGGACGCGCACCGGCCGCCCGTCCGCAAGCGACCGGATGCGGTCCAGGTTCTCGCGGATCTGGTCGTGGGGGATGTTCACGGCCTCGGGCAGGTGCCCGCGGGTGAACTCGCCGGGCGAGCGGACGTCGAGGATGAACGCGTTCTCGCGCGCCCACTCGACGTCGGACGCGTGCCACAGCTTGAGCGTGCCGAGCACCGTGTTCTGCATCATGAAGCCGAGCATGTTGACGGGGTCCTTCGCGGAGCCGAAGGGCGGCGCGTAGGCGAGCTCGAGCTCGGCCAGGTCGTCGGCGTCGAACTCGGCGCGCAGCGAGGTCGCGAGCACGTCGATGCGCTTGTCCACGCCGGCGCGGCCGACGCCCTGGGCGCCGAGCAGCTTGCCCTCGGGGGAGAACACGGCCATGAGGTGCACCTGGTCCGCGCCGGGGTAGTAGCCCGCGTGGTTGAGGTGGTGGGTGTGGTGCACGACGTGCTCGATGCCTGCCTGGTCGAGCATGCGGGGCGAGGCGCCGGTCATCGCGGCGGTGAGGCCGAAGACCTTGACGATCGCGGTGCCGAGCACGGGCTTGGCCGGCTTGGCGACGCCCATGATCGACTCGGCGGCGCGTCGTCCCTGACGGTTCGCGGGGCCGGCGAGCGGCACGGGTCCGGTGACGCCAGTCACCTGGTTCTTCACGGCGATCGCGTCGCCGACGGCCCAGATGCTCGGGTCGGCGGTGCGCTGCTCGTCGTCGACGATGATCGCGCCGCGCTCGTCGACCTCGAGGCCGGCGTCGGCCGCGAGCGAGGAGTTCGGGCGGACGCCCACGGAGACGACGACGATGTCGACGTCGGCCGAGGCGCCATTGGTGAGGGTGACGGTGACGCCGGCGCCGGACTCGGCGGGCGCGACGCCCGCGGCGGCGAGGCCCGTGACGACGTCGACGCCGTTCGCGGTGAGCTCGAGCTCGACCAGGCGCGCCATCTCGGGCGCGAGCGGCGGCAGCACCTGGGGCGCCATCTCGATCAGCGCGACCTCGAGGCCGCGCTCGCGCAGCGCCTCGGCGGTCTCGAGCCCGATGAAGCCGGCGCCCAGGACGGCCGCGGTCTTCGCGGAGCCGACGCGGGCCGCGAGGGCGGTCGCGTCGTCGACGGTGCGCAGGTGCGTGACCTCGGGCAGGTCCATGCCGGGGATCGGCGGGGTGAACGCGGTGGCGCCGGGGGAGAGCACGAGCGCGTCGTACGAGACGACCTCGCTGCCCTCGGGGCCGATGACGGTCACGGTCTTGGCCTCGCGGTCGATCGAGGTGACCTCGGTGTCCACCCGCACGTCGAGGCCGAGCGAGGCGCCCAGCGTCCTGGGGGTGTGCAGGAGGAGGGCGTCGCGGGACTCGATGTCCCCGCCCACGTGGTACGGCAGGCCGCAGTTCGCGAACGAGACGTCCGGGCCCTTCTCGAAGACGATGATCTCGGCCGACTCGTTGAGGCGGCGGGCGCGCGCGGCGGCGCTCATGCCTCCGGCGACTCCTCCGACGATGACGATGCGCATGGTGTTCCTTCCACAGAGTGATGACCCCACGGTAACAGATACCCCAGGGGGTATGCGAGACCTTGGTCCTCCAGGTCCGTCAGCAGTGCGCGAAGTCCCGTGTTCTCAACGGTAATACCAGGGACGATGCGTTCGCGGGTAGGTGAGGTGTCAACCTTGGCGACGTGGAAGGGAACAGGGACGATGCGGCACGCGCCGCATCGTCCAGGTGTCAGGACAGCGCCATGAACATCTTCTCGAGGCGGACCTTGGCATCCGCCGCGTCCTCTCCCTCGAGGATGCACTGCTGCAGGCCCGACGCGATCATCGTGAAGCCCGCGCGATCGATCGCCTTGGACACGGCGGCGAGCTGCGTGACGATGTCACCGCACTCGCGACCCTCTTCGACCATGCGCAGCACGCCCGCGAGCTGTCCGTGCGCGCGGCGCAGACGCTTGACGACGGGCTCGAGCTCCTCGGCGGAGAGGTGGACCTCGGACATTCGGGCCTCCAAAGCACTAGATGACAGCAAAGGATACCCCTCCCCGTACCCCCTTCCCAAGGACGTGCGCCCTTTTCGTGCCACGATGTCCCCATGAGCGCTCCGAGTGACACTCTCGCCGACCAGGGCACCGTCCCCGTCCACCCCGAGCAGCAGCCTCAGGACCGTCCCCTGTCGGCGTCATGGCTGGCCGACGTCGTGCGGCGCACGCTGAGCGAGGACCTCGGCGGCTTCCCCGGTCGCGACGTGACGACCCAGGCGACCATCCCCGCGACCACCCAGGTGTCCGCGCGCATCGTCATGCGCGAGGACGGGGTCGTCGCCGGCATCGACGTGATCCCGGTCGCGCTCGCCGAGGTGGCGGTGCGGCTCGGGCTGCCGCGGCCCCAGGTCGAGCTTCTCGTCGCCGACGGCGACCGCCTCGCCGCGGGCACGACGATCGCCACGATCGAGGGCGCGGGCCACGTCGTGCTGATCGCCGAGCGCACCATGCTCAACCTCGTCTCGCGCGCGTGCGGCGTCGCGACCCACACCGCACGCTGGGCGACCGCGCTCACCGGCACCGGCGCCAAGGTGCTCGACACCCGCAAGACCACCCCCGGCCTGCGCGAGCTCGAGAAGTACGCGGTCCGCTGCGGCGGCGGCGTCAACAAGCGGATCGGGCTGTACGACTGCGCGATGATCAAGGACAACCACATCGCCGCCGCCGGATCGATCACCGGCGCGATCGAGGCCATCCGCGAGGCCTTCCCCGACGTCCCCGTGCAGGTCGAGGTCGAGGACGCCGCGGGCGCGCGCGAGGCGCTCAAGGCCGGCGCGAGGTTCCTCATGCTCGACAACATGCCGATCGAGGAGATGACCGCGCTCGTCGCGGACGTCCGCGCGCGCGAGAAGAAGATCGGGCCGGTGCTCATCGAGGCGACCGGCGGGCTCACGCTCAAGAACGCCGCCGACGTCGCGGCGACCGGCGTGGACTACATGTCGGTCGGCGCGCTCACGCACAGCTCGCCGATCATCGACCTGGGCCTCGACCTGGACTGAGCCGGGCCGGCCGAGCGGGCCCGGGCAGCGAAGGCGCTCGCCGAGCCCGAGGCACCCGAGGCAACTGCCGCATCGTCCCTGCCCCAGCATCGTTCCTCTCCCATGCACTCCGCACGGATCTGAATCCGACACCCCGACGACGCGCCGACTCCAACCCGCGACACGCTCGCGTGTCGCGCGTGAATCCGTGCGTAGTGCATGGCGGGAAGCTTGGACGATGCAGAGGCGGGGACGATGCGGAGGTAGGCAGGCCGGGCCCGGGACCCCCGCGAAATGCGGCGGCCGGTGCCGCCGGTACCCTAGAGGGCGTGACTGACCAGCCTGCTCTCCCCGCTGATGACGACCTCCCCGACCAGATGCGTGTGCGGCGCGCCAAGCGCGACCGCCTCATCGAGGCCGGCGGCGAGGCGTACCCCGTGGTCGTGGACCGCACGCACGAGATCGCGGACGTCAAGAAGTCGTACGACCACCTCGAGGCAGGCGAGGAGACCGAGGACGTCGTGGGCGTCGCGGGCCGCGTCGTCTTCATCCGCAACACGGGCAAGCTGTGCTTCGCGTCCATCCAGGACGGCGCGGGCGAGCGCCTCCAGATCATGCTGAGCCTCGCCGAGGTCGGCGAGGACTCGCTCGCCGCCTTCAAGGGCGACGTCGACCTGGGCGACCACCTGTTCGCCAAGGGCCGCGCGATCAAGTCCAAGCGCGGCGAGGTCTCCGTCTTCGCGTCGGAGTGGGCCATCGCGTCCAAGGCGCTGCGCCCCCTGCCGGTCCTGCACAAGGACCTGGCCGAGGACACCCGCGTGCGCCAGCGCTACGTGGACCTCATCGCGCGCCCGCTGGCCCGCGACACCGTCCGCCAGCGCGCGACGCTGAACCGCAGCCTGCGTGAGAGCCTGCACAGCCGCGGCTTCATCGAGGTCGAGACCCCGATGCTCCAGACCCAGCCCGGCGGCGCCGCGGCGCGTCCGTTCGTCACGCACATGAACGCGTACGACATCGACCTCTACATGCGCATCGCGCCCGAGCTGTTCCTCAAGCGCGCGGCCGTCGGCGGCGTCGAGAAGGTCTTCGAGATCAACCGCAACTTCCGTAACGAGGGCGCGGACAGCTCGCACAGTCCCGAGTTCTCGATGCTCGAGGCCTACGAGGCGTACGGCAGCTACGACACGATGGCCGAGCTCACGCGCAGCCTGGTCCAGGGTGCCGCCGACGACATCTTCGGAACGCAGGTCGTGACGCTCGTCGACGGCACGGAGTACGACCTCTCCGGCGACTGGACCACGCTCGACATGTACGGCTCGCTGTCCGAGGCGATCGGCGAGGAGATCACGCACGACACCTCGGTCGCGGACCTCGAGATGCTGTGCGACCGCTTCGAGATCTCGGTCGACCCCAAGCGCGTCAACCACGGCAAGCTCGTCGAGGAGTTGTGGGAGCACCACGTCGGCGCGACCCTCAGCGCGCCGACCTTCGTGCGCGACTTCCCCGTCGAGACCAGCCCCCTCACGCGCGATCACCGCACCAAGAAGGGGATCGTCGAGAAGTGGGACCTGTACGTGCGCGGCTTCGAGCTCGCGACCGCGTACTCCGAGCTCGTCGACCCGGTCATCCAGCGCGAGCGCTTCGAGCAGCAGGCCCGCATGGCCGCGCAGGGCGACGACGAGGCGATGCGCCTCGACGAGGACTTCCTCGCCGCGATGGAGTACGCGATGCCCCCGAGCGGCGGCATGGGCATGGGCATCGACCGCCTGCTCATGGCGCTCACGGGCCTCGGCATCCGCGAGACCATCACCTTCCCGCTCGTGAAGCCCAGCGAGGGCTGACGTGGACAGCACCATGATCGCGATCGCGGTCGGCATCATCCCGAGCATCGGCGTCGGGCTGCTGTTCTGGTTCGTGATGCGCACGATCATCCGCGCGGACCGCAACGAGCGCGCCGCGATCGCCGAGCAGGAGGCCGCCGAGGCGGCTCGGAGCGCGGGGGCGACGCAGACACCGGCCGCCGAGCCCACCCAGGGCACCGACGCGGCCTAGCCTCGGCTGCGCCGCCCGGACGATGCGGCGGTCGCCCTGGCATCGTCCACGATGCCCGGCAGGGTATTTTCACCAATTTTCTGTCGGTCATCTGTCCGGCATTTCGTGTGGATATTGTCACAGGAAATGCGTCTCGAGTTGCGAGTTCCGGCGCTGTTGCTTATGTGGGGAGGAATTCCTCCTTCTCTGTGGCTCTCCACAGATATTGCGGAGACTTCGCCTTTTTCGAGATAGCAGTGTCTATGCTTGCCTCGAGGGGACAAGATGCGCGGTTCTCCCGAATTTGAGAAGACCGCCACGATTCCGCGGAAGGAGCCACGATGGCTCAGAAGGTCCAGGTAGTTCTTATCGACGACATCGACGGCGGCGCTGCTGTCGAGACCGTCTCTTTCGCCGTGGACGGCACCAAGTACGAAATTGATTTGAACGCCGACAATGCCGCGCAGCTGCGCGACGATCTCGCGAAGTGGACCGTCAAAGCGCGAAAGGTCTCGACCGTGTCCCGCGGGCGCCGTTCGCTTTCCACCCGCAAGTCAGGCACGGACGCGCACGACATCCGTGAATGGGCGCGCGCCGAGGGCATGGAGGTCCCCGAGCGGGGCCGCGTCTCGCGCGAGCTGCGCGACGCCTACGACGCCGCGCACTGATGTCCTCACTGTGGTGGGGCACCTACCCCGCCGACGGCCTCGGCACGCCCGTGGGCAAGGGCGAGGGGCTGTGGCGACAGGACGATGACGAGGCGGCCGAGCAGGTGCTCGAGCTGCCCGCGCCGTCGTTCCTCGTCGCTCATCCGAGCAGGCCGCTGCTGTACGCGGTGTCCGAGGCGCCGGCGTCGATGGTGCACGCGATCGATGTGTCAGACGCCGCCGAGCCCAAGCTCGCCGGGTCCGTCAAGACGGGCGGCACCGACGCGTGCCACCTGCTGCTGTCGCCCGAGGCGGACGAGCTCTACGTGAGCCACTACGGCTCGGGTGACGTCGCCGTCGTCCCGCTGTTCCCGAACGGCCTTCCCGCGTTCGAGTCGCCGATCCAGTCCCACGCGCACAAGGGTCACGGCCCCCGCAAGGACCGGCAGGAGCGCTCGCACGCGCACTCGGCGACGTTCGCGCCCGACGGCAGGCACGTGCTCGTCGCCGACCTAGGCACCGACGAGCTGCGGCGCTACCGCGTGGGCCCCGGCGGCGTGCTCGAGCCCGACGGCGTCGCGGCGACGCTGCCCGGCGGCGCGGGGCCGCGGCACATGGCCGTGCAGGGCGAGATGATCTACGTCGCGTGCGAGCTCGACGGGATGCTGCGGACGATGCGCTGGGACCCGGTCGCGCGCGAGGCCGTGCTCGTCGACGAGCAGCAGATCACGCACGCCGCGCCGCGCTCGGCGGACGAGGTCGCCGCGTCGCACATCCTGGTGGTCGACGCCATGCTCCTCGTGGGGGTGCGCGGCCCCGACGTCATCGCGATCTTCGACCTCAGCCCCGAGGGATGGCCCCGCTACCGCGCGAGCCTCGACGCCGGCCACTGGCCGCGCTACTTCGCGGCGATCGACGAGCGCCTGCACGTGGGCTGCGAGCGCGGGCACGAGGTGCGGTCGTACTCGCTCGCGCACGTGCGCCGGCTCCCGCCCGAGCAGGAGACCGGCGCGATCGCCGAGCTCCCGTACCGCGCGGCGAAGGTCACGAGCCCGGCCTGCATCGTCCAGCGCTGACGGTCCAGCGCTGACGGTCCAGCGCTGACGGTCCAGCGCTGATCGTCCGGCTCTGGTGCCGCGGCGAGGCGACCCGCGCCGGAAGGCGCGTGGCGCATCGTCCCTGTGCCTCAGATCGCGGGCCATCCGTCCCGGTACCGATGTCACCGCATCCCGCTACTCTGAGTGCATGACGTACACACTGATCCTGCTCCGCCACGGCGAGAGCGACTGGAACTCCAAGAACCTGTTCACCGGCTGGGTGGACGTCCCCCTCAACGAGAAGGGCTGGGGCGAGGCCGTCCGCGGCGGCGAGCTCCTCAAGGCTGAGGGCATCCTGCCCGACGTCCTGCACACCTCGCTCCTGCGTCGGGCCATCATGACCGCGAACCTCGCGCTCGACTCGGCCGACCGCCACTGGATCCCCGTGAAGCGCAGCTGGCGCCTCAACGAGCGTCACTACGGTGACCTCCAGGGCAAGAACAAGGCGGAGACCCTCGAGCAGTTCGGCGAGGAGCAGTTCATGATCTGGCGTCGTTCGTACGACGTCCCGCCGCCCGTCATCTCCGAGGGCAACACCTACACGCAGGAGGGCGACCCCCGCTACGCCGGTGAGCCCGTCCCGAAGACCGAGTGCCTCAAGGACGTCCTCGAGCGCGCCCTGCCGTACTGGGAGTCGGACGTGGTCCCGGACCTCAAGGCCGGCAAGACCGTCATGGTCGCGGCGCACGGCAACTCGCTGCGCGCGATCGTCAAGCACCTCGACGGCATCGCGGACGACGCGATCGTCGGCGTGAACATCCCCACCGGCATCCCGCTCGTCTACCACCTGGACGAGGAGACGCTGAAGCCGACCAACCCCGGTGGCACCTACCTCGACGCCGATGCGGCCGCCGCGGCGATTCAGGCTGTCGCCAACCAGGGAAAGAAGTAGTCTCGAACTAGGAGACGTCCGGTCGGCCTCTCATAGCCCGGCCGGTAAACGAAGGGCCCCCGCCTGAGGCGGGGGCCCTTCGTCGTGTCCGGGCGGCCGTGTCACTGTCAGTTTGAACCGATGTGGGCCCCGACACCCCAGCGTGTCAGGCGATCACGCGGCGTGTCGCCGGGGTGTCGCGCGCGAGATTGGTTCGTACTGTCGGAGGCAGGCGAGTGGGAGGCTGCCGGGAGCCCGGGCGATGCGGGGCGTGGGACGATGCGGGACTCTCCCGGACGCGCGAAGGCCCCCGCCGTGCGGCGGGGGCCTTCGGGTCAGCTGAGAGGCGTCAGATCGACGCGCGCTCGCCCTTGTGGTCGCCCGTGACCAAGTAGACGATGCGGCGCGAGATGCCGACGCCGTGGTCGCCGAAGCGCTCGTAGTAGCGGGCGGCCAGCGCGACGTCGAGTGCCTCCTGACGCGAGCCCTCGAACGAGTCCGCGAGGATGCCGGCGTAGGCCTCGCCGTGCAGGTTGTCGAGCGCGTCGTCGTCCGACACGATCGCCGCGGCCACGTTGAGGTCGCGCTCCTCGAGGAGCTTCGTGATCGCGGCGGCGGTCGCAGCCGACTCGGTCGCGAAGCCCTCGAAGATCTTCCGGTGGGTCTCGGGGATCGCGTGCTCGGGGTAGACGCGGCGCGCGATGCCGGCGATGTGCTCGGCGAGGTCGCCCATGCGCTCGAGCGCGGCGGAGATGCGCAGCGCCGAGATGATCGTGCGCAGGTCGAGGCCCACGGGCTGCTGCTGGGCGATGAGGAGCACGCAGCGCTCGTCGACGGTCTCCTCGAGGTCGTCGAGCTTCTCGTCCTCGGCGATGACGGACTGGGCGAGCTCGACGTTCGCCGTGAGGAGGGCCTCGCTGGCCCGGGTGATCGAGTCCTCGACGAGACGACTCATCGAGACGAGGTCGTCGGCAAGCTCCGACAGCTCGGCGGTGAACAGCGTGCGCATGATGCTCCTTGTGGATCCTGGTTCGGACCCAGTCTTGCATCACTTGCAGGGGTCCCGCCCGACCACGGGTGAACAATCGGTGACGACCGTGAACATTCGGTGAACTCCCTCGGTGCTGGGTACGGTGTGGCCATGACCGGCCTCGACGTGGTGTGGATGCTGCTCGGCCTCGCGGTCGGGTTCGGCATCGGCGTCCTCTCGTTCCGCGGACGCCGCAAGGCGGAGGCGATGGCGCGCACCCTCGTGCCTCATCGGACCCGCGAGGTGCTCAGCGCGATGCAGTCGGGCGCGGTGATCATCCGCCGCGACAGGCGCGCCGCGTTCGCCAACGCGAGGGCCGCGGCCATGGGCGTCGCGCGACTCGACGGCAAGCTCCAGCCCGACGTCGCCGACCTCGCCGAGGAGGCGTGGGCTCACGACGAGCCCCGTGAGCGCGAGGTCGAGGTGCGACGCGGCGTCCTCGGCGCCGTCACCCACGTCCACGTGAGGGTGACGCCGCTCGGCGACGAGCTCGCGTTCGCGGTCGCGAACGACAACACCGAGCTGCGCGCCGCCGAGCAGTCGCGGCGCGAGTTCGCGACGAACGTCTCGCACGAGCTCAAGACCCCGGTCGGGGCCCTGTCCCTCCTCGCCGAGGCCATCGAGGAGGGCGCTGACGACACCGTGATGGTGCGCGACTTCGCCGGCAGGATCCGCAAGGAGTCCCGACGCCTCACCAAGCTCATCCAGGAGATCATCGAGATCTCACGGCTTCAGGGCGACGGGTCGGTGCGGGATCACCAGCCCGTGGAGCTCGTCGCGGTCGCGCATGAGGCGATCGACGGGGCTCGGATCAGCGCCGAGCAGCGGGGCATCGAGCTCGTGGACGCGCTCAACGCGGCCCCCGTGGTGATGGGGGACCACGACCTGCTCGTCATGGCCGTGCGGAACCTGGTCGACAACGCGGTGTCCTACTCGGACGACGGCGCCAAGGTCACGGTGACGGTCGGGGAGGACGACGGCGTCGCGACGGTCTCCGTGATCGACCGCGGCATCGGCATCGACAAGCAGGACCAGGAGCGCATCTTCGAGCGCTTCTACAGGACCGACCCCGCCCGCTCCCGCTCGACAGGCGGCACCGGGCTGGGGCTGAGCATCGTCAAGCACATCGCGCTGCAGCACGCGGGCATGGTGGAGCTGTGGTCGCAGCCGGGGGTCGGCTCGACGTTCACGCTCCGGCTGCAGGCGGAGACCGTCCAGCCCGACGGGCGGACCACCGAGGAGGACACGAACGCATGAGCGAGGCCCACATCCTGATCGTGGAGGACGAGGAGTCGTACCGCGACTCCCTCAAGTACCTGCTGAGCCGCGAGGGGTTCACGGTGTCGACCGCGGAGACCGGCACGCGCGGCGTCGAGATCTTCGAGCGGGAGGGTGCGGACCTGGTGCTGCTGGACCTCATGCTGCCCGGCATGAGCGGCACCGACGTGTTCCGCAGGATCCGCGAGCGCTCCGAGGTGCCGATCATCATGGTCACGGCCAAGGACGAGCAGGTCGACAAGATCATCGGGCTCGAGCTCGGCGCCGACGACTACGTCACGAAGCCCTACAGCGGGCGCGAGCTCGTCGCCCGCGCGCGCTCGGTGCTGCGCCGCTCCGCGGCAGCGTACGACTCGCTGTCGGACGAGCCGGAGCGCGTCACCGTCGCCGGCATCACGATCGACCCCGAGCGCCTCACGATGATCCGCGACGGCCAGACGATGTCGCTCCCACCCAAGGAGTTCGGCCTCCTGCTGCTGCTGGCGCAGAACGCAGGACGCGTCCTTCCCCGTCAGATGATCATCGACCGCGTCTGGGGCGCCGACTACTACGGCGACACCAAGACGCTCGACGTGCACATCAAGCGCCTGCGCGCCCGCATCGAGGCCGACCCGCACAAGCCGCAGCTCATCCAGACGGTGCGCGGCGTCGGCTACACGTTCGAGCCGCCGGCCTGATCGGTCGCGCGCCCGTCGAGCCCCCCGCATCGTCCCTGGAACGGGACCGCTCCGACCGGGCGCGGACGCATCGTCCCTGGCTGGACGTCCCGCAGGGACGTCCACCTGCTCGTCACTCGCGCGTGACCTCATCGTGACAAACTGTGAGGGAGTTCACCTGATGTTCACCCACTGTTCAGGTTGGGGCCGCTGGCGCGTCATCTTGCGCTCCTACCGTTCTAGTCATCCGGCATAGGGCCGGGTCACCAGCATGTGAGGAATACGAACGTGAAGATTGCCACTCGCGCCGGAGCCGTCGCCGCGGCCGCCGTGCTGTCGCTCTCGCTGGCCGCCTGCTCGGCCTCGAACGAGGTCGCCGCGGACGACTCGTCCGCCGACGCCGCCGCCACTGACACCGCCACCGACGAGGCCACCGACGCCGCGATGAGCTTCTCTGGCGAGCTCAACGGCTCGGGCGCGTCGACCCAGGAGAAGGCCATGGAGGTCTGGCGCGCCAACTTCCAGACCGAGAACCCCGACCTCACCATCAACTACGACCCGGTCGGCTCGGGCGGTGGCCGCACCGCGTTCCTCGACGGCTCGGTCTCGTGGGCCGGCTCTGACGCCGCGCTGTCCGAGGAGGACGGCGAGTACGACGCCGCCGTGGACCGCTGCGGTGACGCCGGTGCCGTCAACCTGCCGATGTACATCTCGCCGATCGCCGTCGCGTTCAACCTCGAGGGCATCGACTCGCTGAACATGGACGCCGCGACCATCGCCGCCATCTTCGACGGTGAGATCACCAACTGGTCGGACGACGCGATCGCCTCGCAGAACGAGGGCGTCGAGCTCCCCGACCTGGCCATCACGATGGTCCACCGCTCGGACGAGTCGGGCACCACCAAGAACTTCACCGACTACCTCGAGCAGGCGTCGGACGGCGCCTGGGGCTACGAGGCCTCGGGTGACTGGCCCAACGACCTCGGCGAGTCCGGTCAGGGCACCTCCGGCGTGGTCCAGATCATCACCTCCACCGAGGGCACCATCGGCTACGCGGACCACTCGCAGACCTCGGGTCTCGGAGTCGTCTCCGTCAAGGTCGGCGACGAGTACGTCGCGCCGTCCGCCGACGGTGCCGCCCTCGCCCTCACCGCGGCCACCCCGGCCGGCGTGAACGGCGACGACGACCTCGCCTACGAGCTCGACCGCACCACCACCGAGGCCGGCGCCTACCCGGTCATCGTCCTCTCCTACGTCATCGTCTGCGAGCAGTACGACGACGCTGACGAGGCCGCCAAGGTGACCTCGTTCCTCGAGTACACCGCCTCGCAGGAGGGCCAGGCCGCGTCGGTCGACGCCGCCGGCAACGCGCCGCTCTCGTCCGACCTCTCGGACCAGGTCATCGCGGTCCTCGAGGGCATCGCCGCCGCGAGCGGCGTCTAAGAAGTGCCGATTGGACGGTGGTGGGTTCGTCCGGAAGGATGGACCCACCACCGTCCTTCATGTCGTCCCTGTGATGGAGAGATAGAAGCGTGACTGTCACTGAGAAGAGCGGCGCCGAGAAGGTCGAGCTCACCGCGCATCGGCGATCCGTGGCGAACGGCGTGTTCACCGGAGCCTCCGCCGCGGCGGCATCGCTGATCCTCGTCGTCCTCGCCGCCGTCGCCGCGTTCCTGCTGACCGAGGCCTGGCCGGCGCTCACCATGGACGCCGCCGAGCTCGGCGACCGCATCTCGTGGATCAAGCCCGAGGACGGCCAGAGCCTGATCCAGGTCACCGGGTACCTCGTCTTCGGCACGGTGCTGATCGCGACCATGGCGCTGCTGATCGCCACCCCGCTCTCCATCGGGATCGCGCTCTTCATCTCCCACTACGCGCCGCGGCGGCTCGCCTCGGGGCTCGGCTACATCATCGACCTGCTCGCCGCGATCCCCTCGGTCGTCTACGGCCTGTGGGGCTCGATCGTGCTGATCCCGGTCCTCCAGCCGTTCTACGACTTCCTCGGCACCTACCTCGGCTGGTTCCCGCTGTTCGCTACGGACCCGACCACGGGCACCGTGTCGGCGACCGGTCGAGTCGCGCTGTCGGCGTCGCTCGTGCTCGCGATCATGGTGATCCCGATCATCTCCTCCGTCTCCCGCGAGGTGTTCCTCCAGACGCCCAAGCTGCACGAGGAGGCCGCGCTCGCGATGGGCGCCACCCGGTGGGAGATGATCCGCATGGCGGTGTTCCCGTTCGGCCGCTCGGGCGTCATCGGAGCGACGATGCTGGGGCTGGGTCGCGCGCTCGGCGAGACGATGGCCGTCTACATGATCCTCTCCGTCGGCCTCAGCTACTCGTGGAACGTCCTGCTGTCCGGCAAGCACAACACGATCGCGTCCTACATCGCGGGCCAGTTCCCCGAGGCCAACGCGATCGGCGTCAGCGCGCTCATCGCGATGGGCCTCGCGCTGTTCATCATCACCTTGCTCGTCAACATGGCCGCGCGCTGGATCGTCTCGCGTCGCTCTGAGTTCTCTGGAGCCAACTGATGACCACCACCTCCGTCAGGTCGAGCTCCGTGCTCGGCACGATGAGCACGGGCCGCAAGCTCAAGAACGGCGCGATGGGCGTGCTCATCTACGCCGCCTTCGGCCTCGCGCTGATCCCGCTGATCTGGCTGTCGGTCACGGTCATCGACCGCGGCATCGACCGTTTCATGATCATGCCCGACGGGTCCACCGGGCTGAACTTCGAGTTCCTCCAGCAGTCCATGCGCGGCGTGTACGGCGGCGCGATCCAGGGCGGCATCCTGCACGCGATCTGGGGCACGCTGATCATCACCGGCCTCGCGACGCTGATCTCGGTGCCGATCGGCCTGCTCACCGCGATCTACCTGGTCGAGTACGGCAAGGGCCGCCTCAAGCGGATGGTCACGTTCTTCGTCGACGTCATGACGGGCATCCCGTCGATCGTCGCCGGTCTGTTCGCCTACGCGCTGTTCGCGATCGTGTTCGGAGCCGGCACCAAGAACGGCTTCACCGGCGCCGTAGCGCTGTCCGTGCTGATGATCCCCGTGGTCGTGCGCTCGTCCGAGGAGATGCTGCGCCTCGTCCCGAACGAGCTCCGCGAGGCGTCTTACGCGCTCGGCGTGCCGAAGTACCTCACGGTGATCAAGGTGGTCGTCCGGACCGCGATCGCCGGCATCACCACGGGTGTCACGCTCGCGATCGCGCGCGTCATCGGTGAGACCGCGCCGCTCCTCGTGGCCGTCGGTTCCATCGACTCCATGAACTTCAATCCCGTCGAGGGCCGCATGATGACCCTCCCGGTGTACATCGTGTCCGAGTGGCGCAAGGGCACCGCGGTGTGCAGCGACGCCGCGGACACGTCGTGCCTCGTCGAGATCACCGAGTACCGCGCGTGGGCGGCGGCGCTCGTGCTGATCCTCATCGTCATGGCGCTGAACCTCGCCGCGCGCCTCATCTCCCGCTACTTCAGCCCCAAGACCGGCCGGTAAAGGACCCCCTCTTCATGTCCAAGCGCATCGACGTCAACAACCTCAACGTCTTCTACGGCAGCTTCCTCGCGGTCGAGGACGTCTCGCTCTCCATCGAGGCGAAGTCCGTCACCGCCTTCATCGGCCCGTCCGGCTGCGGCAAGTCGACCTTCCTCCGCACCCTCAACCGCATGCACGAGGTCATCCCCGGCGCGCGCGTCGAGGGCGAGGTGCTCATGGACGGCCTCAACCTGTACGACCCCCAGATCGACCCGGTCGCGGTGCGCCGCCACGTCGGCATGGTGTTCCAGCGCCCCAACCCGTTCCCCACGATGTCCATCGCGGAGAACGTGCTCGCGGGCGTGAAGCTCAACAACAAGCGCATCTCCAAGGGCGACGCCGAGGAGCTCGTCGAGTCCTCGCTGCGCGGCGCGAACCTGTGGGAGGAGGTCAAGGACCGCCTCGACAAGCCGGGTTCCTCGCTCTCCGGTGGTCAGCAGCAGCGTCTGTGCATCGCGCGCGCGATCGCCATCAAGCCCGACGTGCTCCTCATGGACGAGCCCTGCTCCGCGCTCGACCCGATCTCCACGCTCGCGATCGAGGACCTCATCCAGGAGCTCAAGTCCGAGTACACGATCGTGATCGTGACCCACAACATGCAGCAGGCCGCGCGCGTGTCCGAGAAGACCGCGTTCTTCAACATCGCGGGCACCGGCAAGCCCGGCAAGCTCATCGAGATGGACGACACGACGACGATCTTCTCCGCGCCCGCCGAGAAGGCCACCGAGGACTACATCTCGGGCCGCTTCGGTTGATCCGCTGACGTCACGCGAAAGGGCCCCGGGATCTCCCGGGGCCCTTTCGCATGCTCGGAGGCGGGCGCTGCGCCGCGCCCCAGTGGACACTGATGGTCGCTTTCGGGCCCGGGTCGCGCGCCAGTGGACATTTCTGTACCAGGAAGCCTCCCCGGCGGCGGTGGGGTGGGACGATGAGGTCGCCGGGTGGGTGCCTGCGCGGTGCGCAGGCGCGCCGACCCGGGGCGGTACAGATACGTCCGTTGGGACGCGGCGGGGTGCCGGAAGCGGCACTGAGCGTCCACTAGGACGCAGTGGAGTCCGAAAAGCGACAACGAGCGCCCACGAGCGAGTCGCCCGGCCGGGTTGTCGGGGCAGGGACGACGCGGGGGTTTGGTGGTTGCGCGCAGGGACGATGCGGGGGTCGCCCGGGCGCCCCCCGCTCAGCCGATCGCTTCGAGCGTCGGCGCGTACTCGGCGAGCGTGCCGTCGAGCACGGGCACGTCGACGTCGGTGGTGCCCGATCCGGGCGTCGTCACCGTGATGGTGCCGATGAGGCCAGGGTCGACCGTGCTGGTGCCGACGACCTCGGTCTCGCCGTCGGTCGTGCCGAGCGCGGTCACGCCCTGCGCGGGGACCTCGAAGCTCGTCGCGTCGTCGCCGAGCACCACGGTGACCTCGATCGGGTCGGTGCCGGGGTTCTCGAACGAGCCGATCAGCGCGGCGGGCTCGTCGGCGGCCGTCGACACGATGAGCAGGTTGAGGCCGGTGGCGTCCTCGAGCTCGACGCGGACGCCGTCGGAGGCGGAGTACTGCTTCGACGTGGTGATGTTCGCGGCGAACGAGCAGCCGGTCATGGACAGAGCGATGAGCGCGGCCGCGGCGATGCGGGCGGGGGCGTGCAGCTTCACGGAGGGGACCTTTCCAGGGACAGTTGCAGGTTCAGGATAGTGGGTGGCCGCGACTGCGCGGCTCGGCGTGTCGAGTTAGCCTGAAATGTCGGCCTCTGTTATTGCATGGGGCGCGAATGATAGACTGGCCCTCCGCGACGAAGGGGCTATCTCCACAATGAACTTTGCAGTCGGCGAGACCGTCGTCTATCCGCACCACGGTGCGGCCACCATCCAGGACATCTTCAAGCGCACCATCAAGGGCGAGGAGAAGACGTATCTGGAGCTCCGCGTCGCACAGGGCGACCTGACCATCAAGGTCCCCGCGGAGAACGTCGACCTCGTGGGCGTCCGCGACGTCGTCGATGAGGCCGGCCTCGAGAAGGTGTTCGCCGTGCTGCGCGAGCCCTACGTGGAGGAGCCGACCAACTGGTCGCGCCGCTTCAAGGCCAATGGTGAGAAGCTCGCCTCGGGCGATGTCATCCGCGTGGCCGAGGTCGTTCGCGACCTGAGCCGCCGCGACACCGACAAGGGCTTGTCCGCGGGTGAGAAGCGCATGCTCCACAAGGCGCGCCAGATCCTCGTCTCGGAGCTCGCGCTCGCCGAGAAGTGCGACGAGGACGCCGCCGAGGCTCGACTCGACGAGGTCCTCGCGTCGTGACCGTCGCGGCCGTCGTGACGGCCGCTGGGTCCGGGACCCGACTAGGCCGGGACCTTCCTAAGGCGCTCGTGCCCATCGGAGGCACCCCGCTCGTGGCATGGGCCGCATCCTCCCTTGCCGCCGTATGCGAGCAGGTGGTCGTTACCGCGCCCGCCGAGCATCTCGACGCGTTCCGTGACGCCGTCGCGCACGTCGCGGCGGACGTGACCGTCGTCGCCGGCGGCGACACGCGTCAGGCCTCGGTCGCGCTCGGGCTCGCCTCGGTCAGGGACGATGCGGAGCAGATCCTCGTCCACGACGCCGCCAGGGCGTTCATGCCGGTCGCCGTCGCGGGCCGCGCGCTCGCGGCGCTCGACGCAGACCCCAGTGCCATGGACGATGCGGCGGCCATGGACGATCCAGCGGCCATGGACGATGCGGCAGCCGCCGGGGGAGCGGACGGCTGCATCCCCGTCCTCCCGGTCGTCGACACCATCGTCTCGACCGCCGGCGGAGCCCTCACCTATCTGAAGCGTCCCGAGCTGGGCGCGGTTCAGACCCCCCAGGCCTTCCGCGCCTCGGCGCTGAGGGATGCACACGCGCGCGCGCAGGCCGAGGGATTCGAGGGAACCGACGACGGCTCGCTCCTTGCCGCATACGGCTACCGCGTCGTCACGTGCGAGGGCGACCCCGAGGGCCGGAAGATCACGTATCCGGAGGACGTCGACCACTTCGAGCGGAGGCTCGCGCGCGCATGATCCGTACCGGCATCGGCACCGACGTCCACGCCTTCGGCGACGCCATGGGGCTGTCCGTCGCGGGCCTCACCTGGCCCGACGAGCGCGGACTGTCCGGTCACAGCGACGGCGACGTCGCGGCGCACGCGATCTGCGACGCGCTGCTATCCGCGAGCGGCCTGGGCGACCTCGGCAGCAACTACGGCACCGACCGCCCCGAGTGGAAGGGCGCCTCCGGGGCCGCTCTGCTCGCGGAGACCGCGCGACGCGTGCGCGAGGCCGGCTTCGACATCGGCAACGCGGCGGTCCAGGTGATCGGCAACCGTCCCAAGATCGGTCCCCGCCGGGCCGAGGCGGAGAAGGCGATGTCCGACGCGATCGGCGCGCCCGTCACGGTCTCCGCGACCACGACCGACGGCCTCGGGCTCACCGGCCGGGGCGAGGGGGTCGCCGCGATCGCGACAGCTCTCGTCGTCGCGCGCGCGGACTGAGCCGGCCCGCGGCGCCCGCCCGGCCCGAGCATCGTCTCCGTCCCTCCCGACTGACGCGAGGCCGCATCCCGCCAGGTAGCCTTGAGGACGTGACTCTGCACCTGTTCGACACCGCCGCCCGCGAGGCGCGTCCCCTGACGCCCGTGACCCCCGGCAAGGTCGGCATCTACCTGTGCGGCCCGACCGTGCAGTCGAGCCCCCACATCGGGCACCTGCGCGCGGCCGTCGCCTTCGACATCCTGCAGCGCTGGCTGATGCGCAAGGGCCTCGACGTCACGATGGTGCGCAACGTCACCGACATCGACGACAAGACCCTCACCAAGGCCGCCGACGCCGGCGTCGAGTGGTGGGCGTGGGCGCTGCGCTACGAGCGCGAGTTCCAGGCCGCGTATGCCGCTGTCGGCGTGCTCGCCCCCGACGCCGAGCCGCGCGCGACCGGTCACATGCCCGAGATCGTCGCGCTCACCGCGCGCCTGATCGAGCTCGGCCACGCGTACGAGCACGACGGTTCGGTGTACTTCGACGTGCAGTCGTTCCCCGCGTACGGCTCGCTGACCCGCCAGGCGCTCGAGGACCTCGAGCCCGCGACCGATGCGCCCGTCGACGCCAAGCGCGACCCGCGCGACTTCGCGCTGTGGAAGGCGACCAAGGCCGGCGAGCCCGAGACTGCCTCCTGGGACTCCCCGTGGGGCCCCGGCAGGCCCGGCTGGCACATCGAGTGCTCCGCGATGGCGAAGCGCTATCTGGGCGAGACCTTCGACATCCACGGCGGCGGCCTCGACCTGCGCTTCCCGCACCACGAGAACGAGCAGGCGCAGTCGCGCGCGGCCGGCTACGGCTTCGCGCAGATGTGGCTGCACTCCGCGTGGGTGACGCAGTCCGGCGCCAAGATGTCCAAGTCGCTCGGCAACGGCATGCTCGTCGAGGAGGTGCTCGCCGAGCACAGCGCCGCGGCGCTGCGCCTCGCGCTCGGCCAGGTGCACTACCGCTCCATGCTGGAGTGGTCGGACAAGACCATGGACGATGCGGAAGCCACCTGGTCACGTCTGTCCGGCTTCGTTGCGCGCGCCTCGGAGAGGGTCGGCGCGCCCACCTCGGAGGAGGTCGCGGCGGCCGAGCTGCCCGAGCCGTTCGTCGAGGCCATGGACGACGACCTGTCCGTGCCGCGCGCGATGGCCCACCTCCACGACACGGTGCGCGCCGGCAACGCCGCGCTCACCGCGGGCGACGACGCCGCGCTGAGGCCCGCGCTCCTGGCCGTCCGCGCGATGCTCGACACGCTCGGACTGGACCCCGCATCGTCCCTGTGGGCGTCCGGGGCGAAGGACGCGGAGCCCGCGCTCCAGGCGCTCGAGGTGCTCGTGGGCGCCGATCTGGTCAAGCGCGCCGAGGCGCGCGCCGAGAAGGACTGGAGCGCAGCGGACGAGATCCGCGACCGCCTCCAGGCCGCAGGAATCATCATCGAGGACGGCGCCGACGGCGCGCGCTGGTCGCTGGCCGAGGAGGGCTGACATGGCAGGGAACTCACAGCGCAGAGGCGCGACCCGCAACGCGGGCTCCAAGAAGGGCGCGCAGGTCGGCACCGGCGGCCACGGCCGCAAGGCGCTCGAGGGCAAGGGCCCCACGCCCAAGGCCGAGGAGCGCCCGTACCACAAGGCGTACAAGGCGAAGCAGCGCGCCGAGAAGGATGCCGCCAAGAAGCCCGCGCCCCGAGGCAAGCAGGCCCCGCGTCAGCGCACCTCGTCGTCCGAGGAGCTCGCGATCGGCCGCAACAGCGTGCTCGAGGCGCTGCGGATGGGCATCCCCGCGAACGTGCTCCATGTCTTCAACCGCATCGACGCCGACGACCGCGTCACCGAGATCGTCGGGCTCGCCGTCGAGGCGGGCATCGAGGTGCGCGAGGTCACCAAGGCGACGCTCGACGCGCTCGCCGGCGGCAGCCCCCACCAGGGCGTCGCGCTCGAGGTACCGCCGTACAGCTACGCGGATCCGCTGGACCTGCTCGAGGCGCCGTCGCCGGTGCGCATCGTCGTGCTCGACCACATCCAGGACCCCCGCAACCTGGGCGCGATCCTGCGTTCGGCCGGGGCCTTCGGCGCCTCGGGCGTCGTGATCCCCGAGCGCCGCTCCGCCTCGGTGACGGTCGCGGCGTGGAAGGTGTCCGCGGGCGCCGCCGCGCGCGTGCCCGTCGCGCGCGCCACCAACATCGCGCGCACGCTCGAGGACTACAAGAAGGCCGGCGTCTTCGCGATCGGGCTGGACGGCGGCGGCGACGTCGACCTCCATGAGTCGAACCTCCTGGACGGTCCGCTCGCGATCGTCGTCGGCTCCGAGGGTGACGGGCTGTCGCGCCTGGTCGCGGAGACGTGCGATCAGATCGTGTCGATCCCGATCGCCGCGACCACGGAGAGCCTCAACGCGTCGGTCGCGACGTCGATCGCCCTGTACGAGGCGTCGCGCGCGATCTCCTGACGCCTACTCCCCGTCGGCGATGTCGAGCGTGCCCGCCTCGTCCTCGAGGGACTCCGCGGCGCGCTCGGCTGCCGTCCTGGCCTGACGCTTGGGCGCGGTGACTCGGGTCGAGACGCGCGTGACCGTCGGCGGCTCCTCGACCTCGGGCTCGGGTACGCCGCCCCACGCGTGCGTGTTGTCGTTGGCATACGGGTCCGACACGGCATAGCTCGTGCCGAACTCGGCGGTCAGCGCGGGCAGCTCGGCAGTCATCTCGGTGATCGAGAGCCCGAGCACCGCCTGCTCGTCGGCCTTGGTGGGCAGCACGTTCTTCACGTAGGACCCGGTCGCGACCGGCATCGGCACGTCCTTGCCCGCGGCCTGCGCGAGGTACCAGCGGTGGTCGAGGACCTCGTGGAACACCTGCGCGGGCTCGAGCTTGCCCCGCAGCTTGCGAGGCACGGCGCGCACGGTCGGCTCGAACACGTGGGTCAGCCACTCGTGGGCGGCGAACGTCTCGTCGGCCTTGTGCCCGCGCGCGCTCTCGTGGACCACGCGGTACTCCTCCATGTCGTTGAGGAGTCGTCGTGCCTGGTTCTCCTGCACGTCCAGGCCAGTGAGCCGCATGAGGCGGCGCGAGTGGAAGCCCGCGTCGACCACCTTCGGGCGCAGCGTGACCGCCGTGCCGTCCTCCGTCTGCTGCATGTCGATCTCGCCCAGGTCGAAGCCGAGGGCGTTGAGCGCGCGCACGCGTTCGGCGACCTGGAAGGGCACGTTCGACGTGATGGTCTCCGTGGAGGTCAGCGCGGTCCACAGCTCGCGGTAGCGGGACTCGAGGCGCGTGCCGATGTCGAACGGGTCGACGGTCTCGTCGAGGTCCTCCGACTCCTGGAGGTCGAGCAGCTCGCCGACGATGTTGGTCGTGGCCGTGTCGAGGTCGTACTCGCGCTGGCCGTCCGTCAGCTTGGGGTGCAGATCCCCGGTCTCCGCGTCCACGAGGTACGCGGAGAACGCGGAGGCGTCGCGTCGGAACAGCGCGTTCGACAGCGACACGTCGCCCCAGTAGAAGCCGGCGAGGTGCAGCCGCACGACGAGGATCGACAGGGCGTCGATGAGCCGGGTGAGCGTGCCGGTGCGCAGCGCAGACGAGAAGATCGCGCGGTACGGCAGGGAGTAGGCGAGGTGCTCCGTGACGAGCGCGGCCGGCAGCTCCTCGCCGGACGGGCTCTGCCTGCCGGTGACCACCGCGACCGCCTTCACGCACGGCGCCTCCATGCGCTCGAGCTCGCGCAGCATGTGGAACTCGCGGTGGGCGATCTCGGGGTTGGTCTCCTTGACGGCGAGCACGCCGTCGCCGTGGCGGACGAACCGGACCACGTGGCGCGACAGGCCGCGGGGGAGCGCCGCGATGCGCTCCTCAGGCCAGGCGCTCAACGGCACGTCCCAGGGAAGCTCCATGAGGCCCGCGTCGGCGGCCCCTGTGATCAGCAGCGGCATGGGCTCAGCCTAGTGGCGGGCGGCGGTGCCGACCCGGGACTCCTCAGACCATCGCCGGCAGTCTGAACCAATCTCAGATCGACACGCGGGCGTGTCGCAGGACGATGCGGCGTGTCGCCGGGGTGTCGCGCTTCAGATTGGTTCGAACTGTCGGGACCGGACACCCAACCCGGACATGCGAAAGGGGCGGCCCGGGTCTGAGACCCGGACCGCCCCTTCAGCGGAACTGCTGTGGTGCCTTACGCGGTCGGCGTGGCAGCCGTCGACGCGGCCGACGGGCTGATGCGCTTGCCGGTGGTGGCGGAGAACGCGTGCTGCTCGCCCTCGCGGATGGTGACCCACATCGTGGAGCCCTTCTCCGGAACGTCGCGCGGGTCGACGCGGACGATGACCTCGCCCGTGCCGCCGAACTTCGGGTCGGCGAGCGTCGTCGCGAGCGTCGGGAGCTGGCCGTAGACGAACGCGTCGGAGCCGAGCTCCTCGACGACGACGACCTCGATGGGCAGCGCGCCCTCGGAGTTCGGCGCCACGCGGTCCATGGACTCCGGACGCCAGCCGAGGACGACCTCGGAGTTGTCGTCAGCCGACATGTTGTCGAGCGTCTCGCGCTTGAGCGGAACACGGGCGGGGCCGACGATGGCCTTGCCGTCCTCGACCTTGAAGGTCGAGATGTTCATGGCCGGCGAGCCGATGAAGCCCGCGACGAACACGTTCGCCGGAGCGTCGTACATGTCGCGGGGGGTGCCGACCTGCTGGAGCACGCCGTCCTTGAGGACCGCGATGCGGTCGCCCATCGTGAGGGCCTCGACCTGGTCGTGGGTCACGTAGACGGTGGTGGTGCCGAGACGACGCTGGAGCGCGGCGATCTGGGTGCGGGTCTGGACGCGGAGCTTGGCGTCGAGGTTCGACAGCGGCTCGTCCATGAGGAACACCTGGGGCTGACGCACGATCGCGCGGCCCATGGCGACGCGCTGACGCTGACCACCCGAGAGGGCCTTCGGCTTGCGGTCCAGGTACTCGGTGAGGTCGAGGATCTTCGCGGCGTCCTCGACGCGCTTGCGGATCTCCGCCTTGTCGGTCTTGGCGATCTTGAGCGCGAAGCCCATGTTGTCCGCGACGGTCATGTGCGGGTAGAGGGCGTAGGACTGGAACACCATCGCGATGTCGCGGTCCTTCGGCTGGACGTGCGTGACGTCGCGGTCGCCGACCCAGATGGATCCCTTGTCCACGTCCTCGAGGCCTGCGAGCATGCGCAGGGAGGTGGACTTGCCGCATCCAGACGGTCCGACCAGCACGAGGAACTCGCCGTCGGCGATGTCCAGCTGGAGCGAGTCGACCGCGGGGCGCTCGGTCCCCGGGTAGATGCGCGAGGCGTTGTCGAAAGTGACGGTTGCCATGTTTCTTGGTCCCTTCACCGGCAGGTACGTGCCGGACGATCCGTAGTGAAGAGTGCCCTGTGGTGTCCACATTGACACTTCGCTCCCGGCAGGGATGCCGAGAGCGTGGCCCATTCTGTCATAGGTTCACGGGCCGCGTACATAAGGACCTTCGTCCCTTTCGTGCCGTGCGCGCGGGGTCAGCGCCAGGACGATGCGGTGGCCGCCGCGGGTGCCCGCGCCGGGACGATGCGGTGGCCGCGCGGCCGGGGGACGATGCGTGCCGGTAGCGTGGGCGCATGGCGGGACTGCGACGCGAGGTCGGCGACGAGATCGGCGGGTACGTCGTGCGGGACACCCTCGGGCGCGGCGGCTCGGGCGCGGTCTACCTGGTGGAGGACGGCGGCGGTCAGCGCGCGGCGCTCAAGCTCGTCGACGCGGCCGAGGATCCGGTGGCGGGGGAGCGCCTCGCGCGCGAGGTTCGCGCCCTGCAGTCCCTCCGGCATCCCGCGGTCCCGCGGGTGCTCGACGCCGAGGTCGACGGCGACGAGACGTTCGTCGTCTCCGAGTACATCCCCGGACTGTCGCTGTTCGATCACGTCCAGCAGCATGGCCCGCTCGCCGGCGCGGCGCTGGCCGACCTTGCCGAGCGGATCGCGTCCGCTCTCGAGGCCGCGCATGCGGCGGGGGTCGTCCACCGGGACGTCACCCCGGCCAACGTGATGATGGGGCCGCACGGCCCGGTCCTCATCGACTTCGGCCTCGCGCATCGCGAGGACGATCAGCGCCTGACGCGCGAGGGCCTCGTGAGCGGCACGGCCGGCTACGTCGCGCCCGAGGTGATCGACGGCGTGGAGCCCGGTCCTGTCGCCGATCTGTGGGCCTGGGCGGCCACGGTCGCCTACGCGATGACCGGTCGCGCGCCGTTCGGCACCGGTGCCGGCGCCGTCTCGCGCACGCTCGAAGGACACGTCGACCTGCCGCATCGTCCCGGCGCCGACGCGCTCGAGGCCGCGCTCGGCAAGGACATCGACGCGCGCCCCTCTCCCGCGCAGGTCGTCGCCGCGCTTCGCGGCGAGACCCAGGTGCTCGGCGTCGGTGCTGCAGCCCTCGCCAGCACCGCGGTGCTGCCCGCGATGGACGATGCGGGCGGCGCGTCGTCCGACGGCGCGTGGGAGGCGCAGGACGACGCGACCGCCGTCCTCGAGCCGTACTCCGACGACGACACCACGGTGCTCGAGCCCTTCCCCGCCGCGGACGACGTCGACCACGACACCGACGCCGAGGTCGCCGACCAGCACTGGGACGACGAGCACTGGGAAGACCAGCACTGGGACGGCCCTCGCGAGCACGAAGGCGACCTCGGGGACCAGGATCGGGCCTCATCGTCCCTGGCCCTGGAGGAGCCCCCTACCCCGGGACGGCCCGTCATGATGGCGTTGGGCGCGCTCGCGGTCGGCGCGGGCGCGGCGCTCGCCCCGGTCGTCGTCTTCCTCGGGATGGTCGCGACCGCGATCGTCGCGCGCGGGGTGCACCGCCGCGCCGCATCGCTCGCCGCCTCGCGCGCGCGCCGAGGAAAGCGGCGCGGCGACGCCGTGGTCCACACGATCGGGATGCCCTGGCATCTGCTGCGCGGCATCCTCGAGCTCGTGCCGTCCGTGCTCCTGAGCGCGCTGGTCGGGGTGGGCGCGGGCGCGCTCATGTGGTGGCTCGCCTCATCGGAGCTGATCGCGTCCGGTACCGAGGCGGGTCAGGCCTGGGGCCACGCCGGAGCCATCGCCTTCGGCGCGCTCGCGGCGGCCGGGACGATGTGGGTGGGGCCCTGGTCCGAAGGAACGAGGGACGGGAGCCGCCGCCTGGCCTACGGGCTCGCGCCGACGACGGGGGTCGCCGCCGCGTGGGTCGTGGTCTCGATCATCGCGATCGGCGTCGTGATCGTCGCCGTGTACATGCGCGCGGAGCCGTGGTGGTGGCCGGTGTCCGAGGTGTCGGGGTGGACCTGGTCGCTCGCCGACCTCCCCTCGTTGCGGTGACGCGATGCCGCGCGCCAGGCATCGTCGCAGGTGCTCGCAAGCGTCGCTCGAAGGTTGTGGGAACAACAATGCGGGGTGGGTCGTTGCCTGGCCGAAGGAGTCGGCGGGCGGTGCGCACGCGCGGTGTACCGTCGAACATGGTCCCCGCTGAGAGTGCGCGCCTTCGGCCGCAGGGACACGACCTCCAGGAGGGGCGATGACTTTCCGAGACCGTTTCGCGGTCGCACAGCCATGGATCAGCCTGCTCGTCCGGCTCTCGATGGCCGGCACCCTGATCGCCGCGGCGATCCCCAAGCTGATGGACATCCCCCAGTCCATCCGCGCGGTCCGGGCCTACCAGCTGCTTCCCGAGGCGATCGTGCCGCTGTTCGGGACGATGCTCCCGATCTTCGAGCTCGTGGTCGCCGCGGTGCTGCTCGTGGGCCTGTTCACGCGGTGGGCCGCCGTCGTGTGGCTCGTCATGATCACGGGCTTCATGATCGGCCTGATCTGGGCGTGGGCGCACGGGCTCAGCATCGACTGCGGCTGCTTCGGCGGAGGCGGCGAGGTCGCCGAGGGCACCACGAACTACCCGCTCCACATGCTCGAACGGACCGGATTCCTCATTCTCGGCTTCTGGCTGGCATTCTTCCCCCGCACACCGTTCTCGCTCGACAGGTGGATGGCCGGAGACCCCGAGCCGGCCGCCGCCTAGACTGACCCGGACAGACGGAAGGAACCACTCCCCTCATGGCATCCAGCGACAAGGCCGCCAAGGCGCGCGCCCAGGCCAAGGCCAACATGAAGGCGCAGGAGCGCCGCACCACGATGATGATCGTCCTCGGCATCGTCGCCGCGCTCGCGATCTTCGGCGGCCTGGTCGCCTTCATCGTGAACCAGAACAGCGCTCTCGAGGAGATCGGTGACGGCGCCGACGGCTCGCCCGCGAACTCGCTCGCGAGCGGCGGCATCCCCGTCGGCTCCGCCGGCGTTGCGGGTGAGACGGACGACGGCGACCCGATCGTCGTCGACGTCTACTTCGACTTCATGTGCCCCTACTGCGGCTACTTCGAGTCGACGAACAGCGCCGACCTCGACGAGCTCCGCTCCGCGGGCACCATCCAGGTGAACTACCACCCGATCTCGATCCTCGACGCGTACTCGAGCGGCACCAACTACTCGACCCGCGCGGCGAACGCCGCGGCCACGGTCGCGGACGCCGCGCCCGAGTACTTCGTGGCCTTCACCGAGGCGCTGTTCAACAACCAGCCCGAGGAGAACTCCGAGGGGCTCTCGGACGAGGAGATCGCCGCGATCGCCGTCACCGTCGGCGTCCCCGCCGATGTCGCCGAGACGTTCGCCGACTACAAGTTCCGCTCGTGGGTCGAGGCTGCGACCGAGCAGTCGTCTGTCGATGGTGTGTCCGGCACCCCGACGATCTTCATCGACGGCACCGTGCTCGACGGCTCCGAGGTCAACTACCTCCAGGAGGGCGAGCTCGCCTCGTATCTCACGGGGCTCGCCGGCGAGTAACGCCGCAGCGCCTTACGCGACGCCGCATCCCTCCCGAGGGGTGCGGCGTCGTCGTCCCTCCTCCCGCGCGCGCTGGAGGGAACTGAGTGCAAGATCCGGCGTGGATCCTGCACTCAGTTCCCACGAGGACGCGCCTGGCCTCTCGGCTGACCTCCGCGCCCCGTGTTTGCGAGCGCCCTGCCCCCGCCCGGTATCCTTGAGCGTCCGTTCAGGACATCGCTGGCATGGCGCAATTGGTAGCGCACCCGACTTGTAATCGGGCGGTTGCGGGTTCAAGTCCCGCTGCCAGCTCCATCGGGACGATGCGCGGGCCGGGTCAGATTGCCGGGGTTCCCCATGCGATCGGTTCCGCGCCCTGCTCGACGAGCAGCTCGTTGACCCGCGAGAACGGCTTGGAGCCGAAGAAGCCCCGCCTCGCGCTCAGCGGGCTCGGGTGCGCGGACTGGACGCGCGGCGTCGAGCCCAGCAGCGAGCCCGCGGCCTGGGCGTCGCGCCCCCACAGGATCGCGACGAGCGGGCCACCCCGCGCGGCGAGCGCGCGCAGCGCAGCCTCCGTCACCTGTTCCCAGCCCTTCCCGCGATGCGAGCCGGGCAGTCCAGGGCGCACGGTGAGCACCCTGTTGAGAAGGAGCACCCCCTGGCGCTCCCAATGGCTGAGGTCGCCGCCCACGAGCACCTCGCCCGTGTCATCGCTCAGCTCGGTCGCGATGTTGCGCAGGCTGCGAGGCTGCGGGTGTCCGGGCGGGACGGAGAAGGACAGGCCGACGGCGTCCCCGGGGGTCGGGTAGGGGTCCTGCCCCACGACGACGACGCGCACGCTCGCCAGCGGGGACTCGAAGGCGCGCAGGATCGCGGCGGACGGGGGAAGGTAGCCGTGTCCCTCGGCGACCTCGTCGCTCAGGAAGGCGCTCAGGCAGGTCAGCGTCGGCTCGACCTCGGCCAGGACCGGGAGCCAGTCAGGAGCCACCTGCTCTCGCCACATCGTCGGCATCTGCTCAGGGTAGCGGCGCCCTGCCTGGAGCCCCGCTCGGAGCCCCGCCCGGCGCCCTGCTCGGCGCCGCATCCGCCGGGGCGCCCGCCGGGACTCCCGCCGGGCGTCGCACCGGGTGACGGAGTCGTCGCCCGCGGTGAATGACATCGACGTGATTCGCGGATAACCTGGGGGCAGTACGAAGGAGGGGAACATGAGCGGATCCGTGGTGCGTCTCGAGCGCCAGGAGGTTCCTCCGACCGGTCTGTCCGAGCGTGACACCGCGATCCTGGACTTCGAGCGCCAGTGGTGGAGGTACGCCGGCGCCAAGGAGGACGCCGTCCGGGAGCTCTTCTCGCTGTCCGGCACCGAGTACTACCAGATCCTCAACGCCCTCATCGATGACGAGCGCGCCCTCGCGCACGATCCGATGCTGGTGAAGCGCCTGCGCCGCATGCGCGCCGCGCGTCAGCGCGGCAGGGGCCGCGCCGCGGGCGCCTGAACGCGCGGTAGCATCGGCGCGTGGCTAAGTACGAGCAGGACGAGTTCGACGCGCTCGCCCGGGAGGCGGGCCCCGTCGGCGTGCACCGCGCGCCGCGGCCCTGGTGGACGAGGCTGCTGCCGCCACTCATCGTCTTCCTGCTCGCGGCGCTCCTCGCCTTCGCGATCGTCGCGTGGAACTGGAGCCAGGACGTCTCCTCGAGTGACGACGCCACGGTGAGCTCGTCCGCGACCGCCACCCTGAGCTCGTCCGCGAGCGCGTCGTCGTCCGCCAGCGCGACGCCGAGCGCGTCGGCAGCCGAGTCGGCGTCGCCGAGCGCCTCGGCCTCGGCGAGCGCGACCGCCGAGCCCGTGGTCGAGTACGGCACGGCGATCGCCGTCCGCAACGGCTCCGGCGTCGCGGGCCTCGCCGCGACCCAGCAGGCGGTACTCGAGGGTGAGGGCTTCACCTCCGTCGAGGCGAACAACATCAACCTGTCGCTCATCCCCGACGGTCAGAACACCGTCGTGTACTCGGATGAGGCTCTCGCGGACACCGCCGCGGAGATCGCCGACGCGCTCGGCATCGACACTGTGCTTCAGCAGGACACGCCCGGCGGCACCGCGATCGAGGTGCTGCTCGCGTCGGATCCCGCCGCGTAGCAGGCATCGCTCACGCGGCCGAACGCCCGGCCCCCGGTCTCACGATCGGCATTTGCACTCGAAGGGTGAGAGTGCCAGAATCGGCGTTAGCACTCGACCCTTTCGAGTGCTAACTAGACCTCGGCTTCCGGTCGAGGCGCGAGCCCCGGGGTGACAGGAATCCCGCGGCGAGCGCCGTCCGTCGCGGGCGATGCGGGAGCCACCACCCATCGGAAGAGGAACACACTCATGGCAAAGATCATTGCCTTCGATGAGGAGGCCCGCCGCGGCATGGAGCGGGGCATGAACGCCCTCGCCGACGCCGTCAAGGTCACCCTCGGCCCCAAGGGCCGCAACGTCGTGCTCGAGAAGAAGTGGGGCGCGCCGACCATCACCAACGACGGTGTCTCCATCGCCAAGGAGATCGAGCTCGAGGAGCCCTTCGAGAAGATCGGCGCCGAGCTCGTCAAGGAGGTCGCCAAGAAGACCGACGACGTCGCCGGTGATGGCACCACCACCGCGACCGTCCTCGCTCAGGCGCTCGTCACGCAGGGCCTGCGCAATGTCGCGGCCGGCGCGAACCCGATCGCCCTCAAGAAGGGCATCGAGAAGGCTGTCGAGGCCGTGACCGCCGAGCTGCTCAAGGCGGCCAAGGAGGTCGAGACCAAGGACCAGATCGCCGCGACCGCGGGCATCTCGGCCGGCGACTCCACGATCGGCGAGCTCATCGCCGAGGCGATGGACAAGGTCGGCAAGGAGGGCGTCATTACGGTCGAGGAGTCGAACGCCCTCGGCCTGGAGCTCGAGCTCACGGAGGGCATGCGCTTCGACAAGGGCTTCCTGTCGGCGTACTTCGTGACCGACCCGGAGCGCCAGGAGGCCATCCTGGAGGACGCCTACGTCCTGCTCGTCGAGTCGAAGATCAACAACGTCAAGGACCTCGTCCCGGTCCTCGAGAAGGTCATGCAGACCGGCAAGCCGCTGCTGATCGTCGCCGAGGACGTCGAGTCCGAGGCCCTCGCGACCCTCGTCGTGAACAAGATCCGCGGCACCTTCAAGGCCGTCGCCGTCAAGGCGCCGGGCTTCGGTGACCGCCGCAAGGCGATGCTGCAGGACATGGCGATCCTGACCGGCGGTACCGTCATCTCCGAGTCGGTGGGTCTGTCGCTCGACGGTGCCGACCTCACCTCGCTTGGCCAGGCGCGCAAGGTCGTCGTCACCAAGGACGAGACCACGATCGTCGAGGGCGCCGGCGCCGAGGAGCAGATCGAGGGCCGCGTGCGTCAGATCCGCGCCGAGATCGACAACTCGGACTCGGACTACGACCGCGAGAAGCTCCAGGAGCGTCTCGCCAAGCTCGCAGGCGGCGTCGCCGTCATCAAGGCGGGCGCGGCCACCGAGGTCGAGCTCAAGGAGCGCAAGCACCGCATCGAGGACGCCGTCCGCAACGCGAAGGCTGCCGTCGAGGAGGGCATCGTCGCCGGTGGTGGCGTCGCGCTCATCCAGGCCGGCAACCTCGCCTTCGACGGCCTCGTGCTCGAGGGTGACGAGGCCACCGGTGCGTCGATCGTCGCCGCGGCCGTCTCGGCCCCGCTGCGTCAGATCGCCGTCAACGCCGGCCTCGAGGGTGGCGTCGTCGTGGAGAAGGTCAAGGACCTCCCGATCGGCCACGGCCTCAACGCCGCGACCGGTGTGTACGAGGACCTCCTCGCCGCGGGCGTCAACGACCCGGTCAAGGTGACCCGTTCCGCGCTGCAGAACGCCGCCTCGATCGCGGCCCTGTTCCTCACGACCGAGGCGGTCGTGGCGGACAAGCCCGAGCCCGAGCCGGCCATGCCGGCCGGCGGCCCGGACATGGGCGGCATGGGCTTCTAAGCCCGACCGCTTGATCCAAGCCAGCGCGAACGCCCCCGGGGATCCCCCGGGGGCGTTCGTCGTGCCAGGGCGACGGCCGCATCGTCCCTGTCCCATGCACTGCGCACGGATCTGAGCGCGACACGCAGTCGACACGCCGGCGTGTGAGGCGACACGCTCGTGTGTCTCCCGGGAATCCGTGCGGAGCGCATGGCGGGCAGGCGGGCGCCGTCAGTGGTGCGCGTGGTGCGAGTCGTCGGCCTCGACGCCCGTGAGCCGGGCGGCTGCGGCGTCGGTCTCGGCCTCGGTGTCGAGCAGCGCGACCACGCGGCCGCGCGCTCGCCCCTCGTGGAGGCTCTCGATCCCGTCGGGGATCTCGTCGAAGTCGATCGCCGTGATCTGCGGGATCACCTGGCCCGAGGCGAACAGCTCGTAGACGTCGGCGACATCCTGGAGCGTGCCGCCGTTCGAGCCGAGGATCCGCGCCTGCTTGAGGATCACGTCGCGGGTGTTGATGGTCGCCTCGAGCCGGCCCATGCCGACCACGACGATCGTGCCGTCCCGGCGGATCGCGTCGACGGCGCCCGATGTCGTGGTGCCGAAGCCCGCGTAGTCGACCACGAGGTCGAAGCCCTCGCCGGCGAGCTCCGCGATGTCCTTGACGATGCGCGTGGCGCCGATCTGCCTCGCCATCGGCCACGCGGCCTCGTTGGGCTCGGCCACCGTGACGTCGGCTCCCTTGACGATCGCGATCTGCGCGCCGATCTGGCCCAGGCCTCCCAGCCCGACGACCGCGACCTTGTCGCCCGCCTTCACGCCGCCGATCGCCGCTATCGCGTGGTACGACGTCATGCCGGCATCGGTGCCCGCGGCCGCGAGCGGGAACGACAGGCCCGCAGGCATCGGGACCAGGTCCACGGCGGGGACGAGGTGCTGGGGCGCGAAGCCACCGTCCCGGCCGTAACCGGGGGCCACTCCCGACCCTCCGGTCGGGCACACGCCGACGCGGTCGCCGATCGCATAGTCGGTCACGCCCTCGCCGACGGCGGAGACGACGCCCGCGATCTCGTGACCCATCGTGACCGGCAGGTGCGCGATGAGGGCCATCCAGCCCTCGTCCTCGAGCAGGCCGACGTCGGAGTGGCACAGGCCCGCGGCCTTGACGTCGATGACCACCTCGCCGGGGCCGGGCGTCGGATCGGGGACCTCGTTCAGGACGAGCGGCTGGTGGGTGCCGGTGAACTGCCATGCCTTCATAGAAGAACTCCTCGTGCGTCATTGCACGCGTGGCGGAGGGCGCCGGTTGCGCCTCGTCGCGCGTTGGTTGGCATACCAACTCAAACACGTTCGCCGCGAATTGGCCAGGTGTACGGCAAATGCCCCGCGGGGTTCTCGCCGGAACGGGGACGATGCTGGGGCGGGGACGGTGCTGGGGCGGGGACGATGCGTCAGGCGCCTTCGCGCCTGGCCGCGGCGGTCACGCGCAGGCCCGACGCGCGCAGACGGCGTATCAGCTCGCGCGTGGAGACGAGGCTCGCGCCAAGGTCGACGAGCTGCGCCTGCCGCTCGAGCGGGTAGTCGTAGTGGTCACGATCGAAGCCCCGCTCCGGGATGCCCGCCTCGCGCGCGAACGCGTGGAGCTCGTCGAGAGACTCGTCCGACACGAGGTGGCCCCAGATCGTGCCGTGGTTGGGCCACAGCGGGGGATCGATCAGGACCGTCATCCCTCGAGGGTAGGCGCGCCCCCGCGGATCGACTGCATCCGTGTCGGTCAGGACCGTTAGACTTGCCCTGGCCGTGAACGCGGCTTCGACGAGACCAGCGAGGTAGATGTGCCCACCGGGAAAGTGAAGTGGTTCGACTCCGACAAGGGGTTCGGCTTCATCGCGAGCGAGGACGGCAGCGAGGTGTTCCTGCACGCCTCCGCGCTGCCCGACGGCGCCGCCAACCCGAAGCCGGGCACCAAGGTCGAGTTCTCGATCGCCGACGGGCGCCGCGGACCCTCCGCGCTCTCCGTCACCGTCCAGGAGCCCGTGGCATCCGTGTCGCAGAACATGCGCAAGAAGCCCGAGGAGATGACGGTCATCGTCGAGGACCTCATCAAGATGCTCGACGGCGTCTCGAACACCCTGCGTCGGGGGCGCTACCCCGAGGGCGCGAAGGGCGCGCAGGTCGCCGCCGTGCTGCGTGCCGTCGCGGAGCAGCTGGACGCCTGATGGCCGTCGACTCCGTCCTGGCCGCCGCCGTCGACGTCGCTCGTGAGGCTGCCGTCGAGGCTGCGGGAGACGCCGCCGCGGTCGGTGAGCACCTCTCGGCGAACGATGAGGGCGACAAGCTCGTCACCCACCTCTTCGGCTGCACCCTTCCTGGCTATCGCGGCTGGGTGTGGTCGGTCACGCTGTCCCGCACTCCGCGGCTCAAGACGCCGAACATCTGCGAGGCCAACCTGGTGCCCGCGGACGATGCGCTGCTCGCCCCCACGTGGATCCCGTGGGCCGATCGCGTCCAGCCGGGCGACCTCGAGCCCAGCATGGTGCTCCCGCGCGTGGACAACGACGGCCGGCTCATGCCCGGCTACGAGGCCACGGGCGACGAGGACGCCGACGCTCTCGCCATCTGGGAGCTCGGCCTCGGCCGCGAGCGGGTGCTCGCGCCTCGCGGGCGGGACGAGGCCGCCGAGCGCTGGTACCGGGGCTCGCACGGCCCGACGGCCGCGTCCGCGATCGCGTCGACCGCCGCCTGCTCCACGTGCGCCTTCTTCATCCCGCTGACCGGCTCGATGCGCACCGAGTTCGGGGCCTGCTCGAACGAGTGGTCGCCGTCGGACGGCTCCGTCGTGTCGGTCGATCATGGCTGCGGCGCGCACTCCCAGACGGACGTCGAGCGCCCCGGGAGCCAGTGGCCCGCGAACGACCCGGTCTACATCGACGAGTCCAGCGACCCGTTTGATCTGGCTCCGGAACCTGAGCCTGAGCCTGAGCCGGTCCCTGAGGCCCTGACCGAGGCCGGCGCGGATGACGTCGTGGATGAGCCTGTCGCCGACGCCGTGGTCGAGGCCGTTGCTGACGAGGCCGTGGCGCCTGACAGCGAGACAGCGGTCGAGGCCGAGGCCGAGGCCGCCGAGCCTGCCACCGCGGAGGTGGCCGAGGCCGCCGAGCCCGCCACCGAGGACGTGGTCGCGACCGCCGAGATCGATGCTGCTGAGCCTGCGATCGTTGAGGTCGGCGCCGCTGAGCCCACGACCGACGAGGTCGCTGACGACGAGGCTGCTGACGAGGCTCCCGCGGATGAGGCTCCCGCGGAACAGGACAAGCCGGCCGAATAGCAGGACGAACGTACGAAGAAGCCCCCTGCCGCATCGTCTCCGATGTGGCAGGGGGCTTCTTCGTACGCTCAGTCGACCAGTCGCTCGAGCACCCAGTCGACCGAGGCGGTCAGGCGCGACACGTCCTCGGGATCGACCGCCGGGAACATCCCGACACGCATCTGATTGCGGCCGAGCTTGCGGTAGGGGTCGACATCCACGATGCCGTTGTCACGCAGCACCGCGCGCAGTGCGTTCGAGTCGACGGAGGGGTCGAAGTCGATCGTCCCGACCACGGGAGAGCGGTACGACTCATGCGACACGAACGGGTGCGCGACCGGCGAGGCCTCAGCCCAGCCGTACAGGCGCGACGCCGAGTCCGCGGTCCGCGACGCGGCGAACGCCATCCCGCCGTTGGACATCAGCCACTCGAGCTGTGCGCGCATCATCACGAGCGTCGCGATGGCGGGCGTGTTCAGCGTCTGGTTCTGCCGCGAGTTCTTCACCGCGTCCTGGAGCGACAGGATCGCGGGGACGTAGCGGTCGCCCGCGGCGATCCTGTCGATGCGCTCGATGGCCGCGGGGGACATCAGCGCGAACCACAGGCCACCGTCCGAGGCGAAGCTCTTCTGTGGTGCGAAGTAGTAGACGTCGGTCTGCGTGACATCGAGCTCGGTGCCGCCCGCCGCTGAGGTGCCGTCGACGACCATCAGCGCGTCCGAGGCGCCGCGGACGCGGGTCACGGGCGAGATCGCGCCGGTCGAGGTCTCGTTGTGCGCCCACGCGTAGACGTCCACGCCGTCCTCGAGCTCCGGGAGCACGATCGAGCCCGCGTCGGCCTGGCGCACGCTCGACGTGTCGAGGTGGGGCGCGCCTAGCGTCGCGGCGGCGAACTTGGAGCCGAACTCGCCCTGCACGCAGTGCTGGGCCTTGCGCTGCACGAGCGAGTACGCGGCGGCGTCCCACGCCAGCGTCGACCCACCGTTGCCGAGAACGACCTCGTAGCCGTCGGGAAGCGAGAAGAAGGCGCCGAGCATCGCCTGGATGTCCCCGACCAGGTTCCGTACGGGCGCCTGGCGGTGAGAGGTGCCCAGGAGGGTGCGCTCGGCGGCGCGCAGCGCCTCGATCTGGAAGGCGGAGACCTTGGAGGGGCCTGCGCCGAACCTTCCGTCGTGTGGCAGCAGCTCGGTCGGGATCGTCAGCGTGTCGGGCATGCGGCAAGCCTAGTAGTGCGGTGGGTACGCGCATGCGACCTTGCGCCGTGTCAGGATAGGGCGGTGCGCGCGCTGATTCCCGCCCTCCAGAGCTACGACTGGGGCGACTCCACGATGATCCCCTCGATGCTCGGTCTGCCCGCGACGGGGGAGCCGGTCGCGGAGGCGTGGTGGGGCGCCCACCCGAACTCGCCCGCGATGACCGGCGGCGAGGATGACCTCACAGGGCTCGACGCGGTGATCGCCGCCGACCCCATCGGCACGCTCGGTCCTGATGTCGCCGAGGCCTTCGGCGGGCGCCTTCCGTACCTCCTCAAGGTCCTCGCGATCGCCAAGCCGCTGTCGCTCCAGGTCCACCCGAACCCCGAGCAGGCCGCGACGGGATTCGCTCGCGAGGAGGATCTGGGGATCGCCCGTGACGTCCCTGAACGCACCTTCAAGGACGCGAGCGCCAAGCCCGAGCTCGTCGTCGCGCTGACCCCGATGGTCGTGCTCACAGGGTTCCGCCCGGTCGAGGACCTGCGCGCCGACCTCGCGCTGCTCGACGACGGAGGCGCGCGTGTGCTCGAGGGCGTGCTGGACGATGCCGACGACGACGAGGACGCGATCTCCGAGTACGTGGACACCTGCCTGCGCGGCCTCAACGCGATGCCGGTCCTGGTCTCGCTCAAGGCCGCGGTCGCGGCGGGCCGTGGCTCCGACGCGATGCACGCCGCCGCGGATGCGCTCGACGCGCACCCGGGCGATCCTGGAGCTCTTGTCGCGCTCGCGATGAACGTGGTGCGTCTCGAGCCGGGGCAGGCCTCCTTCACGGACGCGGGCATCGTGCACTCGTACCAGAGCGGCCTGGGACTCGAGATCATGGCGAACTCGGACAACGTCATCCGCGCGGGGCTCACGAGCAAGCCGATCGATCTCGGCCAGCTCCTCTATCTCGCGCACACCGTGCCGTCCGAGCCGGATCTGCCCGCGGTGGACATCGAAGGTCCCGTCACGCACTTCGCGACGCTCACGAGGGACTTCTCCCTGTCCTTCCTCAGGAGGGGCGCGATCGTCGCCCAGCCGGGCCCCCGCATCGTCCTCGCGCTCGAGGGGACGACGACGGTCGTCGCGGCGGGGCGCACCGCGCTCCTGGGCGCGGGAGAGTCGGTCTTCATCGCGCACTCCGAGGGATCGGCCGCGATCGAGACGGCCGGTCTTGCGGCGGTCGCCTCCGTCCCGCGCAGATGACCTCCGCCTGAATGCGGGACTGTGGGTAACCCCCGCGACATGTCTCGACTACTACGCTGATACACATGTCACTCACCGTTTCTGTCTTCGGCACCGGGTACCTCGGCGCCACCCACGCCGCCGGGATGGCGGAGCTCGGCCACACCGTCATCGGCGTCGACGTCGATGAGGCGAAGATCGAGCGCCTGGCTCGCGGCGAGGTGCCGTTCTATGAGCCCGGGCTGCCCGAGCTGCTGCGCAAGCACGTCGACTCCGGTCGCCTGCGCTTCACGACGGATGCGTCGGAGGCGGCGCAGGCCGATGTGCACTTCATCGGCGTGGGAACCCCGCAGAAGAAGGGCGAGAACGCCGCTGACATGCGGTTCGTCGACGCGGTGATCGACACGCTCGCACCCCTCCTCACGCGCCCCGCGGTGATCTTCGGCAAGTCGACCGTCCCGGTCGGCACCGCGGCTCGCCTGGCGGCGAAGGTGCGTGAGCTCGCCCCGGTGGGCGACCAGGCCGAGCTCGCGTGGAACCCCGAGTTCCTGCGTGAGGGCTTCGCGGTGGAGGACACGCTGCGTCCCGACCGCCTGGTGCTGGGCGTGGAGAAGGGCCGTGAGGGTCGTGCGGAGGCGGTGGCGCGTGAGGTGTACGCAGAGATCCTGGGCCGCGGCACGCCGTTCCTCGTGACGGACCTCGCGACCGCCGAGCTTGTGAAGGTCTCCGCCAACGCGTTCCTGGCCACCAAGATCTCCTTCATCAACGCGATCGCGGAGATCTGCGAGGTCACCGGCGCCGACGTCGCGCAGCTCGCGGACGCGATCGGCTACGACGAGCGCATCGGTCGCAAGTTCCTGGGCGCGGGCCTGGGCTTCGGCGGCGGCTGCCTTCCCAAGGACATCCGGGCGTTCCAGGCGCGTGCGGGCGAGCTCGGTGTGGGCGACGCGCTGAGCTTCCTGCGGGAGGTCGACGAGATCAACCTGCGCCGCCGTGAGCACGTGGTGAACCTCGTGGAGACCTGCGCGGGCGGTCAGATGAAGGGCGCGAAGGTCGCGGTCCTGGGTGCGGCGTTCAAGCCCAACAGCGACGATGTGCGCGACTCGCCGGCCCTGGACGCCGCGGGTCGCCTGCACCTGGCCGGCGCGGATGTGAAGGTGTACGACCCTCAGGCCCGTCACAACGCCGAGGCCGTGTGGCCCACGATCCCGTTCAAGGACTCGATGGCCGAGGCTCTCGAGGGCGCCGATGTGGTGCTGGTCGCCACGGAGTGGCAGGAGTTCCGCGAGGCGGATCCGGCCGCGGTCGCGGGCCTGGTGGCATCGCCGAAGATCATCGACGGTCGCAACTGCCTGCCGGCCGAGAAGTGGATCGAGGCGGGCTGGGAGTACCACGGGCTCGGGCGCTTCGCGTGAATGACCTCGTCGACACCACGGAGATGTACCTGAGGACGATCTACGAGCTCGTCGAGGATGGCGTGGTGCCGATGCGGGCCAGGATCGTCGAGCAGCTCGGCCATTCGGGGCCGACCGTGTCTCAGACCGTCGCGCGGATGGAGCGCGACGGACTGGTCGTGGTGACCGACGATCGCCACCTCGAGCTGACCGAGGAAGGGCAGCGGCTCGCGGTGCGGGTGATGCGCAAGCATCGGCTCTCCGAGCGGCTGCTGACGGACGTGATCGGGCTCGACCTCGCGCACGCCCACGACGAGGCGTGCCGGTGGGAGCACGTGATGAGCGAGCGAGTCGAGAAGCGCGTGCTGGCGATGCTCGACGACGCCCACGTCTCGCCCTACGGGAACCCGGTGCCCGGCCTCGAGGAGCTCGGCGAGTCGGCGCCCGACACGCCGGGGGGCATCTCTCTTCTCGACGCTTGTGCTCAGAATGTGACCCGGGCCACATTGGTGCGCATCGGAGAGCACCCTCAGGCCCATCCCGACGTCCTTGAGCCGATGCTCGATTCTGGTCTGCTTCCAGGGGCTTCGTTCGACCTTCGATGCGACGACGACGGGGTCTCCGTGACCTCCGAAGGGGGTGAGATCCACCTGTCGAAGTCGGTCGCGAGGCACGTCTTCGTAACCATTTCGTGACCTGAAACGTGCATCTGCGGCCTTCGCCAGTTATGGTGGACGCAGTTCATCGACCGAATCGCAGGCGTGGGAATGCCCCCACAAAGAGGAAACGCACGACACGCGTCGTTCGTTGGGGCCACGTCGATAACGCGCTCCCCCGCGCGGAAGGAAACGGGAATTTGAGGTACGGATACAAGCGCGCACGAGCGCGTGCCATCGCGGTCTCCGCCGGTGGCGCCCTCGTGGTCGCACCGCTCACGGGCGTCGCCGCTGTGGCGCTCATGACCCCCACCGAGGAGTCACCGACGACTCCAGACGCCAACGTCGTCGCCGAGGTCAACTCGAACCTCGCGCAGGACATCGCGGACGCGTCGACCGTCGTGATCGCCGAGGGCGACGCGGACTACGACTTCCAGGAGCCGTCGATCGACGTGTCCCAGGACCCCGAGCCCGAGCCTGAGCCGGTGCAGACCACCAGCGGCACGACGGTGTCCAACTCGACGTCGACCACCGGGACCTCCAGCTCCGGCACGTCCAGCTCGAGCACCTCGAGCAGCAGCTCGTCGAGCTCCGGCTCCACCAAGTCCTCCAGCGCCGTGAAGGCCGCGATCTCCGGATCCGCCGTCATCGCAGAGGCCTCCAAGTACGTGGGCACCCCCTACGTCTCCGGCGGCTCCTCGCCGTCGACCGGCTTCGACTGCTCGGGCTTCGTGTCGTACGTGTACGGACAGCTGGGCATCAGCCTCCCGCACCAGTCGGGCGCCTACTACAGCGTCGGCACGCGCGTCTCGAGCCCGCAGCCCGGCGACATCATCGTGAGCCCCGGCCACGTGGCGATCTACGCCGGCCCGAACCTGCAGATCGACGCGCCCCGTCCGGGCAAGTCGGTGCAGTTCCGCTCGATCTGGCAGTCCAACCCGGTGTACGTCCGCGTCACCGGCTGATCTCGCCGATTCTTCGGAAGGCCGCCCCCGTGAACGGGGGCGGCCTTCGTCGTCTCCGGCTGCCGCATCGTCCCTTCCGGCGGCGGCGGGGCTCCGGCTCCGCCCTGCCCGGCCGCCCTGCCCGGCTCTGCCCCCGCCCGATCGCCTCCCTGCCCGGCCGCGCCCGACCCCGCGCGTCCGCCTCCCTGCCCGGCTCTGCCCCCGCCCGATCGCCTCCCTGCCGACAGTTCGAACCAATCTCAGCCGCGACACCCCGGTGACACGCCGCATCGTCCTGCGACACGCTCGCGCGCCGCAGGCGAGATTGGTTCAGACTGTCGGCACCGGTTGCGGACAGATCGTGCCTCGCCTTGATATTGTCAACAATATTGTTGGCGTCGGACGGTGCGGGTGGCGAAGGGGCGACCCGGTCCGGGCGTGAGACTGGAGGCGACGGTGGCGGGTGACGGCACGGTCTATGAGGAGCTGAAGGCCGCCATCCTGCGCGGCGACTTCTCGCCCCGGCAGCGGCTCGTCGAGGTGGAGCTCAGCGAGGACTTCGGCGCCTCTCGCTTCCAGGTGCGCCGTGCGCTGCACACGCTCGAGTCGGACGGGATCGTCGAGCATCTTCCGAACAAGGGCGCCCGCATCCGGGAGATCGGCATCGACGAGGCCGTCGAGATCACCGAGGTGCGCATGGTCGTCGAGGGCCTCGTCGCCGCGCGAGCGGCCGAGCGCGTGAGCGACGAGCAGGCGGAGGCGCTCCTCGACGTCGGGCGCCGCATGCGCGCGGCCGTCGAGGTGGGGGACGTCGGCACGTACTCGGAGCTCAACGGGGTCCTGCATTCCTCGCTGCGCGACATCGCGCAGCATCACAAGGCGAACGGCATCATCGCTCGCCTGCACGGTCAGATGGTGCGCCACCAGTTCGCGCTGTCCAGGGTCCCCGGGCGTCCGTCGGTCTCGGTGGTGCAGCACGAGAACATCATCGCGGCGGTGGTGGCCCGCGATCCGATGGCGGCCGAGGCCGCGATGCGCGCCCACATCTCCTCGGTGATCGAGGCGCTGCGCGCGATCGCCTGAGCGTTCGGGTCCGCGGAAAGGTTCGCGAACCCCGGATGTCACGGTTCGGTGAATGCGTCAGCAATCCTGCTGACAAGATTGTCAACAATCTGTTACCGTGAGCGAGCACGACCACTCAATGGGGAGGGGTCGAAGGTCTCGAGGAGGAGCCCGTGCGTCACACCACGACCACATCCGCACGAACCAAGGCCGCATTCGTCGCGGTCGCCGCGATCGGAGCCCTCACGCTTGCCGCGTGCAGCGACTCCGGATCCTCGGATACGTCCGAGTCCGCCAGCGAGTCCGAGGACGCGATGACCGCTGAGGCCACCGAGTCCACGATGGCGATGGAGATGACCGCGATCACGGTCGGCGTCATCCCGATCCTCGACGTCGCGCCGCTCTATCTCGGCATCTCGGAGGGGTTCTTCGAGGACGCCGGACTCGAGGTCACGACCGAGCTCGCCCAGGGTGGCGCGGCGATCGTGCCCGGCGTCACGAGCGGTCAGTTCGACTTCGGGTTCAGCAACACGACGTCGCTGATCCTCGCGACCTCGACCGGCATCGACATCCAGGCCGTCGCGCCGGGAGTGTCCACGACGGGCGAGAACGGCGCCGACTTCGGCTCGGTCATGGTGCTCGCCGACAGCGGCATCGAGTCGCCCGCCGACCTCGAGGGCAAGAAGGTCGCCGTCAACACTCTCAACAACATCAACACGTCGACCACGAACAAGATGGTGATGGATGACGGCGGCGACCCGTCGACGATCACCTACGTCGAGCTCGCGTTCCCCGACATCGTCCCGGCCATCGTGTCCGGCGACGTCGACGCCGGTCAGGTCGTCGAGCCGTTCCAGACGGTCGGCGCCGGCCAGGGTCTCGTGGAGGTGGGCTCGAACTTCGCCCTCACCGATCCGAACCTCATGATCGCCGAGTACTTCACGTCGATGGAGTACGCCGACGCGAATCCCGACATCGTGGCGGCCTTCCAGGAGGCGCTCACGAAGTCCTTCGAGTACGCGACCGACAACCCGGACGCCGTGCGCGCCGCGCTCGCCGACTACACGAGCATGGACGAGGCGACGCAGCAGGCGGTGGTCCTGCCGTCGTGGCCCACGGAGATCGACTCCAACACCGTGGACCTGCTCGCGCAGCTCGCGATCGACGACGGGTTCCTCGCCGAGGCGCCCGACCTGTCCGGCCTGAAGTAGGACGATGCCGGGGCCGCGTGACCCCCCGCGGCCCCGGCATCTCCTCAGGTCAGATCCACCGGCCACCCCAGATTCATCGACGAATCGGAGTCCTCGTGAGTCCCACCCAGGCCACGCTCGCGCCCCCCACCCCGAGTGGCGCGGCGACGCGGAAGCCCCGGCGCAGCCGCAAGGGACGGCCCGCGCTGCTCGGCATCGCCGGCGTCGCCATCGTCCTCGTCGGAGCCGAGCTCCTGTCGCGCACCGGCATCGTCAACCCCGACTTCCTGCCTCCCGTCACCGAGATGTACGCCACGCTGTTCCGGCTGCTCGGCGAGGGCGAGTTCTGGCACTCGCTCGTCCTCACCGTCCGCGGCTGGGCGATCGGCCTCGCCGCCGCCATGGCGCTCGGGATCGCCGCCGGCTTCGTCATCGGCTCGTTCCCGTTCCTCCGGGCCTTCACGAGCTCCACGATCGAGTTCCTGCGGCCGATCCCGTCGGTCGCGCTCATCCCGCTCGTCGTCCTCCTGTGGGGCACCCAGCCGCAGTCGGCCTTCGTCCTCGTCGTCTACGCGGCCTTCTGGCAGGTGCTCGTGCAGGTGCTGTACGGCGTCGCGGACGTGGACCCCGTGGCGCGCGACACGGCGCGCTCGTATCAGTTCGGGCCGCTGCGCATCGCGAGGTCCGTCATCTACCCCACGGCCCTGCCGTACATCATGACCGCGTTCCGACTCGCGGCCGCCGTCGCGCTGATCCTCGAGATCACCGCCGAGCTCGTCATCGGCGTCCCCGGACTGGGCCGTGACATCGGCATCGCGCAGAGCTCGGGCAACGTCCCCGAGACCTACGCCCTCGTGATCGTCGTCGGACTCATCGGCGTCGCGGTCAACCTCTTCGCCCGCTTCGCGGAGAAGAAGATGCTCTGGTGGCACCCCTCGATCAGGAGCGAGCACTCATGACCGCCACGACCTACGCCAAGAAGGCGTTCCTGGCCCTCGGCCTGCCGCTGATCCTGCTCGCCGCGTGGTGGATCGCCTCAGCCGGCTCGACGAACCCGTTCTGGCCGTCGCTCCAGACGATCCTCCAGACCTTCCCCGAGACGTGGACCCCCGAACGGCTCGCGGCCGACCTGGTGCCCAGCCTCGCCCGGCTCGGGATCGGCTTCTCGCTCGCGGTCGTCGGCGGCATCGTCGGCGGCACCGCGATCGGGCTGTCGCCGACGCTCAGGGCGCTCAGCGAGCCCGTGCTGGAGTTCTTCCGCGCGGTGCCGCCCCCGGTCCTGGTCCCGATCATCGCGCTGTTCGCCGGCTACACCGGCTGGCTGGGCAAGATCGTCACCATCGCGCTCGGCTGCCTGTGGCCCATCCTGCTCAACACCGTCGAGGGGGTCCGTGGACTCGAGCCCACCCTCACCGACACCGCGAAGAGCTACCGCCTCAGCTGGTGGCGCCGCCTGCTCTTCGTCGTCCTGCCGGGCGCGAGCCCGCGCATCTTCACCGGCGCCCGTCAGGCGCTGTCCATCGGCGTGATCCTCATGGTCATCTCGGAGCTGTTCGGGGCCAACCGCGGCCTCGGGGCCTCGATCGTCCAGTTCCAGAGGAGCTTCGCCATCCCCCAGATGTGGACGGGCATCATCCTGCTCGGCCTCATCGGAGTCCTTCTCGCCGCCATCTTCAAGGTCGTCGAGACCCGCATGCTCGCCTGGTACATGGGCCAGCGTCAGATCGAGCGAGGAGAGTAAGAGATGTCGATCACCGTGCCGCTCCTCAAGGCAGCCCAAGCAGAGTCCGCGGCTCCCGCGGCCACCGACGTCGCGCTCGACCTGCGCGGCGTCGGCAAGACGTACGACACCCCTGGGCGCCCACAGGTCGAGGCGATCCGGAACCTCGACTTCCAGGTCGGCCGCGGAGAGCTCGTGTGCGTCGTGGGCCCGTCGGGTGCGGGCAAGACGACGCTGCTGCGCTCGATCGCGGGCCTGCTCGACGTCACCAAGGGCGAGGTCGTGCTCGACGGCACCGCGGTGACCGGCCCGCCCGAGGGCATGGCCGTCGTGTTCCAGGAGTACGGCCGCAGCCTCTTCCCGTGGATGACGGTGCGCCAGAACATCGAGCTGCCGCTCAAGGAGAAGGGCATCCCCAAGGCCGAGCGGCGCGAGAAGGTCGACAAGGCTCTCGCCGAGGTGAGCCTCACCGAGGCCGCTGAGCAGCATCCGTGGCAGCTCTCGGGAGGCATGCAGCAGCGCGTCGCGATCGCCCGCGCCGTCGCGTACGAGCCGACCGTGCTGCTCATGGACGAGCCGTTCGCGGCCGTCGACGCCCAGACGCGGGCAGAGCTCGAGGACCTGGTCCGGTCGCTGTGGAAGCGCCTCGGCGTGACCGTTCTGTTCGTGACCCACGACATCGACGAGGCCGTCTACCTGGGCGAGCGCGTCATCGTCCTGTCCAACCGGCCCACCGTGCTGATGGAGGACGTCAACGTGGATCTTCCTCCCGAGCGAGACCAGCTGAGCACCCGCTCCGACCCGCGCTTCGGCGAGCTGCGCGGCCACGTGTACTCGCTCATCCAGAAGGCCAAGGCCGGGCATCGTCCCGAGGGTGAGGAGGCGTGATGGAGACCGTGATCCTCACCGACCCGCCGCGCCCCAAGCTGGAGACCGTCGAGGCGTTCTCCACGATCGGCGTCGCGACCGTGGGCGAGGCGATGGGCCGGACCGGGGACCTGGGCTCCGACCTGCGCCCGATCCAGCAGGGCACGCGCATCGCGGGCACCGCGGTGACGGTGCTGAGCTGGCCCGGCGACAACCTCATGATCCACGCCGCGATCGAGCAGTGCGGGCCCGGCGACATCCTCGTCGTCACCACCCGCTCGCCCTCCCAGCACGGCATGTTCGGCGAGCTGTTCGCGACGGGGCTCCACCGGCGCGGCGTGGCCGGCGCGATCATCGATGCGGGCGTGCGCGACACTCAGGAGCTGCGCGACCTGGGCTTCCCCGTGTGGGCGCGGCACATCAACGTGATGGGCACCGTCAAGAACACCCCTGGCGCGGTCAACGTGCCGGTGATCATCAACGGCCAGGTGATCGACGCGGGCGACATCCTCGTGTGCGACGACGACGGGGTCGCCGTCGTGCCCAGGAGGCAGGCGGACGATGTGCTGGCCAAGTCGATCGCCCGCGAGGAGAAGGAGGCGGCCACCAGGGCGGCCTTCCTCGAGGGGCAGCTCGGCCTGGACCGCTACGGCATGCGTCCGGTGCTGGAGGAGCTCGGCGTCACGTACCGGCGTCACCCCGAGGCCGAGCCGGCATGACCGGGATCCCGTGTGCGCTGATGCGGGGAGGCACCTCCAAGGGGGCGCTGCTCCTCGCCTCGGACCTGCCCGTCGACGAGGCCGCGCGGGACGACCTGCTGCTGCGCATCATGGGCAGCCCCGACCCTCGCGAGATCGACGGGCTCGGGGGCGCGCATCCGCTCACGTCCAAGGTCGGGGTCGTGAGCCCGTCCTCGCGACCCGATGCGGACATCGACTACCTGTTCCTCCAGGTCGTGCCGGACAAGCCCGTCGTCTCGACGTCCCAGACATGCGGCAACATCCTCGCCGCGACCGCGCCCTTCGCGCTCGAGCGGGGGCTGGTACCGACCGACTTCGGCACGACCACCGTTCGGGTCCACCTCGTCAACACGGGCGCCATCGCGGTGCTCACCGTCCAGACCCCCGGCGGCGAGGTGACCTACGACGGCGACGCCGAGATCTCGGGCGTCCCCGGCACCGCGGCGCCCGTCGAGGTCGAGTCGGAGCCTCCGTCGGGCGCACTCCTGCCGACCGGGAACGTCGTCGACATGGTCGCCGGCGTCGAGGCGACCCTGGTGAATGCCGGCATGGCCTCGGTGATCGTGCGCGCCTCGGACCTGGGCCTCGTCGGTGACGAGGCGCCGACGGACCTGGAGGCGGACGATGCGGTGGTCGCCAAGGTCGCCGCGATCCGGGCGGCCGCGTTCCCGTTGATGGGGATCGCCGGGACCCCGGAGACGACGACCACGCCCAAGATCGTGCTCGTCTCGGCGCCCGCCGCGGGCGGTGCGATCCGCACCCGCAGCTTCATCCCGTACCGCGTGCATGACGCGATCGGCGTCCTCGGCGCGGCGTCAGTCGCCGCGGCCGTGAGGCTGCCGGGGGCGATCGGGAACGACCTTGCGGCGCAGCCCGGCGTCGGCGAGGTGGTCAGGGTCGAGCACCCGGCCGGCTTCTTCGACCTCTATGTCGACCTCGCCGACGGGGACGACTCGAGCATCGGGCCCGTCCGCGTGGTCCGCACCGCGCGCATGATCATGGACGGCGTCGTCCATCCCAGGCCCGCTGCTCTGCGGCCTGCTCGCCACGACTCACAGGAGGCCTTCGCATGACCGCCTCGCAAGGACGCGTCGCGCTGATCGGCCTCGGCGAGGTGGGGCGCGTGTTCGTCGAGGACCTGCGCGCTGCGGGCCTCACCGACCTCGCCGCGTGGGACACGGCCTTCGCCGACCCCGACAGCAAGGCCTCCCTGAACGCCCGCGAGCTGGGCGTGGCCCCCGCATCGTCCCCGTCCGATGCGGTCGCGGGCGCCGCGCTCGTCGTGAGCGCCGTGACCGCGTCGAACTCCGTCGCCGCCGCCGAGGCCGCGGCCGCGGCGATGGAACCGGGCGCGTTCCTGTTCGACCTCAACTCGTCGTCACCCGGACACAAGCAGGCGGCGCGCGACGCGGTCGAGTCTCGCGGCGGCCGATACATCGAGGCGGCCCTCATGTCGCCGATCGGTCCCAGACGGCTCGCGTCCCCCTTCCTGCTCGGGGGCGCGCACGCCTTCGAGTTCCTGGGGGTCGCCGGCGACTACGGCATCACGGGCGCGACCGCGCTCGGGGGCGAGGTCGGCGTCGCCGCGGCCACCAAGCTGTGCCGGTCCGTGATCGTCAAGGGGCTCGAGGCGCTGCTGACCGAGTCGCTGCTCGCTGCGCGCGCCCTCGGCGTCGAGCGGGACGTCCTCGACTCGCTGCCGAACATCCTCCCGCCCGCCGACTGGGAGAAGGTCGCCGGCTACTTCATGTCCCGCGCCGTGCAGCACGGCACGCGCCGCGCGGAGGAGATGGAGGAGGCCGCCGTGACCGTCGCCGAGACCGGCGTCGAGCCGTTCATGGCGCGCGCGACCGTCGAGCGTCAGCGCTGGTCCGCGCAGTTCGGCGACGTCCTGCCTCAGGAGACGCCCATGGACCTGGTCGACGCCCTGCTCGCCGCATCGGGCATCCACGTGGCCGCCGCCGACGCCACCAAGGCCCCCACTCCCCATCCCACCAAGGAGACACTGCGATGATCATCGACATCCACGGTCACTACACGACCGCCCCCGCCCCGCACACCGAGTGGCGCGAGGCCCAGCTCAAGGCATGGGAGGCCGGGACGGCCACGCCCCTGTACCCGCGCATCTCCGACGACGACATCCGCGAGACGCTCGAGAAGAACCAGCTGCGGCTCATCGCCGAGCGCGGCGCCGACATGACGATCTTCTCCCCGCGGGCCTCGGCGATGGGGCACCACCTGGGCGACATCACCACGTCCGCCGCGTGGGCCGCGGCGTGCAACGACCTCATCGCGCGCGCGGTCGCGCTCTACCCGCACACGTTCGTGGGCGTCGCTCAGCTTCCCCAGCAGGCCGGGGTGGGTCTTGAGGAGGCGATCCGCGAGCTGGACCGCGTCGTCTCGATGGGATTCGTGGGGGTCAACGTCAATCCCGATCCTTCGGGCGGCCACTGGACGTCGCCTCCGCTCACCGACAGGTACTGGTACCCGCTGTGGGAGCGGATGGTCGAGCATGACGTGCCCGGCATGGTCCACGTCTCCGCGAGCGCCAACCCCGCGTTCCACGCGACCGGCGCGCACTACATGAACGCCGACACGACGGCCTTCATGCAGCTGCTTCAGGGAGACCTGTTCGCGGACTTCCCGTCGCTGCGGCTGATCATCCCTCACGGTGGGGGAGCGGTGCCGTACCACTGGGGCCGCTACCGCGGGCTGTCGGACATGCTCGGCAAGCCCGGTCACGCCGAGAGGCTCATGAGCAACGTGTTCCTCGACACGTGCGTCTACCACCAGCCGGGCATCGACCTGCTCATGGACGTCATGCCCAAGGAGAGCATCCTGTTCGGCTCCGAGATGGTGGGCGCCGTTCGTGGCATCGACCCGACCACGGGGCACTACTTCGATGACACCCTCCGGTACGTCATGGCGGCCGACCTCACCGACGGCGAACGCGACGGGATCCTCTCCGGGAACGCGCTGCGCGTGTACCCGCGGCTCGCGTCGCGGCTCGCCGCACGCGCGGCCTGAGCGACGTGCCCGGCGCGCGCCTACCTGCGGTGCGCGTCGCGGCCGTCGTCCCTCCTCCGACCGTGTTTCCTGACCCGCCTCTCGCCGCCCGGCCGTCACCCGGTGACCGCGGCGGATCTTCGCTACGGTGGCCCTATGAGGACGGCAATGGCGCAACGTATCGGCAGGAACGTGTCCAGCATCGGCCTGGGCTGCTGGCAGCTCGGCGGGGACTGGGGGGACACCGACGAGCAGCGGTCGCAGGACATCCTGCACGCTGCGGCCGACGCAGGGACGACGTTCTTCGACACCGCGGACGTGTACGGGGACGGCCGCTCCGAGAGGTCGGTGGGACAGTTCCTGCGCGAACGGGACGGCTCCGAGGGCTTCTTCGTCGCGACCAAGATGGGGCGCCGCCTGCCCGAGCAGGTCGCCGAGGGCTACACGCTCGACAACTACCGGCGCTGGACCGACCGTTCGCGCGAGAACCTCGGCGTCGACACGCTCGACCTGGTGCAGCTCCACTGCCCGCCGTCGGAGGTGCTGCGCGACCCGCGCACCTACGACGACCTGCGCGTCCTCAAGGACGAGGGGCGGATCAAGGACTTCGGCATCTCCGTGGAGATCTGCGACGACGCGATCCACGCCATGGGCGAGGACGACCTCGCGTCGGTCCAGATCATCTTCAACATCTTCCGCCGCAAGCCCGCCGAGCGGTTCCTCAAGATGGCGACCGAGAAGGGCGTGGCCGTCATCTCGCGCGTGCCGCTCGCCTCGGGCCTGCTGTCCGGCAAGTACGACGCGACGACCACCTTCGCGGCGAACGACCACCGCAACTACAACCGCGACGGGTCCTCGTTCGACGTGGGCGAGACCTTCGCGGGCGTCCCCTTCGAGATCGGCGTGAAGGCCGCGCAGGACGTCGCCGCGCTCACGCCCGAGGGGTGGACGACCGCGCAGATGGCGCTGCGATGGGTCGAGCAGATGGGGTCCACGACCGTGATCCCCGGCGCGCGCACCCCCGAGCAGGCGCGGCTCAACTCAGCGGTCGGCGACCTGCCGACGATCCCCGAGGAGACGATGGCGGCGCTCGCCAAGATCTACAACGATCAGATCCGGGAGCACGTGCACACGCGCTGGTAGGCCTGGGGTCGCCGCGGCGGCCTGATGAGGGGCGGCCGCGATGGCCCTGATCATCGCCGCGGTCCTCGCGGGCTCCCTGCTGCATCGAGTGTCCGGCATCGGTTTCGCGATCGTCGTCGCGCCCTTCGTCGTCCTCGCGCTGGGACCCGGCCCCGGCATCGTCCTGGTGCAGCTGTTCGGCGTGATCGTGTGCTTCCTCGTGCTGCTCGCGACCTGGCGAGACATCGATTGGCGTGCCTACGCGGTGCTCGTGCCGCCGAGCCTCGTCGGCATCTGGCTCGGGGTGCTCGCCGCGCAGCGGTTGCCGCTCGCGCAGGCCCAGATCGTGGCGGCGGCGATCCTCATCGCGTCGCTCATCGCGATCATGGCGGTGCGCGGCGGGCATCTGCCACGGAACCCGCCGATGCTCGCCGGCGGAGGGCTGGTCGCGGGCCTGATGACCACGCTCGCGGGCGCGGGCGGGGTGGCGCTGATCGTGCTCGCGCGCGCGACCCGGTGGGAGCAGGCATCGTTTGCGGCGACCCTGCAGCCGTACCTCATCACCATCTCCTCGACCACGGTCGTCGCGCGGCTCGTCGCCGATCCCGCGGACTGGCCCGACCTGTCCGTGCTCGTGTGGGTCGGCCTCGTCGTCGCGATGACGGGTGGGCTGCTCGCCGGCAACGTGCTCGCGCGGCGGCTCAGTCGCGTGGCCGCGAGCCGCGTGACGCTCGCGGTCGGCTGGGTGGGCGCGCTCGCGACGCTGGTCGACGGCGTCCTCAAGCTCGGGTGAGGCGCGGTAGTCGAACCCCTTGAGCGTTTTCGGTACCCTTGTCTATGCCCCGCGCCTGTAGCTCAGGGGATAGAGCACCGCTCTCCTAAAGCGGGTGTCGACAGTTCGAATCTGTCCAGGCGCACCAACTCCGGCCCGGCAGGTCAGTCCACGACTGGCTCGCCGGGCCTTCGCTCGTCGGCCGTGCGTCCTGGCATCGCACGACGGTCGAGAACGATGCGCAGAGCTGCACTCCTGCGATGCCAGCGCACACGGCCAGGGCGGGCGAGGTCAGGCGTCGGAGGGTGCGAACGAGAGCGAGTCGACGACCTCCTGTTCCGCTGCGAGCTGCTCGTCGGAGTTGACGCCACAGCACACCGAGCCGACCAGCACGATGTTGCCCCCTTCCACCTCCGGGAGGTCGAGCACCCAGACCCTGTTGCTCTCGTTGGCATCGACATTCCAGTGCACACCCGCGCTCAGCTCCGAGCCGACCAGGGTCATGACGATGGGGATCGCCGAGAACGGGCACGTGCCGGACCACGAGGGATCGATGCTCAGGTCGATCTCGTAGCCGTCGAGGCGATCGATCGAGACGGCGACGGGATCGCTGGTCTGAAGGCCGTCGTGGTTGACCAGCCAGTCGACGATATCGGCGGGGTCCCTGCCCACGCCGGGTTCGGCCTCCTCCGCGCAGTCCGTAGCGGCGGCGTCGATGTCTCGCAGCACCAGCAGCGGCGGACCGTCATTCGCGATGCGGGCGAGCCCTAACTCCCCTGGGCCGTCCTCGAATACCTTCCACCCTGCAGGGACGGTGAATGTCACAGGGGTAGCGAAGTTCTGCGACGTGTAGGTGCCGGGTGTGAGTTCCGAGCCCAGCGCATAGGCCCAGGTCGTCGACGCAGCCGGCGTGCTCGATTCTCCGCCGCTCGGCTCGTCGATGGCCGGCGATGTCGAGCACGAGGTCAGCACGATCGTGCCGAGGAGTGCAACGAGACGGCGCATGGTGACCCCCCACCTGTGCTGCCCTGGGCTCGACCGGCATCCGGGGTGCGGCGGCCACGGGCAGCTTCAATGTCAGTGTGCGCCGCCTCGAGGGACTTGGCAAACAGTTCGAGAGTGTCGAGAGTTCGAAGCCTTCCATGCGCGCTCCCTGAACGTTCGAGCGCCCTGTGAGCGCATGGGTGCTCCCGGAGACTCGACCTGAGCAGTCATGTGCTCACAGGGCGCGGCGCGCTCAGTCGTCGAGCACCCGCTCGAGCCCCAGGATCACCACGTTCAGGCTGAAGTTGAGCTGCTCGCGCGGCTCCCAGCGCTGGTCGAGCGCCTCCGCGAACGTGGGGTACGCATCGGCCCTGCTCTCGATCACCTCGACCAGGGCGGCGGCGGTCGTCGAAGCAGCACCCGCGTCGAGCGAGTTCCGTGCGGCCGCGTAGACCAGCTCGGCGAGCATCCCCAGGGTGCGGCCCGCATCGTGCGTGGTGAATCCCGCCTTCGTGAGCGCCTTGAGCAGGTCCTCCGACGGGCCGATCACGCCGGGCAGGGGAGCGCGCGTGACGGCGAGCGCGGCGGGACCCTCCTCGAGAAGGGCGTCGAGCATGCCGTGGCTCGCGGTGCGCACGGCGGCCCGCCAGTCGTCGAGCGGCACGTGCAGATCCGCGAGCCGCGTGGCGAGCCGTCGTTCGATGACGAGCGCGAGCAGGTCCTCCCTGCTGCCCACGTGATACGCGACGGCGTTGCGGGCTGCGCCGAGCCGGTCGGCGACGGCGGTGAGCGTGAGGTCCGCGGGGTCGATCTCGGAGGCCACCTGGACGATGCGGTCGCGGCTGAGCCGGGGAGGGCGCCCGATTCTTCGGGGAGCGGGCTCGGCGGCCTGGGCCATGGCTTCCCCTCTCGGACTCTCGTGGGCGTGGTCGCGCGAAGTCTTCGGCGCCCGGGCCCGCGCCGGGACCTCTCGACGAGCGAGCGCCTGCGAGTCATGCTAACGTTTTTGCCGCACGACAAAAAGTGCGACACGAGAAGGAGGATGTCGATGATCTTCGGGACCCCGGTGAGCTGGTTCCTGTTCGAGGTGCTGTCGGTGGCGGTGTTCATCGCCGCGGTCATCCACGCGGCGGGCCGGACGAAGGCCAAGCAGCACATCCTCGTGATGGTCGCCTTCGTGATCTACGCGGGCGCGTTCGAGAACATCGGCGTCTGGCAGAACATCTACGACTACTCGACCGACCGGATCATGATGATCGGCAAGGTGCCGCTCAGCATCCTGCTCGTCGAGGCCGTGACCCTCTACTGCGCGCTGTGGCTCGCCGAGCAGCTGCGCCTGCCTTGGTGGGCCGGCGCGTTCGTCGCCGGCGCGATCGGCGCGCTCCAGGACATGACCATCGACCCGTCCAACGTCTTCGACATTCACGTGATCGACGGCGTCGCCTCAGGCCAGTGGAACTGGACGATGCATTACGAGGGCGGATTCTTCGGCATCCCCGTGTTCAACTTCTCCGGCTGGTTCACGATGATGCTCTACTTCGCGCTGTTCGTGGGGCTGCTCGACAAGCTCGCCGACCGCAAGGGCAAGGCCTGGCTCACGACCGGCGCACCGTTGCTCGCGATCATCCCGTCGCTCATCATGCTGGTCACGCCCGTCAACCTGGTCCTCCTGTTCGGCTGGGACGCGCTGCAGGGCTACGGCCTCGTCGCCGAGTCCGTGATGCTCGCGGTCAACATGGGCGTCGCGATCCTCCTGCTGTTCCGCTACGCCAAGTGGGACCAGCCGCTCGACCTCAAGCGCGACGCCGCGGTGCTCGCGATCCCCATCGTGCTGCACCTGTGGGACATCGGCCTCGCGTTCGTGGCCGGCATCGAGCAGGGCTACGTCCCCAGCCTCCTGTTCACCGCGATCCACGTGGCGCTGCTCGCGGCGGTCGTGCGCACGGGACTGCGCGCGAACAAGGACCAGCGCGCGCTCGAGCTGGAGCCGCAGTCGGTCTGAGCCGAGTCCACGCGCCCTGGTGGGAGCTGAGTGCAGGATCCGCGATGGATTCTGCTCTCAGTTCCCACCAGCGTGCTTCGCGGCCTGGCGGACGATGCGGGGGTCCAGTCGGTTCGGGTGAGCGCTGCGGGACGCGCGAGTCAGCCCTCGCCCGGAGGCACCACGAGCACCGGCACGCGCGCGAACTCGAGCACGTGCATCGTGTGCGAGCCGATGCCGCTCACCACGTGACCTGGACGCTCCATGCGGCCGAGCACGATGAGGTCGGCCCCGCACGACACGGCCTCCCCCAGGACCTCGGCTGCGACGCGTCCGCGCCGGGTCACGATCCGCGCTGTCACGCCCGCCCGGTCGGCGAGCCGCTCCACATGGGCGAGCGCCGCGGCGCACGCCTGCTCGCGCGCGGACTCGAGCGCGACCGCCTCGGGGGAGCCGGCGACCAGCCCGTCGTGCTCGACCACGGCCACCGCGCGCAGGCCCACGCCGAGTGCCTGCGCGATCGCGATCGCGGTCTCCGCGGCCTGGAACGAGACCGCGGAGTCGTTGACCGCGACGAGCACCGGACCCCGCAGCAGGGACTGCCTCGCGCTCGACGCGCCGCCCTGCGTGCTCCCGTTCATCCCGCGCCGCCCGTCCCGGCACGCGCGGGCTCCCCGCGGTCACGCGTCGCCTGCGCCCCGACGGCCCACCGCACCCTCAGGTTCTCCTCACGCTCGAGCTCGTCGAGCGCGCGCTCGATGCGCCCCAGCTCGGATTCGAGGTGAGGGATCCACCGATGCTCGACCGCCCGGCGCCGGGTCCGCGTGGCGGTCAGCTCGGTGGCGACGGTCGCCGCCGCGCGTTTGTTCGCCGCGTACCTCGCCGCGGCCTCCACTGCCGCGGCCATCGACTCCGCCGCATAGGACAGCGCGGTGCTCGCCCCGATCGGTCGAGGAGAAGGCACGGCGACCGACGCATCGTCCGGGAACTCGAGCCCCATGACGCGCCCGCTCGAGACCGCGACCTGGGCGGGAGCCAGGGGCGATGCCGCATCGATCGCCTCCCACCCGTCGAGCGCCGCGGCCCGCGACGCCCACGCGAGCGCGACGCCCGCCGCGCGCTCCCACTCGAGCTCCAGGCCGTCGCCGCGCAGCAGCAGCCGCTCGTGCTCGGCGGCGACGATCCGCTGCTTGCGCTCGAGCAGCTCGACCCCGTGCTCGGCGACGCCGAGCTGCCGCTGCACGCGCAGCCTCGCGGCACGCCCGACGTCAGGCATCGCGCGCCTCCTCGGCCGGAGGGGCGGTGGACGATGCGGTAGCCAGGGACGATGCGGCGGTCGCCGGGTCCCCGGACGCCGCGGTGACGTCGGGGCCGGGCAGGTGCGCGGCGACCTGCGCGGGCGACACCATCGTGAGCTCCTGGCGCGGCAGGGTGGCGAGCGCGGCCCAGGCCCGGTCGAGCGTGTCCTCGAGGGTTCGCGCCTCGGCCCGGCCTTGGTCGAGCAGGTCGCGCTCCATCGCGTCCCTGTAGGAGAGGTAGGCGCGGTCGGTCTCGCCCAGCGCGGACGCGCCCACGAGCTCGGCCAGCGCGGCGGACTGCCGAGCCCGCGCGAGAGCGGCGAGCACCTGCGCGGCGACGTCGAGGTGATCGTCGCGCGTGCGCCCGGGACCCGCGCCGCTGCGCATGAGCCTGGACAGCGAGCTGAGCGTGTCCACCGGCGGATAGATCCCGCGCGCCGCGAGCTCGGGCGACAGCACGATCTGCCCCTCGGTGATGTACCCGGTGAGGTCGGGGACGGGGTGGGTGATGTCGCCCGCGGGCATCGTCAGCACGGGGACGATCGTGACCGATCCCTCGCGGCCCCGCACCCGGCCGCAACGCTCGTACAGCGTCGCGAGGTCGGAGTACAGGTAGCCGGGATAGCCGCGCCGAGCGGGGATCTCGCGCCTCGCGGCGGACACCTCGCGCACCGCCTCGGCGTAGTTGGTCATGTCGGACAGGACGACGAGGACGTCGGCGCCGTCGTCGAACGCGAGGCTCTCGGCCACGGTCAGCGCGAGCCGCGGCGTGAGGATGCGCTCGATCGGCGGATCGTCGGCGGCGTTGAGCAGCAGCACGAGCTCTCCCGACGCGGTGCGCTCCTCGAGCCGATCGCGCACGAACGCGATGTCCGCGTGCGTGAGCCCCATCGCGGCGAACACGACCCGGAAACGCGTGCCTGGGCTCGACGACTGCGCGGCGATCTGCGTCGCGAGGCTCAGGTGCGGCAGGCCCGCGACGGAGAAGACCGGCAGCTTCTGCCCCCGCACGAGCGTGGTCAGGGCATCGATGACGGACACCCCGGTGAGGATCGGCTCGCGAGGCGGCTCGCGCTCCACGGGGTTGAGCGGCCACCCGGCCACGGGAGCGAAACGATCGCCGGCGATCGGAGGGCCCCCGTCGAGAGGAGCCCCGCGCCCGTTGCACACGCGTCCCAGCCAGTCCGGCCCGACGGGGATGTGCAGCGGCCTGCCGCCGAAGCGCACCTCGACCGCGCCGGGCGTGAGCCCCTCGGTCCCCTCGAACACCTGGACCGTCGCGCGGTCGCCGTCGAGGTCGAGCACCAGCCCGTGACGCATCCCGTCCGGCGTCGCGACCTCCGCGGACTCGTCCCACCCCACGTCGTCGACGCCGCCGACCACGACGAGCGGGCCACGGATCGCGCGGATGTCGCCGTGCGCGATCCGGGCGCCGGTCAGGGCGGAGTCCCCGGAGCTCATGGCAGCGCCCCGATCTCGGCGAGCACGCGCTCCCGGATCGGGCCGATCGCCGCGGCGTCGGTCGGGCCGACGTCCTGCGGAGCCCTGATCACTGGCCCGAAGTCGAGCCTTTCCACGGCTGTCGCGGTAGCGCCGCGGTCGATCGCGGCGTGGCACGCGTCGATCACCTCGAGGACCAGATCGAGCAGCGCCGCGCCCTTGGCGTCCGAGCAGAACGCGTCGTTCGGGCTCAGCGCGTTCTGCGCGAGCACGGTCTCCCGCAGCAGTCGCCCGCCGAGCACGACCATGCGCTCGCGGCCGGGCAGCGATCCGACGCCGATCACCTCGGCGAGCGAGGCCAGCCGGTCCGCCTCGGCGAGGATCTCGAGCGCTGAGGCTCGCCGGGCCGCCCACTCGGGGTCGCCGTGCACGGTCTGGAACCGCGCGAGCCCGTCGGTGTCGCGCGCGAACGACCCCGACCAATGCACCGCGGGATAGTGCCGCGCGTACGCGAGGTCGCGGTCGAGCTGCCACATCGCGCGCACGAACCGCTGCGTGATCGTCGTGACCGGCTCGGACATGTCGCCGCCGGGGGGCGACACCGCGCCGATCACCGTGACGGAGGCCTCCTTGCCGCCCAGCGTCGTCACTCGGCCGGCGCGCTCGTAGAACGCCGCGAGCTGCGAGGACAGGTCGGCGGGGAAGCCCTCCTCCGCGGGCAGGTCACCGCGCCGGTTCGCGAACTCGCGCAGCGCCTCCGCCCAGCGCGACGTCGAGTCCGCGATCACGACCGCGTCATGCCCCATGTCGCGGTAGTACTCGGCGATCGAGATGCCCGTGTAGATGGACAGCTCGCGCGCCATCATCGGCATGTTCGACGTGTTCGCGACCACGACCGTGCGGTCCACGAGCCGCCCGCCCGTGCGCTCGTCGACCAGCCGCCCGAAGTCGTCGAGCACGTCGGCCATCTCGTTGCCGCGCTCTCCGCAGCCCACATAGACGATGACGTCCGCGTCGCACCACTTCGCGACCTGCTGGAGCAGCATCGTCTTGCCCGTGCCGAAGCCACCGGTCACGGCGGCCGCCGCGCCGCGCGCGACGGGGAAGAACAGATCCAGCACGCGCTGGCCCGTGTGCAGGGGGACGGGATCGGACAGGCGCTCGCGGAAGGGACGTGGACGACGCATGGGCCACCGTTCCGACAGCCTCACCTCGGTCTCGCCCACCTTGGCAACAACGTCGAGCGGCCCGACCTCCGCATCGTCCTGGATCCAGTCCACCGTCCCCGACGCCCCGGCGGGGACGACGACGCGGTGCTCTACGGCGCCGGAGTCGGGCACGGTGCCGAGCACGTCGCCGGCTGCGACGGAGTCCCCGGCAGCGACCGTGGGCACGAACCGCCAGCGCCTCTCGTCGCTCGCGACCGACTCGGGGCGGTCGGGTCGCAGCCAGATGGGGGCGGAGGTCAGCGGGCGCATGAGGCCGTCGAACGCGGCCCCGAGCAGCCCCGGACCGAACAGCCCCGTGAGCGGCTGGCCGCTGCCGGCCGCGGCTTCGCCGACGCGGACGCCGCCCGTGTACTCGTAGGCCTGCATGGTCGCGCGGCCGCCCTCGACCGCGACGACCTCGGCGCTGATCCTGTCGTCGCCGACGTGGAGGATCTCGCCCATCGCGACTCCCTCGACGCCCTCGGCCTCGAGCAGCGGTCCGGTGACGCGCACGGTCCGGCCGACCCGGTCGCCGGTTCGGGGTGTCGACGCGTCCGTCGTCATTCCGTCCACAGCCCCGACACCTCCCCGGCCATCGACTCGATCGTCGCCCTCGCGAGGGCGGGGAGGGTGAGGTCCAGGCGGCGCGCGCCGTGCACGGCGACGATGCCGCCCTCGGGGTCCTCGGTCACGGTCGCCTCGGGGCCGAGCAGGGCCGTCGCGCGCGCCTCGAGGGCGGCGAGCAGCGCGGGGTAGTCGGCCGATGCCTTCAGCTCGGAGGCGCGCTCCAGCACCGCGGCCTCGAGGTCGTGGTGCAGCGACTCCCGCCCGGCCAGGCGCAGCTCGTGGGCGCGGCGACGCTCGCGCGCGGACCTGAGCGCCGCGTCGGCCTCGGCGGCTGCGACTCCTGCGTCGATCGCGCGGCTGGCGATCGCGGCGGCCTCGCGGTCCGCTTCGGCAACCATCGCGGCGGCGCGTTGCTCCGCCTCCGCGTCCAGCCGCTCCGAGTCGGCCCTGGCGCGCGCGAGGATGTCGGCGCGCAGCGGGACCAGCTGCTCGGCGGAGCGGGGAGGCAGGGGAGACCTCACGACGGGATCACCGCCGTCAGCGGCGCGTCTATCGCATCGATCGCGTCTCCGAGCGCGTCGGCCGCGCTGGCGCTGAGGAGCACCAGGGCGACGTCGGGCGCGAGGGAGTCCCAGGCGGCACGCGCCGCGGCCGCGTCCTCGGCCGGCAGGGCCTCGACGCCGGCGAGCGAGAACGCGTCGACGATCCGGCGTTCGCCGATCGCGACGACGACGCCCTCCGTGAGCGCGGCCGGGTGGGTCATGCCTGGCCGATCAGGATGATCGCGATGATGAGGCCGTAGATCGCGATGCCCTCGGCGAGCCCGACGACGACCATCGCGCGGCCGAACATCTCGGGCCGCTCGCTCATCGCGGCGAGCGCGGCCGAGCCCGTGTACGCGACCGCGATGGCCGCGCCGATCGATGAGCCCGCGACCGCGATGGACGCCGCGATCAGCGCCGAGCCGTTCGCGGCGGTGGTCGTCGTCGAGGTCTCCGCGGCGACCGTGGCCGCGCTCGCGGCGGGGCCCGTCGCGAGGACGATCGCCGCGCCCGCGAGCACCGCGAGGTTGGTCGCGACCAGGGCGATCACGCCGGATCGGCGGTGCCGACGCAGCAGCCACGTCGCGCCGACCGCGACGAGCGCGAGCACGGGGAGGGCGAGCAGCCAAGGTGTCATGATGCGGTCCTTTCGATGGTGCCGGGGGACGATGCGGGGGTGGGGGAGAGATCGGGATGCCAGGGCTGAAAGGCGCGTCCCTCGCCGACGAAGACGCGGGAGAACAGCTCGTAGTACTCGAGGCGGAGCGCCTGGATCCCGGCGATCAGGGCCTCGAGGCCGAACGTGATGATGTTGCCGACCACGAAGACGAGCACCGCGGCGGGGTAGCCCCAGCCGGAGCCCCACAGCGACGTGGTGCCGGACCAGATGACGCTCAGCAGCGCGGCGTGCGTGAGCCCGAACGCGGCGAGGCGCGCGAACGAGACGACGTTCGAGCCAAGCCTGCTGATGCTGTCGACCGACTCGATGCCGGCCTGGAGGATCGCGGTCGCGCCGCCGCCCGCCTCCGACAGCACGCCGATGAAGATGAGGACGAGCGAGGCGAGCGCGAGGATCAGGCCGGCGGCGGTCAGCGCCGTGAGGTGCGCGGCGAGGCCCCACGCGAGCAGGCCGAGCGCGACGAAGAGGCCCGAGCCCGCGATGCCGGACCGCGAGTACAGCGCGTACGCCCAGCCGCCCTCGCGGACGCGGTTGACGGTGCCGGTCGCGTACGAGCCCGCGAGCAGGACTGCGCCGAGGGCGATCGCGGCGAGCAGGAGCGGGACGGGCTCCTCCATGGGGTCCAGCCACAGCACGGGCACGAGCCCGGTGGGGCCGAACGCCGCTCCGTACAGCGCGCCGAACACCATCGCGGTGAGGCCCGCGAGCGTGACGAACAGCCACGTGCGCTGGATGCCCGCGAATCGCTTGATCCACCGCGCGCGGAGGGCGAGGCCGACGAGGACCAGGATCGCGCCGTGGCCGACGTCGCCGAACATCATGCCGAACATCAGGATGTATGCCGCCGCCGCGAGCCGGGCAGGGTCGAGGTCCGCGTACGGCACGACGCCATACGTGTCGACGAGCGTGCGCGACGTGTTCGCGTCGCCACCGGCCATGAGCGTCGGCGGCTGGGCCCCCGGCGGGACCCGCAGCGGGACGACGGCTCCTCCGAGCGGCGCCAGCGCCGTGGCCAGGCCGGCGCGCTCGCGACGGGGCATCCACCCCACCCAGCCGGTCAGCCGTTCGTGGACGACGCCGGCCGCGGCCGCGCGCTGCAGCTCCTGCAGACCGGGCAGCTCGTCGGTCTCGGCCGTACCGGCCCCCTTGAGCTCGAGCTCCACGACGCCCGCGCGCGCGATCGTCGCGAGGGCACGGTCGCGGTCCTCGGTATGAACGACGATCGCGACGCGGTCCATCGGCAGCGGGCCGTGCGGCTCACGGGGGCTGCGGTGCGCGCTGTCCGGGCGCGGTTCACGAGGCGACATCGAGCACCTCCCTCGCTGCCCGGCCCTGGCCGATCGACGCGATGGCCGCCTGCACGCGCCATGCGTCGGCGGCGAGCAGCGCGATCCCCGCGACGACGACGTCGGGGCCGGGCGTCCCCTGGCGGAGCATCGCGGTCGCCTCGGAGTCCATCGCGGCATAGGTCCTCGCCTCCGCGCGCCACAGCTCGGCGGGAGAGGCCAGGTCTCCGAACGCCGAGCGGGCGCCCGCCGGGAGCGCCGCCGCGAAGGAGCGGAGGTCGGTCGCCTGCTCCCACGCGTGGCCCAGCAGCGGTCCGACGCGCTGGCGGACAGCGGGGCCAGGGTGCCGGCCCTGGGCGAACCTCAGCCGCGCGATCGTCAGCGCGCAATCGCGCGCGCACCAGGTGCGCGCGGCGGGAGCGACCTGCGCGTAGCGGGTCAGCCAACTGACCGTGAGGAGATCGGCGAGCTGGTCGGCCTCGTCCTCGGGCACCTCGCCCCACGCGGTGCGGGCGAGCAGGTCCCGCAGCCGATCGGGAGACTCGGCGCGGCGCAGCAGGCTCCACGAGGTCTCCATCGCGCCCAGGTCGTAGGGGTCCGCGGCGCTGCCGCCCTCGAGCTCCCGTACGTGGCCGAGGATGTTGTCCCGCTCGAAGCGGGCTGCCGCCGCGCGGAGGATCCCGGTGCCCGCGGCGGGCGCCCACCCCGCGAGAACCCGCAGCTGCCACAGCAGGGTCTCTCTCGCCGCGCGCTGCAGAGCCTCCGGGCTCGAGGCTTCCGCGGCACGGGTGCCGTAGCTCCAGCGGGCGAGCAGATCCTCGGCCTCGCGCCAGGTACGGACCGAGGCGAGGCGCTCGGCACCCTCCTCTCCCGCGCGGCCCGCCGCGAGGGCGCGCACGCGCACCGACGCTGCCACCCACCCGGCGCTCATGACCCGAGCCCCAGGTCCGTCAGGAGGCGGGCGACCACGGCATCGGCCGCATCGTCCACGCGCGGCGAGCGCGCGGCGAGGAACGCGTCGGCGTCGTCACGTGCCTGCCGCATCGTCCTGTCGTCCTCCTCGGCTGCCGAGGTGAGGACCGCTGCTGCGGCCTCGGCCTCGCGGGCCGGGGCCTCTCTGCGAGCGCGCGCGACGGTCGCCGCCGCCTCGGAGCGGGCGCGGTCGAGGCGGTTCGAGGCTCGGGACTCCGCATCGGAGACGATGCCGGACGCGGACTCCAGGTCGGCGTCGAGGATCGCGAAGACGGGGGCGAGCTCGAGCGCTGCTCCGGTGCGCGCGGCCACGTGCGCGGCGGACTCGGCCGCTCCTCCTGGTGCTGTCACCGGGCGGAAGCGGTCAAGGATCTCCTGCCAGCGCATCTCTCTTCCTCGAGCCGGACGCTGCGGGACGGTCGAGCCGCCCTCTCACTTTCGAATCTACTCCGGGGCGGTCGGGCGCGCGCGGCGCCGGAACGGGTGACGCCCCTGGTGGGAGAGGGGCAGGGCCCGCCCTACGCGTCGAACTCGTCGCGCGGGGTGAGCCTCGACTCGAGCGCGATCGCGAGGCCGCCGCCGACGAGAGTGAGGGGCGCGAGCACCCCGAGGAGGTGGAGGAGGCTCCCCGTCGCGCCGGGATGCGAGGCGATCGGAGCGCCGTCGGCCGCAGCTGTTGCCGTCCCCGCCGCCATCGCCGAATCGGGGGCGAAGGCCAGCAGGGCCACCGCCAGCATCGTGTAGATCGTGGCCTGGACGAGTGCCGGAAGCGCGCGCGAGAGCATGGGTTCTCCTGAGGACGGGGCGGCGGGGGCCTCCCGGCCTCCCGTGCTGACCTCTCCAGAGTGCCGGGGCGCGGCTCGGATTCCATCCGACGGATGGAGACACTTGCGGATACTTCGCCCGTGGTAGCGCGGGCTTCCGGCTTGCGCCTACGGCACCAGGTCCGCGGCGATCTCCTGAGCGGCGGCGGCGCGCTCGGCGACCGTGCCGCCGAGGTCGCTGCCCGGCTTGTTCGCGATCAGCACCGTCATGATCGCCATGCGGACGCGAAGGCGGTCGGCGACCGAGGCGTCCTCGGGCTGGGCGGCCTCCCACAGGCGGACCTTGATGTCGTGCACCACCGAGGTGGCGCCGCCCAGGTTCTGCAGGGCGACCTCGTTCTGCTGGACGCAGCGCATCACCTCGCCGGGGACGCCGAAGGTGATCTCGCCGAGCCGGCGGATCAGCTCGAGCCTGCGCTCTCGCGTCGAGGGGCCGGCCTTCATCCACGAGACGAGCTCGTCGATCTGGGTCGCGGCCTGTGCCAGGAGGGAGTCGAGGATCTCCTCCTTGGTCTTGAAGTGGTAGTAGAGCGCCGCCTTCGTGACTCCTAGCTCCTCGGCGATCTCGCGCAGGGAGGTCTGGTCGTAGCCGTTGTCGGTGAACCGCTCGAGCGCGACCTCCTGGATGCGCGCGCGGGTGTCACCTCGGCGGCGGGTGGGGGTCTCGGTCATGGCGATCCTTCCTCAGCTTCCTGAATTCTACTCACGATTCTGACTTGACGACCGGCAAGTTCCGGCTTAGTCTCACAGTAACAACTTACCGGGCGGCTAGGAAGTTCCCCTGGGTCGAATGTCCTTGAGGCCACTCGTCCCGCCGAGCCAGCCGCCGCATCGTCCTCGCCCCTGCAGGGCAGGGCGTCCGCCCGACCCCGGGCCACCCGCCATCGTCGGCATCGTCCGAACCCTTCGGCGTCCCCGCGCATACGAAAGGCCTCCCATGGAAACCACCCCCGATCCCCGCCGCTGGTGGGGACTGGCCGCCATCGGGCTCGCGCAGCTCATGGTCGTCCTCGACATGACCATCGTGAACATCGCGCTGCCCACCGCGCAGGCGGACCTCGGCATCTCCGACGCCGACCGCCAGTGGGTCATCACCGCCTACACGCTCGCATTCGGCGGCCTGCTGCTGCTCGGCGGTCGCCTCGGCGACGTGATGGGGCGCAAGCGCACCCTGATCGTCGGTCTTGCCGGCTTCGCCGTCGCCTCCGCGTTCGGCGGCCTGTCGCAGACCTTCGCGATGCTCATCATCGCCCGCGCCCTCCAGGGCGTCTTCGCCGCGCTGCTCGCCCCGGCAGCGCTGTCGATGCTCAACGTCACCTTCACCGACCCCAAGGAGCGCGCCCGCGCGCTCGGCGTCTACGGCGCGATCGCCGGTGGAGGCGCCGCGATCGGCCTGATCCTCGGAGGCGCGCTCACGCAGTACGTCGACTGGCGCTGGACCCTCGCGGTCAACGTGCCGATCGCGGCCGTCGCGATCGTCGGATCGGTGCTGTTCCTGCGCGACCACCGCGTCGAGGGCATCAAGACCAGGCTCGACGTCCCCGGTGCGCTGCTCGTGACCGGCGGCGTGCTCGCGATCGTCTACGGCCTGAGCGAGGCCGAGCAGGACGGCTGGACGTCCACGCTCGTGCTGTCGATGTTCGCGCTCGGCGCGGCGCTGCTCGTCGCCTTCGTGCTCGTCGAGCGCCGCACCCCGCACGCCCTGCTCCCGCTCCACCTCCTGCGCGACCGCAGCCGGGTGGGCGCCCTCACGGTCGTCGGCCTCACGCAGATCGGCATGTTCGGCGTCTTCCTGTTCCTCACCTACTACCTCCAGGGAGTCCAGGGTTACTCGCCCATGAAGACGGGCGTCGCGTTCCTGCCCATGGTGCTCGGCATGATGACCGGCGCGGTCGGCATCTCCGCCCGGCTCCTGCCCCGGGTCGGCCCGCGCCGCCTCATGATCCCCGGCACGCTCATCGGCGCCGCGGCGCTCACCTTCCTCACGCAGATCGAGGTCGGCTCGTCGTACTGGGTGCACGTGCTGCCCGGGCTGCTGTTCCTGGGCCTCGGCATGGGCATGACGTTCATGCCGTCCATGGCGACCGCGACCGGCGGGGTGCGCGGCACCGACGCGGGAGTCGTGTCGGCCACGCTCAACACCACGCAGCAGGTCGGCGGCTCGATCGGCATCGCGCTGCTCAACACCGTCGCCGCGAACGTGACGGCCGACTGGATCGCCTCGCATGGCTCCACGACCACCGCCGAGATGGCGGAGGCCGCCGTGCAGGGCTTCACGACCGCGATGTGGATCTCGGTGGGCGCGGTCCTGCTGGCATCGCTCACCGCCGCGATCCTCGTGAGCTCGCGCCCCACCGCCCATGGCGAGAGCCACGGCGGCGAGGGCGAGCTCGCCCCCGCGGACATCGACGCAGCGGTCGCCGTCGCGGCGGCCGCGATCGAGGACGAGCGCGCCGAGCGTCGTCCGTAGCCCCTGCGACGGGACCGGGCACGCCGCGAGGCGTCCCCGAACCTCTCCCGACGAGCCGGGCCCGCCGAGAGGCGGCCCCCGCATCGTCCCTCGCGGCGCCCTCCGAGCCCATCCTCGGAGGGCGCCGCTGTGCGTCTCTGTGGTGCCCATGGACGACTCCGGTGTCTCCTGGCGGGACATGGGGGTAGGAATCCGCTCACAATTGACCCTCATGTCCCGCCAGCGAGCAGGGCGCGGGTGGGTGGAGTGGCGGCGGGCGCCGCGCGGAGAGCGTGCGCGAAGAGGCGCGCCGGGCGCAGAATGGAGGCATGAGCGCAAGGGAGCGCGTGAGCACCACCATCGGCGGCCTGCAGACCGCCGGCGGCGACATCCTGCCGTGGCGCTGGTACGCCGAGAAGGTGCTCGAGCACATCGAGGCCGACGACCTCGTCGTCTACTGGTACACGGGCCACGGGATGCGCGGCGTCGCCCCCTACGAGCCCGGCCACGACTTCGTCGAGGTCTTCTACTCCGACCCCGACGTGCGCCATGCCTTCCGCTCCGACGACCCGTCGTCCGTCCCGATCCACGGCCGACGCGAGTCCCGCCCGGCCGGCATCCACGAGATCGCCGAGGCGCTCGCGAAGGGGGAGACGATGCACGTCGTCCCCTTGTGGACCATCTCCCAGCTCGTCGGGGGCTGAGCACCGCACGTCGCATCGCCCCGCCTCCTGCCTGCTAGCGGCGTACTTTGGAGGTATGGACGGCTGGCTTCGCCGCAACCTCGAGATGATCGTCCTGGTCCTCTCGGGGATCCTGCTCGCCGGTGGCGGCGTCGCCTGGGCGATGGACATGGACGATGCGGCACGTTGGCTGTGGATCGCCGGCACCATCCTCGGGCTCGTCTTCGCGCTCGCGGCGGTCATCCAGGCGGCGGCCCAGAAGCGGCCGACCGTCGACATCATCGCCGTGCTCGCGCTCGCCGGCGCGCTCGCGGTCGACGAGCCGCTCGCCGGCGCGATCATCACCCTCATGCTGGCCACGGGGCAGGTCCTCGAGGCGATGGCCGACGCGAGGGCCCGGCGCGAGCTGAGCCTCCTCACGGCGCGTGCGCCGCGGACTGCCAGAAGGGTCGTCGCGAACGGCCTCGAGGAGATCTCCGTCGACGACGTGCGCGTCGGTGACCGGCTGCTCGTGCGGCCGGGCGAGGTGGTCCCCGTCGACGGGAGGCTCGCCCGGGACTCCACGTTCGACGAGTCCGCGCTCACCGGCGAGCCGCTCCCTGTCTCGCGTCCCGCGGGCGAGGACGTGCGCTCGGGCGTCGTCAACGTCGGCGGCCCCGCCGAGCTGCTCACCACGACGACCGCGGAGACCTCCACGTACGCCGCGCTCGTGCGGCTCGTCGAGGAGGCGCAGGGGATCTCGGCGCCGTTCGTGCGCGCGGCGGACCGGTGGGCGGTCGCGTTCGTGCCGCTCACCCTCGTGCTCGCGGGGGCGGCGTGGGCCATGGCGGGCGATCCGGTGCGGGCCGTCGCGGTCCTCGTGGTCGCGACCCCGTGCCCGCTGCTGCTCGCCGCGCCCATCGCGATCGTCTCGGGGCTGTCGCGCGCCGCGCGGCTCGGCGTCGTCATCAAGGGAGGCGGGGCGCTCGAGCAGCTCGCGCGCGGACGCGTGGTCGTCGTCGACAAGACGGGAACGCTCACGCGCGGTCGTCCCGAGCTTGCGGACATCGTCACGGCCCCGGGCCACGAGGACGATGCGGCGCTCGCCCTCGCGGCCTCCGTGGACCAGCTCTCGGCCCACGTCCTCGCAGGGCCGATCGTCGAGGCGGCACGTGCGCGTGGCCTGATCCTGACGATGCCGACCGACGTCGACGAGACCCACGGCCAGGGCGTGACCGGCACCGTGGACGGGCGGCGCGTGCGCGTGGGCAGGCTCACCTGGATCGCGGGGGCCGCCCCCGACCCGTGGGTGCGACGCGTGCGCAAGCGCGCCGATCTGGACGGCTCCGCGCTGTCGCTCGTCGAGGCCGACGGCGCGATCGTCGCCGCGCTCCTCCTGCGCGACCCGATCCGTCCCGACGCGCCCCGCATGGTCCGCGCCCTGCGCGCCGCGGGCGTCACCCGCATCGTCCTGGCCACCGGGGATCGGGCCGACGTGGGAGCGACCGTGGGGCGCATCGTAGGCGTGGACCAGGTGCTCGCCGACTGCACCCCCCAGGACAAGCTCAACACCCTCGCCCAGGAGCGCCGGCACGGCGCGACCGTGATGGTGGGCGACGGCATCAACGACGCCCCCGCGCTCGCCGCCGCCGACGTCGGCGTAGCCCTGGCCGCCAGGGGAGCCACCGCATCGTCCGAGGCCGCGGACGTGGTCCTCACCGTGGACAGGATCGACGCGCTCGCGGACGCGATGGCGGTCGCGTCCCGGTCGCGCGGCATCGCGCTGCAGGCCGTGGGGGTCGGCATGGGGCTGTCGCTGATCGCGATGATCGCGGCCGCGCTCGGGTACCTGCCGGTCGTCGCCGGCGCGGCGCTGCAGGAGGTGATCGACCTGCTCGCGATCGCGCTCGCGCTCAGGGCGGTGCTGCCCGGGCGCATGCACAGCGTGTCGCTCAGCGACGAGGACCGTGCGACCCTCGCGGCCCTGCACGAGGAGCACGACAGCGTCGCGCCGCTCGTCGAGAGGCTCGCGACGGTGGCCGACTCGCTCGACGCGCATGACCCCGACATCACCGAGGTGTCGCGCCTGGTGCACGCCCTCGAGACCGAGCTGCTTCCGCACGAGCGGGCCGATGAGGAGCGGCTTGTCCCGCTCGTCGCTCGCGCCAGGGGGACCGACGAGGCGGTCGCGGCGCTGAGCCGCACCCACGCCGAGATCGAGCACCAGGTCCAGCGGTTGCGCAGGCTGCTGGACTTCATCGACGGCGACCCCGAACCCGACGACATCGTCGAGCTGCGGCGCATGCTCTACGGGCTGTACGGGGTGCTGCGGCTGCACAACGCGCAGGAGGACGAGGACGCGTTCAGCCTCATGCCGACGCACGGGTGACAGTGCGCGGACGATGGGTGACACGTCAATTTAACAGGTGCTTCACATTGGGACCTCGGTCCCACGCGATTCGACATCTGTCCAGGAGATGCTTGCGTCGTTGATATACACGCGTCCAACGGCGGTCGCACGCATCCGTTCCCCGGCGGCTGTGCCGCGATCACCGCTGGCGCCCCGGAAGAGAAGGCAAGCACCTATGAAGCTGCTCGAACCTGGCCGCATCGGCACCATGGAGCTCAAGAACCGCGTGTTCATGGCTCCCATGGGAACCACCACCGAACCGGACGGCTCGTTCCACGAGCGTTCGATCCGTTACTACGAGGAGCGGGCCCTCGGCGGCTTCGGCCTCATCATCACCGGCGCGAACCAGGTGACCACCGAGTTCGAGCAGAAGGCCTGCAACATCATCGGCACCGACCGGTCGATGGAGCAGATGAAGGAGCTCGCCAACCGCATCCACGCGGCCGGCGCCAAGCTCTGCATCCAGCTCACCCCGGGCCTGGGACGCATGCAGCTGCCCTACGCCGCCGAGGTCGCGCCGCTCGCTGCGAGCGCCGTCGAGTCCTACTGGTTCCCCGGCCTCATGTGCGAGCCGCTGAGCGTCGAGCAGATCCAGCACCTCGTGCAGAAGATGGGTGAGGGCGCAGCCTTCGCGAAGGCCGCGGGGGCCGACTCGGTCGAGATCCACGGCTACGGCGGCTACCTCATCGACCAGTTCTCCTCGGCGCTGTGGAACAAGCGCGAGGACGAGTACGGCGGCGACATCAAGGGCCGCATGAAGTTCGGCCTCGACATCGTCGCCTCCGTGCGCGAGGCCGTCGGCCCCGACTTCCCGATCCTGTACAAGTACACGCCGTACCACGGCGTCCCGGGCGGCCGCGAGCTCGAGGAGGGCCTCGAGCAGACCCGCCTGATCCAGGAGGCCGGCGTCGACGGCCTCCACGTCGACATGGGCTGCTACGAGGCCTGGTACAAGGCGATCCCGACCGTGTACCAGCCCATCGCGCTGCAGGCGTGGCTCGCCGCCGAGGTCAAGAAGATCGCGACCGTGCCCGTGCTCACCGTGGGCAAGCTCAACGACCCGGCCGTGGCCGAGGACGTGCTGCAGACGGGCAAGGGCGACTTCATCGGCCTGGGCCACGGCTCGCTCGCCGAGCCCAACTGGGTCAACAAGGTCGCCGAGAACAAGGCGTACGACATCACGCCGTGCATCGGCTGCAACGAGTGCCTGTTCTCCGGCTTCAAGGGCGGCAACTACGTGTGCGCCGTCAACCCGACGTGCTACGCCGAGGACATGAACCCGATCGAGCCCGTGACCGAGCCCAAGCGCGCGCTCGTGCTCGGCGGCGGCCCCGGCGGCATGGAGTTCGCGATCACGGCGGCCTCGCGCGGCATCGAGGTCGAGCTGTGGGAGAAGGGCCCCCGCCTGGGCGGCACCCTCTACGCGGCCGGCGGCCCGTCGTTCAAGTCGGACGTCAAGGACTACGCCGACGTGATGGTGAACCGCACCTTCGCCTCGGACGTGACCGTCAAGACCATGAAGGACGCGACCGCCGAGGAGATCCTCGCCGGCGGCTGGGACAAGGTCGTGCTCGCCACCGGCGCGCGCCACACCATGCCCCCGATCCCCGGCATCGAGAGCGCCTCGGTCGTCAAGGCCAACGACCTGCTCACCAAGCGCGCGTCGTTCGGCAAGAACGTCGTCGTCATCGGTGCGGGACTCGTCGGCTGCGAGGCCGCCGCGATGATCGCCCAGACCGCCGACAAGGTCACCGTGGTCGAGATGGAGGAGAAGATCCTCGCGACCGTCGAGCACTGCCGCAACAACGAGCTCGCGCTCGCGCAGCTGCTCGAGGACTCGCAGATCGAGTTCGTGACCGGCGCGCGCGTCGCGCAGATCACCGACGACGGCCTCACCTACAGCAAGGACGGCGCTGACACCACGATCGACGCCGACACGGTCGTCATCGCCGCCGGGTACACGCCGAACGACGAGCTGCTCGCGCAGCTCGAGGGCAAGATCGACGTCGACGTCATCGGCGACGCCGTCGAGGCCGACTCGATCCTGTCCGCGGTGCACGGCGGCTTCCAGCTCGCCCGCACGCTCGGCACCGACCTGCCGCTGCTGACGGTCGCAGACCTCGCCGGGACCGCTCCCGTCGCGACGGACTGACCTCCGGACCACCACGAGGCCCGGGCGCTGCGAGGCGTCCGGGCCTCGTGGCGTTCAACGCCGCGCCGCATCGTCCCTGAGGCCTCCGTCCCCAGGCCCGCCGACGCGTGTGGTCTTCCCCAGACGCCGCGTGGCGGGTTCCCTTCCGCGCCTGCGCGAGTCACCCTGAGGGTCTGAGGCTGGGGGCGGAAGGGGACGTGATGGACGCTCGCCTCCTGCAGGCCGATGCGGTGATAGTCGGCGCGGGGGCAGCCGGGCTCTCGCTGCTCGCCCATCTCGGGCGCGCGGGATGGCGCGGCACCGTCGCGGTCGTGGACGACGGTTCGACGCCCGTGGTGGACCGCAGCTGGGCGTGGTGGTCGACGGGGGAGGGGATCCTCGACGCTCACGCCATCGCGACGCACGGTCGCGCCCTCGTCGCTGGCGAGGGGTGGTCGCGCGAGCTCGACCTCGCCCCGTACGCGTATCGCACGATCACCGGCGAGGCGCTGCGCGCTGCGGCGACCGAGCCGGGGACATCGGTGCACGCGGTCGAGTGGATCGCCGGCACCGCGACGGACGTGCGCGCGCATCGCGAGGGCGCCGAGGTCGAGGTGCGCCTGCCGGATGGCGCGCGCGTGCTGGCGCGGGCGCCGGCGGTGTTCGACAGCGTCGGCCTGGGGTCGGCCGAGCACGCGTGGGGGCCGCGCCTCGACTTCCTCGGATGGCAGGTGCGGGCCGACCACGACCTCTTCACCCCCGGCACCCTCACCTTCATGGACTTCCGCACTGCGCAGGACGGCGGTGTCGCGTTCGTCTACGTGCTGCCCACCTCGGCAAGGACCGCGCTCGTGGAGCGGACGGCGTACGTCATGGACCGCGATGCGCCGAGGCCCGACCACGAGCCGCACCTGCTCTGGTACCTGGACGAGGTGCTCGATGCGCGGCGCACGGAGCGCACCGAGGTCGAGCGGGGGGTCATCCCGCTGGGAGACCCGATGGGCCGCCGACCGCAGACCGCTGACCGTTTCGGTGTGGTGCCGATCGGGATCCCCGCGGGGGCGGCGAAGGCGAGCACGGGCTACGCGTTCGCTCGCATCCAGGCGCATAGCGCCCGGATCGCCGCTGCCCTCGTCGCGGACGATGCGGGGTCCACCGGGGCGGCGCGCGCCGCCGGGGCGGGACGGGGAGGCGACGTGCTCGGCGTGCCGGGCCCCGCATCGTCCCGGTGGTACGCGGGACTCGACCACGCGCTGCTCACCGCGCTGCGCGAGGACCCCTCCGGCGGACGCCGGGTGCTCGAGGCGCTGCTCAGGCGCGCGACGCCCGAGCAGCTCCTGCGATTCCTCGACGAGGACCTGCCGCTGAGGGACCAGGCGGCTCTCGGCGCGCGGCTCCCGTTCGGGGTCTTCCCGCGCGCCTATCTGCGTGCGCTCGTGGGCGCGCGGCGTCGAGGCTAGAAGCGGAAGCGGCCCACCACGGTGCGCAGCTCGCCCGCCTGGGCGTCGAGAGCCTCGACTCCTTCGAGTGCGCTCGCGGCGGCGCGCATGAACTCGTCCGCGCCGTGCGCGACCGAGTCGACGGTGCCCGCGATCTGGCCGGAGCCGTCGGCGACGTCTCCGAGGCCTCGGCTCATCTCGGTGGTGACCGAGGACTGCTCCTCGACCGCGGAGGCGATCGTGCCCTGGTAGTTCTGGATCCGCTCGACGACCTCGGCGATCTCGGCGATCGCGGCGACGGCGCCCTCGGTGTCCGCCTGGATGGCCTCCACCTGGCTGACGATGTCCTTGGTCGCGCGAGCGGTCTCGCCCGCGAGCTCCTTGACCTCGCCGGCGACGACCGCGAAGCCCTTGCCGGCCTCGCCCGCGCGTGCGGACTCGATGGTTGCGTTGAGCGCCAGCAGGTTGGTCTGCTCGGCGATCTGGTTGATCATCTGGACGACGGAGCCGATCTGCGTGGACGAGGCGCCGAGGCGGGCGATCTGCTGCGTCGTGCGCGCCGTGACCTCCTGCGCTCGAGCCGCGACCTCGGCCGCGTCGCCTGCGTTGCGCGCGATCTCCGCGATGGCGGAGCCGAGCTCCTCGGCGCCGGTCGCGACCGACTGCACGTCGGTGCTCACGCGGGCCGACGTCGCCGCGGCGGCGGAGGTGCGCTCCGCGGACTGGGCGGCGTCCGAGGCGATCGACGTGGCCGTCGTCCGCATCGAGTCCGCGGTCGACACGACCGTGTCCGCCGAGCGGGCGACGGCCGCGAGGGCCTCCGAGAGGCGCTCGCCCGAGGCGTTGAGGGCCGAGGCCATCTCGCCGAACTCGTCCGAGGTCGTCACGGGGACGCGGTGGCTGAGGTCGCCGTCGGCGAAGGCGCGCAGCCCCTCGACCTGCGAGCTCACGGCGTGCTTGATGCGGCGCGACAGCGCCCAGCCGGCGAATGCCGCGAAGGCGAAGGCGACCGCGCCCAGGATCCCGAGGATCAGGCGCGTCTGCGTGACCTTGGCGGCGAATCCCTGGCCCTCGGAGATGCGGGTCTGACCGTCGGCGATCATGTCGGACAGCGTCGTCTCGTACGCCTTGCGCAGGTCGCGGTTCGCGCCCAGAGCGACCTCGGTCGCGGCGGCGGCGTCCGTCGGGTACTGAGCGAACTCCGCGTTCAGCGCCTCCTCCCACGAGACGAGCTCCGACTCGAGCTGGTCGAGGGCGGCGAGCTGGTCGTCGTCGGCGGCCGCGGCGCGCGTGTCGGCGAGGTAGCCGTCGATCGTGTCGAAGCGCCCGAGGACCTCGTCCGAGTAGGACGTGTCGCCGGTCAGCAGGAAGCCGCGCTCGTCGTTCGCCGCGGCCTTGGCGGTGAGCGCGATCGACTGAAGGCCAGTGACGTAGGGGACCGACTGGTCGAGCTCGGCGTCGCGGACGTCGTGGAGAGAGTTGATGCCGATCACGGCGATGACGGCGACGACCGCGGTGAGCGCGGCCCCGCCGAGGACGGTCGCCTGAAGGCGGGCGACGACGCCGAGTGAGCGAAGCGTAGGCATGCGGGGGTCTCCTTGATTCCATGGACGATGCGGGCGCGGATGTCATGGATCGGCGCGACGCACCGATCCGCGACATAGCGAGACACGTCACCTATCGGACGTGGAGCCAGCGTTGTGAGGAGGGTGACGACGGGGTGGGCGCCTCGGGCGCCGGTGCGTCGATGCGGCCTCCGTTCGATGTGTCCACCTACCGCGCGCGTGACGCTCGACACAGCGGGACGGTGGTCCCGAGAGCGCGTCATGTATTTGGCATATGTTCATCAGTAATTGCCACATGTCCATGAGGCGAGACCCGGAAACCGCTGCACCAGGAGTCACCGATGACGACCACGACCTTCCCCCACGTGACCGAGCCCGCGAAGCTCGGGAACCTTCAGCTCCGCAACCGCGTGATCATGGTGCCGATGGGCACCGAGATGGGCGACCACGACGGGCACCTCACCGACCGCGAGGTCGCCTACTACGCCGAGCGCTCCCAGGGCGCCGGCCTCGTCTGCACGGGCATCAACGCCGTCTCCGATGACTACGAGGTCATCAATGAGGGCCTGGGCCGCGTCAACACCGACGCCGCGATCCCCGGCCTCACCAAGCTCGCCGAGGCGTTCCACGCCCGCGGCGGCGCCGTCTCCGTCCAGCTCACCGCCGGACTGGGGCGCAACATCAACAACATCGACCCGGAGCGCCTGCCGATCTCCGCGTCGGACAACGGCCACTGGCTCGACCCGAGCGTGAAGTGCCGCCCGCTCGAGACGGACGAGATCAAGGTCATCGTCCAGCGCTTCAAGGAGGCGGCCGAGCGCTGCGCGAAGGCAGGCATCGACGCGATCGACATCCACGGCCACACCGGCTACGTGATCGACCAGTTCCTCTCGCCCGTGTGGAACCGCCGCGAGGACGAGTACGGAGGCTCGGTCGAGAACCGCTGCCGCTTCGCCGCCGAGATCATCGCCGCGGTCAAGGAGGGCGCTCCGGGCCTGCCCGTGAGCTTCCGCCTGTCCGTCGACCACCACTTCGAGGGCGGCCGCGGCGTCGAGGAGTCGCTCGCGATCGCCAAGGAGCTCGAGAAGGCGGGCCTCGACCTGCTGATGATCGACGAGGGCTCCTACGAGGCGATGGACTACGTCTTCCCGCCCTACTACCTCGGCGACAACTGCATGATGGGCTCCGTCAGGCTGTTCAAGGATGCGCTCAGCATCCCCGTCCTCGGCTGCGGAAACCTCACCCCCGAGCGCGCCGAGGAGGCCATCGCCTCGGGCGAGATGGACTTCGCGGGCATCGGCCGTGCCCTCATCGCCGACCCGGAGTGGGGCGCCAAGCTCGCCGCCGGCAAGCGCGAGGACATCCGTCCCTGCATCCGCTGCAACCAGCTGTGCGTCGGCAACGCGTTCGTGGGCCAGCCCCTCGGATGCGCCGTCAACCCCACCGTCGGCTTCGAGGTCGAGAGGGTCATCACGCCCGCCGCGACCAAGAAGAACGTCGTCATCGTCGGCGCCGGCCCCGCCGGGCTCGAGGCGGCCCGCGTCGCGGCCCTGCGCGGCCACACGGTGGACGTCTACGACAAGGCCGACCAGCTCGGCGGCGTCCTGTGGCCCGCCGCCACCCCGGAGTTCAAGAAGGAGCTGCGCTCCATGATCTTCTGGTGGGAGCGCCAGCTGAAGGACCTCCCTGTCACCGTCCACCTCGGCACCGAGATCACCGCGGAGTCGCCCGAGCTCGACGGCGCGGACGCGATCATCGTCGCCGTCGGCACCACTCCCGTGGCGCCCCCGATCCCTGGCCTCGACGGCCCCAACGTCGTCGAGGTCATCGACGCCCACCTGGGCGCCGAGCTCGGCAAGCGCATGGTCGTGTGCGGCGGCGGCCTCTCGGGCGCCGACTTCGCGCTCGAGATGCAGGAGAAGGGCCACGACGTCACCGTCGTCGAGATGGCGGACGGCATCGCCCCCGACCTGCTGATGATCAACCGCATCACGCTGCTGCGCGACCTCGCGGAGCAGGGCGTCACCCTGCTCACCGGCCACAGGGTCGTCGAGGTCAACTCCACGGGCGTGAAGGTCGACGGCCCCGACGGCCCCGTCCAGATCGCCGCCGACACGGTCGTCTCCGCGTTCGGCGTGCGCCCCGCGACCGCGCTCGTCGAGGCTCTCCAGGCGCGCGGCGGCATCGCCGTCGGCGACTGCGTGAAGCCCGCCAAGGTCGGCGACGCGATCAACGCCGGCTTCGAGGCGGCCTTCGCGCTCTGACCCCTCCCACGTCACGGGGGCCCGGCCGCACGGCCGGGCCCCCGTCGTCGTCTCCAGACCTGGAATTGACTCGCGACCGAACCGAGCGCCAGAATCAGCGATGACGGTGCGCGTCGGCTGTGCAAGTGGGCGCGCATCGTCCATATCCCCCGGAATCGGGGCGGTTCCAGCGCCCTCGCCACCCCACCGGAACGGTGGGCGGCGTGGCAACACACGCGCGCCGCCGACGCTTCCTAGGCTGGGCCCGTGACGGACTACATCGGCAGAGCCCTCGTCGCGGACGCGCTCCGCGAATGGCGCACGCAGCTGCGCCAGCACTCCTCCGAGTCCTCCCTCCGGGACCTCTCCGGATCCAGCCACGACATCGTCGATCTGCGCTCCGCGCACCCCGGCGGCCTCGCGCCGCTGTTCGCCGGCCGCCCCACCGCGATGACCCAGCTCATCCGCGAGGGCGAGGCCCGCGAGGAGGCGCTGAACCGCGCGCGCCGCATGCTGTCCGAAGGCTCCCGCATCCACGCCGCGACCGGCGCATGGACGGTCGCGCTCGCGATCGGCACCGTCTCGTGGGACGAGGACGGGCACCGGCGCGAGCTGCCGCTGCTGCTGCGCCCGGTGAGCCTCGAGCAGGGACGCGACCGCGAGATCCTGCTCACCCTCCACGACGAGGCGCGCGTGAACCCCGTGTTCGCGGCCGAGCTTCGCGCGAGGGGCGACGAGGAGACGATCGCACGGACGATGCCGGCCGTCGGCGCCGGGCACGAGTTCGACCCGCGCCCCCTGTGGGAGGCCGTCCGCGACCGCAACGACCTCTTCGGCGACTCGCTCGAGGCGCCCGAGCGCCTGGTGCTCGGGGTCTTCGACGACCCGGAGCAGCGCCTGCTCGACGACCTCGACGACCTCGACACCGTCATCGCCGCGAGCGACATCCTGGTCGCCGCGTCCGGCGACCAGGACGCGACCGGAAGCCTCGCGATGCCGCTGCCCGCCTTCCCGGTGGGCGACCGCGACCCCTTCGCCGAGCGCGGCCTGGGCGACCTGGACGATGCGCAGTTCGCGGCTCTCGACCTCATCGCGACCGGACGCCACGTGTTCCTCCAGTCCCCGCCCGGCGCCGACAGCGCCGGCATGGCGGCGGCGATCGCCGCCGACGGGGCCGCGTCGGGACGCACGGTCGGCGTCGTCGCGGGCCAGGAGGCGATGCTCCACGACATTCACGCGCGCATGATCGCGCTGGGCACGTCGGACCTCGCGATCGATGCCGCCGTCGAGGCGTGGAACTCGGAGGCTCGTACGCGCCTGCTCGAGGCGATCACCCTCGGCTCGCCGACCGTGGACGACGACATGCTGCGCAAGCAGGGCGAGGATCTGCTGACGGCGCGTTACCGGCTCCACGCGCGCTTCGACGCGCTGCACAGGGTCCACCGGCCGTGGGGCGTGAGCGCCTTCGAGGCCGTTCAGGCGCTCGTACGCCTCACGACGGGACAGCCGCAGCCGAGCACGACCGTGCGGCTCGGACCCGATGCGGGGCTGCTCGTCGCCGAGCGCGGCTTCTCCGCCGTCGCCCAGGCCCTGCACCTCAAGGTCACGGGCGCCTCCGCGACCCAGGCCGTGCCCGTGGTCGCCGAACCCGTGGCCGACGCGCCTCGCGACGCGTGGTGGCGCGACGTCACCGATTCCGCGGAGGAGGGCGCGCGCTACGACGAGGCGCTCGGCGCGCTGCTGTCGCGGCACCTGCCGAAGATGCGCCTCGAGGCCGCCGCCGCATCGCACGAGACCGGCGTCGACGAGGCCCCCGACCTGACCACGTGGGCCGACCAGGTACGGCTCTTCGAGGACATCCGCGACACGCTCGAGGTGTTCTCGCCCGCGGTCTTCCACCGCTCCCTGCACGACCTCGTCGCCGCGACCGCTCCCGACGGCTCCGCCCGCCACGAGCGGATGCCGCGCCGCGATCGCAAGGCGCTCATGCGCCGCGCCGTCGAGCTCCTCAGGCCCGGCCGTGGCAAGGAGCAGCTCCACGATCAGCTCGTGGCCGCGCACGACGTGTCGGTCCGGTGGCGCGCGCACTGCTCCGCCGGCGGGTGGCCCGTCGTCCCCGACGACTTCGACCTGTACGGCGCCCGCCTCGACGAGGCCGGCGAGGCGTGGGCGACCATCGCCGACGCGGTGTCCAAGGTCAGCGGCGAGACGGACGTGCCGTCGCTGTCGTGGGAGCGCATGACCGCAGTGCTCGAGCGCCTCGCGGGAGGGCTCACCGCCGCGATCGAGCAGGTCTCGCAGACCCCGCTCGGCGTGGACCTCGAGGAGGCTGGCTTCGCGCTCCTGCTCGAAGGGCTCGCGGGCACCGACCCGGACCTGATCCAGGTCCGGGTGGACCTCGAGTTCGCATGGTGGGCCGCCGCGTTCGACGCGATCGTCCAGGCCGACCCGCGCCTCACGCAGTACGGCGCGCTCGCCGACGCCGTCCACGACTTCGAGAAGCGCGACAGGGAGTTCTCCGAGTCCCGCGTCCAGCCCCTGATGCGCGCAGCGGCGGAGCGCCGCCGCGCCGCGATCGCCCGTCACCCCGAGATGGCCCGCGACCTGTTCGCGCTGCTCGTCGAGCGTTCGGAGGCGACGTACCGCGAGCTGTGGCAGGACTTCCAGCCTCTCGTCTCGGCCCTGCGGCCCGTGAGCCTCGTGCGCGCGGAGCAGGTGTCGCGGCTCATGCCTCCCACGCGCGTGCTCGACGTCCTCGTCGTCGTGGCGGGAGAGTCGCTCGCGCTCGCCGAGCTCGTTCCCGCGATCGCCCGCGCCAAGCAGGTCGTCGTGATCGGCGACGCGCACAGCGCCACCCGTTCGGCCGTCGCCGCGCTCGCGAACCTGCTGCCCAAGGTCACGCTTCCCGCGTTGCCCCAGCCGCGCGACCCCCGCGTGACCGGCGTCCTCCAGGACGCCGTCTACGGACGGTCGCTCTCCGGCCTTCCCGCCGCAGGGGAGCCCGAGTCGCTCGCGGTCCAGATCCTCGACACGGCCGGCACGCCCGCGGCGGGCATGGCCGAGGTGGAGACCACCGACCTCGAGGTCGCGACGGTCGTCGATCACCTGGTGACGTGCACCTCGGAGGAGCCCTCGCGGTCGATCTTGGTCGTCGCCGGCAACGCGCTGCACGCGCTCCGGCTTCGCGAGGCGCTCGAGGAGCGCGACGAGCACCTGGGCGCGTTCATCCCGATCGTGGTGATCGGCGAGGCCGCGGGCTACTCCGTCGACGACGTCGTGATGACCTGGGGTTGGGCGCGCGACGAGAAGGGCGACATCCCGAGGCGCCTCGGCGTGCTCAGCGAGGACGGTGGCGCGGAGGCGTTCACGCAGGCGCTCGTCGCCGGCCAGGAGCGCACCTGGGTGTTCAGTGCGCTCACGCCCAGCCACCTCGACGACGTCCTGGTCCGTGCGGATGCCGGCAACGGGGTGGCGCTGCTGCGACAGCTCCTGGTCGCCGCGTCGAGCCCGGTCGTGCCGTCCGAGCGGCGCGAGCCCGCGCCCACCGACTGGCTCCTCGCCGACATCGCCGCGCGGCTGCGCAGGCACGACTGCCAGGTGCGACTGCGTTACGGATCCGGGTCCGACTCGATCCCCATGGTCGTCGGGCTGCCCGACGACGAGGGCTACCGGCTCGCCGTCGTCACCGACGAGGCGTCGACGGCGATGTCCGCGAGCCTGCGCGACCGCGTCCGCTGGCAGCGCACCCGGCTCGAGGCTCTCGGCTGGACCGTGCTGCCGCTGTGGACCCTCGACGTCTTCATGGACCCCGAGGCCGCCGCGCGCTACGTGCTCAAGGCGCTGTCTGTGACCGAGGCCCCCGCCGTCACGGCCTCGATCTCGCTGCCGCACATCGCGCCGTCGGCGCTGCTGGAGGAGCACGAGCCCGAGGTCGTCGAGGACGATGCGGAGGGCGCCGCTGAGCAGCTTCCCGGGCAGCAGGTGTTCGACCTGGACGTGGAGCGGGTGCCTGTGGTCGAGTCTGCCGAGACGCTTGAGACGGACCAGACCGCCGCGATCGGGATCACCGCCGAGCTGCGGCCATCGCCCGAGGAGGAGTCCGAGGCTCCGTCGGGAGAGGACTCGGACGACGAGGAGCCCGAGGCTCCCGTTGAGGCCGCGCCGCTGACCCTCGGGCTCGGGCCGATGCTGCTCGGAGCCGCGTCCGCTCAGCGTGTCGATGACGAGGACGAGGCCGAGGCGGTGGACGCTTCGCCTGAGCCTGAGCCTGAGCCTGAGCCTGAGCCTGAGCCTGAGCCTGAGCCTGAGCCTGAGCCTGAGCCTGAGCCTGAGCCTGAGCCTGAGCCTGAGCCTGAGCCTGAGCCTGAGCCTGAGCCTGAGCCTGAGCCTGAGCCTGAGCCTGAGCCTGTCGTGCCGTCGCTCGGATTCGGTGTGCCCAAGCTCGCGATCCCGTTGCGCCGCGAGGTGGAGCCGGAGCCGGAGCCTCAGGCAGGCCCGGCCGACGACGAGGCGGACTCTGACGAGGCTGAGGCCGAGGATCCGTCAGAGGCGGACGAGGCTGCTGAGGCGGAGCCGGAGTCGAAGGACGAGCCGACGGCACCGTCAGGTGTTCCCGCGCCGAAGGTGGCTCGCGGCGCGGAGCGCCCGCTCATCCCCACGCGCGCGTGGGAGGACGAGGACGCGGGCTGGGGTGGATCGCGCTCGGGTCAGAGCCGGGACGACGAGATCCGCGGGGACAAGCCGCCGCACTGGTGATCCGCGGTGGCGGCAGGCCGCGAGCGGCGCGCTCTCAGTCGGAGGCGCCGGAGCTCGCGGTCGAGCGCGAGTCGGTGCGGTAGAAGCCCGAGCCCTTGAACGTCACGCCGACGTTGCCGAAGACCTTGCGGAGCGCGCCGTGGCATTCGGGGCACTCGGTGAGCGAGGCAGCGTGGATCGACTGGACCGTCTCGAAACGGTGGTCACACACGGTGCAGGCGTAACTGTACTTCGGCATGAGCGGCATTTTAACCCGACGGCGCGAGGCCTGGGTACCCACGGGGGTATACGAGGGGCGGGGTGGCGACTCCGTGGGCCTCTCGAACACGTTGCCGCGGACCGGGTGACGGCACCGCCAGGGACGATGCTGGAGCTGGCGGGGTGAGGTCAGGCGGGCAGGTGCCGCACGGCCGACGGCGTCACGACGGCGTGCACGCCGATGTCGTGCGACTCACGCGGCAGCGGCGACTCGGCGGCGTCGAACACCTCGTCGTCATACGTCAGCGCGATGAAAGGCACGCCCTCCGACGCCAGGGGGAGCGCGCGGTCGTACCAGCCGCCGCCCTGTCCCAGGCGCGTGCCGCTCGTGTCCACGGCGAGCGCCGGGACGATGACGACGTCCGCCTGCGTGAGCGTCTCGAACGGCAGGAACTCGCCCGAGGGCTCCGGAGGGCGCCCAGGAGCGCGCTCGATGAGGTCATCGACGCCCTGGTACCAGGCCCAGCCGCGCTGAAGGCCGTCGCCGAGGAGCGGGATCATGACCTTCACGCCGTGCTCGTGGAGCGCCTGGATGAGCGGTCCCGTGCCGGGCTCCGCCGGGCGCGAGGCGTAGACGGAGACGCACGAGGCACCTCCGACCGTGGGGATCGCCATGACGCGGTCACGGAGCGCGTCGGCGTCCTCTGCGATGCGCCGTGCCGAGCGGTGCTGGCGGGATTTGCGAAGGGTCGAGCGAAGGGCCACCTTCGCATCCTCCGGTTCGAGCGGGCTCGATGAATGGGAGGACATCTGCGTCATGTCACCCATGCTTCCACACGTGCGTTACCGGCTCATGACACACCGGTGACCGGCGGGTGAGCGGTGTGGCGACGTGCGCGGCGTCTGCCCAGGCAAGGACAATGCACTCATGATCCGCAGGTCCTTGGGCGAGCATCGCCGTATCGTCGCCGAGTCGCTGGCCTCCGTCCCGGACCTCGACGTCCTCATCGGAGACGCCACCGGCTCGACCCTTGCCGAGGACCTGGTCGCGGACCGGCCGGTCCCCGCGCATGCGGTGGCCGCGTGCGACGGCTACGCGGTGCGGGCAGCCGACATCGAGACGGCCTCCCCCGAGCAGCCGGTGACCCTCATCGTGTCCCACGACGTGAGCGTCGAGGCCTTCGCGCCGCGCCGCCACCTGGCCCGCACGGCGGCACGCGTGGGCTCGGGTGCGCTGATCCCCGACGGCGCCGACTGCGTCGTCCCTGTCTTCGCGACCGACGGCGGCGTGGCGCGCGTGTCCGTTCAGGAGCCGATCGGCGCGGGCGCGCACGTGCGCCAGCCCGGCTCGGAGCTGCAGACCGGACGCGTCCTCGTGCCCGCGGGCACCCGCATCGGCGCACGCCAGCTGGCCATCGCCGCTGCGCTCGGAAGGCCGAGGCTCCTCGTCCACCCGACGCCTCGCGTCGTCGTGCTCGCCGTCGGCTCGGAGCTGGTCGACCCCGGCGCCGCGCGCGGAGGCGTCGCGGAGTCGAACGGTCACATGCTCGCGGCGATGGCGCAGGACACCGGTGCGCGCGCGTTCCGTGTCGGCCCCGTCCCCGACGACCGGATGGCGCTGTCCGCAGCGATCGAGGACCAGCTCGTGCGGGCCGATGTGCTCGTCACCACCGGTGGGCTCTCGGGCGGCCGCGGCGAGACCCTTCCCGAGGTGCTCGCCCAGCGTGGCGAGTTCGAGGTCGTCGACCTGGCGCTCCTGCCGGGCGCGCGCCACGGCTTCGGCTGGGTCGACGCGGGCGGCGACCGCCGCGTGCCGGTGATCGCGCTGCCGGGCCGACCGTCCGCCGCCGCCGTCGGATTCCAGGCGTACGTGCGGCAGACGCTGCTGGCCATGAGCGGCCGCGAGAGGGCCGCGCAGGCCATCCGAGCGCGCCTCGCCGCGCACGTCGACTCGGTCCGAGGCGCGACGGAGGCCGTGCCCGTGAGATTCGTCCCCAACGGCGAGACGCCGTGGGCGGTGCCGGTCGGTGAGCCGGGCGCGGTGACCCTCGCGGACGTCGCGGCCTCGGACGCGCTCATGTTCGTCAACGAGGACGCGACCGCGATCGAGCGCGACGCGATCGTGCACTGCCATCCGTGGGAGCGATGAGGTGGCCGACGCGCTCCGGCTGTTCCGCGACGGCATCGTCCTGAGGCGCCTGCGCTGGCGCGACGAGAGCCGATGGATGAATCTGCGCGAGACCAACCGCGAGTGGCTGAGGCCCTGGGAGGCGATGGCGCCGCCGGGACAGAGGGCGCGGACGATGACCTTCGCCCAGATGGTCCGCGACGAGGGGCGCCAGTGGCGCCGAGGCACCGCCTACCCGATGGTGATCGAGGTCGACGGCACGCTCGTCGGGCGGGTGAGCATCACCGGCATCACCTGGGGGCCCGAGTGTGGCGGCTCGATCGGGTACTGGGTGGCCGAGCATCGGGCGGGGGAGGGGATCGCGCCCCGCGCCGTGACCCTGGCCGCCGACTACGCGTTCGCGCAGGGACTGCATCGTCTGGAGATCACGATGCGGCCCGACAACGTCCCCAGCATCCGCGTCGCCCGCAAGGTCGGATTCCGCGACGAGGGGCTGCGACGCAGCTACCTCTACATCGACGGGGCGTGGCGCGATCATCGCGTGTTCGCCCTCACGTCGCAGGAGCCGAGGCCGTGGCACACGTGGTCTCGCGCGCAGGGGTAGCGCAGGGGAAGCGCGCAGCCGTAGCGCGCAGTTATAGCACGCACTGCTGACACGCCGACGATGCTCCCGTCACCGAGGGTCCTCACGCCCTACGGTCGTCTCATGATCCCTGCAGGACTCCTCGCGATCGTCGCGCTAGGCATGGTGGTCGCTTACGTGATCCCCCAGCGCGCGCGAGAGCGCGGCGAGTACGCGCTGGTCCGCACCGAGGATCGCTTCTCCGCCGACATGCGCGTGGTCAAGGCCACCGCGAAGCGAGTGCAGGCCGCCCGCGAGGCCGTCGCATCGTCCGCGTCGACGTCCGGCGAGGTCCCCCTGCTCGTCACGGGCGAGGTGCGCGCGTCCGTCGCCGCGCTCGGCTCGACCCACGTCTCCCGCCCCGCGACCCCGCTGGACCGCGCCGCGACCCTCGCCCAGCGCGAGCGCCTCGCGCTGCGCCGCGACCGTTCCGCGATCCTCGCCGAGCGTCGCGCTCAGGCTCGCCGCCGCGCGCGGATCACGCTCAGCGCCGGCGCGCTCAGCATCGTCGCGTGGGGCTTCGTGGTCGTCGGGTTCCCGGCCGTGGTCGCCGCGCTGCTCTCGGCTGGCTTCGCCGGGCTCGTGGTCCTCGGCGCCCGCACCGCCCACGCGCAGCGCAGGGCCGACGCCCACGTGCTCGCGGTCGCCCGTGAGGTCGAGGCCGCGGCCACCGCGACGCAGGCGCTCAAGCGTGTGAGCCTCGATCGCTCGAAGGGCCGCGAGAGCGCCCCGTCGGAGCTCGAGACCCAGGCCATCAAGGTCGTCACGACCGAGAACCTCGCCCCGCTGTCGGCGCCCGCTCCCGTGGTCACGGAGCAGCCCGCCGCCGCGCCCGCGCAGGCCAAGGCCGACACCGGTGCGGTCCGCGCCGCGTCGATCGTGGACAGCGATGCGTTCGCCGACGACTCCGGCTGGAGCCCCCAGTCGATGCCCGCTCCCACGTACACGCTCAAGCCGACCGTCCGCCAGCGTCAGGCGCGTCCCCTCGACGAGGGCGACTACACGCGCGCGGCGGCCGTCGCCGAGCGCTGGGCCGACGAGCGGTACGGCGCGCCCGCGCCGCAGCCCGCCGCCGAGGCTCGTCCCTCCTCGGGCTCGCTCGAGAAGATCCTGGCCCGCCGCCGCGCGTCGGCCTGAGCCGCACGGCTCGCTCCGCCACCGCCTCGCGCTCTCGCCTTCCCGCATGCACTGCGCACGGATTCGCGCGCGCCACACAAGCGGGGAAGGCATGAGCCTCCTACAGGTGACGCAAGCCGCCTCTGAGCAGGCCTGAGCGGCCTGCAGGAGACATCACGCCCCGGCAGACGCAGAAGCGCCGACGCCCCTGAGGGCGCCGGCGCTTCCGGAGACGGGCTCAGACCCGCACGCGGCGGCCGTTCGCGATGAGCTGCGGCGGCACCTCGCCTGTCAGGTTCGTGAACAGGTTGTCGAACACCCGAGCGCGGTCGAACTGCATGCCGTACTCGCGAGCGCGGCTCTCCCACCACTCGCGGTCGGCGTCGTCGAGACCGCCGGCGCACGCGTTGAGCGCGACCGTGATCGCGTTCGCGTCGCCCGAGGGCACGACCACGGCGGTGTCGCCCACGGCCTCGAGGATGCCGCCGGTGTCGCACGTGATGACGGGCCCGCCGCCGGCGAGCATCTTCTCCACGAGCGCGATGCCGAAGGTCTCGGTGAACTCCGGCGCCGGCTTGGACGGCAGGACGTAGGACGAGCACGCGGCCATGAGGTGAGGCTTCTCCTCGTCGCCCACGTCCTGGAGGAAGTGGATGCGGGAGGCGGCCTCGGTACGGCCCGCGACGGTGCGGAAGTGCTCGAGGTCGGGGCCACGGCCCGCGATCACGAGCTGCTGCGTGCGGCAGGCCTCGGAGGCCGCGAAGCCCCGGATGAGGTCGTCGACTCCCTTGGCCTTCTGCAGGCGGGACAGGTACAGGACGTACCTGCCGCGCTCGAGCCCGCGGGACGCGAGGACACGGTCGGTCTCGGCCTCGTCGAGCGACAGGTACGCCGACGTGTCGATCGCGGGGTAGGAGATGCCGACGCGCTCCTCGCACTGCGCGGCGAAGCTCGTGCCGTACATCGCGTCGAGCTCTGCGGCGGACTCGACGATCACGCGCTTGGTGTACTTCGACACCGCGACGCAGTGGTCCTGGCCGAGGTAGTCGGACAGCACCGCGGCCGCCGCGCCGAACTCGCCGTGGTCCACGGCGGAGCGCACCACGTCCGTGATGTCGGAGCCGACGGCCTCGGCGATCGTCGTGACGTTCACCGGCAGGCCCGTGGAGCGGGCGACGCGCATCGCCTGCGACACGGCCGTGGTGTGCGGGTGGAGGTACAGCGACAGGCACACCGTGGGGACGCCGTCGGTGAAGAGCTCGACGAGGCGGCCCACCATGCCGGCCAGGAAGCGGCCGTCCGGGATCTTGTAGCCGCCGACGGGCCCGGGACGCTCGACGGTGATGCCGGGCGAATAGGGCATGACGGTGTCCAGCGGCTTGAGGGGCAGGCCCGATTCCTCGAGGACGTCCAGCGGCCAGGTGACGATGCGGACGTCGTCGAACCCGCGCGTGAGCGCGACCTCGGCGAGGTTGCGGGCCTCGCCGCTATGCCCGCAGATCACCGGATCTGCGCGGACGACGATGACCAGACGTCGGTTGATCTCGTGCTGCATGGCTGCCTCCTCAGGGGTTTTCGGTGGGCTGTCAGTGGCTTCAGGGGGACGTCGGAGCGGGTGCTTCGACGGGGTCGGGCATCGACGGCGGACGCTCGTCGGTGCCCCACGTGCTGGGCTCGGGGCCGAGCACGAAGCGCAGGGTGCCTCCGGCGTGGAGGCGGGAGCCATCGATCCATGAGGACACGGGCTCGCCGTCGAAGGTGACGGACTGGACGTGCTGCACGGCGCCGCCCGCGACGGGCTCGACGAAGCCGTCCGTCTCGATGCGGAGGCGGCCGCGGGACATCGCGACCGTGGCGCCCGAGAAGGCCGGCGGGTGCAGCAGGAAGATGTTCTGGCCGGCGACGGGGAACAGGCCGAGGCTCGCCCACACGTACCAGGAGCTGAGGCCCCCGGAGTCGTCGTTGCCGGGGAGTCCGCCGCGTCCGCGCGCGTACTGCTGGTGGACGATGCCGTGGACCACCTCGGCGGTCCGGTCCGGCCGTCCCGCGTAGTGGTAGGCCCAGGGGGCCTCCATGTCGGGCTCGTTGTTGAGGCCCTCGAAGCGGCCGAGCGCGTAGCCCGCGGCCATCTCCTCGGGACTCGGGTCGATGCCGGGCTGCGTCACGGGAGCGGCGCCGAAGCCGAAGAACGCGTCGAGGAGCGCGACGAACGCATCGTCCCCGCCCACGTCGTCGATGTGCGCCGCCATGTCGTGCAGGAGCCGGAACGAGTAGTTGTACTTGGTGCCCTCATAGAAGTTCGAGTCGAGCAGCAGGCCGTCGTCCCCGAAGGCGTTGCGCCAGCGGTCGGCGAGCGCCGTGAGCTCGGTGACCAGCGGCTTGTCCTCGACGCGATCGGCGACCTTCGCGGTGCACCAGTAGGCGAACGCGAGGTCGAGGGTGTGGGAGATGGGATGCGCGCGGCCGGTGAGCAGGAAGTCCTCGCCGTAGGTGCGGCGCAGGTCGGCCTGCATGTTGACGAGCGCCCAGTCCCAGTCGATGCCGGGGATGTCGAGCTGGCACAGGTCGGCGAGGAACGTGTGCGCGAGCGCGGAGGCCTGCCGGGAGAAGCGGTCGGAGCCGCGCGCCATGCGGTAGCCGATCGGCAGGTTGCCCTCCTGCTCGCAGATCGTGAGCAGCGCGTTGGCGAGGTCGATCGCCTTGCCCGGCTGGAGCGCGGTCAGGAGCGGCAGCTGGGTGCGGTAGATGTCCCACATCGTCGAGATGTCGAACACGAAGGGGCCGTCGGCGGTCCAGAACGGCGACTCGTCGCGCGCGAAGCACGGCTTGAGGAGCGAGTGGTAGAGCGCCGTGTAGAACACCTCGCGGCGCTCGTCCGACTCGGTCTCCACCATGATGCTGTCGAGCAGGTCGGTCCAGGCGGAACGAGTCGTGGACAGCCGCTTGGCGAACCTGCCCTGGCCGGTCCCGCAGTCGCGGCGCAGGTTCTCGCGCGCCTGGTCGACGCCGCGCAGCGAGAAGCCCATGCGCAGCTCGACCGTCTGCCCCGCGAGCGACGGGCCGGCCCACATGAGGCCGAAGGGCCGCAGCGTCGTGGGACGGATGTGGTCCAGGTCCAGGCGCGCGCCGGCGGGCATGAGGCGGCGGTCGTACCAGAGCATCTGCCGCCACGAAGGGGCGTCGCACTCGAGGTAGACGGACAGCGGGGCGCCCTCGACGACGATCTGCCCCTGCGCCTTGCCCGGCGCGATCGACTCGAGGTAGGCGCGCAGCGGGACGGTCGCCGAGTACGGGATCGTGAGCCCGCCCGTCGACATGTCGACGACGACGCGCGCGTCCTTGTGCTCGGGGAACGTGTAGCGGTGCACCGCGGACTTGGGGCCGACGGTGATCTCCGCGCGAACCCCGTTGTCGAGCGTCGCCGCGTAGTAGCCGGGCGACGCCTCCTCCTCGGTCAGCGCGAACTCCTTGCCGAGACCGTCGAGGGGCTCGAGCATCGGGGTGACGCGGAAGTAGTTGTAGTACTTGCGGATCGCGCCGGTGCCGGACTGCTGGAAGTGCGTGAAGCCCGAGGCGACGTACTCGTCGTGGATGCGGCGGGGGACGCCCTCGGTCGACAGGTCGTAGAGGCCGTAGCCCGTGGGGTACGCGCCGGAGAACGCGCACGCGCTCACCATCCCCAGCGGGTGGCATGCGCCGGGGTGCGTGTTCCCTACCTGCGGCTTCGGCCACCACCAGGTGGCCGCGAGGCCCGAGGGCGCGGGCAGATCCGTCACCTCGGTCCCGTTGAACGGGTCGACGTGCTCGAGCATCTGCTCACCTCCCTTCGGGGGGACGTCGGCGGGTCTACCGCCCGCATCGTTAAATGAACGGTAAAGGCCATCTGTGTTCGGGGTGTTTCAGAGCCGTGTCCGGCATGAAACGGTTCCGCGAGTGTGGGAATCGTCTCCTTGCCTCATCGCTCTGCGCGTTTTCGGAGGTTCGCATGGCAGGGTCTGTTCCGCGGCCGTTCGTGCGGCGCGTACGCTGGAACCCGGTCTGGAGTGCGTGCGTTGTCGCTACAGGCCCGACGCATCCCGATCACACACGGAGAAGACACGTGAACTTCCGACGCCCCGCCGCAGCCGCGGCGGCCATCGCTCTCGCCGCCGTCGGCCTGAGCGCCTGCTCCAGCTCGACCGACACCGACGCCTCCGCGACGGCGTCCGCCTCCGCCTCCGCGGACACCTCGGCCGAGACCGTCGCCGCGCTCGAGGGCGTGACCTGGACCGACGGTGAGGACGGCGTCCCCGTGCTCTCCTACGACTCCGGTCTCGAGTTCACCGACACGGGTGCGCTGCTCGTCAACGATGGCGATGGCGAGGAGCTCACCGACGGGATCGGTGTCAACGTCTCCTACGTGATCTACTACGAGCCCACCGACACGAGCGCCACCGCGTCGGCGAGCCCGAGCGCCTCGGCCTCCGCCTCCGCGTCGGCCGACGCCACTGAGACCTCGACCGGCCCCGAGCTGTACTACTCGACGTACGACACGGGCTTCACCGAGGTCCTCACCATCTCGGAGGACGCGCTCGACCCGAACCTGTACGAGGTGCTCAAGGGCGCCCACGTCGGCGCGCAGGTGCTGTACGGCACGATCGACTCGTCGTACGGCTACTCGCTCGTGATGGCGGTCACGGTCGAGAACACGACGCCGCTCCAGGCCGAGGGCACCTCGGTCGAGCAGGACTCGAGCCTGCCCCAGGTGACGCTGGCCGATGACGGCACCCCGAGCATCGACCTCGAGGACGGCGACTACGACAAGCCCTCCGACCTCGTGTCCGAGGTCCTGATCCAGGGCGACGGCGACGAGGTCGAGGAGGGTCAGACCCTCACCGTCCAGTACACCGGCTGGCTGTGGGACGGCACGCAGTTCGACTCGTCGTGGGACCGCGGCTACGCCTCGTCCTTCACGCTGACGGCCGACTCGCTCATCCAGGGCTGGGTCGACGGCCTCACCGGCGTTCAGGTCGGCTCGCAGATCCTGCTGATCATCCCGCCGGACCTCGCGTACGGCGACGAGGAGTCCGACACGATTCCCGCGGACTCGACGCTGGTGTTCGTGATCGACGTCCTCGACGCGCAGTAGTCCACGCGTCGTCCAGACGCTCTCGAGGGGCCCGGAAGGCATCGTCCTTCCGGGCCCCTCGTGCGTCCGGACCCTGCACGGGACGGACGATGCGGTGGTCGCCTCGGCGTCTCGCGCATCGCGCGGGTGGGGCGGTGTGACTTGCACTCTGAACGGGTGCTATCCTGTTATCCGCTTCGCAAGAGGCGATGGGGCTGTGGCGCAGTTGGTAGCGCGTCTCGTTCGCAATGAGAAGGTCAGGGGTTCGATTCCCCTCAGCTCCACTTCTGGAAGGACCTCGCCGTCAGGCGGGGTCCTTTTCTCTTGTCCGGGACTTCTCCTGCGCGAGGCGGACCCCGATCCGATGTGACCTGCGCGGAAGGCGCGCGAAGGCCTCCTCAGCGATCCGCGACGGGGACGCGGAACCTGTCCGCGAGCTCGTCGAAGAGGCGGTCGAACACGGGGTCGATCACGCGGCGCGACGCGTCGGCGTCGTGCCAGGCGACGATCTCGCGAGCGCCCTCCTCGAACGAGGTGGTGGCGACGAAGTCGGGCACGACGCCGCGCAGCTTGGACGTGTCGAAGAGCGCGTTCCACGTCTTGTCGCCGAGGAGCGCCTCGCCCCAGGCGGGATGCGCCGCGGCGATCTGGTCCGAGGGGACGTGGACGATGCGGGCCTCCGTGCCCGCCGCGGCCGCCAGGGTGCGGGCGATGTCGTCCCAGGTCGGGGCGTCGTGCGAGGTGACCGTGTAGGCCTCGCCGATCGTCCGGGAGTCGGCGAGCAGGGGGACGACTCCACGGGCGACGTCGCGGCTGTGCGTGAGGGTCCACATGGACGACCCGTCGCCGTGGACGATCACCTCCTTGCCGGCGCGCATGCGCTCGACGAAGGTCCAGCCCGCGTCGAAGGGCACGCAGGTCTCGTCGTAGGTGTGCGACGGGCGCACGACCGTGACCGGGAAGTCGTGGTCGCGGAACTCGCGCATGAGCAGGTCCTCGCATGCGATCTTGTCGCGCGAGTAGGGCCATGCAGGGTTCTTGAGAGGGGTGGACTCGACGATGGGCATCCGGGCGGGCGGCGTCAGGTAGGCGGAGGCTGAGCTGATGAACACGTACTGGCCCGTGCGACCTGCGAACAGGTCCACGTCCGCCTGCACGTGCTCGGGGGTGAACGCCACCCAGTCGACCACCGCATCGAACTCCCTGCCGCCGAGTGCCGCGCGCATCGCGGCGGGGTCGCGCACGTCGGCGATGAGGGACTCGACCCCTGGGGGGAGCGGTCGCCGTCCGGAGCCTCGGTTCAGGACCGTCAGCTCGATCCCCTGCGCCAGCGCCTCCCGCGCCACCGCGGAGCTGATCACGCCGGTGCCGCCGATGAAGAGGACTCGTCGTGTCATGGGCCGCCTTGCCTCACGTGCTCGAAGTGATGAGTGACATCCCACTGTCGCACGTCCTCGGTAGGGTGGCCGCATCGTCGCACGCGCGGCGCGATCACGGAGAGGGGACCATGGCTGCCGCGCCCGAGCTCACCTTCACGGAGGACTTCGCGCACGCCCTGGACCTTCTCCACTCGGGCGCCAACCTCTTCCTCACGGGACGCGCGGGCACGGGAAAGTCGACGCTCATCCGTCACTTCCTCGCGACCACGGGACGACGAGCGGTGACCGTCGCGCCCACGGGCATCGCCGCGCTCAACGTCGACGGCTACACGATCCACCGCCTCTTCTCCTTCCCCATGGGGGTGAACGAGGAGACGGTGCGCGGCCCCGCGTACTTCCCCGGGCGCTTCGCGCAGACCCTGGCGGAGCTCGACACGCTCATCATCGACGAGGCGTCGATGGTGCGCGCCGACCTGTTCGACGCGCTCGCGGCCGCGCTCGAGCGCTTCGGGCCGCGCCACGGCGAGCCGTTCGGCGGCGTGCAGCTGGTCCTCGTGGGCGACCTTCACCAGCTGCCTCCCGTGGTGCGCGACCACGAGGTCGACTACTTCGACGAGCGCTTCGGCACGCCGTACTTCTTCTCCGCCAAGGCGTTCGACCGCGACACGTTCCCCGTCGTCGAGCTCACCACGGTCTTCCGCCAGATCGGCGACTCGGGGCTGGTGGACATCCTCAACGCCGTGCGGGAGGGCACGCTCCTGGATGACGCGCGCGCTGCTCTCAACGCCCGCACGGATCCCGACTTCGAGCCGCCCGAGGACGAGTTCTGGCTCACGCTCGCGACCACGAACCGCATCGTCGGGGCCCGCAACCGCCACATGCTGGACCGTCTGCCCTCGCCGATCCGCTCGTATCGCGCCGAGGTGACGGGCGACACGGACGGCTTCGAGCGTCCCACCGATGACAGCCTCGACCTCGCTGTCGGCGCCCAGGTGATGCTGCTCAACAACGATCCCCTGGACCGCTGGGTCAACGGAACGCTCGGACGCGTGCTCGCCCTCGACTCGGACCGCGAGGGCCCCGTGGTGCGCGTCGGCCTGCGCGAGGGCGTCACGGTGAGCGTGCGCCCGCACACGTGGGAGATCGCTCGTCCGGTGGTCAGCGGAGGATCGCTGCGGCGCGACGTGGTCGGCACGTTCACGCAGCTGCCCATGAAGCTCGCGTGGGCCATCACGATCCACAAGAGCCAGGGGCAGACGCTGAACCGCGTCGTGGTCGACCTCACGGGCGGCACCTTCGCGAACGGCCAGCTCTACGTGGCCCTCAGCCGCTGCACCTCCTTAGCCGGCCTGGTCCTCAAGCGCGACGTCCTGCCCCGCGACCTCAAGACGGACGGCAGGATCCGGCGATTCCTCGCCTCCTCGGGCTCGGGGAACACGGACGATGCGGCAGCCGGGCGGGTCTACCTCAGCGCCCTGTCCGTGGGGCAGGTGGGCGACAGGTACCGTCCGCGCCCCGTCGAGATCGCCGTGGTCACCGACGAGGGGGACGAGGCGACGACGGTCGTCAACCCCACGAGCGACCTGTACGGGGCCCAGACGGAGTTCGGCCTCACGACCCGGGACGTGCAGCTCGCGCCGGTCCTGGCCGAGGCGTGGGCGTGCCTGTCGCCGCTCCTGGCCGGCCGGGTCCCGGTGGGAGTGGGGATCGACCGCATGCTCGGCTGGATCGACTTCGAGCTCAAGCGCAACGGCGTGGTGGAGCCGATGGCGCTCGGGGCGGAGATCCCAGCGGCCGCGCTCGACGCGCGCACGCGTGCCGAGCTGGCCGCGCCCACCGCGCTCGAGCGGGCGCGCGCGCTCAGGGACGCGGGGGAGCGGTGGGTCGGCGAGGCCTACGGCGCCCTCGACGCGGGGACGCCCTTCGCGGCCTGGCCCCGCGGCCGCGGCTATCTCGCGGCGCGTACGACCGGCCCGACCGGCGTGCCCGGCCCCGAGGGGTTCGTCGTGGGAGGCAACCTCGAGGACGACGACCCCAGCATCGTCCTGGCCGGACTGCTGCGCGCGGCCTGGGGCCGCGTGATCGACCAGGACGAGTCCTCGCTCGCGCGCGTGAGGGAGGCCGAGCGGCACTTCGGCATGCAGGTGCTCGACGCGGAGTTCGCGCTCGCCGCGCCCGCCGACGCAGACGGCGTCCTCGAGCCCGGGGCGCGCGTGTGCTTCACGGGGACGGTCGTGAGCGAGACGCTCGGCGTCGTCGACCGCGACCGCATGACGAGGATCGCGAAGGATGCGGGGCTCGTGCCCGTCGAGACCGTCACGAAGACCCGCACCGACGTGCTCGTGGTCGCCGAGCGTGGGACGCAGTCGGGCAAGGCTCGCAAGGCCGCTCAGTGGGGCAAGCCTGTGATCGGCGCCGACGAGTTCCTCGCGTGGGTCGAGGCGAGACAGAGGTCACATTGAGGCCACGAAGAGGCATTTCGCCCGGCTCGCGGGGGTCCGCGCGTCCGCGCTGAGGCACACTTGCTGACAGGGGCTGGCCCGGCGAAGCGCGTCGGACGACGAAGGAATGGATGGCTGCGACAGTGGACGTGCGCGTGGACTGGCGTGACAGGATCACCTCTCCCGCCGTGCAGGACGGCATCGCCGTGTGGGCCCTCGTGCTCCTCACCGTGGGGCAGGGGTTCCGCTACCTGATCGGGATGCCGGCCTACATCGCCCTCGCAGTCGTGACGGTGGCCGCGGTCTGGGCGGCATTCCGGCCGACGCTCGCGAGCCTCAGGCTGCCGCTGCCGCTCGGCGCCTTCGTGGGGCTCGTCGCGGCGAGCGTCCTGTGGTCGTCCACGCGCGCGATCACCGCGCTCGCCGTGGTCGCGCTCATCGCCACCACCTTCCTCGCGGTCGTCACGGTGCGCGGCACGGGCAACCGGCGCTTCATGGTGATCCTCTACCGCGGGTTCCAGATCTCGCTGCTGCTCGGCCTCGCGCTCGAGCTGTATGCGGCGATCATCGTCAAGGGACCGGTCTACCCGCCGATGTCCGACCTCACCGACCTGGTCGGAGGCGACAACATCGTCCGTCAGCCCCTCACGTGGTCGGACGGCCTGCTGTTCGAGGGCGGCCCGATCCAGGGCTTCGTCGGCAACCGCAACACGTACGGCTTCGTGGCGCTGCTGACCGCGATCACCGCGATGATCGTGCTGCTCGAGCGGCTCGTGCGTCGGTGGGAGGCCATCGCGACGCTCGTCGCCGCCGGGGCGGTCCACCTGCTCACGCAGTCGGCGACGGTCACGGTCTCGACGCTCTACATCGTGGGCATCACGATCGCCGCATTCTGGATCCGTCGCCTCCCCTCGGGCGGGAAGAAGACCCTGTCGCGCATCGTCCTGGGGCTCACGGCGATCGCGGGTGTGGCAACGATCAAGTATCGCGACGTGATCTTCGGGCTCGTGGGGCGCGACTCGGACCTCACGAGCAGGGCCCGGATCTGGCGCGAGGTGGTCGAGGTCGCGTGGCAGCGTCCCGAGGGCTGGGGATTCGTCGGCTACTGGCCGGTCTGGGAGGAGCCGTATGCGGGGATCGACGAGCGGGTGGACCTTGTCGCCACCCACGCGCACAACGCGTTCCTCGACACGTGGCTCCAGCTGGGGCTCGTGGGCGTGGCGCTGCTGGTGACGATCCTCGTGCTCATGTTCGGCTCCTCGTGGCGCCTCGTCGAGCGCGCCGAGCGGGGCGACACCTACCTCCCTCTCGGGTGGGCGCTGCTGTCCGTCGCGCTGCTGCTGCAGTCGCTGGTCGAGTCCCGGATCCTCGTGGAGTTCGGCTGGTACATGGTCGTCGCGCTTTACCTCTCGGGGCCGCAGGTGTTCAGGCTCACGATCGTCGACCCCGACCTCGTGCATCACGGCAGGCCGAGCCCGGAGGGCGACGAGGCTCAGGCCGACGCGACGACGTAGATGTTATAGTTCTTCTATAACAGTCGCCTTCGAGGGGAGCGGACGATGCGTCAGGACCACGTCGTGCGTCGCGCGGTCCTCGTGGGCCTCGGCGGGCCCGCGCTGGTCTCCTGCGTCGGCGTCGCCGTCCAGCTCGCCTCGGTCCCGTCCCTCGGGGCGGAGCTGATCACGCACTGGGGGCCTTCGGGTCCCGACGGCTACGGCCCCGCATGGACGTGGCCCGTGCTCACCCTCGCGGTCGGTCTCGGCATGCCGGCGCTGCTCATGGCCTTCGCGCTGCCGTCGCTGAGGCGAGGCGAGCGCAGCCCGATGCTGCGACTGCTGCCCGCCATCGCGCTAGGGCTGTCCGCGCTGATCACGACCGTCTCGACCGGCTCCGTGCTCGTCCAGCGGTACGGCGCTCCCGACGACAGCATCGTCCCCGTGATGATCGCGGCCTTCGCCGCGGCGCTCCTCGCCGGGTTCCTCGGTTGGGTCGTGCAGCCCGCGCAGGACATGATCGTCCCCGCGTCCCGGCCCGTGTCGCCGCTCGCGACGGCGCCCGGCACCCGGATCGTGTGGCTCGGCCGCGCGGAGATGGGGCGCGGGCCGATGCTGGTGCTCGTCCTCGCCTCCACGGTGCTCGCCGGGCTCGCCGTGTGGATGTGGGTGCTCGGGGATCTCGCCGCGGCCATCATCGTCACCGCAGTCGCCCTCCTCGTGACGGTGCTCGTGAGCATCATGACCGTGTTCCACGTGCGCGCGGACGCGCGCGGGCTGTCGGTGCGGTCGCCCATCGGATTCCCCCGGTTCACGATCGCCGCCTCGGACATCGCCTCCGCCACCGTCACCGACGTGTCGGGGCTCACCCAGTTCGGCGGCTGGGGCGTCAGGATGATCCCCGGCGCGACCGGGGTGATCCTGCGCAACGGACCGGGGCTCGACGTCGCCCGCCGCTCGGGGCGCAGGTTCGTCATCACGCTGGACGATGCGGAGACCGTCGCCGGGGTCCTCACGGCCGCCGCGGAGAGGGCCCATGCTGATCAGGATTGACTCGGGCGCGGACGCGCCGCTGTACGACCAGATCGCCGGGTCGGTGCGCGAGGACGCGGCCGCCGGCCGCATCGGTCCCGGAGCGCGGCTGCCCTCCGCGCGCGAGGTCTCCGAGGCGCTCGACGTGAATCTCCACACCGTGCTCAAGGCCTACCAGCTCCTGCGGGACGAGGGGCTCGTCGAGATGCGCCGCGGGCGGGGGGCCGTGCTGACCGAGATGGCCGCCGCGTACGCGGGGCTGAGCGCGGATGCCCGCGCGCTCGTCGAGCGCGCGCGCGAGGCGGGCCTGGGTGTCGACGCGGTCGTCGCGCTGCTCCGGGCCAGCGGGTCCGACACGCGCGCGTAACACGCGGGCTCCTAGCATCGGAGAGGAATCGGCTCTGGCGCCCCGGCCGGTCGACGGCCGTGGCGAGAGCCCCACGCCTCCAGGCCCGGGACCCGGGCCCTCGACCCAAGGAGAACCGCAGTCATGACCCAGCGCACCGCAGTCGTCACCGGAGCCTCGAGCGGCATCGGCGAGGCCACCGCCCGCCAGCTCGCCGCCGATGGCTGGCATGTCGTCCTCGGCGCCCGCCGTCTGGACCGGCTCGAGGCGCTGGCCGCGGAGATCGGCGGCACGGCGCTCGCGCTCGACGTCACCGACCCCGCGTCCGTCGAGGCGTTCTGCGCCGCTATCCCCGAGGCGAGCCTGCTCGTCGCCAACGCGGGCGGCGCGTTCGGCACGACGTCCGTGGCGGACGCCGACGAGGACGAGTGGCAGCGGATGTACGACGTCAACGTGCTCGGCACCGTGCGCACGGTCAAGGCGCTCCTGCCGAAGCTCATCGCGTCGGGCGACGGCCAGGTCGTCACGCTCGGGTCGATCGCCGCGCTCGAGCCCTACCCGGGCGGCGCCGGCTACAACGCCGCGAAGCATGCGGTGAAGGCCTTCACCCGGGTGCTGCGCCTCGAGATGAAGGGCCAGCCGATCCGTGTGTCCGAGATCGACCCGGGCCTCGTCGAGACCGAGTTCTCGATGGTGCGCTTCGACGGCGACCAGGACAAGGCCGACAAGGTCTACGCGGGCATGACGCCGCTCGTCGCCCAGGACATCGCCGAGGCGATCGCGTGGGTCGCGTCCCGTCCGGCGCACGTCAACATCGACTCGATGCTCATCATGCCGCGCGCGCAGGTGTCCGCTCAGGTGGTCCACCGCGAGCTGTAGGGGTCCGCTTCGCTGGCCTTCGCCGGCGACCTCCGCGTTGGCGTCCGCACGTCCTGCACACACTTAGGCATGCACCAGGCGTGTCGACGCCTGATCTGGGTGCGACATGCCGCGTGCATTGCCATGTGTGTGCAGGACGTGCGGCGTGTGCCGCGGGAAGGGACGATGCGGCAGCCGGGTGCGGGTGCGGGGTGCCGGCAGCCGGGTGCCGGGTGCCGGGTCAGGTGCCCGCGTCAGCGACGCCAGAACTGCAGGCGCCGCCCGAGGCTCGGCGAGGCCTCCTCGCCCGCCTCGGCCACCGCATCGTCCATGGCATCGTGGGCGGGCTCGTCGCCGGCCTCGATCTCCTCGGGCTGCTCCGGTTCCTCGTCGATCACGGCATACGTGCGGCCGGTGTTCTTGATGATCGCAGTGACGAGCGCGGCGATCGGGAGCGCCATGAACGCGCCCATCGGCCCGGCGAGCGCGCCTCCCGCGATCGCGCCACCGAACGCGACCGCGCCGTTGAGCTCCATCGTCTTGGATGACAGCTTGGGGCTGAGCAGGTAGTTCTCGATCTGCTGGTAGATGAGGACCCACACGAGCAGGCCGATCGCGTTCCCGACACCCTCGACCGCGAGCACGATCAGGATCGGCAGCGCCGCGCCCAGATACGTGCCGATGAAGGGGATGAACGTCGACACGAAGCCCATGAAGAACGCCATCGGCAGCGCGTAGACCAGGTCGAGTCCCACGACGAGCATCGCGACGAAGCCGAGACCGCCGCACACCGAGGCGAGCAGCAGACGCGAGTAGAAGTAGCCACCGGTCTGCTCGATCGAGGTGACCGCGACCCACTTGAACACGCGCTGGCGGTTCGGGGGCATGCGCGACATGAGCGCGCGCATGACCCGCGGCCAGTCGGCCGCGAAGTAGAAGGCGAACATCGCGACCGTCATCAGGTCGAAGACGAGGCCGAGCCCCGACGACAGCGCTCCGAGCGCCCCGGACGCCCAGTTCTGAAGGACCTTCGCGATCGCGCTCGTGCCGTCCGCGGCACCCGTCTGGTCGATCAGCGTGGTGCCGAACAGGCTCTCCCACCAGGTGTTCAGGTGAGCGAACCACACCGATGCGGCGGAGCCGACCTCGTTCGCGAAGCGCACGATGCCGGGAACCAGGACCGCGACCAGGAACGCCACGAGGACGACGGCGGCGAGGTAGATGACGCCCACGGCGGCGCCCCTGCGCATCCCGAACCGCTTGGTCAGGGCCTCGACGCCGGGGATCATCGCGAGGGCGAAGAACAGCGCGACGAAGAGCAGCCCGAGGAAATGCGAGAGCTGGCCGATCGCCCACAGGCCGGCAGCGGCGACGAGACCGACGGCGACGATCTTCCACAGCACCGACCACACGAACGCGTCGAGCCACGCCGGCGCCGTCGCGTCGGGTCGCAGCGCGGCCTCCTTGCGTACGGCCTCGACGACCTCGGGGGGCATGTCCGGGGCGACGCCCTCCTCGGTCATGCGCGCGCCGCCTTGAGCGAGCGCCGCATCGCGAACGCGCGCAGCAGGCCCACGATCCCGATCAGGATCAGCGCTCCCGCGGCGAACCACAGGAACACGGTCGCCGTCCAGCCGGGGACCGCGAGCACGATGATGCCCGCGATGATCGACACGGCGCCGCCGACCAGCCCCCAGACGCGCGACTTCGCGTCGTCCGAGTCCACGAGCGCCATGACGCCCTCGACGATCCAGCTGAGGCCCACCATGATCACGGACACGAGCAGCAGCAGGGTCGCGCTCGCCGCGAGGTTGCGCAGGATCACGACGCCGCCGATCACGAGCAGCATCCCGAAGATCAGCATCACCGCCCGCATCGACGACGAGTAGCCGGTGCGCATCGCGCCGATCACCAGGCGCACCACGCCCGACAGGAGGAAGTTGATCGCGAGCAGCGCGGCGCCGACCTTGATCGTGCTGCTCGGCCAGATGGCCAGGGACAGGCCGATCGCGAGCGACACCGCGGAGACGAACCCGATCACCCAGCTCATCGAGCTGACGAGCTGCGGCGGCGGGGTCGCCTCATCGAGCGGCGTCACGATCGCGACGTAGCCGATTCCGTTCCTCGACGTTCCCCCTGCGGGGGAGTCCTCCCACTGATCACCCGCGGTCATCCTCGGCTCCTCGCACGCACGCGGGGTCGGGCCCCCGCCTGCGTCGAATCTACTCGCGTGATGAGCCGGGTGCCAGGGGTGTCACCGAGACGTGGCGGCCGGCGCCAGGGAGACCACGGAGAAGAGATCCTTGGGGTCCGCGGGCTCGGCGATGAGGTCGATCTCGGCGGCGTACGCGGTGCCGGACACGCGGTCGCGGACGAAGCGCAGCGCCGAGAAGTCGTTGATCGCGAAGCCGACCGAGTCGAAGACCGTGACCTGGTCCGCGGAGGTGCGTCCGGGGAGCTGGCCGTCGACGACGCGCCACAGGTCGATCGTGGGGTGGTCCTCGGGCAGGTTCTGGATCTCACCCTCGATGAAGGTCTGCGGGTGGAACTCCACGAACGTGTCGGCGCGCAGCAGGATCGCCGCGTCGAGCTCGGTCTTGCCGGGGCTGTCGCCGCCGATCGCGTTGAGGTGCATGCCGGGCTCGATCACGTCGCCGTGCAGGACGGTCGCGTTGACCTTGTCGGCCGTGCACGTGGTGACGACGTCGGCGCCGGCCACGGCGTCGGCCGCGGAGGTCGCGCGGTGGACCGTGAAGCCCAGTGCCGCGGCGTTGCGCTCGAACTTGTCCATCGCGGCCGGGTCGACGTCCCAGATGCGCAGCTCGTTCAGGCCGAGCGCGCCGCGCATGCCGAGCGCCTGGAACTCGGACTGAGAGCCCGTGCCGATCAGCGCGTGGACGCGCGAGTCGGGGCGCGCGAGGTGGCGCGCGGCCATCGCGGAGGTCGCCGCGGTGCGCAGCGCGGTCAGCAGCGACATCTCGGCGAGCATGAGCGGGTAGCCGGTCGCCATGTCGGACAGCACGCCGAACGCCGTGACGGTCTGCAGGCCGCGCGACGGGTTGATCGGGTGACCGTTGACGTACTTGAAGCCGTACAGCTCCGCGTCAGCGGTCGGCATGAGCTCGATCACGCCGTCCTCGGAGTGCGCGGGGATGCGCGCGACCTTGTCGAACTGCTCCCAGCGGCGGTAGTCGGACTCGAGGTAGGCGACGAGGTCCCCGATCAGGGTCTCGATGCCCTCATCGGCCATCCAGCGGCTCATGGCCGCGACATCGACGAACTGGACCATCAGCGGTTCTCCTCGGTGGTGGGGGTGGACGATGCGGTGGACATGGACGATGCGGTGGCCGGGTCGGCGGACTCGGCGGTGCGGTCGCGCAGCACGAGCGTGCAGCACTTGGCGCCGCCGCCGGCGAGCAGCAGCTCGGTGAGGTCGACGCCGATGGGCTCGTAGCCGGCCTCGCGCAGCTGGTGCTGGAACGCGGTGGCGCGCGCCGCGGTGATGACGTGCAGGCCGTCCGAGACGGCGTTGAGGCCGAACACCTTGGCGTCGTGCTCGTCGACGAGGATCGCGTCCGGGAAGCGGCGCTCGAGCTCGGCGCGGCTCGCGTCGTCGAACGCGCTCGGCAGGTACGCGATGTGCTCCTGGCCGGGGGTGGCGTCCAGCACCGCGAGGGCGGTGTCCAGGTGGTAGAAGTCGGGGCGGATAAGGCGCAGCGAGACGACCTCGCGGCCGAAGACGCGAGCCATCTCGTCGTGCGAGGAGGTGTCGGTGCGGAAGCCCGTGCCGGCGAACAGCACGTCGCCGATCAGGAGGACGTCTCCCTCGCCCTCGTTGGTCTCGACGGCGTCGACGACCTCGAGCCCGGCGGCGCGGAACCAGTCGGCGTAGAGGCCTGCCTCGGGGGCGCGCTCGGCGTGCGTGAACTTCGCGGTGTACGCCTTGCCGTCGACCACGAGCCCGCCGTTGGCGGCGAACACCATGTCGGGGAGGCTCTCGCCGGGGGCGACCTCCTCGATCGTGAAGCCGAGGCGCTCGAAGACGCGTCGAAGCTCGGACCACTGGGACAGCGCGCGGGCGGTGTCGGTGGGGTTCTCGGGCTCCATCCAGGGGTTGATCGAGTAGGACACGGTGAAGTGCGTCGGGCGGCACATCAGCACGGTCAGGGGCGTCGCGGTGCGCTCGCGGACGAGGCGCATGGGGGCGGTGGTGGTCATGGGGCTCCCTCCTTCTGCATCAAGCGTGACAGAGATTCCGTGACGATTTCGTGACCCAGAATCGTGAATCCGGCGACTTGTTCCGCGATAGCGTTGGATTCCTGCGAAAGTGCGCAGCAAGGGGGGAAGCATGACCATCGACAGCCTGGACCGACGGATCCTCGACGAGCTCAAGCTCGACGGCCGCATCAGCTATCAGGACATGGGGGAGCGCATCGGCCTCTCGCCCACCGCGGTCAAGCGCCGCATGGACCGCATGACGGCCGCGGGCGTCATCCGCGGCTACACCGTACTGGTCGATCCGACGGTCGACGGACGCGACACCGAGGCCTTCGTCGAGGTGTTCTGCCGCGGCACCGTCGGGCCCGAGGAGCTGCGCAGGATCCTGTCGGGCATCCCCGACGTCATCGAGGCGCAGACCGTGACGGGCGAGGCCGACGCCCTCGTGCGCCTGCGCGCGAGCAGCATGCCGTCGCTCGAGGAGGCCCTCGAGAAGGTGCGGCTCGCCCCTCAGGTGGACTCGACCAGGTCGGCGATCGTGCTGTCCCAGCTCATCGCGCGCAGGGACTGATCGAGCACCGCGAGGGTCAGACCCAGTTCTTGACCCTCATGTGCATGCGCCAGTAGTCGTACGGGATCGGGTCGCCCGACCACAGGGGCCAGAAGTATCCGGCGACGATGAGGACGATGCCGACGTACACGCCGACCGCGATCGTCCCCCATCTGGACCAGGTCCCGGGTCCATCGGGCTGCGCGATCCGCTGGAGCATCCACGCGACCACCATCACCAGGAACGGGATGAACACGATCGAGTAGAACGTGAAGATCGTGCGGTACGCGTACGGCAGCCACGGGACCCAGCCGGCGAACACCCCGATGCTCAGGATCAGGCCCGTCGTGTCGCGGTGACGGATGAGGCGGTAGAACACGAACACGAGCGCGGCGACGCCCACCCACCAGATCGCGACGTTGCCGATCGAGGAGATCGCGGACACGCACTTGTCGGAGCCGCAGTCGACGTCCGCGACCTCCGTGTAGTGGAAGGCCGTCGGCCGGATCTGCAGGAGCCAGCCCCACGGGTTGGCCTGGTAGTCGTGCGGCGTGGTGAGGTTCGTGTGGAACTCCCACATCTGCCGGTGGTACTCGACGAGCGAGCGCAGCGACTCGGGCAGCCACGTGACACCCTCGCCGGGGTGGTTCTCCGCCCAGTGCCGCGCGTATGAGCCGTCGGTCGCGAACCAGTTCCACCACGTCGCGACGTAGACGGTCGGTGCGAGCACGAGCGTCGCGAAGAACGTGGGGATGGTCCGCCAGACGGAGCCGAGGAACCACCGCTCGATCCCGGCGTCGCGGCGCGCGGTCAGGTCCCACACGACGGACAGCACCATGAACGCGGCGAGGAACCAGCCGCCCGACCACTTGGTCGCCATGCCCAGGCTGAGCACCACGATCGCGCCGAGCCGCATCCAGCGCACGCCCATGTCGGGCCCGTAGCCGGCGGTCGGGTCCTTGCCCTCGGCCCGCATCCGATCCATCGCGGCGTCGAGCCTGCGTCTGAACCTCTCCTTGTCCCACACGATGAGGCCGAAGCCCGCGACGGCGAAGAACGCGAGGAACCCGTCGAGCAGGGCGGTGCGGGACATCGTGATCGCGAGCCCGTCGACCGCGAGGAGCAGTCCGGCGATGCCGCCGAACAGCGTGGACCTCAGCAGCGTGCGCGCGATGAGCGCGGTCAGGACGACGACGGCGACGCCGAACAGGGCCTCGGTGAAGCGCCACCCGAACGGCGTGGGGCCGAAGATCTTGATCCCGACGGCGATGAGCAGCTTGCCCACCATCGGGTGGACGACGTAGTCGCCCTCGGACGACAGCCCCGAGTAGTCGCCTTGCGCGAAGGCCTGGTCGGCGCCCTCCCAGTTGCCCTCGTACCCGTAGACGAGCAGCGAGAACGCTCCGCGCGGGTAGTAGACCTCGTCGAAGACCAGCTTGGCGGGATAGCCGAGGTTGTAGAAGCGCAGCAGCGCGGCGAGAGCGCCGACGGCCACAGCCATCACCTGCACCCGCCAGCGGTAGACCCAGCCCCAGTTCACACGTGAAGCCTAGCCGTGGCACTCAGGGAAACCGGGCAGATCGTGTGCGACCCTGTGGACATGGAATCGGCTCCCCACGGCATCGTGCTGCTCGGAGCCACCCCCATCGGCAACACGGACGATGCGTCGGCCCGGCTTCGCGAGGCGCTCGCCGTCGCGGACGTGGTCGCGGCCGAGGACACGAGGCGGCTGCGCGACCTGGCGTCGCGGCTGGGGATCGAGGTGCGTGGTCGGGTGATCGCCGTGCACGACCACAACGAGGGCGAGCGGGCCGCGGACCTCGTCAAGGTGGCCGCGGACGGCGGGACCGTGCTGGTCGTGTCCGATGCCGGGATGCCGACGGTCTCCGACCCGGGCTATCGGGTGGTGTCCGAGGCGATCGCGGCCGACGTGCCTGTCACGGTGCTGCCCGGCCCGAGCGCGGTGCTGACCGCCCTCGCGCTGTCGGGGCTGCCGACGGACCGCTTCTGCTTCGAGGGCTTCGCGCCGCGCAAGGCGGGCGAGCGGGCGCGCGCGTTCGGCTCGCTCGTCGCCGAGCCCAGGACGATGGTGTTCTTCGAGGCGCCGCACCGGCTCGTCGACACGCTCCGCGCGATGGTCGAGGCGTGGGGCGCCGACCGGCAGGGATCGGTGTCCCGCGAGCTCACCAAGACGTACGAGGAGACGCGCAGGGGCACGCTCGGCGAGCTCGTCGCGTGGGCGGAGGAGTCGCAGCCGCGCGGCGAGATCGTGGTGTGCGTCGCGGGTCGTCCCGCGGAGGCGCTCGGCACCGAGGCCGCGGTGCAGGAGGCGCTTGCCCGCATCGACGGCGGCGAACGGGCCAAGGACGTGGTCGCGGACCTCGCGACCACGACGGGCCTGCCGCGCCGCGACCTCTACGACGCGGTGCTGCGCGCCAGGCAGTCAAGGTCAGCCGATGCGCGCCCGAGCTGAGCACGCGAGACACTCACCCGAGCGGGGCGAGCGACCGCGGATCCTGCATGCACGCAGCTGGCCGATACGCGGGGGCGCGGTCCTGCTCGGGCTCGGCCTCGGCGTGGGGGTCGGAGCGGTGTCCGCGGGCTCGCTCCCGGTGAACCCGGCCTCCGAGCCCGAGGCGGCCGCCGCATCGTCCACGGCCCCGGACTCCGTCGACGCCGAGGCGTCGGCGATCCCCGCCGTCACGGCGACCGCCGGCAGCGTCGAGGTCGAGGATGCGACCCCGGTCGCGGAGATCGAGGTGGTGGAGGACGGGCCGTCGATCCCCGACGGAGCGCTCGACGACCCGACATCCTTCCTCGTCGTGGTGAACAAGTCCCGCCCGCTCGACCCGATGACGTACGCGCCGGAGGATCTCGTGAACGTCGAGGGCGTTCCCGGCGGGAGCTCGGAGCGGCTGCGGTCCGAGGCCGCCGAGGCGCTGGCACAGATGCGCGACGCCGCCGTCGCGGAGGGGCTCGACTTCTCGATCGCGTCGGGCTACCGCAGCTACACCGAGCAGATCTCCCTCCACTCGCTCTACGTGGGACGGCGCGGCACGACGGTCGCGGAGAGCTTCTCGGCCCGCGCAGGCTACTCCGAGCACCAGACCGGCTGGGCCGCCGACATCTACGGCTCGACCAGCTGCCGCGTGAAGCGATGCTTCGCGGACGAGCTCATCGGCGCGTGGGTCGCCGAGAACGCATGGCAGTACGGCTGGATCGTCCGGTACCCCAAGGACGAGTTCGACACGACCGGCTACTGGTACGAGCCCTGGCATGTGCGCTACGTGGGCGTCGAGCTGTCGACCTGGATGCACGAGCAGGGGATCACGGTCCTCGAGGAGGCCGTGGGCCTCCCCGCCGCCCCCGACTACGCGGATTGACGACCGAAGGCGACTGACGCATCGTCCGGGCGGCCGCATCGTCCCGCGCCGAGGTCCCGTGAGGAGCAGCTCCCTTCCTCAGTAGGATTGTCGGCATGTCGCACATCCTCTCCGCCGTCGCGTGGCCGTACGCCAACGGCCCGCGCCACATCGGCCACGTCGCCGGGTTCGGCGTCCCCTCCGACGTCTTCAGCCGCTACATGCGCATGGCCGGGGAGGACGTGCTCATGGTGTCCGGCACCGACGAGCACGGCACCCCGATCCTCGTGCAGGCCGAGGGCGAGGGCGTGGACCCGCAGGTGCTCGCCGACCGCTACAACCGCGTGATCGTCGAGGACCTCACGCAGCTGGGGCTCAGCTACGACCTGTTCACCCGCACGACCACGGGCAACCACTACAAGGTCGTGCAGGAGATGTTCAAGGCCGTGCACCGCAACGGCTACATGATCGAGCAGACCACGCGCGGCGCGATCTCGCCGTCCACCGGACGCACCCTGCCGGACCGCTACATCGAGGGCACGTGCCCCATCTGCGGCACCGACGGCGCTCGCGGCGACCAGTGCGATGCGTGCGGCAACCAGCTCGACGCGATCGACCTCATCAACCCCGTCAGCCGCATCAACGGCGAGACGCCCAAGTTCATCGAGACCGAGCACTTCTTCCTGGACCTGCCGGCGCTCACCGACGCGCTCGCGACCTGGCTCGGCGGGCGTCAGGGATGGCGCCCCAACGTCCTCAACTTCTCGCTCAACCTGCTCGACGACGTGCGCCCGCGCGCGATGTCGCGCGACATCGACTGGGGCATCCCAATCCCGCTGCCGGGCTGGGAGGACAACCCCACCAAGCGCCTGTACGTGTGGTTCGACGCCGTCATCGGCTACCTGTCCGCCTCGATCGAGTGGGCGCGACGCTCGGGCGACCCCGACGCGTGGCGCAAGTGGTGGAACGACCCCGAGGCCATGTCGTACTACTTCATGGGCAAGGACAACATCACCTTCCACTCGCAGATCTGGCCCGCCGAGCTGCTCGCCGCCAACGGGCGCGGCTCCAAGGGCGGCGAGCTCGGCCCCTACGGCGAGCTCCAGCTGCCCACCGAGGTCGTCTCGAGCGAGTTCCTCACCATGGAGTCAGCCAAGTTCTCCTCCTCGCGCGGCCACGTCATCTACGTGCGCGACATGCTCGCCCGCTACCAGCCCGACGCGCTGCGCTACTTCATCGCGATGGCCGGTCCCGAGACCGCCGATGCCGACTTCACGTGGTCGGAGTTCAAGCGCCGCACCAACACCGAGCTCGTCGCCGGCTGGGGCAACCTCGTCAACCGCACCGCCTCGCTGCTCAACAAGAACGTGGGCGAGATCCCCGCGCTGACCGACCTGGCCGACGTCGACCGCGCCGCGCTCGACAGCTCGCTCAAGGCCTTCGACCAGATCGGCGACCTGGTCCGCCACCACCGCCAGCGGGCCGCGATCACCGAGGCCATGCGCGTCGTCGGCGACGCCAACGCGTACCTCGCCGAGACCGCGCCGTGGAAGCTCAAGAATGAGGACCCCGAGCGCATGAAGACCGTGCTCGGCGTCGCAGCGCAGCTCGTCAGCGACGCGAACACGATGCTCGCGCCGTTCCTGCCGCACTCGGCCCAGCAGGTCCATGAGGCGCTCGGCGGCACCGGCACGCTCGCGCCGATGCCGCAGATGAACGAGGTCGACGACCTGGACCTGCCGGACCGCTCGTACCCCGTCATCCAGGGCGACTACACCGGGATGCAGGGCACGTGGGGCCGCCGCGACGTGGTCGCCGGCACCGCGATCCCCGCGCCGTCGCCGATCTTCACCAAGCTGGACGACGAGATCGTCGAGGCCGAGCTCGAGCGGATGAAGGGCGACGACTGAGTGCCCCGTCCCGGAGCCTGGCCGGCCGCCCCTGACGCGCTGCCCGCGCCCGTCGTCGACAACCACTGTCACCTCGACTCGCCCGCGGGCGACGAGCCGCGCACCGTCGACGAGCTGCTCGCGCAGGCCGCCTCCGCGGGAGTGGACCGCGTGGTCCAGATCGGCTGCGAGGTCGAGTCGGCGCGCTGGACCGCGGACGCGGTCACCCGCCATCCGCAGATGCTCGGCGGGGTGTCCCTGCACCCGAACGAGGCCCCGCGTCACGCCTCTGGAACCCACGCATCGGGCCTGTCCTACGAGGATGCGTTCGCCGAGATCGCACGACTCGCCCACGGCGAGCGGATCCGCATCATCAGCGAGACCGGCCTGGACTACTTCAGGACGGACGAGTCGGGCAGGGAGGCGCAGCTGCGGTCGTTCCGCGACCACATCGCGCTCGCGAAGGAGCTGGGCCTCGCGCTCGGCATCCACGACCGCGACGCGCACGCGGACGTCCTCGACACGCTCGCGAAGGACGGAGCGCCCGAGCGCACCGTGTTCCACTGCTTCTCCGGGGACGCCGCGATGGCCCGGCTGTGCGTCGACCGCGGCTACCACCTCAGCTTCGCGGGCAACGTGACGTTCAAGAACGCGCATGATCTGCGCGCCGCCCTGGCCGTCGCCCCGCTCGACCGGGTGATGGTCGAGACGGACTCGCCCTACCTCACCCCGCATCCTCATCGAGGCGCGCCCAACTCGCCCGCGCAGGTCGCGCACACCGTGCGCGAGGTCGCCCGCGTCAAGGAGCTGCCGCTCGACGAGGCCTGCCGAGCGCTCGATGTGACGACCGTCACTTTCTATGGGGCCTGGTAGATTGCCTGGCGTACGGTTCAGTTGGTCAAGGCTGTTACCGATATGAGATAAATGCGGGAGTGTCTCGCCCCCTGAGACCCGACCACGTTGGCTTGCACGACATCCCCGAAAGGGCTGCCCTTTGAGTTATCTGCGCACCACCCCTCGTCCTGGAGGACGCCGTGACACGCGTGCCCGGACCGGTGCGCGGACCCGTGTCATGCAGCAGCTCGGGGTCTCGGCGGCGCTCATCGCGTTCTCCGCGGGAGCCTTCGCCTCCACGACCGTCGGGGCCGTCCAGAACGTCAAGGCGGACGACGCCGAGGTGTCGACGTCGCTCGACGTCGTCGGTGCCGTCGAGGCGGACAGCGCCGACGTCGAGGTCAAGACCGTGACCAAGGAGGTCTCCCTCCCGTTCGACACGGTCGAGGAGGACGACGACTCGATCGACAAGGGCGACGAGAAGGTCACGACCGAGGGCGAGGACGGCACCAAGCTCGTCAGCTACGAGGTCACCTATGTCGACGGCGAGGAGGTCTCGCGCGAGAAGACCGTGTCGGTGATCGTCTCCGAGCCCGTCGACGAGGTCGTCTCGATCGGCACCGCCGAGGAGGAGACGGTCGACACCTCCGTGCCCAACTCCTCCGCGGCGTCGAACCCCACCGGGAACCGCGCGATCGGCAAGCAGCTCGCGGAGTCCACCTACGGCTGGACCGGCGACCAGTGGCAGTGCCTCGAGGCGCTCTGGACCCGCGAGTCCGGCTGGAACCACAAGGCCTCCAACGGCTCGTCGGGCGCGTACGGCATCCCGCAGGCGCTCCCCGGTTCCAAGATGGCAGCCTTCGGCTCCGACTGGCAGACCAACCCCGCCACGCAGATCAAGTGGGGCCTGTCCTACGTCAAGGGCCGCTACGGCACGCCGTGCAACGCGTGGAGCTCGTTCAAGTCCAAGGGCTGGTACTGAGCCGAGGTGGCGGATCTCCTCGGTCCTACCGACGTGCGGACCCTCGCGGAGTCCCTCGGTACGGCGCCCACCAAGAAGTGGGGGCAGAACTTCGTCGTCGACTCCGGTACGGTGCGTCGCATCGTCCGGGTGGCGGGAGTGCAGCCCGGTGACCATGTGGTCGAGGTCGGGCCAGGGCTCGGCTCCCTGACGCTCGCGCTGCTCGAGGCCGGCGCCTGGGTCACCGCCGTCGAGATCGATCCGACGCTCGCCGCCGCGCTACCTGACACGGTCGCGCGCCGGGCATCGGCCGAGGCGGAACGCTTCACCGTGATCAATGACGACGCCCTGCGCGTCGATGCGCTGCCCGGCGCGGGTCCCGAGGCGGGCCCGCCGTCGGCCCTCGTCGCGAACCTGCCGTACAACGTGTCCGTGCCGGTGATCCTGCACTTCCTCGAGACGTTCCCCGCTCTTCAGCGCGTGCTCGTCATGGTCCAGGCCGAGGTGGCGGACCGCCTCGCCGCGCCGCCCGGCTCCCGCACGTACGGCATCCCGAGCGCCAAGGCGAACTGGTACTGCGACGTGCGCAGGGCCGGCGACGTCGGCCGCGCCGTGTTCTGGCCCGTGCCGCGCGTCGACTCGGCGCTCGTGCTCATGGAGCGCCGCGAGCCGCCGGTCACGACCGTGTCGCGCGAGGAGGTCTTCGCTGTCGTCGATGCCGCCTTCGCTCAGCGTCGCAAGGCGCTGCGCGGCGCGCTGTCCGGGATCGCCGGGTCCGCCGCGCGCTCCGAGGAGGCGCTGCGCGCCGCGGGCATCGACCCGCTCACCCGCGGCGAGCAGCTGCGGATCGAGGACTTCTCGCGCATCGCGGAGCAGCTCGCGGCGCTGGACTGAGGTCGCGGTTCGTCCCGCCGTCCGCGCTGGCGGGACATGACGGTCGGCTCTCAGCGAGATCCTGCACTGAGGTCCCGCCAGGACGCCTCGCCCACCCGTCGGCCCGACCCGGGTCTGCCAGGCGTGGCACGATGGGGCCCATGCCGCGCACCGTCACCGTCCGGGCCCCAGGGAAGGTCAACCTCCAGCTCTCGGTCGGCCCCCGGCGAGCCGACGGCTACCACCCGCTCGTGACCGTCTTCCAGGCGGTGTCGCTGTTCGAGACGGTCACCGCCACGGCGCGGGACGACGACGCCTTCACCCTGTCCATGTCCACGGGGCCGTCGCTCATGCTCGACCCCGTCACGGTTCCGCTCGACGAGTCGAACCTCGCCCTCAAGGCGGCGCGCGCCGTCGCCGAGCGCTACGGGATCACCGACGGCGTGGACCTGGAGATCGTCAAGGGCGTGCCGGTCGCCGGCGGGATGGCCGGGGGCAGCGCCGACGCGGCGGCCGCGGTCGTCGCGTGCGCGGAGGCATGGGACGTGGGGGCCTCACGCGAGGAGCTCGTGCGGATCTGCGCGAGCCTCGGCGCCGACGTGCCGTTCTGCCTGCACGGCCACACCGCGATCGGGCTGGGACGCGGCGACGAGCTGTCCCCGGCGATGACGCACGGTGAGTTCCACTGGGTGCTCGCGACGCAGCGCACGGGCCTGTCGACGCCCGCGGTCTTCAGGGAGTTCGACCGTGCGGCCGAGGCGGGGGAGCGCACCGTCGTCGCCCCCGCGATCGACGAGCGCGTCATGGAGGCGCTCATGGCAGGTGACGCGAAGCGGCTCGGCGAGGCGCTGACGAACGACCTCCAGGACTCCGCGCTCGCGCTCGCGCCACACCTGAGTCGCGTGCTCGGCGCCGCGCACGAGGCGGAGGCGCTGGGCGCGATCGTGTCAGGCTCCGGCCCGACCGTAGCCGCGCTCGCGCGGTCGAGGCAGCACGCGCTCGCGATCGCGGCGCACCTCACCGCGTCGGACGTCGCCGACCACGTGCTCACCGCGAGCGGCCCGGTCGCGGGCGCGACGGTGCTGCTGGAGCAGTAGCCCGCGTCAGTCCTTCTTGGCGAGCGCGTCCCGGATCTCGGTGAGCAGCTCGATCTCGGTCGGGCCCGCGGGCTCCTCGGCGGGCTCGTCCTTCTTGCGCATCTCAGCGAGCTTGTTGAGCGGCATCACGATGACGAAGTAGACGGCCGCGGCGATCGTCACGAACTTGAACAGCGCGTCCAGCACCAGGCCGATGCTGAACTCGGCGTTGTTGATCGTGAAGGTCGCGACAGCGGTGAGGTCGGGCTGGCCGAAGATCATCGCGACGAGCGGCGTGATGATGCCCGCGACGATCGCGTTCACCACTGCGGTGAACGCAGTGCCGATGACGACCGCGACCGCGAGGTCCACGACGTTGCCCCGCATGAGGAAATCCTTGAAACCCTTGATCACGGCCGCTCCCTTGGCTGTAGTCGGTGGCGCATCGTCCCTGGCTGAGCGATGCAGCCGGGCGTCGACGCCCAGGCCGAATCTATCGAACCCGCCCGTGGTGCGCGAGGGTGAGCGGCACGCCGTGCCGCACGCGCATCGTCCCCGTGCGTCCCGCTCGCCTCACCGCTTGACACTCTGAACCAATCTCAGGCCGACACGCGAGCGTGTCGCAGGTCGATGCGGCGTGTCGCCGGGGTGTCGGGGTCCGGATTGGTTCAAACCGTCAGCGGGGGTGGGCCGAGAGGGACGATGCGGGGGCACCGACGATGCGGGGGCAGGGACGATGCGGGTGGCGTGGCGCCGGCGCCGCTCGCCTCAGTGCTCGCTCGGGAGCCCAGGGCGACGCTCGAGGTCGTGCAGGCCGTTCCAGGCGAGGTTCACGAGGTGGCTCGCGACGACCTCCTTGGACGGCTCGCGCACCTCGGCCCAGTGCTGGCCCGTGAGCGCGACCATGCCGACGAGCATCTGCGAGTAGATCGGCGCGACGGAGGGGTCGAGCCCGCGCTTGCGGAACTGGTCGGCGAGCAGGCCCTCGACCTGCGCCGACACGTCGCCGAGCAGCGACGAGAACGTGCCTGAGGACTGCGCGACGGGCGAGTCGCGCGCGAGGATCCGGAATCCGTCGGGGGACTCCTCGATGTAGCCGAGCAGCGCCATCGCCGCGCGCTCGACGAGCTGTCGCGGGTGGGCGACCTGGGCGAGCGCCCCGGAGAGCGCACCGAGCAGGGCCTCGACCTCGCGGTCGACGATCACCGCGTAGATGCCCTCCTTGCCGCCGAAGTGCTCGTACACGACGGGCTTGGACACGTCCGCGCGTGCGGCGATCTCCTCGACGGACGCTCCCTCGAAGCCCTTCTCGGCGAAGAGCGCGCGGCTGACCGTCAGCAGCTGCTCTCGGCGCTCGCGGGCGGTCATGCGCGAGCGGGTCGGCTTCCTGGGTTCGTCGGTCACGGTCCCAGTGTGCCGTGTCCGGCTGGCAGACTAGGGGACCCGGGCCCGTTCGGGCCCAGTTCCGCCCTGGTGTAATGGCAGCACGCAGGCCTTTGGAGCCTTGCGGTAGAGGTTCGAATCCTCTGGGCGGAGCCCTCGGTGCGGGTGTCCTGCGGTGTCCCGGCAGGTAGAGTTGTCCCGATCGACCCGACGCCCCGCTGGGGGCAGCGAAGGGGGACCGGTGGCCCACACCCGACCCGCAGCCGTGATGATCCTCGCGGCAGGCGCAGGTACGCGAATGAAGTCGGCCACACCCAAGGTGCTTCACCGCATCGCCGGTCGTTCCCTCCTCCATCACGCGATCGTCGCGGCGCATGAGCTCGAGCCGCAGCGGACCGTCGTCGTCGTCCGACACGAGCGCGACGCGGTCGCGTCCCACATCGCCGAGGTCGCTCCCGACGCGCTGATCGCGGACCAGGACGACGTCCCGGGCACGGGCCGCGCCGTGTGGTGCGGCATGTCCGCGCTCGATGCGACCGCGGTGGCCGCCGCCGTCGCGGCCGGAGCGGGGGACAGGGCCCACCTGGACGCCCACGTCACGGGCGCGGTCGTCGTCACGTCGGGAGACGTGCCGCTCGTCTCGGGTGAGCTGCTGGGCTCCCTGGTCGATGCGCACTCCTCCGGGGGCAACGCCGTCACCCTCCTCACCGCCAAGGTGCCGGACCCGACCGGCTACGGCCGCATCGTCCGTGAATCCTCGGGCGATGTGACCGCGATCGTCGAGCACCGCGACGCGACCGACGCGCAGCGCGCGATCGACGAGATCAACGCCGGCATCTACGTGTTCGACGCCGCGGTCCTGCGCGACGCGCTCTCGCTGCTCGGACGCGACAACTCGCAGGGCGAGATGTACCTCACCGACGTCATCGAGATCGCGCGGGAGGCGGGCGGTCGCGTGGGCGCGCTGGTCGCACCCGAGGCGCAGGACGTCGAGGGGGTCAACGACCGCGTTCAGCTCGCGACGATCGGCGCCGCGCTGAACCGACGCATCGTCGAGGCCTGGATGCGCTCGGGCGTCACCGTCGTCGACCCGGCGACCACGTGGATCGACGCGGACGTCACGCTCGGCGACGACGCGACGATCCTCCCCGGCGTCCAGCTCCACGGCGACACCACGATCGGCCCGGGAGCGACCGTCGGTCCCGACTCGACGCTCACCGGCGTGACCGTCGGCGCGGGAGCGACCGTCACCCGCGTCCACGGTGTCGACGCGGTCATCGGCGACCGCGCGACCATCGGGCCGTTCACCTACCTGCGCCCCGGCACCGTCGTCGGCGTCAAGGGCAAGGTCGGCGGCTTCGTCGAGACCAAGAACGCCAAGATCGGGGACGGCGCCAAGGTGCCGCACCTGAGCTACGTCGGCGACGCGGAGATCGGGGAGGGCACCAACGTCGGCGCCGGCACGATCTTCGTGAACTACGACGGCGTCCACAAGCATCGGACCGTGGTCGGCGCGCAGGTGCGCATCGGTTCGGACAACACGTTGATCGCACCCGTGACCCTCGGGGACGGCGCCTACACGGGGGCCGGCACGACGGTGCGCCACGACGTCCCGTCGGGGGCGCTCGCGATCAACTCGTCGCCTCAGCAGAATGTGGAAGGCTGGGTCGAGCGACGTCGCCCCGGCACCCCGTCAGCCGAGGCAGCGGAAAGGGTCCGGCGCGCGGCCGGTTCCCACGAAGGACTATCGTCGGGCCCACAAGGCCTCACGCACGAAGGAGAGTCATGAGCTCGATCATCTCGAACCCGTCCGAGCGTCGAATGGTGCTCGCGAGCGGGCGCGCCCACCCCGAGCTGGCCGAGGCCGTCGCGGCGGACATGGGCATCGAGCTGCTCCCCACCACCGCGTACACGTTCGCGAACGGTGAGCTCTACGTCCGCTTCGGCGAGTCGGTGCGCGGCGCCGACGCCTTCATCCTCCAGTCGCACGCGGCGCCCATCAACGAGGCGATCATGGAGCAGCTGATCATGGTCGACGCCATGAAGCGCGCCTCCGCGAAGCGCGTGACCGTGATCATGCCCTGCTACGGCTACGCCCGCCAGGACAAGAAGCACAAGGGCCGCGAGCCGATCTCCGCGCGCCTCATGGCTGACCTGTTCAAGACCGCGGGCGCCGACCGCATCATGTCGGTCGACCTGCACACGTCGCAGATCCAGGGCTTCTTCGACGGCCCCGTCGATCACCTGTGGGCCATGCCGCTGCTCGCTCAGTACGTGCGCTCGCGCGTCGCGCCTGGCAACCTCACGATCGTCTCGCCCGACGCGGGCCGCGTGCGCCTCGCCGACCAGTGGTCCGACCACCTGGGCGCCCCGCTCGCGATCATCCACAAGCGCCGCGACCCCTCGGTCCCGAACCAGGTCAAGGTCCACGAGCTCGTCGGTGAGGTCGAGGGCCGCACCTGTGTCCTGGTCGACGACATGATCGACACCGGCGGCACCATCGTGCAGGCCGCGAACGCGCTGTTCGAGAACGGCGCCAAGGACGTCATCGTCGCCTCGACCCACGGCCTGCTCTCGGGCCCCGCGGTCGAGCGCCTGCGCGACTCGGGCATCTCCGAGGTCGTCGTCACCGACACCCTCCCGATCCCGGAGGACCGCCGCTGGGACGGCCTCACCGTGCTGTCGATCGCGCCGCTCATCGCCCGCGCGATCCACGAGGTCTTCGAGGACGGCTCGGTCACGAGCCTGTTCAACGGCAACGTCTGATCCTCTTCTGAGCGCGAGGCGCGGGTCCCCGACGGGGCCCGCGCCTTCGCGTTCCCGGGACGATGCGGGAAATGGACGATGCGGGAGCGTCGGGGACGTTCGAGAAACCCTGGGTGGTCGCATCGTCCAGGAGCAGGTAGACTGTTCCAGTTCCTCGGCGAGGCTGCGCCCCTGCAGGGCCCGGCGTGATCGACGCGGCAGATGCATGACGGCTCTGCCTTGCCGTGCAACCGCTATCTGTCCGCACATTCTCGAGGAGAACCCCGATGTCTGATGAGCTGAAGCTCGCCGCCGAGGCCCGCACCGAGTTCGGCAAGGGCTTTGCCCGCCGCGCCCGCATGGCCGGCAAGATCCCCGCCGTCATCTACGGTCACGGCACCGACCCCGTCCACGTGCTCCTTCCGGGCCACGACACGATGATGGCCCTCAAGCACGCCAACGCGCTGCTCACCATCGAGCTCGACGGCAAGTCCGAGCTGACCGTCGTCAAGGACATCCAGCGCAACGCCGTCAAGCGCTCGATCGAGCACGTCGACCTGCTGCTCGTGAAGAAGGGCGAGAAGATCGCCGTCGAGGTGCCCGTCCACGTCGAGGGCGAGACCTTCGGCTCGACCATCCACGTGCAGGAGCTCAACACCCTGCACATCGCCGCCGAGGCGACCCACCTGCCGGAGACCATCGTCGTCTCCGTCGAGGGTCTCGAGGAGGGCACCAAGATCGTCGCGTCCGAGGTCGAGCTGCCCCAGGGCGTCGAGCTCCTCACCGACGCCAGTGCGCTCGTGGTCCACGTGACCCAGCCGCGCACGTCGGCCGAGCCCGAGGAGGCCGCTGCCGAGGCCGCCGAGGCGCCGGCGGAGTAATCTCCGACGCATGACGTCAGCGCCCGGTCCGCACTCCTGCGGACCGGGCGCTTTCCCTTTGCATCCACGCGCCAGCGCGTGGGATGCGGATCGAACCACCGAGCAGCGAGGAAAGTGATGCCTGCACTCGTCGTCGGCCTGGGCAACCCGGGCGAGGAGTACGCCGCCACGCGCCACAACGTCGGCGCGATGGTGATCGAGGAGCTCGCCTCGCGAGCATCCGCGTCGCTGTCCGTGCACAAGAAGACCCACACCCGCTCGACGGCGGCACGCCTCGCGGGACAGGCCACGCATCTCGCCGTGCCGATGTCGTACATGAACGTCTCGGGCGGGCCGGTCAGCTCGCTCGCCAAGTACCTGTCCGTCGCGCCGACGGACGTCATCGTCATCCACGACGAGCTCGACATCCCGTTCGGGACCGTGAAGCTCAAGCGTGGCGGCGGCTCCGGCGGGCACAACGGGCTCAAGGACGTCACCAAGGCGCTCGGCACCCCGGACTATGTGCGGGTGCGCGTCGGCATCGGCCGCCCGCCCGGCCGCATGGACGCCGCCTCATTCGTCCTGAAGCCGTTCGGCGCGGCGGAGCGCAAGGAGCTGCCGTTCCTCGTGTCCGACGCGGCCGACGCGGTCGAGGCGATCCTGGAATCGGGCCTCGAGATGGCGCAGCAGCGCTTCCACAGCCCGTCCTAGCAGGTTCGGGCCTGTTTGCGGTTGCCACTGCCCCCGTCCGGCTGACTACTATCGAAGTAGTGACCTAGAGGCGGTCGCGAGCCCCGTGGCCCGCGTCCGCATCGCAGTACGAGCGCTCGCAGGAGGCACCCCATGCCCTGGCACATTCCGCAAGCACCCGCCGGTGAGGGCTTCAAGGCCGCACTGTTCGACCTGGACGGCGTCCTGACCCCGACCGCGGAGGTGCACATGGCCGCCTGGCAGCGCACCTTCGACGACTACTTCGCCGCGCACTCCATCACCCCCGAGTACTCGGACGCCGACTACTTCGCCCACGTGGACGGTGTGCCGCGCTATGACGGTGTGGCCCGCTGCCTCAGGTCCCGCGGCGTCGAGCTCGAGTGGGGCGACCCGTCGGACGCGCCGGGCACCGACACGGTGTGCGGCATCGGCAACGCCAAGAACGAGGCGTACACCGCCGTGCTCAAGGAGAATGGCGTGACGCCCTACGAGGGCTCCGTCGCGCTACTCGATCACCTGGCCGAGCTCGACAGCTTCCCGATGGCCGTGGTCTGCAGCTCGCGCAACACCGACGCGGTGCTCGAGGCCGCGGGTCTCACGGATCGCTTCGCGGCGGTCGTCGACGGTGACACGGCGGCCGCCGAGGGACTCCCCGGCAAGCCCGCGCCCGACACGTTCCTGCACGCGGCTCAGAGGCTGGGGGTGCCGCCCGCGGACTGCGTCGTGATCGAGGACTCGCTGTCCGGAGTGGCAGCGGGGCACGCGGGAGGCTTCGGACTGGTGCTCGGCGTCGACCGCGGCGCCGGCATGGATGCGCTGGAGATCGCGGGCGCGAATGTCGTGGTCAAGGACCTGAGCGAGACGGTCGAACGATGAAGCTGGGCCACCGGCCTCTCCACGACACGAGTGTTCCTGAGTACCTCGACCGGCTGCGGTTCCCTCCCGAGCCGTGGAAGCTGGTCGAGACCTCCTTCGATGCGGAGGACCTCGGCACCACCGAGACCCTCTTCGCTGTCGGCAACGGCTACCTGGGGCTGCGCGGCAACATCGAGGAGGGCCACGACGCGCATCAGCACGGCACGTTCATCAACGGCTTCCACGAGACCTGGCCGATCCGGCATGCCGAGGAGGCCTACGGCTTCGCCCGCACCGGGCAGACGATCGCCAACGTGCCCGATCCCAAGGTCATCCGCCTGTACGTGGACGACGAGCCGCTGCTGCTGTCCGTCGCCGATCTGATCGACTACTCGCGCACCCTCGACATGAAGGAGGGCGTCCTCACCCGCGACCTCCTGTGGCGCACGCCCGCGGGGAACAGGGTGCGCGTGAGGTCCTCGCGCATGGTGTCGCTCAGCCAGCGTCACCTCGCGGTGATGCGGTTCGAGGTCACGCTGCTCGACTACGAGGCGCCGATCGCGATCTCGTCGCAGCTGCTCAACCGCGGAGCGGGCCTCGACGAGTATCGCGCGAACAAGCAGCCGACGTCCGGCTTCGACCCCCGCAAGGCGGAGAAGCTCGACGAGCGCGTGCTCGAGCCCCGCATCCACCACGGCGACGACAACCGCGTGCTGCTCGGCTACCGCACCCGCAACTCCGGGATGACGCTCGCGTGCGCGATGGAGCATCACGTCGAGTCCGACGCGGACTACACGACCGTCACCGACGTGGCCCCCGACTACGCGAAGCAGGTCTACCGGTCGCGGCTCGAGCCCGGGCAGACGTTCTCGCTGACCAAGGTCGTCAGCTATCACACGTCCCGCATGGTCCCTCCGCGTGAGCTCGCCGACCGCTGCAACCGCACGCTGGACCGCGTGCGCGAGGAGGGCGTCGAGAAGCAGTTCCAGGACCAGCGCGACTGGCTCGCGGACTTCTGGGACCGCTCGGACGTCGAGGTCGAGGAGCGACCCGAGATCCAGCAGGCGGTGCGGTGGAACCTGTTCCAGCTGCTTCAGGCTGCCGCGCGCGGCGACGGCTACGGCGTGCCCGCGAAGGGCGTGACCGGCTCCGGCTACGGCGGCCACTACTTCTGGGACACCGAGATCTACGCGGTGCCGTTCTTCATCTACACGTCGCCCGTGATCGCGCGGAACGCGCTGCGCTACCGCTACCGGCTGCTGCCCGCGGCCGAGCGCCGCGCGGGGGAGCTCGCGCAGAACGGTGCGCTGTTCCCGTGGCGCACGATCAACGGCGAGGAGGCCTCGGCCTACTACGCCGCGGGCACCGCGCAGTATCACATCGATGCCGACATCTCGTATGCGATCAACAAGTACGTGCTCGCGACGGGCGACGACGAGTTCCTGGCCCGCGAGGGGATCGACATCCTGGTGCAGACCGCGCGCATGTGGGCCGACCTGGGGTTCTGGCGTCACTCGCGCGGCGACGGGGAGTCGTTCCGCATCCACGGCGTGACAGGCCCCGACGAGTACACGACGGTCGTGAACGACAACCTGTACACGAACGTCATGGCGCGCTTCAACCTGCGCTGCGCCGCAGAGTCGGTGCGTAAGCTCCGCGGCCAGTGGCCCGACCAGTACGCGAAGATGGTCGCTCGCCTCGACCTCGACAACGAGGAGATCGAGGAATGGGAGAGGGCCGCCGAGGGCATGGCGATCCTCTGGGACGACCAGCTGGGGATCCATCCTCAGGATGCGCTCTTCCACGAGCGTGAGGTGTGGGACCTCGAGAACACGCCTCCCGAGAAGCGCCCGCTGCTGCTGCACTTCCACCCGCTCGTGATCTACCGCTTCCAGGTCCTCAAGCAGGCGGACGTGGTCCTCGCCCTGTTCCTTCAGGGTGAGCACTTCACGCTCGACGAGAAGCGCGCGGACTTCGAGTACTACGACCCGATCACGACGGGCGACTCGACGCTGTCCGGCGTGGTGCAGTCGATCATCGCGGCCGAGGTGGGCTACCACCAGCTCGCGCTGAAGTACTTCTGGGACGGGCTCTTCGTCGACCTCGCCGATCTCCACGCCAACACCGCCGACGGCGTCCACGTCGCCTCGACGGGCGGCGTCTGGTCCGCGCTCGTGCACGGCTTCGGAGGCTTCCGCGACCACGGCGAGGGGCTGAACTTCGACCCGCGGCTGCCCGAGTCGTGGCCGTCGCTCACGTATCGCGTGACGGTGCACAACAACCGGCTGCGCGTGACCGTGCGTCAGACCTCGATCGAGTTCGCGATCGAGCGTGGACGGGCGCTGTCGGTCAACGTGCGCGGCGAGCGCTTCCTCGTGACGCCCGATCATGAGGTGATCGTGCCTCTCGCGGACCAGGGACCTCGCATCGACGGCGCCCCCGACCCGGCTGCCTTCCACGGGACGCTGCGCGCGGACGGCTCGGTCATCACCGCGTCGCTTCCGGCGATGGTCACCGATGCCGAGGATCAGGTGGTCGACTAGGATCTACCCGCCGTGCGATTCGTCTTTATCGGAGGCGAGAGCGGCCGATGGGTCCGGCAGTTGCGGAGAGACGTCTCCCGCCCCCCACGATGCGCGAAGGAGCACGCCCCATGACCGAGGTACGCAAGATGAACGTGGAGTCGTTCAACCTGGACCACACCAAGGTCGACGCCCCGTACATCCGCCTGGCGGACCGCAAGGTCCTGCCGCAGGGCGATGTGCTGAGCAAGTTCGACGTGCGCTTCTGCCAGCCGAACCGGGAGCACCTCGAGATGCCCGCGGTGCACTCGATCGAGCACTCGTTCGCGGAGTGCGTGCGCGAGATCAGCGACGAGGTCATCGACTTCAGTCCGATGGGCTGCCAGACAGGCTTCTACCTCATCATGAGCGGCGACCACGCTCCCGAGGCGATCAAGGAGCTCGTCGTCGCGACGATGCACCGGATGCTCGAGCTCGACGAGGTGCCCGCCGCGAACGAGATTCAGTGCGGGTGGGGAGCGAACCACTCGCTCGCCGACATGAAGGACGAGGTCCACGCGTTCCTCGAGAACGTCGACGGACTCCTGGACGTGATGCGGTGACGGGCGGCTCCATGCCGGCCGTCCTCGTGGCGATGCCGGAGGAGGCCCAGGGCTTCCTCGACCTGTCCGACGGCGCCGAGCGCCTGGACTTCGCGGACGAGGCGTACGTCGTCACGTCGGGCGACGTGCGCTACCTGCTCGTCGTCACCGGCATCGGCATGGTGTCGGCCGCTCGCGCCGCGACCCTCGTCGCGTACGGGGTGATCGGCGGTGTCACGCCCACCGCGATCATCTCGGCCGGCACGTGCGGCGGGATCCCCGGGCACGTGACCGTCGGAGACCTCGTCGCCCCCTGCTGCGCGCTCGACTGGTCCGCGGACTCCACCTCGATCGGCTACGAGTACGGTCAGGTGCCGGGCCACGCGGCCTTCCACGAGTCGGACGACGACCTCGTGGATCTCGCCGTCGAGCTCGGCGCCAAGAAGGGCTACCTCGCCTCGGCCAACGCGTTCGCGGTCGCGGAGACGGTGGATCTCATCCGCGAGCGCTTCCCGAAGGTCATCGCGACCGACATGGAGACCGCCGCCGTCAGCCAGGCCGCCGCTCAGGCGGGCGTGCCGTTCCTGTCGCTGCGCTGCGTGTCGGACATGTGCCAGGGCGACGGCGGCGTCGAGTTCGACGAGCACCTGGACGATGCGGCGGCCAGGTCAGCGCGCGCCGTCCTGGATCTCCTGGCCAGGGAGTCCGTGGCCAATCCCGCCGCCGTCTGAACCAGAAGGTCCGAACCGCGCGGTCTGCACCGCGCGGTCCGACGCTGGCGACCCCGCGCAGTCTGAACCACCCGTTCAGGCGCTGGCGACCGCGCGCCGCGGTCCTCGCGCCAATCATCGGCCCTTCCTCTGTCGGGGTCCCTCGCGCCGCGCGTGGACGATTCCTGACACGTGCCGCACGCCAGGCGCGGCGTGTCGACCGCGACACGCCGTGCTGCCGACTCGCGTTGTGTCAGAGAACGCTCACGAACGGGTGGCGTGGGTGACGCGGGTGGCGCCGCCCTTGGACCCTAGGGTTGTCCACCCCCCTGCGGGCTACGATCACGCTGAGAGCGGTTGCGTCCCACGGGGGTGAGCGATGAGCGAGAAGGCGCTGGGCTGGGTGATCGTCGGCGTGATCGCGGTGATCCTCGTGATCGCCCTGACGGCCGGTCTGTGGCCGGCCGAGAACATCGAGGTGGGTGGCTGACCAGCACCGTGGAGCGGGAATCATCCCTGTTCAGACTCGTCTGCGGGCTCGGCCCGCGACATCGCTCCTACCGGTGCGTGACGCGCGCGAGGAACTCCTGAGTCGCCGCCTCGCGGGGCGAGCCGAAGATCTCCTCGGGCGGGCCCTGCTCAAGGATCCTGCCCTGGTGCATGAACACGACGCGGTCGGCGACCGAGCGCGCGAACGACATCTCGTGCGTGGCCATGAGGATGGTGGATCCCTGGTCCTTGAGGCTCCGCACGAGGTCGAGCACCTCGCCCACGAGCATCGGGTCGAGCGCGGACGTGATCTCGTCGAGGAGGAGCAGCTCGGGGTCGGTGAGGATCGCGCGCACGATCGCGACGCGCTGCTGCTGACCTCCTGAGAGCCGGTCGGGGTACTCGTCGACCTTGTCGCCCAGCCCGAACCGGGTGAGCAGGTCGACGCCCTTGGCCTTCGCCTCGGCGGGGTCCATGCCGTGGACCTTGCGCGCCGCGAGGGTGACGTTGTCGATCACCTTCATGTGCGGGAACAGGTTGAAGTGCTGGAACACGACGCCGATCCGCGCGCGGACCTTGTCCACGTCGGCGGCAGGGTCGGTGATGTCGTCTCCCGACAGGACGATGCGTCCGTCGTCCACGCGCTCGATCAGGTTGATGGTGCGCATAAGGGTCGACTTGCCGGAGCCCGAGGCGCCGATGAGGACGACGACCTCGTGCGTGGCGATCTCCAGGTCCACTCCCTTGAGGACGTGGTTGTCGCCGAACAGCTTGTGGACGTCGTGGAGCTCGAGGACGGCGTTCATACGGTCCCTCCGATCTGCTCGCGCGCGGCCATCTTTGCCGAGATGTGGTCGGTGAGGCGGATCATCGGGAAGCTGAGCGCGACGAACAGCAGGCCGGCCACCACGTAGGGCGTGAAGTTGTAGGTGCTCGCCTGCACGATCTGCGCGGCGCGGATCGCGTCGACGGCGCCGAGCACGGAGATGAGCCCGACGTCCTTCTGCATCGACACGAAGTCGTTCATGAGCGCGGGGATGACCTTGCGCAGGCCCTGCGGGATGACGACGAGGCGGAGCGTCTGCGCGTGCGACAGGCCCAGCGAGCGGGCGGCGACGCGCTGCGAAGGGTGCACGGCCTCCATGCCTGCGCGCAGCACCTCGGCGACGTACGCCGAGTAGCACAGCATGATGCCGATGGTGCCGAGCAGCGCGGCGGGGAAGCGCGTCGTGGGGTTCAGCGCCGGGATGCCGAAGCCGACGAGGTACAGCACGATCAGCACGGGCAGTCCGCGGAACAGGTCGGTGTAGCCGGTGGCGATCGCGCGCAGCGGGAAGAACACGGGGCCGCGCAGCGAGCGCATCACGGCGAGCAGGGTGCCGATGATCGCGACGCCGATCGTCGCGAAGAACAGCACCTGGATGTTGAGCCAGAGACCCTCGAGGATCTTGGGGAGGCTCTCCCACGCGATCTCGGGGTTGAAGAAGGCCTGCTGCACGCTCTCCCAGCCGGGGGAGGTGAGCACCAGGGTGCCCGCGACGACGGCGAAGAGCACCGTCGACACGAGCGCGACCAGGACGGAGCGGCCGGACGCCCGGCGCCGGAATTCGCGTCGCTCGAGCTCGAGCTCGCTGGGCTGCCAGGCGGTCGCGGCCGCTCCGTCGGTGGTCATCTCAGGATGTTCCTTGGTTCAGGACGATGCTCAGTTGAGGACCGGGACGTCGATGGCGTCGGAGAGCCACTCGGTCTCGAGGTCGGCGAGCGTGCCGTCCGCGGCCAGGGCGTCGACGGCCTCGGTCACGGGCTCGGTGAGCGCGGAGTCCTTGGGCAGGACGAGTCCGAACTCGTCGCCGCCCTCGGAGTCGGCGAACTGGCCGACGACGACGCCGCCATCGAGCTCGACGGCGGCCTGGTACAGGGCCGACGGCAGGTCGGTGACGTAGGCGTCGATCTGGCCGGCGACGAGCGCGGCGTTCACGTCGGCCTGCGAGTTGAAGACCTGGATGTTGTCCTCGCCGAGCGCCTCGACGGCGATGTCGTAGGACGTGGTGCCGACGGCGACCCCGACGAGCGCGCCGTCGAGGTCGGCGACGGTGGCGGCGTCCGCGTAGTCGTTGCCCTCGACCGAGACGACGGCCTGCGTGGCGGTGTAGTAGGCCGAGGAGAAGTCCACGGCCTCCTTGCGCTCATCGGTGATGGAGAACTGCTGGATGTTGAAGTCCCAGTCCTTCGCGCCGGGCGCGATCGCCTCGTCGAAGCCGGTGCGGACCCACACGACGTCCTCGGCGGCGTAGCCGAGCTCCTCGGCGACGGCGTAGGCCACGGCGGCCTCGAAGCCCTCACCGGACTCGGGGGCGTCGTCGACGACCCACGGCTCGTAGGCGGGCTCGCCGGTCGCGATGGTCAGCTTGCCCTCGGTGACGGTGTCGAGCTCGGCGGCTGCCTCGGCGGTCGCGGTGGCCGAGTCGGATGGCGACGCCGAGGCCGACGACTCGGCCTCGGTCGAGCTCGAGCAGCCCGCGAGCGCGAGGGTCGAGGCGGCGAGCAGCGCGACGGAGGCGCGGCGCATGGTGACGGCGGACATCATTTCTCCTCAGATGATGGGGGTGCGAGGCGAGACCGACATCGATCGCCCGCGGGTTGGGCGGCATCCTACTACTGCGATGTTTCGGCCAATCTCCAGTCTGCGAAGTCGAATCCGGGGGAAACGACGCAACTGACCAACGATTCCGCATCTTCGAGGAGCCGGGCCGACTGCCAGACTCCGGCCGGGACCAGGCACTGCTGGACGTCGCCGCCGACCGCGTCCGGGCCGAGGCGGACGGTGGTGACGGAACCAGGGGCGGATCCGGTTCCGCCGAGCGACAGCTCGAGCGCGCCGGGGCCGTGCCACAGCCACACCTCGTCGGACGTGACGACGTGCCACGCGCTGCTCTCGCCGGGCGCGAGCAGGTAGTGGATCATCGTCACGGCCGGGCGGTCGCCGCCCGGAGTCACGACCGGGATCGGGGACGTGTAGTAGCGCCGGAACCAGCCGCCCTCGGGGTGCGGCTCGAGGTTCAGGGACGATGCGGTGGCGGGGATCATCGGTGCTCCTCCTGGACTCCGGTGCGGTTCGTGAAGGCGACGGTCGCGTGGCGTACGCGGCCCGCGGTGACGGTCGCGGCGGCACGGCCCTCGCCGGCCTCGGCGAGCGTCGTCAGGGTCTCGGTGATGTCGGTGACGGGCACGTCGAAGAACGCGAGGTCGGCCTGCGTGCCGACGGCGAGGTATCCGGTGCGGCCCACGCCCTCGTCGATGCCCATGGCGTGCGCGCCGCCGAGCGTCGCCGCGCTGAGCAGCCGCTCGGCGAGGTCGTCGGCGCCGTAGCCCTGGCCCCGCGCGATGCGGAACAGCGATGCGACGTCGGCCATGGGATCGAGCGACGGGGACGAGGACAGCGAGTCGGTGCCGATCGCGATGGGGCTGCCCTCGCGCAGGTACGCCGCGACGGGCGGGGCGTCGAGGCCGATGACCTCGTTCGAGCGCGGGCACAGCGCGACGGTCGTGCCGCGCGCGCGCAGGATCGCGCGGTCGGACTCGCTCATGTAGACGCCGTGGGCGATATGGCAGTCGGGTCCGAGCACTCCCAGGTGGTCGACGTACTCGGTGGCCGAGGTGCCGAAGCCGGCCTGCCTCAGCTCGAGCAGCGATCCGAGCCCCTGGTTCTGCCACGGCTCGTGGCGGTCGTGCTCGAACTCGCGCTCGATGCCCGACTCGCCCAGGTGGATGTGGATGCGACTGCCGCGCTCGCGGACGATGTCCGGGATCTCGAGCAGAGGCATGATCTCGAGCGAGTACGGGGCGTGCGGCGACAGTCCGGTGCCCGGGCGCGACGGGAGGGAGTCGAGCGCGGCCTCGACCTCGGCGCGGCCCTGGGTGCGCCAGTCGTCGTTGGTCCAGTCGATGACCTCCCAGTACGTGATGCCCGCGAGTCCCGCGTCGTGCAGGGCCCTGGCGGCCTCGGGGTCGGTGACGATGTCCGCGGCGGCGGTGACGCCCGCGCCGATCATCTGCTGCGCGCCGAGCGCCGCGTCGCGAGCCCAGTCGTGCGGCTGGTCGTAGACGGGGTTGAAGGCCTTGGCCCAGTCCTCGAATCCCTGGTACTGCGCCCTGCCGACCTCGGCCATGCCCGTGTACTGGAGGTGCGTGTGCGCGTTGACGAGGCCGGGGGTGAGGACGCCGTCCCAGCGCACGTGCGTGAACGGCAGGCCGCGCTCGATGAGCGACTGCTCGACCCAGGAGCGCGACCCGACGTGCAGGATGCGCTCTCCGCGCACGGCGATCGCGCCGTCCAGGATGGGCGGCGCGGTCACGGGAAGCACGAGCCTCGCCGAGTAGAGCGTGACGGGGAACGCGGTCATGCGGTCTCCTCGGGCGTGGTGGGGGAGGACGATGCGGGGGCGGGCGACGCGTACCGGGGCGAGCGCCAGTCGGTCGGGGACACGGACGATGCGGTGGCCGCGTTCTCGAGGGCGAGGCCCCTGGCCTCGGCGGCCGCCTTTCCCACCTTGGCGACCGCGGCGTCGGACAGCGCGTGCACTCCGATGCCGGGACGCGTGGTGACGAGCTCCGCGACCGCGGCGAGCTGGGTCGCGAAGGACAGGTCCATGATCTCGATCGGGTTGCCCTCGGCGGCGGTGACGTTGATGCAGCCGCCGCGGTCCAGGACCAGCGTGTGGGCGGGCTCCGCGACGTCGAGCGCGCGGGCGACCGCCCCTGCCACGACGAGCGGCTCGAGGAGCACGCCGTCGAGGACCACCTCGCCAGGAACGCCGCCGGCGACCGCGACCACCGTGGCGGCGTGGAGGATCTCGGGGGTGACCGTGGCGGGGGCGCCGGTGCACGACACGACGAGCGCGCCCTGGGCGAGATCCTCGGCCGGGCCGACCTCGAAGCCGTCGTGGATCGCGAGCAGCGCGCGCACCGGGTCGATCTCGGCCACGCGCACCTCGGCGCCGAGCGCGTTCAGATGCGCCGCGACGCCGACTCCGACGGGCCCGTAGCCGATCACGAGCACGGGCAGGTCGCGGACGGTCATGTCGACCTGCTCGAGCAGGTCTGCGATGGCGAACACGCACGACTGCCCGGTGCCGTAGCGGTTGTCGAAGCCGGTCTTGGTGGCCGCGTCGTTGACCGCGACCACGGGGGTCCGGAGAGCGCCCTGCGCGGCCATGAGGCGCAGCGGCGTGAGGCCCGAGGTGGTCTCCTCCGTCACGCCGATCCAGCCCTCGACCAGTTCCGGTGCGGCCTCGTGGGCGAGTCGCACCAGGTGCGAGCCGTCGTCGACGACCACGTCGAAGCCGCGGCGCAGCCACGCGAGGGCGGCTTCGCGCTCGGCCTCGCCGGAGAGGGTCGCGTCCGCATCGACCGGGACGCCGCGCTCCTTGAGCGCCTGCGCGACCTCGGGATCGGTCTCGTCGGGGTGCGCATAGACCGCGACCTCGGCGCCAGCGTCGCGCAGCATGAGCGCGAGGTTCGCGGTCTTGGGCTCGAGCGTCATCGAGACGCCGATCCTGAGGCCTGCGACCGTGCCGGCCCCCTTGAGGTCGGCGGCGAGCGCCGCCGAGACCGGCATGTGCGCGCGGGCGAAGTCGAGCCGCCCGCCCGCGTCCCCGCGCGAGGTCAGCGGTCGACCGCCGAGGGAGAGCGCCGCATCGTCCGCGCTCGCGTCGATGTCGAGCACGTCGGGGCCGGTCGCATCGTCCTCGACGAGGCGCGCTCCGAGCGCGCGGGCCATGCCGGCGACGGCGAGCGCCACCTGGGTGTCCTCCTCGTCGGCGCTGACGCGCACCGGACGTCCGGCGATGAGGAGGTTGGTCTCGCGGGCGAAGCGGCGCAGCAGGCGCTCGGCCTCAAGCACGGGATCTGGCATGGGCTCAATTCTAGGGACGGCCGCGCGGGACCTGCGCCGTCGAGAGGCGCCACAGGGTCCGCTGTCGGACCGCGCGCCTACGATGGGGGAGTGCTCCGGAAGGAATTCCGGCGCTTCGTCGTGCCTGGAGGAACCCCCGTTGTCTGACACCGCCACTGCCGCATCGTCCATGTCTGCGACGTCACAGCCCGTCGCGCCGCTCGCGGCCGCGCTCGCGTCGCTGCCCGCGATCGACCTGTCCGAGGGTGGCCACCTGCTGGGCGCCTCGTCGGCGGCGCCCGCGATCGTCGCGAACGCGGTCCAGCAAGAGGATGCGAACCCGGTCCTCGTGATCACGGCCACCGAGCAGGACGCCGAGGCGCTCGCGGCCGCGGTCGGCGCCTACATCGACTCGCGACGCGTGACGGTCTTCCCGTCGTGGGAGACGCTTCCGCACGAGCGGCTCAGCCCGCGCTCCGACACGGTCGCGCGCCGCCTCGCGGCGCTGCGACGGCTCGTGCACCCCGAGGAGGCGGAGTCCGAGACGGGCCTGCCGCGCCTCGCGGTCGTGGTCGCGCCGCTGCGTGCGGTGCTCCAGCCGCTCGTGCCCGGGCTCGCCGAGCTCGCGCCCGTCCGTGTTCACGTCGGTGACCGCCTCGACCTGACCGAGCTCGTGGAGGCGCTCGCGGGCGCCGCCTACACGCGCGTCGACATGGTCGAGCGACGCGGCGAGTTCGCGGTGCGCGGCGGCATCGTCGACGTGTTCGCGCCCACCGACCCGCACCCCGTGCGCATCGAGTTCTTCGGCGACGAGATCGACTCGCTGCGCTCCTTCTCTGTCGCCGACCAGCGCTCGCTCCAGGACGTGCCGCTGCTGTGGGCGCCGCCGTGCCGTGAGCTGCTGCTGACCGCCGACGTGCGGGCCCGCGCAGCCGCCGCGGTCGACGAGTACCCCGCCGCGGCGGACATGCTCACGCGCATCGCCGACGGCCACGCGGTCGAGGGCATGGAGTCGCTCATCCCCGTGCTGCTCGACCGGCTCGAGCCGCTGTCCGAGGTGCTGCCGCGCGAGACCCGCGTGCTCGCGGTCTCTCCCGAGCGGCTCGCGCGCCGTGCCGAGGACCTCCAGCGGACCGCCCAGGAGTTCCTCGCCGCGGCCTGGGTCTCAGCGAGCGCGGGCGCCGAGGCTCCCGTCGAGGCCAACGCGGTCTTCCTCTCGCTCGCCGAGCTCGAGGAGGTCGTCGAGTCTCGGGGCATCGCCTGGACGACGCTGGGGACGTTCGGCGCGCACGGCGCCGTCGAGACGGGCCTGGCTCCCGCGGAGGAGTTTCGCGGGCGCCTCCGCGAGGGCCTCGCGTGGCTGCGCACCCGCACGGCCGACGGCTGGCGCGTCGTCCTCGCCGCCGCCTCGACCGGCTCGGCCCACCGCATCGCCGAGCAGCTCGGCGACGCGGACGTCCCCGCGCGCGTCATGCCCAGCCTGGACGATGCGCCGGCCGGCATCGTCGCCGTCGTCCCGAACATCACGGGGCGAGGCTACGAGTACTCCGAGAACCGCATCGTCCTGCTGCACGAGTCCGACCTGACCGGCCGCGCCGTCTCGGCCGCCGGACCCAAGGTCAAGGTCGCGAGCCGGCGCCGCGCCCAGGTGGACCCGCTGCAGCTGCGCAAGGGCGACTTCGTGGTCCACGACGCGCACGGCGTCGGCCGCTTCGTCGAGCTCACCAAGCGCAACGTGCGCGGCGTCGAGCGCGAGTACCTCGTGATCGAGTACGCGGCCTCCAAGAAGGGCGGGCCCGGGGACCGGCTGTCCGTCCCGACCGATCAGCTCGACCAGGTGACGAAGTACGTGGGCGGAGAGGCCCCGTCGGTCAACAAGATGGGCGGCGCGGACTGGCAGAAGACCAAGACCAAGGCGCGCAAGGCCGTCAAGGAGATCGCGGCCGAGCTCATCCGGCTCTACAGCGCTCGCATGGCGACGAGCGGGCGCGAGTTCGGGCAGGACACCCCGTGGCAGCGCGAGCTCGAGGAGTCGTTCCCCTTCGTCGAGACGCCCGACCAGCTCACCACCGTGGACGAGATCAAGGCCGACATGGAGCGGTCCGTGCCCATGGACCGCCTGGTCTGCGGCGACGTCGGCTTCGGCAAGACCGAGGTGGCGGTGCGCGCGGCGTTCAAGGCGATCCAGGAGGGTACGCAGGTCGCGCTGCTGTGCCCCACGACGCTGCTCGTGAAGCAGCACCTCGACACGTTCACCGAGCGGTTCGCGCAGTTCCCCGTGAAGGTTGCCGCGCTGTCGCGCTTCCAGACCGACAAGGAGGCCAAGGAGATCCTCGAGGGGCTGTCCGACGGCACGATCGACATGGTGATCGGCACGCACCGCATCATCACCGGGCGGATCCACTTCAAGGACCTGGGGCTGCTCATCATCGACGAGGAGCAGCGCTTCGGCGTGGAGCACAAGGAGACGCTCAAGGCGATGCGCACCAACGTGGACGTCCTCGCGATGTCCGCGACGCCGATCCCGCGCACGCTCGAGATGGCGGTGACCGGCATCCGCGAGATGTCGACGCTCGCCACGCCGCCCGAGGAGCGCCACCCGATCCTCACGTACGTCGGCCCGCACGAGGACGCGCAGATCATCGCGGCGATCAGGCGAGAGCTGCTGCGCGACGGACAGGTCTTCTACATCCACAACTCGGTCAAGACCATCAACTCCGCTGCGCGCAAGCTCGGGGAGCTCGTGCCTGAGGCGCGCATCGCGGTCGCGCATGGGCAGATGAGCGAGAAGCAGCTCGAGCAGGTGATCGTCGACTACTACGACAAGAAGTACGACGTGCTCGTGTGCACGACGATCGTCGAGACCGGCCTGGACATCTCCAACGCCAACACCCTGATCGTGGAGCGTGCCGACGCGTTCGGCCTGTCGCAGCTGCACCAGCTGCGCGGCCGCGTGGGACGCGCCCGCGAGCGGGCCTACGCCTACTTCCTGTACCCGCCGAGCAAGGCGCTCACCGAGACCGCGCACGACCGGCTCCAGACCATCGCCGCGAACACGGACCTTGGCTCGGGCATGGCCGTGGCGCTCAAGGACCTCGAGATCCGCGGCGCGGGCAACCTGCTCGGCGGCGAGCAGTCGGGCCACATCGAGGGCGTCGGCTTCGACCTGTACATCCGCATGGTCGGCGAGGCCGTCGCGGGCTTCCGCGGCGAGGCCGAGGAGAAGGCGCCGATGACGATCGAGCTCCCGATCGACGCGCACATCCCCACCAAGTACATCGAGCACGAGCGGCTGCGCCTCGAGGCGTATCGGAAGATCGCGGACGCCGCCGCTCCCGAGACGCTCGCCGAGATCCAGGAGGAGCTCGACGACCGCTACGGCGAGGTGCCCGAGCCTGTCCAGAACCTGCTGGCCGTCGCGCGGCTGCGGCTCATGCTGCGCGACCACGGCATCACCGACGTGGTGAACCAGGGCAAGTTCGTGCGGTTCTCGCCCGTCGAGCTGCCCGACTCCGCTTCTATGAGGCTCACGCGCCTCTATCCCGGGACCATGATCAAGCCCGCCGTGCGCCAGATCCTGGTGCCGACGCCGATGACGTCGCGCGTGGGTGGCAAGCCCGTCGAGGGGCTGCCGGTGCTCGAGTGGGTGCGCGAGCTCGTCGAGGTGATCCTGCCCGCGAAGGCGTGAGCCTGCCGCCTTCGTGACATGAGGTGTCGCGGCTGGTAGAACTGTGCCAGCCCACGAACGGGTGCCGGCGACGGCGGCTACGGGGCAGCGGACGGCGAGGTGCCGGCTGCGCTGTGTCGAAGGCCGTGGGGTGCGGCCGCGGGGGTGAGGATGCTCGGGCGTATGTGGCGGTTCTTGCGGTCGGAGCGTATGCGGGACGGAGTGGTGGCGCCGCTCGTGGCATTCGCCATCCTGTGCCTGTCGTCTTGGGAGGTGCAGAACCTGCTTGAGCCCTATCCGATCGCCGATACCTGGTGGTTCTTCATCGTGGTGGGGCTTCCTGCCCTGATGATCGCCTTCATTCCTGTCGACATCGTGCTGACGAGGGCCAAGGAGGTGTGGGGTTTCGAAACCTCGCAACCGGCCCGCTCCACCGCTGTCCTCCCGCTCCCACTCGACGGCGGCTACACCGACGGCTGGTGCGTGGCCTTCCTCGCGGCTCCCGGACGCAGGCTCGACGCGCTCGCGTGCCTGTCGGATCGCGGAGTCGAGCCCTCGGCCGCGGTCGACGCGGCCTACGAGACCGCGCGGCCCGTCGTCGCCGCGATCTGCATGGCCGAGAACGATGCCCGAGCGCTCGCGGGCGAACTCGGCGCGGCGGGCGCCATGGTCGCAGTCATCCGCGGCGAGCGGTAAGCGACGCAGGCGACCGTCGTCCCCAGTCTCGATTGACCCTTCCGTCGTCCACACCTACCCTTGATGTACATCATGTACATCTCTCGATGGATGTGTGCTGAGACCAGCGGATGGAGGCGAGCATGACAGCGACGAGCGACTACACGTCGATGGCCGACGCACGCGCCTCGCTCGCGGCGGTTCTCGATGCGGCCGCAGTGGGCGGTGCCGTGACCATCGGACGTCGGGGGCGACCCGCGTCAGCGGTGGTCGATGCCGAGCAGCTGCGCGCGTTCCTCGCGCGATCGGTTCCGTCGCGCGCCCAGGTGCTCGTCGAGGACGACGGCTTCGTCCTGCTCGTCGAGGGCTCGCCCTTCGTCTCCGAGGGCGCGACCCTGGACGATGCGGTGGCCGACATGATCCTGGCGTTGCGCGAGTACGCCGAGGACTGGGTCGACCACCTCCATAGCGCGACCAACCACGAGCAGAGCTGGGGCCTCGTGAACCTTGTGCGGCTCTCCGACGACGCGCAGCTCGCCGACTGGCTCGCCGCGTGAGCCGCGGCCACACGCCACCGGCCCCGACGCGCGAGCACCACGACACCTTCTGCCTTGCCGAGGAATGGGCGCTGGTGCGCGGCGCCGCAGGTCAGCCGGTGCGGCATCACCGCACCTACGAGCTGCCGCTGTGGGATGGGCGCACGCTGCGCACGCGCATCTCGCGGCCGGTGGACTCGACCACGTATCGGCGCTCGATGTGGTCGCACATCCTGCGCGAGCAGCTCGAGGTCACGGCCGACGAGTTCTGGACCTGCGTGCTCGATGGGCTGGCACCGGATCGAGGCGGCCCCGCGGCTCGCGACACGGCCCGCGCCCTCCCGCTGTACCTGGTGCGCGAGCTCGCCTCGCGCGGTGTCACGCCGCCGGAGCTGAAAGCGATGGACGCATCGGCCGCCGCGTCGCGGCTTGCCGAGTTGATCGCAGCGGAGAACACGTGACCCCGGCCGGTGGCGACCGACCCTGTCAGAGCACCTTCTGAGCGTGGTTAGGATGAGCATCATGGTCTCGCAGAAGCGACGTTTCGTCCCCGGCCTCATCGCGGCATCCGCCGCAATCACCCTGGCAGGCTGCGCCGTGCCCGGACAGGGCTCACCAGGAGTCGCCGCGGAGTCCGCCGACGTCACCGTGACGCTCGACCAGGTGCAGGAGTACTGCGACGGGCTGCTCGACGTCGGTATCCAGTGCAACGAGGGGTGGGCCCTCACGCTCGCGCTCGTGCACGACGACGTGGTCGAGAAGTCCGCCGACCTCGACGGCGCCTGGAGCGACGACGAGATCACGACCGACATCGACGCCTGGCTCGAGACCATCAGCTACACCGACGGCGAGGCGACCCCCGAGGCGATCGAGGTGGTCCGCACCGCGAAGGCGATGAGCAACCTCGCGATGAGCGAGGAGGGCGCGACCTTCCTCGGCGACGAGGCGACCTCCCTCGAGAAGGACCTCACCACATCGTCCAGGTTCGGCGACTTCGATGCGGACACCTTCATCGCGTCGATCTCGGCGGCCGCCAGCACCGCGACCGACAACGCGAGCTCGATCGGCGACACGGTCTACGTCGTGTTCGCCGCGGTGACGGGCTTCGCCGACGCGGGCTCCACTCCCGACTGGTTCGGCGACTCGGAGGACGTCGTGGCCTCGGCCGCCGCCTCCGCGAGCGCCTCGGCGAGCGCGGCTGCCAGCGCCTCGGCCGCAGCGAGCGCCTCGGCCGCGGCCACCGCCGGAGAGTAGGCGTATGACGGCGAGCCAGGTCGACCGCCTTCTGGAGGTCATGGATCGTCTCCGCTCCGACGGAGGCTGCCCCTGGGACGCCGAGCAGACTCACGAGTCCCTCGCGCCGTACGCGATCGAGGAGGCGCACGAGCTCGCCGAGGCGATCGAGTCCGGCGACCGTGGCGAGATGCTCGGCGAGCTCGGCGACGTCCTGCTCCAGGTGGTCTTCCACGCGCGCGTCGCTCAGGAGCATCCGGACGAGCCGTTCGGCATCGAGGAGATCGCCAAGGCCTGCGCGGACAAGCTCGTCGAGCGGCATCCGCACGTGTTCGCCGACGTGATCGCCGAGGACGCGGAGACCGTGACCGCCAACTGGCACGCGATCAAGGCACGCACCATGGGTCGCGAGTCGGTGATGGACGGCGTGCCCGCCGCGCTTCCCGCGCTGCAGCGCGCACAGAAGATGCTGAGCCGAGCCGAGCGCGCGGGACTGGACGTGACCGCATCGTCCACGGGCGCATCGTCCGGAGACGGCATCGGCGAGCGACTGCTCGCGCTCGCCGCCGAGGCGAGCGCAGCGGGCGTGGACGCCGAGTCCGCCCTGCGCGAGGCCGTCCGGTCCTTCGAGGCCGCGGCCCGCGAGACAGAACGCGCTGGTGCGCGCAGGATAGGTGAATGACGACGGTGAAGCGTCACCGGACGTTCATCCGTTAGGACCAAGGACCGCGAGAGCGGAGCACGGTCCGTCGCTAGACTCCCAAGAGGACAACCCCACCAGCCGCGAACGCGGCGGAGAGAAGGAGCAACATGGCCACCATTGAGGCCGTAGGCGCCCGCGAGATCCTGGACTCGCGCGGCAACCCCACCGTCGAGGTCGAGGTCGCCCTCGAGGACGGCACGTTCGCGCGCGCCGCCGTGCCCTCGGGCGCATCGACCGGTGCCTTCGAGGCTGTTGAGCGCCGCGACGGCAACAAGGACCGTTACCTGGGCAAGGGCGTCGAGGACGCCGTCGACGCTGTCATCGACATCATCGCCCCGGAGATCGTCGGCCTCGAGGCCACCGACCAGCGTCTGATCGACCAGACGATGCTCGCCCTCGACGGCACCGACAACAAGGGCAAGCTCGGCGCGAACGCCATCCTCGGCGTCTCGCTCGCCGTGGCGAAGGCCGCCGCCGACTCGGCCGACCTGGCCCTGTTCAAGTACGTGGGCGGCCCGAACGCGCACGTCCTGCCCGTCCCGATGATGAACATCCTCAACGGTGGGTCGCACGCCGACTCCAACGTCGACATCCAGGAGTTCATGATCGCCCCCGTCGGTGCCCCCACCTTCCGTGAGGCGCTGCGCATGGGCGCGGAGGTCTACCACTCCCTCAAGTCCGTGCTCAAGGAGCGCGGCCTGGCCACCGGCCTGGGCGACGAGGGCGGCTTCGCCCCGAACCTGGGCTCGAACCGCGAGGCGCTGGACCTGATCCTCGTCGCGATCGAGAAGGCCGGCTACGTGCCCGGTGACGACGTCGCGCTCGCGCTCGACGTTGCCGCCACCGAGTTCTTCAAGGACGGCATGTACCAGTGGGAGGGCGGTCAGAAGACCCCCGCCGAGATGATCGAGTTCTACGAGGGCCTGGTCAACGACTACCCGCTGGTCTCCATCGAGGACCCGCTGTCCGAGGACGAGTGGGACTCGTGGGCCGAGCTCGTTGCCAAGGTCGGCGACAAGACCCAGATCGTCGGCGACGACCTGTTCGTCACCAACCCGGTCCGCCTCAAGAAGGGCATCGACGAGAAGTCGGCGAACGCCCTCCTCGTGAAGCTGAACCAGATCGGCACCCTGTCCGAGACCTCGGACGCCGTGCAGATGGCGCAGCGCGCCGGCTTCTCGGCCATGGTGTCGCACCGCTCGGGTGAGACCGAGGACGTCACCATCGCCGACCTGGCCGTCGCGTACAACGCGGGCCAGATCAAGACCGGTGCCCCCGCCCGTGGCGAGCGCATCAACAAGTACAACCAGCTGCTCCGCATCGAGGAGGAGCTGGACGACGCCGCGGTCTACGCCGGCAAGTCGGCGTTCCCGCGCCGCTACGGTGCGTAAGGCCTACGCCTAGTCGCTGCTGACGGCGGGTGCACCCCTTCGGGGGTGCACCCGCCGTTCGCGTTCCCCGGGGACGATGCGGGCGTCGGGACGATGCGGGGGCCGGGACGATGCGGCAGGCGCCTCGGTTCCCGGCCCGTAGGCTTGTCCGTCATGGCCATCGGCGCGACAGTCCACACGTTTGAGATCGAGCTCGCGGACGTGGACCGCGGCGTCTACGAGTCCCTGTCGCTGCGCGTCGCGCGGCACCCCTCCGAGACCGCGCCGTTCATGATGACCCGCGTCCTCGCGTACTGCCTGGAATACGCCGAGGGCGTCGACTTCGGCCAGGGGATCGCGGGCACCGAGGAGCCCGCGGTCATGGTCAAGGACCTCACGGGACGCATCGTCACGTGGATCGAGATCGGCCAGCCCGAGGCCGAGCGCCTGCACCGCGGCAGCCGCCTCGCCGACCGCACGGCCGTGTACACCCACCGCGATCCGGCGAAGGTGCTCGCCGGCTGGGAGGGCAAGAAGATCTACGGGCGCGAGGACATCGTGCTGACCTCGTTCGACCCGGGCTTCATCGAGGACACCGCCGCGCAGATCGAGCGCCGCAACGCGCTCACCGCGTCGGTGACGGACGGACACCTCTACCTCGAGATCAACGGCACCTCGGCCGACACCGCCCTGCACCGTCACCCGCTCGCGTGAGGTCCGAATCGCACGACTCGCCCCGGTCGTGGCCCGGAGCCGGGCGGACCAGCGGTGACAATAAGCCCATGAGTGCGTCGAACCGTCCTGGCGCGCCCCGGAGCGGGGCACGTGCGGCGTCGGCGCGCTCAGGATCGTCCCGCACTCCGGCCACTCCGCGCGGCTCGTCGGGCAGGACCGCCGCCCCGCGCTCCGGCACCGCGCGCACCGTCAAGGGGCGGCCCGCCGCCTCTGGCAAGCCGCGGCCCGCGGGCTCCAAGGGCGCCTCGGTCTTCTCGCGCAAGGCGACCACCGCATCGTCCACGAGGCCTGGCGGGCCTACTGCGGCGTCGCGCCCCTCGTCGTCCCGCCGGATCGAGGCCAAGGGTCGTCGCGGGTCGTTCGCGTGGATGTTCACGTGGCGCGCGGGCGTCCTGGTGGTGGTGCTCGCGCTCGCGGTCGCGGTGGTCGTGCCGAGCGTGCGCGTGTACCTGGACCAGCAGGCGACCCTCACCGAGCTCGCCGCGCAGCGCGACGACGCCCAGGACGAGGTCGACGAGCTCCAGGCCGACGTCAACCGGTGGGACGACGACGCCTACGTGATCGCGCAGGCGCGCGAGCGCCTGCAGATGGTCTTCCCCGGCGAGACGGCGTACAAGGTCACCGATCCGGAGACCGCGGAGAACCACGCGGACGGCTCGCCCGCCGCGTCGAGGCTTCCGGAGAACTCGACCGAGGTGGCCTGGTACGACCAGATCTGGGAGTCGGTCGAGGAGGCCGGGTCGGAGTAGTCCGCATCGCACGTAGAATTGTGCGGGTGAGAACCGAGGTCGACGAGCGAGATGTAGCCGTGCTGCGAGCCCAGCTGGGTCGTGAGCCACGCGGTCTCGCGGGCATCGCCGCGCGTTGCGTGTGCGGCAACCCGACCGTGGTCAAGACGCGTCCTCGCCTCGACGACGGGACCCCGTTCCCCACGCTGTACTACCTGACTCATCCCGACGCCGTCAGCGCCGTCTCCACCCTCGAGGCGGTCGGCACGATGCGGACGATGCAGGAGCGGCTCGGGGAGGACCCCGAGCTCGCGGACGCCTACAGGGCGGCCCACGAGCGGTATCTCGCGGACCGTGCCGAGCTCGGCGAGGTCCCCGAGATCGCGGGGATCTCCGCGGGCGGCATGCCGGATCGCGTGAAGTGCCTGCACGTGCTCGTGGGGCACGCGCTCGCGGACGGTCCGGGTGTCAATCCCTTCGGGGACGAGGCGCTGGCTCTCATCGCGGACTCGTGGCGGCCCGACCGCTGCGCGTGCGCGCCCCTGGAAGAGTGAACCGGTTGATTCGGACAAACGTCCAACGGTCTCGTTCTGGGACTTCCGCGAGCGCTTGGTGAGCGTTAACGTAGTCAACCGAACGGCTCTTCCCCTGCGACGTCCCCCCTCGTTGCAGGTGTTCCATTCGTCCGGCGTCGGCGGCGCCGAGTAGATGTAAGAAAGATGGTGCGATGGCCTCGTCACGTGCGACGGTCCTTCATCACGGCGGCAGCATGCGCCCCGTGGCGATGCTCGCCGGTGTGGTGCTGTTCCTGCTGGTGTCCTCCCTGCCCGCCTACGGGCTGTTCCGGGTGTTCGCGTACGGCGACGACCTCCGTGCGCCCGAGATGCTGCTCATCGGGGCCTGCCTCGCCGGGCTCGTCGCCGCGGTGTGGGTCGGCGCGACCGTCTCGCGCCGCTTCGACGGACCGACGCATGGCCCGGTGGAGCTCGACCGCCTCCCCGAGGTGCTGGTCCTGTCGCTCACGCCGTCCTCGACGTCCCGCGCGCGTCTCGTGAGCGCCACGTGGCGCCTCGAGGTGCCTGCCGGCGGCCTGCTCGAGCTCGACGCCGACTCGCGCACGCAGGGGGACTACCCCGTGCGCCACCACCGCTGGCACTGCAACGGCGAGGTGATGGAGTTCTCCATGCCCCTCGACTCGTCGACCATGTCGCTCGAGCCGCTCGTCGAGGCGTGCGCCAAGCTCGACATCCGCCTCACGATCGCCGGCGACTGGATCGCGTGCGTCGCCCCCGACGAGCGCGAGACCGCGCAGGATGGCGCGCAGGCCGCTCTGGCCCCGGCGACGACGGACCGCGCGGACGCGGAGGCCGACGTGACTCGCGAGCCGCAGCCCACCCCCGGTGGCGGCGAGCCCCTCTGGCCGCAGGACCGCTGATCCTGCTGGGCCGCCGCGCCCACTGAACCACCCGGACCGCTGGGCCGTCGTCCCCGCCCGCGCACCGCATCGTCCCTGTCCCCGGCTACCCTGAGGGCATGACTCGCGTCGCCGCCATCGACTGTGGAACCAACTCCATCCGACTGCTGATCGCAGACGTCGACACCGCCTCGGGAACGCTCACCGACCTGTCGCGCACCATGACCGTGGTGCGGCTCGGGCAGGGCGTTGACCGCACGGGCGAGTTCGCCGCCGAGGCGCTTGAGCGCACCTTCGCCGCGACCGACGAGATCGCCGCGAAGTGCCGCGAGGCGGGAGTCGAGGCGATCCGCTTCGTCGCCACGTCGGCCACGCGCGACGCCCGCAACCGCGACGTCTTCCTCGAGGGCGTGCGCGAGCGCCTGGGCGTCACCCCCGAGGTCATCTCGGGCGACGAGGAGGCGCGGCTCAGCTTCCGCGGCGCCACCTCCGTGCTGGACGCGAGCCACGACGCCCCCTACCTGGTCGTCGACCTGGGCGGCGGCTCGACCGAGGTGGTCCTCGGCTCGGACACCCCCTCGGCGGCGCACTCGATGGACGTGGGCTGCGTGCGCATGACCGAGCGCCACCTGGTGAGCGACCCTCCCGAGTCCGACGAGATCGCCGCCGCCACCGCGGACATCCACGACGCGATCGACAAGGCCTTCGAGGGAGTGCCGATCGGGCAGACCCGCACGCTCGTCGGGCTCGCGGGCTCCATCACGACCATCACCGCGCACGCGCTTGGGCTTCACGAGTACTCCCGGGAGAGGATCAACGGCGCTGTCATCCCGATCGACGCCGCGATCAAGGCGTGCGATGAGCTCCTGCACGCCTCCCACGACTCGCGCGCGGCGCTCGGCTTCATGCACCCCGGCCGCGTCGACGTCATCGGCGCCGGCGCGCTCGTGTGGCGGACCCTCATGGGACGGGTGCGCACCGCGGTGCAGGAGAACGGGGGAGAGCTGCCGCACGTCGTGACGAGCGAGCACGACATCCTCGACGGCATCGCGTTCTCGGCGGCCGAGCGCTTATAGCGGGGCTCGCCGAGGCTCCGGATCGGCGATCCTGACCCCAGAGGCGGCGCGTGCCGCCCCGGGACGGCGATCCTGACCCCTGGTCGGGACGAGGCCGGACCCAGCATCGTCCGTCTCCCACCCCAGCCCCCGTAGCCCAACTGGCAGAGGCAGCCGACTTAAAATCGGCTCAGTGCGGGTTCGAATCCCGCCGGGGGCACTTTCCCGGCCCGATGCTCGCCGGTGGGAACTGAGTGCAGGATCCGCGCGATCCCTTGCACCGAGCTCCCACCAGGACGCGCCGGACGGGCGTGGCGGCGTCGCGAGGACGCACGCGACCCAGGTAGCGACAGGACGATGCCCCCGTCCCCGACAGCGGGAACGAGGGCATCGGGGCCGGGGAGATCGGCCCTGTCAGGGGCGGCTACAGGATCTCCGTGAGCGCGTCCTTCGCGGCCGCGCGCACGGCCTCGTGGGCGTCCTGAGCGGTTCGCGCGGATCGAGCGATGCGCGCGAGCTCACGACACTCCTCCAGGGTGTGCAGCGACAGCGCGAGCCTCACGGCGGGCACCTTGGACGGCGCCATCGAAAGCGACGCGACGCCGAGGCCGACGAGCACGAGCGCGAGCAGCGGATCGCCCGCGGACTCGCCGCAGACGCCCACCGGGACGTCGTGGACCGCGCCGCCGGCGCATGCCGCCGCGACCACGTCGATCACCGCGGGCTGCCACGGGTCGAGCAGCTCGGACAGCTCGCCGGCCATGCGGTCGGTCGCCATCGTGTACTGCGCGAGATCGTTCGTGCCGATCGACGCGAAGTCGACGTTCTCGAGGACGTGCTCGGAGCGCAGCGCCGCCGCCGGCACCTCGATCATCACGCCGGCCTTCTTGAGCCCCGCGGCGCGGACGCGCGAGGCGAACCACTCCGCCTCGTCGACCGTGGCGACCATCGGGGCCATGACGCGAGCGTCGGCACCCGTGGCGTTCGCGGCGGCCGCGAGCGCCTTGAGCTGGGTGTCGAGCAGGTCGGGCAGCGCCTGGGAGAGCCTCAGCCCACGGCGGCCGAGCGCGGGGTTCTCCTCCTCGCCGAGGTCGGCGAAGGCGAGCGGCTTGTCGGCGCCTGCGTCGAGCGTGCGGACCACGACGCGTCGTCCCTCGAAGGGGGCGAACACCTTGGTGTAGATGTCCGTCTGCTCCTCGAGCGTCGGCGCGACGGTGGCCGACAGGAACACGAACTCGGTGCGGAACAGCCCGACGCCCTCGAGGTCCTGCGGGCCGGCCTCCTCGGCGTCGGCGACGCCGCCGATGTTGGCGAGCAGCGGGACCGCGTGGCCGTCGGCGGTGAGGCCGGGGCCTGTGGACGTGGCGAGCGCGGCCGCGCGCTTCTCGCGGCGCACGCGCTGGGCCTCGAGCAGCGCGGGATCGGGGTCGATCGCGACCTCGCCCGCGTCGCCGTCCACGGCGACGAACGTGCCGGGCTCGATCGACGTCGCGTCGGGCACCTGGACGACGGCGGGGATGCCGCGCTGGGCCGCCAGGATGGCCGTGTGGCTCGTGCGGCCGCCCGCCTGGGTCACGATCGCGATCGCGAGCTCGCGGTCCAGGGTCGCGGTGTCCGCCGGCGCGAGGTCGAGCGCCACGATGACGCTCGGCTCGGTCAGCGGCGGCACGCCCGGCGCGGGCAGCCCGAGGGCCGCGGCGACGGCACGGGCGCCCACGTCGCGCAGGTCCGCGACGCGCTCGGCGAAGTAGCCGCCGAGGGCCTCGAACTGCGCGGCGTAGGCCTCGACAGCGTTCTTGATGGCGGTCGCCGGCCCGTCGCCCGCCTTGAGGCGGTCCGTGGCCGCGCCGTGCAGGCCGACGTCGCGGGCCATCATCGCGTTCGCCGTGAGGATCGGCGCGGCGTGCTCGTCGGCGCCGGCGGCGCGGGTGTCGAGCTCGACCGCGACCGCCTCGAAGGACTCGAGGACGTGCTGGATCGCCGCGTCGACGTCCGCGGGCGCGGGCTCGTCCTTCGGCGGCGCGGCCGGCGGTGCGACCTGCACTACCGGCCCGGCGGCGCTGCCGCCGCTGACGCCGATGCCCGTTCGGGTCTCATGCACGAGCATCGCGGTCACTCCGCGTCCAGGTCGCGCTTGAGGAGCTCGACGAGGCCATCGAGCACCGCGTCGGCGTTGTCGCCGTCCGCGTTGAGCTCGACCTCGTCGGAGTTCTTGGCGCCGAGCGCCATGACGCCGAGGATGCTGCGGGCGTCCATGGGGGCGCCGCCTGCCTTGGCGATGGTCACGGCGAGGCCGGACTCCTGGACTGCCGCCACGAAGATCTGGGCGGGCCGGGCGTGGAGCCCGACGGAGGAGCCGATCGCCACGGTACGTGTAGGCATGATGCTGTCCTTTCGGGGGTGGTGTTCTAGACGGTGGCCACCGCGTCGACCTCGGCGAGGCTGCGGTCGCGGGACTTGAGGAGGACCACGAGCAGCGCCGTGACGACGACACCCGCGGCGAGCGCGAGGAGGAACCACAGGAAGTTGCCGATGAGCGGCAGCACCCAGATGCCTCCGTGCGGGGCGCGGAGCGTGGCGCCGAAGACCATCACCAGGCCGCCGGTCAGGGCGGAGCCGACGACGGACGACGCCATGACGCGGATCGGGTCGGCGGCCGCGAACGGGATCGCGCCCTCCGAGATGAACGAGGCGCCGAGCAGCCAGGCCGCCTTGCCGTTCTCACGCTCGGGCTCGGAGAAGAGCTTCGGGCGGATGACGGTGGCGAGGGCCATCGCGAGCGGGGCGACCATGCCCGCGGCCATCACGGCCGCCATGATCTTGAGCTGCGGGGCGTCGGCCGCGGTGCCCGCGGCGGACAGGCCCGCCGTGGCGAAGAAGTACGCGACCTTGTTCACGGGGCCGCCGAGGTCGAAGCCCATCATCGCGCCGAGCACGAGGCCGAGCACGAATGCGGATCCGCCCGACAGGGTCGTGAGCCAGTTGTTGAGGCCGTCGGTCAGGGATGCGATCGGGTTGCCGAGCAGCGTGATGAACAGGCCCGCGGTGATCAGCGTCGACAGCAGCGGGATCACGACGACGGGCATGACGCCACGGACGCCCGCGTGCACCTTCCACGACGCGATCCACTTCGCGATGAAGCCGCCGAGCAGACCGGTCACGATGCCGCCGAGGAAGCCGGCGCCCATCGTCGAGGCGATCGCGCCGCCGACGATGCCGGGCACCAGGCCGGGTCGGTCGGCGATCGCGAAGGCGATGAAGCCCGACAGGATCGGCACGAGGAACCCGAACGCGGCGCCTCCGATGACGAAGAAGAGAGCGGCCCACGAGGTGAGGGACAGCACGTCGAAGTTCTGGGCGATGTTGTAGTCGCCGTCGGCGGTGAGGCTGTAGTTCGTGATCTCGATCGGGCCGTTGTCGCCCAGCGAGATCTGGGACAGCATGAACGCGATCGCGATGAGGATTCCGCCCGCGGCGACGAACGGGATCATGTAACTCACGCCGGTCATCAGCCACTGGCGCAGCTTGACGCCCCAGTGGGCGTCGTCCTCGACCTTGGAGGTCAGGCCGCCGGACGATGCGCCGGTGGCGGACGCAGCGGCCGCGGCCTTGCTCGGGTCGGCGGCCCAGTCGGCGGCCATCGCGACGGCCTGCTCGACGAGCAGCGGCCCGTCGGAGATCGCCTTCTTCACGCCGACGTCCACCGTGGGCTTGCCCGCGAAGCGCTCGCGGCCCTTGACCTCCACGTCGTGCGCGAAGATCACGGCGTCCGCGGACGCGATGACGTCGGCGGGGATCGTCTTGGAGCCGACAGAGCCCTGAGTCTCGACCGTGATGGTGTGACCCGCCTCGGCGGCCGCGCGCTCGAGCGCCTCGGCGGCCATGTAGGTGTGCGCGATGCCGGTGGGGCACGACGTCACGCCGACCAGGGTGAGGCCCTTGGCCGCCTCGGGCGCAGGCTCGGCGGCGGCCTCGGGGGCGGAGTCGGCGGCCGGGACGACGTCGCCGATCTCCGCCTCCACGAGCGCGACGACCTCAGCCTCGGTCGTCGCGGCCGCGAGGCCCTCCGTGAACTCGCTCTTCATGAGCGCGCGAGCGAGCGCGGGCAGCACCTGCATGTGCGCGTCGGAGCCGCCCTCGGGCGCCGCGATGAGGAACACGAGCTTCGCGGGTCCGTCCGGTGCACCCCAGTCGAGGCCGTCGACGCGTCCGAACGCGAGCGACGGCTCGGCGATGCCGGCCGAGCGCGCGTGGGGGATCGCGATGCCGCCGGGAAGCCCGGTCGGCATCGTCTCCTCGCGCTTCGTGACGTCGGCGAGGAAGACGTCGATATCGGTGCAGCGGCCTGCATCCGCGAGCGTCTGGGCGAGCGCGCGCGTCGCTGCGGCGCGGTCCGGTGCCTCGAGGTCGAGCAGGACCTGATCGACGGTGATCAGAGACATGATGGCTCCCTTCAGGGGGTCGTCAAGCGCTCAGCACCATGCTGAGCGGGATTTCTGTGGAGAGGACGGGGGTGATGCGCCGGACGTCGTCCGGGGTGGGGACCGAGGTGCCGGGAAGGGCCACCGCGGCGGAGCCCCAGGCGACGGCACCGATGAGCGCCTCGGCGCCGGACAGTCCGGAGGCGAGGCCATGGAGGAGGCCGGCGAGCATGCAGTCGCCGGCTCCTACAGTCGAGAGAGGGGTGGTGACGGTCGCGCTCGCGTGCGCCACCTCGTCGTCCGTGACCAGGAGCGCACCATCGCCTCCCAGGCTCACGGCGACCGTCGCGATCCCCTCGGATACGAGGTCCTTCGCGGCGTCGCGGACGTCGCGAAGGGTGGGCAGCGGGTGCCCGACTAGCTCGGCGAGCTCCTCGTGGTTGGGCTTGATGAGATCAGGCGTGGTCGCGACCGCGGCCACGAACGGGGCGCCGGACGAGTCGACGACGAAACGCACGCCGCGCGCCTTCGCGCCCTCGCGGAGCCGCGCGTACACGTCGGTGCCGACGCCAGGGGGGAGGCTGCCGCACACGGCGAGCCACGCGGCGCCGGCGGCGGCCTCGAGCGTCTCGGACACCATCGCGTCGGTCTCCGCGGGGCTGAGGACCGGGCCGGGCTCGTTGAGCTTGGTCGTGGTCCCGTCGGGCTCGAGGACGGACACGTTCATGCGGATCGCGCCGGAGATCGGAACGGGACGATGCGTCACGCCGGTCTCGCCGAGCAGGTCGGCGAGCAGGTGGCCCTGGTGTCCTCCCACGGGGACGACGGCGATCGTGTCGGCGCCGTTGGCCGCGAGGGCGCGGGAGACGTTGACGCCCTTGCCGCCCGCGTCGAGGCGGGCGTCGGAGGCGCGCAGCACGTCGCCGCGCTCGAGGGAGCCGATCACGAGCGCGTGGTCCACGCTCGGATTCGGGGTGAGGGTCACGATCATGCGGTCACCACCTGGGGTCCGGCGGCGCGCAGCTCGGCAGCCACCTCGTCGGGAAGGGCGTCGTCGGTCACGATGAGGTCCACCTCGTCGAGCGACGCGAAGCGGTGGAGATGGTCGTCGCCCGCCTTCGAGGAGTCCGTCGCGACGATCACGCGGCGCGCGGCCTCGACCATGCCCCGCTTGGCCTTCGCCTCCACCTGGTCGGGCGTGGTGAGCCCGCGCGCGACCGACAGTCCGTTGGTGCCGAGCACGGCGACATCGACGACGAGCCCACCGAGCGCGTCGGTGGTCCAGGGGCCGACGGCGGCGCCGGTGACCCCGCGGACGCGGCCGCCGGTGATGAGGAGCGTGATGCGAGGCATCGTCGACAGGAGCGCGGCGGCGGGGATCGAGTTCGTGATGATGGTGAAGTCGGCGTCGGGCGGCAGGAGCGAGACGAGGATCTGCGTCGTGGAGCCGGCGTCGAGGAGGATCGTGCCGCCAGGAGGCAGCTCCTCCAGCACGCGGGCCGCGACGCGTCGCTTGACCTCGGCGTTGCGCGCGGTGCGGGTCGCGAGGGAGGGCTCGAGCTCGAGGCGCTCGACGGGGATCGCGCCGCCGTGGACGCGGCGCACTGCGCCGCGGGTCTCGAGGGCGGTGAGGTCTCGGCGGACGGTCTCGGACGTCACCCCGAGGAGCTCGGAGAGCGCGGAGACCTCGACCCTGCCTTCCCGGCGGGCCTCGGCGAGGATGCGCTGCTGGCGCTCCGCTGCGTACATGGACGTCGTCGTCCTCTCCTGCAGGTGATCTGGGCTGATGCCTGTGAATCGCAGTTCGAGAACTGCTCTGACGTGATCATGGAAACATGAAAACGGGCACAAAGCAAGAGAAACAAAGATTTGATTGTGTGGCTTTCGCGAAGGATCGTGTGGGATTCGGGCCGGTGCGTGTCGGCGCGCGGGGGCGGTGAGGGGCCCGCCGCCGAGCCCGTGCGGAGCGGACCGCCCGGGCGAATCGTTCTCACGGACGAGTGCATCAGGGGCGATCCGCCGCCTAGACTCGTGCTGCACACCGACTGAGCCAGGAGGTTCCCCGTGGCCAATCCCTTCTTCACCCAGTCCAAGGACTTCACGCCCGAGGCGCTCCAGCGCCAGGGCGCCGCCGAGGCAGAGCAGCTTCAGGCGACCTTCGACCTGCCCGCCGCGCAGCCCGCCGCGATCGGCCGGATGTCGTACGAGGGCACCATCACCAAGACCTTCGGGTCGCTGATCGTCCTGGGTCTCGCCGCCGCCGCGACGTACCTCGCGCCGATCGAGACGATGTACCTGCCCATGATGGGCGCCGCGATCGGTGGCTTCGTGGTCGCGATGATCGCGGCCTTCAAGTCCAAGGGCTCCGCGCCGCTGACGCTGATCTACGCGGTGCTCGAGGGTGCCTTCCTCGGTGCGTTCACCCACTTCATCGAGGTCTATTTCAACGTCCCCGGTGCAGGCCTGCAGGCGCTCCTCGCGACGGGCATCACGCTCGGCGTGACGCTCGCGCTGTACCGCTCGGGCAAGGTGCGCTACACGCCCAAGTTCCAGAAGATCATGATGATCGGAATGGTCTCGTACCTGGTGTTCTCGCTCGTGAACCTCGGGTACATGATCTTCGGCTCGTCAGGTGGCGCGTGGGGCATGCGCAGCGATGTCGAGATCCTCGGTCTCCCGCTCGGCGTCATCATCGGCGCCGTCGCGGTGCTGCTCGCCTGCATGTCGCTCATCGCGGACTTCGACTTCATCGAGCGCGGCGTCAAGGCCGGCGCCCCGACTCACATGGAGTGGAAGGGGGCGTTCGGCCTCCTCGTCACCCTCGTGTGGCTGTACACCGAGATCCTGCGCATCATCGCGATCTTCAACCAGCGCTGACGCCACCGCCGGCTCGACCGGCGAGCGTCCACTGACGACGACGGGCCCGCGGCATCTGCCGCGGGCCCGTCGTCGTAGTCAGCCTCAGCATCGTCCCTGGCCGCCGCATCGTCCCTGTAGGCGTGGACCCGGCCGCCGCATCGTCTGCGTCCCGATCCACGCGCTCCGCACGGATTCCCACGCGGCGCGCCAGCGTGTCGGCCTCCTCAGCAGCGTGTAGCCGGGGTGTCGGGTTCGGATCCGTGCGCAGTGCATGCCAAGCCGACAGTTCGAACCAATCAGCAACTCGACACCCCGGTGAGTATCGGGCCTAGGCACGAATCGACGGCGTGTCGATCTGAGATTGGTTCAAACTGTCAGCGGGAGGACGGGAACGGGACGATGCTGGGGTCGCCTCAGGCGAAGGAGACCTGGCAGAACCCGTGGTTGCAGTAGCCGCCGGGGTTCTTGTGCAGGTAGCCCTGGTGGTAGTCCTCGGCGTAGTAGAAGACGCCGTCGCCGGCCTCGGCCGCCATCCCGATCTGCGTCGAGATCGGGCCGTAGCCCTGCTCGGTCAGGCGCGCCTGGTAGCGGTCCCGCGAGGCGAGGGCGGCCTCGAGCTGTTCCGGCTCGGTCGCGAGGATCGCGGACCGGTACTGCGTGCCGATGTCGCCGCCCTGACGGTTCGGGGTCGTGGGGTCGTGGTTCTCCCAGAACGCGGCGAGCAGCGTGTCGAGCGACACGGCAGCGGGGTCGTAGACCACCTGCACGGCCTCGAAGTGGCCGGTCTTCGCGGTACAGGTCTCCTCGTAGGTCGGGTTCCTAGTCCAGCCGCCCATGTAGCCGACCGCGGTCGCGTGGACGCCGTCGAGCTGCCAGAAGATCCGCTCCGAGCCCCAGAAGCAGCCCATGCCCACGTAGAGGACCTTCATCCCCTCGGGCCAGGGCCCCTTGAGCGCAGTGCCGAGCACGACGTGCGTCGGCGCGACCTCCAGCTCCGTGTCGCGACCGGGCAGCGCCTGGTCCGCGGTGATCATCGTGGTCTTGTCGAGTCCGAACATGATGCTCCTTCCCACCGGCACAACAATGCCCGGGGGGTGTCTGTTCCGTGGATGTGCCTGATCCCAGGAGATGACTGTTCCCTGGGGTGTGCGCGCCGCCGTGACCGTGTCGGACCGCGCCGATAGTCTCAGCCTATGACCGATGACCAGCCGTCTGGGACCGACCCCGGGGCCTCGGCCGCGCACAGGCGCCGCGAGGCCGACATGGTCCCGCTGTGGCTGCGCGTCACCGCTGCGTGGGGCTGGCGGCTCATCGTGCTGTGCATCCTGCTCTTCGCCCTCGGATCGCTGTTCACAACCGTCTCGACGATCGTGGTCCCGGTCATCATCGCCCTGTTCATTGCCGCCCCGCTGGGCCTGTTCGTCGACTGGCTCGCTCGCTGGCGCATCCACCGTGGCATCGGCGCCGCACTCGCCATCGTGCTTCTCATCCTCGTCGTGATCGGACTCATGACCGTCGCCGGCGCGGAGATCGTCGCGGGTTTCGACAGCCTCAGCGTCGCGGCGGTCGAGGGCTTCAACGAGCTCATCGTGTGGCTCTCCGACGGACCGCTTCACGTGGGCGCGGACCAGCTCAAGGAGTTCCAGGACAGCCTGGTCACGCTCCTGCAGGGCAACTGGGCAGGCATCGCCTCGGGTGCGCTGTCCTTCACCGGCACGATCGGCGGCCTCGCGGCCGGTTCGGTGATCGCCCTGCTCACGCTGTTCTTCTTCCTTCGTGACGGCGCGGTCATGTGGGGCTGGGCGATCGGCATGATGCCCGACTCGACCTCCTCCCAGATCGACCGCGCGGGGCACAACGCGTGGCACACGTTGCGCCGCTATACACAGACCACGGTGTTCGTCGCCTTCGTCGACGCGGTCGGTATCGGCGCGGGCGCGTACTTCTTGGGCGTGCCGCTCGCGTTCCCCATCGCGATCCTCGTGTTCCTGTTCTCCTTCATCCCGATGCTCGGCGCGACGCTGTCCGGCTTCATCGCCGTGCTCGTCGCGCTCGTCGACGGCGGCCTCAACACGGCCGTCGCGATGCTCGTCGTCGTGCTGCTCGTGCAGCAGATCGAGGGCAACGTGCTGTACCCGCTGCTCTTCGGCAAGGTCTCCTCGCTGCACCCGCTCGTGATCCTGCTCACCGTGTCGTTCGGCACGCTGCTGCTGGGGCTCGTCGGCGCGATCATCGCGGTGCCGATCGTCGCCTTCATCACGGCCTTCGCGCGCGGCCTGCACAAGGAGTTCCGCCCCGCGCCCGAGCCTCCACCGCTGTCCGATCAGATTCCCGAGCTGGCGCACAAGTCGGTCGAGGCGATCCAGCGCGTCGTCCACACCGGGCAGATCCGCGTGCGGAACCGTCACGACGAGGATGAGGGCGACGGCGTCCTGCGCGAGGACCTCGCGCCTCCCACCGAGGACCAGATCCCGATCCACCGGCCGGCGGACGCGGAAGGCATGCATGCCGCTGGCGCCGACGCGGCAGGCACGGACGCTGACGCGTCCGACGCTGAGGGGACCGACAAGCGCGCCTAGACTCGCTGGCGTGCAGTGCGACTACTTCGATGCGGGCGTGTGCCGCTCGTGCGCGCTGCTCGAGACCCCATACGCCCGTCAGCTCGTCGACAAGGACGATGCGGTGCGCCGCGCCTTGGGCGTCACGGCCGACGGCGCGCGCTGGCTGCCGCCGGTCGCGAGCCCCGAGGCGGGGTTCCGGACCAAGGCCAAGATGGTCGTCGGAGGCACGACCGCCGCACCCACCCTCGGCATCCTGGACGCGGCGGGATCGGGAGTCGACCTCCAGGGCTGCGGCCTGTACCCCGAGGAGCTCGCGTCGGCCTTCGCGCCAGTGGCCGCGTTCGTGACGAGGGCCGCTCTCGAGCCCTACGACCTCGCGACGCGGCGCGGCGAGCTCAAGAACGTCATCCTCACCGTCTCGCCCGACGGCGAGCTCATGGTCCGCTTCGTCATGCGGTCCACCGAGGCGCTCGCGCGGCTTCGCAAGCACCTGCCGTGGCTCCGCGAGCAGCTCCCGACGCTCGCGGTCGCCTCCCTCAACGTCCTGCCCGAGCACAAGGCCGTCGTGGAGGGCGAGAGGGAGATCCTGCTGACCGAGCAGGAGTCGCTGCCGATGCGCCTGGACGACCTGACGCTGCACCTGCGTCCGCAGAGCTTCTTCCAGACCAACACCGGGGTGGCGCTCGAGCTGTACAGGCAGGCGCGCGGCTGGATCGACGAGGCCTCGCCCGTCGACGTGTGGGACCTGTACTGCGGCGTCGGGGGCTTCGCTCTCCAGGCGCTCGCACCCGGGCGCGACGTGCTCGGCGTCGAGGTGTCGGAGCAGGCGATCGCGTCCGCGTCCCTCACCCGCGACGAGCTCGCGGCCGCTGGCGTGCCGGGGGCCGCCGAGGCACGTTTCCTGGCCGCCGACGCGACGAGCTTCGCGCTCGCCGCGCAGCGCGCGCCCGAGCTCGTCGTCGTCAACCCGCCCCGCCGCGGTATCGGGCCCGCGCTCGCGGCGTGGCTCGACCGCTCCGACGCGCGCACCGTCGTGTACTCGAGCTGCCACCCCGGATCGCTCGCGCGCGACCTGGCCGCGATGCCGCGCCTGCGGCCCGTGGAGATCCGCGTGATGGACATGTTCCCGCACACGACACATGCGGAGACGGCGGTGCTCCTCACCCGCGGTTCGTAGCCTCGCCGGGCACCGTCCGTGCGCATCGTCGCAGGTGTGGAGGGTGCCCCGATTTCCTACCGTTCCACCGCTTTGGCAGGGGACTGCCTCATGTGGTCTCATAGTCCGTCTGGCGCGCGCAGGAGAGGAGCATGAGGTGGCGGTGGAGAGGGTCTCGAAGGTCGCTGCAGCGACCCTCGCGGGGGCTCTTCTCACCGGGTGTCTCGTGCTCGGCGGCGACGAGGTCGCGGCCGCGCCGGCGCAGGCCGCAGCGGTCTCCGTGAGAGCGATCGAGGCCTCCACGGGCGTCGAGAGCGTGATCGTGGATCTCTCGGGGGCCACGCTGCGCGACGCCGTGCGACTCGCCTCCGCGCAGAAGCCGAGGATCCCGGCGATCCAGGACTTCACCGGCACGCTCGTCGGCTATGCGCCGTCCATGCCCACGGCCGAGACCATGGACGATGCGGACGCCGAGCTCGTCTCCAACGTCGTGTCCGGCACGGCCGAGTCTGAGGATGCGAACTCCGAGGGCGCCAAGTCTGAGGGCGCCAAGTCTGAGGCCGCCACCACCACCGACACCGACTGCTCCGTCGAGAAGTGCCTCGCGCTGACCTTCGACGACGGCCCGGTCGACGGCACCGCGGAGCTGCTCGACGTCCTGGCCGAGCGCGGGGCCAAGGCGACGTTCTTCGTGGTGGGCAAGAACGCCTCGCAGCATCCCGACATCGTGAAGCGCATGGTCGCCGAGGGTCACGCGGTCGGCAACCACTCGTGGAGCCACGCCGATCTCACGGACCTGTCCGACAAGCAGCTCGCGCGCGAGATCACCCGCACGAGCGACCGCATCGAGCAGATCACCGGGGTGCGGCCGACCGTGCTGAGGCCCCCGTACGGCGCGACGGGACCGCGGGTCGCCGCCGTCGCGGAGGACGAGGGCCTCGCCCAGATCCTCTGGGACGTCGACCCCGCCGACTGGAAGGTTCGCGATGCGGGCAAGGTGACGAAGCGGGTCGTGAAGGACGCTCACCCTGGGGCGATCGTCCTGTCGCACGACATCCACGAGTCCACGCGCGACGCCTACGCGAAGATCATCGACAAGCTCCTCGCGCAGGGCTACACGCTCGTGACCATCCCGGACCTTCTCGATGACATGGAGCCGGGCGAGACCTACCTCTCGCGGTAGCGGCGACGAGAGCAGAGGGCCGCGCACGACGAAGGCCCCCGCGCCGAGCGCAGGGGCCTTCGCGAAGAGCGTGCGGATCAGCCGGCGAACGGCTCCGTGGAGATGACCTTGACGGGGATCTCCTTGCCGTTGGGCGCGGTGTACGAGGTCTCCTCGCCGGCGTGCTTGCCCATGAGGGCGGAGCCGAGCGGGGACTGGGCGGAGAAGACGTCGAGGTCCGTGCCGCCTGCGACCTCGCGCGAGCCGACGAGGAACTTCATCTCGCGGCCCATCACCTCGGCCACGACCACGGTGCCGGACTGGACGCCGGCGTCCGCGATCGCCTCGCCGACGGTCGCGGTGCGCAGGATGCCGCGGAGCTGCTCGATGCGAGCCTCCTGCTTCGCCTGCTCCTCGCGCGCGGCGTGGTAGCCGCCGTTCTCCTTGAGGTCGCCCTCCTGGCGGCGCTCGTCGATCTCCTTGGCGATCTCCACCCGGCCGACGTTGACGAGGTGGTCGTACTCGGCCTGCAGGCGGTCGTAGGCCTCCTGGGTCAGCCAGGTTCCGGTCGTCTCGGTCACGTTGATCCTCCTTGTGGTGACTGCCTAGGCTATCAAGTGCGTGACGGCGAACGCGAAAGCGCGGGTCAGCCCGCGTCGGCGGGCGCGAAGGTGCAGCCCTGGACGGTCGCGGTCACCGCCTCCTCCGTCGTCGCGATCTCGACGCCGACACGCTGGCGGTCCCCGTCGGCCGAGTCGACGTCCACGGTGGTCACGCCGACCTCGGCGTAGGCGGTGTTGAGCGCGCGCACGGTGCAGCTCGCGACGCCCTCGTCGTAGAAGAACACGTCGAACTCGGCCGTGGTGAGCTGGGGGCTCTCGACGAGGTAGCCGACGTCCTGGAAGCGCACGGTCTCGCTCTTCGCGGCGAGCATCGCGTAGGCGCCCACCGCGAGCACGGCGGCGGCGAGCCCGGACCCCACCCACAACCAGGTGCGCGGGCTGAGGCGGGGCAGCGCGCCGTCATCGTCGGCGGAGGAGCGTGCTCCGGCGGGCTGTGCGGCGTCTTCCATGGTGGGCACGATAGTTCACGGCCGGGGATACGGCAGGATTGTCCTCAACGAAAGGAATGTCCCCGTGACCGATTTCACCGGCGGGCCAGGCTTCCTGGCCTTCGTCTTCACGTTCGCGCTCGCCGTCGCCGGCGTGCTGCTGTTCCGCTCCCTGGCCAAGCACCTGCGCAAGGTGAGGGGTGCATCGTCCACGTCGTCGGATCTGCGCGAGCCGGGAGCCGCCCAGGCGGGCGGCGACGGGACGATGCGGCAGGTTGAGCCCGGCGCTGACGGCGCCGGCGACGAGGCCGGTCCTGGGGATCAGCCCGCGTCGTAGTAGATCGCGAGCGCCACGGCGATGTAGTGGCAGATGAAGCCCGCGATCGTGAGCGCGTGGAAGATCTCGTGGAAGCCGAAGTAGCGGGCCGACTTGCCGGGCCACTTGAAGCCGTAGATGACGGCGCCGACGGTGTAGCAGAGGCCTCCCGCGACGATCAGCCACACGACTGCGGCGCCTCCGGCCTCGTAGAACGGGCCGATGAAGCCGATCGCGACCCAGCCCATGGCGATGTACACGGGCACGTAGACCCATCGCGGGGCGCCGAGCCACAGGATGCGCGACAGCAGGCCGATGACGGCGCCCGTCCAGATGATCGCGAGCACCCAGACGCGGGTCGGGCCGGACAGCAGGATCACCGTGAGCGGCGTGTAGGTGCCGGCGATGATCAGGAAGATGTTGGCGTGGTCCATGCGGCGCAGCACGGCCTGAGCCTTGGGGGACCAGTTGCCGCGGTGATACACGGCCGACGTGCCGAACAGCATGACGGCGGTGGTGGTGAAGACCGCGGTCGACGCCCTCGCGGCGAGCGTCGGCGCTGCCACGACGAGGGCCATGCCCGCGAAGTAGGCCAGCGGCGCTGCGCCCAGGTGGAGCCAGCCGCGCATCATCGGCTTGCCGATCGTGGGCAGGTTCTCATCCATGACCCTACGGTAACGTAGGTTAGTCGCCAGGGTTACCCTGGTCTCGCGCCCGTGGGCGCATTCCACTCCTGGAAAGGACGGGCATGGGTCTGCGGAGCCTGCTCTACGGCCTGTACGAGCGGCAGCTGGGCGCCGAGTTGCGCGGCGCGACCCTGCCCCGGCACATCGGCGTCATCCTCGACGGCAACAGGCGGTGGGCCAAGACCATCGGAGCGCCCGCAGCGCACGGTCACCAGAAGGGCGCCGACAAGATCACCGAGGTGCTCGAGTGGTCGCAGGAGGCCGGCGTCGAGGTCGTGACGCTCTGGCTGCTCTCCACCGACAACCTGGATCGCGACCCGAAGGAGCTCGAGCCGCTGCTCGAGATCATCTGCTCCGCGGTGGAGAACCTCGCGAGCGATGGCCGCTGGCGGCTGCGTCACGTCGGTGACGCGAGCCTGCTGCCCGCCGCGTCCGCGAAGCGGATCGCCGCGGCGGTCGAGCGCACCGCCGACGCGACAGGGGTGCACGTCAACGTCGCGGTCGGCTACGGCGGCCGCCACGAGATCACCGACGCCGTGCGCTCCTACCTGCGCGAATGCGACGAGGAGGGGCTCACGCTCGCCGATGCCGCGGACCGGCTCAAGGTCGACCACATCGAGGGTCACCTCTACACCAAGGGTCAGCCCGACCCCGACCTCGTGATCCGCACGTCGGGCGAGCAGCGACTGTCGGGCTTCCTCATGTGGCAGAGCGCGCATACCGAGTTCTACTTCTGCGAGGTCTACTGGCCCGCGTTCCGTCGGGTCGACTTCCTGCGCGCGCTGCGCGACTACGCGCTGCGCGAGCGTCGGCTCGGCAAGTAGGGGACCCGACCGCCGCATCGTCCGGGCGCCCAGGTTACGGTGATGTGAATTGTGGCGTGTCGCCATTCCCGAGGCGTATCACACCGGCGTAGTTTCGAAGCGTGGTACCACACACTCGACGCACCGACCCGGTGCCCGACTAACGAACGCCTCAGGGCGTTCGGCGCCCTGCGGCCTGAACGCTGGGAGCCCCTGTGACCGCCACCACGCCCCGCACCACCCCCCTCACCGACGCCTCGACCGAGGACGCTGTCGCCCTGCGCACGTATGTGCTCGACACGTCGGTCCTGCTGTCGGACCCGCGCGCGATGCGTCGCTTCGCGGAGCACGACGTCGTGCTCCCGGTGGTCGTCATCACGGAGCTGGAGGCGAAGCGGCACCACCCTGAGCTGGGGTACTTCGCGCGGTCGGCCCTCAGGATGCTGGATGAGCAACGCGTCAAGCACGGCACCCTCGACAAGCCCGTGCCGATCAACGAGGAGGGTGGCTCCCTCCGGGTCGAGCTCAACCACACCGACCAGGAGGTGCTGCCGAGCGGCTTCCGGCTCGGGGACAACGACACCCGCATCCTCGCCGTCGCCGCGAACCTGAGCGCCGAGGGCCACCACGTGGTCGTCGTCTCGAAGGACCTGCCGATGCGCGTCAAGGCGTCGGCGCTCGGCATCGAGGCCGAGGAGTACCGCGCCGAGCTCGCCGTCGACTCCGGCTGGACCGGCATGCGCGAGATCCAGATCACCGACGACCAGATGGGCGCCCTGTGGGAGTCCGAGCGGCTCGACGCGCCGCCCACCGCGGACTGCGGCGAGGACATCAAGTCCCTCCCGGTCCACACCGGGCTCGTGATCCACTCGCCGCGGGGCAGCGCGCTCGGGCGCGTGACCGACGAGGGCACGGTGCGGCTGGTCCGCGGGGACCTCGAGGTCTTCGGGGTGCACGGCCGCAGCGCCGAGCAGCGCGTCGCGATCGACCTCCTGCTCGACGACTCCGTCGGCATCGTGTCGATGGGTGGCCGCGCGGGCACCGGCAAGAGCGCCCTCGCGCTGTGCGCGGGCCTCGAGGCCGTCATGGAGCGCCGCCAGCACAAGAAGATCATGGTGTTCCGCCCGCTGTACGCGGTCGGCGGCCAGGACCTCGGCTACCTGCCCGGCGATGCGGGCGAGAAGATGAACCCTTGGGCGCAGGCGGTGTTCGACACGCTCGGAGCGATGGTGTCCTCGGAGGTGGTCGAGGAGGTCATGGCGCGCGGCATGCTCGAGGTGCTCCCGCTCACCCACATCCGCGGCCGCTCGCTGCACGACGCGTTCGTGATCGTCGATGAGGCCCAGTCGCTCGAGCGCAACGTGCTGCTCACGATGCTCAGCCGCATCGGTCAGGACTCGCGCGTGGTCCTCACGCACGACGTCGCCCAGCGCGACAACCTCCGCGTCGGCCGTCATGATGGAATCGCGGCTGTGATCGAGGCGCTCAAGGGCCACCCGCTGTTCGCCCACGTCACGCTCGAGCGCTCCGAGCGCTCGGCGGTCGCGGCGCTCGTCACCGACATGCTCGAGCGGCTCGACCTTTAGACCTCGCCCCCGAACCCTCAGCCGGGGGTGGGACGGACGGGGGTCGGTCGGCGCGAGCCGGCCGGCCCCCGGTTTTCTGTCCGGGTACGCCGCTCCTCGACAACCCGCGCGCGCCCGTGGGCGCTCATTGTCGTTGTCGCGCCTCGCGCGCGTCCCGGTGGGCGCTCATTGTCGTTTCATGCCTCGGACGAGCCCCGTACCCACCTGATCTCGCCGTCGGCGCGCTCCGAGGTGGCCGCGAACCCGAGCCGTCTCGCGACCCCGGCCGACGCCCGATGCTCGGGATGAATCCAGGCGCTCACGCGAGTGACGCCCTGCTCGCTGAGCCAGTCCAGCATCGTCCGTGCGGCCTCCGTCGCGAGCCCTCGGCCCTGATGCGTCGTCGCGACCACCCATGCCACATCGGCCTCCAGCCCGGACGATGCGACCGTCGCCTGGACATACCCGGCCAGCTCAGCATCGTCCATGGTCCGGACCGCCCAGTTGAGCCAGGCCTCGCTGCCGTCGGGGGAGGTGCGGGACTCGAGCCGCGCGTAGCGCGCGGTCAGCGCGTCGACGGTCGGCGGCTCGCCGCCCGTGAACTCGTAGAGCGCGGGGTCCGCGAGGGCGACCGCCATCTCGGTCGCGTGGGCGGCGGTCAGCGGCTCCAGGATGAGCCGCGATGAGGCGAGTGGAACGGGGGCGATGCGGGGCACGCAGTCAGCGTAGGCCGTGCCGGGTGGGGCCGCGAAAACGACAATGAGCGTCCACCAGGACGCATTGGAGGCGCCAGAACGACCATGAGTGTCCACAACCGCGAGTGAGGGGGCGATTGGGGCGGGACGGGTGTGGGGAGGCGCGGGAACGCGAGAGCCCCCGCCGCCACGAGGGCGACGGGGGCTGGGGTCATGCCCTGCGGGCTACGCCGCGTCGGACACGAACGGCTCGATCTCCGTGGCGGGGTCGCCGTCGAGCGCCTCCTCGAGCATCGGCACGAACGCGTCGAGCGAGTACATGACGGACGACGGCGAGTTCGCGAAGAACGCGCCCTCGAGGATCGAGTCGGTCTGCCACAGGTTGCCGCCGACCGCGGTCGTGTTGAGCGAGTCGAACAGCGGCAGCGCCTCGAGCGCCTCCTGCGAGCCCTCCGTGGTCGCGACCTGCCACACGATCGAGTCGAGGTCGCCCAGGACGGTGTCGAGCTGCTCGGCGCTGATCTGCATCCACGCATCGGACGTGCCGTCGATCGACGCGACGTCGAGGCCGAGGTTCGCGAGGAACTGGTTGCGGGTGTCGGACGCGGCGTACACGAACGCCTGGCCCTCGTAGTAGCCGCCGACCTGCGAGGTGAGGCCCTCCCACTCGGGGTGGGCGTCGCGGACCTCGGCGTACGCGGCGTCGATGTCGGCGAGGATCGTCTCGGCCTTGTCCGACGTGCCGGTCACGGCGGCGAGCTCGGTGAGCTCGTCGGCGAGCGTGACGCCCCACTCGACGGTCTCGTTGCCCTCGGAGTCGGTCGCGGGGCGCGTGATGACGGGCGCGATCTGCGACAGCAGGTCGTACTCCTCCTGCGTCATCGTGTGGTTCGGGTAGGTCGCGATGATGAGGTCGGGCTCGTACGACGCGATGAGCTCGGCGTCGTAGGTGGTCGATCCGGGCTCGAAGGTCTCGGGCTCTGCGCCCGCCGCCTCCATGTCGGCGATGGCCCAGGGGCCCGTGCCGTAGTCGTAGCCCTGCCAGCTCACGGGCACCGCGACGGGCGCGACGCCGAGCGCGTAGAGGTACTCGTGCTCGTGCGAGCCGAGGGTCACGACGCGCTGAGGCTCGGACTCGACGGTCACCTCGCCCATCACGGTGTCGACGGTGACGGGGAACGCGTCCGCGACGGCGTCGGCGGAGGCGCTCGCGTCTGCGGACGCGGTGGAGGACGCCTCTGGGCTCTCGGTCGACGAGCACGCGGCCATGAGGGCGGCCGCCGAGGCCGCCATCGCTGCCGCGGCGAGGCGGCGGGTGGTGGTCTTCATGGTGTTCCTTTCGTAGGGGTTCCGGGTAGGGGTGACGTTCAGGTGTCGGCGCGGCCGCCGGGCGCGTGCGCGGGGACGATCACGGGCGTGCCGGTGACGGGATCGGGGATGACGCGCACCTCGAGCCCGAAGACGTCGCCGACGGTCTCGGCGGTGAGGACCTCGGCGGCGGGACCGCTCGCGGCGACCCTGCCCTCGGACATCGCGATGACGTGGTGCGCGTAGCGCGCGGCCTGGTGGAGGTCGTGCACGACCATGACGATCGTGCGCTCCTGGCGATCGTTGAGCCGATGCAGGAGGTCCATCACCTCGTACTGGTGTGCGATGTCGAGGTAGGTGGTGGGTTCGTCGAGGATCATCAGCGGTGTGTCCTGCGCGAGCGCCATCGCGATCCACGCGCGCTGCCGCTGGCCTCCCGAGAGCTCATCGACGACGGCGTCCTGGATGCTCGTCAGCCCTGTCGAGTGCAGGGCGGACATCACGGCCGTCTCGTCGGCCGCGCTCCACGGCCGCAACACCTTCTGGTGCGGGGTGCGCCCGCGCGCGACGAGCTCCTTGACGGTGATCCCTGCGGGGGCGAGGGGCGACTGCGGGAGCAGCCCGACTCGCCTCGCGACCTCGCGCGTGGGGACGCGGTGGATGTCCTCGCCGTCGAGCAGCACGGTGCCGTCGCTGGGCGTCAGCAGCCGCACGAGCGCGCGCAGCAGGGTCGACTTGCCGCAGCCGTTGGGGCCGATGATCGCGGTGATCTGGCCGTCGGGGATCTCGACGTCGACGCCGTGGACGATGGGCGGGCCGCCGTAGCCGATCACGGCGCCTTGGGTCTCGAGCCTTGTCATGACTGACCTCCTCGTGATGAGCGCGCCACGAGCCACAGCAGGTACGGCGCGCCGACGGCGGCGGTGAAGATGCCGACGGGAAGCTGCAGGGTGTCGGGCATCTGCTGCGCGACCTGGTCGGCGGCGAGCAGGAGCACGGCGCCCATGAGCGCGGACGGGATGAGGGTGACGCCCGCGTTGCGGGTGAGGCGCAGCGCGAGCGCGGGGGCGACGAGCGCGATGAACCCGATCGGGCCGGTGACGGCCACGGCTCCGGCGGCGAGCAGCACCGAGCACACCGCGAGGATCCCTCGCGAGCGCCCGACGTGGATGCCGAGGGCCTTCGCTGTGTCGTCGCCCATCTCGAGGGTGCGCAGCGCGCGGGCGTGCCACAGCACGATCGGCAGCAGCACCGCGAGGACCGCGCCGGCGACGGCGACGTGCGTCCACGTGCGCCCGGTCACGGAGCCGACGAGCCAGCCGAGCGCGTTGCCCGCGTCGTGCACGTCCATGCGGGTGAGCAGGTACTGCGTGGTGGCGTTCGCGACGAAGCCCATGGCGATGCCCGCGAGGATGAGGCGCAGGGGGACGATGCCGCGCCTCCACGACAGCGCGAGGATCAGCGCGGAGATGGTGAGGGCTCCGACGACCGCGCCCGCGGCCGTCACCCACAGCGAGCTCGCGCCGATGAGCCAGATCGTGAGCACCGCTCCCGTGCCCGCGCCCATGCTGATGCCGATGAAGTCGGGCGAGGCGAGCGGGTTGCGGGTGAGGGACTGGAGGATCGCGCCGGACAGCCCGAGCATCGCGCCGACGAGGATCGCCGTGAACGCGCGGGGCGCGCGCACCTGGCCGACGATGAAGTCGCCGGGCGAGCCCACCGAGATGCCGATCGACGCCTTGAGGCCGTCGAGGATCGAGATGTCGGCCTTGCCTGCGGTGAGCGCGACGATGAGCAGGCCGAACAGGACCGCGGCGAGCGCGAGCCCGACCGCGAAGGTGCGCCGGTGCGTCGAGATGCCGAGCGGGCCGAGACGGAGGATCCTCACAGCTCCACCACCTTCATGCGCCGCGCCATGACCGCGAAGATGATGCCGCCGAGGAATGCGGTGGTGATGCCGACCCCGATCTCGCCCGGGTAGGCGACGATGCGTCCGAGCACATCGCACACGAGCACGAGCGCGGCTCCGCCGAGCGCGCTCACCACGAGCAGCCAAGGCAGCGAGGCCCCGACCAGCGCGCGCGCGAGGTGCGGCACGGCGAGGCCGACGAAGACGATGGGGCCGGCCGCGGCGGTCGCGGCACCGGCGAGCAGCGTGACGATCACGATGACGAGGGTGCGGGTCGCGCCGATGCGCACGCCGAGCGCGCGTGCGGCGTCCTCGCCCAACGCGATCGCCTGGAGCTGACGCGAGGCGAGCAGCCCTGCCGCGAGCGAGACGAGCACGATCCACGCGAGCGCGGACAGGTCGTGGTTCTGGCGGCCGGTGAGTGAGCCGGCGACCCACAGCCGGTACTGCTCGAGGGTCTCGTCGTTGACGAGCAGCACCGCGTACGTCACCGAGGACACGAGCGCGGTGAAGGCGACGCCGGCCAGCGCGAGGCGCACGGGGGCGCCTGCGGCGGCGCCGCGCGCTCCTATCGCGTAGACGACGACCGCCGCGAGTCCCGCGCCCGCGAAGGCGACCCACACCTGGGCGCCGAAGGTCGTGGCGATTCCGGTGGACAGCGCGATGACGACGGCGAGCGACGCGCCCGCGTTGATGCCGAGCAGCCCTGGATCGGCGAAGGGGTTGCGCGTGAGCGACTGCATGAGCGCGCCCGCGACGCCGAGGGCCGCGCCCGCGAGGATCCCGATGAGGGTGCGGGAGACGCGCAGCTCGCGGACGATCGCCTGCTCGGGGGAGTCGGGGTCGTACGACGTGAGCGACTGCCAGACGGTGCCGAGGTCGATCGCGCGTGATCCGACCGCGAGCGACAGCGCGACCGCGGCGACCAGCACGATCGCGGCGGCGATCGCGATCAGGGCACGCGTGCGCATGGGGCTCCTTGGGCTGGGGGCGAGGCGTTCGTGGCGTCGGTGAGGCTCGCCTAACCTAGCCCAGCCAGGGGAATTAATGCAACGTGAGTGTTGTCAAATATGCCCGGCCCGGGGGTGCGCGGAGCGGCGGTGCAGCGCGCGGGCCGGACGGCGACTGCGCTGTGGGAGGGGTGGTCCTACAAGGAGGGGTCGGTGTCCTGGTCGACGATGCCGGGCACCGGGCACGCGTCAGCGGGCACGGCGATGTCGATCCCGTACAGCGTGTGGATCGCGCCGAGGTAGCGGTCCGCCTCGCCGGCGCGCGCGAGCTCGCGCGCCCTGACCGTCGGCGTGTGGAGGAGCGTCTTCGCGAAGCGCCGCAACGACTGCTCCGCGAGCTCGGCCCTCGCGATGGCCTCGGCGTCCGCGCCCGCGGTGGGCCGGATTCGGGCCAGCTCCCGCTCGAGCAGGCCGAACACGTGCTCGCGCAGCGCGACGATCGCGGGGTCGACGGCCCGCTCGGTCTCCCCGACCTCGAGGCGCGCGACCGCGTGGGCGACGATCGAACGTGCCGCCTCGAGCGCCTCGACGGACTCGCCGGGGGCATGGCGGCCCACGGTCTCGAGGTTGACCACCGTGACGTCGCGCAGGTCCTCGACTCCCGGGGCCACGTCGCGGTGCAGGGCCAGGTCCACGATCGTGAGGGGGTGGCGCGCGGTGGCGCGCGCGCTGGACACCAGAGCGGGCGTGAGGACGATGCTCTCGCCTCCCGAGCATGCATAGATCACGTCCGCCTCGCGCACCGCTGAGGCGAGCGCGTCCGCCTGCACGACAGGGATGCCCTGGCGCTCGCCGAAGACCGGGCCGCGGCCCGACGGGGAGAACACGCCCGCGATGACGGCGCCGCGCGCGCGGAGCGTCGCGACGCCCGACTCGGCGAGGGCGCCCGTGCCGATGATGAGCGTGCGGGCTCCGGGCCATTCGACCGACTCGTCGGCGAGGTCGAGCGCGACGGAGACGACCGATCGGCCCGACGTGCCGACTCCCGTGGTCGACGCGACGGCGCGGGAGGTGCGCAGCGCGGACTGGAACAGGCGGTCGAGGCGCGCGGAGATGTGGTGCCGCTGCTGGGCCTCGATGTGAGCGCGGCGGACCTGACCTGAGATCTCGCGCTCGCCGACCACCATGGACTCCAGGCCGGCGGTGACGGACATGAGGTGCTGGGCCGCGTCGTCGTCCTCATAGGTGAGGAGCGCGTCGGCCACGACATCCTCGGCAAGGCCCGAGGCGGCGGCGAGGGTCGCGACGACCTCGCCGCGCGCGGCTTCGGCGTCGTCCGTCTCGAGGTAGACCTCGAAACGGTTGCAGGTGGGCAGCACGACGGCGCCTGAGACGGGGGACCGGCCGTCCTCCGCGAGGCCCGCGATGCTCTTCGCCCCGAGGCTGAGCTGCTCGAGGAGCGCGAGATCGCGGTTGCGGTGACTGGCCACGAGGGACATCAACATGACGCTCCATTGTGACATGGCGCCAACGCAGGCGTGCTCGCGGCCCTTGGAGGCGCAGCCTTCATCGTTACCACAATCGAGACCGTGACTCTCGGGGTGAAGAGACACGCCGTGACGGGGCAGAATCGAGGCATGACCCCGACGACGCTGCCCGCCGGCCATCCGTTCGCGAACGGGACGACCGCCGACGCCCCCCTCATCGCCGCCCTCCAGGGGCGCGAGCCCTCGCATCGTCCCGTGTGGTTCATGCGCCAGGCGGGGCGCTCGCTGCCCGAGTACCGCGCCGCGCGCGTCGGCTCGACGATGCTCGAGGCCTGCTTCACGCCCGAGCTCGCCGCGGAGATCACCCTGCAGCCCGTGCGCCGGTACGGGGTCGACGCCGGCATCTTCTACTCGGACATCGTGGTGCCGCTCAAGGCCGCGGGCGTGGACGTCGACATCGCGCCGGGAGTCGGCCCGGTGTTCGGAGCGCCGATCCGGACGCTCGCCGACGTGGAGGCGCTGCCCGACCTCGGTATGGAGGGTGACGGCGGCACGTTCGATGCTGCGCTCGAGCCCGTCAGGCGGGCCGTCGAGATCACGGTCGGAGAGCTCAAGGCGACCCCGCTGATCGGCTTCGCCGGCGCGCCCTTCACGCTCGCCGCCTACATGGTCGAGGGGCGTCCCTCGCGCGACCACCTCGCCGCGCGCGAGCTCATGTATGCCGACCCCGACGCGTGGGAGGCGCTCGTCGACTGGACCGCCGCGCTCGCGGGCCGGTTCCTGCGCGCGCAGGTGCTCGCCGGCGCCTCCGCGGTGCAGCTCTTCGATTCGTGGGCGGGTGCGCTGTCCGAGCGTGACTACCAGGAGCACTGCGCCGGCGGCTCCGCACGCGCCCTCCAGTCGGTCGCCGAGCTCGGCGTGCCCCGGATCCACTTCGCGACAGCGGCCGGGCACCTGCTGCCCGCGCTCGCCCAGGCGGGAGCGACCGCGGTCGGGGTCGACTACCGGACCCCGCTCGACGAGGCCGCCGGGATCATCCCCGACCTCGCGCTCCAGGGGAACATCAACCCCGCGCTGCTCGCCGCCCCCGCCGACGTCCTCGAGGCGCACGTCCAGGACGTGCTCACACGCGGCGCGGTTGCGCGCGGCCACGTGGCCAACCTGGGCCACGGCATGCCTCCGCACACCGACCCGGCTGCGGCGCAGCGCGTCGTCGACTACGTCCACGAGCATGGATGACCGCGGGCGAGCATGACGATGAGCAGGGGAGAGCGGGCCGAGCCTGACGCGCAGTCGACCCCGGTGCCGCCGGCGTCGACGCACTCGCGAGGTCGCACCGTCATCGTGGTCGGCGGCGGGCCGGCCGGGCTGCTGGCCGCGCGCAGGCTGCTGCGGGCGGGTGCCTCGGTGACCGTCCTCGAGGCCGCGGAGCGGACAGGCGGCAGGGTCTCCCGGCTCGAGCTCGACGGCCTCGCGCTCGACGCGGGCGCGGAGTCGTTCGCGGTGCGCGACGGCGACGTCGAGAGGCTCCTCACCGAGCTCGGGCTGCGCGACGGCATCGTCGCGCCGCTGCCCTCGCCCGCGTGGGTCGTCGGCCCGACGCGGGCCTACCCGCTGCCGCGCGCAGGCTGGATGGGGATCCCCGTGCACCCCTTCGCCCCGGACGTGGTCGAGGCGATCGGGATCCTCGGCGCGCTGCGGGTGTGGTGGGAGCGGCTCCTCCCCGTCGCCGACCCCGGGCCGGACGCCACCGCGGGCGAGGTCTTCCGCCATCGGCTCGGCCGACGCGCGACCTCGCGCCTCGTCGAGCCGGTCGTCAAGGGGATCTACTCACGGCCGCTCGACGAACTGCCGTTCGCGGCGCTGGGCCCCGGCACCGGCGCGGGGATGGTGCGCCACGGAGGGCTGGTCGCGCTCGCGACCGCGAGGCGTGCCGCGTCTCCCGCGGGCTCGGCGGTGCGAGGGCTCGTCGGCGGGGTGGCCACCCTCACCGAGGCGCTCGCTCGCGAGGTGCGTTCCCTCGGCGGCGTGATCCGCACCGGCGCCGCCGTGGAGTCGGCGCGACGCTCGGACGACGGCGGGTGGACGGTCACCGTCGCGGGCCAGGCGCCGCTCGCCGCCGGCGAGGTCGTGATGGCCGTGCCGCAGGCCGCCGTGGTGCGGCTGCTGCCGGACGTCGATCCCGCGCGAGAGCCCCGCGAGCCCGGCCAGGCCGTGCTCGTCACGCTCGTCCTCGACGCTCCCGAGCTCGCCGGCGCACCTCGCGGCACCGGCGTGCTCGCGGTCGACGGAGTCACGCGCGCCAAGGCACTCACGCACGCGACCGCCAAGTGGGCGTGGCTCGCCGAGCGCGCCCGCGACCGCCACATCGTCCGGCTGTCGTACGACGCCCGCGCCATCCGCGACCTCGACCGCGACGGCCCCGTCGCCCAGGAGGGATCCCTCGTGCGGGCCGCGCTCCGGGATGCTTCGCGGCTCCTGGACGTTCACCTGACGCCGGAGCGGCTGCGCGCCTCCGCGGTGGTCGCCTGGCCGGACTCCGCGCCGGCGGACGGTCCCGTGGTCGAGGTGGGCGAGGGGCTGTCCCTCGTGGGATCGGCCGCGGGGCTCACGGGCCTCGCCGCGATCGCGTCCGAAGATTTTGTTTTGAGTCATTCGTAAGAGAGGATGTCGGCATGACCGATCAGCCCGAAGGCTTCACCCTGTTCTCCGTCCTGGACGGCCTGCTGGACGCTCCCGATGAGGAGTTGGCCGAGGTCGTCGAGCACTTCGACATGGCCGTGAGCGAGCTCGCCGAGCACGACGTGGTCCTGCGCGGCATCTACGACGTGTCGGGCCTGCGCGCCGACGGCACCGTGATGCTGTGGCTCCACGGACCCAGGCTCGAGGACCTGCAGCTCGCGCTGCGCGAGCTGCACGCGACCGAGCTGCTCGCCGGCACCACCCTCACGTGGTCCGCGGCCGGAGTGCACCGCGCCGCCGAGTTCAACCGTGCCCACGTCCCGGGCTTCCTGCGCGGCGAGCGCGCCCGCGACTGGCTCACCGTCTACCCCTTCGTCCGCTCGTACGAGTGGTACCTGCTGCCCGAGGAGGAGCGCTCCGCGATGCTGCGCGACCACGGCATGAAGGGAGCCGCGTTCAAGGGCGTCGTCGCCAACACCGTCGCCGCCTTCGCGCTCGGCGACTACGAGTGGCTCCTGCCCATGGAGGCCGACGAGGTCACCGACCTTGTCGACATGATGAGGGAGCTGCGCTACACGGAGGCCCGTCGCCACGTGCGCGAGGAGGTGCCGTTCTACACCGGCCGCAAGGTGACCACCGCCGAGGCCGTCGAGGTGCTCGCCTCATGACCGACACCGTGACCCCCGCATCGTCCCTTCCTCCGCTCGCCGCATCGTCCCGCGTCCTCGACGCGACGACGTACGACTGCATCCTGCTCGCCGGCTTCGGCGGCCCCGAGGGGCAGGACGACGTCATCCCGTACCTGCGCAACGTCACGCGCGGCCGCGGCATCCCCGACGAGCGCCTCGAGGAGGTGTCGCACCACTACCGGCACTTCGGCGGCATCAGCCCCATCAACGAGCAGAACCGCGAGCTCAAGGCCGCGCTCGAGGGTGAGATCGCCGCGCGCGGACTCGACCTTCCCGTCTACTGGGGCAACCGCTTCTGGGCGCCCTACTTCACCGACGCGCTCAAGGAGCTGCACGCCGATGGGCACCGCCGCGTCCTGGTGCTGGTGACCACGGCGTTCTCCTCGTACTCGGGCTGCCGCGCCTACCGCGAGGACCTCGCGACCGCGCTCGCGGAGACCGGGTTCGAGGGCGAGCTCGTGCTCGACAAGGTGCGTCAGTACTTCGACCACCCCGGCTTCGTCGAGCCCAACGTCACCGCCGTGCGCGAGGGGCTGCGGTCGCTCACGGCCGCGGGCAAGGGCGACAACGTCCACGTCATGTTCGCGACGCACTCCATCCCGACTGCCGCGGCGTCCGTCTCGGGCCCGCGCGAGGCGCTCCCGTCCGGCGAGCCCGTCGAGGTCGGCGGCGAGAACGAGTGGTACGCGGGCGGCGGCTGGTACGCCGAGCAGCAGCGCGCCGTCGCAGCGCTCGTCATGGACCGCCTGGCCGACGAGTTCCCCGGCGTCGCCTCGTCGCTCGTGTACCAGTCGCGCTCCGGCGACCCGCGCGTGCCGTGGCTCGAGCCCGACATCAACGACGCCATCGAGGCGCTGCCGGCGGACGTGACCGGCCTCGTCGTGTCGCCGCTGGGCTTCGTGTCCGACCACATGGAGGTCATCTGGGACCTCGACAACGAGGCGCAGGAGACGTGCGACGAGCGCGGGCTCGCCATGGTGCGCGTGCCGACCGTCGGCGTGGACCCCGCGTTCGTGTCGGGGCTGATCGACCTGGTCGAGGAGCGTCACGTCGCTCCCGGCGGGACCCCGCGCTCGCGCGAGGCCCTCACCGAGCTCGGCCCGTGGCAGGACGTGTGCCCCACCGACTGCTGCCTGGGACGCGCCGCCAAGGCGACCATCGCATCGTCCTGAGCCTCTCCATCCACCGCTGGCCGCGGCGTCCCCTCCGGGCGCCGCGGGCGCGGTTGGTAACCTGACGCCGTGTCGGTCTCCGAGCTCTCCGCGAGCGCCCAGAACTACCTCAAGGCGGTCTGGGGGCTTCAGGAATGGACCGATGAGCCCGTGACCGCGTCAGCGCTCGCCGCGAAGGTCGGGGTGCGGATGTCGAGCGTCTCCGACGCGGTGCGCCGCCTCGCCGAGCAGGGGCTCCTCACGCACACGCCGTACGGCGCCGTCGAGCTCACCGAGGACGGGCGGCGGCATGCGGTCGCGATGGTGCGGCGGCATCGGCTCATCGAGACGTTCCTCGTCGAGGAGCTCGGCTACCGATGGGACCAGGTGCACGACGAGGCCGAGACGCTCGAGCACGCCGTGTCCGACCTCATGATCGACCGCATCGACGAGCGCCTCGGGCACCCCACGCGCGACCCGCACGGAGACCCCATCCCCTCAGCCGAGGGGGTGCTCGACGCGCCCGACGCGTGCCTGCTGTCCTCGGTGCGCTCCGGCGAGCGCGTGCGCGTGGAGCGGATCTCCGACGCTGACCCCGAGCTGCTGCGGTTCTTCGCCGCGCAGGGGATCGGGATCGGTGCTGTTCTGGCTGTACGTGAGGGCGCACCTTTCTCCGGTGCCCTCGAGGTGGTGGATCCTGCCGGCGCCGCGACCGCGCTCGGGCCCGCCGCGACCGACGCCGTCTGGGTCACGCGAGTCGTCTCGAACGACTGAAGGCAGCGCTGCCCTCGACCGCTGCCTGTGAGCTCGGCCGCCGTCCAAGCGCCCGTGACGCGTGCGGACCCTCAGTAGCCGACCGTGAACCTCACGTCGTGATGGCGGGGGGAGTCGATCTCGTCGACGATCGCGATCGCGAGGTCCGCGCCCGAGATGGCGGACCTGCCCGCCTCGTCGCGCACGAGGACGTCGTCGCCGAGTCGATAGTGTCCCGTGCGCTCGCCCGGGAAGTGAGCGCCGAAGAGCTGCGCGGGGCTCACGTAGAACCAGGACGCCCCGCGCGAGTCGGTGCGCAGCAGATCGAGCACATCCTTGTGCGCGCGCGACTCCGGAAGCACGGCCGCGGGGAAGTCGGCGGTGTCCATGAGCAGGGGGCCGTCCGCTGACTCGTGCAGGCTTCCTGCGCCTCCGACCACGCCGATGCGGGTTCCAGCCGCAGCCGCGCTCTCCAGGACATGCGGCAGCGCGTCGATCAGTCGGCGGCCCTCGTCATCCTCCGCGGACGCCTTCAACGCGATGACCACGACGTCGGAGTCGGCGATCAGCCCCGCGACCTGGGCCGAGTCGTGGATCGACAGGCTCCGCACCTCCGTGGCGTCAGGCACCGCCTCGCGCGTGGCGTGGCGGGAGACGGCGACCACGTCATGCCCGCGCTCCGCCGCGATGGCCGCGATGTGGCCGCCGGCGTAGCCGGTGGCTCCGAAGATGGTGATGGTGCTCATGAGGGCCTCTGATCGCGGGTGTCGGATGCATGACTGTCGTCAAAGCGACCGTATCGCGCTGTGCCAGCCAGGGCCGCACGCCGCGAGCTGACCCTGCCGTCGCATCGTCCCTATGCCGTCGCCAGCCTCCCCGCCGCCGCACGTCCTGCACACACCTGGGAATGCACCCGGCGTGTCGGCCCGCGGGAGCGATGCGACACGCGACCTGCAGTGCGAAGTGTGTGCACCACGTGCGGACGGCGAGCCGAGGCAGGTGAGGGTCGCGGCCGAGGGAGTGACGAGGCAAGGGAACGGGCGCGGCTCGTGAGGGGGCCGGCGGGGACTCCCGCGAGGGACGACGAAGGGCGGGGAACCCGAAGGTTCCCCGCCCTTGAAGTCGGTGCGGCAGCGGCAGCCGATCAGCCGCGCGCGGCCTCCTCGAAGGCGCGGCGCGGGACCTCGACGCGGCTCAGCGAGACCATGTCGCGGCGGAACAGCAGCGCGATGGTCCAGTCGAGCGTGACGCGCAGCTTGCGGTTCACGGTCGGGATCTGCGACAGGTGGTACGTGCGGTGCATCATCCAGGCGGGCCAGCCGCGCATCTTGACACCCATGATCACGGCGACGCCCTTGTTGAGGCCGAGCGAGGCGACCATGCCGAGGTGCTTGTGCTTGTACTCCTTGAGCTCACCGCCCGCGATCTTCGCGGCGATGTTCGCGCCCATGTGGCGGGCCTGGCGCACGGCGTGCTGGGCGCTCGGGGCGCACCAGTCGCCCTCGCCCTCGACGAGGTTCGGGACCTGGGCGCAGTCGCCCGCGGCCCACACGCCGTCGACGACGTGGCCGTCCTGGTCCACGACCTGCAGCGTGGGAGACGAGCTCATGTGGCCGCGCGGGCCGAGCGGGAGGTCGGAGGACGACATCACGGGGGCGGGCTTCACGCCGGCGGTCCACACGATGGTGTCGGCGTCGAACTTCTCGCCGTTCGAGAGCTCGACGTGGCCGTCGACGCAGCTGTCGAGGGTGGTCTGCAGGAGGACGCGCATGCCGCGCTCCTCGAGCTGGTCCTTCGCGTAGACGCCCATGTCCGGGCCCATCTCCGGCAGGATGTGCGGCGCGGCCTCGACCATGACGAAGTTGAGGTCCTCGGGGGAGAGCTCGGGGTAGTAGCGCAGCGCGGCCTTGGCCATGTCCTCGGTCTCGGAGAACGCCTCGATGCCGGCGAAGCCGCCGCCCACGAAGACGAACGAGAGCAGGCGCTTGCGCAGCTCGGGGTTCGAGGTGGTCGCGGCGCGCGCGATGCGGTTGAGGATGCGGTTGCGCACGGCGGCCGCCTCCTCGACGAACTTGAAGCCGATCGCGTTCTCGGCGAGGCCCGGGGTCGGGAAGGTGCGCGACACGGCGCCCAGCGCGACGACGAGCTCGTCGTAGTCGAGGTTGAGGTTCTCGCCGAGGTCGGTCTCGGCGGTCACGCGACGGTCCTGGTGGCTGATGCCGGTGACCTTGCCCTGCAGCACGCGGACGCCCTTGAGGGTGCGGCGCAGCGGGACGACGGCGTGGCGGGCCTCGATCGAGCCGGCGCCGGCCTCGGGGAGGAACGGCGCGTAGGTCATGTACGGGCGGCGGTCGATCAGGGTGATGTCGACCTTGCCGCGCGCCTTCTTCTTGAGGGTCAGCGCGGTGTAGAGGCCGACGTAGCCGCCTCCAAGAATGAGCACACGGGTCTTTGACATGTGTATACCTCCTGCAGGGTGCAACCGCGTCGTGGTGCGATTGCTTCCCGCAGTCCGACGACCCGCGGCTGCGCGTGGTGATGGCCCAACTTTACCCTGCGCTGGGACCATAGTCCCTCGCGCTCCGAAGAATGGGCGTTGAGCAGGGGTTCTGTCGTCGGGTCAGGCCCGCCCGGTCATGGTCGCGACATCGAGGAGCGCGTCCAGCTGCTCGAGCGAGATCTCGCCGCGCTCGACGAACCCGAGGTCGATCGTCGCCTCGCGCACCGTCATGCCCTGCTTCACGGAGTGCTTGGCGATCTTCGCCGCGCTCTCGTAGCCGATCACGCGGTTCAGCGGAGTGACGATGCTGGGGCTGGCCTCGGCGAGGAAGCGCGCGCGGTCCTCGTTCGCGACGATGCCGTCGACGGTGCGCTCCGCGAGCACGCGCACGGCGTTGCCCATGAGTCGCATCGACTCGAGCGTGCCGAGCGCCATCACCGGGATCTGGACGTTGAGCTCGAACGCGCCGGACGCTCCCGCCCACGCGACCGTCGCATCGTTCCCGACCACGCGCGCGCACACCATGAGCACGGCCTCGGGGACGACGGGGTTGACCTTGCCGGGCATGATCGACGAGCCCGGCTGCAGGTCGGGCAGCGCGATCTCGCCGAGCCCGGTGTTGGGACCCGAGCCCATCCAGCGTAGGTCGTTGCAGATCTTGGTCAGGCTCACGGCGATGGTGCGCAGCACGCCGGAGAGCTCGACGAGCGAGTCGCGCGCGGACTGCGCCTCGAAGTGGTTGCGGGCCTCGGTGATGGGGAGCTGGGTGTCCGCCGCGAGCAGCGCGATGACGCGCTGCGGGAAGCCGTCAGGCGTGTTGATGCCCGTGCCGACCGCGGTGCCTCCGAGCGGCACCTCCGCGACGCGGGGCAGCGCGACCAGCAGGCGCTCGATGCCGAGCCGGATCGCGGCCGCGTAGCCGCCGAACTCCTGGCCGAGCGTCACGGGCGTCGCGTCCATGAGGTGGGTGCGGCCGGACTTGACCACCGACGCGAACTCCACGGCCTTGGCCTCGAGCGAGGTCGCGAGGCGCTCGAGCGCCGGCACGAGGTCCTGGACCAGGGCCGCCGAGGCGGCGACGTGCACCGACGTGGGGAACACGTCGTTGGAGGACTGCGAGGCGTTGACGTGGTCGTTGGGGTGCACCTCGCGACCGAGCGCGCGGGTGGCGAGCGTCGCGATGACCTCGTTGGTGTTCATGTTGGATGACGTGCCCGAGCCTGTCTGGAACACGTCGACGGGGAAGTGCGCGTCGTGCGCGCCCGCGGCGACCTCCTCGGCCGCGGCGACGATCGCGTCCGCGATGTCCGCGTCCAGCACGCCGAGCTCCGCGTTGGCGCGGGCGGCGGCCTTCTTGACGCGCGCGAGCGCCTCGATGTGGCGCCGCTCGAGCGTCACCCCCGAGATGGGGAAGTTCTCGACGGCGCGCTGCGTCTGCGCGCGGTACAGGGCGTCGGCGGGCACCCGCACCTCGCCCATGGTGTCGTGCTCGATCCTGAACTCCGTTGTCATGGCGCCCATTCTGTCAGTGGTCCACGTCGATGTGGGCCTGCGGTCGGGGGTTGCGAAGAGAAGGGGAGAAGCGTGGTGGAGGGACGATGCGTGGTGGAGGGACGATGCGGCGCGGACGGACGATGCGTCAGCCGTCGAGCTCGTCCCTGGTCGGCGGGTTGGCGCCGGGGCGCGAGCACGTGACGGCGGCGATGCTCACGCAACGCTCCAGGATCGCGCTCACGGTGTCGAGGTCCATCGACTGGAGCGCGCCGCGGTGCTTGGCGCCGAGCACGCCCTCGGACCACAGCCCGTCGATCAGGCCCGCCATGAAGGAGTCGCCGGCGCCGACGGTGTCGGCCACGTCGACGCGCGGGGCTCGCACGTCGACCTCGCCTTCCGTGCTCCATGCCGTCGCGCCCTCGGATCCACGGGTGACGATCACGAGCGCCGCGCCGAGCGCGAGCCACGCCTCGGCCACGTCCGCGATCTCCTCGCCGGGGGCGAGCCACGCGACGTCCTCGTCCGAGGCCTTGACGACGTCCGCCAGCCGCACCATGCGCTCGACCGCGATGCGGGCCTCGGCCGGGTCGCCCATGAGCGACGGGCGGGCGTTCGGGTCGTAGGTGATGGTCGCGGTGTCACGGGCGGACTCGACCGTGCTGAGGACCGCCGATGCGCCGGGCTCGAGCACCGCCGCGATCGACCCGGTGTGCACGATCGTGGGGGACAGCCGCGGCATGGGGTTGGCGGCCAGGTCCCACACCAGGGAGAACTCATAGGTCGCGGCGCCTGAGGCGTCGAGCGTCGCGGTCGCGACCGACGTCGCCTCCGCGTCGAGGGAGCCGGGGCTGAGCGTCACTCCCGAGGACCTGAGGTGGTCACGCACGAGCGCGCCGTCCGCATCGTCCCCGAGCCAGGTCAGGAGCTCCGCGTCACGTTCGAGCCTCGCGAGGCCGAGGGCGACGTTCGCGGGCGAGCCTCCGGGGTGGCGCGTGATGGTGCCGTCGGCGGAGTGGACCGCGTCGACGAGCGCCTCGCCGATCACGAGCGCGTGGTCGCTCACGCGTCGTCCTCGTCTGCGGGGACCACGCCGACCACGCCCGCGTCGGCCATGTCGTCGCCGCGCACCTCTGCGATGCGCTCGCGGGCTCCGTCCAGCAGGTCCTGGCAGCGGGCGGCGAGCGCCTCGCCGCGTTCCCACAGCCCCAGGGACTCGTCCAAGGTGGTCTCGCCGGCCTCGAGCCGGGCCACGATCGCGATCAGCTCGTCGCGCGCGTCCTCGTAGCCCAGGGTGGCGACGTCGTCGTTGTTCGGCACACGCCCACGTTAGCGCGTGCGGCAGGGACGATGCGGGAGCAGGGTGGGCGAGGACGTGGACGATGCGGGAGCAGGGTGGGCGAGCAGGCCGTCAGTACAGGTCGGGGTCCTCGCCCTCGAGGGCCTCGACCTCGGCGATGAACGCGCCCTGGGCGACCCTGACGAGCACCTGGTCGCCCGGATCGAGGACTGACGCGTCGCGCACGACCTGTCCTTCGGCGTCGCGCACCACGGCGTAGCCGCGGTCGAGCGTCGACTGCGGGCTGAGCGCGCGCAGGCTCGCGGAGAGCTCGCGCGCGCGGGCGTCGGCCGTGCTGAGGATGTCGACGAGCGCGCGCCCGCACGCGTGGTGGAGCGTGTCGAGCCGCGCGCGGTGCGGGTCGAGCATCCGTGCCGGGTGCGCCATCACGGGGCGGGTGCGGAAGGTCGAGAGCCCGCGCTCCTCGCGTTCCACGCGCGCGAGGAGCGAGCCCCGCATCGTCGCGAGGGCGCGGTGCACGCCCTGACGCTCCTGGGCGGCGTCGGGGACGATGCGCTTGCCGGCGTCCGTGGGCGTCGAGGCTCGGTAGTCGGCGACGAGGTCCAGCAGGGGCGAGTCCTTCTCATGCCCGATCGCGCTGACGAGCGGGGTGACGATGCGCGAGGCGGCGCGGACCATCTCCTCGTCGCTGAACGGCAGCAGGTCCTCGAACGCGCCGCCGCCGCGCGCGACGACGATGACGTCGACCTCGTCGCGCGCGTCGAGCTCGCGCATCGCGGCGACGACCTCGGGCACCGCGCGGGGGCCCTGGACCGTGACGCGGCGGATCTCGAAGCTCACGGCGGGCCAGCGTCGCTGGGCGTTCTCGACCACGTCATGCTCGGCGTCGCCCTGCGTCGCGCATACGAGCCCGACCACGTGGGGGACGAACGGCAGCGGCACCTTGCGGTCGGGGGAGAACAGCCCCTCCTCGGCGAGGGCGGTCTTGAGCATCTCGAGCCGCGCGAGCAGGTCGCCGAGGCCCACGGCACGGACCTCGCGGCCGCGCATCTGGAGCGAGCCGGACTTGGTCCACCATTGAGGCTTCGCGTGGACGACGATCCTCGCGCCGTCCTCGAGCGGGGTCCCGAGCTCCTCGACGGCCTTCGCGGGAAGGGTCGCGCCGAGCGACATGTTCTCGTCGGTGTCGCGCAGCGTGAGGAACACGAGATCGCGCCAGCGCTTCACGCCGAGGACCTGGCCCTCGACCCAGACGGGCGACATGCGGGAGACGTACTCGCCGATCTTGGGGGAGAGGTGGCGCACCGGCCAGGGCCGCTCGGGGCTCGTCTCGGCCGCCGTACCGGGGAGCATGACGGGCTCCGGTTCGTTGTCCCCAGGGAAGCCGTCCGCGTCGCTCACGGATTCCAGCCTGCCACCTAGGATGAGGTACATGCCTGCAACACCCGCGAAGAAGGTCCTGCTCGCCGCGCCGCGAGGCTACTGCGCCGGCGTCGACCGCGCGGTCATCGCCGTCGAGAAGGCGCTCGAGCTGCACGGCTCGCCCGTCTACGTCCGCAAGGAGATCGTCCACAACAAGTACGTCGTGGAGACGCTCAGCGAGCGTGGCGCGATCTTTGTGGACGACACCGATGAGGTGCCGGAGGGCGAGCATGTCGTGTTCTCCGCTCACGGCGTCTCGCCCGCGGTCCGTGAGTCCGCGGCCGCACGCAACCTGCTGACGATCGACGCGACGTGTCCGCTCGTGTCGAAGGTGCACAAGGAGGCGGTGCGCTTCGCTCGTGACGACCAGACCATCCTGCTGATCGGCCACGAGGGCCACGAGGAGGTCGAGGGCACGGCGGGCGAGGCTCCCGAGCACACGATCATCGTGAACTCGCCCGAGGAGGTCGAGGGGCTTGAGGTTCCCGACCCCGACAACGTCGTGTGGCTGTCTCAGACGACGCTGTCCGTGGACGAGACGATGGAGACCGTTCGTCGCCTGCGCGACAAGTTCCCGAACCTGCAGGATCCGCCGAGCGACGACATCTGCTACGCCACGCAGAACCGTCAGGTCGCGGTCAAGAAGATCGCCCCGCAGGCGGATCTCGTGATCGTGGTCGGGTCGGCGAACTCGTCCAACTCGGTGCGCCTGGTCGAGGTCGCGCTGCAGGGTGGGGCGAGGTCGTCGTATCGCATCGACCGCGCGGCCGAGCTGGAGGATGCCTGGTTCGAGGGCGTCGCGACCGTCGGCGTGACCTCGGGGGCCTCCGTGCCTGAGATCCTCGTGCGCGACGTGCTCGACGCGCTTGCGCGTCGCGGCTACGAGACCGTCGAGGAGGTGCGGACGGCGACCGAGGACCTCATGTTCTCGCTGCCGCGTGAGATCCGGGCCGACCTCAAGGCCAAGGAGGCCGCCGCGCGGTCCTGACCGGTCCCGTCGGCACCGGGGTCAGCGCGCCTGCTCGTCCTCGAATGTCGGCTCGAGCAGCTCGGGCGCGTTGATCGCCCTGACCGACGTCTCGACCTCGCGGGTCTCGATCTCCCGGTCGATCTGCTGCAGCGACGCGAAGCGCCGGGCCTGCGGCAGGACCTGGCGCTCCATCGACCCGATGGTCTTGTTGTAGGCCTCTCCCGCCTGGTCGATCGCCTTGCCGACACGCGCGAGGTGGTCGCCCATCGTGGCGAGCCGCTTGTACAGCTCCTGTCCCGTGTCGAGGACCTCCTGCGCGTTCTTCGCGAGGGCCTCGGCCTTCCAGGTGTGCGCGACGGTGCGCAGTATCGCGACCAGCACGGTCGGAGTCGCGATCACGACGCCGCTCTCGTAGGCGTCCGTCAGCAGCTGCGGGTCCTGCTCGGTCGCGACCTGCAGGAACGACTCGGCGGGCAGGAACAGCACGGAGAAGTCGATGTCGGAGCCGAACTGCTCGCGGTACGCCTTCGAGCTCAGCTCCTTCACGCGCTGGCGCACGTTGCGCACGTGCCGCGCCGCGTGCTCCTCGGCGTTGTCGGGGTCCGCGTCGATGTCGAGCAGCGCGTCGAGCGGGGTCTTCGCGTCGACGACGATGCGTCGCCCGCCCGCGAGGGTGACGATCATGTCAGGGCGCAGGCGGTTGCCTTCGCCAGTGGTTCCCGACTCCTGCTCCGTGAAGTCGACGCCGTTGACGAGCCCCGCGACCTCGACCACGCGCCGCAGGTGGAGCTCGCCCCAGCGGCCCCTGACCTCGGGGCGGCGCAGCGCGCTGCGGAGGCTCTCGGTCTGCCGGCCCAGCTGCGCTGACGCGTCGAGCATGTGACGGACCTGCTGGGTGAGCTGCGCCTGGGACTCGGCCCTCGCGCGATCCGCTTCCGAGGTCTGCCGCTTGACCTCGTCGAGCGCCTTCGCCATGGGCTCCACGAGTCCCCTGATCGCGTGCTCGCGCTTGGCGAGCTCGGCGTCCGCCACGGTCCGGTCGCGCGCGAGCCGTTCCTGCGCGACCCGCAGGAGCGTCTCCTGCGACTCGCGCAGCGACTGCGCGGAGAGCGCCTGGAACTCCCGCTGCAGGGTCTCGTGATCCGTGCGCACCTGGGCGACGTACGACTCGTGCGCCACGCGCTGGTCCTCGAGCCTGCGATTGGCCGCCTCGAGGCCCGCTCGCGCGTGGCCGAGCGACGCGGCGGCCTGCGACCGCGCCGCGAGGAAGCCGATGAGGGCGCCGAGCATGACGCCGAGGCCGATCAGGAGAGCATCTGTCATGGGGCACACCCTCGCATGGGGGTCTGACACGGCGCGGGATTCCTCACGTGGAGCGTCGGAATCCGGCGCATGGCGACCTTCGAGGGAGGAATCCTCCGAATTGCATTACGTTTTGGGCACAATCGCTGGTCATTGGACGCTGGGCAACAAGAACGCAACATTTCCCCGCCTACCCTGTTTGGCACCGTCCGGGCTGTGCTGCCCGACGAAACAGTGTTCGCACACGGAACCGTGCGGGCCACCATCCAGGGTCCGGGAGACCGGACGCATAGGAGGAACCAGTGAATTCCAAGAAGGCTGTTCTTGGCAGCATCGCCACCATCGGTGTGGCCATGCTCGCCCTGACCGCCTGCTCGAGCGGCGGCGACACCGAGTCGTCGGCGTCGTCGTCCGCAGACAGCGGCGCGAGCACGGCAGTTATCTCGACCAACGGCTCCGAGCCTGGCAACCCGCTGATCCCGGTCGCCACGAACGAGACCGGTGGCGGCAAGATCATCGACGCGATCTTCGCGGGCCTGGTCTACTACGACGGCGACGGCGCGACCCACAACGAGGTCGCCGAGTCCATCGAGACCGACGACAACCAGACCTTCACCGTCACGCTGAAGGAGGGTTGGACCTTCACCGACGGCACCGAGGTTCTCGCCCACAACTTCGTGGACGCGTGGAACTGGGGCGCCGACCCGGCGAACGCCGCGACCGCGCTCAACAGCTACTTCTTCGAGCAGATCGAGGGCTTCGACGGCTACAACACCGACGAGGGCGCCTCGAACCCGGAGATGTCCGGCCTCGAGGTCGTGGACGACTACACGTTCACCATCACGCTCGCCGCTCCGAACTCGGAGTTCCCGCTGGCGCTGGGCTACTCGGCCTTCTACCCGCTGCCCGACTCGTTCTTCGACGACCCCGAGGCCTTCGGCTCGGCGCCTGTCGGCAACGGCACCTACATGCTGGCGTCCGCTGACGACTGGCAGCACGACGTCCAGATCGAGCTCGCGGTGAACCCGGACTACGCCGGTGACCGTGTCGCGCAGAACGGTGGTCTGAAGATCACGTTCTACGCCTCGCAGGACGCCGCCTACGCCGACCTTCTCGCCGGCAACGTCGACGTGATCGACGGCATCCCGGACGCGAACTTCGCGACCTTCGAGGACGACCTGGGCGACCGCGCGGTCAACCAGGCCGCCGCGATCTTCCAGTCCTTCACGATCCCCTCGAGCGACGAGCGCTTCCAGGGCGAGGCCGGCCTCCTGCGCCGCCAGGCCCTGTCCTACGCGATCAACCGCGACGAGATCACGGACGTCCTCTTCGAGGGCACCCGCACCCCCGCGTCGGACTTCACCTCGCCCGTCATCGACGGCTGGTCGGACTCCCTCGAGGGCTCCGAGGTCCTGACCTACGACCCCGAGAAGGCCGCTGAGCTGTGGGCCGAGGCCGACGCCATCGAGCCGTGGACGGGCACCTTCCAGCTCGCCTACAACGCCGACGGCGGTCACCAGACCTGGGTCGACGCGGTCGTCAACTCGATCAAGAACACCCTCGGCATCGACGCGGAGGGCCTGCCCTACGCGACGTTCGCGGAGTTCCGCACCGACATCACGAACCGCACGATCACCGCTGCGTTCCGTACCGGCTGGCAGGCGGACTACCCGTCGCTCGAGAACTTCCTCGGCCCGCTCTACTACACGAACGCCGGCTCGAACGATGGCGACTACTCGTCGGAGGAGTTCGACTCGCTGATCGACGAGGGCAAGCAGGCCGCCGACTCGGCGACCGCCATCGAGAAGTTCCAGGAGGCGCAGGAGGTCCTGTTCCAGGACCTCCCGGCGATCCCGCTGTGGTACTCCAACGTGACCGGTGGCTACGCGGAGGGCGTCGAGAACGTCGTCTTCGACTGGCACTCGGTCCCGCTGTTCTACCAGATCACCAAGGCCGCGTAAGCAGCTAGGCGATCATCGCGGACGGGCCCGTTCCGCCTTCTGGCGGAGCGGGCCCCTCTGCGTGCCCGGTCCCGGGCACAGGGACGATGCGCCCCTTGGTTTCTGTGCGCGTTCCCCTGATCTAGCAGGAAGTTCAGGCCGCCGTGCCCCGGCGGCGGCCGGCTCGCAGCGCTTGCGTGAGGGACGCTTCGTTTCGCGTCCCCGGAGCGTCTGCGAGTACGCTCGCTGACAGCGCGTGTCGAGCACGCGTCCGTTCACACTAGAATCGGCACCCTATGTTTTCACCGAACCCTGCCCCAGGAGCTCGCGCATGACGCGATATGTGCTCAGACGCCTCCTCCAGGCCATCCCCGTCTTCTTCGGGACGACGTTCCTGATCTACTTCATGGTCTTCTCCATGCCGGGAGACCCGGTCCTCGCCCTGTTCGGCGACCGGACCCCGAGCGACGCGGTCCTTCAGGCCGTGCGAGAGCAGTACAACCTCGATCAGCCGTTCTTCGTGCAGTACCTGCTCTACCTGCAGGGCTTCTTCACCGGCGACATGGGCGTCACCTTCTCGGGACAGTCCGTCAACGAGGTGTTCGTCCGGGCATTCCCCGTGACCTTGAAACTCGTGACCATCGCGGTCGTCACGGAGTTCCTGCTCTCCGTCGGCTTCGGGCTCCTCTCGGGTCTGCGCAAGGGAAAGTTCGCTGACCACGCCTCGCTCGTGTTCGCCCTCGTCCTCAACTCGGTGCCGCCGTTCGTCGCACTCTTCGTCGCGCAGTACTTCGTCGGCATCAAATGGGGGCTCGCACCCGTGACCGTGGGCGCCAACGCCACCTGGGGTGCGCTCCTGCTGCCGGGCGTGACCATCGCGCTGACGATCTACGTCGTCGGGATGCGCCTGATGCGAGGCTCGGTGATCGAGGCTCGCGAAGGCGACTACGTGCGCACCGCGTACGCCAAGGGCCTCACGAGCAAGCGCGTCGTGCCCGTCCACGTGGCTCGCAACTCCCTCATCCCCGTGATCACGAACTCGGCCGCCAGCTTCGGCGCGCTGATCGCCGGCACGACGGTGACTGAGGGAATCTTCAACATTCCCGGTATCGGCAAGGTGCTCTACGACGCAATCCTTCGCGGAGAGAACTCCACCGTCGTCTCGTTCGTGACGATCCTCACGGTGATGTACATCGTCGTGAACATCCTGGTGGACCTGCTGTACGCCGTGCTCGACCCTAGGATCCGCTATGTCTGATCGCAACGCACACTACGTCGCGCCCGTCGACGAGACCCAGCCCGGCGACGTCGACCAGGTCAAGCTGGCCAAGCGCAAGTCCAACATGTGGATCGACGCGTGGCGCGACCTGCGCAAGCGGCCGCTGTTCTACGTCGCGCTCGTCCTCTCGTTCTCCGTGCTCATCCTGGCGCTCTTCCCTGAGTGGTTCACCAACGCCGATCCCTCGTATGGCGACCTCTCGCGCAGCAACGGCGCGGCCACCGAGGGACACCCGCTCGGCTTCACCAAGCTGGGCTACGACGTCTGGGCGCGCATCGTCTACGGCGCGAAGACCTCCCTCACGGTCGGCCTGCTCGTCGTGGCGATCACCGCCGCGATCGGGATCCCGATGGGGGCGATCGCCGGCTACTACGGCGGTCGTGTCGACTCGATCCTGTCGCGCATCGGCGACGTCTTCTTCTCGATCCCCTACTTCCTCGCGGCTGTCGTGGTCATGTCCGTCATGTCCGACTGGCGCAATCCGCTCACGATCTCCTTCGCGATCGGTGGCTTCGCGTGGGCGTCGCTGGCGCGCATCGTGCGTGCCGAGGTGCTGAGGAACAAGAACCTCGAGTACGTCATGGCCTCGGAGGCCGTGGGCCGTTCCCGCGGGTCGACGCTGCTGAGGCACGTCCTGCCGAACTCGATGGGGCCCGTCATCGTGGCGCTCACCCTGTCGCTCGGTGGTGCCATCACCGCGGAGGCGACGCTGTCGCTGCTCGGCATCGGTCTCAACGGGTACTTCTCGTGGGGCAATGAGATCGCGCAGGCCCAGCAGACGCTGCGCACCAACCCGTCGGCGCTGTTCTGGCCGTCGCTAGCGCTGACCCTGACCGTGCTCGCGTTCACCTTCCTCGGTGAGCTCATCCGCGACGCCCTGGACCCGAAGGCGAGGGCTCGACGATGACGGAGACCACTCCTGTGACAGACACCAACGGTGCCGCGCCGGTCGTCGGCGAGGACCAGCCGCTCATCTCGGTGCACGATCTGGAGGTCGGCTTCCAGACCCAGAACGGCATCGTCAACGCCGTGCGCGGCGTCTCGTTCGACATCTACCCGGGTGAGACCGTCGCGATCGTCGGCGAGTCCGGCTCGGGCAAGTCGACCACCGCGACCGCGCTGATGAAGCTGCTGCCCGGCAACGGTGACATCACCGGCGGCAAGGTGCTCGTCGAGGGCACCGACATCGTCGACCACGACGAGAAGCAGATGGCCGCCATCCGTGGTGGAGTCATCGGCTACGTGCCGCAGGACCCGATGTCCAACCTCAACCCCGTGTGGTCGGTGGGCTTCCAGGTCCGCGAGGCGATCCGTGCCAACGGCGTGGCCACCGGCAAGAAGGAGATCGAGGCCCGCGCGGTCGAGGTTCTCCAGCAGGCCGGCCTCGCCGACGCCGAGCGTCGCATGAGCCAGTTCCCGCACCAGTTCTCGGGAGGCATGCGCCAGCGTGTGCTCATCGGAATCGGCTTGGGCGCGGACCCGAAGCTGCTCATCGCGGACGAGCCGACGTCGGCGCTCGACGTGACCGTGCAGAAGGTGATCCTCGATCACATCGAGTCGCTCACGCACGAGAAGGGCACCGCAGTCCTGCTCATCACGCACGACCTGGGCCTGGCCGCGGAGCGCGCCAGCAAGGTCATCGTGATGCATCAGGGCCGCATCGTCGAGTCCGGTCCGAGCCGCGACCTGCTGACCAACCCTCAGCACCCGTACACGCAGCGGCTCATCGCCGCCGCGCCGTCGCTGGCCTCGCGCCGGATCGAGTCGAGCTCCGCGGTCGCTGAGGCTGGCGTCGGCGCCGACAAGTTCGACGTGGCGCAGATGGCCGAGCAGCGTGCGGAGAAGGTGGACCAGGACGCGGCCCCGATCATCTCGGTGAAGAACCTCACCAAGGAGTTCCAGATCCGCAAGGGCGGCTTCAAGTCGGAGACCTTCCGGGCGGTCGATGAGATCAGCTTCGACATCCCGAAGGGGACGACGCTCGCTCTCGTCGGCGAGTCCGGCTCGGGCAAGTCCACCGCGGCGAAGATGATCCTCGGCCTCGAGGTCCCGACCGCCGGCGACATCGTCGTGGGCGGCACGAACATGACGAACGTGTCGCGCAAGGACCTGTTCAACCTGCGTGCGCGCATGCAGCCGGTGTTCCAGGACCCGTACTCGTCTCTCGACCCGCAGCGCTCGATCGGCGCGACCATCGCCGAGCCGATGAAGGTGCACAAGGTCGGCGACAAGGCCGCTCGTCGCGCGCGCGTGCTCGAGCTCCTCGATCAGGTGTCGCTGCCTGAGGAGCTTGCCGGCCGCTACCCGAACGAGCTGTCCGGCGGTCAGCGTCAGCGCGTGGCGATCGCGCGCCCTGGCGCTCAAGCCGGACGTGGTCGTGCTCGACGAGGCGGTCTCCGCGCTCGACGTGCTCGTCCAGGCGCAGATCCTCCAGCTCCTGGCGGACCTGCAGGCCGAGCTCGGGCTGAGCTACCTGTTCATCACGCACGACCTCGCGGTGGTGCGCGTCATCGCCGACAACGTCGCGGTGATGGAGCAGGGCAAGATCGTCGAGTCCGGCACCACGGACGAGATCTTCGAGTCCGCGAAGCAGCCGTACACGCAGCGTCTGCTCGACGCGATCCCGGGCGCCGGGATCGAGTGGGGCGTCTGACGCTCAGCTGAGACGCCACGAGGGCGGGGCCGGTTCAACCGGTCCCGCCCTCGTCGTCTCTGGGCCACAGCACTCACTCCTCGAACGGCTCCAGGTTGTCGAGATCCGGGATCTCCACTCCGTCGGGCGGCGGGGGAGGCGGCGGTGCGCCCGCGACGGGCGGGGGAGCGGGGAGCATCTTCTCCCGCTCCATCTCCTCCTTCGCGCGGCCCAGGCCGGGGGCGAAGATCTCCTCGAACGTCATGCCGCCAGGATAGGTCGGCTCACGGGCGAGGGGAATGGATGATGCGGGACCCCCGCCACCCGGCGTGCGTGCGTACGCCGGTAGAATGCTTGCCCGTGGCTCTTACTATCGGAATCGTCGGACTGCCCAACGTCGGCAAGTCCACCCTCTTCAACGCTCTGACCCGCGCGGGGGTGCTCGCGGCGAACTACCCGTTCGCGACGATCGAGCCCAACGTCGGTGTCGTCTCGCTGCCGGACGAGCGGCTCGGCAAGCTCGCCGAGATTTTCCACTCGGAGCGCGAGCTGCCCGCGACGGTGTCGTTCGTCGACATCGCGGGCATCGTGAAGGGCGCGTCCGAGGGCGAGGGCCTGGGTAACGCGTTCCTCGCGAACATCCGCGAGGCCGACGCGATCTGCCAGGTGACGCGCGCGTTCGCCGACACCGACGTGACCCGCGTCGAGGGCTCGACCGATGAGGCCGGCGACCTGGAGACCATCTCGACCGAGCTGATCCTCGCCGACCTCCAGACGATCGAGAAGGTCGTCCCGCGCCTTGAGAAGGAGGTGCGCGCCAAGAAGGCGTCCGCCGACTTCCTGAACGCGGTGCTCGAGGCCAAGGAGATCCTCGAGGCGGGCCAGACGCTCTTCGCGGGCGGCCCCGTCGCCGGACTGGATCTTGCGCAGCTCAAGGAGCTCAACCTCCTCACCACCAAGCCGTTCATCTTCGTCTTCAACACGGACGATGCGGGCCTCCTGGACGAGGACAAGAAGGCCGAGCTCGAGGCGCTCGTCGCGCCCGCCAAGGCGATCTTCATGGACGCCAAGTTCGAGTCGGAGCTCATCGAGCTCGACGAGGCCGAGGCGAAGGAGATGCTCGAGTCGACAGGTCAGACGGAGTCGGGCCTGGACCAGCTCGCACGCATCGGCTTCGACACGCTCGGCCTGCAGACCTACCTCACCGCCGGCCCCAAGGAGGCCCGCGCGTGGACCATCCACAAGGGCTGGACCGCGCCGCAGGCTGCCGGAGTCATCCACACGGACTTCGAGAAGGGCTTCATCAAGGCCGAGGTCGTCTCGTTCGACCACCTGGTCGAGGCCGGCTCGATGGCCGAGGCGAAGGCCAAGGGCTGGGTCCGCATGGAGGGCAAGGACTACGTGATGGTCGACGGCGACGTGGTCGAATTTAGGTTTAATGTGTAGTTCCGGTTCAACATCTGGCCGCTCTTCCTAGGCCGACGCTCGTGTCGCGTTGTTAGGTGATCGCTGAGCACGCTGGTCACGCGCGTCGGACAAGTGCGGCGTCGGCTGCTACGCGAGACGCCTACGCAGTGGGTTGGAGTGCGCCGAAGCTTCGGCGGAGGAGTTCGACTGCGCTGTCCGCGGCATCAGTTTCTGCCCACGCGGTGAGCGCGATGTCGAAGCAGGCAAGGGAGGCCTGGACGATGGTCTCGGCCCGCAGAGTTCGATAGTCGCCTTCGAGGCGCTCGGCGACGACGGGCACGAGCAGGCGTGCCCACAGCAGGTGCTTCTCCAGGTTTCTGGCCCGCAGCGCCGGAGTGCTGCCGAGGACGCGCATCGCCTTCCTGCCCTGCACCTCGCTGCGACCCGGGGTCGCGAGCAGCGCTTCGTAGGACGCGAGCAGCGCATCCCAGATGGGCTCCTCGGACGGACGTGCCGCGAGTTGATCCCGGACGTGCTCGCCCCACCCGGCGGGATCGCCGATGACGGTGTCCTCCTTCGCCGGGAAGTACCGGTGCACGCTTCGTGGCGAGACCCCGACCGTGGCGGCGATCTGCTCGACGGTGACGTTGTCGAAACCGTGCTCGTCGAAGAGGTCCACCGCGACCTCGGAGATGCGTGCACGGACCGCGTCGCGCGCGATCGCGCGCGTGCCGCCGGGCCTGGTGACCTCGCTCATAGATTCATCATATCGCGCCAGAAGTGGCAGAGTCTGACATATTAGGCGTATTCTGTCGTGAAGTCATTCGAGAAGGGACACTCCATGGAACAGCGCATCCTCGGCCGCGAGGGCCTCGCCGTCTCCGCCATCGGCTACGGCGCGATGGGCACAGCAGTCGGCTACGGTCCGACCGACGACACCGAGTCCATCGCCGCGATCCGCGCCGCGCACGACCTCGGCGTCACGCACTTCGACACGGCCGAGATGTACGGCTGGGGCGTCGGCGAGCAGCTGCTCGGGACCGCGCTCGCGCCCATCCGCGATCAGGTCACCATCGCCACCAAGTTCGGCTTCACTCCGACGTTCGCCCCGAACTCGCAGCTCGACCACGTGCGCAACGTCGTCGACAACAGCCTGCGCAACCTCGGCGTCGACCACATCGACGTGCTCTATCAGCACGTCCACGACCCGGCCGTCCCCGTCGAGGACGTCGTCGGTGTCATGAAGGAATACGTCGACGCCGGCAAGGTCAAGTACCTCGGCCTGTCCAACACGACGCCCGACAACGTGCGCCTAGCCCACGCGGTCCATCCGATCTCGGTCGTGCAGACCGAATACTCGCTCTTCGCCCGCCAGTCCGAGGCATTCTTCCCCGTTCTCGAAGAGCTCGGCATCGGCTTCGTCGCTTACTCACCGCTCGCCCGCGGATTCCTCTCCGGCGCGGTCAAGCCCCGCAGCGAGTACGGACCGCACGACTTCCGCCAGCACATCCCGTGGTGGGCCCCCGAGAACTACGACGCGAACGTCGCCCTCGTCGACCAACTGACCGAGCTTGCCGAGGCCAAGGGCGCGACGCTCGCCCAGCTAGCGATCGCCTGGCTGCTCGCACGGAAGGACTACATCGTCCCGATCCCCGGCTCACGCAATCCCGTACGCGTCGCACAGAACACCGCCTCAGCCGACATCACCCTCACCGACGCTGACCTCGCGCGCATCGCGGAGATTGCACCCGATGGAGGCGTTGTCGCCGCTGGGTAGATCGTCCGTCGCCGAGCGATGATGGCGTGGGCGGAGTGTGAATTCTGCCAGCGCCCCCGCGCCATCGCGCGGGGGCCTTTGGTCAGTTCGCTGCGCGGACATCCAGACGTTATTCGGCTACGGAACGCGGTGGAGTTCAGGTTCAACGTGTAGTAGTCGCCGTCTCACATCTGCCGTCTAGAGACAGCGTCCGCAGCGACTGGCCGCTGAAGGGCGGCTGACGCTTCTCCGTCCTCGACCCGCGAGGGGACGCCCTCTATCCTGGGCCTATGTCTGCCACCGATGTGACTCCGGAGAGCGTGGCTCTTCGCGGACTCATCGACGTGCGCCGCGAGGAGTTCGAGGCCCTTCTGGCCAAGTATGCGGCGACTCGTCCCCGGCTGTTCGGTTCTGTCGCGCGAGGCACGGCTCACGGCGACAGTGACATCGACATCCTCGTGGAGATGGACCCCGCGGACGGCAACCTCCTTATGCGGGCTTCGGGGCTGATGGAGGAGGTCAGGGCGCTGTTCGGCCGTGACGATATCGACGTCTTCCCCGCGCAGTTGCTGAAGCGGCAGATCTCGCAGTCGGCCATCGAGGATGCGGTCGCTCTGTGAGTCGCAGCGTCGAGCAGCGGATCGAGGACATCCTTGACTCGATCGAGCGGTGCCGGCGGTATGTCGCTGTTCTTGACGGCAGTGACTCCGACGTCATCGATATGGCTGAGGACGCGATCGAACGCAACCTCCAGATCATCGGCGAAGCCGCAAGCCATCTGACCGCTGAAGTAGTCGCGGCGCACCCCGAGATTGCCTGGCCGCAGATCCGCGGGTTCCGCAACATCCTCGTTCACCAGTACTTCGGCGTCGACATCGCCGTGATCCGGGACGTGGTGGAGAACTATCTTCCGCCGCTCGCTGACGCGGTGCGCCAGCATGTCGAGTCCGGCGAGGACGTGCCGTAGGTGGCCGCGTTCGCGGGTTCTTGCGACGCTAGCCGCTGACCCTGACGCGCCTGCCGCGTACCGCGATGAGGATCTTGTGGAAGCCCCATCGAACACTCCAGCCGACGGCCCAGCCGAACGCCGCTCCGACGGCTGCGTTGGCGGCACCGATCCCAAATGCTGAAGGTATGAGCTGCGAGTAGGTCAGCGTTCCCGTGTCTTTGGTCTCCGGGATGAAGAAGGTCGAGACCCACAGGAGCCCGCCTGCGATCGCAACGGTGAGGAAGAACTGCCATCGTGGCGGCAGGAGCGCCATCACGAAGAATCCCATCAACAGCATCCCGAGAATCATCCTCTGCCCCCTCGCACAGGTGGAACGGAAAGTTGATACAACAACCGTTTGCTGTCCAGTCAAGCAGTGCGACCCCGTGGACAGCAAGCGGTTATTCGACTACGGAACGCGGTGGAGTTCCGCTTCAACGTGTGGTTCCGGGGAGGCCTTCGCCTCCCCCGCGCGAGGACGCGGTGCGGACTCGGCGTTCTCCCGCATCCCCGCGCTGTGAGGGTTCGGTGATCAGCTCTGCTGCGGGAATCGCTGCTGAGCGTCCTTGCTGACCGGGGTGAAGAAGTTGATCAGGTTGCCATCGGGGTCGCGAACGAGCAGGGAGCGGTTGCCCCACGGCATGTCGGTCGGGACGTTGACGAGCTCGATTGCCGTCTCCTTGAGCCGCGCGTAGGTGGCATCGACGTCGTCGACGAGGAAGTCCAGTGCGATGCTGCGGTTCGCTCGGGCCTCGGCTGCGTTGTCGCCCAGCAGTGCGACGGTGGCGGTGGAGGCGATGGCGAGAGTTCCGGTCCCGGTGCGGAGTTCCGCGAACAGAGGGTGGATTCGCACGGAGGTGAGACCCGTCGCCTGGTCGTAGAAGGCGACGAGGTCGTCGACGTCGTCGGTGAAGATCCGGGTGGCTGCGAGCTGCATGTGTGGGGCCTTCCGTAGATGGGGGCGGCGTCTGGACCGACGCTGTGAGCACCACGGTATGTGCCATAGTGGACAGAATCTGTCCTATATCGGTGCGAGGATGAGAGACGTGGCTGATACGACCGCGCGGGTGCTCGAACTGCTCGAGCTGTTGCAGTCCGCTGATCTGCGGACTGTTGCGGAGCTGGCCGGCCGCCTGGGCGTTGACGGGCGCACCGTGAGGCGCGACGTTGCCCGTCTAGTCGATATAGGTGTCCCGGTGGAAACCGTGCGAGGGCGATACGGCGGGTATCGCCTTGCGGCGGGGCAGCGAGTCCTGCCGTTGGTGTTCGGCAGGGAAGAGGCAGTCGCCGTCTTCCTCGGTCTTGCGGCCGCCCAGGCGTCGGCTGACCCGCCGAGCCTTGCAGCGCAGACGGCTTTGGCCAAGGTCAAGCGCGCTCTCCCCATATCCGAAGCCGGAAGAATCGACGGACTGCTCGATGTGATGGGGATGCCTACGCTGCGCGCCTGGGACGTCAGCCCTGACCCGGCGATCATGCTCACGTTGGCGGAGGCGACCAGTCACCGACGCGTCGTCGAGCTTCGCTATGTCGACGGCACGGGCACGCCTTCCCGCCGCATCGTCCACCCCTACGGCATCGGGTCCCGCGAAGGGCGGTGGTACCTCGTCGCGTTCGATCCTGCGAGGCACGACGAGCGCACGTTCCGTGTCGACAGGATCCACACTGTGCGGCCGTTGACAGGCGCCTTCGACCCGTCGCCAGACCTCGACGTCGCCAGTTCGCTCTCCGAGCGGTTCGCTGCGGCGGACTACCGGTGGCGCGTCGTCTTGCGCATCAATGCGGCGCAGGAGCACATCCGGAAGCACCTGCCCGTCAGTGTTGCCCGACTGGAACGGCTGGAGCCGCCCCCCGACGGCACGGACGACGGTGTCCCGGCTTGGTACCGAGCCGAGATCCACGCCGAGAGCCTGGACTGGCTGCCGCCAGTGCTGGCCGCGCTCGGCTGCGAGGTGCTGATCGATGAACCCGCCGAGCTACGGGATCGCGTGAAGCAGGCGGCCGACCACTTGCGGAGGGCCGCAGGCACCTGGGGCTAGGTGCTGCCGAGACCTGCTCCGAGCGGCGTGCGCGGTTTGTCGAGGGGCGGTGGCGTGAGCGCGGGTCGGCGAGAAGGGGAAGGGCTCCCTCCCCAGACGATGTTCGGCCACGGAATGCGGTTGAGTTCAGATTCAACGTGTAATCGCCGTCTAGCCTCTGGCGGCAATGCGTAGTCGTTGCGGGGGCCGTCTCGGTCCCGGGGCAGGGGGCTGAGATGGCTTGCATGTCCCGGAAGTTGGCACGAAGTGACGGTTATGCTTCCCGCATGAATCTCGGGAGCTCGCGCGCGGTGAGGGAGCGTGTCCGAGGTGAGGCTCAGGTCTGGCGTACGTCGGAGCCGCTTCGCACGCTGGCGATGCTGGCCCTCTACCCCATGTCGTTCATCGTGACGCTGGTGTCGGTGACCGTCGGCCGTGAGGCTCACGATGTGACGGGGGTCCTGGTCTTCACGACGTATGCGGTGCTGGCCACGGCGTGGGGATCCGCGGCCGCCTTCCGCCGGCGGGTGGTCGTGGACGATGCGCGCCTGACGGTGGTGGGCACGTTCACGACGGTCGAGTATCCGCGTGAGGCGGTCGCTTCGGTGGAGTCCGAGGGACTCTCGTCGCTGAAGCTCGTGCTGTCGGACGGATCGACGCGCCGTTGCGGGGCGATTCAGGCCACGAACCTCATGCTGATGCTCGAACGCCGCACGCGCGTGGACCAGGTGGCGGAGGAGGTCGTGGAGGCGCTCGGCGGTCCGGACCGGGACGTGTCCACGGAGCCGTTCACGGTGAGGCGTTCGTGGACCGGGTTGCCTGCGCATGCGTGGACCCTGATCGGCGTCTACGTTGCGATGGCGACGCAGTGGTTCCTCACGGCGTGACCCGCCTGGTCCGGGGCGGGCCGGCTCGTGCCCGCTCACGAGTGAGCGTCCCAACCGATCGACGAGGGTGTTCGTTCTACCCTTCGATCGGGGGTTGATTGATGAAGGACAGGGACGTCGTCGAGGCGCTGTACGCGCAGTCGATGCGGCGCTTGAGCGCGTATGCGTACGCGCTGGTCGGCTCGTACAGTGGGGCTGAGGAACTCGTCCAGGACGCGATCGTCAAGACCTTCTCGAAGCGGCGACGGTGGCAGGACCTCGCCGCGGCCGAGGCGTACGTGCGGGCCACGATTCGGAACCTTCATATCGACGCCGTGCGCAGGAACGCGCGATGGACGGCACGCCTCCCCAAGCTCGCTCGCGACGAGGTGGTCCCCAGCCCAGAGGTTGCCGTCGAGAGTGACGAAGCGGTCGCCGTCGCGCTCGCGTCGCTGCCTCCGCGAGTGCGCACCGCGATCGTCCTGCGCTACCTCGACGACATGACCGTCGCCGCCGTCGCGTCCGCGATGACGGCCTCCGAGGGCACGGTCAAGCGGTACCTGTCGGACGGCCGAGCGCTGCTCTCGCAGCACTTCGAACCGGGCGACGACGACGAGTTGCGAGAGACCGTGAGAGTGAAGGAGGCCCGGCGATGAGCGACCTGGGAGAGGTTCTTCACGACGGTACGGACCGGGTCGGCGGACAGATCGATGCGCGGGGCGACAGCGCCCTGCGCTCGGCCGCCGCGTGGCAGCGGATCAGGAGCCGTCGACAGCGTCGGGCCGCGTGGTACACGGCGGGCACGGTGAGCGCAGTCGCGGTCGTCGCCTTCGTCGCGAGCGGCGTGGGCGGCAGCGTGCTCGACGCATCCCCCGTGCAGCCGGCGGCCTCGGCGAACTCATGTGACCGCGGCGAACCGAGCGTGGAATCGGCGGTGCGAGGCTTCCTCGAGGCGGCGCAGGACGGCGATGTCGACGCGGTGACGGCGGAGCTCCTGGTGGGGTTGGAAGCCGATGCCGATTCCGTGGCCGAGCTGCAGGGCATCATCGGGGACGCGGAGGCCGACAGCCTCAGGCTCTCCGTCACCCAGCCGACCAGTCTGACGCGTTACACCGTCAAGGTCTCCACGGCGGATGGCGACGACCTCGGTCGCTATGCGGTCGGCGAGATGGTCGATCAGCATCCGGGCTGCTTCGCGGTCGAATGGGGGCAGTCGCTGCCGAGCGACCCGTCGGCCTCCGTGACGCCGTCGGCCAGCACGGTCCGGTACCCGCTGTCCTTCGGCATGTTCGAGGACTATGCGACGGCGCCGGTGGCATTCGGCGATGGCGCGAACGGCGGGTGGACCTACGCCATCGACCTCGTCGACGCCCAGACCGCGAGCATCACGCTCTCGCACGTGGTCCTCACCGGCGACCCGGACCAGGACGCGTTCATCCGGTTCTACCTCGTCCTCAGCGAGCAGATCACCGGCTCGACCCCCTTGTACGACGACGATGCGCTGGTGGGCTACATGTATCCGCTCACGCAGGAGATCTCTGCCAATCGGCTGATCGAGCTCGGCGGCAGCGAGGAGAGCACCTTGACCACGCGGTTCGACGCGAACGAGGTCAGCGAGCTCGCGGCCATCGTCGTCGGGGACGCGGTGTGGTCGGACGAGGTGGACGCAGGCGGCGTCAGCATCGGCGACGACGGCTTCGTCTCCTACGGTGAGGAGGAGCCTTCACCCGCTTACTAGCACTCCGCACGCCGCGGACATCGCGCGGCCCGGTAGCGTTCGACGCGTGAGTCTCGTCGGCATCGCACGCGCGTCGAGACGCGAGCGCCTCCTTCGTCGCCTCGATGAGTTCAACCGCGCGTACCCGTGGAGCCACAACGACCACTATCGGAGCTGGGTACTGCGGAGTGTCCCCCATGGGGCGCACGCCGTGCTCGACGTCGGATGCGGGACGGGGAACCTGGTGCGCGCGCTGGCGTCGACCGTGGACTCCGTGCGCGGCATCGACAGCGATGAGGCCACGGTTCGTCTCGCCGAGGAGCGACTGCGCGACCTCGACAACGTGACCGTGTCGTGCGAGGACTTCGCGACGCTCTCAGCCGCGCCGTCATACGACGCGATCACCGCTGTGGCGGTGGTGCATCATCTTCCGCTTCAGGAGACGCTCGCTCAGATGAGGGCGATGCTGCGGCCGGGCGGACGTGTGATCATCGTCGGCTGCTATCGGGAGGAGACTGCAGCGGACCGCGTGGTGTCCACCGCTGCCCTCCTGGCGAACCCGATCCTCGGCTTCCTCAAGCGACGCGACGCCGCGGAGTCCCGCGTGGCGATGTCAGCACCCACCACGGAGCCCGTGCTCGGCCTCGATGAGATCCGCGCCATCGCCGCAGATGTCCTCCCGGGTTCGACGGTGCGGCGGAAGCTGTTCTGGCGTTACGGGCTCGTCTATCGCCATCCCGGCCAGGCGGCGGTACGTGGCGAGGTGGACGGGCTGGCCCGCCGTCGGCCAAGGGGTTAGCGTCGTCGCATGACCGGTCTCACCCCGTACCTGCACTTCGACGGTGCGGCGCGCGACGCCCTGACGTTCTACCAGGGAGTCTTCGGCGGGGACCTCGTGCTCAACTCGTATGCGGACTTCGGCCGCACGGACGGGCCGCAGGACTCGATCGCCCACGGCATGCTGCAGGGGCGAGTCGAACTGTTCGCGGCCGACGCGGGGCCCGACGACGAGGCCCTTGAGCTTCGTGGGGTCATGTTCTCGCTGCTCGGCACGGCGGAGCCCGCTGAGCTCGAGTCCTGGTTCGCGGCCCTTGCCGACGACGGCCGCATCCGCGATCCGCTGCAGCTGCGGCCGTGGGGTGCCCATGATGGCACGGTCGTCGACCGCTTCGGAATCACCTGGCTCATCGGATACGAGGGCTAGGTTCACGACCGCCGGGCCACGCCGCGCATGCCGCGCTACCGTTGGCCGCATGAGCGACACCCTGCCTCCCTGCCCCGAGTGCGCGTCCGACCTCACCTACGAGATGGGCGCGCTCCTCGTGTGCCCGATGTGCGGTCACGAGTGGTCGGCGGAGCTGGAGGTCGATACGGCTGGCGACGAGCCTCGCGTGATCAAGGACGCCGTCGGGAACGTGCTCGCGGACGGCGACACCGTGACTGTCATCAAGAGCCTCAAGGTGAAGGGCTCGCCCCAGCCGATCAAGGTGGGCACCAAAGTGCGCGGCATCCGGCTTGTCGACGGGGTCGATGGTCACGACATCGACTGCAAGATCGATGGATTCGGGCAGATGCAGCTCAAGTCCAGCGTGGTCAAGAAGGTCTGACCCTTCTCGTGAGCCGCGCGGGGTCTAGGCTGTCGGCCACTCGAGCTCGCGCGGGCTCGCATAGTCCCGCTCCGCGCCATCAAGCGGATCGGTGAAGCGCAGGCGGCGAGCGACGAGCCGCAGCGGCTCGGAGAAGTCGGCCGGGTCATCGGGCAGCACGTGCGGGTACAGCGGGTCGCCGACGAGCGGCAGCCCCGCGTCCGACATCTGCAGCCGCAGCTGGTGCGTCTTGCCCGTGACGGGCGTCAGTCGATACCTCGCGTAGCCGCCGCGCACCTCGAGGACCTCGACCAGGGTCTCCGCGTTCGGCTCCCCTGGCACAAGCGAGGCCTGCAGGGTCCCCACCCGCTTCTCGATGCGCCCGACCAGGCGCAGGGGGAAGGTGAGCGACGCATCGTGCGGCGCGATCGCCTCGTACGTCTTGGACATCCGCCGCGACTGGAACGCCTTCGCGTACGCGCCGCGGACCTCGCGCCGCGTCGTGAGCACCAGCACTCCGGCGGTCAGGCGATCCAGACGATGCGCGGGCGCCAGCTCGGGAAGGTCCAGCTCGACGCGCAAGCGGATGAGCGCCGTCTCGCGCACGTGCAAGCCGCGCGGTGTCGTCGCCATGAAGGGGGGCTTGTCGACCACGAGCAGGTTCTCGGTGCGGTCCAGCACGGGGATCGGGAACGGCACGGGGGTCTCGGGCGCGAGCTCGCGGTGGAACCACACGAACGTACGCGGCCGATAGTCCTCGTCCCCCGTCCAGGCCCGCCCCGCATCGTCCACGAACTCGCCGGCCTCCAGCCGGCGCGGAACCTCCGCGGCGGCCGGCAGCCGCGCGAGCAGGAACTCCCGCATCGTCCCGTGCTGAAGCGATCCGTCGGGGAGCGGGTCGGGCGTGCGCACCCACGCGGCGTCGAGCCCGTGGCGCTGGGGGAGCGGCGAACGGGGAGGCATCAGGACGATGCTCGGGCTGGGGTGAGGGGCACGAGAAGCATCGTACGGACGTGGCCGGGTCGGGTGCGCCCCGGCGGGGCGGTCTGCCGGCCGAGCACAGTGTCGGACCCCCGGCCTACGGTGAGTCCATGGCCACCTCGCGACAGACCGTCGACTATCTCCTTGAGCAGCTCGCGCCTCTCGACGTCCGCGCCCGCGCGATGTTCGGCGAGTTCGGGCTGTACTGCGAGGACACGTTCGTCGGGCTGATCTGCGACGACACGCTGTTCCTCAAACCGACGCCGGTGACGGAGGGCTTCGACGTCGGCGAGCCGTACCCGGGTGCGAAGCCTCACCCGATCGTCGACGCGGACCTCCTCGAGGACCCCGACCGACTGCAGGAGCTCGTCCGGGGAACCGCCGAGGCACTCCCCGCGCCGAGACCGCGAAGATGAGGCGGGCTCGAGCGGCGCCATCCTCGAGGCCTGCTCGACATCGCTTCACGTTCCCTGTAGGAAAGTGACATGTCCTCTCCGACCGCAGCGATCGCATGACCATCGTCTACGTCGTCCTCGGCCTGGTCGCCGCGCTGCTGATCTACGGCTTCATCGCAGCGGCTCGGCGAGGCGAGTCGCCTGCCGAGGTCTGGCGCAACGCCCGTGCGATGGAGACGCCGCGCGACCCCTACGCGAGCGTCGACGAGTCCGACGTGGACTGGAGCCAGTGGGGAGACTCCGACAGCGATGGCGGAAGCGATGGCGGAGACGGCGACTGACCGTCCACCGCAACCCACAGTTGTCGCAGAATCGCGCCCCGCGCAGCCCGCGTCGGGTTGAATAGCAGTTGTGTTCGATACCTGGGCTTCGCCCGCCTTCGCGGCGATCATCACCGGCGGAGCCCTGTGGGGGGTCATCCTCGCACCGCTCCTGCTGTACCAGATCCGCGCCTACGGGGGCCTGAGCCTCACGCGCGCGGGCGGCGCCGCCGCGGTCTCGATCTACGGTGTCGCGCTCGTCGCGTACACCCTGCTTCCGACCCCCGGGACCGACTCGTGGTGCGCGTCCGATCGCGGCGGCACGATGGAGCTGGACGTCTTCCACTCGATCGACGACATCCGCTGGGCCGTCGCGCACTACGGCATGCCCGACGCGCTTCTCTCCTTCACGGTGCTGCAGGTCGCGATGAACGTCGTCCTCTTCATCCCGTGGGGCATCCTCGCGCGACGCTACTTCAACATGCCGTTCGTGCTTGCCGTGCTCTCCGGCGTCTTCGCGTCGCTCGCGATCGAGCTCACGCAGTACTCGGGGGGCTGGTCGCTCGTCGGCTGCCAGTATCGCGTCGCCGACATCGACGACCTGCTCGCGAACTCGCTCGGCGCGCTCATCGGTGCGATCATCGCGCCCCTGCTGCTGTTCTGGATGCCTCCCGCGAGCAGGCTCACCGAGGGGCGGCTGCGGCCTCGGCCCGTGCTGGGCCTGCGCCGAGGCGCGTCGGTCGTGCTCGATCTCGCGATCCTGTGGGCCACGGCGCTCCTGTCGTTCCAGGTCATCGACCTCGTGGCGCCCGCGGGCGGCACCGACGCGGACTCGGCCTCGCGTCATGCCTTCGCCTTCGCTATCGGCGGGCTCGTCGTGCTGGTCCCGTCGGTCGTGCGCGGGGGGCCGTCCTGGGGGGAGCGGATCGTGTGGCTCCGCCCCGCCGGGCGCTGGGGCGGCGACGTCAGCCGCGCCCGCATCGTCCTGCGCGGGTTCGCCGGCCTCGGCGTCTACGCGACCCTGTGCGCGGTGGGCTCCGGGCTCGAGGGAGCGTCGGGAGTGAGCCCTTACCTGGTGATCCTCGGCCACGCGTTCGCGGCGACGCTCGTGCTGTGGGCCGCGATCGACCCGCGCGGAGGTCTTCCCGATCTGCTCGTCGGCGCGGCCATGGTCGACGAGCGGGGCACGGCGGAGCCTGACCTCGCCGAGGACGATGTCATGCCCGAGGCGTAGCGTCGCAGGCATGGACCCGCGACTCTCCTTCGTCACCCTCGTCGTCCGCGATCTCGCGCGCAGCCGCGCCTTCTACGTCGAGGCGCTCGGTTGGACGCCGGAGCTCGACGTGCCCGGCGAGGTGCTGATGGTGCGCGTGGCTGACCGGGTGGTCCTGTCGCTGTGGCAGGACGATGCCGCGGTCGCCGAGATCGGGCCGGTGGCCAGGGGAGAGGGCGCGCCTCCGTTCACGCTCGCGCACAACGTCCGCGAGATCGAGGACGTCGACCGCGTGATCGGCGAGCTGGTCGAGGCGGGGGCGACGCTCGTGCATGCGGCGACGACGCGCGACTGGGGTGGGCGGTCAGGCTACGTCGCGGACCCGGATGGCTTCCTGTGGGAGATCGCGTACAACCCCGGTCCGATCGGGCAGTCGGTGCTCGGCGAGGCCTAGGAGCCCTCGCTGCGTCGCACCATCTCCGCGATCCACAGCGGCGCGTAGGGCGAGGTGCAGTTCGGGGGCGTCGGGTAGTCCTTGAGCACCTCGAGGGTCTCGCCGATCGCCAGAGCGCGCTCGCGGCGCGACGGGTCCGTGATGCCGATCTGTGCGAGCGTGCTGTTCATCTCCCACTGCAGTCGCGAGTCGGCGGACTTCATCTCACGCTCCACCTGGTCCAGCAGCGCGTCGAGATCCAGCCCCTCGGGGCTCTTCACGACGCGGTCCCAGGTGAGCGCCCAGCCTGCGGCGGCGACCCACGGGTCCGGGTCGTCGAACCACAGGTCGCGCAGCTCCGCGGCGTGCGGTCCCTTCTTGACGACGTAGTTGATCAGCCAGTCCTGGATCTTGGGGCGCCTGCCGTCTCGCATCATCGCGTCCAGGTCCGCGGCGGAGAACGCCCTCGGCTTGCACACGAGCAGCGCGAGGAGCCTCGCAGCGGTTCCTTCCGTCCCCCACAGTGCGAGAGCGAGGTCCTGGTCCTTGCCCAGGCGCTTCGCGATCGCCCGCATCCTCGTGAGGTTCACGCCGTGGTCGTCGCCGTGGCGCTCGTTGATGGCCCGCATCTTGGGGTCCTCGAGGGCCTCGAGCTCCGCGAGCAGCCCCGTCACCGTCGAGTCGTCCATGAGGCCCTCCCCGGCATCGTCCGATGGTCCCAGGGTAGCCGGGACGATGCGGGGTTACGTTGGGGGCATGGCCCTGTCCGGTCCTTCGGCGCTGTTCCTCGCGTGGTCCCTCCACGACCTCGAGGAGATCGCAGCGTTCCCCGCGATGTCGCAGCGGCTCGCCGACGCCACGGGGATCGACGCGGTGCGCATGGACCGATCCCAGGGCGCATTGGCGGTCGGGCTCATGGGCGTGCTGGTCGGGACCGCGTGCGTGCGCGGGGCGAGGACCGAGGGGCGCTCGCGCCTGTACCGCGCGGCGGTCGCGGGGCTCGAGGCTCACGTGTGGACCCACCTCGCGCAGTCGGTGGCAGCGCGCGGCTACACGGCCGGCGTCGCGACCGCGGTGCCGGTGATGCTGCCGGGCGCGCGGCGCGCGAGGCATGAGCTGGAAGGCGCAGGCCGCCCGCTCACGCGCGCGGACAGGATCGGGGGCACGGCCTTCATGTGGGCCGCCGCGGTGGCGTGCCAGGTGACGGCGGGGGTCGTCGCGCGCGCGGTGCGGCGGCGTCAGGAGCCGGAAGCGACCCGCTGAAGCTTCTGCGTCTCGTCGCGAACGTCGCCCACCTCCTGCGCGATCTCGGCGACGTCGTGCGTGGTCTCCTGCGCCGCCTGGGCCACGCGGCTCACCGAGGCGGCGAGCTCGTTGGTGGTCGCGGACTGCTCCTCGACCGCGCCCGCGATCGAGGTCTGGGCCTCGGAGATCTGGTCGATCAGGCCCGAGATGGACCCGAGCGCCTCGGTGACCTCGGACGCGTTGGTCTGGAGGCCGGCGATCATGTCCGTGATGCGCTTGGTGGCGTCGGCGGTCTCGCGGGCGAGCTCCTTGACCTCGGAGGCGACGACGGCGAAGCCCTTGCCGGCCTCTCCCGCGCGGGCGGCCTCGATGGTCGCGTTGAGGGCGAGCAGGTTGGTCTGGTCGGCGATCTGGGTGATGAGCTTGACGACCACGCTGATCTCCTGGCTCGAGGCGTCGAGCTTGGACACGGATTCGGAGGCCGCGCTCGCCGAGTCGACGGCGTCGCGAGCGACGGTCGAGGCCTGCGCGGTCGACCCCGCGATCTCCTTGACGGCGGCGCTCATCTGCTCGACCGCGGCTGCGGCGGTCTGCGCGCCGTCCGAGGTGCGGCTCGCCTGGTCCGTGAGGGCCCGCGAGAGCGAGTCGAGCCTGTCGCTCTTGTCGAGGATGCGGCCGCTCGTGTCGCGGGCGACCTCGCCGACGGACTCGTCCCACGTGGCGTCCGTCCACACCACGCAGTAGCCGATGACCTTGCCGGCGGCGTCCTTCACGGTGTTGATGTTGGTGTGCAGCGTCGTCTCCCCGAAGGAGAACGATGCCTCGCGCGGGAAGTTGCGGCCGTCGCCCAGGAGGCGGGCGATGCGCGAGGGGTCGGAGTGGAAGCGGTGGATCTGACCGCCGAGCATGTCTCCGCTGTCGACGCCGAAGCTGTCCTTGATCGAGCCGTGGATGCCCTTGATCGCCTCGAGCGCCATGGGGTTCGCGTAGATCATGTTGTGGTCGAGGTCCGCGAGGAACACGTTGGCGCGCAGGCTGTCGAGGATCGCGCGCAGGCTCGCGGTGCTGCTGAGAAGCGGGTGGTCGCCGCGGCCGTGGGGCGAGTGGGTGCTGCCGAAGTGCATGGGTCTCTCCCGGGACAGGCGGCGCCCCCCGGGTGCCGCTCATGGCCCCTATCGGCCGCGATCTCGAAGGTGAGAGGGTTCCTCAGTCCTCGGAGGCCTGGCGGGCGCGGAACGCCGCCTGCGCGGCACGGTTGGTGCACGTCACGGAGCAGTACTTGCGCGATCGGTTGCGGGACAGGTCGATCACCACGCCGTCGCAGTCGTCCATGGCGCAGCGGTCCAGGCGGCTCATCTCGTCCTCACGGATCACGTCCACCATGCCCATCGCGGTCTCCACCATCACGCGCTCGGCGAAGGGGCTGTCGTCGGCGACCGCGTGGATGTGCCAGTCGGTCTCGTCGTGGCGCACGAGGCGGGGGACCGCCTGCGCCTCCTCGAGGATCCGGTTGACGAGCGGGACCGCCTCGTCGCGCGTCGCGGTGAACAGCTCGCGCAGGGGGGTGCGTATCGCGCGGACCTGCGCGAGGTCGCGCTGCGTGGGCTCGGGGCCGGAGTAGCCGTACTCGCGGAAGAAGGACACGAGCTGGTCGAGGGTCGTCATCGTGTCCGGCTCGAGCTCGGTGTTGGACAGGCGTACGCCCGACTCGAGCGCCATGGCGGTGTCATCGGTGAAACGCATTTTGACACATTACCATCGCCCCGCTAATGTCAGGTGCCATGGCGACTTTGACTCATGACGCACGTGTGGGGCGTCTCACCTCCGGACTCGGCTTCGCGCTGGTCTCGGCAGGTTCCTTCGGCCTGTCCGGAAGCCTCGCTCGCGGGCTCATGGACCTCGGCTGGTCCGCGGGCGCGGCCACGCTCGCGCGCGTCGCCATCGCCGCCGTCGTCCTCGTGATCCCCGGCCTGCTCGCGCTCAAGGGCGACTGGTCCCTGCTGCGTCGCGGCCTCGGGACGATCGTCGCGTACGGCCTCCTCGCGGTGGTCGGCGCACAGCTGTGCTACTTCATGGCGGTCGGCACGCTCGACGTGAGCGTCGCGCTGCTCATCGAGTACCTCTCCCCGCTCGCCGTCATCGCGTTCATGTGGGTGCGGTACGGCCATCGCCCCACCCGCGCCACGTTCCTCGGAGCCGGCGTCGCCGCCGCGGGACTGTTCCTGCTGCTCGACATCGTGGGAGGCGGCCCGCTGTCCATCACCGGCATCGCGTGGGCTCTCGGCGCGATGATCGGCGCGGCCGGCTACTTCATCATCTCGGGCGACGACTCCGTCGAGCTGCCCCCGCTCACGCTTGCCGCGGGAGGCCTCGTGGTCGCCGCCCTCGGCCTGGTGACCGCGGCCGCGCTCGGCGTCCTGCCGATCGCCTTCCACACCGGGACCGTTCACTTCGTGCCGTTCGACGCGCCGCTGTGGGCCGTCCTAGGAGCGCTCGGCGTCATCACCGCGGGCGTGTCGTACGTGGCCGGCATCGCGGCCACCCGCCGCCTCGGCGCGAGGCTCGCGTCGTTCGTGGGACTCTTCGAGGTGGTCGCGGCGACGCTGTTCGCGTGGTTCCTGCTGGGCCAGGCCCCCGGCCTGACCCAGGCCTTCGGCGCGCTGCTCGTCCTCGGCGGAGTCGTGGTCGTGAAGCTGGGGGAGAGGGACGATGCGGTGGCCGAGGACGTCACGGTCCTCGTCCCGCCGACCGCGCCCCCGACGGTGGAGCCGCCGACCGCCGTGGCCGCCTGAGCCGCATCGTCCCGGAACCCCGACCCGCATCGTCCCGGCGGGCTCCCGCCCGCTGGAAGCCGCTCACTCGAAGCCGCTCACTCGAAGGTGAGCCAGCCCTTCTCGATGCTCGCGGGCCGCGGCGACACCCAGGCGGGGTCGATCGGGCCGTAGATGTGCGGGAACTGCTCGTCGTCGCCCTCGTACCGGACCTCGGTGCCCGCCCGCGGACCGCGTCCTCGTCCATGACGAGCGCGACGAGCGGCTCCGCGAGGTCCGCGTAGAAGCGCTTGGCGGTGCGCGGCAGCTGCAGCCACGTCGAGCAGTGGATGAACCCCTCGGACTCGAGGGTCATCCCGACCCCAGAGACGCGGTACTCACCGGCCGTCTTCGCGGCCTCCCAATCCGACGCACGCGCCAGGTGCACGATCTCCATGCCCTCAGCGTGCCACGCGGACGGCTACTGGTTGGTGAGCGCCTCCAGCGCGTGCGACGCCTCGGCCACCTCGGCCACGCCGGCCGCGATGGTCGCCACGTCCTCCGAGGTGGTCTGCGCGGTGCTCGCGACATCCGCGACCGACCGCGAGATCTCGTTGGTGGTCGCGGACTGCTCCTCGACCGCGCCCGCGATCGAGGTCTGCGCGCCGGAGATCTGGTCGATCAGCTCGGTGATCGCGGTGAGCGACGTCGTGACGTGCGCGCTGTCGTCCTGAAGGCCGCTGATCATCTCGGTGATGCGCTTGGTGGCGTCGGCGGTCTCGCGGGCGAGCTCCTTGACCTCGGACGCGACGACGGCGAAGCCCTTGCCGGCCTCTCCGGCCCTGGCGGCCTCGATGGTCGCGTTGAGGGCGAGCAGGTTGGTCTGGTCGGCGATCTGGGTGATGAGCTTGACGACCACGCCGATCTCCTGGCTCGACGAGTCGAGCTTCGTGACCCGGTCGGTGGCCTCGCCCGCGGCGCCGACGGCCTCGTTCGCGACCTCGACCGCCTTGGTGGCGGACGACGCGATCTCGTGCACCGACGCGCTCATCTGCTCGACCGCCGCGGCGGCGGTCGTAGCGCCGTCCGAGGTGCTCAGCGCCTGCTGGCTCAGCTGGCCGGTGACGACCTCGAGCTGGCCGGACAGGGCCATGATCTGCTGCGCGGTGTCGTGCGACGACCTGCGGATCTGCTCGGCCTGCGTGCGGTCCTCCCACGAGTACGTGAAGCAGGTCGGCCGGCCCTTGTCATCGACGAGCAGGTTCAACGTCGTCGCGACGAACCCGCCGTTGATCGAGAACGAGTTGTGCTTGGGGTAGTCCGCCGGGCTCACGGAGATGCGCGACACGTTCTTGAAGTCCTCGATCACGACGCCGAGGAACGTTTCGGGCGAGACGCCGCCCATCGCGCCGATCGCGCCGCACGAGGCCTTGTTGATGTACTCGATGCGCCCGTCCAGGCCGACGATGAACACCGGGATCAGGATCCCGTCGATGAACGCCTCGAGGCCTACGCGCCTGACTGAGTCGGTGGTGCCGAGGCCTGCGTGCTGTCGCGTCGGCTTGAGTGTCGCCATCGTCGGTGCCCTTCCTGCTGTGGCGCGCGACGCGGGCGGCGTGCGCGATGCTGTCGCCCTCCCATCGGCGCGTCCCCCGCGAGGGTGAGCGTTCCGGCCGGAGCGGGGCTCGTGCTCGGACGGCGATACAATGAGGCCGTCGGCCCAGGGAGGGACCGGCTCCCTCCCTTACGAAACGAGTACACGCATGCCCCTGCGCTCAGACCTGCGCAACGTCGCGATCGTCGCCCACGTCGACCACGGCAAGACCACCCTCGTGGACGCGATGCTCCTCCAGGGCGGCGCCTACGGCGACCACGCTCACGTCGAGGACCGCGCCATGGACTCGGGCGACCTCGAGCGCGAGAAGGGCATCACGATCCTCGCGAAGAACACCGCCATCCGCTACACCGGCGAGGCGGCCCCCGAGGGCGGCGCGACGATCAACGTCATCGACACCCCCGGCCACGCCGACTTCGGCGGCGAGGTCGAGCGCGGCCTGTCGATGGTCGACGGCGTCGTCCTGCTCGTCGACGCGTCCGAGGGTCCCCTCCCGCAGACCCGCTTCGTGCTGCGCAAGGCGCTCGCCGCGAAGCTGCCGGTCATCATCGTCGTCAACAAGGTCGACCGCCCCGACTCCCGCATCGACGAGGTCGTCGAGGAGACCCACGACCTGCTGCTCGGCCTCGCCTCCGACCTCGAGGACGAGGTCCCCGACCTCGACGTCGATGCGCTGCTCGAGGTCCCCGTCGTCTTCGCGTCCGCGAAGAACGGCATCGCCTCCCTCACCCAGCCCGCCGACGGCACCCTCCCCGAGGGCGACACCGTCGAGCCGCTGTTCAAGGTCATCATGGAGCGCATCCCCGCGCCGTCGTACGACGAGGGCTCCCCGCTCCAGGCGCACGTCACCAACCTCGACGCGTCGCCGTTCCTCGGCCGCCTCGCGCTGCTGCGCGTCTTCAACGGCGAGATCCGCAAGGGCCAGCAGGTCGCATGGGCCCGCCACGACGGCTCGATCAAGCAGGTGAAGATCACCGAGCTGCTCGAGACCAAGGGCCTCGAGCGCGTTCCCGCTGAGAAGGCGTTCGCGGGCGACATCGTCGCGATCGCCGGCATCGAGGACATCACGATCGGCGAGACCATCACCGACCTCGACGACCCGCGCCCGCTGCCGCTCATCCAGGTCGACGACCCCGCGATCTCGATGACCATCGGAATCAACACCTCGCCGCTGGCCGGCCGCGTCAAGGGTGCCAAGGTCACCGCGCGTCAGGTCAAGGACCGCCTCGACAAGGAGATCATCGGTAACGTCTCCATCCGCGTGCTCCCGACCGAGCGCCCGGACGCGTGGGAGGTTCAGGGCCGTGGCGAGCTCGCGCTCGCGATCCTCGTCGAGCAGATGCGCCGCGAGGGCTTCGAGCTCACGGTCGGCAAGCCGCAGGTCGTCACCAAGGAGATCGACGGCAAGGTCCACGAGCCGATGGAGCACATGACCATCGACGTGCCCGAGGAGCACCTCGGCGCCGTCACGCAGCTCCTCGCGTCGCGCAAGGGCCGCATGGAGTCGATGGCCAACCACGGCACCGGCTGGGTGCGCATGGAGTTCATCGTCCCCGCGCGCGGCCTCATCGGCTTCCGCTCGACGTTCCTCACCGACACCCGCGGCACCGGCATCGCGTCGTCGATCGCGGCGGGCTACGAGCCCTGGGCGGGTCTCATCGAGTACCGCTCCAACGGCTCGCTCGTCGCGGACCGCGCTGGCGCGGTCACGTCCAACGCGCTCATGGCGCTGCAGGAGCGCGGCACCTTCTTCGTCGGCCCCACCGAGGACACGTACGAGGGCATGGTCGTCGGTGAGAACTCGCGCAACGAGGACATGGACGTCAACATCACCAAGGAGAAGAAGCTCAACAACATCCGCTCGTCCACGGCGGAGGAGCTCGAGCGCCTCGCGCCCCCGCGCCGCCTGACCCTCGAGGAGTGCCTCGAGTTCGCGGGCGAGGACGAGTGCGTCGAGGTCACGCCGGAGAACGTGCGCATCCGCAAGGTGATCCTGGACCAGACCGAGCGCGGCCGCGCCGCGTCGCGCGCCAAGCGTCAGAACGCGTAGCCAGCCGGCACCTCAGGCATCAGGCCCGGCCCCCCGTCGTGGGGGCCGGGCCTGCGTCGTCTCGAGGGATCGCAACCGCCGCGGCGGGCGTCGGGCCGGTGTCCGCACACGCCCGGCGGTTGGCAGAGGTCCCGTACGGCCGGAAGTAGAGTAGGCGGCATGACGCGGCATGCTCTTGGACTCGGAGGGCTGCTCCTGATGGGGGCCGCGATCGCGGCCGTCGGGACGCTCTCGCATCGGGTCTACCCCTTCTTCGGCGTGATCGCCGTCGTGGCGATGACCTTCACCGGGGCGCTGTTCGCGCGCGCCTGGCACGACTGGGCGGGCCTCGCGCTCTACTCGGGCGCCTGGGCGCTCGTCGTGTTCCTGCTCGCGCAGGAGGGCCCTGGCGGTTCCGTGCTGATCGTCGAGGACGCGCTCGGCTACACCTATCTGCTCGGCTCGGCGGCGGCGATCGTGCTGGTGTCGTTCACCCCGAGCTTCTTGATCAAGGGACGTGAGAATGTCGCGTAGGCGTCGGCTGGACAACGCGCAGCAGCAGGGCGGCGGGCAGGTGCGCCGCAGGACCGTGGCAGGGCAGAAGCGCCGCAGCGCCGCTGCCAGCGCGGAGGCGCCCGAGACCGCGGAGGGCGTCGTCGATCCTGAGGCCGAGGCGACCGAGGACGTCGTCGATGATCAGGTTCCGGAGGCGGACACGTCCTCGGTGACCGAGGACGTCGCCGCCACGGACGATGCGGTTGCAGTGGACGATGCTGCAGTCGCCGACGATGCGGTCGCGGACGATGCTGCAGTCGCCGACGATGCGGTCGCGGCGGAGGAGCCGGTGGCAGCCGATGCGTCGGAGCAGGCGAGCCCGGCTCCGATCAGCCCGTACCTCGCGAGCTTCACCGCGCCCTCGTCGCAGTCGCCCGCGCCCGAGGCGGAATCCGCCTCGGAGGGCGAGGCTGAGGCCGAGTCGGAGCCTGAGATCGAGCCCGAGCTCGACGTCGAGGCCGAGACTGCTCCTGCGCCCGACTTCGAGCCTGAGGCTGAGGCTCAGGCCGACGTTGAGCCTGCGCCCGCTGCTGCGCCCGAGCGGAGGTCCATCTTCGCGCCCGAGCCCGAGAGCGATGCACCCGTCGTGGACCAGGAGGACGCCGCGGACGCCGAGACCGGGCTGGCAACGGCCTCCGCCTCCGCGCTCGCCGCCGATCTCGAGCCCGACGAGCCTGTCGAGTCCGACGCTGCCGAGTCTGAGTCTGAGTCTGAGCCTGAGCTTGAGCCTGAGCCTGAGCCTGAGCCTGAGCCTGAGCCTGAGCCCGAGCCCGAGCCCTACGAGCCTGGCGCGTCCGATGCCGCAGAGGCGACGGCCGTCCTCGCGGCGGCGGAGTTCATGCCCGAGGCAGAGGCAGAGGCAGAGGTCGTTGCCGATCCCGCGCCGCAGGAGGATCCCGGCTACGCGACGGAGATCCTTCCCGCGCAGGAGGCGGCTCCGATCGAGCCGATCGATCCCGTGACTCAGACCAACTACGTCGGCCTGCAGGAGCCGGACGAGGAGCCGCTGCCGGAGTTCCTGACGCGCGAGCCCGAGCCCAAGCGCCGCAGGCGCTGGCCCCGCGTCGTCGCGATCGTGGTGGTCGTGATCGGCCTCCTGTACGTCATCGCCGAGGCCGCGATCGCTGATCGCGTGCCGAACGGTGCGACGGTCCTCGGCGTCGAGATCGGCGGCATGACCTCAGAGGACGCGATCGCCGCGCTCACCCCCGCCGCGGACGAGGTCGACGCGGCGGCGGTGTCGTTCACCGTCGACAGCTCGTCCTACCTGACCTTCCCCGAGAAGCTCGGCCTGTCCATCAACGTCGAGAAGACGGTCGCCGGACACACCGGCTTCAGCCTGGACCCCATGCGCCTGTGGAGCTACGTCGCGGGCATCGGAGAGATCGACCCCTCGATCACCACCGACGAGGATGCCTTCAAGGCAGAGACCGCCGTGGTCGCATCAGTCCTCGACGTCGACGCGTCGGATGCCCGCGTGGAGATCGTCGACGGGGTAGCCGAGGCCGTCGCAGGCATCTCGCAGGTCGATGTCACCACGGAGGACGTGCGCACGACCGTGAACGACGCGTGGCCCTCGACGCAGATCGAGGTGCCGGCGACCTTCACCGAGCCTGATCTGTCTCTCGAGGACGCGGAGTCGTACGCCGACTCCCTCAACTCGGGCGCGCTCAGCACCGACGCGACGCTCACGTGGGACGGCGACGACATCGTCGTCCCCGCGAAGCAGATCGCCGCGGCCGCGAGCGTCGACATCGTCGACGGCGCCTACACGCTCTCGATCGACGGCGAGTCGATCGCGACGACCCTTCTCGGGGACCACCCCGAGCTCGTCACGGATCCTGTCGACGCGACCGTGAGCTTCAACGCGAAGCACAAGATCGTGATCGACGAGGGTGCGCCGGGCCTGACCGTCGACGCCGACGCGCTCGGCGCGACGCTCGTCACGGCGGTGACCGCTGACGACGCCACGGCAGAGATGCCGTTCAAGGCCACCGAGGCGGAGTACACGACGGAGACGCTCGGGTCGGACGACTTCAAGGAGATCGTGTCGTCGTTCAAGACGCCGCTCACCAACGAGACGATCCGCACGCAGAACCTCATCACCGCCGCGGCTGACGTCGCGGGCACGGTGATCCTGCCCGACGAGGAGTTCAATCTCCACGACGTGCTGTCGCCCATCACCGAGGAGGAGGGCTACGGCTACGCGCACGTGATCGTGAACGGCGTCCTCACGAACGGCATCGGCGGCGGCCTGTCGCAGATGGCGACCACCACGTACAACGCGGCCTACTTCGCGGGCTATGACATCAACCAGTTCCGGCCGCACACGGTGTGGTTCGAGCGCTACCCCGCCGGACGCGAGTCGACCATCTACGGCACGCAGATCAACGTGCGCTTCACGAACGACACCCCGTACGCCGCGGTCTTCAACGCCTACGTCGAGGACGGCTACGTGCACGTCGACGTCTGGTCCACGCCGTACTACACGGTCGAGACGCACGCGTCCGACAAGACCAACATCGTCCAGCCCACGACCAAGAAGGTGACCTCGGCGAACTGCGCCGCGAAGAGCGCGGGACAGCCGGGCTTCACGATCACCAACTACCGGGACGTGTTCCTGGACGGTGAGCAGGTCAAGGACGAGAGCTTCACGTGGACCTACAACGCCGATGACGCGGTCAAGTGCGTGTCGGCGTCCGACAGCTCCGACAGCTCCGACAGCTCCGACAGCGCGGACAGCTCCGACGAGTAGGCCCATACCGGCGGGGGTACCAGCACGTTTTCGTGCCCCGCGCGGCGGTATGATGCGAGAGTTCCATGAGGCCCTTGGGAGGGAGTCACCGTGACGTATGTCATCGCTTTGCCCTGTGTCGACGTCAAGGACCGGGCGTGCGTCGACGAGTGTCCGGTGGACTGCATCTACGAAGGTGAGCGCAGCCTCTACATCCACCCCGACGAGTGCGTCGACTGCGGCGCCTGCGAGCCGGTGTGCCCCGTGGAGGCGATCTACTACGAGGACGACCTGCCGGACAAGTGGTCGGACTTCTACAAGGCGAACGTGGAGTTCTTCTCCGAGATCGGCTCGCCCGGCGGTGCCGCCAAGATGGGCGTGATCGAGCACGATCACGACGTCATCAAGGCCTTCCCGCCGCAGGCCTGACGCGTCAGTGGCTCTTCACCCGTCAGCGCTGCCCGACTTCCCCTGGGACTCGCTCGTCCCCTTCCGTGAGCGCGCCGCGCAGCATCCGGGTGGGATCGTCGACCTCTCGGTCGGCACGCCCGTGGACCCGACCCCCCAGGTGGTCAGGGACTCGCTGATCGCTGCCGCGGACGCCCCTGGCTACCCGCAGACGTACGGCACCGCGCCGCTGCGCGAGACGATCGCGGCCTGGTACGCGAGGCGTCGGGGCGTGCCGGACCTGGACCCCGCCGGGGTCCTGCCGACGATCGGCTCGAAGGAGCTGGTCGCGCTGCTTCCCGCGCTGCTCGGCATCGGCGAGGGCCACACCGTCGTCCACCCGACCGCCGCGTACCCGACGTATGACGTCGGCGCGCGGCTCGCGGGCGCGACGCCCCGACCGGCGGACGACGTCGACGAGTGGGCCGGCGATCGGTCGGTGCGCCTCGTGTGGGTGAACTCGCCGTCGAACCCGACCGGCGACGTCCTGTCGCGCGACGGGCTGCGCCGCATCGTCGAGGCCGCTCGCGAGATCGGCGCCGTGGTCGCCTCCGACGAGTGCTACGCGGAGCTGCCGTGGGACGAGCCCTGGGTGACTGGCGGCGTGCCCTCGATCCTCGACCCCGAGGTCGCGGGTGGGAGCCATGCGGGCCTGCTCTCGGTCTACTCGCTGTCCAAGCAGTCGAACCTCGCGGGCTATCGCGCGGCCTTCGTCGCGGGCGACCCCGCGCTCGTGAAGCGTCTCCTCGAGGTGCGCAAGCATGCGGGCTTCATCATGCCGGCGCCGGTGCAGGCCGCGATGGCCGCGGCGCTCGCGGACGATGCGCACGTCACCTCGCAGCGCGAGGTCTACCGCGCGCGCCGGGAGGCGCTGAGGCCCGCGTTGGAGGCCTTCGGCTTCCGCGTGGAGGGCTCGCAGGCGGGCCTGTACCTGTGGTCTACCCGGGACGAGGACTGCTGGGATACGCTGGGCGAACTGGCGAATCGGGGCATCATCGCCGCTCCGGGTGAGTTCTACGGGGAGGCCGCCCGTCGGCACGTGCGGATCGCTCTCACCTCGACGGACGAGAGGATCGGCGAGGCAGTGCGCCGACTGGCAAACTCTGAGTAAACTCGTCGCCAAGAAGTCCTGAGGGGCAGTGCCGCCCCACCCACCCAAGGCGCGCACGCGTCGTCTGGAAGGAGCCGCATGGTCCCCGCTGAGAACGCCCAGTTGACGGTCGACGGAGTCACCCGAGACCTGGAGATCGAGCGTGCCAGCGTGGGCAACGACGGCTTCGCCATCCCCACGCTCCTCAAGGACACCGGGCTCGTCACCGTCGACCCCGGGTTCATGAACACCGCCTCGTGCTCGAGCTCGATCACCTACATCGACGGCGACGCGGGCATCCTGCGCTACCGCGGCTACCCGATCGAGCAGCTCGCCGAGCAGTCGACGTTCCTCGAGGTCGCGCACCTGCTGATCCACGGCGAGCTTCCCAACCGCGACCAGCTCGCGTCGCTCAACAACCGCGTCTCGCGCCACATGCACCTCCACGAGGGCATGAAGGCGTTCCTCAACGCCTTCCCGCGTGACGCGCACCCCATGGCCGTGCTGTCCGGGGCCTTGAGCGCGCTGAGCACGTTCTACCCCGAGTCGGTGGGCCGCGGCGACTACGAGACCGAGCTGGCCACCGTCCAGCTGCTCGCGAAGACCGCGACCGTCGTGTCCTACCTTCAGCGCCGCGGCCGCGGCGGCGAGCTCATCGAGCCCAGGCGCGGCGGCCACTACGTGGACGAGTTCCTGCGCATCGCGTTCTCCGACGGCTCGGGCGAGGTCGACATCGACCCCGAGGTCCGCCGCGCGGTGGACCTGCTCCTCATCCTCCACGCCGACCACGAGCAGAACTGCTCGACGTCGACGGTCCGCATCGTCGGGTCGTCGCAGGCCAACATCTACGCGTCCGTCGCCGCAGGCGTAACCGCGCTGTCGGGCCCGCTGCACGGCGGCGCGAACGAGGCCGCGCTGCGCATGTTCGACCAGATCAAGGAGAGCGGCGACACCGTCGAGCAGTTCGTGGCGAAGGTCAAGGACAAGGCCGAGGGCGCCCGCCTCATGGGCTTCGGCCACCGCGTCTACAAGTCCTACGACCCTCGCGGCGCTGTGGTGAAGGGCGTCGCCGACAAGGTCCTCGAGAAGCTCGGCGGCGACAACCAGACCTTCGAGATGGCCAAGCGGCTCGAGGAGATCGCGCTCAGCGATGAGTACTTCATCGAGCGCAAGCTCTACCCCAACGTCGACTTCTACACGGGGCTCCTGTACTCCGCGATCGGCTTCCCGCACACGATGTTCACGCCGCTGTTCGCGCTCGGCCGCATGCCCGGCTGGATCGCGCACTACCGCGAGATGATGAAGGACCCGCGCACCAAGATCGGTCGCCCCCGCCAGATCTACACGGGCGAGGTCAACCGCGACTTCGTGCTCATGGAGGACCGCGACCTCTGACGCGGTCCGCCCCTGCGCGTCGGTTCCAGGCGCGTTACCGTGGAGCGAGGAGCTCTGCGAGGGGAGAACGCCATGGACGACGACGGTCTGAGGCGTGAGGCGAAGCGCCGCGTCGAGGCGCGCAACGGCTTCTACTGGTACCTCGTGGTCTGCATCGTGGTGTGGGGGATCCTGACGTTCGTGTGGTGGATGGACGGCGGGGGCTACTTCTGGCCCGCGTGGGCGATGCTCGGGATGGGCATCGCGCTCATCTTCGTCGCCGCGAACGCGTTCCTGCCCGGCGCGGGGGCCGTGACCGAGGACAGGATCGAGCGCGAGTACCTCAAGATGAAGCGCAAGGCCGAGGGACGCTAGTCGTCACGAGGCCGTCGGCTCCACCTCGGTGCGGATCCCGATCTCGACGGCGTCGCCGAGCGACTCGTCCCCGATCGACGTCATCCCGTCCTCGACGCTCCACGAGCTCTCCGACGTGATCACCGAGGTCACGCCCGTCGTGCTGGCGGTCGCAACCGCCCACGCCGCCACCTGGTCGCGGCTCACCTCCGAGCCATCGGCGGCCGTGACGCGCACCGACGTCGCCTCTCCCATCCCGCTGACCGCTACCGAGTAGAACCCGTCGCCGAAATCTGCCGCGAGGCGCTTGGAGAAGGCCGTGGGAGTGGAGGCGTCCGGGGTCGAGATGTCACACGAGACAGCGTCCGCACCGCCGTAGCCGCGCAGGGCGGTCGCCCACACCCGTGCCTCCTCCTCGTGCTTGGCGTAGGCCTCGGGGAAGCCGCTGCGCTGCACGGCCTGCGCCGCGTCCGTGATCTCCATCTCCGTCCATCCGGAGACGCCGATCAGGGCGTCGTAGAACGCGTCGGCGGCGTAGCGCACGTCGAGGATCTCGTCCTCGGTGCCCCAGCCCTGCGAGGGACGCTGCTGGAACAGGCCGAGCGAGTCGCGGTCCCCGTACTCGAGGTTGCGCAGCCCCGACTCCTGGTTGGCGGTGGCGAGCGCGATCGTGACGGCGCGCGCCTTGAGCCCGGCGGGGACCGAGCGTGCCGCGATGATCGCGGCGTTGTCGGACTGCTCCGCGGTCAGCGTGTAGCTCGCGTCCTCGAAGGTCACGGTGCACTTCTGGGTGGACAGGCGGTCGCCATGCCGCTCCCACAGCTCGGGACCCCACACGACGCCCGCGACCGCGACGGCCGCGAAGGTGAGGAACGCTATCGCCCTGGCCCCCCTGCGGCGCGGGCGCTCCGCCATCAGTTCGCGTGCAGCGCCGCGTTGAGCTCGATGCCCTTGCCCTCGCGCGCCACGACCTCGATGGCCCCGGTCACGGAGTTGCGCCAGAACATGAGGCCGTCCTGGCCGGACAGCTCGCGCGCCTTGACCACGATCGGGTTGCCGCCCTCGTCGGTGCGGCCCTTGAGGGTGACCTTGGTGCCCGCGGTGACGTACAGGCCGGCCTCGACCACGCAGTCCTCGCCGAGCGCGATGCCGAGGCCTGCGTTCGCGCCGAGGAGCGAGCGCGCCCCGACGGACACGACCTCCTTGCCGCCGCCGGACAGGGTGCCCATGATCGAGGCGCCGCCGCCGACGTCGGCGCCGTCGTGGATCACGACGCCCTGGGAGATGCGGCCCTCGATCATGCTGACGCCGAGCGTGCCGGCGTTGAAGTTGCAGAAGCCCTCGTGCATCACGGTCGTGCCCGCCGCGAGGTGGGCGCCGAGACGGACGCGGTCGGCGTCGGCGATCCGGACGCCGGACGGGACGACGTAGTCGACCATGCGCGGGAACTTGTCGACGCCGTGCACGGTGAGGTGCCTGCCCGCGGCGCGCATGCGCGTGCGCACGGCCTCGAAGCCCTCGACGGCGCACGGGCCCTCGGACGTCCACACGACGTTCGTGAGCGCGCCGAACAGCCCGTCGAGGTTCTGGGAGTTCGGCAGGACGAGCCGGTGCGACAGCAGGTGAAGGCGCAGGTACGCGTCGGGAACGTCGGCGGGCGCGGCGTCGAGGTCGATCTGCGTGAAGACGACCTTGACCGTTACGGCGCGCAGCTCATCCACCCGCTCGGCCGCAGTGAGCTCCGCGGGTGCGCTGTGGTCCGCGGGCGCTTCTCCGAGGGCGGGGGCGGGGTACCAGACGTCCAGCACCGTGCCGGAGGCGTCGATGGTGGCGAGTCCGTATGCGTAGGCGGTGCGAGTCATGGTCCCCAGGGTAGTTGAGGCGACGCACGTGACAGGGCGTGTCAGGACCCGCGGCTAGGGTGGCCGTATGACGCTTGACCTCACCGCACCCGTCGAGGAGCTCGCCAAGGCGCTCGTCGACATCCCGTCCGTCTCGGGCGACGAGCTGCTGATCGCCGACCAGGTGGAGGAGGCCCTCAGTGCCCTCGCGCACCTCGATGTGACCCGCCTGGGCAACAACATCGTCGCCAGGACGATGCTGGGCCGGGCCGAGCGCGTCGTCGTCGCCGGGCATCTGGACACCGTCCCGATCAAGGACAACGTCCCCGGACGCTGGGACGATGACGGGGAGACCCTGTGGGGTCGCGGCACCGTGGACATGAAGTCCGGGGTCGCGGTGCAGCTGTCCCTCGCCGCCTCGCTCACCGCGCCGACGCGCGACATCACCTGGATCCTCTACGACCAGGAGGAGGTCGAGGAGACCCGCAACGGGCTCGGGCGCCTGTCGCGCGAGCGGCCCGACCTGCTCGCGGCGGACTTCGCGGTGCTCGGGGAGCCGACGAGCGCGACCATCGAGGGCGGCTGCAACGGCACGATCCGCGTCGACGTCGTCGTGCCGGGCACGGCCGCGCACAGCGCGCGTTCGTGGAAGGGCGTGAACGCGATCCACGCGGCCGCGCCCGTGCTCGCCGCGCTCGCGTCCTACGAGGCCGCGGCGGTCGAGGTCGACGGCCTGACGTATCGCGAGGGGCTCAACGCCGTCGGCATCGGCGGCGGCATCGCCGGCAACGTCGTCCCCGACGAATGCATCGTCACGATCAACTACCGCTTCGCGCCCGACAAGTCGGCGGACGACGCGATCGCGCACGTGTCCGAGGTCGTCGCGGCGTCCGGCGTGGGCGAGCATCGCATCGTCGTCACGGACCGTGCGGAGGGCTGCCGGCCCGGGCTCGACGCGCCACTCGCGACGTCGTTCGTCGACGCGGTCATCGCCACCGGCGTCGAGCCGCCCCGCGCCAAGCTCGGGTGGACCGACGTCGCGCGCTTCGGCGCGCTCGGCGTGCCCGCGGTCAACTACGGTCCCGGCGACCCCGAGCTCGCCCACGCCGATCAGGAGCGCTGCCCCGTCAGCCAGATCCGCGCGGTGCGCGCCGGGCTGGAGGCCTGGCTCACGTCCTGATCGGCGTCCACCGCGACCGAGGCATCGTCCCTGGCTGCCGCATCGTCCCTGTCCACCGATCCATCCATGCAAGGAGGTCACCGTGGCCGAGTACCGCAAAGGGCCCGTGCTGCTGCGCGGGCGCAACGTCCCCACCACGTCCACGTCCGGGAGGCTGCTGGGGGAGCAGGACAGCCCGAGCTGGCTCCATGACGACCCGTGGCGCGTGCTGCGCATCCAGTCGGAGTTCGTGGAGGGCTTCGGCGCGCTCGCGGAGCTGGGCCCGGCGATCACGGTGTTCGGGTCCGCCCGCTCGAAGGTCGATGCCAACGACTACGCCCACGCGGAGACCGTCGGACGGCTGCTCGCCGAGCGCGGCTACGCGACCATCACGGGAGGCGGCCCGGGCATCATGGAGGCCGCGAACAAGGGCGCGCACGAGGCCGGGGGAGTGTCCGTCGGGCTCGGGATCGAGCTGCCGCACGAGCAGGACATGAACCCGTACGTGAACCTCGGGATCAACTTCCGGTACTTCTTCGCGCGCAAGACCATGTTCGTGAAGTACGCGCAGGGCTTCATCGCTCTGCCGGGCGGATTCGGGACCATGGACGAGCTGTTCGAGGCGCTCACGCTGGTGCAGACCGGCACGATCGACAGGTTCCCGATCGCGCTGGTCGGGGAGGACTACTGGGCCGGGCTCGTCTCCTGGATGAAGGACTCGATGGCCGCCGACGGGAAGATCAAGGACGCCGACCTGGAGCTGATCCGCCTCACCGACGATCCGCTCGAAGCCGTCGAGCATGTGACGACGGACCTCGCGATCGCGGTCGACTGAGCGCGGCGGAGGACGCCACCCCGGCGTCTGCACCACGTCGGTGACGACACTCGGTGACGGCACTATGCTCGTCCTGTGAGCACGGGAGCGCCAGCGATGACGACGGAGGCGACGACGGCACGCGCCTCACGGGTGCACGCGCTTGAGACGAGCGTGCCAATGGTCGCCCTCGTCGGAGCCGCCCTGCTCCTGGGCTTCTGGACGTTCAACCCGCTCATGCTCCCCGAAGACGGCAACGCCGGGTCGTGGCCTACCGTCTGGTGGCATGAGCGGCTCCTCGACGCCGAGATGTTCTGCTGGCTCTGGGGGGCCGCCGCGGTGGTTCTCGGCGGCGTCGCGCGCGACGCGACCAGACGTCGCGGGCTGCCCTTCAGGGCGAGGGCGCTGTGGGGCAGCATCCTCGGCGTCGTCGTGCTGGCGGGAGGCCTTGCGAGCGTCCCCGTGGTCGTCCTCTCGGTGTTCCCCTGAGCCGCGCGGCGACGCGGCGCGGCGCGAGGGATTTGGGACGCGTCAGCCCAAACCCGTAGAATGACACAAGCGTTGCGCGCCGCGCGACCGCAAGGACCCAAGGAGTGGCAGACGATGGCCGCAATGAAGCCTCGTACCGGTGACGGCCCCATGGAGGTCGTGAAGGAAGGCCGCAGCTACGTGCTGCGCATGCCTCTCGAGGGTGGCGGCCGCCTGGTCGTGGAGATCAACGCCGACGAGGTCAAGGAGCTCGGCGACGCGCTTCAGTCCGCGCTCCAGTAGTCTCCTCCGCCCGCCTCGCGCGGGCCGGCTCCGGCTCGGCTCAGGCCGCGTCGGAGTCCTTCAGCGCCACCAGCAGGCCATCGCCCGCGGTGAGCAGCACCGGGGTCAGAGCCTCGTTCTCGCGCACCGCCTTGAGCGTGACGCGGATCGCCGTCGTCTCCTCATCGCGCTGCGCGGGGTCGGCCACACGGCCGTGCCACAGCGCGTTGTCGATCGCGAGCACCCCACCCACGCGCAGCAGGCGCAGCGCGTGCTCCAGGTACATCGGGTACTCCGCTTTGGCCGCGTCGATCAGCACCAGGTCGTAGCCGCCGTCCGTGAGGCGGGGAAGCACCTCGAGCGCGCGGCCCGTGATGAGTCGCGCCCGCTCCGGCGCGAAGCCCGCCGCGGTGATGGCGCGGCGCGCGGCCCTGTGGTGCTCGGCGTCGAGATCGATCGTGGTGAGCACACCCGTCGCCTCCATGCCGCGCAGCAGGTGGATGGACGCCACCCCCGTGCCCGTACCGATCTCGACGATCGAGCGCGCCCCGAGCGTGCGCGCGAGCACCTGCAGGGTCCTGCCCACGGCGGGGAACACCGGCACGCACCCCAGCTCCTCGGCGGCGTCACGCGCGGCGAGCAGCGCCCGATCCTCCGCCAGGAAGTCCTCGGCGTACGCCCAGTTAGCGGCCTCGTTGGTCATGGCACCTCCCCTTACCAGGGCATCGTATCGGGCACCGTCCCTCAGAGTTGCCGCAGATCGGCGCCAGGGGGCTCGATGCGCTGGAGGGGCCATGGGAACATGAAGTGTCGGCAAGGCGTTGAAGCAGAGCAGAAGGAGGCGAGGCGATGACCACGGCCACCACCCCAGCCTCGGTCGAGGCCGCACCGGCGCTGCCGGCGGAGCTCACCTGGGAACGCATCGTCGAGGAGCACTCGGGACGGGTCTACCGCCTCGCGTACCACTTGACCGGCAACCAGCACGATGCCGAGGACCTCACGCAGGACGTGTTCGTGCGCGTGTTCAACTCGCTGTCGCAGTACAAGCCCGGCACGTTCGAGGGCTGGCTGCACCGCATCACGACGAACCTCTTCCTGGACCGGATGCGTCGCAAGAAGCGCATCCGCTTCGACTTCATGGCGGACGACGACGCGACCGTGTCGACGTCCGAGAGCTTCGACCGGCACGAGCGCTCGGGTCAGCCCGAGGACGCGTTCGACATGGCGAACCTCGGTGACGACATCATCGCCGCGCTCGCCGACCTCCAGCCCGAGTACCGCGCCGCTGTCGTGCTGTCCGACATCGAGGGCCTCTCCTATGAGGAGATCGCTGCGACGCTCGGCATCAAGATGGGCACGGTCCGCTCCCGCCTGTCGCGGGCGAGGGCCAAGCTGCGCGAGTCCCTCGCGCATCGTGCGCCCGCATCGGCGCAGGCCCCGGCCCGGAGCGACGGATGACCGGACGGCACCTGGGGCGGTCGGTCCACGACCTCCTCGACGGGCGCCTCGATTCGAAGGCCGCCGCCGAGGCGATGGCCCACCTCGCATCATGCGAGGAGTGCAGCGACCGCTACGGCGAGCTGCGCCAGGCGCGAGAGCGTCTCAACAGCTCTCCCGCCGGCATCGACATGACCTTCGCCAAGCAGCTGCTCGACCGCGATCGGATGGCCGAGATCGCGGCGCACGAGGACCCGCACCACGCGAAGGCGGTCCGCCCGCCGGACCACCGGCCGCGCCTGCTCGCGCTCGGCGCGATCGCGGCGGTCGTCGGAGGCGTCGGGGCGGCCTACGTCGCGGGCGCCCCCGAGACCTACTCTGCCGACATCGCGGTAGCCGGAGGCTCGGACTCTGGCGGCACGACCGTCGCGACGTACGCGTCGGCAGACCTCGACGAGACCGACGAGCTCGAGGGATGGTCGAGCCCGTTCGGCGAGAACTCGACGCTGAAGGCCGTCGGCGCCTCCGTCAAGACCCTCACCGACGGCACGCAGGGGCTCGTCCTCTCGCTCGCCGCCGGGCTCGACTCCGTCGTGGTGACGGAGCAGCGCGGTCGGCTCGGCGCCGGCTTCTCCGAGCTGCCCACGATCACCACGGACAGCCTCACCCTCTACGTGGTCCACGGGACCACCACCACGGTCGTGTGGGAGAACGGCGACCTTGTCATGACCGCCTCATGCGGCGGCTGCGACGCCACGACGCTCGTCGACGTGGCCGGCTCGTTCCCTGTGGACGAGGAGCCAGGGCTCGTCGACCGCATCTCCTCCGGACTTGTTGAAATCGCCGATGCGTTCATCGGCACGGACTGAAAGAGCCAGCACCCTTCATGAACGGCTCACAGAAGCCTGAGGACGGCGCGCCCTCGCAGGACGCCCAGCCGACATCGCCGTTCGCCGCTCCCTCTTCGTACGGAGCGCGGGACCCGCAGCCGGCGGCGGCCCCGGGCCACGACCAGGCCGAGACCACCGAGACCCTGCCCGCGACGCCCGACGCCACCGAGAAGCTTCCCACGACGTCTGAGACCACGGCCGAGCTGCCTCCCACGGCGGACGAGACGGCCGAGCTGCCGCCGATGGCCGACGCGACGGCGGAGCTGCCTCCCACCGCGCCCGCGGACGCGGCGGATGCCCCGGCGTCGTCGCAGGAGCCCGCCCGGGTCGCGCCCGCCGGTCCGTACGCGGCCACCGCGTACGCCGCTCCCGGCGCCGCATCGTACGGAGCCCCCGCCGCGACCACCGCGCAGACGTTCGCCTCGACTCCCGACCAGACCGCCGCTCCCGCGGACGCCAAGCCCGCAGCCGCAGGTCTGCGCGGCCGCACGGTCGCCGCGATCACGGTCGGCGCACTGGTCCTCGGAGGCGCAGCCGGCTTCGGCGGCGCCGCCATCTACGGCGCCACGCTCGGCGCCGACGACGACTCGAGCACCGCGAGCACGCTGCCCGCCTCGTCCTCGTCCGACGACGACTCGACCACGACGAACACCAGCTCATCCTCGTCCGACATCGACGTCGTGTCGATCGCCGCCGAGGCCTCCGACTCGGTCGTCGTCATCGAGATCGTCGAGAACGGCGAGGTCGCCTCCACGGGTTCCGGCTTCTTCATCCGCGAGGACGGCTACATCCTCACCAACGCCCACGTCGTGGCCGACTCGGGCGGCACCGTGACCGTTGTCGAGTCGGACGGCAGCGAGCTCGAGGGCACGGTGGTCGGCGAGTCGACCGAGTACGACCTCGCGGTCGTGCACATCGACCAGACCGGCGTCACGCCGCTCGTGCTCGCCGACTCCGACGAGGTCGTCGTCGGGCAGTCCGTGGTCGCCATCGGCGCCCCGCTCGGCCTCGAGTCCACCGTCACAACCGGCATCGTGTCCGCCCTGCATCGTCCCGTGACGACGTCCGACGAGACCACCACCGCGTGGGTCGACGCGATTCAGACGGACGCGGCGATCAACCCCGGCAACTCGGGCGGCCCGCTCATCAACGCGGACGGCGAGGTCATCGGCATCAACTCGGCGATCGCGACGCTGTCCACGAGCACCGACTCGTCCGGGTCGATCGGCCTGGGCTTCTCGATCACGTCGAACCAGGCTCGCCGCACCGCCGAGGAGCTCATCGAGAACGGTGTCGCGACCTACCCGGTCATCGGCGTCCAGCTCGACAGCACCTACACCGGCGAGGGCGTCCAGGTCGCCGACATCGACGGAGGCGTCGTCTCCGGCAGCCCCGCCGACGAGGCGGGCATCGAGCCCGGCGACGTCATCACCGCGATCGACGGCCGGCCCGTCACCGCGTCCGACGAGCTCATCGTCGCGATCCGGGCCAAGGCGCCCGGGGACGAGGTCGTGCTCACGATCCAGCGCGATGACTCCGAGGAGGACATCACCGTGACCCTGTCGTCCAACGAGGACGTGGTGTTCAGCGATGACAGCGACGAGTCCGACTCGGGCAGCACCGACGACGGATCGGGCTCCGAGGACTTCCAGCTCCCGGACGACGGACTGCCGTCAGCGCCGGCGCTGCCGGGTCGCTGATCCCGCACCGGTCCGACCGCGCGGGCCGGGATGCTTCCCGGCCCGCGCGAGTGACGGCACAATAGACCCGTGTTCGACATCAACGGCAGCGAGCTGCTCATCATCCTCGTCATCGCGATGGTGGTGATCGGCCCCCAGCGCCTGCCCGAGTACGCGCAGCAGCTGCGCGACCTCGTCAAGCGCGGACGCGACATGATCCGTGAGGGCAAGCAGACCCTGACCGCGGAGGCGCCCGAGGTCGACTGGAAGCAGTACGACCCGCGCCAGTACGACCCCCGCCGCATCGTCAAGGAGGCCCTCGCCGAGGAGTCCCCGCTGCCGGTCGGCGAGAGCCTGCCGACCGTGCCGCGCAAGCGGCACCCCCTGGCCGTGCAGCGCGACGCCGTCGCCCCCTACGACCCCGAGGCGACCTGACGCCTCGAGGGACCGCCCACGCCAGGCGACTCTCGCATCGTCCCTGTGCACTCCCAGGCTTTGACAGAATGGCTGCATGAAGCCTCGCGTGTTCTCGGCAATGCAGCCCACCTCCGACTCCCTCCAGCTCGGCAACTACCTGGGCGCGCTGGTGCAGTGGGTCAAGCTGCAGGAGACGCACGACGCGATCTACTCGGTCGTGGACCTGCACGCGCTCACCGTGGCGCCCGACCCCGCGGTGCTGCGTGACCGCACCCGCCGGACCGCCGCGCAGTTCCTCGCAGCGGGCGTCGACCCCGAGCGCTCGCTCCTGTTCGTCCAGTCCCACGTGCCGCAGCACGCCGAGCTCGCGTGGATCCTGTCCACGTTCACCGGCATGGGCGAGGCCGGCCGCATGACCCAGTTCAAGGACAAGTCCGCGAAGGTCGGGGAGTCGGGCACCAACGTCGGCCTGTTCACGTATCCCGTCCTGATGGCCGCGGACATCCTGCTGTACGACACGAACCTCGTGCCCGTCGGCGAGGACCAGCGCCAGCACCTCGAGCTCTCGCGCGACCTCGCGCAGCGCCTCAACACGCGCCTGGGCGAGGGCACCGTCGTCGTCCCCGAGCCGCACATCGTCAAGGAGGTCGCGAAGATCCAAGACCTCCAGGAGCCGACCAAGAAGATGTCCAAGTCGGCGTCGAGCCCCAAGGGCCTGATCGAGATCCTCGAGGACCCCAAGAAGATCGCGAAGAACATCAAGTCCGCGACCACCGACACCGACACCGTCATCCGCTACGACGACGAGAACAAGCCCGGCGTGTCCAACCTGCTGCGCATCTACTCGGCTTTCACCGGCAAGGCGATCCCCGAGCTCGAGGCCGAGTACGAGGGCAAGATGTACGGCCACCTCAAGGTGGACCTCGCCGAGGTCGTCGTCGAGGCGCTCACGCCCGTCCACGACGCCGCGATGGAGTGGATCGAGTCGCCCGAGAAGCTGGACGCGGTCCTGGCAGACGGTGCCGCGAAGGCCTCGCATATCGCGCAGAACACCCTGGATCGCATCTACGATCGAGTGGGGCTGCTGCCCGCGCTGCATCGCTGAACCGTCGCTGAGGGGTGAAGGGGGAGTCGACATGGCCGACGAGGCCGAGCCCACCACCCTGTCGATCAAGAAGGACGAGGTCGTCGCGCAGGCGAAGGACGCCGCCGAACGCGGCAAGCGCCTGAAGGAGTGGTGGGAGGCGACCTCCTGGGCCAAGGGGCTCAAGCGGTTCTCGCTCCAGAACGGCAACGTCCTCGCCGCCGGCATCGCCTACTTCACCCTCGCGTCTGTCGCGGCGGGTCTCGTCGTCGCGACCACGCTCGCCACGCTCTTCCTCGCCGGCAACGAGGCGCTGCGCTCGTCGCTCGTCGACTACCTCGGCAACGCGGTTCCCGGACTGATCTCGACCGGGGACACGAGCGGCATCATCGAGCCCGACGACCTCGGCTCCGGCAGCGCGACCTCGGTCGCAGGCATCGTCGGCGTGATCTCGTTCTTCATCCTCATCAACACCGCGACGCGCTTCATCAAGGGCATGCGGACATCCATCAGGACGATGCTCGGCGAGGAGTACTCGTCGCCCGTCATGGGCAAGCTGCGCGATGTGGGCGCCCTCGTCGGGCTGCTCCTGATCGCGCTCATCGGGCTCGCGATCCAGGTCGTGGCGACGAGCGCGGCGGAATGGTTCGCCGACGCCATCAACGTCTCGATGCCGTGGTGGGGGGTGCGGCTGATCGGCTTCGGCGCGGGCATCATCGCCGACATGCTGTACGTCGCCCTCGCGCTCATGATGCTCGGCGGCGCGCGCTGGTCGATGCGGCTGCTCTACATCATCCTCGTCTCCGCCTTCGCGATCGGGGTGCTCCGCATCGGCGTGAGCTACATCGTGAGCGGCTCGACGGACAGCAAGGTGCTGGCGCCGTTCGTCGGCGTGATCACGCTCATGGTCTTCGTCGACTACGTGAACCGCATCATCCTCATGTGCGCTGCCTGGCTCGGCGCCCACTACGTTGCGCCCGAGGTCGGGCAGGTCCACTACACGGACGTGGAGGACGACGCGGGCGCCGAGCCAGGGGACGCCGGTGGCGAGGACGAGGACGAGGACGACGCCGCCGGCGCCAGCGCGAAGCACGATGCGGCCGCGGGGTCGCGGCCTGCGCAGTAGCCCCTCGGATCGGTCGCCTGGTCGTCGCCGGCCAGACTGATCGACGGCTGACCGGCTTCTCCGCGGTGCCCGTTCGAACCCTGCGCGCGGTCGCCGACTTCCGGGTGCGTGAGTGCCGGTTCCGCCTTGGCAGCGCGCTCTCCGGGTGTGTGGGTGTCGCTTCCGCGTGAAGCGGCGCTGTCGCATGGACTTCACTGTGCGTTCGCGGACACTTTCTGACACAGAGCGGATCGGACGTACGGCGCGCCGCGTGAGACACGCCGTGTGGAGCGGCCGTGCTGTGTCAGAAATTGCTCGGGCCAGTGCCGTCGCCTGAGCCTCGGGCGGGAGCGCGCCGGGCGGGCGCGCGCCGCGTCGACATCGGGTGGGTGCGCAGGCTTCGAGCTTGTCCACAGCCGCCGCGCCTCACCGCCCGGATGTTCCTACACTGAGTGTCACCGGGCGCTGGGGGCGGTCGCCCGTGCAGCGCAAGGGGGCGCCGTGAACGGCGTGAAGGGTGCACCGTTGGTGCAGTTGGTGGTGGCGGTGTCGACGGTGCTCGCGCTCGTCGTCATCGCGAGCGAGGCGTACCTGCGCGCCGCGGACGCCGCAGAGACAGCCCTGGCGCAGACGCCGGCGTACAGCGCCGGACTCACGGACTCGGGCGAGGTCATGATCGGCGACATCTGCGCGCACTGGGCGATGTCGGTCGAGCCGGATGACTCCGGTGCGCTCGCACCGATGCTCGACCTCGACCTCACCGACGGCTGCGACGGCGAGCGGGTCATCGTGGACGCGATCGCCACGGTCTGGGACGTCGAGCAGACCACCGTCGAGTCGACCGACGACGAGGTCGAGGAGCTCGCAGAGGTGCTGGCATCCGTCAACGATGCCTACGCCTGCCTTGCCGCCTCAGCATCGCTGTCCATCACGTATGCAGGGGAGACCGAGGCGGCGACGATCCCGATGGAGACGTGCACCGGCTGAGCCCGCGAGGGCGACATCCAGGTACCCGGACAGTGACAACCAGGTACGCGGACGATGCGGTGCTCAGATCTCGCCGGTGTTCAGCGCCTTCTTCACCTCGGAGATCGCCTTCGTCACCTCGATGCCGCGCGGGCAGGCCTCGGTGCAGTTGAAGGCCGTCCGGCACTTCCACACGCCGGCCTTGTCGTTGAGGATCTCGAGGCGGTCCCACTGGCCCTCGTCGCGAGAGTCGAAGATGAACCGGTGCGCGCCGACGATCGCCTGCGGGCCGAAGAACTGCCCGTCGGTCCAGAACACCGGGCACGCCGACGTGCACGCCGCGCACATGATGCACTTGGTCGTGTCCTCGAAGCGCTCACGCTCGGCCGGGGTCTGGAGGCGCTCGCGCTCGGGAGCGGGACCGTCCGTCATGAGGAACGGCATGATCTCGCGGTAGGACGCGAAGAACGGCTCCATGTCGACGATGAGGTCCTTCTCGACCGGCAGGCCCTTGATCGGCTCGATCAGGATGGGCTTGGCGGGGTTGAGGTCCTTGAGCAGCGTCTTGCAGGCGAGCCGGTTGCGTGCGTTGATGCGCATCGCGTCGGATCCGCACACGCCGTGCGCGCACGAGCGGCGGAAGGCGAGCGAGCCGTCCAGGTCCCATTTGACCTTGTGGAGCGCATCGAGCACGCGATCGGTCGCGTGCGCCTGGATCTTGAACTCCTCCCAGTACTCCTCGCCGGCGGCGTGATCGGAGGTTCCCTCGGGGTTCATGCGGCGGATGCGGAGCGTGACCTCGAAGGAGGGGACCTCGCCCGCGGGCGTCGTGGCGTCGGCAGTGGCAGTCATCTGAACCTCCCTCTCAGTACTTGCGTTCCATCGGCTGGTACCGCGTCACCACGACCGGCTTGTAGTCGAGGCGCAGCCCGTCCTTCTCGCCGTACACCATGGTGTGCTGCATGAAGTTCTCGTCGTCCCTCGTCGGGAAGTCCTCCCGGTAGTGGCCGCCGCGCGACTCCTTGCGGTTGAGGGCTCCCAGGACGACGACCGCGGACAGCTCGAGCAGGAAGCCGAGCTCCATGGCCTCGAGCAGATCGGTGTTGTAGCGCTGGCCGCGGTCGTGGATCGCGATGTCCGCGTAACGCTTCTGGAGGTCCGCGATCACCTCCTGCGCGGTGGTGAGCGACGCCTCGTCGCGGAACACCTGCGCGTTGCGGTCCATGGTCTCCTGGAGCGCCTTGCGGAGCGCGGCGATGGACTCCGAGCCGCTCGAGCCGACAGTGGAGCGCAACTTCTCGACACGCTCGATCAGCGGCGCGGCGGCCGACTCGTCGAGGGGAGCGGCCTCCGCCGTGGCGAGGGCGTGCTCCGCGGCGGCGATGCCCGCGCGGCGGCCGAACACGTTGAGGTCGAGCAGCGAGTTGGTGCCCAGGCGGTTCGCACCGTGGACGGACACGCATGCGCACTCGCCGGCCGCGTAGAGACCGTTGACCTTGCTCGTGTTGTTGCGCAGCACCTCGCCGTGCACGGTGGTCGGGATGCCGCCCATCGCGTAGTGCGCGGTCGGGTAGACGGGCACCGGCTCGGTGTAGGGCTCGACGCCCAGGTACGTGCGCGCGAACTCGGTGATGTCGGGCAGCTTCGCGTCGATGTGCGCGGGCTCCAGGTGCGTGAGGTCCAGGAGCACGTAGTCCTTGTGGGGGCCGCATCCGCGTCCCTCGCGCACCTCGTTGGCCATGGCGCGCGCGACCATGTCGCGCGGCGCGAGGTCCTTGATGGTGGGGGCGTAGCGCTCCATGAAGCGCTCGCCCTCGCTGTTGCGCAGGATGCCGCCCTCGCCGCGCGCGGCCTCGGACAGCAGGATGCCGAGTCCGGCCAAGCCCGTCGGGTGGAACTGGAAGAACTCCATGTCCTCGAGCGGCAGCCCCGCGTTGAACGCGATCGCCATGCCGTCGCCCGTGAGGGTGTGAGCGTTGGACGTCGTCTTGAAGACCTTGCCGGCGCCGCCCGTCGCGAACAGCACGGACTTGGCGCGGAACGTGTGGATCTCGCCCGTCGCGAGCTCGTAGGCGACGACGCCCGCGACCGAGACCGTCTCGTCGTCCCCGGCGGCCTGCGGGTCCTTGTCCAGCACGAGCTCGAGCACGTAGAACTCGTTGAAGAACTCGACCTCCTGCTTGATGCACTGCTGGTACAGCGTCTGCAGGATCATGTGGCCCGTGCGGTCCGCCGAGTAGCAGGCGCGACGCACCGCGGCCTCGCCGTGGTTGCGCGTGTGGCCGCCGAAGCGGCGCTGGTCCACGTGCCCGTCCTCGGTGCGGTTAAACGGCAGGCCCATGTTCTCGAGGTCGAGCACCGCCTGCGGCGCCTCGGTGCACAGGATCTCTGCGGCGTCCTGGTCGACGAGGTAGTCGCCTCCCTTGACCGTGTCGAACGTGTGCCACTCGGCGTTGTCGTCCTCGACGTTGCTCAGCGCGGCGGCGATGCCTCCCTGCGCCGCGCCCGTGTGGGAGCGCGTGGGGTACAGCTTCGAGATCACGGCGGTGCGCGCGCGCTGCGAGCTCTCGAGCGCTGCGCGCATGCCGGCGCCACCGGCGCCGACGATGACGACGTCGTATTCGTGAAGGGTCATTGAAGAACATCCTCGCAGAAGCTGGGAAGCAGGGACATGTCGGCGTCGACGGGGCACGGGTCGAAGGTCCAGATCACGAGCGATCCCAGGACGATGACCACCACCATCGACAGATGCAGCACGCCCATCAGTGCGCTTCTCCACGCCTTCGAGTGAGCGTAGTCGTTGATGAGCAGCCGCATGCCGTTGCCACCGTGCAGCATCGCGAGCAGGAGCATCAGGAAGTCGGCGACCTGCCACCACCAGTCCGCCCACTTGCCCGCCACGAAGGCGAAGTCGATCTGGCTCACGCCCTCGCCGAGGACGAGGTTGACCGTGAGGTGCGTGAAGATCAGCAGCACCAGCACGAGGCCCGACAGGCGCATGAACATCCACGACCAGCGCTCGGCCTTGCGGCGGGTGCGGCCCGAGCGGATGCGCGGCTTCGGGTCGATCAGCTCAGGAGCGGACATCAGGCACCCCCGAACACGTGCATGAGGTGGCGCGGCAGGAACCCGAGCATGAGGACAGCGAAGACGATCCACACCCCCCACGCGAGCTTCTTCTGGTGGCGCAGCGCCCACGTCGAGTTGTCGACGGCGATGATCCGCAGCCCGTTGAAGGCGTGCAGGATGATCGCGGCCACGAGGCCCGCCTCGACCAGCCCGTAGACGGGCGTCTTGTACGCGCCGATCACCTCGTTGTAGGCCTCGGGCGACACGCGCACCAGCGCCGTGTCGAGCACGTGGATCAACAGGAAGAAGAAGATCGCGACGCCAGTGGAGCGGTGGACGAGCCACATCCACATGCCTTCATGGCCGCGATACAGGGTTGGTGCGGGGGACACTTTCATCCCTTCATCGTTGACGGGTGAACCATTCGTCATCCTAGTCTTGGGCCTGTGACCGATTCGACTGCTCGACACGCGCATCTGACCGATCTCGTCGCCGTCGTCCCCGCGGGGGGCGTCGGATCCCGGCTGTGGCCCTTGTCCCAGCCGACCAGACCGAAGTTCCTGCTGGACCTGCTGGGGACAGGCAGCACCCTGATCCAGGACACCGTCACGCGCCTGTCCGCGCTGACCGACGAGGTGTACATCGTCACGGGCGCGCGCCATGCCGACGCGGTGGCCGCCCAGGTCCCGCAGGTCCCGTCCGAGCGCCTGATCGCCGAGCCGAGCCCTCGCGACTCCATGGCGGCGATCGCGCTCGCGGCCGCGATCATCGAGCAGCGCCGCGGCCCGTCGATCATGGGCTCGTTCGCGGCCGACCACGTCATCACCGAGACCGAGGCGTTCGGCACTGCGGTCGCCACCGCGGTCGCGGCGGCCAAGACCGGCAAGATCGTCACGATCGGCATCCAGCCCACCGAGCCGTCGAGCGCCTTCGGGTACATCAAGCAGGGGCCCGGGCTCAGCGGCATCGATGGTGCGATGGAGGTCGCCGAGTTCACCGAGAAGCCGGATCCGGAGACCGCGGCGCACATGCTCGCCGACGGCGGCTACGTGTGGAACGCGGGCATGTTCGTCGTCGGCACGGACGTGCTCCTGGGCCACCTCGAGCGCCTTCAGCCGGCCATCCACGACGGCGTGCGGAAGATCGCCGCCGCATGGGACACCGACGAGCGCACGGCAGTCCTCGACGAGCTCTGGCCGACCCTGACCAAGATCGCGATCGACAATGCGATCGCCGAGCCCGTCGCGCTCGATGGCGGCGTCGCCGTGGTCCCCGCCTCCCTCGGCTGGCACGACATCGGAGACTTCGACTCGCTCGCCGGCATGCTCACGCCCGACTCGGACGGCCTCATCAAGGTCGATCGCACGGAGCCCGTGAAGCTCGTCGACGCTCCTGGAGCGCTCGTGATGGGCGGGACCAAGCCTGTCGCGATCGTCGGCGTGAAGGACGCCGTCGTCGTCATCACGGGTGAGGCGCTGCTGATCACGACGCGGGCCCAGGCTCAGGCGGTCAAGCATGCGTCGGCGGGCCTGACCGCCTCCTAACCTGCGTCTGAGTGCCGGATCGTCACCGATTTGTTACCTAGACCTACATTCCGAGCAGTTTTCCGAAACATATCGCGCGTAGGGTGTGACGCGACGCACAGCCTGGCGTCGCTTTGGCCAGACAAAGTGAGGAACCACACTCATGAAGAACACGATGCGCTTCGGTGCGCTCGCCGCCGCTTCGGCGATCGCCCTTGCCGCCTGCTCGGCCGCGCCGGAGGACGCCGACGCGTCGGCCTCCGACTCCGCGTCCGCAACCACCTCGACTGACTACACGGCCTGCATGGTCTCGGACTCGGGCGGCTTCGACGACGCCTCCTTCAACCAGGCGGGCTACGAGGGCCTCCAGACGGTCGCCGCGGACCTCGGCCTCCAGACCAACTCCGCCGAGTCGACCTCCGAGGCCGACTTCGAGCCGAACATCACCGCGATGGTCGACGCGGGCTGCGACCTGACCATCACGGTCGGCTACCTGCTCGCCGACGCGACCGCCGCTGCGGCCGAGGCGAACCCCGACGTCGACTTCGCGATCATCGACTCGTCGTACGAGGAGCCGCTGGACAACGTCAAGGGCCTCACCTACGAGACCGACCAGGCTGCGTTCCTCGCGGGCTACGGCGCCGCGGCCGCGACCAAGACCGGCGTCGTCGCGACCTTCGGTGGCATGCAGATCCCGACCGTCACGATCTTCATGGACGGCTTCCTGGCCGGCGTGAACTACTACAACTCGGAGAACGGCACCGCGGTCGAGGTCCTCGGCTGGGACGGCGAGACCGGCTCGTTCACCGATGACTTCTCCGACACCACCAAGGGTCAGTCGGTCGCTCAGGGCTTCATCGACCAGGGCGCGGACATCATCCTCCCGGTCGCGGGCCCCGTGGGCCTCGGCGCCGCCGCCGCCGCGCAGGAGGCCGGCGACACCTGGATCATCGGTGTGGACTCCGACTGGACGCTCACCGCGACCGACTACGCGGACATCATCCTGACCTCGGTCATGAAGGAGATGGGCCCGTCGGTCTACGAGGTCGTCTCGGAGGCCGTTGACGGCAACTTCACCAACGAGAACTACGTCGGAACCCTCGAGAACGAGGGCGTGGGCGTCTCCGACTGGGCCGACGGTGCCCTGGACGACGACACGCTCGCCGCGCTCGACACGATCGAGGCCGGCATCATCGACGGCTCGATCTCGGTCGCCGTCGAGTAACCAGCAACACCAGTCGGACCAGGTCCGACGCGAGGGGCGCGCTGCGTGGACGCGGCGCGCCCCTCGTGCTTGACTGACACTGTGCGGCGCCCGTCCTGCGGCGCCCCGAAGACCTCTGAAAGGCAGTGACGGGTGAAGCTCGAACTGAAGGGGATCACCAAGCGCTTCGGCACCTTCACGGCGAACGACGCGATCGATCTGGTCGTCGAGTCCGGTACGGTCCACGCGCTCCTCGGAGAGAACGGCGCGGGCAAGTCGACGCTCATGAACGTGCTGTTCGGCCTCTACGACGCCGACGAGGGCGAGATCCTTCTGGACGATGAGCCGACCGGGTTCACGGGACCCGGCGACGCCATGGCGGCCGGGATCGGCATGGTCCACCAGCACTTCATGCTCGTCCCCCCGTTCACCGTCGCGGAGAACGTCATGCTCGGCCACGAGCAGGTGAAGGGCCCCGCGAAGCTGCTGGACCTCGCCGCCGCACGCGCGAAGGTCAAGGAGATCTCCGACCGCTTCAAGTTCGACGTGGATCCCGATGCCGTCATCGAGGATCTCCCGGTCGGCGCCCAGCAGCGCGTGGAGATCATCAAGGCGCTGTCGCGCGACGCGAAGGTCCTCATCCTCGACGAGCCCACCGCCGTGCTCACCCCGCAGGAGACCGACGAGCTGCTCGCGATCGTCAAGGATCTGCGCGACGCAGGCACTGCCGTCGTCCTCATCACCCACAAGCTTCGTGAGGTGCAGGCCGTCGCCGACACCATCACCGTCATCCGCCGCGGCAAGGTGGTCGGCACCGCCGAGCCCACCGCGTCGCAGGAGGAGCTCGCGTCCCTCATGGTCGGCCGCGACGTGTCGATGACCGTCGACAAGACCCCGGCGGAGCCAGGCGACGTCATGCTGGCGGTCGAGGACCTGTCGGTCATCGACGAGGACGGCATCGCCCGCCTCAAGCACGTGAGCTTCGACGTCCACGCGGGGGAGATCCTCGCGATCGCGGGCGTCCAGGGCAACGGCCAGACCGAGCTCGCCGAGGCGCTGCTCGGCGTCGTCCCGACGACGTCGGGAACCGCGACCCTCGACGGCGAGCTGCTCACCGGCAAGTCCATCAAGGAGACGCTTCACTCCGGGATGGGCTTCGTGCCTGAGGACCGCACCGAGGACGGGCTCGTCGCGACCTTCACGATCGCCAACAACCTCATCCTCGATCTTCACGACGTCGCTCCGTACGCGAAGGGCATGGCGCTGCAGCCCCGCGTGATCGCCGAGGAGGCGGAGGAGCACGTCAAGCAGTTCGACGTCCGCACCACGTCCATCGAGCAGACCGCCGGGTCCCTGTCGGGAGGCAACCAGCAGAAGGTCGTCCTCGCTCGCGAGATGTCGCGACCGCTCAAGCTGCTCATCGCCTCGCAGCCCACGCGCGGCCTGGACGTCGGCTCGATCGAGTTCGTCCACAAGCGCATCATCGCCGAGCGCGACAACGGCGCGGCCGTCATCATCGTGAGCGCCGAGCTCGACGAGGTGCTCGCGCTCGCGGACCGCATCGCGGTGATGTATCACGGCGAGATCGTCGGCATCGTGCCGCCGGACACTGATCGCGACACCCTGGGCCTCATGATGGCCGGAGCACACGAGGAGGCGGCCGCGTGAGCGCCGAGGCAGTGAAGCAGGACGATGCGCCAGCCGAGGGGTCGCGCGACTGGCGCGCTCTCCTCAGGGAGATCGCGGAGAGCTCCGCTCTCGTCGTCGTGATGGCGGTCGTCGCCTCGATGGTGATCGGCGGCCTTCTCATCATCTTCGCGGACCCCGACGTCTCCGATGCGGCGGGCTACTTCTTCGCGCGCCCGATGGACACGTTCACCGCGGCCTGGGACGCGGTCTCGAGCGCCTATACCGCGATGTTCCGTGGCTCGGTCTGGAACTACAGCGCGGACACGTTCGCGCAGCAGTTCAAGCCGCTCACCGAGACGCTCACGATGGCGACCCCGCTGATCTTCGCGGGACTCGGTCTCGGCATCGGCTTCCGCGCGGGCCTGTTCAACATCGGTGCGCAGGGCCAGATCATCATGGGAGCGATGCTCGGCGGCTGGGTCGGTTTCGCGTGGCACCTGCCCGTGGGCCTGCACCTGCTGGTCGCGGTCGTCGCGAGCGCCCTGGGCGGTGCGATCTGGGGCTTCATCCCCGGCATCCTCAAGGCCAAGACGGGCGCGCATGAGGTGATCGTCACGATCATGCTCAACTACGTCGCCGCCAACCTGCTCGCCTTCGCGCTCAGCCAGGACGCCTTCCAGAGGCCCGACTCGGACAACCTCCAGTCGCCGATCGTCGACACGACCGCGCAGTACCCGCTCATCCTCGGCTCGAGCTACCGGCTCCACCTGGGCTTCCTGCTCGCGATCGCCGCTGCGATCGGCGTGTGGTGGCTCATGGAGCGCTCCACCTGGGGCTTCCGCTTCCGCGCCGTCGGCGCGAACCCGCGCGCCGCTCGCACGGCGGGCATGAACGTGTCCTTCGGGATCATCGCCGTCATGACGATCGCCGGTGCGCTCGCCGGTCTCGCCGGCTCCGCCCAGATCCTCGGCACCGAGAAGTCGCTGACCACGGGCATCGCGGGGTCCTTCGGATTCGATGCGATCACCGTGGCACTGCTAGGCCGGTCGCGGCCGATGGGCACGGTGTTCGCGGGCATCCTCTTCGGAGCCTTCAAGGCCTCCGGGCCGACGCTTCAGGTCGCCGCCGGCCTCCCCGTGGACATCGTCCTGATCCTGCAGTCGCTCATCGTCCTCTTCATCGCGGCCCCGCCGCTCGTGAGGTTCCTCTTCCGACTGCCCACCCCGACCAACGAGAAGGTGGTGGCCGCATGACCGCGACCCTTGAGGCACCTCAGACGCAGGAGCCGGAGGCCGTCGTCGAGACGCCCAAGAGCTGGAAGATGCCGATCCTCCTGGGCGCGGTCGGACTCATCTCCTTCGTCGTCTTCGGCCTGGGCACCCCCGGTGGCACCGAGACCCGGTTCGTCCTCTCCCAGAAGAGCGACGCGCTCCAGATCCCGGTGTGGCACGCTCCCGCGCAGCCCTTCGCGATCGCCGCGACCCTGGCGCTGATCGCCCTCGCGGGCCTGTCCGCGTGGGCGTCCGCGAACCGCCGCAAGCTCGGCGTGTGGCTGCCGATCGTCTACGGCGTGCTGCTCGTCTTCGCGATCCTGATGTGGGCTGGCGCCGGCAAGAGCTCCACGTCCATCCAGGTGACCGGACTGCTCATCGGCGCGGTGGTCCTCGCGACGCCGCTCGTGTTCGGCGCCCTGGCGGGCGTGGTCTGCGAGCGCTCCGGCATCGTCAACATCGCGATCGAGGGCCAGCTGCTCGCGGGCGCCTTCATGGCCGCCCTCGTCGGCAGCGCCGCCGCTACCGCCACCGGGTCCAGCACCGCAGGCGCCTACATCGGACTCCTCGCCGCGCCCGTCGCCGGCGCGCTGATCGGACTCCTGCTCGCGCTCTTCGCGGTCAAGTACTGGGTGGACCAGATCGTCGTCGGCGTCGTCCTCAACGTCCTCGCGGTGGGGCTGACGAACTTCTTCTACGGCACCGTCATGAAGGAGAACACGGACCTCAACCAGCGCATCGGGCTGCCCGACCTGCCCATCCCGGTGCTGTCCCACATCCCCGTGATCGGCCCCGTGCTGTTCGACCAGAACCTGCTCGTCTACACGATGTACGTGCTCGTCATCGTGCTCAACGTGATGCTGTTCAAGTCGCGCTGGGGGCTCCGGGTCCGTGCCGTCGGCGAGCACCCCAAGGCCGCCGACACCGTCGGCATCAAGGTCAACCGCACCCGCGTGCGCAACACCATCCTGGGCGGCGCGATCGCCGGACTCGGAGGCGCCTTCTTCACGGTCGCGTCGGGCCTCGCCTTCAACAAGGAGATGACCGGCGGCAAGGGCTACATCGCGCTCGCCGCGATGATCCTGGGTCGGTGGAGCCCCAAGGGAGCGCTCGCCGCGGCCCTGTTCTTCGGCTTCGCCGACTCGCTGCGCGAGCAGTTCGGCATCATCGGCACGTCGATCCCCTCGCAGTTCCTGGCGATGCTGCCGTATCTCGCGACGATCTTCGCGGTCGCGGGGCTCGTGGGCCACGTGCGCCCGCCGGCCGCCGAGAACCAGCCCTACAAGAAGTAGGAGCCATGGCCGACATCGATTGGGAGGCCCTGCGCTCCGCCGCGCGCGAGGCCTCGTCCCGCGCGTACGTGCCGTACTCGAAGTACCGGGTGGGCGCCGCGGCGCTCACCGACACCGGCGCGATCGTCACGGGCGCGAACGTCGAGAACGCGAGCTACGGGCTCACGCTGTGCGCGGAGTGCGCGCTTGTGTCCAAGCTGCACACCGACGCGCTCGGCAAGCGCCTCATCGCGTTCGCATGCGTCGACGCGGCGGGCTCGCCTCTCCAGCCGTGCGGTCGCTGCCGCCAGCTGCTGTACGAGCACGGTGGCGACGCGCTTCTCATCGACGGGCCCGAGGGGACCCTGACGATGTCCGACATCCTTCCCTGGGCCTTCGGCCCGCAGCACCTCGAGGAGAGCTGATCCCCATGGCCGAGCGTCACGACGCCGTCGACGTCATCGTCACCAAGCGCGACGGTGGCACCCTCTCCGATGACCAGATCGACTGGGTCATCGACGCGTACACGCGCGGCGTCGTCGCCGACGAGCAGATGAGCTCGCTCGCGATGGCGATCCTCCAGCGCGGCATGACGCGCGCCGAGATCGCACGCTGGACCGCGGCGATGATCGCGACCGGCGAGCGCATGGACTTCTCGTCCCTGTCCCGCCCGACCGCCGACAAGCACTCGACCGGGGGCGTCGGCGACAAGATCACCCTTCCGCTCGCGCCGCTCGTGGCGGCGTGCGGCGTCGCGGTGCCGCAGCTGTCGGGCCGCGGCCTCGGCCACACGGGCGGAACGCTCGACAAGCTCGAGTCGATCCCCGGCTGGCGCGCCGCGCTCAGCAACGAGGAGATGATGGCGCAGCTCGAGTCCGTCGGCGCGGTCATCTGCGCCGCGGGCTCCGGCCTCGCCCCCGCGGACAAGAAGCTGTACGCCCTGCGCGACGTCACCGGCACCGTCGAGGCGATCCCGCTCATCGCATCGTCCATCATGTCCAAGAAGATCGCCGAGGGCACGGGCGTGCTCGTGCTCGACGTCAAGGTCGGCACGGGCGCCTTCATGAAGGACATCGATCAGGCGCGCGAGCTCGCGCGCACCATGGTGGACCTCGGCACCGACGCCGGCGTGCGGACGTCGGCGCTGCTCACCGACATGTCCACCCCGCTCGGCCGCGGCATCGGCAACGCGCTCGAGGTCACCGAGTCGCTCGAGGTCCTCGCGGGCGGCGGTCCCGCCGACGTCGTCGAGCTCACGGTCGCGCTCGCCCGCGAGATGCTCGCGGGCGCGGGAGTCACCGATGTCGATCCCGCCGAGGCGCTCAAGGACGGCCGCGCGATGGACGCCTGGAACGCGATGATCCGCGCCCAGGACGGCGATCCCGAGGCACCGATGGCCATCGCCACGCACACCGAGGAGGTGCGCGCCGAGCGCGACGGCGTCATCACGCGCATGGACGCCCTCGGCGTCGGTGTCGCGGCCTGGCGCCTGGGAGCCGGACGCGCGCGCCAGCAGGACCCGGTCCAGGCGGGCGCGGGCATGTACCTCCACAAGACCCTCGGGGAGTCGGTCAAGGCGGGCGACCTCGTCGCGACCCTCCACACCGACACGCCCGATCGCATGCCGCGCGGGCTGCAGGCGCTCGCGGAGGCGTGCGGCGGCGCCGGCGCGATCGAGATCGGTGACACCGCCCCCGAGCGCACGATCCTCCTGGACTCAGTCGGCGCGCTGACGGCCTGATGGCCTGGACCCTCACCTCGGTCGTCGCCCGCGCGCTCAGGCCGCTGGGCTGGGGGAGGCGCTGGCTCGCGGACGATGCGGTCGCGCGCGCCGAGGCGCTCGTGCCCGCGAGCGTCGGCGCGGCCGCGCGCGCGTGGGAACGACGCGTCACCGCATCGTCCCTCGCCGACCGCCGGGCCCTCGAGACCGCGCTCGCCGAGCTCGCCGACGACGGCGACGTCATCATCCGGGCGGGCGCGACCGGCGCGCCGATCGACGCGATCGCGGCCCTCGCATCGTCCTGGGCGAAGCTCCACGCCGACGCCAAGGCGGCCGCGCGCGACCCGTTCGCGGTCGCCGGGGTGCGGAGCCAGGGGCCCGTGGCGTTCGGGATCGTCACCGCACGCCAGGTGGATCAGACGACCTGCGGGGCCGCCGTGCTCGGGATGCTGCACGCCGCGGCCGACCCCTTCGTCGCGATCTGGATCGTGACGGGCCGCTACTTCGCCGGATACACGCCCGAAGCCGTCGCCGCCGCGATCATCTCGGGCGGCGCCGAACGCGGCGACATCGAGGGACGCTGGCGCGCGCTCCAACGCGGCCAGCACGTCGAGGCGACCGAGAACGCGCTCGGGCCGTTCCCCTGGCCTCGCGCGCTCGGCACCCCACCGTGGACCGCCGCGCGCCTCGCGAGCCCCTTCGGGATCCGTTACCGCTCTGCGATGCTCGACGACCGCTCCCCGGAGGCGGCCGAGGCGATGGTCGCCCACTCCTCGGCCGCGATCGCGGACGGCCTGCCGGTCGTGCTCTACTCCGGCGGGGACTCGGACCTGGGGCTCGAGACCGTGGTGCCCCGGCACGTCGTCCTGCTCGTCGCGGCGACGGACGAAGGGTTCCTCGCGTACGAGCCCGGCCGCGGCGCCCTCGTCCCGCTGCGGCGCGACGCCTTCGGCGGCGCGGCCCCGCGCGATGACGGGCGCAGGCGTCCTGGCCTGGGCGACTGGAGCCGTGTCGCGTGGCTCGTCCTGCCGTCGCCCTCGCCTTCCGTCTAGCCTGAGGCCATGACTCTCACCCCCGACGAGATCCGTGCCCTCCCCAAGGTCGTGCTCCACGACCACCTCGACGGCGGCCTGCGCCCCGAGACCCTGATCGAGCTCGCCCAGGAGATCGGGTACGAGCTTCCTTCCGATGATGCCGACCTGCTGTCCAAGCACTTCATCGCGAACTCGAACTCCGGCGACCTGGTGCGCTACCTCGAGGCCTTCACCCACACCTCCGCGGTCATGCAGACGGCCGCGAACATTACGAGGATCGCGCGCGAGGCCGTGATCGATCACGCCCGCGACGGAGTCATCTACGTCGAGCTCCGCTACGCGCCCGAGCTGCACACCGAGCAGGGGCTGATCATGCAGGAGGTCGTCGACGCGGTCACGCTCGGCATCGAGGAGGGCGTGTCCGACGCGCTCGAGGAGGGCTACACGATCCGCGCTGCCGCGCTGCTGTGCGCGATGCGGCAGAACCACAGGTCGCTCGAGGTCGCCGAGCTCGCGCTCGCGAACTGGGGCACCGGATGCGTCGGCTTCGACATCGCGGGGCCCGAGGCGGGCTTCCCTCCCGCCAAGCACGCCCCCGCGTTCACGCTCCTGCGCGACGAGCTGTTCCCCGTGACGATCCACGCGGGCGAGGCAGACGACACCGACTCGCTCGCGCAGGCGCTCGGGCTCGGGGCGGCCCGCCGCATCGGCCACGGCGTGCGCATCCACGAGGACATCACTGACTTCGGCACGGAGATGCCGGTCTTCGGTCACATCGCCCAGTACGTGCTCGACCAGCAGATCCCGCTCGAGATCTGCCCGACCTCCAATGTGCACACGGGCGCCGCGCCGTCGATCGCGGAGCACCCGATGCACGAGCTGCGCGACCTCGGCTTCGCCGTGACGATCAACACCGACGACAAGCTCATGTCGGGCGTGGACATGGTGAGCGAGTTCACCGACCTGCACGACGTCGGCTGGACCAAGAGGGACCTGTTCGAGGCGACGCTCGCCGCCGCGTGGGGTGCCTTCCTGCCGTACGACGAGCGAGCCGACCTCGCGGACCTCATCGTCGCCGGCTACGGCATGGACGACTAGGCGCCAGCCCCAGATTCCTCTCCGTGTGGGCCGGTCGGCCTGGGATGCTGCTGCGTTCCGCTCAGTGTGGCGCGAACGCCTAGGCTGGAGCCATGACACTCAGCCGCGCAGAGCTCGCCCAGTACGTCGACCACACGCTCCTCAAGCCCGAGTCGACCCCGGCTGACGTCGCGGCGCTCGTCGCCGAGGGCGCCGCGCTCGACGTCTTCTCCGTCTGCGTGTCGCCGTCGATGCTCCCGATCGCGACCCCGTCCGGGCTGGCTGTCGCCACCGTGTGCGGCTTCCCGTCGGGCAAGCACCACTCGTCCGTCAAGGCGGCCGAGGCCGCGCTCAGCATCGAGCAGGGCGCCGACGAGGTCGACATGGTGATCGACATCGCCGCCGCGAACGAGGGACGCTTCGAGGACGTGCAGGCTGATGTGGCCGCGGTCCGCGCTGCCGTCCCCGAGGGCAAGATCCTCAAGGTCATCATCGAGTCGGCCGCGCTGTCCGACGAGGCGATCGTCGGCGCGTGCCAGGCCTCCGAGGCCGCGGGCGCGGACTTCGTGAAGACCTCGACGGGCTTCCACCCGGCCGGTGGTGCCTCGGTGCACGCCGTGGCGCTCATGGCGAAGACCGTCGGCGGACGCCTCGGTGTCAAGGCCTCGGGCGGCATCCGCACCTCCGAGGCCGCGCTCGCCATGATCGAGGCCGGCGCGACCCGCCTGGGACTCTCCGGCACCGCCGCGGTGCTCGACGGCCTCGACGGCGTGGTCGCCGAGTCCGAGGGTGACGGCGGTTACTGACCCCGCGCTCCTTCACCGCTTCAGCATCGGCCCCGCCCGGATCCTCCGGGCGGGGCCGACGGCATCCCGGGCCCGGGCCCGCACTCGACGGCGCGCGGGATGCAACAATCTCGGTGAGAGCGCCGCGGCCCCGGAACGGCGCTCAAGGAGGCTCCATGACCGACCACGCCGCCGACGCGCACGACCTGATCAAGGTTCGCGGCGCGCGCGAGAACAACCTCAAGGACGTCTCGGTCGACCTCCCCAAGCGCCGCCTCACGGTCTTCACGGGAGTCTCGGGCTCTGGCAAGTCGTCCCTGGTGTTCGACACGATCGCCGCCGAGTCGCGGCGCATGATCAACGAGACGTACTCGTCGTTCATCCAGGGTTTCATGCCGTCGCAGCAGCGCCCCGACGTGGATGTCCTCGAGGGGCTCACGACGGCGATCATCGTGGACCAGGAGCCGATGGGGGCGAACGTGCGCTCGACCGTCGGCACCGCGACCGACGTGCACGCGATGCTGCGCATCCTCTACGCGCGGCTTGGACAGCCGCAGGTCGGACCGCCGCAGGCGTTCTCGTTCAACGTCGCGACCTCGTCAGGGTCGGGCTCGGCCACCGTGACCCGCAAGGACGGCACGACGGTCCGCGAGCACCGGGAGTACTCGGTCACCGGGGGCATGTGCGTGCGCTGCGAGGGGACGGGACGGGTGAGCGAGCTCGACCTGACCCAGGTGTTCGATGAGACCAAGTCCCTCGCCGAGGGCGCCCTCACGATCCCTGGGTACACCGCCGACGGCTGGGCCGTCCGGATCTACACCGAGTCAGGCTTCCTCGACCCCGACAAGGCGATCAAGGACTACTCCAAGCGCGAGCGCGACGACCTCCTCTACAAGGAGCCGACCAAGGTCAAGATGGCCGGCATCAACATGACCTATGAGGGCCTGATCCCCAAGATCACCAAGTCCATGCTCAGCAAGGACAAGGACGCGATGCAGCCCCACATCAGGGCGTTCGTGGACCGTGCGGTGACCTTCCAGACGTGCCCGGACTGCTCCGGGACCCGGCTCAGCGCGCTCGCGCGGTCGTCGAAGGTCGCGGGCAAGGGCATCGATGAGCTCGCCGCGATGCAGATCTCCGACCTTGCCGCGTGGATGCGGGACCTGGACGCGCCCGAGGTGGGCCCGCTGCTCGACAGTCTCCGCGACACCCTCGACTCGTTCGTCGAGATCGGGCTCGGCTACCTGTCTCTGGACCGGGCCGCGGGCTCGCTGTCGGGCGGTGAGGCGCAGCGCACCAAGATGATCCGCCACCTCGGATCGTCGCTCACGGACATCACGTACGTCTTCGACGAACCGACGATCGGCCTCCACCCGCACGACATCGCGAGCATGAACGACCTCCTGCTGCGCCTGCGCGACAAAGGCAACACGGTCCTCGTCGTCGAGCACAAGCCGGAGGCGATCGCCATCGCGGATCACGTCGTGGACCTCGGCCCGGGCGCCGGGTCAGCGGGCGGCGAGATCTGCTTCGAGGGCACGGTCGAAGGCCTCAAGGGCTCGGACACGCTCACGGGCAAGCACCTCGGTTACCGCGCGAGCCTCAAGGACAAGGCCCGCTCGGGCACAGGGGTCATCCCCATCAGGGGCGCCTCCGCGAACAACCTCAAGGCCGTCGACGTCGACGTTCCGCTCGGAGTCCTCACGGTGGTGACCGGGGTTGCCGGATCGGGCAAGTCGTCGCTCATTCACGGCTCGATCCCGGACGATGCGGGGGTCGTCACGGTCGATCAGCGCCCCATCAAGGGGTCGCGCCGGTCCAACCCGGCCACCTACACGGGCGTCCTGGAACCGATCCGCAAGGCCTTCGCGAAGGCCAACGGCGTCAAGCCCGCGCTGTTCAGCGCCAACTCCGAGGGCGCCTGCCCGGTGTGCAACGGCGCTGGCATGATCTACACCGAGCTCGGCGTCATGGAGACGGTCGCGAGCGTGTGCGAGGCGTGCGAGGGTCGCCGGTTCAACGACGACGTCCTGCAGTACACCCTCGGCGGTCGCTCGATCGCTGACGTGCTCGAGATGCCGGTCACCGAGGCGCTCGCGTTCTTCGCCGACGGCGAGGCCAAGAACCCCGCCGCGGCCAAGGTCATCGGTCATCTGGACGATGTGGGGCTCGGCTACCTCGCGCTCGGCCAGCCGCTCACGACGCTGTCGGGCGGCGAGCGCCAGCGCCTCAAGCTGGCCACGCACATGGCGGAGAAGGGGGGCGTCTACGTCCTCGACGAGCCGACGACCGGCCTTCACCTGGCCGACGTCGAGAACCTCCTGAGCCTGCTCGATCGGCTCGTCGACTCGGGCAAGACCGTGATCGTCATCGAGCACCACCAGGCGGTCATGGCGCACGCGGACTGGATCATCGACCTCGGTCCGGGCGCCGGTCACGACGGCGGCCGCGTCGTGTTCGAGGGGACGCCCGCCTCCCTGGTCGCCGGCGGTGAGACTCTCACTGCTCAGCACCTCAAGGCGTACGTGGGCGGTTAGCCCTCGGCCGAGACCTCGCGCCCGCGGGCCTGGTCCAGCATCGCCTTCGCGATGGCCGGCACCTCGCGGATGTTGCCGAGAACGGTCGACTTGGTGAGCCGGATCGCGGGGTAGCGACCCTGCGCCTCGAGCCCGGCCTGCTCGCACAGCCATACCGCGCGCGGCTCGTGGAACTCCTGGGTCGCGACGATCACCGAGGAGGCCCCGTACACTTCGGCGGCGCGCTGGCACGACGAGTACGTGTCGAGACCGAGCGGGTCCTCGACGATCGCGTCAGCCGGAACCCCGAGAGCCTCGGCGAGCGCGCGCATCACGGTCGGCTCGCCGTAGCCCGACGAGTCGTCGCCGTCGCCGCTCATGATGAGCTCATCCACCGTGCCGTCGAGGTAGAGCGCGACGCCGACCTCGACCCGCTCGCGCAGGAAGCGCGACGGCTCGCCGTCCTCGTACACGCGCGCGCCGAGCACGAGCGCCGCGTCGGCGTGCTCCGCGGCGGTGCCCGCCTCGGAGATGGACGATGCGGTGGTCAGGCGGGTCCAGGCCCACGGTGCCGCCACGAGGGCGGGGATGAGGACGACGGCTGCGACCGCCCAGCGCATGCGTGGGTGGAGCCGCTCACGCGAGTGTGGAATCGACGCGAGGGCGGGCATGCCGTGACACTATCGCGTCCGTGAACCGCTCGCGGGGTCATCCACACGGGTCATCCACACGGGTCATCCACGCAAAGGCTGCAGGGGCCCCGAGCCTTGGCCGGGCCCCTGCGACCTGGCCCTTTACAGCCCCAGCGCGGCGTGCACGTCCGAGTCGAGCGCGTCCATCGCCTCGATCGCCCGAACGCGGGCGGCCCTCACGTCCCCGTCCTCGCCCAGCGGCTCGATGACCTCGAGGTAGGCCTTGACCTTGGGCTCGGTGCCCGACGGCCGGATGATGACGCGCGCGCCCGACGCCGTCGCGAGGTGCAGTCCCGTCGTGGGCGGCAGCCCCTGGAAGCCCTCGCCCATGTCGTCAGTCGCGACCACGTCGGATCCGCCGAGCGACGCCGGGGGAGCGGACAGCAGCCGGTCCATGGTCTCGCCGATCAGCGAGATGTCGGCGAAGCGGGCCGACACCTGCCTCGTGAGGTACACGCCGTAGGCGCGCGCGAGGTCGTCGATCGCGTCGGCCAGCGTCCGGCCGGAGGCCTTCAGCTCGGCCACGTAGTCGGCCATGACGACGGCCGCGGAGATGCCGTCCTTGTCGCGCACCTGGCCGGGTGCGACGCAGTACCCGAGCGCCTCCTCGTAGCCGTAGACCAGGCCCTCCTCGCGGGAGATCCACTTGAATCCGGTGAGCGTGTGGCGGTAGCCGAGCCCATGCGCCGCGGCGATCGCCGACAGCTGCTGCGACGACACGACGGAGTTCGCGAGCACCGCGCCCTCGGCGTGACCCTCGCGCGACGCGACCCGCTCGCCCAGGAGGGAGCCGACGACGTCGCCGTGCAGCATCGTCCACCTGCCGTCGATCATCGTGGCGACGGCCGCGCGGTCGGTGTCGGGGTCGTTGGCGATGACGACGTCGGCCTCGACGGACTCGGCGAGCGCGAGCGAGAGGTCGATCGCGCCCTTCTCCTCCGGGTTCGGGAACGACACCGTGGGGAAGTCGGGGTTCGGCTCGGCCTGCTCGGGGACGGTGTGCAGGTCCGTGAATCCCGCGCCGCGCAGGACGCGCTCGACGGTCGACGCACCCACTCCGTGCAGCGGCGTAAGGACGATGCGGAGGTTGGCCCGCGAGTCGTCCGTCGCCGGGGGGACCAGCGCACTCGTGGCGGCGACGTACTGGTCCACGATGTCCTCGCCCAGCACGGTCCAGCCCTCGGTCGCGCGGGGCACGGACTCCACGGACTCGACCGAGGCGATCCTCGCCGCGATCTGCGCGTCGTAGGGCGGCACGATCTGTGCGCCCTGACCCGAGCCGGTCACGACGCGTCCACCCAGGTAGACCTTGTAGCCGTTGTCCTGAGGCGGGTTGTGGCTCGCGGTGACCATGACGCCGGCGTCGGCGTCGAGGATGCGCGTCGCGTAGGCGAGCACCGGCGTGGGCAGCAGCCGGGGGAGCAGCAGCGCCTCGTGGCCCGCCGCGGTCATGACGGCGGCGGTGTCCTTCGCGAACTGCGCCGAGCCGTGTCGCGCGTCGTAGCCGATCGCGACGCGAGCGGGCGAGTCGCCGAGCTCCTCGGTGAGGAAGGCGGCGAGTCCCGCGGCCGCGCGGATGACGACGGCGCGGTTCATGCGGTTCGGTCCGGCGCCGATCTTGCCGCGCAGGCCGGCGGTGCCGAACTGGAGCATCCCGCGGAAGCGGTCGGCGAGCTCGACCCGTGCGGTGTCGTCCCCCGCCCTGGCCGACGCGATGGTGGCCTGCAGCTCGCCGCGCGTGCGGGGGTCGGGATCGTCGTCGACCCACGCGAGGGCGACGTCAAGAAGCTCGGGGTCCATCTACATCACCTTCACGATCTCGGCGAGCAGGCGGGAGATGCGCGGGGCGGCGGCCTCGCCGGCCTCGAGCACCTCCTGGTGGGTGAGGGTCTCGCCGCCGAAGCCGGCGGCGAGGTTGGTGACGAGCGACAGGCCGAGGACCTCCATGCCCGCCTCGCGCGCGGCGATCGCCTCGAGGGTGGTCGACATGCCGACCAGGTCGGCGCCGAGCACGGCGGCCATGCGCACCTCGGCCGGGGTCTCGTACTGGGGCCCGGTGAACTGCATGTAGACGCCCTCGGGGAGGTCGCCGTCGATGCTGCGGGCCAGGTCGCGCAGGCGCGGCGTGTAGGTCTGCGTCATGTCGACGAAGGTCGCGCCCTCGAGCGGCGTCGCGGCCGTGAAGTTGATGTGGTCCTTGAGCAGGACGACCGTGCCGGGGACGAACTCGCGGTTGACCGACCCGCAGCCGTTCGTCACGACGAGCTGCTTCGCGCCAGCGGCGGCCGCCATGCGGACCGCGTGCGCCACGGTCGAGGCGCTGCGCGACTGGTAGTAGTGCTGGCGCGCGCCGAGCGCGAGGACGGTGCGCCCGTTGGGGGTGCGGAACGAGCGGTGCACGGCGTGGTGGCCCGCGACCGCGTGGCCCGTGAACCCGGGGATCTCGGCGGCGTTCACGGACGCGATCTCCTCGCCCAGCAGGTCGGCCGCGCCGCCCCATCCGGACCCCAGGATCAGGGCGATGTCGTGGCTGGCGACGCCGGTCTTGTCGGCGAGGACGCGCGCCGCCTCGGCGGCGAAGTCGTGGGCTTCAGTCATGGGTTCGAGCCTACTGGGACCGAGTGACATCGTCAGGACGATGCGGTGGCAGGGATCGCGCCGCGGCCCGGCCGGGCCGCGCGGTTGAGTGACGCGTCCATCGTCCTGTGCCACGATGTCGCCATGCACGATGTCGTGATCCTCGGTGGAGGTCCGGGCGGCTATGAGGCCGCCCTCGTCGCCCGCAAGGCCGGGGCCAGGGTGACGCTCATCGAGCGCCACGGGCTCGGCGGCAACGCGGTGCTCACGGACGTCGTCCCGTCCAAGACCGTGATCGCCACGGCCGAGTGGCGCAGCATCGCGGAGCGCGCCCCCGAGCTCGGGATCGTCGCCGAGGACGGCGCGCCCGTACGGACCCGCGTGGACCTGGCCGCAGTGAACGCGCGCGTGCGCGCGCTCGTCGCCCGCCAGAGCGAGGACATCGCCGGCCGCCTGGAGACCGAGGGCGTCCGCATCGTCCATGGTGAGGGCACGGTGACGCCCGAGCGCGCCGTCGCGGTCGGGGGAGAGGAGATCCGCGGCGACGCGCTGCTGCTCGCGCTCGGCGCGCGCCCTCGCGTGCTGGCGGACGCCGCGCCCGACGGCGAGCGGATCCTGTCGTGGACCGACCTCTACTCGCTGGCCGACCTGCCGGAGCATCTGATCGTCGTCGGTTCGGGAGTGACGGGCGCGGAGTTCGCGGAGGCGTACTCGCTGCTCGGCTCGCGCGTCACCCTCATCGCGTCGGGCGACCGCGTGCTTCCCCGCGAGGATCCCGAGGCGTCGGCGATGCTCACCGAGGTGTTCCGCGAGCGGGGGATGACGCTCGTGGGCGGGCGCGCCGCCGCGGTCGCGAGGGACGGGGACGATGCGGTGGTCGTCACGCTCGACGACGGCCGCGAGATCCGCGGCTCGCACTGCCTCATGGCGGTCGGCTCGGTGCCGAACACCGACGGGGTGGGCCTGGAAGGGGCCGGGATCGCGCTCGACGAGCGCGGGTACATCGTCGTGGACAAGGTCTCGCGCGCGAGCGCTCCGGGCGTGTACGCCGCGGGCGACTGCACGGGCGTGCTCCCGCTCGCCTCGGTCGCCGCGGCGCAGGGGCGGATCGCGATGGCGCACGCGCTCGGCGACGAGGTGAGGCCGCTCGACCTGGGACGCGTGTCCTCCACGGTGTTCACCGCCCCGGAGATCGCGACGGTCGGGTCCTCCGAGGCCGACCTCAAGGCGCGCGGCATCTTCTACCGCGTGGAGCGGCTCGACCTCGCGCGCAATCCCCGCGCGAAGATGCTCGGCATCGACGAAGGGTTCGTCAAGGTCTTCGGCCACACCGTCACGGGCCACGTGCTGGGCGCGGTCATCGTCGGCTCCCGGGCGTCGGAGCACGTGTACGCGCTGTCGCTCGCGGTCGCGAACCGGCTCACGGTGGACCAGGTAGCCGAGTCCTTCACCGTCTATCCGTCACTGTCCGGCACGACCGGCGAGGTGGTGCGGCGACTGCATGGAATGCGCGAGGACGATGCGCCGCACGGGACGTGACGCATCGTCCCTGTGAGACCCCTGGCTAGGCGAACAGGCCCTGCCCGATGAAGGCCCCGTCGTCGCCCCCGAGCGTCGACCCCACGGGCACTCCCGGCGGCACCGCGAAGATCGCCGAGCCCACGGCGCGCACGTACTCCACGGTCATCGCGTCGCCCGACGAGATCGCATTCTGCATCGGGATGTACTGCGTCTCGGGGTCGCGCACGAACGCGAGGAAGAACAGCCCGGCGTCCAGGCGACCCAGGTCGTCGGCGCCGTCCGTGTAGTTGTAGCCGCGGCGCAGCATCATCGCGCCGCCGTTCGCGTCGGGGTGGGCGAGGGCCACGTGCGAGTCGGTCGGGATGAGCGGGTCGCCGTCGGCACCGGGCCGCGTGAAGTCCGGCTCGGTGAACTCGTTGCCACCGGACAGCGGCGCGCCCGATCCCTTCGCGCGGCCCACCGTCGCCTCCTGCTCGGACAGCGACGCGCGGTCCCAGATCTCGGCGAGGATGCGCAGCTTGCGCGCGACCATGAAGGTGCCGCCCGCCATCCACTCCTGGCCGTCGTCGGCCTGCGACCAGAGCCACGTGCGCACATTGTCGGTGTCCTCGGCGCGCAGGTTGCGGGTGCCGTCCTTGAAGCCCATGAGGTTGCGCGGCGTGGACTGGTCGCGCGTCGTGGATGAGGTGCGACCGAATCCGAGCTGCGCCCACTTGACCGACGCGACGCCGAACGCGAGGCGCGACAGGTTGCGGATCGCGTGCATCGCGACCTGCGGGTCATCCGCGCAGGCCTGGACGCACAGGTCGCCGCCCGTGAGCCGCTCCTCAAGCGTGTCTCCCGAGAAGTGCGGCAGCTCCTCGAGCTGGGAGGGGCGGCGGTCGGCGAGCCCGAAGCGGTCGACGCCGTCCTTCTCGAACAGCGTCGGGCCGAAGCCGAACGTGATCGTCAGCCCCGAGGCGGGCAGCCCGGTCGCGTCGCCTGTGTCGTCCGGCGGAGCGTACTCGGAGCCGCCCGCGATGCCCGTGCCGAGCTCCGAGCCGGTCATGAGCGTCGCGGCGGCCTCGGTCCAGGAGCGCAGCAGCGCGATCAGCTCGTCGCGATCGTCGGTCGTGACGTCGAAGGCCGCGAAGTGCATGCGGTCCTGCGCGGGGGTGACGATCCCACTCTGGTGGTCCCCGAGGAAGTCGTACTGGCGACGCAGGGACGATGCCTCGGTCGCCTTCCCGGCGGCGTAGCCGCCTCCGGCCAGCGCCGCGGCGCCGACGACGGCGCCCGCGCCGCCGATCAGCGCGCGACGCGAGACGCCGGTCCGAGACGCGCCACGACGGGCCGGCGCCGCCTGGCCCTCCTGGGAGACCGTAGATGAGGTCTTCTCCGAGGAGGCGTCAGGGGTGTGCGTCGACCCGTCGTGCGCGTCGTTCATGCGGACCATTCTCTGCGATGCAGGATCAGCCGATGGCCGCGGCGGTCAGCTGCGACAGGGACTCGGACAGCGCCTCGACCAGGCGGGAGAGCTCGAGCACCTGGTCGTCGGTGAGCTCGGAGTAGGTGACGAAGCCGTCCTCGAGGGAGCCGTACTGCGCGAGCTCGTCCTCGAGCGCGGTGAAGCGCTCCTCGATCTCGGCGCCCAGCGCATCGTCCGTGAGGTCGGCCGCGGGCTTGAGGACCACGTAGGCCTCCCACGCGCCGTCGAGGTTCGCCTTGAAGTCCCACAGGTCGGTGCCGGACCAGATCTCCTCCTCGCCGGTGATCTTGCCGGTCGCGACCTCGTCGAGCAGCTCCTTCGCGCCGTTGCCGATCTGGAAGGCCTCGAAGGTGAAGTCGTCGGCGTTCACGCGCTCGGACAGCTCGGCCGTGTCGGCGACGAGCTGGTCGGCGAGCGCCTGACGCTCCTCGGTGGTCAGCGCGGCGTAGGAGCCGTCCTCGGGCTGCCAGAGGTCCTTCTCCATGGCGTGCCAGCCGGTCCACTCCTCGCCCTCGGCCAGGTCGGCCTCGCGCAGGTCCATGCTCGGGTCGAGGTCGCCGAACGACTCGGCGACCGGCTCGATCGCCTCCCAGTGGGTGCGGGCGGACGCGTAGATGTCGCGGGCCGCGTCGTCGTCACCGGCCACGAAGGCTGCGACGAACTCGTCGGTCGCGGTGACGAGCTCGGCGACCTCCTGCTGGACGTAGGCCTTGTAGGTGACGGCCGCCTGCTCGAGCAGCGCGGCGCGCTCCTCGTCGACCTCGACCTCGCCGGTGGCGGCGGTGATCGTGAAGGCCTCGGGCGTCGCCTCGGCCGTGTCGGACTCGCGGCACGACGTGAAGTAGTCGCCCTCGGCCACCTGGACGGTGAGGTCGCGGGTGAGGCCCGGTCCGACGTTCTCGACCTCGGACACGATCGACGAGCCGTCGGAGGACAGCAGGTAGAACTCGGTGCTCGAGGAGCCCTCGTTCGTCACCGAGAAGACGACGGTGCCCGCTGCGGCCTCGACCGCGGACAGGGTGCAGCCGTCGTCCGTCGCGGTCACGGTGATCGTGCCGCCGTCGGCGCTGGCGGCGTTGGGGACACAGCCGGCGAGGGCGACCGTGGAGGTCAGGAGGGCGAGCGAGGGCAGGGCGAAGCGAACGGTCATGCTCGGGAGATCCTTCGGGTCAGGCCGCGGACGTGGCAGGCACGTCCTTGGTCGGCACGGGGGAGATGGTGGCGCGCGCAGGCGCCTGGGGGGTGCGGAACGCGGTGCGGACGAAGAACCACATCGTCGGGACGACGTACAGCGTCCAGGCGAGGGCCTCCAGCACGGTGGTCGCGGGGGAGAAGTTGAAGACGCCCTTCAGCACGGTGCCGAGCACCGAGCCGGACGAGATGGTGGCGCTCACGTCGAAGGCGAGGGTGTCCAGGCCGGGCAGGACACCCGCCTCCTGGAGGTCGTGGACGCCGTAGGCGAGCACTCCGCCCGCGACGACGACGAGGAAGACGCCGGTCCACTGGAAGAAGGTGCGCAGGTTGATCTTCACCGCGCCGCGGTAGATGACGTAGCCCAGCGCGATCGCGGCGAGGAGCCCCAGGGTCGCGCCGAGGATCGGCGCCGTCGACGAGCCCGCCGACTGGATCCCCGCCCACAGGAACAGGGAGGTCTCGAGGCCCTCGCGACCCACCGCGAGCAGCGACATCGTCACGACGGCGCCGCCGCCGACGGCGATCGCCTTGTCGAGCTGGCCCTCGAGGTGGCCCTTGAGGTGGCGGGCAGTCTTGCCCATCCAGAAGATCATCCAGGTGATGAGGCCGACCGCGACGATGCTGAGCGAGCCGCCGATGATCTCCTGCGCCTCGAACGTCAGGCCCTGCGGGCCGAGGGTGAGGAGCGCGCCGAAGCCGAGCGAGACCGCGGTGGCGATGCCGACGCCCAGCCACACGTGGCGGAGCATGTCGCGGCGCTCGATGCGCACCAGGTAGGCGACGAGGATGCCGATGACCAGCGCGGCCTCGAGGCCCTCACGCAGGCCGATCAGAAAGTTCGCGAGCACGCCGTCGACTCCTTGGGGGACATGAGCGAGGGAAGGGTTCCCTTACCTGCCGCGAGCCTAGAGCGCGATCGGTTGACGTGTCAAACTTTTGAAACGCCAGTGTTGCGTAATAGTTGGCTGTCCTTGGACGACGCGGTGGTCGCCGTCGGTGGTCGCCGTCGAGTTGCGATGGCCCCCGCCGCACGTCCTCCACACACTTCGTTCTGCACGTGGCGTGTCGCGCCGTATATCGGGTGCGACACGCCGTCGGCATTGCCAAGTGTGTGCACCACGTGCGGCGCAGCCCTGCGGGATGCCCGGCGCGGAGGCTGCGGGATGCCCGGCGGGCGTCAGGCGGGCGTCAGGCGGGCGAGGCGATCTCGCAGATGAGCGTGCCGGCGGTCACGCCCGCGCCGACCTCGGCGCTGAGCCCGGAGACCACGCCCGCCTTGTGGGCGGTCAGCGGCTGCTCCATCTTCATCGCCTCGAGCACGACGATGAGGTCGCCCTCGGCGACTGTTGCGCCGTCCTCGACGGCGACCTTGACGATCGTGCCCTGCATCGGCGAAGTGAGCCCGTTGCCGTTGACGGTCCTGGTCGCGGAGCCGTTGCCGCGGCGCGACTGACGGCGCGTCGGCCCGGCCGAGCGGGCGCCGGCGCGTCCCGCGGCGGCGAGCGACGCGGGCAGGACCACCTCGAGGCGCTTGCCCCCGACCTCGACGACGACGCGCTCGGTGGCCCCTGCATCGTCCGTGTCCACCGACGAGGCGGACGGGCCGAGCGCGGCGACGGTGTCGGCGAACTCCGACTCGATCCAGGTCGTGTACACGCCGAACGAGTCCTCGCCGCCGACGAATGCGGGAGCGTCCACGACCGCCTTGTGGAACGGGATGACGGTGGGGATGCCCTCGACCGTGAACTCGGCGAGCGCGCGCCTGGCGCGCTGGAGCGCCTGCTCGCGCGTGGCGCCCGTGATGACGAGCTTCGCGATCATCGAGTCGAAGTTGCCCGACACGGTGTCGCCCTGGCGCACGCCCGCGTCCACGCGGACGCCCGGCCCCGAGGGGAAGGCGAGGCGGTGGATGCGGCCGGGGGACGGCATGAAGCCTGCGGCGGGGTCCTCGCCGTTGATGCGGAACTCGATCGAGTGGCCGCGGGGCTGGGGGTCGAGCACCGAGATGGGCTCGCCTGCGGCGATGCGGAACTGCTCGCGCACCAGGTCGACGCCCGTGATCTCCTCGGTGACGGGGTGCTCGACCTGGAGGCGCGTGTTGACCTCGAGGAAGCTGATGGTGCCGTCCGAGCCGACCAGGAACTCGCACGTGCCAGCGCCGCGGTAGTCGGCCTCGCGCAGGATCGCCTGGCTCGACTCGGTGAGGCGGGCGCGCTGCTCGTCGGTGAGGAACGGCGCTGGGGCCTCCTCGATGAGCTTCTGGTGGCGGCGCTGGAGCGAGCAGTCGCGCGTGGAGACGACGACGACGTTGCCGTGGTCGTCCGCGAGGCACTGGGTCTCGACGTGGCGGGGCCTGTCGAGGAAGCGCTCGACGAAGCATTCGCCGCGGCCGAACGCCGCGACGGCCTCGCGGGTCGCGGAGTCGAACAGCTCGGGGATCTCCTCGCGGGTGCGGGCGACCTTGAGGCCGCGGCCGCCGCCGCCGAAGGCCGCCTTGATCGCGACGGGAAGGCCGTGCTCGTCGGCGAAGGCGACGACCTCGTCGGCCGACTCGACCGGGTCGGGGGTGCCCGGCACGAGCGGGGCGCCCGCGCGCTGCGCGATGTGGCGCGCGCTGACCTTGTCGCCGAGGTCGTTGATGGCGGCCGGAGGCGGGCCGATCCAGACGAGCCCAGCGTCCATGACGGCCTGCGCGAACTCGGCGTTCTCCGACAGGAAGCCGTAGCCGGGGTGGATCGCCTCGGCGCCGGAGCGCTTGGCGACGTCGATCAGCTTGGCGATGTCCAGGTAGGTCTCGCGGGCGGTGGCTCCGGTGAGCGCGTAGGCCTCGTCGGCGAGGGCGACGTGGAGGGCGTCGCGGTCGGGGTCCGCGTAGACGGCGATCGACCTGAGGCCCGCGTCGGAGCAGGCGCGGACGACGCGGACGGCGATCTCCCCGCGGTTGGCGATGAGGACGCTCGAGAAGGCTGGCACCCGCCTACGTTAGCGCGGCGTATCGCCTGGGCCCTCGGTCCCGGGGGTGCGGCACGCAAGTTCTCGCGCCGTGCCAAGCCGGGACGATGCGATTTGTGGGGAACGTACAAGGGAATCGTCAGTCCCTTGGGTTAGGTGCGCGGAGGTTGTCGCCTCTCTACAAGTGGGAGGGAATGTCGGCCGGTCAGGAGTACTGCGCGGCCTGGAGCGTGAACAGCTCGGCGTAGAGCCCGCCTGGGATGTCCATGAGCTCCTCGTGCGAGCCCGACTCCGTGATCCGGCCGTCGGCGACGACCAGGATCAGGTCGGCCATCCTCACGGTCGAGAAGCGGTGGGATACCAGCACCGTGATCGCGCCGGTCGTGGAGGCGAGACGCGTGGCGGACGCGGCGTAGCGTTCGAACAGCTGGTGCTCGGCCTCCGCGTCGAGGGCCGAGGTCGGCTCGTCGAGCAGCATGACGAGGGGCGCGTCGCGCATCATCGCCCTGCCGAGCGCGAGCTTCTGCCACTGGCCTCCCGAGAGCTCGACGCCGTCCGCGTAGGACTTCCCGACGTGGGTGGCGAGGCCCTCGGGCAGGCGATCGAGGACGATCGTCGACTCCGCGCGGTCGAGCGCGGTCATGACGGCCTCGTCGTCGTCCCTGCGGGGGAGGTCGCCGACGCCCACCGTGTGGCGAGCGGCGGCCTCGATCCGGCAGAAGTCCTGGAAGCCCGCGGCGACCCTGGTCCGCCACTCCGGCACCGGGATCCGCGCGAGGTCGGTCCCGTCGACGGTGATGGCGCCGGAGGTCGGCTCGTAGAAGCGGCACAGGAGCTTGACGAGCGTGCTCTTGCCCGCGCCGTTCTCGCCGACGATGGCCACGGTCGTGCCCGCGGGCAGGTGGAGGTCGACGTCCTCGAGCACGGGACGGTCGGTGCCGGGATAGGTGAAGGACATGCCCGACGCGGTCACGCCCTCGCGGAGCGTCTCAGGCGCGCGCGCCGGCTTCTCGATGGCATGCGGCGCCACGAGGGCGCGCGCCCAGTCGAGGTTCACCATGAAGCTCGCGAGGCGCTGCAGCGCGCTCGCGAGGAACTGGGCCTCGGTGAGCTGGGCCACGATCTGCGAGGCGAGCGTGATGACCAGCACGACGTCGCCGACGCTCGCCTCGCCGGCGACGGCGCGACGCACCACATAGAGCGCGGAGCCGAGGAACGCGCCCCCGAACACTAGGAGCGCGAGGCTGTGAGTGGCGCCCGAGGTGAGCTCGCCGCGCACGAGCGCTCTGCTCGCGCGGTCGTATGAGTCCGCCTGAAGTCGACGGAGGGTCGCGCTCATCCGCGTCAGCCTGACCTCCTTCGCGGGACCGGCGTCCGTCGCGAGGCCAAGCAGATGCGTGGCGCGACGGGCATCCTGAGCGGCGCTCTCCCGCGCGCGTCCCATCGTCGTCTCGGCACGGCGCCCCGCCCACACGGGCAGCGCTCCCGCGAGGGGCAGGAGCAGGAGCCAGGGCGACACGGACATCATCGCGGCGAGCGCGACGGCTCCGCCGACCGTCACCCGCACGGTCGAGAACAGGTACTCCATGGCGAAGAACTGGAAGAACTGCAGGTCCGTGGCGAGGACGCGCAGCTTGTCGGCGTAATCGGGGCGCTCATGGTGGGCGATGCCGTCCGAGCCGTTCGCGACGTCGATCACCTCGCCTTGGAGCGCGGCGAAGACCAGCCGCGACAGGTCCAGCCCCATGAGGAAGTTGATCTGGCCGAGCACGGAGTAGGTCACCGCCGCGGTCGCGAGCAGCGCGCCCGCCCACGCCGCCCGGGCCACGTCGCCCGCGAGGGCGGCATCGGTCGCGACGCCCGCCGCGATCGCCGAGCCGGGCCCGGACGCCGCGCGGAACAGGGCGAGCGCAAGCACCAGGAGGAAGCGCCGGGGGCTTGCGCGGAACGCGACCGGCACGAGCCGCGAGACGCCGACCACGAGGGTTCTCATGAGGCCTCCTGGTGCTCGACCGGGTCGCCCTCGGCGTTCAGGCCCTGCTGGAAGCGCGCGGCCTGCAGGGCGAACAGCCGCGCATACTCGCCGCCCCTCATCAGTTCGGCGTGCGTGCCGCGTTCGCGCACGCGGCCGCCGTCGAGCACGACGATGTCGTCGGCGCGGCGCACGGAGGAGAAGCGGTGCGAGATGAGGACGGTGGTGGCCCCGCGGGTGAGATCGACGAAGTGGTCGAAGAAGCGTGCCTCGGCCCGCACGTCGAGCGCCGAGGTCGGCTCGTCGAGCACGAGCACCCTGGCACCGTGGTGCAGCGCGTAGAGCGATCGCGCGATCGCGACCCGCTGCCACTGCCCGCCCGACAGGTCGACGCCGCTCTCGTAGGCGCGCGCGAGGGGCGTGTCGAGGCCGAGCTCGAGGTCGCGCAGCGCGTCGAGGATCCCGGCCTCGTGCGCGACCTCCTCGATGACCGCGTCGTCGGCCTCGGCCTCCGGCGCGCCGGCCGCGATGTTGTCGCGCGCGCTCAGCTCGTAGCGCAGGAAGTCCTGGAAGACGACGGACAGGTGGCGGCGCCACGTGTCGTCGTCCACCGCGGCGATGTCGACGCCGTCGGCCTCGATGCGTCCCGCGGTGGGGTCGTGGAGCTTGCCGAGAAGCTTCACGAGCGTCGTCTTGCCCGCGCCGTTCACGCCCACGATCGCGGTGCTCCGACCCGCCTCGAGCCGAAGGTCCAGGCCGTCGAGCACGGGGGTGTCCGTGCCGGGGTAGGCGAAGGAGAGGTCGATGAGGTCGAGAGCGCGGGTCGGCGCCTCGGGCGGGAGGGCGAGGGGCCGCGCCGGCGCCGAGGCCGAGGTCGAGGCGGCCGCGTGGGCGGCGAGCGCGGCGTCGAGCTCGTCCGTCGCCTCGAGATGCCTCAGGCCCGACTCCGTGCCGTGGTCGCATCGTCCCCAGAAGTCGCCCAGGGGGATCGCCGCCGCCGTGGCCTGGAGGAACAGCGCGAAGGCCGTGAGGGCGATGACCCCCTCCGCGGCCCGCGCGCTGACCGTCGCGGCGACGGTGCCGAGCACCACGATGCTCGCCGCCAGCGCGATTGTGGCCTCGCGTCGTTGGGTGTCCTCGTAGATCTCGCGCATCGGCCGCATGAAGCTCTCGTATCCGGCGCGCGCGTGGTCCGCGAGCCAGTCCGTGAGCGCGAACACGCGCGCCTCCTTGGAGATGGGCGAGCCCGTCGCGAGCTCTTGGAAGTAGCTCCACGTGCGGTACTGGCGAGCGGCGACCGCCTGACCGGCCTCGGCGACGCGCATCTGGCGTCGCTGGCGCCAGCGCAGCCCCACGGTGACCAGCCCCACGCCCAGGCCCGCCCACCATCCGGCAGCCGCTCCCGCGAGCACTGCCATGGCCGCGATGGTGACCCACCGTCGCACGACCGCGATCGAGCCCGCGGCTCCGGCTCCCGGGCCCGCGTCCTCCTTGTCGAGATCGGAGGTCGCCCGCGCGAGCGCATCCAGCACGCGCTGGTCCTCCATCGCGGCGCTGCGAGGGGAGGCGAGCGTCGCGGCCATGAGCCGATCGCGCATCGCAGCGTCGACGCCCTGGCGCACCACGGCGAACAGCGCCTCCTCGATCGGCGACAGCGCCTGCATGGCGAGCAGCGCGGCGCCGGCCACCGCGAACGCGACGACGAGCGAGTTCCAGGCCGCGGAGTCCACGCCGCTGTCGATGGCCGCGGGAACGTGGCCCACGAGGACGGACGTGGCGATGATGAAGGCTGCGGGAAGGAGTCCCAGGACGATGTTGAGCGCGAGCATGGTCGCCGCGGCGGGACGGTTTCCGCGGAGCGTCAGGAGCGCAAGCCGCCAGCGTGCCGTCGCGAGCCGACGCCACGCTTCTCCCCAGCGCGCCCGGCTCGTCGCCGGGCCTCCCTCCGCGCCCATCTCTCCACGGTAAGGACGTTCCCGGATTTGGACAACCGGACGCGTCAGATATCCGGCGTCGAGACGGAATCGTGCGGAGGCCGTGGGGCCTGGCCGGGCCCGGCGGTCAGCCCCGCACGGAGTCCCTCCACAGCTCGTGGAACGCGACCCCGCACTCGGCGAGCAGGAGGCGCAGGAGCGGCAGCGAGACGCCGACCACCGCGTGGTAGTCGCCGTCGATCGACTCGACGTAGGGGCCGCCGAGCGAGTCGACGGTGAAGGCCCCCGCCACCTGGAGGGGCTCGCCCGTCGCGACGTAGGCGTCGATCTCGTCGTCCGTGAGGTCCGCGAAGCGGACCGTGGTCGAGGCCGTGGCGCCGACCGTCGCCCCCGAGCCGCCGGGGCGATCGTCCACGATCCAGTGGCCGGTGTGCAGGACGCCCACGCGCCCGCGCATCGTCCTCCAGCGCGCCCTGGCCGTCGCCGGGTCGCCCGGCTTGCCGAGGATCTCGCCGTCGATCTCGAGCATCGAGTCGCAGCCGAGCACGAGCGCATCGGTCTCGTAGGTGTCCGCGACCGCCTCGGCCTTCGCCTGAGCGAGCACGAGCACCGAGTCGTCGAAGGCGAGCTCTCCCAGCCCCGAGGCGAGGTGCGCCTCGCGCGCGTGGGCGAGCGCGGCGTCCTCATCCACGTCGGAGACGATCACCTCGGGGTCGACCCCCGCCGCGCGCAGCGTCGTGAGGCGGGCAGGGGACTGGGAGGCCAGGACGAACGGGATCGGCATGCTCGCGAGCCTAGGGCACCAGGACGATGCGGGGGCGGGGCGGGCTGCCGGGCGCGGCCGCGCCTGGGCAGCGGGCGGCGGCGCGCGAAAAGTCGCAAAACGGACGATTCTCACGTCGCGGAATGTCGTCGTGTGCGAAACCTCCCGGCTGGCTAGGATGTTTTTCACGTAGCACCTGGGAGGATCCATGTCTGACCGTGAGGCTTTGCTCGACGCCGCTGTCGAGGAGTTCCTGCGTTTCGTTCATCTGTCCGCGCCGAACCAGGCGGGTGCCGTCGCCAGGCTGGGGCTGACCCTCCATCAGTTCCGAGGGATCGTCCAGGTCTATGTGCAGCCGGGCATCTCGACCACCGAGTTCGCCGACGCGATCGGCGTGCAGCCGTCCGTCGCCACCGGGGTCGTCCAGCGCCTCGTCGACCGGGGGCTCGTGGCCCGCACGCTCGATGAGGAGGACCGTCGCATCAGGCGGCTGTCGCTCACGTCCGAGGGGCTCGAGGTGGCCGAGGAGGCCGCCGGCATCGCCCGCTCGACGCGCCGCGCGCAGCTGGGTGTCCTGGACGATGCGCAGCTGGTTCAGATGCGCGACCTGCTCAAGGTGCTCGAGGCGGGGCTCGGCGCCCCGGTCCCGCAGGCGCAGGCCTCGTAGCCCGAAGGAAAGACCGGTCGGCGCTACCGCGCCGTGTCGCCCTCGGGGGCGAGGTCCTCGTGCTCGAGGGCGCCCGCCTCGATCAGCGCCGCCTTCCATGACGCCGCGAGCTCGCGGCCGTAGCCGATCGCGGTGTGGGGCTTGAGCGCGATCTCGGGGTGGACGCCCTGTGCGTCGAGGCCCGCCCGCTCGCACAGCCATACGGCGCGCGGCAGGTGGAACTCCTGTGAGCACACGATGACGCTCGAGTAGCCGGCCTCGAGCGCGTTCAGCGCCGAGGTGCGGGTGTCGTAGCCGTCGGGGTCGAGCACCAGGGCCTCCTCCGGGACACCGAGCTCGAGCGCGGTCGCGCGCATGGCGGCGGTCTCGTCGAGGCCCTCGCGGTTGTGGCCCGCGCCCGACAGGACGATCTGGGGCACGAGGCCCGAGTGGAACAGCGCCGCGCCGACCTCGACGCGCTCGCGCAGGAACCGGCTGGGTCGCCCGTCCTCCCACACCCGCGCGCCCAGCACGAGAGCGGCATCCGCGGTGTCGATGCCGGGGCATCCCGCTCCGTGGATCGTGCCCCACGTGCGGGCGCGCATGTACAGGTGCGGCGCGGCGAGCGCGCTGCCGCCGGCCACGATCAGCCTGCCGAATGCGTTCATCGCAGCGAATGCCTCCAGGCCTCGTCGCCGCGTCCGAGCGGCAGCATGAGGCGTCGTCCCTGCATGCGTCGGGTGCGGTCCATCCAGGCCGACACGGGTGCGCCGGGGCCCTCCTCGTCGGCCGTCGCCGAGGCGACGGCGACCATCCCGGCCACGAGGGCCGCGAGCTCGGCCTCGTCCGGCGCGCCGCGCACGACGCGCAGCGACGCGGCGGCCTGCAGGAGGTCCTCGTCGCTCACAGCGGGATGTTCCCGTGCTTCTTGGGCGGCAGCGACGCGCGCTTGGTGCGCAGCGCGCGCAGGCCGCGGACGATCTGCGCGCGGGTCTCGTGCGGCTGGATCACGGCGTCCACGTAGCCGCGGTCGGCCGCATCGTACGGGTTGACGATGCGGTCCTCGTAGTCCTCGACGAGCATCTGACGCTCACGCTCGACGTCGCCGCCCTTGGCCTCGACGTCGGCGAGCGTGCGGCGCGACAGGATGTTGACCGCGCCCGCCGCTCCCATGACCGCGATCTGCGCTGTCGGCCACGCGAGGTTGATATCGGCGCCGAGCTGCTTGGAGGCCATGACGATGTACGCGCCGCCGTAGGCCTTGCGCGTGATGACGGTGATGAGCGGGACGGTCGCCTCGGCGTACGCGTAGATGAGCTTCGCGCCGCGACGGATGATGCCGCGGTGCTCCTGCGCGACGCCCGGCAGGAAGCCAGGCACGTCGACGAAGGTCAGCACGGGGATGTTGAACGAGTCGCACGTGCGCACGAAGCGGGCGGCCTTCTCGGAGGCGTCGATGTCGAGCGTGCCGGCCATCGACTGCGGCTGGTTCGCGACGAAGCCGACCGAGTGGCCCTCGATGTGTCCGAAGCCCACGAGCACGTTGGGCGCGAAGAGCGGCTGGACCTCGAGCAGCTCGCCGTCGTCCAGCACCGCCTCCAGGAGGGTGCGCATGTCGTACGGCTGGTTGTCCGAGTCGGGCACGAGCGCGTCGAGCGCGAGGTCCTCGTCGGTGAGCTCGAGCTCGGCCTCCTGCTCCCACGCGGGAGGGTCGGACAGGTTGTTCTGCGGGAGGTACTGGAGGAGGTGCTGGACGTACTCGATCGCGTCGTCCTCGTCCGAGGCGAGGTAGTGCGCGACGCCCGAGGTGGCGTTGTGCGTCTGCCCGCCGCCGAGCTCCTCGAAGGTGACCTGCTCGCCCGTGACGGACTTGATGACGTCGGGTCCGGTGATGAACATCTGCGACGTGCCGTCGGCCATGACGATGAAGTCGGTCAGCGCGGGGGAGTACACCGCGCCGCCCGCGGACGGGCCGAGGATGAGCGAGATCTGCGGGATCACGCCAGACGCGGCGACGTTGCGACGGAAGATCTCCGCGAACTGCGTCAGCGCCGCGACGCCCTCCTGGATGCGCGCGCCGCCGCCGTCGGAGATGCCGATGAGCGGCACGCCCGTGCGCAGCGCGAAGTCCTGCACCTTGGCGATCTTCTGGCCGTGGACCTCGCCGAGCGAGCCTCCGAAGACCGTGAAGTCCTGCGAGTAGACGGCGACCTGGCGGCCGTCGATCGTGCCGTAGCCGGTGACGACGCCGTCCCCGTAGGGACGGTTGCGGTCGAGTCCGAAGTTCGTGGAGCGGTGCCGCGCGAACTGGTCCATCTCCATGAACGAGCCCTCGTCGAGCAGCTGGAGCACGCGTTCCCTGGCGGTCTTCTTGCCGCGGGCGTGCTGCTTCTCCTGGGCCTTCTCCTCGGCGGCGGTGACCGCGGCGTCGTGACGCTTGCGCAGGGATGCGGCGGCGCCGGCCGTGGTCTTCCGTGGCTGGGTGTCGGACACGTCTCTCCTTGGGGCTCGGGACTGCGACACAGCCTAGTCGCGCCCCTGCGCGCGCCACCGGGGGAGAGATACAAGGATGGGGCCCACTTCTTGGCGGCTTGTACCGCGATGGCCCTCGGGCAGGCAAGAATGGGGGCCTGAGGGTCGTGGATGACGCGGCCATGCGCCGCAACGTCAGCGAAGGGGTCGGACACCATGCCGTCGATCAACGGTTCCGCAGTCAAGAAGGTCATCGTCGCGTGCGACGCGGGGATGGGATCGAGCGTCATGGTGGCGAGCAACCTCAAGAGCCGTCTCAAGCAGTACGGGGTCGAGGTGGATCACATCCCGGTGAACCAGCTCCCTGAGGAGCCGGGCCTCGTGGTCCTGTGCCACCAGGGTCTCGCGCCTCGCGCGCAGCAGACCGCGCCGCATGCGGTGGTCGTGCCGTTCGCGATCTTCATGGGCGATCCCGCGTTCGCGGCGCTCGAGAAGGCGATCGCGGACGGCGAGCCGCTGGAGTCCTGACCGTGCCGGTCCTGTCCCCGGAGGGGGTGCTGCTCGCTCGCACCGCGGTGGACAGGGACGATGCGTTGGTGCAGTGCGCTGGAGCGCTCGCGTCGCTCGGGGCCGTCGGCGGCGACTACCTGGATGCGATGCGTGCGCGTGAGGCGGAGATCGGCACGTATATAGGTGAGGGCGTCGCGATCCCGCACGGGACCCACGAGGCGCTCGCGGGCATCCGGCGGGCGGCCATCGCCTTCCTCCAGTTCCCCGACGGCGTGGACTGGGATGGCCAGGACGTGCGCGTGTGCATCCCGATCGCGTCGCGCACCGACGAGCACGTCGACATCCTGAGCGCGCTCGCGCGGACGCTCGGGGATCCCGAGGCGGCCGCGCGGCTGCGCGAGGCGAGGGACGTCAAGACGGTGCTCGCGCTGCTCGCGCCGTAGGCGCCAGTGCCGGGGACGATGCGCCGGGGACGATGCGCCGGTTGCGTGCCCCGGCATCGTCCCGCGTTCTCGCGGACAGGGGGAGGGTCGCGACGCGCGGGGAGCGCGGGTTGCTCGCAATTCTGGGGATGAACGGGACAATATCCGCACGGGAGGGACATCTCGGGACAGCGAAGGAGCATTGCCGATGTACGCGGCCGAACGCCAGCACGAGATCCTCGCGCGGGCGCGCGCCAACGGCAGGGTCGAGGTCGGTCCGCTGGCCGACAGCCTGGGGGTCACCGTCGAGACCGTGCGTCGCGACCTCACGGCGCTCGAGCGCATGGGCGCGGTCCGGCGCGTGCACGGAGGCGCGCTTCCCGTCGAGCGCCTGGTGCTCGAGCCCAGCCTCGTCGCGCGCGAGACCCGCAACTCCGAGCAGAAGCGGCGCATCGCCGCGCGCGCGATCGAGGAGCTGCCCGCCGGCGGGACGATCCTGCTCGACGCGGGCACGACGATGCTCGCGATCGCCGAGGCGATCCCCGCCGACCTCGAGGCGACCGTCGTGACGAACTCGGTCGCGGTCGCGTCGCGCCTGGCCGACATGCCGCACCTCGAGCTGCTCATGCTCGGCGGTCGGGTCCGCCAGCTCACCGGCGCCGCCGTGGGCGACTGGACCGAGGCGGAGCTCGCGCCGCTGTGCGTCGACGTGGCCTTCATCGGCACCAACGGGCTGACCGTCGAGAGGGGGCTCACCACCCCGGACCAGACCGAGGCCGCGGCGAAGCACGCGATGGTGCGCGCGGGCCGGCGCGTCGTCGTCGTGGCCGACGCGACCAAGGTGGGGCCGGTGCACCTGCACCGCTTCGCCGCCCTGGACGAGATCGCGATGCTCATCACCGACGACTCGCTCGACGACGAGACGGCTCAGGCGATCGGCGACGCGGGCGTCGAGGTTGCACGAGTCTGAGGCATGGCCGCACGCGACGTGCGCCCGGCTCGCTTGCGCGCGACGGCGAGGGGTACCGTGGGCTCGCGGCCGTCCGCCGCGTCGCTGAGGAGCCGGGTCGCCCGGCCATGACCCCCTGGAGGGACCTGACATGACCACGCGCACCGTCGAGATCGGATCGTCCGTCGGCCTTCATGCCCGCCCCGCGGCGCTGTTCGTCCAGGCGGTCAACGACGCAGGGATCCCGGTGACGATCTGCAAGCCCGGCGGCGCCCCGACTCCCGCGAACTCGATGCTGGGCGTGATGGCGCTCGGCGCGAAGTTCGGCGAGACCGTGGAGCTGTCCTCCGACGCCGACGGCGCCGACGAGAAGCTCGACGTCCTCGTCGAGCTCCTCAAGAAGGACCTGGACGCCTGACCGCCCGTCCGCCGCTGACCGCCGACGCGGTCGAGCCCCTCGTCGCGCCGCGCGGCCCGCTCGCGCTCGCGGCCGTCGTCGACGCCGAGCCGTCGACCAACACCGCGCTCGCGGCCGCGCTGCGCGAGGACCCCGATGCGTGGCCACACCTCGCGGTGTACGTCGCCGATCATCAGACGGCGGGCCGCGGCCGTGCCGGTCGTGTGTGGGAGACGCCCGCGGGCACGTCCCTCACGGTGAGCTGGGTGCTTCGACCTCGCGCCACCGGTCCCGACCTCGCGTGGGCGCCGCTCGTCGTCGGCCTCGCCGCGGTGCGCGCGCTGCGCTCGCTCGGGGTCGACGCCTGGGTCAAGTGGCCGAACGACATCGTCGTGCGCGTCGATGAGGACGAGGTTCCCGGCTGGGGCCCGTGGCGCAAGGTCGCGGGAATCCTGTGCGAGGTCGTCGGTGACGCGGTGGTCGCGGGGACCGGCGTGAACGTGCTTCAGGCCGCGGACGAGCTGCCCGTGCCGCACGCCGCCTCGCTCGCGTCTCTCGGATGCGCGGCCTCGCGGGTCGACGTGCTCGGCGCGCTCGGAACAGCGCTGCGCGACACCACCGCGCGCTGGGACGTCGACCCCGAGGGCATGCGCGACGAGGCCGAGGCCGTGTGCGCGACGATCGGTTGGGACGTCGCGGTCGACGTCGGCACCGCCGCCCCCGTCGCGGGGCGCGCGATCGGGCTCGGCGAGGACGGCTCGCTTCTCGTGGAGTCGGCCTCTGGGCGTCGGACCGCGGTGCTCGCGGGCGACGTGCGGGTGCGCAGGGCCTGACGCCCGGCTACTCCCCGGCGGCGTCGATCAGGGTCGCGTCGTTGTTGCGCACGTTGCCCACGGCCCTGCCCACCTCATGCCACGCGAGCTCGGGCGCCGGGGCCGCGATCGCATCGTGCAGGGACGATGCGGGGGCGTCGCGGTCGAGCCACGTCGCCGCGGACTCGGGGGCGAGCATCGCGGGCTGGCGGTCGTGGATGTCGCGCATCTCGTCGCGCGACGCGACGGTGACGATCGAGCACGAGGCCATCCAGGGCGCATCGTCCCCTGCCTCCTTGTCCCTCCAGAACTCGTACAGCCCCGCGAAGGCGAGGGGCGCATCGTCCCTGGTGTGGATGAAGCACGGGGTCTTGCCAGCCGAGGTGGTCTGCCACTCGTAGTAGCCCGATGCGGGGACGATGCAGCGGCGCTTGGCGAAGGCCGCGCGGAATGACGGCTTCTCCGCCATGGTCTCCGAGCGCGCGTTGAACATGCGCGAGCCGACCGCCGGGTCCTTGGCCCACGACGGGACGAGGCCCCAGCGAGCGACCTCGAGCTGCCGCTCGCCCACCGGGGCGGGCTCGCGCGACGGGACGACGATCGGCACCTTCTGCGTCGGCGCGATGTTCCACGACGGGGGCAGCAGGCGCGCCTCGTCGGAGACCACCGCGACCTCGAACGCGTCGATCAGGTCCCGTTCGGTGAGGAAGTTCGCGTAGCGGCCGCACATGGTTCCAGTGTGCCCGGGTTCGCCGGCGCGCGGGCCGGCGGCTACGCGGGCTCGGTGACGTCGACGACCTCGGCGGCGAGCGTCGCGACCAGGTCCGCGGGATCCATCGTCGCGCCGAGGCCGTGCGCGCCCGCGCCGATGCTGACCGGACCGGGGCGCGACGTGATGAGCGCGTCGGCGATCACGGGAAGCGGTGCGCCGCCGGGTTCGGGGTGTGCCCCGAAGGGCGTGATCGTGCCGCGCTCGTAGCCGGTGACGGCGAGAGCCACGTCCTTGTCGGGCATCGACAGGCGGCTCACGCCCAGGTGTGCGCGCAGCTTGGGCCAGCTGATCTGCCGGTCGCCGGGGACGAGCACCAGGAGGAAGTCGCCCTCGCCGCGGCGCACCACCATCGTCTTGAGCAGCTGTGACGGCTCGATGCCGCGCGCGGCGGCGGCCTCCTCGAGCGAGCGTACGGGGCCGTGCTCGGTGATGGTGTGGAGGATGCCGGAGGTGGCGAGCGCGCGGGTCGCGGGGGTCTCGGTGGTCACGCTGTGTTCAACCGCGGCGGCGTCGGATCGCTTCCGCGCGCGCCTCGGCGGGCCGCGGTCCGCCTCAGACCGGGTCGATCGCCGGGTTGCTCTCCTGGGCCGGCTCGGTGGCGGGCGCGTCGCCGCGGAGGACCCCGAAGGCGACCGCGACCAGCGCGAGCAGGATCGCGGTGAGCAGCACATCACCAGGCGAGACCGGGCGCAGGAGTGCGAAGCACATCGCGAAGACGACCGCGAGCGCCACCCACTGCAGCCAGCCGTGGCGCTCGAGCAGGCGCGCGAGCTCGGGGGAGCGCCAGCCGCGTCCCTCGAGGGAGGTCGCGCCTCGCCCGAGTGTCGTGGCGCCCATGGCGCGGGCCGCTTCCGCGGCGCGCGACCGGCCCGCGAGGACTCCTCCGATCAGCGCGATGAGGCCCGCGAGCGCGAAGCCCAGGCTCGAGGCGGTGAGCGACGCGGTCAGGCCGTCGTAGATCGCGATGGTCGCGTCGACGGGGATGTCCGAGGCGAGCGCGGCGGCCGCGACCGCTCCGACGACCATGAGGAGGCCCGCGATCAGAGAGCCGACCACGAGCATGAGCGTGCCCGCGATCACGAGCGCGCGCGGGCGGCGCGGGTGCAGCGCGATCCCGATCACGAGCAGCGCGATCGTGAGCCACGGCAGAACCGAGCCGAGCGTCGTGAGCACCGCGTAGGCGAGGCGCGCTGTCGCGACCTCGGGCACCTGGGTGACGGTGACGGTCGCGTCGGAGTCGGGGATGGACTGCGCGAGCGTGAAGCCCTGGTCGACGAGCGCGGGACGGATCACGTCGATGATCGGCTGCATCTGGATGACCACGTTGCCGTTGGTGTCGATCGCGACCGCGCCGTCCCCCTCGCCCTCGAGGATCGCGACCACCTGCTCGTGCGTGAGGGTGAGCGTCTGCTCCCATACGGCGGCGAAGGCGTCGGACTCGACCACGCTGGTGAGGCCGGCGCGGATGGCGGTGCGGGTCTGGTCGGCGAGGAGGGGGCCCAGGACGTCGCCGGCCTCGGCCAGGCGCGGCGTGGAGTCCTCGTCGATGATGCTGTCCAGCAGGTCCGCGACGAGCGCGTCGGGGTCGAGCGCGTCGTCGATCGCGGTCGCGACCTGGTCGACCACGAGGGCCTGGATCGCGGGGTCCTCGGCGAGGGGTGCGAGCGTGCTCACGAACGCGTCGGTGTCGCTGACCGCGTTGGCGCCGTAGGAGGCGACGGTGCCCAGCGGCGCGAGGATCGCGCCGAGGACGATGAGGGTGGTCGCCAGGAACGCGCGGCCGCGGCTCGGCTTCGTGTCCGTCGATGTGGACGATGCGGGGGTCGGTTCGTCCGTCGGGGCGGGGGCCGGTTCCGGCCGGGCGTCGAGCTGCTCCCTGAGCGAGGCGTTCTCCGCCTCGAGCTCCGCGAGGCGCTCCTCGATCTGCGCCTTCGTCATCCTGCTCGCCGCCATGGAAGCCCCCGTGTGTCGCCAGGCCGATCCAGCATCGTCCCTGTCACCGAGCGTAGCGAGGCGAAGCGGGTCGGGGGAGCCTCCTGTCCGAATGCGTTCGCGCGGCTGTCAGATGGTGACGTCCAGGACGGTTCCCGTGGTCTGAGTGGAATCCGCGGTGCCGACCGTGTCGGTGTCGATCTCCAGGTCGTCGGGGATGCCGTTGTTGTTCTCGTCCTCGTCCTCCTCCGAGGCCGAGGACGTGGCCGGGGGTGCAGGGGGCGCGCCCTGGGGGCCTCCGGTGGGGCGAGATGAGACGGTGGTCGACGTGGTGTCCGCGCTCTCGTCGGAAACCGACTGTGCGGCGGACGCGGAGGCCGAGAAGTCGCGGATGGAGACGGTCGCGCCTGAGACGCCTGAGATCGACATGGGTACTCCCTGCGTTGTGACGCGCCGATGCGCGCGTGATGGGGCCAGGACGGTGGGGCGGTGCGCTCCGGGGCTTGACGCGAGGAACGACCGTCGGTGCCGTCGAGCATTGCTGCTCGTGATGCGCATCGGTCCGCTTGACGCGAGGGCGAGCGTTCTGCGAAAGCTCTGAGCAAACTCTTGGCATCGAGTGCCGAAGTCGCGCAGTGGTGACATGGAAGGGCCCGGCCGGGGGCGTTCCCCTGACCGGGCCCTCCTGTGCGTCAGCCGCAGATCAGTGCGCGGCGAGCTCCGCCTCAGCGAAGCCTGCGGGCTCCTCGACGGGCTTGGGGTCGACGAGCCAGAACAGCACGACGTTGACCAGTGCGATGCCCGCGAGCATCGTGTAGGCGCCGGTGTATCCGCCCAGGTGGGTCAGGCCCCACGCGAGGATCGCGTAGGACGTGATGCGCACCAGGCCCTGCATCGGCTGGATGATGCCGAAGGCCTTGACGAAGGTGCCGCGGGGGAACTTGTCCGCCACGATCGCGGTCGTCAGGTTGGTCGCGCCACCGAAGCTCAGTCCGATCATCACGAGCGAGAACCAGAGCATGAACGTGTTCGTCGCGTAGAGGTTGGCCACCACAGCGACGAGCCACCAGGCGGAGTACAGCATCAGGCCCATGCGGCTGGACATGCGCTGGCCCAGCCACCCCCACGCGTAGGCGCCGGGAACGCCGATGAAGGCGGCGATCGCCATGTTGGTGATGGCCTGGTCCTGGGAGTAGCCGAGGGCCATCATGCGCGGGACCAGCTGGCTGAGGACCGCGACGAGCACGATGAAGATGCCTCCGGAGCCGAGCCCGATCAGCCACACGTCCTTCATCTTGAGCAGCTGGAGGGTCGAGAACGGGGACTTGTACGTCTCGGCGGCCTCGCGGCTCGCCTTGATCTGCTCCGCAGTCATCGGGATGTTGTCCGGTGTCGCGCCCGCCTCCTCCGGCAGGTTCTTCACGAACAGGGCGACGACGATCACGAGGGCGCCGAGGATTGCCGAGACGGCCCAGAAGCCGTTCTGGACGCCGAAGATCGCGAAGAACGCCGCGAGCATCGGGACGAACAGCGCGGTGGACATCGTCTGGCCCATCGTCATCCAGCCGAGCGCCAGGTTCTTCTTGCGGGGGAACCAGTTGGCGATGAGGTTGATCCCTCCGACGTAGCCGAAGCCGCTGCCGAAGAAGTTGACCATGAAGAACAGCCCGACGAACGCGGGGATGGTGCCCCACGTGCCGAGCAGTCCGAAGGCGATCGCCGACGCGGCCAGGCAGACGATGATGTTGATCTTCGCGCCCCACAGCTCGCAGGTCTTCGCGACGGCCCATCCGGCGATCACGCCGCCGAGCGACGCGGGCGTCGCCCAGTACAGCAGCGTGGTCGAGTCCAGGCCGTAGTACTCCGCAAGCGTCGGCACGATGATGTTGAGGCCGTGGACCTGGATGCCTGCGGCGAGCCAGATCAGCACTCCCTGGACGCCGACGATGGACCAGCCTCGTGCGCCGAAGTTCGAACGGTTGTCGACCGGAGGAGACTCCAGTGCGGTGGGTACGGTCTTGGGTTCTGCGCTCATGTTGACCTCTCTCGCCTTTGAGTGAAGCGGGCGCGACCTGCGTGTCTCGCGGCACGCCCTGGAGGGGAGCGTGTCACAGCGCACCGTGGATGAGGTACGCGCATTTACGCATAAGTCGATGCCGGGTCTGTCCGGATATCTCCCGACTTCCTTGCTCGATCCGCCGCCCTGCCCGCTCGTTGCACTCGGTGACACCGAGTGCTACAAAGGGGGCACTCCACGAGTGCGTCGCGTGATGCGGTCGCTACGGGGCGGCGGTTGGCGGGGTGCCAGTTCCGTAGGGGGTCGGCGCCGCTGGCGCCCTGTTCCGTTGGGGTTCGGCAACATGACCGTGATGACCGCTCTCGTATCAGCGGCGTGTGCGCTGCTGGTGGGAGCGATTGTCTGGGCGTTGTCGCGGACCGAGGGTCGTTGGCGTGTGGTCCCAGTGCTCGGCGGGGCTGCCGTCCTCGCCGCCGGCGGATGGATCTTGCTCGGTCCGCACACGGAGGGGGTGTGGGTCGACTCGCTCGGAGCGCTTGACGGCAAGGTCTCCTTCTCGGCTCCGCAGGCGAGCGGCCATGCCACTGGGGACACGTTCTTCTTCACCTCGAGCGCGTCCGAGGATGCGGTGTTCGAAGCCTTCCTCGACGCGTATCCCGAGGCGACGCGCGACGGTGACGTCGCCACTCTGACCGTGGGGGTCCAGGCCTTCACGCTCACGTTCCATCCCGAAGGCATCGAGGGAGTGTCGTCGGACCCGTGCTACCTGCTCGCGAACGCGGAAGCGATCCTTGGGTGAGCGTGCGGCGGCGGGATCGGCGGCTGGCCGTGGCTGGTCGAACATCAACGATGTCGATGACCACTTACACAGAAAGATCGACAGACCCGTGGCGGGGTGCCTCTGAGGGCGGCCGCGCGACCGTCCGCGGCGCCGTTCGGGCCGCACGAATTTTCAGTCGAGAGTCAAACAGTCAAGCCGGAAAAACGAAAAACCCCCGCTGTAGCAGGGGTTTCGTGGCTCCGACCGGCGTCGATCCGGTGACCTTTCGAATTGGAGTGGGCCTCTGCCAGGGGTTTTCGCGGGGTTGCATGGTCTTCGGAAGTGCCAGGTAGACCTGCGAATCGGCTGTCAGGGCTTGTCGATGGTTGCATCTGAATGTGCGGGATAGATGCGGGGTGACTCTTCGCGCCGAGCGATGGCGTGGCATTCGACCACGCCCGGGTC
>NZ_BBQZ01000005.1 GCF_000974805.1 Demequina salsinemoris | reverse complement strand
CATTCTCTGACTTGTCAACTCGCTTCTTCGGCGAGCCGCCAGATCGGTGGGTGCTGCTCCTCGCTCCGGCCTCTCAGCCTCGCTCGGCGCAACCCTTCAATCTTACCCATCCTCGCTGACCTGTCAAATCGACCTGTCAGATTGGCGGGCGTCGCTCCTCGCTCAGTCTCTCAACCTCGCTCGGCGCAACCCTTCGACCTTACCCACTCTTGCGCTCTTGTCAACTCGCCTTGCCGGCTTGTCTCCCGCTTGAGTGGAGGATCTCAATCGTACATCTTGTCGTCCGCCTCGGCGACCGCGCTTTCGGATGTATTTCCGACCTCGTTCCGGGGGAAGACACTACACGTGCGCACGGGGTGCGGATGACCACATCGGTGTAATTCTCAGCAATGGATCGCGTCTGTCCTGATAAATCGCCGGAAATCTGCCGGAAATCTAGTCAGGGAGTCTCTGAGGGGCCTCATACGAGGTCTCGAGGTCAGTCAGCGCAGCGTCCAGGGCCACGACGAGCACCGAGATCTCGCCCCTCTCGATCATCAGTGGCGGCGCGATGATGACCGCGTCCACGTACCCGCCGGTGGTCGGGTAGACGACCAGCCCGTGCGCGGCGCAAGCGGCGTACAGCGCCGATGCGGTGGCTCCCTGTCTCCGGCCTCCCGCGTCGAGCTCAAGGCCGAGCAGCATCCCGCGCCCGCGGACGTCTGTCACGATCCCATGACGCGTCGCGAGCTCATCGAGCTGCTCGCGCAGGACCGCCGCCGCCCCTCTTCCGCGCGCGATGACGTCCTCCGTCTCGAACACCTCGAGCACCGCGAGCGCCGTCGCTGCGGACAGCGGGTTGCCTGCATAGGTGTGCCCTCCGAGGACCGCTCCCGAGCCCTGCTCGATGGCTGTCAGCACGCGAGAAGAGACCAGCACCGCGGCGATCGGGGTGTATCCGGATCCCAGGCCCTTGCCCATCGCGACCAGGTCCGCCTGAACACCCTCGGCATCGCACGCGAGCACCGTCCCCGTGCGTCCCATGCCAGTCATCACCTCATCGGCGATGAACAGCGCGCCGGTCTCCTCGCAGAGACGCTTGAGGCCGGCGAGGTAGCCGGCTGGATGAGTGTTCGCACCGAGGGTCGCGCCGCCGACCGGCTCGATCATGACGGCCGCCAGGGAGTCCGCATGCTCGTGGATGATCGTCCGGGCCTCCCGCAGCATCGCCTCCGCGTACTCGGTCTCGCTCTGATCGCCCTGGTCGCGCAGCGCGTCACCCGCGGGAAGAGCGGTCATGTCGAGGGCCAGCCCGGCAACCGCCGCCCGCCGAGCGTGGCCCGAGGCCGACAGCGCGCCCAGCGTGCTGCCGTGATAGCCGGCGCGCGCCGTGAGGAAGGTCGTGCGCTGTGGTTCGCCCACCTCTCGCTGGTACTGCAGCGCGAACTGCATCGCGGCCTCGGTCGCCTCGCTGCCTGAGCCCACGAGCCACACCCCGGGGAACCCGCTCATCCGGGAGAGCGTCTCTCCCACGGCCTCGGCGGCCTCGCTGGTGAACGCGCCCCGATGCGCGTATGTCGCCTTCGCCGCCTGAGCCGCGATCGCTTCGACCACGTGCGGGTGGCTGTGCCCGATCGCACTGACGACGGCGCCCGCGCATCCGTCCAGATAGCGGTTGCCCTCGGCGTCCCAGAGCCACACGCCCTCCGCGCGAGCCACGACCGGCGGAGCCGCTCCAAGGGCGTTGTGGATCAGCGGGCCGGGCACGCGCGCCTCCTACAGGACGACGAGGTGGTCGATGTGGATCAGCTCGCGCGCGTAATGCTCGCCGAGCTGCTCGCCGAGGGCGTCGGTGCTGAGCCCCTTCATCTGCTCGGCCTCCTCCGCTGAGAATCCCGCGAAGCCTCGCGCGACGAGTGTCCCGTCCAGCGCCACGAGGTCGACCGGCTCGCCCGCCTCGAAATGGCCGCGGATCTCCACCACTCCTGCGGCGAGCAGCGACGCTCGCCGACTCACCACCGCTCGCACGGCGCCGTCGTCCAGGACGATGCCTCCACGGGTCCGCGCGGCATGGGCGAGCCATTGCAGCCGGGTGGTGTCCCGCTTGCCCGTGGTGACGAACACCGTGCCCACGTCCTGCCCTGCAAGGGCCGCTCCCGCATCGTCCGCGCTCGCAAGCACGACGTGGACGCCGGAGGTGGTCGCGATGGACGCGGCCTCGACCTTGGTGATCATGCCGCCGGTGCCGACGGCGGACCCCCTGCGAGAGATGTCGATACCGCCGAGGTCGTCCGGGCCGTGCACCACGGAGATGCGGTGGGCGCCAGGAGAGCCCGGGGCCGCCGTGTACAGCGCATCCACGTCGGTGAGGAGCACCAGGAGGTCCGCAGCCATGGCGGTCGCGACAAGCGCCGCGAGCCGGTCGTTGTCGCCGAACCGGATCTCGTCGGTGGCGACGGTGTCGTTCTCGTTGATGATCGGGACGACGCCGAGGCTGAGCAACGACTCGAGCGCGCGTCGGGCGTTCCCGTAGTGCGAGCGACGCACCATGTCGTCCGACGTGAGCAGCACCTGACCCACGTCCAGGCCGTGGTGGGCGAACGCCTGGGTGTACGCGTGGATCAGCTTGCCCTGCCCCACCGAGGCTGCCGCCTGCTGAAGCTCAAGGTTCGTCGGGCGCTGGCTCAACCCGAGAGGGCCGATACCGGCGGCGATCGATCCCGACGTCACGAGGATCACCTCGCGCCCCGAGGCGGCCTCATGCGCGAGCACGTCGACGAGAGCGCCGAGGCGCTCCTTGTCGAGGCGGCCCTCATCCCCGGTGAGGGACGAGCTCCCGACCTTGACGACGATGCGCGAGGCACGCGCGACCACGTCTCGCAGGTGCTCGCTCACGTACCCTCCCTGTGGTCGCCGGTCGCGGCCGAGCCGCTCGCGACGAGCCCGGCAAGCCCTATCGTGTCAGAGTTCGTCGTCGTCCTTGGACGGATCGGTCCAGTGCCCGGCGTCGCGCTCGGTCCACAGCTCCTTGCGCGCCTCCGTCTTGGCGTCCATCCGCTCCTTGTGCTCCTGGCGCTTCTCGGCGCGAGTCGCGCGATGCGAACGCTCGTGCTCCTCGATGCGCAGGTCCGAGCCGCGCTGTCCGAGCAGCTCCGCACCCGATGCCATCGTCGGCTCCCAGTCGAAGACGACGCCGCCGTCGCGAGGGCCGATGACGACCTCGCTGCCGGGTACGGCTCCGGCCCGGAAGAGCTGCTCCTCAACGCCGGCTCGCGCGAGACGATCCGCGAGGTAGCCGACCGCCTCGTCGTTGGCGAAGTTGGTCTGGCGCACCCAGCGCTCGACCCTCACACCACGCACCTGGTAGTAGTCCTCGGCGCCGTCACGCACGTGCTTGACCGTGAATCCGGACTCGTCGACCGCCTTCGGGCGCAGGACGATGGGCGCCTTATCGATCTCGGGGATCTTGGCCCGCTCCTCATCCACCATCGCAGCGAGCGCGAACCCGAGCTCGCGCAGCCCCTCGTGGCTCACGGCGCTGACCTCGAAGATCGGCAGCCCGAGCTCCTCGAGATCGGGCCGGACGAGCTGTGCCAGATCGCGGCCGTCGGGAACGTCGATCTTGTTGAGGATGATGATCTGCGGGCGTTCGGCGAGCGGAACCCCGCTGATCGCGTCGTCGGTCGAGTAGGCGCGCAGCTCGCCGGAGATGACCTGCAGGTCCTTCAGCGGGTCACGATCGGTCTCGAGCGTCGCCGTGTCGAGCACATGCGCGATCACCGAGCAGCGCTCGATGTGACGCAGGAAGTCGTGACCGAGCCCCTTGCCCTCCGACGCCCCCTCGATCAGGCCGGGCACGTCGGCCATCGTGAAGCGCTTGCCGCCGGCCTCGACGACGCCGAGGTTGGGGACGAGGGTCGTGAAGGGGTAGTCGGCGATCTTCGGCCGCACCCTGCTCATCGCAGCGATGAGCGACGACTTGCCCGCGCTCGGGTAGCCCACGAGCGCGACGTCGGCGATGGACTTCAGCTCGAGGACGACAGAGGCCTCCTCGCCGGGCTCACCGAGCAGCGCGAAGCCCGGGGCCTTGCGCTTGGTGGTCGCGAGAGCCGCGTTGCCCAGGCCTCCGCGGCCACCCTCGGCGACGACGAGCTCGGCGCCGTCGCCCACGAGATCGGCCAGCACGTCGCCCTCGGGCGACTTCACGATGGTCCCGTTCGGAACGCCGAGGACGAGGTCCGCGGCGTTGGCGCCGTGGCGCATGTCGCCCGCGCCCTGCTTCCCGTTCTCCGCGGACCGATGCGGCGCGTGGTGGTAGTCGAGCAGGGTGGTGACCTGCGGGTCGACGCGCAGCACGACGGAGCCTCCACGGCCCCCGTTGCCGCCGTCGGGACCACCCAACGGCTTGAACTTCTCGCGGTGCACGGATGCGACGCCGTGACCTCCCTTGCCGGCTGCGACGTGCAGGGTCACGCGGTCGACGAAGCTCGCCACGACGACTCCCTTCCTTGTGTGCCGTCACCGGCCGGGATGCGCGTCGGCGGATGAACGCGACGCGTCGGCTCTGGAACGAGCCTAGATACAGGTCAGGGGCGCTGCCTGTCGGCGCGCCCCTGAACCAGAGTTACGTAAGACTGCGTGCGGCTGCTACTCGCCCGCCACGATGTCGACGACCTTGCGGCCACGACGCTGGTTGAACGCCACCGAGCCGGCGGACAGCGCGAACAGCGTGTCGTCCTTGCCGCGGCCGACGTTCTCGCCCGGGTGGAAGTGGGTGCCGCGCTGGCGGACCAGGATCTCACCCGCGTTGACGACCTGACCGCCGAAGCGCTTCACGCCGAGGTACTGCGCGTTGGAATCGCGACCGTTGCGCGAGGAGCTCGCGCCCTTCTTGTGTGCCATGAGTGATCTCCTCGCTTACTTGATGCCCGTGACCTTCAGGCGCGTGAGCTCCTGACGGTGACCGATACGCTTGCGGTAGCCGGTCTTGTTCTTGTACTTGAGGATGTCGATCTTCGGGCCGCGCTCGTCGCGGATGACCTCGGCGGTCACCTTGACCTTGCCCAGCGCCTTGGCGTCCGAGGTGACCTTGTCACCATCGACGAGCAGCACGGGGGCGAGCTCGACGGTGGAGCCGGCCTCGGCCTTGAGACGGTCGACGACGATGACGTCGCCCTCGGAGACCTTCTCCTGGCGGCCACCGGCCTTCACAATCGCGTACACCATGATGTGTCTTTCCTCTTGAAACTCGTGGTCGTGGATCCCGAACGGATCCGGTCCTGCCGCAGCCGCTCCCCAGAGGGCGCAGGCAGGGCTTCGAGGCGCTCGCGCGCCGACGCTCTAGATTACCCGCGTCGGGCCCGCCGGTCAAACTGGCGCGCCTCCTCGCGCGGCGACGTCGCCCGCTCCTGCTTCACGCGGGCTCCCGCAAGGCGCGCGACTCGATCGCCGCGGCCCACTGCATCGTCATGCCGGCGTGGATCCTGCTGACCCGTCGCTGCACCGACGATCCGGTGAGAGCGAGCAAGCACCCCGAGAACGGGTACCTCCCGGTCGCCTCCACCCGGAGCAGCCACTCCACCCCGATCCGGCCGTCCTCGCCGGGAGCATCGTCGACCGTGGTGGTGCTGGTCTGCTCCTCCGTGAAGACACCCCGGCGCCGGGAGACCATCACAAGGGGATCGCTGCTCACCGAGGTGCCAGCGTACGTCTGCCGGAAGGGTCCGTTACGAGCCACCTGGACCCACGTCAGCGGCGCGCCCGACTCTCCTCGAACGACGTCGCGGAACTCGATGCCCATGACCTCGCCCTGAAACACGAGGTCGGACTCGGCCTCGAGCACCTGCTCTCGAGTGGCGGCGAGCCTCGCGGTGAAGCGCGACTCGACCACGACCCCTCCCACGGACGCGCTCAGTCCTGCTCGGCGGCGGCCTCGGAATCAGACGGCGCCTCGGGCAGCTCGATGTCGATGACGGGGATCTCGCCCGCGGCGTCGACGTGCTCGCCCTCGTGGTGAGCCTTCTCCGCGGCTGCAGCGATCGAGGCGAGCGTCGCCTTCACCTGAGCGCGGGCGTCCTCCCGGTCGTCGAGGGCGTGCGTCTCGCCCTTGGCGGGCTCGGCGTGCTGGTGCTCCTCCTGAGGCTTCTGCTGGCTCGGCTGCTTGCTGCCCGAACGGCTGCGGCCGCCACGCGACGAGCGTCGCTGCTCGGGCTGCTTCTCGCTGGCCTCCGCCACCGGCTCGCCGTGGACGAGGAAGCCTCGACCCTTGCAGTGCTCGCAGGTCTCCGAGAACGCCTCGACCAGGCCCTGGCCGACCCGCTTGCGGGTCATCTGCACGAGGCCCAGCGAGGTCACCTCGGCGACCTGATGCTTGGTGCGGTCGCGCCCCAGGCACTCGATGAGTCGACGCAGGACGCGGTCACGGTTGGACTCGAGGAGCATGTCGACGAAGTCGATGACGATGATGCCGCCGATGTCGCGCAGCCTCAGCTGGCGGACGATCTCCTCGGCCGCCTCGAGGTTGTTGAGCGTCATCGTCTCCTCGAGCGTGCCGCCCTTGCCGACGAACTTGCCCGTGTTGACGTCGATGACGGTCATCGCCTCGGTGCGGTCGATGACCAGCGAGCCTCCCGAGGGCAGCCAGACCTTGCGGTCCATGCCCTTGGCGAGCTGCTCGTCGATGCGGCAGTCGGCGAACACGTCGCCCTCGGCCGTGTACTTGTGAAGGCGCTCGGCGAGATCCGGAGCGACCTGGTGCACGTACATCGACAGCGAGTTCCACGTGTCGTCGCCCTGGATGGTGAGCGAGTCGAAGTCCTCGTTGAAGATGTCGCGCACGACGCGGATGGCCATGTCGGGCTCGCCGCGCAGGAGCTTGGGCGCCTTGCCGCTGCCCGCCTCGTCCTGGATGGTCTGCCACTGGCGCTTGAGCCGGTCGACGTCGGCGCGCAGCTCCTCCTCGGAGGCGCCCTCGGCCGCGGTGCGCACGATCACGCCGGCGTCCGACGGGATGACCTCGCGCAGCAGCTTCTTGAGGCGCGCGCGCTCGGTGTCGGGCAGCTTGCGCGAGATGCCGGTGACGCCGCCCGCGGGGACGTACACGAGGAAGCGTCCGGCGAGCGAGATCTGCGACGTGACGCGCGCGCCCTTGTGCCCGATCGGGTCCTTGGTGACCTGCACCATGACCTGGTCGCCGGGCTTGAGCGCGAGCTCGATGCGCTTGGCCTTGCCCTCGAGCCCTGCGGCGTCCCAGTTGACCTCACCGGCGTAGAGCACCGCGTTGCGGCCACGACCGATGTCGACGAACGCGGCCTCCATGCCGGGCAGCACGTTCTGGACACGGCCCAGGTAGACGTTGCCGGCCATCGACTGCTGCGCCTGGTGGGACACGTAGTGCTCGACGAGCACGTCGTCCTCGAGCACGGCGATCTGGACGCGGTGGTCCTTCTCGCGCACGACCATCGATCGCTTCACCGACTCGCGGCGCGCGAGGAACTCCGCCTCGGAGATCACCGGGCGACGGCGTGAGCCGTCGCGGTTGTCACGGCGGCGCTGGCGCTTGGCCTGAAGGCGCGTGGAACCCTGGAGCTGGTCCTCGGCGGGCGCCGACGACGACGAGCCGGAGCGCGAGCCGCGGCTGCGACGGCGGCGACGGCGGGAGGAACCGCCCTCACCTGCCTCACCGCTGTCGGCGTCCGAGGCGTCGGCCTCGGTGGAGTCCGCATCCGCTTGATCGTCGGTCGCGCTCGAATCGACATCGCCGGACTCGGCGTCGGACTCGCCGTTCGCCTCGCCCTCGGGGCGCTTCTTGCCGCGTCCGCGTCCGCCGCGGCGGCGACGGCGACGACCGTTGCCACCGCCCTCGCCGGAGTCGCCGTCGGCGCCCTCCGCGGAAGCCTCATCGCTGCTCGACGGCTCACTGGAGTCGCTCGCCTCGACGGCGTCAGCGGACTGGGCCGCGTCCTGCGCGTCGGCCTTCGGCTTCTTCTTCTTGCCGCTCGACTTCTTCTTGGGCTTGTCAGCCTGCGGCGCCTCGGACCTCTCGGCCTGAGGCGCGGCGATCTCAGCTGCCGGCTCGGGCTTGGTCTCGACCGGCTTCACCTCGACCTGCGGCGGGCCGGCGGGAGCCGAAGCGCGGCGCGACTTCGGCGGCTCGGGCGCCTGGAAGATGAGTGCGGCTGCGGGTGTGGCGTTGTCCTCGCTCAATGCGGGTACCTCAAGGTTCAGGTCGGCCACACCCGACCTCGAACATGTCGTCGGTCGCGGGTCACTGTCTGTGACCGCGGAAGTCTGTCGGTCGCGGCTGACAGCGGCGCCATGCGTGCGCCGCGCCCCCGATGTCGCCGCTGGCGGCGGTAGCCGTGCGGGACCGTGTCAGGACCGGCGGCAGCGCAGTCGCTGCGTCTGTCGCGCGGTTTGCATCCGGTGTGGACGGATGCTGACCTGGCGCCCATTGTGTCACAGTCCCCATCCAATTCACAGGACACGCGCGCGAGGGCGCACCTTCCGGGGCTCGTGGACGCGGTCGGGGACGATGCGCGAGATGCCTGGGCGTGAGGTCAGCGGAACCCTCGAGCGGGGGACCGCAACGCCTGCTGAGCAGGCACGGAGTCGGTCCGCCCCCCCGCCGCGCGGGTGGCGAACACACCGCGAACTTGGGATGCTGGACGCAACGCGCCTGCACCCGGACGGGCCGTCAGGACCATGGTCCCGGTATAGGACAATGGTCCCCTCGGTAGTTTTTCTTGACGCATCTACCAAAGGAGGGCACTGGCATGGAGGCGCTCGAACTAGCCCGCTGGCAGTTCGGTATCACGACCGTCTACCACTTCGTCCTGGTACCGCTCACGATCGGCCTGTCCGTCCTTGTGGCGATCATGCAGACGGCGTGGGTCCGGACCGGCAACGAGAAGTGGCTGAGGCTGACGAAGTTCTACGGCAAGCTGCTGCTGATCAACTTCTCGCTGGGCATCGCGACCGGAATCGTGCAGGAGTTCCAGTTCGGCATGAACTGGTCCAACTACTCCCGCTTCGTCGGCGACATCTTCGGCGCCCCGCTGGCGATGGAGGCGCTGCTCGCGTTCTTCCTCGAGTCGACGTTCCTGGGCCTGTGGATCTTCGGCTGGGACAAGCTCCCCAAGAAGATCCACCTCATGACGGTGTGGGCCTTCGCCATCGGCTCGACCCTGTCCGCCTACTTCATCATCGCGGCCAACTCGTGGATGCAGCACCCCGTCGGCGCGGACTACAACGCCGAGACGGGTCGTGCGGAGATGACCTCGATCCTCGAGGTCCTGACGAACGTCACGACGCTCGCAGCCTTCCCGCACGTCATCGCGACCGCGTTCCTGGTCGCGGGCAACTTCGTCGCCGGGATCGCCGTGTACTGGATGGTGCGCAGGCACCGCGAGGACGCGAACCACGCCGACCTGCCGATGTACCGCACCGCCGCGCGCTTCGGCGCGGTGACGATGCTCATCGCGGGTGCCGCCGTCATCTACACGGGCGACGTCCAGGGCAAGCTGCTCGCGGAGCAGCAGCCCATCAAGATGGCCGCCGCCGAGGGTCTGATGGACACCGAGACCGGCGCCTCGTTCTCGCTCTTCGCGATCGGCAACCTCGCGGGCGACGACCCCAGCTCGGTCACCCACCTCATCGAGATCCCCAAGTTCACCTCGTTCCTCTTCACAGGAGACTGGGACGCTGAGGTCCGCGGCATCAACCAGCTCCAGGAGGAGTACGCGGAGCGCTACGGCGCGACCGACGCGAACGGCGACGAGATCGAGTACCGCCCGAACCTGCTGGTCACGTACTGGTCCTTCCGCCTCATGATCGGCCTCGCCGCGTTCTCCGCCGCGCTCGCGCTCACGATCCTGTGGTTCACCCGCAAGGGCGCCTACACGACGAAGCCGTGGATGAGGAATCTCGCGCTGGTGTCGCTGCCGATGCCGTATCTCGCGGCGAGCTTCGGCTGGATCTTCACCGAGATGGGCAGGCAGCCCTTCGTCGTCGCGCCCAACCCCGACGGCGTCGACATGGTCATGCTGCTGACGCAGTCCGGGTACTCCCCGAGCGTGTCCGCGGGCGAGATCATCACCTCGCTCGTCATCTTCACGATCGTCTACGCGGTGCTCGCGGTCTTCTGGTTCCGCCTGCTGCACCGGTACGCGATCGAGGGCGCGCCGCAGGTCGAGGAGCCCACCGTCGACGAGGACGGCTCCAAGCCGCTCTCCTTCGCGTACTAAGGAGTCGTGATCATGGATCTTCCTCTCATCTGGTTCCTCCTCATCGCGGTCCTGTGGACCGGGTACCTCGTCCTCGAGGGATTCGACTTCGGCGTCGGCATGCTCATGGGCCTGCTCGCGAAGAACAACAAGGAGCGCCGCCTGGCGCTCAACACGATCGGCCCGGTGTGGGACGGCAACGAGGTGTGGCTGCTCACCGCTGGCGGCGCGACCTTCGCGGCGTTCCCCGAGTGGTACGCGACCCTGTTCTCGGGGTTCTACCTGCCACTGCTGCTGATCCTCGTGTCGCTCATCATCCGCGCCGTCGCGATCGAGTACCGCGGCAAGATCAACGACGAGGCCTGGCGTCAGCGCTGGGACTGGGCGATCATCGGCACCGCGTGGGTCCCGTCGATCCTGTGGGGCGTCGCGTTCGCGAACCTCGTGCGCGGAGTGCCGATCGAGGAGGTCGACGGCAGGCTCGAGTACGTCGGCAACTTCTTCGACCTGCTGAGCCCGTTCGCGCTGCTCGGCGGCCTCGTGACCCTCGCGCTGTTCCTCACGCACGGCGCGATCTTCCTCGCGCTGAAGACCTCCGGCGAGTTCTCGCAGCGTGCGGGCGACTTCGCGAAGAAGGTCTCGATCGCCTCGCTCCTGATCGCCGCGGTGTGGGCGATCTGGGCACAGCTCGCCTACTCGCAGCCGTGGACCTGGGCGGCCGTCGTCGTCGCGGCGCTCGGCCTCGTGGCCGTGGTCTGGTTCTCGCGTGCTGAGAGCTTCGGCAAGGCGTTCATCGCCAACGCGGTCGTCGTCGTCGGCGCCGTCGTGCTGATCTTCGGATCCATGTACCCCGATGTCATGCCGTCGTCGATCGATCCCGAGTTCTCGCTCACGGTCCGCAACGCGTCGAGCTCGGATTACACGCTCACGGTGATGACCTGGGTCGCGGTGATCATGACCCCGATCGTCCTGGCCTACCAGTCCTGGTCGTACTGGGTGTTCCGCCGCCGGATCAGCACCGAGCACATCCCCGAGCACAACGAGCTCACGTTCCTCAAGAAGTAGCCTCATCGAATGAAACCCATCGATCCGCGCCTGGTCGTGCGGATCGGCCCGGCCCGCCGCTACATCCTCGTGACGGCGGGCCTCGGCCTTTCCACGGCCCTTCTCGTCGCCTTCCAGGCGTTCGTCATCGCGCGCCTGCTCGCGCCGCTCCTCGCCCCCGAGCCCCTCACCGAGGACGGTCTCGGCTGGATCGGCTCGATCGTGCCGGAGTCCGCCAGGGGGCTCGCGGTCGGGCTGCCGATTCTCGCTGCGGTCGTCGGGCTGCGTACCGCGGTCTCGTGGCTGCAGGAACGGCTCGCGCACCGAGCTGGCGCACGCGTGATCTCCGAGCTGCGCGAGCAGGTCGTGGAGCACGCCGCCGCCATGGGGCCTCGCTGGGTCGCCTCGGGCCGTGGCGCCGAGGTCGTCACGGTCGTCACGCGCGGCCTCGACGACCTGCTGCCCTACTTCGTGCGCTACCTTCCCCAGCTGGGGCTCGCGGCGACGCTCACCCCGATCCTGCTCGTGCTCGTGCTCGGCCTGGACTGGATATCGGCGCTCATCGTGGGCCTCACGCTGCCGCTGATCCCGATCTTCATGATCCTGGTCGGACTCGTGACGCGTGACAGGTCGGAGCGGCACCTCGAGGCGATGCAGACGCTCGGCGCTCGGACGCTCGACCTCATCGCGGGCGTGCCCACCCTCAAGGCCCTCGGGCGCGAGAACGGTCCGGCCGCACGCGTGAGGGAGCTCGGCGAGTCGCACCGCAAGGCGACGATGGGCTCCCTCAGGGTCGCCTTCCTGTCCGGCATGGTGCTCGAGCTCCTGACGACGCTCTCCGTCGCGATCGTCGCGGTCACGATGGGATTCAGGCTCGTCGCCGGCGGCGTCGGCATCGAAACGGGGCTGGCGGTGCTCATCCTCGCGCCCGAGGTCTACCTGCCGCTGCGCAACGTGGGCATGCACTTCCACGCCTCGGCCGACGGCCTCGCCGCGGCCGATGCCGCCTTCGGCATCCTCGACGAGCCCGTGCCCGCCGCGGGCGGCACCGCGCAGGCGCCGTCCGTGTCGAGCGGCGCGCTCGTCGCCGCGGATCTCGGAGTCCTCACCCCCGACGGCGGGCGCGAGGCCCCCGCAGGGGTCACGCTCCGGTGCGAGCCCGGCACCGTGACCGCGATCGTCGGACCCAACGGATCCGGCAAGTCGACCCTGCTGCTCGCTCTCGCGGGGCTGCTCCCTCCGTCGTCGGGTCGTGTCGGCGTGGAAGGGGACGATGCGGGAGTCGCCCCGGTCTCGCAGGATGGCGCCGTCGTGACGGACCTGGACGGCTGGACGTCGCAGATCGCGTGGGTGCCACAGCGCCCCGACCTCGGCCCCGAGGGACGACGCCTGTCCCTTGGCCAGCGTCAGCGCCAGGCCCTCGCCCGTGCGTTGTCCTCCGGCCGGCCGCTCGTGCTCCTGGACGAGCCGACCGCGCACCTCGACCCTGCGTCACGCGCCGAGGTCGTCGCCGAGATCCGTGCGCTCGCCGACGCGGGAGCGACCGTCGTCGTCGCGACGCACGAGCCTGCGGTCGTCGACGGCGCGGACGCGGTCGTGACCGTCGAGTCCCACGCCACCAAGGAGGTCGATGCATGACCGCCGCGACCGACAGCGCGCCGGCGAGCTCGCACGTCGAGGGAGAGGGGAAGGCGCTGCGCGCCGCGCTGAGGGACACGGGGGTTCGCCCCTGGCCCGTGATCAAGGCCGTCCTCGCCGGCACCATGGCGCTCGGCTCCGCCGTCGGATTGTCCGCCGTGGCCGCCTGGCTCATCGCCAAGGCCGCGGAGATGCCCTCCCCCGCCGACCTCGCGCTCGCCGCGGTGATCGTGCGCTTCTTCGGAATCTCGCGCGGGCTCTTCCGGTACCTCGAGCGTCTCGCGAGCCACGACACAGCGCTGCGCGGCATGGTCGAGCTGCGCGAACGCACGTATGAGCGCCTCGCCGCCGCCGGAGCGGGACGCGTGCTCACGCTGCGCCGCGGCGACATCATCGCGCGCATCGGGTCCGACCTGGACGCGGTGGGCGATGCCGTCGTGAGGGCGATCATCCCCACCGGGGTCGCTCTCACGGTGAGCGCGATCTCGGTCGCGATCGTCGGCGCGGTGCTGCCCGCGGCAGGCCTCGTGCTCGCCGCGTGCCTCGCGCTCGCGGGCTTCGGCACCGCGGCGCTGACCACGCGCCAGGCTCGCGTCGCGGCGGAGGCCGGCATCGCCGCCCACGCCGAGGTCGCCACCGCCTCGCTCACGGCTATCGAGTCCGCGCCCGAGCACCGCGTGTGGGGCACCTCTGACGACTCCATCGCCGCCGTCCGGGACGCGAACGCGCAGGCCGAGGCGGCGCTCGAGGCGGAGGCTCGACCAGGCGCGGCCGCCGCGGCGCTGCTCACGCTCAGCCAGGGGCTCGCGGTCATCGGTGGGGTGTGGCTCGCGGTCGTCGCGATCGGCCAGGGCACCGTCTCCGGACCGTGGGGCACCGTCGTCGCGCTCCTACCGCTCGCCGCGTTCGAGGCCGTCGGCGTCATCCCCGCCGCGGTGCTCCAGCTCCACCGCTCGCGCGCCGCCGCACGCCGCATCGAGGAGCTCGCCGCACCGCTCGAGGGCACGGCCTTCGCCGCTCCCGCGACCGAGACGAACGCCGCCGAGGCTGGCACTGCCACGACCCCCGCATCGTCCGTGTCCGAGCTGCGTCTCGACGCGCTGTCCGTCGCGTGGCCCGGCATGACGCCGACCAGGCCCCTCACCGAGACGCTGCGCCCGGGCGAGACCCTCGCGATCGTGGGCCCGTCAGGGATCGGCAAGTCGACGCTGCTGCTCGCGATCGCGGGCGCGATCCGTCCCGCCTCGGGCCGGGTCCTCCTCGATGGCGAGCCGGTCGCTCCGGGCGACACGGGGCACCGCGTCGCGCTCACGTCGGAGGACGCGCACGTGTTCGGGACGACGGTGCTCGAGAACCTCCGTGTCGCGCGCGGGGACGTCACGAGCGCCGAGGCCCTCGACGCGCTCGACACCGTGGGTCTCGGCCCGTGGATCGCGTCGCTGCCCGACGGGATCGACACGATGATCGGGTCGGGAGGGCACACCGTCTCGGGCGGCGAGCGCCGCCGCCTCCTCCTCGCCAGGACGATGCTTCACCCGGCTCCCGTGCTGCTCGTCGACGAGCCGGCGGAGCACCTCGACGCAGCGGGCCAGGACGCGCTGAGGTCCGTCGTCCTGGCATTGACCGCGCAGGGCCGTATCGTGGTCCTCGTCACCCATCACGAGTCCCCGCTCGAATACGCGGAGAGGCGGGTCGACCTACGTGAGTGAGGAGAACCAGGCCGTGTCCGACGCCTTGGCCGACGCGATCGTCGGGATGAACCGGCTCGACCTCAAGGACGTCCTGGACAAGTTCCTGGACGCCGCGACCGAGCACACCGGCGCGCGCATGGCCGCCATCAACATCCTGGACCGTGACGGGATCTCCGTCGAGTTCCACTACAACGGGATGCCCGAGGGCGTCATGGCGCACATCGGGCGCGCGCCCAACGCAGTCGGCACGCTCGCACGCATCCCGATGGAGGGCTGCCTCGTCATCGAGGAGCTCACCGAGCATCCCGCCTTCCGAGGGCTGCCCGACGGTCACCCGCCCATGGGCTCGTTCCTCGGCACCGCGCTCGTCGTGCGTGGCGAGCTGTTCGGCTACCTGTACCTGGCCGACAAGACGGACGGGTTCACGCCGCGCGACCAGCACATCGTGCTCGCGCTCGCCTCGGCCGCGGCCTCCGCGATCGACAACGCGCAGCTCTACGAGGCCGCGATCGCGCGCGAGAAGTGGCTCACCGCCTCGCAGGACATCACGACGCAGCTGCTCGCGGACCCGGGCGACGAGGAGGCCTTCGAGCGCATCGTCCTCGCGGCGACGGAGCTCGCAGGCGCGACCTCGGCCGCGCTCGTGCTGCCCGGCGTCGACGAGGAATGGGTCATGGAGTTCACCCTCGGCAACCGCGCCGACGAGCTTCTCGGCCAGGTTCTCCCCGAGGACGGGCACGCGCTCACGATCATCCGCTCGGGAGAGGGCGTCGTCGCGTCCGAGCCGCCCGGCGGCACCGTGCTGCCCGCGGTCCGCGCCTTCGGGCCCACGCTCTACGCGCCCCTGCACTCCGAGGGAAAGACCTCGGGCCTGCTCATGCTGTGGCGCGAGCCAGGCATGGCGGCCTTCGACCAGAACGACCTCTCGACCGCGCAGCGCTTCGCGAGCCAGGCCGCCATGGCGCTGTCGTTCGCTGAGCTCGCTCACGTCAAGAACGTGTCCCACATGCTCGAGGAGCGCGAGCGCATCGCTGACGACCTGCACGACTTCGTGTCGCAGGAGCTCTTCGCGACCGCGATCCAGCTCGAGACGATCGCGTCCAACGTCCCCGCGGAGTTCCGCCCGCGCCTCCTGTCGACCCTCGACCACGTCAAGCGCGCGCAGCGCGAGGTGCGGTCCGTGATGGGGACCCTCGCGGGAGAGCGCACCTCGGAGCCGCTGTCGGAGCGCCTCCGGCGTGAGTTCATCCTCGCGCAGGACTCGCTCGGCTTCACCCCGACGATCTCGGTGGACTGGGAGGACGTCGCGACCGCGACCGCGGCGGACCCCTCGCTCTCCGACGACGCGGTGGCCGTGGTGCGAGAGCTGCTGTCCAACGTGTCACGCCATGCGCAGGCCACGGCGGTGACGATCTCGATCGTGGCGCCCACGGGTCGCTTCGTGGTCACCATCACGGACGACGGCATCGGCCCTGCCGGGGCGACGAAGCGCCACTCGGGCACGTCCAACCTCGCGAACCGCGCGATCCGCCGTCAGGGGACGTTCACGCTGTCGCCCGTGCGCCCGGGAGCCGGACGGCCGGGCACCGCGGCGGAGTGGAACGTCGAGGCGTAGGCGCCGGCCGCGCAGCGGCAACCCTGAGCCGCGCAGCGGCGGCGACTCTCCGCGGAACGACTAGCCGCGGAACGACTGCGCGCGACGCGCCGTCGCCCAGGCGACCACCTGCGTGCGGCGCTGAAGACCCATCTTGGCGAGCACGCTCGTCACGTGGTTCTTCACGGTCTTCTCGGCGATGCCCAGCTCGGTCGCGATCTCACGGTTGGCGAGGCCCTGGCCCACGAGCGTGAGCACGCGACGCTCCATGGGCGTCAGGCGCGACAGCATGTCGTCCTCGTGGACGTCGATGTGCTGGCCGTGCTCGCGGCCCGTCGCGGCGTCCTTGACCGCCTGGAGCACCTCGGCGCTCGTCGCGGTCTTCGCGAGGAACACGTCGGCGCCGGCCGAACGAGCGGCCGCCTTCGCGTCGTCGTCGTCGTACGAGGTGAGGACGACCACGCGGGTGTCCGGCAGCTTGGCGCGCACGTGCTGGATCACGTCGAGACCCGTGCCGTCGGGCAGGCGCAGATCGGACAGGATCACCTGAGGACGGACCGCATCGGCGCGGCGCGTGGCCTGGGCGACCGACGAGGCCTCGGCGACGACGGTGATGCCATCGGCCCTGTCGAGGATGTCGCAGATGCCACGACGCACGACCTCGTGGTCGTCGAGAACGAGGACTGTGATGTCAGACATGGAAGAAATGCTACTGCCTGGAAGATGCGTCACCGGGTTTCGGCACCCAGCGTCGCTGACATGTGGTGCACCAGTGGGTCGCGCGGCCGCCGATCACGGCTCTGCGCAGGGGCCTGCCGCACCGTCCACAGGGCTCGCCTCCGCGCCCATACGCCGCGAGCGAGCGGTCGAAGTAGCCGGACTCGCCGTTGACGTTCACGTAGAGCGCGTCGAAGCTCGTGCCGCCCTGCGCGAGCGCTGCCGTCATCACCTGACGCGTCGCCGCGAGCAGTGCCCGAGCCTGTGCAGCGGTCACGGCATGGGCCGGCCGTTGCGGATGCACTCGTGCGAGCCACAGCGCCTCGTCGGCGTAGATGTTGCCGATGCCGCTGACCACCGTCTGATCGAGGAGGACCTGCTTGACTCCCCTGCTGCCCTTGCGCAGGGCGAGTCCCGCCGCGCGCTCGTCGAGGTGCGGGTCGAGCGCGTCCCTCCCGATGTGCGCGACGGACCGAGGGAGCCAGGCGAGGTTCGAGCCCTGGCCGGCGGGCAAGGCATCGTCCGTGGGCTCGAGGGGCTCCGCGTGGAGGTAGCCGAAGGTGCGCTGGTCGAGGAAGTCGAGCGTCAGCGCGCCTCGCGTCGGATGCTCGAGGGTGAGGCGGGCCCGGCAATGCGGATGAGGCTCGGACGCTTCGGCGCCCGCCGCCTCATGGACGCGGAACTGGCCCGACATCCCCAGGTGAGCGCTGAGCGCCGCCCCGGGGGCCGCATCGTCCCCGTCGAGGACCATCCATAGGAACTTGCCGCGCCTGACGACGGCGTTGATGCGCGTGTCGATCACCTCGGCGGTGAACTCGGCCGCGCCGCCAGGAAGGAGACGGACGCAGCTGTCGCGGCGGATGTCGACGGCGCGGATCGTGGCGCCTGTGATGAGGGAGTCGAGTCCGGAACGGACCGTCTCGACCTCGGGAAGCTCAGGCAACGACGCCGTCGACCTGGCTGTCCACCGTCTCGAGAGAGGCGTACGCGGCCGCGGCGGCCTCCTGCTCGGCGTGCTTCTTGGCGGTGCCGGTGCCCTCGCCGCGCGCCTGGCCGTCGACCATCGCGCGGGCGGTGAACACGCGCGCGTGATCCGGGCCCTCGCCCGTGACGTCGTACACGGGAGCGGGAAGGCCGAGCTCGGCGCACCGCTCCTGCAGCGACGTCTTCCAGTCCAGCGCGGCGCCCGACTTGGCGGCGGCCGCGAGGGACGGTCCGACGAGGCGCAGCACGACCTCACGGGAGGTCTCGATGCCGTGCGTGAGGTACACGGCGCCGAGGATCGCCTCGAACGCGTCGCACAGGATCGAGTCCTTGTTGTGCCCGCCCGTGGACGTCTCGCCCTTGCCGAGCAGGACGCACGGCCCCAGCGAGATCTGGCGCGCGATCGCGGCCAGGGACTTCTGGGACACGCATGCGGCCCGCATCTTGGCGAGCTCGCCCTCGGGGAGGTCAGGGTGCGCGTGATAGAGGTGGTCGGTCACGACGATGCCGAGCACCGAGTCCCCCAGGAACTCGAGCCGCTCGTTCGTCGGCAGACCGCCCGCCTCGTAGGCGAAGGACCGGTGGGTGAGGGCGAGCACCAGCAGATCGGGGTCGATCGACACACCGATCCTCCGGACCAGGGCGTCTGCCGCCTCCTGGCCCGGGATGCTCACCGCGTCACCTCGGTACGCGTGGTGACGCGCGCCTTACGCCTCGTGCTCGGTGCGCAGCGCCTCGGCGTACTGGCGACCGTTGTAGGCGCCGCACGACGGGCACGCGACGTGGGCCAGCTTCTGGCCCTTGCACGAGGGGCACGTCACGGTGTTGGCAGCAGTGGTCTTCCACTGGGCCCGGCGTGCACGCGTGTTGCTGCGCGACATCTTGCGCTTGGGAACAGCCACGGCTAACTCTCTTTCGTCTGGGACGGCTCATCGACGGTCAACGCCTGCAGAGCCGACCACCTGGGATCGATCTTCTCATGCGTGTGACCCGGGTCGTCCGCGAGCCGTGCGCCGCATTGGTCGCACAGCCCCGGGCAGTCCGGGTCGCACAGCGGGGTGAACGGCAGCTGGTCGGCCACCGCGTCCCGCACGACTTCGGTGAGGTCGAGGGTCTCCCCGTCGAACTCGTAGACGTCCTCCGGCTCCTCCTCCTCGTCCTCGCGCTGCACGTCGGGGAGCTCGAACAGTCCCTGGATCGGGGCCACGACCGTGAGTCGCACCTCGTCCAAGCACCTGCCGCACTCGCCCACCGCCTGCGCGGTGACGGTTCCGGAGACCCAGATTCCGTCCTGCACCGAGTCGAGGCTCAGATCGAGACTCACCTCGGTGCCGGCGGCCACGCCGATCATGTCGGTGCCGAGGACCGCGGGGGCTGGGAACTGCTCCGACAGGACGCGCTGCGTCCCCGGGCGGCCGACGATCTCCCTCGCGGGAAGCTCGTACGGAGAGCCCTGGTGGCGCTTGGTGTGCGACACGAGCGCCTCCTGAACAGTTCCAGTCCTCACGGACCTCGGCCACGTCAGACGACGGGCCAGCGCACGATTCTACGCGATGTGCCCCCAGTGCTCAACCCGGCCCCCGCGAAGTCGTGCCCTCGCGCTCCAGGATACGCCGGATCGGGGGTCGCCGCGCGGCTTCGGAGGCGCTCAGGAACGACGCTCGAGCGCCTCGAGCACCGCGCTCTCGACGCCAGGAGGGACGTAGGCGGTGATGTCGCCTCCATGCCTCGCCACGTCACGCACCAGGGACGATGCGATGTGACTCAGGGCGTTGTCTCCCGTGAGGAACACGGTCTCGATCCCCGTGATCGACCGGTTCATGAGCGCCATCGGGCGCTCGACGTCGTAGTCCGCGCCGCCGCGCAGCCCCTTGACGATCGCATTCGCCCCGACCGATTCGCAGAAGTCGACGAGCAGCCCGTCCGTGGCCGCGACCTCGATCCCGTCGAGGTGGGCGGTCGCCTCGGTCGCGAGCCGCACACGGGTGTCCACATCGAGCAGCGGGGTCTTGGTCGAGTTGTGCGCGACCGCGATCACGACGCGTTCGAAGATCGTCCTCGCGCGGACGGCGACGTCGACGTGACCGAGCGTGATGGGGTCGAAGCTGCCGGGGAACACCGCGATGGTCATGCGCCCACGCTACCTGGGGCGACGGCCTCGCCGTAGTGGACCGTCGTCTCGCCGTACGCCTTCGACGTCACTGCCTCGATCGCGTCGGGCCAGGGTGCGTCCCCCACGCGGGACGACCATTCGAGGACGACGGTCGCGCCGGGGCTCAACCGCGCCGCGAGCGCGGCGAGCACCTGCGCGAGATCGTCGCGCGCGATGTCGTACGGCGGATCGAGGAACGCGAGGTCCCACGTGCGCTCCGCGCGCTCGAGGTACGGACGCGCCTTCTCGCGCACCACGGTCGCGCGCCCGCCCACCCCGAGATCGCGCGCGTTGCCCTGTGCGACCTTCGCCGCCTGACCGGCGGACTCCACGAGGACCGCGTCGGCCGCTCCCCTGCTCAGCGCCTCGAAGGCGAGCGCCCCCGAGCCCGCGAACACGTCGATCACGTGGGCGTCGCGCAGCGCACCGGCATGGTCGAGCCGCGAGAACACCGCTTCGCGGACGCGATCAGTCGTGGGCCTGGTGCCCTTCGGCGGGACGGCGATCCGGCGGCCTCCGAGCTCTCCGGCGATGATGCGGGTCATGCGCTCACCGTACGCGTACCAGTGACATTCGCAGGGTCCTTCGTCTACGTTGTCGGCAGTGAGAACGCTGGCGGCGACCATGAGAGGGCACCCATGAGCGAGCAGCACCCATCCGAGCAGGGGCGGACCTCGGCCGATCCCGATGCGACGCAGCGGATCGACATGGTCCCCGCCACGATCCCTCCCGCAGATGCTCGCCGCGGATCCGCGGCGACGCGGGTCGCGGTCGGCTTCCTCGCCGGGCTCGCCGTCGGGATCGTCGCGACCGCGCTGATCCTCACGCCGCGCGCCGATGAGGCCACAGCCGCTGTGGGGACCCCCACGACGACCACGGACGACGGCTCGGTGAACGCGGGAAGCGGCACGGACGAGAAGGGGGACGGAGGCGCAGGCCCGGACGACGCCGCCTCCGCGAAGACGTCCGCAGACGTCGAGCCCGACGACGAGGACACCGCCGCGTCGGGGTCGGCGGAAGGGCCGGCCGAGGGAGCCGCGTGCACCGCGATCGTCACCGCGGCCGACAGCTGGGAAGGCGGCTTCAAGCTCGACATCGAGATCGTGGCCGGCGAGGGAGGCCTCGACGGATGGACCGTCACCGCCGACCTCGGCGCCGATGCCACGGCCGAAGGACCGTGGCGCGCGCGCCTGGTCTCGTCGGACGACGGTATCGCGACCTTCGTGAGCGAGGACTACAACGCGGAGCTCGACGCGGGAAGCACCACGACGTTCGGCTTCAACGCGACGGGCCCCGCTCCGGAGCGTCCCGTGCTCAGCTGCGCGGATTGACCGGCCTGGTCCCGCCAGCCGTTCGCGGCCCGGCTCACGCTAGCCCCGCTCGAGGAACTGCTCGCGCTCCTCGCCGAGCCACTCGTCGATCGCCGCCGCCAATGCCGGGTGGTCCGCGAGCTGGGGATCGGCGGCCACGAGCTCGCGCGCATCGTCCCTGGCCTGCGCGATCACCTTCGCGTCCCTGACGACGCGCAGCAGGCGAAGCGAGTTGCGTCCCCCGGACTGCGCGGTGCCGAGCACGTCGCCCTCGCGGCGCAGCTCGACGTCCTTGTCGGCGAGCTCGAAGCCGTCGGTGGTCCCGGCCACCGCGGCGAGGCGCTCGGCGGCGAGCGTTCCCTCCTCGGCGTTCGTGACGAGCAGGCACACCCCTGGAAGTCCGCCGCGCCCGATGCGCCCGCGCAGCTGATGGAGCTGCGAGATGCCGAAGTGCTGAGCGTCCATGACCACCATGACGGAGGCCTCGGGGACGTCGACGCCGACCTCGACCACGGTCGTCGACACGAGGACCGGGGTGCGGCCGGACGCGAAAGCCGCCATCGCATCGTCCTTGTCGTCGGACGCCATGCGTCCGTGCAACAGGCCGATGCCGGTGCCGGCGAGCTCGGGCCGGGCGCGGAGCATCTCGACGACCTGGGTCGCGGCGGCCAGGGGCGGACGCTCCTTGGCCTCCCCCTTGGCCTTGCCGCCGAGGTCCAGGAGGCCGTCGTCGGCGAGGTCGTCCGCGCTCGCCTCGGGTGCGTCGTCGTCGGGCGTCGTCTCGCCCTCCTCGATGCGGGGACACACGACGTACGCGCGGCGTCCCTGGGCGACCTCCTCGGCGATGCGCGCCCAGACGCGATCCAGCCACGCACGGTTGCCCGCAGGGACGACGTGCGTCGTCACCTCGGCGCGACCCGCGGGCTTCTCGTCGAGCACAGTGGTCTCAAGATCGCCGAACACCGTCATCGCGACCGTGCGCGGGATCGGCGTGGCGGTCATGACGAGCATGTGCGGCGGATGCACGCCGCGGGTGCGCAGCGCATCGCGCTGCTCGACTCCGAAACGGTGCTGCTCATCGACCACGACGAGCCCCAGGTCGGCGAACTGCACGGTCTCGCTCAGCAGCGCGTGCGTGCCGACGACGATGCCTGCCTCGCCCGAGGCCGCATCCGCGAGCGCCTTGCGCCGGGACGCGGCCCCCTGCGAGCCGGTGAGCAGAGTGATCCGGGTGCCGCGCGGGTCGCCGCCGAGCGTTCCCGCGTCCGCGAGCGCGCCGAGCATGGCCCTGAGCGTGCGAAGGTGCTGACCTGCGAGGACCTCGGTGGGCGCGAGCAGCGCGGCCTGGCCGCCCGAGTCCACGACCTGCAGCATCGCCCTCAGCGCGACGAGGGTCTTGCCCGAGCCGACGTCACCCTGGAGCAGCCGAAGCATCGGCGTCTCGCGGGCCAGATCCGCCGCGATCCGCTCCCCCGCGCGCACCTGGGCGCCCGTCAGCGGCCACGGCAGCTGCGCGTCGAAGGCCGTGAGCGCCCCGTCGGCCCTCCCGGGGCGAGCCAGCGTCGCGTGCGCGTCATGCACGGCGCGGCGCCGCGCAAGCGCGGCCTGAAGGACCAGCGCCTCCTCGTAGACCAGGCGCGCGCGAGCAGCGCGCCAGTCCGCGTCGACCTCGGGCGTATGGATCCCGCGCCACGCGTCGAGGAGCCCCATGTGCCCGTGTCGCTCGAGCAGCTCCGACGGGACGGGATCGTCGACCTCGGCGGGCGCGAGCGGATCCAGCACCGTCCGGACCGACCGACCGATGCGCCACGTCGGGACGCCCGCCGCGGCCGGATAGATCGGGATGGGCCGCGACGCCTCGAGGACGGCCTCGTCCTCATCCGCGGCATCGACGCCCACGATCAGATAGTCGGGGTGCGTGAGCTGGCGCTCGCCCCGGTACTCGCCGACCGTGCCGGTGAACAGCCCCGTGCGGCCGGCGCGCAGCTTGTCCTCATGCATGCGCAGCACGCCCATCCGCTTGGCGAAGAACGTCAGCCGCAGCGAGTCCTGCCCATCCGTCACGACGGCCTCGAGCATCGCACCCCCACGATTGCGCATGGGCCTCGCGGTGGCGGAGCGCACCTGCGCCATGACCGTGACGTGCTCGCCCACCTTGAGGTCACGGATGGGCGTCATCTCGCCCGGGCTGCCGTACCTGCGCGGGTAGTGGCGGAGCAGATCGCCGACCGTCTCGAGTCCCAGCTTCCCGAGCGACTGCGCGGTGCGGGAGCCGAGCACCCGCGTCAGCGGCTCGCTCAGGCGCCCGCCGGCATGGTCGCCGGGAACCGCCGGCCCCACCGCATCGTCCCGGCCGCCAGGCCCGCTCATGCGACTGGAGACGACTCGACGCCGATCAGGATCCCCGGTGCTCCGTGACCGCCCTCGTAGACCTGGACATCCGCCATCGGGGCGACCTGAGCGACGGACACGCGCGCCTGGGCGGCCACGTCGACAGGGACCCCCCTCGCGAGGATCAGGGTGACGAGGTCCGTGTCGGGACCGATCATCCGGTCGAGGTCGTCGTCGAGCGCGTCGACCGAGGAGGCGGCCACGGCCGTGCTCGCCACCGCATCGGACATCAGGACCGCGAGGTCCTCGCCAGGGGTCGCGAGCGCGGCAGCCGCCACGGCGGCGACCACCTGGGCCTCGTGCCCGGCGTCCAGGACGGTCAGATGCCAGTGGCGCCAGCGTGCCGCGAGCTCTCGCGCCGCGAGCCGGAGCGCGGGGTTGCCCGCGACCACCACGGCGGAGGACCCGGAGGCATCCTTCACCGCCCGTCGCAGCTCGCGCTTCTTCATCTTGGAGGCGTCAGGCACCACGAGCACCACGGCGCCCGCATCGGTGAGCGGCTCCGCGAGCCCCGGGCACGACGTGAGCGCGACGACGCCGGTCGCGGCGCGATCGCCGACCTGGCTCATGAGGAGGCTGCGCACGACGATCTGTCGCGCCTCGACCGACTGCGCGATCCGCACGGCGGCCTCCGGGGAGTCCGTGTGCACGTGCGCCTGCGCGAGCCCATGCCCGTGGGACACCGTCACGGAGTCACCGACGGCCTCGAGCTCGACGCGCAGGGACGCGACGATGCCCGCGTCCTCCGGCTCGGCCACGAACATCACCTCGTAGGCGCCGCCTCCCGGGATGCCGTGAGAGTGCGGCCCCGGCCCGTGGATCACGTTCCGGCCGTCCCTGAGCTCCCACTCGACCTCATCGAGGGCGGCGAGCGCATCGCGTCCGGCGAGCGTCTCGGCCAGCATCTCCAGCTGGAGGACCAGGCCCGCCGCACCCGCGTCGACCACGCCGGCGTCACGCGCGCTCGGCAGCTGCTCATGGGTGAGAGCGAGGGCCGCGCGAGCCGACACGACGGCCGCCACGGCCACGGCCTCGCGCCCCGCCTTGACACTCGCCGCATCGCGCGCGCCCTTCGCGGCCGCGCGGGCGACCGACAGGATCGTGCCCTCGACCGGCGAGCTCACGGCGCGATACGCGGCCTCGGCCGCGATCTCCATCGCCTCCGCGATCGCCGTCGGCTTCGCCTTGTTGAGGCCGCCGCGCTCGTCGATCGCCGTGAGGAAGCCCGAGAGGTACTGCGAGACGATCACGCCGGAGTTGCCGCGGGCTCCCAGGAGGGCACCTCGGGCGAACGCCGCCACGACCTCCCTGTGGGTCGCATCGTCCGGAAGCTTGGCGACCGCGCGGTTGCCCTCCTGAAGGGTCAGATAGATGTTGGTGCCGGTGTCCGAGTCCGCGACCGGGAACACGTTGATCGCGTCGAGACTCTCGCGGGCACGCTTCACGGCGTCGACGCCAGAGGTCAGCCAGCGGCGCAGCTCGGTGGCCTCGCTCATCCCGGTGCACCTCCTGGTCGCGTTCTGATGGTCATCCGATCCCGCGCGGGATCGCCGTCCACCGCTCCTTATCGTGGCACGACCATGGGACACTGGGACGCAGGGACGGGCCGCTCCGACGCGCTGTTTGGCGCGAAACGGAATCGTCGGCTATCCTTGTGCGGTTGCCCGAGCACCTTCGGGCTCTCAATCGTGGCACTGTCGGAAGTCGCCGGCGTGCAAGAACTGTAGGAGAACTATCGTGGCTGCCAACTGCGACGTCTGCGGCAAGGGCCCCTCGTTCGGGCACTCCATCTCGCACTCGCACCGCCGCACGAAGCGTCGCTGGAACCCGAACATCCAGCGCGTCCGTGCCGTGGTCGCCGGTACCCCCAAGCGCCTGAACGTGTGCACCTCGTGCCTCAAGGCCGGCAAGGTTACCCGCGCGATCTGATCGTGCAGCGGTCCATCCGCTGATCTCGGAAAGGGCGCTTCCCCTCGGGGAGGCGCCCTTTCTGCTTGCCCTACGGGTGGCCGGCCACGGCCTGGCCTCTGCGCGAGCGGACACTTTCTGACACATCGCGCGGCGGCGACGCGGCGTGTCGCGCGGAACACGCCGTGCGAGGCGGGCGTGCTGTGTCAGAAAGCGTCCGGACGCGGCGCGACACATGCGCGCCGGCTCTGCCGTAGGTTGGCTTCATCCGAACGTGGGGGAACTGCTGTGGGGGACGCATGAAGACGGAGCTGACCGGAAGCCTCGAGACGCTGGGCCTCTCGCCCTGGTGGGCCTTGTCGGCGGTGCTGATGGCGCTCGTCATCGCGGACATCGTGCGCGGTGACGTGAAGGTCGCCCCCAAGTGGGCGTGGATCGGCGCGACGGTCCTCCTGTTCCCCCTCGGCCCGATCCTGTACCTCCTGTGGGGCCGCGTCGGGCGACGCGCGAGGCGAGATCCCTCAGCCGAGGCCTAGTGCCGCTCGTTCACCTCAGGAGACGCTGATACAGCACGTGGTCCTGCCATTCGCCGGCGATCAGCAGGTACCCCTCGGCGACGCCGATCTCGCTGAACCCCGCCCGCTCGAGCACCCGACGCGACCTCTCGTTGTGCACCAGCGCCGCCGCCTGAAGACGATGAAGCGCGAGCTCGTCGCGGCACACCTCCACCGCTCGCCCGAGGGCCCGCGTCACCAGGCCCAGTCCCTCGTACGATCCGTCGAGCCAGTATCCGACGCTGCCGCTCAGGAACGGCCCGTGAGCGATCTGGGAGACCGTGATCGCTCCGACGATGTCCGGGCCGTCGACAAGGACGAGCGGCAGGCCGCGCCCGAGCTCGAAATCCTCGCGCAGGTCGGCGATGCGCTCGGACTGGCCGCCCTCGGTCCAGAAGGCGTGCGGCCGTTCGGGGTCCCACGGCGCGAGGTGATCGCGGTTGCGCACGAGAGCCGCGGCGAGCGGGGCCGCGTCGTCCTCTTCGATCACTCTCAGGGCGACGCCCTCGCCCAGTTCGGCAGGAAGCAGATTCATGGAGCCGATGCCAGACGCGCGCGAACGCTACGCCGAGAAGTGGTCCCAGCCGAGGGCCTCGGGCACGGCGCCGTCGACGCGCACGCCGGCGAACTCGTCGGTCACGGTCCCGACGGCCTCCCAGCCCGGCGGCACGGACGACGCGGAGGGGAACACCGCGAGCAGCGCGTGGTCCTCTCCCCCGGTGAGCGCGAAGTCGAGCGCGGAGACCCCGAGCGCCGCGGCCGCCACCGAGGCGGCCGGGTGCACGGGAACAGCGGACGAATCGATGGAGATCCCCACCTCGGACGCGCGCGCGATCCGACCAGCATCGCGCAGCAGCCCGTCGGAGATGTCCATCATCGCGGCAGCTCCGCGCAGCGCGGCCTCGAGACCAGCGCCGACCACGGGACGCGGGCGCTTGAACAGCGCGACCGCCTCGGGCGCGGCGCCGATCCCGGCGGTGAGCACCGCGAGCCCAGCGGCCCCGGCCCCGAGCGGCGCGGACACCGCGACGACCATCCCGGGATGCGCATCGGCCCTGGTCACGACCTCGGTGCCGTGCGTCTCGCCCAGCACGGTGACGGACACGACGATCTGATCGGCCCCTGACAGGTCTCCCCCGACGACGCCGACGCCGTGCGGCTCGCACGCCTCACGGATCCCGTCCGCGAAGTCGAGGACCCAGTCCACGTCGGTGTCCTCGGGCAGGCACAGCGTGATCTGCAAGGACGTCGGGACCGCTCCCATCGCGTCGATGTCGGCGAGGTTCTGCATCGCGGCGCGCCAGCCCACGTCGGCACCGGTCGACCATTCCCGCCGGAAGTGGCGGCCCTCGACCAGCACGTCCGACGACACGACCAGGTGACCGTCGACGGCGACCACCGCCGCATCGTCCCCAGGCCCGAGGATCTCGGCGTCGGTGTCCGGAAGCCGCGGGGCGAACAGCGCGATGAGCGCGTCCTCGCCGATCTCGCCGATGGAAGTCATGCGGACAAGCCTAGGCGGGTGTGGACGATGCGATCGCCAGGGACGATGCGGCCATTCCGACCGTTCCGACCGTCCCGGTCGTTCCGACCGTCCCGGTCGTCCCGGTCGTCCCGGTCAGGACGATGCGACGGCCACCTCGGTCACGCGGTCCGCACGACGAGCTTGCCTGCGACGTGCCCTCCCTCGAGCCGTTCAAGCGCCGTCCCGTACCCGTCGAGCTGATACACGGTGTCGATGCGGGGCGTCACGAGCCCCTCGTCGACCCAGCCGGCGACCCTCACGAGGTCCGCGGCATTCGGGACGGCCGTGAGCTGGACGACCTTGCGCTTCACGATGGGTCCCAGCGCCTTCGCGCGGAGGATCGCCGATGCAGGGCCGAGCAGCCAGCCTCCCCCGACGCCGCCCATGGGAGCGTAGGCGCCGTCGGGCGCGATGATCCTCGCGAGGTCGCGCAGCGACGATGTGGTGACGAGGTCGAGCACCACATCGAACTGCTCGCCGCAGTCGGCGACCTCCTCGCGCACGTAGTCGACGACCCGGTCGGCGCCGAGCTCGCGCACCCATGCCGCGTTGCGCCCCGAGCACACGGCGACGACGCGAGAGGCTCCCAGCGCCTTGGCGATCTGCACCCCCAGGTGCCCGACCCCGCCAGAGGCACCGATGATGAGCACACGCGAGCCCTCACGGATCCCGGCGGTCTCGAGCCCCTGCAGCGCGGTGAGCGCGCCCATCGGCAGGGCGGCAGCCTCATCGAACGACAGCCCCGCGGGCTTGTGCGCGATGCGCGAGGCGTCCGCGACGCAGAACTGCGCGCACCCGCCGAAGCTGATCTCGCCGTACACCTCATCCCCGACGGCGAGGCCATCCACCCCGGGACCGACCGCGTCGACCACGCCCGCGACGTCGGCGCCGAGCACCCTGAAACCCGGGGACCGCCAGCCGCTGAAGCTGCGGGCGAGCGCGGGATCGGCGCGGTAGACGTGCCAGTCGTAGGGATTGAGCGAGGCCGCTCGATTCGCGATGCGGACCTGGCCCTTCTGCGGCAACGGGGCGGGCATGTCGACCAGGCGCATGACCTCGGGACCGCCGTACGTGTCATAGACGACGGCCTTCATCGGGCCACGCCCTCGCTCGGGAGCGGGCCAGCAGCGGCCGGGCTCGCAGTGGCGGGCGCGGTCGCGGGCCGGATCCCCACGATCAGCAGGTAGCCGATCATCCAGAGCTCGGCCACGGTCGCGGGCATGGCGACCGCGTCCACGAGCCACGACGGCGCCGCGCCCTCGACAAGCCCGAGGAACGCGCTCACGACGTAGCCCGCGCCGCCGACGATGAGCAACCACCCCAGCAACGAGGGGAAACGCCCCGAGGTCCGCGCGACATGCCCCATCGGGATGAGCCACAGGCCGAAGAACAGCGCTCCCACGGCCCACCACGAGTCGGCGGTCGCCCACAGGAGGGAGACGGTGGCGCCGACGTCCCCGCCCGGGGCGAGCGACGCATCGTCCTCGACCGCGGCGGCGGTCATGAGCATCGCGGCCGATCCGAGGATCGCGAGCGCGTTGGCCATGCCGAACGCCGCCGTGGCCCAGGCGGCCACCGGGTTGAGGCCCCGCAGGAGCTTGTAGAAGCACACGGCCGCGAGCGCCTGCGTCGCGACTGTGCCGAGCTCGAGGCCGAGGAACAGCAGGGTGCGCGGCGGGCTGTCGACGAGGTTCGCCGCGGTCGAGAGCCCGTCCTCGCCGAGGAAGGCCGGGCGCAGAAGCAGGAACCCGAGCATCCCTGTGACAGCGAGCCCCAGGTACGAGGCTCCGGTGACGCGCGCGGTGGTGCGCGTCGCATCGTCCATGCCGGGGCGCGCCGGCGCGACTGTGGTGGTGGTAATGATCTCTCCCCCCGGAGAGCCGACGCGTTCAGGCGTCGACGTCGTCGGCGTAGCTGAACACGGATTCGAGCGGGACGCCGAAGACCCGCGCAATCTGGAACGCGACCTCGAGCGAGGGCGAGTACCTGCCCTGCTCGATCGCGATGATGGTCTGACGCGTCACGCCGACGCTCTTCGCGAGCGCGGCCTGCGTCATCTCGCCGTGCATGAAGCGCAGCGTGCGGATGTCGTTGGTGACCTTCGTGGAGCGGGGCATCACAGCCCCCGCGAGTAGGCGCGGAGCTTGAGGGCCGCGCCGACGATGCCGCCGAGCAGGCCGACGGCGAAGAGCAGCTGTGCGATCCAGAACGGATCCACGTCGTTCATGGCGAGGATGATCGCGCCGAGCGCGCCGAACGATCCCACGGACAGCCCCTTGGCATCGCCGTAGTTCTCGATCTGCTTGTCGCGCTCGTCGCCCTCCTCGAACTCGGGCTCCTCGCCGCGCACGGTGGCCGAGATGGCACCGCCGATCGTGGACACGATGACCCCGGCGATGATCACGACGACGATCGACCCCATCGCGATGCCCATGGGCCACACCCAGCTGATCGCCTCCGGGCTGGAGCCGATCGTGCGCGGGATCATGACGGCCGCGTAGACGATGCCGACCAGGATGAACGCGATGAGCGAGGCCCACACGGTGCGCTGCTGCATGGACATGGCCGCCTCCTCGTGATGTCACAGATCTCTGACACGGCCAAAGTAAGGCGGAGCGGACATGCTGTCAACTTTTCTTGACATCGGTCGGCTCGATTCCCGCGCTCGCACCCATCGGCGGCACCTCACGTCTCCTGGAGGGAACTGAGTGCAGGATTTGCGGCACATCCTGCACTCAGTTCCCTCCAGCACGCATGGGCGGGTGGACGGGGACGATGCGGGGGCGGGCGGGAAGGGACGATGCGGCAGGCGGGTGGACGGGGACGATGCGGCAGCTGGGCGCGCCTAGGCGGGAACCGACTCCTCGTGCTCGAGCCAGGCCCCGCGCGCCGTCGTCACCCAGTAGGCGATCCCGAGGAACACCCCGCGCGCCATGTTGAACAGCAGGAACGCGCGCCACAGATCGTGCCCGCGGTCGTCACCGACCCACAGCGCCCCCACCGCCAGCACAGGGAAGAACACGACGACGGCGGAGAGCAGCATCGTCACGAGCATCGCGCGCGTGTGGCCCGACCCCAGGAACACTCCGTCGAACAGATACGCGAGCGAGCTGAACAGCGGAAGCCAGATCACCCACGGGAAGTACTCGCGCACGGAGGCGCTCACCTCGGGCAGGTCCGTCATGACTGAGATGAGCGGATCGCGCGCCACGAGGTACAGCAGCGTGAAGACCGCACCGATCGTCACCGCCGGCACCGCCGCCGCGAGGTTGGCCCGATGGAACTCGCGCACGTCACGCCGCCCGATCTCGCGCGAGGACATCGCCTCGGCCGCATGCGCGTAGCCGTCCTGCGCGTACGACGCGAGCAGCATGAACTGCATGAGTACCGACGTGGCCGCGAGCACGTCCTCCCCGATGCGCGCGGCGTAGGCCGTGACGAAGGTGAGGACCGCGTAGAGGATCGCGGTGCGCCCGAAGAGCCACCCGTTGAGCGCCACCACCGCACCCCAGCCGGAGCGCAGGCCCTTGCCCCGCCAGCGCCGGAACGCCTCTCGCACGGCCGGCGATGCCGCGCGCCACCAGAGCACCGCGGCGAGGCCGACGCCAACCCACTCTGCCAGGGCCGATGCGGCCGCAGCACCCTGGGATCCCCACCCCAGCCCGGCGACGAACGTCACGTCGAGGACGATGTTCAGCACGTTGACCGTCGCGACGATCGCGAGCGGGCGACGCGTGTCCCCCGATCCGACGAACCATCCGTTGGCGACGAGCGTGAGCAGGGTGGCGGGGGCGGCGAGGAGGCGGATCAGCGCATAGTCGGTCGCGAAGGCCCGCACGGCACCCTCGGGGGCGAGCACGCCCATGAGCAGCGGCACCGCGACCCATTGGAGGACGAGGATCGCCCCGCCGAGCGCCACGGCCATGAGCACCGACCGCTGAAGATGCGCGACTGCCTCCTGTTCACGGCCAGCCCCGAGCGAACGCCCCACGAACGAGGTGGTGCCTGTGCGCAAGAAGCCCAGCAGCCAGACCACCGCGCCGATGACGGTCCCGCCGATCGCGACCGCGCCGAGATGCGTCGCGTCGGAGAAGTGGCCGAGCATCGCGGTGTCCACGAGGCCGACGAGCGGCACCGTGATGTTGGACAGGATCGCCGGCCAGGCCAGCGCGAACGCGCGCCGGTGCGGGAGCCCCCGCAGCAGGTCAGTCCCGGACGACAACGCGCACGCCGTGGCTGCGGACCGGCTCCATGGCCGTGTTCAGGCGCTCCGGGGTCACGTCGGAGTCGTGCAGGAAGCGCACCTCGGACTGTCCGTCGGAGATCGCGTACAGCACCGCGCCCTGCTTGGTCGCGCCTACCTCGGCGAGCGAGAGCACGCCGGGCGCGAACGACGCCCACCTGCGCCGAGCGAGGGGCGACGTCATGCCGCCCAGCTCGAGCTGGTCGTCGACGACGCGCGCCTGAAGCACGGAGGTCTCGGCGGTGGCGATGGATCGTCCCTGGTAGCCGAGCCAGGCGTTGAGGGCGGTCGCGGGCACCATCACGATCGCGACGAGCACGACCAGGAACGGCAGCGAGAGGAACACGTAGCCGAAGACGCCCATCGTGAGCACGCCCAGCAGGACCGCGACCGCCCAGTGGCGATACCACGGGCGGAACGGCTCGGCCCACGCCGGCGGGGACAGCAGGTTCTCGGTGTGCGGCATGGTCCTCCTCGTCAGGACTCCACCCTAGCCACGCCTAGGCTGTGGGCATGCCCCGCAGACTCTCCGCGATCGGCCCCGCAGCGGTCCTCACCGCGGTCCTCGCGCCGACCCTCGCGGGCTGCGCGTCGCCCTACGCGGTCGAGCCCGCCGAGTACGCGGGCGACGCCGACTGCGCGCGGGTCATGCTCGCTGTGCCCGACGAGCTCGGCGGGCTCGACAAGCGCACCACCACGTCGCAGGCGACGGCCGCGTGGGGCGACGACGAGGGCGTGATCGTCGCGCGCTGCGGCGTCGAGCCGCCCGGACCGACTACCGACGAGTGCCTCGCGGTCGACACGTCCACGGCGTCCCAGGACTGGATCATCACGGAGACGGACGATGCGTGGGTCGCCACGTCGTTCGGCCGCTCCCCCGCGCTTGAGGTCACGGTGCCGAAGGTGCGCGCCGATGAGGCCCTCGGGGATCTGCTCGCAGAGCTGTCGGGGCCGGCCTCGCTCGCCCCGGAGAACGGATTGACCTGCTCCTGACCGCCTGGGGCGGCGCGTGCGAGAACGGCGGGTGGTGGGCCCCGCCCGCTCCGAGCGCTACTCGCGTCCCTCGTCCAGCGGGATGAGCATCGTCCTGAAGTCGCCGCCTCCGATGTGGATCTCCCAGATCTTGTCGGCGACCTCGTCGATCGTGTAGCGCAGCTTGGGGATCGCGCCGGGGATCACGAGCTGGTGGACCCCGATGCCCTCGACGCCGAGCGCGTCGTGCAGCATCTCGCCGTAGGCGCTCTCGGCGGGGAAGGCGACGGACGTGCCCGAGAAGCCGTGCCTGGCCTTGACCGAGGTGCCGCCGTTGATGAGGATGATCGAGCCCTCGCCGGCCTCGCGCATCGCGGGCAGCACCGTGCGGGCGGCGTGGATCAGCCCCAGCGCCGAGAACTGGAAGGCCTGCGTGGCGAGCTCGGGAGTGAGGTCGAGCACCGGGTTGAGGAAGCTGCGGAACGGCAACGGGCTGTACTGCAAGGCGGTGATCGGCCCGAGCTCGGCCGCCGCCATCTCGAGCGCCCCCACGAGCTGCGCGGGCTGAAGGACGTCGGCCGCGTAGCCGCGTGCCTCGATCCCCTCCCGTGAGAGGTCCGCGGCGATCGCGTCGAGCTTCTCCTGGTCCCGCGAGATCAGCGCGACCGCGAAGCCCTCTCGCCCGAAGCGGCGCGCGACGGCCGCGCCGAGATTCGGTCCCGCACCGATGATGGCGAGCGTGGGCATGAGGTCTCCTTCGACGTCGCTGACAGCTCCTACGGACGACCCTAGCGCCAGGAGCGGGCAGGGTGGCGGTGCTCGGGCGGCGACGCGCAGACCTCACCCGGCGAGGCGGCACCCGTGACGAGTCAGCGCAGGCCGAGCGGGCGGTTCAGCGCCTCCTGGATCAGCGCCTCGACGAGCGCCGGGTACGCGATGCCGGCGACCGCCCACATGCGCGGATACATGCTCGTGGTCGTGAAGCCCGGCATCGTGTTGATCTCGTTGACCGTCACGTAGCCGTCGGAACCGACGAAGCAGTCGACGCGCGCGAGTCCCTCGGCGCCGACGGCGAGGAACGCGCGCCGCGCGAAGTCCGCGACGGTCGCGGCCACGCCAGGGTCGAGCGCCGTGGGGCACAGGAGCTCCACGTTGCCCTCGTCCAGGTACTTGGCCTCGAAGTCGTAGAACGCGTGGTCGCCCTTCGTGACGATCTCGCCCTGCGGCGAGGTGCGGACCTCCTGGCCCGTCGCGAGCACCGCGGTCTCGATCTCGCGTCCGACGATCCCCGCCTCGACGAGAACCTTGGGGTCATGCTTGGCGGCATCCGCGACGGCCGCCTCGAGCTCGTCCCACGAGGTCACCTTGGAGATGCCCATCGAGGAGCCGGCGCGCGCGGGCTTCACGAAGACCGGCAGGCCGAGCTTCTCGAGCTCGGGCATCCGCGGGGCGACGGGCTCGCCGGGCCGCAGCACGATTCCCGGGGCCACGGGCAGTCCGGCGTCGACGAAGGCGGCCTTCATGAACTGCTTGTCCATGCCGACCGCGGACGCGAGCACGCCGGAGCCGACGAAGCGGGCGTCGATCAGCTCGAGCGCGCCCTGGATCGTCCCATCCTCGCCGTACGGGCCGTGAAGCACGGGGAACACGACGTCGATCGCGCCCAGGGGCGTCACCGCCGTGCCGTCGTCGAGCCTCCACTCGGTGGAGCCGACCCGGACGGGCGGGAGAACAGTGGGGCCCTCGTCGGCGACCACGGGCATCGCGCCGTCGACGATCCGCCAGTCGGCCGCGTCGGTCGAGGCGAGCGTCCAGCGGCCGTCGCGCGTGATGCCGATCGCGACGACGTCGTAGGTGTCGCGGTCGATCGCTCCCAGCACGCCGCCCGCGGTGACGCAGGACACCCCGTGCTCGGACGATCGGCCGCCGAACAGCACGGCCACGGTCGGCTTGGGGTTCATCGTGTCCCTTCGGTCCTGATCTGATTCGACACTACTGGCCCTCGGCCTTGCGCGGCCGCGACACGAGCGCCTGCAGCACGGCCTCCTTGGGCGCGCCCTCGTGGATCATCGCCACCACGGCGTCGCAGATCGGCACGTCGACGCCGCATTCGCGCGCGAGCTCCTGGATCGACAGGGAGGTCTTGACGCCCTCGGCGGTGCCGCCGGTGGTCGCGATCGCCTCCTCGAGGCTCGCGCCCTTGCCGATCGCGGAGCCGAGCGTGTGGTTGCGCGACAGCGGCGAGGCGCACGTCGCGATGAGGTCGCCCATGCCCGCAAGTCCCGAGAACGTCTCCGGCGCCGCGCCGAGGGCGAGGCCTAGCCGCGTGATCTCCGCGAGGCCCCGCGTGATGACGGTCGCCGTGGTGTTGTGGCCGAAGCCCATGCCGTCGGCGATGCCGACGCTCACGGCGATGACGTTCTTGTAGGCGCCCGAGAGCTCGACGCCGACGACGTCCGAGTTCGTGTAGGGGCGGAAGTACGACGACGCGGTGGACGATGCGACAAGTTCGGCCGCGCCGGAGTCGGCGCCCGCGACGACGGTGGCGGTCGGCTGACGCTCGGCGATCTCGCGCGCGAGGTTGGGGCCCGAGACCACGGTGAGGCGGTCGTCCGGAAGACCCCACGCTTCCGCGAGCACCTGCGTCATGCGCTGGTGGGTGCCGAGCTCGATGCCCTTCATCAGCGAGGTCACGACCGCGCCGGACGGCACGAGCGACGCCCAGGGCGAGATGACGCCGCGCACATGCTGCGAGGGCAGCGCGACCGCGACGATCTCGGCGCCGTCGAGCGCCTCGGCGGCGTCCGTCGTCGCGTTGATCCCCTCGGGCAGGTGCAGCCCCGCGAGGGCCCGGTCGTTGCGGCGCTCGTCGCGCACCTGGGCGACCGCCACATCGTCCCTGCCCCACAGGGTGACGTCGGTGCCCGCGTCCGCGAGCACCGCGGCGAAGGTGGTTCCCCACGCGCCCGCGCCGAGGACCGCGGCGCGGGTCATGACTCGGCTCCGGAGACGCGACCGCCCTTGCGCATGTCCCACGGCGAGGACGGCGCCTCCTCCTGGCGGATGTCGGCGAGCATCGCGGTGAGCGTGGCGGTGACCCTGTCGGTCGCGTTCCGCAGCGTCTCCGCGTCGCGCTTGTCCCCGACGTCGCTCAGGTCGATCGGAGGCCCGGCGACGACGGTGATCGTCTTGGGCGGGAACGGCTTGAACATCTTGCCGTAGGGGGCGAGCAGACGATGCGCGCCCCACTGGGCGACGGGGATGATCGGCACGCCCGCGTCGAGCGCCATGCGCACGGCGCCCGGCCGAGCGACCATGGGCCACAGGTCGGGGTCGCGCGTGAGGGTGCCCTCGGGGAACATCGCGATCATGTCTCCGCGGCGCAGCACCTCGATGCCCTTGTCGACCGCATCCTTCGCGCGAGACGTCCCCCGGTAGACGGGGATCTGGTCCACGCCGTGGAGCGCCTTGCCGATCACGGGAAGCTCGAACAGCGACGACTTCGCGAGGAACCTGGGCGGATGCCCGTTGAGGTACAGGAAGTGCCCGAGCGTGATCGGGTCCGCGTAGCTCACGTGGTTGGAGACCGCGATGAAGCCGGAGTCCTTCGGGAGGTTCTCCGCCCCGTGCCAGTCCTTGCGGGTCGCCGGACCGAAGATCGAGCGCAGGAAGTAGGCCGCAGCCTTGTAGCCGCGAGTCTCGGGGGTCGCCATCACTCCACGCTCGCGCCGAGCGCGGCGAGCTTGTCGCGGAAGCTCTCGTATCCGCGGTCGATGATGCCGATGCCGTGCACCGTGGACGTGCCCTCGGCCGCGAGCGCGGCGATGAGGTGCGAGAACCCGCCGCGCAGGTCGGGGACCTCGATGTCGGCCGCCTTGAGCGGCGTGGGACCGGAGATCACCGCGGAGTGGGTGAAGTTGCGCTGCCCGAAGCGGCACTTCTTGTCACCCAGGCACTCGCGGTACAGCTGCACGTGCGCGCCCATCTGGACGAGCGCCTCGGTGAAGCCGAAGCGGTTCTCGTACACGGTCTCGTGGACGATGCTGAGGCCGGCGGCCTGGGTCAGCGCGACGACGAGCGGCTGCTGCCAGTCGGTCATGAAGCCGGGGTGCACGTCCGTCTGGATCGCGATCGGCTTGAGGTCGCCGCCGGGGTGGCGGAAGCGGATGCCGTCGGCGGTCACCGTGAACTCGCCGCCGACCTTGCGGAAGACGTTGAGGAACATGCCCATGTGACGCTGCTGGGCGCCCTTGATCATGATGTCGCCGCCGGTGGCGAGGGCCGCGCAGGCCCACGAGCCGACCTCGATGCGGTCGCCGAGCGCGACATGGTCGTAACCGAACAGCTCGGGCACGCCCTCGATCGTCACCGAGCGGTCGGTGTCGACCGAGATGATCGCGCCCATCTTCTGGAGCGTGTCGATGAGGTCCTTGATCTCGGGCTCGACCGCCATGTTGTGCAGGGTCGTGATGCCCTCCGCCATGACGGCGGTGAGGAGCAGCTGCTCGGTCGCGCCGACGGACGGGTAGGACAGCTCGTGATGGATGCCCTTGAGCCCGTTCGGGGCGGTCAGGTGCAGGCCGTCGCCGGCCTCGGTCACGACGGCGCCGAACTTGCGCAGGATCTCGAGGTGGAAGTCGATGGGGCGGTCGCCGATGCGGCAGCCGCCGAGGTCGGGGATGACGGCCTCGCCCAGGCGGTGCAGGAGCGGGCCGCACAGCAGGATGGGGATGCGCGACGAGCCGGCGTGCGTGGCGATCTGCATCGCGTCGGCGAACTTCAGCTCGGACGTGTCCATGCTGAGCACGCCGGACTCGACGTCGTAGTCGACGTCGACGCCGTGGAGTCGCAGCAGCGAGGACACCACCTTGACGTCGCGGATCTCGGGGACGTTGCGCAGGGTGGAGGCGGTGGAGCCGAGCAGAGCGGCCACCATGGCCTTGGAGACGAAGTTCTTGGCGCCCCGGACGGTGATCTCGCCCTCGAGCGGCCGCCCGCCGGTGACGCGGATGGAATCGGTCATGGTCCTATGGTGCCCCATCTCGGACGCTCGGCCCGTCCGATCTCCACAGCGCGGCGCGAGTGACTCCCGGGAGACCAGGGCCTTCGGCTCTACAGTGGTGCCGTGACCGATCCGCCTCGCGTCCTGTGCGCGGGCCTCGCCACGCTCGACGTCGTCCAGCTCGTCGAGCGGCTGCCGCGCCCCAACGAGAAGGTGGCCGCGCTCGACTTCCTCCTCGCGGGCGGTGGCCCCGCCGCCAACGCGGCGGTCGCCGCGGCACGATGCGGCGCCCAGACGACGCTCGTGACGGCCCTGCCCCCGCATCAGCTGAGCGAGCTCGTGCTCTCCGACCTCCGGGACTGCGGCGTCGACGTCCGCGTGGCGGATCCCTCGGGCGACGGCCCGCCCGCGACCGCGGCGATCATGGTGACTCAGGCGACCGGCGACCGCGCCGTCGTCTCCCCCACCGGCACCGCGGCCTCGGAACGCGAGACCCCGGCGGATCTTGACGCATCGTCCCTGGTCCATGGCCTCGACGCGGTGCTCCTCGACGGCTACCACCGCCATCTGGGGATCCCGATCGCGCGTGCCGCGCGCGAGGCCGGGGTCCCCGTGATCCTCGACGCGGGCAGCTGGAAGCCCTACTCGCTCGACGTCCTCGACCACGTCGACATCGCGGTCGTCTCCGACGACTTCGCCCCGCCCGGGACCGACGGCGAGCCCGCGGCCGTGGTCAGCACCCTGCTCGCGCTCGGCGTGCAGCGGGTCCTCATCACGCGCGGCGGTCGATCGGTGCTCTACCGCACGCCCGTCGGATCGGGCGAGGCCGGCGTGCGGCCCGTCCCCGTGGTCGACACTCTCGGCGCCGGAGACTTCTTCCATGGCGCCTTCGCGTTCCGCATCGCCGAGCTCGGGCTCGAGGATGAGCGCATCCACGACGATGCGGTGTGGGCGTCGGCGGTCGCGGGCGCGTCGCTCGGATCGTTCGGGACGCGCTCGTGGCTGAGCGGCCGGCTCCCCCACGAGCGCTGAGCGTGAGCTCCGGGCGTCGACCGGCTCAGCAGGTGCCCGGCGTGAGGATGAGGTCCGCGGTGCGCGAGGAGTCGTGGGCGAGCCAGTAGTTCTCGGCGTCCACGGTGTCCACCCAGACGCGCGCGGGTCCGGGCTCACGGCCCGTGGCGACGCGCCGCGCGATGAGCCGCTCGCGGCACGCCTCCCAGGGCACGTCCAGGAACCACAGCGCGTCGAGGCGCTCGTGCACGCGCAGCCACGGGGTCGAGTCCAGGGTGAGCCAGTTGCCCTCCACCAGGACGATGCGGCAGTCGGCGGGCACGGAGAGTCGCCCATGCACGGGCTCGTGAAGCGCGCGGTCGTAGTCGGGGACGGGCACCGCCTCGCTCCGCGGCGCGCGCAGGGCGTCGAGCACGGCGACGAGCGCTGCGGGATCGAAGGTCTCGGGGGCGCCCTTGCGGCCGGCGAGGCCGCGCGCCTCGAGCTCGGCCTGCGGCAGATGGAATCCGTCCATCGGCACGAGCGCGGGCTTGAGGTCGGCCCGCCGCTGGCGGATCACGGCCACGAGGGCCGCCGCGAGCGTCGACTTGCCCGAGCCGGGGCCGCCCGCGACGCCGATCAGCCGCGTGCCGGCGGAGGAGTCCGCGTCGTCGATGACCTGCGCGGCGAGCGCGCCCGCGAGGTCGAGCGCGCCGCGCGGGAGGTCGGCCGGGGCCGTCACGAGGCGCGTCCTTGGGCGAGGCGCGCGCGGACGAGCGGCATGAACACCTCGTCGACGATCCACGCGAGCCGCAGCGCTCCCGGAGCCTGCCTGGTCATGAGCACCTCGGCGCTGAACAGGTCGAACGGCAGCGCGAGCAGCCAGGGGTCGACGCTCCCGTCCGGCGCCTCGCCGCGATCGACGGCGCGGAACCAGACGTCCTCCATGCGCGTCACGGAGTCGGACAGGAAGATCTCCCGCAGCCGGCTGCGCTCGGCTCCGTCGGCGAGCGCGTCGCCCGAGGCCGAGGCGTAGAGCAGCGCCTCGTAGCGATCGGGCCGCAGCGACGCGTTGCCGAGCAGGACCAGCACGTCGTTGCGCAGGGAACCGGTGTCGAGGGCGGCGCCGTCCTCGGAGCGGCCGCGCTTCCACAGCGCGGCCTTCATGAGGGCGGCGCGGTCCTCCCAGCGGCGGGCGAGCACGGTGCGGCTCGTGCGGGCGCGGCGCGCGACCGCGTCGAGCGTGAAGGCAGCGTGGCCGCCCTCGCTCAGGACGTCCCAGGCCGCGTCGAGGATCGCGTCCTCGAGCGCGTCGCCCCGACGCCGGCGCTTCACTCGCCCCTCAGCGTTCACCTTTGCATCCTATTCCCGGCGCCTTCCGCGTTCGCGGAGGCCGATACGGCGATGCGCTCGCCGTCCCTGGGGACGGCGAGCGCATCGCGCGTGCTGCGTCGGTCAGTCGACGGGACGCGCCGCGACGATCTCCTCCTTGGGGAGCGTCTTCGCGGGCAGCGTCTTGGGACGCCACGACTCGCGGGTCGCCTCGAAGGCCGTGATGGCCTCCTCGTCGCGCAGCGTCAGGCCGATGTCGTCGAGACCCTCCATGAGGCGCCAGCGGACGTAGTCGTCGATCTCGAACGGGACCGTCAGCTCTCCGCACGTGACGGTGCGGTCCTCGAGCGAGACCGTGATCTCCTTGCCGGGCTCGGTCTCGAGCAGCTTCCACAGCAGCTCGATGTTCTCCTGGCTGACGACGCCCGTGACGAGGCCCTGCTTGCCGGAATTGCCGCGGAAGATGTCCGCGTAGCGCGAGGCGAGCACGACCTTGAAGCCGTAGTCCTTGAGCGCCCACACGGCGTGCTCGCGGGATGAGCCGGTGCCGAAGTCGGGGCCCGCGACCAGCACGGAGCCGTGCGTGTACTCGGGCTTGTTGAGGATGAACTCGGGGTCGCCGCGCCAGGCCGCGAACAGCGCGTCCTCGAAGCCCGTGCGCGTGATGCGCTTGAGGTACACCGCGGGGATGATCTGGTCGGTGTCGACGTTGGAGCGACGCAGCGGGACGCCGACGCCGGTGTGGGTGGTGAACTTCTCCATGGCTCGTCTCCTTTACGCGAGCGCCGAGGGCGCGTCGTCGAGGTCGTCGGGGCTGGACAGGGTGCCGCGCACCGCGGTGGCGGCGGCGACGAGCGGGGACACGAGGTGCGTGCGGCCGCCCTTGCCCTGGCGGCCCTCGAAGTTGCGGTTCGAGGTGGACGCCGAGCGCTCCTGCGGCTTGAGCTGGTCGGGGTTCATGCCCAGGCACATCGAGCAGCCGGCGTTGCGCCACTCGCCGCCGAAGTCGAGGAAGATCTTGTCGAGGCCCTCGCGCTCGGCCTGGAGGCGGACGCGCGCCGAACCGGGGACGACGAGCAGGCGGATGTTGTCGGCCTTCTTGCGACCCTGGAGGATCGCCGCGGCGGCGCGCAGGTCCTCGATGCGGCCGTTGGTGCACGAGCCCAGGAACACCGTGTCGATCGTGATGTCGCGAAACGGCGTGCCGGGCGTGAGGCCCATGTACTCGAGCGCGTTCTTCGCGGCCTCGCGGTCGGACTCCTCGGCGAAGTCCTCGGGGCTCGGCACGTTGGCGGACAGCGGCAGGCCCTGGCCGGGGTTCGTTCCCCAGGTGATGAAGGGCTCGAGGTCGGCGGCGTTGAGGTTCACCTCGGTGTCGAACACCGCGTCGTCGTCCGTCTTGAGCGTCTTCCAGAACTCGACGGCGGCATCCCAGTCGGCGCCCTCGGGGGCGTGCGGACGGCCCTTGACGTACTCGAAGGTCGTCTCGTCGGGCGCGATCATGCCGGCGCGGGCGCCGGCCTCGATCGACATGTTGCAGATCGTCATGCGCCCCTCCATGGAGAGGTTGCGGATCGCGTCGCCACGGTACTCGAGCACGTAGCCCGCGCCGCCGCCGGTGCCGATCTTCGCGATGATCGCGAGGATGATGTCCTTCGCGGTCGCGCCCTTGGGCAGCTCACCGTCGACGTTGATCGCCATCGTCTTGAACGGCTTGAGCGGCAGCGTCTGGGTGGCGAGGACGTGCTCCACCTCGGAGGTGCCGATGCCGAACGCGAGCGACCCGAACGCGCCGTGGGTCGAGGTGTGCGAGTCGCCGCAGACCACGGTCATACCGGGCATGGTGAGCCCGAGCTGGGGGCCGACGACGTGGACGATGCCCTGGTCGGCGTCGCCCAGCGAGTGGATGCGGACGCCGAACTCGTTCGTGTTCTCGCGCAGCTTGTCGACCTGCTTGCGGCTGGTCTCGTCCGCGATCGGGAGGTCGATGTCCAGCGTGGGCGTGTTGTGGTCCTCGGTCGCGATCGTGAGGTCCGGGCGGCGGACCTTGCGTCCGGCGATGCGGAGGCCCTCGAACGCCTGCGGGCTCGTGACCTCGTGGCACATGTGAAGGTCGATGTAGATGAGGTCGGGAGCGCCGCCCTCACCCTTCTTGACCAGGTGGTTGGCCCACAGCTTCTCGGCGAGGGTCGTACCCATGCTCTCCTCCTCGATCTCGGTCTAGACATCTCACATTTTGAGACGCTAGTATCGCTCTATGGACAATCATAGCGGCGTCGGCGTGATTGACAAGGCGGCGGCCCTGCTGACCGCCTTGGAGGAGGGCCCCGCCACCCTCGGCCAGATCGTCACGACCACGCACCTCGCGCGCCCCACCGCGCACCGGCTGCTGCTCGCGCTCGAGCACCACCGCCTCGTGGGCCGCGACGCTACCGGGGCGTTCATCCTGGGACCGCGCTTCGCGCAGCTCGCCGCCGCGGTGGGCGAGGACCGCCTCGTCTCCGCCGCGCAGCCCGTGCTCACCGTCCTGCGCGACCGCACCGGCGAGTCCTCGCAGCTGTACCGCCCGCACGGCGACCAGCGCATCTGCATCGCCTCCGCCGACCGCGCGATGGGCCTGCGCGACTCGATCCCCGTCGGCACCACCATGACCATGGCCGCGGGCTCCGCCGCGCAGGTGCTCACCGCATGGGAGGAGACCGAGCGCATCCATCGCACGCTCGCCGCAGCGCGCTACACCGCTCGCGACCTCGCGGTCGTCCGCGAGCGCGGCTACGCCGAGTCCTCGGGCGAGCGCGAGCCCGGCGTCAGCTCCGTGTCCGCCCCTGTGTGGGGCACCGCGGGCACGGTGATCGCGGCCGTCTCGATCTCGGGCCCGGCCGAGCGCATGACCGCCCACCCCGGGACGATGCACGCGACAGCGGTCGTCGAGGCCGCCCAGCAGCTCAGCGAGGTCCTGCGCCGCACCGCCGGCTGACGGCGCCCCCTCATCCCCCGCATCGTCCCTGGCCAGTCCCTCGGCGCCGACGCGCGCGCGAAACATCGGTGCGCTTCACTGACCTCATGCGCGTCGACGACTACCTGAGACTCCTCCCGAAGACAGAGCTGCACTGCCACTTCGTGTCCACGATGTCCGCGGGGCGGCTCATCCAGCTCGCGGACCGCTACGGCGTCGCGCTGCCGACGACGGATCCCGAGACGCTGTTCGACTACGACGACCTCGCGGACTTCCTCGTCGCGTTCCGCGCCGCGACGGACGTGCTTCGCACCTCCGAGGACCTCGCGCAGGTCGCGTACGACGGGGTGCGGGCGGACGCGGCCGCCGGGTCGCTGCGCTACCGCGAGTACTACGTCAACCCGCAGTACTTCGCTCCGAAGGGCCTCGGCTACCGGGACCTGCTGGACCCGATCATCGACGGCCTGCGAGCGGCCGAGGCCGATCTCGGCGTCGGCTTCCGCATCGTCGTCGCGATCAACCGCCAGGACTCCCCCGCCGCGGCGGTCGAGCTCGTGGAGCAGGTGCTCGCCGACCCGATCCCCGAGGTGGTCGGGATCGGGATGGACGACCTGACCCCCGAGCTCACCGAGGACCCCGGCCGCTTCTCCGACGCCTACGCGCTCGCGCGCCGGCACGGGCTCAAGACCACCGCGCACGTCGGCGAGCGCCCGGTCGACGCCCCCGAGAACGTGCGCGTCGCCCTCGAGGACCTCGCTGTGGACCGCATCGACCACGGCTACCGCATCGTCGACGACCCTGCGCTCACCGCGCGCGCCCGCGACGCGGGCATGCACTTCGCGACCACCCCGTGGTCCACCACGATCTGCTCCGGCTGGACGATCGACCCCGAGCATCGGATCCGCAGGATGATCGACGCAGGGCTCTCGGTCAGCTTCTCCTCGGACGATGCGGTGTTCTTCCGGACGTCCGTGGCACGCGAGTTCAGGGAGGCGCTGCCGCTCATGGGGCTCGGCGTCGAGGACGCCAAGCGGATCGCGCTCGCCGGGATCGACGGCGCGTTCTGCGACGACGATACGAAGGCCGCCATGCGCGCGAGGTTCGCCGCGGAGATGCTCGCGTTGGACACCGCTCTCGCCGATTCCTGACTCTCGCCACCGGGGCATATTCGCCCTGGTGACACGCGACAACGGGGATTTCAGGACCTTCGTCCGACGATTTCCGCCGCGATGTCGGTCAGGCTTTTCCCATGGCTATCTGGGTGGTGTACGAGTCGCTGTGGGGCAACACAGCGGCGATCGCTCGCGCCATCGCGGAGGGCCTCGGCGAGGAGGCGATCGCGGTGTCGACAGCCGACACCGACCCAGCGGAGGCGGCATCGATCCGCGCCCTCATCGCGGGGGCGCCGGTGCACGGCATGAGCCTGCCCACCTCGGAGTCCCTCGCGGCCGCCGCCGCGAAGAAGGTCGACGAGGCGCACCTGGCGCCTCGCACCGACGCGCCGCTCATGCGCGACTGGCTCGCGGGACTGCCCGAGCTGGCCATCCCCGCCACAGCGTTCGACACCCGCGTCCGCGGGCCCCTCGGCCGAGGCTCCTCGACCGCGATCATCCGCGCGCAGGCCGCGAAGGGGTGCTCGCTGCTCGCTCAGCCGAAGAGCTTCCGCGTGGACTTCCGCAACGCCGGGCCCACCGAGGCGGACCTGCTCAAGGACGGCGAGCTCGCGAAGGCCCGCGCGTGGGGCGCGCAGCTCGCGACCGTGCTGAACGCCGCGGCTGCGTGATCCTGGCGACGACCTGATCCTGACAACCGCCTGACGGCCGGCATCGGCCGTCCTTCGCGAGCGTCAGTCCTCGTCGGACCCCGCGTCACCTGAGTCGTCGGACGACGCATCGTCATCCCCGGCGGCAGAGCCGGCGTTCGCGTTCGCGTGCGACTCCTTCGCCGCGTCCGAGTTCCCGCCCGCGTTCGACTGGGACCCCTTCGCCTGGTCCGAGGCGCCGCCCGCGTTGCTGTTGGCGCTGCGGTTCGCGCTCGAGCCGGAATCGGCCGAGTCGTCCGTGGAAGCGTCGTCGTCCGACTGCGCGGCGTCCTCGGCCTCGTCCGCATCGGACTCGTCGTCCGCATCGTCCGTCGTGGCCGAGTCCTTGGACTTGTCGCTCTTCGTGGTGGCGTCCGCGTCCTTGGTGTGCCCCGGCGCGGTGCCCGAGTTGCCGGGCGCCGCGTCGGTGGTGTCATCCGTTGCCGCTTCGTCAGACTCGTCATCGACGATGCCGCGCGCGTGCTGAGACACCGCCTGCCCGAACTCGCGGCCGGTGAGATCGGTCTCGGCCATGAAGGTGAGCATCGCGGCCACCTGGGCGCGACGCTCGGCCGACTGCTCCGACCCGTTGCTCATCACGGACTCGGCGGCGTGGAGCAGCCCGGTCAGCTCGTCGGCCTCGGCCTCGTCGAGATCGTCCATCGCGTCGACGGCCTCGACCGAGAGGTCCAGCGCGTCGTCCACATCGCCGTCGGCGAGCAGCTCCCGCATCTCGAGGAGACGCTCGTGGGCGCCTCCCGCATTCACACCGAGACGCTCGAGCGCGCGGTCCAGTCCGTAGAGGGCGTCGCCGGGGGCGGCCTCGTTCGCCGCCGCGACGCCGCCGAAGGTCACGGTGATCACGGCCGCGGCCGCAATCGCGGCGGCCGCACGACGCTGCATGCGCGTGCGGCCCCGCGGGTGCGCGCCGACCGTGCCGCCGCCAAGGGGGGCGACGGCGGCCACGGCGGCAAGCCTGCCTGCGAAGGCGGCTGTGTGCGCGTCATCCTGCTCGAAGGCATAGGTCCGACGCATCGCGTCGAACGCCTCCGAGAGGACGGCCATGTCCGCGCGCCCGGGCGGGGGGCCCTGGAGCGCGGCTTCGAACTCGTCGTCACGAGGGGGGTGTTTCGTCATGGCATCCCTGTCATCGCTCATCGGAGCGGAAAGGTGACGCGCTCTGTGAAAGATTCTTGCGGAGCACCTTGAGAGCGCGGCTCTGGATCGCCTTGACCGCGCCCTCGGAGCGGTTCAGCACCTGCGCGGTCTCGGCCACGGAGAGGTCGCCGACCACGCGGAGCATGAGGACGTCCCGCTGGACGTCGGACAGCCCACGGACGATGCTCTCGACCTGGGCCGCGGACAGGTGCGCCATCGCCTCGTCCTCCGAGTTGCCGAGCCACGCTCCGGCCGCGGCCTCGAGCGCCTCCTCACCATCGAACGTGGGCACCTGGCGCCCCCGCTTGCGGAACGCGTCCTGCATGCGGCGGTGCGCGATGGTGAACACCCACGCGCGGAAGTCGGACTCGTCGCCCTCGAACCGACGGATGTCCTTCGCGACGGAGAGGAAGGTCTCGGACAGGACGTCCTCGGGGTCCTGCGCGCCTCGGCTCCGCAGATACCCGCCGACCTGGCCGGCGAGATCGCGGTAGAGGCTCTCCCACGCCCACTCGGCGCCCGTGCGCGCCGCCGCGAGCGCGGGGTCGAAGCCCTCTCCGAGAACCACGCTTCCCCCTCACCTGGTCGTGTCTCCCGATGACAGTACAGCGCGGCGCGACGACGCCAGCCATCGTCCGCACGCGCTCGCCGCCGTGTCGCGGAATCGTCACGGCGATCACGCCGTTCATGTGGCATGGGTTCCCGCATCGTGGTCTTCGACGGCGACTGCGGGCTGTGCAACGGCTTCGTCGCGTGGCTCCTCACGCACGACCCGCACGGCGCCCACCTCATCACCGGTGGCGCCAGCGAGGTCGGGGCGAGCATCGTCTCCCGCGCGGGGCTCGACCCCCTGGTCACCGACTCGACCATGATCCTGTGGGTCGACGGTGAGGCGCTGGTCAGGTCCGACGCGGTCCTCGAGGTCCTCGGCGCTCTCCCCGTTCCGTGGAGCCTGCTGCGCGCGGGTCGCCTCGTCCCCCGTGCCCTGCGCGATCGGATCTACGACGCGATGGCCGCGCGGAGGCCCCGCATCGACGGGGACGATGCGTGCGGCGTGCCCCCGGAACCGATGGTCGACCTGTGGCGGTCGAGGCTCGCGACGCCCGCTGATCTGTAGCCGCCCCTCCCCCGCCGACCACCGCATCGTCCACGAGCGATCTCAAGCCCGCTCAGGCTCGGGCGCCACGTCCTTCTGGGCTACGTTGGCCTCATGCTCACGCGCGCGATTCCTGACGCCCGGCGGCGACCGTGAGCACCGCGACCGTCATCGGCGGTGGCCCGGCCGGACTGTTCGCGGCCGAGACGCTGGCCGCCGCGGGCGTGACCGTCACCGTCCACGAGCGCAAGCCCTCGCCGGGCCGCAGGTTCCTGCTCGCGGGACACGGCGGGCTGAACATCACCCACTCGGAGGCCCGCGAGCCGTTCCTCAGCCGCTACGGCGCCTCCGCGGACCGCATCGCTCCGATGCTTGAGAGGTTCGGCCCGGAGGATCTGCGCGCGTGGTGCGAGGACCTGGGCGAGCCGACCTTCGTCGGATCCAGCGGACGAGTGTTCCCCCAGGCGTTCCGCGCTACTCCCCTGTTCCGCGCCTGGCTGTCACGCCTGACCGAGCTGGGCGTGACGCTCGAGCGGCGCTCCCTGTGGACCGGCTGGGACGCCGACGGCCGGGCGCTGATCACGGATGCCAACGGGCAGCCCGGGGCGGTCGAAAGCGACGTCACGGTATTCGCGCTCGGCGGGGCCTCGTGGCCGCACCTGGGTGCGGACGGGGCGTGGGTGGAGCCGTTCAGAGCTCGAGGCGTCGAGGTGACGGCGCTGCGACCCGCGAACGTCGGGCTGCGCGTCGCCTGGACGGACGTGTTCGTCGAGCGCTTCGCGGGGGCGCCGCTCAAGAACGTGTCGCTCACCGTGCGCGGCAGCGGCGCGCCGCCTCAGCGCGGCGACGCGATGCTCACCCGCACGGGCATCGAGGGCGGGCCCGTCTACGCGATCGGAGCGGCCATCCGCAGCGCGCTCGATGTCGCCGCCACCGGAGGCGCGCCTTGCGTGCTCGAGGTGGACCTGCGGCCCGACGTCTCCGCGGACCAGCTGGTACAGCGCCTCGGGCGGCGGCGGCCGAAGGACTCGGCATCGACGTGGCTGCGCCGCGCGGTGGGGCTCGACCCCGCGTCGATCGGGCTGCTGCGGGAGACGGACAGCGGTGCGCTGCCGTCGGAGCCAGCTCACATGGCGGCGCTCATCAAGGCGGTGCCGGTGCGCGTCACGGACACCATGCCGATCGACCGCGCCATCTCCACGGCGGGCGGCATCGCGTGGTCGGAGATGGACGACCGCCTCATGCTGCGCCGCATGCCGGGCACATTCGTGGCCGGCGAGATGCTCGACTGGGAGGCGCCCACGGGCGGCTACCTGCTCCAGGCCTCGTTCAGCATGGGCGCCTGGGCCGCGGACGGCGCTCTCGCCTGGCTGGGAAGCGACGACTGACCGTCGCGTCCCGCGTGAGCGCGATTCCTTGGCGCCTCTCAGTCGGCGAGGACGACGGAGGTGTCGGTCTCGCGGAGCCGGCGAAGGACGGCCCGCTCGTGCGGCGTGTCGTTCGGCTGGTGCAGGGTCAGCAGCAGGTCGCCGCCGAGCGTGCGCGCGATCATGCCGTGTCCCCCGTCGGCGGCCCAGAGCGGCTCGTCGTCCTGGACCCACGGGCCCTCGACGGTTCCGCTCGTGGAATGCGCGATCCCCATCGCGTAGCCCCGGTCGCCGTAGCTCGACCACAGCATGATGAGCGCGCCCGAAGACAGTCGATGCAGGAAGGGCCCGTCGGTGACGTACGCCCTGTTCTCGCCAGCAAGCTGCGGGTGCGCCATCGGCCGGGACCACTCCGGCTCCGACGCCGTGAAGAGCAGCGTGGGCTCCCCCACCGTGTGCTTCAGGTCAGCGCTGAGCCGTTGCGCGATCATCTCGCCGTCGATCGCCTGCACCCACTCGTGGCAGTAGACCATCCACGGATCGCCCGCGTCGTCCAGGTGCAAAGTCCCGTCGAGGCACTCCCACTCGCGAGGGGTCACCGGGCCATCGCTCCACGGCGTGTAGGGGCCCTCGGGCGCATCCGCCGACAGGATCTGGGTGCCGCGGCGCGCGTCCATTGACGTGAACGTGGCGAACATGTAGTACCGCCCCTGGTAGGCGTGCACCTCGGGCGCCCAGTAGTCCCGGTCGCTCCAGAAGCCCCGCAGCGGACGGAAGGCCTCGATCGGCCCCTCCCACTGCTTCAGGTCGGTGCTGCGATAGCAGTCGAACCCGGTCGCGGGCGGATTCCAGACGTCCTTGTCGGTGCTGCCGAACAGGAGGTACTCGCCTCGCTCGGGCACGGTGACGAGGTAGGGGTCACGGATCTGGATCTCGCCGAGGCTGTGCGTGGTCATGAGGGCCGTCCTTCAGTGGTGCGTCTCCTGCATGTCTACAGCAACCTTTGCACGGCGTCGGACGGAGACACCCGGCGCTCTCGCACACGCGGGGCGTGTCGGCCCGACCGGTCTCCCACGGGCTACCAACGCCCCTGTTAGCCGGCGGTCTCCAGCGGCGACACAGGGCGTTCGGCTGCGTCTACCGTCACCTTGTCCCCAGAGTCCAGGTAGTAGTCCTCAAAGGGCAGTCCCCACTCGGTATAGAGCACCTCACCGTCCGGCCATGCGATGACTCCGCTGGCGTGGTCGATGTAGTACTGAGTCATGTCCACCGTGGAGCCGTCGTCCAGGACGAAGCGTATGCCCGTGGCCCGCGCCCCCTGGACCTCTTCTTGCGGGTCGTCGATCGAGGCACCCGGGATGTCGACGAACGTATCGACGAGCTCGGCAATCAGTCCCGCGTCGACGATCGTGGTGCGGGTGATCTCGTTCGGAATCGCCGACGAGACGTCGTAGAAGTACAACTCGACCTCAGCCACGTTGTCCGGGTCGAGATCGATGGAACGAGTCACGGTAGAAGTGCAGCCCGCCATCGCTGCTGCCGTAGCGAGGGCAGCCACCGCGAAGCTGAACCTGCGGATCACCCGTGCCCCGGGCCTGCGACGACGTGGCGCGTTCACGACTTCGCCGCCGGCAGCCGGAGCGTGGTGGTGGAGCCTGTGAAGCCCGAGTTCAGGTACACGTTGATGCGCCCCCTGCCCTCGTCGCAGGCCTCTTCGCGCCCACTCTTTCGTCTCACCGTAGCCGACCACGACACTGCGTGACGGGATGGACGGAGCGAGTCGAGCCAATCGAGCATCGTCCCTGGAAACGACAAAAGCTCCTTGCCTTTCGGCAAGGAGCTTGTCGTGGTAGCCCCGACGGGATTCGAACCCGCGCTACCGCCTTGAGAGGGCGGCGTGCTAGGCCGCTACACAACGGGGCCCTAGCTGCATTCCGTCACCCTCCCGGGCAACTGGCGCGAGATAAGACTATAGACCATGAATGGGGGTGAACGCCAATCGGCATCAGAACCGCCCTCCCGGCCCTCCCCCAACACCATCCCTCTTGTCGCATCGCCCATGCTTATGTAAAGTTGAGCGTGCAAGACTCAACTACGAATCCACGGACGTCGACCACCTCAGGAGGAACAACATGACGACCCCGTCCCAGGCTCCTCAGCAGGAGCAGCAGTCAGCGCTCGAGCAGTTCGGCCAGGACTTCACCGCCCTCGCCGAGGAGGGCGCGCTCGACCCCGTCATCGGACGTGACGAGGAGATCCGCCGCGTCATGCAGGTGCTCACGCGCCGCACGAAGAACAACGCGGTGCTGATCGGCGAGCCCGGCGTCGGCAAGACCGCGATCGTCGAGGGCCTCGCCCAGCGCATCATCGCGGGAGACGTGCCGTCGTCCCTCAAGGACCGCCGCGTGATCGAGATCGCGATGAGCTCCGTCGTCGCCGGCGCCGCCTACCGCGGCCAGTTCGAGGAGCGCCTCAACGCGATCCTCAAGGAGGTCGAGGAGGCCGAGGGCCGCATCATCCTGTTCGTCGACGAGCTGCACACGATCGTCGGCGCGGGCAAGGCCGACGGGTCCGTGGACGCGGGCAACATCCTCAAGCCGATGCTCGCGCGCGGCAAGCTGCGCATGATCGGCGCCACGACCCTGAACGAGTACCGCGAGCACATCGAGACCGACTCCGCCCTGGAGCGTCGCTTCCAGCCCGTCTACGTCGGCGAGCCCAGCCTCGACGACACGGTCGCGATCCTGCGCGGCCTCCAGGACAAGTACGAGGTCCACCACGGCGTGAAGATCACCGACGAGGCGATCGTCTCGGCGGCGCACCTGTCCGACCGCTACATCTCCGACCGCTTCCTGCCCGACAAGGCCGTGGACCTGATCGACGAGGCCACCTCGGCCCTCAAGATGCAGCTCGACTCCATGCCGATCGAGCTCGACCGCTCGCGCCGCCGCATCATGCAGCTTGAGATCGAGCGCACCCAGGTCGCCAAGGACAAGTCCGAGCACGCCAAGGCGCGTCGCGCGGAGATCGACACAGAGATCGCCCGTCACAAGGCCGAGTCAGAGGAGCTCAACATGCGGTGGGCGCGCGAGAAGGACCTCATCGTCCGCGTCTCCGCGGCCACCGAGCGCGTCGAATCGCTGCGCGGCGACCTGGAACGCGCCGAGCGCTACGGAGAGCTCGAGAAGGCCGGAAGGATCCGCTACGGCGAGATCCCGAACGCCGAGCAGGAGATCGCCGATGCTCGCGCCCAGCTCGACGCGATCCCGTCGGACGAGCGCATGCTGCGCGAGGAGGTCACAGGCGAGGACATCGCGGGAGTCGTCGCGAAGTGGACGGGCGTGCCCGTCGAGAAGCTGCTCACCGAGGAGTCCGCGAAGCTCGGCCACCTCGAGGAGCGGCTCCACGAGCGCGTCGTCGGCCAGGACCGGGCCATCACCTCGGTCTCGGACGCGATCCGTCGTGCCCGCGCGGGCCTGGCGGACGCGAACAGGCCCATCGGCTCGTTCCTGTTCCTCGGGCCTACGGGAGTGGGCAAGACCGAACTCGCTCGCGCGCTCGCCGAGCAGCTCTTCGACGACGAGCGGGCCATGATCCGCATCGACATGTCCGAGTACATGGAGTCGCACGCGGTGTCGCGCCTGATCGGCTCCCCGCCTGGGTACGTCGGCTACGACCAGGGAGGACAGCTCACGGAGGCCGTGCGGCGTCGTCCGTACAGCATCGTCCTGTTCGACGAGGTCGAGAAGGCGCACCCGGACGTCTGGAACGTGCTGCTGCAGGTCCTCGACGACGGACGCCTCACCGACGGCCGCGGCCGCACGGTGAACTTCACGAACACGATCATCGTGATGACCTCCAACCTGGGCTCCGACCTGGTACTCGCGTGGGACGGCTCCTCGCGGGACGAGTTGGAAGGCCAGCTGATGGAGGTGCTCAAGCGGTCGTTCAGGCCCGAGTTCCTCAACCGCCTGGACGATGTGGTGGTGTTCGACCGCATCGACCCCGAGGCGATGAAGGGCATCGTCGAGACCGAGTTGGCCAAGGCGATCGCGCGCCTGGCCGAGGCGAAGGACATCGCGCTGACTGTCGAGCCCGCACTGCGGGATTCGCTGGCCCGCGACGGCTTCGACCCCCAGTTCGGTGCGCGTCCGCTCAAGCGGCTCATCACGACGCGGGTCTTGAACGAGCTCGCGAAGGAGATCGTGGACGGGCGCCTGCGCGAGGGCGACGCGGTCACTGTCGGCTGGGACGGCGAGCACCTCGAGGTGATGCACACGGCGCAGGCGGAGTAGTCCGCTCCCCCGCCCGCCACGCACTCCGCACGGATTTGGGCCCGACACCCCGACGACACGCCGGGCCCGGACCGCGACACGCTTGCGTGTCGCACGGTAATCCGTGCGGAGTGCACGCGCATGGGGACGATGCGGGCGTGGCTCGCGCACGGGTCCGAGGGCCCTGCGACCCCCGGGAAAGCGAAAAGCCCCTCCCGAAGGAGGGGCTTGAAGCTGGCCTACAAGGACTCGAACCTCGACTGGCGGTACCAGAAACCGACGTGCTGCCAATTACACCATAGGCCAATGATCCGGGGACCGGACCGGGAAACAACTGTACCGGATGATCGGCGATCGCCCAAACCAGGGTGTCGCGCCTCACACCTCAGAGCCCGAGGACCCCCGGCAGCTCCATGAGTGTGTCGATGCGAACCAGGCCGTCGCGAGGCACGCCGTCGCCTGCGAGGCCGTCGACATCTCCCCGATGCGCCCCCGGACGCTCGATCCACACGCCAAGCCCCAGCCCCGCGTCGCGCGCCCCGAGCGGGTCCACGTCGAACTCGTCGCCCACGTAGGCGACCTCCGCAGGCGCGAAGCCGAGCCTCTCGCACGCATGAAGGAAGACCCGGGGGTCAGGCTTGCCGAAGCCCAGGGTGTCGACGCCCACGAGCATCGGCAACCGCCCCAGCCCGCAGGCCGCGAGCTTCGTCACCTGGTAGTCGCTGCGCGCGTTGGAAAGCCCGCCGTACGGGACCCCGAGTGCGTCCAGCGCCTCGAGCGCCGGCAACGCGTCGGGATGCGCCGCCCACCCCTCCTGGAAGTAGCGCTCGAACGCGTCGTCCCAGCGCTGATACGCCGCATCGTCCAGGAACGGGCCTCCGAACTCCTCGTGGAGGTCGTTGGCGCGACGATGCCGCTGCTCGCGATGCGTCAGCTCGCCCCGGGTATGGGCCCGGTACCAGCCCTGACGGTCCTCGCGCCAGAACCGCACGAGCTCCTCGTGATCGACTCCCTCGTCCAGGTAGTCGACCGCGACGGAGGCGAGCGCATGCCGGAAGGCGCCGCGCGTGTCGACGAGCGTGTCGTCGACGTCGAACAGCACCGCCCGGATGGCGCCCGCCCCGGTCATGTCGCGCGGGTCAGAACGTCGCGCGCAGGCGGCGCAGGCGCGCCAGCGACGAGTCCTTGCCGAGGATCTCCATCGACTCGAACAGCGGCGGCGAGACCTGACGCCCCGTCACGGCCACGCGCAGCGGGCCGAAGGCGAAGCGCGGCTTGATGCCCATCTCGTCGACGAGCCTCGCGCGCAGCGCCTCCTGCTGCGCCTCGGGGCCGAAGTCCTCGAGCCCCTCGAGCACGGACACGGCGGCGTCGAGGATCTCGGCGGCGTTCTCGGGCAGCTTCTTCAGGGCGGCCTCGTCGAACTCGATCGACTCGTCCGCGGCGAAGAGGAAGCCGAGCATGCCCGACGCCTCGCCGAGCAGCTGCATACGCGTCTGCACGAGCGGCGCGGCCGCATCGAGGATCCCCTTCTCCGAGGAGGTCAGCTCGTTATAGGACGAAGCGCTCACGTCGCCCGCGGTGTGCAGATACGGCACGAGGCGGCCCGCGAAGTCCTCGGGCGCGAGCATGCGCATGTGGTCGGCGTTGATCGCCTCGGCCTTCTTGATGTCGAAGCGCGCGGCGTTGGGCGTGCAGTCCGCGATGTCGAACGCGGCGATCATCTCGTCGCGCGTGAACACGTCGCGGTCGGGCGCGATGCTCCAGCCGAGCAGCGCGAGGTAGTTGAGCAGCCCCTCGGGCAGGAAGCCGCGCTCGCGGTGGTGGAACAGGTTGGACTCGGGGTCGCGCTTGGACAGCTTCTTGGTGCCCTCGCCGAGCACCATCGGCATGTGCGCGTACTCGGGCATGCCGTCGGCGATGCCGAGCTCGACCATCGCGCGCCACAGCACGATCTGGCGAGGCGTCGAGGCGAGCAGGTCCTCGCCGCGCAGCACGTGCGTGATCTTCTGCGTCGCGTCGTCCACGGGGTTGACGAGCGTGTACAGCGGGACGCCGTTGGCGCGCACGATCACGTAGTCCGGCACGGTGCCCGCGGGGAAGGTGACCTCGCCGCGGATCAGGTCGTTGACCGTGATGTCCTCATCGGGCATCCGCATGCGCAGCACGGGCTCGCGGCCCTCGGCGCGGTACGCGGCCTTCTGCTCGTCGGTGAGGTCGCGATCGAAGTTGTCGTAGCCGAGCTTGGGGTCGCGGCCGGCCGCCTTGTGGCGCGCCTCGACCTCGTCGGGCGTGGAGAACGCCTCGTACGCGTAGCCGCCCTCAAGCAGCTTGGCGACGACCTCGGCGTGGAGGTCGTGGCGCTGACTCTGACGGTAGGGGGCGTACGGGCCGCCGATGTCGGGGCCCTCGTCGTAGGTGATGCCGAGCCAGTTCATCGCGTCGAGCAGCATCTCGTAGCTCTCCTGCGAGTCGCGCTCGGCGTCGGTGTCCTCGATGCGGAACACGAGCTCGCCGCCCATGTGGCGGGCGTAGGCCCAGTTGAACAGCGCCGTGCGGACCATGCCGACGTGCGGCAGGCCGGTGGGCGAGGGACAGAAGCGAACGCGAACCTTGCTCATTGCTCTCTTTGCGGGGTGTCTCGGGTGAGTGGGTCTGGGGCTCCTGGACGATGCGGTCCAGGACGATGCGCGGGGCGCCTGGGCGGCGCCTAGCGGCGGATGACGGGGTTGCGCAGGATGCCGATGTCCTCGATCTCGACCTCGACGACGTCGCCGTGGTCGACCTTGGTGACGCCTGCGGGGGTGCCGGTGAGGATGACGTCGCCGGGCAGCAGCGTCGTGACCTCGGAGACGGCGGCGACGGCCTCGAGCACGCCGAGCATCATCTCCTGGGTCGACGCGTTCTGCTTGGTCTCGCCGTTGATGCGCGAGGAGACGAGGACGTCGTCGTGCATGAGCTCGGTCTCGATCCACGGGCCGAGCGGCAGCGACGTGTCGAACGCCTTGGCCCGGAACCACTGGTTCTCCTGGCGCTGCAGGTCGCGCGCGGTGAGGTCGTTCGCGCACGTGTAGCCGTAGATGTACTGCTCGGCGGTCTCGGCCGAGACCTCCTTGCAGATCCGCCCGATCACGATCGCGAGCTCGGCCTCGATCTGGACGTCCTGGCTGTACTCGGGCAGCACGATCGGGTCGTCGGGCCCGATGACCGTGGTGTTGGGCTTGAGGAAGAGGATCGGCAGCTCGGGCTCGGGGACCGCGTTGCCCATCTCCTTGGCGTGCTCCGCGTAGTTGCGGCCCAGGCACACGGCCTTGGAGCGCGGGATCACGGGCGCGAGCAGGCGAACGTTGTCCTGGGACAGCGGGATCCGCTCGCCGGTGGGCTGACCGGGGACGTACATCGGGTCGCCTGTGAGGACCACGAGCTCCTCCGAGCCCTCCTCGCCGTCGACGATCGCGTAGCGGGGGTCGTCTCCGGTGGTGAATCGTGCGATACGCATGGGCTCCAGCCTAGTGCGTCGCGCCGGCTCCTCCGCGGGGTGGGCGTGCGATGGACGATGCGTACGCTGAGTGCCATGTCGACCGTCCTCGTCACCGGAGCCTCGGGCTTCATCGCCAAGCACATCGTCGGGGAGCTCCTCGAGAACGGTCACGCGGTCAGGGCCGCGGTCCGTTCGGAGCGCCGCCGCGCGCAGGTCGAGGCGCTCTTCCCCGACGCCGACCTGACCTTCGTCTCCCTCGATCTCTTGTCCGACGACGGCTGGGAGGAGGCGATGGAGGGCGTCGACGTGCTCATGCATACGGCCTCGCCCTTCCCGACCGCGCCGCCCAAGGATCCGCAGGAGCTCATCCGCCCCGCGGTGGACGGCACGCTCCGCGCCCTCACCGCCGCGCGCACCGCCGGCGTCACCCGCGTGGTCCTCACCTCCACGTGCGGCGCGATCTACAAGCCCGCGGGCGACCAGTGGGACCGGGTGAAGACGCGCGAGGACTGGACAGATCCGGAAGGGCCGCGGACCACTCCGTACGAGGCGTCCAAGACCCTCGCCGAGCGCGCCGCGTGGGACTTCGTCGCCGCGCACCCCGAGATGCGGCTCACGACGATCAATCCCGGCATGGTGTTCGGACCCGCGATGGATGCCCACTACGGATCGTCGCTGCGCACGGTCGAGCAGCTCATCACCGGCCAGTACCCCGCGCTGCCCCGGATGGGGATGCCGGTGGTGGACGTGCGGGACGTCGCGCGGATCCACGTGCGCGCGATGACGGACGACGCGGCGGTCGGACAGCGCTTCCCCGCGAACGCCGGCGCGATGACGCTGCCCGAGATGGCGCAGATCGTCCTCGCCGCCTACCCCGATGCCAAGGTGACCACCCGCGTCGCGCCGGACTGGCTGATCCGCGCGGCCGCGCTCGTCATGCCGCCGATGCGGACCGCCGCGATGGGGCTAGCCATGAACGCCGAGGTCGACGGCTCCGATGCGCCCCGCCAGCTCGGTTTCGACTACGTCTCCTCGGCCGAGGCGTTGCTCGCCTCGGCCGCCTTCATCCGCGAGTCGGGCTCGGGGGGAGGCCGCTAGCCTGACGCCATGAGGGAGCCCGCCCCAGGAACCCGTGTGGACGTGATCAGCCGCGCCACGGGATCGTCGCTGCGCCAGGGCGGCCGCATCGGCGGCCTCGACCTCGCGCGCGCGGTCGCCTTCCTCGGCATGCTCGCCGCGCACGTCGGGGACGACGGCACTCGAGGCTCGGACTCCGACGGCTGGTGGTGGCTGTGGATCGCGCACGGGCGGCCCTCGGCACTGTTCGCCGTGCTCGCGGGGGTCTCGATCGGGATCATGACCGCGCGCGGCCCTTCGCTCGCCCACACGCGCGTGAAGGTCGCGACGCGCGGCGTCGTGCTGATCGTCGCGGGGGCCGTCGTCGCCTCTCTCGGCACGCCCGTGTACGTGATCCTCGCGAACCTCGGCGTGATGATGCTCCTCATGCTCCCGACCCTCACGTGGCGCACCCCGTGGCTGTGGACGGCCGCCGTGGTGGTCCTCGTGGGTGGAGGACTGGTGCTGCCGACCGTCCAGGAATGGACCGCATCGTCCTGGCTGGGCACGGCGCCCATGCTGGACCGGCTGTGGTGGCACCACTACCCCGCGCTCGTCTGGGTGGGCTACCTGCTGGTCGGGCTCGCGATCTCGCGGATGGACCTGCGGTCGAAGGCGACGCGGCTCGACCTCACCCGTGGCGGGCTCGCACTCGGGGTGGGCGCCGCGATGCTCGGCATCGGGTTCGGAGGGACGACGCCGTGGCCTCCCGCGGGGGCGACGTTCGGGTGGGGGCCGGCGTGGGCGTCGATGGAGGCGCACTCCTACTCCCCCGTCGAGCTGGTCTCCAACGCGGGCCTCGCGATCGCGACGATCGCCGTGTGCCTGTGGCTGTCGGACGCGACCGGACGCTGGCTCGAGCCGCTGCGGGCGCTGGGTGCGATGGCGTTCACCGCCTACGTCCTCCACGTGTTCGTCATCGCGTTCGTCGGCGAGGAGATCGTCTACGAGCCGAGCAACGTGACCCTCGTCGTCATGGCCGTCATCCTCGCCGCGGCCGCGTGGGGCTGGAGGCTGCGCTTCCCTCAAGGCCCACTCGAGGCGCTCATGACGCACGCCTCGAACGCCGCGGCTGACAAGGTGACGACGCGACCGTGAGGCGCGACGAGGGCGGGCCGCCGCGGCCTGACCCACGGTGACCCGCCCTCGCCGCAGGGGTCGCTAGAACGAGTAGCGGCCCGCCTCGCGGTGGTGCGCAGTGCCGGCACCGTCGCGAACCTCGAACGGGATCGGGCTGTCGACCGTGACCGCCCTCCCGTCGACCGAGACGGCGATCATGCCCTCAGGGCTCGCCACCTCGCCTTCGAACCTCTCGACCACGCCGTAGGCCGGCTCGATGCGCGCCGTCGCGAATCCCGGCGCGGCCGGGCTCACTCCGACGACGTAGCGAGCGAGGTCGCGCATGGGGGTCGAGCTCCAGCCATGGACGGGGGTGCCCCACCCCCAGCACTCGCCGAAGGTGTCGTACCCGCCCTGCAGATACACGGACCAGCGGCGCATGTTGCGCACGATCAGGTCCGCACGCCCGGCGAGGGCAAGCGCGTCGTGCACCAGGAAGCTCGCGAACGGCTGGGCGCTCACGCACTCCTCCTGCGCGTCCCAGTCGATGCGCTGGATGCCCTGGAGCTGCTCGAAGATCTTCTCCGCCGAGTAGCCGCCGTCGCCGCCGATCCACGACCGCACGACCATGCGGTCCGGGTCGGCGATCCACGCCACGATCGAGTCCCACCGCTCTCGCGGCGCGAGACCCGACAGGATCGCGAGCGCGCCCGCGAGCTGCGATGCCGCGTCCCGCGGCTCGCCGTCGACGATGTGGTCGATGTACGTGCCGCGCGAGGCATCCCAGAACTGCTCGAAGCCCTCACGGGCGGACTCGATCAGCCCGCGCGCCCACCGGGCCGTGCCGAGGTTCTCGAGCCGCTCAGCGATCTCCGCGACGTGGCCGAGGGCTGCGACCCACATGGAGGTGAGGATCGACGACCGGCCCGGCAGGAAGATGCTCGACCAGTCGACGAGGTTCCATTCGGGCACGTCGGCGAGGATGCCGTCGTCCGTCACGTACGGCAGGTACCAGCGGACGATGCGCTCGGCCGTCGGGAAGAGCTCGCGGAGCTGGTCGAGGTCGTCGGTGTACCGATGCATCTCGTACACGCCCCGGATCCAGTACAGCGACCAGTCGGGGATCGTGAAGCCGTTCCCCCGCTCGGTCTCCCCCGCCACGCTCATGGGCAGGATCCCGTCAGAGCGGGGCGAGTCGCCCAGGTGCAGGTACTGCCAGCACAGCCGCCAGTCCGTCGAGCCCGCGAGGTGCACCATCTGATGCACCGTGCCGTCGCCGACCCAGGCGCGCTGCTCTCGGGTCGGGCAGTCGGTGAAGGCATCCTGCGAGTTGAGCTGAACTGTGCGCAGCGCGGCCTTCCAGAGCGCGTCGAGCTCGGGATCGGACGATGCGAAGCGCGCCTCGTTCTCATACGGATAGAGCCGCTCGCTGACCGTCAGGCCGCGGAAGGTGACCTGCGCATCGTCCGGGGCGTCGATCACGACGTGGATGTAACGGAAGCCGTTGACCTCGAGCGAGCCATAGGCGTCGTCGTGACCGCGCGCCACATACGTGGTCCCGGTCATGGGCAGGGACATCGGATCGGCCTTGCCGGGCTTCCACGCGACCTCGCGATAGTGAAGGTCCACGCGGGTCCCGGCCGGGGCGTCGATCTCGAACGAGACGTTGCCCGCCACGACCCGGCCCATGTCGAGCACGCCGTGGAGCGCCCCGCCGTCGCCGGCGTAGTCCACGCCTGCCCCCGCGGGCTTGGCGGGCGCCTCGACGACCGAGGTCGCGCGCTCGATGACGTTCTCGCCCTCGGGCCGCGCGGCGACGCGGCTCCACGTGCCAGCCTCGGGCACGACCACGTCACCCCCGAGCACACCGATGCGACGGCGGATCAACGGGCCGTACGGGTCCGTCGGCGGCTGGCTGCGCGCGAGCGCCCCCGGGTGCGAGGCCGACAGGATCGACGCGGGCTCCCACGCGATCCCTTCGCCCAGCCGCCACCCGACGGGGAGCTCGCGGGCATCGACCTCCTCGACAGGGACGCCGATGTGCGCGATCCCGGTCGCGAGCGTCCACGCGGGCATCGCAGCGCTCCTCCACGTCCCGTCGGTCGCGAGGGTCACGTCCCCGACCCTGCCCTCGAGGACGAGCACAGGGCGGCGCCCGATGATCGGGTTCGCCGCGGCCGGGAACCAGAAGGAGTTCGGCGAGCCGTAGTACGTCACGAGCACGACGAGCGAGTTCTCGCCCTCGACCAGGTGCGGCGCAAGGTCGAGCACGTCGTAGGACAGCCGGCGGGGCTGGCTGCGCACCGGGCCGCGACCGACCTCCTCGCCGTTGCAGAACAGGACGTACCTGGAGTCGGCCGTGAGGCGCACGAGCGCCTCCGCGGGCGCATCGTCCAGGTCGAACGTCGTCGAGAAAAGGTACCGGCCGAAGTCGGCGTCGCCGTCCTCGCGGCCGATGCCGATCGGATCCGTCGGCCCGGCCACGGGACCGTGGCTGATCCAGTGCCCGACCCAGGCCGAGGCGTCGACGTCGACGATCGAGGCGCTCATAGCGTCGACCGTAGTGCTCACGCGTTGCTCCCTTCGAGCTGAGGCTCGGCGTCGTCGGCGACGACGAGCCACGGGTCCGCGCCGCGCTCGGCGCCCATGCGCTGGACCGCGATCCCGCCGACCACGCCGGCGACGGCCACCATGGCCGTGAGGATCCACAGCAGCACCGCCGGGTCGTAGGCGATGAGCGCCGGAGTGATGACCGCGAAGCCCGCGGTGATGCCGCGCGTCACGCCGTAGGTGAAGCCCTGCGCGGTGGCGCGGTACATGGTCGGGAAGAGCTCCTGGCTCCAGACCTTGTAGATGCCCTCGCCGGCGAACGCGCCGCCGAAGCCCGCGATCGCCGCCATGAGGAACACCGTCCACTGGGTCACTCCGAACGCGGCCGGCAGCCCGAAGGCGACCACCTGGAGGATCGCGCCGCCCACGAACAGCGGCTTGCGCAGGCTCTTGTCGGCGAAGCGCATGAAGATGACGGCGCCGACCAGCCCGACCGGCAGTCCCAGCAGGCCGAGCAGGGAGGCCTTCGATGCGTCGACCCCGGCGACGTTGACGTAGAGGTAGGTCATGTACTGGCCGAGGGTGTTCGCGGGCAGGTTGACGAGGGTGAAGAAGGCGGTGAGCGCGACGAGCGGGCCGAGCAGGCGCTTGGTGAACAGCGTGCTCAGCGGGATCTTCGTGGACTCGACGGAGCCGCCGGCGGCGCGCGCGTCCTTCCACTCCTGCGATTCGTGCAGGCCGAATCCGAGCACGAGAGCGATCGCCGCGATCAGGACCATGTGGCCCATGAGGATGCGGGCACCCAGCGGGCCGAACTGCGCGACGCCGGTGGCCAGGCCGAGCGTGCCCATGATTCCCACGAGCCACAGCGCGGACGACAGGCCCACCATCTTGCCCTTGGTGCCCTCCGCCGCGGACTCGGCGATGAGCGCGAGGGAGGTCGGCACGCCGATGCCCATCGCAACTCCCATGAGTCCGATGCCCGGGTACAGCCAGGCGGCGGTCGACGCCACGATCACGATGCCCGCACCGACGATGTACATCGCGAGGTTGACCAGGAACACCCGCTTGCGGCCCCACAGGTCAGAGATGCGGCCCCCGACGAACGCTCCGACCGCGAACGCGGCGGTGAGCAGGCCCGTGAGGAAGCCGAAGCCCCAGGCGCTGATGCCCAGAGACTCTTGGAGCAGGACGAGCGCGATGCTCATGGTGATGATCGAGCCCGCGTCGAGGTACGACATGAGTCCGGGGACGATGCTGTGTCGCCATTGCGACGGCTCCGACGTTGCAGCCATGGTGCATTCCTTTCAACCACATTGTTGAGTCAGGTCGACTTGGATCGTTTCAAGTCGATGCGATGACAGTAGCACTAAAACAATGTTTTACAAGTTTTCAGTTGGGGAAAGTTGCGAGCGAACCCCGGTAGCGCACCGCTCCCCCGCTAGCATCAGGAGACATGACGCGGCGACGAGGTCCCTACAAGGTGGGACAGGAGCGCCGGGCCGCCATCGTCGCCGCCGCCTCAACCGCGTTCGCCGAGGTCGGCTACGACAGCGTGACACTGGCCGAGATCGCTGACGCCGCCGACGTGAGCCTCAGCAACCTGCAGCATTACTTCCCCACCCGCCGCCACCTCCTGTCCGAGGTCGCGCAGCGGCGCCTCGCCGACATCGAGCTCGACTGGACCGCAACCGAGGATGAGCCCGAGATCCACGCGCTCCTCGAGCGCGCGGTCGACACCCTCGCTCAGATGCAGGCCCGGCCAGGACTCGTCGACCTCGCCGTGCGCGTGAGCGCGGACGCGATCGACCCGACCGCCCCCGCGCACGCATGGATGTCCGAGGCGTACGAGCGCGTCGCACGGGAGAACGCCACTCGCTTCGCGGCGTGCGCCGACGCCGGCCAGCTCCGCCCCGGGGTCGACCCGTTGACGGCGTCCCGGACGATGCAGTCGATCGGCGACGGCATGCAGCTCCAATGGGCGCTCTCGAGGCACGCGATCGACCTGCCGCGGCTCGTCGCTCAAGCGCTCGCCGGCTTCGGGCGCGCGATCATCGCGCCTGACCACCTCGATGAGGAGAGGATCGCGCGGCTCGAGGCCCGGTGACGTGATAGGCCAGGAAGGTCGCCGCATGAGCGGCCCCCAGCAGACGAAGGAGAGATCACGATGAGCCTTGCGGCCATGTACGACCAGACCGGGACGCCCGAGGTCCTGCACCTTGCCGAGGCTCCGGATCCCGCGCCCGGCCCCGGCGAGGTCCTGGTTCGCGTGCACGCCGCGGGGATCAACCCCTACGACGGCAAGGTGCGTCGGGGGTTCATCCCGAGCGAGGCCCCGTTCCCTCGTCGGATCGGCTCCGACCTCGCAGGCACGGTCGAGGCCGTGGGCGCTGGCGCCGAGTACTGGGACGGCACGCCTGTCGCAGTCGGGGACGAGGTCCTCGGGTCCGGAGCGGGCGCGGTGGCCGAGCGCGCCGTCGCCCGAGCATCGTCCCTGGCAAAGCGCCCCGAGGCGCTGCCCATCGAGGTCGCGGGCGGACTGAACGTCGCAGGCCTCACGGCCGTCTCGTGCCTTGCGACCGTCCCGGTCGGGCCGGGAGACACGGTGCTGGTCGGCGGCGCCTCGGGAGGCGTGGGAATCATCGCGTCGCAGCTCGCGAAGGAGGCCGGGGCCACGGTCATCGGCACCGCCTCCGCGCGCAACCTGGACTTCGTGCGCTCGCTCGGCATCGAGGCCGTCGAGTACGGCCCCGGGCTCGCGGATCGTGCCGCCGCGATCGGCGACGTCACCGCGGTGATGGACTGCCACGGGCGCGACGCGCTCGACGCGGGCGTGACGCTCGGGGTGAGCACCGACCGCATGGTCGCGATCGCGGCCTACGCGGCGCTCGCCGAGATCGGCGCGCAGAACGTCGAACGCGCCGCCCGCACCGCCGAGAACCTCGCTCGGCTCGCCGACGAGGTGGCGGCCGGCCGCGTCGTCCTGCCCGTCGCGGCCACGTTCCCGCTGGAGCAGGTGGTCGACGCGTTCACAGTGCTCGAGTCGTCTCACGCCCCCGGGAAGATCGTGGTCACGCCGTAGGTCGGCCGCCTCGCGCGACTCACGAGACTTGCGACAATGGTCGGCATGACCGTCTCTCCCGTGGCCGCGCACGTGCTCACGCGCGCCGAGTGGGAGCCGCTCGCGGCCGCGCACGCCGCTCGCGCGGATGCGCTCACCGCGGGACGGCGCCAGCGCGCCTCCCGCGGGCAGCGCCACGCGATCGAGGACTTCCTCTACGAGTACTACCCGGCCAAGCCCGCCCAGCTGCGACGCTGGCACCCCGGCCCCGGCATCGTCCTGGAGGACGCTCCGGAGCACGCGGGCTGGCGCTTCTACAGGGACGATGCTGGTTCGACGTCGGTCGACGTCGACTCCTTCCTGCGCGATCGAGGGACGACGGTCGGGTGGATCGAGGGGCTGCTCACGCGGACCGCGTCACGCACCGCGTCGTTCGGGTGCTTCGGGCTGCACGAGTGGGCGATGGTCTACCGGATGGACGAGGACGACCGCCGTCACCCCCTGCCGCTTCGGCTCGGCGCGGCCGCGACCGACGAGGTGGTCGAGAACCACCCGATCCGGTGCTCGCACTTCGACGCGTTCCGCTTCTTCACGCCCGAGGCACAGCCGCTCAACGAGCTTCAGCCCACGCGTGAGACGACGCCAGCGATGGAGCAGCCCGGGTGCCTGCACGGGAACATGGATCTGTACAAGTGGGCGTTCAAGCTCGCCCCGGCCATCGCATCGTCCCTGACCCTGGATGCGTTCGAGCTCGCGCTCGACGTGCGGCAGGTGGACATGCAGGCGTCGCCGTACGACGTGTCGTCGTACGGGCTCGACCCGATCGCGATCGAGACGCCCGAGGGCAAGCGCGCGTACGTGGAGCGGCAGCGCGAGTTCGCCGCGCGCGGCGACGTGCTGCGCTCGCGACTGCTGGACGCGATCCGCTCGCTCCGCGACGTCACGGAACGCTGAACATGGACCCCCAGTCATACTCGGCCCGCACCCGCTACCGCCGCCCCGCCGCGTGGTACCTCCGGCTCAACTGGCTCGGGGTCGCGCTCACCTCGGTCGGCCTCGCCCCACGCGGCGCCGTCACGATCGCGATTCGCGGGCGCAAGTCGGGCAGGATCCGCAAGCTCCCGATCCTCGCCATCCCTGTCGAGGGTCACCGCTACCTCGTCGCCCTCGCGGGCGAGGCGCAGTGGGTGCGCAACGTCCGGGCTGCCGGAGGCAGGGTGACCATGCGCCGAGGTCGCCGACGCGAGGTGACGCTCGTCGAGCTGCCGGTCGACCAGCGCGCGCCGGTGCTGAAGGCCTACATCGGCTTCGGGGAGACCCTCGGCGGGGCCAAGACAGCCTCCCAACAGGCGGAGTTCTACTTCGGCGTCGACCGCGATGCCTCCCTTGAAGAGCTGGCCACGATCGCCGAGCACTACCCGGTGTTCCGCATCGACCCCGCGTGATCCCGCCCTGCAGTCCCCAACAGGTCCTCGGCGCTGAGGACCTACCGGCGCGCACGAGCGCGGCTGGACACGGGACAATGGCACCGATGACCTCCACCGACGCGCCCCTGATCGCCCGCATGCCTGACTTCGTGAAGGGCGTCGAACCCGACCCCGACGCGCTCTACGAGGCGTTCTCCGAGTGGGCCGCGGACCAGGGCCGACCGCTGTACCCGCATCAGGACGAGGCGCTCATGGAGATCGTCTCCGGCTCGCACGTCATCCTGGCGACGCCCACCGGCTCGGGGAAGTCGCTTGTCGCGGCGGGAGCGCACTTCGCGGCGCTCGCTGACCACCGCGCAGGCGTGGGAGGACGCACGTACTACACGGCGCCCCTCAAGGCGCTCGTGAGCGAGAAGTTCTTCGACCTCATCGACATGTTCGGCTCGGAGAACGTCGGGCTCATGACCGGCGACTCCGCCGTCAACGCCGAGGCGCCGATCATCTGCTGCACCGCCGAGATCCTCGCGAACCTCGCGCTGCGCGACGGCAACGCCACCGATGCGTCGCTCGTGGTCATGGACGAGTTCCACTTCTACTCCGACCCGCAGCGCGGCTGGGCCTGGCAGGTGCCGCTGCTCGAGCTGCCCGACACCCAGTTCGTGCTGATGTCCGCGACCCTGGGCGACACCGCCTGGCTGGTCGAGGACCTCGAGTCACGCTCCGACCGCACCGTCGCCGAGGTCACGAGCGCCGAGCGCCCCGTGCCGCTGAGCTTCGAGTACAGCGTCGAGCCGCTGCCCGACGTCGTCGAGAAGGTGGTGGAGACGGGCAAGGCGCCCGTCTACATCGTCCACTTCACCCAGAAGGACGCGGTCGATCGCGCCCAGGCGCTCCTGAGCATGAAGGTGTCCTCCAAGGAGGAGAAGGCGCGCATCGCCGACGCGCTCGACGGCGTGCGCTTCGGGACCGGCTTCGGCAAGACGCTGAGCAAGTTCCTGCGAGCCGGTATCGGCGTGCACCACGCGGGCATGCTGCCCAAGTACCGCCGCATCGTCGAGCGCCTCACCCAGCAGGGACTGCTCAAGGTCGTGTGCGGCACCGACACCCTCGGCGTCGGCATCAACGTCCCGATCCGCACCGTGCTGCTCACCTCCCTGGTGAAGTACGACGGCGAGCGCATGCGCCACCTCACGGCGCGCGAGTTCCACCAGATCGCGGGCCGCGCTGGACGCGCTGGGTTCGACACCGAGGGCGACGTCATCGCGATGGCCCCCGAGCACGTCATCGAGAACCGCAAGGCCCTCCTCAAGGCCGGCGAGGACCCCAAGAAGCGCAAGAAGATCGTGCGCAAGAGCGCCCCGGCCGGCTCGGTGAACTGGACCGACGCGACGTTCGAGCGTCTGCGCGACGCCGAGCCCGAGGCCCTCGCGAGCCGGTTCTCCGTCACGCACGCGATGGTGCTCAACATCCTGTCGCGCGGGATCGCGAACCCGTGGCTCGACCGCGAGGCCGAGGACCCGGTGCTCGCGATGAAGCACCTGCTCGATGCCGTGCACGAGACCCCGGCTCAGAGGTCCGCGCACGTGCGGCAGTCGCTGCGCATCTACCGCTCGCTGCGCATCGCGGGCGTCGTGGAGAAGGTCCGGATCCCGGACCCGTCGCACCCGCGCGGCTTCCGCCCGTCTGTGAAGCTCACCGTCGACGTGCCCAAGGGCTTCGCGCTCAACCAGCCGCTCTCCCCCTTCGCCCTCGCAGCGATGGACCTGCTCAACGTCGAATCGCCGGACCATGCGCTCGACGTCGTCTCGGTGATCGAGGCGACGCTCTCGGATCCGCGCCAGCTGCTCGTCGCGCAGCAGAACGTCGCGCGCGGCGAGGCGGTCGCCGCGATGAAAGCCGAGGGCATCGAGTACGAGGAGCGCATGGAGCTGCTCGAGGACGTCACATGGCCCACGCCGCTGGCCGATCTTCTCGAGCCCGCGTTCCTCACGTTCAAGCGTTCCAACCCGTGGATCCTCGACGCCGAGCTGTCACCGAAGTCGATCGTGCGGGACATGCTCGAGAAGGCGATGTCGTTCGGCGACCTCATCTCGGTCTACGGGCTCGAGCGCACCGAGGGCGTCGTGCTGCGCTACCTCGCCGAGGCCTACCGGGCGATGCGTCAGACCGTGCCCGAGGAGCATCGGACCGACGAGGTCCTCGCGATCACCGACTGGCTCGGCGGCGTCGTGCGCTCGACCGACTCGTCCCTGCTGGACGAGTGGGAGCGCCTCATGAACCCCGACGCCGTCATCGCGGACGATGCGGACCCCGCCTCGGTGCCCACGCTCGGGTCGGACGCCGGCCCGGCGAGGCCGATGTCCGGCAACCCTCGTGTCCTGCGACGCCTCGTGCGCAACGCGATGTTCCGGCGAGTCGAGCTCGCTGCGCGCGAGGACTACGCGGCGCTCGGCGCGCTGGACGGCGGCTCCGGCTGGAAGGCCGACGCGTGGCGCGACGCGCTCGACCCGCTGTTCGAGGACCAGGGCGACGATGCGATCGGCATCGGCCCGAACGCGCGCGCCGCGGCGCTGCTCACCTTCGTGGAACCCGGCGGAGACCACGGCTCGGGACACGCGCGTGCGGCCCTGGCTGCAACGCCGGACGCCACGCTTCCCGAGGGCACCTGGATCGTGCGGCAGGTGCTCGACGATCCCGCTGGCGACCATGACTGGGCGATCGTCGCCGCCGTGAACCTTGCTGCGTCAGACGAGGCCGGCGCGCCGGTGATCGAGCTGCTCCACGTCGGGCCGCAGTAGCGCCGACGGCGGGTGACCCGCTTGTTCGCGAAACCGCGCGAGGGCGACGGTGGGCGACCCGGAAGGTCGGGCCTACGCGGATCGGAGCGTGAGGCGTGCCTCGAGCCCCGGCGTCGCGACGATGCTGCCGTCGTGGGTGATGAACACGGCCTCGACGCCGTAGGCCTCCGACACCCGCCGGAAGCCCTCGTCGAGGCCGCCCGCCTGCGCGATGGTCGCCCACAGGTCCGCCTTCGTGGAGGACGCGGCGACGACGGTGACGCTCGCGAGGTCCGTCTGGAACGGGCGCCCCGTGAGCGGGTCGATCATGTGGTGATAGCGCTTGCCGCCGACCTCGAGCACCCGCTCGTAGACCCCCGAGGTGACCACCGACTCGTCCTGCGCGGAGACCGTGCCGAGCACCTCTCCCCTGACGTCGAACGGCGACTGGATCCCCACCTGCCACGGCACCCCGACGTCGGACCGCCCCATCGCGACCACGTTGCCGCCGAGGTCGATCAGCCCGCCCTCGACACCGTGCTCGCGGCAGACGTCGGCCGCCCTGTCGGCCGCGTACCCCTTGGCGATCGCGCCCAGGTCGAGCCTCATCCCCGGCCGCCCCAGGCGAACGGTGGACCGAGCATCGTCCATCTCGACTTCCTCGGGGTCCGTCAGCGACAGCAGCGCGGCGATCGCGGCGTCGTCCGGCACGTGCGCGCCGTCGAAGCCGATCCCCCAGGCCTTGACGACGGGGCCGATCAGCGCGTTGAAGCTGTCGCGGTGCTCGCGGCTCGCGATCACCGCGGTGCGGACCAGGCCGTACACCTCCGGGTCCACCTCGACCGCGGCGCGACCGGCCGCGGCGTTGATCGCCTCGACCTGCGAGGCGGCGCGTGCCGACGGCGGCCCGTTGACGGTGAGACGACGCTCGAGGCCGCGCAGGGTCCGCGCGACCGCCTCGGTCACGGTCGGATCCGCCGGGCCCGGGAAGCACAACGTCGCCAGCGTCCCCATCAGAGGGAACGTGGCGACGGTGCGCTCGCTCTTCGCGTCGATGCTCAGACTCCGTTCACGCAGTTCTTCCCCGCGACGTAACCGTAGAACATCGCCATCGAGTGGCTGAGGCCCTTGACGCAGATCGGGTACTCGACCGCCCAGCGGTTGCCCTGCATGTTGCCCGCGACGTAGAGGCCGGGGATGACGTTGCGTGCGCCGTCGTACGTCCGGGACTCCTCGTCGCTCTCGAGGCCTCCGGCGCAGACGAGCATGCCGGTGAGCCCCATCCGCACTCCGTAGTACGGCGCGTTCTCGAGCGCGAACATGCGCTTCGCGGGCTTGCCGAAGTCGTCGTCGTAGCCCTTCGCGGCGAGCTCGTTGTAGCGCGCGACGGAGGCCGCCGCCTCCTCGGCCGGCAGCCCGAGCTTCTCGTAGAGCTCCTCGAGCGTGTCGGCCTTCTGCACCTGGTTGGTCTCGACCGCCTTGTCGAGGTCCGCGCGGGACCTGTAGCTGCGGTCCCAGTCGTTGTTCCTCGGCTTCTCCTCGGAGTAGTAGCAGATCGTGCCGTGGCTGGCCGGCATGTACTCGACCTCCTCCGGCCAGCGCTCGTCCCAGATCTGGAACGCGATCTTGCTCGGCTGCATCTCGATCTGGTTCTCGAGCTGCTGGCCGGGCACGCTCTCGTTCATGAAGCGCTCGCCACGAGCGTTCAGGAACAGCCACGGAGTGTTGCCCATGACGCCGCCCGTACCGGACGGACCGCCCATGTGGTGCACCATCGGCGCGTGGTTCTGCTGGATCTTGGCCCCCGCCCAGGCGCCGAGCTTGAGTCCGTCACCGGTGTTGGTGGGCTTGCCCTCGACGTCGCGGTTCAGCCACACCGCGGGCAGGCCGTTCTCGATGATCTCCGGCGCGTAGTAGCGCACCATGTCGGAGTTGCTGCCGTAGTCGCCGCTCGCGAGGACGACGCCCTTGCTGGCCATGGCCTTGAGGTAACGCCCCGTCCTCGCGTTCCTCGCGATGACGCCGACGATGCGGCCGTCCTCCTTGAGCAGCTTGACAGCGAAGTGGCCATAGAACGGCGTGACGTCGCCCTCGGCCACGGCCTTGGCCATGTTCGCCTGGAACACCGGGGCCTGGTTGGGGAGGAACTCGACCGACGTCGGATAGGTCGGGAAGTTCTCCACCTTGTAGTCGTAGTGCTTCGGGAGCGGGTGATACAGCGGCACCATGAACGCCGCCGCGTGCTCGTCGGGGATGTCCGCGCGGTTCGTGGGGGCGATGTAGAGGTCCGGCTTGGCCGCGATCCACCAGTCGAACACCTCGGCGCAGTGGTGAGCCCAGCGGCTGATGATCGACCGCTTGACGCGGTACGAGCACTCCTTCATCAGCCGATCCGCGATCTCGTCGGGATCCATCGTGGCGCGACCCCACTTCTCCTGCAGGGTGCCGTTGATGACCGCGTACTCGCCGCTGCGGCACTGCGGCTCGCTCGCCTTCTCGATGACGACGACCTTCGCGCCCTGCTCCGCGGCCGACCGGGTCGCGGCCACACCGGCGACACCCGCGCCGATGACGATCACGTCGGTCTCGATGACCGTCTCGATCTCGTCGTCGGGGACCGTCGGCTCAGAACCCAGCCACGGCGGCGGCGGCAGCTCCTCGGGGTGCTCGGAGATGATCATCGGATCCGAGTCGCCCGAGGCCTTCGCGAGGGCCCGGTCGACGGCGGCCAGCAGCCGCTTGCTCGACATCGTGGCACCCGTGATGATGTCGACCGAGGTGGAGTTGAGCGCGATCATGCGCTCGGGAAGGACCTTCCACACGTCCTCCTCGCTGAACTTCTCCTCCGACTCGACGGCTCCGATGATCTGGATGTCCTCGATGCCCTCGGTGTTCACGGTGACCTTGACCGTGATGACTCCATGAAGATCGTCGAACGACTCGATGTAGACGTTCGGGATGTACACCCGGTCCTTCGCACGCGCGGCGTTGACGCGGCGCTCCTCCGCCGCCATGTCCGCCTCGACGAAGTTCCACAGCGACATCGGGACCGCGAGCATCATGCAGTCCTCCTTGCGGATGAACGTCGCGATCGGCTCACCCGACGTCACCTTCTGCACCCATCGCGGCTCGACGATCAGCTCTCGGCCGACGGCCACCGCCGAGAAACCAGCAGCGAGCGCGTCCTCCACCTGCTCGAGCTCCATCACGCCACCCACGCCGACGACGGGCACCTCGGCGAGGATCTCGGACCTGGACGCCAGGAGCTTCGCAAGGAGCGTCTCCTTGTCCGACGTCTCGACGATCGAGGTCTGCATCAGCTTCTTCGTGGAGTAGTGGAAGTAGTCGACGCCCACGGCCGCGATCTGCTCCAGAAGGTACAGGGTGTCGTCATACCGGATGCCGGGCACCTCGATCTCCTCGGGGCTGAACCGGTAGCCGATGACGAAGCCCTCGGCGGGCGCGGCCTCCTTGACAGCATTCACGACGGCCAGCGGGAAGCGGGCGCGCGCCTCGCGGCTGCCACCCCACTCGTCGTCTCGACGGTTGGAATGAGGCGAGAAGAACTGCTGCACCAGGTAGGTGTTGGCGCCGTGGATCTCCACGCCATCGAAGCCCGCAGCGACGGCACGTCTGGTCGTGGCGGCGAATGCCTCGATCAGCTCATCGATCTCCTCGACGCTGAGCTCGCGAGGGATGACCGCCTCCGGTCGCGGTGCGGCGACGGGGCTCGGCGCGACCGGCTGCTCGCCGTTGATCTGGCCGGGCGAGCACATCCTGCCGCCGTGGAAGATCTGGAGGATCGCCTTCGAACCCTGCTCCTTGATCGCGGCGGCGACCTTGGCGAGGCTGGGGATCTGCTCGTCGACGTCCAGTCCGATCCCGCCGGGGAACACCCGGCCGTTCGGCTTCACGTGCGCGCACTCGACGATGATGGCGCCAGGGCCGCCGGCTCGCAGGCCGTAGTAGTCGGGCAGCTCGTCGCTGCAGATGCCGTCGTGGCCCGCGTTGAGCGTGGTCATCGGCGCCATCACGACGCGGTTGGGCAGTTCGACGCCACAGCGGAGCTGAAGCGGATCGTTGAGTGAGAGAGCCATGGGAGTCCTGTCGTTCGAGCACTTCATTGTGGTCGAGACGCCGTCGCGTTCCCGGCCGCGACACTGCGGCCGAGGACGCCTTCGGCGTTCCCCGAGTACGTTTCCACGCTAGCCTCGGGAGCCGCCGACACGCCATCTACCTGGGACATTTATGCAACATGCGGCACGCCTCATGCCCCTTGAGACGTGCCGCGGAGGCGGGGTCAATACAGGCTGGTGCCGTGATCCACATAGAGGATCTGACCGGTCACCGCCCTCGACGCGTCCGACGCGAACCAGAGGATCGCCTGCGCCTGATCCTCGGCGGTGGCTTCGGGCACGGTGAGGTCGAGGTGCTCGGCGCACATTCCCGCGAACTCCGCATGGAACGTGCTCGCGACCTCGGGAGCGTTGAGCGGCGTGGGGGTTGGCCCTGGAGCCACGGCATTGCAGCGGACGCCCGTCCTCGCATAGCGGATCGCGATGTTCTTCGTCATCGCGTTCACCGCCGCCTTGGCGCCGCTGTAGGAGATCCCTGCCACGCCGCCTGCACCGATCGACGAGACGTTGACGATCGAGCCGACGCCGGCCGGGGCCATGTGCTCGAGCGCGTACTTGGCCATGTAGTAGACCGAGTACTGGTCCACCTTCGTCACGTGGTCGAACCACTCCTCGGTGCAGTCGTCGATCGGCATGTGCTTGTCCGCGATCCCCGCGTTGTTGACGAGCACGTCGATCCGCCCGTACGCGGCCACGGTGGCATCGACGAGCTCGCGACAGTCCTCGGGCGAGGACACGTCCGAGGTGACCGCGAGGGCGGTGCCCCCGGCCTCCTCGATCTGTGCGACGACCTCGGCGTTCCGCTCCTGTCGTCGTCCTGAGACGACGACGGTCGCACCCTCCGAGGCGAACAGCAGCGCCGTCGCCCTGCCGATCCCCGAGTTGGCGCCGGTGACGATCGCGATCTTGCCTTCGAGAGCACCCATCGCGTCCCCCCTAGATCGCGTGACCGACGGCGGAGCCGGAGGCCACCGCGTCGACCATCAGTGCCGGGGTGCCGGCATCGCCGACGACATGCACCGTCGCGCCCGTGCTCTCGGCCAGCCTCACGACCTCAGGGTTCGGCTGAAGCGCGAGCGCGGTCATGACCGTGTCCGCCTCGATGAGGCGGCGCCCACCCTCGGGAGTGGAGATCTGGAGCCCCTCCTTGGTGACCTTCTCGAACGTCGCGTCGGTGATGAACTCGACGCCCTGCTCCTCGAGCCAGTAGAGAAGGTAGGGCTTCATGAACACCTCGAGCAGCCCCTCGCCCAGGTCCTCCTTCGAGCCCCGGTGGACGATCGTGACCTTCTTGCCGAGGCTGAGGAGGTACTCCGCTGTCTGGCAGCCGTGCAGCTGTCCGCCCATGACGACCACGTGGTTGCCGATCATCACGTTGCGGGCCACGGGCAGGTTGTGCATCGTGCGAGCAGCCTCGATCGGCACGAACTGCAGCATCGCCTTCGCGAGCTTGTGCAGGTCCTGGCCGGTCATCACGTTGCGGCCGTCGATGCCAGGGATGTCCGGGATCTCGTGAGTGCCACCCGCGGCGACGATGATCTCGTCGGGCCGCTCCTTGTCGAGGATGGCCTTGGTCACCGTCTTGCCCAGGTGGACCGTGACGCCCGCTTGGTGCACCTGACGGTCCAGGTAGTGGATCATCCCGGCGATGTCCTCGCGGGGGCCCTTGACGAGCGCCGCGACGGGCAGGGAGCCACCGAGCTTGTGGAGCTTGTCGTACAGCACCACCTCGTGCCCGCGAAGCGCGGCGACCCTGGCGGCCTCCATGCCGGAGGGACCTCCGCCGATGACGAGCACCTTCTTCTTCACCGGAGCCGGCGTGATCGCGTACTCGCGCTCGCGTCCGAGCGAGGCGTTGACTCGGCACTTGACCGCGCCGAAGTGCTCGATCGAGTCGAAGCAGGTCATGCACCCCGCGCACGGGTTGATGTCCCTGACATCGCCCGCGAGGACCTTGTTGGGAAGGCCCGGGTCGGCGAGCATCCTGCGGTTCATGCTCGCGATGTCGAACTTGCCCTCGCCGATCGCCTTCTCCGCGATGTCCCAGTCCAGGCGGCCGACGGTGATGACGGGCACGTCGACGATCTTCTTGATCTCGGCGGCCATGGGGATGTTCGCCCCCTTGCCCCTCCGGGAGGCGTCCACGTACGGGTCGATCGGGCCCGTGCGGTGCGGGTACAGGTACATGTCCGGGAAGTGCAGGCTCTCGCGGCGCTCCACATCCTGCGTCCACGTGTAGTACTCGCCGCGGACCTCGAGCGCATCGGCACCCGCATCGACGAAGATCTTCGCGAACTCCTTGCTCTCATCGATCGTGATGCCGTCCTTGAGGTCCACCTCGATCGCGTTCATCAGCACGATGACCGGCCAGTCCTCGCCGTTGCGCTCCTTGATGCCGCGGATGATCCTCACCGCGACGCGGGTGCGGTTCTCCATGGTCTGCGAGCCCCACTCGTCGTCGCGACGGTTCCAGGCACGGGACAGGAAGTTGTTGACGAAGTGGTTGCACGCGACGTTGAGCTCCGTGCCGTCGAGTCCCGCCTTCTTCTGGCGCTCGGCCGCCTCGATGAACATCTGGATGATGTCCTCGATCTCCTCCACGGTGTGGGCGCGGAAGTCGCCGAAGCCGGGGCGAGGCGACTCCTCGCGCGGGATCGCCGAGGCCGAGGAGGTCGGCGGCACGTTCACCAGGAGCGGCGCCATCGGGCCGAGGTGGAACAGCTGGCCGAAGGCAGCCGCGCCGTACTTGTGCACGGTGTCGGCCCACTCCTTCCAGCCGGGGATGTAGCGATCATCGGTGATGCGGTAGCCCGGCATCTTCGCGTCGAGGTCACGGGTCAGCGGCCCCATGGCCGTCGCGATGAGACCTGCGCCGCCCTTCGCCAGCTCATCGAAGTAGTCGAGGTACTTCTCGTTGACATAGCTGCCGGTCTCGGGGTCGTCCCAGAAGAATCCCGTGCCGTTCTTCATGAAGCGGTTCTTCACGGTCACGTTGCCGATCTTGATCGGCTGCGCGAGGTGGCTGTACTTCGGGTTGGTCGCCGAGCTGGTGATCGGGTTCAGTGTGGCGGTCATGGTTGCCTCTCAGATCCTCTCGAAGATTCCGGCGGCGCCCATGCCGCCTCCTACGCACATCGTGACCAGGCCGCGGGTCTGGTCGGTTCGCTCGAGCTCGGCGAGCAGCTTCGCGGTCAGGATCGCGCCGGTGGCGCCGAGCGGGTGGCCCATGGCGAGCGCGCCACCATTGGGGTTCACGCGAGCCCAGTCGAGGCCGAGCTCCTGCACGACCGCGAGCGCTTGCGAGGCGAACGCCTCGTTGAGCTCGACCACGTCGAGGTCGGAGGCGGTGAGCCCGACCTGCGCGAGCACCTTCGGTACCGCGGCGATCGGGCCCATGCCCATGTAGGCAGGGTCGATGCCGGCGGCCGCGAAGCCCGTGAGTCGGGCGATCGGCGTGATCCCCAGCTCGGAGGCGCGCTCCGCTGTCATCAGCACCACGAAAGCGGCGCCGTCGCTGCGCTGCGAGCTCGTCGCGGCGGTCAGCACGCCGTCCTCGCCGAACGCGGGCCGCAGCCCTGCGAGCGAGTCCAGGTTGGTGCCGGGGCGGATGCCCTCGTCGGCCTGGAAGACGATCTCGTTGCCCTCCTTGTCACGCCCGGTGACGGGCACGATCTGGGACTCGAACAGTCCCGCCTCACGGGCCGCCGCCGCACGGGCGTTGCTCTGCACGGCGAGCTCGTCGAGCTGGGTCCGGGTCTGGCCGTAGCGCGCGGCCACGTTCTCTCCTGTGATCCCCATCGGCATGTAGGCGTCGGTGTTCTCGATAAGCCACGGGTTCAGGTACTCGGGCGTGTCGCTGAGCACCGGCGAACTCATGTGCTCGACCCCTCCAGCGACGATGACGTCCGCCATGCCGGAGCGGATCTGGGCCGTCGCCTCGGCGATCGCCTGCAACCCGGAGGAGCAGAAGCGGTTGAGGGTCTGGCCGGGGACCGCGTGCGGGAGGCCCGCGCGCAGCACGATGTTGCGCGCCGGGTTGAGCCCCATCAGCGCCTCGGGGATCGCGCAGCCGACGATCACGTCGTCGATCTCGGCGGGATTGAGACCCGGCACGCGGGCGAGCACGCCCGAGAGGACCTCGGCTCCGAAGTCCACGGGGTTCACACCCGCGAGGCTTCCCTTCACCGCCTTGCCGATGGCCGAGCGGCCGTAGCCGACGATCACGCAGTCACGCATTTGAATCTCTTCTTCCTTGAATAGCTGGTAGGACGACTGGCCGGCGGCCCGGAATTCCGCCGGCCAGTCGACAGTGATGGGGTCAGGCGGCGGCCTTCTCGCCCGCGTACTTGTCGTCGCCGGCGAGGATGTTGCCCTTGACCGGCTTGAGCGCCAACGAGAGCACCAGACCGAGGGCACAGACGCCGGCCATGATGTACGTGGACACGGTGTAGAAGCCGGTCACGTGCAGCGCGTACGAGCCCGCCGAGACACCGAGCAGACCACCGAAGACTCCGAGGCCCTGCGCAAGGCCGCCAAGCTTGCCGGTGACGCCGGCCGGGTAGTGCTTGGCGATGTAGCCCAGTGCCGCCGGGTTGATCCACGCGAAGAAGAACAGCGTGATCAGCAGGCTCGAGGTGAACGCCACCGAGTTGCCGGTGACGCCCGGGATCAGCAGCGCGAGCGAGCCCGCGGTGAGGAACCCGAAGCCGATCGCGATCGGTCCGCGCACCTTGCCACGGAACACGCGCTCGACGACGAAGCCGATGACGACGGCGCCGGCCATCTGACCGAACTGCGCAAGGGCGAGCATGTTCGATCCTTCGGCGCCCAGGCCGAGGCCGACGGGCGGATCGAGAGCGACGTAGCCGGGCGTCATGTCGTTGAACGCCTGGTTGAACCACGAGGCGAGGACCACGCAGCCGATGGCCACCCAGGTGATCGGGGTGAGCAGCGCCTTCTTGAAGATCGCGGCGTTGCTGATGGATGCGGCTTCGAAGTCGTGGTTCGCGGGCAGCGCCGGCGCCACCTTCGGGCCGAACATGACGATCAGGGTCATGACGATGCCGATCGCGGGCAGGAACCACATGTTGAACAGCGCCTGCTGCCAGTCGCCGGTCGACGCGAGGAACGCGGGGGCGAGCGACAGACCGCCGGCGACGCCGACCGACATCGCGAAGCCCATGGCTCCGGTCGCGATGCTGCGCTCCTTGCTCGGGAAGCAGGTCGCCGCGACGTAGACGCCGGCAGCCATGATGGGGCCACCGCCGATCGCCTGAATGGCGCGGGCGATGCTCATGCCCGTGTAGGTGTCGCCGAGCGTCGGGACCAACAGCATGCCGACCATGATCAGGACCAGGCCGAAGAGGTAGAGCTTCTGGAATCCGAGCTTGTCGAGCAAGGGACCCGATCCGATGGCCGCGAGGGCCACGAACAGGTTCCACGTGCCCATCGTCATGAAGGTCACCTGTCCGGCGCTGAGGTCCGGGTTCGTCGCCATGATCTCGCCGATCAGCGGTGCCGGGCTGATCATGGCGACCGCCTGCGCGGCCACGACCACGACGAGCGTGGCGAGGATGAACCAGCGGAAGGGACTGTACGTTCCCTCTGCGACCACTGGCGTCTTTGCACTGTGTGTCATTGTGGCTTCCTTTAGTTGTTCTTTGGATCCGCATTTGTCACGCAGCGCGGTACTGCTTTCTCCCCTGTGCGACCCGCCGTGCCATCCAGCGGGGTTCATTCATCGGCCTGGTAGGCCCCCTCCAGCCGCACCACGCCCTGTAGGGCTCCCGGTCCGGCTGTGGTCCATCGGTCTGCAATCCACTTCCTCGTAGCTTGCGGGTCGGCATGCGCCGGCCTGAGATGTCGGCATCCTCGCCGCCATCTGGCTAGAAAATTACGGGCTTGGGTCCTGCATGGGCCAATGTCGATCATGCATAGAAGCGATTCCCAGCCAACTCACAGCATCGAGGGAAGCGGTTCGGCGATCGTGAGCTCGGCGCCTGTGGCCTCGCGCACCTCGTCCACGGTGAAGGCCGGATTGATCTCCTTGAGGACGAGTCCATCGGGTGTCACCTCGATGACTCCCATCTCGGTGACGATGAGATCGACGCACTCGACAGCGGTCAGCGGCAGGGTGCAGGCCTCAAGGATCTTGGGGCGCCCCTTCTGGGTGTGCTCCATCGCGACGATGACACGCTTGGCCCCGACGACGAGGTCCATCGCGCCGCCCATCCCCGGAAGCATCTTCCCCGGGATGATCCAGTTCGCGAGGTTCCCCTTCGCATCGACCTCGAGCGCGCCCAGGACGGTCGCGTCGATGTGGCCGCCCCGGATGAGCCCGAAAGACGTCGCCGAGTCGATGAAGGCGCCCCCTGGGATTGCCGAGGCCTGCTTCCCGCCCGCGTCGACGACGTAGCGCGCCGAGAACGTGTCGGTGGCAGGGCCCGCACCGACGATGCCGTTCTCCGCCTCGAGGATCACCTCGACCCCGTCGGGCAGGAAGCTCGGGATCATGGTCGGAAGCCCGATGCCGAGATTCACGACGTCGCCGTCGTTCAGCTCGCGCGCGACCCTGCCCGCGATCAGCTCGCGGATCTGTACCTTGTCCATCTGCATGGTGCTCACCAGTCGCCTCCCTTGACGATGTGGTCGACGAGGATCCCCGAGGTGACGACGTCCTCCGGGGGGATCGCCCCGAGCGGGATGAGCTGGTCCGCCTCGACGATGACGGTGTCGGCGGCCATCGCCATCACCGGCTGGAAGGTGCGCGTGTCGCCGCGGTACCAGATGTTCCCGAACGGGTCGACCTTGTACCCGCTGAGCAGCGCGATGTCGGCACGCAGCGGCTTCTCGAGGAGGAACGCCTTGCCGTCGACCTCGACGACCGGCTTGCCCTCGGCGACGATCGTGCCGATCCCGGTCGGGGTGAGCACACCGCCGAGGCCCGTGCCCCCGGACCGGATCCTCTCCGCGAAGGTGCCCTGTGGCACCAGCTCGACCTCGAGCTCGCCGGCGTTCATCTGCCGGCCGACCTCGGGGTTGAGCCCCACGTGGGACGCGATCAGCTTGCGCAGCCGGTGCTGCTCGACGAGCTTGCCCACGCCGTATCCGGGGAGCGCGCCGTCGTTGCAGATCAGCGTCAGGTCCTTCGTACCCGCCTCGATCAGCCCGTCGATGAGCACGTGCGCGTTGCCGCACCCCATGAAGCCGCCGATCATGACGGTCATGCCGTCCTCGACCTTGGCCACGGCCTCCGCGAGGGCGATCATCTTGTCTCTTGCCATCGGTCCATCTCCTTTGTTGGATCGAGCTCGACTCAGGCCTCGAGCAGCAGCGCGTCGCCCTGCCCCGTGCCTCCGCACAGCGCGGCAGCGGCACGGCCCGAACCGCGACGGTTCAGCTCATGCGCGAGGTGGACGATCAGGCGCGCCCCTGACTGACCGATCGGGTGGCCCATGGCGATGGCTCCGCCATGGACGTTGACCTTGTCCATGGGGACCCCGAGCTGTCGCACCGCGTGCACGGCGACCGCGGCGAAGGCCTCGTTGATCTCCAGCAGGTCCAGGTCGTCCGCGGTCCACCCCTCCTTGTCCAGGGCGGCGAGGATCGCGTTTCCCGGCTGGGGAGCCAGCGCGGGCGACGGACCCGCCACCTGCGCCCACGACCGCACGGTCGCGAGCACGGGCCAGCCCTCGCTCGCGGCGCGGGCGCGACTGGTCAGCACCACCGCGGCGCCGCCGTCGTTGATCGACGACGCGTTGCCCGCGGTGATGGTGCCCTCGGGAGTGAAGGCGGGACGGAGCCGGCCGAGCGTCTCGACGGTCGACTCGGGCCGGATGCCCTCGTCGCGGTCCACGACGATGTCCCCCTTGCGCTGCTTGACCGTCACCGGCACCACCTCGGCGTCGAAACGGCCCTCCTCCCACGCCGCCGCGGCGAGCCGGTGCGACCTCGCGGCCACCGCGTCCTGCTCATCGCGGCTCGCGGGGTACTCCGCGGTCCTGGTCTCGGTATCGAGCCCCATCGCCTCGTGGGACCACGCGTCGGACAGCCCGTCGTTCGCCATCGAGTCCACGATCTTGGTGTCGCCGTAGCCGTAGCCGAATCGCGAGCCCATGAGCAGGTGGGGCGCGTTCGTCATCGACTCCATGCCCCCTGCGACCACCACGGAGGACTCCCCCAGCGCGATCCGCCGAGCGCCCTCGATGATGGCGGTGAGGCCCGACAGGCATACCTTGCTCACGTTCACCGCGGGCACGTCCCAGCCGATTCCTGCGGCGACTGCCGCCTGGCGTGCGGTGCACTGCCCGAGCCCGGCCTGAAGGACGTGGCCCATGATCACGTGGTCGACCGAGTCGGCGGGTACGTCTCCGCGTTCGAGCGCGGCTCGGATGGCCGTCGCTCCCAGCTCGACGGCGCTCACCGAGGCGAGGCCTCCCTTGAGCCTGCCGTTCGGCGTGCGCGCGGCCGCCACGATCACGACGTCGTTGTCGCGCTGTTCACTCATTCCTATGCTCCTGTCCTGGTGGTGACCGAGCTCAGCAGGCTGCACAGCAGCAGCGAGGTGAGCTTCTCCTTCATCGAGGCGCTGCGGGACGTCAGGGCGATCGGCACCCTCGCTCCCAGCAGGCAGCCCGCGAGGGTGTTGCGGTCGTCGGAGTTCCAGATCTTGCTCATCACGTTGCCCGTGACCATCTCGGGCACCAGGAGCATGTCGACGTCCCCCGCATAGGGCGAGTCGTACCCCTTGATCTCCGCCGCCTCACGGCTCGTGGCCAGGTCGAACGAGATCGGACCGACGACGATCGAGTCGCCGAAGCGTCCGCGAGCGCCCATCGCGGAGAGCTCCTCCGCGTCGAGGCTCTCGGGGATCTTCGGGCTGACGGTCTCCGACGCGCACAGCGCGGCGACGACGGGACGCTCGATCCCGAGGGCCCGCAGGGCCTCCGTGCACACCTCGATGATCTTCGCCTTGTCGGCGAGCGACGGGTGCGGGATCACCGCCGCATCGCTCATCGCGAGCAGCTTGTGATAGCCGTGGATCTCCATGAGCCCGAAGTGCGTGACGAAGCCACGATCGTTGAGCCCCGTCTGCTTGTTGAGGATCGGGCGGAGCAGGTCGGAGGTCTGCATGTGGCCCTTGAGGATGAAGTCGGCCTCGCCGTCGCGCACCAGTCGTACGGCGATCTCGGCCGGGTTCTGACCCTCCGGGCAGTCGTGCAGCACGTACGGCTCGACGATCTCGAGGCCCCCGATCACCGTTTCGACCTCGGAACGCGGGCCGATGAGGACGGGCGTGAGGTAGCCCTCGCGCGCCGCGCGCATCACAGCGTCCAGCGCATGCTCGTCGGCCGCGCCGGCCACCGCGCACCGCTGGGGGCGCCCCTGCAGCGGGAACGCGGCCGCCAGCTCTTCATACGTCGCATACATCAGATGTCCCCCTCCCAGAGGCTGCGGATGTTGTTCACGAGCAGCTGGTCGATGTCCGCCTCGGTCAGGCCACGGCCCAGGAGACCAGGCACGATGTAGTCGCCGATGCGCGTGATCTTCCAGTCCTTCGCTCCGGGCAGCGCATAGAAGCCGTCCCAGCTCCTGCCGAGCCAATTCGCGATGCTGTCCTGCGACCAGAAGATCCGGTTCAGGTAGCCGCGCTCGGCGAGGGTGACGGCCATGTCGATGCGGTCGTCGTCCGTGATGTCGTTGAACAGCCTGTTGCCACCGGTGCGATCGAAGCCGATCCCGACGCCCGTCTCGAGCACGGCGAGCTGGTAGTCGAGGTTCTTGGCGTTGCCGCACATGTGACCCACCACGACCTTGGACGGGTCGGCCCCCGCGTCGATCAGCGCGCGCGCCTGCTCCGGCGCTGCGGTGCCGTCCTCGGTGTGGGTGATGATCGGCGCGCCGGTGGCCTGCTGCGCGCGCGCCGCGGCGCTGATGACCGCGTGCTCGTAGTCGGTGATGCCGCTGTGCCCTGTCGCGACCTTCATGACGCCGGCCTTGACCCCGGTGTCGCGGATCCCCTCGGTGAGCTCCTTGATGAACAGGTCCGCCATCTCGGCCACGGTGTCGGTGAAGATGCGCCGCATATCGAAGTACGCGGACCCGCCGTGGTGCTCCTTGTAGTAGCCGGTCGCGCAGATCACGTTGAAGCCGGTCTCCTCGGCGATGCGCTTCATGAGCAGCGGGTCGCGCCCCGAGTCGTTCGGCGTCGCCTCGAAGATCGTGCTGAAGCCCTGCTCCTTGATGGAGCGCAGCGAAGCGACGCCCTTGGCGACGATCGCGTCCTCGTCGTAGTCCCACATGCTCCTGTCGCCCTCGTGCCCGGCGTAGCCGAAGACCAGATGCTCGTGGAACAGGGTCCGGCCGAGGCTTGCCGCCTCGACCGGACCGAGGACGGTGTTGACGGTTGTCATGCGTCCTGAAGCTCCCGGTTCCGCGCGGGGAGGGACAGGATCTGGCGGGCCTCGTCGGGGGTCGCGACCTCCTTGCCGAACTCCTTGATCACGCGGGCTGCACGCTCGACGAGCGACACGTTCGTGGCCTTGACTCCGCGCGCGTAGTAGACGTTGTCCTCGAGGCCCACGCGGATGTGACCGCCGAGCGCGAGCGCGGCGAACATGATCTTCTGGTGGGCGCGGCCGATGCCGAAGGCCGACCAGGTGGCGTCCGCGGGGATGAGGCTCTTGAGGTAGCACAGGCTCTCGACGGTGGCGGGCATGCCGCCGCCGACGCCGAGGACGAACTGGAAGTGCAGCGGCTTCGCGACGATGTCCTTCGAGGCGTAGTAGAGGACGTTGCCGACCATGCCCGCGTCGAAGATCTCGAACTCGGGCTTGATGTTCAGCTCCTGCATCTTCAGCCCGAGCCGCTCGAGGAACTGGGGGCTGTTCTCGAACACGCCGTCCGGAGTCCAGTTCATGGAGCCGGCGTCGTACGACGCGATCTCGGGCATCACGTACGGGAGGTGAGCCATGCGGTCGTCATCGGTGGCGCGGTGGTCGCCCGCGGTGGTGCAGTTGATGACCACGTCGCAGTCGGGGTGGTTCGTCTTGAGCAGGTCGAGGGTCTGCTTGAACTTCTCCTTGTCCATCGTCCCGAGGCCCTCATCGTCGCGCATGTGGAAGTGCACGACGGACGCGCCCGCCTGCCACACCCGGTAGGCGTCCTCGGAGATCTCCTCCGGCGTCAGCGGGATGTTCTCGTTGATCGACTTGGGGGTGACGGCTCCGGTGAGCGCCGCGGTCAGCACGACCTTGTTGCTGAGTTCCATGATTCTTCCTTTCGTTGACTTCGTTGTCTGCTTCTCAAGCCATGAAGCTGGGGCGGGCGATGATCTCTTCGACAGAGCCGTAGCCGGCGGGGAGCACGTCGTAGTCGTGGACTGGCTCCTCGCCGCGCAGGACGCGGAGCCCGCCGGCGGCGAGCGCCTCCGCCTCGTGCTCGCCGGGGATGATCGTGACGGGGGCGATCCACTCGACCAGCTCGCGCACCCAGCCCGTGAACAGCTCGCTGTGGGCGATGCCCCCGGTGAGGATGATCTGGTCGACATCGCCGGCCCGTACGGTGGCGAGCTGGCCGATGCCCTTCGCGACGCCGTAGGCCATCGCGCGGTAGATCAGCTCCGCGTGCTCGTCGCCCGCGATGATCTCCATCTCGACCTCACGCACGTCCTGGGTGCCGAGGTGCGCCGCGATGCCGGACTTCCCCGCCAGGTACATCCGCATCTCCTGGTGCGACCATCCCGACTGGTAGATGAAGTCGGTCAGGAAGCGGTTCGGGATCCCGCCGGCGCGCTGCGGGGACATGGGGCCGCTGTCGTCGTAGATCCAGTCGGCCACCCGGCCGTGGTCGTGGAACGCCATCGTGATGCCGCCGCCGAGGTGGGCGATCACGAGGTTGAGGTCGGTGTAGTCCTTGCCGATCGACTCGGCGTACTTGCGACCCGCGGCCTTGGGGTTGAGCAGGTGGTAGACGGGCTTGTTCTCGATCTCCGGCACGCCCGTGACCTTCGCGATCTCATCGACCGAGTCCACGCACGTGGGGTCGTAGATGATCACGGGGATGTCCGTGCCCTCCACGAGCTCGACGCCGATGAGCGCGGACAGCGCGGAGGCGTGCTGTGCGGCAGGCGCGTACTTGAGGGTCGCGACCATCAGCTCGTTAACCGCGAACGCGCCGTCGTGGGGGACGTGGTGGATGGTCCCCGCACGCGCCACGACGATGTCGGCCGTGGTCGCGTCGAGCTCGTTGGCGTGCAGGAACTCGCGTACCTGAGTGGTCCGGTAGTCCGTCTGGTCGAGCACCTTGGGCATCGTCGCCAAGGCGTCGAGCGGGACGTCCAGGGAGATGCGGGCGAGCTCCCGGTCGTCCTCGAAGAACGCGACCTTGGTCGAGGTGGAACCGCAGTTGATGGTCAGGATCCGGCTCATGACGTGGGACCTCCGTGGGTCTCGGGCTGGTCGGGGTGACATAGAGTGTTGGTTCTGTTGGGTGAATCGGACCGGGCGAAGGAGCACGGGTGGATCTGCAGTCGCTGAAGTACTTTCAGTTCGTCGCGATGTATCGAAACTTCAGCAAGGCGGCCGAGCACTTCTACATCGGGCAGTCGGCGCTGAGCCGTCAGATCGCGAGCCTCGAGAAGGAGCTCGGCGTCCAGCTGTTCATCCGCGACACCCGCAACGTTCACCTCACCGAGGCGGGCAACGTCCTCTACGAGAACTGCGACCTGCTGCTGCGCCACCACGACCTCGTGTACCGGCTGATCGACGGCGCCAAGTCGGGCCACACGGGACAGCTCGGCATCGCGACCGTCACCAACTTCGGCACGGCCTTCACCGACCTGGCCGAGCGCTACGCCGCGCTCTACCCTGGCGTGAAGATGCGGGTCGACGACATCCCGTTCCAGGAGCTCTCCGAGAGCATCCTGCACGGGATCTACGACCTCGCGTTCACCCTCGACTTCGAGGTGCCGGACAACGACCAGATCGCGCAGGTCAAGGTCGGCAGCGATCGCTTCGTCGCGGCCATGCGTGAGGACTACCCGTGCGCGCTCGAGGGCGAGGTGACCGTCGCGGAGCTGCTCGACCAGCATCTGATCATGCCCAGTCACGTCGACCCCCCGTTCCTGCGCAGGCTGAAGCTCGCGGCACGGAACACGCCGGGCGTGCAGGGCAGCATCGAGCCGGTCGCGAACACGCCGACCGCGGTGCTCCGGGTGGACCTGGGGATGGGAGTGACACTCCTGCCTGAACGCATCTTCCGCACCTCCTTCGAGAAATCGCGCTTCAAACTGTGTGAGATCACCGATCTGGACACCCAGTTCGATCTGGTGGCCATCTATCGGCGTGAGAACCAGCAGCAGACGCTGCTGAACTTCCTGGCCCTCATCGGGCAGTGACAGCGAGCGGGTCGCAATCGGGCCTCGTCGTGCAACTCCGTTGTCGCAGCACGCTCGCGGTCGTCCGGCATCGCTGACGCCGGAGGCCTTTCCGAGGACGGCATGGCCGCCGTCCCGGAGGGTGCGTCCGGGGCGTCGCCATCAACGCCCCGGACGCGTCCTCCTACTTGATGGGGGTCTCTGCCTGGCCTCCGTCGATGCGAGGACGGATGACCTTGCCCTCCTTCTCCGCGGCCTTGACCAGCTCGGCCTCCTCGTGCGCCCACTCCCAGAAGCTCACCTCGTGCGGCGAGTGCTCGGTGGCGGTGTTCCACATCTCCGTGGCGAAGGCGTTGCGGACCTCGTTGGCGATGTCCTCCTTCCACGGCTTGCGCAGCTGCTGCACCGTGAGGCGGCGGGTCTGGCGGGTGCCGGCGCGCATGATCAGCTCGGCGATCTCCTGGGCACGGGCGTAGGCGGCCTCGGTGTCGTCGCAGATCTCGTTGACCATGCCGTACTCGAGCGCCTTGCGGGCGGTGATGACCTCACCGGTGAGCTCGGCGTACGCGAAGCGCTTGCGACCCATGAGCTCGCGCCAGGCGATCTGGATGCCATCGCCGGGAACCATGTTGACGCGGAAGTGCATCTCCGTGGTCCAGGCGTCCTCGGTGGCCAGCGTGATGTCGGAGAACAGCACCAGGTCAGTGTGGAAGGCGGCACCGTTCCACACGCCGATGGTCGGGACCTCGATGTCGAAGACCTGGCCCTCGATGTCGTTCGTGCCGTCGTAGTACTGGTAGTCGTACAGGCGCCACGCGTTGTCGGGCGCCGAGTCGAACTCGTGCGCGTAGCCCACGGAGCCGTCCTCCATCGGACGACCGATGCCCTTGAACAGGTCCTTACCGGAGCCGCCGAGGATGATGACCTCGTTCTCGGGGTCGCGGCCTGCCCAGTCGAAGAAGTAGTGCAGTCCGCGGTGCGCCTGCGCGTTCCACATGAGCGAGTCGCCATTCGTGTGAAGGCGGGCCTCGAGGATGCCGTTCTCCCTCTTCATGCTGAGGAAGTCCTTGCACTTCTCCTTGTACTCCTCGAACGGCACGTGCGAGAACGTGCCGAGCTCCTCGTGGGGCAGCTCCTGGTGCTTGCCTGCGTCCGACTCGTAGTTGCCACGAATCATGAGATTTCCTTTCCGTCGTTGGCTAAGGGTCAGTCTCTGGTTGGAGGCGTTCGTCCGTGACAGCGATGGCACGGAACTTCGCCTGCAACCCCTAGCAAGCCAGTCATTCGGTGACTGGGCCAATGCCGAAAACGCATGGATCGCGCTGGCGCACGGGCGGCAGCACCATGCGATACCAGGGACGGGCCCGCGCCGGCGGCAGGCCCCAGGTCGGTCGGGAGACTAAGGTCAAGGTGAGCCCACGAAAGGGGATCTCATGCCGGAGCCGACAGGCAGCGCACGCCTTGCCGTGCTGATCGACGCGGACAACGCGGGCGCGAAGCACCTCGAACGACTGCTGGCCGAGATCGCGAAGTACGGCACCGCCGGGGTGCGGCGCGCGTACGGGGACTGGACGTCCACGCAGCTCGGGTCGTGGAAGTCGGTGCTCCTGGAGCACTCGGTCCAGCCGATCCAGCAGTTCAGCTACACGACGGGCAAGAACGCGACCGACAGCGCGCTCATCATCGACGCGATGGATCTGCTGCATTCGGGCAACGTCGACGGCTTCTGCATCGTCTCGAGCGACAGCGACTTCACGCGCCTCGCGGCCCGCATCCGCGAGCAGGGCCTCACGGTCTACGGCTTCGGCGAGCGCAAGACGCCCAAGCCCTTCGTCGCGGCGTGCGACACGTTCATCTACGTCGAGAACCTCGCCGCCGCGACCGCCCCGCCCAAGGAGACCGAGACATCGTCCCTGAAGGCGGACAAGCAGCTGACGAGCCTGCTCGCCGAGGCCGTCGACGCCGCGTCAGGGGACGACGGGTGGGCTCAGCTGGGCACGGTGGGCAGCAACCTGTCGCGCCTCGCCTCCGACTTCGACTCCCGCACCTGGGGCTACGGCAAGCTCACCGACCTCATGAAGGCGCACCCCGACTTCCAGGTCAAGCAGCGCTCGGCGGGCGAGGGCAAGTCGCCGAACGCGTACGTGCGGCATCTCTAGCGTCGCTCAGCCGGGAACGACCAGCGTGTGCTGCTCGCGGATCTCCGACGGAAGCACGCCGAACTCCCGCTTGAACGCACGGATGAAGGTCGTCTGATCGGCGAAGCCGCTTCGGGCCGCGATCTGGGCGATCGTCAGGCTGTCGGAGGCGACGTCGGCAAGCATGCCGCGCGCCGTGCGCAGCCGCGCGGACCGCAGCATCGCGCTGGGCCCTCCGTCGTCGTGGAGCAACGCGGTCAACGATCGGAGGGTGACATCGAGCGCCGCGGCGATCGCGGATGCGGTCACCGTCGGGTCCGCGTGATTGTCCCGGATGAGCGTACGGGCATGAGCGGCGAGCTCTTCGCGGGAGTGCGATCGCACGGGACCGCGGGTGTGCGCGACAAGGAGCGAACGCGCCAGATCGGTGACGACGGAGCCGATGCTCTCGGCCTCGATCGGATCGACCTCGCCCTGCGAGACGGCCTCCTCGCAGATCGCTGTGAGCGCTCGCAGCGACAAGGAGCGCGGCTCAAGGAGCTGCAATCTGAGCTCGGCCACCGGGAAGGCGAGCGAACGCACGGTGGCGCGTGGAAGCATGATGACGAGCTGATGCGAGGCGTCGCCCGACGTCACCTTGTACTCCACGAGCGGATCGCACAGCGTCGCGCAGCCGGCGCGTACCCGGACCTGGCGATCCCGCTGCGTGACGACCGACTCGCCTGCGAGCTGGACGAGGAGGAGCAGGTCGTCGTTCGGCGCGTCCCGCACCATCCTCCGTGTGCGATGCAGGTCGTTCGCATCGCAGCTCACCTCCGCGACTGACAGTCCTGGGCCCAGCGCGGTCTGGCGGATCGAGGCGGTGAACCTCGTGTTGGCGCGTTCAAGTGCCAGCGGGTAGAAGCTGCGGCCAACGGCCTCGGCCCACCCGTCGCCGTCGGCGATGGAGAGAAGCGCCATCGCCTCAGGATAGGCGGACCGAGGCGCCGTGAGGAAGACCATCGCGGCCCCGGCTAGGACAGCAGCGGGAAGCCGGCGAGAAGCGCTCGCGCGTGCATGACCTGGCGCGGGATGTACTCGGCGACGGTGAGACCCACGACGTCAGCAGCGCCTGCGACATCGGAGACGATGCGGCGCACGTCCGCGATCCGGAGCCCACCGGGTTCGATGCCGAGCCCGAGGACCACCTCGTCGCTGTCGATGACGTCGACGTCGAGGTGGATGGCGACCTTCGAGCAGCCGGTTCCACGCAGCCACGCGAGGAGGGGCTCGGTCGTCTCGCGGAGCGCCTCGGGCGAGAAGGCGCTGACGCCCCATGCGGACGCGTTCGGGAAGTCGTCGTCGGTCCACGAATGCAGTCCCGTGAGCGCGACGCGCTCGGCCGGAACCGTGGCGGGCAGGACGTCAAGCACCTCGGGCACTCCATGGCCAGTGATGGCGCTGACTGCCATCGCATGGAATCCCTTGTACTCGCTGTCGGGGGTGCCGACGTCGGGGTGGGAGTCGATCCAGACGACGGCGAGTTCGTCACCGTACCTCTCAGCGAGGGCGGTGAACGGCGCGATGCTGGCGCTGCAGTCCCCGCCGAGCGTGACGATGCGGGACCACCTCTGCCCTGCGATGACCCGCTGCGCCTGCGCCTGCTGGGCGACGATGGCGTCCTTCGCCTCCACTCCGTCGCGGAGCGCGAGCCCGTCGTCACCCATCGGCACGTCGATCCGGGCGGTGGACCCGGGGTGGGGAGGCAGGATGGCCTCCAACACCCGGGTGCCGACCTCGTAGCCGCGCCGCGCCTCCTCGAGTGAGAACTCGGGGGCGAAGGCCTCGACGCTCTCGGTTCCGGCCGCCTGCCACGAGGGCCACACGAGCCTCAGCGTGTCCACTCCCCCGAGCCCCGCATCGTCGACCACGCTCACGCCTCGGCCGCCGCCACGAGCTCCGCGTCGGCGGAGGGGGTGCTGATCTCGGAGGCGGCGACGATCGCACGCTCCGCCTCGAGGTCGTGGCCGCGCATCAGCAGCGCGTACAGGCCAGCCGGAACGAGGAGTCCGACGACGAACGAGATGTCGGCGCCGTCGAGCGAGGCCGCCACGGGTCCCGTGTAGAACGTCGTTGAGAAGAACGGGATCATCACGACGAAGCCGACCGCGTAGCTGATCAGGCCGCGCTTGCCCCAGCGTCCGTAGATGCCGCCGTCCGAGCGCAGGATGTCGGAGATCGAGTACACGCCCTTGCGAACCAGGTAGTAGTCAGTGAGGTTCACGGCGGTCCACGGGATCAGCAGGTAGCCCAGCAGCAGCAGGAACGTCGAGAAGCCGGTGAGGGTGTCGGCGGGCAGGGTCAGGCCGGCGAGGACGGCGACGCCACCCGCGATGGCGATCGTGACCGCGCGGAGCTTCGCGGTGGGCTTGAGGGGACGGAAGGCCTCGAGCGCGGAAAGGAACGACACCGTGCCCGAATAGAAGCTCACGCCCGCGGTGATCAGGCACACGACGATCGCGATCACGAGGGTCGCGGTGCCGAGCTGGAATCCGAACTCATTGCCCATGTCGTGGATGCCGGCGACCACGTCGAGGTCGGGGAAGGTCAGCGAGACGGCCGCGCCGAGCGCCTCGATCCAGACGGCGGACAGGACGGTGCCGAAGAACACCGACGCGGAGACGACGACCGACGGGGTGCGGCTGGGGAGATAGCGCGTGTAGTCGGACACGATCGGAGCGATCGCGATCTGGTAGGCGGCGGAGGCGCCGAACTGCGCGAGGAAGCCGACGAGGGAGACCGCGGACGCGGAGAACAGATCACCGAAGGGCAGGACGACCAGAGCCGCGATCGTCAGCAGCACGAGGTTCGCGATCATCACGTAGGCGATGATCCCCTCGGCCTTGACGAGCAGCTTGAACCCCACGATGGCAGCGACGATGGCAGCGACACCGATCACGATCTGCGGGACCGCGAGGTTCGTGGTGCCCGTCAGATCGGTGAAGGCGTACGCGCCGGTCTGGATGTAGAAGATCGCGAAGCCGATAGGCACGATCGTTGCGGCGGTGATCGGTACGATCGCGCCACGCGAGCCGAACTGCACGCGGCTCTGGATCATCTGAGGCAGACCCATGTGCGGCCCTTGCGCGCCATGGAAGGCCTGGAAGAGCGTGCCGAAGAGGGTGCCGGCCACGATCGCGACCAGGGTCCACGACAGGCTCATGCCGAACAGCGGACCGACGGCGCCGGTGTACGCGGTGATGAGCGTGGCGTTGATCATGAACCAGAAGCGGAACTGGCCGCTCGTCGAAGCGGACCGCTCCGACTCCGGGATGTAGTCGAAGGAATGGGCCTCGACCACGGATGAGTTCTCGTTCACCTTGGGACCTTTCACGAACGATGAGGGTGGGATCCCCGCACGCCTGCCGCGCGGGTTCGAGACGAGTACACGCGCGGGCCCGGTCCGGACGGAAGGCGCGACAGCACGAGGACGGAGACATTTACGAGTCGTTAACGCCGACGTGTCGAAAACGCCGACGACGCGCACGAAACGCCGACGCCCGCGCGGGCCCAGCCGCGGCTCCCGGCCCGCTATGCGGGGACGATGCGGTAGACGAGGCCTGCGGCATCGTCCGTGAGGTAGATCGCGCCGTCCGGGCCGACCGTCGGCATGACGGCCCTGCCCCAGCGCGTGCCGTCGTCGTCCTGGAAGCCCGTGACCAGGTAGTGCGCCTCGCCGAGCGTGCCCGTCGCATCGTCCCAGGCGGCGAAGGCCACGTACGGCTGCTGAGGCGGCGTGCGGTTCCACGAGCCGTGCGCTCCGATGAGCGCGCCCCAGCCGACCACGTCCGCGAGCGCGGTGTCGTGCGTGAAGGTCAGGCCGAGGGGCGCGCTGTGCGCGGGCAGGCCGACCATGGTGTCGGGCAGGGCGGCGCAGTCGAGCTGCTCGCCGGAGGGGTTGAGCTCCGCGTCGTTCACGAAGGGCAGCGCGGTGACGCCGGCGCGCGAGTCGGGCACGCAGTACGGCCACCCGAGGTCGACGCCGTCGGTCACGCGCGTGAGCTGCTCGATCGGGTGGTCGTTCACGAACGCGGTCGCCACCTCGCGGAGGGCGTAGGCGCCGTCGTCGTACGGGTACGGGAGGTTGTCCATCTGGTTGACCGCGACGAACAGCGATCCGTCGGGGGCGGTGTCGAGCGCGAAGCCGTTGCGCACGCCGTGCGCGACCACGCGATCGCCGGTGCCGTCGAGGCCGACGGCGGCGACGACGGCGCGCTCGGGGTCGGCGGTCCGATCAGCCGGGGAGCGATTGCCCGACGACCCGAGGCTGTAGTAGACGGTGTCGCCCTGGATCGCGACGGCCTTCTTGCCGTGACCGTCCGTGGGCAGGCCGTCGATCAGGACGACGGGATCGGACACCGCGCCCTCGGCGTAGTCGAAGGCGACGAGCCGGTTCAGCTCGCCGACGACGAGCGTCGTCCCCTCCTCGGTGAACGCGAGCCCCTGCGGGCCGTTGAGCCCCACGAGGAGCTCGACGGCGTCGGGCGCGACTCCGTCGGACGTGGGTGTGAGCGCCCAGACGGCGCCGCCATCCCCCGTCGATACCAGGAGCGACCCGTCAGGGCTCCAGGCGGCGAGCCGCGCTCCGGGGACGTCCGCCCACACCTCCGCCGTCCAGCCGTGCGGGAGGTTGAGGGCGCGCCCCTCGGCCGCGCCCGGGTCCGTCCCGTCGGCGACGGTGAGCGCCACGGGTTCCAGGTCGCCGATCTCGAACGTGACGTCGGGCGCGGACGACGCGCTGGACGTGGACGATGCGGCCGTGGCCGGGGTCCCGGAGGTCGCCGGAGCGCTCGCCGCGGCGGACTGCGTCGAGGCGATCGTGGTGCCGCCGGCGTCGCACGCCGCAAGGGCGATCAGCGCGAGCGCCCCGGCCAGCGCGCGAGCCCCGCCGCGCGCGACCCGCGTCGTCCTCGACTCAGCCTCAGGCATACCCCCTAGGGTACGACGGCGGTCGTCCCCTCGCACAGACCCTCGCTGCGTCGGCGACACCAGCGCGACACCACCCACGCCCAGCCCGCGACGAGCGCCCACCCGGCGAGCACGTCGATCACCCAGTGGTTGGCCGAGACGATCACGACCGCCGCAGTGGTGAGCGCGTACGCGACGCCACCCAGGCGCCACCACAGGCGACGGGTCGACGCGAAGACCGCGAGGCACACCCACAGCGACCACCCCGCATGCAGCGAAGGGAAGGCCGCGAGCTCGTTGGTGCTCGCGGAGAGCCCATCCTCGCCGGTCGCGCCGTGGTCCCAGTAGCCCAGGTTGCCGGCGGCCTCGAGCACGTCGACGAACCCGTCGATCAGCCGCGGCGGCGCCGTGGGGATCAGCACGAAGAAGGCGAGCGCCGACATGGTCGTCCCGACGAGGATCGCGAACAACGGCCGGTACACCCTCGGTCGCCGCAGCCACAGGAACACGAGCACGGCCGCCGTCGCGACCCAATGCAGGGTCGCGTACCAGAGCGACACTGCGAGCATCAGGGTCGGATGACCGGAGATCCACCCGTTCCAGGAGCGCTCGACGTCGATCCCGAGCCATCGTTCGATCATGCGAATGCCGTGCGCCGCGTCCTCCGCGTCCTCGAGGTCGCCCGTCGCGGCGAGCCTCACGAGCGAGTACGTCGCATAGAGCGCCAGGACGACCAGCGCCTCGCGCCATGGCTTGCGAGACATGAGGGTCGGACGCGTCTCGGCGGACTCGTCGACGACGACAGGAGCGACGACCGTCGAAGCGGGCTCAGCCAATCCGGAGACCTCCGTGCAGCACTGGTGAACATCTGGTGAACAAGCCAACGCTAGTAGTTCGACAGGGAAGCAGCAGCACATCGATGGCCACTCAGTGTCACGAACGGGAGGGTCGAATGGTTCCCAGGTCGATCACGCGGGCGCGGGCGGGATCTCCGCACCCTCGGGACCGGACGATGCCGGAGGCCGGGCCGTGCGGACCGCGCCGACGCCGGCCGCGGTGACGAGCGCGATGCCGCCCACCACTCCCCACGTGAGCGCCTGCCCCAGGAACGCGAGCCCCGCGAGCGCCGCGACCGCCGGGGCGAGCGCCATCAGGACCCCGAAGGTCTCGGCCTTCATATGCCTCAGCGCGGAGATCTCGATGCCGTACGGGATCGCCGAGGACAGCACGGCCACCGCGAAGCCCAGCGCGAGCACGTGGGGCCGCAGCAGCATCGTCCCGGTGACCGCGAGCGCCGCTGGCAAGGTGAGCAGCGCGCCGAGCGACATCGCGACCGCGAGGCCCGTCACCCCGGGAAGCGCGGCGCCGGCCGCGCGCGCCATGAGGATGTAGACGGCCCACAGCGCCGCGGCGGCGACCGCGAACGCGACGCCGAGCGGGTCCAGATCGTGAGCGGTGCCGCCGAGCAGGACGACGCCCGCGGCCGCCGTCCCGGCCCACAGCAGCCCCTGCGCGCTGCGGCTCGCGATCACGCTGAGCGCGAGCGGACCGAGGACCTCGATCGTGACGGCGATGCCGAGCGGGATCCGATCGATCGCGAGGTAGAAGACCACGTTCATCGTGCCGAGCGCGAAGCCGTAGCCCAGAAGGATCCTCCAGTGGGCGAGGACGCCGCGGTTCAGCCCGCGCCACGCGAGCGGGATCAGGACGACGGCCGAGAACAGCAGTCGCAGCGCCACCATGCCCACGGGTCCGGCCGTCGGGAAGACGAGCACCGCGACCGAGGCGCCCGCCTCCTGGCACACGAGCCCCAGGAGGACGAGGAAGGGCGCGGCGGTGGCGGCGGCGGGACGGTTCGGCACAGGTCACCCCGCCGCCGGACGGTCGACGATGCGGGTCTCGCCTCGCACAGGGACGATGCCTCCCGCAGTGAGCGCGGCGAGGTCGGCCTCCAGAGTGGGGACGTCCTCGGGGGCGACGCGGATCGACAGGTGGGCCTCGGCCGCGTACTCGGGATCGTCCAGCACCGCGGAGTGCGTGTCCGCCCACTGGTGGAGGAACGCGACGATGCGACCGGCGTCGGCATGGGGCACGTCGGCCGTGACCTGGGTGAGATGCACCCGCTCGACGAGGGTCGCGCGATCGAGGGCCTCGCTCACTGCGCTGCCGTACGCGCGGACCAGGCCGCCCGCGCCCAGGAGGGTTCCGCCGAACCAGCGGGAGACCACCGCGACCAGGTCGGTCACATGACGGTGGCGCAGCACCTCGAGCATCGGGACTCCCGCTGTCCCGGCGGGCTCGCCATCGTCGTTCGAGCGCTGGCGGTCAGCCTGGGGTCCGACGATCAGCGCGGTGCAGTGGTGACGCGCATCCCAGCGCTCCTTGCGGATCGCGGCGATGATCGCGTCGGCCTCCTCCATGCTCGCCACCGGCTCGAGGTGAGCAAGGAAGACGGACTTCTTGATCTCCAGCGAGTGCTCGACCGTCGCGGCGATGGTCGACGGGAGCGGCTGGGAGGTCACGTGAGGCAGGGTAACGGGGATGACAGTCGGACCGCGGGCGTCACCCCAGCCCCGCGCGAGCGGCCCTGGCCGCGACGACCTCGTCCGCATGATCATCGGCCCAGCCGTTGATCGCACGCATCACGGGGCACAGGCTCTCTCCGAGCGCGGACAGCTCGTACTCGACGCGCGGCGGGACCTCGGCGTACACGGTGCGGTCGACAAGGCCTGAGGCCTCGAGCCGCTTCAGGGTCTTGGACTGCAGCTGGGCGCTCATGCCTGTCATCTCGCGGACCGCGCCGAAGCGGCTGCGGCCCTGCTCGAGCGCGGTCACGGTGACGACGGTCCAGCGGTTGGCGAGCAGGTCCAGGATCTCGGCGAGGTCCTCGTCATCCACGCGACAGCGCGGGCTCGTGTCGTTCATCGCCCCTCCTCTCGGGTGGCGTCTGGGGGCCTGCCGAGCACAACGCTACGTTCCCAGAACATATTTCGTCCAGTTCGGGAATGAACTTCGACTTCGAAGCATTGATATGCAATGTCATACCAACGATGCATTCGCCAATGAATGCCCCTCAGAAGGAGAAGGACCATGACCGCAGCAGCCACCTCCACCATCGGCGCCCACTACGTCGAGCCGTCTGCCACCGAGACGCTGACCCCCGGCGACAAGATCGCCGACCTCTTCGCCCGCAACATGCAGGGACCCGTCGTCCAGCGGCTCACCGACCGCGTGTGGTGGGTCGAGGCCTTCAACTACCAGACCATCTTCTACGTCGGCGACGAGTCGGTCCTCGTGTTCGACGCACCCGAGGGCATCTCCCCGATGGTCGCCGGCGCGATCGCCGAGGTCACCGACAAGCCCGTCACGACCGTCGTCTACTCGCATTACCACGCGGACCACATCGCCGACATCAACGTCTTCGTGGACGCCGCCAAGGCGCGCGGACAGGAGCTCACCATCGTCGGCTCCTCCAAGACGGTCGAGAAGATGAGGCTCGTCGGCAGCCAGTACCCCGTCCCGAACCAGGTGATCGCCTGGCCTACCGACTCGTTCCAGTTCGAGGGACTCACCGTGCAGCTGCACGGCTTCGAGTGGGCCGCCCACACGGACGACCACTCGGCGTGGCTGCTGGTCCAGGAGGGCGTGGTGCACTCGCCCGACCTCATCAACCCGGACCAGCCCCCGTTCTGGCGCTTCGCCGGCAATGAGCGCTTCCTGTTCAGCGCCGAGAACCTGCGTCAGGTGCGCGACCTCGAGTGGACCCACCTCTCCGGCGGCCACGGCAACATCGGCTCGCGCGAGGACATCGACTTCGACCTCGCGTTCATGGAGGACCTGGTCGCCGCCGTCGGCGAGGCCATGGGAAAGCACGACTTCATGAGCTTCATCAGCCCCGACGCCACCGCGCACACCCCGTTCCTCGCGGACTGGATCGACGCGATCGCGGCCGACGCCGTCGACGCCCTCCGCCCGAAGTACGGCGAGCTCTACGGCTACGAGGCCGCGACTCGGCCCAACGCCGAGATGGTCGCGTTCTCGATGTTCGAGCACCGCTGACCCCCGACGCGGCACGGTCGGGGCACGATCCGCCCCGGCCGCGCCCGCCACCCTCCCACCCCGCCAACCACGTCGTCCCCAGCCGCATCGTCCCCAACCGCATCGTCCCCACCCACATCGTCCCCACCCACATCGTCCCCACCCACATCGTCCCCGCGAATCCCAAAGGAGCACTCCCATGACCACGAACACCACCCCCCAGCCGCTCCGCGCGCTCGTCACCGGCGCGGGCGCGGGAATCGGCGCCGCGACCGCCCGCTCGCTCGCCCGCAACGGCGCCTCGGTCCTCGTCACCGACATCGACCTCGCAGCCGCTCAGCGCACCGCCGACGAGATCATCGCCGCAGGCGGCACCGCCCTCGCCACGCGGCTCGACGCCTCGAGCAACGAGGACCACGTCGCCGCCGTCGCACTCGCGGAGAAGGAGCTCGGAGGGCTCAACATCGCGGTCAACAACGCCGGGCTCACGATCCCCTCGACTCCCACCGCCGACCTCACCGACGAGCAGTGGCACAAGGTGATCGATGTGGACCTCAACGGCGCCTTCTACGGCGTGCGTGCGCAGATCCCCGCCCTCCAGCGCGCGGGAGGCGGCGCGATCATCACCGTCTCCTCGATCGCGGGCGACCGCGCCCTGGTGGGGATGTCGCCCTACTCGGCGGCGAAGCACGCGGTCGTCGGCCTCATGCAGACCGTCGCGTGGGAGTACGGCGACCAGGGCATCCGCGCCCTCGCCGTGGCCCCGGCGTTCATCGCCACCGGCATGGAGGCGAACCTGGACGATGCGACGGCAGCCGCGCTTCCCGGCCTCCACGCGCTCGGCCGCCTGGGCGAGCCCGACGAGGTCGGCGACGCGATCGCATGGCTCGCCGGCCCGCAGGCGAGCTTCATGACAGGCTCGTACATCCCCGTCGACGGCGGCCTGCTCGCGCGCTGACCCCTCCGCGCGCTGCCCACTCCGCGCGCAGTCGCGAGTGCGACCGGACGCCCTGGCGTCCGGTCGCAGCCACGACTCGGCGACCGGAGCGCCAGTCCCGAGTCAGGTCAGGGCGAGTCCTCGACCTCCTGCGCCGGCGGGACCTCGCCGAGCTCCCTGTCGAGCTGATCGCGCGGGATCGCCTGGGTGAACGCGCTCGCGCGCTCCTCGGCCTCCGGGGAGCCATGGAACAGCCCGGTCTCCCCGGCCTGCTCGGGCTTGGTCGAGCGACGGACCGGCGTCGTCTGCTCCGAGACCAGCACACGCTGCGCGGGGGCAGTCTCGGGCATGACCGACTGGATCCACAGCACCATGGCCTCGCGCACGAAGCAGCGCAGGTCGTACAGCGTCGGCGCGTCCTTCGCGGTGACGAGGATGCGGACGCGGACGTAGCCGCCGGTGGCCTCCGTGACCTGGAGGACGCTGGCTCGCCCGTCGTACAGCGGGGTCTGGGTGAGAACCTTCTCGAGGTGCTCGCGCATCCTCTGCGGGGACACCCGCCAGTCGAGGTCGAACTCGACGGAGCCGAGCAGCTCGGATCCCTGCCTGGTCCAGTTCTCATACGGGGTCGTCGTGAAGTAGGTGCACGGGAGGACCAGCCGACGGTCGTCCCACAGGTCCAGGACCACGTAGCTCAGCGTGATCTCGCCGACCCGACCCCACTCGCCCCTGGCGACGATCACATCGTCCACACGAAGCGCGTCGCTGAACACGAGCTGGACGCCCGCGAACATGTTGCCCAGGACCGACTGCGCCGCGAGGCCCGCGACGATCGACGCGATGCCCGCCGAGGCGAGGACGCTCGCGCCGACCGCGCGCACCTCGTCGAACGTGAAGAGGATCCCGCCGACCGCGATGATGACGATGAGCGCGACCGCGAGTCGCTTGACGATCAGCGTCTGCGTGCGCAGCCGGCGGGCGAGCCCGTTGTCGGGAACGTCGATGCGACTGTAGCCGAGCGCGACGTCCGAGAAGAAGCGCACGAAGGCGACCAGCAGCCACGCGACGATCACGATCGCCGCGATCGTGAAGATGCGCGTGATCCCGGGCCACCAGTCGACCCCGATCAGCGCCGCCCGCACTCCGATCCACAGGCCGACCACGACCGCGAGCACCCGGAACGGGCGACGCACCTGGACGAACAGCTCGCGCGCCCACTCGCTGCGCCGCGCGAGCCTGCGCATGATCGCCTCGGCGACGAGGAGCACCAGCAGCGCGACACCGACGCTGATCCCCACGTCGATCCCGAGCTCCAACGAGTTCTCGAGCATGACTCTCCTCCCGATCGGGTCCCGGCTCGGGATGCGCCAAGCACGACGCCGCCCGCCCACGACGTTGTCTCCTCACGACACTACGACGCCGGAGGTTCGACGCTCCGACACGCAGCGGGCTCTGCGCTCGGCGTGTCCGCTCCCATTTCGATGGCGACAAGCCACATGCAGAGAATGCAGAGAGAAGTGCGCTGGGGAGCGTCCGCCAAGCGAGACGCCCGTCGGCAGGCCCGCTATGCGCCAATCCACCCCTTGGCGGTCCGCGCGCCCTCCTGCGCGTCGGCCCGGTTCTAGTTCTTCGAGCGGCGACGAACGGCGAATGCCCCCGCAACCGTGAGCGCGACCACAGCCGCAACGAACAGCACTCCAACGACGGCTGAAGCAATCACGGTGTTCCCCCCTGGTGTTGGATCGATCCTAGTCGGAGGGGCCTGTCGGAGCGCGTGGCGCCGAAACAGCGGTCAAGCCCGCTACACGTCAATCCACCCGGTGCCGCCAACGCACGTTGGGTGGAAGGTGAGCACTCCGCGTGGGATGCGAGTTCCGCCGGGCGATCGACGCGAGGGAGAAATGGCGCACTACCGTCGAGAGGCTTCAGACCTCACGCGTTAGGCCGTCGGAATCGGCGCAGTCGCGCAGATGCGAGCGCTTGCACCAGCTTGCTGTAGCGAGGCCAGACAGCGCTGGGCTTCGGCATCAGAGATACCGGAGGCGACTAGCAGTTCTGAGTTTCGCTTGAATTCCTGGTGCAGTTCATCCAACGACTCGACCTCCCCTCCGCACTTGCGCACGATCTGCAACACCCGCGTGTCTTGCATACCGATCCGTGTGAGGAGAACGTCCGTTGCGCCGCGCTCCATCCGCTTCGGGAGGGGAAGCCACTTCCCATAGGGGCTACCCTCCGGAACGAGACACAGTGCGGCAATCACGAGGATGATCTTGAGCCACATGGGCCACGCCTCCCCGAATATGAGCAGCCCGAAGATCAGCGCGTTCCCTGCGGCAGCAGCCGTGAGCCTCGCAATGTGCTCGCCCCGACTCGCTCTCTTTGCCTTCATTGGGCACCTATTCCACTTGAGCCGCTTCCACGCGCGCGATGTTTCCAGCAAACACGGCTTCGGTGCAGCCGCGGAGACTGAGATCGGGTCTGCCACATCAGTTGGTGACGATTTAACCAGCAAGCCGGCCTGAGTCGCGCCGCATTTCAGGTCGACCGCGAACGCCCGTGCATCCTGTTTGTCCGTTTTGTCAGACCCCGGTGTTTGACTGTGCTCATGACTTCAGACGACGAGATGGGCGCGGCGTTCGCCCAGGTGCGGGCTGGGTTGGCTGCCTTGCGTGCGCTCGTCGACGGCGCGCAGGCGTGGCCGCAGCGGCTGCTGCTGGAGCGACAGAAGGAGCTGTTCGCGGTGCGGCGAGAGCTCGACGTCGAGTCCGCGCGGATGGTCGCGGAGACGTTCCGCCGCTCGGATGACGACGAGGGCGTCGGGCTTGCTCGCGGGCAGGGATTCCGCACCGCGGAGGGGTTCGTCGCGTCGATATCAGGCGGGTCGACGGCCGAGGCCGGCCGTCAGGCCCGGGTGGGCAAAGTGCTGGACGATGCGGAGAAGGCTCGGCGCGCCGAGGAGGCGGCCGCTCGAGCGCAGGCGCTGGCCGAGGAGCTCGGAGAGGACCTGTTCGGCCTCGGCGCTGATGGCGAGGCCGATGTCGACGCCGAGGCGGGCGACGGCGCACCTCAGGGGCCGGTGCTCCCCGTGCTGGCCGACGCCGTGCGCCGGATGGAGCTGTCCATCGAGGCCGGTGACGTGATCGGCCAGGCGCTGGTGCGGGTCGCCGACATGCTCGAGGGTGAGGAACTGGCGGTCTTCGAGCGTAATGCGGTGGCGAAGGCCTTGGGGTTGCCGTTGGCGCAGGTGCGGCGGATGATCGCGGCCGCCGAGGCGCGCGTGAACCCCGACGAGGTCAAGAAGCGCGAAGACCGACACCGTCAGCAGCGCTCCGCGTCGCTGACGGCCAAGGCCGACGGATCGTGGAGGCTGACCGCCGTACTCGATGCCGCGTCGGCCGCACCCATCAAGGCATTCATGGACGCCTACGTGCGCGCAGGCTTCCACGACCAGCGGGGCGACAGCGATCGCCAAGGCAAGAGCGGTGAGGATCGTCGCAGCGCGGCGCAGATGCGTGCCGACGCGCTCGTCGCTCTGGCACGCCACGGCGCAGGCTGCGAGGCGGGGCACGCGGGCGTGAAGACCACCGTCGTGGTGCGCATGACCTTGGCGGACCTGCAAACCGGCGAGGGCGTCGCGGAGGTCGACGGCCTCGACACTCCTGTGTCCGTGACCACCGCCCGGCAGTTGGCCGCCGACGCCGAGATCATCCCCGCCGTGCTCGGCGGCAAGGGCGAGGTCCTCGACTGGGGGCGCAAACGACGGCTCTTCACCAAAGCACAGGCCCTCTACCTGGGCGAACGCGACGGCGGCTGCGCGAAATGCCATGCCCCGCCCGACTGGTGCGAGACCCACCACATCCGCTGGTGGGACCGAGACACCGGCCCGACCAACGTCGACAACGGCGTCCTCCTATGCACCTCTTGTCATCACGACCTGCACCGCGACGGCTGGGACGTCCGGATACGCGACCACCGGGTATGGATCGTGCCACCCCGACACATCGACCCCACCCAGACACCCCGCCTCGGCGGCCGAGCAGCCCTCGACCTCGCAGCATGAGTCCGCGCACGGGAGCGTTGCCAGAGTGCGCGACGCGACCGGACGCGCCGACGCGCGAGGAGAGGCTAGAGGCGGGCCTCGAGCTCCGGCTCGCCGGTCGCGTCGTCCGTGCTCGGAGCGAGCGCGAGCAGCACCAGCACGACGCCGATCAGCACGAGCCCGATCCAGCCGAGCGGTCCGAGCCGCTCCCCCACCACCACGAAGGCGAGCACGGCGGCGACGGCCGGCTCGAGCAGGGTGATCGTGGTCGCCGTGGACGCGCCGACAGTGGCGAGCCCCAAGCCGAACAGCACGTAGCCCGCGAACATCGGCACGAGCGCCATGTACGCCGCGACCGCGAAGGCCTCGGGCGTCGCGACGAGCGGCGCTCCGGTGAAGAGCAGCACCGGCATGAGCATCAGCCCGCCAAGCCCGAACACCGCACCCATCGAGGCGCCGCGCGAGGAGCCCGCCTGCATGAGCCGGCGCGCCGCCCACGAATAGGTCGCGTAGGTCGCGCCCGCCACCAGGCCGAGCAGCACTCCCCACATGGTGCCGTTGTCGGAGCCGGTGCCACCTTCGGACCCCGAGTGGCCGGAGAGGTCGGACGCGCTCAGGAGACCGGCGCCCAACGCGCCCAGCCCCGCAGCGACCATCCAGGTGCGACCAAGCCTCGTCCCGTCGACCACTCGCTCAAGCGCCCCGGCCGCGAGCGGCGCCGACGCGAGCGAGATCGTCGTCCCGATGGCCACGCCCGCGAGGTGCATCGACGAGTAGAAGGCGAGCGGATAGATCGCGACGGCCAGGCCACCCACCAGGACGATGCGCCAGTCGGCCCTGAGACGGGCCGCGTCCCGGCGCAGGGCCGGGATCGCGATGGCAGCCTGCAGCAGTCCTCCGATGCCGAGTGCCGCAGCGCCGATCGCGAGCGGGCCCGCGTCGGGAGCGAAGGTCGCCGCGGTGCCGGTCGTGCCCCACAGGATCGAGGTCAGGACGAGCGCGCCCACGGCGGCGAACCTGCCGTTCACGCGCACCTCCCCGACCCGAGCATCGTCACCGTCCCTGCTGTCGCGACCACCCCAGCATCGTCCCTGGGTCCGAGGAGAAACCTACGCCTTGGGCGTGCCGCGGTTGGCGAGCTCGTCGGCCTTCTCGTTGCCGGGGTCGCCGGCATGTCCCTTGACCCACACCCACGTGATGTCGTGGCGGCCGAGCTGCTCGTCGAGCGCCTTCCACAGCTCCACGTTCTTCACGGGTTGCTTGTTCGAGGTCTTCCAGCCGTTGCGCTTCCAGCCCTTCATCCAGGACTGGGCACCGTTCTTCACGTACTGCGAGTCGACGTGAAGCGTGACGTCGCAGCGGCGGTTGAGCGTCTTGAGGCCCTCGATCACCGCCATGAGCTCCATGCGGTTGTTCGTGGTGACCTTCTCGCCGCCGAAGAGCTCCTTCTCGCGCCCGGAGGCCTTCATCAGCACGCCCCAGCCGCCCGGTCCAGGGTTGCCCTTGCATGCGCCGTCGGTCCACATGTCGACCTTGGTGAGAGTCTCGTCAGCCACCCGCATACGGTACCGGGGCGACGAGCCGACGCCCGGACACGACAGAATGGGCACATGTCCCGCAAGCACGCCGCCGGCGGCAGCACGCCCGCGATCCACGCCCTCCTCGAGGCCGGTGTCGCGCACGGCGTGCACGAGTACGAGCACGACCCCTCGACCGACCTCAGCTTCGGGATGGAGGCCGCCACGGCGCTCGGGGTCGAGCCCGAGCAGGTCTTCAAGACGCTGTGCGCCGAGGTCGACGGACATCTCAGCGTCGGGATCGTGCCCGTGGACGGCCGGTTGGACCTCAAGGCGCTCGCCAAGGCATTCGGCGCCAAGCGTGCCGAGATGGCCGACCCCAAGCACGCCGAGCGCGCGACCGGCTACGTCGTCGGTGGCATCTCGCCGCTGGGCCAGCGCACCGCGCTGCCGACCGCGCTCGATGAGACCGCCGAGCTCTTCGACGTCATCTACGTCTCGGGAGGACGACGTGGGATGGACATCTCGCTCGCGCCCGCCGATCTGATCCGCCTCACCGACGCCGTCGTGGCGCCGATAGCCAAGGAGAGCTGATGGACCTCACTCCCCCGCCCGCCGGCTGGGACCCCGCCTCCGCGATCGCGGAGGTCAAGGCACGGATCCACGTGGCCGAGGCGTCGTGCGGGCGCGCCGGCGCGGGCGTGCGCCTGCTCGTCGCGACGAAGACCAAGGACGCCGATGCGGCCCGAGCAGTGGTCGAGGCCGGCGGCACGCTCGTCGGCGAGTCGCGCATGCAGGAGCTCGCGGTGAAGGGCCCCGCCCTGCTGGAGGCGGGCGCCGAGGTGCACGTGATCGGCCAGCTCCAGCGCAACAAGGCAGCGACCGCCGTCGAGTTCGCGAGCTGCGTCCAGACCGTCGACTCGCTCACGCTCGCCGAGCGGCTCTCGCGCCTCGCGTCCGAGCGCGAGAAGAGTCTCGACGTGATGATCCAGGTGAACGTGTCCGGCGAGGACTCGAAGGCAGGCGTGGACCCGGACGAGGCCCTCGCGCTCGCTGCCGAGGTCCAGAAGCTCCCTGCGCTCACCGTCACCGGCTTCATGACCATCGGCCTCAACTCATCCGACGAGGACGCGGTGCGGGCCGGCTACCGGCGTCTGCGCGAGATCCGCGACACCGCGCTGATCGAGTCCGAGCGCGGCAGGTGCGACCTGCGCGAGGCGTGGCACCTGTCGATGGGCATGTCGAACGACCTCGAATGGGCGATCGCCGAGGGCGCGACCATGGTGCGCGTCGGCACCGCGATCATGGGCGCGCGTCCCGCGGCCTGAGACGTCGGTGGATGCGGCGCGGCCGCGGACGCCGCGCGCCTGCAGCCCGCCGCGCGCCTGCAGCCCGGCGCGCGCGTGCGTCGCGACACCGCGACACGCGGTGAGGGAAGCCTCATCTGCCTAGCAGAGCGCGGCGCACGGCTCTAGCCTTGCCGCATGAGCAGCGACACCCATCGGCCCAACATCTTCGCGGGCCCCGACGAGGAGGCGATGTCCTCGCGCCTCAACTGGCTGCGCGCGGGCGTCCTCGGAGCCAACGACGGCATCGTCTCCATCGCCGCCCTGCTGGTCGGCGTCGCCGCCGCCACGACGGACCTGTCGATCATCATCCTCACCGCGATCGCGAGCATCGTCGCAGGAGCCCTCTCGATGGGCGTCGGCGAGTTCGTCTCCGTGTCGGCGCAGCGCGACGCCGAGGAGGCCCTCCTCGACCGCGAGCGCATCTGGCAGAAGGCGCGCCCGCACTGGGAGCTCGAGCAGCTCGTGCGGCTCCACATGGACACCGGCATGAGCGAGGCGACGGCCCGCGCGGCCGCCACCGAGCAGATGGCCAAGGACCCGCTGAACGTCCACGCCCGCATGCACCTCGGGATCGACCCCGACGACCTCACCAACCCGTGGGCCGCCGGCTTCGCCTCGATCGTCGCGTTCACGATCGGCGGCCTCACGCCGCTGCTCACCACGACTCTTCCGCCCGCCGGCTGGCGCATCCCGCTGACCTTCGTGCTCGTCGCGATCGCGCTCGGCATCACGGGCTACATCTCCGCATACATCGCGAAGTCGCCCTACCCGAAGGCCGTGATCCGCAACGTGCTCGGAGGCTCGGTCGCGATGGCGATCACGTTCGGAGTCGGAACGCTCGTCGGCGTCGCCGTCTGACGACGCACCCGGCCCACCACGGGCGGGCACGGACCGCATCGTCCGCGACCCCCGCATCGTCCAGGGACGATGCGGCGCCTACGGCACTTGACCGACGCGGCGCCTACGGCACCAGTCGGATCCACTCCTCGGTGCCGAACTTCGTCTCGACGAGCCGTTCGGCGTCCTGCACCTCGTTGTGGGTGACCACGCCCGGCTGGGTCGCGTAGCGGCCGGCGAAGTGCGCAAGGAACGCGTCGATCACGTCCGCGCGCGCCATGCCCGTCTGGCTGCGCACCGGGTCCACACGCTTGTTCGCGCTCTTGGTGCCCTTGTCGGAGAGCTTCTCGCGACCGATGCGCAGCACCTCGAGCATCGCGTCGGCGTCGATGTCGTACGCCATCGTCACGTGGTGGAGGACCGCGCCCGCGGCGTAGCGCTTCTGCGCCGCGCCCGCGATCTTGCCCGCCGGTGAGGCGATGTCGTTGAGCGGCACGTAGGTCGCGTCGACCCCGACGTCGCGCAGCGCGCCCAGGACCCAGTCATCGAGGAACGCGTAGGACTGCTCGAAGCTGAGGCCCTCGACCAGGGAGGACGGGACGGACAGCGAGTAGGTGATCGTGTTGCCCGGCTGGATGAACATCGCGCCCCCGCCCGAGACGCGCCTGGTCACCGTGATGCCGTGGCGCTCGGCCCCCTCAGGGTCCACCTCGTTGCGCAGCGACTGGAACGAGCCGATGACGACCGTGGGCCGCTCCCACTCCCACACACGCAGCGTGGGACCGCGGCGTCCCGCCGCGACCTCCTGGGTCAGCACCTCGTCGAGCGCCATCTGCATATGCGGCGCGCGGGGCTCGTCGTGGATCACGTCGAACGTGTGGTCGTGCCAGCTCGTCGCATGCCCGAGCGCGCGTCGGACCGCGATCGCGACGGACTCGGGCGTGAAGCCGATCATCGTCGCCCCCGCGGTCGCGCGCTCGACGGCCTCCGCGAGCGGGCCGACGGCCGTCGACGCGGGAAGCCCCGTCAGCGCCGCGTTGATCTCGAGGATCGTCTCGGCCGGCTCCATGAAGAAGTCGCCGGAGATCACGACGCTGCTCAACCGCGGGTGGTCGGCGTCGGTGGTGGTGTCGGTGGTCGTCTCGACGTCGGCGACAACGAGCTTGCCGCCGGGGACCTTGTACTCGCCATGCATGGGTCCATCCTGCCCTGTCGCGTGGCCTCCCCTCACCCCGAGGGCCCCGAGCGCCCGCACCGGAAGGCGTTCTCCAGGCACGACGCCTCGAACTGTCACGGAGTGCGCGATCCATCACATTCCTTGTGGACCCCCTGGACACCCCGGCTAGCATGACCGCATGGCGTCTTCCGCTGAGGGCGGGACCCCGGGTCCCAGCGTGGAGGATCTGCGCCAGCTGAGGCCTCCGTCGGCCCCAGGAGCGCCGATCCGTGACCGTTCGCGCCATCGCGACGCCCCCGCGTGGCTGCTCGTCGCGATCGGGCTCCTCGCCGTCGCGATCGTGAACGTCTTCCTGCCGCGCGGCTACGACATCAGCTCGATGTACGCGATCGTGGTGCTCGCCTCCGGATTCACGCGCTCCCGCCGCTACGTGGTCGGGACGGCAGCCGTCTCCTCGGCAGTCGTGATCTCCGTCAGCATCGCGAAGATCCCCGGCTCCGAGGACGATCTCGGGCCGATGCTGTTCTCTCACCTCACCGCGGTCGCGCTCGTCGTGGCGAGCGCCGCCGCCGTCCTGATCGCGCTCAGGCGCACCGAGCAGGCGCACCGCCTCGAGACCGACCTGCAGGCCGCGGAGCTCACCTACGAGCAGACCGCGAAGATGGTGGCCGCGGCCTCGGAGATCGCGCCGATCGGGACGTGGTACTTCGACCCCGTGCTGCAGGCCGTGATCTGGCGGCCGCGCGCGGCCGCCATCATCGAGGTCGAGCCCGACACCCCGATCGACGTGGCCCAGGCGATCCACTTCCTGGCCCCGCACGACCAGCAGCGCTTCCTCGGCGGGTTCCTGCACGCCTTCCAGACGAGCTCGCCCTTCCGTTCGGAGTTCGACGCGGTGACCGCGAGCGGCGCCCACAAACGACTGCTCATCATGGGCGACCCGGTGTCGACCGACGCGGAGGGCCGGACCGTGGTCCACGGCTCGATGCAGGACATCTCCCGGTGGGCCGAGGCCGAGTCGGCCGCCGAGGCCGAGGCGCAGCGCTTCACCGCGATGGCGTCGTCGGTTCCGTTCGCCATCTGGACCGCCCACCCCACGGGCGGGTTCGAGTACGCGAACAACGCCCTGCTCGACTACACGGGGATCCCCTCGGTCGCGGATCTCACCCCCCAGTGGATCGAGCACATCCACCCGGACGATCGAGAACACACCATGTCCTCCTGGCGCCACGCGCTCGAGGTCGGCGAGAGATACGAGATCGAGCACCGGATCCGTAGCCGCACGGGCGAGTACGAGTGGTTCCACGTCACCGCGGTCCCCGAGACAGACGGCATGGGTCAGGTCATCCGCTGGTGGGGAAGCTCCCTCAACGTCAACACGACGGTCGAGCTCAAGCAGCATGCCGAGGACCTCGCGGCCGAGGTCGCCACGATCCTCGAGTCCACGACCGACGGGGTGTACGCGGTCGACCATGACTGGCGCATCGCCTACGTGAACTCCGCCGCCCGTGCCGAGATCGGGCGGCTTTCGGACAACCTCGTCGGAGAGCGACTCTGGGACGTCTTCCCGTTCGACCCCAACAGGGACGGCAAGGAGGGCCTGCAGATCGCGATGGCGACGGGCTCCCCGCACACCTTCACCTACTTCAGCGAGAACCTCAAGAAGTGGTTCACGGTGACCGCCACCCCCACCCCCCGCGGCCTGTCGGTGTTCCACCGGGACGTCACCGAGGTGCGCCGCCTGTCGGAGCAGCTCGCGCAGGCGCAGCGCCTCGAGTCGGTGGGACGGCTCACCGGCGGGATCGCGCACGACTTCAACAACGTGCTCACGGTCGTCCTCGGCGGCGCCGAGGCGGTCGCGGAGGACCCTCAGGTGGGCCACGAGGCGCGCGAGATGGCCGAGCTCGTCGTCGAGGGCGCCAAGCGCGGCGCTGACCTCACCTCACGCCTCCTGGCCTTCGCACGCAAGCAGCCGCTCGAACCGCACGCGATCGACCTCGAGGACTGCCTCGCCACGCTCACGCCGATGCTCGAGCGCACCGTCGGCGAGACGGTCGAGCTCGTGGTCAGGCCCGACCACGATCTCCCTGCCGTCATGCTCGACGTCGGCCAGTTCGAGAACGCGCTCATCAACCTGGTGCTCAACGCCCGCGACTCGATGCCCGAGGGCGGCCGCGTCACCATCGGCGCCACCGAGACGGTCCTCGACGACGCGTACGCCAACAGCCATGCCGAGGTCTCCCCCGGCCGCTACGTGCTCGTCGACGTCTCCGACTCCGGGGAGGGGATCGCCCCCGAGGACGTGGACCGGCTCTTCGAGCCCTTCTTCACGACCAAGGCGAAGGGCAAGGGGTCGGGCCTCGGTCTGGCCATGGTGTGGGGCTTCGTGAAGCAGACGGGCGGCCACATCGCGGTCTACTCCGAGCAGGGCATCGGCACGACGTTCAAGCTGTACCTGCCGCTGTCGGGCAACGGTGTCGCCTCGCGCGCGCCCCACGAGCTTCCGCCGATCCACCCGATCCGCCCCGGCGTGATCCTGCTGGCCGAGGACGACGACCTCGTTCGCACGTTCGCGACCGAACGGCTGCGCGGGCTGGGGCACACGGTGCACGCGGCGTCCTCGGGCCCCGCGGCGCTCGAGCTCCTTGAGAGGCTCGACACGATCGACCTGCTGTTCACCGACGTGATCATGCCCGACGGGATGACCGGCCGCGACCTCGCCGACGAGGTGCATCGCCGCCGTCCCGAGGTCCCCGTGCTGTTCACGTCGGGGTACACGGAGAACGTCGTGCTCCACAACGGCCGCCTCGACGAGGGCGTGCTGCTGCTGTCGAAGCCCTACACGGCGCAGCAGCTGACCCAGCGAGTCTCGGAGGCCATGGAGCAGCGCACCGGCTCGCGCTGACGCTCACTCACGGCACGTGAGGCTCGCTCAGGGCGTCGGCGCGACGTCCAGCGAAGCCAGCCCGTAGTAGAACGCGTCGGTGAGCGCCTCCCAGGACGCCTCGATGATGTTGGGCCCGACGCCCACCGTCACCCACGAGCGCCCGGTGTCCGTGTCCACGGTGGTCACGAGCACACGGGTGATCGCGTCGGTGCCGTGGCTCGCGTCCATGATGCGGACCTTGAAGTCGGTCAGCTCGAATCGTCCGATCTCGGGATAGACCTTCGCGAGCGCGGTGCGAAGCGCGTGGTCGAGCGCGTTGACAGGGCCGTTGCCCTCGCCGACGACGAGGTGGCGGTCCCCGCCCGCGCGGAGCTTGAGCACCGCCTCGGCGCCGGCCTCCGTGGGATCGCCGGGCTCCGAGGACACGCGCACGCGCCACTCCTCGACTGACCAGTAGCGGTCGAGCGTGCCGAGCTCGGAGCGCAGCAGCAGGTCGAACGATGCGTCCGCAGCGTCATACGTGTAGCCGGCGGCCTCGGCGTGCTTGACGCGATCGGTGACCCGCTTGAGCAGCTCGCCCTGACCCGAGAGGTCGTAGCCGAGCTCCTTGCCCTTGAGCTCGATCGAGGCGCGGCCTGCCATCTCCGACACGAGCATCCTCATGTCGTTGCCCACGAGCGCGGGGTCGGTGTGCTGGTACAGGTCCGGGTCGACCTTGATCGCCGACGCGTGCAGTCCCGCCTTGTGCGCGAACGCCGAGGCGCCCACGTACGGCTGGCGAGCGAAGGGGGCGATGTTGGTGACCTCGGCGATCGCGTGCGCGATGCGGGTCGACTCCGCGAGCCCGCCCGGCGCAAGCGCGGTGGCGCCGCGCTTGATCTCGAGGTTCGCCGCGACCGCGATCAGGTCGGCGTTGCCCGTGCGCTCGCCGTAGCCGTTCACGCAGCCCTGGACGTGCGTCGCGCCCGCGGACACGGCCGCCAGGGAGTTCGCGACAGCACAGCCCGAGTCGTTGTGTGCGTGCATGCCGAGCGCCGCCGTCGTCCTGGCACGCACGTCGGTGACGATGCGGGTCACGTCGTCCGGGAGCATCCCCCCGTTCGTGTCGCACAGGACCAGGGACGATGCGCCGGCCGCCTCGGCGGCCAGGAGGCACCTCACGGAGTAGTCGGCATCGAAGCGGTAGCCGTCGAAGAAGTGCTCGGCGTCGAGGACGACGCGGCGGCCCTCGTCGACGAGGAAGGCCACCGTCTCCTCGATCATCCGCAGATTCTCGTCGGGGCTCACCCTCAGGGCGCGCTCGGCGTGACGGATGTCGGTCTTCGCGACGAGCGTGAGGATCGGGGCCTCGGAGTCGAGCAGGGCGCGCACCTGCGGGTCCGCCGCGGCGGTGGACCCGGCACGACGCGTCATCCCGAACGCGGCGAACTGCGCGTGACGGAAGCTGAGCTCCTTGGCGACCAGCTGGAAGAACTCGGTGTCCTTGGGCACTGCCCCCGGCCAGCCGCCCTCGATCACGCCCACGCCGAGCTGGTCCAGCAGCGGCGCGATGGTCATCTTGTCCGCGACGGACAGGTTCATGCCCTCCTGCTGGGCGCCGTCGCGCAGGGTCGTGTCGTAGACCTCGACAGTGAGATCCGTCATCGTGTCGCTCCTCGGCTCGTGCCGCCGGCTCACCCTCCCAACAAAAAAGCCCCCCTGGGTGCGGGAGGCTGCGCGTCGGGGAGGGTCCGCCGACGCGCTACGGAATGATGATCGCGGTGTGCATCGGGGTCAGTATGGCACACCCGTCGCGACAGGGCCTGTGCCGCGACGCGCCGCGCGACTAGCATCTCTCCTGAGTACCGGTGGATTGCGAGCTCTGACTGAGGGGAGCGCGGCATGGCCGAAGCGACGGCGCGGCGACGGAGCCTCGTCGTGACCGCGGGGCTGCTCTCACTCGGCGTCGTCGCGACGTTCGGCGTCGACCTGATGGTGCAGTTCCCCATCGGCATGACCGTCGTCTACGCGCTGCTGATCATCCTGGCCATGCGGACCGAGCGCATCGCGCTGATCCTGTGGATCTCAGCGGCCGCGGTGGTCGCGATCCTGACCGCGGAGCTGGTCTCCCACACCGCCGACACCCTGGTGATCACCGAGTCCGAGCATCAGGTCGCGCGCGGCTTCCAGGTGCTGGGCGTCGTGCTCGCCGCGGTCCTGGCCGTGGCGGAGGTGCGGCACCGCCACGCTGCCGAGAGGGCCCTCGCCGAGCGCGACACGTCGCTCGACGAGCTCAAGGGGACCACCGCGCAGCTCCACGCCGAGCAGACTCGCACGACGACGCTCGCCGAGTCGATCGCGACCCCCGTGTGGCTCATGTCGGCCGACGGCACCATGAGCTTCGCCAATCGCGCGGTCCGCGAGTACCTGGGCCAGGATCCGCTGCGCTTCGACGAATGGCTCGACGTCGTGCACGCGGAGGACCAGCGGCGCGTCCACGTCACAACGATGCGGGCCATCGAGGGCGGCGAGGCCTACAGCTTCGAGGCCCGTTTCCGCAGCGCGTCAGGCGAGTATCGCGCCCACGCGGTCCAGGCCTCCCCCATGCAGCTCGACGGAACCACCCACTGGTGGGCCACAGCGATCGACGTCGAGGACCTGCGCGTGACCCAGGAGCAGGCCGCGCGAGCGACACGCGAGCACCTTGAGACGCTGCACTCGATCGGCGACGGGGTGGTCACGCTCGGGCGGGACCTCACGATCACCTACGCGAACCCCGGCGCCTGCGCCATCCTGCGGCGCACGGTGCGGGAACTCGCCGGGGAGCGGCTCGTCGACCTCTACCCCTACCTGGAGGGCTCCGCACTCGAGTCCGCGTTCGAGGAGGTCCGGTCCACGGGACTCGCGCGTCACCTCGTCCACCACGCGCAGCAGGCCGGCGGATGGATCGACATCACGATCACCCCAGCCGTGGACGGCTTCACGGGATACATGAGGGACGTCACCGCGGAGCACGAGCTCGAGCACCACCGGCAGCGGACGAACCGGCTCGAGTCGATCGGCAGCCTCACGGGCGGCATCGCGCACGACTTCAACAACCTGCTGACCGTGATCTCGGGCGGCGCCGACGCGCTCGCCGCCGAGGACCTCTCCCCCGCGGGCGACGAGATGAGGAGCATGGTCGCGGAGGCCGCCGACCGGGGGGCGGGACTCATCCGCTCCCTGCTCGCGTTCGCTCGCCACGAGGCGCTCCACCCCGAGCCCACGAGCGTCGCGGAGGCGGTCGCCGGCATGCGGCCGATGCTGGTGCGGACGCTCGGGGACTCCATCGCCATCGAGCTCTCCGTGGACGACGACCTGCCGAACGTGCTCGTGGACCGCTCGAAGCTCGACAACGCGGTGCTGAACCTGGTCATCAACGCGCGCGACGCGATGCCCGGCGGCGGACGGCTGCGCATCGAGGCCCGCCGCGAGACCCTCCCCTCCGACGAGGGCTCGATCATCGTCGACGTCCCTTCCGGCGAGTACGTCCGCCTGTCCGTCGAGGACAGCGGGACGGGCATCGACCCCGAGGTGCTCGACCGCCTGTTCGAGCCGTTCTTCACCACCAAGGCCCCAGGCGAGGGCACCGGGCTGGGCCTCGCGATGGCATGGGGCTTCGCGCAGCAGTCGGGCGGAGCGCTCACCGTCATGTCGGACCTCGGCGTCGGCTCGACCTTCTGCCTGCACCTTCCCGAGGCGACCTCGACAGACCCGGCGGCCCCCGCATCGTCCCTGGCCGAGCCGCCCCGCGGCGACGCCGACGTCCTCCTCGTCGAGGGCGATGCCGCGGTCCGCGCTCTCGCGGCGTCCCAGCTGGGTTCCCTCGGCTATCGCGTCGTCGAGGCGAAGGACGGCGCGGACGCGCTCCAGCTCCTCGCCGAGGGATCCGACGTCGATATCGTGGTGACGGATGCCGCGCTGCCCGGTGCGCTCACCGGGCCCGAGTCGCTCGAGCAGATCCGACGCGCACGCCCTGGCGTCCCCGTCCTGTGCCTGTCCGGCGCGGGCGAGGAGCACCTCGCGGCGGCCGGGCGAATCGTCGATGGGGTCTCCTACCTGGCGAAACCGTACCGAGTCCAGGAGCTCGCGGTCGCGCTCGCCGCACTGACCGCGAGGCACGGCAAGTGATCTTTCACACATGTACGACGCGGGAGCGCGGCGCTAGGCTCGGCGGTACGGGGGCGTGCCGCTCGCGTCCCGGGTTCTGAGGGGAGCCGCATGCGGGAGCGAATGCCGGCAGGACGACGCGTGGCGATCGATGTCGCCATCGTGTCCGTCGGCGTGCTCGCGGTCTTCGTGACCGACCTGATCGTCGACGTGCCGATCGGCGTCGCAGCGGGATACTCGCTGTTCATCCTCACCGCGATGCTCGCCGAGCGGACCCGCCTCATCCTGATCGTCGCGGGAGCCTCGATCGCGGGCATCCTGATCGCCTCGCTCGGCGACCCCGGGAGCGCCGACTTCCATCTCGACGCCGCCGACTTCGCCTCCAACAGGGCGATGCAGGCTGGCGGCATCGTGCTCGTCGCAGCCCTCGCGGTGCTCGGCGTGCGACGCAGGGAGCGCCTCGCGGCGGCCGAGCAGGAGCTCATGTCATCCGTGCACGAGCTCGAGGGGACGGCAGAGGAGCTGCGCGCCGAGCAGGACCGCCTCGTGGCGCTCGCGGAGTCGATGCCGCTGCCCGTGTGGCTCACGGACGACGACGGCAGGATCACCTACACCTCGCACGGCACGCGCGAGTTCCTCGGGCGAGATCTCCACGACCGCGAGGACTGGCTCGAGGTGGTCCACCCCGACGATCGCGCGCATGCCCTGGACGTCATCCTGCCGGCGCTCGCGGCGAAGGAGCGATACGAGGTCGAGCTGCGGGTCCGCAGGCACGACGGGATCTACCGCGCGCAGACCGTGCGCGCGGTCCCGATCGAGCCCACCACGCCCGCGCTGGCCGGCTCGTCGATGCAGTGGTGGGCGACGGCGTCCGACGTCCAGGCGCTGCGTCAGAGCCAGCGCGAGACCGCCGCGATCGCGCTCCAGCTCGAGGAGACTCTCGACTCGATCACCGACGGCGTGATCGTGTACACCGACGATCTGCACTTCTCCTACCTCAACCGAGCGGCCAACGAGATGTTCAGCCGAGAGCCGGGAGCGCTCCTGGGAAGACACATCTGGGAGGCCTACCCCCACCTCAAGGGCACCGAGATGGAGAGGGCGTTCGAGGCCGTGCGCAGCACGGGTCGCACGGTGCAGTTCACGCACTACGCCACCACCATCGACAAATGGTTCGAGCTCACGGTGTCCGCCCAGGCGACCGGCTTCACCGTCTACACCAAGGACGTGACCGAGCTTCGCGACCTGAACCAGCGGCTCGAACGGGCCAACCGCCTCGAGTCGGTCGGCAGCCTCACGGGTGGCATCGCCCACGACTTCAACAACCTGCTCACCGTGATCTCCGGAGGTGCGGAGGCGCTCGCCGATTCCGAGCTCGCACCCGAGGACGAGGCGATGCGCTCCATGATCGCCGAGGCCGCCGAGCGCGGCTCGGGCCTCATCGGCGCGCTGCTCGCCTTCGCCCGCAGGCAGACGCTGAGCCCCGAGCCCACCTCCATCGGCGAGGCCGTCACGGCGATGGCGCCTCTGCTCGAGCGGACGCTGGGCGGCGCCATCGAGGTCTCGTACGACATCGCCGAAGGGCTGCCCACGGTCATGGTCGACCGCGGCAAGCTCGACAACAGCGTGCTCAACCTCGTCATCAACGCCCGCGATGCCATGATCGACGGCGGCACCGTCGTCATCGAGGCAGGCCTCCACCGGCACGTCGTCCCCGCCGAGACGTCCGCGATCGAGCTTCCCCCCGGCGACTATGTGCGGCTCGCGGTGAGGGACTCGGGCACGGGCATCGCGCCCGAGGCCCTGCCCCGCCTGTTCGAGCCGTTCTACACGACGAAGCCCCTCGGCAGCGGGTCGGGGCTGGGGCTCGCCATGGTGTGGGGCTTCGCGCAGCAGTCGGGCGGAACGCTCAACGCGTCCTCCGAGGTCGGGGCCGGATCGACCTTCTCCTTGTACCTGCCTGTCGCGCGGGTCGAGGTCGAGGAGACCCGGTCCGTCCCTACGCCGGTGCCGACCGCGGGCGAGGGGACCGTGCTGCTCGTCGAGGACGACGCGCTGGTGCGCGGCTACACCTCGCGGCGACTCGTGGACCTCGGCTACGACGTGCTTGAGGCGTCCGACGGCAGGGCGGCGCTCGACATCCTCGACTCGCATCACGACATCGACCTGCTGCTCACCGACGTCGTGATGCCTGGGGGTATGTCTGGAACCGACCTCGCACGCGAGGCTCGCGAGGCCCGGCCCGGGCTGCCTGTACTGTGCGTATCGGGATACACCGAGCAGGTTCTCGCCGCGGATGGCCGACTCGACCCCGAGTCGGAGCTGCTCACCAAGCCGTACACGATCCACGAGCTCGCCTCACGAGTCTCGCGGCTGGTTTCCGAGGGAAGGAGCGCCGACGCATGAGCGACGCGACGCAGGGACTGCGAGTGCTGATCGTGGATGACGACGACCTCGTCGGCCGGATGGCGCGCGCGATGGTCACCGCGACCGGGGCCGAGGCGCGCCTCGAGTCGAGCGTGGAGTCGTTCCTCGCTGCCCACGACGACTGGAGCCCCACCCACGTGATGGTCGACCTCGTGCTCGGTCACGACGACGGGCTCATGGTGCTCGAGGAGCTCGCCAAGCGAGAGAGCGAGGCCGCCGTGATCGTCTCGAGCGGCCAGGACACCCGGGTGCTCGAGTCCGCGCTGCGTTACGCGAAGGCGCACGGCCTCATCGTCGCCGGATCGCTCGGCAAGCCGTACTCGCGCGCGAGGCTCACCGAGATCCTCGAGGTGCGCACCGAGCATCCGACTCCCAAGACGGCCGCATCAGCCCCCACGACCGCGGGCGATGCCCCGGTCGTGACAGCGGAGTCCCTGCGCAAGGCGCTCGGCGCCGGGCAGATCACGGTGGCGCTTCAGCCGAAGGTCTCGTGCGCGAGCGGCAAGGTGGTGGGCTACGAGGCTCTCGCACGGTGCCTCACCCCCGAGGGCCGGCTGATCCCGCCCGGAGTCTTCGTCCCGGTGGCCGAGGCGAACGGGATGGCCTCGGACCTCACGAACTCGGTGATGACGAGCGCCCTGTCATGGTTCGCCGCGTCGAGGCTTCCCGAGACGCAGACGATCTCGATCAACATCTCCGCCTCCGAGGTCGGCGAGAGCCGACTCGACCAACGGCTCATGGGCCTCGCGAACGACTGCGGGGTCGACCCCTCTCGAGTGATCGTCGAGGTCACGGAGACCGCGGCGATGTCCGATCCGGTGACCTCGCTCAAGCGCCTCACGCGTCTGCGGCTCGAGGGCTTCCAGGTCTCCCTGGACGACTTCGGCACCGGCTACTCGTCGATGCTCGAGCTCGCGAGGCTCCCCTTCTCCGAGCTCAAGGTGGACCGCAGCTTCGTCGCGACAGCCACCACGTCGGAGGAGTCGCGCACGGTCGTGCGCTCGATCATCGACCTCGGCCACGCGCTCGGCATGACCTGCACGGCGGAAGGCGTCGAGAGCGGCGCGGACCTCGATCTGCTCGTCTCCATGGGGTGCGACAACCTTCAGGGCTTCTACCTGGGCCGACCGATGTGGCCCGAGGACCTCGCGAAGTGGTCGCCGCCGGAGCACCTGTTCGCGTCCCGGGTCGACTGAGCGTCGCGCGCCGCGTCGCGCCCTTCGCCGGGCGCCGAGGCCTCGCGGCTAGTGCGCGGCCTCGTAGTCGAGCATCAGGTCGATCCGACGCTGGTGACGCGCGTCTCCGCTGAAGGGCTCCGCCACGAACGCGTCGGCGATCGCGGTCGCCTCCTCGAGCGAGTGCATGCGCGCGCCGATCGAGCCGATCTGCGCGTCGTTGTGCTGGCGCGCGAGCCTCGCGGTCTCCTCGGACCAGATGAGTGCCGCACGGATGCCCTTGACCCGGTTGGCCGCGAGCTGCTCGCCGTTGCCCGAGCCGCCGATGACGATGCCGAGGTCGCCAGGGGCGGCCGCCACGGCGGTCGCCGCGTCGATGCAGAACGGCGGGTAGTCGTCGAGCGCGTCGTACTCGAACGCACCGTGGTCGACGACCTCGACCCCTGCGTCGGAGAAGTGGGCGATCAGGTGCTGCTTGAGCTCGAACCCTGCGTGGTCCGCGGCGATGTGGAGGCGCATGGCGCCATCATGCCATCTGAGGCGCGGTGCGGTGCACGGCTGTCGCCGGGGCGCGTGCCGCATCGTTCCTGCCCGGCTCTTCGTCGTGCCACGCCGACAGCGAAACCACCCCTCACGCGTCAGACCCTCCCCCTAGGGTGTTGGGCATGACGAAGCGCTCAGGTATCGACACCGACGAGTTCTCCAGCGAGGTCCGCCCGCAGGACGACTTCTTCCGCCACGTGAACGGGATCTGGGAGACCGAGCATGTCATCCCCGACGACCGTTCCGCCGACGGGTCGTTCTACACGCTGCGCGACGAGGCCGAGAAGCAGGTGCGCGTCATCATCGAGGACGCCCCCGCGGACTCGCAGATCGGCGCGCTCTACGCGAGCTTCATGGACCTCGACAGGGCCTCCGCGCTCGGCATGACCCCGCTCGAGCAGGATCTGGCGCTCATCGATGAGGCGGCCGACCACGGCGAGCTCGCGAGGGCGATGGGCACGCTCGAGCGCGGCGGCATCAGCGGGCTCGTCGGGTACTACGTCTTCGCGGACAAGGCCGATCCGGACCGCAACGTCGTGTACATGTCCCAGAGCGGTCTCGGCCTTCCCGACGAGGCCTACTACCGCGAGGACGCGCACGCTGAGACGCGCGAGAAGTACGTGGCTCACGTGGACCGCATGTCGTCGCTGACGGGTGTGGCTTTCACGGGTTCCGAGATCATGAACCTCGAGACGGCCATCGCCTCGCACCACTGGGACGTGGTGAAGACGCGCGAGGCCGAGCTCACGTACAACCCGATGACGCTCGACTCGCTGATCTCGGAGGCGCCTGGACTGGACTGGGCCGGATGGGCCGATGCCATCCAGCTGCCCGAGGCGGCGCATGAGCTGCTCGTCGTGAGCGAGCCCGAGTTCTTCACCGGCGTCGCCGCGGCCTGGGCCGCAACCGACCTCGAGGCCTGGAAGACCTACCTGCGGTGGAAGGTCGTCAACTCGCGCGCGCCGTACCTCACCGAGGAGCTGTCGAAGGCCAACTTCGACTTCTACGGCACCGTCCTGTCCGGCGCGCCTCAGCAGCGCGAGCGCTGGAAGCGCGGCGTCGGGCTGGTCGAGTCGGTCATCGGCGAGCTGGTCGGCCAGGAGTACGTCAAGGCGCACTTCCCCGCGGACCACAAGCGGCACATGGACGCCCTCGTCGCGAACCTCATCGAGGCGTACCGCGCGTCCATCACCTCCCTGACGTGGATGACGGAGGACACGAAGAAGCGCGCCCTCGAGAAGCTCGACCAGTTCACCCCGAAGATCGGCTACCCCGACAAGTGGCGCGACTACACGGGACTCGAGCTGGCGGCGGACGACCTCGTCGGCAACATCCGCGCGGCCTCGGCCTTCGAGGAGGACTGGGAGTGGTCCAAGATCGGCAAGCCGGTCGACCGCACCGAGTGGCTCATGACGCCGCAGACCGTCAACGCCTACTACCTGCCGGTCGCGAACGAGATCGTATTCCCCGCGGCGATCCTGCAGCCCCCGTTCTTCCACCCGAGCGCGGACGACGCCGTCAACTACGGCGGCATCGGCTCCGTGATCGGCCACGAGATCGGGCACGGCTTCGACGACCAGGGCTCCAAGTACGACGGCACGGGCAAGCTCGACGACTGGTGGACCGAGGCCGACCGCGAGGCCTTCTCGCAGCGCACTGGGATGCTCATCTCGCAATACGACTCGTACTCCCCCGCCCAGCTCTCGGAGGAGCACCACGTCAACGGCGCGCTCACCATCGGGGAGAACATCGGAGACCTCGCGGGAGTCGAGATCGCCCTCAAGGCGTACGAGATCGCCCTGGGCCACCCCGTCGAGGAGGCCGCCGAGCTCAACGGGCTGACGGCCCTGCAGCGCTTCTTCGTCGGCTACGCGCTGACCGAGCGCATGAAGGTGCGCGACGAGGCGCTGATCACCCGCCTCAACACGGACCCGCACTCCCCCAGCGAGTTCCGCGTCAACGGCATCGTGCGCAACATGGACGCGTGGTACGAGGCCTTCGAGGTCGGCGCCGACGACGACATGTGGCTCGACCCCGAGGAGCGCGTCAGCATCTGGTGACGCGCCGGCCGCGCACACTTCGCCACAGCGGATTCCGCGATCGGACGCCGAGGCGTATCGTGGCGGGACGGGCTCCACGACGAGTCCGCACCCCCGACGAGAGGAGCGCCCTATGGCAGAGAAGCAGAGCATCGACCTGATCGAGGTCACCTCCGACAAGGCTGCTGCCGAGGACACCTCGGGCGGCTGCGGATGCGGCGGTTGCAGCTGCGGCGAGTGACGCGACCCTAGAACTTCAAGCGGACGGCGGGATCGGGCTTCGGCCCGGTCCCGCCGTTCTGCGTCAGGGCCCTCGCCGTCCCGCGCACCGACATCCGGGGCAGGTGTGAGGCCGCACGGCCCGCGCCTCACGCCCGGTGGACGCGAGCCTCCCACGGCCCCAGGACGATGCCGCGGTCACCGACCGGCTCCGGTTCGGCCCCCGCGCCGAGGTTGTGGAGCACGCACGATGCCCCAGCCACGTCGATCTCGGCGGTCACCGGATCGCCCGAGAGATTCGCGACGACCGTGAGCACCGCATCGTCCAGGCGACGGCGATAGGCGAAGACCTGCGGGTCCTCCGGCAGCAGCATCTCGAACGCGCCGTGCGCGACGACCGGGTCCGCGTGCCGCATCGCGATGAGCGCCCGGTAGAACGCCAGCACGGAGTCCGGGTCGTCGACCTGCGCGCCGGCGTTGAGCCACGTGTGGTTCGCCGTCACCTTGAGCCACGGCTCGCCGTCCGTGAAGCCGGCGTGAGCCGTCGCGTCCCACTGCACCGGCGTGCGCGCGTTGTCGCGGCTCGCGGCCCTGAGCCCCGCCATGATCCGGCCGGCCTCCCAGCCCTGCGCGAGCAGCTCGTCGTACGCGTTCAGGGATTCGACGTCGCGGTAGTCGTCGATCGACCCGAGCCCGGCATTCGTCATTCCGAGCTCCTCCCCCTGGTAGATGTACGGCGTGCCGCGCATGAGGTGCAGGACGGCCGCGAGCGCCTTGGCCGAGCGCGCCCGGTGCTCGCCGTCGTCGCCGAAGCGAGAGACGACGCGCGGCTGATCGTGGTTGTCCCAGTACAGGCTGTTCCAGCCGCGCTCGCCCAGCTCGGACTGCCAGCGGCCGAGGGTCGCCTTGAGCCGCACCAGGTCGAGCGGCTGCGGGTCGAACTTCCCTCCGGGCCCGTGGTCGACGTCGACGTGGTCGAACTGGAACACCATGTCGAGCTCGCGGCGCTCGGGATCCGTGGTGAGGATCGCATCGTCCGTCATGACGCCGGGCATCTCCCCGACGGTCAGCAGCTCGGCGTCACGGCCGGCGAAGACCTCGCGGTGCATCTCCTGGAGGAACTCGTGCATGCGCGGGCCGCACGCGACGAGCGGGAAGCCGTTGCCGAGCCCGCCCGGGCCCGGTTCCCCGTCCTGAAGCGGCAGCACCTTGGAGATGAGGTTGATGACGTCCATCCGGAAGCCGTCGACCCCCTTGTCGAGCCACCAGCGCATCATCGCGTAGACGGCCTGACGCACCTCCGGGTTCTCCCAGTTGAGGTCGGGCTGCTTGGGGTGGAACAGGTGCAGGAAGTACTCCCCCGACTCGTCGTCGGGCTCCCAGGTGGAGCCCGAGAAGAAGCCGCGCCAATTCGTCGGCTCCGCTCCTGGCATTCCGAATTCAAACCCCTCTCGCGGCGGGCGCCACCAGTACCAGTCGCGCTTGGCGCTGTGCCTGGACGCCCTGGACTCGAGGAACCAGGGATGCTCGTCGGACGTGTGGTTGACCACGAGATCCATGACGAGCCTCATGCCGCGCTCATGCACCTCGGCGAGCAGCGCGTCGAAGTCGCCCATCGTCCCGAACGCGGGATCGATCGCCTGGTAGTCGGAGATGTCGTAGCCGTTGTCCGCATGCGGGGACGCGTAGATCGGCGACAGCCACAGCACGTCCACCCCGAGGTCCTGGAGGTACCCGAGCCGCCGCCTGATGCCGTTCAGGTCGCCGATGCCGTCACCGTTCGAATCCTGGAAGCTGCGCGGATAGATCTGATAGACCACCGCGGACTTCCACCAGTCGCCGCTCACCGCTGCCTCCTTCGACGACGCCGTCGTCCCCACCCTAGGCCCGCGCGCGCGTCGTCGATGCCGCTGCGCGGTTCAGTGCCGCTGCGCGGTCTCACTCAATGCCGCTGCGCGGTTCAGTGTCGTTGCGCGGTCGCGAGCGCGGCGTAGAGGCCATCGCGCGCGATCAGCTCGGCGTGCGTCCCGGTCTCGACGATGCGGCCGCCGTCGACCACGTGGATCACATCGGCGTCGGCGACGGTGGACAGACGATGCGCGACCACGAGCGTCGTGCGGCCGCGCGCGGCCGTGTCGAGCGCCTGCTGGACGATGCGCTCGCTGACGGTGTCGAGCGCGGACGTGGCCTCGTCGAGCAGCAGCACGGGCGGGTCCTTGAGCAGCACGCGCGCGATGGCGATGCGCTGCTTCTCGCCGCCCGAGAGCCGGTAGCCGCGCTCGCCGACGACCGTGTCGTAGCCGTCCGCGAAGCCGACGATCGCGTCATGGATGTTGGCCGCGCGGCACGCCGCCTCGAGCTCCGCGTCGGTCGCCTCGGGCCTCGCGTAGCGGAGGTTCGCGGCGATCGTGTCGTGGAACAGGTACGTCTCCTGCGTGACCACGCCGATCCGGGAGACGACGGACTCCTGGGTCAGGCCCGCGACCTCGGCGCCGGCGAAGAGCACGGAGCCCGCCGATGCCTCGTACAGCCGCGCCGCCAGGTAGACCATGGTGGTCTTGCCCGCGCCCGACGGTCCGACGAAGGCGTGCGTGGTGCCCGGCTCCACCACGAACGAGACCTCTGCCAGGGTGGGTGCCGCATCGTCCCTGGAACCGGGGTAGCGGAACGCGACGTCACGGAACTCGATCCGACCCATCGGTCCCGGCGCCTCGGTGACGTCGACAGCGTCGGGCGCGTCGGTGATGGCGGGCTCGAGATCCAGGTACTCGAAGATGCGCGCGAACACCGCCTTGGACGTCTGGACGTCCAAGGCGACCCGCATGAGCGCCATGAGCGGGAACAGCAGCCGCGCCTGGAGCGTCGTGAAGGCCACGATCGTGCCCGCCGTGAGCGTGCCTCCGGCCGCGTCGGCCGATCCAGAGGACAGCAGCAGGCCCGCCGCGAGGTACACGATCGCAGGGACGGAGGACATCACGATGTTGACGAGCCCGAAGAACCACTGCCCCGACATCGCCTGCTGCACCTGGAGGCGGATCTGCGTGTCGTTCTCGCGACCGTAGCGGGCGGTCTCGAACCGCTGCCTGTTGTACGTCTTGGACAGCAGGATGCCGCTCACCGAGAGCGTCTCCTGCGTGATCGCGGTCATCTCCGACAGGCTCTCCTGAGTCCGGGCCGCGATGCGCTGGCGTACCAGCCCCACGCGACGCTGGACGATCACGAGCGCTGGCATGAGCACCACGGCCAGGAGCGTGAGCCGCCAGTCGAGCAGGAGCATCGCGACAAGGCTCGCGGCCACCGTGACGACGTTGCCGACGATCGATTGGACGAAGGTCGTGAGCACCCCGGAGACGGCGCCGACGTCGTTCTGGAGGCGCGATTGGATCACTCCCGTGCGGGTGCGCGTGAAGAAGCCGAGCTCCATGGACTGCAGCCGAGAGAACAGCCGCACGCGAAGGTCGCCCGTGACACGGTTGCCGACCGTCGACGTCACCCACGTCTGCCACACGCCGAGCGCGGCGGCGCCGATGAAGATCGCGATCGTCACCGCGACGAGCTCCGCGAGGAGGCGGACGTCCGGAGCCCCCACCACCCCGTCGGCACTCGTGGGGAACAGCGCCTCGTCGAAGATCCGCTGCACCACGAGCGGGGGGATCACCGCGAGGCCCGACGCGGCGACCACGAGGACAGCGGTCAGCGCGAGATGGGCGCGGTAGGGCGCGAACAGGGCGCCTATCCGGCGCCAGAGATCACGGATCTGAGGCGCCTCGGCGATCAGCCGTCTCGCCTCGTCCTCGTTGCGGACCATGCCGCGCCCGCCTGGACCCATCCCACCTCGCTCGGTTCTAGACCGCCAGCGTAAGGCCCAGGGGTGACACTCAGAGACCGAGCTCGAGCAGCTCCTCCGGGTCCGCCTCCCCCGCCGCCGCCGCGAAGAGCTCCATCCCTCGCCGCACCGCCTCGCGGTCCGGCGGCGACAGGCGCGTCAGCGCTGCAGCGATCTCCGCGCGCCGATGATGCGTGACGTCGGCGACGAGCTCGGTTCCCCGCGCGGTCGGCTCGACGTGGACCTCCCGCCGGTTGCCCTCGACGGGCACACGACGGACCCAGCCGCCGGCCTCGAGGCGATCCACCGTGCGGCTGAGCGTGGACGGGTGCACCCCGACGCGCTCAGCGAGGTCGGCCATCCGCACGGGAGCGGCCGCGTCCACGACCACGAGCGCCCGGAACTGCACGAGCGTGAGCTCCTCGAGCACGGGCGCGAGGGAGCGGACGACGAAGCCGAGGAGGGACCGCGAGGCGAGGACGGTGGCCTCCGAGGTGGGGTCGAGCGACGACCCGTCGCGGTCGATATCCATGCGCCGACGCTAATGCTTATGCATGCTAGTGTGCAACTGTTGCACTCGTACACGTGAGGAAGCACCCGTGCCACCCGCCCCCGCACCCCTGCCCCAGCGCGCACTGGCCTGGCTGCGCCGCTCCGAGAACTCCGCCCTCATCGCGCTCGCGCTCGTCGTCGGCGCCGCCGCCGGATTCGGCGCGATCGCCTTCCGCTGGCTGATCCAGACCTTCACGCTGATCTTCTCCGGCCACTCCGACTACTCCGCGGTCACCGACCACGCCGCCAACCCCTGGGTCCCCTGGCTCGGGGGTTTCTTCGTGGTCCTGGCCCCCGCGGTCGGCGGGCTGATCTACGGCCCGATCATCCACCGGTGGGCGCGCGAGGCCCGCGGCCACGGCGTCCCCGAGGTCATGTACGCGATCTCCAAGCGCGGAGGCAGGATCCCCGTCAAGGTCGCCCTCGTGAAGGCGCTCGCCTCCGCGATCACGATCGGCTCGGGAGGCTCGGTCGGGCGTGAGGGGCCGATCGTGCAGATCGGCTCGGCGCTCGGCTCGAGCCTCGCCCGCGCCGTGCGCCTCAACGAGTCGCAGGTGCGGCTGCTCGTCGCATGCGGCGCCGCTGGCGGCATCGCGGCCACGTTCAACGCCCCGATCGCGGGCGTCTTCTTCGCGATGGAGCTGCTGCTCGTGAACTTCGCGGCGCGCACCTTCGCCGCCGTCGTCCTCTCCTCCGTCACCGCCTCCGTCATCGCCAGGGCGGTCCTCGGCGACGAGGCGTTCCTGGTGCTCCCCGAGTTCCACGTGTCGAACGTCGGCGAGTACGCCCTCTACGTGGTCCTCGGCGTGCTCGCCGCGTTCGTCGCGATGGGCTTCACCAAGGCGCTGTACTGGTTCGAGGACATGGCGGACAAGATCTGGAAGGGACCCGAGTGGCTCCGGCCGGGTGTCGGCGGCCTGCTCCTCGGGCTGCTGCTGCTGTTCATCCCGCAGATGTACGGCGTCGGCTACCCGGTGCTCGAGAACGCGGTGACGGGCGAGTACGTCATCGGCTTCCTCATCGTCCTCCTGGTCGCCAAGGTCGTCGCGACGTCGCTCACGATCGCGATCGGCGGCTCCGGCGGCGTGTTCGCCCCGTCACTGTTCCTCGGGGCGATGCTCGGAGCGGCGTTCGGCCAGACGGTCGCGTGGCTCGTGCCCGACGCTGGGATCACCCCGGGCGCGTACGCCCTGGTGGGCATGGCCGCGGTGTTCGGCGGAGCGTCGCGCGCGCCCATCACGGCCGTGATCATCCTGTTCGAGCTCACGGGCGAGTACACGATCATCCTGCCGCTGCTGCTCGCGGTGGTCGTCTCCACGATGATCACCTCCCACCTCAGCAAGGACTCGATCTACACCGCGAAGCTGCGTCGCCGCGGCGTGGACCTCACCCGCCGCCCTGGCGCCACGACGCTCGCCGGCGTCACCGTCCAGTCGCTCATGCGGACCGCGCCGCGCACCGTGTCGCCGCGCCTGACCGCATCCGAGGCGATGGACAGGATGCTCGCGATCCCCCGCAAGTCCCTCCCCGTCGTGACCGACCACGGCGAGTACGTGGGCGTCGTCACCCTCACCGCCGCCGCGTCCGCCATGTCCGGCGACGATGACGCCGAGACGGTCACCGTCTCGCAGCTGATCGAGTGGCGCGACTTCGTGAGCCCCGACACTCCCGTCGAGGAGGTCCTCGACGGGATCCTCGACGGCGAGGAGAACGACGGCCTGCCCGTGCTCGACGACGACGGCGAGCTCGTGGGCTGGCTGCGCCAGGAGGCCGTGCTGAAGAGGATGGCAGCCAAGGCGTAGGGGCACCCCGAGCCGAACCCGACCGCCGCATCGTCCCTGCCCCCGCATCGTCCCTGCCCGCATCGTCCCGGCCCCCTGCGCTCGTGGGAGACTGTCGCGCATGACCGTGCTGCCGTCGATCGTGTTCTTCGAGCCGCGCATCCCGAACAACACGGGCAATGCGATCCGCCTGTCGGCGGTGACCGGGTGCCCGCTGCGCCTGATCGAGCCGCTCGGCTTCGAGATGGACGAGCCGCGCCTCAAGCGCGCGGGGCTGGACTACCACGACCTCGCGACCGTCACGATCCACCCGACCCTCGACGCGCTGCTCGACGAGATGCCCGACGCGCGCGTCTACGCCTTCACCGGCAAGGGCACGACGCGCTACACCGACGTCGAGTACCGGCCGACGGACCTGCTCCTGTTCGGCCCCGAGCCGACGGGGCTGCCGGACGAGGTCCTGAACCACCCTCGGGTCACTCAGTGGGTGCGCATCCCGATGCTGCCCGGACGCCGCTCGCTCAACCTCTCGAACTCCGCCGCTATCGCGGCGTACGAGGCCGCGCGGCAAGCGGACTTCGACGGCCACGTCTGATCCAGCGAGGACGATGCGGTGGCCGCCCGGCCTCACGAGCCGGCGGCCGGGAGCGCCTGCTACTCGAAGCGGTAGTGGATCTGCACGTAGCCGTCGCCGTAGCGACGCACGTCGGCGACGGCGAGATCGATCCGCCGCATCGGCGCCTCGAACAGCCGCACCCCGTCGCCGAGCACGGTGGGGATCATCGTGATGATGAGCTCGTCGATCAGGTCCGCGACGAGCGCCTGCCTGATGAGCGATCCCCCGTCGACGTAGACGTCCGCGCCGCCCGCGAGCTCGTGCGCTGCCTCGATGAGCTCCTCGATGTCGCCCGTCACCGCGGTCACCGTGCTCGACTCCGGCAGCGGGCGATTGGTGGCGACGAGCACGGGCAGGTCGCCGTAGGGCCAGGTCCCGAACCCGCACGCGACGTCGAACGTCCTGCGCCCCATGAGCATGCAGCCGACTGTGGCCGCGAACTCGTCGTACGTGGTCCCGTCGGGCACCCTCTCCGACCACGGCTCGACAGCCATCGGCACCCCCGAGTTGCGGGGCTCCTGAAGCCAACCGATCTCGTCGTCGGGCCCCGCGATGAACCCATCCGCCGAGGTGGCGAGATAGGCGCGGACACGGCCAGGCGAGGTCGTCATGGCACTCACGGTAGCCCACCTGTGTGAACGGCTCGTTGCGTCCGCGGTTCCCGGTGTCGACATGCCGACAGCATGTTCACTTTTGCCGACCTTTTGCCTTACCATGACGGCGTCGGCGAGCGCGCCGACCGTTGTCCGTCCACCCGCCGCGGCGCAGCGGCACCCTCCCGAACAGGAATCGCATGCGCTTCCGCACGCCCGTCCGACAGTCCGCACTGATCACCGGCGCCATCCTCATGGCGGCGGGGCTGTCCGCGTGCGAGGCGGCCGAGGCGGACCCGGCGGTGGCGACGGATGAGACGGTCTACGTGGTCGAGGACGCTGCTTCCGAGCAGGCGGTCGCCGACCAGCAGTCGATCTCGCCCGACCTTCCCGACGCGTGCGACCTCCTGGATGAGGCGTCGCTCGAGTCGATCGTCGGGGAGGCCTTCGAGGCCGGCGAGTTCAACGCGATCCTCTCGGACAGCGATCTCGCGGTGTGCGACTGGTACGCGTCCGGCGACTCGTACTCGACCGTGCAGGTGCAGGTGAAGGCGCTCTCGGGCGACTTCGCCGACGTGCGCGCGCAGGCCGACACGGACTATGGCGACGCCTCCGACGTCCAACTCGAAGGCGCGGACGATGCGTTCGTCGCCCAGAACGGCACGGTCGTGGAGTTCGCGGTCGGCGGCCTGTCGGTCACTGTCCTCCACTACGTGGACGACTGGGTCGACCTCTCGGACGTCACGACCGCGCTCGCGTCGGTCGTCGCCTCGGAGCTGTGAGTCGCGGCTCTGAGCCGCAGCCGGACCGCAGCCGGACCGCACCCGGACCGCACCCGCCGCCGAGCCGGCTGAAGCCTAGGGCGTCGGGTTACGCGCGTCGTACGTGCGGAACGACGATCCGACCCTCGTCAGCACCGCGATCAGCGCGACGATAGCGAAGCCTCCCAACAGGGGCGGGAACCACACCGCCACCGCGGTCGCAAGGATTCCTGCGTACATGTCCCCCAGGCGCGGGCCGCCCGTGACGACGACGATGAACACGCCCTGAAGCCGGCCTCGCATCTCGTCCGGCGCCGCCTGGATCAGCATGGTCGAGCGGAAGATCGCGCTGACCTCGTCCGACGCGCCCATCCCGAGCATCGCGAACGCGAGCACCGCGAGCGCGCCCCAGTGGACCCCGCCCCACCCCTCGGCGGCCTCGTGGTCGCCGAGGCTCAGGAGCAGGGTCGCGAGACCGAAGAGCACGCCGAACAGTCCGAACACGGTGATCGCGCGTGACACCGCGAGGCCGTGACGGTGGATCCGGGCGACCGGACCCGAGAAGACCGACGCCAGCATCGTGCCCACCGCGCCCGCGGCCGTGAGGAAGCCCACCGAGAGCGACCCTCCGCCCACGACGGTCGCGCCGATCGCGGGCAGCAGGACATAGGGGCGGAAGAACGTCATCGCGATGATGTCGACCAGGAAGCTCATGCGCAGGTTCGGCGCGTGGCGCAGGAAGTGAGCGCCCTCGCGGAGCATCCCCCAGCCGGCCTCAGCCTTCTCGCCCAGGCGCGGCAGCGAGGGCAGCATCCACACGCCGAGGAAGCCGGCCGAGAACAGGACCGCGTCCACCGCGAACGTCCAGGCGAAGCCGACGCTCGCGACGAGCACGCCCGCGAGCGCGGGGCCGATCGTGACGCCCACGCCGATCGCGATGCCGTTGAGGGCGCTCGCTCGCGACAGCAGGTGCTCGGGGATGATGCGCCCGACCAGCGCTGACCGGGTCGCGCTCGCGATGGTCGCCGCGACCGAGTTGACGGTCGTGACGAGCAGGAAGGGCCACACCTCGGCGCGCCCTCCGTGACGGATCTCGGCGAGGTCCCACAGCGCGAGGGCGACGAGCGCGAGCGTCGACCCCCAGCTCACGAGCGAGGCGACGATGAGCAGGCGCCGGCGGTCGAAGACGTCGGCGAGCATGCCTCCCCACAGCCCCGCGATGATCATCGGGACGAGCGAGACGCCGCCCACGAGGCCGACCATGAAGGTGGACTCGGTGATGTCGTAGATCTGCAGGCCGACCGCGAGCACCGACATCTGCGCGCCGATGAGCGAGATCGTGTTGCCGATGAACAGCCGCGCGAACGCGGGGCTCGCCTTCAGCGGGGCCAGGTCGACGAGGTGTCGTCGGCCGGAATCCTGCGCCTCACCTGGGGAATCGGTCACCGGACGAGTGTAGGCCCGGGGGCGTCGACGCTAGCGCGTCGGCGGAGGAGGGGTCGGAGGGGACGATGCGGGGGGCGGCGGGGGTGCGGTTCCCGTCACCGGGGGCGCTGGCTCGGCCTCGCCCTCGCGCACGCCGTCCTCGACCTCGTCCTCCGCTTCCGGCTTGCGGAGCTCGCCGTGGAAGTACTGCGCGTGGCGCGCCCGCTGATCCGGGGCGCCGTCGTTGCGGTCCGAGGTGTAGGCGGAACGGCTCCTGAACCGACCGCGGGGCTGGTCATCGCCTGTGAGGCTCGAGACGTGGTGGGCCACGGTCCGGTCGGGCCGGTAGCGGGCCTCCCGATTGCGGTAGCGGCGCTGGATCCACGTCCAGGTCCCCCAGCCCGCGGCGGGCCCCGCCGCGAACAGGAGCAGCGCGAAGAAGCCGAGGCCACCGCCGTCGCCTCCTCCCCCGCCGTACGCAAGGACGACGTTCGCGGCGAGCACGTCCGAGACGTCGCCGAGCATCATGACGCCACCAGCATCGCGAAGCCCAGTGGCCAGGTGACCACCGAGACGCCGATCGCGATGCCCCATGCGAGCATCGCGGCCTTCCTGGTGTTGATGGGGACCGACCCCATCGTCGCGCCGGTGCGCCCGTTGACGGCGATGTAGTGCGTCACGGGGGTGCCCTTGCGGTTCTCGACGAAGCCGTACAGCCACACCGGGAGCAGGACGGAGGTCCAGCGCACCCCGTCGATGCGGAGCTGCTCGGACTCCCAGCGCACGCCGCGGCGGTACTGGGCGACCGAGGCCTCGGAGGCGCCGCGCGCCACGGTCATGAAGTGGTTCGCGGCGACGCCCTCGGCCTCGTCGATGTCCATGTCGCGCCGCTGCGAGGTGTAATCCTCACCCAGGAAGTGCGCGTCGAAGCGGACGATGTTCTTGACGTCGAACGGCAGGATCGCGTTGATCACGTTGTTCGTGCTCGTCGCCGAGCGGATGTTCGCCTTCTCGAAGTTCGACTCGACGATGAGGTCATCGATCTCGATGTCGAGCATGCGCGTCACCCCGTAGCGGTCCACGTAGTAGGTGGTGCCGTGCTCCTTGCTGTGGGTGGTGCGCCTGGTGATCTCCCCGATGCCGTCGAGCCGCGCTGAGATGTTGCCGTCGACCGTCATGTACGGCAGGTACACGCCCATGACGTTCGCGGGGGTGAAGGTGTCAGCGAAGGCCGGGAGAGCGAAGGACCTGCGCTCCTCGGCGAACCTCTGGATGTGCGCCATCGCCTGCTCGCGCGTGACCGAGAACGGCAGGATCCCGTCGGGCACCGCGCCGTTGGGGATCCTGTTGTTGAGCGACAGGACGTGCTTGCACCAGTGGCAGCGCGCCTGGAGCGTGCGGTCGGTGTCGACGACGACCTCCGATCCGCAGCCGTCGCACTTGAGCGTGACGAGCGCATCGTCCGAGACGATGTCGGAGGCCGCGGTCGAGTAGCTCACCCCTGTGAGGTCCGCGATGCCCTCGGACAGGCCCATCGCCTCGTCGAGCCGCTCGAAGCCCCACCGGTGACGGCAGAACGAGCACATGAACTGGTGCTGGTCCTCGAGCTGCACGACGTCGGACGCGCCGCACTTGGGGCACCTGTCGACTCCGTCGGCGCTTCCCGACGGGGTCGCGATCTCCTCAGCCATGAGCGCCTACAGCCCGAGCGCCTTCTTCTTGAGCGCATCGTAGTCGTCCTGGCTGATGAGGCCGTCGTCGAGCATCTTCTTGGCCGAGGCGAGCTGGGCGTAGGGGTCCGGGGCCGCCGGGGCAGCGGGCTGCTGGGCCGCGGCTCCCGCGGCCATCCCCGCCGGCGCGCCGGGGGTCGCGGGGACCATGCCGCCGATCGCGCCCATCCCCATGCCCATCATCGCGAGCCCGGTCCCGCCCCCCGTCTCACCGGCGGACTGGACGCCGCGGGCGACCGACTGCTTGAGGAAGGTGTCCGCGCGCCCGCCCGAGAGGGCATCGGCCTTGCGGACATCGGACAGCAGGGTCTGCGTGTCCGCGTCGTACTCGATCGCGACGAGGGTCGCCGAGCTGATCTCGAGGCCGCGCTCGGTGGTCCACTGGTAGTTCTTCTCGACCTCCTCGGACAGCGACTTCGCGAAGCCGACCGAGTCGCCCTGGATGCGCGTGATGCGGTGGTCCTTGTCGGGGTCGTTGACGTAGCGCGAGAACGCGCCGGCGAGCGAGCCGATGACCTCGTTGAAGAGCTGCTCGGAGACCGGGTTGGTCGCCTCGGTGATGTCGAACGGGCGAGCCCCTGCGGAGATGTACGAGGCGGGTACCAGGGTCTTCACGAACAGGATCGGGTCGCAGACCTCGAGCACGTAGGTGCCCCGCGTGATCGCGCCCGCCTGCGTGTTGAGGTAGCGATCGTCCCAGTAGATCGGGCTCTGGGTGCCGAACTTGTTGTTCGGGATCTCCTTGAGGTTCACGTAGAACGCGAGCTGCTGACCCATCGGGCGGCCGCCGAGCTTGAAGCGCTCCCACGACGTCGTGAACGTCGAGTTGAGCAGGCCGCCGCCCGAGAAGACGGACTTCGAGTCCTGGGCCTCGCTGTCCCACCGGTAGGCGCCCGACTCGGCGACGACCGACGTGACGGCGCCGTCCTGGAAGGTGAGCAGCCCGTACCCCTCGGGCACGACGATCACGGAACCGTTGGTGATGATGTTGTCGGAGCCGCGCGTGTTCTGGCCGCGGCCCGCGTTCGTGCCCTGGGTCACGGCAGGGAACAGGACGACGGTGTCGCCGATCCCGGCCGGCGGGACCAGGAAGTCGAGGAACTGGTCCCCGAACGACGACTTCAGAGCGTCCCAGCCTGCGCCGAGCGCGATCTGGATGAACCCCATGACGACTCCTCTCGTCCCGCGCGACCTCTGGTCGCACGTCGGGCCCGCGCCTCGAGCCCTCCCCCGAAACGGACCGGAAGGATCCGCACTGAGAACCTATCGAGGCAACGTGACGGCCCGCAACCGGGTTCCCATGCACGGTGGGGTCTGCACCGACTCTGCGCACGCGCTCATTGCGGCGACGGCTCGTCGATCAGCCGTGGGACGCTCGGAGGCGTGAGCTGAGCGGGGATACCGCGGATGCCGTGCTCAAGCAGGTCCGCCTGGTAGGGCTCATGAGTGGAGATCGGCGGCGGGCCCAGCCGGGAGCCGGAGGCCACAGTGGCCGCGAAGTACACGCAATGGCGCGCACGCAGGTGCGCGAACATCGAGTTCGGCCACGGGACCCCGGCCGACGTCGACGTCACGTCGCCGACCTCGAGGTCGCTTCCCGCGACGACCGCCGACTCCCTCGCCACGACCTTCTCGGGTTCGTACCGTGCCTCGGCGTTGCGGTACCTCCGCTTGATCACGAATCGGATGATCCAGGCCGGCGCGACGACGAACGGCACCGGAACGAGGAGGAACATCAGGGAGAAGATCGGGTCTCGCATGAGGAACAGCGAGGCGAGCCCGATCAGGAAGAACGGCGACAGGAGGAGCATCGTAGGCCCCAAGGAGACCAGTGCGAGGCGTCGACGGTCCATCGGGATCGAGCTCGAAGTTGCCCCGGTCCGGCCGTTCACGGCGATGAAGTGGGCCGTGTCCCCGCCGCGCTCGTGCTCGACATGGCTGTAGAGCCATACGGGCAGCAGCATCGACACCCATCGGGTTCCTTCGATCCTGGCCTGCTCGGCCTCCCACTGCACATAGCGGTCGTACTGGGAGACCGACTCGCGCGCCGCCTCCCTCGCGATCGCGAGGACGTGCCCCGCCGCGACGGGACCCGCGTCGGACGAGTCGAGCTCACGACGCTGCACCGTGGCGTCCTCCTCCAGCACCCGCGCGTCGAATCGCACCGCGTTCTTGACGTCGAACGGCAGGATCGCGCCCAAGATGTTCGTGGTCGCTGCCGCGGCGCCAGAGCTCGCCGTGGCAGAGCCGGTCTCGACGATCAGATCGTCGACCTCGACCTCCACCTGACGCATCACGGCGTAGCGTCGGGCCTGGTACGTCGTGGTCTCGCCAGCGCTCGACCTGGCGAGCTCGACCTCTCCGAAGCCGTCCATCCGCACGTTCGCGCGCACATCCACTGTCATGTACGGCAGGTAGACCCGCTTGAGGTTCTCCACTGCGAGTCCCTGCCGGAAACCCTTCGAGGCGAACCACCAGCGACGACGCGCGGCGGCCTGCACGCTCTGCCAGGCCTGCGCCTTGGACACCGAGAACGGCAGGATGCCGTCGGGAACCATTCCACTGGGAACTGCGTCGCTGAGCGACAGCTCGTGGCGGCACCAGGGGCAGGCCGCGCGCAGCGAACGCTCCGTGTCGATCACCACCTCAGCGCCGCACCCGTCGCACGCCACCGCCATCAGGGGGTCGTCGGACGTGATGTTCGTCGCGGCAGTCGCGTGCGTCGGCCCCTGAAGCCCCGAGATGTGCTCGGATAGGCCCATCGCTCGATCCAGGTCCGCAGCGCGCCACTCGTGCCGGCAGTGGGCGCACACGAAGGACGTGCCGTCGTCCGCGGCGGCTCCCTGCGACGACCCGCAGCTCGGGCATCGCACCACACCGTTGCCGACTCCCGCGGGGGTCGCGAGGCGACGGCCGCTCGCGGCGGCGGGGTCGACGGGCGGCTTCGGCGGGGTCTCGAACACCGCCTCACTCCCGGAGACGACTGTCGAGGCGCCCGCGGTCGACGTGCCCTCGCTCGTCCCCTCACCCTCGGGCAGGAACACCTCGCCATACCGCTGCGTCACCGACGTCCCCTCTCGCCGCGGGCTCCTGCTCCCACCCGGTGAAGGTACCGGCGTCCGCTGGCCAAGCACAAGCGCTTCGCGTCACCCGGTGGCATCGCGAGCGGACGACGCCGGGACGATAGGGCGTGTGCGAGGCGCAGCGTCGGCGCCGTCAGCGCGAACGGCCCGGGCGAAGGACGACGGGTGGCAACAGGGCCCCGGCAACGCTTCATTCGCGCGCGCGCCAGTCGATAGGGACGTCATGAGCATCGTCCGCACTCCCGCGCGCGTGCTCGTGCTCGCCGTGGCCCTCTCCGTCGCCTTCGTCGCGCTGTTCCTGGAGGGCACACCGCTCATCCGCGCCGTCGTCGTCCCGCTCGCGGGGATGCTGACCGCCGCGAACGTGATCCCCCACCTCGTGCGCTCCAGGGGTGGAGCCCGCGTCGTCTACGGCTCCGTGCTCGTCGGGCTGACGCTGCTGATCACCGCGGAGACGCTGTGGGTCTCGACACTCACCCTGGGCGTGGATGCCGAGGCGATCGGCAACGCGATGTCGGGGCTGATCGCAGGGGGCTACCTGCTCATCCTGGTGGCGGCCGCGTTCGCGCTGGTGCCGACCGCGCGGCGCGACCCCGGAGGAATGCTCGACGCGGCCACGCTCGCGGTCGCCGCGGCCGCCGCGCTGTGGCAGGCGGTGCTCGCGCCATCGCTGCACGCCACAGGCGCGCCCACGAGCGCCCGCGCCTACTCCTTCGCGATCGTCGTGATCCTGAGCGGTGCCACGGGCATCGTGGCGGGGATCATCCTCAACCGCTCGGCGCCGCGCTCGGCCCGCCCGGTCCTGCTCTACCTTCTCGGCGCTCTCGGGCTCGCGCTGGCCGGCAATGTGCTCGGCTCCGCCTTCCTCGACCCCGCGACGCACGCCTACCCCTCGTGGATCGACGCGGTCTGGCCCGTGTCCTACGTCTCCGCGTGGGCGGCCCTCGCCCACCCCGCGGGTCCCGACATGCTCGCGGTGACCGCGCAGGGGTCGCGACGCCTCACCTCTCGACGGCTGCTCATGCTCGGCCTCGCGATGATGATCACCCCGAGCATCGCGGTCGTCCGCGATCTCGCCGGCTCCTACGTCGACTGGGCAGGCGAGGCCGTCGCGAGCGTCGTGATCATCGTCATGGTCCTCGCGCGCGTGGCCCAGCTCGCCGCGGCGCACCGGGGCGCCGAGACGAGGCTCCAGTCCCTGGCCGACCAGGACAGCCTCACGGGGCTCGCCAACCGGCGGATCGTCGAGCAGCGCCTCGACGCCCTCGCGCTCCGCGTCGCCGCGCGCGAGGCGCCCGGCGCTGCGGTGTGCTTCATCGACCTCAACGGCTTCAAGCAGGTGAACGACACCCGCGGCCACGCCATCGGGGACGAGCTGCTCGTCGCGATCGCGGGCAGGCTCGCTCGGCTCGCGCGCTCCGGTACGGACGACCTCGTCGGAAGGATCGGCGGCGACGAGTTCGTCGTGGTCGCGGAGGGGGAGCCAGAAGCCACCGCGGACGCCCTCGTCGCGAGGGTCCACCGGGCGCTCGAAGGCACGTTCGCGCTGAGCGACGGCCCCGCGACAGCGTCGGCGAGCGTCGGCGTGGCCACCGCGAGGCCCGGCGAGGTGAGCAGCGCCGACTCGCTCCTCACCCATGCCGACGGCAGGATGTATCAGGACAAGCGCGCTCGGCGTCGAGCCGTGGCGACGTGAGGGCATCGATCGGCCGCGCCAGTCGGCGATCAGGGGGACGCGGATGGGCTTCGTGAGCACACCGGGACGTGTGGCGTGCTGCGCGCTGGTGCTCGCGCTCGCCTCCTCGGCCGTGTACCTCGCGAGCCCGCCCGCCGTCGGCGGCGCCATCGTCGTGCTGACAAGCGTCCTCGCGGCTTCGGCGGTGATCCCGCATCTGCGCACCGCCGTCGGCTCGATGCGTCTCGTCTACTCGCTCCTGCTCGCAGGCTTCGTCCTGATGGTCATGAACGAGGCGTCGTATCTCGCCGTCGTCACCGTCGGGGTGTCGGAGTCCGCGGTCGACGCGATCAGCGTCCCGATGGTCGGCGCCGCCTACGTCCTCCTGCTCGCGGCCTCACTCCTCGCGATGGCGCCGGCGCTGCGCTACGACACCGGCGGGGTCCTCGACGCCGCGACGCTCGCGATCGCCACCGCATCGGTGCTGTGGCAGGTGTTCCTCGCGCCCGCGCTCGATTCAGTCGACGCGCCCCGAGCGCAGACGGTGTCGACGTTCGCGGCCACGATCGTCCTCAGCGGCACGGTCGGGGTGGTGATCGGTGTCGGCGTCAACGGATCCGTCTCGCGCTCGGCCCGCCCAGTCCTGGGCTACTTCCTTGCCGCGCTCCTGATCGCCGTGGCCGGCAACGGCCTCAACGCCACTGCGACCGACCCGGTCACGGGCGCGGACGCATGGTGGACCGACGTCCTGTGGCCCCTGTCCTACATCGCGGCGTGGGCGGCCCTCGCTCATCCCATGGGCTCCGCCGTCTTCGAGGTGGGCCGTCCGCACCAGAGCCGTCTCACGACGAGGCGACTCGTCGCGCTCGGCGTCGCGATGGTCATCACGCCGGCGATCGCCGTCGTGCGCTCCTTCACCGACGGATACGTCGACTGGCTGACCGGGGCGATCACCACGCTCGCGATCGTCGTCATGGTGCTCGCGCGCGTCAGCCAGCTCGCCGCGGCCCACCGCGACGCCGAGGCGCGGCTGCGGATCCTCGCCGAACGCGACGCGCTCACGGGCCTGCCGAATCGCCGCGCCGTCGAGCAGCATCTCGGCGACCTCGCCTCCCGCGTCGCCACCGGGCACGCGCTCGGCGCGGTGGTGTGCTTCGTGGACCTGGACGACTTCAAGGGCGTGAACGACGCTCACGGGCACGCCGTGGGCGACGAGCTGCTCGCGGCGGTGGCGGCTCGTCTCGCGGGACTGGCCCGTTCGGAGTCCGACGACCTCGTGGGGAGGCTCGGCGGCGACGAGTTCATCGTGATCGGCGAGGGCGACCCGTCCCTCGCCTCGGCGCCGATGATGGCCCGCATCGCGCACGCGTTCGAGACCTCGTTCGCGCTGAGCGACGGGCCCATGACGATGTCCGCGAGCATCGGGCTCGCCACCGCCTCCCCGAGCGAGCTGCACACGGTCGACGAGCTGCTCACGCAGGCGGACCACGCGATGTATGACGACAAGCGCCGACGCGGGACGGCCTCCGGACGCGACGGGGCTTGATCGGACCGCTTCGCCCGTGTGATCGTGGACACCGCACGCCTCGAGTCGCTCACCTCGGAGCGTCACGGCCGATGGTGGGGGCATGAGTCAGGACAGGACGCGCGCGCGAGTGCTCTTCGTCGTGCTCGTGATGTCCGCGGCGTCCGCCGCCGCCTACGTGGTCGGCGACGCCGTCATACGATCCGCCACCGTGCTGGTCCTGAGTCTCATGGTCACCGCGACCGCAGCGGTCCGGGCCTCGCGCGTCACCGGATTCCCGCGCCTGGTCTACTCGTTCCTGCTCGCAGGTTTCGTGGTGCTGAACGGCGCGGCGCTGCTGTGGCTGACGACCTTCGCGCGCGGTGTCGAGGAGTCCTCGATCCACAACGAGTGGCAGGCGCTCCTCGGCGTGGCATACGTGCTGCTCCTCGTGGCCGCCTTCCTCGTCGTGGGACGCTCCGTGAGGCAGGACCCCGGAGGCGTGCTCGACGCGGCCACGCTTGCGGTCGCGGCGGCGTCCGCGGTGTGGCAGGCCTTCCTCGCACCCGCGATGGACGCCTCCTCGACGTCGTACGCCCAGCGGGCCTACGTCTTCCTCGTCATCATCATCCTCAGCGGATCCGTCGGCGTGGTGATCGGGCTCGAGGCCAACGGCAGCACCTCGCGCGCCGCACGCCCCGTGCTGCGCTACTTCGTGGTCGCGCTCATCCTCACGGTGGGCGGGAACGCGATCGGCGCGATGTATGCGGATCCCGTCACGAACATCGCCCCGTGGTGGGCCGGCTTGTGCTGGCCGCTCGCCTTCTCCGTGGCATGGGGCGCGATCGCGCACCCGGCGGGGTCCGAGGCGTTCCAGGCCGCTCCTCCGCGGCAGAGCAGGCTCACCACCCGCAGGATCATGCTGCTCGGCGTCGCCCTCGTGATCTCCCCGACCATCGCGATCGTGCGCGAGATCACCGGGGGCTTCGTGGGATGGGCCGCGTCCGCAGGGGCCACGACGGTGCTGGCCGTGATGGTGCTGCTGCGCGTGAACCAGCTCGCGACGGCGCACCGTGACACCGAGACCCGACTGCGCTTCCTGGCAGGGCACGACGCGCTCACGGGGCTTCCGAACCGACGCACCGTGAGGTACCACCTGGAGACGACGCTGGGCACGGTCGCGGAGGGATCGTCGCCTGGGCTGACGGTCTGCTACATCGACCTGGACGGCTTCAAGGTCATCAACGACACTCACGGGCACACGGCAGGCGACGAGCTGCTCATCGCCATCGCGGACAGGCTCGCGGGGCTGGCGCGCGCGGGTTCGGGTGACCTGGTCGGCCGGCTCGGGGGCGACGAGTTCATCCTGGTCGCCGCGGGAGACCCTGCCTCGACCGCGCCGTCCGTCGGGGCCCGCGTGCGCGAGGCGTTCTCCGCCCCCTTCTCCCTGAGCGATGGCGCCGTGACCGCGTCGGCGAGCATCGGGATGGCGGTCGTCGGCCCCGGCGACCTCCGCACCGCGGAGGAGCTCTTCAGCCGCGCGGACGACGCGATGTACGCGGAGAAGCACCGGCGGCGCGAGGCCGGCGATCCTGCTCCGTCCTGAGCGCGTCCTGCCCGCGGTCACCGCCGACCCGGCGCCCGCGCCGTCGAACCGGTAGCGCGCCACAATCCCTCACTTCCGCGCATCGCTTCCGATGTTGAGAACATGAGGACGATCAGCGCCGAGGCCCGCGTGCTCGCGACCGTGCTGCTGATGTCCGCGGCGTCGGTCGCGACCTACCTCGCCGGCGGCCCGACCGTCGGCTCCGGCACCGTCACGGCGATGAGCCTCGTGCTCACGATCGCGACGCTCGGCCGGGTCCGCCGCACGAGCGGCCTCGCGCGCCGCGTCTACGCGGCCCTGCTCGCAGGCTACGTCTTCCAGCTCGCCGCCAGCGCGCTGTGGTTCGGCACCTTCGCGAGCGGGACGCCCGAGGACTCCACGCACCTCGCGGTGCACGCGCTCATGGGCGTCGGCTACCTCTTCCTGCTCGTCGCCGCGGTCCTCGTGATCCGCCGTTCGGCGCGGCACGGCCTCGGCGGGGTCCTCGACGCGACCACGCTGACCGTCGCGACGACGTCCGCGCTGTGGCAGGCGTCCCTCGCTCCCGTGCTGGGGATGGCGGACGCCGCCCCGTGGCAGCGGTGGCAGATCCTCATCGTCACCACGACCCTCATCGGCGCGATCGGCGTGGTGGTGGGCCTCAGGGCGACAGGCGGGGTGCCGCGCTCCGCGCGCCCCGTGAAGTGGTACTTCGCGGTGGCGCTGCTGATCACCGTCACGGGCAACGTGCTCGAGACCGTGCTCGCGGATCCCGCGACCCGCGTCGCTCCCGAGTGGATCGGCGTCCTGTGGCCCGTCGCGTTCGCGGCCACGTGGGGGGCGATCGTGCATCCTGCCGGTCCCGACGCCTTCGAGATCATCCCGCAACGAACGGTTCAGCTCACCTCGGGCCGGATCTTCGTCCTCGGGGTCGCGATGATGACCACGCCGATCATCGTGATCACGCGCGTGCTGGCGGGCGGGCGCGTCGACGTGCTGAGCGGCGCGATCGCCTCGGTGGTCGTCACCTCCCTCGTGCTCACGCGCATCAGCCAGCTCGCCGCCTCGCACCGCGACGCCGAGTCCCGGCTGCGCTTCCTCGCGGACCACGACATGCTCACGGGCCTGCCCAACCGGCGCGCGGTGGACGCCCGCATCGAGGCGCTGACGACACGCGTGCGCGCAGGAGACTCGCCGGGGATCGTCGTCTGGTTCATCGATCTCGACGGGTTCAAGGAGATCAACGACACCCGCGGGCACGCAGCGGGCGACGAGCTCCTCGTCGCGGTGTCGGAACGGCTCGGCGTGCTCGTGAGGAGCGGGCCCAAGGATCTGGTCGGCAGGCTCGGCGGCGACGAGTTCATCGTGGTCGTCGAGGGATGTCCCGAGATCGTCTCCGAGCCGGTGACCGCGCGCATCCATGAGCTCTTCGGGGACATCTTCGTCCTGAGCGACGGCCCCGCGGAGGCGAGGGCCAGCATCGGGTCCGCGGCGGCCGGCCCCGGTGACGCGCCGACGCTCGACTCCCTGCTCACGCGCGCGGATCACGCGATGTACCGACACAAGGCCCGCAGCACCACGAATGGGTCCGACTGAGTCCGGGGGCGGCCACGCCTGCAACGGTCGGGAACGCGCTCAGCTGAGCCTGAGCCACTCCGACGCGGCGGCCGCCGAGCCCGGTGCCACCGCGCCGGTGCGGGCGAAGTCGCCCCACACCTGCCGCACCGCGGCGCCGACCCGACGGATCCGGTCAGCGCTCTCGTTGACGAGTGCGGGCGCCTGGGTCCAGGCGTCGGGGTCGCCGAGCAGGACGGGCATGTCCATGCCGTGGCCGTCGGCGATCGGCGACCCGGTCGCCTTCCACCCGAGCACGTAGTGCACGGCGCGCCCTCCGGCTGCCCGATGAGCGTCCACGAAGGCCCGCGCGGGGCGCTCGTACACGACTGCCTGCAGCGGACCGGCGATCGCCCGCTGGGCGGAGCCGCCGACGACGCGCGCGCGGAAGGCCCTGCCGACGGCGGGGATGGCCGCACCGACCACGATGCCCTCCTGCGACAGGTGTCCGACCATCAGGTCCACGCGGCTCGCGCGCGCGGTCTCGGTCGCGCGACGCGACTCCGGAGGAAGCGGGTGGCGCCCCCACTGGGGACCGAACGGCATGAGCCCCTTGAGCCCATGCCGCTTCGTCGCGCGGTAGATGTCCTCCTGCGCGCGGTACACCTCGTCGAGCCCCATGCCGGGGTCCACGGGCGCGACCACGCCGCGCATCGTGCGATGCATGCCGTCGCGACGATCGTCGATGCCGAGCGGCGCGGACTGGAGGATCGCCCTCCGGAACAGTCCCTGCGCCTCGGGCACGGCGAGGAGCGCGGCGATCGCGTCCCCGCCCGCCGACTGGCCCATGACGGTGATCCGAGTCGGGTCTCCGCCGAAGCTCGACACGCACGCGCGCACCCATCTCAGCGCCTCGAGGATGTCCAGCAGGCCCAGGTTCGCGGGCGCGAAGTCGTCGTCCCCGAACCATCCGAGCAGGCCGAGCCGGTAGGTGACGGAGACGAAGACGACGCGCTGCTCGCGCACGAGCAGCGCCGGATCGTACGCCTCGAGGTCGCCGGCTCCCGTGAGGAAGCTGCCCCCGTGGATCCAGACGACCACGGGCAGCGGCTCGTCGCCCGCATCGTCCGGCCAGGTGACCGACACTCGCTGGCAGCGCTCGTCGATCCCGAGAAGCTCCGTGTAATCCGGGCTGATCGAGGCGGTGAGCCCGTCTGCAGCCTGGGGGCTGACGGGGGCGGGCGTCGCGGCGTCGTACGGCTTGCGCCAGGGCCGCACAGGCGAAGGCCGTTCGAATCGCGCGGCCTCGGCGTACGGGATGCCCCGCGCGCGCCACAGGTCGCCATCACGATGCGCGAGCACGGGACCCAGCGGCGTGTCGACGCGCCAGGCCGCACCCTTGGACATGGCGGTACCTCCAGGCAGATCTGCAACTCCCCCGCTGGTCACCCTACGCCCGCCCCGGGCGCCACGGCCTCGGCGGGCTGCGAGACGTCGCTCGCCGAGGCGACCGCGGCGATCGAGCCCACCGCGAGCACGGCGACCACGAAGGCGAAGGGCAGCGTCCAGCCCGAGGTGTGCTCATAGATGAGACCCGCGAGCACGGGACCGGCAGCCGCGGCCGTGTAGCCCGCGACCTGGACGCGCGTGGTGATCCGCCGGTTCTCGTCGACGTCGCGCGAGCGCAGGACGACGGACACGAACAGCGCCGTGAAGAAGGCCCCCTGCGCGAGGCCTCCCACGGCGGACCACACGAACCACCACCCGGGCGCGACGAGCAGCCCGACCGGGAGCAGCAGCCATCCGGCGGAGATCACCGCGAGCATGCGGGGCGGGCTCCAGCGCAACGGCCCCGCGAGCACGGGGACCAGGAAGGGGCCGAGGATCCCGGCCGCCTGGAACACGGACGATGCGACACCGGCGCCGGCGGCGCCGAGGCCCTGAAGATCGGCGAGGGCGAGCGGCAGCCACGCGGTCATGGAGAAGTAGGAGATCGTGTGACCCGCGAAGGCCACCTGGAGGAGCCAGACGAAGCGCCAGCGACCGATCGCGCGCGGCGCGCTCGCCACAGTCCCTGGTCCGTCGAGGCTCGGGGTCGGCTCCGTCAGTCCCGCTCGCCTCCTCACGGCGGCGCTCGCGCCGCGCACGCCGGGAGGATAGACGGCGATCCACACCGCGAACGCGATCACGCCGATCGCGACCCCGACCCACGCGGCCGACCACCGCCACCCGACCACCGTGGCGATCGGCACGGCGGTGGCCGTCACGAACGTGACCATGATGTTGACGCTCGCCGTGTACGCGCTCATGAGAAGCGCGGCCCGATGCCTGAACTGGCGGCCGATGAGCATGGGAACGGCGATGTTGCCGATCGCGAGCGAGGCGCCGATGAGGACGGTGCCGGCGAGCAGTCCCGCCATCCCCGCGAAGGACCTGATGAGCGACCCCAGGACGATTCCGCCCAGGCAGTAGAGCATCCCGTGGTTGATGCCGACCCGCCCGAGCAGCCACGACGCCGCAGGGGTGAGAAGCCCGAAGCACAGGACGGGGATCGACGTGAGGAGGGCCGCCGTCGGCGCGTCGAGACCGAGGTCGGAGGAGATGTCGGACACGAGCGGCGCGACGACCGCGATCGGCGAGCGCAGCCCCGTGGAGGCGAGGAGCACGACCCCGACGGGCACCAGGCCCCACAGCCAGGCCGTCGACCATCGTCGCCGCATCGGGCGTCCCCCTCGTGAACAGGTGCGCGACGCGTCGAGCGCGGCGGGGGTCCCGACGCGCCCCGGTGCCGCCTCGCCCAGCGTACGCTCGTCGGCGAGCGCCGAAGGTGAACGGCCCATCACCTCCTTGTCACCCTGGCGTGACAGAATCCGCGTATGCCAGGAACCAACCTCACGCGCGCCGAGGCCGAGGCCCGCGCCGCCGTCGTCACCACCGACGGATACGACATCGAGCTCGATCTCACCACCTCCGAGACGACCTTCCGATCCACCTCCACCGTCACGTTCTCCGCCACCCCCGGGGAGTCGACGTTCATCGACCTCATCGCGCCGTCCGTGCTGAGCATCACGCTCAACGGCGAGTCGCTCGACCCCGCGACGCACTTCGCGGACAGCAGGATCACGCTGCCGGGCCTCGCGGCCGACAACGAGCTGACGGTCGTCGCCGACTGCGCCTACATGAACACGGGCGAGGGCCTGCACCGCTTCGTCGACCCCGAGGACGGCGAGGTGTACCTCTACTCGCAGTTCGAGGTCGCCGACACGCGGCGGGTCTTCGCGGTGTTCGAGCAGCCCGACCTCAAGGCGGCCTTCACCTTCACGGTGACCGCACCCGAGCACTGGCACGTGCTGTCCAACTCGCCGTCGGAGAAGGTCGCGGTCGACGGCACCGTGATGAACGCGGGCAAGGAGCGGGGCGTCGCACGCTGGTCGTTCACCCCGACCACGCGCATCCCCTGCTACGTCACCGCGATCGTCGCCGGCCCGTACCACGAGGTGCAGGGCTCGGTGGAGTCGAACAAGGGCACGCTGAGCGCCAACGTGTACTGCCGCAAGGCGCTCGCCGAGTTCCTCGACGCCGACGTCATCCTCGACGACACCCAGCGGGGCTTCACCTTCTACGAGGAGAAGTTCCAGATGGACTACCCCTTCGAGAAGTACGACCAGATCTTCGTGCCCGAGTTCAACGCGGGAGCGATGGAGAACGCGGGCTGCGTCACCTTCCTCGAGGAGTACGTCTTCCGCTCCAAGACGGCGCAGGCGCGCATCGAGCGCCGCACCATCACCGTGCTGCACGAGCTCGCGCACATGTGGTTCGGCGACCTGGTCACCATGAAGTGGTGGAACGACCTGTGGCTCAACGAGTCGTTCGCCGAGTTCATGTCGACCCTGTGCGCGGCCGACGCGACCCAGTACACGGACGCATGGGTCACCTTCAACTCGCTCGAGAAGTCCTGGGCGTACCGTCAGGACCAGCTCCCGTCGACGCACCCGATCATGGCCGAGATCAGGGACCTCGAGGACGTCGAGGTCAACTTCGACGGCATCACCTATGCCAAGGGCGCGTCGGTCCTGCGCCAGCTCGTCGCGTACGTCGGCCAGGACGAGTTCTTCGCGGGCGTGCAGGAGTACTTCCGCAAGCACCACCACTCCAACGCGGTGCTGAAGGACCTGCTCGTCGAGCTCGAGGCCGCCTCGGGCCGCGACCTCGCGGCGTGGTCCGACGTGTGGCTGCAGAAGGCAGGGGTCACCACGCTGCGCCCCGTCATCGAGGAGGACTCGAACGGCGACATCGCCGCGTTCTCCGTCCTCCAGGAGGTCCCGGCCGAGTGGCCGACCCAGCGCCCGCATCGTCTCGGCATCGCCGGCTACGACGTGGTCGTGGGCGCGGACGGCGAGACGACGCTCAAGCGCACCGTGAGCGTCGAGGTCGACGTCGACGGCAAGCGCACCGAGGTCCCCGAGATGGTCGGCGTGCACCGCCCGTCGCTCATCCTGCTCAACGACGGCGACCTCGCGTACGCGAAGGTGCGCCTGGACGAGGCGTCGCTCGCGACCGCGGTCGAGCACGTGGGCGCCTTCACGGACGCGATGCCGCGCTCGATGGTGCTCTCGGCGGCGTGGGACATGACGCGTGACGGCGAGATGCCCGCGCGCCAGTTCGTCGACCTGGTCCTGGGCTGCATCGCGACCGAGGACCAGTCGACCGTCGTCCTGTCGCTGCTGCGCCAGCTCGACACGACGCTGTCGCTCTACGTCGCGCCCGACGCGGCCAAGGCGACCGCCGAGGCCGCCACGGACACGCTGTGGACGCTTGCGAGCGCCGCCGAGGCAGGCTCGGACAACCAGCTTCAGTTCGTGCGCGCGTTCGCGTCGCTCGCCTCGACCGACGCCCAGCTCGACACCGTCCAGGCGATCCTCGACGGCGGCATCGTCCTCGACGGCCTGCCGGTCGACACGGACCTCGCCTGGGATCTGCTCACGGCGCTCGTCGCGGGCGGCCGCGCGGGCGAGGCGGAGATCGAGCTGCAGCTCGGCAAGGACGCCACGGCGTCGGGCCAGCGTCGGGCGGCGGGCACGCGCGCCGCGATCGCGACCCCCGAGGCCAAGCAGGCCGCGTGGGACACCCTCGTGAACGCCGCCGACGGAGAGGATCTCCCGAACGCGCTCCAGTTCGCCGCGACCGCAGGCTTCTCCAACGTCCACGACACGTCGCTGCTCGAGCCGTTCGTCGAGCCGTACTTCGCGATGCTGCGCCGCGTCTACAAGGACAAGACGAACGAGATGGCGACCAACCTGATCGAGGGCCTCTACCCCACGGAGCTCGCCGGTCGCGTCGAGGGCCTGCAGGACAAGGCCGCCGCGTGGCTCGAGGAGAACGCCGACGCGCACGACGCGCTCAAGCGGCTCGTGCGCGAGGGCGACGACGGCGTGCGTCGCTCGCTTCAGAACCAGGCCGCGGACGCGGCCTACCAGGGCTGATCCAGCGCATCGTCCGACTGCTCGCGGGCCCGGGATCGTCACGATCCCGGGCCCGCTTCTCATACCCCCGCCGGTAGGCGGTTCCACCGGGCCCCAGGTCGTGCGCCGATGTCGGTCGGCCGTGGAAGACTTCAGCCATGCCAGGACTGAACCTCACCAAGATCGAGGCCGCCGCGCGCGCTGCGGTCGTGTCCGACGTCGCCTACGACGTCGCCCTCGACTTCACGCTGCCCGGCGACGTGTTCGGGTCGCGCACCGTCCTCACGTTCGACGCGGAGCGCGGCACGACGACCTTCCTCGACCTCGTCGCCCGCGAGGTCACCCACGTCGAGATCGACGGCGAGCCGCTCGACCCGACCGCGGTCGTGACCGAGGGACGGCTGACGCTGCATTCCCTCTCGGGCCGGACCACGGTCGTCGTCCAGGCGCTCATGCCGTATCGCACGGACGGCCAGGGCGTGCACCGCTTCATCGACCCCGAGACCGCCGAGACGTACCTGTACACGCAGTTCGCCGCGAACGATGCCCGCAGCGCGTTCGCGTGCTTCGACCAGCCCGACATCAAGGGCCGTTTCACGTTCACGGTCGACGCGCCCGCCCACTGGGTCGTCGTGTCCAACTCGACCACGCCCGAGCCCACGCCCCTCGAGGCCGCGACCACCACCGTCGCCCCGTCGGGCGCCGTCGGCGTCCACCGGTGGGCCTTCGCGCAGACCGACCCCCTGCCCTGCTACGTGGCCGCCGTGATGGCCGGCCCGTACGCCTATGCGGAGGGCACGCTGACGTCCCAGAAGGGCGAGATCTCCGCGCGCGTCTACGGCCGCGCGCAGCTCGAGGCGCACCTCGACGCCGAGGAGCTGCTCACCACCGTCCAGGCCGGACTCGACCTCTACGAGCGCGTCTTCGACGCCCCCTACCCGTACGAGAAGTACGACCAGCTGTTCGTCCCCGAGTACAACCTCGGCGCGATGGAGAACGTCGGGGCCGTCACCATCTCCGAGGACCGCCTGCTGTTCCGCGGCCGCCCGTCCGACGGCGAGCGCGAGGCGCGCCAGAACGTCGTCCTTCACGAGCTCGCGCACATGTGGTTCGGCAACCTCGTGACGATGCGCTGGTGGGACGACCTGTGGCTCAACGAGTCGTTCGCCGAGTTCATCGGCACGTGGGCGACAGAGCAGGTCACCGAGTTCGCGGACTCGTGGGTCACGTTCGGCGCGAACCGCAAGTCCGTCGCCTACGTCCAGGATCAGCTTCCGACCACGCACGCGATCGTGACCGAGGTGCCCGACACCGAGGCGACCGTCTCGGCGTTCGACATGATCACGTACGCGAAGGGCGCATCGTCCCTCAAGCAGCTGTCCGCCTACGTGGGCGAGGACGCGTTCTTCGCCGGCGTCGCGTCGTACGTCGCGACGTACGCGTATGGCAACGCGACCCTCGCGGAGTTCCTCGCCGAGGTGGAGAAGGCCGCGGGCCGCGACCTGTCCGCGTGGGCGCACGCCTGGCTCGAGACCCCGGGCGTGCCGACGCTGAGTGCGGAGGTCGCCTACCAGGACGATGCGACGGTTGGGTCGATCTCCGTCGTCGAGACCCCCGCAGCAGACTTCCCCGTCGCCCACCCGCACCGCCTCACGGTCGCCGGCTACCGGCACGAGGACGGCGCCTTCACGCGACTGTGGGAGTCGGAGGTCGCCCTCGAGGACGGCCGCGTCGACGTGCCGGCGGCCGCCGGCCGACCGCGCCACGACCTGCTGCTCGTCAACGACGGCGACCGCACCTACGCCAAGCTCCACCTCACGGAGGAGTCCGTCGCCACCGCGGTGCTTCACATCGGCGACCTGACCGAGGCGAAGCCGCAGGCGATCGTGCTCGACGCGCTGTGGCACATGTGCCGCGACGCCCAGATCCCCGCCGAGAGCTACATCGACGCGGCGCTCACCGCGCTGCCCGTGATGGCGAACTCGACCGCGGCCGCCTCGCATGCGCGCACGCTCGTGATCGCGCTCACCCGCTACGTTCCCCCGGCCCGCCTCGACGAGGTGGCGACCGGCGCCGCCGAGCGGCTGTGGACCGCGGTCGAGGCCGCCGCGCCGGGGTCGGATCTCCAGCTCCAGCTGCTCAAGGCCTACGCCCAGGTGGCGCGCACGACCGAGCAGTCCGAGCGGCTCGCGGCCCTGCTGTCGGGCGCCGTCCCGCTCGCCGGGCTCGAGATCGACGCCGACCTGGCCTGGCTGCTCGTCGAGTCGCTCGCCGCGGCGGGCGCGCTCGATGCGGCCGGGATCGACGCGCATCTGGCGACCGACGACACCGCCGCGGGCCGCCGCCGCGCCGCCGGGGCCAAGGCCGCGATCGGCACCCCCGACGCCAAGCGCGCCGCATGGGAGTCGCTCGTCCGACCGTCCGGTGCGCCGCTGAACAACGCCACGCAGTACGAGGTGGGGCTCGGCCTCGCGCGGGTCAACGACCCCGCGGTGCTCGCGGACCTCGCGCCGACCATCCTCGACGAGCTGCTCGACTACTACCTGCCGAACGAGGGCTTCGTGGGCGCGCGTGTCGCACGGTACGTGTTCCCGATCGCGACCGTCGGCCGCGTCCCCGGGATCGAGGCGCAGGTCGAGGCGTGGCTCGAGGCGCACCCCGACGCGCCGTCGGTGCTGCGCAAGGTCGTCATCGAGTCGCTCGACGAGATGCGGCGAGCGGTCGCGGCCCAGGCGGTCTGACCGTCACCCCGCGAAGCGGGTCGCTCAGCGTCGCTCGCGGCGCCGCTCGACCGCTTCCGGACCGCTCAACGTCGTCGCCTCACCCGCGCGCGTTCTTGAGCTTGCTCACGAGCCTTCGCACGCGCGGGTGGTCGAAGAGCTCGTCGAGCAGCACGGGCACGCCGTTGGAGTCGGTGAGCGGGATGCACCAGTTCGGGTACTCGAGGAACGTGCCCGGCTGGTTCTGCGTCCTCATCTCCCCGACCAGGTCGGTGACCGCGATCGCGCTGAGCAGTGCGGGCGAGTTCAGCACGAGCGTGTGCATGCCCGCGAGGATGTCCTCGTCCTCTGGCTCGATCGGCAGCCAGCCGCGCTCGTCCAGGTAGCGAGTGAGGCCCTCGACCTCGCGTCGTCCCTGCGCCTTCATCTCCTCGACGTCGCCGACGAGTAGACCGAGTTCCTCGGGCACGTCCAGGTCGGTGCCCGCGAGGTACGCGGCGGTGGGCGGGTGGTCGTGCGTCGTCACCGCGACGAGCACGTCCTCGCGGTAGTCCTCGGGCGCGAGCGGGTGACCGTCGCGCCACTCGAAGCGCTGGACGACGGTGCCGAGCAGGCCGCGCTCGTTGAGGTACTGCATGACCCACGGCTCCACGGTGCCGAGGTCCTCGCCGATGACGATCGCGCCGGCACGCTGCGCCTCGAGAGCGACGATGCCGATGAGCGCCTCGTGGTCCACGTAGACGTACGCGCCGTCGTCGGCCTGGTGGCCGTCGGGCACCCACCACTGGCGGAACAGCCCGAGGACGTGGTCGATGCGGAGAGCACCCGCGCTCGCGACGGCCGCGCGGACCAGGTCGCGGAAGGGCAGGTAGGCGGCGGACTCCATCGCGCGCGGGTTCCACGGGGGCAGGGCCCAGTTCTGGCCCTTCTGGTTGAACGCATCCGGCGGGGCTCCGATGCCGACGCCGCGGGCCAGGACGGTCTGGAGGGCCCACGAGTCCGCGCCCTCGGGGTGGACGCCCACCGCGAGGTCCATCATGATGCCGATCCGCATCCCCGACTCGAGCGCCCGCGCCTGAGCGCCAGCGAGCTGCTCCTGCGCGATCCACTGGAGCCACGCGTAGAACATGATGCGGTCCGGGTGGTCCTCGCGCCACTGCGCGACCTCGGGAGCGCGTGGGTGGCTCAGCTCCTCGGGCCACGCCTCACCGCTGAAGGTCTCGGCGATCGCGCACCAGGTCGCGAAGTCCTCGAGCGCCCTGCCCTCGCGCAGGCAGTACGCCTCGAACTGGGCGTCCCGCCCGATCGAGCGAGGCGCCTCGAAGACCTGCTCGAGCGCGGCCTTCTTCGCGGTCCACGCGCCGTCGCGGTCGAGCAGCTCGGCCGTCGCGTTGACACGGCGGGGCTTCTCGGACTCCCATTCGAGCACGGCCCGACGCTGACTGGGAAGGTAGGCGACCTCGGGGATGTCCTCCACCCGGATGTACGTGGGGTTGAGGTAGCGCCGGGACGACGGACTGTACGGCGAGTTGGAGATCGGCGGCACGGGCTCGCACGCGTGCAGCGGGTTGACGAGGACGAAGTCGGCCCCGGCCCGCACCTTCGCCAGCGCGCACAGGTCGCCGAGGTCCGCGAAGTCTCCCAGCCCCCACGAGCGCGAGGATCTGATCGAGTACAGCTGCGTGTGCAGGCCGTACGGCTTCGCCTCGCGGATCTCGCGGCGGATCTCGACGCGCTGCGGCGTGACGACGATCCAGCCCTTGCCCGTCGTCCCCGTGGTCGATCCCTCGACCCGGTGCCAGCCGAGCGGGAGGCTGGCAGGGATCTTGAAGGACGCGCGGCCGATCTCGCGGTCGCCGACCGCGCGCGGAGGGATGTAGATGTCGAGCTGCTCGAGCGGCCACCGCTCACCCGTCTCGAGGACCAGCGCGGCCTCGGCGGGCTCGCCGTGCGCGACGTGGACGGGGATGACCGCCTCGGCGCCCTCGCGCAGCACCGTCACCGCGGGCACCATCCGCTCCCAGCGGAGGTCCTCGAGCCTCACGAGCGCCGCCTGGCAGCGCTCGTCGTCGGAGCCGTCCACGCCCATCGCGGCGAGCACCGCGCGGATCGCGGAGGCCGAGCTGGTCGTGTGCTCTCCCGACGCCGCCGTGTAGTCGAGCGCGACGCCGCACGCACGCGCGAGCTCCTGCAGCGCGGGCGAAGGGCTCTCATCGGGGATATCAGGTGCGTCGCTCACGCGTTCCATCCTGCCATCGTCCGTGGTTCTTGTACGGGTGAAGCGGAAAGTGGACATCGTGTCGGAGGCGGCGATTACTGTAGAGCACGTGATGACTGCAGCATTCCTCGCCGCGACCGTTGACCCGTCCCCCGACGTCACGGCCACGCCGCTGCCCGGCAGCAAGACCGTCGATGAGGTGTCCAACAGCTTCGTGGACTGGCTCGGCTCGGGCTGGGGCGAGGCCGCCTTCATCATCGCGATCATCCTGGCGGGCGTCCTGTTCCTGCTGTTCGGCCGGTGGGTCATCAAGATCGTCACGCAGTCCATCGAGGACGGGCTGCCGATCACGGAGCACAAGGCGAAGTCGGCGCTCCGCAAGGCGAAGATCGCGGTCCCGATGCAGGACACTCTCGAATCCCGGCTCGAGCGGGAGCGCCGCAAGCAGCGCGCGCGCACCATCCGCCTCGTGCTCAACGCCTCGCTCTCCGTCTTCGTGATCATGACCGTCACGCTGATCGTGCTCGGCGAGGTCGGCATCAACATCGCCCCGCTGCTCGCGTCCGCGGGAGTCGTCGGCGTCGCGCTCGGCTTCGGCGCGCAGTCGCTCGTGAAGGACCTGATCGCGGGCGTCTTCATGCTCGTGGAGGACCAGTACGGCGTGGGCGACATCATCGACGTCGGCGAGGCCTCCGGCACGGTCGAGGAGATCGGCCTGCGCTCCGTGAGACTGCGGTCGATCGACGGGACGATGTGGTACGTCCCGAACGGCAACATCACGCGCGTCGGCAACATGACGCGGCTATGGTCGCGGGCGCTGCTCGAGATCCGCGTCGGCTACGACACCGACCTCGAGGAGGCGCGCGAGGCGATGCTGAGCGCAGTCGAGGCCGCGCGGAGGGCCGACGAGGTCATCGACAACGCGATCCTGTCCGAGCCCGACGTGCCCGGCATCGAAGGCTTCGACTACGACGCCGTGACCATCCGCCTGCTCATCCAGGTCCAGCCCGCGACCCAGTGGGACGTGATGCGCGCGGTGCGCCGCGAGGTCCGCCGCGAGTTCACGGAGCGCGGCATCGAGATGGCGATCCCGCACCAGGCCTACAGGATGTCGGAGCCCGCGCCCCCCGGCACGGCAGAGGAGGAGACCGCCGCATCGTCCACGGCCGGCGCCAAGTCGGCCGCCAGCGCGTCGCACCACGCGAAGCCCGGCAAGGACGAGCTGACCCGCGGGGGCTCCGTCGTGCGCGGCGACCAGGGTGACGGAGCCGACGGCGGCGAGGGCGACGAGTGAGCGAGCCCGTCGCCCCCGCATCGTCCATGTCCCCCACCGAGCCTCCCAGCTTCTACGACGCCGTGGGCGGGCACGAGACGTTCGAGGCGATCGTGCGCCGCTTCTACGAGGGGGTGAAGGACGACGACGTGCTGAGCCCCATGTACCCCGAGGACGACATGGACGGCGCGGTCTGGCGCCTCACCGCCTTCCTCGAGCAGTACTGGGGCGGGCCCACCACCTACTCCGAGCAGCGCGGCCATCCGCGGCTGCGCATGCGCCACCAGCCCTTCCACGTGAACCCCGAGGCGCGCGACCGCTGGATGCTTCACATGCGAGCGGCCGTGGTCGAGGCCCAGCTCTCGCCGATGCACTCGGCGACGCTCATGGACTACCTCGAGCGCGCGGCCCACTCGATGATCAACACGTTCGAGCCGACGCCGGGAGGCTGACGAGCGCGACAGCGCCGGCGGCCGGTCCGCGCACGCGCGAGCAGACCTCGAGCCGGGGCGTTCCCAGGATCGGGATACTCTCGATCCCATGAATCACACCCCGGACACCTGGGCCGATCAGGCGGTCGCCTCCGGCCTCGACGCGCTGAACCTCCACCGCGACGGAGACACGAGCTTCACCGGCCAATCCCTGCCGATGCCCGGCGGGCGCGTGTTCGGAGGGCAGGTGCTCGGACAGGCGATCGTCGCGGCGGGCCTCACGGTCGACGAGGCGCGGCCGGTGCACTCGATGCACGGTTACTTCCTTCGCGCGGGCGACGCGTCGAAGCCGATCGACTTCGAGGTCGAGATCCTCCGCGACGGCCGCTCCTTCTCCGCGCGGCGCACGCACGCGCTCCAGGAGGGCCAGCCGATCCTGTCGATGATCGCGTCATTCCAGGAGGCGCAGGACGGCGTCGAGCACCAGGTGACGATGCCCGAGGTGCCGGGTCCCGACGAACTCGTGTCGAGCGTGGACGTCTTCGCGCCGCTCGCAGGGCATCCGACGGCCGACTTCTGGCTCGAGCGGGCGCCCTTCGACGCGCGCCAGGTCGAGGGCCCGATCTACCTTCGCCCTGACCGCCAGAAGCGCGCCTATCAGACCACGTGGGTGCGCGCTCGGACCAAGGTCGAGGTGCCCGACCTGACGCACCGCGCGCTGCTCGCGTTCGCGTCCGACCAGATCATCCTCGAGCCGATCCTGCGCCGCCACAGCGTCTCATGGGCGACGCCTGACATCTCGTTCGCGAGCCTCGACCATGCGATGTGGTGGCACCGCCCCGCGCGCGCCGACGAGTGGCTCCTCTACGTGCAGGACGCGCCGACCACGCAGGGCGGCCGAGGCCTCGCGGGCGCCTGGGTATTCTCCGAGGACGGGGCCCTCGTCGCGACGGTGGCACAGGAGGGAATGGTCCGCTTGTGACCCCTCCGTCGGACCGTGCTGACTCACCCCTATTTACCAGGCTTGATATACACCCGGCCAAAGGTCACAGAATGATTACGTTCTTGACCAAAGGTTGAAGATCTGTCCTCGACGTTGTTACGGTCGAGCAGGCCCTTCGCCTGGGCGCCGCCATCGTGCGGTGCTCGCGGAGGCCCTGACAACCCAGGTCCGCGAGTGCCCCACGATGGCGGCGCGCGTATGGCAGTGAGTGTCCGGCGCCGCCTCCCGGCGAGCGCCGCACGGGATCGTGCGGGCGCATCAGCGTCCCGATCCAGTCACCTCAGCCCGGGCCGCGATCTGAACGAGTCCGCGCCTTCGTGCGCGAACGATCAGAGGACGAATCTGTGAGCGACAGCATCGCGCTGCGCGCTGAGGGCCTGTACAAGGTCTTCGGCAAGCATGCCGACCAGGCCGTGTCCCGTCTTGAGGAGGGCGCCAGCCGCGACGAGCTCGGCGCCGGCACGACGGCAGCCGTCATCGACGCCTCCTTCGAGGTGCAGCGCGGCGAGATCTTCGTGGTCATGGGCCTCTCCGGCTCGGGCAAGTCGACCCTCATCCGCATGCTGAACGGCCTGCACGACGTGACGGCCGGCACCGTGGAGATCGGCGGGGACCTGATCACCGACATCCCCGCCAAGAAGCTGCGCGACATCCGCCGCAAGCGGGTCTCCATGGTGTTCCAGCACTTCGCCCTGCTCCCCCACCGCACCGTCCTGGACAACGTGGCCTACGGCCTCGAGATCCAGGGGATGCCGAAGACCGAGCGCGATGCCAAGGCCCGCGAGGTCACCGGGATCGTCGGCCTCGCCGGCTGGGAGGAGAAGCTCCCCAGCCAGCTCTCGGGCGGCATGCAGCAGCGCGTCGGCCTGGCCCGCGCGCTCGCCGCGGACACCGACGTGCTCCTCATGGACGAGGCGTTCTCCGCTCTCGACCCGCTGATCCGTCGCGAGATGCAGGAGCAGCTGCTCGAGCTCCAGGCGACGCTTGGCAAGACCATCATCTTCATCACGCACGACCTCAACGAGGCCATGTTCCTCGGCGACCGCATCGCGGTCATGCGGGACGGCCGCATCGTCCAGATCGGCTCTCCCGAGGACATCCTCACCGACCCGGCCAACGAGTACGTCGAGCAGTTCGTCGCCGACGTGGACCGCACGCGCGTGCTGACCGCCGAGTCGGTCATGCGCAAGCCGCGCGCGTCCGTCCACCCCGCCGCGGGCCCGCACGTCGCACTCAAGATCATGCGCGACGAGCAGCTCAGCGCGGTCTACGTCACCAAGCGCGACCGCACGCTCATCGGCTGGGTCACCGACCGCGACGCGCTCGACCTCGTGCGCCAGGGCGTCACGAGCCTCGAGACGATCATCCGCGACAACCACGGCGCCGTCGCGAAGGACACCTCGCTCGCCGACCTCTTCATCCCGGTCGTCGAGGCGCAGCTCCCGCTCGCCGTCATCGACGAGCGGGGACGCCTGGTCGGCGTCGTGCCGCGCGTCACGCTCCTGTCCGCCCTCGGCGGCGAGCCCGAGACCGAGGCCTCGCCCAGGCCCGACCCGTTGCCCACCGAGGTGGTCGACGAGGCCCTGGAGGCCGCCGTCGAAACGGGCACCATCGACGCGAAGGAGGTGCAGTGATGGAGTTCCGCATCCCCTTCGGCACGTGGATCGAGTCCGGTCTCGACTGGATCGAGAACAACCTCAGCTGGCTGTTCGACGGCCTCGGCAGCCTCTATGAGGGCCTGTACGACGCGTTCAACTGGATCTTCGCGGGTCCCCCCGCGCTGCTCGTCATCGCGGTGATCGCGGTCGGCGCGCTCTTCGCGCGCGGCTGGAAGTTCGCCGTCGGCACCGCGCTCGGCCTGCTCTTCGTCGTGGGCGTCGACCAGTGGGACAACGCGATGAGCTCGCTCGCGCTGGTCATCGTCTCGGCGTTCTTCGCGCTCCTGGTCGGGCTCCCGCTCGGCATCTGGGCCGCGCGCAACCAGCACGTCTCGAACGTCGTGAAGCCCGTCATGGACTTCCTGCAGACGATGCCCGCCTTCGTCTACCTGATCCCCGCCATCGGCCTCTTCGGCATCGGCGTGGCACCCGGCATCTTCGCGACCATCCTGTTCGCGATCGCCCCCGCGGTGCGTCTCACCGAGCTCGGCATCCGGGGCGTGGACAAGGAGGTCGTCGAGGCGGGCCAGGCCTTCGGCGCGGCCCCCGGCCGCATCCTGCGTCAGATCCAGCTGCCGCTCGCGATGCCGTCGATCATGGCGGGCGTCAACCAGGTCATCATGCTGTCGCTGTCAATGGTCGTCATTGCGGGCATGGTCGGCGCGGGTGGCCTCGGCGGCGACGTCACCAAGTCGCTCTCCGCGCTCAACACCGCGCTCGGCGTGGAGGCGGGCGTCTCCGTCGTGATCCTCGCGATCATCCTGGACCGCTTCACGGGCGCGTTCGGCATGAAGCGCGGGCTGCACCTGGTCCGCAAGCTCCGTGGCTCCGCCTCCAACGGCAACGGCGCCTCCGATGCCGCCAAGCAGCCCGCCTGACCCCACCACCCCAGACCTCGCAGCCCCGGAGGGGAGCTGCGCACCCCCGTCCAGACCGATGGACGGCCAGGTGCTCACGACGTGCGGAGAAGCCCGCGTCGGGAAAGGAAACTCATCATGAAGATGCGCTCGTTCGCGCCTCTCGCACTCACCGCTGCTGCGGGCCTCGTGCTCGCGGGCTGCTCGTCGTCGTCGGAGGACACCGACGCGTCGGCCGACTCCGGCTCGACCGCTGGCGGCGAGATCACCTTCGGAGTCTTCAACGGCTGGGACGAGTCGGTTGCCTCGTCCGTCCTGTGGCAGGCCATCCTCGAGGACAAGGGCTACACCGTCAACCTCGAGTACGCGGACCCCGCCCCCACGTTCCAGGCGCTCGCCGACGGCGACTACGACCTGGTCACCGACGTGTGGCTGCCCGTCACCCACGCCTCGTACCTCGAGGAGTTCGGTGACGACATCGCTGAGGTCGGCGCCTGGTACGACGGCGCGAAGCTCACGGTCGCCGTGAACGCCGACGCCCCGATCGACTCGCTCGCCGAGCTGGCCGACGCCGCCGACGAGTTCGACAACACCATCGTGGGCATCGAGCCCGGCGCTGGCCTCACCGGCACCATGGAGAAGTCGGTCATCCCGACCTACGGCCTCGATGGCATGGACTTCCTCACCTCGTCGACCCCGGCGATGCTCGCCGAGCTCGACTCCGCGATGTCGGCTGGCGAGAACATCGTCGTCACGCTGTGGGAGCCGCACTGGGCCTACGGCGCCTACGACCTCAAGAACCTTGAGGACCCCGAGGGCACCCTCGGTGACGCCGAGTCGATCTACACCTACTCGCGCGCCGACTTCGCCACGGACTTCCCCGAGGTGAACGACTGGATGGCGAACTTCACGATGGACTCCACGCTGCTCGCGGACCTCGAGAACCAGCTCCAGGCCGCCGAGTCGGAGGACGACTACTCGGACATCGTCGCCAGCTTCATCGCTGACAACCAGGAGTGGGTCGACTCGCTCACCGCGTAGGACTCCCTCGCGACCGACGTCGCACCGCACGAGGCCCTGGGCAACCGCCCGGGGCCTCGTCGTATCTGCGGGGCCGCGTGATGCGCCACGCCTCCCGACCCGCAACGACAATCAGCGCCCACTGGGACGCGGCACACCGCAGAAACCGACAATCAGCGCCCACGGTGACGTCTCGCATGGCGAGGAGACCGTGGCGGGCGATGGTTGTCGCTTCTCACACTTCAGCGCACGCCAGTGGGCGCTCATTGTCGTTTCTCGGACGTCGGGACGATGCGCCGGCCCTGAACGCTAAGGAGCCCCCCGGCATCGCTGCCGGGGGGCTCCTCACTTTCACTGCGACCGGTCGTGCGCGGCGCGAGCCGCGCTACGTCGCGCGCGGCACCGCCTGAGCGGCACCGCGCCCCGGATCAGTCGCGCGTGAGCTTGCGGTAGGTCACGCGGTGCGGGCGGGCCGCATCGGCGCCGAGGCGCTCGACCTTGTTCTTCTCGTAGGACTCGAAGTTGCCCTCGAACCAGAACCAGTTCGACGGGTCCTCGTCCGTGCCCTCGTACGCGAGGATGTGCGTCGCGACGCGGTCCAGGAACCAGCGGTCGTGGCTGACCACGACGGCGCAGCCCGGGAACTCGAGCAGCGCGTTCTCGAGCGAGCCGAGGGTCTCGACGTCGAGGTCGTTGGTCGGCTCGTCGAGCAGGAGGACGTTGCCGCCCTCCTTGAGCGTCAGCGCGAGATTGAGGCGGTTGCGCTCACCGCCGGACAGCACGCCTGCGGGCTTCTGCTGGTCCGGGCCCTTGAAGCCGAACGCGGACACGTACGCGCGCGAGGGCATCTCGACCTTGCCGACCTGGATGTAGTCCAGCCCGTCGGAGACGACCTCCCACAGCGACTTGTCGGGGTCGATGCCTCCGCGGGACTGGTCGACGTACGAGATCTTCACGGTCTCGCCGACCTTGAGGTCTCCCGCGTCGAGCGGCTCGAGGCCGACGATGGTCTTGAACAGCGTCGTCTTTCCGACGCCGTTGGGGCCGATGACGCCGACGATGCCGTTGCGCGGCAGCGTGAACGACAGGCCGTCGATGAGTTTGCGGTCGCCGAAGCCCTTCTCGATGTTCTTGGCCTCGAGGACGATGCTGCCCAGGCGCGGGCCCGGCGGGATCTGGATCTCCTCGAAGTCGAGCTTCCTGGTGCGCTCTGCCTCGGCGGCCATCTCCTCGTAGCGGTTGAGGCGCGCCTTGGACTTCGTCTGGCGGCCCTTGGCGTTCTGACGCACCCACTCGAGCTCGTCCTTGAGTCGCTTCGCGAGCTTCGCGTCCTTCTTGCCCTGGACCTGGAGGCGCTCCTGCTTCTTCTCGAGGTAGGTCGAGTAGTTGCCCTCGTAGGGGTAGAGGCGGCCGCGGTCGACCTCGCAGATCCACTGCGCGACGTGGTCCAGGAAGTAGCGGTCGTGAGTGACTGCGAGCACGGCGCCCGGGTACTGGGCCAGGTGCTGCTCGAGCCACTGGACCGACTCGGCGTCGAGGTGGTTGGTCGGCTCGTCGAGCAGCAGCAGGTCGGGCTTCTCGAGCAGCAGCTTGCACAGCGCGACGCGGCGACGCTCACCACCGGAGAGCACCTTCACGTCGGCGTCACCCGGGGGGCACTGGAGTGCGTCCATGGCCTGCTCGATCTGCGAGTCCAGGTCCCACGCGTTCGCGTTGTCGAGGTCCTCCTGCAGCGAGCCCATCTCGGCGAGCAGCTTGTCGTAGTCGGCGTCGGGGTCCGCCATCTCCTCGGAGATCGCGTTGAAGCGCTCGAGCTTCTCGTAGATCGCGCCCATGCCCTCGCGCACGTTGCCGATGACGTCCTTGTCCTCGTTCAGCGGCGGCTCCTGCATGAGGATGCCGACGGTGTAGCCGGGGCTGAGGCGAGCCTCGCCGTTCGAGGGCTGCTCGATGCCGGCCATGATCTTGAGGATGGTGGACTTACCTGCGCCGTTGGGACCGACGACGCCGATCTTGGCTCCGGGGTAGAAGGCCATGGTGACGTCATCGAGGATGACCTTGTCGCCGTGCGCCTTGCGCGCCTTCTGCATGGTGTAGATGAACTCAGCCACTGATGCTCCGAGACTTGTGGGTTCCGGGCCACGCGGGCCCGCTGTCGACGCCCCTAGCCTACGCGGGATGCCCGACCTGGCGGGGCCGGGCGCGGGCGCCGACAGCGGATCTCCCCTGCATCGTCGTTCGAGGCGCGGGTTCAGCGCGCCGCGACGAGCTCGTCCGCGTCCTCCTCGGGCTCGACGCCCTCGGGTTCCAGGCCCTCGGGCTCGTCCCCCTCCGGCTCGACGTCCCACGCGCCGGCGACCGCCGCATCGTCCTCGGCGACCGCGCCCTCACCCTCCTCGGACGATGCGTCGGCCACGACATCCTCGACGCCGAGCGTCGGGTCCCCGACCGCCCTGTTGAAGGTCGCGATGCCCAGGGTGAGGTCGTGTCCCAGCGAGGTCGCGTCGATCTGCAGGTCGGTGCGCGGCCCGTCGTTCGCCTCCCACGTGTTCGTGCGCAGCCGCCCCGTCACGACGAGGGGCTGTCCCTTCTTCACCGACTGCTTCACGGTCACCGCCGCGCCACGGAAGGTGCGCACGGTGAACCACTGCGTGTCGCCGTCCACCCAGGTGTTGGCGGTGCGGTCGTAGCGCCGCGGCGTGGTCGCGAGCCGGAACGTGCACAGCGTGGTGCCGCTGGGACCGATGTGCAGCTTGGGCTCGGTCGCCACCCAGCCGGATGCGGTCATGGTCAGGTCGTTCATCTGGTCCTCCTCGCCGGGCCGCACGGTGCGGCCGCGGGTCCAGAGTCGGACGATGCGAGGGCCAGGACGATGCGGGGGCCGGGAACGGTGGAGAAGGGACGATGCGACGGGGCCTGGGGACGACGGGTTGCGGGACGACTGGCACGCCCGCCGCGGCTCAGCGGCGCTACTCGAGCCGCGTGAGCTCGTCGAGGTTGCGATACGCCTGGTGGATCCTGATGGTCGGCTCGACGAGCGAGTCGCGCACGACGCGAGCCACGGCGTCGTGCCCGACGGCCATCGCGGCCTTCGAGGCCGCCGACCCGCGCACGGGGCGCGACATCCAGCCGCTGAACCCGGAAGGGCTCTCCACCGTGGGCCACTCCGCCTCCGCGAGCTCGCGGTTGAGCGCGTCGGCGAGCTCCTCGCCGCTCGCGACCGTGTCGGCGATGACGTGACGCCACGTGAGCGGCAGCCCGTCGGAGGCGGCGTCGATCCAGTCGAGCCGCTCGCGCTCGACGGACGCGAGGCCCAGCGGCGTGAGGTCGGGCACGTGCTTGGCCTTACCAGAGGCGACTGCGCCGGCGGCCTCGGCGCGCGCCTCGACTCCCGACAGGCGGGCGAGCGCGTCGGTGACCTCGCGCTTGTCCGGCAGGGTCGGCTCGGCGTCCTGCGCGAGCGCGCTCGCGAGCGCCCTGCCCGCGGAGACCAGGTCGGCGCGCACGGCCTCGGCCGCGATCGAGCCCGACTCGACCGCGCCCGCGAGCTCGGCCTTGAGGTGTTCGACGCCGCGCCCGGTGCGCGCGCTGAGCGGCATCGCCGGCACGTCGGGAAGCCCCTCGTCCCCCAGCAGCCGCTGGAGGTCCTCGATGATCTTCCAGTCGTCACCCTCGGCCAGGCGGTCGGTCTGGTTGAGCACCATCAGGGACGGCTGGCCGTGCACGGACGCGGTCTGGATGTAGGCCGAGTGGATCGCGTGGTCGGCGTACTTCTGCGGGTCGACGACCCAGATGATGAGGTCCGCGAGCGGCACGACGACGTCGACGACGTCCCTGTTGGCGCCGTTGATCGAGTCGTGGTCGGGCAGGTCGAGCAGCACGAGCCCGTGGAGCTCCTCGGGCGGCTGCGGCACGTGATAGCGGTGCTCCTCCTGCACGCCGAGCCAGTCGAGCAGCGGGTGCGCGCCGTGCGAGAACACCGCGGCGGAGGCATGCGACGTGGTCGGCCGCGTGACCCCCGGCACCGCGAAGTCGGTGCCGACGAGAGCGTTGAACAGCGTCGACTTGCCCGAGCCCGTGCCGCCCGCGAGCGCGACGATCGTCCAGTCGACGCCGAGCGCGAGCCGCTCGTCGCATCGTCCGATGGTCTCGCGCACCTCGTCGCGGACGTCCCGCGGGATCGCGTCGGCCGCCCATTCCATCGAGGCGCGCAGCCGGTCCACGCGCTCCTTGAGCGCGCGCGTCTCGGTGCGGACGGGGACGTCGTTGAACGTGGGGCTCACAGCAGGCCTCGCAGCTCGGCCCGGCGCAGGCGCACCTTCGCGGAGGCCTCGGGCAGCAGGGATGTCACGTCGGTGGGCTTCATCATGTCGAGAGCCTCCCTGTTGATGACGAACTTCCGGGCGGCGGTGAGCTCGGCGCGCGCGATCTCGGACTGCTCGTTGATCGAGCCCGAGCACGCGACGGTGAGGAAGGTGCGGGCGCCCTCGACGCCGAGCGCCGCGGACGCGAGCGCGGTGGACAGGCCCTGCGTCCCGATGAGGTCGCTCGCGCGCTGGGAGCCGGGCAGCGACGTGGCCAGCTCGTCGACGCGGTCGAGCCATGCGCGGGTCGCGTCGGCGGCGTGGCGCTCGCGGATCGCGCGCGCGTCGCGCGGGTCGCGCTGCGCGGCCAGCCAGGGCCCGGGGCCCTCGCCCACGTCGGTCAGGGCCGCGACCATCGCGTCGGACGCGTCGGAGGCCGCGAGCACGAGGAACGCCTCGACCGCCTCGGTGATCTCGCGCCGCATCGGGGTGAGCACGGCGTCCCTGCGCTCGCGCGCGACCCGACGTCGGGTCCACGCGGAGCGGCGCAGCCGGAACAGGTCGCCGCCCTCGCTGGCCGCCTGCTCCCATCGGGAGGCCAGGGACGATGTGGGGATCTCCAGGTACCAGGCGTCGCCTCCCTTGGCGTCGGCCTGGGCGGCGCATCGCCTCACCTCGGAGCGGACCTCCTTGGCGGCGGCGGCCTGGTCGTCCATGATCTCGGCGAGCCGCTCGAGCCACTCCTTGAGCGACTCGGCGGCGCCGTGGAGGGTGCGCTCGACGATCGCCTCGGCCGACGCGGCCGCGACCGACTCGAGCCAGCGGGCGAGGTTGCCGACGACGTCGCGCGGCACCCGTCCCCGACCCTCGGGGTCCTCGGGGACGACGAACAGCGGCAGGCCCTCGAGTCCCTCCTCCTGAAGGCGCTCGACCAGGTCGCGGCGCACATGCGCGGCGACGTCCACCGTCACGCGGTTGAGGACGATGGCGATCGAGGCGCCGCGTTCGGCGCCGGCGCGCAGCGCCTCCCATGGCACGGCGTCGCCGTAGCGCGCGGCCGTCGTGACGAAGAGCCACAGATCGGCCGTCTCGAGCAGCTCGTGCGCGACCTCCCTGTTCTCGCCCGACACGGAGTCGAGGTCGGGGCTGTCGACGAGCGCGAGCCCGCGCGGCATCTCCTCGGTCGCGTGGACCTTGGCGCGCTGCTCCACCTCGCTGAGCAGCTGCGTGTCGAGCGGGTGGTGGAACAGGTAGGGCTGCTTGGTGGTGGGACGCAGCACGCCCGACGGCGTCAGCTCCTCGCCCATGAGCGCGTTGACGACGGTCGACTTGCCCGCGCCGGTCGAGCCGGCCACCACGACGATCGCGGGAGACGCCTCCTCGCGCACGCGCGGGATGAGGTGGTGGTCGAGCTGGTCGAGCATCTGCTCCATGAGCTGCTCGGACTCGCCCTCGTGTCCGGTCGGGAGGGGCAATTCGGTCGAAGCGACCACCTTGCGGGTATCGACGAGGGCGTCGAGCAGCGCGCCCGGGTACGACCAGGTCTTGATCGGCCGGATGCTCATGCCTGGTATCCCCGCCTAAGCTCCATGCCTCAAGGCTACCCGTCCGGGACCAGGATGCCGCGCGCACACCCCCTGGTCGCGGCACCCGGCGACACGGGCCTCAGTCCGGCTCGATCTCCGCGGTCGACTCGCGGATCACCAGCTGCGCGGGCAGCGGCGTGTCGGTGGTCGCCTCCGCATCGTCCTCGAGCGCGAACAGCACCTTCTGCACGATCGCGCGTCCGAGGGCGGCGAAGTCCTGGCGGACCGTCGTGAGCGGCGGGTAGAGGAACCCGGCCTCGGGCACATCGTCGAAGCCGACGATGCTGACGTCGCGCGGCACCGACAGGCCTCGCTGCCTCAGAGCGGACATGAGCCCGATCGACATCTGGTCGTTGGCGACGAACACCGCGGAGCCAGGCTCGAGGTCCAGCTCGTGACCGAGCGCGAAGCCGCTCGCGGCGCTCCAGTCGCCGTGCCGCGGCTCGGCGGTCTCGAGCTGGCGCGCGGCGAGCTCGTCTCGCCAGCCGCGCAGCCGCTCGGTCGCGTCGGGGGCGTCGAGCGGACCCGCGAGGTGACGGATCCTCGTGTGTCCGAGCTCCGCGAGGTGCGCCACCGCGGCCCGCGCGCCGCGATACTGGTCGATCGACACGGTCCGCGAGCTCGGCCGCGGGCTCGCCGCCGACGCCACGAGCGGCACCGACATGTCGAGAGCGCGCACCACCTCGAGCGCGGCCCTCTCGGCGACGATCACGACGACCGCGTCCACCCTCTGCCGCAGCAGCCCTTCGATGCTCGCGCGCACCGCGGACTCGCTCGAGCCCTGCGTGCTCACGGCGTCGACGCTGTACCTCGCCTCGCGCGCGGCCTTGTTGACGTGCATCGCGATCGAGGACGGTCCGTAGTCCACGTTGTCCGGGGTGATGAGCCCGATCGTGCGCGTGCGCCTGGTCACGAGCGCGCGGGCGGCGGGCGACGGGCTGTAGTTGAGCTGGGCGATCGCCTCACGCACGCGCTGCTGCGTGGCGGGGCGCACGTTGGGGAGGTCGTTGAGCACGCGCGAGACCGTCTGGTGCGAGACCCCGGCGAGCCTCGCGACGTCGAAGATGGTCGCGGCGCGCGTCGTCTGATCGTCAGCCATGGCTCACCTGCCCGCCATCGCCCTCGTCGGGCCGCGCCACGAGCGCGAGCAGCCCGTCGATCGTCGTCGACCGCGCGTCGACCGTCTCGACGATGCGCCCGTCGCGCACGACGGCGACGCGGTCGCCGACGTTGAGGACCTCCTCGAGCTCGGCCGAGATGAACACGACGGACACCCCGTTGTCCGCCATGCTCCGCACGAGGTGCTGGACCTCGACCTTGGATCCGACGTCGATGCCGCGGGTCGGCTCGTCGAGGACGAGGATCTTGGGAGCCAGCGCGAGCAGCCGCGCGAGCAGCACCTTCTGCTGGTTGCCGCCCGAGAGCGTGCCGACCGGTCGGTCCAGATCCGGGGGCCGGATGCCCAGGGCGTCGACCCAGCTGGCCGCGAGCTCACGACGCCGCTCGGGCGGGATGCGGCGGAAGCTGCCGCGCTCGGCCTGAAGCCCCAGGGTGATGTTGTCGAGCACGGACATCTCCGCGACGATGCCGTCACGGCGTCGATCCTCTGAGGCGTAGACGACGCCGAGAGACATCGCGCGCCGCGGCGAGTCGAGGCTCTCCTCGGTCTGCTCGATGCGGATCACTCCCGCGTCGATCCGCGTGACGCCCGTGAGAGCGCGAGCGAGCACCGTACGCCCCGAGCCCCGCAGCCCCGCGATCCCGAGGACCTCGCCCGATCCGAGCTCGACGTCCGCCGACTCGACGCGTCGGCCGACCGAGATGCCGCGCGCGCTGAGCACGGGGTCCGCGGGCGGCCTCGCCACGGGGGCCGGGTCGCGCTCGCGCAGCGTCGCGCCCTCCTGACCGAGCATCTTCTGCACGAGCTCGATCCTCAGAAGCTGGTCCGTGCGGTACTCCCCCACGTGGATGCCGTCCCTGAGCACCGTGATGCGGTCGCAGATCTCGTACACCTGGTCGAGGAAGTGGGAGACGAACAGGATGGCGACGCCGCGGCTCTTGAGCTCGCGGATCACGCGGAACAGCTCGCCCACCTCGTCGAGATCGAGGCTCGAGGTCGGCTCGTCGAGGACGAGGATCTTGACGTCGGCCGAGATCGCGCGCGCGATCGCGACGAGCTGCTGCACGGACACCGGCTGCGAGCCCAGGATCGACCCCGGGTCGATGTCGAGGCCCAGGTCCGCGAGTACCTCGCGCGCCCGCTGCGTCATCGAGCGCCGGTCCAGCATCCCCGCGCGCCGTCGCTCGCGTCCCAGGCCGATGTTCTCCGCGATCGACAGGTTCGGCAGCAGGTCGATCTCCTGATAGACCGTGCTGATGCCCGCGCGCTGCGCCTCCGCCGGGGTCGAGAACCGCACCTGCCTGCCCTCGACCCGCAGCTGCCCTGCATCCATCGGGATCACGCCCGTGATGGCCTTGATCAGCGTCGACTTGCCCGCGCCGTTCTCGCCCATGAGCGAGTGGACCTCACCCGCGCGCAGCGTGAGATCCACCTCGTCGAGCACGACGTCAGCTCCGAAGCGCACCGTCGCGCCTCGGAGCTCGAGAAGGGGACGTTCCTGGTCCACACCCCCATTATCGGGGTGCGGACCAGGAACTCCGTACAACCGGCGCGCCTATCTGCGCCCGTCCGAGCGTGCCACGATGGCCCGCTGGACGACGATGAACAGCAGCAGGAGCGCGCCGACGATGATCTGCATCCACGACTGCTCGGCGCCCATGAACGAGATGATCGTCTTGATCGTGCCGTACACGAACACGCCGACCATCGAGCCGAGCACGTAGCCACGGCCACCGATCAGGAGCGTGCCGCCGATGACCACGGCCGCGATCGCGTCGAGCTCGGTGCCGATGCCGTTGCGGGGGTATCCGGCGCCCGAGTAGGCGGTGAGGATCAGACCCGCGAGGCCCGCGCAGAAGCCGGAGATGGTGTAGGCAGCGATCTTCACCCTGCCGACCTTGAGGCCCATGAGCCGGGCCGACTGCTCGTTGCCACCGACCGCGTAGATGGTCCTGCCGAAGCGCGTCAGGTGCAGCACGAACGCGGCGATCGCCACCGCGCTGAGCGCGATGATCCCCGTCGGCGTGATGTACCACCCGCCGAAGGACATGCGCGTGGACTGCAGCCACAGGATCGCGGGCTCCTCGACCTTGATCGAGGACAGGCTGACGATGTACGCGAGCCCGCGGCCCAGGAACAGGCCGGCGAGCGATGCGATGAACGGCTGCACCCCGAAGTACTGCACGAGGATGCCGATCAGCAGGCCGATGGCCGCGCCTCCCAGCAGCATCGTGGGCACCGTCACGGCGACCGGGGCGCCCTCGGCGAGCATCCGCGCGCCGAGGATGCCCGTGAACGCCATGACCGAGCCGACCGACAGGTCGATGCCGCCCGTGAGGATCACGAACGTCATCCCGACCGCGAGCACCAGGAGGTACGCGTTGTCGAGCAGCAGCGCCGAGATGTTGCGCGGCGTGATGAAGTCGCCGCGCAGGAAGGCCTCGGCTCCGGCGAACAGCAGGATGAGGATGAGGATCGCCGCGAAGGTCGGCATCATGCTGCCGTTGCGGCTCAGGAAGGTCTTGAGCATCGAGGGCTTCTCCTGGGTACGCACCGGTCGGTCGAGGGTCGTGGCGGTCATGAGGCCACCTCGGCCTTCTCGCGGTCCTGGGCCGGGGCGGGAGCCGCTCCGGTTCGTCTGAACAGCTTGGTGAGATCGCTGCGCAGCCGCGACGACTGCGCGACGACGACGACCACGACCACGATCGCGAAGAAGACCGGGCTCTGCGCCGACGGGACTCCGAGGAAGAGGATCGTGGACTCGAGCGTCTGGATGATCAGGACGCCGATCACGGTTCCTGCGAGCGAGAACTTTCCTCCGTTCAGGGAGGTTCCGCCGAGGACGACCGCGAGGATCGCGTAGAGCTCGATGAACAGGCCCGCGGCGTTGGCGTCGGCGGCCCTGATGTTGGAGGCGTAGACCACGCCGGCGAGCCCCGCGAGGACCCCGCTGACGGCGTAGGCGCTCCAGATGATGCCACGCGATCGCACACCCGCGAGGCGGCTGGCCTCCGGGTTGATGCCGACGGCCTCGGTGAGGACTCCGAGCGCTGTGCGGCGCTCGATGACCGAGATCGCCACGATCGCCGCGATCGAGATGAGGAACGCGAACGGCAGCGCGACCAGGTATCCGGTGGCGATGAAGGAGAAGGGCTCGGAGTTGACGGTCGTGATGAATCCGCCGGTGATGAGCAACGCGACGCCGCGGCCGGCGAGCATCAGCACGAGGGTCGCGATGATCGGTTGGATCCCGAACACCGACACGAGCAAGCCGTTCCACGCGCCGAGGACGAGCGACACGAGGAGCGCCACGACGACCGCGATCAGCACGGTCGCGAGGTTGCCGGGGTCTCCCGAGCCGTCGATGATCGTGAGGGCCACCGCTCCGGAGACCGCCATGATCGCGCCGACCGACAGGTCGATGCCACGCGTGGCGATGACGATCGTCATGCCGAGCGCGACGAGCATGAGCGGCGCGGAGTTGCGCAGGATGTCGATCAGCGCGCCGTAGAGCTCCCCGTCGCGGACGGTGATCTTGATGAACTGGGGCCGGGCGATCGTGTTGACGAGGATCAGCAGGATCAGCGCCGAGGCCGGCCACACGAGTCGGCTCTTCATGATCGCGTTCATGCCGCGCTCCCTTCGCCGGCGTTGGCGATGTAGTCGATGAGGCCGTCGAGGTCAGTCGAGGACGAGTCGAGCTCGCCGATCTTCCTCCGGTCCCGCAGGACCACCACCCTCTGTGCCAATCGAAGCACCTCCTCGAGCTCCGAGGAGATGAAGATGACGGAGAGTCCCTGAGCGGACAGCTCGGCGACCTTCCTCTGGATGTCGGCCTTCGCGCCGACGTCGATGCCGCGGGTGGGCTCATCGAGCACGAGCAGCTCGGGCGCCGTGGCGAGCCAGCGGGCGAGAAGCACCTTCTGCTGGTTGCCTCCGGAGAGGTTGCCGACAAGCGCGTTCGGGTTCGCAGGGCGCACACCGAGCGCCTCGATGTACTCCTGGACGACCGCGTCCTGGTCCTTCTTGGGGACCTTGCGCAGCCATCCGAGCCTCGCCTGCATCCCCAGGACGATGTTCTCGGCCACGGTGAGGTCGGCGACGACGCCCTCCTCGCGCCGGTTCTCGGACGAGAACGAGATCCGCTTCTCGATCGCGTGGCGCGGCTGGTGGACCTTCGCGTGCTCGCCGTGCACCTCGATGGTGCCGGAGTCCGGGCGGTCGGCGCCGTACAGCAGCCGGACGAGCTCGGTGCGTCCCGAGCCGAGCAGCCCGGCGATGCCGACGACCTCGCCCTCGTAGACGTCGAGATCGGCGGGCTCGAGCACGCCGCGCTTGCCGAGGGCCTCGGCGCGGACGACGGGGGTTCCGGAGCGGTCGATGACCCGGTGCGAGGACGATGCGATCGCGGCGAGGTCCTCGAGCTCGTGGCCGATCATCTTGGTGACGAGCGCGTCCCTGGGAAGCTCGGCGATCGGGTACTCGCCGACCAGGGCGCCGTTGCGCAGCACCGTGATCCTGTCGGAGATCTCGTAGACCTGGTCGAGGAAGTGGGAGACGAAGAGGATCGCGACGCCCTTGTCGCGCAGGCCGCGGATCACACCGAAGAGCTGCTCGACCTCGCCGCGGTCGAGGCTCGAGGTCGGCTCGTCGAGGATGAGCACCTTGGCGTCGAGGACCATCGCGCGACTGATCGCCACGAGCTGCTGGATGGCGATGGAGTGGCTCGACAGCATCGAGCGCGGGTCGATCGTGAGGCCGAGACCCTCCATGTGCTCGGTCGCCGCGCGATGCGTGGACTTCCAGTCGATCGCGTTGCCGCGGCGCTTCTCATGGCCGAGCATGACGTTCTCGCCGACGGTCAGGTTGGTGCAGAGGTTGACCTCCTGATACACCGTCGAGATGCCCGCGGCCTGGGCGTCGGCGGCGGTGGAGAAGGTCTTGCGCTCACCGGCGACGACGATCGAGCCCGCGTCGATCGCGTACACGCCGGTCAGCGCCTTGATGAGGGTCGACTTCCCGGCGCCGTTCTCCCCCATGAGCGAGTGGACCTCGCCCGGGCGCAGCGTGAAGTCGACGCGATCGAGCGCGAGAACGCCAGGGAACCTGATGGTGATCCCTGTCATCTCGACGATGGGTGGGACGACGTTGTCCTCGGTCATGTCGTGTGCAGCTTTCTGGTCGAGGGGGTCTGCCCTGTCGGGGGCCGGCGGTCACCGGCCCCCGACAGGACTCCGTGGTTCCTGGTATCCGACGGATCAGTACGCGCGGTCAGGCAGCGCGGCCTCGGCCGCGGCCTGGTCGAACGCCTGGTCCTCGACGTACACCGTCTTCTCGACGTCGTTGCCTGCGAGCACGTCCGTCACGAGGCCCGCCGCGAGGTCGCCGAGCAGCGGGTTGCACTCGACGATGTAGTTGATCTGGCCGTCGACGAGGGCCTGCATGCCGTCGTGGACCGCGTCGATCGAGATGATCTTGATGTCCTCGCCCGGGACGGCGCCCGCGGCCTCGATGGCCTCGATCGCACCCAGCGCCATGTCGTCGTTGTGCGCGTAGACCAGGTCGATGCCGTCGACCCCGTACTTCTGGAGGAAGCCCTCCATGACGGTCTTTCCACCGTCGCGGGTGAAGTCACCGGTCTGCGAGTCGATCTTCTCGATCATGGTGCCCTCGATGGCCGAGTCGAAGCCCGTGGCGCGGTCGTTGGCGGGAGCCGAGCCGGTGGTGCCCTCGAGCACGACCATCTTGGTCTCGGTGTCGCCGTACTCCGCGGCGGCCCATTCGCCCGCCTTGACGCCCTCGGCCTCGAAGTCGAGTCCGACCCAGGCGGCGTACAGGTCATCCGACGCGGACACCGTGCGGTCCTCGAGGATCACGGGGATCCCCGCGTCGGCGGCCTCCTGGAGCACGTCGTCCCAGCCGTCCTCGACGATCGGCGCGATGACGATCGCGTCGACGCCCTGGTTGATGAAGCTGCGGACTGCGGCGATCTGCGCCGCCGTGTCGTTGTCAGCCGCGTTGAACACGAGCTCGAAGCCGTTCTCCTCGGAGAACGCGGCCTTCATGGACTCGGTGTTTGCCGAACGCCAGCCGCTCTCGGAGCCGGTCTGCGCGAATCCGACGGTGACGGTGTCGCCAGCGGTGTCGCCGGCTGCCATCTCCGACGAATCGGTCTCTCCTCCGTCGCTCGAGCATGCGGTCAGCGCGAAAGCGGCGACCCCAGCCAGTGCAAGTGTTGACAGAAAACGCTTCCTCATTCTCAGAACCTCCTCGTTCTGTCCGGCACCGTTGCCGGTTCGAGCGCATTGCCTCACGGCGTCCCCTATGACGCCGCTTAACGAATATTAGCGCTCACAATTGGAGTGTTCTCAACTGGAGGAAGGTCACGATTTCGTAACGGAGCGCCGCATGGCGATGCCTGCGCGGGCGCTGATCGGCGCAATTGTGAGTGTTCACATTCGGCGCGCGCCCGTCGGAGCCGCGGCCGCGCGGAGAACGCGGAGGTCAGGACACCTGGCGTCGCCACTCGAGCATCGTCTGGGTGAGCACGCGGGAGGCCTCGGCGAGCGATCCGCCCGCCTCGAGCGCCGCAGCCGCGTCAGCGCGGTGCCCAGCCCCCACGAGCCTCAGCGTGGCCGCGGCCTCGCGGTGGAAGGCCGCGTGCTGCTGCCGGCTCGCCTCGTGATAGCCCGTCGCGTCCTGGCTCGCGTCGGACGCCAGCCAGCGGCCGAACGCGCACGCGTCGTCCCTGGCGACCGTCGCGAGGTCCTCGCCGTGTCGCCCTGCGTCGACCGCCTTGCGGACGCGCTTCTTCCACGCGCCGTGCGCGCCGATCGCGCGCGTGATCTGGCGCTCGGCCGAGACCTCTGTCGTGGCGGGCTCGGCGTACGTGAAGCGCGCGAGCAGCTCGCTCAGGTCGTCGGTCATGCGGGCGACGTCACCCTGTGCAGTGGTGGTGTCCGAGACGGCCTCGCTCGACGCCGAGGAGGCCTGCGCGATGCGGTTGATCGACTCCGCGATCGACTCCGCTCCCATCGCGGCCTCGGTCACGGACCTGCTCATCTCCTCGGTCACGGACGTCTGCTCCTCGAGCGCGACCGCGACCGCGCCCTGGCTCTCGCTCACCTGCTCGATCACGCCGGAGATGCGCCCGATCGCGGACGCGGCGGCGCCGACGCCCGACTGGATGGCATCGATGCGGCCGCCGATGTCGCCGGTGGCCTTGGCGGTCGCCTGCGCGAGGTCCTTCACCTCGGACGCGACGACGGCGAAGCCCTTGCCCGCCTCGCCCGCGCGCGCGGCCTCGATCGTGGCGTTGAGCGCGAGCAGGTTGGTCTGCTCCGCGATCTGGGTGATGAGCTTGACCACGTCCCCGATCTGGGCGGAGGAGTCTCCGAGCTCCGCGACCGTCGCGCTCGCCGTCTCGACGGCCTCGACGGCCTCGGCTGCCACGGCCGCGCCGGCGTTCGTGCTCGCGGCGATCTCGCGGATGGACGCGGACATCTCCTCGGTCGCGGTCGCGACGGTCTGAGCGCTCGTCGACACCTGCTGCGCGGAGGCGGCGACCGACGTCGCCTCTGTCGACGACGCGCTCACGCCCGCGGAGATCTGTGAGGTCGCGGCGGACAGCTCCTCCATGGCTGCTGAGAGGGCGAGCACGTCGTCGCCGATCGTGCCGATGCTCGAGCCGACGGTGTCGGCCATGCGGTCGTAGTCGCGCGCGAGAGGTGCGAACGGACCCCGCGTGGACGCGTCTGCGCGGCCGCCGAAGTCGCCCTCGGCGGCGGCCGAGAGAAGAGCCGCGAACTCCTGCCACGGTGCGCCGAGCTGCACGCTGAGCCACGACACCCAGCCGATCGGCATGAGGACTGCGGCCGAGCCGAGCACGAGGATCGTCGGGGACGCCCACGAGGGAGCGCCGTCGACGGAGCCGAGCGCGACGAGCGCCGCGATGGCGCCGGTGGCGGCGATGGTCGCGGTCACGGCCGCGCCAAGGATCATCTGTCCGCGGAAGCTGAGCATGGGCGGGAGGCTCCTCTCGACCCGGCGGCCTGCGGCCCCTTCCCCGCGTGGCGACCCTCCGTGGTCGCTCCCCCAGTCGGTCGCAGGCATGCGAACGCGCTAGGACCTTCGTCCCCAGATTCACGAACCGCGAACGATTTCCGACGCGTGCGCGCCCCGCTACCCTTGTACATGCGCGAATGCGCGAGGCCCTCGTAGCTCAGCTGGATAGAGCATCGGACTTCTAATCCGCAGGTCGCAGGTTCGAATCCTGCCGGGGGCACCTGTCATTACCAGGCGTGACGCTCGCCTGAACACCGGCGAGCCACCCCCTGAAACCCCATGTGTGCACGCGATCCTCCCCAAGCAACATCGCCCCGCCGCCGCACGTCTTCCACACACCTAGCTTTGCGCCCCGCGTGTCGCGGCCCCGATCCGCCTCGACACGCCGCAGGCAGAGCGAAGTGTGTGGAAGACGTGCGGGCCCGCAATGCCGGCGGCCAGGACGATGCGACAGCCAGGACGATGCGGCAGCCAGGACGATGCGAAGCGCACCCCACTCTGTCAGTCGAACAGCGGGAAGTTGTCCCTGAACAGACCCTCGGGATCCACCGCGCGCTTGATGCCGCGCAGGCGCGCGAGCGTCGCCTCGGGGAACGCCTCGGCGACCAGCGACGCATCGTCCCGCGACTCGAAGCTCACGTACAGGCCGTGGAAACGGGAGGCGAGCGGCCGCCACAGCGCGTCGAACGCGGGCGAGCCGGCGATCGCGGTGAGCGAGTAGCGGGCCCCGCGGTGCGCGTAGGCGGTCGCGTCGGCGGGGACGTCCGCGATCGCTCCGCCCACGGGCCTCAGCTGGAACCACGGTGTCGTTCCGGAGGTCAGGAGCGTGGCCGCGAGCGCGGCCGTGTCCTCGCCCAGCTCATCGAGCAGCCCCGAGCGGAAGCCCGGCTCGCCCTGGCCCTGGTGGGGCGTGTCGGGGGCGTTCGCGATGACGTCGGCGTACGAGCCGAGCTGGATCGACTGGTCCACGAGCGGCGCGATCGACGCGAACGGTGTGACCCGCTCGATGATCGTGTCCGGGTCTGCCGAGTCGACCATCCCGTACAGCCGCACGATCGGCGGCTGCCCCGGCCTCGGGGCTCCCGCCATGAGGAACAGCGTCGTGTCGCGCGGTGCGGCCTCGGTGACCTCGGCGTACCGGCGCAGGAAGCCCGCGGTGTCGGTTGCGTCGAACGCGAGCTGGACCCAGCCGACGTTCCCGACGGGCTGGGCCTCGAACTCGAACGCCACGACCACGCCGATCGCGAAGCCCGCGCCGCGCACGGCCCAGAACAGGTCGGGCCGCTCGGTCGCGGAGACGTGCACGAGCGTCCCGTCGGCCAGGACGACGTCGGCCGCCACCAGGTGGTCGATCGTCAGCCCGTGCTCGCGTCCCAAGAAGCCGATCCCGCCCGCGGTCGCGAGCCCGCCGACGCCCACGCCGCCGTAGTCGCCGCTCGTGATGGCCCACCCGTGCGGCTCGAGCGCGCGGGCCACGTCCTGCCAGCGCGCGCCGGGGCCGACGCGCACGCGCCGGCTGGCCTCATCGATCACCTCGATGGCGTCGAGCGCGCCCAGGTCGATCACGAGGCCGCCGTCGTTGGTGCTGCGCCCGCTGATGCCGTGCCCACCGGAGCGGATCCCGAACGGAAGATGGCGGTGGGCGCGCGCGAACGCGAGCGCGTCCGCCACCTGGAGGGCGGATTCGGGCCGCAGGACGATGCCGGGCGCGCCTCCTCTCATATAGGTCGAGCTCGCGGTCGGGTAGGCGAAGTCGCCGGGCTCGACCGCGCGTTCCCGCAGCGAGTCGGGGACGGCCTCGTAATCGATGCCGTCCCGCCGTGCGTCGAGCGCGCGCCGCGAACGCCCAGATGCCGGAGCGGTGCCGCGGCGCGAACGCTCCTCGGCGACGGCGTCCCGCACCGCGGGCGCCACCTCCTGGATGAAGCGCGCCATCGCCGTCGGATCGTCCGAGGCGACGATGAAGGTCGAGAAGCCGTGCGCGAGCGCGAGGTCGGACAGCTGAGCGACCGACTCGCGACCGCCGATGTTGAGGAGGCGCCGGATCTCCCCAGGATCGCGCCCCGCGCCCGCGGCCGCATCGTCCACGCGCGCGCTGTGCTCCCCGATCTCGTGGGGCTTCATGTACGCGAGGCTCGGGAGCCACCCGTGCGCCTGACGACCGGTGAGGCGCAGCATGCGCGGCTTGTACGCGCCCACCCAGATCGGGATCTCGTGCGCGGGCCGGGGCCCGCGCTTGGCGCCGCTGGCCGTGTAGTGGTCGCGACCGCGCAGCCCGCCGCGCTCCTCGGGCGACCACAGGCCGCGCATGAGGTCGATCGCCTCGGACAGCGCGTCGACCGCCTGCCCCGGGGTCAGCCTGCGTCCTCCCATCGCCTCGATCGGGTCCCAGAACCCGCCCGCGCCGAGGCCCAGGTCCAGGCGCCCGCCGCTCAGGAGGTCGAGCGAGGCTGCGGCCCGCGCCGCGACGAGCGGCTGGCGCAGCGGCAGGTTGAGCACGTTCGGCGCCAGGTGGATGGACTCGGTCGCGGCGGCGACGTACGAAAGCAGAGTCCACGTGTCGTGGAACGCGGGCTGGTACGGGTGGTCCTGGAAGGTGACCAGGTCGTAGCCGAGCCGTTCGCTCAGCTTCGCGAGCGCCACGGGCGCCTGCGGCTGCGCGTTGCCGGGTGTGATGAAGGTGCCGAAGGCGAGCGGGTGCCCGAGATCCATGCGGTGGGTGCTCCTCGAGGGTGGTGCAGATGCGTCGCCAGTGCCAACGCGCGCATGACGCGCATTAGTCCTGCGAGGCGCCCCGTCGCGGCCGGACGATGCGAGGCGCGGTCCCGTGGGAGGTACCGCCAGAGCCGGGTACTAGGTACCACGCCTCCCCCACGCATGGTTGGCTAGAGTTCGACGGACGGAACTCATCCGACCCCTGCGAGGTTCGCGGGGGTCGGCCGACGCACTGGTCGCCCCGGACCCTCGCCGCGCCATCGGCGGTCGGTCCCGCGGCGGCGGACAAGGATCGACGATGAAGATAGGGGTCCCGGCAGAGACCCGCCGCGGCGAGAGGCTGGTAGCCGCCAGTCCCGCCTCGGTCGCGCAGCTGATCAAGCTCGGCTACGAGGTGGTCGTGCAGGAGGGCGCCGGAACGGGCGCGTCCTTCCCCGACGAGCAGTACGTGGAGGCCGGCGCGACGCTCGTCACCGCGGCCGACGCATGGGGGGCGGACATCGTCACGTGCGTCAACGCACCGACGACCACGCAGATCAAGCAGCTCCGCGAGGGCGCGACCATCGTCGCGACCATGGCGCCGCAGTCCAACGAGAAGCTGCTCGCCGCGCTCGCCAAGAAGGGCGTGACGGCGCTCGCGCTCGACGCCGTGCCGCGCATCTCCCGCGCGCAGTCGATCGACGTGCTGTCCACGATGTCCAACGTCGCCGGCTACCGCGCCGTGATCGAGGCGGCCGAGGCGTACGGCGGCATGTTCACCGGCCAGGTCACCGCCGCCGGCAAGACCCGGCCCGCGACAGTGTTCGTCATCGGCGCCGGTGTCGCAGGGCTTGCCGCGATCGGCGCCGCGAGCTCGCTCGGCGCCCAGGTGCGCGCGTTCGACGTCCGGCCCGAGGTCGGCGAGCAGATCGGCTCGATGGGCGGAGAGTTCGTCGTCGCGCCCGAGGCGCAGCAGGAGATCAGTGCCGACGGCTACGCCAAGCCCCTCACCGAGGAGCAGCAGGCGGCGGCGATGGACGTGTATGCCCGCGAGGCTGCGAACGCCGACGTCGTCATCACGACGGCCCTCGTGCGCGGCTCGGCGCCGACCACCATCACCGCGGCCATGGTCGAGTCCATGAAGCCCGGCTCGGTGGTCGTGGACCTCGCCGCCTCCGGCGGCGGCAACTGCGAGCTCACGGTGCCCGGCAAGTCGATCACGACCGACAACGGCGTGGTGGTCGTCGGCTACACCGACCTCACGAGCCGCATGCCCCGGCACACCTCGACGCTGTTCGGCACCAACATCGTCCACCTGATGGCCCTGCTGACGCCGGGCAAGGACGGCGAGATGGTGCTGGATCTCGAGGACGTGGTCCAGCGAGGCATGACCGTCGCCCACCTGGGCGAGGTCATGTGGCCGCCGCCCGCCGTGTCGGTGTCCGCCGCGCCCGCCCCTGCCGCTCCGGCAGGCCCCACCGAGGAGGAGCTCGCCGCGAAGGCGGCTGCTGACGCCGCGGAGGCCGAGGCGAAGGCGAAGCGCCGCAACATGACGTACGGCCTCGGCGCCGTTGCTGCGCTCCTGCTGCTGTCGTTCGCCGACTCTGCGACCGTCCAGCACCTCACGGTGTTCGCGCTCGCGGTGATCGTCGGCTTCTACGTCATCAGCAACGTCAAGCACTCGCTGCACACCCCGCTGATGGCGCAGACCAACGCGATCTCCGGGATCATCCTGGTCGGCGCGCTGCTCCAGATCGGCTCCGCCGACCCGCTGGTCGCGACGCTGTCGTTCGTCGCGGCGGCCGTCGCGAGCATCAACATCTTCGGAGGCTTCCTCGTGACCTACCGCATGCTCGGAATGTTCAGGAAGGACGCGTGATGACGCTCACCTCGCTCGCCCAGGCCACGTACCTGATCGCCGCCGTCCTCTTCGTCCTGTCGCTCGCCGGCCTGTCCAAGCAGGAGACCGCGCGCCGGGGCAACATGCTCGGCATGGTCGGCATGGGCCTCGCGCTCGCCGCGACCGTCGTCCTGTCGCTCGACACGTCCGACCGCCCGCTCCAGGCGGCGCTGCTCATCGCCATGGTGTTCGCGATCGGCGCCTCCATCGGATTCTGGCGGGCTCGCACCGTCGAGATGACCCAGATGCCCGAGCTCATCGCGATGCTGCACAGCTTCGTCGGCGCGGCCGCGGTGCTGGTGGGCTTCAACTCCCACCTCACCGAGACGCACGCCGACGCCGTGCACCAGATCGAGGTGTTCCTCGGCATCTTCATCGGCGCGGTCACGCTCACCGGCTCGATCGTGGCCTACCTCAAGCTGTCCGCGAAGATGAAGTCGAGCCCGCTCACGCTGCCCGGCCGCAACTGGCTGAACCTCGGTGCGGTCGTCGCGAGCCTCGTGCTGATGTTCGTCTACATGGCCACGGGAAGCATCGTCCCTGTCCTGATCATGACCGTGATCGCGCTGCTGCTCGGCTTCCACCTGGTCGCCGCGATCGGCGGCGGCGACATGCCCGTCGTCGTGTCGATGCTCAACTCGTACTCGGGCTGGGCCGCGGCCGCCGCGGGCCTCATGCTGAGCAACGACCTGCTCATCGTCACCGGCGCGCTCGTCGGCTCGTCCGGTGCGATCCTGTCCTACCTCATGTGCAAGGCGATGAACCGCGCGTTCGTCTCCGTGATCCTCGGCGGGTTCGGTCAGGAGGGCGGCACCTCATCCGCCGCCGCCGAGCAGGGCGAGCACACCGAGGTCCAGGCCACGGACGTCGCCGAGATGCTCACCGGCGCATCGTCCGTCGTCATCGTCCCCGGCTACGGCATGGCCGTCGCCAAGGCCCAGTACCCGGTCGCCGACCTCGTGGCGAACCTGCGGGCGCGCGGCGTCGAGGTGCGCTTCGGCGTCCACCCGGTCGCCGGCCGCCTCCCCGGCCACATGAACGTGCTGCTGGCCGAGGCCAAGGTGCCCTACGACATCGTCCTCGAGATGGACGAGATCAACGACGACTTCCCCGAGACCGACGTCGTGCTCGTCATCGGCGCGAACGACGTCGTGAACCCGTCCGCGCTCGAGGACCCGGGCTCGCCGCTCGCGGGCATGCCCGTCATGGAGGTCTGGAAGGCCAAGCAGTGCATCGTCTTCAAGCGCTCCATGGCCACCGGCTACGCCGGCGTGCAGAACCCCTTGTTCTTCCGCGAGAACTCGGCGATGCTGTTCGGCGACGCGAAGGCCAAGGTCGAGGAGATCCTCACCGAGGTGCGCGCGAGCGAGGCCGCCAACGCCTGATCCGAACCAGTTCGCAAGGCCCCCTGTCCGACTCGGGCGGGGGGCCTCTGCCATACACGCGACAGATAGGGCTAGGGTGTCAAATATGACTGTCGACCCTCGCTTCGCTCGCAGCGCCACCGCGCTCGAGACCGCCGTGCTCCAGCTCGCCGCCGAGCGTCCCATCGAGGAGCTCTCCGTGAGCGAGATCGCTCGCGCGGCCCACGTCTCGCGCGCGACGTTCTACAACCACGCCGAGTCTCCCGAGGAGCTCCTGGGCCGCGTCCTGGCCGCGGGCCTCGACAGGGTGCGCGCCGACTTCCTGCGCGGCTTCGTGGGCGGCGACCTCGAGGCCGAGTGGCGCAAGTCGGAGATGGCGCTGCTCACGCACGTCGAGGAGCACCAGGACGTCTACCGCATGGCGCTCGCCCCCACCAAGGCCAATCGCGGCACCGCGATGCAGGCGATGCTCGCACGGCACATCGAGAGCTCGCTGCTGGACTTCGCCGAGGCGTCGGCACCGCACCGGTTCCAGGACCCGGGCGAGAGGCTCCACCTCGAGATGGAGGTGGCCTTCACGAGCCACGGCCTGGTCGGCGCGCTGCGGGCGTGGCTGCTCTCCCCCGAGCCGCGCGACCGCGACGCCGCATCGGACTTCCTCATCGAGGCCACGCCGCGCTACTGGTTCGATCTCGCCAACGCCCCGACGGCGTGACCGGACGCGGGTTCATCCCCGTCGGCGCGCGACTGTTCGCAAATCGCACGATGTACGACAGGATGGCCGCATGACCTCCACGCTGTTCAGTCCCCTGACGATCCGTTCCGTCGACTTCCGCAACCGCCTGTGGGTCAGCCCGATGTGCCAGTACTCGTGCGACGCGCAGGACGGCGTCCCCACGGACTGGCACCTCGTGGAGCTCGGCTCGTACGCCCAGGGCGGCGCGGGGCTCGTGATGGCCGAGGCGACCGGCGTGGTCCCCGAGGGCCGCATCACTCCGTGGTGCCCGGGGCTGTGGAGCGACGAGCAGCAGGACTCGTGGACGCGCATCGTCGACTTCATCCACTCGCAGGGCGCCAAGGCCGGCATCCAGCTCGCGCACGCGGGCCGCAAGGCGTCGAGCGAGCGCCCGTGGGTGGGCAACGGCACCGTGCCGAAGGACCAGGGCGGATGGACGACGGTCGCCCCCTCCCCGATCGCCTTCCCGGGCTACGACGAGCCGAACGGGCTCTCGTCCGACGAGATCAACGACATCGTCTACGCGTTCGGCCAGTCGGCGGCGCGCGCGCTCAAGGCGGGCTTCGACGTGCTCGAGATCCACGCCGCGCACGGCTACCTGGTCCACCAGTTCCTCTCCCCGCTGTCCAACGACCGAGAGGACGAGTACGGCGGCTCGATCGTCAACCGCTCGCGCCTGCTCCTGGCCATCGCGAAGGAGGTCCGCGCGATCGCCGGCCCCGACGTCCCCGTCCTGGTCCGCATGTCCGCGACCGACTGGATGGAGCCCGAGGGCTGGACCCTCGAGGACACCGTGACCGTCGCGACGTGGCTGCGCGAGGCGGGCGTCGACATGATCGACGTCTCGACCGGCGGCCTCGTCCCCGGCGCGCAGATCCCCACGGGCCCCGGCTACCAGGTGCCTCACTCGAAGGCGGTGTACGACCGCGCAGGGATCATCACCGGCGCCGTCGGCGAGATCGTGGACGCCAAGCAGGCGGACCTGATCATCTCCGAGGGCAAGGCGTCGGCCGTGTTCGCGGGCCGCGAGTTCCTCCGTGACCCGCACTTCCCGCTGCGCGCCGCGCACGAGCTGGGCGTCGAGATCGACTACTGGCCCAAGCAGTTCCTGCGCGGCACGTTCGCGGCTCGCCGCGTGCCGACCGACGAGGGCTGACTCACGCGCTGAGCGGCGCCCTGCGCAGGAGGAGCCAGCCGCCCGCCGCGCACACCGCCACAAGCGGCAGCGCCCACGTGGCGATCTCCGCGAGGGATGTCAGCGAGAGGAACTCCCACACGTCTCCCCACGCCCCGGCGGCGGTGATGCTCCACAGGAGGCCGACGACCGCGAACGCGAGGATCCCGAAGTACCAGTACAGCCCTCGCGCTCCCCATCGCACCCACACCGACGCGGAGAACGCGCCCACGGCGAACGCGAGCAGGAACCCGACGACGAACACGTAGGCGACGGTGACGAGAGGCGCGGTGTCGAGCGGGATAGGGGCGAAGAAGGCCGCGTTCAGCCACCACCCACCGGTGACACGCTCGAACCCGGCGCACAGCGTCAGCCCGATGGAGTACGTCACCGCGAGCATGCCGAAGAAGGCGAGCGTGCCCAGGTAGTAGTCGCGACGGTCGATCGACAGGCCCAGCGCGAAGCGGAACGTGAAGTGCATCGCCTGCACCGCGACGACGATCATGAACACGAAGACCCAGCTCACGGAGCCGCCGTGCTTGAAGGCGTCGTCGTCGATCGCCGACACGCCGCCCGCCGCGTAAGCGATCATCCCGTAGACGGCGAGGTTGACCGCGAAGATCACCGCGGTGACGATCCACGGCTGGATGAGCGTCAGGAACGGCCCCGCGAGATGGATCCGCAGGACAGCGCCGATGCGGCGGGCGAGGGGCGCGAGGTCGGGGACCGTTGCACCTGGGACGGATTCGATGGTGGTCATGAGGCGATCTCCTCGCGGACGGTGACGCCGGTGCGGCGCACGATGAGCTGCTGAAGCGAGACGGGAGCCAGCTCGAGGCCGGCGTCGACCGCGGCGCGGCGCAGGCCCTCGTCGGCGCTGTCGAGGGTGAGGGCGGCCGTGCCTCCGAGCGCCTCGCGGTGGAGCACGGCGTACCCGTTCGCGGTCTCCTCGACCACGCTCGCGGGGCCGACGATGCGCACGGCGGAGCCTCGCAGGGTGTCGGCGTCCTCATCGATGAGGAGCGCGCCCTTGTCGAGCACGAGGACGCGCTCGAACAGGTCTGCGGCCTCATCGATCAGATGCGTCGACATGACGATGACGCGAGGGTGCTCGCCGAAGTCCTCGATGAGTCGTTCGTAGAGCATCTGCCTCGCGACCGCGTCGAGCCCGGCGTACGGCTCGTCGAGAAGCGTGACATCCGCCCGCGACGCGAGCGCGACGATCGCGCCCACGGCCGAGCGCTGACCCCGCGACAGCTTCTTCATGTAGCGGTCGAGCGGCGCCTGGAACTCGTGGACCAGGCGGGCGGCGTACGCGTCGTCCCATCGCGGGTACACCGCCGCCGCTGCCCTGAGGACGTGACGCCCCTTGAAGCCCTCGGGGTACGCCTGCGACTCCTTGATGAACGCGACGCGGCCGAAGCCGTGCGCACCGGCGGCGGGGTCGTGGCCGTGCAGGAGCGCCCGGCCGGAGGTCGGGAGGTCCTGCCCTGTGAGCAGGTTCATGAGGGTCGTCTTGCCGGCACCGTTGCGTCCGAGAAGACCGTGGATGCCGGGCTCGTCGAGCCGGAAGGTGACGTCGTCGAGCGCGACGACATCCCCGAACCGTCGCGTGAGGCCCTGTGCCTCAAGGATCGCGCTCATCGCCCCATCTCCTTCGTGATCATCGCCGCGAGCTCGTCCGCGCCGATCCCCAGCGCCTGCGCTCGGGACACCAGCGGGGCGACGTGCTCCGCGGCGAACTCGCCTCGCCTGGCCTCCAGCAGGGCCCCGCGGGCCCCCTCGGTGACGAACATGCCCACTCCCCTCCGCTTGTGCAGGACCCCCGCATCGACGAGCCGGTTCACGCCCTTGAGCGCGGTGGCCGGATTGATGCGGTGGAAGGCCGCGAGCTCGTTGATCGAGGGCACCTGCGCGCCCTCGGGCATGGAGCCGTCCAGGATCGCGGACTCGAGCGCCTCGGCGATCTGCAGGAACAGCGGCCTTCCGTCGTCCATGCACCCTCCCTGTCAGTTAGTTACTCAACTAACTAACCATGCAACCATGTCCCCGTCAAGAGGAGATGTCGGCCCCACCCCCTAGAGTGAAGGCATGGCTTCTGATCAACTCGTCTGGATCGACTGCGAGATGACCGGGCTGGACCTCGAGAACGACGCGCTCGTCGAGGTCGCGTGCCTGGTCACCGACGCCGAGCTCAATGTGCTCGGCGAAGGGGTGTCCGTGGTGATCCGACCACCGGCCGGCGCGGTCGAGCAGATGAACGACTTCGTGACCAAGATGCATGAGACGTCCGGACTGCTGCCCGAGCTCGAGCACGGCACCACCATGGAGGACGCGCAGCAGCAGGTCCTCGCCTACGTCAACAAGCACATCCCCGCAGGCGCGCGCCCGCCGCTCGCAGGCAACACCGTCGGCATGGACAAGGCCTTCCTCGAACGCGACATGCCCCAGCTCATGGAGCGCCTCCACTACCGCGTCGTCGACGTCAGCTCGCTCAAGGAGCTGGTCCGCCGCTGGTACCCCCGCGTGTTCTTCCACGCCCCCGACAAGACGGGGAACCACCGCGCGCTCGGCGACATCCAGGACTCGATCGCCGAGCTGCGCTACTACCGCGAGACCGTGCTCGTCCCGCTTCCCGGACCGGATTCCGACGAGGCCCGCGCTTCGGCCGAGCGGGTCGTGCACCCCTCAGCCGAGGGCGCCGAGAAGGCGGCCGAAGCCGCCGATTGAGCCGAACGGTCCTCACCACCCGCTGCGGCACGGTACACTTTTCGCTGGCCCTTCTCTTGAGGGGCCGATGGTGGCTGTAGCTCAGCAGGTAGAGCATCGCGTTGTGGTCGCGAGGGCCGCGGGTTCAAGTCCCGTCAGCCACCCCATGGAGGTCGAGAGGCCCCCGGCTCAGGCCGGGGGCCTCTCGCGTCTCCGGGGCCGCCCTCTGAGGCGGCCGAACGCTATCGTGGTGCAGTGCACGCCCGCAGGGGCGACCGACCCAGGAGGTTCACATGTTCGCCGCACTGACCGGAGCCGGGCTCTCCGCGGCGGCGGGCCTCAACGCCTTCATCCCGCTCGTCATGGTGGGCGTGTTCGCGCGCTTCACCGACGTGATGCAGCTGCCCGAGCAGCTCATGTGGCTCCAGTCGTGGCCCGCGATCATCATCGGGCTCATGCTCCTCGCCGCCGAGATCGTGCTCGACAAGATCCCCGGCGTCGACACCGTGAACGACCTCATCCAGACCGCGGTGCGCCCGCTCGTGGGTGGCGTGATCTTCGCCGCGAGCGCGGCCGCCGCCGAGTTCGACGGCCACGTGTTCTGGACCGAGAACCCCCTCATCGCGGGCATCGTCGGCGCGGTGATCGCCGGCATCGTCCACGTGTCCAAGACCGCCTCCAGACCCACGATCAACGCGTCGACCGGCGGCACTGGGGCACCCTTGGCATCGTTCGCGGAGGACGCGATCGCGGTCGCGCTGTCGTTCCTCGCGATCTTCATCCCCGTGCTCGTCGTGGTGGTCTTCGTCGTCCTGATCGCCGCCCTGTACCGGATCGTCTCCAACGGCCGTCGCCGCCGCAAGCACAAGGGCCTCCTGCAGACGTCCAAGCGGCTCGAACGCGAGGCCGAGCAGCAGGCGGGACGCGGGTCTCGCCGCGAGCGCTGGAAGACCTGGACGAACGAGTACCGCGAACGGCTCGGATCGCGCGACAACGGCAACGGCAACGGCGACACGGACGATGCGTCCGACGCTGGGGACGCGGTCCCGCCCTCCTCGAAGGAACGGCCGGTCGGCTGACACGCCCACCTTCATGACACCAGGGCATCCCACCCGGTAGCGTCAGGAATGACGCACACGAGAGGATCCCACCGATGGACGTTCCCGCCGCACCCGCCGGCTACACCCGCCTGCTGATGAAGAGCAAGTTCGGAGCCGGTCGCGACTTCAAGGTGCTGGAGCCCGAGACCGAGGCGGAGCTCTACCTCGTCGACGGCAAGATCGGGATCCGCCCCAAGGCGGACATCCTCGACGCCTCCGGCGCCGTCGTGGCGTCCGTCCGCGGCGAGATGCTCGCCTTCCCCAAGCGCATCACCATCTCCGACGCCGAGGGCAGCCCCCTCGCCTATCTGCACGCGAAGCCGTTCTCCTTCATCAAGGACAAGATCGAGGTCATGCTCGAGGGCGGCAAGAGCCTCCTCATGGAGGGCAACCTCATCGAGAAGGACTACTCGCTCAAGGACGAGCAGGGCAACGTCGTCGTGCAGATCACCCAGAAGTGGCTGTCGGTCCGCGACACCTACACGCTCGACGTCGCCGACGGCTTCGACGTGCCGATCGCGCTCGCGCTCACCTGGTCGATCGACCGCTGGATCGAGCGCGACTGACGGTCGCGGGAACGACGAAGGCCCGGTCCATCTGGACCGGGCCTTCGTGTCTGGTACGCCCCCAGGGACTTGAACCCTGAACCCGCTGATTAAGAGTCAGCTGCTCTGCCAATTGAGCTAGAGGCGCTTGCGACGAGAGACAACATTAGCAGACGTCGGACGATCTGCGAAATCGGCGGGTCGGACCCGCTCCGGCGTGCTCTCAGCGCAACTCCTTGAGCCTCTCATAGGTCGCGGCGAGCACGATCAGCACGGCCCCGACGACCGCGAACGAGACCCAGCGAGGCACGAGCTGCTCGGCGACGAAGAGCTGCGCGAGGGCGACCGCTATCGATGTCCCCGCGGCCGCGACCGCGGGCGCGAGCCAGCGCAGCAGCACCGTGGCGAAGGCGAGCCCCGCGATCGCGAGCGTGAGCAGCAGGGTGCGGATCAGCGCACCCGGCTGGATCGCGAGCGCGACGACGCTGGGGGCGATCGCGAGCGCGAGCCCTCCCCCGACCGCCGTCACACTGGGCACCTGCGGGTCGCGCCGCATCCACGCGACGCCCTCGGCGAGCACCCACGCCGCGGGCAGCAGCGTGTACGCCTCGAGCGTGTCGATGCCGGCGCTGAGGATGAGCAGCCCCACGCCGACGCTCGCGTAGGCACCCGCGACCCAGCGCGACCATCGGCCCAGCTCGCGCCGCAGGACCAGCCAGGTGGCGGAGGTCACGAGCATCGTGAGCGCGACCGCGACCACCGCATCGCCGTGCGGCGCGACGATCGTCGCGACGACGGACGTGCCGGCGAGCCCGATCGCGGTGTCGCGCCGCGCGACGACGTCGAACCTCAGCATCACCGACAGCCCGACGCCGTACAGGCCGAGAGCGAGCGCCGACGCGACGGTCGGCGCGTCGGCTCCGATGCATGCGCTCCAGCCGGCGGCGGCGAGAGCCAGCGCGGCGCCATGGCCGTACGCGGCTCGTGGTTCCACCGCGCGGGCCGCGAGGGCTCCCAGGACGATGGCGGAGACGGTGAGCGCGCCCGCCTGCGCCCAGGCGTGCGGTCCGGCCCAGACGACCGCGGACGCCGCGAGCGCAAGGATGTGCGCCGGCCGCGGGCCGAGACGTCCCCACGGTCCCGTGGCCACGAGGGCCACGACGGCCACGAGCGCGGCGGTGGCCGCGACGGCCCAGGCCCACGCCTCGGGTGGCGCACAGAGCAGCGCGATCACGACCGCCGTACCGATGGAGGCGGCGTGCGTGCGCCACCACCGCGTCGACAGGAGCGCAAGTCCGAGGACAGCCACCAGCATCACTGGCGCGAAGGACGACGGAGCGCCGTCGCCCGAGTCCCACGCCTCGCCGAGGCGTGACGTCCACCGCCATCCTGCGATCGCGACGGCGGGAAGCGTGAGGATCGCCGAGGTCGCGAGGCCCAGGGCGGCCCTCGCGCGCGGCGCGGGGGTGAGCAGCACGAGCGCCCAGCATGCGGCCGCGCCTGCGGCCGCCGCGGCGAGGCTCGTGGCGAGCACGTCGTCGGTGGACGATGCGACGGTCGCCGGCACCACGACGGGCACGACCGCGGTCAGGGCTGGCAGCGTGATCATCGGGCGCCAGCGGGCGCCGAGCGCCAGCGCGGCGGTCGCGGCCAGGGCCACCGCGAGGCCTCGCCACAGGTCCAGATCCTGATCGGCGGCCTGGGCGAGCGCTGCGAGCGCGAGCACCGAGGTCCAGGCGGATGCGCCGACGAACGCCACTGTGCGGGCGCCGGGCCATGCCCACCACCAGGCCGACGCCGCGACCGCGACCGCCGCGGCGATACTCACGACCGAGGCGACGGTGACGTCCCCGACCACCGCATCGGCGGCCGGCGCGAGCTGGAGGGCGGCTCCCGTGAGCGCAAGCGCGCCGCAGGCCTCGAGCCACGCGGCGGCGGGCCCCAGCCCGGACTCGCCCGCGTCGACCCTCACGCGCACGGCGCCGGCGGCGAGCGCGGCCGCGACGAGCGTCGCCGCGAGCGCGGCGTGACCGCCGACGCCGTAGGCGAGGTCGGTGCCGAGCAGCCAGTCGGTCGCCTCAGCCGCCGTCGCGACGCCGGCGACCACCGCGCCTGCCGCTGCGGGCAGCAGCCCTGGAAGCGCCCACCTCCGCACGTCATGCGGCACGCGAGCGAGCACCCAGGCGGCGAGGGCAGCAGTGCCGACGAGCGCCGCGACGACCCATGACGCATCGTCCGCGAGGCGGAGCACCGTGGCTCCGGCCACGAGCGTGGGCAGCAGGACTGCGAGCCCGCTCAACGTTCGCGGGAAGCGCCGGACGAGCGCGAGAACGAGCGACAGAGGGGCGAACGCCGCGACCGCAGCCCACGTCACGTCCGACGACGCGTCCGCCCACACGACAGCTCCACCGACCGCCCCGACCACTCCGAGCGCGACGGACGCCACGAGCACCGTCTGGCGCGAGCCTCCGCGAGGCCAGGCGAGCGCGGCCACGGCGGCCAGGACGCCGACGGCGACGGCCGTCGCCGCCAGCGCCGCGGGCTCAGGCCTCGGCCACAGCACCGCCGTGGCTCCCGGAAGCGCCGCGACGAACAGCGCCGCGCCCGCGAGCAGCACATCGCCGGGTCGCACGCCCGCCGCCGGGCCTGCGGCCGGGGCAGGTGCCACGGAGGCGGAGAGCACCGGACCCGGTGCCGGCGCGTCCGCGGGCCCCCACAGACGCACGGCAAGAGTCGACAGCGCGGCGGCCATGAGGCCCGCCAGGAGCCACGAGAGATCCGACCTCGGCCCGGAGTCGGCGAGAAGCTCGGGCGTGCCACCGAGCACGATCAACGCCACGAAGGCCGCGCCCAGCGCGGCAGGCGCGAGCCCGATCGTGAGGCGGGCGCGATGCTCGGGCCGTCGGGTTCCCGCGAGCAGCGTCGCCGCGGACACGACAGCGACGAGGAGCATCGCGGCGCTGGGCTCGGAGAACGCGGTGGCGGACGCCGCCGCCGCTCCGGTCGCGACCGCGACCGCGGCAGGCAGCGCGATGCGCGGAGCGATCACCGCGAGGCCGATGCCGATCGCCGTCGGCAGCCACACCCAGAGGACCTCGGCTGAATCCCAGCCGCCGACTGCGGCGCCTGCCGCGACCAGGACCACCAGGCCCACCGCCGTGTACCGCAACGCGACACGGAGCACGCCCTCCAGCCACCAGCGCGACAGGGCGGCCATGGCCACGATCGCGGCGCATCCCCAGAGCGTCCACCCGCCGACTCCATGCTCGACGCCTCCGGCGATCGCTGCGCCGACGCCCGAGACGCCGAGCGCGACCGTCGAGGTGACCCCCACCCACGCGACGCCCCGGCGCGCGAGGGCGACGCCGGCGGCCGCGGCGACAAGCGCCGCCGCGGACGTGGTGAACAGCCCGAGCACGGTGAGCGCACGCGCGAGCGCCACCACGGCCGTGCCGGCGAAGGCCATCGACACGACGCCGACGGCGCCCGCGGACACCCCGAGACCCTTGCGGGTGAGCCACAGCGCGAGCCATCCGGTCGCACCGGAGAGCGCGAGCAGCAGCATCGCCTGCGCGGGCGGGAAGAACGTCTCCCACGTGACGGCGACGAAGACGACCGCGGATGCGACCAGGAGCGCCGCGCCGCCCAGTCCGAGCAGCATCGGCGCGGTGAGCGAGTCTCGCAGGGCGCTGCGCCGGTGCGGCACGGGTGCGGCGGGAGGCACCGGTGCGCTCGACGCCGGCGCGGGAGCGAGGCCGGGCGTGGACGCGGGAGCGGCGCCGGGAACGGGCTCCTGCCCGACGACCCGCGTCTGGTTGAGCGCGGCGACCGCGGACCCACGCTGATCGAGGGCGATGCGCCACCGCGCCGCGAGCGCGTCGTACTCGGCCCTGTAGCTCCCGATGCGCGCGTCGAGCTCGACGATCTCCGCGAACGCAGGGCCGGTCAGGTCGGCGTAGCAGCGCCGGCACCGAGCGCTGACCTCCGGCACGCACACGGCGCCGCAGATCGGACAGCGCACCTCGGACATCGTCTCGCCCATCACCCCTCCAGCCCTCTGGCGTCACAGTAGCGGGCGTGGCTCGGTGGCCGCGGGGACGTGTGGAGGGACACGCGGTGACGCGCCTGGCGGCCTCCGGACGCCCGTCCCCGGCACGGGGGAATCCCGCGCGCCCGGGTAGCGTTGGGGGCACCATGAGCGACAACCGACTGACCAAGGGCCAGGCCGCGCCGGACTTCACCGCGGCGACCGACACGGGCACGTTCACGCTGTCCGACCACCGGGGCGAGCACGTGATCCTGTACTTCTACCCCGCCGCGATGACGCCGGGCTGCACGACCGAGGCGTGCGACTTCCGCGACTCGCTCGACGCGCTGAACGCCGCGGGCTACACCGTGGTCGGCATCTCCAAGGACTCCCCCGCGAAGCTCGCGCAGTTCCGCGAGCAGGAGGGACTCACGTTCACCCTGGTCTCGGACGAGGACAAGTCCATCCAGGAGGCGTACGCCGCGTGGGGCGAGAAGAACAACTACGGCCGCACGGTGGTCGGCAGCATCCGCTCCACGGTGGTCGTGGACCCCGAGGGCGCGGTCGAGCTCGCGCAGTACAACGTCAAGGCCACGGGCCACGTCGCGAAGCTGCGACGCGACCTGGGGATCGCCTGAGCTACAGCTCCGCCGCCGCGGCGAGGACGCGCAGCTTGGCCTCGTCCGGCTGCGGCCAGGGCTCGCCGGGGGCGGCGATCAGGTAGCCCTGCGCGAGCGTCACGCCCGAGGCGATGAGGCGCTGTGCATCGATCATGTTCTCGACTCCCTCGGCCACGACGACGGCGCCCGCGCGCTTGGCCATGCCGATGATCATCGACACGAGCGCCTGGCGGCCCACGTCCTGCGCGACGCCGTCGACGATCACGCGGTCGAGCTTGAGCGCGTAGGGCTCGAGCTGGGCGATCTGGTGGATGACCGCGTAGCCGGCTCCCGCATCGTCGATCGCGGTGCGCGCTCCGCGCGCCTTGAGCTCCTCGACGGTGGGACCGATCTCGTCCCACGACCACGATCCGTGCTCGGTGAGCTCGACGACCACGTTCGACAGGTCCACGTGCTCGAGGAGCGCCTCGCGCACCTGGGTGCTCGCGATGGTGTCGGGCTCGAGGTTGAGGCCGAGGAGGGTTCCGGCCGGCAGCGTCGGGAGCAGTCCGAGCGCCTTGCGGAGCACGGTGGCTTGGAGGTCTGCGGCGAGCCCGTGCTCGCGCGCCCGTCCGAACCACACGTCGGGGCTCACGCCTCCGGCGTCCTCGTGGCTGAAGCGGGCGAGCGTCTCGTACGCGACCACCTGGCCGGCGGTGAGATCCACGACCGGCTGCACGTGGATGCCCACTCCGACACCCGCGATGGCGTCGTCGAGCAGCGTGGTCCAGCGCGCGTCGAACCCCGACGTCGTCAGCATTCCGTCTCCCTTCGCGGCCGTCCGTCGACCGCTCGCCACATGAGAGCCCCATCGGCACCGACGATGACGCGGAAAGGCTTTCGTGCGCCCGTTACACTTGGCGGCGCGCGCGAGTGGCGGAATTGGCAGACGCGCTGGATTTAGGTTCCAGTGCCTTCGGGCGTAGGGGTTCAAGTCCCCTCTCGCGCACTCTGGTCCAGGGACGATGCGAGGCTCGCCGTCCAGGGACGATGCGGGGCCCGCCCGGTGGCTCGGAGCCCGGGCCCTGTGGCCGGAGACGACGACGCGGGGCCGATCCGTGTGGATCGACCCCGCGTGATTCCGGCGGCCGAGGGCCGCGCGATCAGATCAAGCCTGCGACTCGTGCTCGGCGATCTTCTGGCGGACCTCGTCCATGTCGAGGTCCGATACGGCTCCCACGAGCTGCTCGAGGGCCGGGCCGGGCAGCGCGCCGGCCTGGTTGAAGACCATGATGCCGTCGCGGAAGGCCATCAGCGTGGGGATCGCGGTGATCCCGTACTTGATGCTGAGCTCCTGGTGGGCCTCGGTGTCGACCTTGGCGTGCACGACATCGCCGTGCGTCTCGGAGGACTGCTCGAAGATCGGCGCGAAGCGCTTGCAGGGACCGCACCAGTCGGCCCAGAAGTCGACGAGGACGATGCCGTCCTTGGCGACGGTCTCGTCGAAGGTGTCGGTGGTGAGATTGACGGTAGCCATGTTTCCTCTCTCGGCGTCTATATACCCTAGGGGGTATCCTAACGCACTTGCTACGGACTTCATTTCCCAATATCAGACTGTCACGCCCGGCGCGCATGTGCGAAGGGAGACTCGCGCCGGGGTACAACTGAGTCATGACGGACATGGCCGAACTGCCCCCCGAGCCGTCGGGCTGGCTCAGCGACAGAGAGCTGAACCACGTCCGAGGCGAGCTCCCTCTGCTGTACATCAACGCCGTTCCGGTGCGAATCAATCCCCACGGCGAGCTGACGCACGTCGGGCTGCTGCTGAGGGCCGACGACGACGGCATGATCTCCCGCGCGATCGTGGCCGGCAGGGTGCTCTACCACGAGACGATCCGCGACGCGCTGCTGCGCAACCTCGAGAAGGACCTGGGCCCCGTCGCGCTGCCCCGCCTGCCGCTCAACCCCACGCCGTTCTGCATCGCCGAGTACTTCCCCACGCGAGGCATCAGCAAGTACTACGACTCTCGCCAGCACGCGGTCGCGCTCGCCTACGTGGTGCCCGTCGACGGCGACTGCGAACCCAGCCAGAACGCGCTCGACATCGCCTGGTTCACCCCCGAGGAGGCGGCGTCCGAGGACATCGCCGCCGAGATGATGGGCGGCCAGGAGTCGCTCCTCAAGCAGGCGCTCGCCCACTGCGGCGTCCTGCCCTGAGCCGAGCACCGCATCGTCCCTGCGACGTGGCGCCGCGCGGACGCCGTGCCGCACCGCCCTATCTGCGCGGCACGCGTGCCGCGCAGCACTATCTGCGCGGCAGCAATGCCGCGACGTGCGGCGCGAGGGCGCGGAAGGCGCCGCCCCTGTGCGAGATCGCGTTCTTGACCTCGGGGTCCAGCTCGGCGTTGGTCACGCACTGACCCGAGGCGATGAAGATCGGGTCGTAGCCGAAACCGGCAGCGCCCGAGGGCTCGCGCGTCAGCCGACCGCCCATGATGCCCATCTCCGTGATCTCACGGCCGTCGGGGTGCACCATCACGGCCGCGCAGACGAACGCCGCCTGACGGTTCGCGTCCGGGATGTCCTCCATCTGCGCGAGCAGCAGCTCGAGGTTGGCCCTGTCATCGCCGTGGCGCCCGCTCCACAGCGCCGAGAAGATGCCCGGGGCACCGCCCATGACGTCCACGGAGAGCCCGGAGTCGTCAGCGATCGCGGGCAGCCCCGTGCGCTCCGCGAGGGCGCGCGCCTTGATCAGCGCGTTCTGCTGATACGAGATGCCCGATTCGACGGGTGCGGGGGCGTCGGCCTCGGCTGCGCTGAGCAGGTGTCCTCGCTCGAGGCCCGGAACGCGCTGACGGAGGATCTGGTAGACCTCGTCGATCTTGTGAGCGTTGTGGGTCGCGAAGGCGACGATCGGCTTGACCTTGCTGTCGTCGGCCATCCGCTCAGGCCCCCGCGAGCGCGTCGCGCTGGATCCGTGCGAGCTCCGCGTTGCCCGCGGTGGCGAGCGCGAGGAGCTCGTCGAGCTCCGCCTTGCTGAACGGCTTGCCCTCGGCGGTGCCCTGCACCTCGACGAAGCCTCCGCCCCCGGTCATCACGACGTTCATGTCGGTCTCGGCGCGAACGTCCTCCACGTAAGGGAGGTCGAGCATCGGGATGCCGTCGATGATCCCCACGGAGATCGCCGACACGGACCCCGTGAGCGGCTTCGCGTCGAGCGCGACCGCGCCGTTGGCGCGCCCCCACGCGATCGCGTCCGCGAGCGCCACGTAGGCGCCCGTGATGGCCGCGGTCCGGGTGCCGCCGTCGGCGTCGATCACGTCGCAGTCCAGGACGATCGTGTTCTCGCCGAGGGCCTTCACGTCCACCACGGCGCGCAGCGAGCGGCCGATCAGTCGCGAGATCTCCATGGTCCGGCCGCCGATCTTGCCGCGCACGCTCTCGCGGTCGTTGCGGGTGTTCGTGGCGCGCGGCAGCATCGCGTACTCGGCGGTCACCCACCCCTCGCCCGAGCCCTTCTTCCAGCGCGGCACCCCGACCGTGAACGACGCGGAGCACAGCACCCGCGTGCCCCCGAAGGTCACCATGCAGGAGCCCTCGGCGTTGGTCTGGAATCCCCGCTCGAGAGAGACGGGTCGAAGCTGGTCTGGGCGGCGTCCATCGGCGCGAGAGGTCATGAACCCCGAGACTACCCGCCGCGCACCCCAGCGCGGAATGCGCTGTTCGTCCCGGTTGTCCGCTACAGGTAGACCCGCATGCCCGCATGCGCGGCGCCGAGCGGCCCCGAGTACTCCCCGGCGGCCTCCGCGACCGCCTCGTAGGGCTCGATCCACGGCGGGATGTGGGTGAGCAGCAGGCGCCCGACTCCGGACCGCTGCGCGATCTGGCCGGCGCGCGCGCCCGTCAGGTGCATGCCGCGCGGCTGATCGTCGCGCTCGAGGAACGACGCCTCGCACAGCAGCAGGTCCGCGCCCTCAGCCATCGCCTCGAGACCCTCGCATGCGTCCGTGTCCCCCGAGTACGTGAGGACAGCGTCGCCGCCACGCTCGGACGGACCCTCGACACGGATCGCGTAGGCCGGGATCGGATGCTCGACCGCGGCGCACGTGAGCGTCATCGGACCGATCCTCACCGGCACGCCCGGCTGCCACGCGATCGTGGGCAGCACATCGGAGTGCTCGTCGACCCCGCGCAGCTCGGCGATCCTCCCCGCGAGCCCGAACGGCCCGTGCACCGGGACCACCGCGGGGCCGTCCGGATCACTGTACCTGAGGTACACGTCCATGACGGCGAGGTCGGCGCAGTGATCGGCGTGCGCATGCGAGATCGCGATCGCGTCGAGCTCGCGCGGGTCCAGATAGCGCTGGAGCGACCCCGCGGCTCCCGACCCGAGGTCCAGGACCACATGCCACGTCCGCCCATGCTCGTCCTCGGCCTCGACCAGGTAGCAGGACGATGCGGAGGCGGGGCCGGGCACCGACCCCGACGCGCCGACGATCACGAGCCTCACGGCAGAGGCTCCGCCGCGGTTCCCAGCGGCTCGGACACGCTCTCCAACGGCTCCACGGTGCCCACGATCGGACCGAGGAAGCGCTGCGCGAGCGCCTCGAACCTGTCGCGCTCCCCCGTCGCGAAGAAGCGATGCTCGGGGATCGCGTCGGGCGACCGCTCGAGCCCTGCCTTCACGAGGGCGCGGTACACGTCGAGCGCGGTCTCGCGCGCGGAGTCGACGAGCGTCACCTCGGGGCCCATGACGTAACCGATCGCGCCGGCGAGCATCGGGTAGTGGGTGCAGCCGAGGATCACGGTGTCGACCTGCGCCGCCTTGAGGGGCGCCAGGTACTCCTCGGCCACCTCGATGACCTCGCGGCCGGAGGTGACACCCGCCTCCACGAGCTCGACGAACCTGGGGCAGGCCTGCGGCGTGACCTTGATGGACGGCGCGGCGGCGAGCGCGTCGGAGTAGGCGCCCGACGTCATCGTCGCGACGGTGCCGATCACTCCCACGCGCCCCTCCTTGGTGAGCGCCGCGGCACGACGTGCGGCCGGGATGATCACCTCGACCACGGGGACGCCCCGCTCGCGCGAGAAGCGCTCGCGCGCGTCGCGGAGCACCGCCGCGGACGCGGTGTTGCACGCGATCACGAGCATCTTCACGCCGTCCTCGACGAGCTTGTCCATGATGTCGAGCGCGTGCTGGCGGACCTCCTGGATGGGCAGCGGGCCGTACGGTCCGTACTCGGTGTCACCGACGTAGTGGATCGACTCGTGGGGAAGCATGTCCATGATCGCGCGGGCGACCGTGAGGCCCCCGACTCCCGAGTCGAACACCCCGATAGGCGCGTCAGACATCGTCCTCCTGTCCCGCCGCGAGGCAGCTCACGAGCGTCTCCTGAAGCCAGCTGAGCGCCTGGTAGAGCATGCCCAGCCAGACCCTCTCGTGATCGACCGGCGCCTCCTCGTCCTCGTCGAGCGCGCGCACCCCCGCATCGATCTCGGCGTGGAGCCTGTCCACGTCGGCGTCCGTGTCGAGCCCGAGGCGTGTGGCGAGCACGAGGCGCACATCGGTGAGCGCCGCGGCCGTCGGGGCCGCCTCGGCGAGCGGCAGCGTCCACTCCTCGCCGTCGGCGGACAGCTGCTCCCACATGGTCCGCAGCCGCTCGACCTTGAGGGACCGCAGGTCGCCCTCGGTGAGGCGGCGGAACTCGTCGGAGATCTCCTCGTCGTCGGGAGCCGCGTTCGGCAGGAGCCTCAGCACCGCGGGATCCGTCGGCGCGGAGGCCTTCGCCCCCAGGTCGCCGAGGCCGGCGAACGGATCGTCCGGCGCGACCGCATCGTCCGGGTCCTCCGTGCCGAACCGGACCTCGCCCAGCAGGAGGCCGACGTCGGCGACGATCCGCGCGATGACGGTCCGCTCCTCCTCGTCCATGAGCGCGGTGGCGTGGTCGCCATCGCGCTCGAAGCCCCTCACTCGCCGCTCCGCTGCAGCGTGGCCCAGAGCCCGTACGAGTGCATCGCCTGCACGTCGACCTCCATCCGCTCACGGCTTCCCGAGCTCACGACGGAGCGACCGCGCTCGTGCACCTCGCGCATCCGCTGCTCGGCGACGGCGCGCGTGAAGCCGAAGTGGGTCTGGAAGACCCACGTCACGTACGACATGAGGTTGACGGGGTCGTTCCAGACGATCGTCACCCAGGCGTCATCCGACCTGGTCGCCACGTTTCCCTCGGGGGAGAGATCCTCCTGGAATTCCACACGCCCAGCCTACGGGGATCACCCGAAAACGGACACGAGGCGCGCGTCAGGAGTCGTCGCCGCCATCCTCGGGACCGAAGCGGCCCTCGATGATCTCCTTGCACGCGGGACACACGGGGAAGCGGTTCGGGTCGCGGCCGGGCACCCACACCTTGCCGCACAGCGCGATGACGGGCTCGCCGGTCATCGCGGACTCGAGGATCTTCTCCTTGCGCACGTAGTGCGAGAAGCGCTCGGCATCGCCGGGCTCGATGAGCTCCTTGACGTCCGTGCGCTCGATCGTGGCCGTGCCGCCCTGCGGCTGCTCGACGGGGATGTTCGGCTCGCTCATGGGGTCCATGGTAGTCGCCACCTGAGGGGCCGCCGCGGAGTGTCCTCCCTCCACGCCTCGCAGCCGCCGCGCTAGACGACAGCGCCGAGAAGCCGACCGGAGCGGGCGTCGTAGAGGCGGCCCGAGAGCCGCACGCCCAGCGCGACCCCGAGCACCGCGAGGGACAGACCGGTCACGGTCGCCACCCAGGCCCAAGCGGGGTGGACGACGAACGCGAGGACGAACGGCACCATCACGAGCGGCGCCGTCACGACCGACGCGAGGGAAGAGACGACCTGCGCGGCGAGCCCGGCGCCCACCGAGCCCACCTCGGCTCCGAAGGGGTTCGCGCCCGGCTGCGGGGCGCGATACGGCATCAACACGGACAGGACCGCCGACACCCCGATCGTCGTCCCGAGGACGCCGAGCGAGGCCGCGCTCAGCGCGACCGCCAGGTCCCACCGCCCGGCGACCTGGACCGCCGCGAGCGACGTGGCGACGACCACGGGTGCCGCCCACACGAGCATGGCCTCGACCCTGCCGCGCATGACCTCGCGCCCGATCCGCCCCGACACCACATCGAGCCAGAGCGCCGTCGAGTCGTAGGCGACATCGTTGTGGCGACCCCACCCGATCGACGTCGCCACGGTCGCGGGCATGACGAACGCCACCCATCCCGGGGTGCCGAGCGCGGGCAGCAGGATGCCGAACAGCAGCACGGGCCCGACGAGCGCCCCGGCGGCCGCGGCGAGGTACCGCGGATCGCTGGACCAGTAGCGCAGCGCGCGGCTGCGCACCGCGCGCACGATCGGGCTCGGGAGCGCTCTGGCAAGCCCCCTGGCGAGGGCGCCGAACGGCCCCTCGGCGGCCGCCTCGAGCCTGCGTCGGATCGCCGCCGCGACATCGGCGTGCGCGAGGACACGGTCGTCACGGCGCGTGACCCCCGCGGACCTCGCGGGCGGCGTGACGAGCACCCTGGCGACGCTGTCACGCCACACGAGCGCGAGCAGCAGGCACCACGCGGCGGTCAGTCCCAGACGCCACACCACGGGGAGCCAGTCGCCCCCGCTGGCGAACTCGGGCGCGGCGAGGCCGGCGGCGATGGGAGTCGTTCCGAGCGCGGTGATGAGCGTCGGCACGTCCTCCTCGAGCACGGCCTCGAGGCCCTTGCTGAGCAGTGCGCGGCCCGCGACCGCGACGATAGCGATCCCGGCGATCGACGTCACGGCGGCGGCCGCCCGCGAGCGCCGTCCCGCCAGCATCCGGCTCGCCCACGCGACGGCGACCCTCCCGGACAGCACCATCACCGCGACCGTGAGGGCCGCTCCGACGAGTCCGACCGCGAGCGCGGCGGCGTCGTCCCGCCACGACAGCGCGAGCAGGAGCATCGCGAGCAGGGTGAACAACGCAGGCACGGTGAGGAACGCGGCGATGCCCAGCCCCGGCATGATCCGACGCAGCGGAAGGCCGAGGGACGCGAAGCGAGAGGGGTCGAGAGTGTCGTCGAGACCCGTGACGAGCAGCGGCACGGCGGTCCAGCCGAGCATGAGCACCGAGCCACCCACGATCATCGCGTCGGCGCGCAGGTCCACGAGCTGGGCCCACAGCACCTGCTCGGCCCAGATCAGGCTCGGCACGAGGGACAGCGACCAGATCGCGCCCGCGACGACGACGAGGATCCTCCACCAGTCACGACGCAGCGAGTTGACGGTCGTGCGCCACCTGAGGCTCAGGACCGCCGCAACCACGACAGGTCCCTCTGGTCCTCGACGTCCCCGACGAGCTCGACGAAGCGGTCCTCGAGGTCGCGTCCCGCGCGCACCTCGTCGAGCGTGCCCTCGGCGAGCACGCGGCCGGATCCCACGATCGCTACCCGATCGCACAGCCGCTCGACGAGCGCCATGACGTGCGACGACATGATGACGGTGCCTCCGTCCTCGACGAACATGAGCAGGATGCGGCGGATCGCGCCAGCGCTCACGGGGTCGACGGCCTCGAAGGGCTCGTCGAGCACGAGCACGCGGGGCGCATGCACGAGCGCGCACGCGAGCGCGACCTTCTTCTTCATTCCCGCCGAGTAGTCGGTGACGAGGGTGCGCCCCGCAGACTCGAGGTCGAGCGCGGCGAGGAGGTCGTCGCGGCGGCGCCGCGCCTCGTCCGGCGTGAGCCCCCGCAGGAGGCCCGCATAGGAGATCAGCTCCGCGCCCGTGAGTCGGTCGAACGTGTGCAGGCCGTCGGGGAGGACCCCGAGCAGGGGCTTCGCCTCGTCGGGCCGCTCCCATAGATCGATTCCATGCACATGGACGATGCCGTGGTCGGGCGTGAGCAGGCCCGTCGCCATGGACAGGGTCGTGGTCTTGCCCGCGCCGTTGGGCCCGACCATCCCGTAGAACGATCCCTGCGGGATCTCCAGGTCGATGCCCGCGACCGCGACGGTCGCACCGAAGGACTTCTGCAGGCCGGTGAGGACGAGGGCTGGTTCCACGCGGTCAGATTAGTCCTGGCAGGTGCGCGGGAACAGGTGCTCGTGGGGTTCCCCACTCGCGCCTCACGCGGTCGCGACGAGGAACCCCGTGTAGGACAGCCACAGGGCGAACAGGACCCCTCCCTCGACGCGCGAGATGCTTCCGCGATGCCAGGGCCACAGCGCGAAGACGACGAGGAGGATCGTGAGGGACAGCACGAACGGCAGGTCGCGGCGCAGGATCTCCGGGTCGACCGTGGCCGGCGCGACGAGGCCGGCGACGGCGAGCACGCCCAGCGTGTTGAACAGATTCGAGCCGATGACGTTGCCGAGCGCGAGGTCGTTCTCGCCGCGCCGTACCGCGGCGAGCGCGGACGCGAGCTCGGGCGCCGACGTGCCGATCGCGACGACGGTGAGGCCGATGACCAGATCGGACCAGCCGAGCCTCTCCGCGATGTCCACCGCTCCCCACACGAGCACCCGCGACGAGAGCACGAGCAGCACGAGCCCGGTGATGAGCGAGAGCCACGCGCGCGGCCGCGTCATCGCGGCGGACTCCTCGACCTCCCGTGCGAGCTCGTCGGAGGGGTTGCGTCGGCCGACCACGATCGCCCACGCGATCTGGGCGAGCAGGATCGCCCCGAGCACCGCGGCGTCCACGCGCGACAGCGCGCCGTCCGCCATGAGGAGCCACGCGACCACGGTCACGACGATGAGCACGGGAAGCTCGCGGCGGAGCACGCCTCGATGCACGGCGATCGGGATCACCATCGCCGTGATGCCGAGGATCAGCCCGATGTTGGCGACGTTCGAGCCGAAGGCGTTGCCGATCGCGAGCTCGGGATTGCCTCCCGCCGCGGCGAACGCTGAGACGACGAGCTCCGGCGCCGACGTGCCGAAGCCGATCACGAGCATGCCCACGAGCAGCGGGGCCATGCCCGCGTAGCGCGCGACCGCCGACGCGCCGGCCACGAAGTGGTCGGCGCTCCACGCGAGGGCCGCGAGGCCGACCAAGGTCGCGGCGACGGCGATGAGCATGCGGCGAGCCTATCGCCGCGGGTCCGATGCATCCGGGGGAGGCGACGCGAGGCGTCTCCCTGCCTGTCCGGAATGCTCACCTCCGACGCGCGCCGGCCGAAAGGGGAATCGGAGGTCCATGCAGACATGACGACAGAACCGACGATCGAGCCGCTGGTCGAGCTCTGCCTGATCGTGCCCGCGGACACGCCGTGCGACGAGGTCGCCGCCCACATCTTCAGCCGCGGGAGCCGCCACAACCTGCTCGTCGAGCGCGAGGACGGCCAGATCGGCGTCATCGGCCGCGAGCGGTTCCTGCGCAGCATGGCCGGCTCGTACGGATACAACCGCTCGCTCCTCGGAGGCACCGGCGTCGGAGAGCTCGCCGTGTGGGGCCTGCCGCTCCTGAGCCGGCTGACGCCGCTCGCGACCGCGGCCTCCCACATGATGGGCACGGACCGCGCCGACGACTTCCCCGACCTTCCCGTGGTGGATGCGCTGGGCAAGCCGTACGGCGTCATCCGCCCCGTGCGGGTGATGCGGGCCCTCGCCGATCATGCCGGGCGGCGCGCGGAGATCGACGGCATGACCGGCCTGGCCACGCGTGAGCGGCTGATGGCGGTGCTCGAGGACGCCCTCGCGATGCTCGAGGGCGAGGACTCCCGCGTCCTGGTCGCCTACCTCGACCTCGATCGCCTCAAGGTGGTCAACGACACCCTCGGCCACAACCTGGGGGATGCCCTGCTGCGGTCCGCCTCGCGACGCATGCTCATCGCCGCCGCGGGCGCGGACGTCGTCGGGCGTCTCGGAGGGGACGAGTTCGCCGTGGTCAGCCGCATCAGGCTTCCCTCCACGGTCACCGCGGAGGACGCGGCGCTCGCCTTCGGGGAGCGGCTCCGCGTGGCCCTCGCCCAGCCCGACCCTGACCTTCCCGACGCCGCCCAAGCCCACGCCAGCATCGGCGTCGCAGTAGCCGACAGCCCCGACGCGGACCCGGAGGAGCTGCTGCAGCTCGCCGACGCCGCGATGTACTCCGCCAAGCTCTCGGGCGGCGACAAGGTGCAGTACGGCCGCCGCACCCCGCAGGGCGTCGACCAGATCCTCACCGAAGCGCTGCACCTCATGTACCAGCCGATCATCGACACGGTCACGGGAGTTCCCACCGCGGTGGAGGCGCTGCTGCGCGTCCACGGCGGGGTGGACGACGAGCGCTTCCCCGCCGACATCAAGCTCCGCGCCGCCCGGCTCGGCGCGACGCTCGAGCTGGACCGCTGGGTGCTCGGACGCGCCTGCAAGGCCCTGCGTCACTGGGAGGCGGACGGCTTCAAGCCCGCCGCCGACATCAGCATGCACGTCAACCTCTCCGCTGAGTCGCTCGTCATCCCTGGACTCGCCGACGCGCTGCTGTCCACGATCACGAGCGCGGGCGTCGCGCCCCGACGCATCGTCCTCGAGCTGTCGGAGCTCTCACGCCTGGGCGACCTCACCGCCGCGCGGACCGAGCTCGCAGCCCTGGATGCGGCGGGGGTTCGCCTCGCGCTCGACGACGTCGGCGTGTCCCTCGAGACCCTCCGCTTCCTCCAGCAGCCGCTGCCCTTCAGCGTGATCAAGGTCGACCGCACGATCGTGCACGGCGCCGGACGCGGCAGCTCCGTGGACGCCGAGGTGCTCGCCGTGATCTCCCGTATCGCGGAGGAGCTCGACGTCGCGGTGATCGCCGAGGGCATCGAGACGGAGCACGAGTACGCCGCCGTCCGAGAGGCCGGCATCGGACTCCAGCAGGGCTTCCTGCACTACCGGCCGATGTCGGAGCCGCTGCTGCGCGCCCGGGTCGCGGCGGCGACCACGCCCCCATTGCGCACTCGCGTCTACTGATCCGAGCCCGCTCGGAAGGCCCTCTCCTCGGCCCTGCACTCCTGGCAGACACACGATCGCAGCAAGATCGGTGACACGTAACCTACGGTGGCGTAGGGTTGCGGCATCCGCACCACGGACGCATCCTCGCGCCCAGTCTTCGGCTGAGAAGTCGAGATTCCCCTCGACCCCTGGAGACCCATGGCCGCGCCGCAGTCGACGCCTCCTGTCAACCATGTCACGCGCTCCTTCACGGAGCTCGCCGCCACCGTCAGGGAGATGGGCCTGCTGCGCCGGGCACCCGTCTTCTACGCCGTCTACGGGCTCGTCCTCGCGCTCGCCTTGGGAGGCCTCATCGCGGGTTTCATCCTGCTCGGGGACTCGTGGTTCCAGCTCCTCATCGCGGCGGGCCTCGGCATCGTCCTGACGCAGGTCGCCTTCCTCGGCCACGAGGCCTCGCACCGCGCGGTGCTCCGCACCGGCCCCGCGAACGATCGCCTCGGACGCGCGCTCAGCACCATCGTCGTCGGGATCAGCCACCAGTGGTGGATGACGAAGCACACCCGCCACCACGCGAACCCGAACAAGCGAGGCGCCGACCCCGACATCGAGCGGGACACGATCTCGTTCGTCGCCGAGGACGCCGCCCAGGCCCGCGGCCCGCTCCGATGGATCACGGCACGCCAGGGCTGGCTGTTCTTCCCGCTGCTCACGCTCGAGGGGCTGAACCTCCACTACCGCTCGGTCACCTCGCTGATCACGCAGGGCAGCCGACGTCAGCGGTGGACCGAGCTGCCGTCGATCGCCCTGCACTTCGCGCTCTACCTCGTGCCGGTCTTCGCGTTCCTCCCGCTCGGGATGGCGTTCGCGTTCGTCGGCGTGCAGATGGCCGTGTTCGGCGTCTACATGGGCGCGTCCTTCGCGCCGAACCACAAGGGCATGGCCCTCGTGCCCGCCGACGCCCGGCTCGACTTCCTCTCCAAGCAGGTGCTCACGAGCCGCAACATCCGCGGCGGCTGGGCCATGAACATCCTCATGGGCGGGCTCAACTACCAGATCGAGCACCACCTGTTCCCGAACATGGCGCGTCCGCACCTCGCGCGGGCGCGCGAGATCGTCCGCGAGCACTGCGCGTCGCTCGAGATGCCCTACACGGAGACGAACCTGATCGAGTCATACGGCATCGTGATCGCTTACCTCAACCGCGTGGGGCTCGCGGCCCGCGACCCGTTCGACTGCCCCGAGCGCGTCGCGATGGGGCGCTGACCACCGCATCGTCCCTGCCACCGCATCGTCCCGGTGCGCTCAGTCCCGGCGCCCGCATCGTCCCTGCCCCCGACGCACTGCGGCCCCCGCCCTCCCAAGGAGGACGGGGGCCGCTGCGCGTATCAGGTGTTACGCCACCGAGGCGGGGACGACGAGGCCGTTGTAGGTCTCCTCGATCCACTGCTGGGTCTCCTCCGACGTGAGCGCGGCGTAGAACGCGGCGACACGCTCGTCGTCGGCGAGCTCGGCGCGCGTCGCGAGGATGTTGAAGTACGGCGAGTCCTCACCCTCGGCGACGAGCTGAAGGTCGCTCGACAGGCCAGCCGCCGACGCGAACGAGAAGTTCACGATCGCGGCGTCCTGGTCGTCGAGCGCAGCCGGCAGGCTCGCCGCGTCGATCTCGAGGAACTCGTAGCCGTTCGGGTTGTCGGTGATGTCAGCGACCGTCGAGGCATCGTCCGCGACCGTGATCAGGCCGGCGTCCTGCAGGAGCAGGAGCGCGCGCGACTCGTTCGAGGCGTCGTTCGGGAGCGCGATCGAGGCGCCCTCGGGCAGGTCCTCGAGCGCGTCGACGGTCTTCGAGTACAGGGCCAGCGGCGGCAGGTAGACCTCGCCGACGCTGATCAGGTCGTCGCCCGCCTCCTCGTTGTAGAGGTCGAGGAACGGCTTGTGCTGGAAGAGGTTGACGTCGGTCGACCCCTCCGACAGCGCCGGGTTCGGGGTGTTGTAGTCCGAGAACTCGGTGACCTGGATGTCCAGGCCCGCGGCCTCGGCCTGACCCGAGTCGATGACGTACTGGATGATCTCGCCGGCTGGGACGGCGGTCGCGCCGACCGTGAGGGTCTGGAGCTCGACCGCGGCGTCGCCCGAGGCCGACGCGTCGGTGTCCGTGTCGGACGAGCCCGAGCACGCGGCGAGGGTCAGGGCCGCGGTCGCGGCGAGGGCGGTGGTGAGGATGTGCTTGCGCATGGGTCTGTCTGCTTTCGTGAAAGGTGTGATGGTGCCGCGGGTGCGGCATGGGGAAGGCTGCGGGTCCGGAGCGTCGGACCCGAGGAGGTCAGACGCCCTGGGCGGGCGGCACCGCGGCGGCAGAGCGCGCGGAAGGGGTGCCGCCCCGGCGCATTCGCATGGACATCCAGCCGCCGAGGCCCTGGATGCAGGCGACGATGGCGACGAGGACGATGATGACGACGACGATGTACTCGGTCGAGTAGCGCTGGTAGCCGTAGCGCACGGCGACGTCACCGAGACCGCCGCCACCGATGGTGCCGACGATCGCGGAGTAGTTGACGACCGAGACGGCCGTGGTCGTGAAGCCCAGGATCAGCCCGGGCAGCGCCTCAGGCAGCAGCACCTTGATGACCAGGTGCCAGCGGCTCGCGCCGAGCGACGTGCCGGCCTCGAGGAGCCCGTCGGGGACCTCGCGCAGCGACATCTCGACGATGCGGGAGAAGAACGGCACGGCGGCGACGGTGAGCGGCACGATCGCGGCGGTCACGCCGAACGCGGTGCCGAGGATCAGCCTGGTGAACGGGATGAGGGCGATCATCAGGATGAGGAACGGGATGGACCGGCCCAGGTTCACGATCAGCTGGAGCACGACGTTCAGGGTCCTGCCGAGCGCGCGTGAGCCGAAGGGGGCCTCAAGCATCCCGCCCTTGTCGGTGACGACAAGCAGCACGCCGATGATCGTGCCGAGGATCGCCGTGAGGAGCAACGTCCATCCCACCTGGTAGAGCGTCTCTCCAGTGGCCTGCCAGACGGTCGCGAAGAGGTCGGGCCAGAAGTCGGGATCGGTGTTGTCGATCATCGCGCGTCCCTCACCCGGTCCACCGTGAGGCCCTGACCCTGGAGGTCGGCGACGGCGGCATCCACCTGGACCGCGTCACCGGAGAGCTCCAGACGGGTGCGGCCCGTCTGCTTGCCGTGGATCGTCTCGATCGCCGCGCCGAGCAGGCTCACGTCGAGCTCGTGCGTGCGCGCGAGGCGCGAGATGACGGGCTCCTCCGACGCGAGACCGACGAAGGTGATCTCGATGATCGTCGTCCCGCGGGGCTCGGGCAGCTCGCCGAGCGGGAACAGGTCGCGCGACATCTGCGAGTCGGTGCGCACGACGATGTCGTCGAGGCGTCCCTGCTCGATGATCCGGCCCTCGCGCATGAGCGCGGCGGAGTCGCACAGCGCCTTGACGACGTCCATCTCGTGCGTGATGAGCAGGATCGTGAGGCCGAGCTCCTTGTTGAGGTCGCGCAGCAGCTCGAGGATCGAGGCGGTGGTCTCTGGGTCGAGCGCGCTCGTGGCCTCGTCCGAGAGCAGCACCTGAGGGTCTGCCGCGAGCGCGCGAGCGATGCCGACGCGCTGCTTCTGACCGCCCGAGAGCTCGAAGACCCTCGCGCCGGCCCTGTCGGTGAGCCCGACGAGCTCGAGGATCTCGCCGCTGCGCGCCCGGCGGGCCGCGCGGTCGAGACCCGCGATCTCGAGCGCGAGCTCGACGTTGCCGCGCACGGTGCGGGACTCGAGCAGGTTGAACTGCTGGAAGATCATGCCGATGCGCTGGCGGGCGCGGCGCAGGTCGGCGCCGTCGAGCCCGGTGAGCTCGCGCCCGCCGACTGTGACCGTGCCCGAGTCGGGACGTTCGAGCATGTTGACGGTGCGGATCAGGGTCGACTTGCCCGCGCCCGAGCGTCCGATCACTCCGTAGATCTCACCCGGCTCCACGTGGAGGCTCACGTCGTCGAGCGCGCGCACCGGCCCGGAGCGGGCGGCGAAGGTCTTGGAGACCTGCTCGAGCGTGATCATGGGTTCCTCGGGGTGCGCGGGACGGCTGCGCACAGCATCGAGCGCTCGGATGTTGCGAGCAGGTTACCGAGTGTCGAGATGACTTGTCCACGATGCGATACCTGCCGGGGCATCAGATGTGACCAGGAACACGCCACCCGGCCCCGACTGGCCCCTGCAAGCCTGCCGCGGACACTTTCTGACACATCCCGACGGTGCGCTGCGGCGTGTCACCCGCGACACGCTGTCTGCGCCAAGCGCGCCGTGTCAGAAGGTGTCCGTCCGCGCACGGCTCGCAGCCGATGAGACCACGGAAGGGCCGGCTCCGGCGCGAAACCGGCGCGCAACACCGCGCGGACTAGGTTCGAGACATCCACACGCACCACCGCGGAGGCGACCCATGACCGACATCGACGAGACCTACGCGTCCCTCCGCGACGCCTACGCCGAACGCCGGCCCGCCTCCCGCGCGGCCTACGCGCGCGCCCGCCGCTGGCTGCCCGGCGGCGAGACCAGGTCGGTCACGCACTACGGCCCGTTCCCCGCGGCGATCCTGCGCGGCCACGCCGCGACCCTGACCGACGCGGACGGGATCGAGTACCTGGATCTCGTGAACAACTACACGTCGCTCGTGCACGGCAACGCGCACCCGCGGATCGTCGAGGCGGTCCAGTCGGCCGTCGCCGAAGGCAGCGCCTTCGCGGCCGTGCACCCCACGCAGCTCGATCTCGCGGAGGAGATCGCGGAGCGCGTCGAGTCGATCGAGCTGGTGCGCTTCACGAACTCCGGCTCGGAGGCGTCTGCGCTCGCGGCGCGCATCGCACGCCAGGCCACCGGTCGTCGCGCCCTGATCGTCGCGTCCGAGGGCTATCACGGAGGCGTCCCGCCGTTCTCAGACGCCGACGAGCCCGACGTCATCCGGGTCCCGTTCGGGGACGATGCAGCGCTCGCCGAGGCGCTCACGACCGACGTCGCAGCGGTGTTCCTCGAGCCGTTCCTGGGCGCGGGCGGCGTGATCCCTGCGCCCGACGGCTACCTGGCTGCGGCTCAGCTCGCCGCGCACCGGGTCGGCGCGCTGTTCGTGCTCGACGAGGTGCAGGCGCTGCGCAACCACCCGCACGGCACCCAGGCCGCGCTCGGCCTCTCCCCCGACCTCACCCTGATGGCGAAGATCATCGGCGGCGGGCTCGCGATCGGCGCGGTCGGCGGCCGCGCCGGGCTCATGGAGCTCACGGCGGCCACCCGTCCGGGCCACCTGAGCCACGCGGGCACGTTCAACGGGCACGTCGCCGCGGCGGCCGCGGGCCTCGCGTCGCTGCGGATGCTCGACGCGCAGGCGATCGCCCTGCTCAACGGCCGGGCGGAGGCGCTGGCGGACGCGGTGGCGGCCGAGGCCACGACGGCAGGGGCGGACGCCGTGATGACCCGCGCGGGCTCGATCCTCAACCTGCACCCCGTGGTCGACGGCGCGACCGTGACGGATGCAGGCGCGCATGCTGCATGGCGCGGCGCTCTCCATCTGGCGCTCATGGGCTCAGGCGTCTACACGACGCCGCGCGGCATGATCAACCTGTCGACGGCGCTCACCGACGCGGACATGGCCCGCGTGGTCGAGGCGTATGGGGAGGCGCTGGCCAAGGTCGGCCCGGCGGCCTGACGCGGATGACGCTGCGGGCGACCCCTGCGTCGTCCCTGGGAGACGAGGCGGCCGAGGAGTCCTACTCCTCGACGCCGACCTCCTTGGCGTTGGTGCGCCAGTCGTCGCCAGCGTCGGAGGCGGGCTCCTGCCCGCGGCCGACCTTGCCCGCGACGTAGGCGTACGCGACGCCCACGACGAGCCCTCCGCCGACCAGGTTGCCCAGGCCGACGAACACCATGTTGGTCGCGAAGTCGCCGAGGGTCACGTCCAGGCCGCCCTGGCCCATGAGGCCGAGCGCGAAGGTGGTCATGTTGGCGACGACGTGCTCGAAGCCCGAGGCGATGAACGCGAGCACGCCCCAGAAGATGATGACGGCCTTGCCGATCTCGGTCTTGAGGCGGGCGGCGGCCCAGATGGCCATGCAGACGAGGACGTTGCACATGACGCCGCGGAAGAACAGCTCGGCGGGCGTGTGCTCGATCTTGCCTTCCAGGTAGGAGGCGTAGAACTCCCCTGCGGCTCCCTCGTTGAGGATGCCCGTCTGCATGATGATCCAGGCGAACACGAACGCGCCGACCATGTTGGAGAAGAAGACGCCCAGGAGCACGCCCGCTGCGCGCAGCCAGGTGATGGCCTTCCGGATCGCGCCGAGCGGCAGGATCATCATCGCGGAGGTCGCGAGCTCGGAGCCCGCGAAGACGACGATGGTCAGCGCGGCGGCGAAGACGGTGCCCGCGACGAGCTTGCCCGCCGGGTCGTCGGCGACGATGAACGGGCCGGCGGCCGACCACATGAGGACGTCGCCCACGCCGATCCACATGCCGGCGAGCATGCCGGACACCAGGAGGCGGGTGGGGGTCTTCGCGAGCTCGGACTTGTGCTCGGCGGCGTGGGCGTGGACCTCGACGGTCTCTTCAAGGGATAGCACTCTTCGACTGTAGGGGTCGTGTCATCGGCTTGCGAGGCCCAAGGTCCCAGCATCCGGCACGCCGTGTCCAGGAATCGAATCGGTGCTCGGCGCGTCTGAGAAGACATGGACCACAGCACAGACGTCTCGCGAGCGCTCACGGTTCTCGAGGGGCGCAGGATCGGCGTGCTGACGGGTGCCGGCATGTCGACCGACTCGGGGATCCCCGACTACCGCGGCGCGGGCTCCCCTCGCCGCACGCCCATGACCGTGCACGACTTCGTGGGCGACGAGGCGAAGCGACGCCGGTACTGGGTCGGCTCGCACCTCGGCTGGAAGACGTTCACGGGCACCCGCCCCAACGCGGGCCACGAGGCGCTCGCCGCCCTCGAGCGCGCGGGCACGCTCACCGGCCTCGTGACGCAGAACGTGGACGGCCTGCATCTGCGCGCAGGCTCGCGGCGCGTGGTCGAGCTGCACGGCGACATGCGGGGCGTCACGTGCCTGGCCTGCGGCGCGCGGTTCTCGCGCAGCGAGGTGGCGGACCGGCTCGAGCGGGACAATCCCGTGCTCTCGACGCCCGATGCGGTCGAGCTCGGCCCCGACGGCGACGTGCTGCCGAGCTCGTGGGAGGGCATCACGGTGCCTGACTGCACCGCGTGCGGGGGCGTCCTCAAGCCCGATGTGGTCTTCTTCGGCGAGCTCGTCCCCGCGGCACGCACCCGGGCCGCGGAGGAGATCATCGACGAGGCTGAGGCGATGCTCGTCGCGGGCTCGTCCCTCGCCGTCAACTCCGGGGTCCGCCTCGTGGAGCGCGCCTCCAGGCGAGGCGTGCCGATCGTGATCATCAACCGGGGCGCGACCAAGGGCGACAGGCGCGCGGACGTCAAGATCGATGCCGGGACGAGCGAGACGCTCGACGCGTTTGCGCGGGCGCTGACGCGGTGACGCGCTGACGCGGTGACGCGCGGACCCGGTGACGCGCATCGTCCAGGCATGACGAAGGCCGCCCACCCGTGACGGGTGCGGCGGCCTTCGGCCTGCAACAACAGGGATGAGTGGAGATGGCGGGATTATCCACCACACCTAGGTTTACCAGGAATGACACACATCTGAGTCAGTCAATTCCTACTGGGTTCCAGAAAAGGATGTGCCCCAGCGCCGCTGCAACGGCCTGGGGCATGGCCAGGATGGACCTCCTGACATGCGTAATCGTACGCACAGCGCTCGCCGCTCAAGCAAGGGCTCACCTCAGAAGCGCGCCAAGCGCACCCCGGACGCCTCCTGGCACTCCCGCTATCTGATCGACGCGCTCTCACGAGTCGGGTGGGGCGCCGTCGCCCCGCGGGAAGCGCGCACCGGCGCCGGGGTCGATGTGCTCGACGCACTCGTGACCGTCATGCAGGGCTCAGGGTGGTCGGAGGAGGTCACGGTGTCGCACGCGCGGCTCGCCGAGGTGCGCGGGCGCAGCGTCCGCCACATCCGTCGCGGCTTGCGGCTGCTCGAAGGCCTCGGAGTCCTCGACGTACTGGTGACCGGCAACCTCAAGGGCGGCCGCGTCACGGTGTCGAGGTACCGGATCAACCGCCATACGCTCCTGGAGCTGTATCGCGAGGCCGTCGAGCCCTGGAAGGCCCGCGTCGAGGAAGCCAAGCAGGCGACGAGGGAAGCCGCGCACCGCATCCTCCACGGAAAGACCCAGGTGCGCCCTATGGCCAGGGAGACCGCTCCCCCTCCCCACAAGGGGGTTGGATCGTCCCTGGCGGGCTCGAACGGGGCCCCGCCTAGGCGGGCACCACGTCCTGTGAAGTACGTTGATCGCGCCACGGCGGAACGTCAGCGACGCGAGAACCCGTCAGCGGGGCTCCAAGCAGCACTGAGCGCAGTCCGCATGGCAAGGAAGGCCCGCTAGCCACCGTGAGCGGCGATACGGTCGATTCCATCGAGCACCTAGGGCTGTTTCTTTCGCAGGCGCTGTTCACGCTCTTCGTTGCGAAGCGCCTCTCGGGCGTCCTGCTCGCCAGATGCGCGGGCTGCAACCATTGCAGGCGTCTCGATATCGGCGAACTCAAGGTGCCTCAGCACCCGCGCAGCCTCACGCGTCTGAGAGGTCGCGTGGTTGACCAGGAGAGCCCCTGGCAACAATCCGAGTGCGAGCACCCATGGGGCTTGGGCGATGTACGCAACTTGGGCAACAAGCACAGCAAGCGGAACCGCAATCGCCAAGCGAAGCTCGACTTCCGCTCTCTCCCGGTCAAGCTCGAGGTAGATGCGCTTGTCCTTCACGCGAAGGAGATCGAGCGGGTCCACTTCCAGCTCTGCCCTGAGGCGCGCTACATGCTCAGCCTCACGACCATTGAACACGTTGAACATCTCGAGAGGCGCAGAATCCTTCAGCACTCTGTTTGCTCCGGCATTGTACGAACTAGCGATCACGCGAGTCACTGCCTCATCAGTAAGCAGAGCGTCAGCGCGCCCCCACCGCCGGATATTGGCCTCGTTGCGGCGGATTCGCCAAGTGCGCGGCCAGAAGCCATGAAGGGCTTCACTGTCGGCCTCACGGTTGCGAATCTGGTCCTCAACCCTGGCAAGCGCGCCTTCATAGCTGGCGACCTGCCTGCTGATTCCCTTGAGCTGCTGCTCGAGGTGCCTCGATTCCATGTCATCAAGCGCTGTCGCGTCCTCGTGCGCCCGAAGGGCCTCGTCCAACTTTGCCCTCGTGCCCTCACGTTGCGCGTACAACCCTTTCAGCTGCCGGTCGGTCTGCCGGACCGCGGAACGCAGATATTTGCGCCAAGCGTTGTACTCGATCACATTTCGAGCTCCCACTTGAACTGACCGAGATATGCCGTTCGCAACCGGCACCGTTGCCGCGCCAAGAACAAAGCCAACAACGACCAATAGTGCGACCACATAGGCAGGTCCCAGGTAGTCGACCATCGCGTAGAACTGACCCACTAGCCCAACAGCCGAGTCCGGCGACGGAAGACTCGTGCCCAGCGCGACCCAGCCGACCACAAGCCACAAGGCACCACCGAGGACTGGCGCCCGTACGCTCCTGAGCCCCGGCATTGCACTACTCAAGATCCCCGTCAGCAACACTTCCCCCTCAGCCGATTTCGCCATACGAGTATTTACCTCCCGGACACTATTGATAGCAGTGGCACCCCCGCAACGAACGATTCCGGCAACCAATGGGGCGAAGCCACGCACCGTCCTCGCCTTGAGCATCGCGCAACCACTTCGTACCCGACCAACGCCAGAGCGCCCCCTAGGAAACCCCTCGTAGTAGCCTTCAATGCATGAGCGGGGAAACCAAGAAGACATGCTTCATCGCGATGCCAATGACGACACACGCGGACGAAGCCGATAAGTACGGAGACGACAAACACTGGGAGCATGTAATGGAGGCGCTTCTCGTCCCAGCAGTCGAAGAGGCGGGCTTCGAACCGATTCGCCCCAACACTGCAGGCTCGCACCTCATTCACGCTCGAATTGTCCAGCACCTAATCGAGGCGGACATGGTGCTTTGCGACCTGAGCGGGAGCAATCCAAATGTCTTCTTCGAGCTAGGAGTCAGGACCTCTCTCAATAGGGCAATATCGCTCGTAATTGACGAGAAGTCGGAGATTCCTTTCGACACCTCCGGAATACACACTAAAGAGTATTCATCCACGATTTACGGGTGGGATCTCGAAGCGGAGCGAACCAAGCTAGCCCAGCATCTCTCCGAATGCGACGTGAGTTGCGAAGGATCCAACCCCTTGTGGAAGCACTTCGGTTTGACGATCACCGCTGACGCTCCACGGAGCGATGAATCCCCAGAGTCGGCGAAGCTCGATCTCCTAGCCGAGCGAGTGGAGACGATGAGCAAACAAGTCCAGTCACTCATGCCCGTGCGCTACAAGTCGGCGAACTACCTGCCGGGAGATTCGAACGAGACCATCTCGAACCCATCGCTCAGCGCACTCCAGCGCAAGTACCGCCAAACCGACGCCGAGCTCTTCCAAAGCGAGACCACTCGGCGCGGACTACTGAAGCCACATGCAGTCACGGTCACCGGTCCGCGTGCCGTCGAGGTCGCAATCACAGCAGCCGAAAAAGACGACGGGCGCGAGACCGACATCCTCGAACTCGCCAGAAGCTATCGCCTCCAAGTTGAGGTCAAGGCCTACGCCAATCGCCACGGGAAGCTTTACCAGGAACGATTCAACTACGACTTCAGCGAATCCGAAGAGCAGTGAGACCGGTCCACAAAGGGCCCCTGCACTCATCCGAGATCCCTATCATATATATAGGGAAATAAGCGCGGGGTCTTGATTGGTACACCAAGAAAACGGGTACACCCCCTCTGGCACCGACATGACGAGCGCGCGCAGCGCCCCGTGGCAACTCGCGAGCTACCATGCGCATCGCCTGCGGGCTCGCGGGCTTGTGCGGGCTTGCTCCCACTGGCGCGCAACCCCTACCCCGCTTCATTGGTCAAGGAGGCGGGAGCGCACGCGAAGCCCGCGCAGCCCGCGCAGTCAAGGTGACGCCTCGTAGTTCGGCGTCAATGTGCGCGGGCCCACGGGGCTAGTCGCGGGCATGTCGCAGACGTTCCCGCGTCGGCGGAGACGCACCCCCGGTGCACGCAGCGCGAAACTCGTCCGGCACCGAGGGACCCCTCGAGGGCAGGGGGGGTACCGCTATGGTCAGGCCATGAAGTCCCAGGAAGACGCCGTCTCTACGTACGTGGAACTGACTCCGCACCTCTATCGCTACCTTGACGCCGCACACGAGATCCAGCGACTTGCTCGGGAGATTGACACAAGCGAGCTGAAGGCGGAGCCCTTCGTCGACCGGTTCGTGTCAGAAGCAGACCGCCTCTTTCCGCATCTAGCATCCGAGCACCACAGGGAAGTCGGCCAACTGCTCGAACACGAACTGCGAGATCACAGGGCCGAGATCGAGGCGATGAGCACTGGTCTCGCCCCGCTAGCCATCGACGCTCTGGATGTCGAGTGGCTCCAGGGACTGAAGGACGCCATCGATGCAGTGACGAGCGACTCCATCTCATCGTGGTTCTATTTGCAGGTGTGGCCGCGGGTAGCCCGCAGCAGATGGGGCTCAGATGCTCTGCTGCCCGCCCTACTGACCACCGCCATCGGAGACTTCGAAGTCCTCGTAGCACGCTATGTACGGTCCATCCTGACGCTCAGGCCACAGATCCTGAGCAAGTACGAGCGGACGTACACCATCGACGAGATTAGGAGATTCGACGACCTCGACGACCTCGAGGCTGAAGCCATCGCCGACAGGGCGGAGCGCCTCATGACCGGAGGGTACGAGTCCTGGGCGCAGTGGCTGCTTGAACGCGGAGTCGATGTCGACGGGGCTACTCGCAATCCAAACCCAGTCATCCTTGAAGCCTTTCAGCGCCGCCATCTCATTGTGCACAAGGGGGGAGAAGTCGACAGCTCCTACCTTCGCAAGGTGCCAAACACCGCGCTAGCCGTGGGGGACGACGCTGAGGTCACGTCCGCCTATCTCGTCGACGTGGTGGACGCGCTGACGACCGTGGCATTGAAGATCAGTGCGGCTTCCATGAAGCACTTCACCAAGGGGTCGCCCCCGCAAATCGGCAGCGTATTCGACTTCATCGTCAGCCAGTCGACCTACACGCTTCTGAGCAACCGACAATTCGAAGTCGTCGCCAACTTCGAAGAGTGGGCCGCACCGCTGCGCCACGACCAGCTCTCCCGGCAGATTGCGACCGTCAACGCATGGCTGGCGCGGAAGCGGATGGGAGAGTTCGCCGCGGTCCAACACGACGTAGAAAGCTGGGACACGGACGACCTCGATCCGAAGTTCACTCTTGCGAAGCTAATCCTGACCGACAAGATCGCCGAAGCACACGCGCTCGCGCGGAACCTAGCGGAGGCAGGGGCGCTTGCGGAGCAAGAGTTCCTGAAGTGGCCGTTGCTCGAGGAAGTGCGCGACCACGACTCCCTCATTCAAGAGGCTTCCCTGCGAATCACTTGGCACGATCACTAGCCCCCAACAGTGTCGAGCGATCGTCCACGCGGCGCCTACATGCTCGCCACGCATCAGAGCTGCCCCATGCATCAAGAGTGGGCTTCCCATGCCGCTCAGACGACTCACAAGAGAGCACCGGAGGAACCTGCCCTTGGATATCGAGACCATCGTCGCGACATTCGTCAGCGCACTCGCTGGTACAGCACTCGGTTCAGCGGTCACGCTCGTTGCCTGGCGTCTCGACAAGAGGCAGAAGCAACGGGAGGCATTCGACGTCGCGCTTGCAAAGCTCGTGGCGGCGAACGCCGATTGGCTGGTCCCGGAACGGGCCATTGAAGTCGCGCGAGACGAGTTGCTCAAGAACGGAGCAACATGCAAGGAGATGTACTCGGGCACCGACAAGAGCCTTCTAACGGAAGCACTCAACAAGCATGAACTGCAGTTCGTAGCAGTTGTTCAATTGCACGCTGCAGCGTTCACGCGACGGCACCGGAAGATGACAACTCAAATCGTCGACTGCGGGAGAGTGCATGAGAGCTCGGCGTGGTGGTACCAGTCGCGCCCGAGATTCGCGGCATTACTCAATGACGCGCTCACCTCGTGGACGATCGACCAGCAGACTGCTTCGATTGACCGTAGACGCTACTTCAAGCAGGAGTGGGAATCGCATGGCGGTCAGGGCCGTTGGCGCCAGTTCGTCCATGCGTGGGAGGCCACGAGAGGTCGAAAGCAGACACCCTTCACGAGGTTCGAGAAGGAACTCGACGAGGTGATGAACCTCATCACCCGCACCAATGACAGCGGACGCGAGCTATGTGACAAGCGACGGAAGGACAGGGAGTGACGATTCGAAATTACCTTCGAGTCGACACCGCGGCCTTCGCCAGCGCGGGCTAGGCTCGCGTTGGACCACGGGAGGTTTCTCAGGTGAAGGCAGACGAAGTTCAGGCCAAGGAGTTCTTCAAGTCGGGAGAGCAGCTCCTCATCCCTATTTGGCAGCGCCACTACGCCTGGGAGAAGCCTCAGCTCACCGAGCTGTGGACTGACATCGAGCGCATCCGCGATACCGAAGAGGCGCCTTCGCACTTCATCGGCAGCATCGTGGTGAAGAAGATTGACTATGACGGGCGCCGTACAGAGGCACAGCGCTACTACGTGGTCGATGGCCAACAGCGCATCACCACACTCACCATCCTCGTATGCGCCATTCGCGATCGTCTCGCTCAGCTTGAGTCAACCGTGGAAGAGCGCGCTGCCCTAATCCAGAACTTCAACTCACAAGAGCTACTCAACGCGAACCTCAAGGAAGGACACCGGGAGCGCTTAGTGCTTCAGAAGCGCGACAGGGAGGCACTGTTGCCCCTTATCCAGGGCGTCCCGAACCCTGGCTCAGACACCCTGGTCGATCGTGCCTACGCATTCTTCAAGGGAAAGCTAGAACCGATGGACAACGAGGCCCTTGAAGAGCTTCTGAGCCTCATCAAGACGCACCTCACAGCTGTGTGGGTTGGCCTCGACAACAATGACAACGCGCACCGCGTATTCCAAACCCTGAACGCTGGAGGCAAGAAGCTCCGCCAAGCCGACCTTGTCCGCAACTACTTCTTCCTGTTGCTCGCCGAGAGTGGCGAGGAGTTCTTCACATCGTCCTGGCTGCCGATGGAGCAGCGGCTTAGTGACGACGAGCTCGTTGACTACATGGTGGCTTGGAGCGTCAGCCAAGGCCACAACGGAAGCAAAGAGTCACTCTTCACGTATTTCCACCGCGACCTTGTTCCCTTCGAGCGGTCGCTGAACGACGTGCTCGCGTACGGAAGTGAGTTCACCGGCACGTCAAGGATCTTCCGATGGATTCGTGAGCCAGAATCGAGCGACCTCAGCCCCAACGCGAAGTCTGTTGCGACTGACCTGCGCAACTGGTCGACGCTGCCCGCAGATGGCCTGCTACTTTGGCTGCTTCGGCAGCGCGAGAGCGACCGTATGACCGACGATCAGCTCGCGGAAGCGTTCGAAATCGTGTTGTCATTCATGGCCCGCCGCCAACTCGCCGGCTACGAGCCGAACCTCCACAAGTCGATCTTCGTGCAGACCACGAGGACACTGCGCAGCAAGCCGAACCACAATGGCCAAGAGATCGTCGAACATCTGCATTACGCGTTGTCCTCCGGATCGGCACGCTCGACTTGGCCGAGCGACGCGGCCCTGCAGGAGGCTGCACGCACGACACCTATTTACACACGGTCGAGGCACCGGTGGGTACTGGGTCTCTTGGAACGCATCAATCGCGGGATGTTCGTCATGCAGAAGCACCAGCCACCGGTGCTGGACCGCTCGACCCTCACCATCGAGCACGTCATGCCACAGACGCTCTCGCCTGCTTGGCTGAATGACTTGAGCACATGGGGAGTGCAGGAGCCTATCGAAAAGCATCAAGAGCTCGTCCACGTGCTCGGGAATCTCACTCTCACACCGATCAACAGCGAACTGTCGAACGCCCAATTCAGCCGCAAGAAGGAACTCTTCGAGGACGACTGGCTTCGTCTCAACGCCCGCATCTGCGACGCAAGTACCTGGTCCCCCGCCAGAATCGACGAGAGGTCCGGGGAGCTTGCACGGATCGCCTGCAGCGTCTTCAAAGCGCCCATGACGCAGGACGAACAAGCGGCCGCCGCGCCTCGATTCTCCAGTACGCCACGCACTGCGCAGGAGAGGGCCGAAGACGAGGAGGACTCAGACCCGTTCGAGGAGGACGAGGACTGACTGGCTCGAAGGCACAACGGCGCTTCGGGAACAACGCCTGTTATCCACGAAATCGATTCTTGATGTGCCACGCGAAGTGTGGACGAGTACCGGGTCGTTCTTGCCAACGAGCAATGGAGTTGCCTTCGATCTTCGCCAAGGCATAGCCTCTCGCGGGACCGCTGGGCAAATCGTCCGAGAGCACCGCAGTCCCGCCTGCGTCAACCGAGACAAAACCTCGCTCGAACAATTCGTCGCACCCAAAACGGCAGGCCACCATCGCTACGTTCTCGAAGTCCCGCTTCTCGTCGTCCGAGCATTCGGAACGGGGCTTGATATGCGCGGCGACCAGTAGCTCCGATGGGAACGTCCGTACGCACAGGTCGCACACGGCGTCGGCGCCACTGAGCAAGTACTTCCGTAGTTGCCCTTGCTCAGCCCTCGCTTGAACGATCCGCTCGACTTCCAGAGCGGACAGCCGCAGCCCTGCCACTTCCTCCGCAGAACGATCATGCGAGGAAGAGCGGACAATTCCTAGGTTCTCTTCGAGCGCAAGCAACACGCGGGAAGCGATATCTCCCCGATGGGGGTCACCGTCCTCGAGCACTGTGAACCCTTGGATGATGTTGCGAGGGCTGTAGCCAGCAGCTTCGTTGATGAACCCGTAGTCGTCATCGAAGACACGTACGTCTCGCAGTGAGTACATGAACTGCCACTGGGGCTCGCCAGGATCGGCATGCCAAAGCCTCGAAGCGAGTTCCGCATTTTCGAATGGAACGGCAACCGTGGCGACGGCTGTCACCTTCCCGCTGCCGGTGAACACGGCAACGTCGCCAGACTGGAGCTTCCTCCAATGGCGCTCTCCCGCTCCATTCTTGGCACGCTTCGTGCCCCAGAGTGGCACGAGGTCACCGCCGTGAGATTCCCTGAGCGCCGTGCTGAGCTCCGGACTCAAGAGCCCCTCGTAGTCTGGCCGAGCGATATTGACCGGACGCGCGACGGTGTCTTCGAAGTGACCGACAGCATCTTCGTCCGAGGCAGCGATAAGAGCAACATTGACTGGCATTTCTTCCTGCCGCCTAACCCTAGGACTCGGGTTCTTGGTAGGCGGTGTACTTCGCGGCGCTCCCCCGCGCCACATCGGCGGGATATCGACTCTCGTTCAGGCTGAGTTTGCTGTCCACCGCCCCAAGGAGATCGATATCAACGACCTGAGCCAGACGCATGAGGTATATCAAGACGTCAGCCATCTCGTGGCTGAATCGAAGCCTGTTGTCGGAGACTTCAAACCACTCAACGACCTCGCTATCGGGCACCCACTGGAGAAGCTCCGCGAGCTCGCCCATCTCTCCTGTCGCAGCAAGAATGAGGTTCCTTGGTGTGTGGAACTGATCCCAATCGCGGGCTTTCGCGAAGGCGCCGACATGGTCGAGCGTCGCATCGAACCTCTCCATGCCACGAACGTACAGCTGCGCCAGCCGCAGGTCTGCGTGACTCGCGGTATCGCTACTCACAGACAGGCAATCGACTTGTTGACGTAACACCAAGACCCACGATGGATCGAGCAGTGTTTCACCTGGTACAGGCAGATTGAAGGCGCGATTCGCCCCATTCTCCGACACTCGTACTACAAATGCCGTGTCACGAGGTAGTGGCTCTCCTTTGGCTGGCTAGGATGGCGCCAAACCAACGGCGACGGCGCGCGTGATGGCGCGGCTTTCACTCGCTCAATTCCAACTCAAGGGGGCAGAGTTCGTGATTGAAGAGGCCGACTGCGCGGAGAAATTGCTAGGCATTGCTTTGGTGATTCCGACGGCACAGGGGCCAAGCGCCGTGCCGGCGCGGCCAGACGAAGCACGGGACTCGGCTGAGAGCATCGAACGGCGCTCGAGGCACAATCGAGAGTTTGGCAAGACCCTCGGGGACTTGCTCGCCGAGGGCGAGACCTTGCGCGGTGGTGGCGCAGACGTGAAGGCCCTCAAAGGCTCAGGCCTCGTACTCGACCGGGCGTTCGTGTGCGGGCCCTGGTCGGAGCCAGATGGAGTCAAACGAATCGTGGCACTGCTGCGCCCTGCGGAAGAAGCCAGCAGCTCGAACCAGGTACACCGTGCGATCCAGGTGGCCCTCCAGCCCACCGTAGCCAGGCAGATCATGCATGCAGTAGGGCATGTTGGGGGCGAGCAATTCGACGAGAACGGGTTCCTTCATGGCGCCAACAGCTTTTCCAAGGCAACATTCGCGGTTGCCGGCGTTCTCGGCGGCGGTGGGGGCGAGGACCCTGCGGTCGATGACCACCGAAGGTTCGTGAAGACCAGCGTGCCCGACATCAATGGACTTGAGCGGCGATCTCGCCTCGCAGTACTTGCATTGCTGCAGGCGGAGACCATCAACGACATTCACCTAGGCATCGTCGACTTAGAACCAAGTGGTGCCGCGCCATTGCAGGAGGCCTCGACCAACCTTCTCGGCAGCAGACAAGCAAACTTCCGGCGGTCGCGGTGGTTCCGTACCGTCGAGGGCAGCCGCGTCGACACGTTGTTCCTCCGTTCACTGCAAGATGGCTTGAACCTCCCTGCGCTGGCCGACGAAGTCCAGAGCGAGATCGAAGCCATGGCGCGATGGGTAGCTCAAGTTGCGCAGAAGGCCGAAGACGAGCGCGCAGCAGCTCGGACGCGATGGTTCGAAGGAGCGATCGGGATCCTCGCCATACCGTCCGTCGTTGTCGGCTTCGTGCAGATCGCGCTGCCCGAACCGGGCCCCACAGCGTTGTGCTGGGGCATTGGCCTCTCCCTCGGGCTGCTAGCCATCTTCGGGGCCTACATCTGGCTCCGAGACCTCAAGAGATGACCATCATCGACCAAGGAACTGCAGAATGAGTTTGACGCCACAGGCATTCACCATGGATCAAGTCGCCGCACAAGCCGGGCTGGCCGGATGGGGAAATGTCGCTGCAGGACACCGTCGCGACTCCGCGCACGCCCGTGGCCAGTCGAGGGCGATCGAGCTCATCGCCAAAGCGTTCAGCAACACCGGGGCCTGCGCACAGTTCAGGCACCTGGGAGCGCTCGTTCTGCACAGGCCAGTCGCGGGTCGCGGCACTATCGATCTTGTCGTCTGCGGCACACGGCGTGGTCGGCCCCGCTTCGCAGTGATCGCACTTGAGTCCACAAACCGCGGCTTCTGGCAACAACCAGCGCTTGAGATCGCGCAGGGCCACGCCATCTGGCTGCGCAGCTACCGGGCCCCCGCGCAGGGTCTCCAAAGCAGAAACGGCAGCACCGCCACATACGTGGCAGCAGCGATCGATCCGAGGGCCGGCAAGCATGGGCAGCAGAAGACCGAACGAATGGAATACACGATCGCTTCGCAGGAAGGCCTGCTCGGCTTCTTGAAAGCGAACTTCGACACGAAGGACCGCAAGGGCCCCCAATCCGGCAAGCAGCTAGCACACGGCTTCCTCTCTGCCGCGTACCGCCAGGCCCCCGCCGTGCACGACGCCGTGTACCAGATCGTTCGCGAAGGGAAAGGGTTCGCGCTCACGGACGAGCAGCGAGATGTGGTCTCGCGTGCGGCTGCCGAGGCGAAGCAAGCATTGGAGAACACTGCCGAAGGAAGCTGCCATATTGTGCTGGTCACGGGGGGACCAGGCACGGGCAAGACGTGGGTAGGACTCCATCTTCTCGCGGCCCTTTCCCGCAATCGGAACAACTGGCTAGGGCTTCGCCGCCACGAGCCGCTGAACGTCACCTACGGGTCGCACTCCCCGGCACTAATGAACGCCGCGGTCGAGGCTCTGAAACGGAATGTCGATCGCCGCACGAAGGCTGGCAAAGCACAGGCAGACCTCAAGGGACTGGCAGTTTCCACACGGTCATTGTCCGATCCGAGGCCTGACCGGGCGCTCCAGCACGATGTGGTGATCGTTGACGAGGCCCACCGGCTTACACAGTTGCCCGGAAACAAGTTCGACCTGCCGGGATGGGCACGGGACAACGCTACGGGAGACGAAGGTCTGACCGCCTTCCACATCCTTTGCCAACGCACGCGGGTCGCGGTGCTGTTCCTCGATGACGGCCAACGAGTCGATCCAGAGAGCCACTTGACGGTTGAGGAAGTCAAGCGCACCGTCGCGAAGCTCGAGGGCAGGGCGACGCTAGGCGAGCCTCTGGTGTTGACGAAGCAGTTGCGTGGCAACCCGGACTTCAGCTCGTGGGTCGACACCTTTCTCGCAGGCAGAATCCTGAACCCCAGTAGCATCGACGGATTCACGCTTGAGCACGCGCGAACCGCCGCTGACTTCGATGCCCTCGCAAAGAAATACTTCAACCCCGAAAAGCACTTCGAGGACAAGGGCGAAGTCGATCGCCGTGTCCTCGCGGGCTTCTGCTGGGCCTGGGATGCAGGAGAGAAAGGCAAGAGCAAGGCGGAGAAGAAGGCAGGGCTTTTCAGCGACGTTAGGCGGACCGTTAGAATCGGAGATGACTTCGCCTACCCCTGGAACCTCAAAGTCGGCGTAGAGGGCCGCCCGGACTCGAACCATTGGGCCGTCCAAAAAGCGGGACGCGATCAGGTCGGCTCCTATTTCAGCGCACAGGGGTTTGACTTCGACGAATGCGCAGTGATCATCGGCGAAGACCTTGGTATGCGAGAAGGACGGCTGCATGTGTTTCCCACGAAGCACGCGAATCGTGACCTCGCTACCGCGCTAAGAAAGTATCCGTGCGAGGGCGATCCCTTTGCCCCCATCGCTGTCGAAGACCTCGCCCGGCTCAGCACCGACGACCCCCGCCATACGATCGTCAACCAGTACCGCGTACTACTGACCCGCGCTCGCAGCTCCGTCGTTATCTACGCATGCGACGAGGAACTCCAGGCAGAGCTGGCCAAGTGGCTTCCTGCGCTGAAATAGCGTGGGCTCAATGCTGCAAGTCTGCGATGACGAGTTTGTGCTCTCGCCGTAGGCTCAGCGGGCCCCGACGCGCGCATATTTGCACACGCCCTAGCGGAAGTCTGTGGTGACGCCCCGCAGCACCCACGCAATACTGACTCCATGAACGAGCCTCGCCACCGCACGATGCGTGTCGGACTCGTCCGTCACGGTGAGACTGACTGGAACGCCGAGGGCCGGGTTCAGGGCTCTGCCGATAGGCCACTCTCGGAACGAGGCAAGACGCAGATCCTTGAGCTCGGCAAATCGCTTCGCGGCTCAAATTGGGAACGGATCATCTCTAGCCCGCTACGTCGCGCTGTTGTCTCGGCGGAGCTAATGAGTAGCGTTCTGGAGCTACCGGCACCCCAGATTGACGAGCGCCTCGCGGAACGGTCTTACGGAGTTGCCGAAGGGTACTCGGTCTCGCAAGCAAAGCTTCTCTTCCCTGAGCAAGCTGAAGTCGCTGGCCGTGAGGATCCATCGGTGTTTCGCGGCCGCGTGTACTCGGCCCTGGACGATCTCGCAGAGCTTGACTGCGACGCGGTGCTCGTTGTTACACACGGCGAAGCCATTGCAGCATTGCTCGAGCACATGGGGAAAACTGTTCCACGAGTACTTGCGGGGAGCCTGCACGAGATCACGCTCGAGCGTCCGGGCGACAAACGATCGACGATACGCCCCAGAGACTGCCGCGATACGCAGTCCTGAGGCGATACCGGACAGTTCACCCGTCGAAACGCAGTTTCGCAGACCTCAAACGGGCCTCAAGATCCGCCAACGTGGCGTCACAAACAGGGCGGCCCGAAGCAGACACGAAGGGCATTCCGACAACATCGAGATACGCCCGCGCGGCGCCTAGGAAACCTGTTGCGTTCGACGATGGCAGCACCACAGTAGGCCCATCGTTTCCGAACCCGCCGTCCGCAGCCAAGCGAAGCGCCGTGCCACTGTGCTCTTCGGCGATTCGCGCGAGTCGATCCATGACTGCATCGAGCTCGGACTGCTGCGCGACTCGCGTCTCAAACACCTCTCCGAGCACGTCGACCGGATTTGGGCGGACATCCTTTCGAATCGAAGATTTCAACTCGCCCAACAAGTCGCGCCCAACTGCAGTGTCGCCGATTTGCCGAGCAGATGTGTACCCGACGAAATCAACGGAGACGACCTCGGTATCGAGTTGCGCTGCCGGCCAAGCTGGCCGGTTTCGAAACGGTGGCCGCGACCGAGAATACGAAACAGGCGGCGTCTTCGCAGCAGCGGTCAACAATTCCGAAAGACTCGCGGACCCCAACACTTGATCACTGCTTGCAGGTCCCGGCTCTTGACTCAGTAGCAGGCGTGCCGCAACCAACACCGTCCAGGCCCAGAAACCTTCGGAGCAGGCCTTGGGCTTGTCGGCTGGAACAACGACAGCGATGGCGCCGTTGGGAATTCCACAGTCCATGGCGAAGCTAGTGCTGCCAGACAGGTCTGCTTGAGGCCCCGCCAGGAGCATTGCGTTGTGGGCGACAGCTAGATCGGCGCTATCAGCGTGGCGGTCGATCAGTGCAGATATCGCCTGCGCTGCCAGCATCGGCGAACCGAGCGACTGCGAGATTCGCGAGAAGTCGAGCCCGACAAGCGCAGCGCCTCGCCAACCAATCGGTTCTTCCTCGGCCACGAGATCCGCGAGAAGCAGCTGAGGCATTAGCGGGATCCAAGTCCGAGCGCTCGGAAGTACTCGGCGCTACGAGACCAGGCCTCGTCGAGCGAACGCTGGATCGGCGTTGCAGTGGCGAGCTTTGACCAAGCGACCTCCCACTCTCCAGGGGGGTCAGATGCGATCCTCCAGCAGGTATCGAGTTCCCTCAAATGGCGACGGACGCTTGAACGAGGCACCTCTTGCTCAGGGAGCCCGATCAGCTCAAGGTCGAAGAGATCTCTGCAGCGCGAGCTGACCCGGCGCGCGTCTCGACACTTGAATAGCGCGTGAAGCTTGTTCGCTATCACCCATTCAAGCGGCTCCACCTGCACACCCGATCCGGAACCAGGGAGCTCTAGAAGGGCTGATTCAGAGTGGGGCCAGTCAACGACGAGCTGAACCTCGAGCCGGTCGAGGGGCTCGCTGGTTCCCCGGACAACGGTGACCTTCTTCGAGGGTGTTGCTCCCGATCGGAGGTATATCGGCGTGGGGTCAGTGACTACAGCGAAATCGGCTGCGGAATCGATCGCATCCAGCGCCCTTTCAACAGGAGCAGCCATTGCCACGTCAAAGTCCTCCGGCACACGGCAGGGCCGAACACCGTGTAGGCCGACGGCCGTGCTGCCCACGACCTTCCCGAGAGGCCGTTCCGACGAACAAAGAAGCTGCGCGAGTCGGTGAACGGATTCGAAGCGTATCTGGTCCCTGCGGGTGGGCGGGTCGACGGGCGAGTCGAGTGTCATCGCCGACGCCAAGCCGCCGGAAGGAGCTCGCCCAACATGGACCTCAAGCCGGGCAGGATCAGAAGCGCAATTCCAGACGCCACGAACGCGCCGAGCACGGGCCACCCAATTGTCTTGAGATCCGTCGGACTTGTCGCTTGCCAGACTGCGAAGGCGATGGAGGCCGGCAGGCTCACAACAGCGATGACTCCTAGGGCTGCATTCGTTTGGGAGGCAAGCCGACGCTGTATGCCGTTCTCCAGAGAAGCGACCTCTGCGCCAAGCGATTCGGCACGTTCGGGAAGCTCGAGCATGAGTCGGCTGCGGCGGAGGATTTCTTGGCCAGGTCCCCGCTCGAGAGCCCGTTCACCCCAGTACATCTCGTGGAAACGGCGCACCACTTCGGACGCCCCGACGACGAAGTCTCTCCCATCCTTACCGTCGAGGTAGAGGTCAGCGATCCTCTCTTCAAGCTGGCTGGCCACGAGATTTTGCATCTCGGCAAGCAGAATCATGTCGAGTTCGAGGGAACGGAAGCGGACGTACCGCCGCTCTACCTCATCCGGTGATGGCATCGTCCCGTCAGGCGCCGCGCGTCCAAGGTGGACGACTCCGTCCCGCATCACGGCACACCTCCACGATTCATTGATAGCAACATCACTCGCAGAAACTTCGCTGGCAATCGATGCCGGTAGCCCGATCCTCTGAGGCAGCTGGCATGTACCCAAGTACCACAGCCAAAGATCAGACGACTTGTCGGGCTGGTAGTCGAACATCTGGAACGTGTCGTACGGGTTGGGCACGAGGTACGCCATGCGCGCGCGGCGCCGGTCTGGATTGATCGGGAAACGGGAGCCGATGAATTCTTGATAAGTCTGGCGCGTAACCGATCCATGGCGCGGATCGATGTCTGCAAGCTCGATGAGCGCAGCCAATGAGACCTCGCTTGCTTCAGGGACGGTCCCATGGACCGCGACCAGCGCGCGGCGGTCAGCTCCCAACAAGAGAACCTCAAACGCGAACAACTCAGCGCGCAATGCTGTGCCGCGCTGTGTCGTAGCCCGGACTTTCGCGTTCTGCCGGTAGTGCCACCGAACATGTTGTGAGTCTGTACCCCACAGGAGGCTCCTCAGCTGCGGATGCCGTACATACGGCGCCCGAGCGACCTTCTTCGTAATCATTTGCTCCGCCGTGCCTTGCTCTGACGGCAGTGGCAGGGGCCCCCTCGTCAAGAGAAAGGCATCGCGGTCGACCTGTACGTCGAATACAGCAACGAATTCTGCAGCACCTACGCTAGAGGGCACCGAGCAACCCAATCAGTTCGCCGATGTCCTGTCGGACAAGGCTCTGTAGCGGCGCCGCGACGGGTCGCTCTCCCTCGAGCTGAGCTTTCGAAGGCATGAAGACTCGGCAGAGTTCCTGACGCGGGGGGCTTTGAACGATGAGGGTGAGCGCACCGTCGACGCCCGGTGCCGCTTGGTGCACATCCGCGTACATCTGCGTGTAGCAGCTGCCTGCACGGTACGTGGTCGACGCGACGCTGCTTAGGGCTGACTGCCCCACCTTCACCATCGGGTAGTGGTCGCTGTCTGAGGCTGATCCATAGGAGTACTCGACATACGGCCCGTCGACATCGTCGTCCGCCCGGAAGGTCTGTGCCGTCAGTTCGCCTTGGAGAACCAAGGAAACGAAGTTCCACCGGTGGCTGTGAAGATCGGCTACGCCCGTTGCGGTAGGCGCGAGCCACCGGTGCAGCACTAGCTTGGTTCCGTTCTCGCTCTTTGCAAGAGTCGTCTTCCGGAAGCTGTTGGGGTGTGTTTGAGCCGACGAAGCGATCGCGGACAACGACATCTCATCATTGGCGATATTTGACGCGAAATCTACGAGCAGCGCTCTGGGCAGCAGCTCGTGGAATCTGCTAGGAGCTGTGTGCAGCACGTTGTCGTCGACGATGATCTCGCCGAGGGCGTTCAGCCTGCGGTGTATGTCTGCGGAGTTTCCCCTCACGCGTCTCCCCTTGTGCCGGGAGCGGCTCCAGCTACCCCTGCCGCCCGATCGTCCGTGCTGCTAGATCTTATGGCGTATCAGGGATTTGTAAATGGCAAGACGCTTGTTTCCGACCGCGGGGGGACTGCAGAGCCAATCAGGAGCCAGACCCGGTTCCGCCTCTTGGCGGGGATAGGGTCCACAACCGCGCCTTGAGGTGGGGGTCGCGGTAGTCCAATGCAGTCCACCCTGCACGGCGTAGCGCCGGCGCCGCGCGATGGAGGCGAGCCCCAACTGCTTGCGGCGTAGACGGCCACAAGCGCGCGGGAACATGAAGCGGGCGAACGACCTCGTCCGCGATCTGACTAGCGGTGGCACCAACGAACCCTCTGTGCGAGCTTGCCAGAGCGGCGATGAACGGGTCCGAGTCGAGGGAGTCATGGGCCGCGGCGTCGAGTGCACTCCTGTATCGCTCGAGCGAGGTCGTGCCGAGTTCGGCGTCAACAGCGGCGACGATCGTGGCGAAGTCGGCCAAGCGGGGAACGTCAATCACCGTCGGCGCGGTCTCGAGCCGGCACCGGATCCTCACAGCGAGGTCGAGCAGGTCGGCGAGCACGGATGCCTTGATGTCGGTGTCCCACATTCGCTTGAGCTGGACCTCGGTACGGCGTTCCGCCAGGGGCTCGATCTCGACGGCAAGGAGCCTATCCGCGAGGTCGCCTCGAATCGATCCGAGGTCGATTCCGTTGGCAATGATGCAACGTCGAAAGGAAAACACGGTTACGTCGGCATCGGTGTACTTAGTGCGGCGCACGTCACCTTCGCCAGTCACCGCACGGCATAGAGCGTCGCTAAACCACGTGGAGATCGCAGAGAGGTTATCAAGAGCCACGCACCACGAGGCGGAGGCAGCAGTTACCCAGTCGTCGGGATTGGGCGGGGGCTTGCGCAATGGCGCAGCCGAGGGGTCGATCAGGTCGATCAGCGTGGTCGTGGCCGTGGACTTGCCGGAACCTTGTTCAGCAACCAATGCGAGGATCGGGTGCGGAATGTCGGCGGCGATGAGAGCTGCGAGCAGCCACGCGAGCACAAGCGGTCGGTCGGCTGGGGAGACGGCGACGCGGCGCCACAGCGCGGCTATGCCCGGTCCATCGCGTCCAGGCAGGGGCAAAGGTCGCGTCAGATTGGTACGTCGGAACCGTATCGGCACGCCTTCCGTCACGACCGACCAGCTTCGCGAGTCGATCACAAGCACGTGGCAGGCCTCGTCTCCGAGGTCGACGTAGGTAACGCCGTCGTATTCGGCGACGCGCAGGTGAGTCTCGACTGCGGTGGCCCTTTGGGCTTGCCCTTCAAGCGCCCTGATTGCGTCTGTGACCCCTTGGGTAGTTGGCGGAGTCCCGTAGCGGTCGGCATAGGCGGCGGCGAGCGGCGCAGATAGGCCGTCACGCTGACCACGCAGAGTCTTGGCGATGTGCGAGCCCTTGGCCACCGCATAGGGCTCCTGGGAAGGGGTGCGTCCGAGGGTGTACTGCTCGAGCGCCAGATGTACCAGACGCGCCGAGACCGACATCCCGGAATGGCCGTCACCGTGGTGTTCTCTCACGCTGAGCCACCACCCTCAAGGCGCTCCCCAAACCGCCGTTCGACCTCCCACGGCTGCCACGGTGCTGGCACCGCGAAGCCATAGCCACACTGTGCCGCCACCCCCGGATCACCCGCATCGGCGAGCTGGCGCAGATACTGAACACGCGCATTTTCAGACATCCCACACGCCAACGGACGGCGATCACGCGGATACAGGTCGCGGATGAGTGCCGTGAGCTGCCGGGAGGATCGGCGCCGCGACGCGGCCTTGCGAGCACCAAGCGCGGCAGACATCCGTGCGCCGGAGGAATCTCCCGGCGTGTCGCACCTCGGCGTGTCGCCCGAGCGTAGGGTGATCCGCGAACCGTCCCTCAGCCGGTTCACCGAAGCCGCTCCGTCACCACCGGGGCGGCTTCCGTTCGTCGTCAAGCCGACCGACTCCCAGACTGCGCCGAACCGTAGCGCCGGACGCCACAGTCCGCGTCCGGTTCAAGGCTGCGGGCAGAGACGAGATCGACTCGCGTTACTGGTCTCAGAGCACGGTCAAGGTCACGGCGGCGAATGCGGATCAGCCGCTTGCCGACGCGGACAGCCTTGAGATCGCCGCGGGCGATCATCCTGCGCACGGTGTCAGTCGAGCAACCGAGCAACTCACCCGCCGTGGTCAGCGAGAACGTCTGATCAGGGTCGTATTCGGTCGGGAGCCCCATGGGCATACCTCCAGGCACTTTTTGAGTAGTGCCCAGTTCCGGCCGGGTTGCTATTCAAGGTATGTCATAGGACATGCAGTGGCAAGCGGGACAAATGCACATCGACGCAGGCGTCGAGCTGGGGCATCAGCGTGTCAAGTCTCCGCGTGGCCGAGAAGCCGCAGTCACCACAACTGAAGCTCACCCGGAACTGCGCAGGCGGCTGACGTCCGGATCTATTCATTGCCGTCGCCGCGCGCTCCAAGTCGAACTCGCCCGTCTCCGCCATCGCCCCGAGCAGACGGTCCTCGTAGGATGCAACCTCGGCAAGCCCCTCGAGCCCGGACGCCGAGTACCACCGCGGTAGACCGGCTCCGAGATCGGGAGTCCGGTACAGGACTCCGACTAGACGAGGTGACACCTCGTCGGCATCTCCTGCAGAGTGGTGCTCACACCAGACGTAGACCGTCGGAGCATCGGCAGGAATCTCACGCGCGGCATTCTGTGCAGTCATATGCCCAGTTTTGCCGCAAGTGTCCGATCTCGCGCAAGTGTGGCGTGCTGGTATCGGAGGGCGACCTCAACGCTCGAGTGACCGCCTCGGGCTTGGATCTCGGCGATGGTGGCACCGGCTTGGGCGAACGCGGTGAGGCCGGTGTGCCGTAGCGAGTGGAAGCGGAAGCCGGGGAGGATCTCGGCTCGCGCTGCGCGCCATGCGTTGTCGAGGGTGGTTTGGGAGATCGGGAGCTTGCTGCGCCCGCGGCGGGGCATGAGCGGGGCGTCATCGTCGGCGCCGGTGTACGTGTCGAGGTGGTCGAGGAGGAGCGGCACGAGTACCGGTGGAATGGCGATGATGCGGTCGGATCCGGCTTTGGGTGGGGTGTAGGTCGGCGGCGCTGCCTTCTGGTTCCACTGGCGGGAGACGTGGACGGTTGCCATCGAAGCTTCTTCGAGGTGGGCGAAGTCTCCGCGCTGAAGTCCGAGCACCTCCCCTTGGCGCAGCGCGCACCATGCGGCCAGCGGCACGGCGATGGCGAGGTGCTCGGGCATGGCCGTAGTGAGTTCGGCGACCTGTTCGGCGGTGGCGACCTCGGTGCGGGCGAGGGGCCGCTTGGCGCGCTTGCGGGTGGAGGCGATGGCGGTTCGCATCGGCGAGACAGCGAGGCCTCCGGCACCGGCTGCGACGGCGGCGAGGAACATCGAGCGGGTGACCCTCGCGGCGTTGGTCCAGGCGCCGGGCATCATCACGAGTTTGTCGAGCATCGCGTCGATGTCCGCTGGCGTGACGTCGATGAGGCGCTTGCTGCCGAGCGCGGGCAGGATGTGGGCCTTGAGGGTCGAGCGGTACGAGCCGAGAGTGGCCGGGGTGCGATCCATGCTCTCGAGGCGTGCGAGCCAGTCGTCGGACCATTGGGCGACGGTGGTCTCGGCGATGCGCTCGAGCATGTCTCTCTCGGCACGCTGCGCCCTGAGCTCGGTGGGCGGCACGTAGATCCCGCGGGCAATCTCGGACCGGGCGATGGACAGAGCGGCCTGGGCGTCGCCGATGGTGGCGAAGGAGCCGACCATGGAGGTCTTGCCTCGGACGGTGACTCGCGCGCGGTACCAGCCGTTCGGGAGCAGGTCGATGCCGCGTGGTAGTTTGCGCTTGCTGTCGTCACCCATGGTTCTCACCCTAGGGTCGATGACAGTGGCATGACAGTTTTTCTGCCAAGTTCTGCTGTCATGTGCGTTCTACTGCAATATCGGATCGAACCCAAAAGGGCTGGTAGACAGCAAAACCCCCTGGTAGCCGAGGCCACCAGGGGGTGCAAAGTGGAGATGGCGGGAATCGAACCCGCGTCCGCATGTCCAAACCCAGGTCTTCTCCGGGTGCAGCCTGAGAACTGTTTCTCGGCCCCTCACCCGCATCAGGCGAGCAAGTGAGATAGGCCCAGTCGTCTAGAAGTCCCCCACCCCCCGACGACGAGGAGGTGGAGCCAGTTCCCTAGATGACGCCAGGGTCCAGGTCGGGATCTAGCCTGGTCTGACGGACTTCGAGGCTCGCTTAGGCAGCGAGGGCGAAGTCGGTGCGCTTGGAATCGGCACCTATGGTTTGCAGAGGGCGTTAACGAGATAACTCTGCATTCTCGACCCGCTTCCCCTAGGAAGTAAACACACGTCGAAACCGATCATCCCCTGTGGAGTTGTGGCTCCATTGTACGGGGTCGCGCCGACACCTCGGTAGGGCCTTTCGCGCTGGGCAGACGGCGAGGGCCAGGGACGATGCGGACCGCCCCTGGTCCCCAGGGTCGCCTACAGCTCGAGAGCGACGGCCGTCTCGAGCGCTGCCTCGATCGAGGCCATCCACCCCTCCTTGAGCCGCGCGTTCTTGTCGCCGTAGACGCTGTCGCCGGTCACGAGGTTGGACGAGCAGGCGCAGATCATCCCCGCTCGCAGGCCGCGCAGCCGCGCGACCACGTACATTGCGGAGCTCTCCATCTCGACGTTGAGGATCCCCATGCGGCTCAGCTCGGCGATCCACTCGGGGCCCTCGGCGTAGAACGCGTCGTCGGTGGCGTTGATCCCCGAGAACACCGTGCGCGCGCTGCCCGCCATGACGGTGGCCGCGGTCTGCTTGAGCGACTGCGCGATCGCGAGGTCGGGGATCGCGGGGTAGCCGGGGTGCACGTAGGCGGCCGTCGTGCCGTCGTTGCGCAGCGAGCCTTCGGACACGAGCAGGTCGCCGGGCTCGATGCCCTCTTGCAGGGCCGCGGAGGAGCCGACGCGGATGAATGACGTGACGCCCACGCGCGCGAGCTCCTCGACCGCGATCGCGGTCGAGGGACAGCCCATGCCCGTGGAGGTCGCCGTGATCAGCCGACCCTTGTAGTAGCCGGTCATGGTGCGGTGCTCGCGCTTGTGCGCGACGTCCTTCACGTCGGTGAGGAACTCCGCGACGAAGGGAACGCGGAAGGGATCGCCCGGCAGCAGCGCGACCGTCCCCACCTCCCCCGGCGCGATGTCGATGTGGTACTGGCGGGCATCGAGTCCGACGGCGGACTTGTCGACGATGTCTGACATGGTCGGGGGACCTTCCGGCGCAGGACCCGAGAGGCGGGGCCCGCCTCTAGCGGAGGGCCTGCGTGGGCACGATGCTAGCCCTCGGGTGTTTCCGCGACGTGACGGGTCGCGAGCGCGCGGCCCGGGCTGAACAGCGCCGCCCACGCCCACGCGGCGGCGATGTCGGGGTCGGCGAGCGGCTCGCGCTCGAGCCATGCGGTGATGACGCCGAGGATCGTGCCCGCGAAGCCCGCGGACAGCACCTCGACCGGCACGCCCTCGACCGAGTCCTCGCCGGCCGCCGCGCTCTCACGCACCATCTCCGTCACCCACGACCGCAGCCGGACGATGACCGCTCCGCTCGGGCTGCCTGCGAGCGCCTGGCGATAGATGTCGGCGTTCTCGGCGATGTGCGCGAGGAAGTCGACGAGCAGCGCCGGAGGGACGTCCGGGTCGAGATCGACGTGCACGAGCTGCGCACCCGCCTTCGCCGCCGCCGCGTCGAGGGCGTCGGCGAGCAGCGTGTCCTTGTCCGCGTAATGCTGGTAGAAGGTGCTGCGGTTGATCCCCGCGCGCTCAGCGATGTCGCTGACGCTCACCTCGGACGCGGGCCGCTCGCGCGCGAGCTCGAGCAGCGCCGCCTGCAGGCGGGCTCGAGTGCGTTCGACGCGGGCATCCATACGTGCATGGTGCCAGTTCTCTTCGCGAAGCGCGAGAGATATCCAACATTTGTTGGGAAACATTGCGATCGGCGTTAAAGTGAGCGTAGGCATCGTCGCCGTCCCCCCCACCCCCGAACCCTGGAAAGGCTCTGACGTGGCCAATCTGCTCTACCGCCTCGGACATTCGTCCTCGAGGCACCCATTCGTGGTGATCACCGCATGGATCGTCACGCTGCTCGTCGCGGGCGGGGCCTTCCTCGCCTTCGCCGGCACCCTCACCGACTCGTTCACGATCCCGGGCACGGAGACCGAGAAGGTCACCGACCAACTCTCCGAGGAGATCGACGGGCTCGACGGCCTCAGCGCGCGCGTCGTCTTCCAGACGGCCGACGACAGCGAGTTCACCGACGCGCAGAAGACCGAGATCGCCGACGCGCTGAGCGCCGCGCTCGACACGGACTCCGTCCGTGCGGTCGTGGATCCGTTCGCGACGCAGGCGGACCTCGAGGACCAGCTCCAGCAGCTCGACGACGGCACGTCCCAGATCGCAGACGCCCAGGCGCAGATCGACGACGGCCAGGCCCAGATCGACGACGCCCGAGCTCAGCTCGAGGACAGCCAGTCGCAGCTCGACGAGGGCCAGGCGCAGCTCGATGCGGGCCAGGACCAGCTCGACGCGGCGATCGAGGCGTCGAAGGCCGACGGCACCTACGCCTACGCGGAGGCGCAGTTCGCCGAGCAGCAGGCGCAGATCGACGCCCAGCAGGCGCAGATCGACGACAGCCAGGCCCAGATCGACGCGGGCCTCGAGGAGCTCGAGTCGCAGCAGGCGCAGCTCTACGCGAGCCAGGAGCAGCTCGACGAGCAGTCCGAGCAGCTCGACCTCGGCCAGCGCCTCGCGGCCGCCGCCTCCGAGATCCGCACCGTCTCCGAGGACAACACGACCGCTCTCGGCATCGTCCAGTTCAGCGAGACGGCGTTCACCCTCCAGCAGGAGGACAAGGACTCGGTCATCGACTCCATCACCGCGGCGACGCCCGACGGCGTCAACGTCTACTTCTCGGCCGACATCGCCACGAGCATCGAAGGCATCATCGGCTTCGGCGAGATCGCCGGTGTCCTGCTCGCCCTCGTCGTGCTCATCGTCATGATGCGCGCGCTGCTGCCCGCGCTCATGCCCATCATCACCTCGGTGGTCGGCGTCGGCGTCGGCGTGGCAACCGCTCTCGCCTTCTCCGACGTGGTCGACATGTCCTCGGTCACGCCGATCCTCGGCGTGATGCTCGGCCTCGCGGTCGGCATCGACTACTCGCTCTTCATCGTCAACAGGCATCGCATCCAGCTGAAGCGCGGGATGGAGGTCCACGAGTCGGTGGGCCTCGCGAACGGCACCTCCGGCAACGCCGTCGTCTTCGCCGGCACGACCGTGCTCATCGCGCTGCTCGCCCTCAACGTCACGGGCATCCCGTTCCTGGGCGTCATGGGCTCGGTCGGCGCGTTCTCCGTGCTGATCGCCGTCGCGGTCGCGATCACCCTCACCCCCGCGCTGCTCGGCCTCATCGGCATGCGCGCGCTCGGCAAGAAGGCGCGCGCGACCATCGGCGCCGAGGAGCACCACGAGAAGCCCGTCGAGCCGATGAAGACCTGGAAGGCCGTGCTCAGCGCGGTCGCGGCATCCGTGCTGCTGCTCCTCGTCGCGATCCCGGCGCTGTCGATGCGGCTGGGCCTTCCCGACGGCACCCAGGAGCCCGTCACCTCGACGCAGTACCAGGCGTACACGATCACCGACGCCAAGTTCGGCGAGGGCCTCAACGGCACCCTGCTCGTCACCGCGCAGCTGCCCGAGGCGGTCTCCGACGACGACGTGCTCGCGACCGAGGTCGCGATCGCCGAGACCCTCATGGAGAACGAGGACGTCACGGCGGTCGCGCCCGCCGGGGTCTCCGACGACAACTCGTTCATCGCCTTCCAGGTGATCCCGTCCGAGGGCCCGTCGAGCCAGTCCACCGAGGACCTGGTCCACGAGCTTCGCGACCTGTCCCCGCTCGAGGACGGCACCGTGCTCGGTGTCGCGGGCGAGGCGAGCGGCAACATCGACATCTCGGAGCTGCTCTCCGACGCGCTGCCGATCTACCTCGTGGTGGTCGTGGGCCTGTCGCTGATCATCCTCATCGTGGTGTTCCGCTCGATCCTGGTCCCGCTCATGGCGACGCTCGGCTTCGTGCTGTCGCTGTTCGCGTCCTTCGGCGCGGTCACCGCGGTCTACCAGTGGGGCTGGCTGTCCAGCATCTTCGGCGTCCACGACCCGGGCCCCGTGCTGAACTTCCTGCCGATCATCCTCACCGGCATCCTGTTCGGCCTCGCGATGGACTACCAGCTGTTCCTCGCCTCGGGCATGCGCGAGTCGTACGTGCACGGCCTGGACGCGCGCCGCGCGGTCGTGGCGGGCCGCCGCCATGGACGTGCCGTCGTGACCGCGGCCGCGATCATCATGATGTCCGTCTTCGGCGGCTTCATCTTCAGCCACATCAGCATGATCCGCCCGATGGGCTTCGGCCTCGCGGTCGGCGTGCTCGCCGACGCATTCGTCGTCCGCATGCTCATCGTCCCGGCGCTCATGCACCTGGCCGGCGAGAAGGCCTGGTGGATGCCGAAGTGGCTCGACAAGATCCTGCCGAATGTCGACGTGGAGGGCGCTGCGCTCGAGCGCAGCCACCCTGTGCCCCACGCGCACGACGAGGAGGCCACGCCGGTCGCCGAGGCGGAGTCCTCGGACGATGCCGCGGTCGCCGAATCGGCAGACGATGCCGCGGGCGCCGAGGGCGAGGCGGACGCCAAGTCCTGATCCGATTCACCTAACGCGAAGGCCGCGGCCCCTGGGGGTCGCGGCCTTCGTCGTCTCCGGGTCCAGCGAGCACCGCACCATCCCGCCCCCGTCGGCACCCGCATCGTCCCCATGCCCCATCGGCACGCGCATCGTCCGGCCCGCGCACCACCCAGCACCACGCACGGATCCCTCCGCGACACTCCGGCGACCCGCCGACCTCGACCCGCGACACGCAGGCGTGTCGACTCAGAATCCGTGCGCAGCGCAGGGGGTGAGATGCAGCAACGGCCTGTGGCCCTCCCCTCCCGGGAAGGCCCACAGGCCGGATGCTGGAGCGATCAGCCGCTACTCGACGGCGCCGGTGAGCGTCACCGTGTAGAGCAGCTGGTGGACGCGGTCGCGCAGCCCGTTGCCGATTCCGACAGGGTCGGCCTCGACGGCCTTCTCCGTGGCCGACACGGTGCTGGGTGCGAGCACCGCGAGCATCACGTCGTTGCCGTTCAGCGCCGCCTGGGCGGGGTCCATCCAGGAGCCGAGCACCGCGTCGGTCGAGACGAAGCCGTCGAAGCCCCACTCGCCGCGCAGCACGTCCTGCAGCAGCTCAGAGGAGCCGCCGGCCCACTTGCCGCCGATGTTGATGAAGGAGCTCATCGCGCCGGTCGGCGCCGACTCCTTCACCGCGATCTCGAACGGCGCGAGGTAGAGCTCGCGCAGCGCCTGCTCGGAGGCGAACACGTTGATGCCGGAGCGCGCGTTGACCTCCTGGTCGTTCAGCACGAAGTGCTTGATGGTGGTCAGCACGCCCTGGTCCTGAGCGCCGTTCACCATGCCGGCGGCCATCTTGCCCGAGATCAGCGGGTCCTCCGAGAAGTACTCGAAGTCACGCCCGCCCATCGCCGTGCGGTGGAGGTTCATGCCGGGCGCGTACCAGACCTCGACGCCGTAGAGGTTGGCCTCGGTGCCGACCGACTCGCCGACCTTGTAGGCCAGCTCGTCATTCCAGGTGGACGCGATGACGATCTCGGACGGGTAGGCCGCTGCGGCCAGGTCCGCGAACAGCGAGTTCAGGCCCGCGGGGCTGTCGAGCATCGTGATCGACGGGATGCCGAGGCGGTCGACCTCGGCCGTCTTGTAGGCACCGTAGGAGAACAGCTCGATCGTCTCGTCGAGCGTGAGCTGGTCGAGGAACGCGTCCCACTGCGGGTCGTCCATGGCGAGACCGACCAGGTCAGACAGCGCCAGACCGTTGTCGGCGCCGTAGGTCGGCGTCTCGCCCTCGGCGGGCACGATCTCCGGGTCCATCAGCGCGAGGACCTCGTCGGAGGCGGTCTCGGTGCCGTCGGGGGCGGTCGGGTAGGTGCCCTCCCAGTCGTCGCGCGACAGGTAGGTGACGTCGCCCTCGGCGAAGTCGAACCGGCTCGCGTACTCGTAGCCGGTGTCGGCGTCAGCGGTGTAGACCACGGCCTCGTCGACGGTGTGACCGAACGTCGCGACCGGGGTGTGGACGTCGGTGCCGACCGAGATCTCGTAGTCTCCCGCGTCGAGCACGTAGCTGCCCGCCTCGGAGTCCCAGGACGCCATGTCGCGGATGTCCCACGAGATGGTGACGGTCTCGGACGCGCCCGGCTCGAGCATGCCGGTCTTGGCGTAGCCCGCGAGCTCGATCGCGGACTTCTCGATGCCGCCCGGCGTGTAGGGGGCGGAGAAGTAGGCCTGGACCACGTCCTTGCCCGCGACGTCGCCGGTGTTGGTCACCTCGACGTCGACGGAGACCGTGTCGTCGGTGAGGACGAGCTCGGAGGCGTCCCACGCGAAGTCGGTGTACGACAGGCCGTACCCGAAGGGGAACTGCACGGCGGCGTCGTAGCCGGCCTCGTCGTCCAGGTACCTGGTCTCGTAGTAGCGGTAGCCGACGTAGATGCCCTCCTCGTACTCGAGGAACGCACGGTCGACGTTCGTGTACGTGTGGCTGCCGAGGTTCTCGGCGCCCGGCGCCGAGGCGACGTCGTACGCGTACGTGTCCGTGAGGCGGCCCGACGGGTTGACCTCACCGGACATGATCTTGGCGAGCGAGACGGCGCCCTGCGGTCCGGGGATGCCCATCCACACGACGGACTTGATCTGCGGGTAGTCCTCGACGAAGCCGAGCTCCATCTGGTTGCCCGCGTTGACCACGAGGATGACGTCGTCCTGGCTCGCGGTCACGGTGTCGAGCAGCGCGACCTGGTCGTCGCTCAGCTGCAGGTCGTCCTGGGACAGGTCGGAGCCCTCGCCTCCCGCGGCGCCGATCACGACGATGGCGGTGTCCGAGTAGTCGGCGGCCTGGGCCATGACCTCATCGGTCAGGTAGTCGGGGGCGGGCTCGGTGTTGCCGGCCTTGCCTGTCGCCATCTCGGCGATCTGCACGAGGAAGTTGCTCGAGCCCTCGGTGTGCTCGGCGCCTGCGTCCTCCATCGTGGCGTAGAGGTCCTCGTTGTAGGAGATGCCCTGGCCCTCGAGCGCCTCGTACAGCGTCGGGGCCCCAGCGACCGCGGTGCCGCCCGAGCCTCCGCCGCCGAGCAGCAGGTTGAAGGACGCGAAGGAGAAGACGTTCACCTTGGCGTCGTCGGCGAGCGGGAGCACGTCATCGTCGTTCTGCATGAGGACCATGCCCTCGTCGGCGATGTCCTCCGTGAGCGCGAGCGCGTCCTCGCGGGCCGCGACGGCCTCGGGGGTGTCGTCCGCGAACTCGAGCCCGGCGATGCGCCCGAACGCGCCGGCGTACGGCGCGGCGAGCACGACGATGCCGACGCCCGCGACGGCGCCGACGCCCCAGCCGGCGAGGCGGCGGGGACGGTGCGAGACCTTGCGGTGGACCTTCGCGCGGCGCTTGTCCTCGCGACGCTCGGCCCTGGTCATGGCATCGCGGGCGGCCTTGCGCTCGGCCTTCGCGGTCGCGGCGGCCTGCTTGTCGGCGGCCTTGGCGGCCTTGCGGTCCTCGGGGGTCATCGCCTTCAGCTCGGCGGTGCGCTCGCGCTTCGCTGCGCGGTCCGCCTGGACGCGCGCGACCGCGTCCTTCTTGATCTCTCTACGGGTAGCCATGTTCCTCTCGGCTTTCTCGGGTGGTGTCGGGCGCGACTGCATCGGCGCAGCGCGCGGGTGAAGGTGGTGGGGTCTCAGGCGCGCCGGCTCCGGCGCAGGGCACGCCAGGCCCTGCCGGTCTGGAGGAAGCCCCGCCAGAACCGTCCGTTGACCATGAGCAGGAGGCCGTCGACCATGTCGTCGTCGGCGGCGCCTCCGCTGAGTCGCGACACGGACCTGAACGGCAGGTCGAGCGCGAAGCGGGTGTTGTTCGCGGCGAGCGGCCTACGCAGCGCCATGAGCGCGTCGCCCGCGGTGACGATGAGCCAGTGCAGGAAGCCCGCGAACCCACCGCGACCCTGGCACTGGGCGATGATGTCGTCCCTGGTGAGCTCCTTGGACGGGTCCCAGGCGCTCAGCGGGAGCGTGCGGCCCAGCAGGGCCACGTACTCGTCGTCGGGGACGTCGTGGACGGCGCCGCTCGCGTAGTGAGGCAGGGACGATGCGTCGGGCATCGGGGCGCCTTCCACGGTGAGCGCCGCTTCGGCCCGGAGGTCGCGGGACGATGCGCCGGCGAGCACGCGGTAGTCGCCGCCGACCGTGACCCAGTCCCCCGCCTCGGCGTCGAACACGTCGAAGGCGTGCTCGCGGTAGGCGATCTCGACAGTCGTGGACTCGCCGGGCTCGAGGGCCGCCTTGGCGAAGCCCGCGAGCTCGCGCGGGGCGCGGAACTGGCCGACGGCGGCGTCGGGCGCCTCGGTGTAGATCTGCACGGTCTCGATGCCGGCTCGCTCGCCGGTATTGGTCACGGTGACGCGGGCCGACGAACGCCCCGCCTCGAGGTCCGCGTACGCGAAGGTCGTGTACGACAGCCCATGACCGAAGGCGTAGCGGACCTCCGCGCCGACCTTGTCGGCGTGGCGGTAGCCGAGGTAGATGCTCTCGCGGTGCTCGGAGGTCGCCTGGGTGCGACCGAAGGTTCCGGACGATGCGACGTCGGCGTAGGTCAGCGGGTACGTCTCGGCGAGGCGACCCGACGGGTTGACGACGCCGGTGAGCACCTCGGCGATCGCCCGACCGCCCCCCTGGCCACCCAGGTAGCCGTGCACGATCGCGTCGACGGAGGAGGCGAAGGGCAGCTCGACGGGGGCGCCGCCCGCGAGCACGACGACGATGCGGGCGCCCGACCGGGTGAGCTCGCGCACGAGCGCGATCTGGTTCTCCGCGAGGCGCATGTGACCCCGGTCGACGGCCTCGGCCTCGGCCGACTCGTCGAGCCCCAGGAACAGCAACGTGATGTCCGCCTGTCGCGCGAGGGCGACCGCGCGGCGGCGGCGACGCTTCGACGGGCCGTCCATGCGGCTGAAGCCCGGCTCGTAGCCGATGACGTCGAGGTCGGTGGCGCGCAGCGCGTCGAGCGCGCTGTCGATCCGCGTGGGGTTGACGAGCGAGCTGCCCGCGCCCTGGTAGCGAGGGTTCGCGGCGAAGTCGCCGATGACGGCGACCTTGCCGGCCACGGCCGCATCGAGGGGAAGCGCAGGGGCTCCGGCGGCTCCAGCCTCGTTGCGCAGCAGGACGATCGAACGGCGCGCGGCCTCGACCGCGAGAGCGTGGTGCGCCTCGAGGTCGGCCGGGCCGGACTCCTCTCGGGCGGACGCGGTGCGTCCGATCAGGGTGAGGACCTCGTCGACGCGCGAGTCCAGGACGGACTCGTCGAGCTCGCCCGACTCGACCGCCGCGACGATCTCCGCGTCGGTCACGCCATCGGTCGACGGCATCTCGAGCGCGTTGCCGGCGACCAGGCCCGCGACGCGGTCGTTGCTGCCGCCCCAGTCGGTGACGAGCAGGCCGTCGAAGCCGAACCGTCCGCGCAGGACCTCGTCGAGAAGTCCCGCGTGCTCGTTCGCGTAGATGCCGTTGACCTTGTTGTACGAGCTCATGACCGCCCACGCACCGCTCTGGTCGAGCGCGATGCGGAAGCCCTCGAGGTACAGCTCGTGGAGCGCGCGGTCGTCGACGATCTCGTCGATGCTCATGCGGTGGGTCTCCTGGCTGTTGACCGCGAAGTGCTTGAGGCACGCGCTGACCCCACGCGACTGGATGCCGCGCGCGAGCGCGCCTGCGAGGGTCCCCGACAGCAGCGGGTCCTCGGAGAAGTACTCGAAGCTGCGGCCGCCGAGCGGGTTGCGCTTGATGTTGAGGCCGGGTCCGAGCAGGACGCTCACGCCCTCGGCCGCAGACTCGGCTCCGAGCGCGTCGCCCACGCGCTCGAGGAGCTCGATGTCCCAGGTGTTGGCGAGCGTGGCCGCCGGGGGGAAGCACGTGGCGGGAATGCTCGCGTTGAGGCCGAGGTGGTCGGCGGCGCCCCCCTGCTTGCGGAGGCCGTGAGGACCGTCGGTGAGCATGACGCCCGGGACCCCGAGGCGCTCGACGGGCTTCGTGTTCCAGAAGTTGGCGCCCGACATGAGGGAGGCCTTCTCCGCGAGGGTGAGCTCGGCGCGCACGGAAGAGCGCTGGTCGACGTTGTCCATGTTGAGAATAATACAGCAACTTCCACCATGCGGTGGACATTCGTCGCGATCGCGCGCGGCGCCCCGGCTACCGCAGCGTCGGTCCGACGATCTCGGCCATGCGGCGGATGGTCGGCTCGGCGTGGGAGAACGCACGGTAGTAGCCCGCACAGAGGTGATTGAGCCCTGCCTCGCCGTCCGCGGTGTGGTCGAAGCGGTCCTTGGGACACCCGCCATGGCACGCCCACCGCACCGGACACTCGACACACTGCGTCGGAAGGCTCGTGCGCTTCGCCGCGCCGAACTGCTGCTGCTCGGGCGAGCGCAGCATCGTCTGAATCGACTTCTGCGCCACATTCCCCAGCAGATAGCCCGGCTCCACGTAGTGGTCGCACGAGTACACGTCCCCCGTGTGCTCCACCGCGAGCGCCGCCCCGCACTCGGGAGCGTGGACGCACATCGAGTACTGCCCCAGCGCATTGCCCAGCATGACGTCGAAGTGCTGGACGAAGACGCTGCCCACATCGTGGGCCGCCCACTCGTCGAAGACGCTCACCAGGAACTCGCCCCAGGCCGCGGGGTCGACGCTGCGGCTCGTCACCGCGTCGCCCTGCTGGCGATACAGGATCCTGGTGCCGCTGCCGTCCTTCCACCCCTGCTCCGCGATCGGCAGCTGCTCGCGCGTGACGCGCTCGACGATCGGGATGAACTGCATGTGGCGCGCGCCGAGCTCGTCGCGGAAGTACCGGTAGACCTCGAGCCCGTGATCCTGGTTGGCGGCGTGCACCGTGCACAGGATGTTGAAGTCCACGCCGTGACGCTGCAGCACCGAGAGGCCTCGCATCACCTGCGCATGCGTCGCGCGCCCGGCCTTGTTGACGCGATACGTGTCGTGCAGATGCGCGGGCCCGTCGACGCTCAGCCCGATCAAGAAGCCGTGCTCCGCAAGGAACTCGCCCCACGCATCGTCCAGAAGCGTGCCGTTGGTCTGAAGCGTGTGCCGCACCGACTGCCGGGGACGACGCAACTGCTCCGCGAGCTCGACCGCACGCCGGAAGAACGGCAGCCCACGCATCGTCGGCTCCCCTCCCTGCCACGCGATCTCCACCTCGCCGTCAGGCTGCGAGCGCAGCAGATTCGACAGATACGCCTCGAGCCCAGACTCGGACATGCGCTGACCGTCGGAGTCGTACAGCAACTCCTTGGACAGGAAGAAGCAGTAGGTGCAGTCGAGGTTGCATGCCGCGCCGGTGGGCTTGGCGAGCACAGTGAAGGGAAGATTGCGCCGACCGCCGGGGCCAGCCGGGTCGAGCCCCGGCACCGCGACAACAGCGGGCCGTGACGCGGGATCGACAGATGCGGAAGTCATTCTCATATTTTAGATCGTTTGCGCCGAACTGCACTGGGACAGTCGCCCCATTCGCGAGGCGACCTCCCCAGTGCAAGTCGGATCAGTGCGCGTCCGCTCAGTTCCAGCCGCGCAGATTCTCGTCCATCTCGGCGTTGCGGCGCTCCATCTCCGCGGCGAGCTCCTCGGCCTTCTCGGGGTACTTCGCGAGCACGTCGTAGGACTCGCTCGGGTCCGCCTCAAGGTCGAAGAGCCACGGCCCCTTCTGCGAGGGGGCCGCGAACGGCAGGCCACTGATCGCATAGAGGTACGGCTGCTTCGTGTAGTACTTGAAGCGGCCATCGCTCACCGCGAGGAGCTTCTTGTCGGCGTAGTAGTAGTAATACTCGCCGACCTGGTCAGCCTCTCCCGCGAGCAGCGGCGCCATGCTCGTGCCGTCGATCACGCGGTCCGTCGGCTCCTCGATCCCGGTCCAGTCGAGCAGCGTCGGGAACAGGTCGGTGCCCATGACCATCGTGTCGTCGGTGCGCCCGCCCTCGAGACCCGCGGGCCAGTGGACGAGGAACGGCACGAGCTGCCCGCCCTCGCTCACCGAGCCCTTGCGGCCGCGGTGGTCGCCGGGGTCGCCCTGATACCAGGGGCCGTTGTCGCTCGTGACGATGATGATGGTGTCGTCGAGCTGATCGGTCGCCTCGAGCTCGTCGACGATGCGCCCGATGCCGTCGTCGAGGGTCTCGACCACGTCGCCGTACAGGCCCGCGTCGGAACGGCCGAGGTTCTCCTCCGCTGTGAACAGCGGCTCATGTGGGAAGTTGTGAGCGAAGTACAGGAAGAACGGGTCGTCGGACTCAGCCGACGAGTCGATGAAGTCGACCGCGGTGGCCGTGTACAGCGCGTCGAGCTCGGTCTGGTCGACGGACTCCAGCAGGAGCTCGTCGTCCTCGAAGATCTGGAACGGCTCCATGTCGTTCGAGTACAGCGACCCGAGGAAGTGGTCGAAGCCGAAGTCGGTGGGCTGCGAGTCCTCGGTGTCACCGAGGTGCCACTTGCCGATCATCTGGGTGTCGTAGCCCGAGGCCTGGAGCACGTCGGCGATCGTGATCTCCGCCTGCGTCAGCGGGAAGTTGCCCATGACCTTGTCGATCATTCCCATGGGGCTGTCGCTCACCTGAAGGATGCTCGGGACTCCGGCACGGGGAGCAAGGCGACCCGTGAGCATCGCGGCCCTTGACGGCGTGCACACCGACGAGGGCGAGTGGTAGTTCGTCATCACGACGCCGTCCTCGGCCAGCCTGTCGAGATTCGGCGTCTCGATAGGGGTGTCGCCCATGAAGCCGAGGTCCCCGTAGCCCATGTCGTCGTAGTAGACGATCATCACATTGGGAGATCCATCGGTGGCGGTTCCCGCGAGAGAGTCGAGGTAGTCAGCCTTCGACGCCTCGTGCTCAGGAGAGTTGTCCTGCCGGTTCGTGAGGGCCTCATAGAGGACGTAGCCCAGGCCCGAGAGCGCGGCGACGCCGGGGATCGCCATGACCAGGCCGGTGCCCTTGAGGATGCGCCTGCCGCGGCCGCCCTTGCGCGTGCGCTTGGGCTCGACTGCGGCGTGCTCGACGTGCGCCTGCTCGTGGGCCGGCGCGGCGGGCTCGGTTGACTCGGTCGACTGCGGGGTGGAGTCCTGCGGACCCTCCGGGGGGAGTGATGATGACAACGTTGTCCTCCTTAGCTCACTGCCTCGCGACGATGTTCGCCACGTCTGCTACTGGCAATGTCGATAATGATATCGTAATCTCAACCAACTGGTGGACATTGCTTCTATGGGACGATGCGAGGGTGGACGAGACGACGATGCAGGACACCTCCTCACGCACCCAGGGCTACGCGAAGGGTCGCCTCACCAAGCAGGCGATCGTCGAGCGCGCCGCCGCCGCCTTCGCGGAGAAGGGCTTCTACGGCGCCTCGCTGCGATCGATCGCGCGCGAGGCGGGCATCGACCATTCCACGCTCATCCATCACTTCGGCAACAAGACAGCGCTGCTGCTCGCCGTCATCGACTGGCACGACCGGCGCGGAATCCCTGAGGGCATCGAGAGCGCGGACGAGGTGATGCGAGCGATGCAGACCATGCCCGTCGACGAGCTCGCCGGGGTGCTGGTGGAGAACGCCCGCCGCAACATGGACTCCCCCGGGCTCGTGCAGCTGCTCTCGATCCTCACCGCAGAGGCGGGCTCTCCGACGCACCCCGCGCGCGCGGTGCTGCACGAGCGGCACATCCTGCTGCGCGACTTGTTCGCGCAGATGATCACGCGTGCGCGCGAGGCGAACGGCGGCACCAGCGACACCCTCAGCCCCGAGCAACGGGCGATTGCGCTGATCGCCGCCCAGGAAGGACTCGAGACCTACAACGCCCTCCACCCGGGCGAGATCGATATGCCCGGCATCTTCGCGCGCCTGCTCACCCAGGCCCTCGAACTGGACCGCAAGCAGCTCGGCGACGGCTGAACCCGAGCATCGTCCCTGCCCCGCTGCGTCCTGGAGGGGACTGAGTGCAGGATGCGGCCGCGGTCTTGCGCTCAGTTCCCTCCAGCGTGCGAATGGAGGAGGTCGCGGACGCTGAACCGGCTGATCAGCGGCTCACCAGCCGCCGCCCCCTCCCCCGCCGCCCCCGCCGCCGACAGAGCCCCCACCGAATCCGGAGTCGCCGGAGGAGCCCGGCGTCGCCGCGGTCAGCGCCTCGCTCGCGAGCGACTCGAACGACTCGAGGCGCGAGCCGAGCCCCGCCGAGTGCGCCCAGAAGGTCCCGTACGCGTAGCCGTGATACCAGTCGGGCTCCGCGAGCGTCGTCCCTCGCGCGGCGAGCTCCTCGAACACCCTCGCCCACCGCTCGGCGTGGCCGAAGGCGATCGCGAACGGGAGGTAGCGGGAGAAGATGTCGCGCCCCTCCTCGAAGCGGATCTGATTCGCCTCGGCCGTCCGCAGATACAGCTCGAAGCCCCGCGCCTGGGCGAGCACGCGTGACCCCTCTGGCGTGCGCGCGGGCGTCATGCGCACGGTCGCGAGCATCACGAGCCCGAGGATCGCGAAGGGCACCGGGAGGACCGCGAACGAGCCCCAGATCGCAAGCACGATCGCCAGGCCAGCCCCGGCCAGGAGCAGCACGCTGCCCAGCACGCCCCAGGCGGTTCGCACATCGTCCGGGTTGTCCCTGAACCAGCCCATGCGGGTCACGTCGTCGTACAGGGCCTCCTGCACCTCGGTCATGTCCTCGGAGAACGTGGTCTTCAGCTCCTCGAGCGCGACCTCCTTGCGGCCCTTGAACAGCGCCTTGAAGAGCTTGCGCTCGTACTTCAGCAGCGCATCGTCCGCCTTGCGCTCCTTGCGCAGCACGAAGTCCCCGTCCGACCCGAGCGAGCCGTCGGCCTCGAGCGTGCCGCTCTGCTCGATCGAGAGGTAGCCGCGCACGGCCAGGTCGACGATCGTCGCGGTGACGTCGCGGGGGTCGGCCTTCTCGTCGATCAGGGTGCCCAGCTGGCCTGGCCTCAGCCCGGCCGGCGGCTCGAACTGCACCGCGACCGGCGCCCCGCGATCGCGGCGCCTCACCGGCGCGTCCTCCCCGAGGGAGGGCGCGAGCCCGGGGATGGTCTCGTCATACTCCAGGTCGAACGCGGTCCTGCGCAGCCGGCGGACGATCAGCCACAGGCCGCCGACAAGGACGACGAGGCACGCCGCCCCGGTCACCCAGCTCAGCCCGAAGGCCTTCGCGAGCGTGCGATGCTCCACCAGGACCGGCGTCGTGTCGAAGGTTCCCGAGGGGTACGCGATCGCCACGGTCACGCCCTCATAGGTGTCGAGGACGTCCTGGCCGACCGTCACCGCGGTGCCATCGACCTCGATGTCGTCGCAGTCGTCCTCGCTGTCCGCGGAGCCCGCCCAGCACAGCGCGTCGAGCGCGTCCGTCGGCGCGTCGATCTCGATGCTCACGTCGGCGAAGGGGATCTCCCAGTACAGGCCGATGACGTTGAAGTAGAACTCGTCGGTGTCGACGTCGGCGCCGTCCAGCTCCGCGACGGTCGCGTCCATGACGCCCTCGACCGTGTACTCGAGCACGTAGGTCTGCACGCCGGACACGTCGTCCACGTCCTCGTCGCCGATGCGCAGGGTGAGGACCCCGTCCTCCTCCTCCGTGTACAGGTTCGCGGGCGCGCCCGACGGGCTCGACACGGAGATCGCGTCCATGGCGTACTCGCGGTCGTGCTCGCCGTCCCCGTAGTCCATCAGGATGGGGAATGTGAGGTACGGACCGTGCCCTGGGTCGTCGCCGAAGTCGAAGTCGAACTCGACCGTGACGTCAGCCGATCCGTCCTCGCGAAGCACCCAGGTCGCATCCCACCGCGTGATGTGGTTGCCGGACGTGTCGGGGGCGGCGGTGGCCGCCACCGGCATGGCCACCAGGAACGATGCGGCCAGAACGGCCAGGACGATGCGCAGGCTTCCCCTCATGCCAACGATGATGTCGGCACTCGGGGACAGGTTCAAGGACCGTCGGTCCCGGCGTGGCCCTCGCTCGGCGTCGCGCGCCTCAGTCGCGCGCGCGGCGCAGGCTCATGGCCCGCTCGGCCTCGCGGTTGTCCTGCTTCTCGCGCAGCGACTGGCGCTTGTCGTGCAGCTTCTTGCCTCGCGCCAGCCCGATCTCGAGCTTCACGCGCGAGCCCTTGAAGTACAGGCGCAGCGGGATGATCGTGTAGCCCTTCTCACGCGTCTTGTGCATGAGGGTGTCGATCTCGTGCGCGTGCAGCAGGAGCTTGCGCTTGCGGCGCACCGAGTGGTTGGTCCAGGTGCCCTGGACGTACTCGGGGATGTGCAGGTTCTCGGCCCACACCTCGCCGCGATCCACGTGGATGTAGCCGTCGGCGATGGTCGCGCGCCCCATGCGCAGCGACTTCACCTCGGTGCCCATGAGGGCCACGCCGGCCTCGAAGGTGTCGTCGATGAAGTAGTCGTGGCGCGCCGCCCGGTTGGTGGCGATCACCTTCACGTCGTCGGCCATCGCTCACCTCCTGGATCCTGCGGGGACGGGCGTCCCCTGCGCGCTGACACGGACCTCCCAGCATAGGCCACCGCGTCAAGGGACGATGCGTCCGCTGCCCTGACGCCGCGCGTCACCGCTCGGTCGTCGTCACCCGAGGGCGCCGGACCCGAGGACTCAGGGGATCGCCGGCAGGATCGACATCGGGTTCACCGTCGATCCGTTGAGGTACACCTCGAAGTGAAGGTGGCACGCGGTTCCCGTCCCCGTGTTGCCCGAGTAGCCGAGGAGGTCTCCCTGCAGCACCACGTCCCCGGCGCTCACCACCGAGCTCGTGAGGTGGTTGTAGCTGGTCGCGAACGTCTGTCCCTTGTACGTACCGTTGTTGAGCATCACCTGATTGCCGAAGCCCGCGCGCCACTTGGCCCACAGCACCACGCCGTCCGCCGCCGCATAGATCGGCGTACCGCAGTAGGCGCGGAAGTCCGTGCCCGCGTGCAGGCGCGTGTAGTGAAGCACCGGGTGGTAACGCATGCCGTAGCTCGACGTGATGTACGGAACCTTGGTCGGGAAGGCGAGCGGGCTGCCGCTGCTGCCGACCGTCGCGCTCGAGCTTGAGCTCGAGCTCGCCTTCTTCTTCGCCGCGGCGGCCTTGGCGGCCTCCTCGGCCGCGGCCTTGGTCAGCAGCGTCCGCAGCTCGGAGCGCACCGACTCCTGCTGGGCCTCGACCTTCTTCTGCTGCTTGAGGTAGGCCGCGCGCTGCGCCTCGAGCGAGGCGGTGATCGACTCCTGCTCGGCCACCGCGCCCTCGACCTCGGACTTCGCCGCGGCGGCGGCCTGCTTGGCCTCCTGGGCGGTCTGCTTGGCCGCCTCGGTCGTGACGACCAGCTCGTCGGCCTCGAGCTTGAGCCTCTGGATCTCCTCGCGCACGGCCTCCTGGCGGGCCTCGCGGTTGCGGTTGACCGCCGCGATCTCCTCCATCTCGGCGAGCGCGTTGGCCTGGACGCGGGCGGCGGCGTCGCGGGCGGCGTAGTCGTCGACGAAGTCCTCCGAGGAGGATGCGCCCAGCACCACGGCGAGGCTCGAGATGTCGGACCCGGAGTAGCTGTCGCGCGCGATGACGGCGAGGGCCTCGCTGATCTCCGCGACGCGGTCCTCGTCCGCGCTGATCTCGTCGCCGAGCGCCTGCTCCTGCGACTTCGCGGCGGCGAGCTTGTCGGCCACGATCTGCTGCTCGACGAGGGCGGCGTCGTACGCCTCCTGCGCGGCCGTGTACTTCTCCTGAGCGGCGGTGAGCGCCTTGCGCAGGCTCGGCAGCTTGTCCTCGAGCGCCTGGAGCTTCTCGGCGGCCTCGGTGATCGCCGCGTCGGTGTCCTCGAGGTTGGACTGGAGCTCCTCGAGCTTCTCCGCGTTGGTCGCCTGGTCCTTCTTGGCGTCGGCGATCTCGTCGTCGTACGACGACGCTCCGACCGTCGTGGGTGCGGACGCCGCGGCGCTGCCGACCAGGAGCCCGCCGCCGATCGCCGTCGCGAGCAGCGCGGCGAGGACGGACAGGAGGCGTCGCGGTGGGGTCCTCGTCGTCATGCTCGCGTGTACCTTCCGAGCGTCATCAGCGAGGCCGAGGCGGCGAGCCCGAACGCGATGACGACGAGCCACGGGGCGATCGCGAGGACGTCGTCGCCGGTGACGTAGTCGACCCAGCCGACGGACGAGCTCAGCCAGTCCTGCACCAGGTACTGGACCCCGAACCACAGGGCGAGCGTCGCGAGGATGGCGCCAGTGGTCGCAGCGACCGCGCCCTCGAGCATGAACGGCAGCTGGATCAGCGTCCTCGACGATCCGACCATCTTCATGATCGTAGTCTCACGTTTGCGACTGAGCGCCGACAATCTCACCGTGGTGGTGATCAGCAGCACCGCCGTGAGCAGCATCACCGCCGCCAGGCCCGCTGCCACGATGGTCGCGGCGTTGAGGAACGCGAAGAGGTTGTCGAAGATCTCGCGCTGGTCCTTGACCGACTCGACGCCGGACAGACCCTGGGTCGCGTCGGCGACGGTCTCGAACTGCGACGGGTCCACGAGCTTCACGCGGAAGCTCGCCTGCATCTGATCCGCGGTGAGGTACTGGGTCAGGGAGCTGTCGGCGCGGGCGACGAAGTTGTCGTACGCCTCCTCCTTCGACTCGTACGTGACCTTCTCGACCAGGTCGGCGACGGCGCCGGTCTCGAGCACCGCGAGGATCGCGTCCTCCTGCGCCGGGGTCGCCTCGCCCTGCGCGCACTGCTCGCTCACCGAGTCCGTGGGGCACAGGAAGATCGACACCTCGACCTTGCCGTACCAGTCGTCCTGGAGCTGGCCGATCTGCGTCTGGATGAGCGCGGCCGATCCGACGAACGTGAGCGACACGAAGGTGACGAGGACGACCGACAGCGCCATCGTGGAGTTGCGGCGCAGGCCGTTGATGACCTCACCGAGGATGAACTGGAGCCTCATGCGCGCTCCAATCCGTAGACGCCGCGGTCCTGGTCACGGACCAGGTGGCCGCCCTTGAGCTCGATCACGCGCTTGCGCATCTGGTCGACGATCTCGTCGTCGTGCGTGGCCATCATCACGGTGGTGCCGGTGCGGTTGATGCGGTCCAGCAGTCGCATGATGCCGACGGACGTGCCAGGGTCGAGGTTTCCCGTCGGCTCGTCGCACAGGAGGATCGGCGGTCGGTTGACGAAGGCGCGCGCGATCGCGACGCGCTGCTGCTCGCCTCCCGAGAGCTCGTGCGGCATGCGCCGCTCCTTGCCGGCCAGGCCGACGAGCTCGAGCATCTCCGGCACGGTGGCCTCGATGTCGCGCCGTCCCTTGCCGATGACCTGAAGCGCGAAGGCGACGTTCTGGTACACGGTCTTGTTGGGCAGCAGGCGGAAGTCCTGGAAGACCGCGCCGATCTCGCGGCGCAGGTGCGGCACGCGCCATGACGTGAGGCGGTTGAGGTGGCGGCCTGCGACGTAGACATCGCCTCCGGTGGGGCGCTCCTCGCGCAGGATGAGCTTGAGGAAGGTGGACTTGCCGGAGCCGGACGAGCCCACGAGGAACACGAAGTCCCCGCGCTCGATCTCGACATCGATGCCTTCGAGCGCGGGCCTCGCACCTCGCGAGTACACCTTGCTGACGTTCTCTAGACGAATCACAGTGACGTGGCGCGGGGGGACGGACCCACGCCTCCTTCATGCATCGTAAGCAACCACACGGTACGTCCTGGGAGGCCACGCCGCCCCCGTCGTGTCCGAAGAATCACACTGCGGGGATACGTCCCCTTTCGTCCCCGCCCCGGCCACGGCATCGTCCCTGGCCGTGTGCCGCATCGTCCGCGCCCTGTCAGTTCGAACCAATCTGAGCCGCGACACCCGGCAACACGCCGCATCGTCCCGCGACACGCTCGCGTGTCGGAGCTGAGATTGGTTCAAAATGTCAGGCGGCAGGCGCCCACGAGGACGATGCGGCGACCGGGACGATGCTGGGGTCGCCGAGACTCGGCGCGCCCTGGGCGCGCCGAGCGGGTGGGGCGCCGGGTCAGTCCTCCTGGGACTGCTGCGCGCGGCGCCAGCGGATGCCCGCGTCGATGAAGCCGTCGAGGTCGCCGTCGAACACCGTCTGCGGGTTGCCGACCTCGTGGCCGGTGCGCAGGTCCTTGACGAGCTGCTGGCCGTAGAGGAAGTACGAGCGCATCTGGTCGCCCCAGCTCGCCTTGATGTCGCCCGCGAGCTCCTTCTTCTGCGCCGCCTCCTGCTCCTTCTTGAGCAGCAGCAGGCGCGACTGGAGGACGCGCATCGCGGCGGCGCGGTTCTGGATCTGCGACTTCTCGTCCTGCATCGACACGACGATGCCGGTGGGAAGGTGGGTCAAGCGCACCGCGGAGTCGGTCGTGTTGACCGACTGGCCGCCGGGGCCGGACGAGCGGAACACGTCGACCTTGATCTCGGACTCGGGGACCTCGATGTGGTCGGTCGACTCGATCTGCGGGATCACCTCGACCGCGGCGAACGAGGTCTGGCGCTTGTCGGCCGAGCCGAACGGGCTGATGCGGGCAAGGCGGTGCGTGCCGGCCTCGACCGACAGCGTTCCGAACGCGTAGGGAGCGTTGAGCTCGAAGGTCGCGGACTTGATGCCGGCGCCCTCCGCGTACGAGGTGTCGAGCACCTTGGTCTGGTAGCCGTGACGCTCGGCCCAGCGCAGGTACATGCGCAGCAGCATCTCGGCGAAGTCGGTGGCGTCGTCGCCGCCCGCGCCCGAGCGGATCGTGACGACCGCATTGCGCTCGTCCCACTCGCCGTTCATGAGCGTGCGGACCTCCATGGCGGACAGGTCCTTCTTGAGCTTCTCAAGGTCGGACTCGGCCTCGGCGAGCGTCTCCTCGTCGTCGGCCTCCTCGCCCATCTCGATGAGCACCTCGAGGTCGTCGATGCGCTGGCCGAAACCGGTGACCCTGTTGAGCTCGGAGTTCGCGGCGCTCAGCGCGCTCGTCACGGCCTGCGCGTTCTCCTGGTCATCCCAGAGGTCGGGAGCGGCGGCCTTCTCCTCGAGGTCGGCGATCTTCGCCTTCAGCCCGGCCGGGTCGAGCACCGCCTCGATCTGCTCGAAGGTGTTGCGCAGCGCCGCGATCTCGACAGGGAATTCAATAGCCACGGTGGTTCAGTCTAGTGCGCCCGGGCGTGGCGAGGTCTGCGACCGCCTGGCCCCGCCGCCCGCGGCCCCCAGGCGCGGGCCGCATCGTCCTGGCATCGAGTACCTTTCGCGCGATAGACTCTCGTCAGACTTCACGACCCGAGGAGACCGCATGAGGACGCCCCGCCTGCCCGCCGTACCCGCTGCGAAGGGCAGCATCCGCATCGTCGGGGCGACCGTGATCGACGGCACCGGAGCTGAGCCTCGCGTCGCCGACGTCGAGATCGTCGACGGCGAGATCGCGGCGATCGGGGTCAGCGCTGCGGCGACCCGCGCCGACACGACGATCGAGGCGGACGGACTCTTCCTCACCCCCGGCCTCATCGACACGCACGTCCACCTGACGATGCCCAACGACTCCACCGACGAGCAGGACCGCCTCAAGTTCATGGAGGAGCACGCCTTCGCGACCGCGGAGTCGATGCGCCTCACCCTTGAGGCGGGGGTCACCGCCGCGCGCGACCTTGCGGGGCTCACCCCCGGCTACCGCAAGGCCGTCGCGGCGGGCCTGATCCCCGGCCCGCGCATGCACGTCGCGATCACGATGCTCTCCCCCACCGGGGGTCACGCGGACCCGGTGCACGCCAACGGCGCGCGCTCGCTGTACGAGGACTTCGAGGCGATCGCCTCGGTCGGCGTCGTCGACACGGACGACGAGGTGGTCAAGGCGATCAGGACGCTCGTGCGCACGGGCGCCGACGTCATCAAGATCTGCACGACCGGCGGGATCGGCTCCCCCGAGGACAGCCCCGAGGACCTGGGCATCCCCGAGCACCACGTGCGGCTCATGGTCGAGGAGCTCGCCCGCCGGGGCGGTCGCCCGATCGCCGCGCACGCCCAGGGCCACGAGGGCGCGCTCGCCGCGGTCCGCGGCGGGGTGGCGAGCCTCGAGCACGGCTACGAGATGTCCGACGAGCTGATCGCGGAGATGCTCGCGCGCGGCACGATCCTGGTCCCCACGCTGTCGACGCTGTCACTGACGCCTGACCCGGCCAAGAAGCCGCCGCAGGTGGTCGCCAAGAAGCTCGAGTGGCAGGTCCGGGGCCGCGACTCGGCCCGACGCGCGATCGAGGCGGGCGTGCCCGTCGCGATGGGCACCGACGCCGGCATCCACCCGCACGGGCGCAACGCGGCCGAGATCGGCCACCTCGTCGATGCGGGCATGACGCCGCTGCAGGCCCTGCACTCCTGCACCATGCAGAGCGCGCGCCTGCTGGGGCTTGCCGATCACCTGGGATCGGTCGAGCCGGGCAAGCTCGCCGACCTGGTGCTGTGGGACGTGGACCCGCTGTCGGCCCCGCACTCGCTGTCCGACGCCGCGCATGCACGCGTCGTGATGCAGTCCGGCACGGCGAGGAAGGATCCGGATCGGCTCACCGCCTGAGGCCCGCGCCGCGCGGACCCGCGACCCATCATCCTCTCCGCTCGGCCGGGAGGCTCACAGCGCTCCGATGGCAGCCGGAGGTGCCTTCCCGCCGAGCGCGGCCTCATCGACCGCGCGTCGCTCGACGACGGCCTGGCGGGAGCGCGCGGTCAGCAGCAGGCCGACCGCCACCGCGGCCACCGCTGTCGCGAAGCCCGACCACATGACTCGGGCCCCGGCATGCGCCAGGACGAATCCGCCCAGCATCGGGGCCAGGGCGTGCGCCCCCGACCAGACGATGCCGTAGACACCCTGGTAGGTGCCTCGCAGACGCGCCGGCGCCAGGGCCGCGACCATCGCCGACGCGACGGGGAAGGTCGCGAGCTCGCCGATGGTCCAGGTGATCACCGCGATCGCGTAGGTCCGCGGGGAGTCCGCGAACACCTGGACCACGAACCCCAGGGCCGTGACTCCGACGCCCACCGCGAGCGCGACCGAGGGAGGCACCCTCTCGATCACGCGCATCGCCGGCACCTGGAGGGCGCACAGCAGCACGCCGTTGAGCGTCAGCAGTGCCGCGTACGAATCGAGGGAGAGCCCCTGCGACGTCATCACGAGGGGCAGCGTGGAGGTGGACTGGAGGTACGCGACCGTGAACACGAGCATCAGCGCCACGAGGGTCACGAACGCGCGATCGGTCACGGCGCCCGCGAACCCGGCGAGCGCCCGCAGGCGCGGCGTCGCCTCGGTGGTCGCGGGCACGGCCCAGGGCGCGTTCCCGAACCGACCGCGCTCACGGAGCGTCGCCCCGAGGAAGACCGCGACGACCACGCACACGGCCGCCTCGACCACGAAGATCAAGGTGAAGGAGATGCGCTCGAGCCGAACGGCGATCACGGGCCCGAGCGCGAACCCGAGGTTCATCGCCCACACCTGCATCACGAAGGCCCGCTGGCGAGCGTCGGGAGCGACGCGATCGGCGACCATCGCGCTCAGCGCCGGACCGCCGAGCTGCCCCGCGAAGCCGTAGGCGAGCAGCACGGGGACGAGCGCCGACAGCGTGGTCGCCGACGGGATCGCGAGCAGGAGCGCGGCCGAGCCTACGAAGGAGGCCATGAGCACCGGGAGGCGTCCGATCCGGTCCGAGAGCATGCCGCCCACGAGGGTCGCCACCACACCGCCCGCCCCGTACATCGACACGGCCATCGTCGCCTGTTGAACCGACAGGCCGGGCCCGGAAACCAGGTACGTCGACAGGAACGGCACGACGAAGCGCCCCGTCCACAGCACGAGCACCCCGAGCCAGATCACCCAGAATGCCTGGGGGAGACCGAGCAGGTCCCGGCCTTCACCGCCCCTGGCCGACCGCTGGGCTCCCCGACGCGGAACCCGCGCAGTCATGCCGCGGGCGGCGGGACGGCCGATTCGGCGTCGGCCTCGTGCGCATCCACGTCGCGCGTCGCGGCGACGCGACGCGACGCGATCCACGCCACGGTCGCGGCGACGGCGGACAGCAGGAACATCGCGGAGGCGACGAGCGGCAGCGTCGCGAGCCCGCCCGCGTCCACCTGGCCCGAGGCGACGGCCGCGCCGAGCGACGAGCCCGTGAAGATCACCGAAGAGTTCACCGCGACCAGCAGCTTGAGGTGCTTCCCCGCGTGCCCGATGATGAGCGCCTGGAGCGGCGGATTGATCGCCCATGAGCAGAAGCCCCAGGCCAGCAGGAAGGCCGCGGCCTCCCACGGGGTGTCGGCGATCATGAGGCCCGGCACCGCCACGGCGGCGGCGACGGTCACGAGCACGAGCACGCGCGCGGGTCCGACGCGGTCCGCGATCGCGCCCAGCAGGGCGTTGCCAGCGAGCCCTGCGACGCCGTAGCACAGCAGCAGCAGCGACAGCTCGGTGCCGGTGGACCCGACCGTGTCGGTGAGGAACGGTGACACGAACGTGTTGAGCCCGCTGGTCGCGGCGCCCTCCATGGCGGCGGTCATGAACACCGCGCCGAGCGTGATCCACGCCCAGGTGCCGAGAGCCCCGGACGTTGCGCGCGCCGCGTGGCTGGCCTCCGCATCGTCCACGAGCCGGGCCTGCCAGCGCGAGGCGAGCAGCGCGACGAGCGCGACCACGACGAGCAGCACGGCGACCGCCACGAAGGAGACGCGCGCGCCGATGAGGTCGGCAAGCGTGTTGCCGAGCGGGGCACCTACCAGGGAGGACACGACCATGCCGCCGAACGAGATGGACAGCGCGCGCGACCGGAGCGAGGGCGCGACGATCGACCCGGCATGCACGGTGCACATCGGCACCACGCCCGCCGCGGTGATCGCATGGACGATGCGGGCGGCGGCCAGCTGCTCAGCCGACGAGGCGAGCGCCACGAGCACGAGCGTCACGGCCTCGAGCGCGAGCGCGATCGTCAGCACCTTGTAGGGGCTGACCTTGCGCACGAGGAGCGCGAGGGTTGGCGCGGCGACCGCGTACGCGAGGCCGAAGACCGCGTTCGAGCGCCCGATGTCCGCGATCGAGATCCCGGTCTCCTGCGAGAACACCGGGAGGACGCCGGGCACGAGCATGTTGCCCAGCGTCGCCGCGAAGACCGCCGACGCGAGGATCCACAGCGTCGCGTGCGCGCGACGGTCGATCCCGCTCACACGGACTCGAGGGCGCCGAGCCACTCCATGGTCTCGGCGGACGTGACGAGCGACTTGCGCTGGAGGTACTCGATCATGTCGAGAGCATCGTCGTGCGCCTGCTGCGACGAACCGTGGACGATGTCGGTGACGACGTTGAGGAACAGGTCGCGCTGGTGCGCGTCGACGGCCGTGTAGAGGATGCAGATGTCCGTGAAGCCGCCGATGAGGATCACCGAGTCGGCCTTGTAGGAGCGCAGCACGATGTCGAGCTGTGTGCCGAAGAAGCCCGAGTAGCGGCGCTTGCGGATGTGGAACTCGTCGGGCGTCGGCTCGAGCCCGGAGGCGAGCTCGGTGTACGGGTTGCCCTCGATGCAGTGCGGGCCCTCGGAGCCGTCGAGCTCGCGACCCATGTCGATCAGGTGCGGCTTGTGGACCTCCTGGATCCACACGACCGGAACGCCCTTGGAGCGGGCGAGGTCCACCATGGAGACGGCGCGGTCGCGCTGCGCGGGGACGTCGAAGCCGTCCTGCTGGCCGGGGCTGCCGCCGAGCGGTCCTCCCTGGAAGTCGACGACGACGAGGACGGGGTTGCCTTCGATGTTCATGTGTCTCCCTCTCAGGCCTTCGCGGCCATCGCGTCGGCGCCCGGCATGGGGGCGTCCGGCAGGGTGTCGAGCCAGGCGTGGGCCGAGGCGGCGGTCACGAGCGAGTCCCGCTGGAGGTACTTCATGGCGCGCAGCGCGGCGGCGTGCGCCTTGTCCGAGGACCCGCCCACGAGGTCGCTGACGGTGCGGAAGTGGTAGTCCATCTGGTGCGCGTCGACCGCGGTGTAGTGGATGCAGACGTCGGTCAGCCCGCCGATCATCACGATCGTGTCGGTGTCGTACGCCTTGAGGACGATGTCGAGCTCGGTGCCGAAGAAGCCCGAGTAGCGGCGCTTCTGGATCAGGTACTCGTGAGGGAGCGGCTCGAGGCCCGGGTAGAGCTCGGTGGTCGGGTCGCCCTCGACGCAGTGGACGCCCTCGGCGCCGTCGAGCTCGCGGCCGATGTCGACCAGCGACGGCTTGTGCACCTCCTGGAGGAACACGACCGGCCGACCCTTGGCGCGGAAGGCGTTCACGAGGTCGATCGCGGGCTGACGGCGCTCGAGCTGGCCGTCCATCCCGCCGAGCGTCGTCGGGTGGGGTGCCTCTCCCCCGCCCTGGATGTCGACGACGAGCAGGGTCGCGTTGCCGACGGGCCTCAGCTCGTCGTTCGGTGTCCAGTCGGTGACCTGGAGCGGCATCGGTTGTCCTTTCGGGAGGGTCAGCTGAGGCGGACGCGCGGGTCGACGGCGGCGAGCACCACGTCGACGAGGGCGTTGAGGATGACGTAGAAGGCGCCGAGGATCAGACAGATCGCGGCGATCGCGGGGAAGTCGCCGACCCCGATCGCGGTCTTGAGGTAGGAGCCGAGCCCGTTCCACGAGAACACCTGCTCCACGACGACGAGGGCCGAGACCATCATCCCGGCCTGGACGGCGAGCAGGGACAGCGCGGGGGACGATGCGTTGCGCAGGGCGTGGCGGCGCAGCACGGTCCCCTCGGACTCGCCGAGCGAGCGCGCGGTGCGCGCCCAGGGCGACTTCATCGAGGACGTGATGCCGTCCGCGAGCACGCGGGCGAGCGCGACACCGGGACCGATCGAGGCCGCGAACGCGGGCAGGACGAGGTGCGCGAGCGCGTCGCCGGAGTAGGTGAGGCTCCCGTGGAGCAGCCCGTCGAGCACGTAGAAGCCGGTCCCGTCGTCGTACGGGCCGTAGGACGATCGCCCGGCCGCGGGCAGCGCCCCGTCGAGCCACTTGTAGAAGATCAGGACGCTCAGCATCGCGATGAGGAACGACGGCGCGGACGCGAGCGAGAAGAACACGAACCGCAGCGCCGAGCCGATCCTGCCGGGCCGCGTGTACAGCGAGGACAGCAGGACGCCGATCACGATCGACATCCCGATCGCCATGAACGCGAGCTCGAGTGTCGCGGGCAGCGCGGAGGCCAGGTCGTCGGAGATGTGACGCTTGGTGGCGAGCGAGATGCCGAGGTCACCCTGGAACAGGCCGCCGACGAAGTCGGCGAACTGGACGTACACGGGGTTGTTGAGGCCGAGCTCCTCGCGGGCCTCGGCCACGGCCTCGGCGCTCGCGTTGACGCCCACGTAGGTGCGGACCGGATCGGCGTTGCCGACCTTGCCGAGCACGAACACGGTCGCGGTGAGGAAGAACAGGACGACGATCAGCGCGCCCGTGCGCTTGAGTGCGAAGACGAGCACGTCAGACCCCCTTGCGTCGCAGGCCGACGCGCAGCGCGTCGCCGGCGTAGTTGAACAGGAACGACAGCAGCCCGATCGCGAGCGACGGGAGCACCGAGATCCACCAGGCGTTGAGGAAGTACTTCATGCCGTCGGAGGCCATGCGGCCCAGCTCGGGTGCGGGGGCGGGCGTGCCGAGCCCGATGAAGGACAGCCCCGCGAGCGTCATGATGACGGCGCCGATGTCCAGGCTCGCGGTGACGGCGATCGTGGGCGTCACGGCGGGAGTGACGTGCTTGACGAGCAGCCTCCACCCGGTCACGCCGGACACCTTCGCGGCCTGCACGTGAGGCAGGGCGACGACGCGCCGCACCTCGCCGCGCACGAGGCGCGCGTAGAGGGGCCACCACACCACGGTGATGCCGGCCATCGCGGACCAGATCGACTGGCCCAGCGCCGCGGCGACCGCCATCGCGATGATGGTCGCGGGGAAGGCGAGGAACAGGTCGGTGACGCGCATCAGGACCGTGTCGACCGCGCCGCCCCTGAAGCCCGCCATGACCCCGATGAAGGAGCCGAAGATCGCGGCGATCGTCGTGACGACGACCGCGGCCATGAGGCTGCGCTGCATGCCCGACAGCAGGCGCGCCATCATGTCCATGCCGAGCGTGTCGGTGCCGAGGATGTGCCCGCCCGACAGCGGCGGCAGGAGCTGCTCGCCGGACGGGATGATCGCGCTGTAGGGCCACACGACGGGACCGAGCAGCGACACGACGATCACGACGCCCACCCCGATGAGCGAGGCCTTCTCGGCCTTGCCGAGCGCGTCCCAGAAGCCGTCGCGGAGGGTCCCGACGGCGCCGGCCTCGGCGCGTGCGAGCGCGCGCTTACGCGAGAACAGCATCGACGAGCCTCCGTCCGTAGTCCGTGGTGATGTCCTGCGCGAGCCGCTCGGCGGGGACCGTCTCGACGATCTCGCCGCCCGTCATCACGAGGACGCGGTCGGCGATGAGCCGGGCCGCGGCGAGGTCGTGCGTGACGAACATGACGGCGATGCCGAGCGAGTGGCGCAGCAGGTTGATGAGGTTCAGCACCGAGCAGGCCACGGACACGTCAAGCGCGCTCGTGGGCTCGTCGCACAGCAGGACCGAGGGCGGGACGACGACGGCACGCGCGATGGCGACGCGCTGCTGCTGCCCGCCTGACAGCTGCGCGGGCCTCGCGCCCATGATCGTGGCGTCGAGCCCGACGAGCTCGAGCGTGCGCACCGCGAGGTCCCGCATCTGGCCGGTCGTCATGTCCTTGCCGGTGCGGGTGTGCGCCACGCGCTCCACGAGGAGCTGCTCGACCGTCATCCACGGCGTGAGCGAGGCGCCCGCGTCCTGGAAGATCACCTGGGTGCCCTCGCCGGCGACGCCCTGCGAGTCGACGGCGCCGGAGTCGGCGTCCTCGATGCCGCCCGCGATGCGCAGCAGCGTGGACTTGCCGGAGCCGGACTCGCCGACGAGCGCGACCGCCTCGCGGTAGCCGATCTCGAAGCCGACGCCCTTGAGCACGTGGTTGTGTACCTTCCGCCCCTTCACGCGGGACGTGTAGGTCTTGTGCACGTCGTTGACGGTGAGCGACGCCCTGGTGACGTGCGAGACGAGCCTCACCGCATCGTCCCCTGTCGCGGCGCCGACCGCGGCGGTCTCGCCGCGGAAGTCGTCCCAGCACAGGGACGATGCTGCCCACCGGTCCTCGACGTCCCCGCCTTCGCGGCCCTGGACCTTGAGGACGTCCTCCATCGAGGACACGACCGCGGCCTCGGGGGCCCCGACGGGGCGCGACCGGTCGGTGTCGAGCGTGATGCGGGACGCCATGAGCCTCTTCGTGTAGGGCTCGTGCGGGTCGGAGATGATCTGGTCGGCGGGGCCGCGCTCGACGATGCGGCCGTTCTGCATCACCGCGATCTCGTCGCACATGTGCCGCGCGACGCCCAGGTCGTGGGTGACGAACAGGACCGCGCAGCCGGCGTCGCGCGACGCCTCGCGCAGCACGTTCAGGACCTCCGCCTGGACGGACACGTCGAGGGCGGTGGTCGGCTCGTCCGCGACGAGCAGCTTGGGCCCGCGGGCGAGGGCGAGGGCGATCATCACGCGCTGGCGCATGCCGCCGGACAGCTGGTGGGGGTACTTCTTGAGGACGGTCGCGGCGTCGCGGATCTGCACGCGGGCGAGCGCGGCGATCGAGGCGGCCGCGGAGCCCGTGTAGCGGTTCAGCATGCTCCCGATCGACATGGTCGGGTCCAGCGAGCGCATCGGGTCCTGGAAGACGGTGGTGACGTCACGCCCGCGCACCTGGGGCCAGACGGGGTCGGTGACAGGGGTGAGGTCGCGGCCCGCGAGCGTGACGCGGCCGGTCGCGGTGGCCGTGCCGTCGTCGGGGATGATCCCCTGGACCACGGCGCCGATCGTGGACTTGCCGGAGCCCGACTCGCCCACCAGGCCCAGGCATCGTCCCGCCTCGATGGCGATCGAGATGTCGGTGACTGCGGTGACGACTCTGTCACGGGTGCGGTAGACGACCTCGAGGTCGTCGACTGTCAGCACGGGGGCGTCGCTCACTGCGTGTCCTTGCGATGGGGGATGAAGGGCGGGGGTCCCGCGGCGGCGGCCAGTGACGTGCCGCCGCCGCGGGAAGGAGAGAGCCGTCGCGTCAGGACGCGGGGCTGAGCTGGGTGAAGTCCAGCGTGATGCCGAGGATCGGGTAGCTGGCGTCGGCCGCTCCCTCGATGCCCTCCTGGAAGGCCGACGTGACCGACAGGTCCGCGACGGTGTACCAGTAGCCCGAGGACGCGACCAGGTCGGTCACCTCGGAGTAGTCACCCGAGTTCGCGGCCGCGGCGATCGCGTCGTCCAGGCCGTCGACCTCCGGGTAGAAGAGGTTCAGGCCGCCCGAGGACGCGTACAGCAGCTGCGCCCAGGTGTCGGGGTGTCCGGCGTCAGGGAAGGCGCTGAACAGGGTGACGTCGGGGGCGAGGTCCGGGTCGAAGATCGTCGACCAGTAGGAGCTCGACTCGTAGCCAACGGACTCGGCGGAGATGCCGGCCGCGTTGAGCTGCGCCGCGACGTTGTCGGAGATGTCCTGCGCGCCCGGCACGAAGGTCGGGTAGCCGATCTCGATCGTGTCACCCTCGAGGGCCGCGAGCGCGTCGGCGTCATACGAGATGCCGCTCTCGTTCTCGGACGAGTCGAGCATCGACGACGGGAAGACGCCGGTGCTGGTCGTGGCCTTGTCACCGTAGACGGACGAGACGATCGAGTCCCAGTCGATGCCGGACAGGAACGCGAGGCGATCCGAGTCCTCGCCGAACGCGTCGGCCGCCGGGTTGAGGAACACCACGGGCGCCATCATGGCGGAGTAGGTGTAGGTCTCGATTCCGTCGGTGTCCGCGAGCGCGTCGAAGAGCACCTTGTTGCCCGAGCCGATGTAGCCGTCGAGCTCGCCGCTCTCGAGCTCGAGCTGCACGGTGTTGGTCGAGTCGACGACGTCGAACTCGATCTCGTCGTAGCCGCCGGTGTCGCCCCAGTAGCCGTCGTAGGCCGACAGCGTGTAGGTGACGCCCGGGTCGAAGCTCGCGAACTCGAACGGGCCGGTGCCGCCGTCGTTCGTGGCGAACCAGTCGGCGTCGTCGCCGTGCTCGTCAAGCACGGTGGGCGAGATGATCTTGAGCCCGAACGGCGACGCGAGGTAGTCGAGGAAGGCCGCGTTCGGCTCGTCGAGGGTGAAGACCACGGTGTAGTCGTCGGGGGTGTCGACCGAGGCGACGTCGGAGATGAGGTAGGCCGGGCCCGAGTCACCCTCCGTGAGCATGCGGTCGATCGAGGGCTGGATGGCGGCCGAGGTCAGCTCGGTGCCGTCGTGGAACGTCACGCCCTCGCGGAGGGTGAACGTGTAGGTGAGGCCGTCGTCCGAGACCTCCCAGTCGCTCGCGAGCGACGGGACGATCTCCGCGTCGTCGACGCCGGTCTGGTACTTGACCAGACCCTCGTAGGCGGCGAGCACGAGGTTCATCTCCGAGCCGTCGTACGCCGAGCTCGGGTCCGGGGCGGAGATGTCGGACGTGAGCCCGAGGTTGAGGGTGGTGTCGGCGGCCGCCGCGGCGGTCTCGCTGCCGCTGCTCGACGCGGTCGAGTCGCCTGGGAGCGATCCGGAGTCCGAGCAGGCGGTGAGGGCCAGGGTGAGCGCGGCGGCCGCGCCGACCGCGCCGAGAGTGGTGCGTGAGTTCACGTCTCTCTCCTTCTGTTGAGGGGGCAGTGCCAACCTATCGGTCAATAGTTACATTGAATCGCGAGGTATGTTTCGCGACTGTTTCAAGACAGCCGTCAAACTCTCGTCATCTCATCGGCCGGCGAGCCAGACGATCCAGTCTCCTGTGTCGGAGATGTCCTGCGCACCATGCAAAGCGATCGGCTCGCACACGAAGCCCGAGAGCTCACGACCGTCCTCGAGCTCGACGGTGCCGATCGCCATGGGCGCGGGAACACCCGCCACGAAGGCGCCGAACCCTTCCACGGGAAGGCGCCACACCTCGCCGACGATCGACTCCCCGCCGTCCGCGACGCGGACGAGCCCGGGCTTCGGGGGCACGGTGTCGAGCGCGTACAGGCGGTAGGACGATGCGGTGCGGACCGTCTCGACCTTCTCGCCGCCACGGTCCGTGAGCTCATGGTTGAGCACCTGTCCTGCGCGATGCGCGCCGACGACGAAGACGTCGATCAGGCACCGCTCGGCGGCGACCGCGGGCTCGACCCGAGGCCCCTCGCCGAGCTCCGCGGCGATCGCCGCCGCGATGCCGGCGAGCGCATCGTCCGCGAAGGCGGGACCCGTGAGCATCGCGCCGAACGGCAGCCCGGCGACCCGTCCCGCGGGGAACGCGACAGCGGCCATGTCCATGAGGTTCGCGAAGTTCGTGAAGCGGCCCATGCGCGAGTTCGCAACCACGGGCTCGGCCTGCACCTGGGCGATCGTCGGATGCCACGTCGTGGTGGGAGTGAGGACCGCGGCGACGCCATCGAGCAGCTCCGCTGCGCGCATGCGGTGCACCTCGAGCGCGCGCTGGTCGGCGAACAGCCGAGCCGCGGTGTGGCCCGAGCCCGCGAGGACGATCGAGGCGACGGTCGGGTCCAGGCCCGCTCCCCCGTCGTCCGTGCGCCTCTCGATGTGCGCGCCGACAGCCGACAGCCGCGTAGCGCTCGGCGACGAACGACGACTCGTAGAGCATGAGCGCGGCCTCGAGCAGCGTCGCGATGCTGCGCTCGACCACCTCGTAGCCGGCTGCGCGCGCGGCGGCGACCACCGCGTCGAACTGCTCCGCCCAGCCGTCCGCCAGCCCCTCGAGCTCCTCGGGCACCGGAACCAGGAGGCGCGAGCCGATCGCGGGGGCATGGTCGGGGCGGGGACGCGCCGCGAGAGGGTCGACGCCGTCCGCGCCGGACATCGCCGCGACCGCCTGCTGGGCGAGCGCGAGATCCTCGGAGAAGACGGTCACGCAGTCGAGCGACGCGCACGCGGGGACGACGCCCGTGGCGGGCACGAGGCCGCGCGTGGGCTTGAGGCCCCAGAGTCCGTGAAGCGCCGCGGGCACCCGGCCGGACCCGGCGGTGTCGGTGCCGAGCGCGAGGTCGGCGATCCCGAGGGCGACCGCGACGGCCGAGCCCGAGCTCGACCCGCCCGAGATCCGCTCCGGGTCCTCGGCGTGGCGCACCGCGCCGTGCGGCGAGCGCGTCCCGACGAGTCCGGTCGCGAACTGGTCGAGGTTGGTCTTGCCCAGCACTATCGCGCCCTGCGCACGCAACCGGGCGACGGCCGGCGCATCGTCCTCGGGCATGAAGGCGTAGCCGGGGTCGGCGGCCGTGGTCGGGCAGCCCGCCACGTCGATGTTGTCCTTGACCGCGACCAGGCGACCCGCGAGCGGGAGCGGCTCCCCGGCGGCGACCGCGGCGTCGACCCGCGCGGCCTCGGCCCTCAGCTCCGCGGCGTCGCGCAGGTGGATCCACACCTCCGGACGGTCGACGGCGGCGATCAGCGCGAGCGCCGCATCGACGCGCGCGGCGGCGCTGCGGGGGCTCACGCGTCGGCCTCGGTGATGATCGCGCGCAGCGGCGTGGGGTTGAAGTCGTTGCACGGGTTGTTGACCTGCGGGCAGTTCGAGATCACGGCGAGCACGTCCATCTCGGCGCGCAGCGCGACCCGCTTGCCGGGCGCCGACATCCCGTCGACGATGCCGAGCGTGCCGTCCGCCTCCACGGGCACGTTCATGAACCAGTTGATGTTCGACACGAGGTCGCGCGGGCCGAGGCCGTGCTTGGCGCCCTCGCGCAGGAAGTTCTCGCGGCACGCGTGGTGGAACAGCGTGTGGTGGCCGTAGCGCAGCGTGTTGGACTCCTTGGAGCACGCGCCGCCGATCGTGTCCTGGCGGTCGATCTCGTTGCCGACGATCGTCATGAGGGGGTTGCCCTCGTTGGACATGAGCACCGAGCCCTCGACCAGGTACGCGTTGCGCTGCGCCGCGAGCGTGTCGGGGACCGAGTAGCGCTCGACCGTGTCGGCGGCGCTGTAGCAGAGGAAGTCGCCCGACTGGTTGCCGCCGACGTCCACGATGGTCAGCACCTGGCCCTTGCGGACCACGGCCGACCAGCCGACGCGCGGCGCGATGCGGTCATCCTGGACGATGCGACCGGCGGCGAGCGGCTCGCTCCAGTCGAAGTAGTCGGCCTCGTCGGTGGCCCAGACGACGGTCATGCGATCCCCCTTGCGAGCAGGTACTGCTGGGTGTTGAGGTAGGCGCGGGTGCGCTCGGGCGTGGCGGTCCACCACGGATCGACCTCGGTGGAGGCCCCCGCCGTCCAGGCATGGATCCGCAGGGGCGACGAGGTGTAGTCGTCGGCGGGGTCGAGCGCGTGCGGCGCGTTGGCGATCAGGATCGTGAGCGGCACCTCGGCGACCAGGTCCACGTAGGCCCCGGCGCCGGCGCCGCCCTGCCATGCGAGCGTCCCGTCGGGGGCGACGGTCACGCCCTTGAAGAGGGACACGGCCGGCGGGACGTCCCGCGCCTCGAGCCCCTCCTTGGCCGCGGCCTGCTTGAGCAGCTCGCGGCCGGCCGGGGTGGCTGAGGCGATGTCGCCAGCGCCGTAGCGCGCGACGTTCGCGGCGAGCGACGTGACGCCGGAGAACGTGTCGTGCCTGCCGGAGGTGTCCTCGACGACGGTGGCGAGCACGCGACCGTCGCCCGACAGAAGTGGATGCCCGGTGGACAGGTAGGCCTGCCACGGGATCTTCACGGTGTCGGCCATGTTCAGCCGCTCCGCGGTGTTGAGGGCGTTGAGCACGATCACGTGCGCGCACGCCGCGCCCTCGATGTCCTCGAGGCGGATGCGGGTGCCGCGCGCGACGGTCGCGTGCGCGTAGCCAGGTCCGCCGATGGTCTCGGCCCACACGAGCGACTCCGGCGCCACCCCGGCGGGAGCGTGGGGCGAGCGCGACGGCGGCAGCCACGGCATCGTCTCGACGACGGTCTCGCCGCGTCCGCGCGCATCGTCGCGGGCCTGGAAGGTCGTGCCGGTCGCGGCCCTGCGCCCGGCACCGATGTCCTCGGTCATGATCACCACTACCTTTCGGTCGATAGGTACGCGACGAGTGTACGACTCCGATGTTTCGGCATCGTTACCGCGACCAAGGTCGCGCGGATCGCGCTCAGCCGCGGCTAATGTGGAGCCGAGCATCATGACGACCACGCACCCAGACGCCGCCGAGCCCGCCCCCGCGGGCACGCGCCGCGCGCGCCCGCACGGCAAGGAACCTGTCGGCCGCGAGCGCATCCTGGACGCCGCGGCGCAGCTCTTCGTCGAGCAGGGGTACGCCGCGACCACCACGCGTCAGATCTCGTCGAGCGTCGGCATCAAGCAGCCGTCGCTCTACTACCACTTCCCCAACAAGGAGGCGATGCTCGTCGAGCTGCTCGTCGCGACGGCGGAGCCCTCGGTGCTCGCGGCCCGCGACATGCTCGCCGACGACTCCCGCACCCCGATCGACAGGCTGCTCGAGCTCATCCGCTTCGACGTGCACCTGCTCGCCTCCGGCGCCTGGAACATCGGCTCGCTGTACCTGCTGCCCGAGACGTCGGCACCCGCGTGCGCCGCGTTCCGCGAGCTCCGCGACGAGCTCAAGGACACGTACACGGCGCTCGTGCGGAAGGCCATCGATGCCGACGAGGCCTCAGCCGCGACCGACGGGCACCGCGCCGCGGCGCTCATCTTCTCGCTCGTCGAGGGCGTCATCCTGCGCCGCAACGACGAGCCCGACCTCTCGGCCGAGGACGTCGCGGACGACATCGAGCAGGCGACCCTGCTGATGCTCGGTGCCACGCGCCCAGCCGCCTGACGGCGACGGTCGAACCCGCCCGAGTCGAGCCCAGCCCACTCAGGACACCCTGACGGCCTCGCCCTTCGCAGCGCGCATCCATGGCTCCCACAGGGGGTCGTGCCCCGGCCACACCTCGACCCCCGCATCGTCCAGGTCCGCGAGCCTCTCGATCGAGACCCTCGCCTCGGCCGCCCCCGCGTCACCGCCAGGGGTCCACCCGCACGGGGTGCGGGTCTCGATGTTGGCGCGCAGGTCGGCGGCGTCGCACGCGAGCACGATCTCGCGCGACGGCAGGGACACCCGGAACGACTGATGCCCGGGCGTGTGCCCGAAGGTCGCCACGGACTCGAGGCCCGGCGCGATCGTCGCGTCGCCGTCGACGAGCCTCACCTGCGTCTCGACGTTCAGCAGGTCCGTCGCGAGCACCACGTCGGGTCTCCCTGCGCCGGACGCGACCCACTCCCATTCGCGCCGCTGGACGATCACGGGCACCTCGGGCGCGAGCGTCGCGAGCACTCCCGTGTGATCCAGGTGAGTGTGGCTGATCGCGACACCCGCGAGGCGGGACCAGTCCAGCCCCGCGCGCGCGACACCTTCGGCGAGCGGGTCGCCCGGCGGGACCAGCGGCGCGTAGCTCTCGTAGTTGAGGTGCTCGGCCCGCGCTGGCTGGCTGCGCACCACCGCGAGGTTGAAGCCGCCGTCGAGCAGCACCCACCCGTCCTCATACTCCACCGCCGACGCGGTCACGGGCTCAAGCAGGAAGCGCCCGGGGTCGCCCCCCAGGAGCGAGACGGACTCCGTGATCGGCTCGAAGCCCACCACGAAGGCATGCAGCGCGAGCGGCCGCCCGGTGAGCGGCAGGGGCACCTCAAGGGACCGGCGCATGCTCACGAGCCTCTCACCGCGACGACGGGATCGCCAGGAGCGACCACGCTGCCCGCGGCGCGCAGCACCGACTCGACGACGCCCGCGCACGGCGCGACGAGCGTCGTCTCCATCTTCATCGCCTCGACGACGGCGACCGGCGCGCCCTCCTCGACCTGGTCGCCGGGGGCGACCAGGACCTTCCACACGCTCGCGGCGAAGGGAGCCTCGGCGGCCTCGCAGCCCTCCGGGACGGCATCGGCCTCGAGCGGGGACTCGGGCTCGTCGAAGCGGTCGAACTCCCCCGCGGCCGCCCACGCCTCGCGCTCGGCGGCGAATGCGGCGCGCTGGCGCTCGCGGAACTCGCCGATCGACTCCGCCTCGCGCTCGAGGAACGCGGCATGCTCGGCCATCGACAGCTCGCCCGGCTCGAACTCGGGGCGCCATAGACCGGCGCTGAACTCGGCGCGCAGCCGCAGCAGCTGGTCCGCCTCGACCTCGTACCAGGAGATCCTGTCGAAGAAGTCGAGCAGCCACGTGCGCGATCCGTCGGCCGCGCGGTCGTCGCCGTCGAACGACGCCCAGCGGTCCCACACCTGCGTGGTGCGTCCCACGAACTGGTAGCCGCCGGGGCCCTCCATGCCGTAGATGCACAGGTAGGCGCCGCCGATGCCGACCGAGTTCTCGGCCGTCCACGTCCTGGCGGGGTTGTACTTGGTGGTCACGAGACGATGCCGGGGGTCCAGCGGGGTCGCGACGGGCGCGCCCAGGTAGACGTCGCCGAGGCCCATGACGAGGTACTCCGCCTCGAACAGGGTCGCGAACACGTCCTGCACGGACTCGAGCCCGTTGACGCGCCTGATGAACTCGATGTTCCACGGGTTCCACGGGGCGTCGTCGCGCACGCCGGCCTCGTAGCGGGCGATCGCCTCGCGCGTCGCCGGATCGTCCCACGACATCGGCAGCCGCACGCGTCGGCTCGGCACCACGAGGTCCGACGCGTCTGCCACGCCGAGCGCGAGCGCGAGCACCTCGTCGAGCACCTCCGCGGTGAGCAGCGCAGGGTCGGAGAAGCCGATCTGGAGCGAGCGGATGCCTGGCGTCAGGTCGCACATGCCGGTGAAGGCGCGCTCCTTGACCCGCTGATGCAGCACGTGGATCCGGGCGCGGAGCATCAGGTCCAGCTCCTGCTCGCCGAGCTCGATCAGGAGGTTGTCGTCGCCCTGACGTCGGATCACGACGCCGTCGCGCTGGGCGAGGACGCCCAGCGGAGCGTCTGGGGCCTCCGGCAGCACCGGGTAGACGCGCACGAACCTCACCTTGTCGCCGGCCGCGAGCTGCCCGAGCTTCCACAGCTCCGAGCGTGCGATCGTCACGGGGTTCACGAACCCGCCGAGGCTCGGCCCGTCGGGCCCGAGCAGCACGGGGGTGTCGCCCGTGAAGTCCATGCCGCCGACCACGTAGGGGGTGTCGTGGATGTTGGACGGGTGCAGGCCCGCCTCTCCGCCGTCGGGGCGGGCCCATGCGGGCTTCGGCCCCACGAGCCGCACCCCCGTGCGATCCGAGTTGTAGTGGACCTGGTACTCGGCCTCGAAGATCGCCTCGATGTCGGCGGGGTCGAAGAAGTCGGGCGCGGAGTGCGGCCCGTCCAGGACGCCGATCTCCCAGGCGGACCCGATCGCAGGCCTCGCCTCGACAGGGACGATGCGGCCGGGGCCCTGGGTCGCCGAGCCGCCGAGCGGCAGCACGTCGCCGGCGAGCAGCGCGCGGCCCGCGTGCCCGCCGAACCGGCCCAAGGTGAACGTCGCGCGCGACCCCAGGTGCTGCGGGACGTCGATCCCGCCTCGCACGAGGACGTACGTGCGCAGCCCACCCTCGACCTTGCCGACGTCCAGGACCGCGCCGGCGCGAAGGTGGAGCGGCTCCCACATCGGCGCCGGCTCCCCGTCCACCGTGACCTTGGCGGGGGCTCCCGCGATGCAGACCGTCGCATCGTCTCCGAAGCGCAGCCGCGGGCCGGCGACGGTGCATTCGAGGCCGGCTGCGCCGCCTGGGTTGCCCACCGCCTGGTTGCCGAGCACGAACGACAGGTCGTCCATCGGGCCCGACGGGGGAACCCCGATGTGCCACAGCCCCACGCGCCCGGGGGCCTCCTGGACGGTCGTGAGGAAGCCCGGCCGCTCGACGCGCAGCCCCGCGGCCGGGGCCTCGACCTCGGCGCCGAGACTCGCGGTGGTGTGGTCGCCCGCGAGGACGACGGGATGTTCGGCGGCGACGCGGAGAAGGCCGAGGTTGGTGTGAACGCCGTCGATGCGGGTCGCGGCGAGGGCCTCGGCGTGGCGCGACCATGCCTCCTCGCGGGTCGCGCCCGACGTGATGATCTTGGCGAGCATCGGATCGAAGCGCAGGCCGACCTCGGTGCCGCGCGCGATCCAGCCGTCGACGCGCGCGAAGTCCGGCAGGTCGGCGCGCGTGACGGTGCCGGGGCTCGGCCGGAAGTTCTGCTCGGGGTCCTCGGCGTAGACGCGGCTCTCGACGGCGACGCCGGTGACGGGAACCGTTCCGGAGTCACGGTACGGGTCCATGAAGGAGGAGTCCCCCGCGCCGAGGCGGAGCATCCACTCGACGAGGTCGACGCCGGTGACCTCCTCGGTCACGGGGTGCTCGACCTGGAGGCGCGTGTTGATCTCGAGGAAGCTCGCCGCGCCCGTCTCGGCGTCGACGACGAACTCCACGGTGCCGGCGCTCCGGTAGGAGACCCCGGCGGCGAGCGCGCGTGCGGTGCGGTGCAGGCTCTCCCTCACCTCGGGGAGAAGGCCGAACGCGGGAGCCTCCTCCATCACCTTCTGGTTGCGACGCTGGAGGGTGCAGTCGCGGTCGCCGAGGGTGACCACGCCGCCCTCGCCGTCGCCGAAGATCTGCACCTCGACGTGGCGAGCGCGCTCGGTGAAGCGCTCGGCGAAGACGCCGCCGCCCACCGTCGCGGCGACGCGCGAGACGACCCGGTACGCGTCGGCGACGTCGTCGAGGTCGCCGACCACGACCATGCCCTTGCCCCCGCCGCCCGCGGCGGCCTTGAGGATTACGGGCAGGCCGAGCGCGCCGATCTCGTCGCGCGCCTGCTCGGCGGAAGTGAGCTCGGGAGTCGCGGGAGCCGTCGGCACGCCCGCGGCGAGCGCGCGGGCGCGCGCCGCCTGCTTGTCACCGAACACCGAGATCTGCGCCTCGGTGGGCCCGAGGAACACGAGCCCGGCGGCCTCGACCGCGGCGACGAGCGCGGGATTCTCGGAGAGGTAGCCGTAGCCGGGGTGGACCGCCCACGCGCCGCGCTCGACGGCGCTGCGCACGATCAGGTCGACGTCGAGATAGGGGTCGCGGTCACCCTCGCGCTCGAGGCGCACGAGCTCGTGGGCGTCGGCGACGTGGAGGCTTCCGAGGTCATCGTCCGTGTAGAGGCCGATGGTGCGTCCGCCCCACTGCTCGACGGCACGGAACACGCGCCGCGCGATCTCGCCGCGGTTGGCCACCAGCACCTTCGGAGCCGACACGTCGACACCCGCCTTTCGCTCAGGAACGACGCCAGTCTATCGAACGATAGGTAAACTGGGTGTTTCGTGCGAGGCCCGACCCTCGCATCGTCCAGGCCCCATGCACTCCGCACGGATCCGTTCGCGACACCCCGGGCGACACACCCTCACGGAGCGCGACACTCTCGCGTGTCGCACGAGAATCCGTGCGGAGTGCACGCGGGCGCCGGGAGCTCCGGATCTGCCCGGAGACAGCGGAAGGCCCCGACTCCCGTGGTGCGGGAGCCGGGGCCTTCCGGTGCGCGTCAGCCGTGGTGCGAGCCGCCGCGCAGACCTGGCGTTACTTGGAGGCCTTCTTGGCGGCCGCCTTCTTCGCGGGAGCCTTGGCAGGCGCCTTGTCCTCGGCGGCCTTGGCCTTGCGGGACGCGACGACCTCGTCGAAGGAGGTGCCGTAGTACGCGGCCTCCATCATGATCTTCATGTCCTCGAGGATCGGCAGACGCGGGTTGGCCGGCGCGCACTGGTCCGCGTAGGCGTTCATCGCGAGCGTGTCGAGCGAGGCCATGAACTCGGCCTCGTCGACGCCGACCTCCTGGAACGAGCCCTCGACGCCGCACTTGGCGCGCAGCTCGGCGCACGCGTTGGCGTAGGACTCGATGCCCTCCTCCGGCGTGGAGGCCGGAAGACCGAGGTGCTTGGCGATCATCTGGTAGCGCTCGGGAGCCACGTAGGACTCGGCCTTGGGCCACGAGGTCGGCTTGGTCGGGACCTTGCCGTTGTAGCGGATCACGTGGGGCAGGTAGATCGAGTTCGTACGGCCGTGCGCGACGTGGAACGTCGAGCCGGTCACGTGCGACATCGCGTGCACCAGACCCAGGAACGCGTTGGCGAAGGCCATACCGGCGATCGTCGCGGCGTTGTGCATCTTCTCGCGGGCCTTGATGGCCGCGCCACCCTCCTGGACCGAGGTCTCGAGGTTCTCGAAGACCATCTTGATCGCCTGGAGGCACAGGCCGTCGGTGTAGTCGTTCGCGTAGACCGACACGAAGGCCTCGGTGGCGTGCGTCAGGGCGTCCAGACCGGAGTCCGCGGCGACGCGCGAGGGGAGGTTCGCGGTGAGGACCGGGTCCACGATCGCGACGGTCGGCGTGAGCGCGTAGTCCGCGAGCGGGTACTTGCGGCCGTTCTCCGGGTCCGAGATCACCGCGAACGGCGTCACCTCGGAGCCGGTGCCCGACGTGGTCGGGATGCAGACCAGCTTGGCGAGCTCGCCCAGCTTCGGGAACTGGAACGCGCGCTTGCGGACGTCGAAGAACTTCTCCTTGAGGTCGGCGAAGTCGATGTCCGGGTGCTCGTACAGCAGCCACATGACCTTCGCGGCGTCCATGGGCGAGCCACCGCCGACGGCGATGATCGTGTCGGGCTTGAACGCACGCATCGTCTCGGTGCCCTTGCGGACGGTCGCGACGGACGGCTCGGGCTCGACGTTGTCGATGATCTGGACCGACACCGGGTTCTCACGACGCTGCAGCATGTCGAGGACCTTGTCCACGATGCCGATCTGCGTCATGGTCGCGTCGGTGACGATCGTCACGCGGTTCACGCCGTTCATGTCCATGAGGTACTGGATGGCGTTGGGCTCGAAGTAGGTCTTCGCGGGCACCTTGAACCACTGCATGTTGTTGTTCCTCCGGGCGATGCGCTTCACGTTGATCAGGTTGACCGCGGTGACGTTCGCGGAGACCGAGTTGCGGCCGTAGGAGCCGCATCCGAGCGTCAGCGAGGGCATGAGCGAGTTGTAGATGTCGCCGATGCCGCCGTGCGAGGAGGGCGAGTTGACGAGGATGCGGCTCGCCTTGCAGATCTTGCCGAAGTCCTTGATCAGCTCGTCGTCGGTCGCGTGGATCGCGGCCGAGTGGCCGAGGCCGTTGAACTCGACCATGCGCTTGGCGTAGTCGAGGCCCTGCTCGGTGGACTCCGCCTTGAGGACGGCCAGCACGGGGGCCAGCTTCTCGCGGGTGAGCGGCTCGCTCTCGCCGACGGTCGAGACCTCGGCGAGGATGATCGACGTCTCCTCGGGGACCTCGAAGCCCGCCTGCTCGGCGATCCACTGCGGGGTCTTGCCGACGACGTTCGGGTTGAGCTTCGCGCCGGCGCAGTTCACGCCGTTCGCGGCGACGCCGAAGATGAACTCCTCGAGCATCGTCTTCTCGGCCGGGGTGGCGCGGTACGCGTGGAGGCGACCGAAGAGGCTCAGCGCCTCGTCGTAGATCTCCTCGTCGAGGATGACGGCCTGCTCGGAGGCGCAGACCATGCCGTTGTCGAACGCCTTGGAGATGACGAGGTCGTTGATCGAACGGTCGAGGTTGGCCGACTTGTGGACGTAGGCCGGGACGTTTCCGGCGCCGACACCGAGCGCGGGCTTGCCGCAGCTGTAGGCCGCCTTGACCATGGCGTTTCCACCGGTCGCGAGGATGAGGGCGACGCCGTCGTGGTTCATGAGCTCGCCGGTGGCCTCGATCGAGGGGGTCTCGACCCACTGGATGCAGAACTCGGGGGCTCCCGCGGCGATCGCGGCGTCGCGCACGATCTTGGCGGCGGCGACCGACGACTGCTGAGCGTTCGGGTGGAACGCGAAGATGATCGGGTTGCGGGTCTTCAGCGCGATGAGCGACTTGAAGATCGCGGTCGAGGTGGGGTTGGTCACGGGGGTGACACCGGCGACGACGCCCACGGGCTCGGCGATCTCGATGATGCCCTTGATCGGGTCCTCGTTGATGATGCCCACGGTCTTCATGGGGGCCATCGAGTGGGTCACGTGCTCGCACGCGAAGATGTTCTTGACGGCCTTGTCCTCGAACACGCCTCGGCCGGTCTCCTGGACCGCGAGGACGGCGAGCTCGCCGTGCTGGTTCAGGGCGGCGACCGAGGCCTTCTTCACGAGAAGGTCGACGTCGTCCTGGGTGAAGGTGCTGTACTGCTGCAGCGCGACCTGCGCCTGCTCGACAAGCTTGTCGATCGAAGCCGCGACATCAACCGCCTGGGCGGGAGCTTCGGCCTTCTTCTCCGGGGCTGTGGTGGTCATCTCTCACTCTCTCCTCTACCGGGTTCCCCCATCGGGTCCCGACACATAGAAATGTAGGACGGATCACCCCGGATTGCTCGGTGCCAAGGTCCCGGGGACCATGGGCCCAATTACCAGGTACTTCATATCCCCTAGGGGGTATGATTTCCAGCCATTTCAGTCGGGAATCCCACTGCTCTACAGGCGTCAAGGAAAGCGACGAAGTGGACGATGCGACCGTCGCCGCGAGGTGCCAACGGTCGAGCCCCCTGGCCTGCAGACCGAACCCCGCCCCCTCCCGCCACCGCACGTCCTGCACACGCTTGGGCATGCACTCGGCGTGTCGACCGGCCGAAAAGGGGGCGACACGCGGGATGCAGAGCCAACTGTGTGCACCACGTGCGGACCGACGGTCGCCGGAAGGCGGACGATGCGACCGTCGCCGGGAGGCGGACGATGCGACGGTCGCCAGCACAGGGATGCGGACGATGCGACCGTCGCCTGAGACGACGAAGGCCGGGACCCCCGCGAGGTCCCGGCCTTCGTGAGAGCTTCAGGATCAGCCGGTGACGACGTCGCCTTCCCAGGCGCCGATGCCGCCCTCAAGGCCGATGAGCGCAGTGAAGCCGTCGGCCTGCATGGTCTCGACCGCCGCACGGGAGCGGTTCCCCGACTGGCAGTACACGGCGTAGTCGGCAGAGGGGTCGAGCGCGGCGATCTCGTCGGTGAAGGTCGCGGCGCTGACGTCGATGTTCACGGCGCCGGGGATGTGACCGGCGGCGTACTCGGCGGCCGTGCGGACGTCGACGACCGTGACGCCCGAGACCTCGGTCGCCGCGGCGAACGTCGCGTAGTCCACATGCGAGCCGTCGAAGACGACGTCGGCAGGCTCGACAGCCTCGGTGCCGGACGAGCAGGCGGCGAGCGCGGGCGCGGTCAGGGTGAGCAGGGCGCCGGCGAGCGCGGCGCGGAGCATGTGCTTCTTCATGTCGCCAACAATACCCCAGGGGGTATGCGCAAAGTCAACCGAGCACAGCCTCTCACCCGCGCTCACCCGAGACCTGAGCATCGTCCCTGTGCACAGCGAAGCGGCGCGGCCCGGACTCTCGCCCGAACCGCGCCGCTCCCCTTCCACGCGCCTACTCGGCGGCGACGCGGACCAGCTTCTTGTTGACGAACTCGTCGGCCGCGAGCAGGCCCATCTCGCGCGAGGTGCCGGAGCGCTTCACGCCGCCGAAGGGCAGCTCGGGGCTGTCGGCAAGGACGCAGTTGACGTAGACCATGCCCGCGTCGATGCCGTTCGCCATGCGCTCGGCCTGCTCGGCGTCCGTGGTGAAGACATACGAGCCGAGGCCGTAGCCGGTGTCGTTGGCGAGCGCGAGCGCCTCCTCCTCCGAGGAGACCTTGTACAGGGTCGAGGCGGGGCCGAACAGCTCCTCCTTGTACACGTCCATGCCCTTGACCACGTCGGTCAGCACGGTCGGCTCGAAGAAGGCGCCGGTGCGCTTGCCGCCGGTCACCAGCGTCGCGCCCTGCTCCACGGCCTTGTCGATCTGCGCCTCGAGTCGCTCGGCGGCGAGCAGCGAGGACAGCGGGCCGATCTCCGAGCCCTCGGCGAACGGATCGCCCATCACGGTCGCCTTGGTCGCCGCGATGAACTTCTCCGCGAACTCGTCGTAGAGCGAGTCGAGGATGATGAAGCGCTTGGGCGCGTTGCAGGACTGGCCCGAGTTGTCCATGCGGGCCTCGATCGCGCCCGCGACCACGGTGTCCATGTCATCGGTCGACATCACGATGAACGGGTCCGAGCCACCGAGCTCGAGCGCGACCTTCTTGAGGTGCTGGCCCGCGAGCGACGCGACGGCCGAGCCTGCACGCTCAGAACCGGTGACGGACACGCCCTGGACTCGCGGGTCTGCGATGAAGGTCGCCGCCTGCTCGTTCGTGGCGTAGACGTTGACGTAGGCGCCCTCGGGGAAGCCCGCGTCGAGGTACATCTGCTCGATCGCGGCGGCCGACTCGGGGCACTGCGGCGCGTGCTTGAGGATGATCGTGTTGCCGACCGCGAGGTTCGGCGCAGCGAAGCGAGCCACCTGGTAGTAGGGGAAGTTCCACGGCATGATGCCGAGCAGCGCGCCGAGCGACGAGCGTCGGATCACCGCGGTGCCCTCGCCCAGGATCTCGATCGGCTGGTCGGCCGTGACCTTCTCCGCATTGTCCGCGTAGAACTCGGTGATGTCGGCCGCGAAGTCGACCTCGCCGAGAGCGTGCGACAGCGGCTTGCCCATCTCGCGCACGATGATCGCGGCGAGCTCGTCGCGACGCTCGCGGTGCAGCTCGGCGACCTTGCGGATCAGTGCGGCGCGCTCGGCCGGTGTGGTCTTCCGCGCCCAGTCGCTGTGGGCGCCGTCGGCCTTGGCGAGCGCGACCTCCACCTCGGCGTCGGTCATGGTCGGGTACGTGGCGAGCGTCTCCCCGGTGGCGGGGTTGACGACGGCGTAGGCGGACATGCTTCTCCTTCGGTGGGTGGGGTTCGGCGTCAGCCGACGGGGATCATCGTGTACTTCGTGGACAGGTACTCGTGGATGCCCTCGAGGCCGCCCTCGCGGCCCAGCCCGGACATCTTCACGCCTCCGAAGGGCGCGGCTGCGTTGGAGACGACCCCAGCGTTGAGGCCCATCATCCCGGTGTCGAGGCGGTCGATCATGCGGTGCCCGCGCGACAGCGACTCGGTGTAGACGTACGACACGAGGCCGTAGTCGGTGGCGTTCGCGAGCGCGACCGCCTGGTCCTCCGTGTCGAAGGTCGCGATGGCCAGCACGGGGCCGAAGATCTCGTTCGCGAGAATCGCCGAGCCGGGCTGGACGTCGGTCAGCACCGTCGGGGCCAGGAACGTGCCCGGCCCATCCACAGCGACGCCGCCGGTGGCGAGCGTCGCGCCCTTGGCGACCGCATCGTCCACAAGGGACAGAGACGATGCGACGGCCTTGTCGTCGATGAGCGGACCGATCGTCACGCCGTCCTCGGTGCCGCGGCCGATGCGCATCGCGGTGACGCGCTCGGTCACCCGCGCCGCGAACTCGTCGGCGACGGACGCGTGGACGATGAAGCGGTTGGCGGCCGTGCAGGCCTGGCCGATGTTGCGGAACTTCGCAGCCAGAGCACCCTCAACGGCCTTGTCCAGGTCGGCATCCTCGAAGACGACGAACGGCGCGTTGCCGCCGAGCTCCATCGAGACGCGCAGCATGCGGTCCGCCGCCTGCTTCATGAGCGCCTGGCCCACCTCGGTCGAGCCGGTGAACGACAGCTTCTTGAGGCGCGGGTCGGCGAGGAGCGGGGCGGTCACGCCGCGCGAGCTCGACGTCGTGATGACGTTGACGACGCCCGCGGGCACGCCGGCCTCCTCGAGGATCCCGACCATCGCGAGGGTCGTGAGCGGTGTGAGGGCCGCGGGCTTCACGACCACGGTGCAGCCGGCCGCGAGCGCGGGCGCGATCTTGCGCGTCGCCATCGCGAGCGGGAAGTTCCACGGCGTGATGAGGTAGCTCGGGCCCACGGGGCGCTGCGACACGACCATGCGGCCGGTTCCCTCGGGGTTGAGCCCGTAGCGGCCCGTGATGCGCACGGCCTCCTCGGAGAACCAGCGCAGGAACTCGCCGCCGTAGGCGACCTCTCCCCTGGCCTCGGCGAGCGGCTTGCCCATCTCGAGCGTCATGAGCAGCGCGAGCTCCTCCTTGCGCTCCTGCACGATGTCGAAGGCCTTGCGCAGGATCTCGCCGCGGACGCGGGGCGCGGTCGCGGCCCACTCGTCCTGGACGGCCGCGGCGGCGTCGAGGGCGCGGACGGCATCCTCGGGCGTCGCGTCGGCGACCTGAGTGAGCACCTCGCCTGTCGCGGGGTCGACCACGTCGAACGACTTCCCGGACGACGCAGGCTGCCACTCGCCGCCGATGTACAGGCCGGACGGGACGGCGTCGATGACGGACTTCTCAGCCGCAACCAGGGACGATGCGGCGGTCATGCCTTCACCCCGGCAAGCGCGGACGCGACGACGTCGAGGCCCTCGGCGAGCAGGTCGTCGCCGATCGACAGCGGCGGGAGGAAGCGCAGGACGTTGCCGTACGTGCCGCACGTGAGGACGACGACGCCCTCAGCGATCGCGGCCTTCGCCACGGCGCCCGCAAGCGCGGCGTCGGGCTCCTTGGTCGCGGGGTCGACGAGCTCGATCGCCATCATCGCGCCGAGGCCGCGCACCTCTCCGATGCGCGGGTCGGAGGCCTGGACAGTCTCGAGCTTCTCGCGCATGAGCGCGCCGAGCGCGGCGGCACGGCCCGCGAGGTCCTCGGTCTCGTAGACGTCCATGGTCGCGAGCGCCGCGGCGCACGCGACGGGGTTGCCGCCGTAGGTGCCGCCGAGTCCGCCAGCGTGCGAGGAGTCCATGATCTCGGCGCGGCCGGTGACCGCCGCGAGCGGCATTCCACCAGCGATGCCCTTGGCCGTGGTGACCAGGTCGGGAGTGAAGCCGAACTGCTCGGAGGCGAACATCGTCCCGGTGCGGGCGAAGCCCGACTGGACCTCGTCGGCGATCAGGACGATGCCCTTCGCGTTGCACCACTCCTGGATCGCGGGGAGGAAGCCGTCGGCGGGGACGATGAAGCCGCCCTCGCCCTGGACAGGCTCGATGATGACGGCCGCGAGCTGGTCGCCGCCGACCTGCTTCTCGAGCACCGAGATCGCCTTCTTGGCGGCCTCGGGACCGGTGAGTCCGTCGCGGAAGGGGTAGGACGTCGGGGCGCGGTAGATCTCGGGCGCGAACGGCCCGAAGCCCGTCTTGTACGGCATGGCCTTCGCGGTGAGCGACATCGTGAGCGTGGTGCGGCCGTGGTACGCGTGGTCGAATGCGGCGACGGCGGCGCGGCCCGTGAAGTGGCGCGCGATCTTGATCGCGTTCTCGACCGCCTCGGCGCCCGTGTTGAACAGCGCCGAGCGCTTCTCGAAGTCACCGGGGGTGAGCGCGTTGAGGCGCTCGGCGACCGCGATGTAGCCCTCGTAGGGCGACACCATGAAGCACGTGTGCGTGAACTGGGCCGCCTGGTCCTGCACGGCCTTGACGACGGCGGGATGCGCGTTACCGACGGAGGTGACGGCGATGCCGGAGCCCAGGTCGATCAGCGAGTTGCCGTCGGCGTCGACGACGACGCCGCCGCCGGCCGCGACCGCGGCCACGGGCACGGTGTGCGCGACGCCGCGCGCCACTGCGGACGCCTTGCGCGCGAGGATCTCCTGCGAACGAGGTCCGGGGATCGCGGTGACGAGTCGGCGCTCCTGCGCCAGGGCCGGCCCACCAACGGGGGCGGCGGATGCCTCAAGGGTGCTCATGTCGGCGAGCCTAGGCACGTGGCGCACGAGTCTCATTCGCCGCACTGTACAAAGTTTCGCCGTGTGCTGTACACGATGGCAGACTGCTTCCATGGAGACCCCCGGCCCCACGATCAGGGCGCTGCTCGCGCGCCGCGGACTCGACCTGCGGCTTGAGAGCGACCCCGCCGACCTGCCCGCCGACGCGCTCGACCGGGAGATCCGCTGGGTGCACAGCTCCGACCTGCTGGACCCGACGCCGTTCCTGTCCGAGGGTCTCGTCCTGCTGACCACGGGCACGCAGTTCACCGACGCGGCCCCCGACGACGAGTACGACGCCTATGTGGACCGGCTGCGACGCCGCGGGGTGCTGGGCCTGGGCTTCGGCACCGAGGTGGTGCGCGAGGGGATCCCCGAACTCCTCGCCCGCGCCTGCCGGGAGCACCGGATGCCCCTGTGGGAGGTCCCCTACCGCACGCCGTTCATCGCGGTGGCGCGCGCGAACGCGGAGGCCGTCGCGGCGTCCGCCTACGCCCGTCGCACCTGGGCGCTCGACGCGCAGCGCGCCATCGCGCTCGCCGCGCTGAGCCGCCGCGGCACCGACGCGGTGATCGCCGAGCTGTCGCGCCGCCTGGGCGCCTGGGTGGGCGTGATCGATGCCGGCGGAAGGTTCCTCCACGAGCACCCCGCCGGGCGCCTGGACGCCGACGCCGCGGAGCGGGTGAGGGTCGAGGCCGTCGGCCTGACTGCGCGCAGGGTCGCCGCGGGCGGTTCCTTCACCGTCGGGGACACTCCCGTGACGCTGCAGACCCTGGGGCATGGCGGCGGCCAGGGCGTGCTGGCCGTCGCGATGCTGCTGGACGAGCACGAACGCTCCGTCGTCACGACCGCGGCCGCGATCGCCGGGGCTGCGGGCGAGCGCAGGGCCGATCTGGAGCACGGACGCGAGGTCCTTCGTGCAGGGCTCCTCGCCGCGATCGAGCGCGACGATGGAGAGCTCGCCCGCTACGTCGCCGACGCGGCCGGCATCTACCTGCCGTCCCCGCCGTTCGCCGTCGCGGTCGCGCCCCATCCCACACCCCGCCTCCTGACGGCGCTCACGCAGCAGCCCACGTTGTTCGTGGTGCTCTGGACCACCGAGGCGATCGTGCTCGGCCCGGCGAGCGGCGCCGAGATCGCGCTGGCCGCCGTCTCCGAGCCGGTCGGGATGTCGGTCGCCCAAACCTGGGAGGAGTACAACGACGCGCTCGCGCGGGCGCGGATCGCGCTCACTCGCGGCCACACGGGACTCGTGCGCTTCGAGGACTCGGCGCAGCTCGGGATGCTCGCCGCACTCGGACAGGACGAAGCCAGGCATCTCGCTGAGGCAACGCTTGAGCCGCTGCGCACCCACGACCGCGAGCACGGCACCGCGCTGATGCCGACCTTGGTCGCCTGGATGGGGGCGGAATGCGCCCACGACGCGGCAGCCCGCACGCTCGAGGTGCATCGGCACACGGTGCGCACGCGCATCGAGCAGGCACAGCGGCTGCTCGGTCTGGATCTTGGATCTGTCGCGGGCCGGTCGCAGGCGTGGGCCGCGCTGACGGCGGCAGGCGCCTTGGACGCTACGGTCACGACATAGGCCGGGTTGCCGGGTCGTGACGTGCCCCAGTGCGCCCCCGTCGGCGTCAAGTGCGGGCGCTTCCTGACACAACGCGGGCCGGCTCGACGGCGTGTCGCGAGAGACACGCCGTACCGCTCCGCCGCCTTGTGTCAGAAGGTGATCAGTTGAGGCGCCAACGCCCCGATTCGGTGATTCGGGGGTTGCCGCGCGGGTTCGCTCAGGCGATGTATACCTTGCGCAGCGTCTCGGTTACCGTCCACCGCGTCGCCTGTCCCTCGGCCAGCCGCACGACGGACCCGGGCCCCACCTCGAGCGGCGCGGCCGAACCATCGGTGAAGTCGATCGTCGCGCGACCTGACAGGACCACGAAGACCTCGTCGGCCTCGACGTCGGTCGAGACGCCGGGAGTGTGCTCCCACACGCCGATCTCGGCCTCACCGAGGGTCGCGAGCGCGACCGCCCCCGCCAGGGGCGCGCCCGACTCGACCTGCGAGTCGGGCAGCGCCTCCAACGGGACGGGCAGCCCGGCCGCCACCACCGACCGGCCGGGCTCGAGCGTCGACGGTTCGGAACCTTCCGTCGACCCGTCGGACTGTGACAGCGTCACGAATCGAACCCCAGGCCGAGCCTGTCCAGCACTCGCAGGAGGATGTTGCGGTTGCCTTCGCGGTGATCGGCCTGGTTGAGCGACCACTGGGTCATGCCGATGCCGATCGCTGCGACAGGCTCGGGCGGGAACGGCAGCGGCCGCTCCTTCACCATCTGGAGGCGGGTACGTTCCGTCTCAGAGCCCGACAGCAGGTCGAGCAGGACGTTGGCAGCGAAGCGCGTCGCGCCGACACCGAGCCCCGTGAAGCCCGCGGCATAGGCGACCGTCCCCTTGCGGGCCGTGCCGAAGTACGCGCAGTACCGGGTGCACGTGTCGATCGCGCCGGCCCAGCGGTGCGAGATGCGCACGCCCTCGAGCTGCGGGAACGTGGTGAGCAGATGGCTCATGAGCTTCTCGTAGGACTCGGGACGGTCCTCGTACGCGCCCTTGACCTTGCGGCCCGGGTGATAGATCGCGTCGTAGCCGCCGAAGAGGAGCCGATCGTCGGCCGTGAGCCGGTAGTAGTGGAACTGGTTCGCCATGTCGGCGACGCCGGCGCGACCCTCCCAGCCCAGCGACGCGCGCTGCTCGGGGGTGAGCGGCTCGGTCATGAGCGAGTAGTCGTACACGGGCACCGTCATGAGCGCGTTGCGCTTGAGCAGCGACGGGAAGACGTTGGTGGCCAGCACCGTCTTGGCCGCGCGCACCTCACCGCGCCCAGTGCGCACGCCACCGTCCGTCAGCTCGGTCACGGCCGACCGTTCGTGGATCACGACGCCGAGCTCGACAGCGACGCGCGCGAGCTCGAGCGCGAGCTTCCCGGGGTGCACCATCGCGCACCCCTCCATGTCGAGCTCGCCGCCCAGGTAGGTGGGCGAGTCGACCAAGGCACGGACGCCTGACGCGTCGAGAGCGTCGTCCCCGAGCCATTCGACCTGGTGGGGCTCGACGGCCACGGACAGCTGCCCGGTGCGCTCGAAGTCGACGTCCATCGAGTAGCGCGCGACGGTCTCCTCGATCTGGTCGAGGTTCTCGATCCCGAGCTCCTCGAGCCGCTCGATCTCGTCGGGCCAGCGGCTCTCGCCGTTCTCGCGCCCGTGCGTGAGGCTCGCCTCGCAGAAGCCGCCGTTGCGGCCCGAGGCCGCCCAGCCGATGACCTCGGATTCCAGCAGGACGATGCGGGTGTCGGGGTTGCGCTCCTTGGCCAGGACCGCGGTCCACAGGCCGAGGTAGCCGCCGCCGACGATGACGAGGTCGGCGGTCTCGGTGCCGGACAGCGGCGGATGCTCGGGGCGCTCGAGGCCGTCGAGCCAGAAGGGAGTCAGGCGGGAGCCCGCGAGGGCCTCCCGCACCACCGCGGGGTCGGCGGGTTCGCGTTCGAAGACAGTGGTGCGGGAGGCCTCGACGGTCATCAGGCGTCGGCCTCCGTGAGGGCCGCGGCGAGCGAGTCGAAGGCCGCGATGTACGCGTCGACGGACTCGTCGGAGTGGACGACGGACATGGTCCATTCCTCCTCGCGACCCGGCGTCATGAAGATGCCGTGGTTCATGTTCCACAGCCACGCGAGCTCGCAGAGGTCGACGTCCTGGGCCTCCTTGAAGGTCTCGTAGTCGACGATCTTCTCGGTCGCGAACGTCACGCAGCCCTTGGAGCCGATGCCGACGGCGTAGCCCGGCAGGTCGTACTTGTCGATCACGGCCTGGCAGCCGTTCACGATGCGGTCGTTGAGCTCGGCGAGGCGCTCGTAGGACTCGGGGGTGAGGACCTCGAGCAGCGACGCGCGGGCGGCCGCCATTGACAGCGGGTTCCCGTTGTAGGTGCCGACCTGATACACGGTGCCGTCCTCGACGACAGCCATGACCTCCTCGGTGCCGCCGATAGCACCGGACGGCAGGCCGCCGCCGAGCGCCTTCGCAAGGGTCACCATGTCGGGGGTGACGCCGAACTTCTCGGTCGCGCCGCCCGCGGCGATCGTGAGGCCGGTCTTGACCTCGTCGAAGATGAGGACGATGCCGTGCTTCTTGGTGATCTCTCGGACGGCCTCGAGGTAGCCGGGCTCAGGCAGGACGACGCCCAGGTTCATCATGGCAGCCTCCATGATCACGCACGCGGGCTTGCGGCCCTCGGCGGTGAGGCGCTCGATGCGGCGCTCCATCGCGGGGGCGTCGTTGAACGGCACCGCGATCGTCATGTCGACGGTCGCCTGCGGGATGCCGCCGCCGTACGCGAGCGACTCGAGATTCTCGCGGTCGCCGATCTTGTCGTACGCGACACCGATCGAGACCATGACGGTGTCGTGGTGGCCGTGGTAGGAGCCGAAGATCTTCATCACGGTGTCGCGGCCGGTGTACGCGCGGGCGATGCGGATCGCATCCATCGTGGACTCGGAGCCGGAGTTCGTGAAGCGCCACTTGGGCAGGCCCCAGCGGCTGGCGAGCTCGTCGGCGACGACGATCGAGTCCTCGGTCGCGGCGGCGAAGTGGGTGCCGAGCGGGTAGCGGTCCGCGACGGCCTTGCCGATCACGGGGTGCGCGTGGCCCTGGACCATCGAGCCGAAGCCGTTGTGGAAGTCGTAGTACTCGTTGCCGTCGACGTCGAGGATGCGGTCGCCGTGACCGGACTCGATGTAGATGGGCCAGGGGTCGCGACCCTGGTAGGACGACGCGACACCGCCCGAGAGGTGCTCCGAGGCCTGCGAGTACATCTCGCGGGACTTGATGGTGCGGTCGTTGAGAAGCTTCGACTGCTCCTCGATGAGCTGCGCGATGCGCGTGCGGTCAAGCGTGATGGCCATGATTGCTCCACCCGACCGGCCTGGCGACGGGCTTATGCGTGACGTGAGGACGGTCGTCGGCCTGGCACGATCCGTCGGGCTTGAGCCCCCGAAGGGACTCGCGTCGGGGGCACGCTTTGCCTGCACCCGAGATTAGCAAGCGATTCCATGGTGAATAGCCCACTTCACAAGGATTTAACACGCTCGATACGAGTTTTCGATATGGAATCCGCCGTGAGAACACGCCGGAGCACAAAGCTCGACCGCTCCAGCGGCCCGCTGCGGCGGCGGGGTTCGAGAGCCGCGCCGCGCCTCAGCCGCGGCCCAGGAAGACGACTCCGCGATAGCCGTCGTCACCCCAGGTGACGAGGCGGTCGAGGTCGGCGAGAGCGATCGGCAGGTCGTGGGTGTCGACCCAGGTCTCGCCGTGATCCGACTCGGTCCACGGGTCCTCGACCACGACGACGTCTCCGTCCGAGGCGTGCGCGACGATCCAATGCGGCCCGTGGGTGCCGTGCATGGGGTGTTCGTCGATCAGCAGCAGCGCGATCTCGCCTCCCACGATCCGCGCCGCGATCTGCTCGACGGTGACGCGCGTGCGGGACACCGGCACGCCGAGCGCCTCGGCCTTGCCCCAGGACTGCTCCTGGAGCTCCGCGCGAAAGTCGCGGTCGAAGCCGTCGAAGTCCTCGAGGAGGACGGGTCCCTCGACATCGAGGCTGACGCCCACGGGGACGGTGCGAAGGTCCTCCCGGATCGCGACCGCGAGCCCCACGGGCTCGCAGGCGGGATAGTTGCTCGCCCGCCGCCAGAAGTCGACCTCCCTGTCGCGGTCGGACGAGTCGCCACGGAAGCCCGTGGAGCCCAGCTCCTCCGATGCGATGAGCGCGGCGACCGCGCCGCACGTGAACATCGTGGTCTGGGCGTAGTAGCCGGGCTCGTGGTGCGGAAGGTCGCGAAGCCACAGCACCAGACCGCCGCGGACCTCCGTTCCCTTGGCCGACCACGGACTCCTCAAAGGCACGAAGCCTCGGGCATTCGCGAACGCGGGCGCCTCCACCCCGGGTCCGGTCTCCCACTTCACGACGGCGTCGCCGCGGTCGATCGCCGCGGCGATCACGTCCTCGAGGAGCGCTGCGGCCTCCTCCGCGTCGTCCCACCAGAGGTCGACGATCTTGGTCGCCGCGGTCGCGGGCCTCGCGCTCGTGAGCACGGCGGCCCTGGTCGCCTCCCCGCGCGTGCGGATGGTCGGCTCGTAGGCCGACCGGTCGAGACGCCAGAGCGCGGCGCGCTGCTCGCCGAGCGCGCCGGCGAGGCCGGCCTCGAGCGCCTCCATGACGGCCTGGTGGCCGGTGACCATCGTGGTTGATGGGGACACCTCAGTCCTTCCCTGCCCCGGCGGGGGCGTTCTCTCGGGTGGACGCGGCCACCAGCAGGCGTGTGTAGTCGTGCGCGGGCTCCGTGAGCACCTGCGCGCAGTCGCCCTGCTCGACGACGCGACCGTCGCGCATGACGACCACGGTGTCGGCGATCATCCGCACGACCGCGAGGTCGTGGGAGATGAACAGCAGGGCGATCCCGAGCTGCTCGCGCAGCCCGGACAGGAGCTCGAGGATCTGCGCCTGGACGGACACGTCGAGAGCGGACACGGACTCGTCGCAGATGAGCAGGCGCGGGCGCGGGGCGAGCGCCCTCGCGATCGCGATGCGCTGTCGCTGTCCCCCCGAGAGCTCGGCGGGGCGCCGCGAGGCGATCTCCGCCGGCAGCCCGACGAGCTCGAGCATCGCAGGGACCTCGTCCGCCCCACGCCCGGCGACCGCGAGCGCCTCCGCGAGGATCGCGCGGATGGACATCATGGGGTTGAGGGACGAGTACGGATCCTGGAAGACGATCTGCATCTGGTCGGGCGTGCGCGAGGCGCGCCCCGGCGCGAGCGTCTCGCCCGCGAAGTCGATCGTCCCGCCGTCCTCCTTCTCGAGGCCCGCGATGCAGCGCGCGAGCGTGGTCTTGCCCGAGCCCGACTCTCCGACCACGCCGACGATCTCGCCCTCGCGGACCGACAGATCGACCTCGTGCAGCACGGTGCGATGCCCGAACGTCTTGACGATCCCCTGCGCGGACGTGAGCGTGGGGCGTCCGTCGAGGTCGACTGCCGCAGCCTCGCCGGATCCCCGACGAGCCGCGACCACGGGATCGGCGTCGATGAGTGCGCGCGTGTACGGATGCTGGGGGTCGGAGAGCACGCGCGAGGTCTCTCCCCGTTCGACGATCACGCCGGACTGCATGACGAGCACCGTGTCGGTGCGCCCGCGTACGAGCCCGAGGTCGTGCGAGATCAGCATGACGGACAGCCGGCGCTCCGCCTGGATCGCGCGCAGCAGGTCGAGGATCTCGGCCTGGTTGGACGCGTCGAGGGCAGTGGTCGGCTCGTCGGCGATGAGGAGCTGCGGGTCGGCGGCGAGCGCCGCGGCGATGGCCACGCGCTGCCGCATGCCGCCCGAGAGCTGGTGAGGGTGGGCCTCGGCCACATGCTCCGGCAGCTTGACCTCCGCGAGCCGGGCGGCGACCGCCTCACGACGCTCGCGCCGGAGCATCCGATGCCCGCGAGCGGCCTCCATGGTCCACGCGATCTGATCGCCGCAGCGATGCACCGGCGACAGGCTCGTGAACGGGTCCTGGAGCAGCAGTGCGACCTGACGCCCGCGCACCCCCCGCCAGGACGCATCGTCCCTGCCCACCGGGAGCGGGGTGTCCGCGACCGTCGCGGCGCCCTCGGCCTTGAAGCCGCGCGGCAGCAGGCCGATGAGGCTCTTGGCGCTGAGCGTCTTGCCCGAGCCTGACTCGCCGATCAGCGCGAGCGTCGTGCCGAGCGGGATCTCGGCGTCGAAGGGCTGCACCATGGTGCCCGCAGGGCCGGTGACGGTGAGGCCCGTGATCTCGACCCCGATCATGCCTCCTCCCCCACCTGGGACAGTCGCTGTCCGATCCAGTCGCCCACGAGGTTCACGGCGACGGCGACCACGACGATGAGCGCCGCGGGGACGAAGACCGCGGCGGGGTTGTCGAACATGATGGCGCGGTTGTCCGTGAGCTGACGGCCCCAGTCGGCGGTGCCAGCTGCGACGCCCACGCCGAGGAACGACAGGGAGGAGAACGCGACGAGCGCGAACGCGACGTTGAGCATCATGTTGGTGATCACGAGGCTCGCGACGTTCGGCAGGATGTGGCGGAACATCACGCGCCACCGGGACAGCGAGAGCATCTGGGCCGCCTCGATGTAGGGCCGCGCCGACTGCTCCATCACGCCCGCACGGACGATGCGGATGTCGGACGGCGAGAACAGCAGGATGAGCAGGCCGACGGTCACCCAGTAGCCGCCGCCGAGCACGCCGCCGACGACGATCGCGGCGAGCAGCACGGGCAGGGCGAGCAGCAGATCCGTCCATCGGCCGATCACGGAGTCGAGCCAGCCTCGCTCGTAGCCCGCGAGGGTGCCGAGGATGACGCCCAGCACCATCGACCCGACCGCGATGATGATCGGCCCGACAAGGGCGGAGGCCGCGCCGGCGACCGACATCGCGAGGACGTCGCGGCCGAGCTCATCGGTGCCGAGAAGGTGGCCGTCCTCCCCCGGCGCGAGCGTCGACGACAGGATGTCCTGATGCATCGCGTCGGGGAAGAGGAAGCGGCCGAGCACGACCGCGAGAAGCGCGAGCGCGAGCACGGCGAGCGACACGAGGACGCTCGCGGGAGGGAGCCTGCGCGAGCGCGCGCGAGTGGGCGCGACGGCGGTCATGAGTCCACCCCGATCCGGTCCCGCAGGCGCGGGTCGAGCAGCAGGTAGGCGAGGTCGGCGAGCAGCGCGATCACCGCGATCACGACCGCGACGAGCAGCGTGAGCGCCTGCACCACCGCGATGTCCTTGAACAGCACCGAATCCTCCAGGAGCGTGCCGAGGCCGGGCAGGGAGAAGGTCGTCTCCGCGAGCACCGTGCCGCCCACCAGGAAGGTGAGCACGAGGCTCGCACCCGTGACGACCGGGATCGCGGCGCCACGCAGCGCGAGGTTCCGCACCGTGCGCTCCGAGAGCCCGCGGGCTCGCGCGAACGTGACGTAGTCGGCCTCGAGCTCGCGCAGCATCGCCGTGCGCGTGAGCTTCACCAGGATCGCGCCGAGGCCGAGCGCGAGAGTGATGCCGGGCAGGATCAGATGGCGCAGCGTGTCGAGGCCGCCGTCGCCGCCGCCGTAGACGGGCAGGATCGGCAGGTAGTACGCGAAGACGTACAGGAGCAGCAGGCCGACAGCGAAGGTCGGGGCGCTCAGCCCGAGCACGGACAGCGCGTTGCCGATGCGGTCGGTCCAGCCGCCCGCACGCACCGCGCTGATCACGCCGAGCGGCACCGCGACCACGACGGACATCGCGAAGGCGATCGCGCACATGGCCGCGGTGATCCCGACGCGAGCGCCGATCGCCTCCGTGACGGGCACCTGGAGGCGGATCGACTCGCCGAGGTCACCCGTGAGGAGCCCCTTGAGCCAGAGCAGGTACTGCGTGACGACCGGCTCATCGAGGTGGTACTGCGCGCGGATCGCGGCGATCGTGTCCGGGTTCGATGCGCGGTTGCCAAGGAGGTTCTTCACGAGGTCGCCGGGCGCCATGTACATCATCGCGAAGATGACGATGGACAGCACCAGCAGCACCGCGAGCGTGCCGAGCACGCGCGCCGCGAGCATGCGTCCCAGGGGACGCAGCCGCGACGCGCGCGCTCGATCGGTGGATACGGCCACGTGCTGTTACTCGCTGCTGGCCGCGTACAGCTGGCTGGGCCAGGTCGACACGAACGTGAAGGCGCTGTAGTCGGTCAGGCCCAGGTCGTTCGAGAAGGCCGTCGCCGACTGTCCCCACCACAGCGGGATGTTGACGACGTCCTCGGCCTGGAGCGTCTCGGCCTCGACCAGCAGGTCGATGCGGGTCGCGGGGTCGGTCTCCGCGCCCACCTGGCTGAGCAGGTCGAGGATCTCCTCGTTGTCGTAGGCCGCCGGGTTGTCGGCGCCGATGAGGTATGACGGGATCTCGGCCGGGTCTCCGAGCGTCGAGAAGTACCACATGTAGTTGAGGCCGTAGCCGGACGACGGGTCGAGGCTCGCGAGCCACTCCTCGATCGGCACCTCGGTGACCGTGAGGTTGATGCCGATGGTCGCGAGATCCTGCGACAGCGCCTGCGCGGCCGTGCCCAGCTGGGGTCCGGTGTTCGGCGTGAGGATCTCGGCGTCGAAGCCGTCGGGGTAGTCGGACTCGGCGAGCGCCTCCGCGGCGGCGTCGAGGTCGTAGTCGTACTGCGGGATGCCCCCGAGGATCTCGCGAGCCTCATCGGCCGAGTACACCGACGTGAGCGACTCCGGGGTCATGATCGCGGTCGCGACCTCGCCATGGCCGTCGAGCAGGGTGTCGACGTAGGCCTCGCGGTTGACCGCGTGGGCGATGGCCTCACGGACCTTCGGGTCGTCGAACGGCGCGACGTCGAGGTTGAAGTACAGGCCGACATACGAGAGGTCGTTCTCGTACAGCACACGCATGTCCTCGATGGACTCCCACTGCTCCGCCTGCGAGAAGGGCACGTTGAACGCGATGTCGACGTCGCCGGACTGCGCGGCGAGGAGGCGCGTGGACTCGTCTGAGACGAAGTCGATGCGGATCTCCTTGACGCTCGGCAGGTCGCCCCACCACGTGTCGACGCGCTCGAAGGTCGCGTGATCGTCGGGCACGAACTCCGTGACCTCGTACGGACCGGACCCCATGAGCAGCGAGTCGGAGGTGCCGACGTCGCCGTCGTTCTCCTCCCAGAAGGACTTCTCGGTGATGAACGCGGCTCCGGCCGTGGTCATGTTGCCCGCGAAGGCCGCGTCGGGCTCGGCGAGGGTGATCGTGACCTCGTTGTCACCGGTCTGCTCGACGGTGTCGATGTTGGTCATGTAGTACGCGAGTCCGGGCGAGGCCGTCTCGTCGCGCGCCATGTCGAGGCTGAACACGACGTCCTCGGCGGTGACCGGGTTGCCGTCCTGGAAGTAGGCGTCGTCGCGCAGCTCGAAGACGTACGTGACGTCGTCCGTCTGCTCCCACGACTCCGCCAGGCCGGGCTGCAGGGCTCCGTCGGCGTCGACGGTCAGGAGGCCCTCCTGCACGATCGAGGCGACGTAGTAGTTGAGGATGCCGGACTCCGAGCCGACGTACAGGCTCGACAGCGAGCCGGGGAGGGTGACGGTGATGCTGTCGATCTCCTCGCCCGTGTCGGTGCCGATCGCGGCGGTCGCGGACGAGGCGCTCGAGCTCGCGCTCGCTTCGGTGTCCGATTCTGATGGCCCCGAGCACGCGGCGAGCGCGATGGCTCCCGCTGCCGAGACCGCTGCGACGCGGGCCATCGCGCCGGTGTTGGTCAAGGACATGTCGTCGTTCTCCTCTGGATGCGTGGGTGCGGGGTCGACCGCAGCAAGGGACGCGAATCGGGCACGATGCCCCGCGCTGCGACGTCTGGCGTCGAGGACAGCCTCGACCTCGGCCACGGCCGGCCGACGCGACGCGAGCACGCGCAGCGCGGCGGAGACCGCGGGGATGGTGGCCGCCTCGACGAGCGTCGTGGCGACCATGCGCCGGCGAACGGCGGGCGCGAGCCCGAACGCGTTCAGCCCGGCGGGGAGTCTGCTACCCGCGATCGCGGACTCGGTGACGAGAGCGGTGCCCCGGCCGTGCGCGGCGAGCGCGACGGCGGCGTCGGCACGGGAGACCGAGGAGTCAGCCGCGCCCTGAGCGCGGCCCAGGCGGTCGGCGATGGCGGCGGCGCACGTGCCGGCGCCGAGGATCCACGGGAGGTCCACGAGGGCGGACGCGTCCACGCGGCCCGCGGCGGAGGGCACGTCGGCGGAGGTCAGCGCGATGACCTCCTCGGAGAACAGGAAGGTGGTGCGCAGCCCCTCGCGGCGCGCGGAGGTCGAGCGGTCGCGGGCGATCAGCGGAGTAGGGGTCACGGCGATGTCGGCGCGGCCGTCCTGGACCATGTCCATCGCGTCCTCGGGCGTCGCGGCCTCGAGCACCTCGATATCGAGGTGCGGCAGGAGAGCCGCGAGCCGGCTCGCGGCAGGGGCGAGCACCGACCCGACGGACTCGGGCAGCGCCACGAGCCGCACGAGCCCCGCCCGGCGGCCGAGCACGCGCGACAGCTCGGTGGCGGCCGCGGTGAGGCTCGCGTCGATGCGCGGGGCGTGGCGGGCGAGCAGCGCCCCGACCGGCGTCAGGCGCGCGGCGCGGCCGGTGCGGGACACGAGGCTCGCGCCGAGACGCTCCTCGAGTCGCTGGACGTGCTGGGTGATGGTCGGCTGGCTGAAGCCCAGCGAGCGCGCGGCTGCACTGATGGAGCCCGCCTGGTCGATGGCCACGAGGATCCGCAGCGACCGCACGTCGATGGCGCGCGCGAGCGCATCTATCTCGGTTCTCTGCGTCTCGGCCATAGGTGGACGCTATAGGCGAAAACCGATCCATAGGTTAAGCCGATGTTTCGTGAACGTAAGAACTTCTCGCATCCAGAAGCGAACTCCGGCTACACGCCTCTCCGCGGCCCACAATGAGCCGGTGAGCACGCACGCACCCCAGGACGAGGTCACGACCGAGGCAGCCCACCTCGCGTGGGAGCACGCACGCGACCAGACGACGCTCGGGCCGGGCGGACTCGCGGAGCTCGCCTCGACCACCTGGCTCAGCACCGAACCCCGCCCGATCGCCGACCTGCCCGGGCGATGGAGCGCCCGCGACGGCGTGGTGCGAAGCGAAGGCGCGGCGCGCAGCGAAGGCGCGCACCGCATCGTCCTGGCTCCCGGCGACACCGACGTCGTCGCCGGCGTGCGGGTCGCGGCGTTCGCGCGCGACGGAGAGCTCGCGCTGCGCGCCTACGAGACCGGCAGGGCCGCGAGGCTCGGGATGATCGGGATCGACCGGCACCCGTTCGATCCCGCGATGCGGGTGGCCGCGCGGGTGACCAGGGTCGCGTCCGAGCCGACGCCCACAGAGGCCGTCGACGGGCACCGCTCCACGACCGTGTACGACGTCGCGCTCGCGCTCACGGTACGCGGAGCTGACGTGACGCTCCTCGCGCACGACGAGGGCGAGTCGCTCTTCGCCGCCTTCTCCGATGCCGCGCACCCCGACGCGTTCAGGATGCTGCGGATCCCGTGCGCGCCCGCCAGGACCGCGTGACCGTCGACCTCAACCGCGCCTATCTGCCGCCGAGCAGGTTCTCGCCGCACTACGTGTGCGTGCGGCCGCCCGCGACGAACCGCTGGGACGTGCCGGTCCGCGCCGGCGAGCGCCGCATCGTCCTGGGATGACGGTCCTGGGATGACGACGAAGGGCGCCCCTCCCGGGGCGCCCTTCGGTCACATCACGTTGATGCCGCGCTTCGCGAACTGCCGCTTCACGCGCTCGATCAGCTCCTTGTCCGGCGGCTGCGTGTCCTCGAGCAGGTACGGCTCCCCCGACAGCTCCCACTTGTCGCGGCCGAGCTGGTGGAACGGGAGGACCTCGAGTCGCTCGACATTGCCGAGCGTCGCGACGAAGTCCGCGATCGCATCGACGTTCTCGACCGCGTCGGTGAGACCCGGGACCAGCACGAAGCGGATCCACACCTTCTTGTGCAGCGCGTCGAGACGATGCGCGAAGTCCAGAGTGGGCTGCAGCGGGCGGCCCGTGACGCGCTGGTAGGTCTCCGGGATCCCGGACTTGATGTCGAGCAGCACGAGGTCCACATAGTTGAGGTCGTCGTCGCTCAGGCGCGAGCCGAGCAGGCCGGCGGTGTCGAGCGCCGTGCTGATGTCGAGATCCTTGCAGCGGCGGAAGATGTTCATCACGAACTTCGACTGCAGGAGCGGCTCACCGCCGGAGATCGTGAGGCCTCCGCCGGTGACCTTCATGATCGTCGCGTAGCGGGTGACGCGCTCCATGACCTCGTCCACCGAGTGGCGGACGCCGTCCTTCATGCGCCACGTGTCCGGGTTCTGGCAGTACTGGCAGCGCATCCCGCAGCCCGCGAGGAACAGCGTCATGCGGGTGCCCGGGCCGTCGGCGCCCGTCACGAGGTCCCACGAGTGCACCGAGCCGGTCACTGGCGAGGCGAGCTTCTCGCTCTCCTCGAGCTCCTGGTCGGCGATCTCCATGGGCGGAGACATGAGGAGCTGTACGGGTACGGGCTCGTCGGGCATGGTGGGGATCTCCTTGCCGGGGATTGAGAGTGTGAAGGTGTCTGAAGATGGCACGACGCCCCGCCCTGCGTGAGGACGGGGCGTCGTGTTCGATTCTGTCTTACAGGCCCGCGTGGAACGTGCGCGACAGGACGTCGAGCTGCTGCTCACGGGTCAGGCGGACGAAGTTCACCGCGTAGCCCGAGACACGGATCGTGAGCTGCGGGTAGTTCTCCGGGTGCTCCATGGCGTCCTCGAGCGTCTCACGGTTGAGCACGTTGACGTTCATGTGGAAGCCGGCGGAGACGGTGTAGGCGTCGAGCACGCCGACCAGGTTCTTGACCTGCTCGGACTTGTCGCGACCGAGGCCGGACGGGACGACGGACGTGGTCAGCGAGATGCCGTCCTGCGCGTCGTCGTAGGGCAGCTTCGCGACCGACAGGGCCGACGCCATGATGCCGTGGTTGTCGCGGCCGTTCATGGGGTTGGCGCCAGGGGCGAAGGGCTCGCCGGCGCGGCGACCGTCGGGCGTGTGCCCCGTCGCCTTGCCGTAGACCACGTTCGAGGTGATCGTGAGCACCGACTGGGTGTGCTTCGCGTTGCGGTAGGTCTGCTGCTTGCGGACCTTCTCCATGAAGCGCTTGACCAGGTCGACGGCGATGTCGTCGGCGCGGTCGTCGTCGTTGCCGTAGCAGGGGAACTCGCCCTCGGTCGTGTAGTCGACGACGAGGCCGGTCTCGTCACGCACGGGGGTGACCTTCGCGTACTTGATGGCGGACAGCGAGTCGGCCGCGACCGACAGGCCGGCGATGCCGCAGGCCATGGTGCGCAGGATCTCGCGGTCGTGCAGCGCCATCTCGATGCGCTCGTAGGCGTACTTGTCGTGCATGTAGTGGATGCAGTTCAGCGCGTCGACGTAGGTCTCGGCGAGCCACTCCATGAACGTGTCGAACTTGCCCATGACGTCGTCGAAGTCGAGCACGTCGCCCTCGACGGGCGAGGCGACCGGCGAGACCTGCTTGCCGGAGACCTCGTCACGACCACCGTTGATCGCGTAGAGCAGACCCTTGGCGAGGTTGACGCGAGCCCCGAAGAACTGCATCTGCTTGCCGACCTCCATGCCGGACACGCAGCAGGCGATCGCCGCGTCGTCACCGCACTGCTCGCGCAGCAGGTCGTCGGCCTCGTACTGGATCGACGAGGTGTCGATCGAGACCTTGGCGCAGAACTCCTTGAAGCCCTGGGGCAGCTTGTCGCTCCACAGCACGGTCAGGTTCGGCTCGGGGGCCGGGCCGACGTTGTACAGCGTCTGGAGGAAGCGGAACGAGGTGCGGGTCACGAGCGAGCGACCGTCGGAGCCCACGCCGCCGATGGACTCGGTGACCCACGTCGGGTCGCCCGAGAACAGGGCGTCGTACTCCGGGGTGCGGAGGAAGCGGACGATGCGCAGCTTGATGACGAAGTCGTCGATGATCTCCTGAGCGGACTCCTCGGTGAGGGTGCCGTCGGCGATGTCGCGCTCGATGAAGATGTCGAGGAAGGTCGAGGTGCGGCCCAGCGACATGGCGGCGCCGTTCTGCTCCTTGACCGCGGCGAGGTAGCCGAAGTACAGCCACTGCACGGCCTCCTTGGCCGTCGCGGCGGGGCCCGAGATGTCGTAGCCGTAGGAGGCCGCCATCTGCTTGAGCTCCTTCAGAGCCTTGATCTGCTCCGAGTTCTCCTCGCGGTCGCGGATGACGTCCTCGACGGAGCGCTCCATGTCGAGCTGCATGCGCTCGACCTTCTTGCCCTCGATCAGGGCGTCGACGCCGTAGAGGGCGACGCGGCGGTAGTCACCGATGATGCGGCCGCGGCCGTAGGCGTCGGGCAGGCCGGTGACGATGTGCGACGAGCGGGCCGCGCGAACGTTCGGGGGGTACGCGTCGAAGACGCCGTCGTTGTGCGTCTTGCGGTACGTGGAGAAGATGTGCTCGAGCTCGGGCTTGACGGGGTAGCCGTAGGTCTCGAGCTCCTTGACGACCATGCGCCAGCCGCCGTACGGCATGATCGCGCGCTTCAGCGGGGCGTCGGTCTGGAGGCCGACGATGACCTCGTTGTCCTTGTCGATGTAGCCGGGCGCGTGCGCGGTGATGGTCGCGGGGGTCTCGAAGTCGACGTCGTAGACGCCCTTCTCGCGCTCCTCCGGGAACATGGCCGACAGCTTGTCCCACACGCCGGTGGTGCGCGCCGTCGGGCCGGCGAGGAACGAGTCGTCACCGTCGTACGGCGTGTAGTTCGACTGGATGAAGTCGCGGACGGCGATGCCGTCCTGCCACGGGCCCGAGGTGAAGCCACGCCAGGCGTGCTCACGGACGGCGTCGAGGTCGGCGCCGGTGGGGGAAGTGATGGTCATTGGCGGAACTCCTCACGCTTGAGGCCCTGTGGGGCCTGCTTCCGCGACGGTTCTGGACCCCGTCGTGGCGATGGCGTACGACCCTGTCGGCCGCGCGTCTGAAACCAAAATAGGACGCTGTGTTCAGGAATTGTCGGGACCTTTGGCCCCAGTCCGTCCCACCACGGTACCCAGGGCCGCAGGACACCGCGCGACGAAGGGGACACGGCAAGGAACGCATCGTCCTTTCCGGGCGTTGAGAACGTGCCGCGGGAGGCCGATCGCACGAGGCCGGCGCCCCGGCCGGGCCGGCCCCGAGGCACCCGCAAGGGCGAGGTCGTGCCTGCTCGCGACTAGAGTGATGGGGGCGCCCTCCGCTGAGGAGCGCCGACGGACAGAGGGAGAGCAGTCGATGACACGGAGGACCACGGCAGGCACGGTGGCCGTCGCCCTGGCCGGAGCGCTCACGCTGAGCGCATGCACCGGGGACGACACGAACACCACAGCCTCCGCCTCCGCGAGCGCGGATGCGATCAGCATCACGGTCGCGACCGTAGGCGACATCGGCCTCGAGGCCCTGGCGGACGAGTACATGACGGACCACCCGAACGTGACGATCACGGTCGAGGAGCAGGCCTACGCCGCACTTCACGACGACCTCCAGAGCGAGCTTGTCGCGGGCGAGGGCGCGCCGACGATCGCCGTGCTCGACGAGGCGTACATGCCGAGCTTCGTCGGCCAGTCCGACGGCTTCGTGAACCTGCTCGACCTCGGCGCCGACGAGTTCGAGTCCTCGGTGCTGCCGTGGGCCTGGGGCGAGGCGACCAACGCGAACGGCTCGGCGACCATCGGCATCCCCGCCTCCGTGTCCGGGCTCGCGCTGTGCTACCGCCGCGACCTGCTCGAGGACGCGGGGCTGACCGGCGACCGCGACGAGCTGTCCACGCTGATGGGCGACTCCTGGGAGGGCTTCATCAGCGTCGGCGAGCAGTACACGGCCGCGACCGGCGGCTACTTCCTCGACACCGCGGCATCGCTCCTGAACCCGCTGATGATGCAGGCCGGGGTCAGCTACTTCGACACGGACAACGCGCTTGCCATGGATGGGGTCGAGGCCCCCTACGCGACGGCGGTCGCCGCGGCGACCTCCGGGATCTCCTCCGGCACCACCCAGTGGAGCGAGGACTGGACGAACGGGCTGTACGACGACTCGTTCGCCACGGTGCTGTGCCCGTCGTGGATGCTCGCCTACATCGAGGAGAACGCCCCCGAGGACTTCTCGGGTCAGTGGGACGTCGCCGACATCCCCGGCGCCGGCGGCAACTGGTCCGCGAACTTCTACACGATCCCGGCCCAGTCGGACGACGAGACGACGCAGGCGGCCTACGAGTTCATCGAGTGGCTCATGAAGGACGAGCAGCAGCTCGCCCGCTTCCAGGCGGTGGGCGCGCTGCCCGCGACGCCGTCGCTGTACAGCGACGAGGGCATCCAGGCGTACACGAACAGCTTCTTCAACAACGCCCCGGTCGGACAGATCTTCACCAAGACCGCCGAGGACCTCACGACCTCGACCTACTACTCGCTGAACAACGCGACGATCCGCACCGCGGTCGAGAACGTGCTCAGCAAGGTCGAGCTCGGATCCATCACCGAGGACGATGCGTGGTCGGAGGCCAAGTCGGCCGCCAAGGCGGCGAACGGCGACTGAGCTCCTGACCGAGCACAGCTAGGAGGCCCGCGCGGACGACTCCGCGCTGAGGGTGATCCCGTGCGAGAACGGAAGCAGCGCCGACACTCCGAACAGCGGGTCGACGCGCAGCCTCACGCTGACCACCGCGGTGGAGCCGTCGGGAGATGTGACGGCGGCGATCCGCGCGCCCTCGACCCCCTGTCGTCCGCTTGCCTCCGCGAGGTGACCTGCGGCCGCCTCCATCATCCGGTCCTCGGCGAGCATCACCGTGGCATCATCACCGGGGATCTCTCCCGCGTAGTACGCGTCGAGGTCGAGCGCGTCTGCCGCGTCGAGCGCGAGCTCGTCGGCCAGGTGCAGGAGGCGGACCCGGTCGAGCTGCACCGCCGTCGCGGATGCGACGACGAGCACGAGGGAGATCACCAGGACCGTGAGGCCGAGGCTCAGGATGGTGACGTTGCCGTCGTCGCGTCTCGCGACGCCTACGGCTCCCTTTCCGATGCGGCTCTCCCGTGCGCTCACGCGACGCCCGCCAGGTCATCGACCGGGGACGATGCGTGGGCGTGGAGCGTGACGGCGAGTCCCGCATCGGACAGGAACCCTGGAATCCCTGGGAGCGAGACGGTCACGGCGACGTCGGCGCGCACGTCGGAACCGGGCGCGAGGCACGGGTCGGCCGAGCAGGTCAGCGACAGCGCCACCTGGTCAGGGTCGATGCCGAAGTCCCCGACCGCGACGCCCGCCACCGCCTGGGCGCGCCCGTTGGCCGCCCCCACCGCTTCCACCTGAGGGTCCCCGGCCTCGAGCCGCTGAATCCCTGCGACGACGGCGGCGCGGGCAGCGGACTGGGCGGCGCCCTCGGCGGCATAGGCCGCAGCCTGCACCCGGCCGAGCGTCGCCACCAGGTACAGCAGTGGCACGAGCAGCAGCAACGTCATGCCGAGGAACTCGACCATCGCTCCCCCGGCATCGTCCAACGCTCGCGCGCGCAGGGCACGGCTCGCGCTAACCACGTGCCGACTCCTCGAGCGCGGTGCCGCTCACCGACGTGCTCGCTGGGCCCCACAGACCGATCACGGGGATCGGTGCGGTGAGCGTGATCACGACGGTGTCGGCACCGTTCCACGAGCCGCTCGAGGCCTGGGCGCTCGCGTCGATGCCGCCAAGGGCCTCAGACGCGATGGTCTCCGCACGCGAGGCGCCTTCCGACATCGTCCTGTCAGACCGGGCCGCGAGGCGGGCGCCTTCTGCCGCAGCCTCGATCAGCGTGTTGCGCACGTGCAGCGCGAGCGCCGCCTGCATGACCCCGAGCCCGACGAAGACCACGAGCACCATGGTCATCAGCTGCTCTGCGAGCACGCTGCCTCGATCGTCGCGAGCGCTACGCACCGGTGACCGAGGCGATCGCCTCGGAGAAGAGATTCGTGAGAGTGGGGCTGGCGACGGCCCACAGGGCGGCCACAAGTCCTGCCGTCATCAAGGTGATCAGGACCCATCCCGGGACGTCCCCCCGGTCGTCGAGGCGCGCGAGGCGGGTGCGGAGACGAGTGTTCAGCGGGGTCATGGTTCCTCCTTGATGGTGTCCGGGGTCGTGCGTCGAGGCGATCAGAAGTCGAGGTTGAGCGCGACGATCCCAGGGAACGCCGCGAAGAGCACGGTCACGGGCAGGATCAGGAAGATCACGGGGATCATCATGAGGATCTCCCGCCGACCGCCCTCCTCCATCAGCGCGGTGCGGCCGGCTGAGCGCACGTCATCGGCCTGTGCGCGCAGCACGTCGGCGAGCGGGGTGCCGCGTTCCACCGACGTGGCCACCGCGTCGGCGAAGCGCCTGAGCGCCGCGACCTCGGTGCTGTCGCCGAGCAGTCGTATCGACTCGGAGAGCGGCATCCCTGCGCGGGTCCGCCCCAGCACCTGACGGATCTCGTCGGCCAGCGCGCCATCGGCGGTGCGGGACACACGGTCGAGCGCGCCGAGCGCTCCTTCGCCTGCGGACACTGACAGGGCGAGCATCTCTGCGACTGCGGGCAGCTCCGCGAGCAGGCGGGCCTCCCTCTGACCGGCGGCTCGCGTCAGGGAGTGATCGCGCGCGAGCACTCCGGCCACGCAGCAAGCGAGGGTGAGGATCAGCAGCGCGATGGGCGACGACCCGCGCGTCGCTCCGAGGACGACCGACGCGCTCAGCCCTCCAGCGAGACCGACTGCGCCCGCGACCACCTGTGAGGCGCGGAACTGCTCGGCGGTCCCGCCGCGTCCCGCCCTGCGCAGCCGGTTCTCGATCTCGATGGTCGAGGCACCCCATCGTTCGAGCGCGCGCACGCCATCGCGCAGCACCGGCGCGAGCAGGCCCTCGAGTGAGAGCAGCGGCGTCGCCGCGCGAGCGGGAGAGTGCTCGTGCCGGAGTGGCGCCAACGCGGCCGCAAGCCGTCGTTCGAGCGTGAGCCGTCGAGCGTCCGCCCACGCGAGGACGAGGATCATCCCGCCTCCGAGCGCCACTCCGGCGACGATCGCCGCGATCACCGCATCACCCGCTGCTCCTGGGGAAGACGCCCGAACCGCGCCATGAGCCGGTAGGCCAGAAACGTCACCGCTCCGCCAGCCGCCAGCACGAAGGTCCCGAGCGCGGTGTCGTACGCCTCGGCGTTCTGAGGCTGGCTCGCGAGCATCAGCAGCACCACCCACGGCGCGGCGATCGCGAGCCTGGCGGCGTTCACGGTCCAGCTCTGCCGGGCCTCGAGCTCGCCTCGGGTCCGCGCGTCCTCGCGAAGGAAGTGGCTGAGCGTCCTCAGAAGGTTGCCGATGTCCGTGCCGCCGACCTCGCGCGTGAGTCGCAGCGCCTCGACGATGCGATCGGCGACCGGGTCCGCGAGCCTGCCCTTGAGCGCGTCGAGGCTGTCGGAGAACCGACCGGTGGATCGATAGTCGCGGGCGAAGGCGGTGAACGGCTCGCGCAACGCCTCGGGCCCGCGTTCCCCGAGTTGGCCGAGCGATTCGGGAAGCGAGAGACCGGCTCGGATGCCCGAGGCGAGATTGTCGACGGCTTCGGGCCACACCTCTCTCATGCGCGATCGTCGAGCCCTCGCGCGGGACCTCACCAGGGCGAAGGGTCCGCGCGCGGCGATCACTCCGAAGCACAGGCCGATCGCCAAGGATCCGGTGACGCCCGCGCCGATGACGGCGACGACGAGGCCGACCCCCACCGTCGTCCCCACGAGACCACCAGGCCCCACTCCCTGCGCACCGGCCTGCACCAGGTCGTCGCGAAGCCTGTCGGTCCAGGCGACTGCCACCTCAGGCGCTCTCGCGTCAGGCACCCACATCGACCACCAGACCAGAAAGACTCCGGCCCCCAGCACGAGCCCCAGCGCGGTCGCCATCAGCGCGCCTCGAGCAGGCGGACGAGGTCGAGGCCGGCGCGAGCGAACCGCTCGGGGTGAGGCGGGTAGCCCTCGGCGCGCACAAGCTCGCCATCGACGCGACGGTACAGGTCGGCGGTCTCGACGACACCTCCCTCGACCCTGCCCGGCACGCCGATGATCTCCCGCACCTGACGGCGACCGCGCGCGTCGCGATCGAGGTGGACGACGAGGTCGATCGCCGACGCGACCGTCGGCACGACGAAGGCCGCTGAGACGTTCTCCCCCGCAAGCAGAGGGAGGGTGCACATCTTGGTGATCGCGTCCCGCGCCGAGTTGGCGTGGAGGGTGCACATACCTGGTATTCCGGCGTTCAACGCGATGAGCATGTCGAGGGACTCGGCCTCGCGCACCTCTCCGATGACGAGCCGATCGGGACGCATGCGGAGTGCTTCCTTCACCAGGCGACGCAGCGGAATCTCGCCCGTGCCCTCAAGCGAGGGTTGTCGGCATTGGAGACCGACGACGTCTCTGAGCGGCAGTGCGAGCTCGAAGACCTCCTCGCACGTGATGACGCGTTCGCGCGCGGGGATGGCACCTGCGAGAGCCCCCAGGGCAGTGGTCTTCCCAGCCTGCGTCGCGCCGGACACGAGCACGTTGAGCCCCACCGCTACGGCGGCCGTGAGGAACCGCGCTGCCGCCGGAGTGATCGAGCCCAGCGCCACGAGGTCGTCTGGGTGGGCCGCGCGCGCGATGTACTTCCTGATGTTGACGCACCAGTGCTCGCGGGTGACGTCGGGGATCACGGCATGGAGCCGCTCGCCTCCCGGCAGCGTCGCGTCCACAAAGGGAGAACTGAGGTCGAAACCCTAAAATTGACATATGGACGACGACACCTCAGAGCACCTCGAATCAGCCCCTCTACCGGCGGCGATCTACTGCCGGATCAGTCGCGACAAGGCGGGCGGTGGGCTTGGAGTGCAGAGGCAGGAGGAGGACTGCACCGCCCTGGCTTCAAGGCTTGGGTGGCAGGTCGTAGCGACCTACGTCGACAACGACATCAGCGCTTACTCCGGCGCGCCCCGGCCTCAGTATCGCGAGATGCTCGACGCAGTGAGGTCAGGTCAGGTGCAGGGCGTGATCGCTTGGCACACCGACCGGCTTCACCGCCGCGCGCTCGAACTCGAGGAGTTCGTGGCGCTCGCGGAGGCCCACGATCTGCAGATTCAGACCGTCACCGCTGGGACGCTCGATCTGAGTTCGGCCAGCGGGAGGATGGTCGCCCGAATGCTCGGTGCCGCAGCCCAGCACGAAGTGGACCACGCTCGCGAGCGCATGAAGCGCGCGAAGGCTCAGCGCGCCGCAGAGGGCAAGCCGGGCGGTGGCCCCCGCCCGTTCGGGTACGAGAAAGACGGGCTGACTGTTCGCGAGTCCGAGGCTCAGGTGGTGCGAGACGCCACGACCGCTGTTCTCGCGGGCCGCAGTCTCCGCGCGGTTGCCGCCGAACTCAACGAGCAGGGGCACACGACCTCGACGGGCAAAGCATGGACCTACGCCCGCATCAAGGACGTGCTGACGAGGCCCCGTAACGCGGGCCTGTCAGCGCATGGACGCGCGGATCGGGGAACGCTCAACATCGTTGGCAAGGCTCAGTGGCCCGCCATCGTGGACGAGGACACGTGGCGTGCCTGCTACGACCTGCTCGCAGACCCCGGGAGAAGGAAGCAGCAGAACACAGCCACGAGGTGGCTGGGTTCCGGCCACTACACATGTGGGCTCTGTGGCTCCAAGCTTCGAGTGACGGCGATGGGCGCGACGCCCTCGCGCAAGAACCAGGAGCGCAAGTACCACTACCGATGCCAGGACTACGCGCACCTGACTATTGCGCAGGCACCCACCGACGACTACGTGCGGGGCGTCGTCGCGGACCTGGTGCGGGACGAGCGGATCGCTAAGGCCCTCGCACCCAAGGACATCCGCTCCGCCGAGGACGTGGAGAAGAGTCGGGCTCTTCGCGTCAGGCTGGAGCAGTTCGAGCGCGACTACATGGACGGGAAGATTCCCGCCGCGCTCTGGGAGAAGTCGTCCGCGCGAGTGAACGCCGAACTCGCTGAGGTTGAGCGACGACTCAGCATCGCGAGCCAGAAGGCCGTAGCCCTTCCCATCCTGTCTCAAATCGACCCCGGACAGGCGTTCCTCGACGCCCCTCTCGACGTTCAGCGCGCCGTGGTGCAGGCAGTCGTGCAGGTCGAGGTGGGGAGGTCTCCGACCGGGGGCCGCTCGTGGACGCAGGACCGGATTCGCATCTCTCCCGCGACGGATCTCGATCGCCGCTCGACGTAATCCGCTTGCGACTACCCCTTGTTCGAAAGCCTGGTCACTGACCGTTGGAATTGGGAGACCAGAAGCTTAACGAGGTGCTCCGCCCGAAACTGATCCAGGAGTTCAATCTCTTCGGCTGCACGCGCGCGGATCTCTTTCTCTAGCACTGCGGGGTCCTTGAGGGGGAGTCGCGTCAATCGAGAACTGCCCCCGGGGCCAAGTACGTAGTCGATCGCAACCTCTTCGATGCAGTCACTCGCTGCTGTGTCTTCGCCCAGCCCGTCGAGCGCTATGGCGGTAGCAGCAGACCACATCGGCGGTTCGGTGTTTGCGTCAAGGTTGAGCGTCTTCAGGAACCTGATCGTCGACTCCACCACAGGCAACACTGTCAATCCGTCGTAGAGCGCGGCCTCAAGCAATGCATCGCGCTCTCTCGACAACGCGCGCCACCAGAAGACAAGCACCCAGGATCCGACGACAAACACCGCGCACACCAGCCATGAGTAGACGATGCCGAGAGAAATGCCAATTGCAGCGAGCGGAAGCGAGGCACCCTTCCTGAATTCGGCTTCGGCCCTCAGCCGATCGTATTCGCCGTACTGGGGAGCCGCTTTGGCCCACAACTGCATCGAGGTCTGAGCGGTTCGCCTGCTCACAAGTCCAGCAGGAAGCGAGTCTGCCGCCGCGCGAGGCAAGCCCTCGTCGCTGTACCGCCGAAACATCGCTTCCGAAAGCACATCTCTATTGGGCCCGGCAGTGGAGTATCCCCGCAGTGCCGAAGCCGCTCTGGCAATCCATCCGTAGCGCTCCGGACTCGACCCACGACTAGCCCGTCGCCAGAGATGAAACACGCGTATGCCGCAGTAATCGAGTGCCTTCCCGACGAGCCACGCGTAGAAGGCCGACAGGCCGATGAGCGCGACGCCGAGCAGGTAGGCGACGAAGGCTGCGAACACCGCTTGATAGGCGGGAAGGATCTGCCTCCAGGAGCCTTCGAGCAGAGCCAGATACTCGACGGCCGCTGTCGCCTCTCCCCAGTGTGGGAGCGCGAGCAGAACCCCGGCGAGAATCCACATCCCGCCAACCGCAAGCGGAGTGCGTGCATCGCGCACGCCTGGCATTACCGTCGCCAGCAGATTCAATCTCGCCCCCTCGGCCCTCGTCCCCCGTACTTCTTCGGCTACTACGGTTCACCGCTTGAACTGGGAGCACGCGGGCGCTCGCCGAATTCAGGGTCACCAACCACCCTGCTCGACACCCAGTGTGCAATCCACTAGTGCTTGCGGCTCTTCCCAGGATCGCGATCTTCCAGGCCGTCGAAGTAGAGGTCTCTGCCCTCGTACAGGTCGTCCAGATCCATCTTGCGGACGTGTTCTTCGATTTCGACGCGCAGGAGCCGGTACTGCGCCACGATGATCGACCGAACCTCCTCGACGAGGTCCACGAACGGGTCGGCAGCGCCCGCATGGAAGACGCGGCGGTTGTAGACAGCCGACCCGACGGCGAGGAACTCACGCTCACTGCCGTCCTCTGTGTCAGCGAGAAAGATCACGGCCTTTGGCTGCTCATCGTGGTTCACCGAGTGCGCCACGTGCTTGTCGCGCACGTTGAGGACCTCTCGATGTTGGGCCAACTGCGCGTCCGTCAGCACGCTCTCGATGCGCTTCCAGTTGAGCGGGGTCCGGCGCGACCTCACTCCCTTCTGAAAGACTCGGGTGTAACGCACCACCGCGCACTCCCACAGTGCCTGAAGCATCTCCTGGTCTTGGTGGTTGTCCATCTCCCAAAGCGCCCAGCGGGCAGCGTTCAGGTCAGCAAGATACGAGGCCATGTCCGCTAGAGCGCTCGGGAGGTTGCCTTCCAGCGCTTTCGTGAGTGTCGGCCTGCTGTCGAGGTCCATGCGGCCACGCTAATGCAGAGGCCTGACGTGGGGACCGGCACCACGCGCCGGAACGCGTCGCGCACGAGGCGGTCGTCCCGAAAATCAGAACGAACGCCCTGCCGCCCGAAAATCAGCGAGTGTGCACCAGGGCGTCATCTGCCTGTTTCGCAGGTCAGAACCCAGCACAGAGCGTTTCAGCAGCTCGAAACGGGCAGATGAGGCGCTGGCGCACAGTCGCGCCGGAAGCTAGAATGGAAGTAGGCATTTACCAGGTGTGACACAAATGTGCCACGCCAAGTAACACAACGACGGTTCGCCTGCCGGGGCCAATTCGGCGGGGGTCTGAGGGTCGCGACGCGATCCGAGTCGGCCAACGGGATGCACCCGGGACTCACTAGGTCCCGAAAGGCATGCCCTCATGGCTCGCTACCTCAAGAAGCCCGTCGTGGCTCACTATTTCAACGTCTCAGAGCGCACCGTCTCGAACTGGCACGGCTCGGGCTACATCAACGGATACCGGGACGGCACCGGCGAGGTGCTGTACGACCTCGACGAGATCGAGCACGCGCTCAAGGTCCGCCCGCGCACGCAGATGCGGGACGGTCGCGTGCGCGGCGCTCGTGGCCGCATCGTGCCGATGCCCGTCGAGGCCGAGCAGTGAGCGCCCCGGTCACTCCCCCGCCCTCGCTGCCTCGTCTCACGGACGAGCAGTGCAGGCGGGTGGCCGCGCTCTTGTCCACCGTCACGAGGAAGGCGGGGTCATGAGCGAGCGCACCAACCCTCACCGCCTCGCCACGCCGCACACCTGCCTCCAGTGCGGCACGACTTTCCACCCCTGGCAGGGCTCCGCGCGGAAGTTCTGCTCCGTCAAGTGCGCCGGAAGGGCCAAGAGTGACGCAGCGTGGGAGCGCGGTCGCGAGCACCGCGAGTCAGTCGACACCGAGCGCATGGACGCGATCCTCCGCGAGGCGGCAGACGCGCTTCGCGAGCGCATGGCAGCCGCCGCGCGTGAGAACCGCGAGAGGGGCGAATGATGTGGGTATCCCTTGACGGCAAGCCCTTCGACTTCACCGAAGAGGACGGTTGGCCTGGCCTTCGTACAAGCCTCGCCTCGTTCGGTTCATTCGCCGATATCGCAGAGCGCGGGCACTTCATGAGCGATGACACGGACGAGGAGATTCTCGGCGCAGCCCGCGAGCGCCTGCTGGCGAGGCTGGAGGGGCGCTACGACCACATGCCCAGGCCACGGACTCTCGGAGAGAGGCCCGGCGCTAGGGCTGAGTCGAGGTGGCTGATCCCTGGGCTCCAGAAGTACGGCACGATCCCGATGCTCGGCGGCCCGCCGAAGGTGGGCAAGACCCTGCTGATCGCGGACTACGTGGCGGCGCTGCTCATCGATGACTACCGCTTCCTCGACCACTTCGAGCCCGCGACGTTGGACTACGACGAGAAGGACCGCAGGGTGCTGGTCATCAACGCTGAGACTCCACCGGAGGACTTCGAGGCGGCACTGCTGGCAACCGGGTTGGGCGACTTCGACGAGGACACCGAGCCGTGGAGCAACTTCGTCCGCGTCGAGCACCTGGAGGAGCTCGGAGGGCCGCAGGTCTTCGACCTCACGGACGACGCGATCTTCGAAATGTGGCTTCAGCGCATGATTCCGTGCGAGGACTGCGATGGGGACGACGATGCGCCGACTCCCATCGCGATCGTCGTGGACGGACTGACGGCGATCCTTGGCGGCACGACCGACCGTTACGGCCCCTGGTACGCGCGCTTCCGCCAGTTGTGCCGTGCGCTCGGAGTACCGAACGCTCTCGTGACCGGCCACACGACCCTCGCGGGCGATCACCTGATGGGAGGCGTGGAAGCGCAGGCGGGGCCCGATGGCCTGTGGACCTACACCAAGGCTCAGGACAACGCCCGTGCTCAGCGCAGGTTCAGGGTGGAGCCCCGGCTCGGTGGCGTGCCTTTCGGCCCCGAGCGAGTTGACCTCGTGGAGGGGCGCATGACGATCACCCAGCATGCGCGGAAGAGCAGCAACTCGGACGAGCTCTCAGTGATCGAGCCCGACCGCTCCGCCAAGGCCACGAGCGAGGACGAGCGGCTCTTCGCGTTCATCCAGTCCGAGAACGCCAAGGGCAACCGCCCCACTGCTCGCGAGGTCCGTCAGATCGGCGGCGCCCCTGCCGCCATCACGGCCGCCACGAAGCGCCTGATCGACGCAGGACGCATCGAGGTCGGCACCCGCCCTGCTCGCGGAGGTGGTCATGCCTACTGGGCTGTTCCCATCGCTGGCAACCGTCCTGACGGGGAGGTGATCTAAGTGTGTCGGGGAAAGTGTGCACACACGCTTCCTTTGGAAGCGTGGACACACTTCCCCTACACGCTTAGTCACGCCCCCTCAGGCGGAAGCCGACGGGTGCAGTCGGCAGACGGAAGCGGGCTGCACGTACTGGTCGAAGTGTGTTGCCAGGGCGGCACGCTTCTCAGCGGCGTCGGTGATCCGGCTCAGGGCGATGAACGAGCGGGTGGCCTGGGCGGCGTTCATGAGACTCTCCATTCGTTAGTTGACACGTCACCTAAGTATGGCTCTGTAGTACAGTTTCGGCGATCGGACCCTGCCGCACGCATCGCGGGAGGCAGCCATGCCTGAGCGCCGCCCTCACCTGCTGAGCAACCTTGAGATTCGCGCCGCCGCGATCCGCGCCCTCACGCAGACCCTGGAGGTTCCCTGCAGCCTCCACGGCGCAGCCGTGGGCGAGTACTGCGACCCACACGCGCCCGACGTGTGCGAGGCCCGCATGGACCGGGAGCGCCGCACCCGCCCCGCCAGGAACCGTGCGGCTGCCCTGGCTCATGCCCGCGCCGAGCGCGCGGCCTACGCAGCCCGCAAGCGTAAGCGGGCACGCAAGCGCGTCGAGGATCACATCAACGCCGTGGCACGCATGCACGACGCCGCCACCAAGGCGAGCCCGACCGACACCACCAACCCCGAGGAGAAGTCATGACCCAGTGGATCCCGCCCCGCGACCGACTCAGCAATGCCGAGTTCGTCATGGCCGAGTTGAACCGCGAGCGCGAGGCGCGCGGCCTGCGCGCCCGCGTAGAGCGCGTGCCGCGCCCCAGGCGCGCCGCCGACCGCACCCTGCGGTCGCTCGGCATCGACGCCGAGGAGGCGCGCGACCTCGTGGAGTTCCTGGGCTCCCCCGAGGTCAAGGAGGGCCGCTCGTGAGCGCAAGGATCATGGATGCCACGGACACCCTGGCTTGCCTGTGGTGCGGCGTGGACGCGACGCCGGGCCGCATCGAGCGGTTCATCAGCCTGGGCCGCCGCCCGGCACCAGGACGCCCGCGCCTGGCGGCGGACCAGCGCAGCGAGGGCTACGACATGACGTGGTGCCCCTCGTGCTGGGAGAGGCGGCAGGAGGCGCTCGCGCTCGTGAGTGCCCACCCTGCCGTGTCGCGCGTCCTGGGAGACGTCGCCCTGCACCGCGTGGAGTCAGGTCTCAACGCCTTGGAGTTGATCGGGGCTCGCCGGCCGCGCATGAAGTCCGCGCGCGAGATTCTTCGCTTCGTGGACTTCATGAGCCAGGCAGGCATGGACGCAAGGTGGGCGGCGCGGTACGCGCCGTTCACCCTCGCTGACGCCCAGGAGGACGACCGCAATGAGACCCGTTGGGAGCACGTGACCGAGCGGCAGCGGCAGGCCGCGCGGGATGCCCTCGCGGCTCTCCTGGCACGCGCCACCGAGCGCCCCATGCCGACGCCGTGCCCCGTAGAGACTGCGGGGTGCGCGATGTGCGGCGTGGGCTCGGTGTACGCGCCGCCGAGCCAGGCGGAGCACGTCTGGACCCCTGTGACCTTCACAGCCAGCGCGCTAGGCGGAAGGCGCTCACCAGAGCGTCAGTCGGGCCACCTGTGCCCGACGTGTCAGCTCGCTCACGAAGAGGTCGGCTCCATCGGCCCCACCGCGATGGAGCGATCCCTGATCCTCCACCTCGGGGTGCGACGCAAGAGCCTCACCGCGACCGAGTTGGTGGGCCTCAAGGGATGGGCAGCCATGCCAGGAATCGGCCCCAACGAGCACCCGTGGCACCACATCGAGGACGTGGAGCAGTTGCGCGAGAGCCTCGCGTAGAGGCCGTCGAGGTCAGCCTAGGGAGCGGTGTGGTCCGTCCAGACTGCGCCGTCCCAGTAGCGCAGACGAGCCTCACCCTTGGGGTCGGCATACCAGTCGGCCGGGGGAAGGTTCGTCGGCACAGGGGCGGGCGGCGGCGGGGGTGGGACCGCGCCAGCCATCGGCACGGCAGGCGCGGAGTATGCCTGCACCGCAGGAGCAGCGGAGAGAGTGCCGTTGATGCCCTGCATGATCGCGACACGGAGTTGCTCTGCCTCAGCCTTCGAGCAACGCAGGTCGATGGTGTTGCCGCTCGTGACGATGATCACAGAGTCGTTGATCATAGTGTCCCGCCTGGTCGTCACAGAAGTGATCGACCGCATGGGGATCATCTCAGTACCGGCACCCCTACGGTTTGTGACTCCGCCAGTGACTGCCGCAGACATCCCTGCCGTCAGAATCGCAGCGGTCATTTTCCCACCCGAAATCGACTTGGGACGCTCCCACTCGACACGGTCGGGATAGACACGAACCTTCGCATTCTTGCCCGCGATATGAGAGGTGACTGTAAGGACCGGCGCTTCGCTCATGGCACGGATACTAGGGCTCATTCCCGTTGTTGAGGAGGGCTCGCCAGCAACTTCACATCAACTCGACTTGCGCAGAGCCCGCCAGCAGCGCGACCAACGGTGAAGAATCGAAGCAAAGCACCTGGTAAATGCGGCAATATTCTTTGTAGAAATCCGCAAAGAATCCTGTATGTCAAAACTTGCGTTTGGACAGATCGAGCCTGCGTCCTGAGAGCTTGAGCATCTGCTCCACGAGGTCGCGCACTTGCGCGTCGGTGAGGATCGTGGTGGTGAGCTCGGGCACGCCCTTCCTCGCCACGAAGACGGAGGAAGGCTCGTTGACCCAAATTTCCTCTATGTCTGGATCATCCAGATACTGCTGGAGCGGGCCCAGACCAGCGACATTGGCCAGCACCGCACGCGACGCCTCGGCCGGATCCTCGACCGGAACCACCGTACCGGCGAGCGCCCGCTCGCCCCACTCGGCCAGCGCATCGTCCACGAGGGCGCGCACGGCCTCGCGCTCGCGCAGCGGGTCGACTCCCCGCTCGCGAATTTGCGCGCGCACCTGCTCCTCGAGCAGCGCCAGCGTCTCCGCCCCCATGAAGGGACAAACTAAGCAAACAGGACGCCGTGTGCCAGAGGGTTCCGGGCATCTGTGGACAACTCGCGCCCCTCCAGCCGCCGTGGACACCAGCGGCGCAGGTCAGGTCAATGCAGGCGACCGATATTAGGTCAGAATCCGATTCGAGGTCGAAACCGCCCTCCGCCGTGAGCCCGCCGGGGCGCAGCACGGGTCGATTGTGGGCTGCTTCAGGCGCGCACTTTTCCGTGACATATCACCAATGACACTCAGTGTTGCGTCCCTTCGTTCCCCCTGCTAATTTGCGTACGCGGCGGTACATTCCACCGCATTTCGACGACGATTCAGGGGGAACACATGAAGCTCGAAAATGGCGGTCTCGCAGCCGCACGACCACACAGGAGCTACGGCGTCGCTGCGGCTGCGCTGCTGGGATCAGCGCTCGTCGCGTGCACACAGATCCCGGCGCTTGAGGCGGGCGCAGCACTGTTCGCGCTGGCCGGTCTCGCAGCCTTTGCCGGTGCGCTCGTACTTGCCACGCGCGACGTCTCTGACGGTACGCAGGCGAAGTGGTTGGCGATCATTGCGGCCATCGTGACCGCATCCTTCGTGGTGGGGCTGCTCGTCGCCACAGA
>NZ_BBQZ01000006.1 GCF_000974805.1 Demequina salsinemoris | reverse complement strand
CCGCCACATACGGATACTTCGCACGCATCGGCCTCGCGCCACCGCCAGCGCTCACACCAGACGCGCCATCAGCGGCGCCGTCAGAGGCGCCGTCAGACGACGCAGGCTCAGGCGCCCCCGAACCGGCGGGATCCGCGTCGCACGAACCGGCGCCATCCGCGTGGGAAGCGTCCGGGTCGGGCACCGGGTCGAAGGCCTGCCCCGCCGACATCGACCGCCGAGCACCACCGACGGACCCCCCACGAGCCTTCGAGATCAGACGCTCGGCAGTGCCGAAACCCTGCCCACGCGCAAAACCTCCACCAGGCTGATCCGGATCCGACCGGCGCATCACCTCACCCGCCACCCGCGACACCAACGCCCCCGCGAGCCGCTCAAGATGGGACACCGCCTCAGTCAGATCCAGCAGCTCCCTCGCCGACACCGACGACACATCAAGCGCCGCAAGCACACGCACCTGCGCACTCACCCGCTCGACTTCACCGACCCCGATCACCATGACCACAGTCCATCAGAGGGGTCTGACAATCAGGACAAACAAGACATCACCTGGGGAGATGGGTCATCGCTCGGCAGCCTGGGGAGGAGGCGCGAGGCACCTCAGGAGGTGAGCGCGGCCGCCGCGGAGGACGTCGGCGCCGCAGACGACGTCGCCGACGCAGACGATGTCGCCGACGCGGAAGGCGTCGCCCACGCGGGCAGGCACCACGCGGGCGCCACGACCTCGGCGTCGATGGGCGCGGTCACCGCGCCCCCCACGAGGGCCTCGGTCGACCGGGTGACGCCGAACTGGAACGCGGCCACGCCGACCCAGTCGATGGTCAGGATCCCGTCATCCCCGGAGTCGACCACCTGGGTGGAGCCGTCCGGGAAGGTGATCACGACCGCGTGCACGTCCGTGAAGTCGACCGTCATCGCGTCGGCGCCCGCGGCGATGTCCGACACGACCCACGCCCCGGTGGAGTCGGGCAGCCCGTCGTCGCGGTAGATCCAGTATCTGGTCTCCGGATCGGTCAGGTCCCAGGTGCCCAGGACCGAGACGCCCGGCCCCACCGACGCCGTCACCAGGTCCTCGCTGCCGGCGAGACCGTACGACAGCGTGATCGCATCGTCGGTCCAGGTCAGGATCACGTCGAGCGACGTGCCCGACGGCATCGTGACCTGCAGGGTCTCGCCCGTCGCGGCGGTTCCCTCGAGCAGGTGGTCGGCGATCGGGATCTCGACGGTCCCGTCGCCGGTGCGCGTGAGCTCGAGCCGATCCTCGCTGAGCGTGGCCTGAATCGCGCCGCCCACGCTGCTGAGGATGTCACCGTCGGAGATCCCGTCGTCCCACCATTCCTGCAGGTCCTCAGGCATCGGCACGCACGCGGGTGCCGTCAAGGGATTGATCGCCCGATCGACCGACGGATAAGCGACGGCACCCACCCCGACCACCACGGCGAGCCCGAGCCCCACGGACCCCAGGGCACGCGCACGCCTGCGCCGTCGCACATGCTCGGCGACCGTGGCCCCGCGCACCGCCGCGAACTCGGTGCCCGAGAGCCGGCGAGAGCCGTCCTCGAAGTCGTCGTGCAGCATCGTCCTGATGTCCATCACCGGCCTGCCTTCCTGGGCCGCGCGGCCACCACGGCGGCGGTCGCCGCGCCGCCTCGCCATTCGACGTCCTCGCCGAGCGCCCCGGCGAGCCTGGACGACGCGTCCGACAGGTAGCGCTTGACGGTCCCCTCGGCGAGGTGGAGACGATGCGCGATCTGCGGCACGGTGAGGTCGTCGTAGAACCGCAGGACGATGCAGGCTCGCTCGCGTGCGGGAAGCTCGGCCAGGGCGGCACGCACGTCGAGGACGACGGCGCGGTCACCGTCGTCGGGAAGCGTGGGCGCGCGCCTTGCGAGCCGTTCGTACGCCGCGGAGAGCGATCGGCGGGACCGGTAGCGGTCGATGAAGACGCTCGGGATCGCCTGCTTGACATAGGCCTCGGCACGGTCGGCGTCGGGAAAGGAGCGCCCCCGACCGAACGACCGCACCAAGGCGTCCTGAAGGACGTCCTCGGCCTCCGCATCGTCCCTGGTCAGGAGCCGGGCATACGCGAGGAGGCGCGGCGCGCGCGACCGCATCACCTCATCGAGCATCGGCTCCCAGCGCGCCATCGGGCTCCCTTCGCGTCGTCGAACCGTCAGGTCCGACGCCCCTCACTCCAGCATCATCACCCCGTCAACGGAGCGGCACCACGAAACCGTTGGGTGGGCCTCAGCGGCGCGCATCGAGGCGGCCAGGCGCTGGAGGGCATCAGCGGCTCGAGCCGGCCAGGAAGTCCTCTCCGACGCGGTCCACGACGACGGGGACGAGCGAGCGCACCCATGTCGCCGTGAGATGACCCACGTTGTCCTGGTAGACCTCCGCACCGTGCACGGCGGGAAGGCACAGCGCGTCGTCGCAGTAAAGGTCGGTGAGGTCGACGACCCGCACCTCGTCGGTCGAGAACTGCGAGGCGGCCGCGACCTGATAGTCCTCCGTGAGCGCCTCCTCGCGCGTCTGCGCGCACGCGAGCGCGTCGTCCTCCCAGGTGAGCTCGAGGCACTCGAGGATGTCGGTCCTGGTGGCCGGGCTGTCGCGGAACGCAAGGATCCGCGCACCCGACTCCACGAGGGGGGCCCACTGATCCACGAGGCCCTGGACCGCCGCCGCCTCACCCGAGTCGAAGGCGCCCTGCTGGAACTCCCGGCCCTGGATCTGACTCGTGATGACGAGCGTCCACGACCGCGACGCGGCGTAGGCCGCCGCCTCCTCGTTCCACTCGGCGCAGCGCTCGGGGATCAGCGACGTGTCGTGCACGCGATCGGCGGCGGAGAACGGGCAGCTCGCGCGCGTGGCGATGTGGAGCGTCCAGTCGTACCGGTCCGCGAGCTCGAGCGCGAGCGGCGTGAGCTGCCGCGCGTGGCTGTCGCCGATGAGGAGGACGTCGCCTACCTCACCGGTACCGCCGACGTACTCGCAGGCGGAGAACCCGCGCTCGGTCTTGTCCATGTAGCAGTCCGGGTCGTCGAGCAGGATCTGCGCGACGTCGTCAGCAGCGAACGCGGGGTTCGGCACGAGCGAGTCCGACGCCCCTTCTGAGCAGCGGGAGGGGTCGGCGGCGCCGGCAGCGCCGAAGCACGAGTCCAGGTCCGCTGCGGCCTCGGCGGCGTGGGCCTCGAACTCGGCGACCTCGTGCGCGCGCCAGGCATTCGTCGCCACGGGGATCGCGCACGCGAGCACCATGCCCGCGGCAAGCGCCGCGAACACCCTGGACGGACGCTTCAGCCACGCGGCGCGACTCTCGATGACCGGCCTCTCGACGAGCCGGTACGACGCGGCCGCAAGAACGGCGACGAGCGGCAGCGCGAGCGCGAGGGCGGGACCCGACAGCGCGCGACCCACGACGTAGGGAAGCAGGACCAGCACCGGCCAATGCCAGAGGTACACCGAGTAGGAGGCGTCGCCGAGCGCACGGACCGCGCGCGCCGAGTACAGCCGTTCCGGAGAGCCCCTGCCGGCGACGGTGCCGGCCGCGATCACCAGCATCGTCCCGACCACCGGGACGAGCGTCGGGAGGCCCGGGTGAGGCGTGTCCGCGTCGAACGTCGCGATGGCCGCCGCGATGAGCACGAGTCCGAGCCACGCGAGGACGATCCGAGCGCGGGGCGCGCGCAGCGCGGCGGGGACCCGCGCCGACAGCGTCGCGACCGCGACGGCGAGCAACGTCCCCAGCCCGAACTCCCACGCCCGTCCCAGGGTGTGAAAGTAGTACTCGGGCGAGTCCGAGCGGCTCGTGACGACGGCGAAGGCGAACGACGCCGCGACCGCGACCGCGATCACCGCGCCGACGACGCGGGCGACGCGGGCGACGCGGCCAGCCGCGAACCGGGCGGTGAGCGCCGCCGCACCGAACACGAGCAGGGGCCAGACCAGGTAGAACTGCTCCTCGACGGACAGGCTCCAGAAGTGCTCGACGGGCGAGGACGCGGCGCCCTCGGCCAGGTAGTCGACGGACTGGGACGCCAGAGCCCAGTTCTCGAAGTACAGCGCGCTCGCGATCAGCTCGGCGGAGAACTGGCGCCACAGGCTGACCGGCACCACCACGACCATCGCCGCTCCGGTCACGACGATGGCGAGCAGCGACGCGGGCATGAGCCGACGGACCCGACGCGCCCAGAACGGCACGGGGTTGCGTTGACCCCGCAGCGCGTCCCGCAACAGATGGCCGCCGATGAGGAAGCCCGAGATGACGAAGAAGACGTCGACGCCCACATACCCGCCGGGAAGCAGCCCGGGCCAGAAGTGGAAGGCCACGACAGCCGTCACCGCGAGCGCGCGGAGCCCTTGGATCTCGGGCCGGAAGCCGGTTCGCCGGGACGATGCGTCCTGCTGGGCTCCCGGCGCGGGGGCGTCCGCGACGACGACCTGGGTGGATCTCACGGCGCGGTGTCGGGGACCGCAGACGGGGTCGCGGCGACCACCTCGGGCACCTCGACGCCCATGCGCTCGGCGAGGTACGGCGCGAGCGAGCGCGCGAACGGCGCGGTCATGTGGTGCGAGTCGCGGTACACGGTCGCGTGACCGATCACGGTCGAGCACGTGTCGTCGTCGCAGAAGACGTCGGTGAAGTCGATGACGGACGCGAGGTCGGCTCGCTCCGCGGCGGCGTCGACGAGTGGATCCGGGTAGAGCGACTTCGCCCGGTCGAGCGCGCACTCGTCGGCGTTCGCGAGCACCTGCGCACCGTCGCCGAGCTCGGTCAGGCAGTCCAAGGTGCCGGCCTGGGCGCGAGGCGTGTCCCGCAGGACGGTGATCGACCGGATGTTCTCGGGGAGGGCGTCCCACGCGGAGACGTAGCCGTCCACCGCCGTCTGGTACCAGTCGCGTCCGCCGGCGGGCACGACCTCGTTGCTCGACGAGGCGGACGTGATCATGCTGGTGATCTCGGGGTGCGTGTCCAGGTACTCGGCCGCCTCCGCGTTCCAGTCGGTGCACATCTGAGACCAGTCGCCCGTGCGCTCTGCCTGCGTGAACGGGCACGAGGCCCTCGCGATCACGGTGAGATGCCAGTCGTTCGCCTCGGCGACCTGGCGGATCGCGGGCAGCCAGTGGCCCACGTGCGAGTCGCCGACCACGGCGACGACCTCGGACGCCTCCTCGACGGGGACGCCCTCGTCGCACACGCGCATGCCGGGCTTGTCGAGCGCCTGGACGCAGGTGCTCTCCTTCTCCCCAGCGGCGGCGGCGGGCACGGGCACCACGATCCCCTCGAGGGGAGCATCGTCGCAGGAGCCCGCCGACAGGACGGACGCGGCGCCGTAGCAGAGCCCCGCGGACTCGGCGAGCTCGACATCGGCCTCGTCCGTCTCGGTGGCCCGCGCGGCCGCGGTGTGGAGCGCGTACGCGGAGGCGAGGGTCACGACGGACAGGCTCAGGCCGAGCCCGATCGACACGAGCGGGTGCCGCCGGGTCAGGGCGGGCAGGGCGCGCAGCGGCTGCTCGACCCATCGATAGGTGGCGGTAGCGAGGACCACGGTGATCGCGGCGATCACGAGCTTGTCGGGCCAGGCGAGCGTCCTGCCGATGACGTAGGGCGCGACGATGATGAGCGGCCAGTGCCAGAGGTAGACGGAGAAGGACAGGTCGCCGAGGCGCTGCACCCACCAGGCGCCACCGATCCGCATGGGTGACAGCGCGTCGTCCCCGGGGCGGGCGACGATGATCGCGAGGGTTCCGAGGACCGGCCACAGCGCGACGACGCCCGGGAACGGGGCGTCCGCCTGAAGCAGCACGACCGACGAGCCGACCGTGGCGATGCCGACCCACGCGAGGATGGACCGGCCCCGGTCGGACAGGACCGCCGCCGGCAGCACGGCCACGATCGCTCCCGCCGCGAACTCCCAGGCGCGGGTGGGCGTGACGAAGTAGGCCTGGGCCGGGTCGGTGCGCGTGAAGACGGCGGAGAAGACCAGCGAGGCGATGCCCACGACGGAGATCATCACGAGCGGCGCACGCTTGCGGCCCCAGCGCACCGCGATCGCGAGTGCCCCGAGCAGCAGCAGGGGCCACACGACGTAGAACTGCTCCTCGACGGAGAGCGACCAGTAGTGCTGGACGGGGCTGGCCGCGGCCTCGGACGCCATGTAGTCCACGGAGTCGGCCGCGAGCAGCCAGTTCTCGCCGTAGACGGTGGCGGCCGCGACGTGACGTGCGGTGTCCGCCCACCGGGTCACGGGCGTGAGCAGCGCGACCATCGCGACCGTCGCGAGCAGTACGAGCAGGGACGCGGGCAGCAGCCTCCGGACGCGCCTTGCCCAGAACTCCCAGAGGTGGATCGTGCCCGTGCGCGCGTGCTCGCGGAGCAGCAGCGACGTGATGAGGAAGCCGGAGACGACGAAGAACACGTCCACTCCGACGTATCCGCCCGAGAACCGCGCGGGCCACAGGTGGAACAGGAGCACCGAGCCGACCGCAAGCGCACGGATGGCCTGAATGTCGGGCCTGAAGGCGCGCGCCGCCACAGGCCGCCGCAGCCCTGGCTCAGCAGTCGTCGTCATAGGTAGGCCTCTCCTCGCTTCCGTGCACCCCGGCGAGAGCCTACGTGCTCGCGAGGACCACCGCGTCCCCCACCGCGACCTCCCCAGCCGTCGCGACATCGCAGTACACGGCCGCCTGGAGGTCGCGCGAGCCGCCCAGCGCCTTGAGCCACCGTGTCGTCCCAGACACCCCGTCCTGAGGGAGGTCGATCGTCCGACAACGCGTGATCCGTTGGACCGGGGCGAGCACGGCAGACCCGATCGACAGCCGGTTCCCGAACCACGTCTCCTCGACGAAAGGCTCGTCCGTCTGGAGCACGAGGTTCACGCGCAGCCGCCGTGGATCCGCGTCGACTCCGAGCTCGCGCGCGCACCAGTCGAGCGTCGCCGTGCCGATCAGCGAGATCGCCCCGTCGTCGAAGTGCTTCACGTCCGTCTCCAGCGCCATGGCGACGTCGGCGTCCATGGCCCGGCGCAGCGCATCGTCCATCTCCTGCGACCCGGCCGGCCATTCCGAGGCCCCGTCGCTCACCCGAACCTCGCCGTCGACGGTCCGCGCGCCGAAGCCGAACACGGCGTCGCGGCGGACCATCCGCTTCGTGTTCTTGCCCGACGCGAGGCGGGAGTCGGCGTCGCGCACGGCCCACGCGCGGTCGCCGACGAGCCCTCGCGCGTCCAGCGTGACGGCGGGGAGCGACTCCCCGCCCATGGACTTCACGGGGTACCGGCGGATCGACACGATGCGCATGCAGCCACTGTAGGCGGGCGACAAGGGGGATGGACGATGCAGGGGCGGCGATCGCGCGCCCGGCTCCGGCGCTCTTGGCGAATTCAGCGGGGCGCTCACTAGGGTGAGCAGGGTGAGCGATTCCCCGGCCATGGAGTCCGTCCCCGCCGTGCCCGAACCCCTGCCCGAGCCCGTGCCCGCCAGGCCCGAGCCCGTCCCCGCGGATGCGGCCTCGGGCCCCTCCCCTCGCCGCCTCAAGTTCGAGATCGCGATCGTCCTCGGCCTGTCGCTGGGCCAGTCCGCCGCCTACGCGATCACGCAGTTCATCGAGTACTACGTCAAGCAGGTCGACATCAGCACGACGACGTCGACGCTCAACAGGTCGACGTCGTCGGTCGCGTGGATCGACCTGGTCCAGCAGCTCATGGTCATCGGCTTCCGGCTCATGCCCGTGCTGCTGGTGTTCTATCTCTTCTCCGACCGCGGCCGCTCGGCGTGGCGCGCGCTGGGGCTCGTCGGACCCTGGTCCCGCGTCAAGGGCGACATCGGCTGGACCTTCGGGATCGCGGCGATCATCGGCATCCCCGGCATCGCGCTGTACGCGGTCAGCCGCGCGCTCGGCATGACGGTGAACATCGACACCTCGGGCCTTCCCGACCAGTGGTGGGCGGCGACGATCCTGCTGCTGTCCGCCGCGAGCACCGGGATCCTCGAGGAGGTCATCGCGGTCGGCTACTTCGTCACCCGCCTGCGCGAGATGCGGTGGGGCGTCCCCGCCGCGATCCTCGCCTCCGCGCTGCTGCGCGGCGCCTACCACCTGTACCAGGGGTGGCCGATGGCGCTCGGCAACGTGGTCATGGGCGTCGTGTTCGCGTACGTGTACGTGCGGCGCGGAAGGCTGGGGCCGCTGATCGCGGCGCACCTGCTGATGGACTCGATCGCGTTCATCGGGCCCGAGCTCGCGCCCGAGTCCTGGCTCGTGTGGCTCGGCCTGCAGTAGGAGTCGTCTCTCAAGGGACGATGCGGCGGCGACGGAGGATGCTCCGGTCGCCGAGGCAGTGACGCTGGGTGGCGACGCGCCCTGGCCGTTCGCTCCTCCAGGACACCTGGTGTCCCACCGTCCCCTCTAGACTCGCTGGCATGGCCGCAGACGCGCTCGTGGAACAGCCGGAGAAGCCGGCCTCCCCACGACAGGTGCGCATCGTCGACACCCCGGAGGAGCGGGTCCACCGCTTCACCGACCTGCTGTCGCTGATCGCGACGCTCTTCGGCATCGTGCTCGTGCTGCTCATCGGCGCTTACGCCACCGGGACCACCGAGGGCATCACGGAGGACGTCAGCGGCTTCGCGCGCGTCCTGCAGCGCCTGCTGGTCGCGCCGGTCAACATCTTCTCCGGCATCGTCACGCTCGTGATCCCGACGATCGTGATCATCGACATGGCCGTGCGCCGCGAGCCGCGCCGCATCCTCGAGATGATGGGCGCCTCGCTCCTGGCCTTCCTCGCGACGGTCGTCGCGGCGGTGACGACGATCTACTTCGGCGCCGACGAGCTCGTCAACTCGCTCTCGATCGCGAACGACGAGGGCGAGCTCATCGTCCAGCTCCCCGCCTACATCGCGGCCGTCGCCGCGATGCTCACCGCCGCCGGCATGCGCTCGAGCAGGCGCGTCCTGTCGTGGTCGTGGAACCTGGTCTGGGCAGCGATCGCGGTCGCCGTGATCTCGTCGATCGTGACCCTGCCCGCGGCGCTCGTCACCGTCCTCATCGGCCGCGCCACGGGCCTCCTCCTGCGCTGGTCGATCGGCTCGACGGCGGACCGCGCGTACGGCGAGGCCCTGGTCGAGGGGATCCGTCGCGCGGGCTTCGAGCCGAAGTCCCTCGTGCGGGCGGATGTCCACGACGAGTTCGCACCCGTCGACCTGGACGAGGTGTCCGCGGCGATGGGTCGCACCCGGCAGGGCCGCGTGTACTCGCTGACGACCAAGGAGAACCACCACCTGCTCGCGATCGCCTTGGACGGCGACCAGCACGCCGCGGGCTTCCTGGTGAAGTTCTGGAACACGCTGCGGCTGCGCGGCATCGACGCGCGCGCCGACGTATCGCTGCGCCACTCCGCAGAAGCGACCGCGCTCGTCTCGCACGCCGCGCGCAGCGCAGGCGTCCGCACCGCCCGAGTGCTCGGCATGAGCCACATCCGCGACACGATGCTCCTCGTCTACCAGCGCCCGACCGGCGTGCGCCCGTTGTCCGGCATCCCGGCGGAGGAGATCTCGGACGCGCTCCTGGACGCGATCTGGCAGCAGGTCGGCCACGCCCACGACGCAGGCATCTCCCATCGCGCGATGTCGGCGGACACCGTGCTCGTGGCCGCCGAGGACGCGACGGATCCCGTGGTGTGGCTGACGAGCTGGGAGCTCGGCGAGGTGGCGACGTCCACGCTCGCGAGGCGCATGGACCTCGCGCAGACCCTCGGGATGCTCACGCCGCTCGTGGGCCGCGAGCGCGCCGTCGACTCGGCGCTGCGCGCCATGAGCGAGGCCGACATGGAGCAGGTGGCGCCCCTGCTGCAAATGCTCATCATGCCCCGCGCGACCCGTCACGCGCTGAGAGCGTCGCACCATCACGCGCTGCAGGAGCTGCGCTCCGAGATCATCGAGCGCCTGCCCGACGCGGACATCGAGACCGAGAACATCCAGCGGTTCGGCTGGCGGACGATCCTCACCCTGTTCCTCGGCATCATCGCGGCGGCGATCGTCATCGCGTCGTTCAACACCCAGGAGATCCTCTCCGCGCTGGACGACGCGAACCCCTGGTGGCTGCTGGTCGCGCTGTCGTTCGACCTGCTCACGTTCGTCGGGGCGGCCATCTCGCTCGCGGCGTTCAGCCCCATCCGGATGCCGTGGAGCCACGTGCTCCTCACGCAGGCGGCCGCCGCCTACATCGCGCTCGCGGTGCCCGCGGGCATCGGTCCCGCAGCGCTCAACCTGCGGCTGCTCACCAAGCGCAAGGTGCCGACGCCGCTCGCCGTCGCGACGGTCGCGCTCGTGCAGGTGAGCTCGATCATCGTGACCGTCACGGCGCTGATCCTGCTCACCCTGACGACGGGATCCGAGGGCACCCTCGCGGCGCTGCCGAGCACCTCGGTGCTGATCGGCGTCGCCGTGGTCGCGGGTGTCGTCGCGGTCGCGCTCACGGTGCCGCGCGTGCGCAAGCTCGCCGCCGCACGCGTGATGCCGATGATCCGCCAGACCTGGCCGCGACTCTCGCAGGTCATCGGTCAGCCATGGCGCATCGTGATCGGCGTGCTCGGCAACCTCGTGCTCGCGGCGGCCTACGTCGGCGCGTTCTGGGCCGTGCTCGAGGCGTTCGGCCAGGACCTCGCGCTGATCGACGTCGCGGTGCTGTACTTCCTGTCCAACGCGGTCGGAGCCCTCGTGCCGACGCCCGGCGGCCTGGGCGCCGTCGAGGGCGCGCTCATCGCAGGCCTGACGGCGGCGGGACTGGGCGCGGTCGCCGTGCCGGTCGCGATCATCTACCGCCTGATCTCCTACTGGGCCCGCATCCCCATGGGCTACTTCTCGATGCGGTTCCTGCAGAGGCGCGGCGAGATCTAGGTGTTGTAGGTTCGCGCGGCAATGGACGCCAGTTCGGCAATCCGGCCAAGTTGGCCAGTTGCGATCCACCCAGCGGAGCGGATTCGCGCCCTCCGGACGCTCCTACACGCGCCTCGCCCGGCACTCGGCGTGTCGGACCGCAATTCGAAGGCGACACGCACCGCGCGAAGCAGGATGCGTGTCTGAGCGTCCGCAAAGCACGACCTTAGGGGGCAAGGGCTGGCGAGGACTCGTGCTTGACGGGTCACGGCAGAGTGCCAGCGTGAGCAGCGAATTGGCAGATCTTTCGCTTGACAGCGCCTCGTGCTGGACGATGTGGCGACCGTGTCGCGTGGTGCCCATGCATGCACGTTCAGGCAAGACACGACCAGCGACCAGATATCCAATTTATATAGACGTTTAGGCCAAGGACAGCACGCGTTCGTGCTTGGCGTGACTAGTCTCAGCCAATTCTCAAGTGAATTTCTTGCATGCTTTAGTTTTTGGGGTTACAGTCGCCCTATCCCGAGCACGGTGTGCTCACATCAGGCGAGGTCGTCGACGCGACCTCTCAGGCAAGGAAGCCTCATGACTATCTCCGACGAAGCAGCAGTCACTACAGAACCGGTCGACGACTCCGCGGCCATCACCGCCGAGTTCGGCTCGCCCCGCAAGACCATCGGCCTTGTCCTCGTCGCCGCCGCCGGCATGTACGTGATGGCGATGAGCATGTCCACCGCGCTCTCGCTGAGGATCGCGAGCGTCGCCCCGGACACCAAGGACGTCATCTACAGCCGCACGGTCTCCGTCGGCGCGCTGCTCATGCTCGTGGTCATCCCGATCGTCGGCGCGCTGTCCGACCGCACGACGAGCCGCTTCGGCCGTCGTCGCCCCTGGATCGTCGGCGGCCTCGCCGTCGCCCTGGTCGCGGCCCTGTTCGCGGGCCTGTCCGCGAACCCGCTGATCATCGGCGCGGCGTACGTCGTGCTGGTCACGGCGATGCAGGCTGCCTTCAACGCCTATGCCGTCATCCCCGTCGAGGCCGTGCCCGACGCGATGCGCGCGAGGGTCATGGGCATCATGGGACTCTTCGGCGCCCTCGCCTACTCGGGCGGCTCGTACCTCACCGGCGCGCTCGTCGGGCAGCCGATCCTGCTCATGTCCGCCCCGATCCTGCTCGCCGTCCTGACGGCCCTGCCGCTGCTGGCTCTCTACCGCGACCCGGTCAAGGCCAAGGCCGAGGTGCCCGCCCTCGACGTGAAGGCGCTGGTCGGCGGACTGCTCGTCAACCCCCGCAAGCACCCCAACTTCGGATGGACGTGGCTCGCACGCATGCTCGCCGGCATCGCGATGGCCTCGCTGCTGACCTACTTCGTCTACTACATGATCGACATCCTCCAGGTCCCGCTGACAGAGGTGGGCGCCAAGGCGGGCCTGCTGACGCTGATCTCCGCCCCGATCTCGATCGTCTTCTTCACCGGTTCCGGATGGCTCTCGGACAAGGTGGGAAGCCGCAAGCCGTTCGTGGCCGCCGCTGCGGGCCTCATGGCGCTCGCCCTCGTGCTCGGCGCCATGGCGGACAGCTTCACGAGCTTCGCTGTCGCGTGGTGCATCTTCGCGATGGGCCAGGCCATCTACCTCACCGTCGACCTCGCGCTGTGCGCCGCGGTCCTCCCTGACGCGAAGGACGCGGGCAAGGACATGGCCGTGTTCGGCCTTGCGCTCAGCATCCCGAACATCATCGTTCCGGCCGTCGGACCCACGGTCCTCGCGATCGGCGGCGGGGGCAACTACGCGCTGCTGTGGATCGGTGCCGCGGTGCTGTGCCTCGTCGGCGCGAGCCTCATGCCCCTCATCCGCGGGGTTCGCTGACCCTCGACTCACCCGCAGGGCCCTCGGCATCGCCGGGGGCCCTGCGGCATGCTCGGCTCCCTTACCCTTGATGACGCGAAGCGACCCCGTGTCGCCACGTCACCGAGACCGCAGCTCAGCCCCCTGAGCCGACCGAAGGCACGGGCACCCCATGAGAATCGCAGTCATCGTCACGGGCGGGACCATCAGCTCCGCCGGCGCCCCGCTCACCCCGCTTCCCGCGCCCGAGTTCGCCGCCGCCTGCCAGGCCGTGCTCGGCCCGACGCTCGCGGCGCGCCTGCCCGGCACCACGATCGACTACGTCGCGGACCTGGCCTTCCCCCACGCCCCTGCCGGGGCGCTCGACTCGACCAACCTCACCCCCGAGGACTGGTGCATCGTCGCCGAGCGCATCGTCCAGGGCTACCGCTCGTACGACGCGTGGGTGATCCTCCACGGCACGGACACCCTCCAGTACACGAGCGCGGCGCTCGCCTTCCTCCTCAACAGGTTCGATGCGACGGGGCGCCCGGTCGCGGTGCTCGACAAGCCCGTGGTCGTCACGGGCTCCCAGCTTCCCCTGCTGACGCAGACGGCGGACGACGAGTTCGTGCTGCGCGAGGACTCGGACGCCATGCCGAACCTGCTCGCGGCCCTGGACGCGGCGACGCACGGCAACCTGGGCGTGACGGTCGCCTTCGGCGGCTCCCTCATGGACGGCACCAGGGTGGTCAAGACCAGCACAGTCGACTTCGAGGGCTTCATGTCCCCGAACGCCCCCGCGCTCAAGACCCCCGTCCTCGAGGCCCACGTCGATGCGACCCCTGTCCTCGCGGACCCCGATCACCTCGAGGGCATCGGGCTGCGCAGCGGGGCCGTGCTCAAGACGATGCGCGCGCGGCTCCACCACATCCGCACGACGATCACGCATCGCCTGGTGCTCACGGTCGCGGCCTTCCCCACCGTCGGGTCCCCGCGCACCATGGACTCGTTCCTCGCGAGCACCATCAAGCTCGCGGTCTCCGAGGGCGCGCACGGGCTGATCCTCGAGTCGTACGGCAACGGCAACTTCCCCTCGGGACGGCCTTCCGACCCGCTCAAGGGCTCGATCGCTCAGGCGGTCGCGCACGCGGTCGACTCGGGCGTGGTGTGCGTCAACGTGAGCCAGGTGCTGCGCGGCGGCCTCGCGGGCTCGACGTATCTCGCGGGCTCGTGGATGGCCGATCTGGGCGTCCTGTCCGGGGGCGACATGACCCCGTCCGCAGCGCTCGCCAAGCTCACCGTGCTGTGCGCGGAGGTCGGCTGGGAGGGCACCGACTGGGGAGACTGCACCGTGAGCACGCTCATGGGCATGAGCCTCATCGGCGAGACGACCGCGCTCGCCTGACGGACGGGGTGCGGTCGATCGGGCGACGGGCGACGCCGCGCGCAGGTCCGCCTCCCGTCAGCGCATCCGCGCCCTGACCACCGCGAGCGACCCGGACACGGCGATCGCGAGCGCGCACACGGCCGTCACGCCGGCCCAGCCCGACAGCTCCCACACGTGCGTCGACGCGGTTCCGGCGACGGTGCTGCCCAGGTACCAGCCGAGCAGGTAGACGCTCGAGGCGCGCGACGTGTCGATGCCGTGCTCGTGCGCCGCGCCGACCACCCAGCCCGACAGGATCGAGTGCAGTCCGAGGAACGCGAAGGTGAGGATCCCGAGCCCCGCGAACACCGCAGGGATGGTCGGGACCGCCAGCACGGCGATCGCGAGGGCGATCAGGGAGACGGCGGTGAGCACCGCGACCGCGCGGCCCCAGCGGGCGGCGAGCGCGCGGAACGCGCTCGGGCCGACGATGCCGGGCAGGTAGGCGAGGTAGATCAGCGCCTCGGCGGCGCCGAGGTCGAAGGGCGGCGACTGCAGGCGGAAGGACACGGCGTTGTAGGACGTGACGAAGACGATCATCCCCGCCATGCCGACGCCGACGGTCACGAGGATCGGGCGGCACCTGGCGGCACGCGCGAGCCCGGCGAACGTGGCGCGCAGCGGGACGGCGGCCGCCCGCGCGGGCGCCTTCGGCAGCCACACGAGCGAGCCGACGCCGGCGAGGAGGCTCAGCACGCCGAGGGTGACCGCGGCGGACTGCCACCCTCCGACGTGCGCGATCGGCAGCGGCGCAAGCCTTCCCAGCGCTCCGCCGACCGCGGTGCCCGCGATGTAGACGGCGTTCGCGCGCAGGTGGTCGCCGCCGGGCGCGATGTCGCGCACGACCGCAAGGGCGATCGCCGGCAGGATGGCGAGCGTCAGACCGGCGACGGCGCGCGTGACGAGGAACAGCTCCCACGTGGGCGCGAATGCGCCGAGGATCGTGACGATGCCCGAGCTCAGCAGCGAGAGCGCGATCGTGCGCCCCCTGCCGACGCGGTCCGCGAAGGGTCCGGCGATGAGGAGGCCCAGCATCATCGCGGCGGTCGTGACCGAGAGCGCGAGGCCGGTCTGCCCGTCGCGGACGCCGTAGCTCGCGCCGAGCATCGGCAGCAGCGGCTGCACGAAGTACACGAGCGCGAAGTTGGCGAGTCCTCCGAGGGACAGGACCCCGAGGACGCGGTTCGCGTTGAAGGCCGGCGCCGCGGCGGGCGCCGCGTCGACGGCGACGCGGACGATGCGGGTGTCGGCCGGAGCGGGCGCGGTCTCGGTGAGGGTCACGTGGCGAGCATGCGCCTCTTCCACTGACATGGGAAATGACGCAGATGAGCATTTTGATGCGTCCGGCGCATTACGCTGAACGCATGGACGAGGACGCGCTGAGAACCTTCCTGTCCCTCGCGGACACCGAGAACACGCGGGACACCGCCGCGCTCCTGCGGGTGAACCAGTCGAACGTCTCCCGCACGCTCGCCCGGCTCGAGGCCGAGGTGGGCGCCCCGCTGTTCCACCGGCACGGCCGGCGCCTCGCCCTCAACGCGACCGGCGCGGCGTTCCGCGCCGACGCCGCGGCCGTGCTCGACGCGATCGACCAGGCTCGACGCCATGCCGAGGCGCTCGCCGTCGAGGCCAAGGTGCTGCGCGTGGGGTTCCTGCATTCGCTCGCGCGGTGGATGGTCCCCGACGCGGTGCAGAGGCTGCGGACCCATCACCCCGACCTGCGCGTCACGCTCCGTCAGGGCTTCAGCAGGGACCTCTACCGGTGGCTCGAGGCGGACGCGATCGACGTCATCCTCGCGAGCCCGCCGCCGATGCCCGTGGCCGGGATCGAGTGGCGCAAGGTCCACGAGGAGCAGCTGTGCCTCGCTTTCGCGGACACGGATCCCCTCGCAGCGCTGTCAAGCCCCCGACTCGCGGACCTGACGGGACGCGACTTCATCGGCTTCTCCCGCATCACGGACATGCGCCGCGTCGTCGACGAGCTGCTTGAGGGCGCAGGGGTGGAGGTCAACGTCACCTTCGAGTCGAGCGAGATCGAGACGATGCGTTCGCTCGTGGCGGGAGGGCTCGCCACGTCCGTGCTCCCCCGCACGCCGGGACGGGACGACGAGGGGGTCACCTACGTGCCGCTCGAGCCTCTCGAGGTGCGCGGCATCGGAGTCGCATGGCGCGCGGACGGGCAGGCGGGCGAGTACGCCGAGCCTCTCGTCGCCTCGCTCGCCGGCTGAGCGCTCACTCGGCCCCGCCGGCCCCCGCATCGTCTCCGGCCTCGCCGCACGTCCTGCACACCGATGGCAATGCACCGGGCGTGTCGGGGCCTCAGAGCGGCGCGACGCGCCGAGTGCAGACCGAAGTGTGTGCAGGACGTGCGGGACGCATCCGCGAGCGGGACTCCGAGCCGAACCGAGCATTCTCTGACACATCGCTAGGCCCGCCAGCGCCGTATCGCGGGCGAGTACGCCGAGCCTCTCGTCGCCTCGCTCGCCGGCTGAGCGCTCACTCCTAGATCGGCGTGGGCTGAGCGGCGGTCTCGCCGGCACGAGGGAGCGGCCGCGCCGCCGGCACCACGAGGATCGCGAGCAGGGAGACGACGCCGACGGCGAGCATCGCGTCGAGCACTCCCACCCGGTCGCCGAGGAAGCCGATCAGCGGCGGACCCATGAGGAACGCGCCGTAGCCGATCGTCGAGACGACGCTGAGGCGCAGCGCGGCGCGCGCCGGGTCGTCGGAGGCGGCGGACATGCCCACGGGGAAGCCGAGGCTCGCACCCACGCCCCAGACCGCGACCCCGATGAACGCAAGCCACGACGGCCCGAACACGACGAGCAGGCATCCGACCACGGCCGTCGCGAACAGCGTCCGCAGCACCGCGATGCGCCCGTACCTGTCGAGCAGCCCCGTGCCGAGGATGCGTCCCGCGGTCATGAACGCGAGGAAGACCGCGAGCGCGACCACGCCCATCGCATTGGAGGTGTCGTGCCCGTCGACGAAGGCCACGGCCATCCAGTCGTTCGCGGTGCCCTCGGCGAACGCGGCGGCGAGCACGATCAGTCCGATCAGGAGCGTGCGAGGCTCGAGCCACGGCGACCGCGCCTTGCCGGCGACGTCGACCGCCTCGGTGGCCCCTTCGTCGTACGCGGGCAGGAAGTCGCGGGTGATCCACCACACCACCAACCCGGCGAGCACGGCCGCCGCGCCGATGTGCAGTCCGACGGGGACCTCGAGCCAGGTGATGAGCGCGCCCAGAAGCGCGCCGACCACGGTTCCCCCGGAGAAGCCCGCATGGAACCACGGCATGATCGCGCGCCCCAGGCTCTGCTCGACGATCGATCCCTCGAGGTTCTGCGCGACGTCCCAGGTGCCGAAGCCGAGCCCGACCATGAACAGCGGGATCATCACGATGGGGATCGCCGCGTGGGCCTCCACGGCGATGCCGGCCAGGAGGACGCCCGGCAAGGACACGATCGCGCCGAGCCGAACGGTGTTGGCGGCGCCGATGCGGTGCGCGATCCGGCCCGCCACGGGAAGGCCGCACAGCGATCCGATCGAGAGGGCGAGCAGGAGCAAGGAGAGCTGACCGGGGGTGAGCCCGAGCATGTCCTTGACGTCCGGGACACGGGACATCCACGACGCGAAGGCGAAGCCGTTCACGGTGAACACCGCGAGCGTGGCGTTGCGCGCGGCGGTCACCGCGCCTGGGCTGCGAGTCAGGTCCGCTGGCTGAGAGGTCACGGGGTCAACTCTCCTCGGCGCCGAGGATCCACGCGAGCAGAGCGTCGGGATCGGCATGGTCCATGCCGCCGCGCACCACGAGATCGGCGGCTTCGAAGCGCTCGTCCCACGGGTCGGTGACGTACGGGATCGCGAGCACGCGAGCCCCCGCCTGCTTGCCCGCGAGGACCCCGGGGACCGCGTCCTCGACCACGACGCATCGTCCGGGCGCGACCCCCAGACGCGAGGCGGCCTCCAGGAAGACGTCTGGCTCCGGCTTGCCATGGTCGACCTCGAGAACCGAGACCCGGGTGGGAAGCGCATCGTCCAGGCCGACGGCCGTGAGGGCCGTGTCGATCATCTCGGGGCTCGAGCCCGAGGCGACCGCCATGGGCACGCCTCGCGCGGCGAGCAGGCGGACGAGCGCGGTCGTGGGCGCGAACCCGGGAACGGACCCGAGCAGCCTGACGACGTGTGCGAGCTTCGCGCGGCCCAGCTCGGCCGGGTCCGCATCGACGCCGAAGGCCTCGGCCATGCGCGCCATGACCTCGTGCCCACCGAGGCCGATGAAGGGCTTCTTGTCCTCGATCGTGATCGCGACGCCGTGGTCGGCGAAGACGAGCCGCTCGGCCTCGAACAGCAGCGGCTCGGAGTCGATCAGGACGCCGTCCATGTCCCACAGGACGGCGATCTCGGAGTCAGCGGCACCCATGCCACACCCACCTTCACAAAAAACAGACAACGCTGTCGGTATTTGATATCGTGACAAGCATGCCACAGGAACCGGGAGCCCGCCACGACAAGGAGGCGGGCACGTACGCGAAGGGCGATCTCCGCAGGGCCCACATCGTCTCCACGGCGCTGCGCCTGTTCGCGGACGCCGGCTACGAGCGCACGAGCATGGTCCAGGTCGCCGCGGCCGCGGGCCTCTCCCGCGCCGGCCTCCTCCACCACTTCCCCACCAAGGACGACCTGCTCGCGGCCGTCCTCGAGGAGCGCGATCGCCTGGACGATGCGCGGCACTTCGATCACCTCGACCCGGCCGACCCGCTCGGATGGCTTGCGAACCTGATCCGCCTCACGGCCTTCAACGCGACTCAGCCACAGCTGGTCCGCCTGTTCGCCGCCCTCTCCGCCGAGGCATCGTCCCCGGACCACCCGGCCCACGACTACTTCGTGCGACGCTACGCGACCACCCGGACCGCGTACGCGCGCGTCGTCGCGGAGCTCGTCCGGCAAGGCCTCCTGGCGCCCGGCGTCGAGCCCGACGGCCTCGAGATCGAGCTGATCGCCTTCACGGATGGCGTCCAGATCCAGTGGCTGCTCGACCCGAGCGTCGACATGGCGGGCCTCCTCAGGCGAAGGATCACGCAGCTCGTGACCGAGCCGCTGCCGGACTGACCGCCCGCATCGGCGGGATGACGAACGTGTGGAACGAGTCCGCGTCGAGCGTCACCGCGAGCACCTGGTCGCCGATGAGATATGACACCTCGACCGGGTCGCCGCCGTCGTTGTGCGCGACGATCACGAGCGAGCCGTCGGGGTTGACGAACGCGAGCTGGTTCTCGAAGCCCGAGTAGCTGAGCGTCGGGATGACCCGCGCGCCGAGCTGCACCACGTGAGAGACATGCTTGAGCAGCTGGTACTCGTGCGTGTAGCGGTGGGTGCGGGTCACGGGGTCGACGACCACGAAGGAGTTCTGCGACCATCCCCAGCGGCTCACGCCGCCCTCGAGCAGCGCCATGTTCCAGTACATGTAGGCCGTCGCGCCGTTGCCGAAGAACGTCCGCATGATCTGCCAGGCGTGACGCGCGTGACGCCAGTCGTTCTTGCCATCCCCGCACTCCTGCTCGGTCTGCCAGATCGGCAGCTCGGGGTTGTCGTGATGCACGAACGGCACCGCCCCCCGACCCGCCCACTGGACGCCGACGCCGCGCACCCACGGCGCGGCCTCCTCATCGTCCAGGACCTTCGTGACCATGGTGTCGTCGGCGCGCTCGAGCGTGCCGAGGAGGACCTGGACGTCCCGCCCGGCCATCTCCGGTCCGAGCACGCGGATGAAGCGCGCGAGCGCCTCGGGAGTCCACGTGCACGACGGGAATGCCTGCGCCGAGTTGAACTCGTTCTGCGGCATCACCGTGTCGATGCGGATCCCGCGCTCGGCGTAGGCGTCGATGAACCTCCCGAAGTAGCGCGCGTACGCGTCGAGGTGCACGTCATCGACCCGGAACATGTCGGTGCCCTCGCGGCCCACCTTGTCCTCGGTCATGCCGTTGTCGATGTTGCCGAACGCGGGGTGAGGCATCGCGCCCGCGTAGTGGCCGTTCGCCTTCATCCACGTGGGCGGGCTCCAGGGGGAGGCCCAGACCCTCAGGTCGGGACGATGCGCCTGCGCGGCCCGGATGAACGGCACCAGGGTCTCGTCGTCATGGACGATGCTGAAGTCGTCGAGCGCGAGGTCGCCCGGGGTCTCGTCGTAGGAGTACCAGTCGCGCGAGAAGTCGTTCGCGCCGACGGGCATGCGGCACAGCGAGAGGTTGAGGCCGGCGCCGGGCTCGAAGAGGTCGCGGATGATGGCCCCGCGCGCCTGCTCAGGCAGCAGCGCGAGCGCATCCCAGCCCATCTCGTTGAAGGAGGCGCCGAAGCCCTCGATCGCCTGCTGCGGCCGGTCGAGCTGGATGAAGACCGACGGCATCACGGCCACCGGGGTGAGCCCGGGCGCCTCACGTTCGACCCAGGCCTTCTCCTCGGTCGTGGTGATCCATCGAATCTCTGTCATGCGCCGGTCGCCTCCTCGCTGAGCCGCGTGACCATCTGTTAGCCACTTGCACAGTATCCGATGTCGGGGCGACCGCCTTACCCACGATCCCCTAGCGGAGTGACTCCGGGAGCCGGTCCGCGTGAGCGGCGAAGAGCTCGTCCGTCATCTCGCGGATCTGCTCGAGCGTGAGATGCGCACCGGTCAGCGGGTCGAGCGCGACCGCCTGGTAGACGTGCTCCTTCTTGCCCGTCAGCGCCGCCTCGAGGGCGAGCAGCTGCACGTTGATGTTGGTGCGGTTCACTGCCGCGAGCGCCGGGGGCAGCTCGCCGAGCGCGACGGGCTGGATGCCGTTGCGGTCGACGAGGCACGCGACCTCGACGGTCGCGTCCGCGGGCAGGTTGAGGATCAGCCCGTCGTTGGGCACGTTGCCGTAGATGACCGCGGGCACGCCCGTGACGGCGGCGTTGACGATGGTCGCGCCGTACTCGACCGACGGCTCGAGCTTGTCGGTGAGGTTCGCGAGCTGCTCGTCGACGTCGCCCTGCTCGTCGTGGTTCACGCAGATGTCGTAGTAGTCCCAGCGCTCGGGGATGTACGTGAGCACCGTCTCGGGGTCCTTGCGGAAGTACGGGAGGTACTCGGAGGCGTGGTGGCTGGACTCGGTCTGGAAGCAGCCGAACGTCTCCATGATCGCGTTGCGGACCTGCTCGTTGCCGCCCTCGTAGTTGGAGTCGCCCTCGGCGATGCCGGTGTGGTCGCCGTCGTCCTCGGCGATGTCCTCGGCGCCGCGGCCGAGCGCGTGCTTGTTGTGCATGATCCTCTTGAGGCGGGGGTAGAGGTCCTCGCCGTCGCGCTCGAGCTTCAGGAGCCACGCCTGGTGGTTGATGCCGGCCGACACGTAGGACATCTCCTCGTAGGGGATGCCCAAGGTGCGGGCGAGCATGCGGGTGGTGCCCTGCACGCTGTGGCACAGGCCGACGGTGGAGATCCCCTGCGCGTTGAGGTAGCCGGTGGCCATGGCCATGGGGTTCGCGTAGTTGATGAGCAGCGCGTCGGGGCACAGGCGGAGCATGTCGTCGGTGATGGCCTTGTACGCCTCGATGGAGCGCAGGAAGCGGAACACTCCGCCAGGGCCGAGGGTGTCGCCGACGGTCTGGTCCACGCCGTACTTGCGGGGGATCTCGACGTCCCACCTGTAGGCCTCGACGCCGCCGACCTGGAAGGTGATGAACACGAAGTCGGCGCCCGCGAGGGCCTCCTCGCGCGAGGTCGTCTCGATGACGGTCGCCGGCAGCGAGTGGTGGTCCGCGAGCGCGCGTGCTGCGTCGGCCGTGCGCTTGACGCGGTCCGCGTCGATGTCCATGAGGACGTACTCGGCGGACTGGAGGGCGGTGTGGCTCATGAGGTCGCCGATGAGGCGGAACGGGAACACGAATCCGCCGGCGCCGATGATCACGATTCTGGGAGTTGTCGTCATGCCTCCGACGCTACGGCCGGGATTCACGCAGTGCCTCCGCCCTAGGCGCTATTTCTTCCGGAATCCTCGCCGCCTCGCGTAGCGTGGCGGCATGGCCGAATCCGATGTCGTCGTCAACGCGCCCGGCTTCTGGGTGCACCGGGGCGCCGCCCTCACGATGACGAGCGCGCACCAGCACGACGACCTGGAGCTCAACCTCGTCACGCGAGGCCACCTCGAGTACCTGTTCGGCGGCCGCGCCCTCTCCGTGCCCGCCGGGTCGATCGCGATGTTCTGGGCCGCCACGCCGCATCGCCTCATGCACCGCCAGGACGATGCGGAGGTCGCCGAGGGCTGCTGGCTTCACGTCCCGCTGGCGACGGTTCGGGGATGGGCACTGCCTCAGGACTCCCTCGCCCGACTGCTGCGCGACAGGCCGCTGATCGTGGACGCGGCCCCGCTGGGGGACCTCGCGGACTCCTTCGATCGCTGGGCGACGGACCTCACCTCGCGCGAGACGACCGAGATCGCGCTGATGGAGGTCCAGGCGCTGGCGATGCGGATCCTGCTCGCGGCGCGCCACTCGGCCTCCGGCGGCCAGGGCGCGCGGCGTCAGGAGCGCTCGACGATGCCCGACGCCGTAGCGGGCATGGCCGGCTACATCGCGATCAACTTCCGGGACCCGGTGCGCGTCGCGGACGTGGCAGCCGCCGTGCACCTGCATCCGAGCACGGCCATGCAGGTCTTCCGGACCTCGTTGGGCATGACCCTCGGCGACTACCTCACGCGCTGCCGCGTCGCCGAGGCTCAGCGCCTGCTCATCACGACGTCGAGGCCGGCGGGCGACATCGGGATCGCGGCGGGCTTCGGCACGGTGAGCGCCTTCTACGAGGCCTTCCGCCGCGCCACCGGCAGCCCTCCCGCCGCCTACCGCCGGAGCCGGTCCGCGGGCGAGGCTCCGCCGCCCTGACCCGCGCCTAGTCCCCGATCAGTCCGGCGAGCAGGCCCCTCGCCCAGTGGTACTGCCCGTCGTCCGGGTACTGCCGGTAGTGCGTCTCGATGATCATGAGCAGCACCAGGTAGATGCTGTAGAGCCAGCGCCGGCGCGCCATCGGCTCCGTCACGAAGCCGAGCCCGTAGCCCTCGATGAACGGCGTGGGGTCGCCGAAGTCGGGCAGGTCCATCCCGTTGAAGCCGGCCTCGATGAGGGGGTCGCCCCACAGCGCTCGCTCATGGTCGATCAGCCCGACGATGCGGCCGTCGCGGACGAGGACGTTGCCCGGCCACAGATCCCACGCGACCAGTCGCGGCTCCGTCACCTCGTCGAGCGCGTCCAGGTGGGCGTCGAGCAAGGAGCGGATCGCGTCGTACTCGACCCCGAGGTCCAGGCCCACGCGCTCGCCGTCATCCAGGATGTCGTCCATCATCGCGGCGAAGGCCTCGCGCCAGGTGGCGAACCCGTCGCCGACGAGCGGCCCGAACCGCTCCCCGACCACCTCGTTGATCCCACGGTTGATCGCTCCGAGCTCTCGTCGCAGCCCCTCGGTCACCTCTGGCGGGACCTCACCTGCCTCCTCGAGCGAGGACAGGCTCACTCCCTCCACGAGCGGCATCGCGAACCAGGCGGCGTCGACCAGCTCGCCCGTGAGATCCGCGCAGTCCACGCCTGGCACCGGCGCCGAGGTGCGCTCGCGCAGCAGCGCGATCGCCGCGAGCTCGTTGCGCATGATGTCCCGCTCGCACGTCATCACCGGGACTCCGGCGGGCGGCGCGATCTTCACCACCGCCTGACGCCCGGACCGCAGGACGATGCGGTAGGCGACGTTGAAGAAGCCGTCGCCCAGCTCGGTCGCGAAGTCGTCACCGTCGGGCACCTCGGAGTCGCCGTACGCGCGCGCGACGATGCGGCGCAGCACCTCGACGGGCTGGCGATTCTTGGTGACGCTCTCCACCATGGGAGCTCCTTGTCGTGGCGGGACCGGATCGAACGTACGCCCTCGCGCGGGGCACGCGCGCGGGACTATTCGCCCGGGTTCTCCAGCAGCGCGCGCAGCCCGTCCCGCAGCGCGTCGAGCTGCTCGGTCGCGAGCCCCTCGGTCAGCCGCCGGTTCGTCTCCTCGACGAGCGGCTTCAACCGCTCCCGCTCCGCGAGCCCGAGCTCGGTGAGCGTCACGGTGTTGCGGCGCGCATCGTCGGCATCCCGCGCGCGGGCGACCAGCCCGCGCCGCTCCATGCGCCTCACGAGGTCGGCGATGGTCGAGCGGTCCAGGTCCACCTCGTCGCACAGCTCGCGCTGGCTCGCCTGCCCGCGCCGGTCGAGGATCACGAGGATCGAGTACTGCACGCTCGTGATCTCCGTGGATACCACGCGTGCCCACAGCGCGACGTGCGCCTGCTGGGCGCGGCGGATCAGATACCCGGTGTAGCGCTGAGGCTCCTGGTCGTCGTAGGCCACGGCCCGATCATCGCAGGGCCGCGGTCTCGCGTTCCAGCAGGATCGCGGAGAAGAACTCCGTCAGCTCCTCGCGCGCGGTGAGCGGCAGCACGTGCGCCACGTACTGGTCGGGCCGGACGACGACGAGCGCGCCATCATCCCCGACCCCCTGCGCATCGAAGACATCGTCGGCGGGGTCGACGGCCCAGACCTTCTCCCAGTCCTGCAGCCCGAGCGGCCCCGAGTGCGGGAGGAGGACCTCGGGCACTGAGGCGATGTCCACCTCGTGATGGCCCGACCGGAAGATGCCGTGCACGTCGAACACAGCATCGAGGTCCGCATCGTCCCGGCGGAATCGACGCACGGGCGAGTCCGGCGAGTCCGTGATCCAAGCGGCGAGCGCGCGGAGCGCCTCCCCCGACGCGTCACCGAACAGGTACAGCCGCCAGCGGCCGTCGGCCACGTGCGCGTGCCCGAGCTGCATCGGCCGCGCGTCGGCGACGCGGATCACGGGCGACGAGTGGAAGCGCGTCCCGATCTCGAAGCCGGTCGCGAGCGCCTGGTGCTCACCTGTCCCGGTCAGGACCGACGGCCGGTAGCGGGTCGCGAGCCCCGCCGTGTACCGACCCTGCCGCGCGAACTCGGTCCGCATCTCCTCGGCCGTGATGCCACCCGCCTCGGGATGGTCGGGGTCGAGCGTCGGCTGCGCGATGAACGCCGACCAGAAGCGGTCGAAGTCGATGAGGTCCTGCGCGACCGACTGCCTCTCCTCGGAGTACGTCGCGAGCAGCGACTCGGGCGCGCGCCCCTCGAGCACCGAGGCGAGCTTCCAGCCGAGGTTGAACGCGTCCTGCATCGACACGTTCATGCCCTGGCCCGCCTTGGCGGAGTGCGTGTGGCACGCGTCGCCGGCGATGAACACGTGCGGGCTGCGCAGGCCGACGAGGTCGGCCGGCACGTCGTCGAAGCGGTCCGTGACCCGCTGTCCCACCTCGTACACGGACGACCACGCCACCGAGCGCACGTCGATCGAGTACGGGTGCAGGATCGCGTTCGCGACGTCGGTGAGCTGTTCCGCAGTGGTCGCGCGGATCGACGAGTCCCCCGCCTGGACCTCGCCCAGGTCCACGTAGAGGCGGACCATGCTGCCGCCCTCGCGCGGGATCATCAGCAGGCTCCCCTTGCCCGCGGACTGGATCACGTTCTTGGTGCGCCAGTCGGGGAAGTCGGTGGTCGCGAGGACATCCATCACGCCCCACGCGTGGTTGGCGGCGTCACCCGTGAGCTCGCGCCCGATCGCCTTGCGCACCGCGCTGCGCGCGCCGTCGCAACCGATGACGTACCTCGCCCGGACGATGCGCTCCTCGCCTTCGCGCTCGCCGGCCACGTGACGCAGGGTCACCGACACGGGGTGGTCGCCCTCCCCCACGGTGAGGTCCACGAGCTCGATCGCGTAGTCGACGGTCAGCCGGCTCGGCTGCTTGGCGGCGTGGTCCAGCAGGTACTCCTGCATGCGGGCCTGGTTGACGATCACGTGCGGGAACTCGCTGAGCCCCGCCGGGGTGTCCTGCACCCAGCCGGTGCGCTCGATCCTGTCCCGATCAGAGGCTGACGGCCCCCAGAAGCGCACCTCGTTCACCCAGTACGCCTCGCGGACCAGGGCGTCGGCCAGACCGAAGGCCTGGAACATCTCGACCGTGCGGCACGCGACGCCGTCCGCGTGGCCCAGCTCGAGCGGCGTCTCACGACGCTCGATCACGCGGGCGCTGATGCCAGGGAAGGCGGCGAGCTGCGCCGCGAGCACGGCGCCGGCCGGGCCGGTGCCGACGACGAGCACGTCGAGCTCGTCGGGGATCTCCGTGCCACGGGTGAGCGCCTGGGGCGCCGCGGGCTTCAGGTCGGGGTCGCCGGGGCGATAGCCGTCGCGATAGAACTGCATGCTGATCTCCTTTGATCAGTGATGCGTGCCGGGGTGGGATCACGATAAGTCAGTACCCCAACGGTTTCAAGGATGCGTCAACGATCCCGCCATCGCCCCTGGCAGACCTAGGTCGACATGAGCGTGGACACCCGCACCGATTCCCGACCGGTAGAACTGACCCATGGCGAAGGCGACCGATCCCACCGAGCCCGTGATCGGCGAGCTGCGGCTCGACGACCTCATCGAAGGGCTCCCCGGCGACCTCGGTCCCCACGAACGCTGCGACGGCCTGAGATTCACGGACACGGACCTGCGCGACCGGGACCTCACGGGCGCCACATTCAGCGAATGCGAGCTCATCGGCTGCGACCTCCACGAGGCCAAGCTGAACCTCGCCCGCCTGGTCGAGACGCGCATCGTCCGGGCGAACGCGCCCGTCGTGAAGGCCCCGAGGTCGACATGGCACGAGGTCCGCATCGAGGCGTCGCGCCTGGGCGCCGTCGAGCTGTACGAGGCCGAGCTCGACACCGTCGCCGTGACCGGCTCGAAGCTCTCGTTCGCGAACCTGCGCGGGGCGACCCTCAAGGACGTCCTGTTCGACGACGTCGTCATCGACGAGCTCGACCTCAGCCAGGCGACCGCCGAACGCGTCGCCTTCCGCGACTGCCGCGTCGACACGCTGCTCCTGCACGGCGCACGCCTCACCCACCTGGACCTGCGCGGCACCGAGCTGCACGTGATCGGCGGCCTCGAGTCGGCGCGCGGCGCGATCGTCTCGCCCGAGCAGCTCCTGGACCTTGCACCCGTGATGGCGGCGCACCTGGGGATCACTGTCACCCAGTGACGACTCGATGCTAGGTTCGAGTGGCGGCCGACCACAGGGGGTGGAGGCCGGCACCAGGGGGTACGCAGTGCGGAGATGGACGATGCGGTTCACGGCGACCGTCGGGGCGATCGCCGTCGCGGGGCTGACGCTGACCGGATGCAGCGCAGGCGGCGCCGTGTCCTGCGATCAGGGACTCGGCGCCCCCTCGGGCGTGACGGACGCCTTCTTCACGGCTCTCGAGACCGGCGACGCCTCCGCCCTCGAGACGACGCTCGCCGAGGGCCCCTACGGGACCTCGACGGACCTCGTCACGCTCGCCGAGCAGCTCGGGCCCACCACGGACTACGGCATCAGCATGGCCGACAGCGAGGTCGCCGGCACCTACCTCGTCACGATCTCGGACACGGCAGGCACCACTCCCGAGACCTTCGAGATCTACGAGCTCGAGGAAGGCGCGGACAACCCGCTGACGTACTCGGCGTGCTACGACGCGGCGTGGGGCGATGCGACCGTCGACCCGAGCGCGACGCCGAGCGTCGCCGCGGACTGACCGCCGCCCCTCTCGCGAACCAGGCCGACGCCGCCTACCGTGGAGGGCGTCCACGCGACGGGAGCAACCATGCCAGACAAGGTCGACCCGAAGAAGAGCCTTGACTCCTACGCCGCCCGCAAGGGCGAGCTCCGCATCGTCCACGTCCCGCCCCTGCGATATCTCGCCTTCGACGGCCACGGCGACCCCAACACCTCGCCCGCGTTCGAGCGCGCGATCGGCGCGCTCTACCCGGTCGCGTACGCGCTCAAGTTCGCCTCCAAGGCGCGTGGCCACGACTACGTCGTCCCGCCGCTCGAGGGCCTGTGGTGGTCCGACGACATGGGCGCGTTCGCGGTCTCGCCCGACAAGTCCCGGTGGAGCTGGACGCTCCTGCTCCTCATCCCCGACCCGGTGCTCCCGAAACCCCTGGACGATGCAGTGGTCGCCGCGGCCATGGAGGCCGCGGCCAGGAAGTCACCCGGGGCGGGGATCGAGGGCGTGCGCGCGGTCACGCTCGACGAGGGCGAGTGCGTGCAGACGCTGCATCTCGGGTCATTCGCGGACGAGGCGCCTGTGATCGCGCGGATGCACGACGAGTTCATGCCCGCGCAAGGTCTGAAGCCGTCGGCCCACCACCACGAGATCTACCTCAGCGACTTCCGCCGCACCGCCCCCGAGAGGCTGCGCACCATCCTCCGGCAACCGGTGGAGCCGACCTGACCCTGAATGTCAGCTCCGTGCAGTACCTTCTACCCAAGGCCACGCCGCATCCGGGGGGACGCTTGGCGGCCAAGGGGGAAGCATGAGCATCGAAGACGCCGACGTCTCCGCGCACGGGCAGCCGAAGTGGCCGATCGCCGTGGCCGGAGGCGTCGTGTCCGCGTTCACCATCGCAGTCGTCGCGGCGTTTCCGCTGGTACAGGCTTCGAGCGATCCCGATCCGCAGGACCTCAGCGCCGATCAGATCGCCTCGCTCGGCTACGAGGAGACGGCAACGGAGCTGCTCGCCGGGGTCTGGGACTCGAGCTACGGCCCTACTGTCGTCGCGCTCGGCGGCGACGTCGCGCCTGCGCCCGGCAGCTCCGACGGGGACGTGACGCTCGTCGCCGACCACTCGGGCATCGACGTCGACTCGCGGTTCGAGCGCACCTCGGCGGCGCCGGACCGTGCGGCGGCGATCGCGGAGGCGATCCCGATGACCGCGACGGGCCGCGCGGCCGTGGCCTCGCTGATCGCCGACCAGCGCGCCATCGAGCATGAGGCGACCGCTGCATCGTCCGGCGCAGACATCGTCGCCCTGACCGTCGCGCCGACCGCTGTCACCGGCCACCTCACCGACACCGTCGGCCACCACTGGGTCGAGGTCACGCTGAACGTCACCGAGGAGTACCGCGACGGCGTCGTCTCCGAGGGAGTCGAGACTGCGATCGTCGTCTTCGACCACGACTCGCACGAGGTCATCGACGCCGTGCTGCTGACCCAGGAGGACGCGGCTCCCTAGGCTGACCCCGAGGAGGGTCACGATGAGGTTCGTGGGCAGGATTCACCTGGGGTGGCTGCTGCTCGCCGTCGTGGCCGACCTCGCGGCGTTCCTCCTGTGGAACCTCACGTTCACGTCGTGCACCGAGGCGATCGAGGGCGCGGGCTCGTGCGACACCTCCCCGGCGCCGCGGATCGCGGCCGGCCTCGTACTGCTGCTCTCGGTCGGCTTCGTGCTCAAGGCTGTGACCGCGACCCCGCGGACACCCGGCTTCAGCAGCCCCCTCACCACCTCCGCGGGTGGGAGCGCGCTCGCCGAGCGGCTGCTGTACCGCCGCGACCGGTGGGGACTCGACTACGGGGCGGACCTGCCACCCTGCTCCCCCGCCGTTCCGCTCGCGCAAGACGCCGACGTCCAGCGGGAGAGGTTCGGACCGCTCCTGGCCCGGCTCTGGGGCGACATCGTGGCCACCGACTACGCCGACCTCCCCGGCCCAGGGCCGGACGACGACGCGGAGGCGTGGAAGGCCCTGGTCATGGGCGTCGACGAGCGGGACCTCGCAGAGCTGCTCGAGTGGCACGCGCGGATCGACCGACAGGAGCGAGCCCTCCCCCGCGACCTCCGGCATGCCGGCTGGATCGCGCGCGAGACGATGCTCACCGCGGAGCCCCCGCTCCACCGCATCGCCCACCTGCCCGTTCGAGGCGAGCACCTCGAGATCGTCGGCGCGACGATCGTGACGTCCCTCGAGCTGTATGGGAACGCCGAGCGCTTCGTCGCGGTCCTCAAGGCGCGCCTGGCCTCAGACCTCGCCTGACTCGCGCGACCACCCCGCATCGTCGGGGTTCACCCAGGTCTCCTCGGTGTCCGCGTAGGCGCGCACCGCGGTGAACCAGTACGTCGCGTCCGGGTCCCAGCCGGCCAGCACGGACGATGCGCCATCGCCCACAGGAATCGCGCGGCCCGCGGTCTCCAGATAGCCGGCGACGGTGAGATGGACGGCGTCGTAGTGCTCGGCGACTCGCGACCAGTCGGGAATGGCCCAGGGGCCTGCCTCGCCCGTCGTCCGGTACCAGTCGTGACGACGCGAGGCCGTGACGTCGAGCGGGAAGCGGCGGCACAGGTCCGCCCACGCATCGGGGCCGTCGATCTCGTAGACGTTCGCGGTGCTCGGAACTCCCGCGCGACGGACCAGCGCGCGCTGCGGGCCGTGAGAGTCCTCGATGAGCCACAGGCCCGCGGGTCCGTCGGCTCCGAGCGAGCGGGTGGTGCGCGTCAGGGCGTTGGGCGGCTTGGACCACCAGGGGCCCGAGTGGTTCGTGGTGGGGTCCGTCGGGAGGCTGTGCCTCGCGCCGATCTCCTCTTCGGCGATCGCCTCGCTCCAGCTCGCGAGGACCTCACCGGGATCGACCGCCGGCTGCGGCCCGGCCGGGAAGTCCGGATAGTCGAACTCGACCACCCACTGGCTCGTGAGGTCCACCGGCGCGCTCCACCAGGCGCACGCGTCGTTCGCCTCGATCGCGGCGGCCACCTCGGTCAGCGGGCCGCGCATCTCGTCCGTCGCGGCGAGCGCGTCCTCGCCGTCAGCCTCCTGCCAGTACCGAGCCGCGTCAATCGAGGCGGTGAGCGCGGACATGAGCGAGTGCTCATCCACGTGCCCACGGGGCGCCTCGGCCCACGCCCGGACGACGTCGGCCGCGGTGCACGTCGGCATGGCGGCGGGCTCCGAACCCTCGACGGCGAACGTCGCGAGGGCGTAGGTCGCCGACGAGCCGCGGCGCGGATCAAGCTGGTGCGACGCGAAGAAGACCGCCTCGGCGAGCTCGCGGCCCGCCTCGCCCTGCGCGTGATGCGCCCACTCGAGCATCGTCGCGAGACACAGCCGCCGGCCGCGCGGTCCCTCCATGAGGTCCATGCCCACCTCCACAGTGCCAGGCTAGGCCATTCCCTCAGCCGCTAGCATTCCCTCGGGACCAGGGGGAATACGCATGAACGCACGCAGGATCGCGGCAGTGGTCGTCGGCGCCATGGCCCTCGTGGGCGCCTCAGCTCTCGCCCTCCATGCCGGGGTCGCTGCCAGGACCGATGCGACCCGCGAGAGCATCATCGCGTCTCTCGAGCCCGGACAGACCTGGACGCTCGAGAGCGAGAACACCCGCACCACGGGCCCGCTCGGCCTCTGCCTGGTCGGGGTTCTCGACGTGCGACCATGCTCGAGCACGCACCTGCACTTCGCGGTGCCGCTCGACCAGAGTCTCGATGCCTCCTCGCTCGCTGCGCTGCTTCCCGGCCTCACGTGGACCGGCAACGGGGAGGAGTGCGGGGACGTGCCGACGAATTTCGGCGGAACCCTCCGACTCTGCGAGCTGGAGACCGAGGTCGACGGCTTCACCGTCGAGGCCTGGATCGCCGCTGACATCGAGCTCGGCGGCATCGTCGACGGCCACGACGTCGTGGTCGCGATGAGTCCCGTCGACTAGGTTCGGGTCATGGACCTCACCGTCGACGCCGGGTCGAAGACGCCGCCGTATGCGCAGGTGCGCGACCAGGTCGCCACGTTGATCCTCGCGGGCGAGCTCGCCGACCAGGCGAGGCTGCCCGCGATCCGGGCCCTCGCATCGTCCCTGTCCCTCGCGGCGAACACCGTGGCGAAGGCGTACGCCGAGCTCGAGGAGGCTGGGCTCGTCGTGACGGCGGGGCGCAATGGCACGCGCGTCATCGGGCAGACGGTCGACGCGGAGCTCGCATCGGCGGCCGACGCGCTCATCGCCCTGGGGAAGGCCAAGGGGCTCGAGACCGAGGCGCTGATCGCGCTCCTGCGCACGCGGCTGCGGGAATAGGCGTCGACGGCAGGACAGGGCTTGGCCCTGTGCCCCCTACGCTCCCGCGGCCGACGCGACCAGGTTGCTCTTCGGGAGCGGCTCGCCGGACCCGACCGCCGCCATCCACGTCACCGTGTCCGCCACCGCCGCCCAATTCGAGTGAAGCAGCGCCATGAGGGTCTCGTGGACCTGCCTGCCTGGGATCGCTCCCGCGGCATTGCCCAGGTCGATCGCGCCGGTCGCGTCGGAGAGGACCTCGACCTTGAGACCCCGCGTGACCGCGTCGACCGAGGTGCCGAGCACGCAGTTGTTGGTCATGTAGCCCGTGAGCGTCAGCGTGTCGACCCCCTTCGCGCGCAGCCAGTCCTCGAGTGGGGCCCCGTCGACCACCGTCTCCGCGAGGACCGACGCGTGGTGCTTGACGACGCGCGTCCACTCCGGCTTCGCGCGGTCCGCGAGCGCTGGGTGCAGCTCGTAGCCCGGAGTGCCGGGGGCGAAGACCGGGGCGGCCGCGCCCGAGTCGTGCTGGACGACGACGATCGGGACGCCCGCGGTCTCCGCGGTCTCGACCGCCTCGAGGATGCGCGCGAGAGACTCCTCGCGCGGCGGGTGCTGGATCGGCAGACGACCCGTGAAGTACTCATTCTGGACGTCGATGAGCACGAGCGCTCGACGGGGCATGATCACGGTTCCTTCCGAGTGGAGACGGGGCCGGGCGAGAAGATGCGCGGGATGTCGTCGATCGATGCGAGCAGCGCATGCGTGAGCCGGATCGCGCGATAGCGGCCCGTCTGCGCGACCACGGCTCCGTCGAGCAGCACGTCGTGGCTCAGGTGTCCCGTGCGCGCGTGCTCGATCACGAAGCGGGGATCGGGGGTCTCGGTGATCTCGCGTGGCAGGGGCTGCCGCGCGGAAGCCTCGGCCGCGAGCCATCGCTGCGCGTAGTCCCACGTCGCGAAGCGCCACTCGACGTTGCGCCGGTCGCTGCGGTCCTCACGCACGGAGATGTCGACGCTCCCGTCGGACAGGAGCCGCACCTCGGTGAGATCGTCCAGGTGCAGGGTGTCCCGCTCGGCCGAGAGTCTCGGGTAGTGCGCGCCGTACATGCGCGTGGCGAGCACGAGGTTCCACAGGCGGGGGTCGAGCGCGATGCGCGGCGGCATCGCTACCGGATTCTCGTGCGCGTTCATCATGCCTCCCGCGTGCTCGCCCCGGTCCACGCTACCTTCGCGCGTCGGGCGTGGGCTCCCTCGCGGCGGCGGTGGCGCGCCGCGCCACCGCCTACCGTCCGAGCGACTCGACGAGCACCGCGGCCGACCAGGGGGCGAGCTCGAGCACCTCGCCCGCGGCCACGGACGCGCCCTCGCGCGTCATCGCGCGCGGCACCATCGCCCGTGCGGGATCGGGAGACCAGTTGGACACGAACCACACACGACCGGTCTCCGAGGTGCCGGACACGACGGTCACGGTCGGGTCCGCCTCCCAGGCGGCGGCGAGGCCCGACGGGACCGCCCATCTGAGGAGCGCGCGCGCCAGAGTCTGGTCCGGCACCGTGCCGACGTACGTGACCCTGCCCTCGCCGTGCCGCGCGGTCGTCGCCGCGGGCCGGCCCGCGTAGATCCCCGACGCGTAGACCGCGAGCGCGTCCGCGCCGTCGAGCTCGAGCAGGTCCGCCCACGCGGTCCCTTCGCCTCCCGCGACGTCGAAGCCGTCCGCGCCCTCGATCGCGACGGACGCGTCGAGCGACGAGTACTCCTCGTAGGTGATCCCCGCGGCGGCGGCCAGCGGCCCTGGGGCCACCTCGGGCCGCGCACCCGCCTGCGCATCGCCGTAGCCCGTGCGGATACCCACGATGAGGTGCCCGCCGGCCGCGGCATACGCGGTCAGCAGGTCCAGCTCGGCGTCGCTTGCAACATAGAGCGTCGGGACCACGAGCACGGGGTGACGCGACACGAGCTCTGCAGGCTCCAGATCGCGCAGCTGAGCCATGTGGACCACACGGGACTGCAGCCCCGCCTCGAAGGCGCCCCGATAGTAGGAGTCGAAGATCCGCAGGTACGACAGCGGGTCCGGACCGCCGTCGTCATCCGCGAGCGGTGGATAGAACTCATACGCGCGCTTGGTGTCGGTGGAGTACACGAACGCGACATCCGCGTCGGGCCTATAGCTCGCGAGGTCCGGCTCGATCGCACGGATCCGTGCGCCAAGCGCGGCGATCTCCCGGTAGATGCGCCCCGGCCTGCCGCTGTGCGGAAGGATCCCTCCCCAGTACGTCTCGATGCCCGTGTGGAGCGTCTGCCACTGCCAGTACTCGATCATGCGGGCGCCGCGCGACACGAGTGCGAAGGCGCACAGCTCGATCTGACCCGCGTAGGGGGGATGGTTCTGCCAGTGCGACTGGCCGATCGACTGCGCGTTGGTCTCCGTTACGAGGAACGGCCCCTGCGCCGAGGAGTACATCCGATCGCCCTGCTCGTACAGGCCCCACACGCCAGAGGACCACCACACCTCGGGGCGCGGTACCTCGACTCCGATCTGAAGCGCATCCTGCATCTTGTAGTACGCGTTGCCCGACGGGATGTCGAGCGACCGCGACAGGCCGACGTCCTCGACGGCGGGCCGCTCGTAGGAGATGCACGTCGTCACCCACTGGTGCGGCGCGGCGTACTCCCGCACGATCTCCGCCTGCCACTCGATGAACTCGTTGACCACATGCGCCTGATAGCGGCGCCACTCCAGGTCGTACTGGGGGAACGAGTTGCCGTCGGGCAGCCACAGGTCCTCCCAGTCGGTGAGCAGGTGGGACCAGTACACGAGCCCCCACGCCTCGTTGAGACGCTCGACGGTGCCGTAGCGCGCGTGGAGGTGGTCCCTGAAACCCTCGAACACCTCGCGGTTGTGCAGCAGGTGCAGACCGGGCTCGTTGTCGACCTGGAAGCCGATCACAGCGGGATGGTCGGCGTAGCGGCTGATCACCGCCCGGATGACCCACTCGGCGTAGCGACGGAAGTCCGCGTTGACGTAGTTGATCTCCTGGCGGTAGCCCCAAGCGACCGGGCGTCCCGTCGCGTCCTCCGCCGCGATCTCGGGGTGGAGACGCTGAAGCCACTGCGGGATCGCGTAGGTAGGGGTCCCGAGCACGACGTCGATGCCGCGGGAATGGGCTCCGTCCAGCACCGGTTCGAGCCAGTCGAGCGAGAACCTGCCCGGTTCGGGCTCCCACGTGGACCACACGGACTCGCCCACGCGGATCGCGGAGAACCCCGCCTCCGCCATGAGATCCAGATCGCGATCGAGGTCCCCGGTCACCCGGTACTCGTCGTAGAAGGCCGCGCCGAACAGGATGCGGCGGTTCAGGTCGTCGGGTGTGCTCATGAGTTCTCCTTGGAGGTCGTCCCGACCGACGGCGCGCTCGACCGGCCCGGGGGCGGGGCGGTCGAGCCGCGCACGATCAGTGCGGGCGCAGTCGCGGGCGCGGGCGTCGCCACGCGGTTCTCGATGCGATCCAGCAGGCTCTGGATCGCCGCGCGGCCCTGCTCCTCGTAGTGGGCGTCGACAGTGGTGAGCGGGGGCGAGGCGAAGGCGGCCTCGGGCGCGCAGTCGAAGCCGACCACGGAGATGTCCTCCGGCACCCGGACGCCCCGCGCCTGGAGGCCGTGCATCAGCCCGATCGCCCCGGCGTCGTTCGCGCAGAAGATGGCGGTGATGCCGTCGGCGGGGTCGAGCTCGCGCGCCACCCGGTCACCGATCTCCGCAGACCAGTCGCCCTCCCAGACGCGCACGCACTCGGCGGCGCCGCCCTCGACGGCGGCGAGGAAGCCCTGGCGTCGCTGTCGCGCCGGAAGCCAGTGATCGGGGCCGCCGAGCATGGCGACCCTCCGGTGCCCGAGCTCGGCCAGGTGATGTGCTGCGAGAGCCGCACCGGTCGCGTTGAACGAGCTGCCTTCGCCACCCGCCTCGGCGGGATCCACGAGTATCGGCACCGAGGGCATTCGCTTCTCCACGGTGACGCGCACGCTGTCTGTCAGCGTGACCGCCATGACGCCCGCGGCCTGCTCCTCCTCGAAGGCGTCGAAGGCGGCGGTGACCGCCGCATCGTCCTCTCCGTCGACTCCGACGATCGTGAGCGTGTAACCGTCCTCGCGCGCCCGCCGCGTCGCCCCGCGAAGCAGGCCCGCAGGACCGAACGCGAACATCTCGTGGATGACGACGCCGATCCTGCGCGAGCGACGGGTGCGCAGCACCTGGGCCGCGCGGTTCGGACGATAGTCGAGCTTCTCGAGAGCCGCCTCGACCTTGGCGCGCGTCTTCGGGCGGATCCCCTCGTAACCGCTCAGGTGGCGCGACACGGTCTGCGCCGACACCCCCGCGAGAGCAGCGACGTCGTGGACCGTCGCGGGCTTGCTGACGGCGGTCACGAGAGTCTCCTCTCGGCAGCCTCGACGGTCGGCACCTCGTCTGGCGCCAGCGCCCTGCCTGGTCCGTCGAGGTCCACCTCGACGACCGCTCCGGGATCGTCCGCGGAGGACGCGACGGTGAGCGTGAGTCGGCCAGGCTCCACGACGCGCCGCAGGTCGCTTCCGACGATCGCGAGCGCGCCGGCGGGCACCGTGAAGGCGATGACGGCGGCCGCGCCCGGCTCGAGCTCCGTTCGCATGAAGCCCACGAGGCGACGGACGGGCTGCACCACGCTCGGCACCTCGTGGGACACATAGAGCTGGACCACGTCGGCGCCTCCGACGGCACCTGTGTTGCGCACCTCGACCTCGATCGTCAGCGACCCCTCGGGGTCGAGGACGACGGACCTCGGCGACAGCAGCTCGCGCACGAAGGTCGTGTAGGAGCCACCGTGCCCGAAGGGATACCGCGGCGAGGGGTCGAGATTGCTGATGCCGTGGGAGTGACGCGCGAGCGGCGGAGCGAGATAGGTGCTCGGCTGCGGAGCCGACGGGCGCGGCACCTGGACTGGGAGCCGGCCCGAGGGGTTCACGTCTCCCGCAAGCACCGCCGCGAGGGCACGCCCCCCCTCCTGCCCCGGCTGGAAGGCCTGGATGACGGCGCTCGCCTGGTCGATCGAGTCGCCGAGCGCGTACGGCCTACCCGAGCTCACCACCACGATCGTGGGCGTACCCGAGGCGACGACCGCATCGATCAGCTCCTGCTGCGAGCCGGGAAGCCGGAGGTCCGCGACGTCGCAGCCCTCGCCTGACGTCCCGAGCCCGAACATCCCTGAACGGTCGCCCACCATCACGATCGCGACGTCCGCGCGGCGCGCCAGGGCGACCGCGGCGTCCAGATCACCTGCGCCGTCGTCGTGTATCGATGCGCCGGTGGCGCTCACGACCTCCGCGTCGGGGAACGCCGTGGCGATCGCGTCGAGGTAGGACACGCCATCGATCCCGAGACCGAGGTCGGGGTGGTGGACGAGCACGTGGTTGGGGAACGAGTAGCAGCCGAACAGGAAGCCCACCTCGGTCGCCACCGGCCCGAGCACCGCGATCGTGGAGCGATCACGACCGAGCGGGAGCAGACCGTCGTTGTCGAGCAGGACGATCGACTCCTCGGCGACCCGACGGGCCACGGCGCGGTTCGCGGCAGAGTCCAGGTCGATCACGTCGACGTCCACGTCGGGCGTCCACCCCTCGTCGAGCAGCCCGAGCTCGGCCTTCTGCGTCAGGACGCGCAGCACCGATCTGTCGATGGTCGCCTCGTCGAGCCTGCCGGCTGCGACCGCGTCCGCGAGGCCCGCGAACGTGCTCGTGTGAGGGAGCTCGACGTCGCACCCCGCGGCGATCGCCCTCTCGCCCGCTGCGGGGGCATCGGCCACCACCCGGTGCATGGTCGCCACGAAGGGGATCGCCCAGTAATCGGACACGACCGTGCCCTCGAACCCCCACTGGTCGCGAAGGAGGTCCGTGAGCAGCGCCGAGTCCACCGTCGCGGGCACGCCGTCGCGGTCGATGTAGGCGGTCATGATCGATCGCGCGACCGTCAGCGCTCGCTGGAAGGGCGGCAGGCAGACCTCGCGGAACTCGCGCGGGCCCATTGACACCGGCGCGTGGTTGCGTGCCGCCTGAGACGCGGAGTAGCCCGCGAAGTGCTTGAGCGTGGCCACCACTCCCGCGGACTCGAGGCCCGCGACGTAGGCGGTTCCGACGGTGCCGACCAGGTGCGGGTCCTCCCCCATCGTCTCCTCCACGCGGCCCCACCGGTAGTCCCGGACCACGTCGAGCACGGGCGCCAGCCCCTGGTGGACCCCGAGCGAACGCAGGTCGGAACCGATCCGGACGCCCATGCGCTCGATGAGCGCGGGATCGAACGTCGCACCCCAGGCGAGCGGCGTGGGATACACCGTGCAGCCCCACGCCGTCACCCCCGTGAGGCACTCCTCGTGCGCGACCGCGGGGATGCCGAACCTGCTCGCGGCGACCACCGCCCGCTGCCGCTGCGCGAGCACGCGGGCGCCCGCAGCCGCCTCCACCGGCGCGGTCCCGTAGTTGCGGGTGATCTGCCCGAGCCCCTTGGCGATCGCCTCGGCGAAGGGCTCCGCCTGCAGGTGGGCCTCCTGCATCGGCGCGACATCTCCCTCAGCCGCCTCCGCGCCCGGCCACGAGCTTCCCAGCTGGGCGATCTTCTCCGCGAGGGTGAGCTCGCCGAGCAGCGCCTGCGCCCGCTCGCGCGGACTGAGGGCGCGGTCGGTCCAGGTGGCCGCTGACATCACTTGCCCCCCACGCCCATCAGACCGCGCTCGAGAGAACGGCGCGCGAAGATGTAGATGAGCAGGATGGGCACGATCGTCAGCATCACCGCGGACATCAGGCCGGGGACGTTGAGCGCGAACTGCTGCTTGAAGATGCCCAGGCCGAGCGTGGCCACGCGGACGTCCTCGGACCGCGTCAGGGTGAGCGGCAGCAGGTAGTTGTTCCAGGTCTGCAGAGCGCTGAACACGACGATCGTCGCGATGCCACCCTTCGACAGCGGGAGCACGAGCGTGAGGAAGGTCCGCACCGAACCGGCGCCGTCGAGGGCCATGGCCTCGTAGAGCTCGTTGTTGATCTCCCGCATGGTGCTCGTGAGGATGAGCGTCGTGAGGGGGATGACGAACGCGACGGACGGGAAGATCACGCCGAGCAGGGAGTCGTAGAGACCGACCTTGACGATGATGAAGTACAGCGGGATCACGACCACCTGGGCGGGGATCGCCAGGCCGAAAAGCATCGCCTTGAAGACGGTGGGGATCCACCGGCTGCGGCCGCGCACGATCACGTAGGCGAGGGGCGGAACCATCAGCAGCACCAGGATCACGGTGCCGACCGTCAGGATCCCCGAGTTGAGCAGGTACTTCCCGAATCCCGAGTCCATCGTGTAGCGGAAGTTCTCGAGCGTGAACGCGTTCGGCATCCCGATGGGGCCGGAGTTGCCATAGTCCTCCCGGCTCGAGAAGCCGGCCCTGACCATGACGTAGACCGGGATCATGATGATCGCCAGCCACAGGCCCGCGAAGATCGCGGCGGGCCAGTTCGCACGTTGCCTCATCCGATTCCCTCCTGGGATCCCTCGAGCTTGTCGTAGCCGGTGGCCTTCACCATGAGGATCGAGACGAGCATCGCGAGGACGATCAGCACGACGGCGACGACGCTGCCGTAGCCGAAGTCGAGCGAGGCGATGCCCTTGTCGTACATGAAGTACGGGAGGTTCGAGGTCGCCCCGCTGGGCCCGCCGCGGGTGAGCAGCAGGATGATGTCGAACGAGGTGAACGTGCCGACGACCATGATGATCGTCGAGGTGACGATGGTGTTCTTCAGCTGAGGGATCGTGATGCTGAAGAACGTCCGGACCCGGCCGGCGCCGTCGAGCGCGGCGGCCTGGTAGAGGATCTCGGGGATCTGTCGCGCTCCGCCCTGGTAGATGAGCGTGTGCAGCGGCGAGGAGCCCCATAGGTAGATGAAGGCGATGACGCCGATCGCGGTGGTCGGGTTGCCTAGAAGGTTGCTGAAGATGTTGTCCGCGGGCAGGTTGAACACCTCGCGCATCGTCGCGGGGATACCGAAGTTCGGGTCGACGAGCGACGCGAAGAGCACCGTGATCGCCGCCGAGGACATCAGCAGCGGGATGAAGTACAAGGTGACGACGATCGCTCGCCCGCGCTGCGGACCCGCGGCCCACACCCCGATGAGGAGCGAGATGGGCACCTGCGTCACGACGGCCAGCACGATCAGGATGACCGTCACACCGATCGCCCGGTGCAGCGCGGCGTCGTCGAACAGACGCGCCCAGTTCTCGAGGCCGACCCACTCCGGCGGGACGACGGGGATGCCCTGGTAGTCCGTGAAGGACAGGTAGAGCGCCACGCCGAGCGGCGCGATCGCGAAGAGGGCGAAGAAGAGCAGTGCGGGTACGGACCAGATCAAGCCGGGGCGGCCTGCGTGCTGCAGGCCGCCCCGCTTCTTGGTGTCCGGTCCCGCGGAGTCGGGACGAGGCATGAGCGTGTCTTTCAGTGAGAGAGGTGAGTCTCGGGGCGGTGGTGAGGGCGTGTCACTCGGAGGTGACGACGGCGTTCCAGGCGTCGATGAAGCCCTGGTCGTCGATCGCCCCGTTGAAGAAGTCGGCCGTGGCGTCCTGCGACGCGGTCTGAGCCGATGCCGGGACCACCTGGTCCCACGAGAGCTGGAAGGTCGGCGCGCTCTCGACCAGGTCGACGACGAAGGTCGCGTGGGCCTTGGAGCCCTCGTCCAGGTCGGACGCGGCGATCAGGTCGGCGGCGTTCGTGGTCGGCGGCACGTTGCCGAACGAGAGCTGGCCGTTGAGGAACTCGTCCCCGTACAGCTCGGCCAGGAAGCCTGCGACAGCCTCCGGGTACCGGGTGTCGGCGGCGACGTTGTAGAAGTTGCTCAGGTTGCCGGCGATCTCACCGTCGAGGCCATCGCCCTCGGTGAAGTCAGGGAACGCGACCCACCCGAGGTTGTCCACCGACTCGGCGTCACCCTTGACCGTGCCGTAGTGCCACGAGCCCATGAGCTCGTAGGCGGCGAGGCCGTTGCGCAGCAGCGCCGCCGTGCCGTCTCCGCCATAGGACTGAGAGGCGAAGTTGGAGCCGAACGCACCCATGTCCACCAGGTCCTTGAGCTCGGCGAGGGCAGCCTTCGAGCCGTCGGACTCCCACACCGAGGTGTCGCCCGCGAGGCCCTGAGCCACCGCGTCGTTGCCGAGGTAGCGCGCGTACAGGAACTGGAACCAGATCATGTCGGGCCACTTGTCGGCGCCCGCGAGAGCGACGGGGATGTAGCCGGCGTCCTGGAGGACCGGGATCTGGGACTTGAAGTCCTCCCACGACGTGGGCGGCTCGAGGCCCGCATCGGCGAGCACGTCGGTGTTGTAGTAGAGGAACTCGGGGGCCACACCGCGCATCGGGATGCCATAGGCGCTGCCGTCGATGACCTCCTCGTTGAAGACCGAGGGCAGGAACGCGTCCTGGAGCATCGGGTCGTCCTCGATGAACGAGTCGAGCGGCAGCAGCGCGTCCGCGTCGACGAGCGGCTGGATGCCCGCGGAGCCCCAGCTCATGAAGATGTCGGGCGCGCTGTCGGTGCCGATCTGGGTGCGGACCTGCGTGTTGTACTCGACGCCGGCGCTCGCGCCTTCGTCGATGACGACCTTGATGTCGGAGGTCTCGTTGAAGCGCTCGGCCGCCGCGCGCTCGACCTCGGCCACCGAGTCCGAGAAGACCAGCACGTGGATCTCGCCCTCCGGCCGGCCCTCGTTGGGAGTCCAGCCAGCGATGCTGGCCTCGCTCGTGTCTCCGGACGCTTGCGCGCTGCCGCTCGCGTCGGATGAATCGCTGCTTCCCGAGCAGCCGGCCAGCGCGCCGACGACGGCAAGCGCCGATCCGGCTGCCGCCAGCCTGATGGTCCGTGAGTTCATCTTTGAACGCCTCCTCGCCGCGTCGTTGCGGCGTGCTCTCTGGTTCCACGACGAGGAGGGGTTCGCCTCGTCGCTGTTTGGCATCGATAACATTTGCTATCGATAACATCGGACTCTAGGTGTAAAACAGTCTGAGTGCAACCCCTCGTTGCGCGTGTTTGCCAAACTGAGACAATCGCGCCGCCGAAGCGGTGTGTAGCCTATTTACCAGGTACTTTTCCAGGAATATGGGGGCTTTTGCGCCTACCGGACCGGAGCCGTCGACTCGCGTGCGACGAGACGAGGGGGCGCGGGGGTGGTCACCGCGGAGGCCTCGAGCTCGCCGATGTCGCTCAGCAGGCGCTCGACGAGGCCCGCGCCCTCGGCCTCGAAGTCGAGCGCGATCGTGGTCAGTGTCGGCAGGTGATAGCGCGCCTCGGGGATGTCGTCGACGCCGATCACGCTGAGGTCGGTGGGAGCCGAGACGCCCCTGGAGTTCATCGCCGCGAGCGCACCGATCGCGATCGCGTCGTTGCCGCACGCGAGGGCAGTGGCGCTCGTCGCCGCACCCAGGAGGGCGGACGCCGCAGCATGGCCCGCGTCCGCGGACCAGTCCGCCATAGCGCTCCACACGACGCGCGCTCCACGCGACTGCGCCCGCACCTCGAAGCCGCGCGCACGCTCGGTCGCCGCCGCCCATGACTCCGGGCCGCCGATATACGCGATGTCGCGATGCCCGAGCCCGACCAGGTGATCCGCCGCGAGCGCCCCGATCGCCTCGTCGTGGCTCATGTCGAAGCCCTCAGGGATCGTCGTCGCCCCCCACACCACGGAGACTGGACCGGCCTGCTCGGCGAGCGTGGCGCGGACCGCGGCGGTGTCGGCCGTGGCGACGATTCCAGCGATCTGATGCTCGGCCGCGAGGCTGAAGGCCAAGGCGATCGACGCGGGGTCCTCGCCATCCATCGGGACGATGTCGAGCACGTAGCCATGCGCCCGCGCCGCCATCGCCGCGCCCTCGAGCGTGCGGCCCGGCCCGGTCGAGCTCATCGCATGCACAAGCGCGCCGATCCGGTTGACACGCCGGGTGCGCAACGACCGCGCGGCCTCGTTGGGCTTGTAGTCCAGCTCCTTGAGCGCCTCCAGGACGCGCTCCCTCGTGGCCGGACGCACGCCCTGGAATCCGCGCAGGACCCTGCTCACGGTCTGAGGGGAGACGTCCGCACGCTCGGCGACGTCGTAGATGGTCGCGGAGCGCGACGCGACTGTCCCCGATACGGGCTTCCCCTCGGGACTGTGTTCGACGCGCACCGGCACCTCCTGTCGTCATGCTACTGGGGTGCCGTTGCACGATGGAGGTCGGGGCCGCCCCCGCCATGCCGGCTACGACGCGACCGGGAGCTCCCGCATCGTCCCTGCGGCGCGCCACTCGCGCGGCGTGACCCCGTGCTGGCGGCGGAACGCTCGCGTGAACGTCGTCGCGTCGTCGAAGCCCGCGCCGACCGCGATCTCGGCGATCGGCATGTCGGTGAACTCCGGATCGATCAGGCGCGCGGCGGCGAGCGCGAGGCGCCGGTTGCGCAGGTAGTCGCTCGGCGTCATGCCGACATCCTCGAACACGTGATACACGGTGCGCCGCGACATGAAGAACTCCGCGGCGATGTCGTCGACCCGCACGTGCGGCAGGTTGACGGAGACGAAGTCCTGGATCGCTCGCAGCAGCCCACCGCGGGTGCGGGGCAGCACGCGCGCGCCCTCTGCCGAGGCGCGGATCATCGTCGCGGCGAGGTCCTTGGCGACCTCCGCGGCCTCCTTCGCCTGCGCGCTCTGCGGCGGCGCGCCGTGCCGGTGCAGGTCCAGCGCATACGTGAAGAAGACCCGCGTGGCGTCGTTCGCGGGCAGGCTGAGCTGGCCGAGCCTGCCCTTGACGACCTCCGGGGGGACGTCGAGGGCCGACTGCGAGACCTGCACGATGAGCTGCCGCTGCCCTGGCTCCGAATAGTCGAGATAGTAGGGCGAGTGCGTCGCGTACATCGACGCGTTGCCGGGACGGACGGACACCATGCGTCGCCCCTGACGGACCGTGCCGCGAGAGGCGACCTGGAGCGACAGGTGCAGGTCGTCGACCTCGGACCGCGCGGCGAGCCGTTCGGACCGGTTGACGGTGTGGCCGTCGGTCGCGACGCACGAGATCGAGATGCTGTCGTCCAGCTCGAGATGGTCCATCCGAGCCGTGAAGCCGGGCTCGAACGAGCCGAAGCTGATCGGGATGAAGCAGCGGCTGACGACGTCCTGCCACTCGTCCGCGCTGCCTGCCGCGTGAACAACCATCACCGCCTCCTTGCGCTGATTCTCAGAACGTAAAACCGCCCCCATGGATTGTCAACAATCTGGCCGACGATGTTGGCGATCCGTGATCTACGCGGATGACGAAGGATCAGAACGGGTAGGTCGCGATCTCCCCCTGGATGGTCACCCACTGCGTCTCGGTGAAGGCCTCGATGTTCGCCTCGTGGCCGCCGAACCTCACGCCCGTGCCCGAGTCGCCCACGCCGCCTAACGGCGCCTGCGCCTCGTCGTCCACGGTCTGGTCGTTGATGTGGACGATGCCGCTGCGCATCCGGTCCGAGAGCTCGTACGCCGCGTACGGGTCGCCGGTCAGCACGCCGAGCGACAGCCCGAAGGGCGACGAGTTCACGAGCTTCACCAGCTCGTCGGTCGTCGAGAACTTGGACACCGACGCGACCGGGCCGAAGATCTCCTCCTCGAACGCGGCCTGACCCGGCACCACGTCCGCCAGGACGGACGGCTGGTAGAAGAGGCCCTCATAGGTGCCCCCCACGGTGAGGCGCGCGCCCGACTCGATGCTGCGCCCGACGATCGAGTGGACCTTGTCGCGCTGCCTCCCGTCGATGATCGGGCCCAGCGGGGCACCGGTCGAGGGCGCTCCCGCGTGGAGCCGCCCGGCCTTCTCGGTGAGCAGCTCGACGTAGCGGTCGTAGAGGCTCTCGTGGACCAGGTGCCTGCCCGTCGTCATGCAGATCTGGCCCTGGTGCAGGAAGGATCCCCAGGCCCCCGCCGAGGCGGCGGCCTCGACGTCCGCGTCCGCGAGCACCACGAGCGCGTTGTTGCCGCCGAGCTCGAGGTGGACGCGCTTGAGGAGCTGCCCGGCCCTCGCGGCGATCGCGCGTCCGGCGGGCGTCGAGCCGGTGAAGGAGATCATGGGCACGCGCGGCTCGTCCACGAGCGCCGATCCGACCTCCATCCCTCCGGGGACCACGCCCAGCACGCCGGGCGGCAGCCCCGCCTCCTCGAGGATGGCGGCGAGGAACAGCGCGCCCGCGATCGTCGTGCGCGGGTCCGGCTTGAGCACGATCGCGTTGCCGAGCGCGAGCGCCGGTGCGATCGACCGCGCGGCCAGGATCGCGGGGAAGTTGAACGGCGCGATCACGCCGACCACGCCGACGGGCAGGCGCCTCGCGATGCTCGTGCGCGGTCGACCGGTGCGCAGGAGCTGGCCGTACGGCATCATCGCCGTGGCGGACGCGAGGTGGAACTCGGACGCCACGAGCCCCGCCTCGAACGCGGCCTTGCCGGGCGCAGAACCGGCCTCCTCGGCGAGCCACTGCGCGAGCACGTCGGAGTGCTGCTCGATGAGGGCGGCCGCGCGCCGCAGCACGGCGGCCTTCTCCTCGGGGGACGTGCTTGCCCACGTGCGCTGCGCGCTCACCGCGAGATCCACCGCGGTCTGCACGTCGTCCGGGTCGGCGAGGGCGTACGAGCCCACCCGCGCTCCCGTCGAAGGCGACACCGCGTCGGCCGTGGCCTTCAGCATCGTCCATCCACCCAGGTAGGTGCGCCCCTCCCAGGTCCCCTTGTCGAAGAAGGCCGTCTTCTGTCCGGTCTGTGCGGCCGGTTGCGTCATCGTCATCATTCAGTCCGTTACCGTCATGACCGCGTCCGGGTGACGCGATACGTGCTTGTGCTCCCCCAGGTCCGCGACGGCGACGACGCGATGCCCGATGGGAAAGACGCTGAGGTTGAATCGGGACGCGAGCGCTCCCCAGATCCCCTGCGGGAGGAACAGCGTCACGACGATCGCCAGCACACCGAGCACCGCGAGGTACCACAGGCCCATCTGGCTGAAGTATACCACAGGCCCATCTGGCTGAAGTAGAGGTCCATCACGTAGTAGACGACCGCGCCCACGATCGGCCCCTCGATGGTGCCGATGCCGCCGATCAGCACCATGAAGACCATGAACGCCGAGAAGCTCACCGAGAAGATCTGGTTGGGCGACTGAACCCCGAGCTGCTGCAGGGAGATCACCGACCCGGCGAGCCCCGCGCCGATCCCCGCGATCACGAAGACGATGCGCTTGGCGCGGCCCACATGGATGCCGAGGGCGCGCGCGGCCACCTCGTTGTCGCGGATGCTCTGAAGCGCGACACCCATGCGGCTGCGCAGCAGGAACAGCGTCGCGATGAGGGTCGCCGCGAGGATCCCGAGCGCGAGCCAGTACGTGAAGAGGTTCCGCATCACGGGATCCTCGGTGTAGTCCGCGATCGACCGGCCGCGGCCCGCGCCGAGGGAGTCGAACCGCACGACGACCTGCCGCACGGCCTCCGCGATCACCCACGTGCCGATCGCGAAGTACCCGCCGCGCAGTCGGAACGCCACGAACGACAGCCCGAACGCGATCACCCCGATCGCGACGGACGCGACGAGCGCGCCCGCATAGGGGTTCACACCGAGGTCGTTGAAGACGAAGATGCCGTACGCCCCCAGCCCGATGTAGGCCTGCTGGCCGACCGAGACCATGCCCGCGTAGCCCGCGAGGAGGTTCCACACGGTCGCGAGGGTGATGAGGTAGAACAGCTTGATCCACTGGCTCGTGACCGCGGGGACGAACACGTAGGGCGCGAGCGCGAGCAGCAGGATGACGACCGCGCCGACGATCTGGGTCGCGATCATGCGCCTGCGCAGCCGATCGACGCGCACGTGGCCGGGGACGAGCTCTGCCATCAGACGGCCACCTTGCTCTGGACGATACCCGTGGGCCTGAACATGAGGACGGCGAGGAACACGAGGTTGCCGACGAGCAGCGGCAGCTCGGGGCTGACCACCCCCGCAAGGGTCTGCGAGACACCCAGGACGATGCCGCCCGCGAGCGTTCCCCACAGCGACCCGAGCCCGCCGATGATGACGGCCTCGAACGCGAACAGCACCGCGAGCTGGCCGTCGTAGGGCGTCACGCCGCCCTGGCGCATCCCGAAGAAGACCCCGGCGAGCGCGGCGATCCCGAAGGCCATCGCCATCGCGAGCGCGTACACGCGCCGGTGGTCGACGCCCATGAGCCGCAGCGTCTCCCAGTCGTCGGCGGCGGCCCGCATGTAGCGGCCGTTGCGCGTCTTGGACAGGTAGAGCTGGGTCGCGGCGATGAGCGCCACGGCGACGGCCATCGTGATGAGCGGCAGAACGCCCACGTTCACGCCCTCGACCAGGCTGATGCTGCTCACCGCGAGGCCGCCCGTGGGGATCGCCTGCTTGTTGGTGGTGAACAGCTCGATCAGCACGTTGGGGATGATGATCGCGATCCCGAACGTGACCAGCAGCGGCGCGAGCTCGCCGATCCTGAGCGCGCGCTGCAGCATCGCGCGCTGCACCCAGTAGCCGGCGAGGCCGAGCAGCGGCACGGCCACGAGGAGGCTCACCCACACGCTCACCCCGAAGCGGGACAGCGCGATCGCCGCGATGTACGCGCCGACGGTCATGATCTCGCCGTGGGCGAGGTTGACCACGCGCAGGATCCCGAACGCGATCGACAGGCCCAGCGCGGCCATCGCGAAGACGCCGCCCAGCAGGATGCCCTGCACCAGGGCGTTCACGACCACCATGCGGCACCCCCGTTCCCGGCCCCCGCATCGTCCCCGGCCGTTCCGGGGCCGCCCGCCCCGCCCCCGGCGGGAGCGGCGACGTGCCCGAAGTAGGCGTCGGTGATCGCCTCGCGGCTGAGCGAGGCCGGGGTGCCCTCGAGCACGGGCTCTCCCTCGAGCATGCAGACGATGCGGTCGGCGACCGCGAGCGTACGATCCAGATCCTGCTCCACGAGCACGACGCCGAGGCCCCCGTCGCGCACGGCGGCGAGGGAGGCGTACAGCTCATCGATCACGATGGGCGCGAGGCCGAGCGAGACCTCGTCGAGCAGCAGCACCTCGGGGTTCGACATGAGGGCTCGGCCGATCGCGACCGCCTGCTGCTGGCCACCGGACAGCTGCGAAGCGTTGCGGTCCAGGAGCGGCGCGAGCATCGGCAGCGCCTCGGTCACGCTGCCCACGTTCCACCGCCCCGTGCGCCGGGATCCGGCGCCGACCAGGAGGTTCTCGCGCACCGTGAGGCTCGCGAACAGGCGGCGACCCTCGGGCACGAGCGCGATCCCTCGCCGAGCGCGCTCGAAGTCGCGCAGCCCGGTGACGTCCTCACCCCTGAACGCGACCGTCCCCGCGAAGGGACGATGCGCCCCGGCCAGCACGCGCAGGAGCGTGGACTTCCCGGCGCCGTTGGCGCCGACGAGGGCGAGCAGCTCGCCCTCGGCCAGGCTGAGGGACACCCCGGTGACCGCGCGCACGTCGCCGTAGCGCGCATCGATCCCGTCCGCCGCGAGCAGCGCCATCACAGGCCTCCGCCCAGGTACACGCGCTGCACCTCGGCGCTGCGCATGACCTCGTCGGGAGGCCCGTCGGCGACGATCACCCCCGTGGCGAGGCACACGAGCCTCTCGACCACCGCGGTGAGCGCCTTCACGACGTGCTCGATCCAGATGATCGTGATGCCCTCGCCATGAAGCTGCCGGATCGTCGCGATGAGGCTGTCGCACTCGGCCTCGGTGAGGCCGCCCGCGATCTCGTCGAGCAGCAGCAGGCGCGGCTCGGTCGCGAGCGCCCGCGCCAGCTCGAGCCGCTTGCGGCCCAGGAGGGGAAGGCTGCCCGCCGGGGCGTTGGCGACGTCGAGCATGTCGGCCATCTCGAGCGCCTCGAGCGCGCGCATGTCGGCGGCGTGGCCGTGCAGCCCCGCGCCGTACGACGCTCCCGCGAGCGCGTTCTCGAACACCGTGAGGTGCGTGAACGGCCGCGGGATCTGGAACGTGCGTCCCATTCCGGCGCGGGCCCGGTCCGCGGGGCTGACGCTCGTGACGTCGCGCCCCGCGAACCTGACCACCCCCCGGGTCGCGCGCTCGGTGCCGTTGATGACGCTCAGCAGCGTCGACTTCCCGGCCCCATTGGGTCCCACGATGCCGAGGGCCTGCCCGGCGGGGACCGCGAGGTCCACGCCGGTGAGGACGTCGAGCGCGCCGTACGACTTGGCGAGCCCGTCGACCTCGAGCAGGGCCTCGGCGGTCGCCGTGGGAGGAGTCACGACCAGGCCAGGATGTCGAGCGGACGGTCGACGGGAAGGTCGGGGACGTCGCCCGCGTCGACGACGACCCACTCCCATTCGCCAGCATCGTCCTTCTGCCACTGGCCCATCGCCGTCGGGATGGTGGCGATGCCGGGGAACGGGCCGCTCGTGAAGTCGATCTGCCCGCCGAGCGTCATCATGTTGATGTCGTCGAACGAGGCGCTGACCGCCGCCTTGTCGTGCGGATCGCCCGAGGCCTCGAGGCCGACCTTCGCGACCTCGAACAGCGAGAGGTTGAGCGGCGTCGCCTGGTTCCACACCAGGCCCTCGCCCTCGGGGCTCGCCTCGAAGCCGTCGATCCACTGCTGCGGCGTGAGGTCGTCGAAGCTCGACTGGTAGGGGAACGTCGGCCCCCACCACGTCGCGAACGCGAGGCCCTGACCCAGGTCGTCCGGGATGGACGGCACCGTGGTCGGGAAGAACAGCGCCTTGCCGATCGTCGCGACCTTGGGGTGGAAGCCCTGCTGCGCGGCCTGCGTCCAGAACGTCACGAAGTCGGGCGGGATCGGGATGCCCGCGATGATCTCGACGTCGTTGTCCTTGAACGTCTGGATGATCGACGTGAAGTCCTGCGTGCCGTCCTCATAGGCGCCCGGGTCGACGATCGTGTAGCCCGCGGCCTCGGCGTACGGCGTGTAGCCGGTGTCGGGATCGCGGAAGGCGCCGCCGTCTGAGTCGTTGGGCCACAGCACGCCGACCTTCTTGTTGGTGTCGATCTGGTCCCACGCGAGCGGGTCGACGTCGCCGAAGCCCTCGATGCCGAAGAAGAAGTGGTGCGTCCACTTCATCGGGTTGTCGGGGCCGAAGCCGGCGCCGAAGATGACCGCCTGCCACGGGGCGTTGGCGGTGAGGCACGGCACCGCGTTCGCCTCGCACTGCGCGATGACCGGGTTCACGGTCTCGGGGGTGGAGGTGGCCATGAGCAGGTCAACCTGCTCGTCGGTGATGAGCTCCTGGGCAAGCTCGCCGGCCTTCGCGGCGTCGGACGCCGAGTCGCGGTCGATGATCTCGACCGGGTACGTGACGCCGTCGATCGTGATGCCGTCGGCGAACTGCTCGCGGACGTAGCTGAGCATGTACGGGTCGCCGTCCGTGAAGCCGGCGAGGGTTCCCGTCGCCGGGGCGATGTAGCCGATCTTGATGGTGTCGCCCATCTCGTCTCCCGCAGCCAACTCGGAGGACGACGACGAGGGCTCCGCCGAGTCCGAGGAGCCGCCCGTGCCTGCGGGCGTGCACGCGGCGATCGTGAGGACCGCCGCCGCTGGGAGCGCGGCGAAGAGGAGATGGCGCGCGCGGCCTGGCCGCTTTCCGGCCGATGCAAGGTAGGTCATGGGGACTTGTCCAATCCTTGGGTGCCCACGCCGTTGTGGGCACGCTCAGGCTAAGGACGCGTCAACGTCTCGCGGGTCGTTTCCCGCGGACGATGCACGGAACGCCGATTCGCGGGGCAGCCACGTGCACCACGGCGTCGAGCATGCCCCGCCGCTCGAACCTCACGCCTCCGGCTCGTCGGGAGTCGCGGCGTCGTACGCGATGCGGATCTCGGCGTCAGTGAGAGGCCGCAGGCCCGCGAGGACGGCGGCGACCTCGTCGGCGTTCGCAGGCCGAGATCCACCGGCCGCCTCCACGTGCTCCGCCCCGTACCCGCTGATCTCGTCCTCGTCGGCGGCGTAGACGAACACGTAGCCGCCGTCCCATGGCCGCGCGTACCCTGACCCGTCGACCCGCCGCCAGCCCGCATCGTCACGCTCGCATCTGTCCGAGTAGTCGGCGGCCGTCAGCGCGGGATCGCCCGCCTGCTGCTCGGGGACGTCAGCGTTCGGCTCTGCGATGTACCAGCAGGGATATCTGTCCGTCTCGTCGGCCGGCAGGTTCGAGTCCCGTCTGATCTCCACGACCCCGCCGCCGTCGGCGACGACGATCGAGATCGGGACGCCGTTGTCGTGAACCTCGACGAATGTCACGCCTGGTGCGTCGGTGGACAGCTGGTCCTCCACGCCATCGGCGTAGCGCTCGTAGGCCTCCTCCGGGCTCGGCGTCCTCATCAGCTCCTCATACGGTGACGGCTCCGGCTGAAGGGCGACTGCGGCGGCGATCACGACTCCCACGCCCGCGAGACCGCCCAGCACCCGCGTCGTCCAGCCGCCCAGGAAGGCGCCCCAAACCAGCGTCGCGACGGCGCCGATGACGGGGAAGGCCACGTCGATCCCGATGGCGGGAACCCACACCATCGGCAGCTCGTGGAAGTGCGCGAGGGCGGCGACGAGCATCACCGCGTCGGCCACGACCGCTGCCACCGCACCTGCCACCCGCCGCGCACCCGTGAGTCGACGCGCGATCATCGTCAGCGCCACCGGCGCGACCACGAGCGCGCCAGCGATCATCACGAACCCGACGGGCCAGCCGAAGCCCGCGACGAGCACCCCACCGAAGGCCGTGTAGGCCGCCGCGCACAGCACCGGGAAGCCCAGGCACAGCGCGATCAGGATCCGTCCGCGGCGCGGTCGCCATGGGCCGGACGTGCCCTCAACCCCCTTGCTCACTGGCGCTCACCCCCGCTCATGCCAGCAACAACGCAACCCTAGGCCGGAACGTTGGGGTGGCGCCCGCAGGTGCGGCCCTCGGCGGACACTTTCTGACACAGCCCGAGCTCGGCGCACGGCGTGTTGCCCACGACACGCCGTGCGCCCGTTCCGAGATGTGTCAGAAAGTGTCCGCCGGAACGAGAGCGGAGCCGAGGCTCACCACCGCCCCCGGTGACGACGCACAGGTGAGGACCGCACGACCGTGACGGTTCAGACACCCCCGCCCAGGTCGCCTCGCCACGTGCCGGTGACCTCGTCGACCGCAGCGCCGACAGTGGGCGCGAACCGCTCGGGCGGGAAGCGCTCCTGACCCCCGTACCGCAGCAGGGTGTCCTTGACGGGTCCCTTCGCCTCGGCGAAGACGAGCCTGATCCCGCGCGCCGCGAGGTAGTCGTCGAGCTCCGCGAGCTCGTCGAAGGCCGTGGTGTCGATGCTCGTGATCGGCTCCGCGGCGAGGATCACGGTGTGCACCTCCGGCCCGGCTCCCTCGACCGTCGCGCGCGCCCAGTCGTCGAAGATCGAGCCGTTCGCGAAGAACAGCGGGGCGTCGAAGCGCAGGATCACGACGCCGGGGATGGTCTCGCCGTGCTTCGTGTGCCGCGACAGGTCGTGGTACCCGCGACGCCCGGGGATGCGGCCGAGCTGCGCGCGGTACGGACGCCACGAGCGGTTCACGAAGGTCATGAGCGACAAGACGATCGCGACGACGATCCCCTCGAGCACCCCGAACACGAGCACGCCGAGCATCGCGACCAGGGACAGCGCGGCGTCGACCTTGTTCATCCGCCACAGCGCCGAGACGGCCGGCGCGTCGATCAATGTCAGCGCGGCCCCGATGACGACGGCCGCGAGCGCGGCCTGGGGCAGATACCTGGTCAGATCCGGGACGACGAGCATGAACAGGAGCACGAGCGCGGCGGAGACGACGCCGGTGAGCTGGGTCTTGGAGCCGGCCGCCTGAGCGACGGGCGTGCGCGAGGACGATGCGGAGACGGGGAAGCCGCCGAGCAGGCCGGTCGCGACGTTGGCCGCCCCGATGCCGCCCAGCTCGGCGCTGCCGCTCACGGTCTCGCCGCGCCTGGCGGCGAGCGTGCGGGACAGCACGGCGCTATCGGTGAAGGCGACCAGCGCGATGCCGGCGGCCGGGGCGACGAGCTCGCCGATGTCGGCCCAGGTGAGCCCGCCGAGCGCGGGGGCGGGCAGCCCCTGAGGAAGGCCTCCCACCACCGGCAGGTCACCGTCGAGTCCTGCCAACCACACGACGAGCATCGCGGCGACCACGGCGACGAGCACCCCGGGGATCCGCGACCGGTAGCGGCGCAGGAGCAGGATGACGGCGAGCGAGCCGAGGCCGATGCCCGCCGCGATCGGGATCGCCTCGCCGTCCCGCACCCCGCGCCAGGCCACGAGCGCCCCCGCCCACGGGCCCTCCGCGTCGACCGAGAACCCCAGCAGCTTGGGGATCTGCGACACGATCACAATGAGCGCGATCGCGTTCAGATATCCGACGCGCACCGGCTTGGACAGCAGGTCCGTGACGAAGCCGAGCCGGAACGCGGCGGCGGCGAGCATGAACGCCCCGACCAGGACCGCGAGCGCGCCCGCGAGCGCGACGGCCCGGTCCTGGTCCCCGAGCGCGAGCGGCAGGATCGACGCGGCGATGATCGGAGCGAGCGCGGAGTCGGGCGCGAGCACGAGGATGCGGCTGGGTCCGAAGACCGCGTAGGCGACCAAGGGGACGATCGACGCGTACAGACCGGTCACCGGGGGCAGCCCTGCGACGGTCGCGTAGCCCATGCCAGCAGGGATCATGAGCGCGGTGACGACGAGGCCCGCGCGTACGTCGGGCCACAGCCACGCGCGCTCGTACTCGCGGACGATGCGCACGCCCGGCACCCAGCGCTCGATCCCAGTCGCCGCCATCGGAGACCTCCTGCTCCCATCCTTCCGCGTGTCGGGACGATGCGGGAGGGGACCTCGCGCGGGCGGTCGCGGTGCACGGGGACTAGTCGCCGAAGAGCCAGTCGATCGCCGGGAACACGAAGGTGTCGAGCATCCAGAAGAGGAGGGGCGCCAGCACGTAGTACGCGAGCGCGGTCAGGGCCACGACGCCGACCGCCATGATGAAGAACAGCACCCACGAGGCCCTGCGCGCGGACTCCTCGTCGATTCCTTCGGGTCTGTCGCCGGCCTCCACGCCGGGAGGCGGCGGGGGGAAGGTCGGCTCGGATCCGGCGTCCTCCGCAACCCCGAGTGCGGGAGCCGGCGCGGGCACCATGCTGTCCCGGTGCTCGGTCCACGCGCCGCCGTCCCACCAGCGGAGGTGGTCGCCGTCGAGCAGCTCCGGGTCGGGGCGCCACCCCGGCTCCTTCGCCATCTCCTCAGCGAACCGATCTGCGGGGCCCCGAGCGCGGGTGAGGCGACGCGCCTCAGCCAGGAGGCGCTCGCGCGCGTCATCGGCGATATCGAAGTCGGCCTCGGCGATCAGGGCGCCCGCCGAGTCGGCGACGCCCACGTGCCAGCGTCCGTCCTGCTCCCAGATCCCCGCCGTGTCCGGACTCCCGCTCGGGTCGTCGAAGCAGTAGTGCCAGACGAGCTCGCGCCCGAACGCCTCGAGCAGCTCCTCGTGCGTCAGGCTCATGCGGTCTCCTCCTCGGCGTGCAGGGAAGGGGACGCCTGCAACCTATCAGCGCGACACGGGCAGGGAGCGGGCCGTTCAGCCGTGAGAGAGATCGCCTTGTGGCACGGAATGCCATCGGGGGTATGACTGTTGGACATGACCATGCGTACTGTCATGCACTCTGAGTTCGGCGACCCCGCCGCCGTCCTGTCCGTCACCGAGACCGAGATTCCCGAGCCCGGCCCGGGCGAGGTCCGTGTCCGCCTCCTCCTGTCCCCCATCCACAACCACGACCTGTGGACCATCCGCGGCACCTACGGCTTCAAGCCCGAGCTGCCCGCGAAGGCCGGCACCGAGGCCGTGGGCGTGGTCGACGCGCTCGGCGAGGGCGTCGAGCACCTCGCGGTGGGTCAGCGCGTCGCCACCGGCGGCACGTTCGGCGTGTGGGCCGAGTACTTCGTGGCGAACGCCGCGGCGCTCCTCCCCGTCCCGGAGGGCGTGCCGGACGAGGTCGCGGCCCAGCTCGTCGCGATGCCGTTCTCCGCGATCAGCCTCCTCGACCACCTCGGCCTGTCCGAGGGCGACTGGATGATCCAGAACACCGCCAACGGCGCGGTCGGCCGCCTCGTCGCCCAGCTCGCGCCCGCACGCGGCATCAACGTGATCGGCCTCGTGCGCCGCGCCGAGGGCGTCGCCGAGCTGGCCGCGGCCGGCATCGAGCGCGTGGTCGCGACCGACGCCGATGACTGGAAGGACCAGGTCCGTGCGATCGCGGGCGACGCCCCCATCAAGGTCGGCATCGACTCCGTCGGCGGCGATGCGTCGGGCGACGTCCTGTCGATGCTCGCCGAGGGTGGCACGCTCGTCTCGTTCGGCGCGATGGCGTCCCCCACCATGAACATCGCGTCGGGCGACGTGATCTTCAAGCAGGCCACCGTGAAGGGCTTCTGGGGCTCGAAGGTCAGCGCCGCGATGCCCGCCGACGACCGCCGCCGCCTCATGGGCGAGCTCTTCGCGCGCATCGGCGACGGCACGCTGAAGCTGCCCGTCGAGGCCGTCATGTCGTTCGACCAGATCCGCGAGGCCGCGCAGGCGAACTTCAAGCCCGGCCGCGAGGGCAAGGTCCTTCTCAAGCCGTAGGCGATCCACACTTGGACGAGGCGCCCGCCCCTGCTCAGGGGCGGGCGCCTCGTCGCTTGTGGAGTGGCGTCGCGCCGTGCCAGCACCGCTCCGGTGGACCATGGGCGCGAGGCTAGGCTCGCTCAGGTGACGACATCCGCGCCCGCCGCCCCCGCATCGTCCGGGCGCGGGCGCTCCGTCGCGATCGTGTCCCTCCTCGGCGCGACCCTGTTCTGGGCCGGCAACTACATCGTCGGCGCCGAGGTCGTGCACGACGTCGATCCGCTGTCGCTCGTGCTGCTGCGCTGGTCGATCGCTGTCGTCCCCTTGCTCGTGCTCGCTCAGGTCACCGAGCGGCCCGACTGGCGCGCCGCCGCCCGCGCCTGGCCCTGGCTGATCGCGCTGTGCGCGACGGGCCTCGCGGGCTACAACCTGCTGCTGTACAGCTCGCTGCAGTTCATCGGGGCCTTCGACGCGGGCCTCATCAACGCGTTCAACCCCGCGCTGATCGTGCTCGCCGCCGCGCTCGTGCTGCGCCAGCCTCTCACCCGACGCTCCGTCGGGGGCGTGGCGATCGCGCTCGTCGGCGTCCTCGTCGTGCTCACCAACGGCGAGCCGTGGCTCGTGCTCACGAACGGCTTCGGAACCGGGCAGCTGCTCATGATCGGCGCCATCACCGCGTGGACGGCGTACACGATCCTCGGCCGGCTCGCGCCGCAGATGCCGCCGATCACGTCGACGTCGCTCCAGGCCGTGATCGGCGTCGCGGTGCTCGCGCCCATCGCGCTCCTGAGCGGCGGCCCCGCGCTCCCGAGCACCGGGACCGGCTGGTGGGCGCTGCTCTTCATCGCGATCTTCCCTTCGGTGCTGTCGTACCCGCTGTGGAACCGGGCGCTCACGGCGCTGCCCGCAGGCAGCGCCGGCGTCTTCCTCAACCTCATCACGGTGTTCACCACGGCGTTCACGATCGCCGCGGGCCACCCGTGGACCTACGCCGAGCTGCTCGGCGGGGTCGCCGTGATCGGCGGCGTGACGCTCGCGAACCTCAGGCCGCGCGGACGGTCCACTTCCTCGCGGCACTGAACCGATCCGCCGGGCCTCGGGCTCCGAACCCGTCCCGAACAAGACAAGGACGTTCGGAAGGTGAGGCAACCCCCGTGATCGACCCCACGGCCACCGCCTATGCGCTGCTGCTCGGCGCGGTCGCGGCCTTCAACCCGTGCGGCTTCGCGCTGCTGCCCGCCTACCTCACGGTGATCGTGACCGGCACGGCCGATGAGCGCGTCGGCCGGGCGGTCGCGCTGCGGCGCGCGATCGGGTTCGGTGCGGCGATGACGCTCGCCTTCACCGGGATCTTCACCGCGTTCGGCCTGCTGTTCGGTGCCGTCAACGCAGGACTCCAGGGATCGATCCTCCCCTACGTGTCGTACGTGACCGTCGTGCTCGGCGCTGGTCTCATGGTGCTCGGCGTGGTGCTCGCGTGGCGCGGCGAGCTGCGCGGGCCGGGGCTCGCGATGCGCGGCTCGGCGCCCGGACGCACCTTCTCCTCGCAGCTCGCCTATGGCGCGGCCTTCGCGATCGCGTCCCTCAGCTGCACGATCGGGCTGTTCCTCGGTGTCGTGACGCAATCCCTCGCCGCTCCGGGCCCGGTCGCGGCGATCACACCGTTCCTCGCGTACGGCGTCGGCATGGGAGCGAGCGTCCTCACGCTGTCGATGATCGCCGCGCTCGCCGGCGCCTCTGCGGCCGCGGCGCTCCGCTCGCGCACGCCGCTGCTGATGCGCGCCGGCGGAGTGCTCATGGTCGCGGCGGGAGCGTACGTCCTCGTGTTCGGGCTCGCGGAGGTCCTGCCGCACTACGGGATCCGAGCCCTGGACCCGGTGCTCCTCACGACGGCCTCCTGGCAGTCGACCGTGTCCGCCTGGATCGCCTCCTGGGGGACGACGACGCTCGTCGCCCTGGCCGCACTCGTCGCCGTCGCCGTGGCATCGGTGCTCGTGGCCGCTCGGCGCCAGGAGCGCGCCGCCAGCGTCCGCGGCGGCACCGCTTCCACTGACGCCGCTCCGTCCGTTCCCGGGCCGGCCGCCGATCCCGCCACCCTGTCCCTGATCCGCGACGCGGTGGGGCGCAAGGACGCGTAGGACTGCGGGCCGCTCGGGCGGCGGTTGCCAGGGCTGCGGACCGCTAGGACTGCGCGAGCTCCTCGGCCGCGGCGACGATGCCATCCGCGTCTGTCGCGCCCGCGAGCACCTCGATGCTGCCGTCGTCATCGATCATGATGAGCGCCGGCTGCGATGCGACACCGAAGTTCGCCCACAGGGTGCCGTCTACGTCGAACAGATGCGGGAAGCCGCCCAGATCGTAGGTCGCGACGAACGCCTCGGCGTCGACGAGCGCCGACTTGCCCGGGAGGCCGTACAGCGCGACACCCTCGGGCAGCCTTGAGGCGGCCTCGGCGACCGCAGGCGCCTCCGCCTGGCACGTGGGGCACCACGAGGCCCACACCCAGATCAGAGCGTCCTGACCCGCGAGGCTCGCGCCGTCGAACTCCTCGCCGTCGGCGAGCGTCGTCGCCGTGAACCGGAGCTGATCGGGGACGTAAACCTCGCCGCCGGAGGCCATGGCCTCCCCCGTCTCCCCTGCATCGTCCACCATCGCATCGTCCGTCTCCATCGAGGCGTGACCCTCGGACGAGGACGATGCGTCCATCGCCGTCGCGTCGGACGAGCCGGCATCGTTGGCGGCCGGGGCGCAGGCCGCGAGCGTGAGCAGGGTGGCACCGAGGACGGGGACGGGAAGGGCGCGCAGGGTCTTCGCAGGCAGAGTCTTCATGCCCGACGTTCGGAGCCCTCGCGGCGCCGGATGGGTCAGGGGCGCGGCGGGCCGAACGTGTCGGGATCGGGGCCGAAGCGCTCGCCCCTGTCGAGCGCGCCGATTGCGGCGAGGTCGTCGGAGTCGAGAGCGAAGTCGAACACCTGGATGTTGGAGACGATGCGTGCGGGCGTCACCGACTTGGGGATGACGACGTTGCCGAGCTGGACGTGCCAGCGGATCACGACCTGCGCGGGAGTCCTCCCGTGCTTCGCCGCGATCGCCTCGATCACGGGATCCCCGAGCACGTGGCTCTGCCCCAGCGGGCTCCACGCCTCGGTCAGGGCCCCGTGACCCGCGTCGACCGCGCGCATCGTCTCCTGCTGGAGGTACGGGTGCACCTCGATCTGGTTGATGACGGGCGCCTCGCCCGTCTCATCGACGAGCCGGTCCAGGGTCGCGGGCGTGAAGTTCGAGACGCCGATCGAGCGGGCGAGGCCGGCGTCGCGCAGCTCGATCATGGCCTTCCAGGTGTCCACGTAGCGGTCGACCATGGGCACCGGCCAATGGATGAGCAGAAGGTCGACGTAGTCGACCCCGAGGCGGTCGAGGCTCGCGCGCGCCGCGTCCTTCGTCGACTCGAAGCCCTGGTCGCGGTTCCACACCTTCGTGGTGAGGAACACGTCCTCGCGCGGCACGCCGGACTCGCGCAGGCCCGCGCCCACGCCCTCCTCGTTCTTGTAGATCGCCGCGGTGTCGATGTGACGGTAGCCGGCGTTCAGCGCCTCGCGGACCGCCATCGTCGCCTGCTCCTGGCTCGCCTTCCACACGCCGAGGCCCACCTGCGGGATCTCGCGGCCGTCGCGGAGGGCGAGGGTGGGGCTGATGGCGGACATGCGGTCTCCCTTCGGCCGGCGCGGCGCCGACGCTTCACGTCCAGTCAACCATGGGTGGGGAACCCGCTCGCCCGGATACGCGGGCTCGGCGTCAGGCCACTCGAGGGCCCTCGGCGGCCAGGGATCCCTCGGTCCTTCGGCGCTGCTCCCCCGCGCGCGTCGCTGGCTCCTGAGGCTCCTCCACCTGCGCCAGGAAGGGATTGCGGGTGGCTTGCCACGCGTAGCTCGCACTGTCCCGGACGCACTCGGGGCACCAGTGACCCCAGGCCAGGATCAGCTGGGGACTGGCGTCGAACTCGTGGCCGAAGGCGCACCTCCACCGCAGGCGCGCGCTCGGCGTCCCGACGCGCACGAGGGGAGTCACGAGCTCGCCACCCCGGAACTGCGCGGCGCCCGCCAGGTCGTCGCGCGTCCAGGTGGACGGCGGCCTGGACTCGTCGTAGCCGTGGTCCAGGAGCGTCGGCTCGCGCGAGGGGTTCGGCGGGGCGAACGTGTCCCAGCCACCGATACGCAGCCACGCGTCCAGCGACCCGAAGTGCGCGTCCACCTCGGCCATGCGCCGGTGGTGGACCGCGTGCATCGTGCCGCGCGGAGCGTGCGCGAGTCGGTGCATGACCGCGCGCTTGACCACCCATGGCGGCACCTTGCCCGCGTGGCGGACCTGTGTCGGTGCGTCGGCGATGGCGTCGTGGAGGACCTCCTGGAAGACGTCCTGGCGGAACGGCACGAGCTCCTCGAGGCAGTCGCTGTCCGTGAACCAATGACCATGGAAGTTCCTGGTCGCGAACCAGTTCCTCTCGTACCAGGCTCGCACATCCTTGACGCCCATCGCCGCCGCGAGCGCGGTCTGGAACTCCCAGTTCGTGAGCCGCCAGCCCTCGCCGCCGCCGACGTTGAACACCTGACCCCAGACCTGGTCGGGCACGTCGGGCTCGGTCAGTCCCCTGAGCAGCCGTGCGGCGTCGTCATCCGAGACCCACTCCATCACCTCGCCGAGCGGCACGTGGGTGATGATCGGGTCGCGCACCGCGAGCAGGCCCTCGTGGAAGATGCCCGTCTGGCGCAACCACACCCACCGGGGAAGCCCCGACTCGACCAGCAGACGCTCCGCCTCGACCTTCGTCTGGCCGTAGTGATCGAAGCGGGACACGCGGACCGGGTCGCCGACGCGCCCCCAGTGGTGCGGAACCTGGCGGTCCCCGGTCTCGGCGACCGAGCCGACGGCGACGACGGCGATCGCGGAAGGGTCAGGCAACGCCGCAACGGCGGCGATGATGTTCCTCATGCCGCCGACGTTGATGCGGTGCGCGCGGGCCGGGTAGCGGTCGGCCTCGGGAGACACGAGCCCGCCCACGTGGAGGACGACGTCCACGCCGTCGATCGCGCGGGCCACATCCGCGAGGCGGGTGAGGTCTCCCTTGTAGATCTCCAGATGGGGCAGGTCGGCGAACTCCTCGAGCACGGCGTGCTCCTCGGCGCCGGTGAGCGCGAGCACGCGCACGTACAGGTCGTCGACGTCGCGGAACGCCCGTAGCGTCGCGCGACCCCAGTTGCCCGTCGCGCCCGTGAGCAGGACGCGACGCCTGGCCGTCGTCATGGCTCGCCTCCCGTCTCAGGTGGACGAGGCGTCCTCTCCTTCCACGGTAGACCCGCTCGGGGTCCACCGCGCGGCTACATCTGCGGCGCCATGTCGGCGAAGTGCGCGTAGTCCTTCTTGAAGGCGACGGCGATCGTGTCGGTGGGTCCCGCGCGGTGCTTCGCGACGATGAAGTCGGCCTCTCCCGGCCGGTTGTCGCGGTCGTACGCGTCCTCGCGGTGCAGCAGGATCACGATGTCGGCGTCCTGCTCGATCGCGCCGGACTCACGCATGTCGGACAGCATCGGCTTCTTGTCGCCGCGCTGCTCGGAGCCACGGTTCAGCTGCGAGATCGCGATGACCGGCACCTCGATCTCCTTCGCGAGGAGCTTGAGCGCACGGGAGAACTCCGAGACCTCCTGCTGACGCGACTCGACCTTGCGGCCCGAGCTCATGAGCTGCAGATAGTCCAGCACCACAAGCCCGAGGTTGTGCTGCTGCTTGAGCCGGCGGCACTTCGCGCGGATCTCCATGAGCGTCATGTTGGGCGAGTCGTCGATGAACAGCGGCGCGGAGGAGACGCGCGCCGAGGCACGGGCCAGCCGGTCCCAGTCGCTAGGTCCGAGCGGGCCCTTGTTGAGTTGGGTGAGCTTGACCTTGCCCTCGGTCGCGAGCATGCGCTTCGTGATCTCCTCCTTGCTCATCTCGAGCGAGAAGATGACGGAGGCGATGTTGTGGTGGATCGACGCGGAGCGCGCGATGTCGAGGCCGAGGGTCGACTTTCCGATCGCTGGTCGGGCAGCGATGACGACCATCTGGCCCGCCTGCAGGCCGCCGGTGAGCTCGTCAAGGTCGCGGAACCCGGTGGGCACGCCCCGCATGGAGCCGTCGTGAGTCGTGGCGTCCTCGATCTGACCGAGCGTCGACTCGAGGATGTCACCGATCGGAAGGTAGTCGTCCGAGTTCCTGCGCTCGGTGACGGCGAAGATCTCGGCCTGCGCGCCGTCGACCACCATGTCGACCTCGCCGCCATCGCCGTCGTAGCCCATGTTCGCGATACGCGTGCCGGCCTCGACGAGGCGACGGAGGATCGACTGCTCACGCACGAGGCGCGCGTAGTATCCGGCGGATGCCGCGGAGGGCACCATCGCGATGAGGGTGTGGAGGTACTCGGCCCCGCCGATCCGCGAGAGCTGCTGCGTGCGCTGCAGCTCGGCGCTCACGGTCAGCGCGTCGACCGGGTCGCCGCCGTTGTAGAGCTTGGTGGCGACGTCGAAGATCAGCTCATGCGCGGGCTTGTAGAAGTCATCCGAGCGCACGGTCTCGATCACGTCCGCCATCGCGTCCTTGGACAGGAGCATGGCTCCGAGCACCGACTGCTCGGCCTCGAGGTTCTGCGGAGGCAGGCGCTCGAATGAGGTCGGCCTCTCGTACGACGACTCCAGCTCGTCGATCGACACCTGGCACCTGCCTCTCACACCTTGACCGCGCGGTGACGTCCCCCCCGACGCCTCGACACCCCCACCCTCTCGCGGGGGTCTGACATGCGACCGTAGGCGGCGCCGGGCGCGATATCAAACTCGGAAGATCCGCGTCGACCCTTGGACGTGGACAACTTGTCAACAGTCTGGGGATTGTCTGGGGACGAGGTGGGGGCGCTCGTGTTGAAGACTCCGTGGACAACTGTGGATAGCGCTGTGAGTTACGTCAACACTGGACCGATTTCTCGGTCTTTACCAGCGAGGTCACCGAATCCACCGCTGTGGAGAAACCCGGGGACGAAAGACTCGGCGTGTCGCGCATCGGCGTGTCGCGACAGGTGTTCATCAGTGTTGAGAACGCTCTCAAACCTGTCCGATACGCACCATTATCACTCTTGACTTGGACGCACCGCCTCCGATAGTGGAGGAGGACCTCCGCCCCCGCATCGTCCAGGCACGACACCGCCCAACACCGCCCCCACGCTGCGACAGTACGAACCAATCCGAGCCACGACACCCCGGCGACACGCCGCGTCGTCCCGCGACTCGCTCGCGAGTCGGGTCTGGGATTGGTTCAGACTGTCGGCCGACGGCGGGCGAGGCCTGCGGGTGCGGGTGCGGGTGCGGGTGCGGGTGCGGGTGCGGGGGCACGATGCGCGGCCCGGGGCGCGGTCACCGACAGCCCCCGGAACGCACGAAGGCCCGGCCCCCGAAGGGACCGGGCCTAGGTGGATGGACCCGAGGGTCCGAGCGTTACTTCGCGGCGACGACCTTCACGGCGACGGTCGCGGAGACCTCGTCGTGAAGCGACACCGTGGCGGTGTACTCGCCGAGCGCCTTGATCGGCTGCGCGAGGTGGATGCGACGCTTGTCGACCTTCGCGCGGTCGCCGATGGCGGTCGCGATGTCGGCGGGCGTCACGGCGCCGAAGAGGCGACCGGACTCGCCAGCCTTCGCCTCGACGACGACCTCGACGGACTGCAGGGCGTCGCGGGCAGCCTGGGCGCCCTCGATGCTCTGGATCTCCTTGGCGCGGCGCGCCTTGCGGAGGCCCTCGATCTGCTTCTCAGCACCGGCCGACCACGGGGTGGCCAGCTTGCGGGGCATGAGGAAGTTGCGAGCGTAGCCGTCCTTGACGTCGACGACGTCGCCGGCGATGCCGAGACCGTGCACCTCGTGGGTGAGGATGACCTTAGCCATGTCTACCCCCGATCAGCGGCCGGAGCCGGCGTAGGGAAGGAGCGCCATCTCGCGCGCGACCTTGACGGCACGGGCGATCTCACGCTGCTCCTGGACGGAGACACCGGTCACGCGACGCGAGCGGATCTTGCCGCGGTCGGAGATGAACTTGCGCAGCAGCGCGGTGTCCTTGTAGTCGATCTTCTGAACCTTGGCCGCCTTGAGGGGGTTGACCTTCTTGCGCGGCTTGCGGATGTCGTTCTTAGCCATTTCCTGAATTCCTGGGTGTTTAGAAGGGGGGCTCGTCCGACGCCGGGGCGGTTGCCCACGGGTCGTTGTCGGAACCTCCGGCCGGTGCAGCGGAGTAGCCGCCACCGCCACCCGAGAAGCCTCCGCCGCCGTTGCCGCCGCCACGCTGGTTGCGCGTGACCTTGGCCGACGCGTAACGGAGCGAGGGGCCGACCTCGTCGACCTGGATCTCGTTGACGGTGCGCTTCTCGCCGTTGGCCTCCCACGAGCGCGACACCAGGCGGCCCGTCACGATGACGCGCATGCCCTTGGTGAGCGACTCGGCCACGTTCTCCGCGGCCTCGCGCCACAGGGAGCAGCGCATGAACAGGGTCTCCCCGTCCTTCCACTCGTTCGACTGACGGTCGAACTGACGCGGGGTGGACGCCACCGTGAAGTTCACCACCGCGGCGCCGGACTGGATGAATCGCAGCTCGGGGTCGCCGGTGAGGTTTCCTACGACGGTGATCTGGGTGTCGCCTGCCATGTGTAGCTCCCTAGGGGTCGCTTGCTGTGGGTGAGGATTCTGACGAGGCCCGGGAGCCTTACTTGGCGTCCGGGCGGAGCAGCTTCAGGCGCAGGACGGTCTCGTTGAGGCCGAGCTGACGCTCGAGCTCCTTGGCCGTCGCGGACTCCGCGGTGAAGTCGATCACCGCGTAGATGCCGTCGCTCTTCTTCTTGATGGGGTACGCAAGGCGGCGGCGGCCCCAGACGTCGACCTTGTCGACGGTTCCGTTGTCGCCGGTGACCACGCCGAGGTACTTCTCGAGCGACGGGGTGACCGTACGCTCATCCACCTCAGGGTCGAGAATGACCATCATCTCGTAATGACGCATCGAAATACCCACCTCCTCTGGACTATGCGGCCACGGACGTTCCGTGGCAGGAGGGTCTGATGCTTCGCGGCCTGCACTGTCGGATGACAGGGCTCAGCCACGGCTATCCAGGGTACGGCATCCGGCCCGTGCTCGCCAGGCCGCCTGGGGAAGGGACGATGCGATGGCCGCCGAACGTCCGCATCGTCCCGTTTCGCACGGTTCCCCAGCGCCGTTCCCCAGCGCCGGGCGTCCAACGGGTTCACGGCCGTTCGCGCCGTTACGCTGGGTCCGTGACTACCTCAGCTGACGCCCTCAGCGTCGCCCAGGTCCCCGACGAACGCTTCCTCGAGCTGGCGCGCACCGCCGCTCATCCCGTGCCGATCGAGCAGTCCCCAGCCTGGGACACGTACGACGCTGCGGTCCCCGGCCGCGCGCCGTGGCGCCGCCTCGCTGTCTCGGCGGGCGACGAGCCGGTGGCGCTGATCGCCTTCAGCGCCTTCGAGGGGCGCGGGTTCCGCTATCTGTGGGCCAAGCACGGCCCGATCTGGCTGTCCGAGCAGACCCCGGAGCGCGAGCTCGCGGTGCGCAGGGCGCTCGTCGCCTACGTGAAGCGCGAGGCGTCGTGGTGCGTGTTCCTTCGCATGCACGCCAAGCACCCCGCGCCGGACCTGAGCGACCTGCTCCAGACCGTGACCTACGACCACACCGTGATCGTCGACCTCCTGCGCGAGGAGGACGTGATCATGCAGTCCTTCTCCAAGCGGGGTCGCTACAAGACGCGCCGCACCCTCAAGGACGAGGCGATGACCGTCGCCGAGGAGACCGGGCTCACGGACGAGGAGTTCGGCGAGCTGTACGAGATCTACCGCGAGACGGCGTCGCGCGACGGCTTCGGCATCTTCGGACCCGACGTCTACCTGACGATGCTGCGGTCGCTCGGCGAGCACGTGCGCCTGTGGGTCGCGCGCCGCCACGACACCGGACCGGAGGGCGACCTCACGCCCGGCCGCGCGGTGTCGTGGGTCATCTCGACCGTCTACGACGACGCAGGCGTGGACGTGTACGCCGCGGGCAACGCGGAGGCGCGCAAGACCGAGGCGGCCCTGAGGATCAAGTGGCACATCCTCACCACGCTGAAGTCGGAGGGCGTGACCCAGTACGACCTCATGGGCGTCGGCTCGGACCGCGCCCCGCAGCTCATGGGCGTGCGCGAGTTCAAGCAGCAGCTCGGCGACGTCGTCGAGGTCGACGGCGCATGGGACGTTCCCGTGAAGCCGCTGCGCTATGCGGCGCTCACGCAGGCGCTGCGGCTCAAGCACGCGCTCGGACGCTAGGGACCACCGCGCCCGCGCCACCGTGCGCGCCGAGGACTCGTGCGCGCGCTGAGCGCGCCCAGCAGGACGACGAAGGCCCGACCCCACTCGCCGTGGGGCCGGGCCTCTGGTCTCGCCGCTAGGGAAGCTCGACGCTCTCCGCCGATGGAGCGGTCGACGCCTCCGGCTCGGTCGTCGTCTCCGCTGGCGTCGACGTCGTCTTCTCCGGCGTGGTCGTCGTCTCCGCTGGCGTCGACGTCGTCTTCTCCGGCGTGGTCGTCGTCTCCGCAGGCGTCGACGTCGTCTTCTCCGGCGTGGTCGTCGTCTCCGACGGCTCGGGCGATGCCTCGGTCGAGGTCGTCGTCTCCGACGGCTCGGGCGACGCCTCCGTCGTCTTCGCGGTGTGCGACGCCTCACCGACGTTGGCTCGACCGGGGAACTCCTCGACGTCGTAGTCCTCGAGGATCGTGCCCATCATCTCCGTCCAGACGTCGGTGGGGACCGTCGAGCCGGTGATCTGGGAGTACCCGCCGAACGGCGTGATCGACTCGGCCTCGCCGTTCTCACCGATCTGGTACAGCGCGACGACGCCGACGACCTGCGGGGTGAACGCCGCGAACAGGGCCGACTTGTTGTCGTTCGACGTGCCGGTCTTGCCCGCGATGTCGCGGCCAAGCGAGTTGGCGGTCTTTCCGGAGCCGTACAGGACCACCTGCTGCATCGCGTACGTCGTATCGGCGATCACGTCCTCGTCGAACACCCGCCGCGACGTGGTGTCGTGCTCGTACGTGGTGGCGCCATCGGCGTCCTTGATGGTCTGAACCATGTAGGTGTCGTTATGGACGCCGCCGTTCGCGATGGTCGCGTACGCCTCCGCGATGTCGATCGGATGCACCGCGGCCGGGCCGAGCACGACCGACGGGGTCGCGTGGAGGTCGGTCGTGTCCTCGGGGATGCCCGCGTCGATCGCGGTCTGCACCACCGCGTCGGCGCCGACGTCCAGGCCGAGCTGGACGAAGGCCGTGTTGATCGACTTCTGCGTCGCCTCGACGAGGTCGACCCAGCCGTAGCTGATGTGGCCGAAGTTGTTGACCGGCCCGTAGTCGCCGAACGTCATGCCGCTGTTCGCGAGGTACTTGGTGTCCAGCCCGATCCCCTGCTCAAGGCCGGCGATGAGAGCGAATGGCTTGAAGGTCGAGCCGGCCTGCACCTGATCCTGGGTCACGCCGTTGCGCTGTCTCTCCAGATAGTCGGAGCCGCCGTACATCGACGTGATCGCTCCGGTCTCCGACTCGACCGTCACTGTCGCCGCCATGAGGCCGTCGTCGTGGTCGTCGGGCATGTCCTTGACCGCCTGGACGGCCGCCTTCTGGTCCTTCTTGTTGATCGTCGTGACGATGTCGAGGCCGAGGGTCTCGATGTCCTCCTCGGAGTAGTCGGTGCTCGCGACGACCTCGTCGATCGCTGCGCGGATGAGATAGCCCTTGGTGCCGCCGAAGGTGTTCGAGCGGGTGTACTCGATCGTCTCGGGGAAGACCTGGGCGTCGCGCTCCTCCTGCGTGATGAAGCCCGCGTCGACCATGCCGTCGAGCACGTAGTTCCACCGGTACTCGGCCTGGTCGGCGTCCACTCGCGGATCCCAGGCGGAGGGCGCGGGGATGACGCCCGCGATGAGCGCGGCCTCCGACAGCGTCAGCTCGGACGCGTCCTTGTCGAAGTACTCCTCGGCCGCCTTCTCGATGCCGTACGCGCCGCGGCCGAGGTAGATCGTGTTCATGTAGTTGAGGAGGATCTCGTCCTTCTCCTGCTCGGTGTTGATCTTGAGCGCGAGCAGCGCCTCATTGATCTTGCCGGGGATGTCGGTGACGGTCTCGCCCGAGTAGTAGCGCTCGACATACTGCTGGCTGATGGTCGATCCACCCTGCCTGTCGCCCTTGATGACCGTCTTGTAGAGGGCTCGGGCGGTGCCCATGATGTCGACGCCGGGGTTGGTCCAGAAGGACCGGTCCTCTGCCGCGACGATCGCGTTGCCGACGTAGTCCGGCAGCTCGTCGTACTGGTCCTGGGTGAGGATCTCGCGTTCAGCCTCGCCGAGCGTGCCCATGATGGTCGTGCCGTCGTCGTAGTAGACGGTGGACTGCTCGTACAGCGCGAACTGCGCGGGCTCGGGAGTCTCGAGCTTCGAGTACATGACGTACAGCGCCACGAACACCGCGGTGACCGCGAGCAGGCCCGCGACGAGGATGCCGATGAGGATCCGCTTGGTCCAGACCTTCCACTTGGCCTTCTGGGGCTTCCAGGGCTCGGAGTTCTTGCCCTTCTTCCCGTTCCCCTTGCCCTTGCCTGCGGACTCGCTCGTGCCCTTCGCGGCAGTGGTCGCGGCTCCCGCACGCTGGCTGCCCGTGGTTGGTCGTGCGCCTCCCGTGGACCCGCCCTGGCCGCTCGCGGAAGGGCGGAGGGACTGACGCTGGGGGGTCTCTCGTTCGTCGCTCACGAAGTCAGTCTACGAACGGGACACTTCAGACGTTCCATGACTCACCAACCGGAACCCGTGGAACCGCGGGTGCCGCATCGTCCCTACGCGCCGCCCCTGCGCGTCGTCTTTGCATCCGATGTATCGATGCGATACAACTAGGTGCTACATATCGCATCGATACATCGCGACGACCTCCCCGGACCGTGCGTGATCAGGACCGGCGGCAAGGAGGCGAAGCATGGCGAAGACCGATGTGCTGACCCTCGGCATCCTCGGGATGCTCGCCGAGCAGCCGCTCCACGGCTACCAGATCCGCAAGCGCCTCGGCACGGAGCTCGGCCCGTTCCGCGCCCTGAGCTACGGCTCGCTGTATCCCGCACTCAAGCGGATGGTCGAGGCGGGGCTCATCGAGTCCGTCGGCGAGGAGAGCGTCGGAACGGCAGGCGTGCCGTCGTCCCGCCGATCCCGGATCGCCTACGGCCTGACCGACGACGGCCAGGCGCGGCTCGAGCAGGAGCTCGCCACCGCGGGGGCCCACTCGTACGACGACGACTCCTTCGACGTGCGGTTCTCGCTGTTCGGCCAGACCGACTCCGAGACCCGCCTGCGCATCCTCGAGGGCCGCCGCCTGCGGCTGTCCGAGCGGATCGACGAGCTCCAGGAGATGAGGCGGCGGCAGCGAGAGCGCGCCGACGCCTACACCGCCGAGCTCCACCGGCACGGCCTCGAGCGCGTCGAGCGCGAGGTCGAATGGCTCGATCGACTGATCGAGAACGAACGTTCCGCACACAGCGGAGACAACAACGGATCCGCCGCGTCCGCGGCGGACGATTGAAGGGAAGAACCCATGGCGAAGCTTCGCGTTGCCATCGTCGGCGTCGGCAACTGCGCCACGTCGCTGATCCAGGGAGTCGAGTTCTACAAGAACACGCCTGCCGACGAGAAGGTCCCCGGCCTCATGCACGTCCAGCTGGGCGACTACCACGTCTCGGACATCGAGTTCGTGGCGGCGTTCGACGTCGACTCGCTCAAGGTCGGCAAGGAGCTCGTCGAGGCCACCAACGCCTCCGAGAACAACACCATCAAGATCTGCGAGGTCCCGAAGACCGACGTCCAGGTGTCGCGCGGCGTCACCCTCGACGGCCTCGGCAAGTACTACCGCGAGACCATCGTCGAGTCCGACGACGCCCCGGTCGACGTGGTGCAGGTCCTCAAGGACACCCAGGCCGACGTCCTCGTCTGCTACCTTCCCGTGGGTTCCGAGCAGGCCGCCAAGTACTACGCGCAGTGCGCGATCGACGCGGGCGTCGCCATGGTCAACGCCCTCCCCGTCTTCATCGCCTCCGACCCCGAGTGGGCAAAGAAGTTCGAGGACGCCGGCGTCCCGATCGTCGGCGACGACATCAAGTCGCAGGTCGGCGCGACCATCACGCACCGCGTGATCGCGAAGCTGTTCGAGGACCGCGGCGTGCGCCTCGACCGCACCTACCAGCTCAACGTCGGCGGCAACATGGACTTCAAGAACATGCTGGAGCGCGACCGCCTCGAGTCCAAGAAGGTCTCCAAGACCCAGGCTGTGACCTCCAACCTGACCGACAGCCCGATCGCCGGCAAGAAGGAGGACCGCAACGTCCACATCGGCCCGTCGGACTACGTCGCGTGGCTCGACGACCGCAAGTGGGCCTACGTGCGCCTCGAGGGCTCGGCCTTCGGCGAGGTTCCCCTGAGCCTCGAGTACAAGCTCGAGGTCTGGGACTCCCCCAACTCGGCCGGCATCATCATCGACGCGGTCCGCTGCGCGAAGATCGCGAAGGACCGCGGCATCGGCGGCCCGATCCTCTCGGCCGCGACCTACTTCATGAAGTCGCCGCCCGTCCAGACCGAGGACACGCTCGGTCGCCAGCACCTCGAGGCGTTCATCGCCGGCGAGCGCGAGCGGTAAGCAGTTTCCCGGGCCCATCCCCGGGTAGCGCGATGGCCGGGATCCCCGTTCGGGGGTCCCGGCCTTCGTCGTCCTCGGGGGCGTCGCATGGACGATGCGGGAGCGGCCCGGTCGGGCGGGCGTCCGTCACACGGACGATGCGACCGCCTCGGCGATCTCGACGTCGCCCGAGACCAGCTCCCACTGGTAACCCGCGGTCGCCGGCTCCTGAAGGCATGCGAGGATCGTCCCCGCCACGTCGGCACGCGGGATCGATCCGTAGCCGACCTCCTCGGCCAAGGTGACCCGTCCGGTGGGCTCGTCGTCCGTGAGTCGTCCCGGACGCAGGATGGTCCACTGCAGGCCGCTCGCTCGTAGGGCCACGTCGGCGTCGCGCTTCGCATGGACGTAGGCGACCCAGGACTCTCCGCGACTCTCGTCCGGCGGGAGGTCCACACCGATCGCGGAGACCTGCACGAAGCGGTGGATGTGCAGCGAGCGCGCCGCCTCGATCGCGTTGGTCGAGCCCTCGAGGTCCACGGTGCGCTTGCGCTCGACGTTGCCGTCCGCGCCTCCCCCGGCGGCGAACACGACCGCGTCGCTTCCGCGTAGCGCCTCGACCCACTCGTCCGCGCTCGCCTCCTCGATGTCGAGCATGCGGGGGCTCACGCCCATCGCGTCGAGCTCGCGCGCCTGCTCCTCGCGGCGCACGAGCGGGACGGCCTCGATCCCCGCGCCCTTCAGCAAGGGGATCAGCCGGCGCGAGACCTTGCCCGCGCCCCCGACGATCGCGACCCGCGTCGGGGCCTCGGACTCTCTGTTCCCGTGTGAACCGCTCATGCTCATGGGACACCTCCACGATGCACGCTATTCCCGCGATCCCGGTTGCGCCGGTCGCGGCGATCGTGCCGTGCCCACCAATCCCCGCCGCTGGCCGCACGGCCGGGCCACCCCGTCCGTGTCGCGCTACAGCAGGCCCTTCTCGACGATCTGGTACTGCGTGTGCACGACCTCGGTCGTCGCATCGTCCACCAGGAAGCGAGCGAACGGTGCGCTGAGCGACCCGTCCGCGTCATGGGTGGCCGCGGTGGCGGCGTAGCCATCGGCCGAGTGCGGCCTCAGGCCCTCCGCGACGGTGTCGGTCACGGTCACCCTGAGCGGCCCGTCCCCCTCGGGGGCGAGGTCGAGCGCGGGCACCGTGTCGCCCTCGTGCACGAACGACAGCACCGGCACGCCCGCCGGGTCGTCGGCGGTGTCGATCGGCGATCCCGCGACCACGACGCCCTCCACCGAGACCTTGCCCAGGCCCGTGCGGGCGAGGTCCGCGGCGAGCATGCCACCCAGGGAGAAGCCGACGAGCAGCACGGGCGCCCCTGCGGGGATCCCGGCCTGCCGCACGGCCTCCTCCACGCCCTTGCGGAACGCCGACGAGGAATCAGGGAGCAGCGCGGCCACCATGATCGCGTCCAGGTCGTTCGGCGCCGGCTTGTCTCCGTCGAACACCACCCAGTCCTTCGTCGAGGGAAGCGTGACCACCCAGGTCTCCTCGCCGGCCGCGGTCGTGACCTTGGCGATGTCCACCACGGCACGGTCCTGCCCGCCGAGGTCGTCAACCAGGCCGCAGTCCGCGATGAGATCCGAGACGGAGGCGGGCCGGGAAGCGTCGAGAGTCTCCTTCGCGTCGCCGGCCCCGTCCGGGAGCCCGCCGACAAGCGGCCCGATGGTCGGTTCGGAGAGCGTCGCGTCGTAGGCGGCCCGCCAGAGGGCGTACGCCCCGAGGACCGGCGACAACGCTGACAGCGCCGCACCCACAAGCGGCAGCGTGCCGCTCCGGTGCACGTCGAGCACGCGCGGCGAGGGCAGGCCCTCGAGCTCGGCCGCGATCGCTCGCAGGCGCGCATTGCGCTCCGTGATGGCGGGACCCGCCCACCACGACGCGTCATGACCGGCTGCGGGGCCCAGCGAGGCGAGATGGTCGCCGCCCTGCGCGTCCCATGGGCCCCGCGTGGCCTCGACCGCGACCGCGGCGCGCACGAGCAGATCGGCTGCCTCGCGTCGGAGCTCCACGAGGTCGGTCACGGCCACACGCAAGCGCGACTGCGCTTCCTGCGTGGCCCCGGCGATCCACCCGAGGCCCGTGTCGTCCCGGAGCGCGAAGGCCCTCTGCTCGAGCGTGTCGGCCTCGGAGCGCATGGTCGCGGCGCACGCCCGCAAGCCGGCGGCGGCCTCACTCATCGCGGACGTTCCCCGCCGTCGACGTGGCCGCGCTCGACGACCCCGCACCGTCGCTCGCCGAGCGCGCCGCCAGCGTGGCCAAGGAGGGACGGGCGAGCCGTCGGTCCACGTCAAGGATCTCGGCGACGCTTCCCTCAGCGGCGTCGGCGAGGCTCGACGCCTCGGCGCAGATCGCGGTGACCGCGCGTCGTTGCTCGGCATCGACGCGCGCGACGGCCGCGATCAGGCCGGCGTGACCGGTCGCGTGCGCGGCCGCCTCGGGATGCCCCGACAGCGTCTCCGCCGCCAGGGCACGCAGCGCTTGCACCGCGCGCTGGACCTGTGCCTCGTCGATCGTCAGATCCGCCATGTCTCCCCTTCCGACGCTGGAACGGTAGGCCGGGGGCGCGTCGCTGCGGGCGGCGCGGGAGATGCGCTGGGGACAACCGCGTCGTCGGGGCCGCCTGTGGTCAGGGCTGTCGCGCGTCACCGCACGACGGCGCTGGGTCGTCCGTCAGGGCCGGATCGCGCCGTCCGTCAGGGCTGGATGCCGTCGTCCGTCAGGGCTGGAAGCCGCCAGCGGGCGGCGGGGTGGTGCCCCCGGGCATGGGCGGGGGCGCCATGGGGATGTGACCCCACTCGGCGCCCTTGGGGTTGGGCCCGTACACGTTGGTGCCGGCCTCGGAGTCGAGCAGCGTGAACACGAAGACGACGATCGAGCCCACGTAGTTGACGACGGGGATGTAGGCGAGCAGGACCCACCATCCCGAACGGCCCGTGTCGTGCAGGCGACGGATCGTGACCGCGAGCGTCGGGAGGAAGAAGACGAGCCACATCGCGATCAGCACGGCGCCCGCGATCACGATCGGGCCCCAGCTGATCTCCTCGAAGGCGCTCTCGGGGATCGTGCCGTCGGCCTCTGCGGAGGCGATCACGGGCGCGAGCGAGACCATGGCGAGGATGGTGACGACGATCGACACCGGGATGGAGACCAGCTGGATGAAGAGGTAGAACCACCAGTACTCGGCACGCCGCGCGCGTCCCGAGAAGTCCGTGTACTTGCGGAAGCAGGTGCTGATCGCCTCGCCGAAGCTCATGTTGCCGTTCCCCCAGGTGTGATGCCGATTCGGCGTGGAACCGAGTGTGTGCGGTGATGGTCCGGCCCCACCCTAGCGGGGGTTGGCACCGGGCGACAGGGCTGCAGTCATCACTTTCCTCCAGGGACGATGCTTGGGCGGGGTGTCGTCCCGCGTCGGCGTCAGGCCACGCGTCGAGAGAGCAGCAGGACGACGCCGAGCGTCGCCATGAGACCGCCTCCCGTGGCCCTCACTCGCGCGAGCCTGCGGGGCGATCCCGCGAACCACGAGCGCGCGCCGGCCGCGAGCAGCGCGTACGCCCCGTCGCTCACGATCGCGATCACCGAGAACACGAACCCGAGGATGAGGATCTGCGCCCAGGCGGGCCCCGCGGCGGGGTCGACGAACTGCGGCAGCACCGCCGCGACGAAGACGAGCGTCTTGGGGTTGGTCACGCCGACCACGAAGGACTCGGCCAGCACCTTGCCCACGCTCGCCTGGTCAGCCTGGTCAGCCTGGTCAGCCTGGTCAGCCTGGTCAGCCTGGTCCGCCTGTGCGACGGCGGCGCCCGGCCCGACTCCCACGCCGTCCGCGGCGGTGCGTCCCGGCACCGGCGACGCCCCCGCATCGTCCATGTCGAAGCCGGCGATGCCGTCGCGGCGATGGCGGATCGCCTGGACACCGAGGTAGATCAGGTAGAGCCCGCCGATCACCTTGAGAACGACGAACGCGGTCTCCGAGGCCGCGATCAGCGCGCCGACGCCCGTCGCGACGAGGACCGCGTGGACGATGAAGCCGCCCGCGTTGCCGACGACCGACAGCAGCGCGCGGGCGCGGCCGTGCTGCAGTGCGCGGCCGACGATGAACAGCACGCTCGGCCCAGGGATCGCGATCACGACGAAGGCGAGCGCCGAGAAGGCGAGCAACGTCTGCGGTGCGATCATGTCGACGACCCCTCCCCCGAGCGCAGGCGCGCCTGCCGCGCCTCCTTGATCGAGTCAAGGGCATCGACCGCCTCAAGTGCAAGGGGGGCGAGCGGCTTGAGCCGCGCCGCGCGGATCAGCCGCGACAGGGTCGGCGCGAGCCGGCCGACGATCTTGCGCGAGACCTTGCCGTCGGGCGACAGATCCTGCACCCAGCCGAGCGTGAGGATCATCTGGACGAGCCACAGCAGCTCGGGCAGCGCTGCCCGCAGCCTGGCGTCGGTCTTGAGGTCCGAGCCCTCGATCACGTCCTCGTACAGCGCGATGAACGTCTCGCGCGCGGGCTTGGACTCGGCGCTGAACGGGCTGAGCGGGCTCGTCGGGACGACGGCCATGCTCACGAGGGACTCGGCGATGGCGCGGTAGCGGTTCGAGACCTCCAGGTAGGTGTCGAGAGTGGTCCCCAGGCGCTTCTTGAACGACTTCTCGCCTGCGATGCGGTCGCGCGTGAGGTCCGCGTGCTCGCGCGCGATCCGCAGGTAGAAGCCCTGGACCAGGTCCTCCTTGCCGGAGAAGTAGTAGTAGGTGCTGCCCAGCGAGACGTCCGCACGCTCGGCGATCGCGCGCATCGTCGTGCCGTCATAGCCGTTCTCGAGGATCAGTGCGGTCGCGGCCTCGACGATGCGGTCGCGGGTGGTGGAGTCGAGGGTGGGCAAGGGGACCTCCTGAACGCGTTCAACTGTGCTCAGGGTAAGCCCGCACGACGCGGAACCACACCGCGAGCTCCGCCGCTGCCAAAGATCCAGCGACGAACGCGAACGCGATCTGCTCGGTGATCGGGATCCCGACCAGGTGGCCGACGTACCAGCCACCTGCGCCTTGGAACCCCGTGACCGCGAAGCCGAGCAGGCCGACGATGCCGAGCACGACCGACAGCCCGGCGACCGCTGCGCGGCCTCGGGACGGCCCCGCGGGCGGAACACGTCGAGGAGGACGCTCAGCGAACCGGACGGCGATCACGAGCGCGAGTACCAGCGCGAGGAAAGGCACGAGCATCGCGAGCTTGACCCACCAGAACGCGGCGGTCGACGGATCCCCGCTCAGATCAACGCCGAGCGCCCAGAGGAGGAGATGCACCCCGATCAGCGCGGTGAAGTGCCACAGGAACGCCGTCATCGCGACCGAGCCGGCGACGATCACGGTCGCCCACACGCGGCGCCGCGCGAGCCAGCGCGTCGCGGGGCCGCGCAGAAGCAGCAGCGCCCCCGCCTGCGCGACCGCGAACGCGAGCAGCGCGACCGTCGGCGGCGCGAGGTTGGACAGGTGCTCGCCCGCGTACGAAACCATCGTCGTCGAGTACGGGCCCAGCCACACGAGCAGCGCGAGGACGACGGCTCCGCCGCCCAGCATCGTCCCTCCCAGGCGGCGCGCGCCCACCCGGTCCGCGACGCCATCGGCGTAGAAGAACCCGAGCTGGTGCACTGTGAGCCACACGAGCGCGAAGTTCAGCCACTTCACGCCGTCGATCCCGACCGCGAGGCGCAGCACGTCCACGAGCACCACAGCGCCCGCGAGCGTCGCGAGCACGCGCCACCCCCACCGCTCATGCGCGGTGAGCAGCGCGGGAGCGAGCCCCACGGCGATCAGGTAGATCCCGAGGAACCACAGCAGCTGGCCCGCGACCTGCAGCACAGGGCCCGTCGCCGCATCGTCGCCCGTGGTGGCCTCGACCACCACCGCCACGATCTGCCACACGCCGACGAACAGGAACGTCGGCCCCATGAGCCGGACGATCCGCGAGCGGATGAAGTCGGCGTAACCGCCTCCCCGGCGACGCACGGTCCGCCAGGCCGTCGCATGAGCGAACCCGCCCACGACGAAGAAGATCGGCATCACCTGGAAGATCAGCGTGAGCGGTCGCGCCCACGCCTGGGTGTCGAGCACGTTGGCGACGGTGATCGTGCCGGCGGCGTGGTCGATCGCGACCGCCGCCATGAAGAAGTGGCCCAGGATGACGCCCCCGAGCGAGCCGACGCGCAGCAGATCCGCGTAGCGGTCGCGCGTGTCCGGCGTCGCGGCGACCATCGCCCCCAGACTCACCTGTCTCCTGCTCACCCCTGACCCCTTCGCCCCATGCCGCGATGCTAGCGGGAGACCCTGACACCCCGTGTCCATCCGGTGTCACTCCCAGCCTCTACCCTGATCGGCATGTCCCTGCGCGCCGATCTGCGAGTGCTGTGGAGGTCGCCCGGCTTCCGCCGCCTCACCTGGACGCGACTCCTGTCCCAGGGCGGCGACGGCATGTTCCAGGTCGGGATCGCGACCGCCTTCTTCTTCGACCCGACCACGGCGACCTCGCCCGAGCAGATCGCCGTCGGGTTCGCCGTGCTGCTCGCGCCCTTCACGTTCGTCGGGCCGTTCGTGGGGCCCCTGATCGACCGTTGGCACCGCCAGCGCATCCTGCTCGTGGGCAACCTCGTCCGCCTCGTGCTCGCCGTAGGGATCATCACGCTCGTGCTCGCCGACGCTCCACTGTGGTCGCTGTACGCGACCGCGCTGCTGACGCTGTCGGTCAACCGCTTCCTGCTCGCCGCGATGACCGCGGGGCTGCCCCAGGTCGTGCCCGCGCATCAGCTGCTCGCCGCGAACGCCGTGCTCCCGACCCTCGGCACGATCGCCGCGTCGGTCGGCGGCGCGATCGGCGGCATCGCGACCTTCGTCGTCCCGTCGGTGAGCGACAGCTCGCTCGCGATCACCGCACTGATCTGCGCGGGTCTCGCGTTCGGAGCGTCGTCCGTCGCGGCGACGCGAATCGCTCGCAAGGAGCTCGGCCCTGTCCACGGCCTCGAGGCGCTCGACGTCGGCGCGCAGCTCCGCGCGCTCACGGCCGAGCTGCTCGAGGGCGAGCGCTATCTGCGCGCGCGCCGCACGCCCTGGCATGCGCTCGGGGTGATGTCCGCGCAGCGCCTCCTCTACGGGCTCGTGTTCGTGGCGTCGATCCTCGCCTCGCGCAACATCCTCGCCGACCCGGACGATGCGGAGGCCGCGCTGGGCGCGTTCTCGATCGTCCTGGGGTTCGCGGCGGTCGGCTTCGGGCTCGCCGCCGTGCTCACGCCGATGCTCGGGGACCGCATCTCGCGCGAAAGGTGGATCCTCATCTGCCTCGGCATCGGCTCGGCCGGGCAGGTGCTGCTCGCCACGACGCCCCAGGCCTGGACGCTGCTGGCCGCGGCGGTCATCGTGAGCTTCGCCGTGCAGGGCGGCAAGATCGCGGTCGACACCATCGTCCAACGCGACACCGAGGACCACGTCCGCGGGCGCGCGTTCACCCTGTACGACATGGCCTACAACGTCGCCTTCATGTCCGCCGCGGTGCTCGGAGGGCTGATCCTGCCCGAGAGCGGCTGGTCGCGACCGATCATGATCGGGATCGCGGTGGCCTACGTGCTCGTCGCGATCGTGTTCGCGCGCACCCCCCACGAGGTGCGGCCCGTCCCGGCGAGGCCGGTCGCCGGCTGAGCGTTGGAACGACGCTCAGCCCCGAGGTGCGCGGTCCCGAGGCACGACGCGACCGCATCGTCCCTGGCCCTTCCTCCAGGCGACCGATGCATCGCCCGCAGCCCGGGCATCGTCCCTGTTACTCGAACGGCTTGCGCATCGCCTGGATGATGTTCTGCATCCCGTGGTGCTCGGCGCCGCCCAGGTGCTCGAACACGATGTTGGTCTCGGTCGACGCGACCACGGGGTCCATCGAGATGTAGCTCGCGACGAAGTCACGCAGCTGGCCCGTCGACGTGCACACCACGTGGATGAGGAAGTCGACCTGGCCTCCCACGAAGAAGACCGACCGGACGTTGGGGAGGCGCACCACCTTGCGGGCGTACGTCCTCACCTGCGGCCGCGCCTGCGCCTGGAGCTTGACCGACACGAGCCCCTGGACGGGCAGGCCGAGCGCCTCGTAGTCGAGCTCGACGTGCGACGAGCGGATCACGCCGGAGTCCTTGAGCGCCTTGACGCGCGCGTGGGTGGTCGACGGGGACACGTGAACCTTGGCCGCGAGCGCCGTGTTGGACAGGCGCGCATCCCGCGACAGCTCCGAAAGGATCTGCTCGTCCAGCTCGTCGAGCCGAAGATTCGACGGCGTGGAGCCCTCCGCGTACCGATCGGTCATAGATTCTCCTGAAGTTTCCGCAGTTTCGGCAACTGTATTCGAACTTTCTTGCATCGGCCGGAGGAAATTCGAGAATTGAGGTGGGTCTACGAAGTGACCGCGACTGGAGTCCCCGCCCCCGGCGATTCCTGCCGCACCACACGAACAAGCGAAGGAGAGGGATCATGCAGATCGGCGTTCCCGCAGAGATCAAGAACAACGAGAAGCGCGTCGCCATCACGCCCGCGGGCGTGACGGAGCTCGTCAAGCACGGCCACAGCGTGACGATCGAGGCCGGCGCCGGCGTCGGCAGCGCGTTCACCGACGAGGAGTACGTCCTCGCGGGCGCCGCGCTCGGCACCGTCGAGGAGGCGTGGGGTCAGCCCATGGTCCTCAAGGTCAAGGAGCCGATCGCGTCGGAGTACAAGTACCTCCGCGCCGACATGCTGCTGTTCACCTACCTCCACCTCGCCGCCGACGAGGCGCTGACGAAGGCGCTCGTCGAGGCCGGCACCACCGCGATCGCCTACGAGACCGTCGAGCTCGAGGGCGGCGCGCTTCCCCTGCTCGCCCCGATGTCCGAGGTCGCGGGCCGCATGGCCACGATGGTCGGCGCGTTCAACCTCCAGTCCTCGGCCGGCGGCCGCGGCGTGCTGCTCGGCGGCGTGCCTGGCGTCCGTCCCGCCAAGGTCACGGTGCTCGGCGCCGGCATGTCCGGCCAGAACGCGATCGCGCAGGCCGTGGGCATGGGCGCGGACGTCACCGTGCTCGACCTCTCAGTCCCGCGCCTGCGCCAGCTCGACGCGCTCTACGCGGGCCGCGTCAAGACCGTCGTGTCCAACGCCTACGAGGTCGAGCAGGCCTGCCTCGAGGCCGACCTCGTCATCGGCGCCGTGCTCGTCGCGGGCGACAAGGCCCCGAAGCTCGTCTCCCACGAGCTCGTCTCGCGCATGAAGGCGGGTTCGGTGCTCGTCGACATCGCGATCGACCAGGGCGGATGCTTCGAGGACTCGCACGCCACCACTCACGCCGAGCCGACCTTCGCGGTCGAGGGCTCCACGTTCTACTGCGTGGCCAACATGCCCGGCGCGGTCGGCAACACCTCGACCCTCGCGCTCACCAACGCGACCCTGCCCTACGCCGTCCGCCTCGCGAACGACGGCTGGGAGGTCGCCACGGCCAAGGACCCGGCGCTCGCCCGCGGCCTCGCGACCGTCGACGGCAAGATCGTCCACGGCCCCGTGGCCGAGATCTTCCCGTCGCTGCCCGCGGCGGTCTGATCCCACGTCTCCGAAGCGGGCCCCTGCAATGCGGGGGCCCGCTTTCGCGTCTCATTCGCTTCTCCCCTCCGTCCCACCCGGCCGGTCTCTCCCCCACCCCGCCCGTGTCTCCTCTAGGCCGCTGATGCCTGCTCATTGACTCGTCGCGCTACCTGCAGGGCGCTCATGCCTGCGCGACCGAATCGTCGCCTCCGCGAGCGCGCGGCAGCCCTCGGCATCGTCGAGCACCCTGGCGTACCCGAAGCGGAGAGTCAGGATTCCGACCGACGCCAGGATCGAGTCGCGCTCTCGATCCGCCGCTACCTGTGCGATGCCTGAGTGGTAGCCCTCCCCGTCGAACTCGAGCGCGGTCGCGGATGCTTCGTGGAAGGCGTCGAGCTTGAAACGTCGATCACCCACCCTCACCCAGTGCTGTCGCAGGCATTGGCTCAGCACCGGTCCCCGTAGGACCCGATCCGCCTTCATCTCGAGGTAGCTCTCCGCTCCTTCGCTGGCAGCCCGCAGCAGGCGCATGAGGTAGCGCCTCTGCGCAACATTCGAGGTGGCCTGCGCTGCCTCGACGATCTGGTCCGGCTTCGCTCCACGCCGACAGGCGGCGAAGACCCGCTCCGCTCGATCGTGATTCGCCGCCCAGGAGTACGCCTGCACCACCGCGATCGGCGGCACGACCACGCGTCGCCCGAATGCCCTCCACGTCGCCGCGACATCCTGGGTCGCATGCACGCGAACCCAACTCGGTCCGCGCTTGTGACGCCCGGTCGGCACGACCACGTCGACTCTCGCCGGCGCATCGCCAAGGTCAGCGAACGCCAATGCCGCGTCGCCCGCAATCGCTCCGTGCGCCCAGTCGGCCGCTGCGAGGCTGCGCGCGTGCCACGAGTCAGCGTGCAGAGCCGAGGCGTAGCGGTTGGGCAAGAGCCTCACGATCTCCCCGCGCCTGATCGCGGCATCGAGGCCCGCGCGGGACGCGTGCGCGCGCAATTGAGAGAAGGTGAACGGTCCAACGTGGGTGAGCAGATAGTGCGCGAGTGCCGCCGTTGTCATGCTCACAGGGTCAACGCCCCTGAGGCGACCCGATGCTCGCGCGACGCTTCTTGGGGAGAGGGCCCGCGGTCGAAGAGACTGGGGACGTCAGGCCTCAGCGGCCTACAGGTGGCGCTTCCGCCCGCACCCCAGGCATCAGCGACCTACAGGAGACAGGGCCTGGTGCACCCGTGCCTGCGTTCAGCCCTGTTCAGCCCTGTTCAACCCCGCTCCGACCACCACGCGCGCAGCTCGGCCTCCGCGCGCTCCGCGCCGAGCGGACCATGCTCCATGCGCAGCTCGAGCAGGTGCTTGTACGCCTGACCCACCTCGCGTCCGGGCTTGATACCGAGGATCTCCATGATCTGGGTGCCGTCGAGGTCGGGGCGGATCGCGTCGATCTCCTCCTGCTCGCGCAGCTCGGCGATCCGGTGCTCGAGGTCGTCGTACGCGAACGACAGGCGGTCGGCCTTGCGGCGATTGCCGGTCGTGACATCGGCGCGCGTGAGCCGGTGGAGGCGCTCGAGCTGATCGCCCGCGTCCGTCACGTAACGACGCACCGCCGAGTCCGACCACCGCGCGTCGGCGTAGCCGTGGAACCTCAGGTGCAGGGACACGAGGAGGTTCACCGCCTTGGTGGTCTCCTTGTCGAAGCGCAGGGCCTTGAGTCGCTTGGTCGCCATCTTCGCGCCCACGATCTCGTGGTGGTGGAACGTGACGACGCCGCCGGCCTCGAGCCGCTTCGTCGGCGGCTTGCCGATGTCGTGCATGAGCGCCGCGAGCCGCAGGGTCAGGTCCGGACCGGGAACCGGCCCGTCCGCGTCCGTCTCGAGATCGATCGCCTGATCGATCACGGTGAGCGTGTGCTCGTAGACGTCCTTGTGGTGGTGGCTCGCGTCGACGGCGAGCCGCAGCGCGGGAAGCTCGGGCAGGATCACGTCGGCGATGCCGGAGTCGACGAGCGCGGTGAGACCCGCGCGCACGTCGCCGCCGAGCAGCAGCTTGGTAAGCTCGTCGCGCACGCGCTCGGCGCTCACGATGTCGATCCGCGAGGACATCTCGTGCATCGCGGCGAATGTCGCGGGCTCGATCTCGAAGCCGAGCTGCGACGCGAAGCGCGCGGCGCGCATCATCCGCAGCGGATCGTCGCCGAAGGACACGGTCGGCTCGATCGGGGTGCGCAGCAGCCCGCCCGCGAGGTCCTCGAGCCCGCCGAACGGGTCGATGAACTCGAGCGAGGGCAGCGCCACGGCCATCGAGTTGACGGTGAAGTCGCGGCGAGCGAGGTCACCCGCGAGGCTGTCGCCGAAGGAGACCGTCGGCTTGCGGGTCTCGCCGTCGTACTCGTCGGCCCGGTACGTCGTGATCTCCGCCACCACGTCCCCGCGACGCCCGCCGATCGTGCCGAAGTCGCGTCCCATGTCCCATGTCGCGGGGGTCCACCTCTTGAGCAGGCGCTCCGTCTCCTCGGGTCGGGCGCTCGTCGCGAAGTCGAGGTCCGCGGAGGAGCGCCCCAGGAACGCGTCGCGCACCGGACCGCCGACGAGCGCGAGCTCGTGACCGGCGTCGGCGAACAGCGCGCCGAGCTCGGCGACCTCGGGAGGCAGCGCCGTCCACAGCCCGGTCGCCCGGCTCCTCAGCACGTCGAGGGGCACGCGGTCGGGTACGGAGGGGCGACGGGTCATGGGGTCAAGCATCCCAGATGGGTGACCGCTTCCCCGTGCGGGGAGGGTGGACGATGCGGGCCTCACCCCGTGCGGGAGGATGGGGCGAGGCCGCACGCACCCTCGCGCGGCGGGTGGGCGATGCGCGTCACCCCCGTGAAGGATAGAGGGACGATGCGGGTCGCCCCCCGTGCGGGAGATACGTTCCCGCAACAGTCCCCGGATAGGATTTCGGCATGCCTGTCCCGTCCAGCCCGCGACCCCGCCCGGCACCGATGCCGCCCGCGGCCTCGTCGGTGCGGCGGCGACGCGACGTCTCGGGGAAGGCCGCTCACCTGCCCGTGAGCAACGAGGTGTCGGCGGGCGGAGTCGCCATCAAGGTCGAGGACGGCATCGCGTATGCCGCATGCATCGGGCGGCGCAACCGCGCCGGTCGTCTCGAATGGTGCCTCCCGAAGGGGCACATCGAGCAGGGCGAGACGCCCGAGATCGCCGCGGTGCGCGAGGTCGCCGAGGAGACCGGGATCACCTCCGAGATCATCCAGCCGATCGGCGTGATCGACTACTGGTTCACCGGCGACGACCGCCGTGTGCACAAGACGGTGCACCACTACCTCCTCGAGGCGCGCGGCGGGTTCATCACGACGGAGAACGATCCGGATCACGAGGCCGAGGTCGCCGAGTGGATCCCCCTGTCGAACCTGGTCCAGCGCCTGGCCTTCCCGAACGAGCGGAAGATGGCCCAGATCGCCGTGACCCTGCTGGCCCCCACGTGATCCGTCGGATCCGTCCTCTGCTCGCGGTGCTGCTGGCCGCTGCGATCGCAGGCGCGCCCCTGACCGCAGCGGCGTCCGTCCCGATGGACGCCACCGAGGTCGAGACGCCTGCGGTCACCGGCACGATCTCCGAGGCGAGCCCCTCCGTCCTCGAGGCCGATTCGACCTTCACGGTCACCGCGACGCTCGACCCCGCGTACGCGGAGGCGTTCTCTGGTCACCAGGTGCACCTGCGGTTCACCGACAGGCCGCTCAAGACGCACGAGCAGATCGAGAAGTTCCTCGAGTCGCCTGAGAGCTATGCCCGTCACACGGTCGCCGAGTCGATGCTCACCGGCCCCTCGCCGACCGACACCAGCGACTCGTCCACCGAGACCACGGTGACGCTGACCGCGGAGGCCAGCGATCTCGAGCTGCCGAAGAAGCGGTCGGGGGTCTACGGGGTCACGGTCACCGTCATCGGGGCCGACGGAGCGGTGACCGTGGACTCCATGGTCGTGACCTGGGCTCCCGTGGATCTGCCGACGCTCCAGGTCGCGACCGTCGCGACGGTGACCGCGAGCGAGTCCAGGGCCGAGGCCATCTTCGAGGCGGCGAATGTTCCCGGCGTGACGATGCTCGTGGACCCGACACTCACAGACTCGCGCGCCTCGGAGGTCGACGAGTTCTACCGCATCCCCGCCGCGAATGTCGATCTGACGTCGCTCGCGCGGGCGGGCGACAGCTCGCTCGTCGAGTACGCGGTCGGCGACGCCTCCGATACAGGGCCTTCCGCGGTGCGCTTGGCGCCACTCATCACGCCCGTCGCCGTGGCGGATCGCGCCACCGTGCGCGCTGCCGTGGAGGCCGGTGCGGAGGCGGTGATCCTCGAGCGCCGCTTCGGCGTCGACAGCGTGACGGGTGGCGGCGACGCCGCCGTGGTCGACGTCAAGGTGGCCGGTGAGACCATTCCCGTGATCCGGCCCGACGAGGATCTCAGCGCCGTGCTCGGCTCCTACCCCACGAACGTGGTCAAGGGGGCTTCGCGCCTCGTCGCAGAGTCCGCCCTGAAGGCGCTGTACGGGGACGACGACCTCGTGGTCGTGTCGCCGGGCCAATCGTGGTCGGTATCGGGAGAGGGCACCTCCACCACCCTTGAGGCTCTCCTGAGCTCGCCTTGGGTCGAGGCCGTTCCACTGTCGACGGCGCTTGAGGACGAGGACCGGCCCAGGGGCAAGCTCGCGTCGGCGACGGTGGGGGCCGAGGACGATCTCGACGCCGCGACGATCGACGAGCTCGCCGAGGCGCTCGCTGGCGTCCAGGTGATCGCCTCGACCGCCACGGACCCCGACGCTGCGCTCGAGTACTACGCGCTCAGGCTCGCCCAGGCGGTGTCGCTGCCGTCCCGCGCAGGCTCGGGAACGCGGGCTGCGCTCGTCTCGGGTGCGCTCACGACGGCACAGCAGGCCATCGACGGGGTCTCGATCGCGAGCTCGGCGGACATCAACTTCATCGCCGCCGAGGGATCGCTGCCCGTCACGTTGCGCAACACCACGTCGCAGGAGTTGACGGTCGTCGTGGCAGCGAAGTCAGACGCGCCGGAGCTGCAGATCATCGGCCGGCCGGAGGTCACCATCGCCGCGGGGTCGGAGGCCGTGGTGCAGATACCCGTGCGCGCGGTCTCCTCGGCGAACGTCGAGGTCGAGGTCACCATCCGGACGGATGCCGGCGATGTGATCGCAGACCCCCAGACCCTGACGGTCAGAGTTCGGGCGGACTGGGGCAACGCCGCGACGCTCGTCTTCTCGCTGCTTCTCGTCCTCCTCCTCATCGCGGGCGTGATCAGGACCATCCGGCGCGGACGTCGGGACACGCGCGTGAAGCCGTCCGAGCTCGACGCTCCTGTGGATGAGTCCGCGCCTGACACTGAGTCGCGCGACAATACGTGACGTGAGCGCACCAGAGCCAGAGCAGGAGTCGTCCGAGCCGGCACCCGGCGAGCGGATGAGCGGAAGCAGGCTCGGTCGTTCGACGGCGATCATGGCGTCCGGCACCTTCGTGTCGCGAGGCACAGGCTGGCTCCGCAACTGGTTGCTGCTGGCCGCAGTAGGCGCCACGACCGGCGCCGCTGACGCCTACGACGTCGCCAACAGGATCCCGAACACGCTCTACGCGCTGCTGGCCGCCGGGGTGCTGAACTCCGCGCTCGTACCGCAGATCATCAAGGCCTTCCAACAGCCCGACGGGAAGCGCATCGTCGATCGCATCCTCACGGTCGGCACGGTGGTCTCGATCGCCGCGGGCCTCGTGTTCACTCTCGCCGCGCCGCTCATGGTGCGCCTGCTGTCGTCAGGATGGTCGACGGATCAGCTTGCGGTCGCCACCGGGCTCGCGTACTGGATCATCCCGCAGGTCACCTTCTACGGGATCTACACGCTGCTCGGACAGGTGCTGAACGCGCGTGAGCAGTTCGGCCCGTTCATGTGGGCGCCCGTGCTCAACAACATCGTCTCGATCGCCGGATTGGTCGCGTACCTGTCCGTGTACGGGCGGATCGCGGTCGACGCAGGGCCGGTCGACGCGTCCGAGTGGACCCCTGAGCGCCTCGCACTGCTCGGTGGCACGGCCACCTTGGGCATCGCCGCTCAAGCTCTGATCCTGCTCATTCCGCTGATCCGCGGCGGGTACGGTCTGCGCTGGCGCTGGTCCGGGGAGCCGGGCGAGATGGGCTCCCTCAAGCAGGTCGTGACCTGGGCACTCGCTGCGGTCGCCGTGGAGCAGGCAGGCGGATGGCTCGCCCTGCGTGTGGCGTCGGCAGCGAACGCCGGTCACACCGAGGCGATAGCGGGTAACGCCGCCTACTTCCAGGCCATGACGATCTACATCGTTCCCCATTCCCTCGTGACGGTCTCGCTTCTCACTGCCCTCTTCACGTCCATGTCCCGTTTCCACTCCACCGGCAACACCAGGGGCCTCGTGGGCGAGATCTCGCGCGGCGCCCGCGTGATCGCGGTGTTCGGGGTGTGGGCGTCGGCGACGATGATCGTGGCGGCGGGCCCGATAGCCCGCGTCATGATGGCACCGAGCTCGCCGGACGATGTGGCAGTCACCATCCCCGTCCTGCAGGCGCTCTCGCTGGGGCTCGTTCCCCTCGGGCTCATGGTGCTCGTGAAGCGCGTGCTCTTCGTGCTCGAGGACGCGCGGTCGATCTTCTACATCCAGATCCCCATGACCGTCGTGTGGGTCGCGATCGCCTACGGCGTACAGGCGGTCGCTCCCGCGCGGTGGTGGACCGTGGGCGTCGCGCTGGGACTGGTCGCGTCCAACGTGGTCGCGGTGGTGCTGCGAACGCTCACCCTCAGGCGACGCTTCGGCTGGCTCGACGGCTCCCACATCGTCCCGGTGTACGCCAAGTCGCTTCTCGCCGTGATTCCAGCCGTAGGCGCCGGCGGCCTCATCGTGTGGTGGACGCCGGCCGCCGCGGGTCTGACGGGCGTGGATGGCGTTGTCACCGCCGGGTTGATCGGTGGGGCGATCGCGATCACGATGTTCCTGGTCTACGGGATCATCCTGAGACTTCTGGGTGTTGAGGAGTTGGGGCAGATGCTGTCCCCGGTGACGCGACGGCTCCGCCGCGTACGATAATCGGACATATGGGCACGTGTAGCCCGGAAGTACTCTTGGGGGTCGACGAGGTGCAGTCTGGTGTGACGTTCGCGCACCGTTTCACGCTTGCGTCCGAGGAGGCCTTCGACCTCGAGGGCGCGACGCGGTGGCGGGCTCGGGACGAACGGCTGCGACGGGACGTCGATGCGTACGTGATCGCGCCCGAGCACGGCCCGAAGGTCACGTCCGCTGTCGCCCGGATCTCGACCGTGCGCGATCCGCGGCTCGCTCGCGTGATCGCCAGCGGCTCCGACACCAGCCACGATGCGCCGCTCCACTTCGTGGTCGTGGACCGTCCGGGCGGCACGGCGCTGGGCCCCGTGCTTCGCCGCAGGAACCTGACCCCGCGCCTGGCGGGCGCGATCGTCGGCTCGATCGCCAGGGCGCTGGTTCCGCTGTCCGCGCGCGGCATCCATCATGGCGCCGTGCGCAGCGGCGCGGTCACCGTGTCGAAGTCGGGCGTCCCGGTGCTGTCCGGACTCGGCATCGATGGCGAGATCCGTGGCCTGGACGGCGATCCCGGCCAGCCCACAGAGGCGCGCGACGCCACGGACCTCGTGCACCTGTACCTGGAGTGCCTGACGGGTCTCACAGCGGGCGAAGCGTCGCTCGCGGATCTTCCCGACGAGGTCTCCGAGGACCCCCGCGCGCTGTGCGCCGCGACCCTCGGCGGCGGTGTGCCCGTCATGCTGGCCGACATCGTCGAGGCGTTCCCTCCCGACCACGGGGCTCTCCGCGGCTTCTCCGGCGCGGTGGCGGGCCTCCCGCTGCGAGCGGAGGTCGCGCAGGCGGAGATGCACGAGACCTTCGGCAGGCCGGCTGCCGACATCGTCTCTTCCGAGACCCTCGCGAAGGCGAGCCGTACCGCGCTCGTCTCGGCGGCCGCATCGTCCGTGGCGCCGGACCTGCGTCCCGACGTGACCTCGGACCGCCTGGAGGCGATCACGGCCGCGCTTCCCCCGGAGGAACCCCCGGAGGGGCCCGACGCGCCCGAGGAGGAGCCCGAGGTCGAGGAGGAGCCGCCCTCGGCTCCTCCGGTGGAGGGAGTGCCCGAGGAGGAGCGCGACCTCTTCGACGATCTCGCGGCCTTCGATGCGATGTCCGACGAGCAGAACGCGGTCCCGTCGCGCTCCGTGTGGGAGGCGATGATCGAGCCGCTGCATCGGCAGTGGCCCCAGTCGCGGGTCCTCGCGGGCATGTACGAGTCGGCCCACTCGCGCGCGGCGCGCCCGGGACCTATCCGCACGCGGCTGCTGCTGCTCGCTCTCGGCCTCATCGCGGTCGGCTTCGCGTGGCACTTCGGCATGCAGATGCTCGAACAGCCGCTCACGACCGACATGGACCGCCACAACCCGCCCGAGAACGAGTACCCCGCCTACACCTTCGACCCGACGCCCTCGGCCGACGGCGGGTGACGGCAGGCGGTCGACTGAACCGGGTGAAGCACGCGCGTCGTCGCGGACGCTCCTGGTGGCGCTCGGTGCGTACCTCACGGGGAACACTGCGCGACTACGATCTGTTGTGGAATCTGGAACAGCTGCTTCCCCGAACTGACCGAGGACTCCCATGAGCGACATCCGCAATCTGATCATCGTCGGCTCCGGCCCCGCCGGGTACACCGCCGCCATCTACGCCGCGCGCGCGGGCTTCGAGCCCCTGGTCGTCGCCGGCTCCATCACCGCGGGCGGCGCGCTGATGAACACCACCGAGGTCGAGAACTTCCCCGGCTTCGTCGAGGGCGTCCAGGGTCCTGAGCTCATGGAGACGCTCCAGGCGCAGGCCGAGCGCTTCGGCGCGGAGGTCATCTTCGACGACGCGACCGAGCTGAGCCTCGAGGGCCCCGTCAAGACGGTCACGACCGGCATGGGCAAGACGTATGAGGCCAAGGCGATCATCCTCGCCACGGGCTCCGCGTACCGCGAGCTCGGCCTGGACGACGAGAAGCGCCTGTCGGGCAAGGGCGTCTCGTGGTGCGCGACGTGCGACGGCTTCTTCTTCCGCGACCAGGACGTCGTCGTGGTCGGCGGCGGCGACTCCGCCGTCGAGGAGGCGACCTTCCTGACCCGTTTCGCCCGCAAGGTCTACCTGGTCCACCGCCGCGACGAGCTGCGCGCCTCCAAGATCATGGCGGACCGCGCCAAGAACGACCCCAAGATCGAGTTCGTGTGGGACTCCCAGGTGGTCGGCCTCGACGGCGACGCGAAGGTCTCCGGCGTGCGCGTGCAGAACGTCAAGACGGGCGTGGAGACGACGCTCGACGCGACGGGCATCTTCGTCGCGATCGGCCACGTGCCGCGCTCGGAGCTGGTCAAGGGCGTCGTCGACACCGACGACGCTGGATACGTCCTGGTAGAGGGCCGTACGACCGCGACCAACGTGGACGGCGTGTTCGCGTGCGGCGACCTCGTGGACAGCCGTTACCGCCAGGCCATCACTGCCGCGGGATCCGGTTGCGCCGCGGCGCTCGACGCTCAGCACTGGCTCGACGCCCACATGGACGATGCTGCGGTCGGGACCGCGGAGGCGGTCGCCGACGCTCCCGCCCAGCCCGTGCACGACGCGCCCGTCGCCGCGACGGTCGACTCGTTCCAGGCGGAGGTGCTCGAGTCCGACATCCCCGTCGTGGTCGACTTCTGGGCCACGTGGTGCGGTCCGTGCCGTGCGGTTGCGCCGATCCTCGACGAGCTCGCCGCGGACTACGCCGGCAGGATCAAGGTCGTCAAGGTCGACACCGACGCCAACGGCGCGCTCGCCGCGTCGTACGGCATCACCTCCATCCCGACCATGATGTTCTTCTCGGGCGGCTCGGCCGTGAGGTCCGTCATCGGAGCCAAGCCGAAGCCCGCCCTCATCGAGCTCTTCGACGAGGTCCTCGAGGGAGCGTCCACGAACGCCTGACAGGCACCAACCGCTTCACGCGAGGCCCGGCTCTCCCCACGGGGGGCCGGGCCTTCGTCTTCGTCCCCGCGTCGCGAGTGCGCCGAGCCCTGGCGGACGTGCGAGACTGGCGCGCATGAGCATCTCTGACAACGGCGGCACGCGGCTCGACCCCTGGTACGGGTCGTACGCCGCACGCGCCCACGAGATGCGGGCGTCAGAGATCCGCGCGCTCTTCGCCGTGGCCAGCCGCCCCGAGGTGGTCTCCCTCGCCGGCGGCATGCCCTACATCGGCGGTCTCCCGCTCGAGGAGCTCGGCGACATGATGAAGCGCCTGATCGTCGAGCAGGGCGAGGTCGCGCTCCAGTACGGGTCGGGACAAGGCGACGAGGGCCTGCGAGAGCGGATCCTCGACGTCATGGCGTTGGAGGGCATCTCGGCCCACGCGGACGATGTGGTGGTCACGACGGGCTCTCAGCAGGCCTTGGACCTCGTCACCAACATCTTCATCGATCCGGGTGACGTGATCGTCGCCGAGGCGCCTTCCTACGTCGGCGCCCTCGGGGTGTTCCGCGCGCGCGAGGCGACCGTGGTGCACGTGCCCATGGACGCGGACGGCCTGATCCCCGAGCAGCTGGACGAGACCCTCACGCGACTCAAGGCCGAAGGTCGTCGAGTCAAGTTCCTCTACACCGTGCCGAACTATCACAACCCGGCGGGCGTGACCCTGTCTCTCGAACGGCGACCCCAGATCCTTGAGATCTGCCAGCGCCACGGCGTGCTCATCCTCGAGGACAATCCCTACGGGCTGCTCGGCTTCGACCGCGATCCCTATCCGGCGTTGCGTTCGATGGACCCCGAAGGCGTCATCTACCTGGGGTCTTTCTCCAAGACCTTCGCGCCGGGCTTCCGCGTGGGCTGGGCTGTGGCGCCTCACGCCGTGCGCGAGAAGCTCGTGCTCGCGTCCGAGGCCGCCATCCTGTCCCCCTCGAACGCGAGCCAGCTCGCGATCCGCAGCTACCTGGACCACCACGACTGGCAGGGCCAGATCAAGAGCTTCCGCGAGCAGTACCGTGAGCGCCGAGACGCAACGATCTCGGCGCTTCAGGAGCACATCCCCGAGGCCTCCTGGAACGTGCCCGACGGCGGCTTCTACGTGTGGGTCAAGCTCCCCGAGGGACTCGACGCGAAGTCCATGCTGCCGCGCGCCATCACGGCGCGCGTCGCCTACGTGGCCGGCTCCGCCTTCTTCATCGACGGCTCCGGCACCGACCACATCCGTCTCTCCTACTGCTATCCGACCCCGGACAGGATCCGCGAGGGCATCCGCAGGCTCGCGACGGTCGTCGACGCGGAGCTCGAGACGGTGCGCATCTTCGGCACGGCCGGATCGGGGATCTCCGAGACGGTCGAGTTCCCCGCCCCCGACCTCAACTGACCCGTTCCCACCCGATTCGACGTCTCAGCCCGCTAGAGAGGACACCACCCCATGCACGCGATGATCCTGGCCGGCGGACTGAGCCACGAGCGGGATGTCTCCATCCGCTCAGGGCGGCGCGTGCAGGAGGAGCTGCGTGACGCCGGCGTCGAGGTCACGCTGCACGACGTCGACAACGACCTCATCCCGGCGCTCACCGACGGTTCCGTCGACGTGGTGTGGCCCCTCCTCCACGGCGCCTCGGGCGAGGACGGCTCCCTCCAGGCGCTGCTCGAGGTGCTCGGCGTCCCGTACGTCGGGACGACCTCGCAGTCGGCTCGCGTCGCGTGGAACAAGTCCGTCGCCAAGGCCGTGCTCACCCGGCACGGCATCGGGACCCCGGACGCGGTGACGATGCCGCAGTCGCTCTTCCGCGAGGTCGGAGCCGAGCAGATGCTCGACGCGATCGCGTCCCGGCTCGGCTTCCCGCTGGTAGTGAAGCCCGTACGCGGAGGCTCAGCACTCGGCCTCTCCATCGTGAATACCAGGGATGATCTTGCTCGAGCGATGGTCCACTGCTTCGCTTACGGAGACATGGCGCTCATCGAGCAATTCGTCGAGGGCATCGAGCTCGCGATGAGCGTCATCGGCACGGGCGAGGAGGCGCGCGCCCTCCCTGCGGTCGAGGTGTCGCCTGCCGATGGCAGCTACGACTACGACGCGCGCTACAACCCCGGACGCATCGAGTACTTCGCGCCCGCGCGGCTCACGGATGAGCAGGCGGCCGTCGCCCAGGAGACAGCGGTGAAGGTCCACCGCACCATGGACCTCAGGGACCTGTCGCGCGTGGACCTCATCCTCGACCGTGAGGGCAACGCTCAGGTGCTCGACATCAACATCTCTCCCGGCATGACCGAGACCTCGCTCATGCCGCAGGCCATCGGCGCTGCCGGTGTCCCCCTCCAGGACCTCTACTACGCGATCATCGCGTCTGCGGCTGCCCGCGGCGTCTGACCCCTAACGCACGAGAGGCGGCGCTCCCCTGATCTCGGGGTGCGTCGCCTCTCGTGCGATCGGGTGCTTCTGCCCGGCTGGGCCCTGCTGCTGAGTCAGACCCTACTTCTGAGCCGCGTCCGGGCTCGTACCCATCACGCCCGGGTCCGCGGGGTCGAGGATCGCGATAATGCGGTTGAGATCGTCCACCGTGGCGAAGTCGATCGTCACCTTCCCGCGTGTGCGGCCCAGCTGGACCTTCACGCGGGTGTCGAGCCTGTCTCCCAGGCGTGAGGCGAGATTGTCGAGCGCCTCGGTGCGTCCGCCCGCACGCACGCCTCCGCGCTTGGTCGGTGTCGGAGCATCGACGCCGAGCGTGACGATCTCCTCCGTCGCTCGCACGGAGAGGCCCTCGGCGACGATGCGCTGCGCGAGGTGCTCCATCGCTGCGGGGTCATCGAGACCGAGCAGCGCACGCGCGTGTCCCGCGCTGAGCACGCCCGCGGCGACGCGGCGCTGGACGAGCGGGGGCAGACGCAGGAGCCGAAGCGTGTTGGAGATCTGCGGCCGCGACCTGCTGATCTTGGTCGCGAGCTGGTCGTGCGTGATGCCGAAGTCGTCGAGGAGCTGCTGATACGCCGCGGCCTCCTCGAGAGGGTTGAGCTGGCTGCGGTGGAGGTTCTCCACGAGCGCGTCGCGGAGCAGGTCGACGTCGTCCGTGGATCTGATGATCGCCGGAACGGCCTCGAGCCCGGCCTCCTTGGAGGCGCGCAGTCGCCGCTCGCCCATGATGAGCTCATAGCCCTCACCCGCGGGGTTGGGCCGCACGACGATCGGCTGGAGGACACCGAGCTCCTTGATGGAGCCGACCAGCTCGGCCATGGCGTCCTCGTCGAAGACGGCGCGGGGCTGGCGCGGGTTCGGAACCACGCTGCTCGGGTCGATGTGAGCGAAGCGGGCGCCCGGAACGGGAAGGAGCCCGTCGTCCGCGAGCCCCGCGTCGATCTCGGCGATCGCCTTGTCGGCCTGAACCACGGGGATGTCTCCTGTGCCGGCGAAGAAGACGTCCGACGGACGCTCCGCGGGCGGAGTGCTCGTCTCCTCGGTGGGGATCAGGGCCCCGAGCCCTCGTCCGAGACCACGCTTGGGCTTGCTCACTGCTGTCCTCCGGTCTCGGCCACAGCCGTTCCAGTCGCGCCGCGCGCGGCGATCTCGCGGGCGATGGCGAGATAGGCCACCGCTCCCGACGAGGTGGGGTCGTACGTCATCACGGTCTGCCCGAAGCTCGGAGCCTCGGACACGCGCACCGAGCGCGGCACGGTCTGCTCGAGAGTCTGGTCGGGGAAGTGACCCCGCACCTCCGCTGCGACCTCGCGCGCGAGATTGGTGCGCGCATCGAACATCGTCAAGACGATCGTCGAGACGTGGATGGCCGGGTTGAGGTGCTTCTTCACCATCTCCACGGTCTTCATCAGCTGGGTCAGTCCCTCGAGGGCGTAGTACTCGCACTGAATCGGGATGAGCACCTCACCGGCGACCACCATCGAGTTGAGCGTCAGCAGGCCGAGGCTCGGCGGGCAGTCGACGATGACGTAATCGAGATCCTTGCCTGGTCCGGCGAGCAGCTCGTTGACCGCATCGTGAAGACGGAACTCCCTGCGAACCATGGAGACCAGCTCGATGTCAGCGCCCGCGAGGTCGATCGTCGCGGGGACGCACCACAGCGTCGGGATGTCGGGGCACTGCTGGACGACACGCGCGAGCGGTGTCTCCTCGAGCAGCACCTCATAGATGGACGGAGTGCCCGAGCGGTGCTCCACTCCGAGGGCCGTCGACGCGTTGCCCTGGGGGTCGGCGTCGATCACCAGCACGTTGGCGCCTCGAGACGCGAGTGCCGCAGCGAGGTTCACCGAGGTCGTGGTCTTGCCCACCCCGCCCTTCTGGTTCGACACCGTGATCACTCGCGTGCGCGGCGGGCGCGGAAACTCGGAGTCCTCGAGTCGGCGGCGGAGCTGCTCCGTCTCCCACAGCTCCCGGCCGACGGGACTGTCGTCGCCAGGCGCGAAGCCTTCGTCGGAGTCCGCGGAGTCCGTCGTTTCACGTGAAACATCAGGAGCCTGTCGTGCGAACCAGGTGGGCAGCGAGACCGCATCGTCTTCGTGAGCGCCAGTCATCGTCCCGCTCCTTCTTTCGAGGCCCCGCTGTACGAGCCTCTGTCGCGAGCGTCCGTCACGTGATCTCCCCTGCCTGCGCGCCGCCTCGTCGGGGCTTCCATTCCGACCCGCGGTACGGTCCGGCGTCGCTCTCTGCGTTCATGTCCGGGGCGAATGCTCGACGCGTCGTTTCACGTGAAACAACCGAGAGGCGATACCCCGGAGCCGCCAGACTACCCGCGTGGAAGCACGCCTTCATCCCTGCGGATGCGCCGTTCCTGTGGACAACTTCGCGCGCCGAGACCAATCCCCGCACGAAGTCCTGTGGACAGATGATGTGGAGAACTTCTCGGGTCCTCCGCCGATGTGAAAGATCTGTCGATCTCGTCGACGTCGCGGTGAGACGCGCAACCCCGCGCGTACATGCCTCACACCGCAGCATGTCATGTCCGGGCGAGCGTCTCGGTGCGCGGTGGGATCCGCAGCGGAGGTCCATCAACGCGAGGCCTGGCGCGTCAGCCTGACGACGCGGGTCGGCTCGAGACTGTCGAGCGTCGGGGCCTCGAGGACTTCGCCGGCAAGTCGGTTCTTCCGCAGCACGTACTTCGCGCGGTCGAGCTCGTCCTGCGCGGAGCGTCCCTTGAGCAGGACCATCTCGCCCGTGGCGCTGAGCAGCGGCATGCACCACTTCACGAGCTTGTCGATGCTCGCTACAGCCCTCGCCGTGATGATGTCGGCCTCGACGCTCTCGGCGACCTCCTCCGCCCTGCCCCTCACCATAGTGACGTTGTCGATCCCGGCTGCACGGGACGCCTCGAGCAGCCATTGCACGCGCCGCTCCATGGGCTCCACCAGCACCACGCGGCGCTCGGGCTGCATCGCCGCGACGACCATGCCGGGAAGCCCGGCCCCCGAACCCACGTCAACGAGGACACCGTCGCCGAGGAAAGGTACCACCGCGGCGGAGTTGAGGATGTGACGCTCCCACACACGCTCGAGCTCACGCGGGCCGATCAGTCCACGAAGGACGCCTTGATCGGCCAGCAGCTCCGCGAAGGCGCGAACCCTCGGGTACTGCTCCCCGAAGTACGCCTCGATCGCCTCCGTGCCTTCGAGGGGATCATCCTGAAGACCTCGGGGAGCCTCGTCGGCCGTCAACGGCTCGGTCACATCACTCATCTGTCTCCCTTGGTTTCACGTGAAACACTAGCGCGCCGCCCCGGTCCCCTGCGGGGCGAGGCGGCGCGCGATAGTGCCGAAGATCAGGAGGCGGGAAGCACCACCACGTAGCGGTTGGGGTCCTCGCCCTCCGACTCCGAGCCCAGCCCAGCCTCGAGCACGACGTCGTGGACGACCTTGCGCTCGAAGGCGTTCATCGCGGGCAGGGCCACGCGAGCGCCGGACTCGCGCACCTTCGCGACGGCCTCGCGAGCCTGCTCCGCGAGACGCTCGCGACGGCCCGCACGGAAGTCCGCGATGTCGAGCATGAGTCGGCTGATCTCACCGGTGTCGGCCTGCACCGCCAGTCGAGCGAGATCCTGAAGCGCATCGAGCACCTCACCGTCCGGGCCTACCAGTCGCTTGAGATCCTGGCTCGGTCCCTCGGCGATGACCGCGACCTTGGCGCGGCCGGCCTCGACGGAGATATCGATGTCGCCGTCCATGTCGAGGATGTCTAGGAGCTCCTCAAGGAAGTCGGCGGCGGCGTCGCCCTCTGCTTCGAGGTGAGCCGTGTCCTTCGCGTCAGTCATCATTCCTGCCGTTTCTCGTGGGGACGCGTGACGCGTCCCGATGGTCTTGTCAGCGCTTCTTGCGGTTCTTGCGCTTGGGCTGCTGGCGCTGACCGCTCTGGCGCTCGGCGGACTCGTCCACTGCATCCGTGACGTCGACGCCCTCTCCCTCGAGGGTGATGCCCTTGCGCTTCGCCTTCTCGGCCTGGCGCTCGAGCATGATGCGATGCGCCTCGGAGCCCGGGGTCGGGTTCCTGCGGATCACGTAGAACTGCTGGCCCATGGTCCACAGGTTCGTCGTGGTCCAGTAGATGAGGACACCGACCGGGAAGTTCGGACCGGACAGCACGAAGATGAAGGGAAGGACGTACAGCAGGATCTTCTGCTGCTGCGCCATCGGTCCCTCGAGGGCCGAGGCGGGCATGTTCTTCTGGGTCAGCTGGCGCTGCGTGAGGAACGTCGTCGCGACCATCATGACGATCAGGACACCCGAGAGGATCTTCGCCTCCACGCTGGAACCGTCGCTCAGGAACGTCTCGTTGAGCTGCGCGCCGAACAGCGTCGCATTCTGCGCGGAGTCGATGAGGTTCTGGGTGAGCAGACCGATCTCGCCGCGGTCCCCCTCAAGCCAGTAGTTGAGCACGCGGAACAGCGCGAAGAAGATCGGCATCTGGATCAGGATCGGCAGGCACGACGCGAAGGGATTCGTCTTGTGCTTGGCGTAGAGCTCCATCGTCTCGCGGCTCATGGCCTCGCGGGACGCCTGGTCCTTCTTCCCCTTGTACTTGTCCTGCACCGCTCGCAGCTCCGGCGCGATCACCTGCATGGCACGGGAGGCGTTGATCTGCTTGACGAAGAGCGGGATCAGCGCGACGCGGATCGTCACCACGAGACCCACGATCGAGAAGGCCCAGGTGAAACCCGAGTCCGGGTGCATCTGGAACACGTCGGACAGGATCCAATGCCAGATCACCATGACATTGGCGACCAACCACTCAAGTGGGTAGAGGATCGTGGAGAGGAAATCCATTTCCATGAAGGTGTGCCTATTCGTATCAGTCGACTGGCGTCGAGGGTACAGCCTCTACGGGTGCACCCGATGAGGAACGGTCTCGCTTGCGGAACAACGGCTCGCCTATCTGGGGCACGTCATCGACTCCGCCATAGCTCCAGGGGTTGCACCGCAGCACTCTCCAGGTGGCGAGCGCGGTGCCCTTGATCGCGCCGTGGCGGCGCAAGGCCTCGAGTCCGTAGTGGGAGCACGAGGGGTAGTACTTGCAGCGCGGTCCGAGCAGGGGCGAGACGACGAGCTGGTAGATCCTCACCAGGCCCATGAGAAGCAGACGCGGGATGGCGACGATGCCGGCGCCCACCCGTGCGAGGGTCATAGCGAGGCCTTCCGCAGCGCGGAGGCCGTCCCATCTCGAAGATCGCGACGAAGAGTCTCGAAGGATGCGTCGGCGGATGCCGGAAGAGCCCTCACAACCAGGCGTGTACCAGGAGGAACGGTGGGAAGCAGGTCCGCGGTGATCGCGCGGAGGCGTCTCTTGACCCGGTTGCGCACCACTGCGACGCCCACCGCCTTAGAAACGGCGAAACCGGCCATGCTCGAGGCATCGCCGGTTCGCTCCACGTAGACCACCATGGTCTTGCGGCCGCTCCTCGAGCCGCGGCGCATGGCGGACCGGAAGTCCGCCGATGCCCGGAGCCGGGAGTCGGCCTTCAGCACTTAGGCCGAGAGCTTGCCACGGCCCTTGCGGCGACGCGACGCGAGGATCGATCGGCCCGCACGGGTGCGCATACGCAGGCGGAAGCCGTGCGTCTTGGCGCGCTTACGGTTGTTCGGCTGGAAGGTCCGCTTGCTCACGGTAATGCTCCAAAAGACTATGGGGGACGAGGTCACATCAGCGCACCAACGTTACGCGCTCGCGCGGGCACGGTCAAATCACGCGAGTCGCACGGCGCGCGACACCCGAAACGACTAGGCTCCATCATCGCGTACGGATCACGTGGGAGCGACACGCCGCTTCTCAAGTAACGACCACATGACGTAGTCTCAACGCCCTGTGCACAACTCTGTGGATGACAAGCGATAAGGGGCCCAGGTGAGCGAGCTGGCAGGTGCCACGGACATCGAGGACGTGTGGCGCCAAGCGCTGGACAACCTGGTCCACCATCACGGCATCGGGACCCAGCAGCGGTCCTTCCTCCGCCTGGTCAAGCCCCTCGCCGTGGTCGAGGACAACGTGTTCCTGGCCGTCGCCGAGGACTTCACCAAGACCTTCATCGAATCGACGATGCGCGGGGACGTGACCTCGTCGCTGTCGCAGGTGCTCGGTCGAGAGGTCCGCATCGCGGTCACCGTGGATGCGTCGGTCACGCCCTCGGATATCGATGTCCCCGAGCCGGCCGCTGACGTCGTGCCGGAACCCCGACCGGTGACCCGGCCGGCTCCGTCCGCGACGGTCGTCGAGTCGGTACCCGACCCTCACCTCAACCCTCGCTACACGTTCGACACGTTCGTCATCGGATCGTCGAACAGGTTCGCGCACGCGGCCGCGCTCGCCGTCGCGGAGTCGCCTGGCAAGACGTACAACCCGCTCTTCATCTACGGCGGCTCAGGACTGGGCAAGACTCACCTGCTCCACGCGATCGGCCATTACACGAGGCAGATCAAGGCACAGACCCGCGTCAGGTACGTGAACTCGGAGGAGTTCACCAACGACTTCATCAACTCGATCCGCGACGACCGGTCCCTGACGTTCAAGCGCACCTACCGTGAGGTAGACGTGCTGCTCATCGATGACATCCAGTTCCTGCAGGGCAAGGAGCAGACGCTCGAGGAGTTCTTCCACACGTTCAACGCCCTGCACAACGCAGGCAAGCACGTCGTGATCACCTCGGATGTGAGCCCGCGACACCTTGACGGGATCGAGGAGCGCATGAGGACCCGCTTCGAGTGGGGGCTCATGACGGACGTGCAGCCGCCGGACCTCGAGACCCGCATCGCGATCCTTCGCAAGAAGGCCCAGGCGGACGACGTCGCCGCGCCGGGTGACGTGCTCGAGTACATCGCCTCCAACATCACGAGCAACATCCGCGAGCTCGAGGGCGCGCTCATCCGTGTCACCGCCTTCGCTGCGCTCAACAAGCAGAACGTGGATCTGTCGCTCGCGCAGGTGGTCCTCAAGGACCTCATCAGCGACAACGACTCGGAGATCACCGCGTCCTCGATCATCGGCACGACGGCCGACTACTTCGGCATCACGATGGACGAGCTCACCGGGACCTCGCGTTCGCGAGTGTTCGTGACAGCGCGTCAGATCGCGATGTACCTGTGCCGCGAGCTCACCGACCTGTCGCTGCCGAAGATCGGCGAGCACTTCGGGGGCAAGGACCACACCACGGTCATGTACTCGGTCAAGAAGGTCGAGGATCAGATCGCGCAACGGCGCCAGATGTACAACCAGGTCAACGAGATCCACGCGCGCGTCAAGCAGCAGACGCGCGACTGACCTCAGCCACGACCCGCGCCTCGGCGCAGACATTCCAGGCCCACCGAGCTCTCGAGCGTGGCCGTGCGTACATCGGTCACCTGTGTCGCATCGTCCTCCCCATCATCGTCGGCATCGTCGATGACATGACAAGGAATGGTGCTTCAGATATCACACATCGGTGCGCCATGCACACCTGGGGAAAATCCTGTGAGTTGCTGTGAATGGCAGGAAGAGCTACCTGGGGACGATCTGTGAACGACACGAATTCCTCTGTGAGTCTGTGATTCATCTCCACCGCGACATCGGGATCATCCGCAACCGCGTCCACGAATCCTCCACATCTGAGATCTTGTGATTACCAGCGTGAATCACAGATTTCCCCAGATTCCACGACGCCTATGACCACTACTTCACCTTTCTTGTCATTCCTCCCCACCCGGCCTTCATGACGCTCCGCGCCGTGCCGCCCCCGCTCCCCCCGCATCGTTGAACTTCTGGCGTAGTCTGTGCCGCAGACCGAAGGAGAAGACCGCATGAAGTTTTCCGTCGATCGCGACGTTCTGACCGACGCCGTCGCGTGGACGTCGCGCGCTGTCCCCGCACGGCCACCCGTGCCCGTGCTCGCAGGTGTGCACCTCGAGGCGGACGACGCGGGCGTGGTCCGCCTGTCGAGCTTCGACTACGAGGTCTCCGCACGCGGAGAGTTCCCCGCGGAGGTCGAGGCCGCGGGCGAGGTGCTCGTCTCCGGTCGTCTGCTGCGCGACATCGCGAACGCGCTGCCGCACAAGCCGGTGCAGTTCGAGCTCGACGGCACCAAGGTCTCCGTCACGTGCGGCGCCTCGCGCTTCACGCTCGCGACGATGCCGGTCGACCAGTACCCCGACCTCCCCCAGCTTCCCGAGCAGTCGGGCTCGATCGACGGGGCGGAGTTCCAGCAGGCGGTATCGCAGGTGAGCGTCGCGGCCTCGCGCGATGAGACGCTGCCGATCCTCACTGGCATCCGGATCGAGATCGAGGGCAGCGACGTGTCGCTCCTCGCCACGGACCGTTACCGCCTCGCGCTGCGCGAGCTGTCGTGGAAGCCGTCCTCCTCGGATGCCTCCGCGGTGGCGCTCGTCCGCGCGAAGACGCTCACCGATACCGCCAAGGCGCTCGGCGCTGGCGACGTCACGGTCTCGCTCAGCTCGGGGCAGGGCGTGGACCTCGTCGGATTCTCCGCCGGCGGCCTCGTGACCACCTCGCTCCTGATGGATGGGGACTACCCCCAGGTCCGTCGTCTCTTCCCGGACGAGAGCCCGATCACCGCGGTCGTCCGCACGCAGGACCTCATCGATGCGACCAAGCGCGTGTCGCTCGTGGCCGAGCGCAACTCGTCGGTCCGCCTCGCCTTCTCCGAGGGCGAGGTGACGCTCGACGCGGGACAGAGCGAGGACGCTCAGGCCTCCGAGGCACTCGAGGCCACGGTCGACGGCGGCGCCATCACCGTCGCGTTCAACCCTCAGTACCTCCTCGACGGACTCGGCGCTCTCGGAACCGACTACGTGCGCTTCGGCTTCACGCAGGACACCAAGCCGGTCGAGTTCGTCGGGCTCACCGAGCCCGGTGGCGACCTCATCTCGGACTTCCGCTACCTGCTGGTGCCGATCCGCATCGCGTCCTGACGCGTTCCGGATGCGCGTCACCCATCTCCAGCTCGCGGACTTCCGTTCCTACGGAAGCCTCGATCTCGAGCTAGGCCCAGGAGTGACGACCCTGGTCGGACGCAACGGCCAGGGCAAGACCAACCTCGTCGAGGCCATCCGATACCTGTCGACGCTGTCCTCCCATCGGGTCGCCTCGGACGCACCGTTGCTTCGCTTCGGTGCTGAGCGTGCGGTCATCGGAGCTCGGCTCGAGAAGAACGGTCGCGCTCTCTCGCTCGAGGTCACCCTGAACCAGGGGCGACAGAACACCGCTCGGCTCAACCGAGGTCAGGCGCGCCCGGGCGATCTCGTGGGGATCCTCCGCACCGTGGTCTTCGCGCCCGAGGACCTCGCGCTCGTCAAGGGCGACCCTGCTGGGCGCCGTCAGCTGATGGACGAGCTCGTGGTCGCGCTGCAGCCGGCCCTTGCCGGAGATCTGTCGGACTACGAGCGGGTGCTCAAGCAGCGCGGGTCCATGCTCAAGACCGCGCGCAACGCCCGAGGCGCCGACCTCACGATGCTCGACATCTGGGACGAGAAGCTCGCGCACCTGGGTGGTCGCATCGTCGCCGCCAGGCGACGCGCCGTCACAGCGCTCGCTCCCCACGTCCGGGAGGCGTACGCGGATGTCGCACCCGAGGGCGGGGTGTGCGAGCTCGCGTATTCCACAGCCCTGGATAAGCCTGTGAACAGGGACGATACCTCCCACGCCTCACTTTCGGCCGACGCCGGCGCCGAGGAGATCGAGGCTCGCCTGCTCGATCGGCTGCGCGCCTTGCGCGCTCAGGAGATCGACCGTGGCGTGAATCTCGCAGGCCCGCATCGAGATGATCTGGACATCGTGCTCGGGGACATGCCTGCCAAGGGCTACGCGAGCCATGGCGAGAGCTGGTCGTGCGCGCTCGCACTGCGGCTCGGCGCGTACGCGCTCCTCACTGCCGAAGGAGGACCCGATGGCGATCCAGACGGCGAGCCCGTGCTGATCCTCGACGACGTCTTCGCCGAGCTCGACTCCGGACGCCGGTCGGCACTTGCACATCGCCTCACCTCGGCGAGGCAGGTCCTCATCACCGCGGCCGTTCCCGAGGACGTCCCCGATGAGCTCGCCGCCCATCCGGCCGGCGCGGTGACGGTCCGCGTGAGCAGGGACGACGACCGGATGACGGTCGCGGTGCGCGATGAGTGAGGACCCGTCCGTGACGCCAGGCGACGGCGACAATCCGCCTGAGGAAGCATCGTCCCTGGAAGGTGCGCCCATGCGCAGTGCGCAGGAGATCGCCCGCGAGGCCATGGAACGAGCCCGCCAGTCGGCACGGGAGCGAGGCGCGCGACTCAGCAGCCCGCGCGCCGCGCGCGCGGACCGGCACCGCAAGCAGGAGCGCACCGCTCGCGAGGCTCTCCCGTACGGCAGCGGCCGCGATCCCGCGCCGATGTCGGATACCGTCGCCTCGCTCATGCGGCGCATGGGCTGGACGGAGCAGATCGAGATCACGTCGGTCACGGCGCGGTGGCGCGAGGTCGTCGGCGATCAGATCGCCGACAGGTGCGAGCCGCTTGGCTTCGAGGAGGGCGTCCTCACGGTCAGGGCGACGACGACCGCGTGGGCGACGCAGCTCACGCTCATGAAGGGCCAGCTGACGCATCGTCTCAACGAGGAGCTCGGACGCGAGGTCGTGAAGGAGCTTCGTGTGCTCGGCCCGACCGCCCGATCGTGGACGAAGGGGCCCCGTTCGGTGAAGGGTCGCGGGCCCCGTGACACCTACGGGTGACGCCACCAGCGGAGGGGCTTGACAGCGCTCTCGGAGCGTGCCCTTCGTCGTCCCCAAACCTGTCGGGGGTGCGGAAGTCCCCAATGCCGCCTGAATCGGCCCGAAACGGCCCGCTGAGCCACTAGAATGATTCAAGATGTGTCGCGTGCCGTCTCGGGCTGCGACAGGGGCTTGAAAGGCGATCCACGTGGCTGAAGACGACGTGAAGTCGGGTGCGTCCGACTACGGCGCAAGCAACATCACCGTCCTGGAGGGCCTCGAGGCCGTCCGCAAGCGTCCGGGCATGTACATCGGATCCACCGGTGAGCGCGGACTGCACCACCTCGTGTACGAGGTCGTCGACAACTCTGTCGATGAGGCGCTCGCCGGCTACTGCGACACCATCACCGTCACGCTCCTCGCGGACGGCGGCGTGCGCGTCCAGGACAACGGACGAGGCATCCCGGTCGATATGCACCCGACCGAGGGGAAGCCGACGCTCGAGGTCGTCATGACGATCCTCCACGCCGGCGGAAAGTTCGGCGGCGGCGGCTACGCGGTGTCGGGCGGGCTGCACGGCGTCGGCATCTCGGTCGTCAACGCGCTGTCCTACAAGGTCGAGAGCGAGATCCGTCGACAGGGTCACGTCTGGCGCCAGACTTTCGCCGACGGCGGCAAGCCGCAGACCACCCTCATCCAGGGCGAGGAGACGGACGAGACCGGCACCACGCAGACGTTCTGGGCCGACCCCGAGATCTTCGAGACCACGGTCTACGACTTCGAGACCCTGCGAGCCCGCTTCCAGCAGATGGCCTTCCTCAACAAGGGCCTGACGATCATCCTCATCGACGAGCGCGCCGAGCACGTCGTCGCCGAGGATGAGGAGGCCGCCGAGGACGAGGCGCCGACGTCACGCACCGTCACCTACCGCTACGACGGCGGCCTCGTCGACTACGTCGCCCACCTCAACGCGGCCAAGAAGGCCGAGGAGGTCCACCCCGAGATCATCAGCCTCGAGGCGGAGGACACCGAGAAGAAGATCTCGCTCGAGATGGCGATGCAGTGGACGACCGCCTACTCGGAGTCCGTGTTCACGTACGCGAACACCATCTCCACCACCGAGGGAGGCACCCACGAGGAGGGCTTCCGCGCCGCGCTGACCACCCTGGTCAACAAGTACGCGCGCGAGAAGAACCTGCTCAAGGACAAGGACGACAACCTCACGGGCGACGACGTCCGCGAGGGCCTCACCGCCGTCATCTCCGTCAAGCTCGGCGAGCCGCAGTTCGAGGGTCAGACCAAGACCAAGCTCGGCAACACCGAGGCGAAGACGTTCGTCCAGCGCGTCGTCGGCGACCAGCTCACCGACTGGCTCGACTCGCACCCGAACGAGGCCAAGGAGATCGTCCGCAAGTCGATCCAGGCCTCGGCCGCGCGCATGGCCGCGCGCAAGGCCCGCGAGGCCACACGCCGCAAGGGCCTCCTCGAGTCCGGCGGCATGCCCGGCAAGCTCCGCGACTGCTCGTCGAAGGACCCGTCGATCTCCGAGATCTTCCTGGTCGAGGGTGACTCGGCCGGCGGCTCGGCCGTCCGCGGCCGCAACCCCGCGACCCAGGCGATCCTGCCGCTGCGAGGCAAGGTCCTCAACGTGGAGCGGGCGCGCCTCGACAAGGCGCTCGCCAACGCCGAGATCCAGGCGCTGTTCACGGCGTTCGGCTCTGGCATCGGCGACGAGTTCGACATCGACAAGGCCCGCTATCACAAGATCGTCCTCATGGCCGATGCCGACGTCGACGGCAAGCACATCCAGACGCTCCTGCTCACGGTGCTGTTCCGCTACATGCGTCCCCTCATCGAGGCCGGCTACGTGTATCTCGCGCAGCCGCCGCTGTACCGCGTGAAGTGGTCGAACGCCGAGCACGACTACGCGTTCTCCGACCGTGAGCGCGACGCCTTCGTCAAGGAGGGCCTCGAGAAGGGCCGCAAGATGCCGAAGGAGAACGGCATCCAGCGCTACAAGGGTCTGGGCGAGATGGACTACTCGGAGCTGTGGGAGACCACCATGGACCCCGAGACCCGCACCCTGCTTCAGGTCACCATGGACGACGCCGCCCTCGCGGACGAGACCTTCTCGATCCTCATGGGCGAGGACGTCGAGGCCCGCCGCAGCTTCATCCAGCGCAACGCGAAGGACGTGAGGTTCCTTGACATCTGAGGTCCACAACCACGGAGCGATCGAGAAGGTCGATCTCAATGTGGAGATGCAGCAGTCCTACCTGGACTACGCCATGTCCGTCATCGTCGGCCGCGCCCTCCCGGACGTCCGCGACGGCATGAAGCCCGTCCACCGTCGCGTCGTCTACGCGATGTACGACGGCGGCTACCGGCCCGACCGCGCGTTCTCCAAGTGCACGCGCATCATCGGCGAGGTGATGGGCAACTATCACCCCCACGGTGACTCCGCGGTCTACGACACCTTGGTCCGCATGGTGCAGGACTGGTCGCTGCGCTACCCGCTCGCCGACGGCCAGGGCAACTTCGGCTCCCCCGGAAACGACCCGGCCGCCGCGCACCGCTACACCGAGTCCCGCATGGCGCCCATCGCCATGGAGATGGTCCGGGACATCGACAAGGACACGGTCGACTTCCAGGACAACTACGACGGCCGTACGCAGGAGCCCGTCGTCCTCCCGTCCCGCTTCCCGAACCTCCTGGTCAACGGCTCGGCCGGCATCGCGGTCGGCATGGCGACCAACATCCCGCCGCACAACCTCCGTGAGGTCGCCGACGGTGTGCAGTGGTACCTCGACAACCCCACCGCGACGCGCGAGGAGCTTCAGGAAGCCCTCATCGAGCGCATCCAGGGGCCGGACTTCCCCACCGGCGCGCTGATCCTCGGCAAGAAGGCGATCGAGGAGGCGTACCGCACCGGTCGCGGCTCGATCACGATGCGTGCCGTCGTCAACGTGGAGGAGATCCAGGGCCGCCAGTGCCTCGTGGTCACCGAGCTGCCGTACCAGGTGAACCCCGACAACCTCGCGCTCAAGATCGCTGAGCTCGTCAAGGACGGCAAGCTCTCGGGCATCGCCGACATCCGTGACGAGACCTCGGGACGCACGGGCCAGCGCCTTGTCATCGTGCTCAAGCGCGACGCCGTCGCGAAGGTCGTGCTCAACAACCTGTACAAGCACACCCAGCTGCAGGACACCTTCGGCGCGAACATGGTCGCGCTCGTCGACGGCGTGCCGCGCACGCTGAGCATCGACCAGTTCGTCAAGCACTGGACGGTCCACCAGGTCGACGTGATCCAGCGTCGCACCGCGTACCGCCTGCGCGAGGCCGAGCGCGAGGCCCACATCCAGCGCGGCTACGTGAAGGCGCTCGACAAGCTCGACGAGGTCATCGCGCTCATCCGCCGCTCGCCCTCGGCCGACGAGGCCCGTCAGGGGCTCATCGCACTGCTCGATGTGGACGAGGTCCAGGCTGACGCGATCCTCAACCTGCAGCTGCGCCGCCTCGCGGCCCTTGAGCGCCAGGCGATCGAGGAGCGCTACGCCAAGCTCATGGAGGAGATCAAGGACCTCCAGCAGATCCTCGACTCCGAGGTGCGTCAGCGCACGATCATCTCGGATGAGCTCGCGGAGATCGTCCGCAAGTTCGGTGACGACCGCCGCACGGAGATCTCCCCGTTCGACGGTTCCGTCGACGTGGAGGACCTCATCGCCGAGGAGGAGATGGTCGTCACCATCACCCACGGCGGCTACGTCAAGCGCACCCGCTCGGACCAGTACCGCGCGCAGAAGCGCGGCGGCAAGGGCGTCCGCGGGGCCTCGCTCCGCTCGGACGACACGGTCGACCACTTCTTCGTCACGACGACGCACCACTGGCTGCTGTTCTTCACGAACCTCGGCCGCGTGTACCGAGCGAAGGCGTACGAGCTTCCCGAGGGTGGACGCGACGCCAAGGGCCAGCACGTCGCGAACCTGCTCGCGTTCCAGCCGGGCGAGGAGATCGCCCAGGTCATGGAGCTCAAGACCTACCAGGACAAGCCGTACCTGGTGCTCGCCACCAAGCGCGGCCTCGTGAAGAAGACCGAGCTTGCGGCGTACGACTCGAACCGCAGCGGCGGCCTCATCGCCATCAACCTGCGCGAGGTCGAGGGCGAGGACGGTGAGACCCGTCCCGACGAGCTCATCTCCGCGCGACTCGCCGGTCCCGAGGACGACCTCATGCTGGTCAGCCGCAAGGGTCAGTCGCTGCGCTTCCACGCGTCCGACGACGAGCTGCGCTCGATGGGCCGCGCGACGTCGGGCGTGAAGGGCATGTCCTTCAGGGACGACGACGAGCTGCTCGCCATGGACGTCATCCTCGCCGGCACCGCGGTCGCGGACGGCGCGGAGTCGGACGGCGTGGACGATGCGGAGGTCGAGGACGATGTGACGGCGGGTGAGGGCCCGTACTCGTTCGTCGTCACGGCGGCCGGCTATGCCAAGCGCACGTCCGCGTCCGCGTGGGCGCCGAAGCACCGTGGTGGCCTGGGTGTCAAGGTCGCGACCCTCACCGAGGATCGTGGCGACCTCGTCGGTGCGATGCTCGTCGAGGACTCGGACGAGGTCCTCGTCATCATGGAGTCCGGCAAGGTCATGCGCTCGCCCGTGAGCGAGGTGCCGGTCAAGGGCAAGAACACGATGGGCGTCATCTTCGCCAAGCCCGGCAGGAACGACAGCATCATCGGTATCGCCCGCAACGTCGAGCGCAACCTCGCGGACGAGGACGCGGACGGCGAGGGCGGCGACGCCACGGCGTCCGAGAGCCCGGCATCGGAGAGCACGGCGCCCGACAGTGCAGTGCCCGAAGGCGAGGCGCCCGCCACCGACAGCGCCGAGTGACGCATGCTGACGCCCGAGCGGTGCGTGGCGGTCCCCTCAAAGGACCGTCCGACGCTCGGGCGTTCGCGTGTCCGGGGTCGCGGGAGCGGTGGTGCGCACCGACCGCGTCCGCGGGTTGTGCTGGCCAGGCGGGCCCCGGCAGGGCATCATCCTGTGGAGGGGAACCGGAGGACCGTGCATGACTGACCGCGCCGACAAGGACGAGCCGAGGCACGTCCTGCCGCCGGAGGAGCGTACCGCTCCCCCTCGCGCGGCGCGCGCGTCCGTCGCGGCGAAGGCCTCCGCGGCGGCAGCCGCGGCGCAGGCGGCGGCGACCCGCAAGGGGCGCAAGGCGAAGTGACGCCCGGGCGCGCGGGCGACTCCCGCTGCGCGCCGATCCCTTCTCTCCCGCGGAATCAGGGCCTCCAGCCGCGAGCGGGCGCATCGTCCCTCGCTGGTTCCAGCACCCGCGCGCGAGGGCTTCCTCACACCCGCGTGACAGGGTCCTGGTGGTCCGTTGTAACGTTTCGACTCGGAATCGTTGTAACGTTTCGACAAGACACTTGAGAACCGGTTCGTTCATGACCGGGGACGCCGCATCGCTACGAAGGAGCAGAGATGACCGACATCAGCGCACTCACCCTCGAGGAGAAGGCGAGGCTCGTCTTCGGTGCGGACTTCTGGACCACCGTCGCGATCGAGGACAAGGGCATCCCCTCCGCGATGCTCACCGACGGTCCTCATGGACTGCGCAAGCAGCTCGGCGGATCGGACCACCTCGGGATCAACGCGTCGGTGCCCGCGACCGCCTTCCCCACCGCCGCTGCGACCGGCTCGTCCTGGAACCCGGAGCTGCTCTCCCGCATGGGAGCCGCGCTCGCCGTCGAGTGTCGCGTCGAGGACGTCGACGTCCTCCTCGGCCCCGGCATCAACATGAAGCGCTCGCCCCTGGGCGGACGCAACTTCGAGTACTTCTCCGAGGACCCGCTGCTCGCGGGCGAGCTCGGAGCGGCGTGGATCAACGGGCTCCAGGCGCTCGGCGTCGGCGCCTCGGTGAAGCACTACGCCGCGAACAGCCAGGAGACGGACCGCATGCGCGTCAGTGCGGAGGTCGATGAGCGGACCCTGCGCGAGATCTACCTCCCGGCCTTCGAGCGCGTCGTCAAGAAGTCGCAGCCCGCCACGGTGATGTGCTCGTACAACAGGATCAACGGCGTGCGCGCGTCGGAGAACCACTGGCTGCTCACCGAGGTCCTGCGCGACGAGTGGGGATACGAGGGCTACGTCGTCTCCGACTGGGGCGCCACCTGGAACCCCGCCGTCGCGCTCACGGCGGGCCTCGACCTCACGATGCCGAGCACCGGCAAGGCCGGACCTGCCGCCGTCATGGCCGCCGTCGAGGATGGCACCCTCGACGAGGCCGTCCTCGACCAGGCCGTCGCCCGCATCCTCGCGGTCCACGAGCGCCTCCGCGCGGACCGCACCGCCGAGGTCGCCTTCGACGTCGATGCGCACCACGTCCTCGCCCGCGAGGTCGCGGCCGACTCCGCCGTGCTCCTCGCCAACGAGGGCGGTCTGCTGCCTCTCGCGAACGAGGGAGGCGCCGTCGCGGTCCTCGGCCCGTTCGCGACCGCGCCGCGCTACCAGGGCGCTGGTTCCTCGCACGTCGTCCCGACCCAGCTCGACGAGCCGCTCGCGGCGATCGCCGAGGCGACCGGGCGCGACGTGGTCCACGCCCCCGCCTTCCGCCTCGACGGCGAGAAGGACGACGAGCTGCTGAGCGTCGCGGTCGACGCGGCCTCGCAGGCGGAGGTCGTCGTCCTCATGCTCGGCCTGCCCGACGCCGTCGAGTCCGAGGGCTGGGACCGCGACCACATCCTCCTCCCCCGGGTTCAGCTCGACGCCCTCGCGGCGGTGCACGCCGCCAACCCGAACGTCGTCGTCGTGCTCTCTCACGGCTCGGTCGTCTCGCTCGAGGGAGTGATCGACAAGGCACCCGCGATCCTCGACATGTGGCTCGCCGGGCAGGCCGGCGGGTCCGCGCTCGCGCAGATCCTGTTCGGCCAGGCCGAGCCCGGCGGACGCCTCGCGGAGACGGTGCCGTGGAAGCTTGAGCACACGCCCGCGTACGTCAACTGGCCCGGTGGCGACAAGGTGGTCCGTCACGGCGAGCGCATCTACATCGGCTACCGCTGGTACGACGCGACCGACCGAGAGATCGCCTTCCCGTTCGGACACGGCCTGTCCTACACGACGTTCGAGCACGAGCTGGTCGGCATCGATGTTCCCGCCGCGACGCAGGCCGCCGCGACCGTGCGGGTCAAGGTGACGAACACGGGTGACCGCAGCGGATCCGACGTCGTCCAGGTCTACGTCGGCGACCCCGAGGCCGCCGTCGACCGCCCCGTCCGCGAGCTGCGCGCGTTCCAGAAGGTGGCGCTCGCCGCCGGGGAGTCGACTGTCGTCGAGCTCGAGCTCGACGATCGCGCCTTCGCCTACTGGGGCACCGCCGGCTGGACGGTCGAGCCCGGCGAGTACGTCGTCGAGATCGGCCGTTCGTCGCGCGACATCGTCGCCACCCGCTCCATCACGCTCGACGTGCCGCCCGTCGTCCCGACGCTCGACATCGACTCGAACTTCGGAGACTGGCTCGAGCACCCTGTCGGCGCCAAGGTCCTCGAGAGGATCACCCAGTCAGGCGTGGGCGACGGCGGCACCGACCTGTTCGCCGACGAGGACATGGCGGGCATGATGCTCCAGATGCCGATGGTGAAGGTCGCCGACTTCATGGCGCCCGGCAACGGCGTCCAGACGGTCGAGGGCATGCTCACCGAGCTCGACGCGCTGAGCTGACGCGCTCGCTCTCTCCGCTCCGCGGCTGACAGTCTGAACCAATCTGAGACGCGACACCCCGCGTCAGGCCCTTCGAAGGGGCCCGACGCGGGGTGTCGCCTATGGAATTGGTTCAAACTGTCGGGGTGAACCGGGGCGTGAGCGTCAGATGAACAGCGTCGTGCCTGACTCCTGAGCCTCGCCCAGGAAGGTCGCGACGCCGGCGAGCTCGACACCCTCGATGAGGTCGGACTGCGCCATGCCGAGCAGGTCCATCGTCATCGTGCAGCCGAGGAGGCGCGCGCCGCCGTCCTGCGCGTTCTTGATGAGCTCGGGCAGCGACTGGACGTCGTGCTGCTTCATGACGTTCTTGATCATCGCGGTGCCCGCTCCCGCCATGTGCATCTGCGACAGCGTGAGCTTCTCGGCGCCCTTCGGCATCATCATGCCGAACATGGTGTCCATCATGGACTTGTCGCGCTTGGGCGGGTCCGTCCTGCGCAGGGCGTTGAGGCCCCAGAAGGTGAAGAACAGCGACACCTCCTGACCCATCGCGATCGCGCCGTTGGCGATGATGAACGCCGCGAGCTGCTTGTCCAGGTCACCGGAGAAGACCACCATCGACATCTTGTTGCTCGTCGCGCCGCCGGTCTGGACGGGAGCGACCCCGCCCTTGCGGAACGTCGCGACGAAGCCGGGACCCTTGGGGTCCATCGACACGAGGGTGTGGCCGTTCTTCGAGGCCCATGCAGGACCGTCAAGAGCGAAGCCGGGGTCGGAGACCGTCACGCGGATCTCGTCGCCCGCGTTCGCCTTCTTCATCGAGTCGGACAGGCGCATGATCGGGCCGGGGCAGGCCAGCCCGGTGCAGTCGAGGTCCGTCAGCTGTCCCGTCGCGGCGGCGACGGCCGAGGCGACGGAGACCTTCTCCGCGTAGTTCTCCATGGGCGGCAGGGCGTTGTACTCGTCGGCCGGGTTGTCGTGCACGTGGCCGTACGTGGTCGAGCCGCCCGAGAGGGTCTTGACGTCGGTGAAACCGTTCTGGATGAGGATGCGGTGCGCGAGGTAGGAGCGGAAGCCGACGGCGCAGTACAGACGGATGGGCTGGTCCTTGTCCGCCCAGCCCTTGACCGCCTCGCGGAAGTCGGCGAGCGGCACGTTCTCGGCGCCCGGCAGGTGGTGGATGCCGTACTCCTCGGGGGTGCGGACGTCGACCAGTCGGGCGCCGTCGGCCAGGGGCCACTCCTCGGCGTACCAGAGGTCGAAGTCGCCGCGGATCGTGTTGGCGGCGACGAAGCCGGCCATGTTCACCGGGTCCTTCGCCGAGCCGAACGGCGGGGCGTAGGCGAGCTCCTGCTCCTCGAGGTCGAAGACCGTGAGGCCCGCGCGGATCGCCATGGCGAACACGTCGATGCGCTTGTCGACGCCGTCGAAGCCGCACACCTGGGCGCCGTAGATCGTCCCGTCCTTGGGCGAGAACAGCAGCTTGATGTGCATCATCGCGGTGCCGGGGTAGTAGCCGGCGTGGCCCGACGGGTGCACGTGGACCACGCGGTACTCGATGCCCGCGGCCTCGAGCTGGCGCTTGGTGGCGCCTGTGCCGCCCGCGACCATGTCGAACACCTTGACGATCGACGTTCCCTGCGTGGACTTGTACTCGGTGTCGCGCCCGCAGATGTTCTCCGCGGCGACGCGCGCCTGGCGGTTCGCGGGTCCCGCGAGCGGCGCGAGGTACTCCCCCGGCAGCACGGGGTGCGGCGTCTCGACGGCGTCGCCCGCGGCGTAGATGTCGGGGTCGGACGTCTGCATGTGCGTGTCGACCTTGATGCCGCCGCGCTCGCCGAGCTCGATCCCCGCGGCCTTGACCAGCTCGACGGCGGGCTTCACGCCTGCCGCGAGGATCACGAGGTCGGCCTTCAGGGTCGTGCCCGAGTTGAGCTCGACGCTCACGCGGTCGGAGCCGTCGGCGTCGGACAGCGACTGGAAGGCGGCGGCCGCGGTGGACAGGTGCACGTTGATGCCGCGCATGCGCAGGTGACGCTCGACGGGCGCGGCGATGTCGGAGTCGACGGGCGGCAGGATCTGCGGGGCGAGCTCGACGACGTCGACCTTCACGCCGCGGTGGTGGAGGTTCTCCGCCATCTCGAGGCCGATGTAGCCGGCGCCGACGACGACGGCCGTGACGGTGCCGCGCTTGCCGGCCTTCTGGGCCGCGATCGCGGCGTCCAGACGGGTCTTGATCTTGTCCATGTCGCCGATGCGGCGCAGCACCTCGACGGCGGGGTGGTCGATGCCGGGCAGCGGGGGACGGACGGCGTCCGCTCCCATGCACAGCGCGAGCTTGTCGTAGGACTCGGTGTACTCCTTGCCGGAGTCGACCTCGCGGACGGAGACGGTCTTGGCCTCGCGGTCGATCGCCACGACCTCGGTCGCGATGCGGACGTCGAGGTGGAGCGACTCGCGCAGGCTCTCAGGGGTCTGGAGCAGCAGGCGCGAACGCTCGGTGATGACCTCGCCCACGTGATACGGCAGGCCGCAGTTGGCGAACGAGACGTGGTGGCCGCGCTCGAAGACGACGATCTCGGCGTCCTCGTCGAGGCGACGCGCCCTGGCTGCGGTGGATGCTCCGGCGGCGACTCCGCCGACGACCACAAGCTTCATGATTCCCATACCTCCCGGGGTATTTGTCCTGCTGCAAGGCTAGGCCATGCCCCCTGGGGCATGCCTAGGCCCTTGGTCACCGCATCGTCCGGGGGCCTGAACGGCTCCACACCAGGATGCCGCGAGGAGCAGGCGCCTGCACGGTGAGCAGGGCGGCAGGCAGCAGGACGATGCGGGGGCGGGGGTTCGGAGCGCACCTCTCGCGATTTCTTAATTGATAAATTCAAAAGAACTGGGTACTCTGTCCTACATGATGACCGACGCGCGAACTATGCTTGCGGAGGCAGGTCTGCGCATCACGGCCCCGCGCGTCGCGGTCATCGATGTGCTCGCCGACCATCCGCACGCCGCTGCGGACGCGGTCTACGCGAAGGTCAGCGAGAGCCTTCCTCGCACGTCCCTGCAGGCCGTCTACAACGTCCTCGGGGACCTCACCGCGCAAGGTCTTGCGCGCAGAATTGAACCCGCTGGCTCCCCCGCTCGCTATGAGCTGCGCGTGGGAGACAACCACCACCACGTCGTCTGCACCGAGTGCGGCAAGGTCGAGGACATCGACTGCGTGGTCGGCCATGCACCCTGCCTGCTTCCGAACGAGGATCACGGCTTCGCTATCGCCGAGGCCGAGGTCACGTTCTGGGGCGTGTGCACCGACTGCCGCGAGGCAGCCGTCGACGCACCCGTTCTCTGAGGTCGCCCTCGGGCGGCCCATGCCTCGTCAGGTCCCCACGATCCCCGAAGGAGCTCCGCCACCATGACGGACAAGTTCACGACGACCAACTCCGGCGCCCCCGTCGCCTCGGACCAGCACTCGCTCACCGTCGGCGCCAACGGCCCGACCTCGCTGACCGACCACTACCTGGTCGAGAAGCTCGCGCAGTTCAACCGTGAGCGCGTGCCCGAGCGCGTCGTCCACGCCAAGGGCGGCGGCGCCTTCGGCACGTTCACCACCACGAACCCCGAGATCGCGAAGTACACCCGCGCCGCGCTGTTCCAGGACGGCGTCCAGACCGAGATGCTCGCGCGCTTCTCCTCCGTCGCCGGCGAGTCGGGCTCCCCTGACACGTGGCGCGACCCCCGCGGCTTCGCGCTGAAGTTCTACACGACCGAGGGCAACTACGACCTGGTCGGCAACAACACCCCCGTCTTCTTCATCCGCGACGGCATCAAGTTCCCCGACTTCATCCGCTCGCAGAAGCGCCTGCCCGGTTCGCACCTGCGCGACAACGACATGCAGTGGGACTTCTGGTCGCTCCAGCCGGAGTCGGCCCACCAGGTGACCTGGCTCATGGGTGACCGCGGCATCCCGAACTCGTGGCGCGAGATGAACGGCTACGGCTCGCACACCTACCAGTGGATCAACGCCGAGGGTGAGCGCTTCTGGGTGAAGTACCACTTCATCTCCCAGCAGGGCGTGGTCAGCATGCCCGCCGACAAGGCCGCCGAGCTCGCCGGCTCGGACTCCGACGTGCACATCCGTGACCTCTACGAGCACATCGATGCGGGCGACTTCCCGCGCTGGGACCTCTCGGTCCAGGTCATGCCCTACGAGGACGCGAAGACCTACCGCTTCAACCCGTTCGACCTCACCAAGGTGTGGCCGCACGCTGACTACCCGCTGATCCCCGTCGGCGTCATGGAGCTGAACAGGAACCCCGAGAACTACTTCGCTCAGATCGAGCAGGCGACGTTCGCCCCGTCGAACTTCGTTCCCGGCATCGGCACGTCGCCCGACAAGATGCTGATGGCCCGCATCTTCTCCTACGCGGACGCCCACCGCTACCGCGTCGGCACCAACCACGCCGACCTGCCGGTCAACGCGCCGAAGAACGCGGACGCGAACGGCCACTCCTACTCCAAGGACGGCTCGATGCGGTACTCGTTCGCCTCGCCCGAGACCCCCGTGTACGCGCCCAACTCGCTCGGCGGCGCGCACGCCGACCCCGAGCGCGCTGGCGACGCGGGCAACTGGGAGACCGACGGCGAGATGGTTCGCGCTTCGGCCACCCTGCACCCCGAGGACGACGACTTCGGCCAGGCCGGCACGCTGTACCGCGAGGTCTTCTCGGCCGAGCAGAAGGCCGCGTTCCTCGAGACCATCACGGGTCACGTGGGCGCCGTGAAGAGCGATGACATCCGTGAGCGCGCGATCCAGTACTGGACCAGCGTCGACGCCGAGCTCGGCGCCGCGCTGCGCGCGAACGTGACGCCCGTCGCGGTCTGACGACACCTTCAGGGCGGGTGCCTGGCGAAAGCCGGGTGCCCGCCCTTCGTCATGTCTCCCCCATGCACTCCGCACGGATTCCCGCGCGACACGCCAGCGTGTCGCCGGGTCGGGTTGGCGTGTCGTCGGGGTGTCGGTTTCAGTTCCGTGCGGAGTGCTTGGAGGGAGAGGGACGATGCGGTGGCTGAGACGGTGCGGCGGCCGCCTGAGATGTGGGGTCGACCACCCTCCAGGGAGGTCGCGACGCGCATCGGGTAGCCTGGGCCCCGGCCACGGTGGGCCTCCCCCTTCTCCTGTGACGCGTTCAGGCGCGCGCTCGCGCCTGCCCGGCTGACGCATCGTCCCCGTCCCCTTGGAGCCTCATGAGCATGCCCGCCACGAACCCGCGCACGTCCACCGGCGTCCCCGAGGTGACGAACAACCTCGGAACGCCGTGGGACCCGCGCTCGTGGCGCCGTCCCGAGTGGCTGAGCCCCAAGGTGATGCGCACCGAGCTGCTCGCTGGCCTGGTGGTCGCGCTCGCGCTGATCCCCGAGGCGATCTCCTTCTCGATCATCGCGGGCGTGGACCCGCGGGTCGGCCTGTTCGCGTCGTTCACGATGGCCGTCGCGATCGCCTTCCTCGGCGGACGCCCGGCGATGATCTCGGCTGCCACCGCCGCGGTCGCGCTCGTCGTCGCACCCCTGGCGCGCGATTACGGCCTCGACTACCTGGTCGCGGCCGTCATCCTGGGTGGCGTCCTCCAGGTGGTGCTCGCGCTGCTCGGCGTCGCGAAGCTCATGCGCTTCATCCCGCGCTCGGTGATGATCGGCTTCGTCAACTCGCTCGCGATCCTGATCTTCATGGCGCAGCTGCCACACCTCACCGACGTGTCGTGGGTGGTCTACGTTCTCGTCGCGGCGGGGCTCGCGATCATCGCGTTCCTCCCCCGCCTCACGACTGCCGTGCCCGCGCCGCTCGTCGCGATCGTGCTGCTGACCATCGTGACCGTCGCCTTCAGCATCGCGGTGCCGACCGTCGGCGACGAGGGCGCGCTGCCCGAGGGACTGCCGACGCTGTTCTTCCCGAACGTGCCGTTCACGCTTGAGACGCTCGAGATCGTCGCGCCGTATGCGCTCGGCATCGCGCTCGTGGGACTCCTCGAGTCCCTCATGACGGCCAAGCTCGTGGACGACGTCACGGACACCCACTCGGACAAGACCCGTGAGGCGTGGGGCCAGGGGGCGGCCAACATCATCACGGGACTCTTCGGCGGCATGGGCGGCTGCGCGATGATCGGCCAGACGATGATCAACGTGAAGGTCGGCCGCGCCCGCACGCGCCTGTCGACGTTCGCCGCCGGTGTCTTCCTGCTCATCCTCATCCTCGCGCTCGGTGACCTCGTGGCGCTGATCCCGATGGCCGCGCTCGTCGCGGTGATGATCTTCGTGTCGTGGGCGACGTTCGACTGGCATTCGATCCGACTCTCGACCCTGCGCCGCATGCCGCGCTCGGAGACGTCGGTGATGCTCGTGACAGTCGCGATCGTCGTCGCCACGCACAACCTCGCCTACGGCGTCGTCGCTGGCGTGGTGCTCGCGTCCGTCCTTTTCGCACGCAGGGTCGCGCACATCGCGGAGGTGACGGGCGGTGACGTCATCGACGGCGTGCGTCGGTACACCGTGTCGGGCGAGCTGTTCTTCGCGTCGTCCAACGATCTGTACAGCCAGTTCGACTACGCGGGCGACCCCGACAGGGTGGTCATCGACATGACGCACTCGCACGTGTGGGACGCCTCGACCGTCGCGGCGCTCGACTCGATCGAGCACAAGTACACGACCCACGGGAAGTCCGTGGAGATCGTCGGCCTCAACGAGGCCTCCCAGGAGTTCCACGGCCGCATCTCGGGTCACCTCGGCGGCGGCCACTAGTCCACACGCGCGCATGGGGCTTGTGGCCCTCAAGTACGCTTATGCGGAGGGGTCGGGCATTGTGCGCGGCCAGGAGGAGAGTTCATGAACGCGGAAGATCGCGGCACCCGGCCGGCCACCGGTCAGAACCCGTGGACGCAGGCGTCTGCGTCCACCCCGCCGTCGGTGACGCCCGCGTCGGGCGCGAACCCTCAGCGCACCTCCCTGCGGTCGGGTCAGATCCCCTCGCGCCCCGTCACGGGCGAGACCCCGACGACGGGTTCGGCCGCTGCCGAGCCGCGCAGCGGCGGCAACGTGTTCGCTCCCGCGCCCGCCGGCTCGACGCGTTCCGCAGCTCCCGCCGCGAGCCGCAGCACGGCTCCCGCGTCCGCCGGAGCGACCGCCACCGCCGCTCAGGGCACCGCATCGGGTGAGACCGAGACCGCCTTCGGCACGATCAAGTCCGCGCCGAGCCGTTCCAAGGTCGAGGTGCGGCCCGCCGATCCGGCCGCCGCGTCGAAGAGCAAGGGCGGCCCCCGCAAGGTCCGCGCGCTCGTCTCGCGAGTCGACCCGTGGTCGGCGCTGAAGATCGGCTTCCTGCTGTCGATCGCGGTCGGCATCATGCTGGTGGTCGCCGTCTATGTGCTGTGGAACGTGCTCAACACCATGGGCATCTTCACGACGATCAACGACTGGATCCTCACGCTCTTCCCCGAGGACAGCGAACTGGACCTCATGCAGTTCTTCGACCTCAACAAGATCATGGCGGCCACCACGCTGATCGCCGTGGTCGACGTCGTGCTGCTCACCGCGCTCGCCACGATCTCGGCGTTCCTCTACAACGTGATCTCCGCGGTCGTTGGCGGCTTCTACGTCACCCTCACCGACGACTGACCCTCGCCGCACTCCAGGCCGACGGCCGGGGCGGGAGCCGATTTGGAACCCGCCCCCGGCGTTTGGTATGGTTTATCGCCGCGGCCAAGCCGCGGTGAACGGGCCCATAGCTCAGGCGGTTAGAGCGCTTCGCTGATAACGAAGAGGTCGGAGGTTCAAGTCCTCCTGGGCCCACGGAAGACGACCGGACGGTCGTGCCGGACCACAGGTCGATGCGGCGCAGCCGCTCCCTACCGGTCCTCCAGCTCCCGTGGGAGACTGGAATTCACCCACACTGGACTCACCTCCAGCACGGGGCCTTGGCGCAATTGGTAGCGCACCTGCTTTGCAAGCAGGGGGTTAGGGGTTCGAGTCCCCTAGGCTCCACCATCGGGCACGAAGCCCGCGGAAGCGCCGCCACAGTCCACTGGGATTCGCGCGGCGAACGATTCCCCCAGCATCCTCACGTTTCGCCCTGACGCGTGCACTCCCCCTCCCCCAGCGCATCGACACCGGGCGACGTACAGTTTCAGCAAGAGGTTCAGTCGGCGGAGGGGGTCGAGATGAGCACCACCCCGGAGTGGCACGAGGATCCGACGGCACCGGGATCGGGACGCCAGCGCTATTGGGACGGCGCCCAATGGACCGAGTGGGTCATGGACCCGGGCGCCACCCAGCCGCGGGCCTATCCGGTCGCGGAGGCGCAGGCCGACGCCGCCACCGCGCCCACCCAGCAGATGCCCACCGCAGAATCGACGACGCAGGACGCGACGATGCAGGGCTCCACGGTGCCGCTGCCGGCCGACACCCAGTACGCCGCCCCTGGTGGCCAGGCTCCGGTGGGCCAGCCGGCGCAGAAGAGCAAGGCGCCCATGATCATCGGCATCGTCGTGGGCGTGCTGCTGCTGATCGGGGTCGGCGGTGCGATCCTCGTGGGCCTCCTCCTCAACAAGGCGAGCGACACCGTCTCCGACGCCCTCGATGACCTCGCGGCGTCCGCATCGTCCGGGCTCGACGACTGGGAGTCGTGGGCAGCGGAGCTGTCGGAGGGCGCGGAGTCGCTGTCGGAGGAATGGGGCGACATCACCGCGGACCCGTCGATCACCGCGTCGTGGGAGTCGGCGTTCCCCGATGGTGACGATCCCGAGGAGAACTACCTGTGGCTGATCGACCTGTGGGACACCGGCATGGACGAGGACACCGCCCTGGAGGCGGGCAACTTCGTGTGCGCCGCGTTCGAGGAGGGCGCGACCGAGTCCGCCGACTCCATGAACCAGCTCCTCAAGGACGTCGCGGACGATTACGACCTCGACGAGTTCATGGCCGCGGGCGTCGTCGGCTCAGCCACGGCGCTGTGCCCCGAGTGGACGGACGCGCTCGACGAGTCCTGGGGCTGAGCGTCCGCGGAACGCCTGCGGGCGCCCGTCCCCGAGCGGGTCAGCTCGCGCAGGCGACGACGGTCGCGTCGAACGTGCGGTTTCGCGGCACCCGGTACTTGTGGTTGGTCTGCGCGGTGTGATCGGCGTAGACCTTGCCCGTGTAGGTGTCGACCATCCGCACGCAGACGGACTTCTGGGTGTACAAGGTGAAGCCGATCCTCATGTTCTCGTCGACGGGACGGAGATTGGTGCGGAGGGTCGAGCCAGAGGGGCGGAAGTAGGAGCCGCCTCCGGTGACCTTCGCGGCGAGCGAGTTGGCGCCGCCGTCCCAGTTCACCTTCGCCCGGGAGTAGAGGGTGCAGTCGTCGGAGGCGACGACGTCGACGTCGACCGACGCGACGTGGGGTCCGACGGAGACCCTGAAGGTGTTGTCCGACTCCTCCTTCACGACCGTTCGGGTCTTGCCCGACTGGTAGGTCCACGTGATCGTGGCTGACAGGCTGCAGTACCGGTTGCCGACGGTGTTGAGCGAGACACCGACAAATCCCTTGTCGTACGGCGTCCATGACACGCGCCTGCTCTTGGTCTCGCCGGTGGGGACCGTCATCCATCCAGGCCACACCTTCACGGACTTGACGTAGTCGGATCCCGACTCCAGTGACACAGTCATCTTGGTGCCGGTCGCTGCTTGCGCCGCGCCGGGCACCGCCACGAGCCACGCGAGGGCGAGCGCGACGATCGCGCCGAGCGAGAGCAGTCGTGATCGGGCTGGCACGGAGCTCGGGATGAGCGACGGTACGGACACGGTGGGATCCCCTTTTTCGCCGGACTGGAAGAGCGCCTACTGGCGCTGCGATGTCACGCTATGAACGTTGCCAGATGCCGAAGCGGTTGGGGTCGATCGTGGCCGAATTGTGAGCATCCGCCTGAGGCCGAGCCCGATCAACAGCGCCCAGAACGCCGAGCCGATCCCCGCGATCGCCACGCCCGACGCGGCGAGCAGGAGGGTGACGGCGGCGGGGAGCCGATCCGAGGGATCGGCGAACGACCCCGACACGGACGATGCGAAGGTCCCCAGCAGCGCGAGTCCCGCCACGGCCTCGAGCAGGCCGGCGGGGGCGGCCTCGACGAGGGCGGTCAGCGTGGCGGCGATCGCGGCGATGCCGAGGTAGGCCCATCCGGCGGTCGCGGTCGCGATCCAGCGGCGACGCGGATCGGGGTGCGACTCGGGTGACGCGGGCAGCGCCGCCGTGATCGCGGCGAGGTTGACGGCGTGGCCACCGAAGCCGGCCCCGGCGATCGTCCCGACGCCCGTGACGAGCATCGTCTCCTTCCACGGCGCCTCGTACCCGGCGGCCTTGAGCACCGCGGCGCCGGGAACGTTTTGCGAGGCCATCGTGACGACGTACAGCGGGATCGCGAGGCCGAGCATCGCGCCCCAGGTGAGGGACGGCGTCGTCCAGGCGAGGCTTGGCGCGGCGAACGGCACTCCCCCGTCGGTCGCCGTGGTCACGACCATGGTGACGAGCGCGAGGCCGAACGCGAGCGGCGTGGCCCAGCGCGGGGCGAGGCGCTGCATGACCAGCCACACGACGATCAGCGCCCCTACCAGCCACGGCTGGCCCGTCAGCGCGGTGAAGGGCGCGAGGCACAGCGGCAGGAGGATTCCGGCGAGCATCGCCTGGGCGATCGCCGGCGGGATGAGGCCGATGAGCCGGGCCAGCGGACGGATCAGCCCCGTGGCGACGATCAGCACCCCTACCAGCATGAACGCACCGATGGCCGCGGTCCAGCCGCCGTCGACGGCGCCCTGGCTTGCGAGCAGCGCCGCGCCGGGCGTGGACCAGGCGAGGGTCAGGGGCGTGCGGTGACGCCAGGTGAGCCACAGCATGCCGAGCGCCTGGACGATGCAGAGGACGGCGAGTCCCGAGGCCGCCTGGTCGGGGGTCGCCCCGGCGGCGCGCAGGCCCGCGAGGACCACCGCGAAGGAGCTGGCGAAGCCGACGAGGGCCGTGACGAGGCCCATGGCGATGGTGTGCCGACGCGCGTGTTCCATGAACAGAACGATAACCCAGGTGTTCTGAGAACGGAACAGTCGCTAGGCTGGCCGTGTGGAATCCGACGACCTGGCCCCGCTCGTGGGCGAGCGGCTGCGCGAGGTCAGGGCCGCGCGCGGGCTCTCGCTCGGCGCGCTGGCCGCCGCCGCGGGGATCGGCAAGGGATCGCTGTCCGAGATCGAGCGGGGGAGTCGCAACCCGAACCTCTCGACGCTGTACTCGCTCGCGAACGCCCTGGACCTGCCGCTCGCGTGGCTGCTCGCCGAACGCCCCGGCGCCGAGGTGGGCGCTCCCGGCATCGACACCATCCTGCTGGGCACCACGGGGACCGAGGACGATGCGGTCGAGATCTACACGTTGCGCCTCACCCCGGGCACGGTGCATCGGTCAGCGGCGCATGGGCCGCGCGTCGTCGAGCACCTCGTCGTGACGCGGGGCGCTGCGCGCGTGGGCCGCGCGGGCGAGGAGGTCGACGTGCCGGCGGGGGAGCACTACGCATGGGCGTCCGACACCGAGCACACGTACGAGGCCGTCGACGGGCCCGCCGAGGCGGTCCTCGTGATCAGGCGCGCGCCCGCGTCCTGAACCGGACGTACTGAACCGGCCGTCCTGAACTGCACTTCCTGAACTACACTTCCTGAACCGGCCGGCGCGAGCCGGCCACCGCATCGTCCCTGGTTCCACGGTCCTCTCGAGCGAGAGGCCGCCTACCGCGAGACGGTCGCGGCGTCCTTCGCCGTGAGCCGCTGAGCGATCGCGATCGGGACGACCGACACCACGACCAGGATCACGGCGATCACCGCGACCACGGGCGCCTGCGATGGCCGGAACATGTTCTGCAGGATCCACAGCGGCAGCGTCGTCACGCCGTTGCCCGCGGTGAACGTCGTGACGATGATCTCGTCGAAGCTCAGCGCGAAGGCGAGCAGTCCGCCCGCGACGAGCGCCGACTTGAGGCGCGGGAACGTGACGAGCCGGAAGGTCGTGAACAACCCTGCGCCCAGGTCCATCGACGCATCCTCGAGCCGCGTGCCGGAGGCGCTGAGCCGCGCGAACGCGTTGTTGTAGACCGTGACGATGCAGAACGTCGCGTGCGCGATGATCAGCGTCCAGATGGACAGCTGAACGCCCATCATGGTCCGGAAGGCGTTGTTGAGCGCGATGCCCGTGACGATGCCGGGCAGCGCGATCGGCAGCACGATGAGGAGGTTCACGGCCTCCTTGCCGAAGAACTCGTAGCGCGACAGCGCCATCGCGGCGAGGGTGCCGAGCACGAGCGCGACCGTCGACGCGGCGAGCGCGACCACCACGGACGTGCCGAGCGCCTCGAGCGCTCCCGTGCTGTGCAGCGCGCGTCCCCACCACTCGAGCGTGAAGCCCGGCGGCGGCCACGAGAGGCTCTCCGACGTGCTGAACGAGTTGAGCAGCACCACGAACAGCGGCAGGTAGATGAGCGCGAGCGTCACGGTCGTGACGACGCCGAGGACGGCGCGGGTGACGGGTCCGAGCTGCATCACAGGCTCCTGAGGGCGCCGGTCCGTCGGACCGCGGCGAGGTAGAGGAAGATGATCCCGATCGGGATCAGGGAGATCGCGGCCGCGAGCGGGAGGTTGTTCGCCGCGCCGACGTTCGTGTAGACGAGGTTGCCGAGCATCTGGGTCGTGCCGCCGACGATGCCGACGGTGATGTAGTCGCCCAGGCTCAGGCAGAACGCGAAGATGGACCCGGCGATGATCGCGGGCTTGATCATGGGCATCACGACCGCCATCAGGGTCACGCCGCCGCGCGCGCCCAGGTCGGCCGACGCCTCGAGCAGCCGGTCGGGCACGCGGTCGAAGCCCGCGTAGATCGGCATGATCACATAGGGCAGCCACAGGTACGACAGCGTGAGGATCACGCCCGCGATGCCGTAGCCGGGGGTGTCGAGGCCGAGCGGAGCGCCCGCCCAGCCGATCAGCCCGTCGGCCGACAGCAGCGCGCGCCACGCGTACACCTTGACCAGGTACGACGCCCACAGCGGCGCGAGCACCGCGATCACGAGCAGGTGCCGGGCGCGCGGGTTCGCGACCTTCGCCATGAAGAACGCGACCGGGATCGCGACGATGACGTCGATCACGGTGACCGCCGCCGCGATGCCGAGCGTGCGTAGCGTGACGGTCCGGTAGAGCGCCTCGGTGAAGACCTCGACGACGTTCTCCGTCGTCCATTGGATCTGGACCTGACCGGTCAGCCCGTCGACCGTCCAGAAGGCGGTGATGAGCAGCGCGGCCAGCGCGACCACGTAGACGAGCCCGAGCCACGCGACGGGCGCGGTGAGCAGCCCCGCCACCTGGAGCCGGCGGCGCGGGGCGAGAAACGCGGAGACGCGATGCGTGGTCATGGGGTCCTCGAGGGTCGATGCGGGTGCGGCTGAGCATGGTCGTGGGGGCGGGGGCCCGCCCCCACGACCAGCGGTCAGCCCTTGATCTCCTGCCAGGCCTTGGTCCACTCGGCGTAGTCGACGCACTCGACGTCGGTGCGGCCGTCGACGCACTCCGCGATCGGGGTGGTCCAGTACCAGATCTGCTCCGCGTACTCGGCGTCGCCCGCGTGGTAGTCGTCGCAGTCGTCGCGGTAGTCGCACGCGGCCTCGGACGAGGGGGCCTCACCGAAGTAGGCGGTGGCCTCGGCGTTGACCTCGGGGCTCGCGATGTAGTCGAGCCACATGTACGCGCAGTTGGGGCTCTCGGCCTCGGAGGCGATCATCCACGTGTCGGACCAGCCGGTCGCGCCCTCGTCGGGAAGGACGACCTCGGTGTTGCCGGTCGTGATCGAGTTCTGGATGACCTGCCAGGTGGTGCCGACCACGGAGTCGCCCGACTCGAAGGCCTGGATCTCCTTGAGGTAGTCGGACCAGTACTCGCCGACGTTCTCCTTCTGCGCCTTGAGGAGCTCGACGGCCGCGTCGAACTGGTCCTGGTCCAGGGCGTACGGGTTCGTGATGCCGAGATCGGGCTCGGTGCTCATGAGGTAAACGGCCGCGTCGGCGATGTAGATCGGGGAGTCGTACGCGGTGACCGCCCCGGCGTAGTCCGACGCGTTGTCGAACACGACGTCCCACGAGGTCGGCGCGGGGTCCACGACGTCCGTGTTGTACATGAGCAGGTTCGCGCCGTAGCCGTGGGGGACTCCGTAGGAGACGCCGTCGACCGAGTTCCACTCCTTGTCCTTCAGGAAGTCGAAGATGCCCTCGTAGTTGTCGAGCAGATCGGTGTTGACCGCCGAGACCAGGTCGGCGCCGATGAGGCGGAGCGTGAGGTCGCCCGATGCGGCCACGACGTCGTAGCCGCCGCTCTGCATCAGCTGGTACGCCTCGTCGGACGTGCCGTAGGTCTTGGAGACGACCTCGCAGCCGGTGGCCTCGGTGAATCCCGAGACCCAGTCGACCGACGGGTCGTTGGAGCCGTCCTCGACGTAGCCGGGCCACGCGAGGATCGACACGGTGCCCTCGGCGTCACCGATCTCGGTGGCGGCCTCGGTGTCCGACCCGGAGCTCGCGGTGCCGCAGGCCGCCAGGGAGGCGACTGCGACCGACGCGACGCCGGCTCGGAGGGACATGCGGGCGGTTGGCTTCAACACGGGACTTCCTCTCGGTACGGGGGTTCCTACGGGGTGGTGCGTGTTCCTGCGTGGTGGTTCCTGCGTGGTGCGGTGGTGCGGTGCGAAGGGACGATGCGGGGTTGAGGACGATGCGAGGTTCAGGACCATGCGGTCCTCAGGACGATGCGGTGGCCTCCAGGGAGGTCGCGTCGGCCGGGTCGATGGAGACGGTCACGCGGTCGCCGCGGGTGCGCTCCGCGTTCGCGCCGATGTTGGGCTCGAGCGCCGTGATGCGGGTGTCGAGGCCGTCGAGGTCGATCACGATGCGATGCTCGGGTCCGGTGTAGATGACCTCGGCGATCGTGCCAGGGACGCCGTCGGGCGCGCCGAGCGAGACGCGCTCGGGGCGTACCGCCATCAGGTGATCTGCCAGGCCGAAGGCCTTCGCGACGGGAGGCTCGAGGAGTGTCGACGAGCCGACGAACGACGCGACGAAGCTGTTGGCGGGGCGGTCGTAGACCTCGCGCGGGGTGCCGAGCTGGACGACGCGTCCCGCGTCGAAGACCGCGACCCTGTCGCTCAGCGTGAGGGCCTCGTCCTGGTCGTGGGTGACGAAGACGAACGTGATCCCGAGCGAGCGCTGGAGCTGCTTGAGCTCGACCTGCATCTGCTCGCGGAGCTTGAGGTCGAGGGCGCCGAGCGGCTCGTCGAGCAGCAGGGCGTCGGGGCGCAGGACGATCGCGCGGGCGAGCGCGACGCGCTGGCGCTGGCCGCCCGAGAGCTCGTGCGGCTGCCGGTCCTCGAGTCCTGCGAGCTGCACGGCGGCGAGGGCCTCCTCGGCGCGCGCCCGCCGGGCATTGCGGGGCGTGCCAGCGACGCGCAGGCCGTACTCCACGTTCGCGATGACGCTCATGTGGGGGAAGAGCGCGTAGTCCTGGAAGACCGTGTTGACGGGTCGCTCGAAGGGCGGGAGGGAGGTGACGTCCTTGCCGAACAGCTCGACCGTGCCGCTTGTGGGCTGCTCGAAGCCCGCGATGGCGCGCAGCACGGTCGTCTTGCCTGATCCGGACGGACCGAGCATCGAGAAGAACTCCCCGGCCTCGATGTCGAGGTCGAGGTCGGCGACGGCGACGGTCTCGCCGAACCGCTTGTGGAGTCCGCGCAGGCGAATGGCAGTGGGCATGTCGCTTATTCATCTAGAACCAGATGTCATCTGCGCGGCTCGCGTGTAAACACCCCGTTAAATCTCTGGGACCGAACTATTCCGCGGCCCGCCGCGACACGACAATGTGAGTCGGAGAGGACGGTGCGGCATGGTGAGCACGGGCGCGGGCGTGGCGCGCGAGGCGACGCGCGCCGCGATCTTCGCACCGCTCGCGGCGGTAGGTCGCGCCGAGGTGGTCGCGCAGCGGCTCGCCGATGCGATCCAGCTCGGCCTGCTCGAGCAGGGGGAGCGGCTGCCCACCGAGCAGGAGCTCGGGCGCCGCTTCGGAGTCGCCACGGTCACCGCGCGCGAGGCGCTCGAATCGCTCCGCTCCGACCACCTGATCGAGACCCGCCGCGGACGCTCGGGCGGCAGCTTCGTCACGGGCAGTGGGGACGATGCGCGGGCCGCGCTCCTCGCGCGCCTCACCGGGACGTCGCGCGTCGAGCTGCGCGACATGGGGCTCCACTACTCGCTCATCGCGAGCGGGGCCGCTGAGCGCGCCGCGACGTTCGCGACCCCGGGAGGCGTCGACACCCTCGAGCTGCTCGTTGAGGACGGGGCTACCGCGAGCGGTGTCGCCGCACGGCGCGCCGAGAACGGGATCCGGCTCGAGGTCGCCGCGCTGTCGCGCTCCGCGCGCCTCGTGTCGGAGCAGGTGAGGCTTCAGTCCGAGTTCGGTCCGCTGCTGTGGATCGCGCTCCAGGACGGCGACGTGGTCCGCGGCAACGCCGCGAGGCACCGACGCCTCGTCGAGGCGATCGGCGACGGCGCAGAGTCTCGGGCCAGGGCTGTCGTGCAGGAGCAGGTCGGGTGGCTCGTCGACCGGCTGCTCGCGATCCGCGAGGCGGCCGACCGATGATCGCCCCAGGCATCCGCGAGATCGCCGCGGTGCTCGGCACCTCGCTCGCGCCGGTCTTCGCGCAGGTCAGCGACTGGCGGGTGAGGGTCGAGGCCGCTCTCGCGCAGGGCGTCACCTCGGTGGCCGAGCTCGACGAGATCGTCCAGTGGCTCGTCGCCACGGCGCTCGCGGAGTCCGGGCCGACGCTCGGCGCTGGCTTCGTCGCCGCACCGGGCTTCCTCGAGGAGGCTCCCTGGCACATGGCGTGGTGGATCAGCGCGGCCAACGGGGTGGGCCTCGCCGGCCGGCGGGGGACGCTGAGAAGGCTCGAGGCGACCGAGAATCCGCTCGACGAGTCGTTCCTCGACTACACGCGGCTCGAGTGGTGGCGCGGTGCGCTCAAGCATCGCGACGCGTATCTCACCGGCCCGTACATCGACTACCTGTGCACCGACGAGCTCACCCTGACGCTCACCGTGCCCGTGCGGGTCGACGGAGAGATCGCGGGCGTCGTCGGCGCCGACCTCTCGGTGGCCCGCCTCGAGAGCCTCACCGATGGCGTGCTCGGCCGTTCCTCGGTGCCGGCCGTCCTCGGGACCGCCGCGGGACGCGTCGTCGCGGCCACCAACGCAGCGCTCGAGCCAGGCATGCCCGCGAGTCGCCTCGCGGGCGTCGGGGGCTGGCATCCGGTCCCAGGATGCGGCGGAACGCTCTCCGTCGCGCCCGCGTCCTGAAAGCCCTCGCCAAGGTGCTCCCTCGGCGCGCGGCGCCTCATGCCAGCGGGTTCATCCCGTCGCCGTCGACGCAGCACGCGTGAAGCCATGCGGCGTCGCGCACGCGCGGTTCCGGGTCGTGCGCGAGCAGCGCCTGGTCCGCCTCCGACGTCCGCGGATTCATCGCGACGGCCCTGCGCACCTCGAGATCGGGATGCTCCGCGAGGACGCTCAGCTCGAGCGGGGTCGCGTCGTCGCGGGTCGCGGCACGCAATCCTTCGATGAAGCACCACGAGCGGATCTCGTCGGCGATCTCGGCAAGCCCCTGCGCTGCGGCGGCCGTCGCCATCGCATTGCCGTCCGCGATCTCCTCCACGGTCCGCGCGGCGCGACGGTAGAGGTCCATGTTCAGGAGAGTCACGCCTGAGGTCGCCCGCGGCCGACCCGCGGGCTCGATGACCACGAGCCTGCGCGGGAGGTCCCCGACGCAGGCGTCGACGACGTCCACCATCGCGTCGTCGATCGCCGTCGACGAGCGGTAGGCGTGCGCCGCAAGGGCGTCGCCGGCGTCGGTGAGGCCCGCGCGGTGCAGGCGCTCGGCGTCGACGAGGGCAGCGAGGGTCGCGGACGCGCTCGCCGGGACGTCGCGGGGTGTCCGACCCGCCAACGCGATCACGCTGACCCCGAGCCCGGCGACCGCCTCACCGCCGCGCACCACGCACACGTCGGCGGGAAGATCGCTCGCACGCGGAAGCGCGCGCCGGGCGGCCTGGGCCTGGCCTGTGCTCGTGGGGGTGTCGATGGTCATGGGGATCTCGGATCTGTTGGAAGGGCGTGGATCGTTCCGCTGGTCTCCTTGGTCGAAGGTGTCCATCCCATCGCCCCGGTCGGGCCGATGGCCACAGGAAGGGAGGAATCCCACACGCGCGGGGGCCGCGTGGAGCGCCACGTGCTGGCGGGACGGCGCCACGGTGTGGAAGACTGTCCGCGACGAAGGGGAGTAGCTCCCAGCGATCCGCGAGGATCCGAACCCGTGTCGACATACTGGCGCTCAGGCGCCCGGTGCGGGTTCCTGGCTCAGGCCGGGTGAGCAAGACCTTCGGCACGTGCTCAGCGTGCCGAGGCATCCCCGCACCACCTCCTCGGCACGGCGGTCCGAACCCGAGAGGTCCCCTCCGTTGTCGCCACTCACCCTGCTGCTCACCGCGCTTGGCGTCTCCGCCGACGCCTTCGCCGTCTCCGTGGGCAAGGGCCTGCATCTGCGCCGGCTCGTCTGGAAGCCGGCGCTCCAGCTCGCGATCACCTTCGGCGCCTTCCAGGCACTCATGCCCGTGCTCGGGTGGCTGCTCGCATCGTCGTTCGCGGAGCAGGTCGAGGCCTTCGACCACTGGATCGCCTTCGGACTGCTGGCCGCGATCGGCGGCAAGATGGTGTGGGAGTCGCGGTCCGCCGACGACGAGGACGACGACGTCCCCGGAGATGACATCAGCATCGGCGCGCGCGAGCTGCTCGTGCTCGGCGTGGCGACGAGCATCGACGCGCTCGCGGTCGGAGTGTCCTTCGCCTTCCTCGCCGTCGACATCTGGATCGCGGTCGCAGTCATCGGCGTCGTCACGTTCCTGGCCTCGCTGGTCGGCTACCGCGTCGGACACCACGCGGGTGAGCACCTTCGCTCGTGGGCGGAGCTCGCCGGCGGTCTCGTGCTCATCGGCATCGGCGTGAAGATCCTCCTCGAGCACCTCTCCGGCGCGGCCTGAGCGCCGCGGTGCACGGACGACGAAGGCCCGGACCGCACGGTCCGGGCCTTCGTTCGTGCTCCCTCAGCGCATCGAGCGGCGGCTCAGCGCGACGGTGTCAGATCAGCTCGCCTCCTCGGCGGGCTTGTCCTCGTCCGTGGCCGGTGCCTTCGCCGCGGGCTTCTTGGCGGGCGCGCGCTTGGCGGGGGCCTTCTTGGGCGCCATCGCCTCGTCCTTGCGCTCCTCGGGGGTGAGGCCGTCCTCGCCGGTGCCGCCCTCGTCCTCCCAGACGCCCTCGGCATCATCGATCGTGTCCGCGAGGCCGACCGCGGCGTTGTGGCGGGCCTCATCGACGGACTCGGCGAACTTCTTCGCCTCCGCCGTGGCCGTCTCCTTGACGCGCTCGATCGCGGGACCGGCCTGGTCCGAGATCTTCTTGGCCTCCTCGACCGCGGTGTCCTTGACGCGCTCGTAGGCGGGGCCCGCCGCCTCCTTGGCCTTCTCATAGGTCGGGCCGAGCTGGGCCATGGCCTTCTCCCACGCGGGACCGGCGGCGTCGACCACCTGCTTCGACGCGGTCTGCGCGGCGTCGGACACCGTCGCGAACGCCTTCTTCATGGTCGACGTGGTGAGGTCGGCGGCCTTGTTGACATCGTGGCGGAGCTTGGCGGGGAAGTCGCCTTCGGGGCTCTCGAGCTCCCACTTGTCGTCGCCCGCCCAGGCGTCGCGGCCCGGGTCCCTGCGCGCCCACGCCACGAGGGCCGCGCCCGCGGCCGCGGCGATCGCGATCGGGATCAGCGCCTTCGCGGGCGAGCCCTTCCTCGGCTCCTCGATCTCGGGCTCGACGCCCGCGGCGTCGATCGCGGCGACGACGGCGGGGATCGCGGCACCGATGATCGCGGCCTGCGCGATGTCGACCCACTCCGACGTCTTCTCGCCAGCCTTGTGCGCGTAGGGCGACGCCTTCCTGGCGCCGCTGCGGTAGGCCTTCTCCGCGCGGGGCTTGGCCCACGCGACCGCCTCCTCGACCTTGGGACCAGCCCACTCCTTGGCCTGCTCATAGCGCGGTCCGGCCCAGGCCATGGCGTCGTCCACCTTGGGACCGGCCCACTCCATCGCCTCGCCGACCTTGGGGCTCGCCCAGTCCACGGCCTCCCCTACCTTGGGGCCGGCCCACTCGGCCGCGCGCTTGGCGGCCTCGCTCGCCGCCACGGCGGCCTTGTCGGCGGCCTCCTTCGCCGCCGCGGCAGCCTCTTCAGCCTGCTTGCGGTACTTCTCGGCGTCGATGTCCACCTTGGGCCGTCCCATGGGGAGCCTCCTGTTCAACGTTGATGTCCCGTTTACCCATCGTGCCACCTACAACGTCCCAAGGCGAGGCGTTGTGCCACAATGCTGAGCATGATCGCAACGCTCCAGACCACGGCCGGTGAGATCCGCATCGAGCTGTTCCCCAACCACGCCCCGAACACGGTGGCGAACTTCGTCGGCCTCGCCACGGGCGAGAAGGAGTGGAAGGACCCGATGACCGGCGAGGCCAGTCACGAGCCCTTCTACGACGGCCTCGTCTTCCACCGCGTGATCGACGGCTTCATGATCCAGGGCGGCTGCCCGCTCGGCACCGGCACCGGCGGCCCGGGCTACACCTTCGACGACGAGCCGCACCCCGAGCTCACCTTCTCCGAGCCCTACCTGCTCGCGATGGCGAACGCCGGCAAGCGCGTCAACCCCATCACGGGCAAGCCCGCGGGCACCAACGGCTCGCAGTTCTTCATCACGGTGACGAACCCCGACTGGCTCAACGGCAAGCACACCATCTTCGGCAAGGTCGTCGACGACGAGTCCAAGGCTGTCGTGGACAAGATCGCCACCACCAAGACCGGCCCCGGCGACCGTCCGGTCGAGGACGTGATGATCACGTCCGTCACCATCGCCGAGTAACACCCCTCGATGACCGCGTCGGGTGGCGGGACCGCCATGGAACCCGTGTGCCCCCGCCACCCCGACCGCGTCTCCTACGTCTCCTGCCAGCGCTGCGGAAGACCCACCTGCCCCGAGTGCCAGACCCCCGCACCGGTCGGCATCATCTGCGTCGACTGCGCGCGCCAGGCGCGGCAGCAGTCCCGCTCCGTCGTGAACCGCCTCGGCTTCACGAGCGCGTTCGGCAGGCCGTACGTCACGTACACGATCATCGGCCTCAACGTCGCGGCCTATCTGTATGGCACGCTCGTCCTCGGAACTCAGCAGTGGGCAGCCGAATGGGGACTGATCCCCGCGCTCGATGGTGAGCTCGGTGGCCTCGGCGAGGAGTGGTACCGCTGGATCACCTCGGGCTTCCTCCACTTCAGCCTGCTTCACATCGGCATGAACATGCTGGTGCTCTTCCAGTTCGGCACGCAGCTCGAGCCGATCATGGGGCGCGTGCGCTTCGCGGCCCTCTACGTCGTCTCCCTGCTCGGCGGATCGCTCGCAGTGGAGCTGCTTGCGAGCTCAGGTGTCCACGGAGGCGCCTCGGGAGCGATCTTCGGGCTCTTCGCCGCGTATGCCGTCGTCCTGTACAAGCTCAAGCTGAACTACCAGTCGGTGGTGACCACGGGTGGTCTGTGGCTCGTGCTGGGCTTCATCGTTCCTGGCCTGTCCTGGCAGGCGCACCTCGGTGGCGCCGTCGCCGGCGCGGCCACGATGCTCGCGATGCTGCACTGGGTGAAGAGCCCGCAGGGCGCTCGCCGCTGATCCGCACCTCTCGGTAGCAGGGGTCTCATTCCGATCCCGCTGCCTCCGCGCGCCCGCGAACCTTTACTCACACCGGTGTAATTCCCTGTGAATAACACCGGTGTAGTTATCCCAAGGTGTGGAGAGTCATGGGGATAACTACACGGATGTTATTCACATTCCCACAGTGTTATCCACAGTTCCGTGCTTGTGAGAAAACCCCCGCACGCTGTGGATATGTCACGCGTGCGGGGGCCGACGACTGGGGAGAACTACAGGACTTCTACTTCCAGCGCGTGAGCAGCCCCATCGCGACGGCGAAGAAGCTGAAGCCCACCAGGACGTTCCAGTTGTAGATGGGGAACGGGTACGCGCCCTGGGTGATGTAGTGCACGGTGATCCACGCCAGGCCGATGACCAGCAGCGTGACGATCGCCGGGACGAGCCACTTCGGGTTCTCGGAGCTGCTCTTGCCGAGGTTCCGCGGCGCCTTGAAGGTCTCGCGGTCGTTCTTCTTGGCTCGTGCCACGTGTCTGCTCCTGTGAATGGCGCGGCTGTCGCGCGCGGTGGGCGGGATGCTGGCACCAAGATTACCGGCGACCCCCCGCGTGACGCGAAACGGGCTATCGGCACCCGCGCGCGCTCCCGTAGTCTGGCCTCATCATGTCGCAGCACCCCACTGCCACGGCCACGGAGCCGGACGGCCCTCGATCCCCACAGCATCGCCGCCAGGGCATGCGGGTCTTCGATCGCATCCTGGGGATCGTGGGAGAGCTGCTGATCGCGGCCGGAGTCCTCCTCGGCCTCTTCGTCGTGTGGCAGCTCTTCTACACGGACGTCCAGGCCGGCCGCGTCCAGGACGCGATCATCGAGGACTTCGAGGACCAGGTGGGGGCGGTCACCGCAGGCGGCTCGGTCTCGGAGGACGGCGTCGACCTCGAGACCGTCGAGACCATCCCGGCGGAGTACCAGTTCACCGACGATCCGCCCGTGCTGGACGAGCCCGCGCACGCCGAGGTGTTCGGCCTCATGTACGTGCCGCGCTGGGGCGAGGACTACGTCAAGCCGATCGCGCAGGGGACCGACAAGCCGACCGTGCTCAACGTGATCGGCATCGGCCACTACGAGGGCACCGCGATGCCCGGCGGCTGGGGGAACTTCTCGGTCGCCGCGCATCGCACGACGTACGGCAAGCCCTTCACCGACATCCAGACGATCGAGGACGGCGACTCGGTCATCATCGAGACCGCCGACGCGTGGTACGTGTACGAGGTCACGGGTCACGAGATCGTGCTGCCGACCGCGGTCGAGGTCATCGCGCCCGTGCCCGATCAGCCTGGCATGGAGGCCGACGGCCGCTACCTCACGATGACGACATGCAACCCGCGCTACTCCGCCGCCCAGCGCTGGGTCGTGCACGGCTACCTCAAGTACTGGGCACCCACGGGGCACGGCATCCCCTCGGAGATGGTCGAGGAGGTCTCATGATCTCGACGTGGATCTGGTCGCGACTGCCGGGCAACGCCTGGATCAAGGCGCTGATCGTCGCCATCGCGTTCGTGGCGCTCGTCGCCGTGCTGTTCGAGGTCGTGTTCCCCTGGCTCGAGCCGTATCTGCCCATCCAGGATCAGACAGTCGAGGGAGGCTGACATGACGAGGATCCTCGTCGTCGACAACTACGACTCGTTCGTCTACACGATCGTCGGCTACCTGCGCCAGATGGGCGCGGAGACCGTGGTGGTGCGCAACGACGCCGTCCACGAGGCCGGCGACGTCACCGACTATGACGGCGTGCTCATCTCCCCTGGACCCGGCGCGCCCGCCGAGGCCGGGGCATCGATGGACGTGATCCGCCGCTGCGCGGAGACCGGGACCCCGATGCTGGGCATCTGCCTGGGGCATCAGGCGCTCGCCGAGGTCTACGGGGGAGTGGTCAGCCACGCGCCCGAGCTCATGCACGGCAAGACCTCGCAGGTGTCGCACGAGCAGGACTCGGTCCTCGTGGGCCTGCCCTCGCCGTTCACCGCGACGCGCTACCACTCGCTCGCCGTCGAGAATCCGACCGTGCCCGACGACCTGATCGTCACGTGCTCGACCGCGAACGGCATCATCATGGGCCTCAAGCACAAGGACCTGCCGCTGCATGGCGTCCAGTTCCACCCCGAGTCCGTGCTGACCGAGGGCGGCCACCGTCTGCTCGCCAACTGGCTCGAGGTGTGCGGCATGCCGGACGCGGAGGGCCGCTCGGCGGGCCTCGGCCCGCTCGTGCGCAAGTAGATCGCGACGGCTCGTTAGAGCCAGCCCTTCCACACCGCGATGAGCAGCATCGTCACGAGGAAGCCGACGGGCTGGTTGAGCCACAGGAACGTGCGCCATCCGCGGTTCGCGTCCTCGCACGTGTCATCGGTGATGCGCCTGAACCGCGCGACCGACACCGCATAGGGCAGCGGCAGGACGGCGGCCAGCGTCCCCGGCCACGGCAGCGTCGCGAGCACGATCGTGGCGAGCACGTACCAGCCGAGAGCCAGCAGCACGGTGGGCCTCGCGCCGAGCACGGTCGCGACCGACGCGATCCCGCCCTCGCGATCCGCCGTCACGTCCTGAACGGCCCCGAAGGCGTGACTGGCCATGCCCCAGGTGAGGAACGCCGCCCAGATCTGCCAGGTCCCGGGCGCGGCGAGCGGCACGTCGGCGAGCACGAGCGCGTACACGAGCGGGCCCACGAAGTGCACCGCGGACGTCACCGAGTCGACGAAGGGCCGCTCCTTGAAGCGCAGCCCCGGCGCCGAGTACGCGACGACGGCGAACAGCACGATCGCGAGCACGACGCCCGCAGCGAGCGAGCCCTGCAGGAGCAGCCACGCCGTGAACGGCACCACGGTCACCGCGGAGGCCCACAGGATCGCGCGGTGCACGCGCGCGGCCTCCTCACGGTCGCGGATCACATCGCCCTCGATTCCTCCCTTGCGCGGGTTCGCGAGGTCGGACTCGTAGTCGAAGACGTCGTTCACGCCGTACATCAGCAGGTTGTACGGGACCAGGAAGAACAGCGTGCCGACGATCAGGACCGCGTCGACCTCGCCCGTCGCGAGCAGGTACCCGGCCGCGAACGGGAAGGCCGTGTTGATCCAGGAGACGGGCCGGGAGGCCCGGACGATGCGGGAGATCACCTAGGCGTCCTCACTCGGGGAGACGGACGCATCGTCCCTGGAAGGGGACGGGGACGATGCGGGCGACGGGATGTTCGCATCATCCGGGGTGCCGGCCGGCGCGAGCCGGGCGGTCCACCGCCACAGCGTGGGGACCAGCAGCGCGGCCGCGAGGGCGTAGGCGAGATCCTCGATCGGGGCTACGGCCAAGCGGATCCCCAGGATCTGCGCGTCGTCGTAGCCGACGATGCCCGCGCCGACGATCACGTTGTCGAAGATCACGGTCAGGGCCAGCAGCACGAGGGAGGTCCACAGCACGGGGCGGAACGGGAGGCGGCGCAGCGCCGGGACGGCCGCCAGCATGACGACAGCGAGCATGAGGGCCATCATCGTGGCGTAGCTCGTCACGCCGTCACCTCGCGGTCGACGGCTCCGCGCGCGCCATCCTCATGCCGACGCGAGAACCACCGCCACAGCAGGAGCGTCTGATAGGCGAGCAGGGTGAGGAAGAGGACCTCCTCGAGCGGGATCTCCGGGGCGATCAGCACCCCCGTCTGATACGGCCCGTCGCCGACGAAGAAGATCCCGCGCGCGACCCCGACGGCGTCCCAGCACAGCAGGAACGCGACGCTCGCTCCGACGGTGACCGCGGTCCGCAGGGGCTGGACGAACAGTGCGAGCCCGAGCCGACGGTCGAGCGCGACGAGCCCCGCGAGGCTCACGATCAGCGTCGCGAGGTAGATGAATCCCATCAGCCGTCCCCGGGCCTGCGCGCGCCGCGCGCGACCTCGCCGAGCAGGTCCTTGCGGCGGGACCGCGTAAGGAAGCCGGGGGCGATCGGCGTCGGCGTGGGCGAGGCGGACGTGTCCCCGAGGAGGCGCTTCGTCACGAGCTCGGCCGAGATGAGGCAGATCGGCATCCCGATCCCTGGCACGGTCGACGAGCCCGCGTACAGCAGGTTCCGCACCTTGGGCGAGGCGTTGCCCGGGCGGAACAGCGCGGACTGCGCGAGCGTGTGCTCAAGGCCCATGGCAGAGCCCCTCCACAGCGACAGGTCCGCCGCGAAGTCCGCGGGGGCGAGCACGGCGTGGAGGGTCGTGCGCTCCGTGAGGTCGGGGATGCGCGCCCAGGCCGCGACCTGGTCCAGGTAGCCCCACGCGAGGTCCTCGAGCTCGGCGCGCGACGCATCGTCCGCCCCGAGGCCGGGATCCGCGGGGAACGGCACGAGCATGACGAGGTTCTCGTAGCCCGCCGGCGCGGCCGTGGGATCGGTCGCCGTGACGCGCGAGACGTACAGGGACCCGGGAACGGGCGCGGACAGGTCGCCGTCGCCGACGATCTGCGAGAAGTTCGACTCCCAGTCCCGCGTGAAGAACAGCGAGTGGTGCGCGAGCTCGGGCAGCTCGCCCTTGACGCCCAGGAACACCAGCAGCGCGCTGATGCCGGGCGAGCGCTTGGCCCAGCGCGGCTCGTCCTGCCACCGGTCCTTGGCGGCGAGCAGCTCGGTCTCCGTGTGATGCATGTCGGCGCCCGACACGACGATGTCCGCCGGGAGCCGCTCGCCGTCGGCGAGGACGACGCCCGTCGCGAGACCGTCGTCGCCCACCTCGATGCTCGCGACGTCGCACCCCGTGCGCAGCGTCGCGCCCTCCTCGCGGGCGACGCGCACGAGGGCCTCGATCACCTCGTACATCCCGCCCCGCGGGTAACGCACGCCGTCGGTGAGGTCGAGGTGGCTCATGAGCGAGTACAGCGACGGCGCGCGCGACGGCGCGGAGCCGAGGAACACCGCGTGGAAGCCGAGGATCTTCCGCAGCCGCTCGTCGCGGACCCGCCGATCGATCTTCGCGCCGAGCGGCCGGGCCAGGAGGCCCGCAAGCCTCGGAAGGCTCCTCAGGACTTCGGACGATGCGACCCGCGCCGGGTTCTCGTAGGTCGTGTACAGGAAGCGGTCGAGAGCGAGACGGTACAGCCCGTACGACTCGCGCGCGTACGCGCGCATCGCCTCACCGTCGCCAGGGCTGACCTGCTCGAAGCGCGCGTAGTTCGCCTCGTCGTCGGCGAGGACGTCGAGCACCTCGGCGGCGCCCTGCGGGTCCTCGCCCTCGAAGAAGACCCGGTAGCGCGGGTCCAGGTCCACGAGCTCGAGCTCGTCCTCGAGCCGCCTGCCCATGAGCGCGAAGAACTGCTCGAACGCCTCGGGCATGAGGTACCACGACGGACCCGTGTCCCACGTGAAGCCGTCCCGCTTGAGCCGCCCGGCGCGGCCCCCGAGCCAGTCGTGACGCTCGACGAGCGTGACGTCCGCGCCGCCGCGCGCCAGCAGTCCCGCGGTGGCGAGGCCGCCGACCCCGCCACCGATCACGACGACCCTGGGCGCGTCGAGTCGCGCGCTCACAGCGCCGTCCTGCCCTTGTGCGCTGACGGCTCCCCTGCCGACTTTCCGCCCGGCAGCTGCTCTCCCGGCGGCTGCGCTCCCGCGGCGGGCACGGCGCGGCGCCGGCCCAGCGCGTTGCGCAGCGCGAAGGCCGCCTTCGCCGTGTCGGGGACCCGTACGCGCGTGGTGCGCAGCCGCTCGGCAGGCATCGCGGCGATGCGGTCGAGGAGCGCCAGGTAGATGTCGATCGTGGTCGCCACCGCGACGCGCGCACGGCGGGGCAGCAGCGGCAGGCAGGACTCGGCGGCGACCACGTCGGCCCTGCAATCCGCGACGAGCTCGGCGAGCGTCGCATCGTCCAGGCCGCCGGGCGAGACGCCGGGGAAGTACGAGCGCCCCAGCGCGTCCTCGTCGGCGCCGAGATCCCTCAGGAAGTTGACCTTCTGGTACGCGGCGCCGAGCCTGCGCGCGCCCGCTGCGGCCTCCGCGGGCAGGGGGCGCGGTGCTCCGCCTGGAGGCTGTCCCGCAGCCCCGTCGCGTCCCTTCCCGCCGTCGCGCTCACGCGGCGCGCGCTCGCCCGTGTTGAGGAAGACCGCGAGGCACATTTCTCCGACCACCTCGGCCGAGCCGTGCACGTAGGCCGCGAACGACTCGGGCGTGTGGGTGACCAGGTCCAGGTCCATGCGCATCGACGCGAAGAACGGCGCGGTCTGTGCGCTCCCGATGCCGACCGCGGCCGCGGTGCGGCCGAACGCGTGCGCCACGAGGTTCGTCGAGAAGCCTCGGGCCACGGCCGCGTCGACCTCGCGCTCGAACGCGTCGAGCAGCTCGCGCGCGTCCGGGCCGCGGTAGGTGTCGACGATCTCGTCGGCCACGCGCACCATCGCGTAGACGTCCTCGATGCGGCGCCGCATCTCGCGCGGGAGCAGCCTCGCGCCCACCCCGAAACTCGTGGAGTAGCGCGCGAGGACCCGCGCGGAGGCGTCGTGCGCGGTGCGGTCGTACAGGGCGAGATCGGTGTCGGGCGCGTGCGGGTCCCCGCTCGCCTCGGCTTCGTTCACGACACCCGGTCCTCGAGCAGGTCGATCATCCCCGTGAGGTAGCCGGACAGGGGCGCGGGGATGCGCTCGAACGCGAGCCGCCGAGCCGCCCGCGCCTGGCGTCGCGCGATCCCGAGCGCCTGACCGCGAGCCCCCGACTCGATGAGGATCTCGCGCACCCTGGCGGCCCCCGCATCGTCCAGGTCCGCGTCGCCGAGCGCGGCGCGCAGCTCCGCCTTCTCCGCCTCGGTGCCTCGGTGGAACGCGATGCGCACCATCTCGGTGCGCTTGCCGCTGCGCAGATCCGACATGTTCGACTTGCCCGTCACCGCCGGATCGCCGAAGACGCCGAGGTCGTCGTCCACGAGCTGGAAGGAGACGCCCATCGACGTCCCGATGCGCTCGAGGTGGCCGATCATCGTCGGGTCCGCGCCCGCGAGCTGCGCGCCCGCGAGCAGCGGGACGACGAACGTGTACGTCGCGGTCTTGAGCTCCGCGACGACCAGCGCGTCCGCCTCGCCAGGGTCGGTCAGATCGCCGTACGAGTCGAGTAGCTCGCCAGCGATCGTGGTGCGGATCGCGCGCGTCAGCAGCGTGAGGCACGCGAGGCGATGGTGGGCCGGGAGCGGCGCGGTGGAGATGAGGTCGTAGGCCGAGGCGATCGCGAGGTCCCCGCCGAGCAGCGCGGCCGACAGGACATGGTTGTCGACCTGGGCCGGCGACAGCGCGGAGCCCTCGAGGGACGCGCGACGCGTGCCCGCGACGTTCGGGCGGCCGCGGCGCACCTCGTCGTGGTCGAGGATGTCGTCGTGCACGAGCATCGCGGTGTGCAGCATCTCCATCGCCGCGGCGACCGGGACCACGGCGTCGGGGTCGTCTCCGCCGAGTCCCGCGTAGGCCGCGATCGTGAGCGCGGGACGGAGCTGCTTGCCGCTGCCGAACTGCTCGCCGAGCACGAGCCACAGATCGCGATAGTCGTCCCCCGCGCGCGGAAGCCGTGACGCCTCGCCCGCGACATGCGCGCGGAGGGCCTCGTCCACGGCCTCGAGCCGCGTCCGCACGACATCGTCCAGGTCGGCTGCTCCGACCACTCGCTCCATCACGTCACTATAGACATCGGGCCCCGGCGGAGCATTCCCGCCGAGGCCCGATGCCGTTCAGTCGTTCGGTCGTCAGCCGCCCGCGGTCGCGGTCGCGGTTGCCACGGGATCGGACGTCGTCACGTCAGGAGTGGGGACCGGCTCCGGGCCCTTCGAGATCGTGAGCACGATGGTGGTGCCGGGCGCGACCTGAGTGCCGCCCGACGGGTTCTGCGAGATCACCGAGCCGGAGGCCACCGAGTCGTCATAGGCCTCCGTGACGGAGACGTCGAAGCCCGCGTTCTGGAGCGTGCTGGTCGCCTGGATCTGCGACGAGCCGGTGACGTCGGGAACCTCGCGCGTGGACGGCTCCGCGGCGACCTCGATCGACACGGTCGAGCCGACGTCGACAAGCCCCGCGGTCGGGTCCTGCGAGATGACGGTGCCGGGATCCGCCTCGTCCGTCTCCACCTCGGAGACGTCGACGCTGAGACCCAGCGCGTTGAGGTTGGAGCGCGCGGCCTCCTCGGTGTCGCCGGTGAGGTCGGGCAGCTGCACACGGCCGTCAGCGATGTAGAGGTCGACGTCGGAGCCCGCGTCGACCTCGGAGTCCGCCGCGGGGTCGGTGCGGGCGACCTCGCCCGCGGCAAGGTCGGCGTCGTGCACGGTGTTGTCGATCGTGCCGATCCCGAGGCCCTCGGCCTGGAGCGCCGCGACGGCCTCGTCCTCGGTCATGCCGGTGACGTCGGGCACGGTCGCCGTGCCGGGTCCGCTGCTCACGACGAGCTCGACGCTGTCGCCCTCGTAGAGCATCTCGCCCTCCGCGGGGGTGGTCGAGATGACCGAGCCCTCCGCGACGTCCGAGCTCGCCGCCTCGGTGACGGTGTTCTCGAGCAGCAGGTCGTCGAGCTCGGCCTGAGCGTCCTCGACCGTCATGCCGACCAGGTTGGGCACCGCGATGTCCGGCTCGGCGTCGCCGCCGCGGGTCAGCAGGAAGATGATGAGGAGCAGCGCGATGAGCGCCGCGCCGCCGAGCGACGACCACAGGATGATCTTGCGCTTGCGCTCGGCCTCGTCGGTGACGAGCTCCTCCTCGTCCTGCACCGCGACCTCGCCGGTCGGGGGCACGGACGCGGGCAGGACGCCCGACTGCTCCCAGGACGATGCGGGCATCACCTGGGTGCCGTCCGCGGTCGGGGCGAGGGCCTCGGTCTCGTCGCCGGACATGGCCGCGGCCGCGACGCCCGCCGCGCCCGCGCCAAGGGCGGCGGAGCCGACGGCGATGGCGCCGGTGGCGGGCGACACCGCGCCCCCACCCATGACCGCGCGAAGGTCCGCGAGGAACTCCTGCGCCGTCGAGTACCGCTCGTCACGGTTCTTGGTGAGAGCGCGCCCGACCACCTGGTCCAGCGCGGGCGGGACGTCGGAGGCGAACTGCGAGGGACGCGGAGCCTCCTCGCGCACGTGCTGGTAGGCGACGGACACGGGGGAGTCCCCGACGAACGGCGGGCGGCCCGTGAGCAGCTCGAACAGCAGGCAGCCGGCGGAGTACAGGTCGGAGCGCGCGTCCACGTTCTCGCCGCGAGCCTGCTCGGGCGAGAGGTACTGCGCGGTGCCCACGACGGCCGACGTCTGCGTCATCGTCTGACCGGCATCGGCGAGAGCGCGCGCGATGCCGAAGTCCATGACCTTGACCGCGCCCGTGGGCGTGAGCATGACGTTCGCGGGCTTGATGTCGCGGTGCACGAGGCCTGCGTGATGCGCATAGTCGAGCGCGGTGAGCACGCCCGAGGTGATCTCGACGGCCTCGTCGATCGGCGCGGCCACGTCACCCTGGAGGATGTCGCGGACCGTGTGCCCCTCGACGTACTCCATCACGATGTACGGGACGGCCTGCGGCTGACCGGTCTCGGTCTGCACGTGATCCTCGCCGGTGTCGTACACGGCCACGATCGACGGGTGGTTGAGACCCGCGGCCGACTGCGCCTCGCGACGGAACCGCGTCTGGAATGCGGGATCGCGCGCCAGGTCGGCGCGCAGGATCTTGATCGCGACAGTGCGACCCAGGCGGGTGTCGTAGCCGATGTGCACCTCGGCCATCCCGCCACGGCCGATGAGGTCGCCGACCTCGTATCGGCCACCCAGGATCTTCGCTTCGTCGTTCATTACCCGTACCTTCTCATTGCTCTGCGCACGCGCACGTCGCCGCCTATTGTGGCATTATTCGCTTCTCATACCTGCGGACCCGCCAGATCGGGCCGAGGTCGGTGGGCCCGCGGCGCGATCGAGGGCGGGAGCCTGCGTCTCGCCTCGGCGCTGTCCTGGGTCTGCGGTTCGGACGCGGGAGCCTCCTGCCGTTTCTCGAGCACGAGGCCTGCGAGAAGCCTCTCGAGCTCCGCAGCATCGCGAGGCCGGCGGCGCGGATTCTTCTCGAGCACCCTGTTGGTGAGGGCGGCGAGCTGCGGCGACACGGACGCGGGCAGCGGCGGCACCTTGTCGTTGACCTGGGCCACCGCGATGTCGACCGCGTTCGCCGCCGTGAACGGCCGCTTCCCGACCACGGACTCGAACATGATGATGCCGAGCGAGTAGACGTCCGAGGCGGGGGTCGCTGGCTTCCCGAGCGCGAGCTCGGGCGCGAGGTACTGGGCCGTGCCCATCACCATGCCCGTCGCCGTGAGCGTCGTCTGGTCCTGGCTGCGCGAGACCCCGAAGTCGGTGATCTTCAGCTCGTCGTCGCCGAAGACGAGGAGGTTGCCGGGCTTGATGTCACGGTGCATCACGCCGGACGCATGAGCGGCCTCGAGCCCGCGGCAGGCCGCGATCATGAGCTTCACCAGGCGCTTCTCGGGGATGGTCCGCTCGCGCTCGAGGATCGTGGACATCGGCTCGCCCTCGACGAGCTCCATGACCAGGTAGGCGGTGCCCTGCTGGTCGCCGTAGTCGAGGACCTGCGCGATGTTCGGGTGCTGGACGCCGGCGGCGTTGCGCGCCTCGTTGGCGAAGCGCTTGAGGAACGTCTCGTTCGCGGCCGACGCCTCCTTGAGCGTCTTCACCGCGACCGTGCGGGACAGGTCGATGTCCGACGCGCGCCACACCTCGCCCATGCCGCCCACGGCGATCAGCGACTCGAGGACGTAACGCCCTCCGAGGGTCGTGCCCGCCGCGATGTGCATCAGCTGTCCCCGTTCAGGGCCGCCTGCAGCACCTTCTTCGCGATCGGCGCCGCGATCTTGCCGCCCGTGGCACCCTCGCCGCCATCCTCGACCAGGACCGCGACCGCGATCTCAGGGTCGTCGGCGGGAGCGAACGCGACCATCCACGTGTAGGGCGGATCGTCGGTGCCGCTCTCCGCGGTGCCGGTCTTCGCCGCGACCTCGACCCCGGAGATCTGCGCGTTCTTCCCGGTGCCGTCCTCGACCACCGAGACCATCGCGTCCGTGAGGGCCGCCGCGGTGTCCTCGCTGAACGGGTTCGAGAAGATCGACGGCTCGGTCGTGTCGATCACCTGGAGCGAGTTGGATCGCACCGAGTCGACGAGGTAGGGCGTCATGAGGACGCCGTCGTTCGCGATGGCCGCCGCGACCATGGCCATCTGGATCGGGGTCGCGCGGACATCGAACTGGCCGATCGAGCTCTGCGCGGTCTGCGGCTCGTTCGGGTCGTCGGGCAGTTGCGACGCCGCGGTCGTGAGGGGGACGTCGATCGACTCCTCGAAGCCCAGGTCGTCGGCCATCGACTCGATCGTGTCCCAGCCGAGGTCCATGCCGAGCTGAGCGAAGGCGGTGTTGCAGGACACCCTGATCGCGTCGGCGAGCGTCGTGTCGCCGTCGGAGTCCGTGTCGCACGACTCGCCCTCGTAGTTGCGGATCGTCGCGGACGTGTCGGGAAGCTCGAGCACGTCGGGGGCTGCGATCTTCTCGTCGGCCGTGTAGCCCTCCTCGAGGGCGGCGGCCGCGACCACGAGCTTGAACACCGAGCCGGGCGGGTACGTCTGCGCGATCGCGCGGTTGAGCATCGGCTGGCTCTCGTCGTTGATGAGCTCCGAGTACGCCTCGTTCACGTCGCTCGTCGAGTGGGAGGCGAGCACGTTCGGGTCGTACGACGGGGTCGACACCATCGCCTCGATCGCGCCCGTGCTGGGGTCGAGCGCGACGACCGCGCCCGCGTAGTCGCCGAGCGCGTCGTACGCGGCCTGCTGCACGTCGGCGTCGATCGTGGTCTCCACGGAGGCGCCCTGCTGCTGCTCTCCCGCGAAGAGGTCGCCGAGCCGCGACCAGAACAGCGCGTCCGAGGTGCCGTTGAGCAGGGTGTTCTCGGTCTGCTCGAGCGCCGTGCGACCGTAGACGATCGAGTAGAACCCGGTGACGGGCGCGTAGACCGGCCCGAGCGAGTAGGTGCGCTGGAAGCCGTACGAGTCGTCGACCTCCTTGGACGAGGCGACGGACTCGCCGCTCACGACGATCGGGCCGCGGTAGGTGCCGTACTCGCGGTACAGCGTGCGCACGTTGCGCGGATCCTCGTTGAGGCTGTGCGCGTTCAGCACCTGGATCCACGTGGCGGTGCCCATGAGCGCCATGAAGAGGACGAGGGCGACGACGGAGAGGCGCCGGATCGGGTCGTTCATCGCTGCGGCGCCTCCTCGAGGTCGGGGCGGCGCCGTCGCGGACCGGACTCCTCGGCCTTCGGGGCCGCGTTCGCCGCGGGCTGCCTGGCCTGGTCCGAGATGCGCAGGATGAGCGCGATCACGATCCAGTTCGCGAGCATCGACGAGCCTCCGTACGCGAGGAACGGCGTGGTGAGGCCGGTGAGCGGGATGAGGCGCGTGACGCCGCCGACGATGATGAAGACCTGGAGCGTGACCGCGAAGCCGAGGCCGGCGGACAGCAGCTTGCCGAAGCCGTCGCGCACGCCGATCGCGGTGCGCATCGCGCGCTGCACGAGGATCACGTACAGCGTGAGGATCGCCATGAGCCCCGTCAGTCCCAGCTCCTCGCCGAGCGACGCGATGATGAAGTCGGACTCGGCGTACGGCACCAGGTCGGGGCGGCCGTTGCCGAGCCCCGTGCCGAAGAGCCCGCCGGAGGCCATGCCGAACAGGCCGCGCACCAGCTGCTCGGAGCGGCCCGACGAGTAGACGTCCGCGTCGAGCGCGTGCAGCCACGCGTCGTAGCGGGCGCCGACGTGGTTGAAGAGGACGCCCGCGGCGATGGCGCCGAACACGAACAGCACGAGGCCGATGACGACCCAGCTGATCCGCTCGGTCGCGATGTAGACCATGCCGATGAAGATGCCGAAGAACAGGAGCGCGGCGCCCAGGTCCTTCTGGTTGACCATGATGAGGAGCGCGGCTGCGAACATCACCGCGAGCGGCCCCATGTCGCGCATGCGCGGCAGCCGCATCCCGAGGAACTTGGGACCCGCGAGGGCGAGCGCGTCGCGGTTGGTCTGGAGGTAGCCCGCGAAGAAGATGACCAGCAGGATCTTCGCGAACTCGCCGGGCTGCAGGGAGTGGCCGCCGACGCCGATCCAGATCTTCGCGCCGTTGATCTCCTTGCCCAGGCCGGGAACCGCGGGCAGCAGGTACAGCACGATCCCCAGGATGCCCGCGGTGTACGTGAAGCGCCGCAGCACGCGATGGTCGCGGATGACGATGAGGACGATGATGAAGGCGAGAGCGCCCAGCAGCGCCCAGCCGATCTGCGTCGTCCCGAAGTCGGTCTCGCGGCCTCTGGCCGCGTACGCGAAGTCGATGCGTCTGATCTCCGCGAGAGCGATGCCGATGAGCCCGGTGACGACGGGGACCAGCACCTGATCGGAGTGGGGGGCGAAGATGCGCAGGACGATGTGGAGGACGGTGAGGACGCCCGCGAATCCGGCCGCGTACCAGGCGAGCTCGTCCAGCTCGAGGTAGTCGGCGTGATAGTCGACGAGCCCGCGTGCGAGCACCGCGAGGGCCCACGACAGCACGAGGAGCCACCCCTCGGAGCGCCTCCCGCGATGGACTCTCAGCTCGGAGACCGTCGCCATCAGGTGGTCGGCTCCAGCGCCGTGACGATCGCCTGCGCCTCGGCGAGGCTCTGCGTCCTGATCGCCCCGTCGATGCGTTCGTGCTGATACTGGGCCAGATCCTCGAGCGCGATGTCGGTGGTCTCGAGCAAGGTGTGGAAGGACACGAGCGGGAGGTCCTCGGGGATGCCGCGGTAGATCGCGACATAGCCGTCGTGCTCGCCCACGTAGTACTGCTGCTGCGTCCAGACGTATCCGGCGTACGCGCCGCCGGCGACGATCGCGAGCGTGATCAGGGGCAGCAGCCAGGCCTTCCGCAGCGCCCAGCGCTCGGCCCACCGGGATGGCTCGTCGTCCTCGTCCTGGGGCTCGACGGGGGTGAGCCTCGCGGCCTTCGCGGCGGCGCCGGTCCCGCCGCTCGACGGCTTGTGGCGGTCGCGCGCGGCCGAGCCGACGATCTGCGACTGCGTGGAGGGGCCCTCGCCCCGGGGGAGGGCGTCGATGTCGACCACGTCGGCGACGATGCAGGTGACGTTGTCGGGGGCGCCCGCGGCGAGCGCGAGGCCGACCAGAGCGTCGGCGCAGTCGCCAGGGTCGTCGATCTCGGCGAGCGTCTCCTCGAGGGTCGCGCGGCTGACGACGCCCGACAGGCCGTCGGAGCACAGCATCCAGCGGTCGCCCGGGCGGGTCTCGCGCACGGAGATGTCGACGGGCACGTCGGCGTCGATGTCGCCGAGCACGCGCAGGAGCATGGACCGCTTGGGGTGGTGCTCGGCCTCGGCCGCGCTGAGCCGGCCCGTGTCGACGAGATGCTGGACGAACGAGTGATCGGTCGTCACCTGGTCGAGCGTCCCGTCGCGCAGCAGGTAGGCACGCGAGTCTCCGATGTGCGCCATGTGGAGCGTCGCGCCGGCGCGCAGCAGCGCGGTCACGGTGGTGCCGAGCCCCGACAGCTCGGGGTCGTTCTCGGCGCGAGCGACGATCTCGGCGTGCGCGTCGGCGATCGAGTTCTTCAGCTCCTCGAGCGCATCGTCCGGGCCGTGGGCCTCGCCGTCGAGCGCCGCGAGCCTGCCGACCGCGATCGAGGAGGCGATGTCCCCGCCGGCCGCGCCGCCCATGCCGTCCGCGACGACGAGCAGCTGAGGTCCCGCGTACGCCGAGTCCTGGTTGTTCGCGCGCACGAGTCCCACGTCCGAGCGCGCGGCGAAGTTGAAGGCGATGTACACGCCTCAGCTCCTGAGCTCGAGGGTCGTCGCGCCGATGCGGATGACGTCGCCGGGGCGGAAGGGGACGGGGTCGTCGACGCGCTGATTGCCGATGAAGGTGCCGTTGGTCGAGCCGAGGTCCTCGACCTTCCAGATGCCGTCCTCGGGGAAGATGCGGCAGTGGCGCGACGAGCAGTAGTCGTCCTCGATGACCAGCGTGCACATGGCCGCGCGTCCCACGAGGATCGGCGCCGATCCGAGGGGGACGGTCGCGCCCTTGAGCGGCCCCGCCGTGACCGCGAGGTGGGCGGCGGCGCGCTCCTTGGGCGAGACGGCGCCCGTGCGCACGCCCGTGCCCGCACGGGCGGGGGCCGCGCTCTTCTGAGCGCGCGCATCGTCCCTGCGCTTGGCGGTGCGGCCGCGGCCGCGCGTGACCACCCTGGTGCCGTAGAGGTCGGAGCGCAGCACCGCGATCGCGGTGAGCACGAGCGACCACAGGAGGAGGAGGAATCCCAGGCGCAGGAGGGTGATGGACAGCTGGCTCATCGACTCAGACGTCCTCATCGCTGGGGACCGCGTCCCAGTACATGATCGAGGTGCGGCCGATCGTGATGACGTTGCCGTCGAGCAGCGTGGCCTCCTTCACGCGCTGGTCCTCGACGAACGTGCCGTTCGTGGAGCCCAGGTCCGTGAGGATCGTGCCGTGCTCGGTCACCTCGAGCCGCACGTGCGCGCGGCTCACGCCCGTGTCGTCGACCACGATGTCCGCGTCGCCCCCGCGCCCCATCACGGTCGATGCGCCCGTCAGGTAGTAGCGCTGGCCGTCGACGTCGAGGAGCGGGTACCGGGACTGGGGGTTGCGCGTGGTCGCGGGAGCGACCGGGCCGCGCGTGGTGCGCGAGCTCACGGCGTAGCGACCGGTGGCGAGCGACTCGTCCTCGGAGAACGACACCGTCACCGAGCCGACGAGGCTGTAGGCCTGGCGGGAGGCGTGCTCCTGCACGGCCTCCTCGAGCTCGTGCGCGAGGGCCTCGTCGCCCCAGCTCACCACGGTCTCGTGGTCGGTGGGGCTGAGCGTCAGCACGTACTCGTTGGGGGCGACGGTGCGTCCGCGGTCAACGGCAGCGGCGCGGTTGTCGCACTCGCGCTTGAGCGCGGCCGCGAGCTCGACCGGCTTGATGCCCGAACGGAACGTCTTCGCGAACGCGTTCTGCATCACGTTCTCGACGCCCTTCTCGAAGCGATCCAGCACACCCATGCGTGAATCGTAACGTGAGGTCAGCCGCCGACGAGGTACCCCTCCACAGCAGGTGTCAGGCCGGAAGGGACGATGCGGGGGTCGCCGACCCCTCGTGAGACGGGTCGCTGGCCTCTGTTCAGACAGTCCGAACCAATCTCACCGACAGTCTGAACCGATCTCGCTGCCGCCACGCGAGCGTGTCGCGGGACGATGCGGCGCGTCGCCGGCGTGTCGCGGTGCGGATTGGTTCAGACCCTCAGCGGCGGTGCGCAGGAGGGGTGGGCGAGCGCGGGTGTCGAGCGCGGTCAGGCCGCGACGAGCGGGGCGCGCAGCGGCCACTCGTGACCGTCGAGCACGACCTGCGCCGCGTTGCCCGTCGTCGGGTCGACGACGATCGGCGCGAGCAGGTTGACGGTCGTCGCGCGGTTCTCGCCCGGGTTGACGATCGCGAGGAGCGTCGGCTCCGTGTCGTCGGCCATGCCGAGCGCGTCGCGCACCTCGCGCGAGACCAGGGGGCCGTAGCCGGGGAAGTAGACGCTCGGGGACACCGCGAACAGACGGACGCCGTCCTTCTGCGCGCTGCGCAGGGTGAAGAGGTAGCCGAACTCGTCGATGCATGCGAGCCGGAAGGTGGTGAGCGGAGCCATCCCGGGGGGCGACTCGATGAAGGTGAGCACGTCCGGGAGCTCGTGCAGGGTGGCGCGAGCGGGGTCGAGGGCTACGGCGATCGTCGTCATGAGAGGTAATCCATCAGGGTTGGCTGAAGCACGTTGGAGGCCGCGCCGAGCGCGCCCTCGTAGGCGACCTGCTGCATCGACAGCTCGAGCACGGTCGCCGCGAGGTCGATGTCCTCGCTGTCGGAGATGCTCGAGGTGAGGTTCTGGATCGTCAGCGCGAGCTTGTCCTGAACGTCGGTGATCTGCTTGGTGCGCACGCCCACGTCGGACAGCGAGATGAGCATGTTGTTCTGGACGGCGTCGATCTCGTCGAGCCGGCCCGTGACATTGGTGCCCGCACGGACGTCCGCGGCGATGTCGTCGAGCAGCTGGAAGACCGAGGTCGCACCGTTGCCGAACGCGGCCGAGCCGTCGGAGTCGACCTGGACCGTGGCGTCCTCGCCGATGCGGCGGGTGACCCGGGCCCCGGCGACGCCGTTCCAGGCGTAGCCGCCGGATGCGTCCTCGAACGCGGCGTCCGCCGACGAGGTGCCCGAGAAGATCGAGCGACCGTTGTACGTCGTGTTGGCGAGGTCGAGCAGGGAGTCACGCAGACCCTCGAGCTCGGTGGCGATCGCCTCGCGGGAGGTGTCGTTGGCGCCTCCGTTCACCGCCTGGACCGTGAGGTCGCGCGCTCGCTGCAGCACGGAGACGGACTGCTGGAGCGTCGTGTCGGTGAGGTTGAGCCAGGACTCGCCGTCCTGGGCGTTCCTGAGCGCCTGCGTCGAGGCCGACTTCTCGGCCTTCTGGGCGAGCAGTCCGCTCGCCGCCGCAGGATCCTGCGACGCCTTCGTGATCCGCTTTCCGGACGACATCTGCGCCTGGAGGTTCGAGACCTTGCTGAGATTGAGCTGCAGGTTGGAGAGCGTCGAGCGCTGGACCGTCTGCTGTGTCACGCGGTTGACCATGGTTTACCTCCCGACCAGTCCGGTGCGGTTGATGAGCTGATCGAGCATCTCGTCCATCGCGGTGAGGACGCGGGACGCACCTTCATAGGCGCGTTGGTACGCGAGCATGTTCGTCATCTCCTCGTCGATGTCCACGCTCGTGTAGCTGAGCTGCTGGCTCTCGGCGGTCGCGCGGGTGGCCTCCGCCACGTCGGCGCGCCTGCGGGCGGCAGCCGTCGTGACGCCGAGGTCGACGACGAAGGTCTGCCAGATGGCGTCGGGGCCGTCGGACGCTGCGCTCAGCTGCGAGATCGCGTCGGCGATCGAGCCGTCGTAGTCCCCGCTGACGCCGTCGCCCGCGGCGACGAGCGCGGGGTCGGTGATCGCCACGGTGAGCCCGAGCGCGGCCGGGCTTCCCGCGGTGAAGGTGAAGAAGTCGGTGGCCGGGTCCCCGTTGAGGTCGGCGCCCGTCGCGTGGATCGCGTTGACCTGAGTGGCGACCGTGGTTGCCAGGGTGTTGACAGCGTCGACGGCGTTCGAGATCGACCCGCCGAGCGACGTCGGCTGCAGCGCGCTCAGGGTGCCGGCGAGCGTGCCGCCGTCCAGCGAGATCGCGATGCCGCTCGCCCACTGGAGCGAGACCGCATCGGTCGACGGCGGCTCGGCGGTGGCCGCGGCCATCGCGTACGAGCCCGTCACCTGGATCTCGTTGGCCTTGCTGCCCTGGACGAGCAGGTTCCCGTCGATCATGACGTTCGCGGTGCCGTCGGCCTTGATGCTCGCGGTCGCGCCGACGAGCTCGGAGAGCTGCGTGATGAGCAGGTCGCGCTGGTCCTGGAGCTCGCTCGCCGACCCGCCGCTGGTCAGGATGCCGCGGATCTGCTCGTTGAGGTCCGCGATCGACGCGGCCGCCGAGTTCACCGTGGATACATAGGAGTCGGTCTCGGCGCGGCCCTGGTCCCACAGCGACTCGAACGAGCGGTACGTGTCGCCGAGCTGCGTCGCGAGGTTCTCCGCGGTGCCGAGGAGCACGGTGCGGTTCGGCTCCGAGTCGGGGGAGTTCGCGACGTCCTGCCACGCGTTCCAGAACTCCTGGAGCGAGCTGGAGATGCCGGTGTCGGCAAGGTCGTCGACCACGCTCTCGAGGGATTCGAGGATGCTCGCGGAGGTCTCAGTGCTCGCCGCGTTGGAGGTCTGGGTGCGCAGGCGCGCGTCGAGGAACTGGTCGCTCAGCCGGTCGATGCCGGAGACGGTGACGCCCGTGCCGGTGCCGACGGTGCCGGACCACAGCGAGGTGACCGAGCCCGAGGAGACGGACTCGAGGTTCGCACGCTGGCGCGTGTACCCCTCGGTGTTGGCGTTCGCGATGTTCTGGCCCGCGACCTGGAGGCCCTGACGCTGAGCGATGAGCGACGACAGTGAGGTGGTGAGGCCCGAGAAGGTGCTGGTCATGATCAGAGCGCCTCGTCCAGCAGGTACGCCATGTCGGCCTTCTGCGCCGGGCTGCCCTTGTCGGTGTAGGTCTGCATCGAGCTGTTGATGCCGAGCAGCGCCTCCTCCGTGGCCTTGACGGACGCGGCGAGCAGGTCGCGGTTCAGGCGGCTCAGCGTCGCGATCTGGGAGGTGATGTCGGTCAGCGCGATGTGGTGGCTGCGAAGGATCTCGTCCCACGGGGACGGGGCGGCCTTCGCGAGCTCGAGCAGGCTCGAGCCCTCGGGGAGGCCGACCTCGCGGGTCGCGTCGTCAGCCTCGACCGCGCGGGCGAGGTCCGTGGCCCTGATCTGATCGACCACGGCCTCGACCTCGCGCGAGGCGCGACCGACCCAGCGGCTCCGGCCGCCGGCGAGGATGAGCTCCTCGGTCTCCAGGCGGTAGAGCAGGGTCTCGAGCAGCTCGCGCTCGCGCCACAGGATCGTGGACAGCTCGTCGAGGGACATGAGGCTCCTTACTGACCGACTGCCCGGGGGTCGGGCCTCGGTCGGCGCATCGTCATGGGCCGGTGGGCCCTTCTGGAGTGTCTATCGTCCGAAACCTCGCGGATGTGAACCAGATCCGTCAAGGACCTGCCCCCAGTATCGGAAACGGTGCGTCCGGACGCTCGGAGTGACGCGCGCCACAGCCCTGAAGGGCCGATCTCGCCCCTGGTTCGAGGCGTGTGACGACCTTCACACAGCAAATTCTGAGAATTCCGGCGCGTCGCTCAGAAACGGACACCCGTGGGTGGCGTATGGCATCCGCCACAGCGAACACTAGGCGAATCGGACATCCCTGGGTCGGGTCGATGTCCGTGAATGTCCGTTCTCACTTCCGTGTGTGACCGTCCTCATATTGACGTGGGTGCCTCGGGTGTCAATATTCCGGCCATGAACGCACAGCACCTCGCCTCCAATGCCCTGGTGGAGGAGAACCTCGCGCTGATCGGCTACAACGTCAACGAGGTCCTCGCCCGGGTCCCGTCCCACGTCGCCCGCGCCGACCTCATGTCGGCCGGAGCCCTCGCGCTGGTTCGCGCCGCGCGTTCCTTCGACGAGTCCAAGGGCGTCCCCTTCGCCCGCTACGCCTCGCTCCGCATCCGCGGCGCGCTGGTCGACGAGCTGCGCTCGATGGACTGGGTCTCCCGCGGCGCCCGCCGCCGGGCCCGCGAGACGTCGGAGGCCGCCGAGAAGCTGTCCGCCCAGCTCGGCCGCACGCCCACCCGTGTGGAGATCGCCCAGGCGCTCGGCGTCTCGGTCGACGAGGTCGAGGCCGCCCGCGTGGATGGCGAGACGCGCGTCCTCTCGTCCGACGCGTTCGACGGCGCCGTGGCCGACATGGTCGTGGAGCAGGGCGCCGGCCCGCTCGACGCGATCGTCGGCGCCGAGCGCGTGCAGTACCTGCACGCCGGTATCGCGTGCCTGCCTGACAAGCTCCGCTACGTCGTCGAGCAGCTGTTCTTCCACGACCGTCCCGTGCTCGAGCTCGCCGAGGAGATGGGCGTCACCCGCTCGCGCATCAGCCAGCTCCGCACGGAGGCGCTCGCGCTGCTCAAGGAGGGGCTCAACGCCAACCTCGAGCAGGACCAGGCGCCGGTCGTCGACCCGGCCGAGGGTGTCGCCGAGCGCCGCCGCAAGGCCTACTACGCAGCGATCGCGGCGAGGGCCGCCGAGACGCGCGGCGCCGCCGCGGTCGCCCCCTCGCTCGACGCGATGACCGGCATCCGCGCCGCGTCCTGACCAGACTTCTCGGGCTCGCGGGAGCGAACTCGAAAGAAACCCGAATCGGGTTGCAGAACAACTCAACAAACCCCGGCAAGACCCGATAGGGACAGCGTGAACCCACGGATGGGGTCACGTCCGAGCCGACATTCACGGAGGAAAACATCATGGCTCTCACCGTCAACAACAACATCGCGGCGCTCAACGCTTACCGCAACCTCTCCACCACGCAGAACTCGCTCAACAGCTCGCTCGAGAAGCTGTCGTCGGGTTACCGCATCAACAAGGCGGCGGACGACGCTGCCGGCCTCTCCATCTCGGAGGGCCTGCGCTCGCAGATCGGTGGCCTGACGGTCGCCGTCCGCAACGCTCAGGACGGCATCTCGGTCGCGCAGACCGCTGAAGGTGCGCTGACCGAGGTCACCGACATGCTGCAGCGCATGAACGACCTCGCCGTTCAGTACAACAACGGCACGCAGAACACCGACTCGCAGGCCGCCCTGCAGGCCGAGTTCGACGCGCTGTCGACCGAGATCACGCGAATCAAGGACAACACCACGTTCAACGGTGTGACCCTGTTCGGTGCTGCCGCCGACCTCGACTTCCAGACCGGCTACTCGAGCTCGGACGTCATCTCGATCGACTCCGCGACCGCGCTCGCCGACTTCACCGCCGGTACCGCCATGTCCGCGATCGACATCACCGACTCGGACACGCTCCAGGCGGCCGTCACCGAGATCTCCACCCAGCGTGGTGCCCTCGGTGCGATCCAGAACCGCTTCGAGCACACCATCTCGAACGTCAACGTCGAGATCGAGAACCTGACCGCGTCGGAGAGCCGCATCCGCGACACCGACATGGCGTCGGAGATGGTCGACTTCACGTCGGCTCAGATCCTCTCGCAGGCCGGCACCGCGATGCTCGCGCAGGCGAAGTCCATCCCGCAGGGCGTCCTCTCGCTCCTGCAGTAATTCCGGAAGGCCGCCCCTGGTCCGGTCAGGGGCGGCCCACCGGTTCGCCGCACAGCGTCGGTCCGGCTCTCACCAGCCGGACCGGCGCTGTCGGCGTACTGCTGACGCAACTGACTGCACGATCATGGAAGGCGGGCGATCATGACCCTCGGCATCGACGGAATCATCTCGGGGCTCGACACGACGTCGATCATCACCGCGCTCATGCAGATCGAGGCGCAGCCGCAGGCGCTGCTCGAGACCAAGAAGAGCGACGCCGAGGACGTGCTCGAGGCGCTCCAGTCGATCAACACCAAGACCGCAGCGCTCGCCACCGCCGCCAAGACCGCCGCGGATCCCACGAGCTGGTCCAGCTTCACGGGGACCTCGTCCTCCGACGGCGTCTCCGTGTCGACGGACTCCACCGCCTCCGCCGGCACCCTCACCTTCACCGTCGACGCCGTCGCCACCTCCCAGGTGTCGCTGACGGCAGCGGCGCTCACCGGCGCGGACCTGGTCGCCGAGAACCCGCCGACGCTCACCTTCCTCAAGAACGACGGCTCGTACGTCACCATCACGCCCGCCTCCAACAGCCTCGCCGACATGGCCGCCGCGATCAACGCGTCCGACGCGGGCGTGACCGCGACGACCGTCCAGGTCTCGGGCGGGGCGAGCCCGACGTATCGGCTCCAGTTCACCTCGGAGGACACCGGCACCGACGGCTCCTTCGCGCTCTACGAGGGCGACCAGGCCGCGATCGAGGGCGGCACCGCCACGCGCCTCGACTCGACCGTCGTCACCACCGCCGCGGACGCGAGCATCACCCTGTACGCGGGCACGGCCGCGGCGACCACGTACACCCAGTCGTCGAACACCTTCTCCGACCTCATGACGGGCGTCGACGTCACGCTGTCATCCACCGCCACGGCGGGGGAGTCGGTGACGGTGTCGGTGGCCGCCAACGCGGAGTCCGTCTCGAGCCTCGCCGAGGACCTCGTCACGAACCTCAACGCGATCCTCGCCGACATCACGAAGTACACGAAGTCAGGCGAGGGCGAGAACTCCTCCGGTGACAGCATCGTCACGGCGGGTGTGCTCGGCGGCGACTCCACCATCCGTTCGCTCAAGCTGGCCATCTCCCAGGCCGGCTACTACGCGATCAACGGCGTCTCTCCCGCGCAGTACGGGATCGAGATCAGCGAGGACGGCACGTTCACCTTCGACGCCGACACGTTCGCCGACGCTCTCACCTCCGACCCCGACGGCACGGCCACGTTCATGCAGGCCCTCGCCGAGCGCCTGCAGACCGCCGCGGAGTCGTACTCGGACTCGAAGACCGGCGCGCTCTCGCTCAAGATCACCAGCGAGCAGTCCAAGATCGACGACTACACGGACAAGATCTCCGACTGGGACGATCGCCTCGCCAAGCGCGAGGAGGTCCTGCAGCAGAAGTTCACCGCGATGGAGACCGCCCTGGCCACCCTCCAGTCCCAGCAGAGCTACATCGAGCAGATGATCTCGTCGCTCTCGACGTCGAGCGACAGCTAGGAGCCACGCCCATGAACGGATACGCGGCCGCCCGCAACCGCTACGTCGACAGCGCCGTCACGACGGCCAGCCCGTCGACCCTCCTGGTCATGCTGTACGACCGCCTGATGCGCGACCTCGAGCGCGGCGAGCTCGCCCTGCGCGAGGGACGGCGCGACCAGGCCAACACCCAGCTCATCCACGCGCAGGACATCGTGATGGAGCTCGCGAACACGCTCGACGTGGACGCGTGGGAGGGCGGCCAGCAGCTCATGTCGCTCTACACGTACCTCACGACATCGCTCGTCGAGGCCAACATCGCCGGGGACGCCGACAAGGTCGCGGCCTGCGCCGCGATCGTGGCCCCGCTGCACGAGGCGTGGGAGAAGGCGGCCCGTCAGGCCGCCGAGGCCTCGCCGGAGCGCGTGCTCGGAGACCTGGGCGTCGCATGAGCACCGGCGACGAGGTCGACTTCCACGACGCCTGGGAGCGCACGCTCGCGGAGCTTGAGATCGACGTCGCCGAGGCCGAGCGCCTCCTCGCCTCGAATCACCGCGACGTGGCCCTGCGCGCCAAGCCATGGACGCCTCCCCCGCTCCCGCCGCTGCCCGCGAGCATGATCGAGCGGGCGCGCACGCTGCTCGCCCGCCAGATCGAGGTGTCGGAGCAGCTCGCCGATGCCGCACGCGCCTCGCGTCGCGAGCACAGGGCGGTCATGCGGATGAAGGCCGAGCAGGCGGCGCGACCGGTCTACATCGACCTTCCCGCCTGACCAGCGCCGACCCGCGCTGGCCACCCGCGCCGCGCGCCCGGCACCCCTCGTCGCCGGCTCGCACCGCATCGTCCATTCCCCGCCTCGCCGGGAATCTGGCACTCGATGCTGGGAGTTCGCTGAGAACTCCCGCAGATCCCTTTCTCACCCTCGCGTCGCGACGATGTGGCCCGTGAGCACTCTTCGCGCAAGGTGAAGCATCGGCCCCGCCGGTCGACCTGCGCGTGCGTGCTCCGCCGGGAGCCGACACGCGTCGGAGCCGGCGGCCATGCCGTCCCGTTGAACGAAGGAAGGGCCCATGTCGTCGATCTCGTCCGTCGGTTCGGGAGCGCTGTCGCTCTCCGAGCTTTACGCCTCGCAGTCCACGTCCTCCACCTCGCAAGCGCAGGGGGCCCAGGCGCCTCCGCCCCCGCCACCTCCGCCGGCATCGTCCGGAGAGGAGGGCGGCTACCTCGAGACCGCGGCCGAGGCGCTCGGGATGGACGTCGACGACGTGATCTCCGCGCTCGAGGACGGCTCGAGCCTCGCCGACCTCGCTGAGGAGCAGGGCGTCTCGGTCGACGACCTGACCGCGGCGCTCGCGGCCGGCGCCCCCGAGGACATGCAGTCCGCCGACAACTTCGACGAGATGATCGCGAACCTCGTGAATCAGACCGGCCTCGGCGGCCCGGGCGGGTCCATGCCGCCGCCCGGATCGACCGGCGCGCTCGGCGAGTCACTCACGACGGCGCAGCAGGATGCGCTGAGCTCGATCGCGGCGGCGCTCGACATGGACACCGACACGCTCGTCACCGAGCTCAAGTCCGGCTCGAGCCTCGCCGACCTGCTCCAGGCCGCCCAGGCATCGTCCGCGTCCGCGGGGAGCATCCCCTCGTACGCCGAGGACGGCCTGCTCATCAACGTCGAGGCCTGACCGCCTCACGGGGACGATGCGGGAGGCGCCGCGCGCGCGACGCCCAGGAGGCCAGGAGAGCACGCTCTCCTGGCCTCCTCGCGTGAGGGCGCGCAGCACGATGTCGATCCTGACAACGCGTGCGGCGCGCGTGAACTTCGTCACTCGGCGCCGAATTTCCTCGCGCAAACCCTTCAACCGGCCGGGGCCCGGACGATGGAGCACTCGAGCACGGATCGCTCGATGACCTGGCCACGGATCGGCCTCCCCACCCGAACCATTGAGAGGGGATCCGTGCCTATGTTCGGCTCCGTCAGCTTTCATGCGATGTCCTCAGCGCTCGACGCGCTCTCGCTCCGCCAGCGCACCACCGCGGACAACATCGCCAATGTGCAGACGCCGAACTTCCAGGCGCGCAAGGTCCAGTTCGAGGACGCGCTGAAGAGCGCCGTCGCGAGCGGCTCCGGTGACGTGACCGCCACGGTCGGACTCTCGATCGAGCCGACGCGCGAGGACGGCAACAACGTCAACCTCGACACCGAGACGATCTCCAACATCGACACGAACCTGCGCTATCAGGTCGCGACCCAGGCGATGAACTCCGAGTTCAAGTCGCTCCGCTCGGCGATCGGGAACGCCTGATGGGTACCTTCGCAGCGATCGGCATCGCCGGCTCCGGCATGAACGTGTACCGGAAGTGGCTTGACGCCGTCTCGGACAACCTCGCGAACGTCAACACCGTGCGCTCGACCGATGAGGACGCCTTCCAGGCGCGCTACGTCATCGCCTCGTCCATGGACAACCAGGGCGGCGACAGCGGCGGCGTCTACGTCGCGGGCGCCGCCTACGGCGACGCCGAGGGCCGCATGGTCTACGAGCCCACCAACCCCCTCGCCGACGAGGAGGGCTACGTGCGCTACCCCGACATCGACATGACGAGCCAGATGACCCAGCTGATCATGGCGCAGCGCGGCTTCCAGGCCAACGCCGCCGTGGTCGATCGGGCCAAGGAGATGTACACCACCGCACTGACGATTGGAAAGTAGCTGATGTCGATCGAGGCAGTCTCCGCGCTCACGAGCGGCGCCGTCAGCGGCACCGGCTACCTGAGCGAGACCGCGGGCAGCACCGCCGCGGCCGGCACCTCCGCGTCGGACGGCGCGTTCGCGAGCTCGCTCGCGTCGGCCGTCGAGAACGTGCAGGGCCTTCAGTCGAACGCCGACTCGCTCGCCGTCCAGGCCGTCACCGGCGACCTTGAGGACGTGCACCAGTACACGATCGCCGCGACGGAGGCCGCCGTCACGCTCGAGCTCGTGTCCGCGGTGAGGAACAAGGCCGTCGAGGCGTTCACCAACATCATGAACATGCAGGCCTGACATGCCGAAGCAGGTCACCAGCCTCATGGAGCGGTTCAAGACGACCGCAGGCGAGATGTCGCTCGGCCAGAAGGTCATCATCGGCATGCTCGGCGTCATCCTCGTGATCGGCGGATTCGCCGTGTTCCAGTGGTCCTCGAAGCCGTCGATGGCGCCGCTGTTCACCAACCTGTCGTCGACGGACGCCGCGGCGATCGTCGGCCAGCTCGACGCGAGCGGCGTCAACTACCAGCTCACGGCGGGCGGCGGCACGATCCTCGTGCCCGAGGACCAGCTCTACGACACGCGCCTCGCGGTCGCCTCGGCGGGCCTCACCACCACCTCCGCTGTCGGCTACGACCTGCTCGACAACATGTCGATGACGAGCTCCGAGTTCCAGCAGCAGGTGACGTACCAGCGCGCCCTCGAGGGCGAGCTCGCCCAGACGATCGAGGCGATGAACGGCGTCGAGACGGCCTCGGTGAAGCTCGCGCTGCCCGAGGAGACCGTGTTCTCCGACGAGCAGGCCGCGCCCACCGCGTCGGTCTTCGTCGAGACCTCGGCCGGCGCCTCGCTCGGCACCCAGAACGTCCAGGCGATCGCGAACCTGGTCTCCGCCTCGATCGACGGCATGGCCGCCGAGGACGTCGCCGTCATCGATGCCGACGGCAACGTGCTCTCGACCGTGGGCGCCGAGGACTCGACCCTGCTTCAGGCCAGCGCGACCGCGGACTACGAGACGCGCATCGCCTCCAACGTGCAGACGATGCTCGATCAGATCCTCGGCGAGGGCAACGCGGTCGTGTCGGTGACCGCCGAGCTCGACTACGACGAGACGCAGACGACGAGCGAGACCTTCAGCTCCGACCCGAGCGCCCAGCCGCTCAGCGAGTCCGGCACGGTCGAGCAGTACTCCGGCACGAGCTCGAGCACCGAGACCGGCGTCCTCGGCCCCGACAACATCTCCGTGCCCGCGGCCTCCGCGAGCCCCGGCGACTACACCAACCAGTCGTGGGTCAAGAACAACGCGGTCAACAAGGTCACCGAGATCACCGAGAACGCGCCCGGCACGGTCAGCCGCCAGTCGGTCTCCGTCGTCACGAACGCCGACGCGGCGGTCGCCGTGGACGATGCGACGCTCGAGTCGATGGTGGCGGCAGCCGCCGGCATCGACGCGACGCGCGGCGACGTCCTGTCGGTGTCCTCGATGGCCTTCGACACGAGCCAGGCCGACGAGGCCGCAGCCGCGATCTCCGAGGCCACCGCGGCCGCGCAGGCCGCGGCCACGCAGAGCATGATCGTCTCGATCGTGAAGTGGTCGCTCCTCGCGCTCGGGATCCTGATCCTCGTGATCGTGCTGATGGTCCGCAGCCGCAAGAAGAAGAAGGACGAGCGGGTCCAGCTCAGCCTCGAGGCCGTCGAGGAGCTCGAGGCCAGGGCCCAGGAGGCGCTCGAGGCGCGCTCGCAGGCCCTTATCGACGCCGCCGCTCAGGAGGCCGAGGGCGACATGTTCGCAGCCCTCGAGGCCGCCCCCGTCCCCGACATCGACACGGTCGCGCTCGCGATCCGCGAGGAGATCACAGCCTTCGCCCAGGAGCAGCCGGCCGAGGTGGCCGATGTCCTGCGCGGCTGGATCAGTTCGGAGCGCCGCTGATGCCCGCGATGCTGACAGGCACCCAGAAGGCCGCCCTCGTGCTCATCCAGATGGGCAAGGGCCCGGCCGCAGGCGTGATGGCCCAGATGGACGAGGCCGAGATCGACCAGCTCACCACCGAGATCACCCGCATGCGGTCCGTCGACGACGAGACCCTCAAAGAGGTGCTCAACGAGTTCCGCCGCAACGCCGGCGGAGGCATGGCCCCCGAGGGCGGCATGGCCTACGCCAAGAAGCTGCTCGAGGAGATGCTCGGCCCGGAGGGGGCCGCCGAGGTGCTCGCGCGCCTCGAGAGCCGCATCCAGGTCCAGCCGTTCGAGTTCCTCAAGGACGCCGACGCGCGCCAGGTGGTCTCGCTGCTGACCGGTGAGCACCCGCAGACCATCGCCCTCGTGCTCGCGCACCTGCGGCCGGAGCACGCCTCCGCGATCATGGCCGGCCTCGCTCCGGACATCCGCGCGATCGTGGCCCACCGCATCGCCCTCATGGACGGCGCGTCTCCCGACGTGGTCAACCTCATCGCCGACAAGCTCAAGCGCAAGGCGGCCAATCTCCTGACCTCGCGTGAGATGACGGCGGTTGGCGGCGTGCAGCCGCTCGTCGAGATCATCAACAAGGCCGACGCCGCGACCGAGAAGCTCATCCTCGAGGGCCTCGCGGAGAAGGACTCGGACCTCGCAGACCAGATCCGCCAGCTCATGTTCGTGTTCTCCGACATCACGCTGCTCGAGGACCGCGCGATCCAGATGGTGATGCGCGGCGTCGAGACGATGACGCTCGCCACGGCACTCAAGGGTGCCGAGGACGCCGTGCGCGACAAGATCCTGCGGAACATGTCTGAGCGTGCTCGCGACAACCTCGTGGACGAGATCGACATGCTCGGCCCCGTGCGCATGTCGATGGTCGAGGAGGCGCGCTCGAGCGTCGTCCAGGTCATCCGCGGACTGGAGGAGTCCGGCGAGATCATGATCAGCCGCGACGGGGAGGACGAGTATGTCGCTTGACGCACGCGTCGCGGCCTTCGTCCCGAGCGCCATCGCGGCGCCCGCCGCGGACACGAACGACGCCGCCAAGGCCTCCGGTCACGCTGCGGGCTACGCCGCCGGCTACGCCGCGGGCACTCGCGCCGCCGCGGCGGCCGCCGTCACCGAGCGCGCGCGCCTCACCGCCGACCACGAGCGTCGTGAGGCCCAGCGCGACGCCGCCGTGCGCCAGACGCTCGCGGCGCTGACCGAGGCGGCCACCCAGTGGGAGCGCCGCTCCCTCCCCGTGCTCGACGACGCCGAGGGCGCCCTGCACCAGGCGGCCCTCATGCTCGCCGAGGCGGTGCTCGCCCGCGAGACCGTTCCCGGACCCGGCTCGGCGCGCGACGCGCTCGCACGCGCGCTCACCCTTCCCGACGAGGTCGACGCGACGCGCGTCCGCCTCAACCCCGCCGACCTCGAGCACGCGCAGCGCGTCCTCTCTGACGGCGACGTCGTCCTGCCCGAGGGCGTCGCCCTCGTGTCGGACCCGCGTCTGAACCCCGGCGACGCGGTCACCGACTACGACGGCGGCGAGCTCGACGCCCGCCTGTCCTCCGCCCTCGACCGCGCGCGTCGCGCGCTGCTCTCGGAGGAGGACTGACCATGACCGCGCTCACCGACCTCCGTCCCGCGCCGCTGCCAGGCGCCGCGCGCCTCGCCCGTGCGGCGACGGCGGCCGCGCCCCAGCTGATCGGCTCGGTGTCGTCCATCGTCGGCCTGTCGATCGAGGTGGTCGGCCTGCCCGGCGCCGTCGGCGACCTGGTCGCGATCGACAGCGACGATGCGGCCGGCACCGTCGCGGAGGTCGTCGCGGTCACCCCGAGGTCGCTCAGGTGCATGCCGCTCGGAGGCGTCCACGGGCTGCGCGTCGGCATGGACGCTCGCGCGACCGGAAGCCCCCTCACCGTTCCCGCCGGACCCGAGCTGCTCGGCCGCGTGCTCGACGGGCTCGGCCGTCCGATGGACGGCAAGGGGCCGCTCGTCGGCGCCGGGATGACCCGCGTGCCCGTCTCCGCGGACGCCCCCGACGCCCTCCAGCGCGCCCGCGTCGACACCCCCGTCGGCCTCGGCGTCTCCGCGCTCGACACGCTCGTCACCGTCGGCCGCGGCCAGCGCATCGGACTGTTCGCCGGCTCCGGCGTCGGCAAGTCGTCGCTGCTGTCGATGATCGCCCGCGGCACCGACGCGGAGGTCAGCGTCATCGCCCTCATCGGCGAGCGCGGCCGCGAGGTCCGCGAGTTCCTCGAGGACGACCTGGGCCCCGAGGGCCTCGCCAGGTCGGTCGTCGTCGTCGCCACCTCGGACCAGCCCGCGATGGTGCGCCTGCGCGCCGCCTTCGTCGCGACCCGCATCGCGGAGGACCTGCGCTCGCGCGGCAAGCACGCGGTGCTCATGATGGACTCGCTCACGCGAGTCGCCATGGCGCAGCGCGAGATCGGCCTGTCCGTGGGCGAGCCGCCCGCGACCCGCGGGTACCCGCCGTCGACGTTCAGCATGCTCGCGCAGCTCCTCGAGCGCGCAGGGACCGACCACACCGGCTCCGTCACCGGCATCTACACGGTTCTCGTGGACGGTGACGACCACAACGAGCCCATCGCCGACGCCGCCCGCTCGATCCTTGACGGACACGTGGTCCTGTCGCGCGACCTCGCGGTCGCCGGGCACTACCCCGCGATCGACGTCCTCGGCTCGGTGTCCCGCGTCGCGGGCCGCGTCACGAGCGCCGAGCAGAAGCAGCTCGCGCTCCAGCTGCGCCAGGTGCTCGCGGCACGACAGCGCGCGCAGGACCTGCTCGACGTCGGCGCGTACGCGCCCGGCTCGAACCGCCTTGTCGACGCCGCCGTCGCGAACGCCGACGCGATCGACGGCTTCCTGCGTCAGAGCGTCGACCAGATCATCGCCTCGGACGACTCGTGGAGCGCGCTCAAGGCGCTCGTGTCCCGGATGGGGGTGGCATGATGGCTCGCAAGTTCGCGCTCGAGGGCCTGCTCCGCGCTCGCCGCCTCGTCGAGGAGAGCGCCGCCGCCTCGCTCGAGGTCGCCAACGGCCACCGCCGCTCCGCGCAGGTCGCCGTCGCCGACGCGACCGACCGCCTCGCGTCGGTCACGTTCGACGACGCGAGCCTCGCCCGCGTCGCTCAGTCCGCCGGCGCCGACCGCGCCTGGCACACCGCCGTCGCGACGCGCGTCGCCGCGGCCACCCACATCGCGCACCTGACCGTCGCCCTCGACACCGCGAACGCCAAGGCGGACGCGGCCACGCAGGCCTGGGGCGAGGCACGGATGCGCGTGAGCATGATCGAGAAGCTCGGAGAGCGTCACGCGGCGAAGATCCTCGCCGAGGAGCTCGCCGAGGAGCAGCTTGCCCTGGACGAGGCGGCCCTGCGCCGCGCCACCAAGGAGGACGAGTACCGATGAGCACCATGATCGCCGCGGTTCCCACGCCGACCCCGAGCACCGGCACGGGCCAGACCGCACGCACGTCCTCGGACGGCGCCGACTTCGCCCGCGAGCTCGAGACCGCACGGCAGACGACGCAGTCGTCCGACCGCGCCCAGCAGACCAGCGGCACCGACCGGGCCGACGCCCGCGCCGACGCCTCCCGCCGTCAGGACGCGGCGCACCGTGAGGCCGCGGCCGACCGCCGCGCGGACGCCGCACGCCGCAACGAGGCCGCCCGCAAGGACGACGCCCACCGCGCCGGCGACTCGGCCGGCGCGAAGGACGCGGACCGCGTCGACGCCACCGACGACGCGCAGGCGGCCGGCGCCGAGGACACGTCCGCGCAGGACGATGCGGCGCAGGACGTGAGCGCGACCGACGCTCAGGACACCACGGTGCCCGCCGATCAGACCGTGCCGACGGCCCCGCTCGCAGCCCTGCCGACGGCGTCTCAGCTCACCGCCCCTGCCGACGCCGGCGTGGCCGCCGTGGCCGCCGCGGTCCAGGCTCAGCCCGCCGCAGTCCAGGCCGTCGCGGCCGAGCCCGCCGACACCCAGGCCGAGCCCGCCCCGACCGAGGCCGTCGACACCGCCCCGCAGGCGCCGGTCGCCACCGCATCGTCCGGCGCGGCCGCCCAGCCCGCACCGAAGGCGACCGCCACCGAGAACGTCTCCGTCACATCCGTCTCGGAGGGAGGCGCCGCCCCCGCGTCTCTCTCCGAGACGGCGGGAGACCCCGCCGACACCGAGGGAGAGCCCATGCCGCAGCGACCCGCTCACCTGACCCCCGCATCGTCCATGTCGGCCACCGCCGACGTCGCGGACGACGCCGCGGTCGCGAGCGCGCCCGCGCAGGCCGCGGCCGAGGTCCGGCCCGCGACCCAGCGCGCCGCGAGCGTGGGAGCCGTCGATGCGTCGAGCACGCCCGTGGCCGCGCCCGCGGCCACCGTGACGCCCGCGACCACCGCCGCATCGTCCGTGGCCCCCGCGACCCCGGCCGCGCAGACCGCGCCGCCCCTCGCGACCCAGCTCACCGGCCAGCTCACGCACCTCAAGCAGCTGCCGCAGGGCGAGCACATCCTCACGCTGTCCGTCACCCCGGAGACCTTCGGGCACGTCAAGGTCGTCGCGCACATCACGCAGGACGGCGTGAGCCTCCAGCTGTTCGGCGCGTCCGACGCGTCCCGCGAGGCGCTCAAGCAGGCGCTCGGCGACCTGCGTCGCGACCTCGCCGCCACCGGCCTCACGGCCGACCTCGACCTCGGCACGGAGCAGGGCCCCCAGGGCGAGCTCGCCGACCAGGGCACGGGACTCGGCAGCCGCCGCGGCTCGCAGCAGCCCACCAGCACGGTCCGCATCGACGCACCGCAGCCCCTCACCCCCGCCTCCGCCATGACGACCGGCACGCACGCCGGCGGCGTGGACCTGATGATCTGACAGGAGCGATCATGACCGTAGAGAACGTGTCCACCAGCAGCCTCACCACGACGGCGGCGCTGACCACCGGCACCTCGGTGGCGAGCGGCAGCCAGACCCTGGACTCCGAGGCGTTCATGACCCTGCTCGTCGCGCAGCTGACCAACCAGGACCCGTCCGACCCCATGGACACCAACGAGATGATGGCCCAGCAGGTCGCCATGGCCCAGATGGAGCAGGTCGTCTCGCAGACCGAGACCATCCAGGAGCAGTTCGCGCTCACCATGCGGATGGCCGCCTCGGAGATGGTCGGCAAGCAGGTCAGCTACTACGACTCCGAGGGCAACGTCGTCACCGGCGAGGCCACCTCCGCCAACTTCGCCGCCTCGGTCCCCGTCGTCACGATCGACGGCACCGACGTGAGCCTCGACGAGGTCCTGTCGGTCGACGCGACCGCCGCCGCGACCGACTCCACCGACACCGACTCCACCACCGACTCCACCACCACCGAGACCACCGACGCGTAGTCGTCCGGAACACCCGAAAGAAGGAACACCATGCTCCGCTCACTCTTCGCCGGAATCTCCGGACTGCGCGCGCACCAGACCATGCTCGACGTCACGGGCAACAACATCGCCAACGTCAACACCGCGGGCTTCAAGTCCTCGTCGGTCCAGTTCCAGGACACGCTCTCGCAGGTCCTCACCAACGCGGGCGCCGCGACCGCCACCGCGGGTGGAACGAACCCCGCGCAGATCGGCCTGGGCGTCAAGGTCGCAGGCATCAGCACCAACTTCCAGCAGGGTGCCGCGCAGCTGACCAACGTGTCGACCGACATGATGATCTCGGGCGACGGCTTCTTCGTGGTCGACAAGGGCGGCGAGGAGATGTACTCGCGTGCCGGCGCGTTCTCGTTCGACTCGCTCGGACGCCTCGTCACGCCGGACGGCGGCTTCGTGCAGGGCTGGGCCGCCGACGCGACGGGCGCCGTCGACACGAACGCCGCGCTGACCGACCTCACCCTCCCGGTGTCGACCCTCATGGGCGCCGCCGCCACCACCACGGCCTCGTTCGAGGGCAACCTGCCCACCGACGCCGCGGTTGGCGACGTGCTCACCCGCCAGATCGACGTCTACGACGCCGCCGGTGGCAGCCACGCGCTCACCGTCCAGTTCACGCGCACCGCGGCGGGCTGGGACATCGCGGCCGACGTCGCGGACACCACCGCGTCCGGCACGGGATCGATCACCTTCAACACCGACGGCTCGATCAACACCGTCACGCTGCCGACCCTGGCCGCGGACGCGACCGTCGGCACCTCGGCGATCACGCTCGACCTCAACTCGCTCACCGGCTACGCCGAGCTCGAGACCCTCGCGGCCTCGGACCAGGACGGCCAGTCGGCGGGCTCGCTCCAGTCGTTCACGGTCAACGCGGACGGCACCGTCATGGGCTCGTTCTCCAACGGCCTCAAGCAGGCGGTCGGCCAGATCGCGCTCGCGAGCTTCACCAACCCGTCGGGTCTGTCGAAGTCCGGCAACTCGCTGTACAGCACGACCGTGAACTCGGGCGACCCGCAGATCGGCACCGCCGGCTCGGGCGGCCGCGGCACGCTCACGAGCGGCTCGCTCGAGATGTCCAACGTGGACCTCTCGGCCGAGTTCACGAACCTCATCGTCGCGCAGCGCGGCTTCCAGGCGAACTCGCGCATCATCACCACCTCGGACTCGGTGCTCGAGGAGCTCGTCAACCTCAAGCGCTAAATGCCCGTTGGCGCCTTCGCGCCACCGCTCGCGGCCCGCCGCGGCAGGACCCCGTCCCGGTCCTGCCCGGCGGGCCGTGGTGCGTTCAGGCACAGGGACGATGCGGTGTCCACCGGATGTGACCGTTCCGTCTCCCGGGGCCCGGGTGCTTCGCTCACATCGAAGGGTCGGCGACCGATGAGAGACATGTAACCGGGCTCACGGATGGGCCCGCAGAACCGCCAGGGATGGTGAAACGTGATTACCTTGACGCGCCTCAACGGGCACCCGTTCGCCGTCAACCCGGACCTCATCGAGCGTGCCGAGTCGACGCCCGACACGGTGGTCACCCTTGTCGACGGCACCAAGCTGCTGGTCGCCGAGGACCTCGCCTCTCTCACCCGCATCGTGCAGGAGCACCGTGCGGGTGTCGTCGCCCTCGCCATCGAGATGGCCGACGCAGAGCCCCACGGATCCGTGGCCACGGTCACCGGGATCGACTCGCGTCCGCGCCTCGCGGTGACGCCCGAGGTCGACTGATGGATGTCGCAACCCTGATCGGTCTGGGCCTCGCGTTCGGCGCGGTCATCGCCTCCATCTTCATGGAGGGGTCGACCCCCATGTCCGTCGTCCTGCCCGCGCCCATGATGCTCGTCATCGGCGGCACGCTCGGCGCCGGTCTCGCGACCACGACCCTCAAGGGCTTCCTCGGGGCGTTCTCGAGCCTCGGCAGCTACCTCCTGTACAAGGAGAAGGACCCGCACGAGACCGTCGACCTCGTCGTCAAGCTCGCCGACCGCGCCCGTCGTGAGGGACTCCTCGCGCTCGAGGACGCGACCCGCGAGATCGACGACGACTTCATCAAGGACGGCCTGCAGTCCGCGATCGACGGCACCGACCCCGAGGACCTGCGCGCCGTCATGGAGGCGCAGATCGACGGCAAGAAGGCCAACGACAAGGCGATCGCGAAGGTCTTCACCGACATGGGCGGCTTCGCGCCGACCATCGGCATCATCGGCACCGTCGTGTCGCTGGTCCACGTCCTCGAGAACCTCGACGAGCCGTCGACCCTCGGTCACATGATCGCCTCCGCGTTCGTCGCGACCCTCTGGGGCCTGCTGTCCGCCAACCTCATCTGGCTTCCCATCGCTGCGCGCATCAAGCGCATCTCCGAGATGGAGGCGCAGAAGATGGAGATGGCGATGGAGGGCCTCCTCGCGATCCAGGCCGGCGCGAACCCGCGCTCGGTGGGCCAGCGCCTGCGCGCCCTCGTGCCGACCGCGAAGAAGCCCGCCAAGGAGGCGGCATGAGTCGCAAGCACGAGGAGGAGGAGCACGAGAACCACGAGCGCTGGGCCGTGTCCTACGCCGACATGATGACCGTGCTGGTGGCGCTGTTCATCGTGCTCTACGCGATGTCGCAGGTGGACGAGGCGAAGTTCGAGGCGCTCAAGGAGTCCCTCGCGGTCGGCTTCGGCAAGGACGCGACCGTCGTCCTCACGGGCTCCACGGGCGCGCTGACCGGCCTCGACGCCTTCCAGGTGTCGCCCGACTTCTCCTCCGTCGCCAACGACACGTCCGAGATGGTGAGCGGATCCGACTCCGAGGACGCCTCGGATGGGACGGACACCGCGGACCAGGTGGACCCGAACTACCTCGAGGCCGCCGCCGAGTACGAGGACCTCACCGCGATCGAGAAGAAGCTGCAGGCCAAGCTCGCGGACCAGGGGCTCGACGCCAACGTGTCGTTCCTCATCGACGAGCGCGGCCTCGTGATCGGGCTGGTCGGATCGAAGGTCTTCTTCGCGGCGGACGACGCGGCCATGACCGACCGCGCGAAGAAGGTCGTCGGCACGCTCTCGGGTCCGCTCAAGAGGCAGACCCGGCAGATCTCGATCGAGGGCCACGCGAACCTGCTGCCGTCGTCGAGGTACGCGACGAACTGGGAGCTGTCGGCCGCCCGCGCGGTCGCGGTGCTGCGCAGGTTCGTCGAGAAGGGCGGTGTGTCCGAGGACCAGATCTCGGCGACCGGCTACGGCGACGCGCGGCCGCTCCTGGAGGGCGACTCCGAGGAGGCGCTCGAGGCCAACCGGCGCGTCGAGATCGTCGTCGAATCGCCGTCGTCCGAGGAGATCCGGGCCCTCATCGCCCAGATCTCGGAGGAGATCGACGCAGGGAACGTCACGCACGAGGAGCTGCAGTCACAGCTGGCTGAGCTCCGCATCAAGGAGATGGGGGAGCTATGACCACCCAGCAGGAACCGCGCATCATCGCGCCGGGCAAGCCCAAGATCGGCTCCCGCCCTCAGCCCGCGGCACCCGAGCCCGAGCCCAGCAAGGGCGAGGACGGCGGCGGCAAGGGCCGCGGCGGCAACAAGCGCCTGCTCGCGATCATCATCGGCGTGCTCGTCGTCATCATCGTCGCGGGCGCCTACTGGTTCCTCATGGGACCCGGCGCCTCGTCCGGTGACGAGACAGCGACCGACGCAGCCGCCGCTGAGGAGGCCGCGGCCGCCGAGGAGGTTCCCGAGGCCGGCGCGGTCCAGGTGGTCGAGTCGATCTCGATCAACCTGGCCGACGGCCACTACCTCCGCCTCGGGCTCGGCCTCCAGCTCTCCGCCGATGTCGCCGAGGAGGTCGGCGAGGCCATGGCGCTCGACGCCGCGATCGCGCTCTTCTCGGGGCAGACCGTCGACGACCTCGCGGACGAGGCGTACCGCGAGGAGCTCAAGACGGAGCTAGGCGAGACGCTCCGCGAACTGTATGAGGACGAGGTGATCGGGGTCTACTACACCGACTTCGTCACCCAGTAGTCGGCAGCGCTTGACGCTGAGCGCGGTGCGGGGCGGTCGTCCAGGGACGATGCGGCCCGCACCCGCCGGCGCGCGCCCGACCACGCGTTGATCGCGCGGCGTTCGTCACACTCCAGGCACGGAGGACGAGCTCCACGCGATGTAATTCTCACGCGCCGACCCCGCCGGACGAATGGGGCGGCGTGACTGGAACGGAACGATCGCGACGCGAACGCGGCACGGGCAACCCCGAGCCGTACGACTTCTCGCAGCCGATGACGCTCACCCGCGAGCACACGAGGGCCCTCGAGGTCGCGCTGCAGAACTTCGCGCGCCAATGGGGCACGGTGCTGAGCTCGCGGGTCGGCGTGCTCACGACCGTCGACCTCGAGAGCCTCGAGCTCACGGGCTACGACGCGTACATCGACACGCTTCCCGCGGCGACCACCGGCAGCATCCTCCAGTTCGAGCCCAGCCGCACCCCCGCGCTGCTCGAGATCCCCACCGGCCTCACGATGACGCTCGTCGACTGCCTGCTCGGTGGTCCGCCCGCCGACCTCGGGATGCCCTTCCGCGAGCTCACCGAGATCGAATGGACCCTGCTGAGCGACATGATCACCTACGGGTGCAACGAGCTCAGCAACGCCGCGCGCTCGATCGCTCCCGTGAGCTTCACGCTCAAGGGCGTGCGCTACAGCCCGAGCTTCATGCAGCTCGCGGGCGCCAAGGAGCCCGTGCTCATCGCCCATCTCCGCATGGCGGTCGGCGACATCGAGGCTCCCCTCACCCTGATGATCATGGCCGAGCCCGTGATCGCCGCGCTCAAGTCCGCGGACGAGAAGAGCGGGCGCACGCTCGAGGAGCAGCGCGCCCACGACCTCGCCGTGAGCCAGCTCACCGCCCGCATGGAGGGCGTGCCGCTTCCGGTCTCGGTGCGGTTCGGCTCCCGCGAGATGAGCGCCGGCGAGATCACCGCGCTCGAGGTCGGGACCGTGATCCCGCTTCGCCACAACGTGAGCACCCCGCTCGACGTCACCGTCGACGGCGCCGTCCTCGCCCACGCGGCCATCGGTGCGAACGGCACCCGCGTCGCCTGTCTTGTCGTGTCCAACCAGGAGGAAGCATGACCGCCACCGCCCCCGCCGCCGCGCTCGCCCAGCAGGCGGCCGAGCTGCTCGTCCAGCAGCTCCCCACGGAGACCCCGCTCACCGCGGTGCCGCTCGGCCCCGGCCAGGCGCCCGCCGCCGACACCCCGTCGATCCGCGCGCACTTCGTCGGCTCCACGAGCGCGGACCTCGTGCTCGTCGCGCAGGACGCTGTCGCCGAGGCGCTCGCGGGCGCCGGCGCCGGCGTCGCAGCAGCCGACATCCTGCGTCCCGCGCTGGAGGCCGCCGCCTCGACGCTCGGCGCCGGCGTGCTCGACACCGCGATCGAGGAGGCGCTCGGCGACTCCCTCGCCGACCCCGACACGGACGCGTTCGTCCTGGTCGACGCCGACGGCGCGCCCCAGGCATGGTTCGGCATCCGCGTCCGCGTGAACCGCACCCAGACCCCTCCGGCCACCCCGGAGTCGGCCCCGGCCCCCGCCAAGCCCGTCGACCAGAACGCGCGCATGCGGATGCTGCGCGACGTCGAGCTCGTGCTCACCGCCGAGATCGGCCGCACCCGCCTCCCCATGCGTCAGGTCCTCGACCTGGTGCCCGGCACCGTGCTCGAGCTCGACCGCGGCACCGGCGCCCCCGCCGACGTCATGGTCAACGGCCGCCTGGTCGCCCGCGGCGAGGTCGTCGTGGTCGACGAGGAGTACGGCATCCGCGTCACCGAGATCGTCACCGACGAGGAGTCCAACTGACCATGGACACCCTCCTGCTCGTGCTGCGCGTCGGCCTCTCCCTGGCCGCCGTGCTCGGTCTGCTGTGGTGGCTGAGCCGCCGCATGCGGGCCACCGCGGGCGCGCGGCGTCGCGAGGGCCTGGCGATCGTCGGTCGCCAGCAGCTCGGTCGCCGCTCGGGGATCGCCATGGTCGAGGCCTCCGGCCGTCGCCTCGTGGTCGGCTACACCGACCAGGGCATCACCCTGCTTCACGATGCGGGCGAGATCCCCGAGGATCCCGCCACCACGTCCGGTGAGGAGCGTGTCGACGTCGATCTTGACGACCTCGACCTCGCGGCCTTCGCCGATCGGGACGTCCCCCTGTCACAGCTGCGCGTCGTCGGCGCGTCGCCCGTGGCCGCGGACGCCCCCGCCCCTGACCGTTCGACGTCGGCCCGGACGGCCGACGCGCGACGGCCCCGTACGCCCCTCGAAGGATCGATCCTCGCGCCCGCAACATGGCGCCAGGCGGTGGCGACGGTGCAAGAACGGACCGTTCGTCGTCCATGATCCCCGCACCTTCCGGGACCCGGTCGTCTCTCGCACGACGGATCTCGGTGGCCGCTGCGCTGCTCCTCACCGCCTTCCTCGTCGTCGGCCTCGGAGGCATCGCGCACGCCGAACCCACGGACCCTGTCGCCCCCACCGATCCCACGGCCCCCGCCGTCGCTGACACCGGGGTCTCGGTCGACGTCTACGGCGTCGACGGCACCCCCTCGAGCTCGATCGTCGTCCTCATCGCGATCACGCTGCTCTCGGTCGCGCCGTCGCTGCTGCTCATGACCACGAGCTTCACGAAGATCTTCGTGGTGCTCGCCATGACCCGCAACGCGCTCGGCCTCCAGGGCACCCCGCCCACGCAGGTCCTCGCGGGACTCGCGCTGTTCCTGTCGCTGTTCGTGATGAGCCCCGTGCTGGGCGAGGTCAACGAGTTGGGCGTCCAGCCCTACCTGGCGGGTGACCTCACGTTCACCGAGGCCGTGGACGAGGGCGTCGTCCCGCTGCGCGAGTTCATGCTCGACAACACCCGCGAGTCCGACATCGCCCTCATGACCCGCGCGGCCGACGCGGAGAACCCCGCCTCGCGCGACGAGGTCTCGATGACGACGCTCATGCCGGCGTTCATGCTGTCCGAGCTGCGGGCCGCCTTCATCATCGCCTTCGTCATCTTCATCCCGTTCCTCGTGATCGACCTGGTCGTCTCGGGAGCGCTGATGTCGATGGGCATGATGATGCTCCCGCCCGTCATGGTGTCGCTGCCGTTCAAGCTGCTGCTGTTCGTGCTGGTCGACGGCTGGACGCTGATCATCACCTCACTGATCGGGAGCTACGGCTGATGAACACCAACGCGGTCCTCGACATCGGCCTTGACGCGCTCGTCCTCGCGGCCAAGCTCTCCGCTCCCCTGCTCATCACGGCGCTCGTGGTCGGCTTCGCGATCTCCCTGTTCCAGTCCGTCACGCAGATCCAGGAGGTGACGCTGTCCTTCGTCCCGAAGGCGATCGGCGTCGCGCTCGCACTGTTCATCGCGGGCCACTGGATGATCTCCGAGACCATCGCGTTCACCAACGAGCTCTTCGACAAGATCCCGACCCTGCTGGCGGGCTGACATGGAGCTGACCTTCGACCTCGCGTTCGTCGAGACCCTCATGCTCGCGGGCGTGAGGCTCACGGCGTTCCTCGTCGTCGCGCCGCCGTTCAACGTGAAGCAGTTCCCCGGCTCGGTGAAGGCCGCGCTCGGCATCGGCATCGCGCTCGCGGCCATGCCTCGCGTCACGGCGGCGTCCGAGATCGCCCCCGGCTCGCTCCTCGCGCAGGAGACCCCCGGCGCGCTCATCGGGGCCCTCGTCCTGCAGGCCTTCATCGGGCTCGCGCTCGGCTTCATGGTCCGCCTGGTCTTCGCCGCGGTCGAGACCGCGGGCTCGCTCATCGACGTCATGGGAGGCTTCCAGATGGCGTCGGCCTACGACCCGGTCTCCGGCTCGCAGGGAGCGACCTTCAGCCGCTTCTACTCCATGACGGCGCTCGTGCTGCTGTTCGCGTCCGACGCGCATCAGCTCATGATCGCCGGCATGGTGCGCACCTTCGACGTGCTGCCGCTCGGCGTCGCGCCGTCGCTGTCGGTGATGGCCGATCTCATGACGAACGGCTTCGCACAGCTCATGGTGGCGGCGCTCCAGATCGCGGGCCCGCTCGTCGTCGTCCTCTTCCTCGCCGACGTCGGCCTGGGCCTGCTCACGCGAGTCGCTCCCGCGCTCAACGCGTTCGCGCTCGGCTTCCCGCTCAAGATCCTGCTCACCCTCTCGCTCGGCTCGATCGCGTTCCTCGCCCTGCCAAGCATCATCGGCACGCTCACGGATGAGGCCCTCCAGATGATCCTGGGAGGCGCGCAGTGAGTGACAAGGACGCCGGAGAGAAGACCGAGAAGGCCACACCGAAGCGCATGAAGCAGCTGCGCCGCGACGGCGCGCTGCAGCGATCCACCGACATGAACGCGTGGGTCGTCGTGGGCTCGGCGGTCCTCATGATGCCCTTCGTGATCTCGCACGCGCGGGACGCGGCGACGGAGCAGCTCGTCGCGCTCGAGGCGATCGCCGCCTCCCCCGAGGAGATGGTCGCGCTCGAGGCCTTCCAGCAGGGCCTTGCGTCCGTGATCACGACGATCCTGCCGCTGCTCGGAGTCGTGGCGCTCGCCGCGGTCATCGCGACGGTCGCGCAGGGCGGCATCCACTTCTCTCCCAAGAAGCTCAAGCCGAAGTTCGACAACTTCAACCCGAAGAACGGCGCCAAGAAGCTCTTCGGCAAGGAGGCCTGGTGGAACGGCATCAAGGCCGCGCTCAAGGCGGCCGCGATCGGCACGGTGCTGTACTTCGTGATCCAGGGCCTCGTCCCGCTGCTGCTCGGCTCGGGCGTGCACTCGTTCACGACGATGGTCGACACGGCGGTCGGCGGCGTCACGGACCTCGTCAAGACCGCGGTGTTCGCGGGCCTCGCGCTCGCGGGCGCGGACATGTTCGTCATCATGAAGCGCAACCGCAAGCAGACGATGATGTCCAAGCAGGAGATCAAGAACGAGCACAAGCAGTCCGAGGGCGACCCGCACATCAAGGGTCAGCGACGCGCCCGCCAGATGGCGATGAGCCGCAACCGCATGATGGCGGCGATCGCCGACGCCGACGTCGTCATGGTGAACCCCACCCACGTGGCCGTGGCCCTCAAGTACGAGCCCGGCACGGGCGCGCCCCGCGTCGTCGCGAAGGGCTCGGGCCACATCGCGGCGAAGATCCGCGAGAAGGCCGCCGACAACAGGATCCCGATGGTCCAGGACATCCCGCTCGCCCGCGCGCTCCACTCCGCGTGCGAGATCGGCGACGAGATCCCCCCGCACCTGTACGCGGCCGTCGCGAAGGTGCTCGCCTTCGTCATGGCCCTCCGCCGCCGCGGCGCCGCCGCGGGCATGCACCGCAACCCGCACGCCGAGGAGGTCGCCGCATGACCGACACCCGCATCGTCCTGGCTGGCGCGAGCGCCCGCCACCGCATCGTCCCGCGCGCGTGTCCCGCGCCTGGCTTCCGCGCCCACCGCATCGTCCCTGTGACGCGTGAGCTTCCCCCCTTCCCCGCAGTCCTCGCCCTCCCCCTCAAGGAGAACCAGCCATGATGAAGAACCGGATGACACAGTTCGCCGTGCCCGTCGGGGTCGTCGGCATCGTCCTGCTGCTCGTCGTGCCGCTGCCGGCCGCGCTGCTCGACTTCCTCATCGTCACCAACATCGCGCTGTCGCTCGTGGTGCTGCTCACGTCGATGTACGTGCAGCGCCCGCTCGACTTCTCGGTCTTCCCGTCGATGCTCCTGGTGCTGACCCTGTTCCGGCTCGGCCTGAACGTCGCGTCGACGCGCCTCGTGCTGCGCGACGGCTACGCGGGCGAGGTGATCGGCGCGTTCGGCCACTTCGTGGTGGGCGGCTCGATCATCATCGGCCTCGTCATCTTCCTCATCCTCGTCATCATCCAGTTCGCGGTCATCACGAACGGTGCCGGCCGCGTGGCCGAGGTCGGCGCGCGCTTCACCCTGGACGCCATGCCCGGCAAGCAGATGGCGATCGACGCGGATCTCAACTCGGGGCTCATCGACGAGGCCACCGCCCGCCAGCGCCGCGCGGACGTCGCGGCCGAGGCCGACTTCTACGGCGCCATGGACGGTGGCTCGAAGTTCGTCAAGGGCGACGCGATCGCGGGCATCATCATCACCGTCATCAACCTGCTGGGCGGCTTCGGCGTCGGCATGCTGCAGATGGGCATGGATCCGGGCGAGGCGCTCGAGCGGTTCTCGATGCTCACCATCGGTGACGGCCTCGTCTCCCAGATCCCCGCGCTGCTGCTGTCCGTCTCGACAGGCATCATCGTCACCCGCGCCACGGCGCAGGAGGACATGGGAACAGCGGCGAGCCGTCAGCTCACGCAGTCCCGCACCGCGCTCATGATCGCAGGCGGCGCCGCGGTGCTCCTCGCGCTCGTGCCGGGCATGCCGAAGCCGCCGTTCCTGGTCCTCGGCATCGGGCTCCTGATCATCGGGCAGCGCGTCGGCGCACGAGAGAAGGCCGAGCAGTCCCAGGAGATCGCGGCCCCCAAGAGCCCCGAGGGTCCGGGACCGGACTCGCCGGAGGCGATCATGGAGCAGATGCGCGTCCACGCGCTCGAGATCCAGCTGGCACCCGACCTGGTCGACCTGGTCGGCAGCGGCTCCGACCAGGACCTGCTGGCCCGCGTCAAGGGCCTGCGCCGCAAGATCGCGATGGAGCTCGGCCTCGTCATCCCGCCGGTCCGCACCCGCGACTCGGTCGACCTGCCGCGCTCCACGTACGTGGTCCGCATCGGCGGCGTCGAGGTCGCGCGCGGCGAGGCGCCGGTCGGCCGCCTGCTCGCGCTCGGCGACCACCTCGACCAGTTCGCGGGCGAGTCCGTCCGGGAGCCGGTGTTCGGGCTCATGGGCAAGTGGGTGCCGATGCAGGCGCGTGCGCAGGCCGAGCTCGCGGGAGCGACCGTCGTCGACCGGGTCTCGGTGCTCGTCACGCACCTCGGCCAGATCATCACGGACAACGCCCCGCGCCTCCTCACCCGCGAGGATGTGCGCGTCCTGGTGGACGGCGTCAAGCAGGTCAACCCGGCCGTGGTCGACGAGCTGGTGCCGTCGCTCCTGTCGCTCGGCGAGATCCAGCGCGTCCTTCAGGGGCTGCTCGCGGAGCGGGTCTCGATCCGCGACCTCCCCCGCATCTTCGAGGGGCTGTCGCTTCGGGCCAAGGTCTCGACCGACCCGGAGGGCCTCATCGAGGCCGCTCGCGGGGCGCTCGGTCCGGCTGTCGCGGCGGCGCACACGCAGGACGGCGTGCTCCGCGTCCTCACGCTCGAGCCGCTGCTCGAGCAGCAGCTGGTCGAGGCGCGTCGCCCTGGCGACGACGGCACGCAGCTCGCGGTCGACCCCGACCGCCTGGAGCGCCTCATCCAGTCGGCGCGCCAGCGTCTGGACGATGTGGAGAGGGCAGGTTTCGAGGCGGTCGTCGCGTGCGCTCCCGTGCTGCGTCCGGCGTTGCGCCGCACGCTGGCCCTTGCCATCCCGCACGTGGTTGTTCTTTCCTATACAGAGGTGACCGGCGCTTCGGTGCAGGTCGAGACGGTGGGAGTCGTGAGCGATGCCGCAACGATTGCATCTTGAGGGTTCCGACCCGCACGAGCTGCTCGTGCAGGCGCGCGAGCAGTACGGCCCGCACGTCACCGTCGTGCGCGCGGAGCGCGTCCGCAGCGGCGGCGTCATGGGCTTCTTCGCCAAGGAGATGTACGAGCTGACGCTCGAGGTCCCGGACACCGCGCTCGCCGTCGAGGCGGGGCCCGCGTCGACGCGCCCCAGGATCGATCCTTCGGAGCGGCTGTCGCCCGAGGTGGCGGCGGAGATCGCCGACGCGGAGGCGCTGCGGGCGGAGATGCTGGGTGGGGCTCGGCCCGCGGCCTCGCCGTCCACGGGCGCGACGCCCGCGCTTCACGCGTTCGAGCAGGCCATGGACGCGGCGGTCGGGCTGCCCGCGATGGACGATGCGTCGGCCACGGACGATGCGATCCTCCAGTCAGGGGTGCCCTTCCAGTCAGGGGTGCCCTTCCAGTCAGGGGTGCCCTTCCAGTCAGGGGCGCCGTTCCAGTCCGAGACGCGGACGTTCGTTCCGGCGGCGTTCCCCGCCGCGGATCCGGCCGCGCGTGTCGTCAACCCGCGCGTTCCTGCCGTAGACGACGTGGCCACGGACGACGCGGCGGCTGAGGTGCTGGCAGCCGGTGGTGTGCCCGGGCTGGATGCTTCGGCCGATGCCGCGCCCGCAGAGGCTTTGCATGTCGAGACCGCGCCCGTCGAGACCGCGCCCGTCGAGACCGCGCCTGGCGAGACCGTGTCGGCAGAGGCGATGCCGGTTGAGGCTGAGTCTTTCGCCCCTGAGCGAGAGTCCTCGACCTTCGCGCCGTTCGCGCCCGCCGCCGGTCAGGGCGGACAGGGCGGTCAGCCGGAGCGCCTGATCGTCCCGGCGCTCGCGCCCGAGTCCCCTGTGCTGCCCGCAGCGCTGGCAGAGCCTCCCGCCTCCTTGCCGGCGGCCGCCGGTGCCACTGCCGCCTCCGAGCCGGCTGCCGGTGCTCCTGCCGCGCCCGCCCCGGATGCAGCCACGGCCCCCGCTTCACGCGGCATCACCGCCCCGGTCGAGACTGTCGTCTCGGCGCTTCCCGCGGTCACCCCGGAGGCGCTCGCGGACGATGCGGCGCCCACCACTTCCGGCATCGTCATCCACCGGTGGGGCGTGCAGAGCGACCTGGTCGACGCGGTCGCGGCCGGCCCGACCGCGGCAGATCTGCTTGCGCTGGGCGTGCCCCCGCGCCTGCTCGGTGACGGTGTCGCCTTGTCGGATCGGGTGCCGCTGCTCGGGATGGTAGCGAGGCTTGGATCCCCGACGCAGCGTCGGCTCGAGCCGGGAGAGCTCCTGGTCGTGGCGGGTGCGCCGCAGCGTGCGCTCGCGGTCGCGCGTCAGGTGACGTCCTGGATGGGGCTGCCCGAGGAGTCGCTCGTGCTGGCTGGCGAGTGCGAGGCGATCCGCGGGCACGGTCGTCGGATCCGCACCGAGGCGGCGGCCCGCGCCGCCCGCGCGCGCGCGCATGAGGCGGCGGCCGAGGGTCTTCCGCTCGTGGTCGCTCTGGGCATCGCTCCTGGGCGGCGTGGCGCGATCGCGGCGACGCCGCTGCTCACCGCGTTCGAGGCGGATTCAGCGTGGTTCGCGGTCGACGCCGGCGAGGCGCACGGGGTCGCGGCCGCGATGGAGCCGCTCGCCGTGGGCGCACGTCTGGACGCGATCGCCGCGGTCGGCGTCGGACGTTCGCAGTCGCCCGCTGCGCTGTTGGATGCGGAGCTTCCCGTGGCGTGGATGGATGGGTTGCCCGCGTCGCCCACGGTGTGGGGCGCGCTGCTCGCGGAGCGGGTCGCCGCGCACCGTTGAGGCTCGTGGGCTCGTGGGCTCGTGGGCTCGTGGGCTCGTGGGCTCGTGGGCTCGTGGGCTCGTGGCCCGCGGCTCTTGCGCTTGCTCCTGCTTCTGACGCTGCCGGCGTCGCGGCTGCGGGCGGAGCTCTCCCTAGGACGTCAGGGCAGGCTCTCTGTTGCCGGCCGGGGCCTGGTCGGTGTCGAGATCGGGTCCCAGCTCGAGGGCGGCGTTGCCTCCCAGGCGTGGGGTGCGGGAGGGGTCTTGGGAGCGTGGTGGGGTGAACCACACCTGCTCGGCCTTGATCTCGATGTCCCAGCCTTGAGCGTGGACGTCGTGATGACAGCGTGTGCACAGCATGACGCCGTTGGACAGGTCGGAGCGTCCGCCGTGCTCCCAGGGGATGACGTGGTGGGCCTCGCAGTGCTCGACGGGGGCGTGACAGCGGGCGCAGCCGCCGTCGCGTTCGATCATCCCCAGCCGCTGGTACCGGCTGAACAGTCGCTGCTGGCGTCCGAGCTCGATCACGGCGCCGTCACGGCCGAGCACCTCGGGGATCACGCCTGCCTCTGCCGCCAGGCGTCGCAGCCCGGTGATGGAGACGGGCTGGTCGATGCCGTCGATCGACCCGATCCCGACCCCTGACCGCAGGTCCTCAAGGTTCATACGGATCACCATCGTGGTGCGCACCCCTGAAGCGTCGGTCCCGGTGCAGCCCAACGCGTGACGAGCGAGCTCGTACAGGGCGTCGGCACGCATCTGACCCTTGGTGCGCGTGTCGACGCCACCGGTCCCGTCGGCCGCCGCGTCGGCGGCTGTCGCGTCGGGGCGCGCTTGGTTGCGCACGTCACGAGTCGTCATCTGCTCGAGCACCGCGATGATCGGCGCCGCGCTCGCGGCGTCGAGCTTGCCGTGGATCACGGTCATGCCGTCGCTGCCCTGCTTCCACCACAGGTACCGCTCCTGGTGGTTCTTCTTCTCGCGCTCCTCCAGCGCGGCCTGATCGGCGCGAGCCACCGCCCGCGCGACCATCTTCGCCACCTCGTTGGCGCTCTTGCCCTCCGCGCGGGCGACCAAGCGCTTCTCAAGATCGGCCAGCGCGCTGGCGTCGATCTTGTCGGCAAGCGAGTTCAGCCCGCGCACGATGGTCCCGGCCGCATCGGTCGACAACGACCCGTCGAGCTGAGCCGCGGCAGCACGGGGATACTTGCACCGCTTCGGCTTCGGCGTGGGAGTCGGCTTGGGTGCGGGGTTGTCGTCGGGATCCGGCTCGCCAGAGCCCGCCGCACCGAACAGCCCCTCCTCCTGCCCAGGCTGGTCGCCATCCTCGCGGTCGTCGTCGGTCTCGGTGAACGCGTCCCCGGCGTCGATCTGGTTGTTCGCGCTCGAGTGCGAACCGCCACGCACCTTCGACAACAACCCCGAAGCGTTGCCATGACCCTGTCGCCGCGCGAACCCGCCACCCGGGGCCGCCGGATCCGACAACCGCATGATCTCCCCGGCTACACGCGATCCGAGCGCTCCCACCAGCCGCTCCAACTGAGCGATCGCGACCGTCAGATCCAACAGCTCGCCCTCACCGAGCCCACTGCAATCGTGCGCAGCAAGCGCACGCACCTGCGCGCTCACCTGCTCCACATCAGCGGTCCCGATCACCATGGGTACAGTCCATCAGAGGGGTCTGACAATCAGGGCATAACGGACTCGACGGGGTGTGAACCCGGGCCGAGGCCAGGGTGCGCGGCGACGATGTCGCTCGCCCACATCGTCCGGTTCCTCCGATCTGACGCGCGATACGCGCCGATTCCAGCCGACCCTGACCATGTTCTGGCCGACACCCGTTAGGCTCGTCGCATGCTGGTCCTGTCCCGTCGCGTCGGTGAGCGCCTCGTCATCGGTAACGACATCGTGGTGTCGATCATCGATGTCCGCTCCGACGGCGTGCGCATCGGCATCGACGCGCCCCGCTCGGTGAAGGTGACGCGCGCGGAGATCCTCGAGGCGGTCGAGAAGCAGAACGCCGAGGCCGCGGCCATGGACGACAGCGCGATCGAGGCCCTCAAGTCCATCGCGCCGCCCATGCCCGCCGAGACGGACGAGAAGCCCGCCTGACGCATCGTCCCGATCCATCGTCATTACGAAACTTAGGCGTTTCGAAAACCGGGACCAAAGTAGGTAAGGCGAGCCTGACTCTCCGACTTACCCTGATTCGGTGACACTCGCCGACCTTCCCCGGGGCGCCCGCGCGCACATCCGCGCCGTGAACGCTGAGGCCGACACGGCCCTGCGCCTGCGCGAGATGGGGCTGCGCCGAGGCACGCTCGTCGGCGTGGTCGGCATCGCGGCGGCAGGTGCGCGAGTCGTGAGCATCGGTGCCGCGCGCATCGCGATCGACCTCGAGACGGCCCGCAGCATCGAGGTCAAGGTGGCGAGCGCATGAGCGCCGACCACTGCGCGCCCGGCGGGCCCGCGAAGCGCCCGGCCGGAGCCCCCGCGAAGCGCCCGGCCGGAACCTCCGCGACCGTCACCGGAGCGACCACGACCACGCCCCGCGTGATGCTCGTCGGCAACCCCAACGTCGGAAAGTCCACCCTCTTCAACACCCTCACGGGCTCGCGCCAGCACGTGGTCAACGCCCCCGGCACGACGGTCACCCTCACGGAGGGAGCGTGGCGCTGCGGGACCACCATGGTCGAGCTCGTCGACCTGCCCGGAACGTACTCCCTGGTAGCGCGCTCGCCCGACGAGCAGGTCGCCGCCGATGCCGTCGCCGCGGGCCACGGCGAGCTCGACGTCGTCGTCCTCGACGCGACCGCCCTCAGCCGCTCGCTCTACCTCCTCGCGCAGATCGCGCTCACCGACGTCCCCGTCGTCGTGGCCGTCACGATGGCCGACCTCGCCGCGTCGCGCGGCCTCGCCCCCGACATTGCCGCGCTGGGTCGCACGCTCGGTGTCCCCGTCGTCGCCGTCAACGGCCGCACGGGGGAGGGCGTCGACGCTCTCGCCCACGCCGTCTCGGTCTCGCTCGAGCGCCCCCGGCGCGTGCAGGGCCTGCCGTGCACGGCCGCGGACGACGGCGAGCTCACGTCCGAGCTCGAGCGCGCCCAGGTCCTGTTCGACTGGGTCGAGAGCGTGGTCGATGAGGTCCTTCCCCCGGACGATGCGAAGCCCGCCTTCTCCGACACGCTCGACCGGGTGCTCCTCAGCCCCTGGTTCGGCATCCCGATGTTCGGCCTGGTCGTGTGGGCGATCTTCGAGCTCACCACCGTCGCGGCGGCGCCGCTCATGGACGCGATGTCGGGCTTCGTGGACGGCCCCGTGAGCGCGGGCGCGCAGGCGCTCCTCGAGGCGGCCCACGCGCCTGCGTGGCTCGAGTCCTTCGTGGTCGGGGGAGTGCTCGCCGGGCTCAGCGCCGTGGTGTCGTTCATCCCCCTCATGGCGCTCATGTTCGTCGCGATCGGCTCGCTCGAGGCGTCCGGCTACCTGGCCCGCGTGGCCGTCGTGGCGGACAAGGCCCTGCGTCGGATCGGCTTGGACGGCCGCGCGATGCTGCCGCTGATCGTGGGCTTCGGCTGCAACGTCCCCGCGCTCACGGCCACCTCGGTGCTGCCTCACGCGCGTCAGCGCCTGCTCGCGGGGATGCTCGTGCCCCTCACCTCGTGCACGGCGCGCCTCGCGGTCTACCTGGTGCTCGCGGAGACGTTCTTCCCTCAGCGCGCCGGCACCGTCGTCTTCCTCCTGTACGTGATGTCGGTGGTGCTCGTGGTCGTCGGGGGGCTGCTCGCGCGCGGCACGGTGATGCGCGACCTCAGGCCGCAGTCCCTCGTCATCGCGCTGCCCGACTACCAGTGGCCGCACCTGCGCACGCTCGGCCGCTCGGTCTGGGCGCGCGTCGTCTCCTTCATCCGCAAGGCCGGCACGGTGATCCTGCTCGCGGTGGTCGCGCTGTGGACGCTGCAGGCGATCCCCGTGCGCGGCGACGCGACGATCGCGGACGTGCCCGTCGAGGACTCGCTGTACGGCGTCGTCGCGGAGGGCATCGCGCCGGCGCTCGCGCCCATGGGGTTGGACGACTGGCACATCGCCGCCGCGCTCGTCACGGGCGTCGCGGCGAAGGAGGCCGTGGTCGGCGCGCTCGCCCAGTCGTACGCGCTGGACGACACGACCGACTCCGGCGCCGCCGCCCTGCGCGACGAGGTCCGTGCGACCGTGAACGAGACCTCGGGCGGCCATCCCGGCGCGGCCTCCTTCGCGCTGATGCTCTTCATCCTCGCCTACCTGCCGTGCTTCGCGACCCTCGCCGAGCAGCGGCGCCTCTACGGCGGGAGATGGACGACGGGCGCGGCCGCCACGTCCTTCGTGGGCGCCTACCTCCTCGCGACTCTGGTGTTCCAGGTGGGGAGCCGGCTGTGACAGGACGACGCGCCACCCACCCGGTCAAGGGTGCCGGCTCGGTCTTCGGTTCCGTGGTCGCGCTCATGGGCCGGGGCTTCACCCCCGCGGGCGCCGCGCGAGAGCTCGGCATCAACGCGGATCTCGCCCAGGCGGTCGCGGAGGAGGCGCAGCGCCTCGGCCTCGTCGTGGACACGGGCACCGCGTGCGGCACCGGCTGCACCCCGGGCGCGAAGATCGCGTGCGCGGGCTGCCCGATCTCGCGCTGACGCGCCCCTTCCGGAGAGATGCTTCGGGGTGCTAGAAATGCCTCAGCCCACGAGCGGGGTGTTGCCTTGACGGCGGCTACGGGGCGGCGGTTGGCGTGGGGCCAGTTCCGCTGTGCCGGGCGCGACGCGTCCGCGGAGCCCGGGGGAGAGCATGGACGACGTCGCGCGATGGGCCCACATCGATCGTCTGAGGGAGAGCCTCGGTATCGACGGCGAGGCGATAGCCGCTGCGGTGGTCGCCGACGGCGACGAAGCGGTCCTCGAGTGGTGGACCTGGATGCGCGCACGCGCGGACGAGTACCTCTCGGCACGAGCGTCGTGCGCGAGCGATGGGATGCTCGGCGAGGCCTTCGAGGTGGTCCTGAGCGGCCGCGAGACCTTCGACTCGGCGGTCGCGTCTCCCGAGACGTTCACGACTCCGTACGGCGAGGAGGGCTTCCTCCTGATGGAGGAGCTCGAGTGCTTCTACTGGGAGAGCACCGGACGCTCCATCGAGGATCCCGAAGCGGAGCCCGACCCCGCGGCGTGGGAGGTCGCGGAGGACGGCTGGCGAGAGCGGCTCTCGCCTTCGGGCCTGCTGCTCACCCTCGTGCACCTGCCGGTCGTGGTCATCATGGGAGCGGCTCTCGGTGCGATGCGGATGGCGGAGGCCTTCCGTGGCCTCCGCGCTGCGCTGCGACCCGAGGATGGACGTTGGGGGAGCGGCGCATGACGCCGGTGCGACGCCGAGCCTTGCTCGGGGCCGTCGTCCTCACGGCGGCGACGCTCAGCGGATGCTCCCGCGAGGCCTACGACGCGCCGCTCGCGTGGATCGACCACGGCGACGGCACGGCCTCCGTCGTCACCCCGCTGTGCGCGGGTGACGTGCCGTGGCTCGTCGAGGTCAGCGAGACCGACTCAGGAGATTCCGGCGGCTACGTGCTCTACGAGCCCACGGCGAAGGATCCGAGCGACGTTGACGCCGTCCAGGAGTGGCCGCTGCCCGCTCCGACCGACGCCTCCGAGATCCCCGCCGGCTGGGCGTTGGACGACAGCAGCCAGACCGAGCGCCTCGAGGGCGCGACCCGCGAGCTCGGGGCGATCTGGGTGACCTCGTACGACACGCGCGCCTTCGTCGAGCCCGCGGCCCTGAGCGGCGAGTCCGAGGCATGGCTCGTCAGCACTGATGCCGACGGCGAGACCCGGCAGGAGGCGATGTCGGCCGAGGACGCGCGCGCCGCTGTCCTTGCCTGGTGCGACGACTACACGCCGCTGCCTGACTAGGTCGGGCGACACCCGCATCGTCCCTGCGCCCGTTTCACCCGACCTGACACGACTGCTCACCATCGCGTACCCCCGGCCGATGAGCACCCTGACACGGCAGAGAGCCGCCAGGAACGTGACAGGAGCGTATCGATGGACGCGATGGATGAGATCGTCCGGGAGTTCGTGGTCGAGAGCTACGAGAACCTCGACCAGCTTGACCAGGACCTTGTCGCTCTGGAGAGCGACGCCGGCTCGCGCGCTCTGCTGAGCTCGGTGTTCCGCACCATCCACACCATCAAGGGCACCTCGGGCTTCCTTGCTTTCAGCAACCTCGAGTCCCTCACGCACGTCGGCGAGAACCTCCTCGCCGAGCTGCGTGACGGCAAGCGTGAGATGACTCAGCTCACCGCCGACGTGCTGCTCAAGATGGTCGACGCGGTGCGCGACCTGCTCGGCTCGATCGAGGCCACCGGCAACGAGGGCACGATCGACACCGCGCCCGTCGTCGCCGAGCTCCAGGCCGTCCTGGACGACCCGACCGGCGGCGCCGCCGCGGCCGCGGCTCCCGCCGACGCCGACGCCGACGACGCGCTGTCCGAGGCCATGACGGCCCTCCACGTGAGCGACGACGACGAGGACGACGAGGACGACGAGGACGACGAGGAGCTTCCCGCCGAGGAGGCCGTCGCCGAGCCGGAGCCCGCTGCGGAGCCCGCCGCGGAGCCCGCCAAGACCATCAAGCCGAAGATCGGCAAGCGCCCGGCCGACAAGCCCGCCGAGGCCCCGGCGCCGGCAGCCCCTGCGGCCGCCGCCGCGCCCGCGGCCCCCGCCGCGAAGACGGAGAAGGTCGAGGAGACCGCGGTCCGCTCGGCCGCCGAGCAGTCGATCCGCGTGGACGTGGACGTGCTCGACGCCCTCATGCGTCACGTCGGCGAGCTCGTCCTCGCCCGCAACGCGATGACCAACCTGGCCGCCGACATGGACGACCCGGTCCTGGTCCGCGCCTCGCAGCGCCTGTCGCTCATCGCGACCGAGCTGCAGCAGGGCGTCATGAAGACCCGCATGCAGCCGATCGACCACGTGTGGAACAAGGTTCCCCGCATGGTGCGCGACATCTCGTCGGCCCTCGGCCGCAAGGTGCGCCTCGACATGGTCGGCAAGGACACGGAGCTCGACCGCGGCGTCCTGGAGGCGATCAAGGACCCGCTGACGCACCTGATCCGCAACGCGATCGACCACGGCATCGAGACGCCCGAGACCCGCACCAAGGTCGGCAAGCCCGAGCAGGGTGTGCTCACCCTGAAGGCCTACCACCAGGGCGGTCAGGTCGTCATCGAGATCACGGACGACGGCAAGGGCATCGACCCCGAGGTCATCTCGGCCAAGGCCATCGAGAAGGACCTCAAGACCGCGGCGCAGATCGAGGCGATGAGCCCGCAGGACATCCTGCAGCTGCTCTTCCTGCCCGGCTTCTCGACCGCCGAGAAGGTCACGAACGTGTCCGGTCGCGGTGTCGGCATGGACGTCGTCAAGACCAAGATCGACGGGATCGGCGGCGTCGTCGACGTGCAGTCGACCCCCGGCGCCGGCACCACGTGGCGCCTGCGCATCCCGCTGACGCTGGCCATCATGCCCGCGCTGACCGTGGAGTCGGCCTCCGAGACCTTCGCGATCCCGCAGGTGAACCTGCTCGAGCTGCTCGCGATCGACGACAAGCTCACCGGCATCGACCACGTGGGCGACGCCCCGGTGTACCGCCTGCGCGGCCACCTGCTCCCGCTCGTGGATCTGCGCGACGTGCTCGGCCGCCAGAAGCGAGAGTCGCTCGTCGGTGCAGTCATCGCGGTGCTGCAGGCAGACGGCGGCCGCTTCGGCCTCCTGGTCGACAAGGTCCGCAACACCGAGGAGATCGTCGCCAAGCCGATCGCCGCGGCCATCAAGACCATCGGCCTCTACGCCGGCGCGACGCTGCTGGGCGACGGATCGGTCACGCTGATCCTCGACATCCCCGCGGTCGCCCGTCGGGCCCTGGAGCTCAACGAGACCCAGATCGAGGGCCACGACGAGCACGCCGGCCGCGGCGACACCGAGCAGATGCTCGTGGTCTCCGTCGGCGACGGGCGCCAGCTCGCGATGCCGCTCGGCGCGGTCACCCGCCTCGAGCGCCTCCCCGCGACGGTCCTCGAGACCGTCGGAGGCGCGAGCGTCATGCAGTACCGCGACCGGATCACGCCGGTGGTCGACCTGGCCCAGATGCTCGGCGCCGGCGCGGCCTTCCGCGAGGAGCTCGCCTTCGTCGTGTGCCAGCGCGGCGACCGGACCGTGGCGCTCATCGCCAACGAGGTGGTCGACATCGTCGACTCCTCGGAGGAGGAGCGTTCCGAGGTGTCGGGCTACGGCCTGCTCGGGTCGATCGTGGTCAAGGACAAGGTCACCGAGCTGCTCGACCTGGAGGCCGCGGTCACCGCCGCGGACGCCTCCTTCTACGAGGCCGACGACAACGTCTTCAACGAGTCCGAGGTAGCCGAGCTCATCGGCGCCGGGAAGGGAGCCTGACATGCGTCACCAGCTCGCCACGTTCAAGCTCGACGACCGCCTGTACGGCGTCGACGTCGCCCGGGTCCAGGAGGCCCTCAAGATCCAGGCTCACACGCCGGTGCCCCACGCGCCGCGCACCGTGGCCGGCCTCGTGAACCTTCGCGGCCAGGTGGTCCTCATGGTGGATCTCCGCGCCCGTCTGGGTCGCGAGCCGTACGGTCCGGACGACGAGCCGATGATGATGGTCGTCAACATCGACGGCGAGCCGATCTCGCTGCTGGTCGACGCGGTCGGCGACGTCCTTGAGCTCGACCCCGACACGTTCGGCCCCCCGCCGCCCACGCTCGAGGAGTCGCTCCAGGAGCTCGTGACCGGCGTCTACTCGATGGAGGACGAGCTCCTCCTGTCGCTCGACGTCGATCTCGCCGCCCAGGTCTGACCCGACCTCCCCCACTTCCCCAGTTCCCACGCCGGGGCCCGCGAGGGCCCGGCACCACCCTGGCGCCGAAGGCGTCAGCAGAGGAGACACGATGACAACGCAGAGCGGAGGCGCTCGCCTCGAGCGCTCGGGCCGCCGGATGGGCGGTCGCTGATGGCCCCCATCAAGGTCCTCGTCGTCGACGACTCCGTCGTGGTGCGCCGCATCGTCACCGAGGCGCTGGCCGCCGACCCGTCGATCGAGATCGTCGGCGTCGCGCAGAACGGTCAGATCGCGCTGACGAAGGTCGCGTCTCTCAGGCCCGACCTGATCACGATGGACATCGAGATGCCGATCATGAACGGCATCGAGACCGTGACGGAGCTGCGCCGCCGCAACGTGCGCACCCCGATCATCATGTTCTCGACCCTCACGTCGCATGGCGCGTCCGCCACGCTCGACGCTCTCGCAGCGGGTGCTACGGACTACGTCACCAAGCCGACGCGCGTCGCCGACCCGGCCGAGGCCGTCGGCGTCATCAAGCAGCAGCTGCTGCCGAAGATCAAGGCCCTCGTCGGGCGCCCGCGCCTCACCGCGCCGGCCCGCGTCGCCGAGCCCCAGGGCCCAGTGCGTCGTCCGCGTGCCGTCGTCATCGGGTCCTCCACGGGAGGTCCCGAGGCGCTGTCGAAGGTCATCGGCGCGCTGCCCTCGGCCCTGCCCGTGCCGGTGCTCGTCACGCAGCACATGCCGCCCGTCTTCACCGCGCAGCTCGCCAACAGGCTCGACCGTCTCGGCCCCTCCCACGTCGTGGAGGCCAAGGAGGGCGACCGTCTCGACCCGGGCCGCATCTACGTCGCGCCCGGCGATTATCACCTCGAGGCGCGCAACCAGGGAACGCTCGTCAAGGCGGTGGTCCACCAGGGACCGCAGGTGAACTTCTGCCGCCCCGCCGTGGACGTCATGTTCGACTCCGCCGTGAAGGTGTGGGGAGGCGACCTGCTCGCCGTGATCCTCACCGGCATGGGCGCCGACGGACGCGAGGGCGCGCGCAAGATCAAGGACGCCGGAGGTCGTGTGATCGTCCAGGACGAGGCCACCTCGGTGGTCTGGGGGATGCCGGGAGCAGCCGCGACCGCGGGCCTCGCTCACCAGATCCTCCCGATCTCCGAGATCGCTCCGGCGATCGCCGCCATCTTCGCGGGCCGCACCGCGGGAGTGGGGGTCGGACGATGAGCATCGCACCCGAGGCCTTCGACTTCGTCGCGACGCTGGTGCGCCAGCGCAGCGCGATCCAGCTCGAGAAGGGCAAGGAGTACCTGGTCGAGAGCCGCCTCGCGCCGCTCGCCAGGTCCGCCGGCGCCCCGAACGTCGACGCCTACGTCCGCACCCTGCGCGCCAACACCGGCCTGCACGATGCGGTGGTCGAGGCGCTCACCACGAACGAGACGTCCTGGTTCCGCGACATCAGCCCGTTCAACATGCTGCGCCAGCACGTGATCCCGGAGCTGCGCAACCAGGGCAAGCGTCACCTCAAGGTCTGGTCGGCCGCATGCTCGTCCGGCCAGGAGCCCTACTCGATCGCGATGACGGTCAAGGACCACCACGCGGACCTGGGGCTCTCGGTCACCGCGACCGACCTGTCTGAGGAGGTCCTGTCCAAGGCCCGCCTCGGCGCGTACAGCCAGCTCGAGGTCAACCGCGGCCTTCCCGCCCCGGTTCTCGTCAAGCACTTCGTGCGCAAGGGTGCGACCTTCGAGATCAACCCCCAGCTGCGTGACCAGATCACGTTCCGCAAGCACAACCTGCTGGACCAGCCGCCCGTGGGCGGCCCGTTCGACATCGTGTTCATCCGCAACGTCCTCATCTATTTCGACGTCGCGACGAAGCGCGAGGTGCTCTCCAAGGTCAGGCGCTCCCTGGCACCTGGCGGGTACCTGTTCCTCGGCGCCGCCGAGACCACCATCGGAATCGACGACTCCTGGGAACGCGTCCACGAAGGTGGCGCATCCGTATACAGGCCTCGCGAAGGGAAGTAGACGACATGAAGGCACTTGTCATCGATGACTCGCGCGTCATGCGCCGCATCGTCGGGGGGATCCTCACCGGCGTCGGCTTCGACGTGGTCGAGGCCGGGGACGGTAAGGAGGCGCTCGCGCGCCTCGAGGAGAACGACGACGTGCAGCTGTGCTGCATCGACTGGAACATGCCGGTGATGACCGGCTTCGAGTTCGTGGTCGAGGCACGCAAGCGCGACGAGTGGCGCGACATCACCCTGATGATGGTGACGACCGAGGGCGAGCAGAACCAGATCGTCCGCGCGCTCGCCGCCGGCGCCCACGAGTACGTCATCAAGCCCTTCACCCCCGATGTGATCGTCGACAAGCTCCAGTTCCTGGGGCTCGTCGAGGCGAAGGAGACGCTGTGACCGTCACGACCATGTGGGAGGTCCTCGCGGACCCCGACCCCATCTTCACGATCGCGGAGGACCTCTTCGCGACCATGATCGACGGCGAGCCCGGCCACCTCATCCGGTGGTACGGCGAGCGCCCCGCGATCCTGCACCCGACCTACACGTGGGTCGACGTCCTCGGAGGAGATCAGGACGCGCGCGTCCTCATCTCGATGGGGCACGACACGGGCGACGACCTCGCCCGGGTCCTGTTCGACCTCGAGGACACCGACGAGGTGCCGGGAGTCGATTTCGACGATGCGGTGGGAGAGCTGGTGAACGTCGTGGGCGGCAACGTCAAGTCGCTCGTGACGCATCCCGGCGCCCTGACGATGCCGACCGTGTCCGGCGGCATGCCGGACATGTCCGGCCTCGAGCCGATCGTCGATGCCTGCGTCACCTGGAAGGGCTCTCTCGTCTGCGTGAGCCTCTGGGTGTTCGAAGAGAAGTCCACAACCACGCCCTGACCCGACCGAAAGAGAAAGAGAGGTGGCCGACATGAAGGTTGTCGTCGCCGATGACAGCCGCGTCATGCGGCAGATCGTGATCCGTACGCTCCGTCAGGCGGGTTACGACTGGTGGGAGATCGAGGAGGCCGAGAACGGCGCCGACGCTCTCACGAAGATCCAGGCCGGACAGCCCGACTTCGTGCTGTCCGACTGGAACATGCCCGAGATGACCGGTATCGAGCTGCTGCGCAACCTGCGCGGCGCAGGAGACGAGACGCCCTTCGCGTTCGTCACCTCCGAGGGCTCGGACCAGATGCGCGAGATGGCCGAGCAGGCCGGCGCGCTGTTCCTCATCGCCAAGCCGTTCACCGCGGACACGTTCCGCGACACGATCGACCCCCTCCTCGCATGAGCGCCGTTGACCTCCTGCCGACGCCGGTGCCCACGGCGTTCGAGGTGAGGGAGCTCTTCGAGGGCATGCTCGGCCGCGACGTCGAGTGGAGCGACGGCAAGAAGGTGGACCCCCTCGAGGGGGCCGCCTGCGCCACCTACGTGGACGACTTCAGCAATATCCACGCGATCGCGCTCGTCGACGTCCCGCTCATCGCGCGCGGCGGCTCGGCGATCGCGCTGATGCCGCAGAACGGCGCTGAGCAGGCCGTCACCAGCGGCCTGGTGACTCCGCCCCAGTTCGACAACATGTCGGAGATCCTCAACGTGGCCGCATCGCTGTTCAACAAGAAGGACACGGTGCATCTCAAGCTCAAGGAGACGTACGCGCCGCGCGAGACCCTGCCCGGCGACGTCAACTCGCTCGCGCTCCAGGAGGGCGGCCGCATCGATGGCACGCTGTCCATCCAGGGCTACGGCGACGGACGCATCTCGGTGATCGTCGCGTACTAGGCATCACCTCCCAGACCGGGTTCGGCGACCCCCACCTCTAGCGCCGCGCCCGGCATCGCACCGGCCCGCGGGCCCGCTGCACCCCTCGCCAGGGTGCGCGGCCCGCGGGCCTTCGTGCGTTCTCGGGCGGGAGGCACGGGCGTTGTGGCGGACGCCCCCGGGGGGCGTCCGGGATCAGGCCGGAAGAGAAGTTCACGTATCGCGATGTTTCTCTTGAATGTCCTGGCATCCGTCCGATGGGCCGGATGAGTCCCCGCGATCATTCGTCCTCACCAAGGAAAGAGAAATGCGCACCCCTGACTCCGCCATGCGTCCGGCGAATGGACGCCGATTCGGACTGTCCCTTCAGGTTCTTCTGGCTTTCGGCACGGTCGTCGCCCTGCTCGCCGCGGTCGCAGCGATCGCTGTCATCCAGCTGAGAGGACAGGGCTCCAACGATCAGCAGGCGATGGAGCATTCCTCAGACTCGGACACGAAGGCCGCTGAGGTGCTCGCGGCGCTGAACGCGGTGCGTTTCCAGCAGATGGAGATGCGATCGAGCTCGGGAGACGAGCTGGTCGCGGACTGGGCGACCGAGCAGGAGCTGTTCACCGCGTTCGAGTCCAAGCTCGATGAGTTCTCCCAGTTCTTCACCTCCACCTACGGCGCCGATATGCAGTGGGGCACCGAGGAGCAGCAGGCGTGGCAGGACTACAAGGACGCGATCACCTCCGCGTACGACCCGACGTACACCGGCACGGAGGTGGACCGGAGCACCCGCGCCGAGCTCGCCGACACCATGCTCGGCCACGTCGGCGATCTCACCGACCAGGTGGACGACCAGATCGCGATCAACTCGGCCGATGCCGCCTCCCAGGTCACGAAGGTCACGTACATGCTGGTCGGGATCGCCGTGGTCGCCGTCGGCGTCGCCGTCGCGTTGGGCGTCTGGTTCGCGCGGCGCATCACCGGTGCGGCCGGCAAGGTTGAGCGGTCTCTCGAGGCGATGGGTGAGGGCGACCTGACCGTCGAGGCGGACGTGACGTCGAATGATGAGCTGGGCGACATGGCCCGGTCGTTGCGGAAGGCGCAGGGCGCGCTCAGGGAGACGATGGCCGAGGTCATCGACTCCGCGCAGACGGTGGCTGC
>NZ_BBQZ01000007.1 GCF_000974805.1 Demequina salsinemoris | reverse complement strand
AGTACCTCACCTTCGAGACGTGCTGCCGCGCACCCGGCGGATCCGCCCTGAAGCGGGCGCTTCCTCACCGGGTGCGCGGCGTCGCGCGACGATTGATTCTTAACAAGGCAACCATTCGGCCGATGGGGCGGGTGTCGCTGGCGAGATCCGCCGCGCCAATCCCACTGGAGAATCATGGAAACCACGCATGCCTCGAAGCGCGCCGCGAAGGGCAGGCGCTTCCCACTCTTCGCCCAGATCGGTGCCGCGTTCGGCACCGTCGTGGTGCTGCTCGCCGTCGTCGCGACGACCGCCGTCGTCCAGCTCGGTCACCAGAACGCGACCGACCAGGAGATCATGACGAAGATCTACATGTCCGACGCGAAGATCGCCGAGCTGTCCGACGCGGTCGCGACCGTCCGCATGCAGACGCTGCGCATGCGCAGCATGGACGAGTCGGAGCTCGCCGACGCCTATGCGACCCAGCAGGAGAACATCGCGACCTTCGGCACGCTGATCGAGGAGTTCTCCGCGCTGTACCTGGAGTACTTCGGCGAGGAGATGACCTACAACGAGGACGACGTCGCGGCCTGGAACGCGTACACCGCCGGCCTCGACGCGCTCTACAACCCCGACTCCGAGGAGACGGCGATCTCCAACGAGGAGCAGGACGCGTACGGCGCGCAGACCAGTGAGTCCGTCGCTTCGCTGACCGACCAGGTCGCGACCAAGGTCACCGCCGAGATCGAGGCCGGGTCCGCGTCGAGCGGTCAGGTGCGCCTGCTCCTCATCATCGTGTCCGCCGTCGCGGTGGCCGCGGCGATCGCGCTGGGCATCTGGATCTCGCGCCGCATCACGCGCTCGGTGGGCAAGGTTCAGCACGCGCTCGAGGCCATGGGCGACGGCGACCTCACGGTCGACGCCGACGTGACGACCAAGGACGAGATCGGCGACATGGCGACGTCGCTCGGCAAGGCGCAGACGGCGCTGCGGGAGACGATGGCCGAGGTCATCGACTCCGCGCAGACGGTGGCGGCCGCGGCCGAGGAGCTCTCCGCAGCGAACGCTCAGGTCGCCGCCGGCTCGCAGGAGACGTCGACGCAGGCCGGGGTGGTCGCGAACGCGGCCGACGAGGTCAACCGCAACGTGCAGACCGTCGCCTCGGGCGCGGAGCAGATGGGCGCCTCCATCAAGGAGATCTCGCACAACGCCAACGAGGCTGCCCGCGTGGCCGCCAACGCGACGACCGTCGCGGAGTCCGCGAACGCGCAGGTCGGCAAGCTCGGCGACTCGTCGCAGGAGATCGGCAACGTCATCAAGGTCATCACCACGATCGCGGAGCAGACGAACCTGCTCGCGCTCAACGCGACCATCGAGGCCGCGCGTGCCGGCGAGGCGGGCAAGGGCTTCGCGGTCGTCGCGGGCGAGGTCAAGGACCTCGCTCAGGAGACGGCGAAGGCGACCGAGGAGGTCGCCCGCCGGGTGGCCGCCATCCAGGACGACACCAGCGGCGCCGTCGAGGCGATCAACGAGATCTCGGACATCGTCAAGCAGATCAACGACTTCCAGATGACGATCGCCTCCGCGGTCGAGGAGCAGACCGCGACGACGTCGGAGATGTCGCGTGGCGTGGCCGAGGCCGCGACCGGTTCCGCGGACATCGCGGGCAACATCTCGTCGGTGGCGCAGGCCTCCCAGGATGCCGCGCAGGTGCTCGACCAGATCGGCGGCTCCGTCAACGAGCTCGCCCAGCTGTCCGCGAACCTGCGCGCCAGGGTCGAGTACTTCACGTACTGATCGGTACTGCCCCTCGTCAGCCGGGCCACCGGTGAGCGACGAGGCACCGCACGAGGGCCCTCGGGGAAGCAATTCCCCGGGGGCCCTCGCCGTGCGTGCCCCAAGTACTTCACGTACCGCGATGCGTCCTCACACCCCTGTCCCGGCCGTCGATGAGGGGGCGAGGAACATCCCCGTTCCCTCTCACCCCGGGAGAATCATGAACAACCTCGCTCGTATCGGGCGCGGCCCCAGGCTCGCGCTCGGCGTCCAAGTGCTCATCGCGGTCGGCGCGGTCGTCGCCGCCCTCGCCATCGTGGGAACCGTCTCGATCGCGTCGTCGCGATCGACCGGAGCCCGGTACGACGCGATCATGGATGACTTCGACGACATGACGGAGGCGCAGGCGAGCCTCATCGACGCGTTGTGGGACGTCCGCTCGACCACGACCGATCTGGCGCTCGCCTCGGAAGGCAAGCTCCCCGCGCTCCTGGAGAGGCTGGCCGTGGAGCAGGCCGGCTTCGAGGAGGAGTTCGCCTCCTTCGCGGCCGATTACGAGGAGATCTTCGGCGAGCCGGTGTACGGCAAGGACCTCATCGAGTCGACCTGGGAGGGCTACACGGCGGCGGTCGAGTCTCGCTGGGTTCCGAGCGAGGGCGTCGAGCCCGCGTCCGACGCGACCATCACCGGCTACGACATCACCATGGGCTCGCTCATCGGTGAGTTCAACTACGCGGTGGACGTCCGGATCACTGCGGCGATCGAGAACTCTCAGGAGCGCACCGCGACGGTCAACCTGATCGCGACCGCGCTCCTCGTCGTCGGCATCGTCGTGGGAGTCGGCGTGGGATGGTTCGTGACGAGGCGCATCTCGCGCTCCGCGGCAGCCGTCAACCGCTCGCTCGAGGCGATGGCGTCCGGCGACCTCACGGTCGTCGCCGAGGTCAGCTCGCGCGACGAGATGGGCGACATGGCCGCGTCGCTGAGCACCGCCCAGAAGTCGTTGCGCGAGACGCTCGCCGAGGTGGTCGCGTCCGCCCAGACCGTCGCGGCCGCCGCGGAGGAGCTCTCGGCCGCGAACGCTCAGGTCGCTGCGGGCTCGCAGGAGACGTCGACGCAGGCCGGGGTGGTCGCGAGCGCGGCCGACGAGGTCAACCGCAGCGTGCAGGCCGTCTCGGCGGGCGCGGAGCAGATGGGCGCGTCGATCAAGGAGATCTCGCACAACGCGAATGAGGCCGCCCGGGTAGCGGCGAACGCGACGACCGTCGCGGAGTCGGCCAACGACCAGGTCGGCAAGCTCGGCGATTCCTCGCAGGAGATCGGCGACGTCATCAAGGTGATCACCACGATCGCGGAGCAGACGAACCTGCTGGCGCTCAACGCGACCATCGAGGCCGCTCGTGCCGGCGAGGCGGGCAAGGGGTTCGCCGTGGTGGCCTCGGAGGTCAAGGACCTCGCGCAGGAGACAGCGAAGGCCACGGAGGAGGTCGCGCGCCGCGTGGCCGCCATCCAGGACAGCACCGGCGGGGCGGTCGAGTCGATCGGACAGATCTCCGAGATCGTGCGTCAGATCAACGACTTCCAGATGACGATCGCCTCCGCAGTCGAGGAGCAGACCGCGACCACCCAGGAGATGAGCCGTGGCGTGGCCGAGGCCGCGACGGGTTCCGCGGACATCGCGGGCACCATCTCGTCGGTGGCGCAGGCCTCATCAGACGCGGCCCAGGTCCTGGACCAGATCGGCGCGAGCGTGAACGAGCTCGCCGAGCTGTCGGCGAACCTGCGCGCGAAGGTCGAGTACTTCACGTACTGAGCCGAGGCGGCGATCCTCCACCTGTTGCGAACCGGAGAAAGTGGACTTATCACTGAAGTCGGTGGGTCAACGTGCGGACCCCGACCGCACCCCACCGCTGGGGGGTCGCCATGTCGCACCGCACTGGAATCAGCTCACTGTCACCGCTCGCTCCGCAGTCGCCTCTGTATCAGGGACCCTTCGGACGGCTCTTCCCCGATCTCGCCGCCTGGTCGCCACGACGCGGGCCCTCGGCGGATCCGCATCGTCCCATCTCCGACGAGGAGGCCGACGCTCTGCTCGCGGAGCTCGCCGACACCATCACCGAGCGCCCTGGCCGGACCGCCGAGGCGATCGTCGCCGCGGGGCCGGGCCCCGACACCGAGTTCGATTCCGGCATGCCCGCCGGCTACACGTACTTCGGACAGTTCGTCGATCACGACATCACCTTCGATCCGGCGTCGAGCCTGCAGCGGGCCACCGATCCGAACGGCCTGCTCAACTTCCGCACGCCGAGGCTCGACCTCGACTGCATCTACGGGCGCGGCCCAGGCGACCAGCCGTACCTGTACGACCAGCGCCGCGACCACGCGGGCGAGCTCCTCGTGGACCCCGCGCGCGACTCCGAGGGCAACGCCCTGTGCGTCACGGTCGATGGCGAGGAGGTCGCGTTCCACGACCTGCCGCGCAACTCGCAGGGGCGCGCGCTGATCGGTGACATGCGCAACGACGAGAACGCGATGGTCAGCCAGCTCCAGCTCGCGTTCCTGATGGCCCACAACGCGCTCGTCGAGCGGGCGCGCGAGCGCATCGACGCGGAGCGCGCGGCCGGCATGGGCGCTCCCGTGGCGTCGGAGAACGAGCCCTTCGAGCGCGCGCGGCGCACCCTGCGCTGGCTGTACCAGCACGTGTTCTGGTTCGACTTCGTGCAGCGCGTGTGCGATCCCGACGTCTGGGAGCATGCGCTGCACGACCCGGCAGGGGACGATGCGGTGGCGGGGCGCAAGACGTGGGCGACCGGCTTCGGCGATGTCTACAGCTGGCGCGACCGCCCCTTCATCCCGATCGAGTTCTCGGTCGCCGCGTATCGCTTCGGCCACACGCTCGTGCGCAACAGCTACCGCACCAACGCGTCGCAGGGAGGCAAGGAGATCCCGATCTTCGCGCTCGCCCCCGACGGCGCGGACCTTCACGGGTTCCGGCCGATGGGCGCCGAGCGGCTCATCCAGTGGGACCGCTACCTGCCGATGGGCAACCCCGACGCGGGATTCCCGCAGCGCGCGCGCCGCTTCGACGCGCTGCTGTCCAACTCTCTGTCCGCGCTCGATGAGGACCTGGACCCGTCGTCGTTCCTCAACCGGCTCGCGTTCCGCAACCTCAAGCGCGGCTGGCGCATGGGCCTGCCGTCGGGTACCGCGGTCGCCAAGGCGCTCGGGGTCGAGCCGATCGCGATCCCCGCGGATCGCGACGCGCTGTGGCTGTACATCCTCACGGAGGCGCAGGAGCAGCAGCAGGGCAGGCGGCTCGGCACGGTCGGCTCGATGCTCGTGGCGTCCACGTTCGCGGGGCTGCTCAAAGGCGACCCGACGTCCTGGGTCAACCAGGAGCCGGGCTGGATGCCCGGCGAGGACTCGCTGCTGTGGGGCTACGACGACAACCGCGACTCGACCGAGCAGGTCGACGGTTCGCGCCCCTGGACGCTCGCCTCGATCATCCGCATCGCCGGCGTCCCGGTTGCGGACGCGCCCTTCGTCGCGCTCGGGGCCCAGGGAGGGGCCGCGCAGATGGGGAGCTCGATCCAGGCGGCGTGACGTGCCTCGGGACGACGTGCTCTGCAATCGTGCCGGCCCGCGCCTCAGGCGACCGCAGCATCGTCCCTGGGTCCCGCATCGTCCCTGTCCTCCATGCGCCTCACCCGGGCGGCGCCGCACGTGCTGCACACAGGTGACTCTGCAGGCGGCGTGTCGGCGCCGATTCTGGGGGCGACACGCCTGACGCAGTGCGAAGTGTGTGCAGGACGTGCGGCGGCCGCGGATCTGCCGGCCGCGCCTCACCTGAACGCGACGAGGGGCGCCGGGGATCCCCCGGCGCCCCTCGTGCGCGTCAGTCGTTCTGGGCGATCGGCTTCGCGCCCCAGATGCGGTCCAGGTAGTCCTTGATCGAGCGGTCCGAGCTGAAGAAGCCAGAGTGCGCGACGTTGAGGATCGCGGAGCGGCTCCAGCCCTCGTAGTCCTTGTAGGCCTCCTCGACGCGCGCCTGCGCGTCCATGTAGGAGCGGAAGTCGGCGAGCGCCATGAAGCGGTCGCGCTCGGTGAGCGAGGAGAAGATCGACGCGACCGCGCCGCCCTTCTCGCCGTCCGTGAAGTGGCCCGAGGCGATGAGGTTGAGCGCGGCCTTGAGCTCCGGGTCGGACTCGTAGTACGCGCCGGGGTCGTAGCCCTTGGCCGCGAGGTCCGCTGCCTCGGGCTCGGTCATGCCGAACAGGAAGAAGTTGTCGTCGCCCACGAGCCGGCGGATCTCGACGTTCGCGCCGTCGTCCGTGCCGATCGTGAGCGCTCCGTTGAGCGCGAACTTCATGTTGCCCGTGCCCGACGCCTCCTTGCCCGCGAGCGAGATCTGCTCCGACAGGTCGGCCGCCGGGATCAGCGTCTCGGCGAGCGTGACGTTGTAGTTCGGCGGGAACACGACCTTGAGACGGCCTTCGAGCGACGGGTCGCTGTTGATGGTCTTCCCGACCGCGTTGATGAGCTCGATGGTCTCCTTGGCGCGCACGTAGCCGGGCGCGGCCTTCGCGCCGAACATGAACGTGCGCGGCGTGACCGATTCGAGCGGCGTGCGGCCAGACTTGATGCCCTCGTACAGCGACACGATGTGCAGCAGCTTGAGGCTCTGGCGCTTGTACTCGTGGAGGCGCTTGACCATCGCGTCGACCATCGCGTCGCCCGCGATCTCGATCCCGTCGCGGTCCTTGAGGACCTGGGCCAGACGATGCTTGTTGGCGCCCTTGATCTCGCGGAACCGACGGCGGAACTCGGGATCGTTCGCGAGCCCGTCGAGCTGGCGCAGCTGCTCGAGGTCGGTGAGCCACGCGCCGCCGATCGCCTCGGTGATGAGGTCCGACAGGCCCGGGTTGGCGAGCCGCATGAAGCGGCGAGGGGTCACGCCGTTGGTGACGTTGGTGAACTTCTCCGGCCACATCTGCGCGAAGTCGTTGAGCAGCTTGTCCCGCAGCAGCTGCGAGTGCAGCTCGGCCACGCCGTTGACCTTGAAGCCCGCGACCGTCGCGAGGTGCGCCATGCGCACGCCGCGCTCGGGCTGCTCGGCGATGATCGACATGCGGCGCACGCGCAGCTCGTCGTCGGGGAAGGCCTCGCGGACCTCGTCGAGGAACTGCTCGTTGATCCGGTAGATGATCTCCAGGTGGCGCGGCAGCAGCCGGCCGAGCAGGTCCACGGACCAGACCTCGAGCGCCTCGGGCAGCAGCGTGTGGCACGTGTACGCGAAGCATTGCTGCGTGACGGCCCAGGCCTCGTCCCAGCCCCATCCCTTCTCGTCCACCAGGATGCGCATGAGCTCGGGCACCGCGATGACGGGGTGGGTGTCGTTGAGCTGCCACGTGATGCGGTTGGGCAGGTTGTGCAGGTCGTAGCCGGCGGGCAGCACGTGCTCGATGAAGTCGTGCAGCGACGCGGCGACGAAGAAGTACTGCTGCTGGAGGCGCAGCTCCTTGCCCTGCGGGGTGGAGTCCTCGGGGTAGAGCACCTTCGAGATGTTCTCCGCGAAGGTGCGCGCGCGCACGGCTTCCGCGTAGTCGCCGGCGTTGAACTCGCTGAGGTCGAACTCCCGCTTGGCGCGCGAGCTCCATAGGCGCAGCGTGTTGACGCGGCCGTTGCGGTAGCCGGGGACCATGTAGTTGAACGGCACGGCGGTGACCGACCAGGCCGGGACCCACGTGCGCGCGCCGTCGGAGCCGCCCGGGGCGTCCTCGGTGTGGCCGCCGAAGGACACGTCGACCGAGTACTCGGGGTGCGGAAGCTCCCACGGCGAGCCCAGGCGCAGCCAGTTGTCGGGCTGCTCGACCTGCTTGCCGTCGACGAAGGTCTGCTTGAAGATGCCGTACTCGTAGCGGATGCCGTAGCCGATCGACGGCACGTTCATGGTCGCGAGCGAGTCGATGAAGCAGGCGGCGAGACGTCCGAGGCCGCCGTTGCCGAGCCCCGGCTCGATCTCCACGTCGCGCAGCTCGTCGATGTCGATGCCGAGGTTCGCGAGCGAGACGCGCGCGATGTCCTCGAGGTCGGACGCGAGCAGCGCGTTCTCGAGCTGCGGGCCGAGCAGGAACTCCGCCGACAGGTACGCGACGACCTTCGCCTGGTCGCGGTACTGGTTGCGGAGATTCTCGAGCCAGCGGGTGGTGAGGTAGTGGCGGACGGCGCGTGACAGCGCCCAGTACTTGTCGTTCGGGCTCGCGCGGTCGAGGTCGACGCCTCGTCCGTAGTTGAGCTCCCGCAGGTAGGACCTGGTGAAGCTCTCGACAGTGTGCTCAGGGACCGCTACCGGCGGCGTGTTCTCGCTCACATGGGGCAATCTACGCGCACACGGGTCCGCTGTCAGCCGGTGCCTCCCAGGAGACGCTCCGGCGCGCTCCCTGTCCGAGCGAGGGCCTTTACGACACAATGGGCGGGTGACCTCGTTCGTTGATCGCCATATCGGTCCCGCAGACGATGCAGTCGAGACGATGCTCGACGCAGTCGGCTACACGTCTCTCGAGACCCTCATCGAGGCAGCCGTGCCCGAGTCGATCCGGCTCGACGACGTGCTGCAGCTTCCCGAGGCGCGCTCCGAGGACGTGGTCCTCGAGGCGCTGCGCCGCCTTGCGACGATGAACAAGACCGCCGTGCAGATGATCGGCCAGGGCTACCACGACACCATCACGCCGAAGGTGATCCAGCGCGGCATCCTCGAGAACCCTGCCTGGTACACCGCGTACACCCCGTACCAGGCCGAGATCTCGCAGGGTCGCCTCGAGGCCATGCTCAACTTTCAGACGATGATCGCGGACCTCACGGCGCTGCCGATCGCGGGGGCCTCCCTTCTCGACGAGGCCACGGCCGTCTCCGAGGCCGTCCTGCTCATGAGGCGCGCGGTCAAGGGCAAGGAGGGCGGCGTCGTCGTCCTGGATGCCGAGACGCTGCCTCAGACCGTCGCCGTCGTGAAGGCCCAGTGCGAGGCCATCGGCCTGCCGCTGAGGGTCGAGGCGCTGCACGAGGACTGGCAGGCCCCCGAGGACCTGGTGGGTCTCGTGATCCAGCAGCCCGGCGCATCGGGCCTCGTCCGTGACGTCGCGCACGTGATCGACCGCGTGCACGAGGCCGGCGGCCTCGTCACGGTCGCCGCGGACCTGCTGTCGCTCGCGATCATGAAGGCGCCCGGCGAGCTCGGCGCGGACGTCGCGGTGGGCTCGGCCCAGCGCTTCGGCGTCCCGCTCTACTTCGGCGGCCCTCACGCCGCGTTCATCTCCGTGCGCTACGGCCTCGAGCGCCAGCTGCCCGGCCGTCTCGTGGGCGTCTCGGTCGACGCCGACGGCGCCCCGGCCTACCGCCTCACGCTCCAGACGCGCGAGCAGCACATCCGCCGCGACAAGGCCACGTCGAACATCTGCACCGCGCAGGCGCTGCTCGCCGTGGTCGCGAGCATGTACGCCGTCTACCACGGCCCCGAGGGGCTGCGCGAGATCGCGATGAAGGTCCACTCGACCGCGGTCGCGGCCGCCGACGCCCTCACCGCCGCCGGGATCCGCATCCAGCACGAGCACTTCTTCGACACGATCCTGTGCGAGGTCCCCGGCGGCGCCGACTCCGTGGTCGCGCGCGCGGCCGTCGAAGGCATCAACCTGCGCCGCGTCGACGCGGACACCGTCGCGGTGTCGTGCGACGAGGTGACGCGCCTCGACATCCTCGACAAGGTCGTCGAGGCGTTCACCGCGACCAAGCGCCACCCGATCTACACGCCGCCGCGCGTCGCGATCCCCCGCGAGCTGCGCCGCACGAGCGACTACCTCCAGCACCCGATCTTCAGCATGCACCGGTCCGAGACGTCGCTCATGCGCTACATGCGCCGTCTCGCGGACCGCGACCTGAGCCTCGACCGGACGATGATCCCGCTGGGCTCGTGCACCATGAAGCTCAACTCGGCCGTCGAGATGGCCGCGATCAGCTGGCCCGGCTTCGCGACCATCCACCCGTTCGCTCCCGCCGAGCAGACCCGCGGCTACCGCGAGATGATCGGCCAGCTCGAGGACTGGCTCGCGGAGATCACGGGCTACGCGGCCGTTTCGGTCCAGCCGAACGCCGGCTCGCGCGGCGAGTACGCGGGCCTGCTCGCGATCCGCGGCTACCACCGCGCGCAGGGCGAGGAGCAGCGCGACGTGTGCCTCATCCCCGCCTCGGCGCACGGCACCAACGCCGCCTCCGCGGTCCTGGCCGGCATGAAGGTCGTGGTCGTCGCGACCTCCGAGGACGGCGAGATCTCCATGGAGGACCTCAAGGACAAGCTCGCGAAGCACGGGGACACGGTCAGCTGCATCATGCTCACCTACCCCTCGACGCACGGCGTCTACGAGGCTCACGTGGGCGAGGTGTGCGCGGCCGTGCACGACGCGGGCGGTCAGGTCTACATCGACGGCGCCAACCTCAACGCGCTCGTCGGGCTCGCGAAGCCCGGCCACTTCGGCGGCGACGTCTCGCACCTCAACCTCCACAAGACCTTCTGCATCCCCCACGGCGGAGGCGGCCCCGGCGTCGGCCCCGTCGCGGTCGCGCAGCACCTCGTGCCCTTCCTGCCCGAGCTCCAGCAGACGGTGCGCCGTCCCGCGGAGCTGCTGCGCAAGGGCGCGCCCGTCTCTGCCGCCCCGTTCGGGTCTGCGGGCATCCTGCCGATCTCGTGGGCGTACATCGCGCTCATGGGCGGTCCCGGCCTGCGCCGCGCGACCGAGGTCGCGGTGCTCGCTGCCAACTACGTCGCGACGCGCCTCGACGCGGACTACCCCGTGCTCTACAAGGGCCCGAACGGCCTCGTCGCGCACGAGTGCATCATCGACATCCGCCCGATCACGAAGGAGACGGGGGTCACCGCGGAGGACATCGCGAAGCGCCTCATCGACTTCGGCATCCACGCGCCGACGCTGTCGTTCCCGGTCGCGGGCACGCTCATGATCGAGCCGACCGAGTCCGAGGACCTCGGTGAGATCGACCGGTTCATCGACGCGATGAAGGTGATCCGCGAGGAGATCCGCGCGATCGCCGCAGGCGAGGTCGCGGTCGCGGACTCCGCGCTGCGCCACGCGCCGCACACCGCGGCGTCCGTGGTTGCCGACGAGTGGGACCACGCGTACTCGCGCGAGCAGGCCGCCTTCCCGGTGCCGTCGCTGCGCGTCGACAAGTACTGGCCCCCCGTGCGCCGCATCGACAACGTCCACGGCGACCGCAACCTCGTGTGCGCGTGCCCCCCGCTCGAGCTGTTCGACGAGACGGGCGAGTAGCGCGAGGTTCCCGCGCCGGTGTGTCACGGGTCCCCGGCCCGAGTCGGCCCGACTAGTGTCGGTGGCCTGAACGGCGCTGCGGCGACGTAGGACGGCGCGGAAGGACGGACCCATGGACGACGGCGTGCTGTACTCGGCGATCGTCGTCGCCGTCGCGATCACGTGGTTCCTGGCCTACCTCGTGATGGGCGTGTCCCTCGGACGCGTGCTCCGTCAGCTCGGGGGCCCGGTGGTGCCCGCCTGGATCCCTGTGAGGCGCTGGGCCGAGGTCGCGCGCGTCGCCGACGCCTCGCCCGTGCCGGTCGCGATCGCTCGCAGCGTCGAGGCGCTCGGCCTGCTCGGGGCGGTGGGCGCGGCCGGGGCGTTCGCCGCGGGCCTGGAGCTGCCGCGTTCGGCCGGTGCGCTTCCGCTCGTGATCGCCGCCGGCGCGGGCATCGTCGGCTGGATCCTGTGGATCGGGCACGCCGGATGGCTCGGCGTGAGGCTTCAGGCCCCGCGCGGGCTCGTCGCGCTCGCGGCCCTCGTCCCGCCGCTGTGGGGCTTCTTCGCGGCCGCCGCCTCCCGGCGCGAGGCGCAGGCCGCCGCGGCGCTCTCGGCGAAGGCGGCTGAGCCCGTCGTCTCGGCGACGGCCCCTGCTCCCGACGTCGCTGAGTCCACGCCCGAGGCGGTCGAGCCCGTCGCCGTCGAGGCCGAGACGCACGTCCTTGCGTCCACGCCGACCGAGGTCGTTCCCGAGCAGTCCCTTCCCGAATCCGCGCCGCAGCACGAGATCGTGCCCGAAACCCTCAACTCCGGGGCCGAATCCGCCGATGAGGAGGACACCGACGAGCAGTCTGCGGACGTCGCGGCGACCGGCGAGCTCTCCCCCGAGCCGCCGGCGCAGGCGCCGCTGACGCCGCCCGTCGGCGTGCCGTTCGAGCCGGACGCTCGTGATGGCCAGGAGGAGACACCCGTGAACAACCCGTTCGAGTCGAACCGCCGCTCGATGTGGGCGCCCACCGGGACAGGTGCGTCCCGCCCGGGCAGCGCGCCGTCGCCGCAGGTCCCTGCCGTCCAGCCGCCCGTCGCGCCGCTTCCGGCCGGACACGCTCCCGAGCCGCAGCCCCCGGTCGTGCCGCCGACGCAGCCCGTCTCGCCGTACGCCACGACGCCCGAGGTCTTCGCCGAGCCGCTTCCCACCGCGGCGATGCCGACGCTGTCCGATCGACCCACGCGGCTCCCCGACTTCTCCGACCCGTCCTTCAGCACGTCGGGCAAGCCCGCGTGGCAGAGCGCGCTCGACACGGGCGCCATCCAGGCGCTGCTCGGCGCGGACGCGATCGCCGAGGACAAGCCGTTCGATCCGACCGAGGACGACGACTACGACGAGACCCGAGTGAGCCCGCGCCGACGCGAGCCGTGGGAGCTCGTCGCGTCCGACGGGATCTCCTACCGACTTTCGAGCGCGGTCTCCGTGGTCGGCCGCATCGGCGGTTCGCCCGTGGGGGACGGCTCGGCCCGCATCGACGTCGCCGACTCGACGCGCACGATGTCCAAGACCCACGCCCGCCTCGTCTGGATCGACGGCGTGTGGATGGTCGAGGACCTGGAGTCCACGAACGGCACGCTGCTCGTCGACTCTCACGGCCGCGAGACGGTCGTGCCGCCGGGCGCGCCCACGCCGCTCGTGGGCAAGGTCCTGTTCGGCGACTTCGAGATGGTGCTGCGCCGCGTCGAATAGCGCGGGATGGCCGCGGGGCCGGCCGCTGACGTGTCGTCGCACCTCGAAGGCGCGGCTCGCGCGACTACGCTGGTCCGGTGACCACTGAGACGCTCCGCTCCCCCCTGCACGACGAGCACGTCGCCCTCGGCGCGACGCTCGTGGACTTCGCCGGCTGGGAGATGCCGGTCCGCTACACGGGCGACATCGCGGAGCACACCGCGGTTCGCACCGCGGCAGGCCTGTTCGACCTGAGCCACATGGGCGAGATCTCGGTGCGCGGCGCCGACGCCGAGGCCTTCCTGGACGATGCGCTCGTGGGTCGGATGAGCGCCGTCAAGCTGTGGGGAGCCAAGTACACGATGATCTGCGCCGCCGACGGCGGCGTGATCGACGACCTCATCGTGTACCGCCGCGACTGGGATCACTTCGTGATCGTCGCCAACGCGTCCAACAAGGACGTGGTCTTCGCGGAGCTCACCGAGCGCGTCGAGGGCTTCGACGCCGAGGTCGAGGACATCTCCGACCAGGTGGCGCTCATCGCCGTCCAGGGTCCGCGCGCGGAGGCGATCGTGTCCCGCATGACCGCGCGCGGCGCCGACGACATCGAGGCCATGAAGTACTACTCGGCAGCCAACGTCATGCTCGCCGGCGGCATCCACGTGTTCGCGGCCCGCACCGGGTACACGGGCGAGGACGGCTTCGAGCTGTTCGTCGGCGCCGACGAGGCGGCGGCCGTGTGGCAGCTCGCGCTCGCGCAAGGCGCGGCTGACGGCCTGATCCCCTGCGGCCTGTCCTGCCGTGACACGCTCCGCCTCGAGGCAGGCATGCCGCTGTACGGCAACGAGCTGAGCCGCGCACGCACGCCGTTCGACGCCGGCCTGGGCCGCGTCGTCGTCTTCGGCACCGAGAAGAACCCCCGCGGCGACTTCGTGGGCCGCACCGCGCTCGAGGCCGTGCGCGAGACCTGGAAGGCCGCCGAGGACACCGCCGCCGCATCGTCCCTGTCGACCCTGGTGGGCCTGGTCGGCGACGGCCGACGCGCCGCGCGCGCCGGCTACGCGGTCCTGGACGATGCGGGAGAGGCGGTCGGCGAGGTCACCTCGGGTGCGCCGTCGCCGACGCTCGGCAAGCCCATCGCGATGGCCTATGTTCCCCTCGCGCTCGCCGCCCCCGGCACCGAGGTGGGCATCGATGTGCGCGGTCGTCGCGAGACGATGACCGTGACCGCGCTACCGTTCTACAAGAGGGGCGCCTGACGCGCCCCGACCCTTCGAGGAAGGACCCTGACATGGCGAACGTTCCCGACGAGCTCCAGTACTCCGAGGAGCACGAGTGGGTGTCCGGCGAGCTCGCTGCCGACGCCGTCGTGACGATCGGCATCACCGAGCACGCCGCCGAGGCGCTCGGCGACATCGTGTACGTCGAGCTGCCCGAGGTCGGCGCCGCGGTGTCCGCGGGCGACGTGTGCGGTGAGCTCGAGTCGACCAAGGCCGTGAGCGAGCTGTACTGCCCCGTCACGGGCGACGTGGTCGCGGTCAACGACGAGCTCTCGGACGCCCCCGAGGCGATCGGCGAGGACGCGTACGGCGAGGGATGGATCTTCAAGGTCCGCCTGGCCGAGGTCCCGGAGGGTCTGCTCGACTCCGAGGCGTACGCGGCGATCACGGAGTGACCGTGGACGCCGTCTCCCCGGGCGGTGACGATCCCCACGGTCAGATCCCCCAGATCCCCGTCAACGGCCCCGCGCGGCTCGTGGTCGCGGCCGCCATCACCGACGACCTCGATCAGCCGCGCCTGCTCTTCGCCGCGCGCCGCTCGGCGCCGCCCGTCTACGCGGGCCTGTGGGAGTTCCCCGGCGGCAAGGTCGACGAGGGCGAGACGCCCGAGGAGGCGCTCCACCGCGAGATCGACGAGGAGCTCGGCGTCGCGATCGAGATCGGCGACGAGATCGTCGGACCCGACCCCGGCATCGTCCTGCCCGACGGCACCGACACGGGCCCCGCGTGGGAGCTCCGCGCCGCCGAGGGCGACGGGCCCAGGCTGGTCCTGAGGGTCTGGTGGGCGAAGATCGTCCCTGGTGCGGACGGGTCCGATCCCGAGCCGCGGCCGCTCGAGGACCACGACGAGCTGCGCTGGCTCGAGCCCGGCGCCTGGCGCGACGTGCCGTGGCTGCCCGCGGACACGCGCATCGTCGAGGCGCTCCTGGACGACGCGATCGCGAGGCTGCGCAAGGGCTTCTGCTGACGTCTGCGGCGTGGACGCCCGTCGAAATCCTCTACACTTCCTTCACTGAGTGACACATGTCACTCCTTCCGGGGGGAAGTCCACGAAGGGGGATCGGATGACGCTGCTGCCCGCCAGCCCGGCGCTGATCATGCTGTACGGAGTCGCCTGCGGGCTCGTTCTGGGGGTGTGGGGCGCGCTCATGTGGCGGCTGTGGCACACCAAGTCGACGGCGTCAGAGGCTGCCTTCTCCGTGATCGTTCTTGTGTCGGCGCTCTACGGGCTGGGGGCTGACGCCTGGGGCTGGTGGACGCCCGGCACGTGGGCCCGCGAGGCGGGCCTGATCGGGTCCGCGGGCGACACCGTCCTCTTCGCGATCTCGGTGTTCACCGCCGCGGTCGTCACCGGCCTGTCGCTCACGGTGATCTGGAACGTGTTCCGACCGCGGGGCGCGGGGCCTGCCGGCCCCGCGCAGGCATAGGGGTGGCCGTGAGCCACGACGATGCTGGCGGCAGGCTCGGCCGCTACGTCGCGTGGACGGCGCGCAATGAACGGTGGCTTCACGCAGGGATCGGGGCGTGCGCGTTGGTCGTGGCGTTCGCGACGGCTTTCGGAGGAGACGACGTCTCTGGAACGGGGATCGGTGCACTTGCCTACCTGGCGGTGGCTCTCCACTTCGTGTTCCGCAGCGGGGCGGCCTTCAGGAAGATCGAGCCTTCTGGCCAGGTCGCCCTGGTCTCGGGCCTGATGATCTTCGTCGGTGCCGTGGTCGCGCTGCTCGACGAGCGGTGGCCATCGCTGTGGGGTACGACCTACGGGCTCGCCGAGCCCATGATGCTGCTGCTCGTGATCCTCGGCGGCACCTACCTGCTGCGCGCGCTCAGAGTGCAGGGCTGACTCGGGGAAGCGTCACCCCCGCGCGACGCAGCCCGCGATGTGGTCGTCGACAAGCCCGCACGCCTGCATCGCCGCGTACATCGTGGTCGGCCCCACGAAGACGAAGCCGGCCTTCTTGAGGGCCTTGGCGAGGGCGACGGACTCGGGGGTCTGAGCAGGCACGTCGGCCCACGTTGCGGGCGGTTCGGAGCGGGGCGTGGGCGCATGCGACCACACCAGCTCGTCGAGCGAACCGCCCGCGGCCTGCAGCTCGACGAGCGCCCGCGCGTTGGTGATCGCCGCCTCGATCTTGCGGCGGTTGCGGATGATGCCCGCGTCGGCCATGAGCCGTTCGACGTCGTCCGGGCCGAACTCGGCCACCACGGAGGGCTCGAAGCCCGCGAAGGCCGCCCTGAACCCCTCCCGCTTGCGCAGCACCGTCAGCCACGACAGCCCCGACTGCATCGCCTCGAGCACGAGCCGCTCGTAGAGCGCGGCGTCGCCGTGGACCGGCACGCCCCATTCCTCGTCGTGATAGGTCGCGTACAGGGGGTCGTCGTTGCCGAAGCAGCGGACGGCGAGCGGGGATTCCGAGGTCATGCCCCCAGTCTGCCTCCCGCCCCTGACGCGACCAGAACGGCGCCGGACACGTGGGGAGACCGAGCTGTCGCATCGTCCCTGTGGACGACGCCGGGCCGCTTCGGGGAGCCAGGATGACCGACACCTGTCCACAGCATCGCCTCTCGAACGTGCGTATTCTTCCCGCCATGACCATCGCGGGTCTTCTGCGCCACGGGCGCCCGACACTGAGCTACGAGCTGTTCCCGCCGCGCACGCCCGCGGCGGAGGAGAACCTGCGCGCCACCGCGCGCCTGCTCCTCGACACGCAGCCGGACTTCATGTCGATCACCTACGGCGCCTCGGGCACCACGCGATCGACGTCGCGCAAGGTGGTGCAGCTGCTCGCCGAGGCCCACACGGTCCCGCCGCTCGCGCACCTCACGTGCGTCGACCAGTCGCGCGCGGAGCTGATCGAGGTCATCGAGGAGTACCTCGAGGAGGACGTGAAGGACTTCCTCGCGCTGCGCGGCGACCCCCCGCGCGGCACGACCACCTGGCGTCCCCACCCCGACGGCCTGAACTACGCGAGTCAGCTCGTCTCGCTCGTCCACGAGGTCGCCCGCGCGCACGGGATCCTCGACATCTGCGTCGGCGTCGCCGCCTTCCCCGCGACCCACGCGATGGAGCGCTGGCGTCAGTCCACGATCGACGTCCTGCGCTACAAGGAGCACGCGGGCGCGAGCTTCGCGATCACCCAGGTGTTCTACGAGGCCTCGCAGTACACGGCGATGGTCGAGGACGCGCGTGCCCAGGGCATCGAGATGCCGATCATCCCCGAGGTGATGCCGATCGTGTCGGCCAAGCGCGCGGCCAGGGCCTCCGAGCTCACGGGCGTGCCGACGCCGGCCGAGCTCGTCTCCGCGCTCGAGCAGGCGGAGACGGACGACGCGGCGCGCGCCGCGGGCGTCGCGCATGCCGCGCGTCTCTCGCGCGAACTCCTGGATGCGGGCGCCCCCGGCATCCACGTCATCACGTTCAACCAGTCGGCCGCGGCGCTCGAGCTCGTCGACGCGATGGGGCTCGCCGGACGCTCGCTCCCCTAGAACCGGGGGCGCGACACCCGGTGCCGCGCGCCCGTAGACTGCGGGGACGATGCGGCGCCCGCCCGCATCGCGACATGCAGGGGGATCCGTGGTCTGGGGTGCGTGGGCGGTGATCTTCGCCGCCTGTCTCGTGTGGGGGTTCGAGCCGTTGCGCTCGCGTGCCGCCAGGACGATGCTCGGGATCGTCTGCTTCCTCGTCGCCGCCGGCGCCGCCTCGGTCGCGCTCGAGCGCGCCGGCACAGTGGTCGTGGTCGGCGGAAGCGTCCTCGCCGCGGCGGCAGGCTTCGCCGTGGCATCCCTCGCGCGCCGCACGAGGTCCGAGCGTGAGTGACGTCGTGACGATCCTGCTCGGCGCGGTGACGCTCGTGCTCGCGGGGCTCGCCGCGGTCGGCTGGTGGCTCAAGGGGGCCGCATCGGTGCGGGACCCCGGCGAAGGCGCCGGCGACCCGGTCGACGCCCCGCGCTGGCGCATCGTCCTCGGGGAACCGCGGCTGAGCTGGCTCTGGCTGCTCCTGCTCGGCATCGCGGCATTCGAGTTGGCGGATTCGGTGGGGATCGAGGTCTCCGTGCCGACGATGCTCGTCGTCACCGTTGGCCTCGGCGTGGCGGTGGCCGCCGTCGCGACTGTGTGGGAGGCGCGTCGGCGCGGGCGACTCGATCGAGGCTTCTGGCGCCGGTGGGCGCTCGAGAATGCGGGCTACGTCGCAGGGATCGTGGTGGGGGCGTTGCTGCTGTCGTGGTGGAACCGCATCGGCGGGGTGAGCTGAGGTGGGCGACGTCGTGCGCATCGTGTTCGGAGTGCTCGCGGGCGCGGTGTGGCGTCGTCACAGGGCGGGGGCGGCGGCCGCATGAATCGCGTTTGTCGGGCGGCGGTGCGACACGCCGACGCGCGCCAAGCCGGCGATTATTGACACCGAGTGCCTCCCCCCCCCATATACTTCAGGAACTTTGTGGCACTGGGTCACATTTTGGGGGATTTGCGAGGGGTTTCAGTTGGTGCATCTCAATGGGGGAACGCGTCGTGCGTTCGGGCGTGTGGCGGCTGCCATGGCGATGAGTCTGGTGATCAGCGGTCTGGCGTTCACGTCGGCCAGCGCCGACGAGACGACGGAATCGGACTTTGTGGTTCAGGAGGCCGTGGAGGCCTCGGCGACCGGGGCGTCCGACGATGCGGCGGCGATCGCCGCGGCGGCGGAAGTTTTCGACGCCGATGACTCCGCGAGCGCGGCTGAGCTGGTCGAGGCGGCGTCCGCGACGGATGCAGTGGCGCTTGAAGGTACGGACGACGAGGCCTCGGTGGAGACGGGCACGCTGCAGCCGGTGGACGTCACGGTGACCGATGCTGGCGCGACGATGTCGGATGAGACCGGTGTGGAGTTGGGGATCTCCGCGGTCGGCGACGCGACCGAGAGCGAGCTCGTCGATGGTGCCTCGGTGGCGCAGGATGTCGCGGACGGGACCGACGTGGTGACGCGCGCGACTGAGGACGGCGTGCAGCTCGTCGCAGTCCTGGAGGATGCGGAGGCTGCCGCGAGCGTGGACTTCGCGCTGGACATCCCCGAGGGTGCGGAGCTCGTCGAGCAGGAGGACGGCTCGATCGACGTGGTCGTGGAGCAACAGGTTGAGGTTGCGGATCCTGCCGATGAGGCGCGGGCGGATGCCGAGGTCGATGCGCTCCTCGACGGCGTCGAGGACCTGGACGACCTCACCGACGAGCAGTGGGCTGCGCTCGACGCGATCGAGCCGGTGGCGACGACGACGGAGACGGTCGAGACTACTGTTGCCAGCGTGGCCGCGCCTTGGGCCGTCGATGCCAACGGCGAAGCCTTGGACACCTCCTACGAGTTGGACGGCTCCACCCTGACCCAGGTCATCCAGACCGACGATTCGACGGCCTTCCCCGTCACCGCGGACCCCGCAGTATGGTGGTGGGTGGCCACCGCGGCGACCTGCGCGGTCCAGGTGGCTGCACTTGTCGCGCCCTTCATTGGCGAGGCGAAGATCGCTGCTGCGCTCGCGAAGGTGGAGAAGATCATTGCGAGCTCTGCCAGGCTCAAGAAGGCTGTGGACGCGATCGGTGGCCTCAAGGCGACGCTCAGACTCATCAAGAAAGCCGCCACCGGCTACAGTTCAATGTCGAAGGCATCCAAGGCGCAGCTGGCGGCCGTGGTTGAATTCGGGTCCAATGCACTGTCGGAGTGGCTGGGAATTGGGAGCTGCGTCTCGTTGATCAGGGCGTTCTGATGGTTGGGATCATCGTGACCGTGATGTCGGTCTTGACCACGGTGGTTGCGTTCTCCATCGCGTACGGCGACCGAGACGAGTTCACGCGGTTTCGGACGGGCGTGGTCTACGGAAGCCTGGCGCTCTCCGTCGTCTGGGGGTGGCTCTTCGCCCGGACAGATCTCCTTGGGTCGATGCTGGTGAAGTGGGCCGTGTTCGTCATTGCTCCTGGCCTGTTGGCGTACGTGCTGGGCCGCATGCTTTGGCGTCGACGCGAACGAGGGAGGACTACTCCGACCCGGTGATGAGATCGCGCTCCACCTCAGGGTGGCCTCTTCCCACGTGGAAGCCATCACCCGCTCGGGGCGTTAGCCTCAGTCGTACGCCGACGCCCCGAGAGGAACGCATGCCCGACCAGACCACCCCCAAGAAGATCACGATGAGCCGCGAGTCGGAGGGCGTGTACACGGTCACGACCGAGTCGGGTGCGCAGCTCACGTTCGGCCGCGGCGAGGGGCTCGTGTCGCCGGTCGAGATGCTGCTGGCGGCGATCGCGGGCTGCTCGAGCATCGACGTGGACATGATGACGACGCGCCGCGCGGAGCCCGACACCTTCGAGGTCACGGCGACCGCCGAGGCCGTCAAGAACGACGAGGGCAACATCCTGCGCGAGATCCAGGTCGCCTTCGACCTTGCCTTCCCCGAGGGTGAGGACGGCGACAAGGCTCGCGCGCGCGTCGCCTCGGCCCTCAAGGCGAGTCACGAGAAGTACTGCACCGTGTCGCGCACCGTCGAGGCCGGCGTTCCCGTCTCACTGGTTGAGAAGGTCTGACCACACTCCGGACGGCACTGGAGGTCGCCCGACACCTGTCCAAGGTGCCTGGCATTTCCATAATCGCCTGAATACCCCTGGCAGACGCGCGAAAACCCGCGTAACATCCCCGACACAATCTCGGTGCGCCTGAGCGCGCGTCGACAAAGCGCAATGGCGAGCCCGCCGCGCAACATCTGCTTGAGGTAGTCATGTCTGACAACTTTGATGCTGCCGCGACCGCACCCGCGTTCCCCGGTGGCACCGTCCTGGGTTATCCCCGCATCGGCCGTAACCGTGAGCTCAAGAAGGCGCTCGAGTCGTTCTGGAAGGGCAACACCGCCCAGTCCGACCTCGAGGCGACCGCGAAGCAGCTCCGGTCCGTCACGCGCGAGCGCATGGCCGAGCTGGGCCTTACGAAGGACGACTCGTCCATCCCCTCCAACTTCTCGTTCTACGACCACGTGCTCGACGCGTCGGTGACGTTCGGCGCGATCCCCGCCCGCTTCTCGCGCCTGCGCGCCGAGGACGGCTCGGTGGATCTCGCCGGCTACTCGACCATCGCCCGCGGCGAGGGCGCCGACGCCCCGCTCGAGATGACCAAGTGGTTCGACTCGAACTACCACTACCTGGTCCCCGAGATCGGCCCCGAGACGGTCTTCGCGCTGTCGTCGACCCGCTGGGTCGACGAGTTCGTCGAGGCCAAGGAGGCGGGCTTCCTCACCCGCCCGGTCATCACCGGCCCGCTCACCTACCTGTACCTCGCCAAGCCCACGGACGATGCGCCCACGGGCTTCGCGCCGATCGAGCGCCTTGACGACCTGCTCCCGATCTACGTCGAGCTCCTCGCGGCCTTCAAGGCCGCGGGAGCCGAGTGGGTCCAGATCGACGAGCCCGTCCTGGTCGCCGACATCGACGCCTCCCGTGAGGACGTGCTCGCAGGCGCCGAGAAGGTCTACGCGGCCCTCGCATCGTCCACGGACCGCCCGCAGATCCTCGTCGCCGCCCCCATGGGCTCGCTCGAGGACGCCCTGCCCGTCCTCGCATCGTCCGGCGTCGAGGCTGTCGCGCTCGACCTCGTCAAGGGTGCGGTCCCGACCGACGTCGACCTCGCGGGTCTCACGGTCGTCGCGGGCGTCGTCGACGGCCACAACATCTGGCGCACTGACCCTGACAAGGCGCTCGCGAAGCTCGCGGCCGTCGCCGAGCTCGGCGGCGCCGTCACGGTCGGCACCGCGACCTCGCTGTTCCACGTGCCCCACACCCTCAAGGGCGAGGAGCACCTGGGCGAGGAGCTGCTCAGCTGGCTGTCGTTCGCCGACGAGAAGATCGGCGAGGTCGTCACGTTCGCGACCGCGCTGCGGGAGGGTGAGGACGCCGTCGCCGACGCGCTCGCCGAGGCTCGTGCGGCCCTCGCCGACCGCGCCGCGCACCCGGGCACCAACCGCGCCGACGTGCGCGCGGCGCTCGCGGCCGTCACCCCCGCGGACCGCGATCGCTCCTCGTACGTGGCGCGTGAGGCGGCCCAGCACGACCGCTTCGACCTGCCCGAGCTCGCGACCACGACCATCGGCTCGTTCCCGCAGACCGCAGAGATCCGCAAGGCCCGCGCCGCGTGGGCCAAGGGCGAGATCGACGACGCCGCCTACGAGGACGCGATGAAGGCCGAGATCGACTCGGTCATCGGCCTCCAGGAGGACCTCGGGCTCGACGTGCTCGTGCACGGCGAGGCCGAGCGCAACGACATGGTCCAGTACTTCGCCGAGCTGCTCGACGGCTTCTCGGTCACGAAGAACGGCTGGGTCCAGTCCTATGGCTCGCGCTGCACGCGCCCCTCGATCCTGTGGGGCGACGTCTCGCGCCCCGCGCCGATGACGGTGCGCTGGGCCCAGTATGCGCAGTCGCTGTCCACCAAGCCGGTCAAGGGCATGCTCACCGGCCCGGTCACGATCCTCGCGTGGTCGTTCGTGCGCGACGACCAGCCTCTCGGGGTCACCGCCGACCAGGTCGGTCTCGCGCTGCGCGACGAGGTCACCGACCTCGAGGCCGCGGGCATCGGCATCATCCAGGTCGACGAGCCCGCCCTGCGCGAGCTCCTGCCGCTGCGCAAGCGCGACCAGGCCGCGTACCTCGAGTGGTCGGTCGGCTCGTTCCGCCTGTCCACCGCGGGCGCCAAGGACGACACGCAGATCCACACCCACCTGTGCTACTCGGAGTTCAGCGAGATCATCGACGCGATCGACGGCCTCGACGCCGACGTCACGTCGATCGAGGCCGCGCGCTCCCGCATGGAGGTGCTGCCCGCGATCCGCACCCACGGCTACGAGCGCCAGATCGGGCCGGGCGTGTGGGACATCCATTCGCCGCGCGTGCCCTCCACGCAGGAGATGACCGAGCTGCTGAGCCTCGCCAAGGAGTCGATCCCCGGCCGCCAGCTGTGGGTCAACCCCGACTGCGGTCTCAAGACTCGCGGCTACAAGGAGACCGTCGCTAGCCTCGAGCACCTCATCGAGGCCACCAAGGCCGTCCGCTAGGACTCAAGCGAGCGCGGCGTCGTCCTGAGGGGCGGCGCCGCGCTGTGCGTCCGGCGTCAGGGCGTCGCGAGGGCGGCGCAGGCGGTGTTCTCGACGTAGCCTCGCGCGGAGTCGAAGCTGACGCCGGGCTCGTTGGAGACGTAGCCTCCCGGGTTCTTGAGCTGGACGCACCAGTCATCGATCGCCGAGCCGGTGAAGCCCACGAACTCGACGCCGGGGGAGATCCCCAGCACGGCCTCCCCGTTGACCTTGTACACGCCGGCAGTCGTGTCCGCGGTGACGGTGACCGCCGTCGTGTCCTCATCGAACGCGGCGCGGATCTGGATGCCGAGGTTCATCGCGTCGGACTGCGCGACGGAGTCCTTCGCCTTCGCCTGGTGGTCGAGGTAGATCGGGATCGCGATCGCGGCGAGCACGCCGATCACGATGATGACGACGAGCAGCTCGACCAGGGAGAATCCCCTGTCGTTCGTGTGAGTCCTGTGGCGAAGCACGGTGATCCCCATTCGGCCCGTCGGCCACGGCGCCCCTCGCGCCGTTGCCCCGGGGCGGCAACTGTTCTCACTATGGTGACCGACTCGGTGGCGTGACGCAATGGCGCACGTGGAAGTGCCTGCTATGTCGGGTATGCGGGGCCCAAAGCCGGGCCCGTTCAGTCGTCGAGCAGCAGCTGCCAGACGCCGACGTCGATCCATCGCCCGAGCTTGTGCCCGACCTCGCCGAACGTGCCGACCTGCGTGAAGCCGAACCTGTCGTGAAGCGCCGCCGACGCGGCGTTCGGGAGCGCGATGCGCGAGTACAGGCCGTGCGCGGGGGCGTGCTTCGACGAGGCGGGGAGGTCCTGCACGCGGGCGATCACGGCCTCGAACAGCATCGTCCCCAGGCCGCGCCCGCGCGCGTCGGAGGCGAGGTAGATCGTGAGTTCGAGCGCGTGCCGGTACGCGTCGCGATCCTGGAACGGACCCGCGTACGCGAACCCCAGCATCGTCCCGCTGTCCGGATCCGAGGCCACGAGCCACGGCAGGCCGGCGGCCTGCACCTTCGCGACGCGTGCGCCCATCTGCTCGGCCGGGACCTCCTCGGTCTCGAAGGTGATGACCGTGTCGCGCACGTAGGGGTTGTAGATCGCGGCGAGCGTGGCGCCGTCGTCGGGCGTCGCGTCGCGGAGCACAAGGGTGGGCTGCATGCCCCCATCGTCCCAGCCTCCGCGCGGACCTGTCACCCCTGGTGCGGCACCGGGTGCCCTTGCTGAGCGCACCCGTTCGCGCGGGGTTAGCCTCAAGCCAGGCGGGATGAGGGGCCCGCCTGTCGCGCACCTACCGTGTGCCGGGCCGTGACGGGCCTGTCCGGGGCGCTCCGCCCCACCCATCCGCAGCAATTCGGCGCAAGTCCCCGGAGGTTCACATGCCGAAGTACATGGATGTCCACAACATCGCTGGCGGGATCGATGCCGCCACCGTCGCCGCGATCCACGCCAAGGATCTGGAGCATCAGAAGGCTCACGGCGTCCAGTTCCTCAAGTACTGGCTCGATGAGGAGCAGGGCAAGGTCTTCTGCCTGTCCGAGGCACCCGACGCCTCCGCACCGAACGCGGTGCATCAGGAGGCCAACGGGATCATGGCCGACGAGGTCTACGAGGTCGGCGAGTTCAGCTGAGCCGTGAGCTCACCCCTGAGGGGGAGCATCGGCGCCCGGACCGGAATCCGGGCGCCGATGCCTCTCTCAGCGCTCTGCGTACACGCGGCGCACCGCGAGCAGGGCTGCACCTCCGAGAGCGAGGACGAGCGCCAGGACGATGCTGAAGGCGCCGTTCGCGCCGGTCGCCGCGAGCTCGTCGTCCGTCGAGACGGTCTCCTCGGACGCCGTGTCTGCGGCCGCGAGCTCCTCCGACCGTCCGGCCGACGCGTCCGCGGAATCGCTCGTCGCGAGCGCGTCGGAGTCGTCGGACTCGGCGGGCGTGGCGGCTTCCCCGTCGTCGGGTTGGTCGGCGTCCTCGACGGTGACAGGTGTCACGGGCGTCGCGGTCGCGGTCGCCGAGGCGACGCCGGTGCCATGGGCGTTGACGGCGCTGACGCGGAACTCGTACATCGTGTCGTTGGTCAGTCCGGTGACCGTCGCTGACGTCGCGGCGGAGACTCCGTCGTCGAATGCCGCCCACGCGTCACCGGCCGCGCGGAACTCGACAACGTAGTCGGTGACCGGGAGACCGCCGTCGTCCGCGGGAGCGTCCCACGTCAGCGCGACCGACGCATCGTCCGGCGTGGCGACGAGAGCGGTCGGCGCGGCGGGCGTCGTCGTGAACGTGACCACCGAGAGCGTGCCGTCGAAGAAGTTCGTGACATACGCGGTGGTGCCGTCGGGGGCGAAGGCGATCCTGTAGGGCCGGTCGCCGACGTCGAAGGTCCGTGTCACCATCGCCGTCGCGGTGTCGATGACGGAGACGCTGTCATCGGAGCCGTTGAGCACGTAGACGGCGGTGCCGTCGGGGGTGACTGCCAGGCCGTACGGCGAGGCCCCGACCGCGATGGTGTCGAGCACGCCGTACGTCGCGGCGTCGATCGCCGTCACGGTGTCGTCTGAGCTGTTGCTGACGTACAGCGTGGCCCCGTCAGGGGAGATCGCGATGTTGTACGGGTCGGCGCCGACCGGGATCCTCGCGAGCGTGTGCTGGGTGGCGGCCTCGAGCACGACGATGCGGGCTCCGCCAAGGTCGACCACGTACAGCGTCTCGCCGTCGGGGCTCGAGACGATGCCTGCGGGGTTGCCACCGATCGTCTCGGTGAAGAGCACCGTGTCCGTCGCGGTGTCGATCCCGGTCACGGTGCCTCCGTTGAAGGCGGTCACGTAGGCGATCGTGCCGTCAGGGCTGATCGTGACCCCGTAGGGGTAGGTGCCCACCGTGACGGTCGCGATGACGGCGCCTGCGGCGGTGTCGATGACCGACACGATTCCACCCAGGCCGTTGGTGACGTACGCCTTGGCGCCGTCGGGAGTGAGCGCGATGGCGCTGGGCCAGGTGCCGACGGTGATCGTGTGGGTCACGGTCCCTGTCGCCACGTCGACGACGGAGACCGTCTCCGGGTCGTGATTGACGACGTACGCGGTGGAGCCGTCGGGGCTGACCGCGACGCCCCACGGGCCGGCGCCCGCGTCGATCGTGCCGGTCTCGGCGTTCGGTCCGGCCGCGTCGACCGGGGTTGCGGTGACCGCGCTCGAGGCCGGGCTCGTGCCCGCCGCGCTCGTCGCCGTGACGGTGACGGCGTACTCGACGCCGTTCTCGAGATCGCCGATCGTGCGGCCGCGCAGCTCGGGACCGGCCTGGGCCGTCGCGACGACCCCCGAGGAGTCGGAGACGGTGACGGTGTAGCCGGTGACGTCCTCGCCGTCGTCGTCGACGGGCTCGTCCCACGTGACGAACACCGAGGACTCGCCGGCGGTGGCGGTCACCGAGGTCGGGGCGGTGGGCGCGGCCGCCAGATTGATCACCTTGACCGCCGAGTCCCCCCAGACGGCGACGTACGCGGTCTCTCCGTTCGGATTGACCGCGATGTCGAACGGATAGCGCCCGACCGCGACGGTCTCCGTGACGGTGGCGGTGGCCGTATCGATGACGGAGACGGTGCCGTCGGACTGGTTCGCGGTGTAGAGGGTCGAACCGTCGGCGCTTGCCGCGATGTACAGCGGGTTGTCGCCCACGGGCACGCTGGCGATCGTCGTCTCCGCGGCGATGTCGATGACGTCCACCCGATCCAGGCTGGCCAACAAGACGTAGGCCTTCGTCCCATCGGGGCTCAGCGCGATGCCGTAGTTGTAGCGTTCCGTAGGGATCGTGGCCGTCACGGTGTGCGTCGCCGTGTCGATCACCGTCATCGTCGGGCTGTTCGCGTTCGACGTGTAGACCTTGCTGCCGTCGGGGCTGACGGCGAGGTCGACCGGGCCCGCGCCGGTCGCAACCGTCGCGGTCACGGAGTTCGTGGCGGTATCGATGACGCTGACGTTGTTCGTGGAGTAATTCGTGACGTAGGCCTTGCTTCCGTCGGGGGTGACCGCGATGCCGTAGGGCGTGGTTCCGACTGCGACGGTGGCGATCACCGTGGCGGACGAGGTGTCGATGACGGACACGGTGCCGTTGGTGCAGTTCGTGACATACGCGCGCGTGCCGTCGGGGGTGACGGCGATGGCATAGGGCGCGGTTCCGACCGCGACGGTCGCGATGATCGTCTCGGTGGCGGTGTCGACCACTCGCACCCTGTTGGCGCCCAAGTCGGTGACGTAGGCGATGCTGCCGTCGGGGCTGAAGGCGACGCCCGTCGGCTTGGCGATGCCGCTGATCGTGCCCGCGACAGCCACGGCGCTCGCGGGAGGCGACACGACGGCCGCCGTCACGAGCATCAACGCCGCGACGAGCGCGGCCGTGAACCATCGGCGCAGCAGCGATGATGCGGGCGAGCTGGCTGGGGACTCCCCCCAGGCGCGCGACAGGGACAGGGGCCTCAGCGTGGGGGACATGTCGCTGAGGATAGGGAGGATCGCCTCCGCGCGCAATCACCTGGGTGATATGTCCACCAAGGCACGGAGTGCCTGGTAGACGGCGTCCTTCACGCCACCGCGGGCGCTCGCGACACGGTCTCCTCGTAGGCCTTCTTGCGGCGCAGGTAGCTCCAGCCGCTGAGCATGAGGACGATGCCGAGCGCGCCGGACCACGCGGTGACGGTGAAGCCTCCGTGGGCGCCGTAGCTGTCGATCGCGATGCCCGTGACCCAGGCGCCGAGCGCGACTCCCGCGTCGAGGCCGACGCGGGTCCACGCCATGCCCTCGGTGACGCGGGTGCGGGGCACGAGCGCGTGGACCACGCCGTCGCCGACGGCCATGGTCGGCGCGATCGCGAGGCCCGTGAGGAACATGAGCGCGCCGAGCCACACGAGGTTCCCCGCGAGGTGGAACGTGATCGCGCCGATGCCCGAGGCGGTCACGCCCCACAGCAGGCGCGACGCGAGGGTGCGGCTCCACACGCGCGAGCCGTACAGCAGCCCGCCCACGAGCGAGCCGAGCGCGAACACCGCGAGCACGGGCCCGGACCATGACTTGAGCCCGAGCTCCTCCGCGAACGCGACCGTCGCCGCGTCGGCGGACGCGAACAGCGCGCCCTGCGTCGCGAACACGAAGGACGTGAGGACCAGCGCGGGCGTCGTGACGAGCAGGTGGCCGCGCAGCGGGCGGCGGTAGCGCTGCACCTTGCGCGGCGGCTCCTGGTAGCCCACGCGCGGCAGGGAGCCGTCGATCATCGGCACGACAGTCGTCAGCGGCGACGTGCCGCCGTCGACGCGCTTGGCGGGCGGCTCGGTGTCGCGCAGCGACAGGAAGACGTAGCCGCCGACCAGCAGGGTCGCGGCGGCCACCACGGACGGAAGCCATGACGCGACCTGGGTCGCGAGGATCGTCGCGAGCGCGGGGCCCGCGATGAACAGCGTCTCCTCCATCGAGCTCTCGAGCGAGAACGCGGAGTTCAGGGCGTGCTTGTCGGGGACGATGTGGGTCCACCTGGCGCGTGTCAGGGTTCCCTGGGAGCCGGCGCCGGCGAAGAACGGCACGATGATCAGCAGCGCCCAGGTGGGGGCGTGCATGAGCGCGGCGGCGACGAACGCGAGGCGCGCGAGCACCGCGACCGCGAACCCGAACCGCAGCACGCGCGACTGCCCGTACTCGTCGACGAGGCGGCTGATCTGCGGGTTGATCACGGCGGCGCCCAGCGCGAACACTCCCACGACGAGGCCCGCGGTCGCGTAGGAGCCGTACTCGATCTGCACCAGCAGGAAGGTCGCGAGCGACGTCATGCCCATCTGGATGCGGGAGATCAGGCCCCACCAGAAGAACGCGGACGCGCCAGGAAGCGCAAGGATGTCGCGATAGCGCGAGAACATGTCCACCCCGCTTGTGTGAAGGAGACGACGCGCTGCATCGCACGTCTGCCGCACCACCTGCGCGACGCGACCGGCGCATCGTCCCGCGGCCGCGGGACTCAGGCCTCGCGGGACGATGCCATATCGTCTCACACGGCGAGCGGCCCCCGGTTCACGGGCCGGGCGGCGAAGGGACGATGCGGGGGCGCCTTCTCAGCGCGTGGTCACCGCGCGTCGGCTCGCGCCGGCAGCCAGCGCGACGGCGGCCCGATCTTCGCGGCGTAGCGCATCATGAGGCTTCCCGAGAAGGCCAGGATCAGCACGTACGCGGCGGCGAGCGGTCCGAGCTGAGGCTGCACTCCTGCGCCGATGCCGAGGCCCGCGATGACGATCGAGAACTCGCCGCGGGGCACGAGCGAGACGCCCGCGCGCCACTGGCCCTTGGGCCCGATCCCGGCGCGCTTGGCGGCCCACATCCCTGTGGCGATCTTGGTGGCGGCCGTGACGACCGCGAGAGCGAGCGCTGGAAGCAGGACGGGGATCAGGTCGCGCGGGTCGATCGTGACGCCGAAGAACACGAAGAAGATGCCGCCGAACACGTCGCGCAGGGGAGGCATGAGGTCGCGCACGTCGTCGGCGACCTGGCCCGAGAGCGTGAGCCCCAGGAGGAACGCCCCGACCGCGGCGGAGACCTGCGCGGCCTCGGCGAGGCCCGCGACCAGGAACGTGAGGCCGAGGACCGACAGCAGCAGCAGCTCGCGCGAGCGGGAGTGCACCGCGGCGGACACGTGGCGGGAGAACTTGAAGGACACGAACACCGCGGCGGCGACCAGCGCGATCGCGACGCCCGCGGCCACGGCCCCCTGCGCGACCGACGCGCCCACCAGCAGCACCGCCATGATCGGCAGGAACACCGCCATGACGATGTCCTCCATCACGAGGATGCTGAGGATGACGGGGGTCTCGCGGTTGGTGTAGCGCTCGAAGTCGCCCAGGAGGCGCGCGATGATCCCGGACGACGAGATGTAGGTGACGCCCGCGAGCAGCAGCGACGCCGTCACGGACCAGCCCATGAGGAGGCCGAGCGCGAAGCCGGGCAGGCCGTTGGCGAGCCCGTCGACGAGCCCCGCGAGCCACGTGGTCCTGAGCCCGTGCCGCAGGTCCTCGGGCGAGTACTCGAGCCCGAGCAGGAGGAGCAGCAGCACCACGCCGATCTGCGCGCCGACGGCCAGGAACTCCTCGCCCGCGTCGAGCGGGATCAGCCCTCCCTCGCCGAGCATGAGGCCCGCGAGCAGGTACAGCGGGATCGACGGGATCCCCATGCGCGCCGCGAGCCGTCCCAGGATCGCGAGCACGAGCAGGACGATGCCCAGCTCGACGAGGATGTCGCTCGTCCCCTCCGGACCGGCGGCGGCAAGCCTCAGCGCGCTCACGCTGCCGGTGGGGAGCATCGTCCTATCCGATCAGGATCTGCCGCGCCTGGCCCACGGCGTGCTCGCTGCCCATCACCAGGACGGTGTCGCCGGCGCGCAGCTCGAAGCTCGGGCCGGGGCCGGGGACGCCGACCTCGTCGCGGATGACCGCCACGATGGACGCGGCCGTCGTGGTGCGGATGCGGCCGTCGCCGATGGTCCGGTTCGTGAGGCCCCCATGCGCGGGCATCGTGATCCACTCGATCGCGAGGCCCTCGACCGTGTGACGCAGCGACTCGAGCCGGGCGGTGATGTTCGTGCCGCCGAGCAGCTCGGCGAGCGCGGACGCGTCGCCCTCGGACAGCTCGAGCGTGCCGGTGCAGTCGTCCGGGTCCTCGCGGTCGTAGATGCCGATGTCGCGCTTGCCGTCGCGCCTGACCACGATGCCGACGCGGTCGCCGCTCTCCGCCGTGAACTCGTAGCGGACGCCGACCCCGGGAAGGGGCGTCTCGAAGATGTCCATGCCCCTACCTTGGCACGATGCGGCGTGCGTGCGCCGTCAGTCGCGGCTCGGGTCGCCGAGCATCCCCATCTCCTCGAGGCGCGTCCAGCCGAGCCGCGCGATCGGCGCAGCACTCGAGCCGACGTACCCGAGGGCGCGGGCCACGGCGGCGGCCCTGATCTGCGCCCGCAGGTCCGGGCCGTCCTGGCCGTAGCCCTCGAGGAGTCCGTCGAGCCCGGCCGGCTCGAACAGCAGCGCCGCCGCGCCCAGATCGCTCAGGGGATCGCCGACGGACAGCTCGCGCCAGTGCACGAGGCCCAGGAAGCGCCCGCCTCGCGCCATCACCACGCGCGGATCGAGCGCGCCGGTGATCCAGCCGTGCTCGAGCACCGCGGGGGCGTCGAGCGCCGCCTCCCAGGTTGCGCTCACCGCATCCGTGCGCACCCGCGCGCCCTCGGGCGAGGAGGCGGGAGCCGCATCGTCCAGGCGGTCGTGCGCTCGCGCGAGCCGCGAGGCGAGGCTGTCGGCGAACGAGCCGTGCAGCGGCGCGTCGGGCCCGACCGGGCCCGCATGGACCTGGGCCAGCGCGCGACCGATCGCCGGAGCCGCATCCACGTGCAGAGGGGAGCGGCTCGCGGTGGAGGCGTCGATCCATCGCGAGATCTCGAAGCGGTGCGGGTAGCCGAGCGCGGGCTCGCACACCAGGGAGGGCACGCGCGCATGGAAGTCCCAGCCTGGCGCCGCGTGCGCGAGGTATCGCATCGCGACGGGGTCCCAGGACGGGGTGCGTCGCGCGTGCGGAAGCTCCACGACCATCTCGTCCCCGAGCCTGATGGCGAAGTGCTCCTCGGCATCCGTGTACCGGTGCCCGAGCGGAAGGTGGGCGTACTCCGGGGCGCTCTCCTTGAGCAGCGCATGCACGAACTCGTCCGGAAGGATCGTGCCCGCGCTGACCCGCGGGAAGCGGGTCGAGAGCGAGTCCATGCGAAGAATCATGCCAGCAGCGTGTCCCCCAGGAATCCGTCCTCGGCGCAGCCCGGCAGGATCGCGAAGACCGCCGAGCCCACGGGCGTGGTCCACACGTTGAGCAGGTCCGCCTCGGCCAGGCGCTCCTGGATCGGCACGAACTGCGCGTCCACGTCCGCCTGGAGGCTGCCGAACAGCAGCCCGACCTCGGCGTCGTCCCCGCCCCTGGCGGGCTCGTCGTAGTTGTAGGCCAGACGGACGATGCGCCGGCTGGGATCGTCGGGCCTCGCCCGCCGGATGTGGGCGACGTCGGAGATGATCGGGAAGCCGCGCTCGTTCACGGCCTCGAAGTCGGGCTCGTCGTGCTCGGCCGTCCCGGTGAGGGGCGCGCCCGTGTCGAGCGTGCGGCCCATCGCGTTCTCGCGGCCCACGCGGTCGGCCTCGTCCCACGTGGCCATGTCCATGCGGATGCGGCGCAGCACCAGGGAGGTGCCGCCGGCGAGCCAGCCGTCCTCGATCCACACGCGGGCCGCGAACTCGTCGGCCGCGGTCGGCGGGTTCGTGGTGCCGTCGACCTGGCCGAAGAGGTTGCGCATCGTCGTGCCCGACGCGTGGCTGCCGTACGCCTGGCGGAAGCCCGTCTGCCGCCAGCGCTCGGTCGCGAGGCTCGTCGCGTCCTTGACGATCATGCGGGTCGCATGGCTCACCGTCGTGGGGTCGTCCGCGTGGATCATCACGAGCAGGTCGCCGTCGGACCAGCGGTCCTCGAGCGCGTCGATCGAGAAGGCGGGCAGCGGCCCGAGCCAGGACGGGACCTGGCTCTCGTCCGCCAGCAGGGCGGCGGCGCGGCCCCAGCCCACGGTGATCGTGAGGCCCGCCGGGGCGCTCGCGAGCTCGGGCTCGGTGTCGGCCAGGGCGCCGTCGCCCGCCATGAGGCGGCGCGCATCGTCCGTCCACAGCCGCATGAGGCGGCGTAGGTCGTCCCTCGTCGACCCCTCTACCAGGTCGAACGTCACGAACGTGCCGTGCGCGCCCGGGCTCGACGTGACGCCCGCCTGGTGCGCGCCGTGGAACGACGCGGTGCGCGCGCCGTTCAACCCGGTCGTGTCGGTCGTCGCCTCGGGCTCGGCCGCGCGCGCGACCGTCGCCCCGCCCGCCGCGCCGACGACGACTCCGGCCGCCGCCGCGGATCCCGTGAGGAATCCGCGGCGGCTCGGACCGGACGCGGTGGCGCTCGTGCGCCGGATCACTCGCCGTCCATGGACATCGACGCGCTCGGCGACATCTCCATGTCCGAGTCGTCGGAGCTCATGTCCATGCCGTCCATGTCGGCGCTGTACTCCTCCTGGGCGCCGCTGAACTCCTTCACGACGGCCGTGAACGGCAACTCGGTGCCGTCCGACAGCTCGAGCGTGATGTCCACGTCGGCGCCCGCCTCGAGGGGGTCGGCGACGCCCATGAGCATGAGGTGGTCGCCGCCGGGCTCGAGCGTGAGGGCCGCGCCGGGCTCGATCGTGAAGCCGCCGTCGACCTCCTGCATCGTCGTGCTCCCGGACTCGTCGGCGACGGTCTCGTGCAGCTGGACCATCGAGGAGGCGTCGGTCGTGGCGCCGACGATCGTGACGGCCTCGTCCGAGGTGTTCTCGATCAGAGCGAACGCGCCGGTCATGCCGTCGTCGACGGCCTTGACCCAGGCATCGGTGATGGTGAGGGGCTCCGAGGTCTCCGCCTCGGCGTCGGTCGAGCACGCGGTCAGCGCGAACGCCGAGCCGATCAGGGCCGCGGCGGCGACGAGGCGGGTGGTGGAGGGGAAGCGGGTGGGGGACGTGAACATGGTTCTCTCTTCATGGGGCGCCCGTGCGGGGGTCGCCTGGGTCGCGCGTGGGCGCGCAGGGACGACGGGCTGGTTCCTGGGGTTCGCTCGCGGCGGCACGGTGTGCGGCGCGCGTGCGGAGTCCGCGCTCGGCGTCGGGCCGTGCGCGGGCGTTGTCAGAGAGAGAAGGCCGGGGGTCCGCGCAGGAGCGCGGGCTGGGAGACGACGGCGCGGCGTGCGGCGACGGGGCGTCGCACGGCCGGGACGATGCGGGTCGCGGGGGCCGGGAGCGGCGCCGGCGCGGTCAGCGCCTCGCGCCAGCGGCGGGCGAGGTGCGTGGCGAGGCCGCGCAGCGCGGCCCACAGTCGGTCGGCGCGGTGGATCGCCGCGATGGTCGCGACCGCCGCCATGAGGTGGGCGATCGTCATGCCGGTGCCGGAGTGACCCGCGTGGCTCGCGTGCACCGCGAGCGACCCGGGCTCGACGTGGTGAGCCGACGTGTCCCCCGAGAGCGTCGCCGATGCCGTGCCCCACGCGAACAGGAGGTGGAAGATCCCCTGGCTCGCGATCACCGCCGCGGTGAGGCGCGGGAGCGTGAGCCGCGTGCCGACCAGGTGGAAGCAGACGACGAACGCGAGCGCGAAAGGCATCGCGACGCCGACGAGGGTCGGGGTGTGTGCGCCGGCGAGGACGTGGGATCCGAGCGCGGCGAACGTCGTCACCGCCGCGCCCGCGAGGGCGCGTGTGAGTCGACGTCGAGCGGACACGCGCATGCGGGGATTCTCGCACGAGAAGTAGTTGACGTATTTACGAAATTGACTCGTTTCCTAATCTATGGTGAGGTGAGCCTTACCCGAACGAGCCCGGATCGCATCGTCCGTGCCGCATCGTCCCTGCTCCCGGAAGGACCCATGGAGACCACGATCACGACCGTCGTCACCGGCGTGGAGCAGGTGAGCCCCGGCTTCGTGCGCGTGCGCGTCACGGCCCCCGACACGTGGGTCACGACAGGCGCCGCGGACGAGTTCATCCACGTCGAGGTCGGCGCGGAGAACATGGACGCGGGCGACGGCCACAGCTCCCGGCACTACAGCGTGAGCAAGGTGCTGTCCGACGGGTTCGAGATGGAGATCGCGCTGCACGGGCACGGCCCCGGCGCGCTGTGGGGACAGCAGGTCCGCCCCGGCGACGCGGTCGACGTCTCCGAGCCCAAGGCGTACTACGCGCCCCCGTCGGCCGCGCATCGTCGAGTGCTCGTCGGGGACGCGACCGCGCTGCCCGCGATCGCGCGCATCCTCGCGGAGGCGAACCCCGACGAGCGCTTCTCCGTCGTGATCGAGCTCGCGTCCCTCGTGGACAAGCGTGAGCTCCCGTCCGCGGCGGAGGTCAGCGTCGAGTGGCGGCTCGGTGGCAACGGCTACGCGCCGTCCGTGCTGTGCTCGGAGCTGAGGTCCCTGCTCCCGGGCCTGCGCGACGCGGACTGCGAGCCCTACGTGTGGGTCGCGTGCGAGGCCGCCGAGTCGCGGCGCATCCGCCAGAGCCTGCGCAAGGAGGCCGGGCTGCCGATGGCCTCGATGCGCCTCGTCGGCTACTGGCACGGCGACCACGACCGCATCATGAGCGTGTGGAACAGCCTCAGCGACGAGCAGCTCGCCTACGCGCAGTCGATCTGGCGCGAGGACCGCACCGACGAGGAGAACTGGGTCGAGTACGAGCCGTTCCTGAGGTCGCTCGGCGTCTGACCCGCATCGGGCCTATGCCGGGCGCGCGTAGCCCAGGTCGATCAGCGCCGACCAGCCCGCGCCCGGATGGATCGCCTTCTCGTGGCACGCGAGCGTGAGCGAGTAGCCGACGGCCTCCGCCTCCACGCGCAGCGCCGTCACCTGATCGAGCGCGCCGCCCGCGCTCGCGGCCGCGCCCTCGGCCTCCGCATACGCCTCGAGCAGCGGCCGGAACGCCGCTCGTCCCACGAGCGACAGCGCCTGCCCCAGGTCCGTCGCGGGATCGGCTACCCCGAGGTCGCCCCAGTCGAGCAGCGCCTCGAGCCGGCCCTCGCGGGTCAGCACGTTGCCGCCGTGAAGGTCCAGATGTGCCCAGGTCTCCATCTCGCGTCCCGCGTTGGCACCGGCCTCGAAGGCCTCGCGCGCCTCCTCCTCGAGCAGCGTGACGGGGGCGTCCGCGATCGCGAGCACCGTGTTGATCCTGGCGTCGAAGACCTCGGCCCGGTCCGCGAGCGTCGCCGAGCGGAAGGAGTTGCGGGGCGCGTCCTCGGGGGCGGGGCGGTGCACCTGGGCGAGCGCCGTGCCGAGGTCCGCGACGCCGTCGCGCGACAGCGGCGCGTCGAAGCAGCGGTCGCCCTCGAAGTACGGGACGACCGACCAGCGCCACGGATAGTCCTCGCCGGGCACGCCGAGGCGCACCGGCGCGGGAACGCGGAAGCCCCAGCGGGGCGCGAGCTCGGTCAGCCAGCGGTGCTCGCGGTCGGCGAGGTCGGCGCCCAGCTGACGTCGGGGGAGGCGGACCGCGAGATCGTCGCCCAGCCGCACCGTGACGTTGTCCCAGCCCTCGTGGTGTTCGCCGAGCGGAAGCGCCGCGAGCTCAGGGTGCTGCGCCGCGAGCAGGCGTGACACCAGTGCATCGTCGATCCGGACCTCGGCGTCCGGGGCAAGGCCCGTGGGCATGCGACCACCCTAACGGGTGGCGGCACTCCATGCCTGATCATCGCCGGTGAGGGTCCATGCGAGCACCGAGGGCCACGGGCCGTGGCCGTCCTCGTGGTTGAGATGGCCGTCGCCGTCCAGCTCGAACCCGGGGACCTTCCACAGGGACGATGCGTCGGCGACCGAGGTCTCGCGGTACGGGTCGCGCTCGCGGGCCACAAGGCGGGTGTCGGTGACGGCGCCGAGGTCGGCGTCGGTCGCGAAGGGGAAGCCCGGCAGCACCTCGGCCAGGCGGCCGGGCGACGGCGGCGCGATCAGCGCGACGCGGTGAGGGCGGAGCCGCTCGGGCAGCTCGGGCGCGAGGCGCGCCCACAGCACGCACGACAGGGAGTGCGTGAGCAGGACCCGCTCGCCGCCACCCGCGAGCATCTCGAGCTCGGCGAGCGCGACCTCACGCCACGCCTCGAACGACGGTGCGTCGGGGTCGGGCAGCTGCGGATGCTGCACGGGCACGCGGTCGCGGCGAAGCCGCTCGGCGAGCCACCACTGCCAGTGCTCGCGCGGACGGTGGTTGCCCAGGCCGTGCAGCAGCAGGACGCGCATGTCGGTCATCTCGGTCCCCTCCCGTGCGCCGGTCAGCCGGTGACGACCGACGCGATCCGTGCGAGACCCTCGCGCAGCACCGCCGGGGGCGCCGCGAAGTTGAGGCGCGCGTGGCCGACGCCGCCGCCCCCGAACGACGTGCCGGGGTTGAGCGCGACGCGTCCCTCCTTGAGCAGCGCGGTCGCGGGCTCATCGCCGAGGTCGCGGCCGCCGGCGGCCGCGGTGCCGCGGAAGTCGAGCCACGCGAGGAACGTCGCGGGGTTCGGGGAGGCCGTCACGCCGGGGAGGCTGGTCGCGACGAGGTCGAGCATCGTGTCGCGATTGGCCTCGAGCCCCGCGAGCAGGCCAGCGAGCCACGCGTCGCCCTCGCGGTAGGCGACCGAGGCCGCGACGGTGCCGAGGTAGGTCGGGTGGCCGTGCGCGCCCTTGCGGAACTGGGCGAGCCATGAGCGGCGCTCCTCGCCGACGATCGTCTGAGCGGCCGGCATCGCGGCGAGGTTGAACGCCTTGGAGGCCGACTGGATGGCGATGCCTCGCGGGTCCACCGACGCGTACGGGACGAACTCGGCGCCCGTGTAGACGAGCGGCGCGTGGATCTCGTCGGAGACGACCGTCACGTCGTAGCGGTGGGCGAGGGCAGCGACAGCCTCGAGCTCCGCGCGCGTGTGGACGGTGCCGCCCGGGTTGTGCGGGTTGCACAGCAGGAATCCCGCGGCGCGGCGCTGCGTGGAGCCCTCCCGAGGCGCGGTGGCCGCCTCGAACGCCGCCTCGAGGGCGGCCAGGTCCAGGCGGAGATCCTCGGTGAGGGGCGCCTCGGTCACGACGCGACCGGCCTGACGCAGGTACGTCGTGAAGGGCGGGTAGACCGGCGCCGTGATGATGACCTCGTCGCCGGGCTCCGTGTCCTCCACGAACGCGTCGACATAGGCGGGGATGACCGCCGGCGCCGGCGCGACGAGCCGCGGATCGATCTCCCAGCCCCAGCGTCGTCCCGCGAACGCGATGAACTCGTCGACCATCGGCCATGAGCCGGGATAGCCCGTGTCGCCGATCGCGATCGCGCGCTCGAGCGCCTCGCGGATCGGGGGTGCGAGCGGCACGTCCATCTCGGCGACGAACATCGGGATGACGTCCGCGTCGTAGTGCGCCCACTTGAAGGAGCGGCGCTCGCGGAGCTGGTCGAGGGTGAGCTGGTCGAGGGGGTTCACGTCCGCCAGCCTACGTCCGGCACGTGGTGCCGGTGCACGGTCTCAGGATCCGCGCCGGTCCGCGCTCAGGACCCGGGGCGCGGCTCGTCGTCGGGGGTGTCGCTGTAGGCCCACGCGCGCCAGCAGCACGTCTCCTCGCGGAGCGTGAGGCGCTCGCGGATCGGATGCTCGCCCGCCGGGATCGGCGGCGCGACGAGCGTCGAGTGGGGGCACACGGCGGTTCCTTTCGCGCAGCATCGTCTGTCGCGTCGCGGGGGGCCGCGCCGGGGTGCGCCACAGTGCTCGATGCTGGTCCATCAAGGCTCCCGGGGGAGGGAGCTGAGGCTCATCGTAGGGAACGTGGCACTTGGTGTCTAGGAAGACTCGCGCCCGTTCCCTCCCCCTGCGCTCCGCACGGATTCACGCGCGCCACGCCAGCGTGTCGCGGCTCGTGTCGGCGCGTCGCCGGGGTGTCGGATCCAGATCCGTGCGGAGTGCATGGCGGAGGAACGATGCGGTCGCCGGGTGGGCGGCGGGTGTGGTCGCCGGGAGGGACGATGCGGTCGTCGGCCGCCTAGTAGATCTCGCCGCTCGAGCCCGAGCTCAGCGAACCCGTCGTCTCGCTGAAGTCGTCCGAGGCGACGCACATGAGGGTGTCGTCAGCGGAGGCGTTGTCGTCGTCCGAGGCGGCGAACAGCCACTGGTTCGTCGTCGCGCTTCCGTCCGCGTCCAGGTACGGGTCGAAAGCCGCATCGCACGCCGCGCCGAAGGCGGCCCACGTCTCGTCGCTCGTGACGTCGCCGTCCACGATGAGGTCGGACAGCGGCGCCGTGGAGTAGATCTCGCCCACGTGCGACTCGGAGCAGTCGACGACGTCGAGGTCGTAGCCCGAGGTCGACGATGGCGCGAGGCATGTGTCGGCCGCGGGGGTGCCGTTCACGTAGACGACGAAGTAGTAGGTCGCCTCGCTGAGGCCGAACACGCCGTCGCCGGGCTGCGCGAGGTCGCTGTACGGGTCCGCGGTCGCGGACTGGGAGGGCTCGGGAGTCGAGTCATCCCAGGTGAAGTCGTCGTCGAAGGTGGACGCGCTCTGGGTGCCGGTGACGAACCAGACCATTCCGATGCCGATCCAGACCAGGACGACCGCCATGCCGATCCAGCCGAGGATCGTGCCGGCGAGCGCGATCCCGCGGTTGTTCGCCTCGCCCCGCTTGACCGCGCGCAGGCCGAGGTGGCCGAAGATCACGGCGATGAACGGGAGGCTGATGAGGCTCGTCACGAGGCTCGTGATGCCCATCCAGTTCTTGTCGCTGCGCGGCGCGCCCGGCATCCCCGGCGCGGCGTACGGCTGTCCGTAGGGCTGCGCGAACGGGTCGGAGGGCTGGAGAGACGATGCGGAGGGCGGCGGCGGGATCGAGCCCGGCGTCGCCTGGGTCGGGAACTGCTCGGTCGGTGCCGCGAAGGGGTCGGCGTACGTGCCGCTCGAAGCGCCCTCGCTGCCCAGGGGCGGCGCGACCCAGGGGTCGTCGGGGTTCCTGCGCTCGTCGTCAGCCACGTGATGCTCCTTCCGCGCCAGGCGGCACCTGGTGCGCGCTCGACTCTACTGGTCCGGCCCGCCGGAACCCAGCGGCGCGGAGCTCCCGCCCGCCGCGGGCCTCCCGCCCGTCGCGGACCTAGCGCTCGACCCCGTCGACGCCGTCGGCCGCATCGTCCACGGCGACCACCGCATCGTCCTGGTCCTCCTCGGCCATCCGTCCCGACTTCCACAGCGACGCGACCGTGGTGACGGCGAGCACGGCGACGATGACGATCAGCGACACGTTGGTCGACACCGTCGGGACGCCCTCCCACGTGCCGTGGGCCCAGTGCAGCACGAGCTTCACGCCGATGAAGGCGAGGATCACGGACAGGCCGTAGCCGAGGTAGACGAGCTTGGACAGCGCGTTCTCGAGCACGAAGTACAGCGCGCGCAGGCCCAGCAGCGCGAACGCGTTGGTCGCGAACACGAGGTACGGGTCGCCCGTGATGCCGTAGACGGCGGGCACCGAGTCGACGGCGAACAGGAGGTCGGTCGCCATGATCGCCGCCATCACGAGGGCGAGCGGGGTGAGCAGCCGTCGTCCGCTCTCCTTCACCGAGACCTTGGTGCCGCGGTAGTCGTCGGTGACGGGCCAGATCCTGCGGATGACCTTGACGATGCCGATCTCACCGGGCTCGATGTGCTCGTCCTCCTCGGAGCGCGCGTCGCGGAGGACCTTGACCGCGGTGACCAGAAGGATCGCGCCGAACAGCAGGAACGCCCAGTCGAACGTCGCGATGAGGCCCGCGCCGAGCGCGATGAAGATCCCTCGCAGCACGATCGCGCCCACGACGCCGACGAGCAGCACTCGCTGCTGAAGCGCGCGCGGCACCGCGAACGCGCTGAGGATCAGGATGAAGACGAAGAGGTTGTCGACCGACAGGCTCTTCTCCACGATGTAGCCCGTGTAGTAGTGCGTCGCGATCTCGGAGCCGTGCGCCTGCCACACCCACACGCCGAACAGCAGCGGCAACGCGATGTAGAACGCGCTCCAGCCGAGCGCCTCCTTGAACGACACCTCGTGGGGGCGGCGCGTGAGCAGGAAGTCGAAGGCGATGAGCGCGATGACGACGCCGAACGTGATGGCCCACAGGCCGGGCGTCGCGATGGTCTCGAGCCCGGTGGTGGGCTCGGACCCGAGCGGGACGATGCCGGTGGCGGCGAGCGGGGACAGGGTCACGGCAGACATGGGTCTCCTCAGGACGATGCGTTCCTGAGGTCTCCTTCACCGCTGGCGCGGCGTCCGCCCGGGAGATCCACGGAGATCTCGTACTGACCGGGTCGGAGCTTGGGAAGTACTCCCCTCGAGGGTCAGATCTTACGGGACGTTGCGAGGGTGCGGAAAGCCTCGGCGACGCGCTCGGGGGATCCGGGGGCGAACGGCATGAACAGGCTCGGCTCGGTCAGCTCGAGCTCGAGCAGCATCGGGCCGTCGTCGCTGGGCAGCAGGTCGACGCGCGCGTAGGCGAGGTCGGCGGCCTCGGGGAGCACGCGTGCCGAGGCCTCGAGCACGGCGAGCGCGACCGCTCGCTCCTGGTCCGTCGCGGTCGCGGGCGACAGGTCCTCGTCGGCGTAGAGGCCCGCGGAGAAGGACATCTGCTGCGACAGGATCGCGCCCTTCGTGGCGGCGTGGGAGAACTCGCCGTTCAGATGGATGAGCGACCTCTCGCCCTCGTCGTCCACGCGGTCCAGGTACGGCTGGATCAGCGCGGTGCGGCCGGTCGAGTGGAGGAAGGCGATGTGCTCGTGCGCGCTCTCGGGGTCGTGGTCGATCAGCTTCGCACCGTTCGATCCATTGCCGACGGTCGGCTTGACGACGACCTTGCCGGCCACTGCCGCATCGTCCGCATGATCGCCGGGCGCCACGAAGACGCTCGGGACCACGGGCACGCCCTGGTCGGCGAGCTGGCCCAGGTAGCGCTTGTCGGTGTTCCACCGGATCACCGGGACGGGGTTCGCGAGCCGGGTGACCGAGGCGACGCGCTCGGCCCACGCGAGGAACTCCTCGAGCCTGTCGATGTAGTTCCACGTGGAACGAAGGACGACGAGGTCGAAGGCGGCCCAGTCGTGATCGTCCTCCCACGCGAGCAGCTCGGACTCGGGAAGCGCGGCGAGCAGCAGGGCGTCCTCGGCGTCGATCTCTGCGAGGTCGCGGGTGGTGGCGAGGGCGATGCGCGTCATGGCGGCAACCTAGCGGTTCGCGAGAGGGCTGGCGTGCGCGTGCGGCGGCAACCTGGCCGCAGACAAAATTCTGGCGCCGGATCTCAGGGGAGGGAGCGAGATCTCAGCGCCAGAAAGGGGGTGCGGCCCGGACAGTCAAGTCCCCGGATGACTGTCCGAGCCACGATCTATATCGGGCGACTTCTTCAGTCGCCGTCACGTCTGATGTAGACACTACGAGTCAGTTGGATAGCGCGCTCGGGACCTTGGTCCCCGAAGTCGGACCGACTGAGGATTCGGGGAGGCTCCCTGGGCGTGCGACTGCCGATGTGTGACGCACGTCCTTTCCCGACGGTGAAGATTCTGCGAGCATTCCCCCAACTTCCGCGCCTCAGTGCCCGTTCTCTTGGGTGGATGCGCACGGAGGGACCGTGCAAGTCGTAGGGGGATCCACGTGGGCTGGCAGGACGAGGCGACGCAGCTGCTGACCGAGCGCTACGGCGCGCTGGTCGGCTATGCGCGACTGGTGTGCGCGGATCCTTCGGAGGCGGAGGATGCGGTGCAGGAGGCGATGATCGCGGTGTTCGGCCGCGCGCGGACCTTCCCGAATCTCCGGGCGGCCGAGGGATACGTGAAGCGGGCGATCGTGACCCGCACGATCGACAGGGCGCGCTCGCGCAAGCGCGAGAGCGAGCGGACGCTGCTGATGAGGGAGATCGACCTCTCTGCCGGTCCCGAGCAGCGCGCGGTCGATTCCGTGTCGGTCGCCGAGGCGCTCCAGACCCTGAGCCCGCGCGAGCGCGCGTGCATCGTGCTGCGCTACGTCGAGCAGCTCACGACCGCGGAGACCGCGCACGAGCTCGGCCTGGGCGAGGGCAGCGTGAAGCGCTACGTGCACGATGGCTCGAAGAAGTTGAGCACCCTGCTGGGCGTGGAGGCGATGCCGCCCGAATGGTCGGGCATCGCGACGGGAGGAGGTGTCGGCCGTGGCTGAGGATCTGGGGAACGAGCTGCGCGGGCTGTTCGCGCAGGCTGATGCTGACCGCGGTGCCGCGCCCGACGCGGTGGTCGCCGCGGTGCTGGCCGGTGCCGGACGCCGACGCAGGTCGCGCACGCTGCTGTCCGTCGTCGCCGCCTCGGTGGGAGTGCTCGCGATCGGCGGGGCGAGCTGGGCGGTCACGACGTCGACGCGGTCGACCGGGCCGGTCGCGCAGCCGTCCGCTGACGTGACGGTGACCGCGTCGTCCGACGCATCGTCCTCAGCAGAGCCCAGCGCGAGCGCTGCTCCGAGCGCCACGCCGAGTGAGACCGCCGACCCGTACGCGGGTGACGCCGACGGCATCCTGGACGACGAGTACCCCGAGGCGGCCGCGACCCGCACCGACCCCAACGCGGGCGTGGAGGGAGGCACCGAGATCTCCTACCCGGATGCCCTCGTCATGGAGGACTGGGTGTGGGACCGCGTGGGCGAGGGCTGGTCGGTCGAGGTCGTCTCCGTTCAGTCGTACGGGTACGACGAGAGCTGGGACCAGCCGCCCGCCGTGCTCTACCTGGTCAGCCCCGAGGACGTGTACTTCGAGGTCGGCGAGCTGCCCGAGCGCATGTGGGACGACGCGCGCGTCGTCTCGTGGGTCGAGGACGACGGCTACGTCCGAGTGACCTGGAGCGGCGGCGACTACGGAGCCCGCTACGACCTGCTCACGGGCGCGACCGAGGACGTCGTGTTCTCCGCCTACGGCGAGACGGCCGACTCGAACTCGTTCGTGTCCGCCGACGCCGAAGGCAACGAGCTGTGGAGCGCGACGTCCGAGAGTGGCACGAAGCTCTACCGCTGGGACGCCGCGACCGGCGACTGGTCCGCCGCCTCGGTGGTCGACGACCATCCGGAGCTCGACGCGTGGTGGGACTACATCGAGTGGGAGACCGTGACCTCCGACGACGGGGACTCCGTGCTCCTCGTCGAGTACGACGGTGGGCGCGGCTCCGGCGCCACCACCGGGCGCTTCGGGGTGTACGACCTCGCCTCCGACACCTCCTCCGAGTTCACGGTTCCCGAGGCGGAAGGCGTGTACCTCGGTGCGATTACCCGGGACATCGTCGACGGAGCCGTGGTGATGCAGGTCTATGGTGACGACGATGAGCTCACCGTCGTGAGCTACGACATCGCGAGCGGCGTGCTCACGGAGATCGGCGAGATGGCGATGGACGATGTGGCCGCCTGGGACGGCCGCATCGGCTACGGCGAGGCGACGCCCACGGGCGCGACCTTCTGGACCTGCGGTTGCTGAGGGGGATGACATGGCTGTGAGGATCTCGAGGAATGCCTGGATCGGCGGGGCCGTCGGCGCTGTCGCGGTGCTCGCGGTCGGTGTCGGGTGGGCGCTCGCGGGCTCCAAGGGTGGCGTGGAGGCCGCCCCGGACGTGGAGGTGACCGCGACGGCGTCCGCCGAGCCGGTCGTCGCATCGTCCTCGGCCACCGCCGAACCCAGCGCGAGCGCCAGCCCGAGCGCCGAGCCGAGCGATTCTGTCGACCCGTACGCGGGCGACGCGGACGGCATCCTGGACGACGAGTACCCGGCGGCTGCCGCGACCCGCACCGATCCCAACACCGCCCTGGAGTACAGCAACGCCATCTCCTACCCCGACGCCCTCGTGATGGAGGACTGGGTGTGGGACCGCGTGGGCGAGGACTGGGCCGTGGAGGTGGTGGCGACGCAGCAGTACTACTACGACGAGGCGTGGACGCAGCCCGCGGCGGTGGTCTACCTCGTGAGCCCGGAGGAGGTGTACTTCGAGGTCGGGCAGCTGCCGAAGCGCATGTGGGACGACGCGCGCGTCGTCTCGTGGGTCGAGGACGAGGGGTACATCCGCCTCGAGTGGGCCGATGGCGCGGCGCGCTACGACCTGCGCACGGGGAAGACCGAGGATCTCACGTTCGCGGTCTACGGCGCGAAGGCGTCGTCACCCGCGTTCGTCGCGGCCGATGCCGCGGGCAACGAGCTCTGGAGCGCGACCTCGGACAACGGGACCAAGCACTATCGGTGGGACGCGGCGACCGGCGAGTGGTCGGCATCGTCCCTGGTGGACACCTACCCGGACATCGACTCCGAGTGGTCCTACCCGGGAACGTGGGGCAGGACGGTCTCCGACGACGGCGAGCTGGTGGCGCTCCGTCTCGACGGGGAGCTCGACAGCGTCTTCGTCGTCTACGACCTGGCCGCGGACACGTCCTACGAGTTCACGATCGACGAGGCGTCGGGCCTGGACACGACGAGCCTCGACCTTCGCTTCGCGGACCGCGCCCTCCTCGTGGAGACCTGGGGCGCGGACGGGGAGGACACCGCGGTCGTGAGCATCGACATCGACTCCGGGGACGTGTCCGAGCTCGAGGCCATGCCGGAGGCCGATGGCGGCACGTGGGACGGGAGCATCGAGTGGGGTGCCGCGACCGACAACGCCGCCACCTGGTTCGCCTGCGGCTGCTGAGCTACACCTGAGGCGGAAGCGGCGGGCCGTCGACGTGCTCGTCGGGCGCCGTCTCCTCCTCGGGCGCCGCAGGCCTCGTGGGGAGCGTGTCCTTCCGGATCCACCACGCCATCGCGAGGGCCAGCACAGCGACGCTCCCGGCCGCCCACGCGGTGACCGTCATGCCCGCGGTGTGGCCCGACTCGTCGATCCCCTTGCCCGCGATCCACGCGCCGAACGCGACGCCCGCGCCCATGCCGATGCGCACCCACGCCATGCCCTCGGTGAGCTGCTCCTGGGAGACGACGCGCTGCACGACGGTGTCGGCCGACGCGAGCAGCGGCGCGACCGTGGCGCCGGCGAGGAAACCGATCGCCGCGTAGGCCCACAGGTTCGGCATCTGACCGAGCAGGGCGAAGCCGATCGCGAAGAGGATGCTCACGGCCACGACGCGCGCCCACAGCGGCGTGGTCCACCGCCGCGCGCCGTAGAGCAGTCCGCCCACGAAGGACCCGCCGGACAGGACGCCGAGCACGAGTCCTCCGAGCGCGGGCCGGCCCGCGTCCTCGGCGAACGCGACGGTCGTGATGTCCACCGAGCCGAAGGTGACGCCGACGCCGATCGTGAGCACCGAGATGGCGGCGACCGCGCCGGGGATGCGCAGGCCGAGGCCGCTCGCGCCCTCGGATCCGCGCGCAGGCGGCTCGGTCGCCGTCTGTGACAGCAGGAACGTCATGCCGAGGAGGAGCCCCGCGATCGCGACGAGCATTCCGGCGGCGGGGTGGACCGTGGTCGCGAGGATCGTCACGAGCGTCGGGCCGAGGATGAAGAGGATCTCGTCGAGCGCGCCCTCCATGGAGAACGCGGAGTGGATCTCGTCGTCCGTCTCGAGCACGTGCGACCACCGTGCGCGCGTGAGCGAGCCGAGCGGGCCGGACATCGACCCGAGGATCACGCCGATCCACAGGATCGCCTCGGGGCCGCGCGCGAGGGCGGTGACGAGGACGATGACCGCGCCAAGCACGGAGATCCCGGTGAGCGGCCACATTGCCTTGCGCTGCCCCACCCGGTCGACCCAGCGGGCCGTCGGCACCGACTGCGCGGCCCACGCGATCACGCCCACCGCGGCGACGCGCCCCGACATCTCCCAGCTCCCGTACGTGCCCTCGATGAGGAGGATGACGGAGAGGTTGAGCATCGACGTCGGGAAGCGTGACAGCAGCCCGGCGAGCGTGAAGGCCAGCGCGCCCGGGCGGGCGAGCAGGGCGCGATAGGTGGTGAGCACCAGCGCATCGTCTCACCTTGCGGGGGGTTCCTCCTGCCCGGAGTCGTCGTCGGGGGCCACCTCGGGCTCGTCTGGCTCGAGCGTGCCGATCCGGCTCTCGTGACGTGCGTCGGGCGCGGGCAGGCCGGTGTGACGTCGCGCCCGGACGTCCTGGAGCACGAGCAGGGTCGCGCCGCCCACGATCACGATCGCCGCCAGCACGATGCCGCCCCAGGTCAGGATCGGCGCCCAGTAGATCTGGCGCTCGTCGGAGGCGACGATGCGGATCTCGTCGGGAGTGAGCAGGTCCTCGAGCGCGAGGGTCGCGGTGCGACCCTCGGCGGTCCCGTCGGGCGCCTCGGTCACGAGGCCGGGGAACGTGAAGCTCACCTCGACCTCGACCGCGCTGCCGAGCAGCGCGAGGTTGGCGGAGGTCAGCCCCAGGGACGATGCGTCGCGTGCCTCGTCGGCCGGGATCGTCACCACGAACTCGCCGTCGGCATGCTCGATCGTCGCGGCGAGGCCCACGTCCGCACCCGCGCCGGCGAGCGCCTGGTCGTACAGGGACAGCGGCAGGTCGGTGAGGGTCAGCTCGACGCCGACGAGCTCGCCGTCATCGTAGGGCTCGAGCGTCACGTGGCCCGGGTGCTCGTCCTCGAAGGCTTGGAGCTCCTCGCTGTCCGCGAGCTCGTCATACAGCGCGGAGGGGTCAAGGTCCTCGAGCGAGAGCCCGTCCATCGCATCGCCCAGCTCGGTGAGGTCGCCCAGCCCCGAGCCGAGGCCGGAGGCCGCGCCGCTGCTCAGCTCATCCCCGATGTCGGGCGCGAGCGCGATCACGAGATGCTGGTCGAAGGTGTCGTCCGCCTTCAGCTCGGTCGCGGAGTCGAGGCGCACGCAGCCCGCGAGCGCGAGTGCGAGGACCCCGGCCGACGCGAGGGTCCGGAGACGACGCGGCCGGGGCGCCTCGGGATGGAACTCCATCGCCCCAGTGTCCCTCAAGGAGACGGTGCCCCGGCCGCGGTCGGATCCGGTCAGTCCTTCACGTCGCCGTCGTCGTCGATGGGATCGTCGTCCCAGGCATCGACCTCGTCATCGTCCCAGGCATCGGCCCCGTGGTCCTCGTCCTCGTCGGCGACCGACTCCTCGTCCTCGGCTGCCGCATCGTCCTCGGACTCCTCGGTCGGCAGGATCTCGGTCGGCGTGGACTCGTCCTCCTTGGGCGTCGGCTCGAACGGCGGCTCGTCGTCCGCGTCGGGGATGACGACGTCCCCCGGCACCTCGCCGGGCGTGGCGGGGATCGCGTCCACGGGCAGCATCATCGGCGCGGCTGCGACGCCGGCCGTGGTCTCGTCGGCGCCCTCGGCCTCGGAGCCCTTCTTCTTGCCCTTGCGGCTCACGAGGACGACAACGACGACCACGATCGCGGCGAGCGCCACGACTCCCGCGGCGACGTAGACGATCCACATCGGGAAGTCGCTGCCCTCGGTCGCGCCACCGCGCGCCTCGAGCGACTCCGGCGGGTCCAGGAGGTCCCACGTGACCGTGTGCTTGTCCTCGCTCAGGGTGCCGTTGGTCTCGGTGATCTCACCAGGGAACGTGACGGTCATCGACATCTCGGCGCCGTCCATGCCCTCGGTCATGTCCTCCTCGCTCGTGGAGTACGGACCGGAGATGACGAACTCGTCGCCCTCGCGCGTGATCGTCACGCCCTCGGTGTCCTCGTCGAGCGAGAAGCCGGACAGCTCCTCGCCCTCGAACGTGATGGTCTTGCCGACCCAGTCGTCGTCGGTGAAGTCGCTGAGGACGCCGTTCGCGTACTCCGACGCGTCGATGTCGCCGAAGAGGCTGTCGAGCAGGTCCTCATCGGTGTACGTCGTCTCATCGTCGGACATGAGCTCGCCTGAGCCCTGCGCGATCGCGTAGGTGATGGAGCCGTCGACGGTGTCGTCCGGCTGGAGCACCAGCTCGAAGTCCACCTTGATGCAGCCTGTCAGTGCGAGCGTGGCGAAGAGGGCGACCGCGATGGCCCTCCCCGCGCGCGTGAGTGTCGCGTTCATGCAGCAACGATCCCACAGGCGAGCGGATGGCACCTAGGGCATCGAGGGGATCAGCCGTCGTCCCCTGCGCGCCTGCCGAAGCCGAGCCAGCCCGCGACCCCGATCACGGCGAGCAGCGCTCCGCCCACGAGCCACAGCCAGACGGGAAGCGACCCGTCGGACTCGATCGAGGTGAGCGCGTTGACGTCGAGCTCGTCGGTCCCTGCCAGCAGCTCCGCGTCCCAGGTGACCGTCGTGCCGTCGACGTAGCCGTTGGCCTCCTGGATGGTGCCGGGCGCGGTGAGGGTGACGGTCGAGGATCCCGCGACATCGTCCACGGCGATCGCGACGTAGAGCTCGTCGTCGGCGGCGAGGGCGAACCCGGTCTGGTACGCGTCGTCGCCCGTGAGCTCGTACGTGATGTCGACGAGCACGAGGTCGTCGGTCACGGTCGCCTCCGACGTGCCCGTGCTGTCCTCGGAGTCGGCGAGCTGCTCGTCCATGTACTCCTGGGTCGTGCCGTCCCATCCCTCGTACTCGACCAGATACGCGTCGAAGGCCGCGCGTGGGTAGGCGGTCTGGCTCACCCAGGTGGCCGTGCCGTCCTCATGCAGATCGATGTCGGTCCTGCCGTCCACGCAGTCGGAGTCGGAGATGTTGATGGACGATGCGTCGCACGAGTCGGGGAAGGAGTAGCCCTGCTCGGCCGGGGCGGCGCTGGACGGGGCGGCGCTGGACGATGCGGTCGATGAGGACGATGCGGTGGGCGACGGGGTGCCCGACGTCGCCGCGGTCGCGGCTGGGCTCAGCGCCAAGGAGGCGGCGGCGAGCAGGGTGACGGCGAGGGCGGAACGCATGGGGACAGCCTAGGAGGACCGGGCGGCTCTCCCCGCGCCGGCTCAGCCCTCGAGCGCCTCCGCGACGACCTCGCGCGCCTGCGCCTGGACCTCGCCCAGGTGCGACTCGGAGATGAACGACTCCGCGTAGATCTTGTAGACGTCCTCGGTGCCGGACGGCCGCGCGGCGAACCACGAGTCCTTCGTCGTCACCTTGAGGCCGCCGATCTTCGCGCCGTTGCCGGGCGCGGCGGTGAGCTTGGCCGTGATGTCCTGGCCGGCGAGCGTGGTCGCGGGGACCTGCTCGGGCGACAGCGCGCCCAGCTTGGCCTTCTCCTCCTTGGTGGCCGCCGCATCGACCCTCGCGTACCAGGACTCGCCCAGGCGATCCGTGAGGGACGTGTGCAGCGCCGACGGCGACTTGCCCGTGGTCGCGATGATCTCCGACGCGAGCAGCGACAGGATCAGGCCGTCCTTGTCGGTCGACCACACGCGGCCGTCGCGGCGCAGGAACGACGCTCCCGCGGACTCCTCGCCGCCGAACGCGATGTCGCCGCTGAGCAGACCCGGCACGAAGTACTTGAAGCCGACGGGGACCTCGACCACCTCGCGGCCGATGTCCTTGCCGACACGATCGATCAGCGACGACGACACGAGCGTCTTGCCGATGCGGGCGTTTGCCGGCCACTGGGGGCGCGCACCTCCGTAGAGGTAGGAGATCGCGGCGGCGAGGTAGTGGTTGGGGTTCATGAGGCCGCCGTCGCGCGTGACGATGCCGTGGCGGTCGGAGTCGGCGTCGTTGCCGGTCGCGACGTCGTACGGGCTGTCGGCGCCGGCCATGAGGGTCCTGAGCGAGGCCATGGCCGACGGCGACGAGCAGTCCATGCGGATCTTGCCGTCCCAGTCGAGCGTCATGAAGGACCAGGCCGGGTCCACCTTGGGGTTCACGACCGTGAGGTCGAGCTTGAACTCCTCGCCGATCGCGCCCCAGTAGTCGACGGCCGCGCCGCCGAGCGGGTCCGCGCCGATGCGCACGCCCGCCTTCGCGATCGCGTCGAGGTCGATCACGCTCGGGAGGTGCCGGAGGTACAGGTCGAGGAAGTCGAAGCCCTGCGTGGTGTCCGCGTTCTGGGCCTGCTTGAGCTGGAAGCGGGGCACCTGCTTCCAGCCGCCCGCGAGCAGCTCGTTCGCGCGGTTCGCGATCCAGCCGGTCGCGTCGGAGTCCGCGGGGCCGCCGTGAGGCGGGTTGTACTTGAAGCCGCCGTCGCGCGGCGGGTTGTGGGACGGCGTGATGACGATGCCGTCGGCCAGGCCTTTGCCCGTGGTTCGCAGGCCGGTGTCGGACACCGCGCCGTTCGCGACGAGGATCGCGAGCGAGACCGCGGGCGTGGGAGTGAAGCCGTCGCGCGCGTCGATCCGCACCTCGACGCCGGCCGCCGCGAGCACCTCGAGCGCGGTCTCCTGCGCGGGACCGGACAGCGCGTGCGTGTCCTTGCCCATGAACAGCGGGCCGTCGACGCCCTCGTTGCGCCGGTACTCGACGATCGCCGCGGTGATCGCGACGATGTGCGCCTCGTTGAACGCGGTGTCGAAGGCCGAGCCGCGGTGCCCGGACGTGCCGAAGGCCACCCGCTGCGCCGGGACCGTGGGGTCCGGCACCAGGTCGTAGTACGCGCCCAGAAGGGCGTCGACGTCGATCAGATCCTCGGGAAGGGCAACCGTGCCAGCGCGCTCATGCATGCGGCCAGTCTTGCAGGAAGAGCGCCCGGATGTCGCGGGCCCTTCGGCCGACCTTCATGGACGATGCGGTGACCGTCGCGTCCAAGCCACCGAACCGCATCGTCCCCGGCTCCGCCGCACGTCCTGCACACAGGTGACACTGCAGACGGCGTGTCGACGCCGAATCCACGTGCGACACGCCTTGCGCAGGGCGAAGTGTGTGCAGGACGTGCGGTGTCTGGGAGCCCGAGCATCGTCCTGGCCGCCGCATCGTCCTGGGACACGCTCGCGTGTCGCCAGTGAGATTGGTTCGAACTGTCCGGTGGGGCTGCGGGCGCCCGGGAGCGACGATGCGGCACTACCCTTGGACACCATGGCGAAGAAGAACCGCGTCCCGTTCGTTCCCCGTCCCTTCGAGGGCCTGGCAGGAGAGGTCGACCTCGTCGCGATGCGCGAGATCGTGCCCGCCGCCTCGGCGCCCGCGAGGCTGACGGCCGAGTTCGGCGGCGACGACCTCCTGCTCGTGACCGTCCTGCCCCTGGACCGCCCCGCGATGCGCCGCAAGGACGGCCTGCTGCTCGTCGCGATGCGCGGCGCGGGCGCCTCGGGAGACCCGTCGCGCGACATCGCCGCGGCGATCCTCGCGGCGAAGGACCTCGAGGAGGGTGACCTGCTTCCGCAGCTCGGCAACCTCGAGGCCGGACCGCGCCTCCAGGACATCCTCGACCCCACCGTGCCGTGGGCGGTCACCGTGACCGAGGGCTACGACTTCTGGCTTCCCGAGGGCGAGAAGGACCCCGAGGTGCAGGCCGCGCTCGAGCAGGCCAACGAGGGGATCTTCCCCACCGTCAAGCTCGCTTCCGTCGACGGCGCCTACTGGTGCCGCATGGGTGCGCGCGAGTACCTGCGCTGGGGTCAGTCGGTGGACGAGGAGAAGCTGCTCGACGCGCTCGCGCGCCTCCAGGCCAAGCGCGAGACCGCGATCGAGGAGGGCACCAAGCTCCTCGGCGCCTTCCGCGCGTGCGGCCTCCAGATCCCCGTGTGGGAGATGGTCGCGGGCACCGAGCCCGACGAGCTCGAGAAGCCGGTCGCCGCCTTCGCGCCCAAGCTCGCCGCGGCGCTCGCGGACGATGCGCCGCTCACGGCCGACGAGCGTCGTGCCCGCGCGGGCCTCGTCTCGCGTCAGGTCACCATCCGCTGACGCATCGGGCCTGGATCGGGGCCCTGTGAGGGTCCCGACAATCAGGTCACAGGTTCTTCAGGAGAAGGTAAAAAGGAGTTTGCGTGGACCCGCGCAGTCGCTACGCTGAGTCCGTGGCTGCGACATCCTCGTCGAAGGTGGCCGGCGCCTCGGGCAAGAGGTCGCCGCGTCGCCGTGCCGGTGCGTCCCGCGCCGACGCCCCTGCACCCGTGACCCAGGGCTGCGCGGCGCTCGTCGTCGCCCACAATCAGGCTCGACGGATCGCCGCGACGGTGCGCGCCGCGGCCGCGATCCCCGGCGTCGACATGGTGCTCGTGGTGGACGACGGCTCGACCGACAACACCCAGGACCTCGCGCGCAACTCGGGCGCCGTCGTGGTGCGGCACCCGCATCCGCGCGGGCGCAGCGCCGCGACCGAGACCGGCGCCGCCGTCATCGCGATGCGCGACGACCCGAGCATGCCGCCTCGCGCGCTGCTGCTGCTCGACGGCCGCCTGGGCAACCAGGCGATCGGCGCCGCGCCGCTCGTCCCCGCGGTGAGCGAGGGCGTGTGCGACCTCGCGATCGCGCTCACGGCCGGCGGTGGCGACGCGCTCGGGCTCAGCACCAAGGCCTCCCGCAAGGCGATCAAGAACTCCTCGAACTGGGAGTCCAGGCAGCCGATGAGCTCCATCCGCTGCATGACGCGCAAGGCGTTCGAGGCCTGCCTGCCGCTCGCGCGCGGATCGGGCCTCGAGCCCGCCATGACCCTCGACGTGCTCCATGCCGGGCTCACGGTCACCGAGGTCGAGTGCGAGATCTCAGGCAACTCCCGCTCCGGCGTGGCCAAGACGCTGCCCGGCCGTGCGAACCAGTACCGCGATGTGCTCATGGCGATCGGGGCGCGCAGGATGCGCCTGTCCCGCGCCGGCCAGGCCCGGGAGGACGACGAGTGACCCTGCCCCGCTACGCGTACCTGGGTCCCGCCGGCACCTTCACCGAGGCAGCGCTGCGCGCGATGGCGCCCGAGGGCACCGCCGAGCACGTGCCGATGGTCGACGTCCCGTCGGCGCTCGGAGCCGTGAGGTCCGGCGAGGTCGACTTCGCGGTCGTCGCGATCGAGAACTCCGTCGAGGGTGGCGTCACCGCGACGCTCGACACCCTCGCCGAGGGGGATCCGCTCATGATCCTGGGCGAGCACGTCCTGCCGATCTCGTTCGAGCTGGTCGCCAAGCCGGGGACCCGGCTCGAGGACGTCGCGCGCGTCTCGGCCCACTCGCATGGCCTCAACCAGTGCCGGCGCTGGATCGCGGAGAACCTCCCCGGCGTGGTGCAGGTGCCCGCACCGTCCAACGCCGCGGCGGCCGTCGCGCTCGCTGACGGCTCCAAGGAGATCGACGCCGCCCTCGCACCGCCCGGGACCGCGGCGAGCCTCGGGCTCGACGTGCTCGTCGACGGCGTGAGCGACCGCGACTCGTCGCGCACCCGCTTCGTCCGCATCGGGCGTCCCGGCGCGATGCCCGCGCCCACCGGAGCCGACAAGACCAGCCTCGTCGTCCACCTGCCGAGCGACCGCGCGGGAGCGCTGCTCGAGATGCTCGAGCAGTTCTCGGTGCGCGGCGTGAACCTCAGCCGCATCGAGTCGCGCCCGCGCGGCGACAAGCCGGGGGAGTACTCGTTCTCCATGGACGCCATGGGGCACATCGCGGAGGCGCGGGTCGCCGAGGCGCTCATCGGGCTGCGGCGCACGTGCCCCGTCGTCCGCTTCCTCGGCTCGTATCCCGCCTTCAACGGCGAGGCGACGCCCGTCGCTCCCGAGACCACCGACGCGTCGTTCGACGAGGCGCGCGACTGGGTCCAGGCGCTCAGGGACGGCCGCGCGTAGGACGCATCGCGCCCGCGCGTGCGGGGCCGTCCGGCACCGCGTGCGCCGGTCAACGGGCGTGGCCCGCGCCACAGTGCGTGACATCTGTCCACGAACGCATGCTGTAATTGATGTGACATTCAACGTTTCGTGAAAGACAGGCAGTGCATGAAGATCGGGATCATCGTCGGGTCCATCCGTGAGGGCCGTCGTGGCCGAGGCGTCGGGCAGTGGGTGCTCGCTCACGCCGCGAACCGCCCGGACGCCGACTACGAGCTGATCGACCTCAAGGAGCACGACGTCCCGCTGTTCACGAGCTCGGTGTCGCCCGCGGTTGCGGGACGGGCCTACGAGGACCCCGCGGTGCAGCGCTGGAGCGCGGCCATCGACGCGTGCGACGCCTTCATCTTCGTCACGCCCGAGTACAACCACGGCGTGCCCGGCGCCTTCAAGAACGCCGTCGACTCGCTCGGCCCCGAGTGGCGCAACAAGCCCGTCGCCTTCGTCTCCTACGGCGCCGACGGCGGGGTCCGCGCCGTGGAGCAGTGGCGTCAGATCGTCGCGAACTTCCAGATGTTCGGCATCCGCAGCGCGATCGCGCTGGGCATGTTCACGGACTTCGCCGGCGACGGCTCGGTCGCCGCGATCGACCGGCGTGCCGCCGAGGCCGAGACGATGCTCTCCGACCTCGAGACCGCCGTCGCGCGGCTCGCCGCGCCTGCGGCCGACGCCCTCGTCGGCTAGTTCTCGAGCGCGTGCGTGTGCGCGCTGTCGAGGCGCCTCGCGCGGATGAGCTCCCACACGAGCGGGATGAGCAGCGCCGCGCCCGCGATCGACAGCCCGTCGTAGCCCCACGCCGCCAGCGCGACGCCTGACAGGGCTCCCGCAAGGGCGCCCGCGATGCCCATCGTGAGGTCCGCGACGCCCTGGACGTCCGTCGGGCTCGCGGTGCCCTCGTGCGACAGCACGGACACGAGCGTCGCCGCGGCGATCGTGGCCGCCGACCAGCCGAGGCCGATCAGCACGAGGCCCGCGGTCGCGAAGCCCTCGGCATGGCTGTGCATCCCGCCGGCGGCGTCGATCCGCCCCGAGACGGCGGTCAGGATCGCGCCCGCGAGCAGAAGCGCGGCGCCGACGCCCACCGCGCCCCACGGTCCGAGCCGGTCGGTCATCCAGCCGAACACGGGCGCGAGCGCGTACATCCCCGCGACGTGCGCGCTGACGACGACGCCGATGAACGTCAGCGTCGAGCCGTGCCCGTGGAGGTGCACGCTCGACATCGCCATGACGCCCACCATCACCGCATGGCCCGTGGCCATCGCGGTCAGGCCGAGTCGGCCCGACGGGTGGGCCCACAGATCCTTCAGGGTCCGGACGATGCTGCGGGGAGCGGGGGGCGCGACTGGCCTGGGATCGCGCAGCAGCAGGCCGATGCCGACCGCGGCGATCGCGAGCGACGCGACCGCGAACAGCCACGGCCCCGCGAGCGCTGTCACCCCGAGCGCCTCTCCGAGATCGGTCCCCGGGGACAGGAGGTTCGGGCCCGCGACGGAGCCCACGGCGGAGGCCCACACCACGATGCTCAGCACGCGCCCGCGCAGATGGTCAGCGACCCCGTCGGTCGCGGCGAACCGCGCCTGCAGGCCGGCCGCCATGCCGCCGCCCGTGACGAACATCGCGACCAGCAGGAGGGGGAGGACCCGCATCGTCCCTGCGGCGAAGGCGAGCGCGGCTCCCGCCGCCGCGAGGCCGTAGCCCGTCGTGAGCGCGACCCGACGCCCGCGTCGTCCGGCAAGGCGCGCCAGCGGCACGGCTGCGAGCGCCGAGCCGAGCACCAGGGCGGTCTGCGGCAGCCCCGACCACGCCGCCGTGCCCGCGATCTCCTCCGCGAGCAGCGCTCCCACCGAGATGCCCGCCGCGACGCCGATGCCCGCGACCAGCTGGGCGAGCGCGAGCGTCGCGAGGCGGGGCCGATCCAGGCGGGGCCGATCGGGGGCGCTCGGCGCTGGGGACGCGTCGGTCATGGTTCCTTCCGGGCGGGTGGGGAGAGCGGGCGAGGCGGCGGCTCAGATGCTCGGATCGTCGCCCGCGTCGTCCGTCGCCGCCCACTCGATCTTGGGCGCGGTGCCCGGCGGCACGCGCAGGGTGAGCGCGGCGGGCTGCACGAAGGCATGGACCTTCGAGGCTCGGCCCAGGGACTCGCCGTCCACCTGGACCTTCTGCGGCTGCTCCATCGCGATGTCGAACTGCGTGCCGCGAACGTGGTCGATGCGCGAGGTGTTGAGCACGCGCAGGAGGCTCGTGTCCTTGATGCCCGCGCCCTGGGCCATCACCTGACCGAAGAGCTCGGTCCAGCCCACGAGGCCGCCGCGCGCGTCGAGGGTCGCGATGTCGAGGTGGCCGTCGTCCATGGTCGCGTCGGGCACGAGCGTGATGCCGCCGGGGAGCTGCCCGATGTTGGCCATCATGACGGTGCGCATGGTGCTCTCGACCTCGGGGCCGCCGTCGACGGAGACGCGGGCCTTCATGCGCTTCTCGCCCAGGTGGTGGATCGCGGCGAAGAAGTAGGCGAACCAGCCCAGGCGCTTCTTGAGGCCCTCGTCGGCGCCCGCGACCATCTCGGCGTCGAAGCCGGCGCCCGCGATCACGAGGAACAGGTGGCGCCCGTCCTCGCCGTGGCCGGGGTGGGCGCGGGTGATGTCCATCCAGCCGACGTCGACGGTGCGCTCGTCGCCCTCGAGGACGGTGCGCAGCAGGGTCTGCGTCTCGCCGAGCGGCAGCGAGAGGTTGCGCGCGAAGAGGTTGCCCGTGCCCATCGGCAGGATGCCCATGGGCGTGCCGCTGCCCGCGAGCGACTGCGCGACGGCGCGCACGGTGCCGTCGCCCCCCACTGCCACGACGAGGTCCGCGCCGGCCTCGAGCGCCTGCTTGGCCTGGCCCGTGCCCGGGTCGTCGGCCGTCGTGTAGAACCACATCGGCTGCGGCAGGTAGCGGATCGAGCATGCCCGGAGCGCCTGCTCGCGCAGCTCCTCGATGCCGGGCTTGGTGGGGTTCGCGATGAACGCGACCTGCTCGTGGCCCTCGCGGGGGGTCGTGAACGGCGTCATGGACGATGGCAGCGGCTGGATCTTGAGGATCCGTCGCCACATGCGGGGAACCGCCATGGGATCGCGCGACCCGATCCGCCGCGTGATCACGACGGTGAGGGACAAGGAGGCCGTCGCGATGATGACCGCGACGATCGCGAGCACGTCGGCGACCATGCTCCGAGCCTACGGCCACGCGGATAGACTCGCCTGCATGATCGACCTCAAGCTCCTCCGCGCCGAGCCCGACGTCGTCCGGCAGTCGCAGATCGCCCGTGGCGACGACCCCGCGATCGTGGATCAGGTCCTCGAGGCCGACGCCGCGAACCGCTCCGCCCTCCAGGAGTTCGAGGTCGCGCGCGCCGAGCAGAAGTCCCTCGGCAAGCTCGTCGCGCAGGCCAAGGGCGACGAGAAGCAGGAGCTCCTCGCGCGCACCAAGGAGCTGTCGGCTCGCGTGAAGCAGCTCCAGGCCGACGCCGACGCCGCCTCGGCCAAGGCCGTCGAGCTCGCGTGGTCGCTCGGCAACATCCCCGAGCCCGGCGTCCCCGCCGGAGGCGAGGATGACTACGCCGTGCTGCGCCACGTCGGAACGCCGCGCGACTTCGCGGCCGAGGGCGTGGAGGTCCAGGACCACCTCGCGATCGGCGAGGGCCTCAAGGCGATCGACATGGAGCGCGGCGCGAAGGTGTCGGGCTCGCGCTTCTACTTCCTCACGGGCATCGGCGCGCGCCTCGAGCTCGCGATCCTCAACGCCGCGATGGCGACCGCGATCGACCACGGCTTCTCGCCCATGATCACCCCCACGCTCGTGCGCCCCGAGTCGATGTCGGGCACCGGCTTCCTCGGCAAGCACGCGGAGGAGATCTACTACCTCGAGCGTGACGACCTCTACCTGGTCGGCACGTCCGAGGTCGCGCTCGCGGGCTACCACTCGGACGAGATCCTCGACCTCGAGGATGGCGCGCTGCGCTACGCGGGCTGGAGCGCGTGCTACCGCCGCGAGGCCGGGTCGGCGGGCCGCGACACCCGCGGCATCATCCGCGTCCACCAGTTCCACAAGGTGGAGATGTACGCCTACTGCCGTCCCGAGGACGCCGCCGAGGAGCACGCGCGCTTCCTGGCCGCCGAGGAGTACATGCTGCAGGCGCTCGAGCTTCCGTACCGCGTGATCGACACCGCCGCCGGCGACCTCGGCATGAGCGCGGCCCGCAAGTTCGACTGCGAGGCGTGGCTCCCGAGCCAGGAGCGGTGGATGGAGGTCACGTCGACCTCGAACACCACCACGTACCAGGCGCGTCGCCTCAAGATCCGCGAGAAGCGCGAGTCCGGCGGCACCGAGCCCGTCGCGACCGTCAACGGCACGATCGGCACCACGCGCTGGCTCGTCGCGCTGCTTGAGAACCACCAGCAGGCCGACGGCTCGGTCTACGTGCCCGAGATCCTGCGTCCCTACCTGGGCGGCGAGGAGTACCTGCGCCCCGTCGTGTGAGCCGGTCCACAGGTTCACCTGCCCGCCGCATCGCTGGCGTAGGGTGCCACGCATGACGCGCGACCCGGCGACCATGCACCCGCCCCTCGATCGCGATGCCTGGCGCCTCGTCGGGCTCGACATCGACGGCACCCTCATGCACTGGGGCGGGGACATCTCCGATGCGGTGGTCGAGGCGGTCTCCAAGGTCAGGATGTGCCGCTCGCACGTCATTCTCGCGACCGGTCGCACCATCATCGGGACCATGCCGGTGCTCGAGCGGCTCGGCATCCGGCGGGGCTGGGCGGTGTGCGCGAACGGCGCCGTGACCGTGAAGCTCAACCCCCAGAGCCCCGGCGGCTACGACATCGTCGAGACCACGACCTTCGATCCGACCGCCGCGCTCGACCTGATCCGCCAGGAGATGCCCGACGCGTTCTTCGCGGTCGAGGACCTCGGCGTCGGCTTCCGCGTGAACCGGGAGTTCCCCATGGGCGAGCTCGACGGCCGCCAGATCGTCGTCGACTCGTTCGAGGAGCTCGCGGCCAAGGAGGTCACGCGCGTCGTCATCCGCAAGCCCGACGCCGACGTGAGCCACTTCGACGACCTGGTCCACCGCATCGGCCTCAACGACGTGACCTACGCGGTCGGCTACTCCGCGTGGCTCGACCTCACCCCGCCCAACGTGACCAAGGCGTCCGCCCTCGAGGCGCTGCGCCGCCAGTTGGGCGTGTACCCCGACCACACGGTCGCGGTCGGCGACGGCAACAACGACATCGACATGCTCAAGTGGGCGGGGTTCTCCGCCGCGATGGGCAACGCCCCCGAGGGCGTGTGCGCTGTCGCGGACCAGGTGGTCGGCTCGGTCGACGAGGACGGCGTGCTCGAGGTGCTGCTGCCGCTGATCGACCCGGAGCGGCTCGCAGTCCTCTGATCTGACCCGGCCTGGCCGACCCGGCCGGGCCCGCCCGTCCCGCCGCCCGGCCGCCGCATCGTCCCTGTCCCCCTGTCCCCCCCCGCGCCCGCCCGACAGTTCGAACCAATCTGGATGCCGGCACCCCGGTGACACGCCGCATCGTCCCGCGACACGCTCGCGTGTCGGTGGCGAGATTGGTTCAAAGTGTCCGGGGATGGGGAGGGACGATGCGCGCCCCGCGCATCTCGTGACGTAGCCCCTGGTGCCTGGCTAGTCTGGCCGCATGACGTGGCTGACCTCCGATGCTCACCGCCGCTGGCTCGAGGGCGAGACCGACAGGCTGCTCGCGTTCGGCCGCGACGCGCGCGACGCCCGGGGCGGCTTCGGCTACCTCGACGACTCGGGCGCGATCGACGCGACGCGCGACGTGGAGCTGTGGATCACGTGCCGCATGACCCACGTCTACGCGCTCGGGGCGCTCCTGGGCAGGCCCGGCTGCACCGCGTACGTGGACCACGGCCTCGATGCGCTGCTGGGGCGTCTGCGCGACGACGAGCACGGCGGCTGGTTCGCCGCGATCGGCGCCGACGGCCCCACGAACACGGCGAAGGAGGCCTACGGGCACGCCTTCGTGATCCTCGCCGCCGCCTCCGCCGCCGCGATCGGCCGCCCGGGCGCGACCGCGCTGCTGGAGGAGGCCGTCGCCGTCCACACCGAGCACTTCTGGGACGACGAGGCCGGCATGAGCCGCGAGTCGTTCTCGCGGGACTGGTCGGATGAGGAGGACTACCGCGGGGTCAACGCCAACATGCACACCGTCGAGGCGTACCTCGCGGCCTCCGACGTGCTGGGCGATCGCGAGCTCCTGGGCCGGGCGGCCCGCATCACGGGACGGGTGATCGACGAGTTCGGGCGCGCGAACGGCTGGCGCCTGCCCGAGCACTTCGACGCCGAGTGGAATCCGCTGCTCGACTACAACGAGGACGAGCCCGCGCACCCGTTCCGCCCGTACGGCGCGACGGTCGGGCACGCGCTCGAATGGTCGCGGCTGATCGTGCAGTGCGCATCGTCGCTCCAGCAGACCGGACGCGCGGCTCCCGACTGGATGATCCCCGCGGCGCGGGAGCTGTACGCGGCCGCGGTGCGCGACGGCTGGCATGTCGACGGGCACTCGGGCTTCGTCTACACGACCGACTGGGAGGGCGCCCCCGTCGTCCGGGAACGGATGCATTGGGTGCTCGCCGAGGCGATCGGCGCTGCCGGCGTGCTGTGGCGCGCGACGAAGGCGCTCGACTACGCGAACGACTATCAGCGGTGGTGGGACTTCGCGGGCGAGCACCTCATCGACCTGGAGAAGGGCTCGTGGCATCACGAGCTGTCGACCGCCAACGAGCTCTCCTCCACGGTCTGGGCCGGCAAGCCCGACCTCTATCACGCGCTCCAGGCGACGCTCCTGCCACGCCTGCCCGCCTCGCCAGCGCTCGCGGCCTCGCTCGCCGCGGGCAACCTGGACCGCGGGTAGCCCGGCCTCTCGTCGTCAGGTTGCCGGCGGGCGGAGGCAGAAGGACGATGCGGGCGCAGGCTCAAACCGTCAGCACGAGCGAGCCGGTGACCCCTCCGGCCTCGAGCATCGTGTGCGCCGAGGCCGCGTCGGCGAGCGGGAACGTCGCGTGGACCAGCGGCCGCACGCGTTCGGGCACGAGCGGCCACGCCGTGCGCTCCACGTCGGCCACGATCGCCGCGCGTTCGGCCAGAGGACGAGAGCGCAACGCGGTGCCGATCACCCGAGCCCGCTTCGTGAGCAGCATCCCGAGGTCGAGCTCGCCTCGCGCTCCCCGCTGCATGCCGATCACGACGAGCCGCCCGCCCGTGGCAAGCGCGCGCAGGTTCGGCTCGAGGTAGGCGGCGCCGACCACGTCGAGGATGATGTCCGCGCCGCCGAGGGCGGAGACCTCGGTCGCCCAGTCCTCGGTGCGGTAGTCGAACGCTGCCGCGGCGCCCAGCTCAAGGCAGCGGTCGGCGCGCGCGCGGCCGCCTGCCGTCGCGAGCACCCGCAGCCCGAGCGCCGCGCCGAGCTGCACCGCGATCGACCCGACGCCCCCCAGCCCCCCGTGCACGAGCATCGTCTCTCCGGGGATCGCGGACGCCTCGCGCAGGTTGGACAGCGCCGTGCAGGAGGCCTCGACGAGCGCCGCGGCCTCGACCATGGAGACGTCGGAGGGCACGGGCAGCGTGAGGGACTCGTGGATCGCGATCCGCTCCGCGTAACCGCCGCCCGACGTCAGCGCGCACACCCGGTCGCCCACGCATCGTCCCGTCACGCCCTCGCCCACCGCGGAGACCGTTCCTGCGACCTCGAGCCCCGGCCAGTCGGGAGCGCCAGGCGGCGAAGGGTAGAGCCCCCGGCGCTGGAGGACGTCCGCATAATTGACACCAGATGCCGCAACGTCGATGATGACCTCTCCGGGGCCCGCCGACGGATCCCGGAAGGTGGCTGGTTTCAGCACCTCCGGACCTCCGGATGTGGCGCAGCGGGTGATATTCATCACACTCTCCGGCCCTGTCCCGTCATAGTCACGACGGTATAGCGTCTCAGGGTGAGTCAGGCCACACGCGCTCATGTTCTCGAAGACCGGGTCGATAACAGGGAGTGCCGGCGCATACCGGATGCGCGAGGCTGACGCCTACGGGTGACGATTCGTAGGGCGAGGGAGAAGAGTCGATGCTCCAGAGAATGAGTATCCGCAGCAAGATGCTGCTGACAGTCGCTGTGCCGCTGCTTGTGCTGCTGCTCACCGGTGTCGGCGTCGTCGGATTCTCCTGGGTCGACCTCAGCTACGCCCGCAACGCCGAGACGGTCGTCGTCGCCCTCGATGACGCTCGTGACCTCGGTGAGGCGCTCACCGACGAGCGCTACTACGCGGTCAGCTTCCTCGACGCCCTTCAGATCGGGCGCAACGACCAGACCGCCGCACGCCTCGCGACGAACCAGGCCTACGGGGACCTGATCGCGGCGCTCGAGGCCTCGGAGGACACCGAAACGGCCGACCAGCTGATCAAGCGGGTCGGGTCGATGCTCGGCACCAGTGACGACTTCCTGCCCGACCTCCGCTCCGTCACGATCGAGACGACCGAGGAGGGCCTGTCCTTCCCCACGACCTCCGCGGCGAACCAGCTGCGACTCGACTACGCCGATGTCTCCGCCGCGGTCGAGAAGCTCGCCGTCAGCGCCGACGCCAGCGCAACGGGCACCACGACCCAGCTCGACACGCTTGCGGCCAGCCTCGACGCCGAGGGTCTCGCCTCGCGCATCCTCTTCACCACGCCGGTGCCGTTCCTCGAGGGCATGCTCGCGGCGTGGACGCCGACCGAGAGCGCGATCACCGAGCTGACCGACTCGGTCGCCGACATCGCCGACAACGACGACAACGCCGCGGTTCTCGCACGAGTCGCGGACGGAAACGAGCTGCTTCAGGAGTTGGAGAGCACCCGCCAGTCCGCGGCGCTCGGCTCGGCGAACTCGTCCTCGACGCTCGAGTACTACTCCGAGCTGATCGCCCTGAACCTCCAGGCCGCGAGCTCCGCGTCCGCGGCCGCCGCGGACGCCGCCCTCACGTCGCGAATCAATGCGTTCGGACGCCTGTCCGCGCTCACCGAGTCTCTCGAGTACGAGAAGATCGTGGTCCAGCGCCTCATCCTCGACGGTGAGTTCGGCGACAACGGTGAGAGCGAGCTTCGCGAGCTCTCCGTGCGCGCCGACCTCTCACTCGAGGACGCCCAGACGTCTTCGGAGATCGTCTCCACGCTCAGCGCAGTGCCGGCGTTCGCGTCGACCGCATCCGACACGACCGGCACCAACTACACCGCGATCCAGACCGCCCTGCTGCTCGGCGGCGACTCGGCGCTCGTCGCGGCGCAGGACGAGCCCTGGGTCGAGGCCGTCGATGACGAGGTCGCCCGCTACCAGCCGTTCGCCGACCAGGTGTGGGACGAGGTCAAGTCGGGCGCGACCTCCGACGTGCAGTCGCTGACCGCCCAGCTCCTCATCGTCGTCGCCGCGGTCGTCGCGGCGTTCCTCATCGCCGTCGTCGTCGCGAACGCGATCGCCCGCCGCATCGTCAACCCGCTTCGCCGCCTGACCACCACCGCGACCGCGGTCCGCCAGGAGCTGCCGCGCCTGGTGGAGCGGGTCGCGATGCCGGGTGAGACCGTGGACCTCTCCGAGGTGCAGATCCCTGTGGAGTCCGAGGATGAGGTCGGCCGTCTCGCGGAGGCGTTCAACGGCGTCAACGCGGCGACGCTGTCCATCGCCGCCGAGCAGGCCGCTCTGCGTGGCTCGATCTCGGAGATGTTCGTCAACGTCGCGCGTCGCGACCAGGTGCTCCTCAACCGCCAGCTCGCCTCGATCGACGAGATGGAGCGCTCCGAGGACGATCCCGACACGCTCACCAAGCTGTTCGCGCTCGACCACCTCGCGACCCGGATGCGCCGTAACTCCGAGTCGCTCCTGGTGCTCGCCGGCATCGACACCGGACGCCGCCTGCGTCGCCCGATGCCGCTGTCCGACGTGATCCGTACCGCATCGTCCGAGATCGAGCTGTACGAGCGCATCGACCTGCAGCTCGACGCCGACCCGCAGATGGTCGGCCACTCGGCGCTCACCACCGCGCACCTGTTCGCGGAGCTGTTGGAGAACGCCACCGTCTTCTCCGACCCCGGCACGATGGTCGCGGTCCGCACCATCGCGTCGGAGGACGGCTACGTCGTCGAGGTCGCTGACACGGGCATCGGGATGAACCCCGAGGAGCTCCACAACGCGAACTCGCGAGTCTCCTCCCACCAGGCGTCCGAGATCCTCGGCGCGCAGCGACTGGGACTGTTCGTGGTCGGCCGCATCGCCCGGCGCATCGGCGCCGCCGTCGAGATCGAGTCGAGCGAGGGAGCGGGGACCGTCGTCTCCGTCCGACTCCCCGTGTCGCTGTTCGACGACCGTCTGCAGGAGCAGCCGGCCCTCACCCGCCCGTCGGCGATGGTGGTCGACGAGGTCATCGAGAACCCGCTCACCGGGCCCGCCGAGGCCGCCGGCATGGCCCGCTCCGCTCCGGTGTCGGTGGACTCCTACGCCCCCGCCACGGTCCAGCAGGGCGCGCCCCTCTCCGGCCGCGGTGGCGACCTGCCGCAGCGCGGGGGACTCCCGACGCGTGGCGCCGGCGCTGAGGCTGCCGCATCCGCCCCCGCCTCGCCCGAGCCCGTCGTTGACAGCGGCTCCTCGGTCGAGGGGCTCATCCGTGAGGACGCCGCGTCCGCGCCCGAGGGTGCCGCGGTCGACTCGTCGAGCCTCGTCGCTGGAGCGACCGCCGCTGGCCTCCCCGCGCGCCGTCGCCGCGCCTCCGAGCCCGCAGCGCCGAGCGCCGCGGACCCGAACAGCACGAACGTCATCGGCCTTCCCGCGCGGGCGACCGCCGAGCAGCTGTCCGCGCTCGAGGGCGAGGCCGGCGCGAGCTTCACCCCCGCGGTCTCGGCATCCGAGCTCGCGCCGCAGAGCGCCGAGCAGCGCGCCGCGATGTTCCGCGGGTTCCGTTCGAGCCGCGCGGCCGACGTCCCTCCGTCTGCGGCCTCGACCGTCGACGCGTTCTTCCCTGAGTCGGGGCTCGATCCGCTCGCGCCGACCGCTCCCACCGCGCCCACCGCACGGTCCGCGCAGATGCCGGCTGACACTCCTGGTATCGGCCCCACCGCGGGAATCGCGGCGGCGTTCGCCGCAGGCATCGCCCGCGCCGACCAGCGCGCCGAGCTCAACGGCGAGGCGCCGTTGGTCACCGGACAGTCGCCCCTGATCCAGCACGGTTTCGGTGACCCGCGCAGTCAGGACGCCGAGGCGCCCGCCGACACCAGCGGCTTCGTGATCCCGCTGCTCGAGGACGACGAGCCGCGCGCGGGCGTCGAGTCGGTGTCGCTTGTCGAGGAGCCGGGCGAGGTCGTCGCGCCGGCGCTCGCGCCCGAGCCCTACTGGGAGCAGCAGGCGGCTCCGCAGGCCCCGGCCACGCCCCCGGCACCACTGCCTTCTCAGCGCGCCGTCTTCACCGCCCCGTCCGTCGCCTCCGCGGCCTCGGCAGCGACGGCGCCGAGTGCAGCCTCGGCGCTGCCCGCCCAGAGCGCCGCCCCCGCCCCGCAGGCCGAGCGTGTGTCGCTGTTCGCCCCGCAGGCCGAGCTCGCCGCCCTCGCCGAGCCCACGCCCGTGGTGGAGGTCGAGGCCGCGACGCCCGCAGCCGTGGCACCCGAGCCGGTTCAGCCTGCGCCCGCCGCCGAGGCTCCCGCGGTGCAGGTCGCGGCTCCGCAGCCGCCCGCCGTGGTCCCCGCGGCGACGCCGGCCGTCGGCTTCGACGACCTCATCGGCGACGACTCCACGGGCGAGACCGACAAGGGTGGGTTCTTCAACAGGCTCTTCGGCCGCAGCCGCAAGACCTCCGCTGTCGCGCCGAGCGCGGCAGCAGTGCTCCCGCCGGCGGCCCTCTCGGCCGAGCCCGTCGCCCTGACGCCGGCCGTCGCGCCCGCCGCCTTCACTCCTGCGCCCCCCGCGGAGCAGGCGGTCGAGCCGGTGAACCTGCCCACCGCCCAGCCGGAGGAGCCCGTGGCTCAGCCCTCGAGCCCCGCACCGAGCGCGTTTGCGCCCGCGGCCCCGAGCCCGGCCCCCGCCGCGCCGGCCCAGTCCTTCGTGGCGCCCAGCGCCCCGTCGGCGATGCCGAGCGCCCCGTCGGCGATGCCGAGCGCGCCGTCCGCGCCGACCAGCTTCGTTCCTGCGGGCGGAGGCTTCATGCCCGACGAGTCCGCTGCGTCCTCCTGGCAGGGCGAGCTCGCGGCGGTCGAGCAGGGCCACAGGGAGAGCGCCTCCGAGGTGTACTCACCGGACCAGCTGGCCGACCCCACCGGCTGGGAGCACGCGGGCGCGAGCGCGCTCGAGGCTGCCGGCCCCGCGGTGGGCTACAGCCCCGCATTCCAGATCAACCCCGAGCCCGACTCCGACGAGGGCGACCAGTCCGACGTCGCGTCGGCGGTGTTCTCGGAGTTCGCCTCGTTCGCCACCGAGCGTCCGAAGGTCCAGAAGACCAAGGCCGGTCTCGCCAAGCGCGAGCGCACCAAGGCCGCGGAGGCGCCGAAGCCGCTCGAGGCCGAGGTCAAGATCGCCGAGGCGCCTCGCGACGCCGACGCGGTCCGCCAGCGGTTCTCGAGCTTCTACTCCGGGACGCAGCGCGCACGCTCCGACGTCGCGGAGTATCAGCGTCAGTCCGAGACCCCCAGCCAGGATCAGCCATGATCTCGACCACTACCGTGCTCCGTCCCTGGAGCAGCGACACCCCCAAGGAGGAGCAGTGACCGAACTGAGTCCCGAGGCCACGAACTTCGGATGGCTGCTGGACAACTTCGTCCAGACGGTGCCCGGAACGCGCCACACGCTCGTCGTGAGCGCCGACGGTCTGCTGATGGCCATGTCGAAGAACCTCGACCGCACGGGTGGAGACACCCTGGCGGCAGTCGTCTCCGGAATGGCGTCGCTGACCCGCGGAGCCGCTCGCCAGCTCCAGGCTGGAGAGGTCCGTCAGTCGATCATCGAGATGGACGAGCTGTTCCTGTTCCTCATGTCCGTGTCGAACGGCTCGGTCCTCGCGGTCGCGGCGGACTCGACGTGCGACGTCGGCCTTGTCGGCTACGAGATGACGCTCCTGGTCACGCGTACCGAGAACGCCCTCACCCCGCAGCTCATCACCGAGATGCGGCAGAACCTTCCGGTCGATGGGCAGCTCCGCGCCTAGGAGCGCCAAGGAGGAAGTCATGAGCGACGCACACGAGCCTCTCGACGAGGAGACCTACGCCGTCCGCCCCTACGCGGTCACCGGCGGGCGCGTGAAGGCCGCCGGCAAGGACCTGCCGATGGAGGCGCTCGTCGAGTCGCTCTCCACGCCTCAGGCTCTGAGGGGTCTCACCCCGGAGAAGAAGACGATCCTGCAGCTCGCTACAGGTCAGTACCAGTCCGTGGCGGAGCTCTCTGCCCACACCCGTCTGCCTCTGGGTGTGGTCAGGGTGCTCGTGACGGACCTTGCGCAAGAAAACCACCTGAAGATCCACACCGGCGGAACGGCCGACGACGCCTCGACTCACGACGAGCAAGGCGGCCTTTCCCTGAGTCTCTTGGAGAGTGTCCTCGATGGCATCGCAGCCCTCTGACGCGTACGCGCCGGCGGCCACCGCGCCACACGTCGCGCCCACCGTCGTCAAGATCGTGATCGCTGGCGGCTTCGCCGTCGGCAAGACCACGTTCATCGGCTCGATCTCGGACATCGACCCCCTCAACACCGAGGCGGCGATGACCGAGAAGTCGATCGGTGTCGACGACGCCGGCGGCGTCAGCGACCGTAAGACCACGACCACCGTCGCCATGGACTTCGGCCGCATCGCGCTGCCAGGCGCGCTGTGGCTGTACCTGTTCGGCACCCCGGGCCAGGACCGCTTCCTCTTCATGTGGGACGACCTGGTGCGCGGCGCGATCGGCGCCGTCGTCCTCGTCGACACGGAGCGCCTGGATCAGTGCTTCCCCGCCGTCGACTACTTCGAGGGCAAGGGCATCCCGTTCGTCGTCTGCGTCAACTGCTTCGACGGCGTCGCCCGTCACCAGCTCGAGGACGTGCGCGAGGCGCTCGGCATCGGGATGGACACGCCGATCATGTACACGGACGCGCGTGAGAAGGCCGCCACCAAGCAGGCCCTCATCGCGGTCGTCCAGCTCGCGATGAAGCGTCTCAAGGGCGCCTGAGCCCCGGGCCCAGCATCGTCAGACGAGGCCGCGCCTCCGCCATGGGCGGGGCGCGGCCTCGTCGCGTCCGGGGGCGGCTAGCCTTGAGGCGTGATCTACGTCGACGGCACCGCGCTGTGCCGCTTCCTGCCAGGGGTGCGGTACTTCGAGGAGTGGAACCGTTGGGTCGTGCCCCGGATCCAGCAGGTCGCGACGACGCAGCTGGGCCTCACCGAGCTGCGTCAGGCCGCCGAGCTGTATCCGCGCGAGGAGAAGGAGAAGGCCTTCGAGGTCGTCGAGGTGATCCGCGCGAGGATGCCGCTCATCAGGTTCTCGGATCAGAACGTCACGGTCTCGACCCACGCGGCGGCAGTCCTCAAGCCCTTCGCCGCGCTGCACCTGGGTGCGGCTGCCGCGCACCCCGCGATCGACACGATCGCGACCTACGACGCCGAGCTCGCGCGCGTGGCAGCGCTGTACGGGCTCGAGGTCGTGAGCCCTGGGTTGCCGGAAGGCTGGCAGAATGGGCCCGGTGCTGCGGCGGCCCCGGCCGCCTCGCCCAAGAAGGAGAGTTGACCGAGCGGCCGAAGGTGACGGTCTTGAAAACCGTTGAGGCGTAACCCGTCTCCGTGGGTTCGAATCCCACACTCTCCGCTCACGGGATGTGCTGCGCGTTGCTCGGCGGGTCCCGCGACCGGTACCCTGGTCCCCGGCCTTGGTGCCGAGGAGACGTGACCGAGTGGCCGAAGGTGCATCCCTGCTAAGGATGTGATGGGGCAACCTATCCGTGGGTTCGAATCCCACCGTCTCCGCTCCGAGCCGACTGTGCATCGGGTCCTCTGGATTCGTGTATAGTTGTCTCTCGGCCCGCAAGGGCCACGCGCCCGTAGCTCAACGGATAGAGCATCTGACTACGGATCAGAAGGTTGGGGGTTCGAATCCCTCCGGGCGCGCTGAACGTCGAAGGCCGGGACACCAGTTCCGGCCTTTCGCGTATCCCCGCCCGAGCGGCTCCACGGCCTTCCGCGCGCCCTCCCCAGCATCGCCCGGGGCCGTGTCAGTCGCCCGCCGGCGCCTCGAGCTCCACAGGCGCCCCCGCATCGTCCAGCTCCAACCGGACGATGCTGTCGCCAGCCTGAGCGACGCCCGTCACCAGCGCGTGGCGGCCTTCGGGCAGCAGCCGCACGGTCACCGCGCCGTCATCGGCATCGTCGAGGAAGCGGGCGACAGCGTGCGACAGCCGGGTCATCACGTCGCCGTCGGCGATCGTCGTCGACCGGTCGTCGAGCAGGGTGACGTCCACTCCGCGACGGCGGGCGGCGCTGGCGGCCGTGACGATCGCGGGCGAGGTGAGGCCACGGGCGCGCACGAGGTCCCGCAACGCCGCCTCGGTGGCGCCGATCTCGCGCCTGTCGGACTCGTCGAAGCTCTCTCCCGCGACGATCCGCTCGAGCGGTCGGCTCGCGATCTCGCGCACCTCGGTCGCCCGGCGGCGCCGGATCTCGCGCCGGGCCTGCGTCATGGCCGACGCCTCGGCGGCCTGCTCGGTCAGCTCGGCGAACGCGTTGATCTCGCGCGCGGCCCTGTGCAGGCCACTGCCGAAGAGCGCGGCGACGACGAGGGTCGCGGCGTGGCTCTGAAGCATCAGCACCGCGGTAAGCGCCCCGCGCCCCGAGGAGAGGCCCCAGGCCGCGGTGATGGCCGTCATCAGCCCGAAGCCGAGCCACGCGAGGCCGCTGCGTCTGCGGATCGACATGAAGAACAGCAGCCAGGCGTTCGCTCCCTGATGCCAGGTCGCGCGCCCGAGCTCCCCCTCGACGGGGAGGTTCCACGACACCATCGTGGTGGTGAGCACCACGACCGCCACCACGAACCAGCTCTCCCGCAGCGGGAACGGGTCGGTGCCCGGTTGGATGAGGAGCGACGCGGCGACCATGACCAGCAGCACCGCGGTGAGCGAGACCCACGGGCTGCGGACCAGGTCCGCCGTCATCACGACGAAGACCATGTTCGCGACGCCGTAGAACGCGAGCAGCAGCTGCGCCTTCCGCGAGTCGAGCCTCAGGAGGCTGACCGTGTCCGTCGCGATCCGGGCGCCGACGCCGCTCATGGCCGCTTCCATCTCAGGTAGACCGACGTGCCCTCGCCGAGCGCGCTCGAGACGCCTGCGGCGCCGCCTTCGAGCGCGCTCATGCGGTCGATGATGCTCACTCGGATCCCGAGCCTGCGCGTGGATACCCGCTTGCCGTCGAAGCCTTCCCCGTCGTCGACGCACGTGACGTTCACGGCGCTCGGCCTGGCGTCGACCTCGACGCGACGGGTGACGACCTCCGCGGGGCCGGCATGGCGCAGGCTGTTGCGCAACGCCTCCCCGAGCGCCTCCGAGATGGCGACCGCCACGTCGGAGGGGATCCTCTCGTCGCCCTCCCATGCAGCGTGGTACCTCACGTCGTGCGACGCGTCGAGGGCGGTCGACCTCAGCATCGCCACGAGCTCCTCGGGAAGGTAGTCGCGGGCGGGGGAGACGTCCTCGGCGAGCCTCTCGATCTCCTCGAGCGCCTCGGCGGCCCGGTCCTGGAGGCCGTCCGTCGACGAGGGGCCGGCGGCGGCGTACAGCACCGACATGACGTCGTCGTGGACGATCGCGTTGATGCGGTTCTCCTCGCGTTCGAGCGCCTTCGCGCGAGCCTGTGCGGCAGCCTCGTCGCGCGCTCGGCCCGCGGCCTCGTCCACCTTCGCGGCGGTGCGCACGACCGCGAGCGACATGCCCATGAGGATGAGCGCGTAGAGCGTGCCGCCGATCGCGTCCTGGAAGGCGGCCGCCGCGGACTCCGCGCGTGAGGCCATCTGCGTGACCATCACGATCGGCGCCTGCGCGACGCCGTACAGCCACACCCACTGGTTCTGCCACACGACGGTCGCGATGACCGCGTGCAGCGCGTTGATCCCCTGCAGCCACGGCGCGCCGTCGAGCGAGTGGAGGCCGTCCGTCAGGCACAGCGGGAAGATCAGGTGCAGCACCGCGAACGTGATGACGGTCGCGCCTGCCACGGCCCGCATGACGCGCAGCGGGGCCCAGCGGGCGAGGACGGCAAGGCTGATCGGCGCGATGAGCCCGACGAGGATCAGCGCCTCACCGTAGACGGGCCTGAGGTACTGCAGCTGATCGGTGGCGCGCGGGAGCAGGAGCGCGGCGAAGACCAGCCCGCCGATGCCGCACGACAGGTACACGTTGCGCAGCATCCGCTCGGCGGCGGGGCCGGGGGATGTGGTGCCCGCGGTCGAGCGGACGGGAGCGTCGGGGGCGTCGGGGACCGTGGCGGCGCCTGCCATCACTCGGACGTCCCCAGGTACCCGTCCTCGACCGCCCGCTTGTACAGGTCCACGCGCGAGTGGGCGGGGCGGCCCGCCTCGGCGTACTTCTTGCGGATCCGGCTCACGTAGTCGGCGACCGTCTCCTTCGACAGCCCCGTGCGGATCGCGACCGAGGTGGCCGTCTCGCCAGAGGCGTACAGCCCGAGGATCTCCTGCTCCCGCTGGGAGAGCTTGGCGTCGGTGAGCGCGGCGTCCGCGTCGATCGCGGCCGCCCAGTCGGCGCTGAACACCTCGCGGCCCTCGGCGGCGGTGCGGATCGCGTCCAGCAGGACGTCGGGGGCCGCCGACTTGCGGATCAGGCCGAGCGCGCCTGAGCGCGCGGCCGACTGGATGAGACGGCGGTCGTCAGCGCCCGTGTAGATGAGGGCGTGGGCGCCCAACGCGTGGATCGCGGCGACGTTGTCGGCCGGCAGGGAGGCGTCCGCGAGCCGGAGGTCGAGGACGACGAGGTCGAGCGGGGTCCCGAGCGTCGCGAGCTCCGCAGCAGTCTCGACGGACCCTGCCAGCGTGAGGTCCTCGGTGGACGCGATGAGGTCGCGGAAGCCGAAGGCGATCAGCGCGTGGTCCTCCACGAGCGCGATGGTGCGCATGGGCATCGCCCACCCCCAGTCCAGATCTCTGCGCTCACTCTACTGACACCCCCGTTCTGGTGCCCCCATAAGTGGGGGCTTTTCGCGGGTGTCACCCGATGGCAGTCTCATAACAGGCTCGTCGAGAGGCGGGTCTGGTTCCAGCAAGGAGAAGTGATGCACTGGTCGGCGGAGGAATTCGTTCTCGGCATCACGGGGGTTCTGTTTGCAGGGATCGTCGCGTCCTCACGTCTGCCCAGAGTAGAACTGACCCTGACATCTCGCCGCGCGTTTGCCATCGGCGCTGTGGTGTTCGTCGGGGCCGCGGCCGCTCTGGCGACGATTGAGGAAGCGAGCTACCCGCCTTTGCTGTGGGTGCTGCCCTTGGTGCCGCTCATGGTCATCGGGGTCCTGATTCGTGACGCCTTGGCGGTGGGGGCCGCTGAGCGACGTGATCGGGACCCCGCCATGAGCGCCCAGGGGGATTCTTCCGCTCCGATCGTCGATGACGCGGTCGATGAGACTCTTCACGAGGGTCATGCCCTCGCCGCGGACCCGACCGCGCGTGCCGAGGACCTGGCCGAGATCGCCTATGCGGAGCCCACGCTGCGGCCGGTCGTGGCGGCCAACCCGGCCACGCCCGCCAGCCTGCTCGAGTGGCTCTCGTCCCTCGGGGACCCCGCCGTGCAGCGCGCCATCGGCGCCCGCACTGCGCATTGATTCAGCAGCGCACTGGCTCAGCAGCGCACTGGCTCAGCAGCGCACTGACTCAGCAACGCCTCGACTCAGTCGATCTCGATGACCACGGGCACGTGGTCCGACGCGCCCTTGCCCTTGCGCTCGTCCCGCACGATCGTGCAGCCCGTGGTCCGCGCCGCGAGCGGCTGCGACGCGTAGACGAAGTCGATCCGCATCCCCTCGTTCTTGGGGAAGCGCAGCTGCTTGTAGTCCCAGAACGTGTAGGTGCCGTCGTCCGGCAGGAAGCGCCGCGACAGCTCCTCATAGCCAGGATCGGCGAGCGCCGCGAAGGCCGCGCGCGCCTCGGGCGTCACGTGGGTCTCGGCCTCCGAGTCCTCCTCCGACCAGATGTCCGCCGGAAGCGGGGCGACATTGAAGTCGCCCACGAGCGCGGTCGGCTCGTCCTTCCACGCGGACGATGCGTCGCGCAGCTTCGCCAGGAAGTCCAGCTTGTACGCGTAGTGAGGGTCGTTCAGGCCGCGCCCGTTGGGCACGTACAGGCTCCACACCCGCACGCCGCCAGCCACCGCGCCGAGCGCGCGAGCCTCGACCACCGGCTCCTGGCCGGGCTTGCCGAAGGCGGGCTGGGCGGGGAAGCCGACCTGAACATCGTCCAGGCCCACGCGTGAGGCGATGGCGACGCCGTTCCACTGGTTGAGGCCGTGGATCGCGACCTCGTAGCCGAGCTCCTCGAAGCCCGCGAGCGGGAACTGCTCGGGCTTGCACTTGATCTCCTGCATCGCGAGCACGTCGGTCTCGGAGCGGCGGAGCCAGTCGAGGATCCGCTCCTCGCGGGCGCGGACGGAGTTCACATTCCAGGTGGCGAGACGCATGGCGACCAGGGTACGGGCTCGCGTGGTGGTGCGGCGCGCGGGGCGAGGCGGGGCCGTTCCGGGTCCCAGTAGCCTGGTGCCATGGCGACGGCACTGGTGACGGGGGCCTCAGCGGGCCTGGGCGAGGAGTTCGCGTGGCAGCTCGCCACCGCGGGACACGACGTGGTGCTGGTGGCGCGCTCGCGCGATCGCTTGAGCGAGATCGCGGATGTGATCGCCTCGGCCACGGGGCAGCGCGCGGAGATCCTCGCCGCCGACCTTGCCGACCCGGAAGGACTCGAGCTCGTCGCCGCGCGTGTGGCCGATCCCGACAACCCGGTCAGCCTGCTCGTGAACAATGCCGGCTTCGGGCTGGGAAAGGGCTTCCTCGGCAGCACGTGGGAGGACGAGAAGCGCATGCTCGATGTCCTCGTGACCGCGCCGATGCGGTTGAGCCACGCCGCGTTGCCGGGCATGATCTCCCGCGGGCATGGCGCGATCCTCAACGTCGCATCGATCGCGGCGCACCTGGGCAATTCGACGTACGCCGCGCACAAGCGGTGGGTCGTGGAGTTCACGCAGGCGCTCGCGGGGCAGCTCGCGGACACTCCTGTGACGGCGACGGTGGTCCTGCCGGGCCTGGTCGAGACGTCGTTCCACGACTCCGACGAGCTCGTCCACATGCGCGACGAGTTCCCCTCGGCGCTGTGGCTCGAGCCCGAGCAGGTGGTGACGAGCGCGCTCGCGGCCTTGCGCCGCGGCCAGACGGTCGTGACGCCGTCGGCGATGTACGGGCTCGCGGGCGCGGGCCTGCGGCTCCTGCCCGCGCGCCTCACCCGTCGTCGCAGGAGTCAGAGCGAGGGCTGACTCGCACCACCCCATGCGCTGCGCACGGATTCACGCGCGGCGCGCGAGCGTGTCGCCGCTCGTGTCGGCGTGTCGTCGGGGTGTCGGATTCGGATCCGTGCGCAGTGCATGAAGCGGGAGACTCGGGACGATGCGTCGGTAGGCTGGGGGCCATGACCTCCGGTACGCCTCGCGAGCAGCTCCGCGATCTCATCAAGGACCTGGCCGTGGTGCACGGCCGCATCACCCTGGCCTCCGGCAAGGAGGCCGACTACTACGTGGACCTGCGCCGCATCACGCTGCACCACCGTGCGGCGCCGCTCGTCGGACACGTGCTGCTCGACGCGCTCGAGGAGGCCGGATTCGGCCCCGCCGACGTCGACGCGGTGGGGGGTCTCACGCTCGGCGCGGACCCGGTTGCGACCGCGCTCATGCACGCGGCCGCGTCGCGCGGGCTCGAGCTCGACTCGTTCGTGGTGCGCAAGGAGTCCAAGGCGCACGGGCTGCAGCGTCGGATCGAGGGGCCGGACGTCGCGGGCCGTAGGGTCGTCGCCGTCGAGGACACGTCGACGACGGGCGGATCGGTGCTCACCGCGGTCGAGGCGCTGCGCGAGGCCGGTGCCGAGGTCGTGGCCGTCGCCGTGATCGTGGACCGAGACACCGGCGCGAAGGAGAAGATCGAGGCCGAGGGCCTTCCCTACCTGTACCTGTACGGGCTCGAGGACCTGGGCCTGTAGCGTTCGAGGCCGCCTCGCTAGGGTGGGCCCCATGGGGCCCCGGCTGAGGATGCGAGGGACGAGCGGCGCGATCGTCGTGCTCGTCGCGGCGATCCTCGGTGTGCTCTTCCTCTTCGCCGGCGCAGCGGGCCGCTCGGTCGCGCTCCTGCTCGCGATCGTCGCGGGCGTCGGCTGGTTCGGGTGGGACCAGTACGGACGATGGCGCCATCGCCGCGAGCTCACCGAGTTCGCTGCGATGCATGGCTGGGAGTATCGCGAGCGGGCGTTCGAGTACTCGGCCAGGTTCGACGGACTGCCTTTCGGCGAGGGAGTGGATCAGCGGCAGGAGGATGTGCTCTCGGGCACATTCTCGGGCGCGCGGTGCGCGACCTTCACGCACTGCTTCGAGATCAAGCGCACCGACTGGTCAGCACCCGCGCGCGATGAGCTGCTGTGGTTCTCCACCGGCACCGGGCGGCGTACGCGCACCGAGCACTACCGCTATCAGGTGACGCTCGTCGAGCTCCCCGTCGCGCTGCCGAGGCTGGACATCGTCCCCGAGAGCGTCGCGGACCGCGCCGTCAAGGCCTTCGGCGGCAGGGACGTCGACGTCGAGTCGCATGAGTTCAACAGGCGGTGGCGGGTGCTCGCGGACGACCCGCGCTACGCGCACGCGATCCTGAACCCGCTGATGATCGCGCGCCTCCTCAGACCCGATGCCGAAGGTCTCGCGCTTCGCCTGGACGGGTCCGCGCTCATGGCGTGGAGAGAGGGGTCGCAGGGCGTCGGGACGCTCGCGTCCAGGCTTGGCGCGCTCACCGGCATCGCGAGGCAGATCCGCGAGCACGTGGTCCAGGACTACGGGCGGCCAGCGTGCGCAAGCGCGGCCACTCGCCCTTTCGCCGATTCTGCGCCGTCGTGGGCGACGACGCCCGGTGCGCTCACGAGCGGTCGTTGGACCGGCGTCGACCCCGACGCGGAGGGTGCCCGCCGATCGCACGAGGACGACTTCGACATCCTCAGGATGGACCCGCGCACGCGCGGCCTCTGACGCGCGGCCCACGGGCGCGGCCGCGTGGGGCCCTGGTCCGCCTCTGGCCTTCCCCGCTAGCATCGACGGAGAACTCGAGGGAGGGTCATGGACACCGTCGGCTGGATCGTGCTCGTCGTCGTCGCGCTGATCGTCGTCTGGGCGGTCGCCCAGTACAACGGGCTGGTGCGCCTGAGGAACCTGGTGCAGGAGTCGTGGCGGCAGATCGACGTGGAGCTCCAGCGCAGGCACGACCTCATCCCCAACCTGGTGGAGACGGTCAAGGGCTACGCCGCGCATGAGCGCTCCACCCTCGACGAGGTGACGGCGGCGCGCGCTGCCGCGGCGGCCCCGGGCTCGGGTCCGGCCGAGCAGGCGCAGCAGGAGAACGTGCTGACCCAGGCGCTCGGCAGGCTCTTCGCCGTCGCGGAGGCGTACCCGGATCTCAAGGCGAACCAGAACTTCCTCCAGCTCCAGCAGGAGCTGACGAACACCGAGGATCGGGTGGCAGCGGGGCGCCGGTTCTACAACGCGAACGTGCGCTCGCTCAACACCAAGGTCGAGACCTTCCCGACCAACCTCATCGCTGGGGCGTTCGGCTTCCACCGCGAGGAGTACTTCGAGATCGTCGAGGCCGCGCGGCAGGTGCCGGGCGTGCAGTTCTGACGTCAGCGCGCTCCGCGCGTCCCGCCGTCAGGTGCGGACTCACAGGCGCGGCGCATGGCTCGCTCCGCGACGATCGAACCATTGCCGTGTCAAATAGGCACCCCTTCGCCTGGTAATCGCGCTACTTTGGGAGGGACGCGGGTCGAATGCACCCGCGCGGTTCTCCTCAAGAGGGGTTGGCCATGGACTTCATCCATAACTTCTTCCAGATCCTGCTGTTCACGCTGTGGATCATGGTCTGGGTCGCGTTCATCTTCCTGGTGTTCCGCATCATCATGGACATCTTCCGCGACGGCGAGCTCGGCGGGTTCCGCAAGTTCCTGTGGGCCGCGTTCGTCATCATCTGCCCCGTGGTCGGCGCGCTCGTCTACGTGCTGGTGCGCGGCAAGTCGATGTCGGCGCGCGACGTGGCCGCCGCCGAGCAGATGCGGGCAGCGCAGGTCGAGTACACCAAGGGACTCATGACCGAGGCCGGCGCCGCTCAGGAGATCAAGGCGGCCAAGGAGCTGCTTGATGCGGGCGCCATCACCGAGGCCGAGTTCGAGGCGATCAAGGCGAAGGCGCTCGCCTGAGTCGAACCGTCATCGCTGCGCACAGCAGCGCACGAGGCCGGTCCCGCGTCCGCGGGGCCGGCCTTCGTCGTGTCTGAGGCGGGCCCCCGCGCCGTTCGCTGACCCGGCGACCTCCCGAGGTGTGAGCCGTGCCGGTTCGGTGCCCGCTAGAGTCTGTCCGGGGGCATCGAGTGCCATGAAAGGGGTGGGGCGTGGATCCGTTCGGGGATTCGTCGGGGCTTGAGACCGGTCTGTTCGCGGTCGTGCCGGTGCTGATGGTCGCGATGTTCGTCGGCTTCGTCGCGTTCGCGGTGTGGGCGATCGTGTCCTACTTCCGCCGACGGAACGCGGTGCGCGCGTACGCGTCGGCCCACGGCTACCGGTACTGGGCGTCCGACCCGGCGCTCACTCATCGGTTCAGCACGCATCCGTTCGAGGACGGGTGGCGGCGCCGTGCGATGGACGTCGTCTCGGGAGAGCGCAACGGCCTGTGGTTCACCACGTTCCTGTACGTCTACGAGACCTCGAGCGGCACGTCGACCAACGGCACCTCCGACTCGGACACCCACACGTGGCAGATCACGTGGATCGGGCTTCCCGGGGCGCTCCCGCCTCTCGCGTTCGGACCCGACCACGCGGTGATGCGCGCGCTCAGGCTGCGGGACATCGACGTGGAGTCTGACGAGTTCAACAAGCGGTGGCGCGTCACGGCCGACGACCCCGCGTTCGCTCACGCCGTCCTGGCGCCGACCGTGATCGAGGCGCTGCTCGCGCCCGTGCTCAAGGGGCGCATCGTCTTCATCGAGGGCGACGCGCTCGTGGTGGCGAAGGAGCGTCCGTCCGACCTGTCGGACCTCGACGCGGTGCTCGACGCGGTGTCGACCGTGCGCGACGCGGTGCCGCCGTTCGTGTTCACCGACTACGCGACGGGTCGATAGGTCGGTCTCGCCTCGCGATCAGCTCCAGTCAGGTGCCGGGCGGGCGATCACCAGGTACCCGGTTCTGGCGGGTCAGTCCTCGGTGGGTTCGAGCGCCGGCGCGGCCTTGCGGGCCTCGAGCCAGTGCTTCCCCGTCTCGACGAGGATCGGGATGATCGACACGAACACCACGAGGATCAGCGCGACCTCGATGTTGTCCTTCACGATGTCGAAGCGGCCGAGCCAGTAGCCGAGCAGCGTCACGCCGACACCCCACACGAGCGCGCCGATGACGTTGAACTTGATGAACCGCGGGTACGGCATCTTCCCGACGCCCGCGGCGACGGGGATGTACGTGCGGACGAACGGCACGAACTGCGCGAGCACGATCGCGCGACCGCCGTACCGCTCGAAGAAGGCGTGGGTGCGGTCGATGTACGCCTTCTTGAAGAAGCGCGAGTCGGGCCGGTTGAAGATCTTCGGTCCCGAGAGCCGCCCGATCCAGTAGCCCGACTGCGGCCCGATGAACGCGGCGAGCCCGAGGATGCCGGCGACGGCCCAAATCGGCAGGTGGATCTGCCCGGTGCCCGTGAACAGGCCCGCGGTGAACAGGAGCGAGTCACCGGGGAGGAAGGGGAACAGGAGGCCGGTCTCGATGATGACGATCGCGCAGATCGCGGCGAGCGCCCACGTGCCGTACTGAGCGATGAACCCGTTGATGAGCGTGTCGGGGTCCATCCAGTCGGGCAGGAGGGCGGGCAGGGGCGTGGCGGCGAGCGCTGTCGTCATAGGCACGGGATCAGGGTACGCGGTGCGTGTGACGCTCGGCGGGCGCCTGTGAGCGCGGGCCTGGCACGATGGTGGCCATGACAGGCGACGCAGTCACCCTCGGCACCCCTCTCACCCCCACCGCGACCCGCGCGATGCTGCTCGGCTCGGGCGAGCTCGGCAAGGAGGTGGCGATCGAGCTCATGCGCCTTGGCGTCGAGGTGATCGCCGTCGACCGCTACGACGGCGCCCCCGCGATGCACGTCGCGCACCGCAGCCACGTGGTCGACATGCTCGACGCCGACGCGCTCCGCGCCGTGATCGTCTCCGAGCGCCCGCACCTCGTGATCCCCGAGATCGAGGCGATCGCGACCGACGTCCTCCTGGAGGTCGAGGCGGAGGGCGACACCCGCATCGTCCCGACGGCCCGCGCGACCCGACTCACGATGGACCGCGAGGGCATCCGCCGCCTCGCTGCCGAGGAGCTCGGCCTGCCGACGTCCCCGTACGAGTTCGTGTCCTCGCGGGGGGACTTCGGCGCCGCGGTCGAGCGGCTGGGGACGCCGTGCGTCGTCAAGCCGGTGATGTCGTCGTCGGGCAAGGGCCAGTCGGTCGTGAGGTCCCCTGAGGACATGGACGATGCGTGGGCCTACGCGGTCGAGGGCGGTCGCGCGGGCGGGGAGCGGGTGATCGTCGAGGGCTTCGTCGACTTCGACTACGAGATCACGCTGCTCACGGTTCGTCACGCGGGAGGCACCACGTTCCTGTCCCCGGTCGGGCACGTCCAGGAGGACGGCGACTACCGAGAGTCCTGGCAGCCGCAGGCGATGTCCGATGCGGCGCTCGCCGAGGCCGAGAGGATCGCGGGCGCGGTCACGGAGTCCCTGGGCGGCTGGGGCGTGTTCGGCGTCGAGCTGTTCGTGAAGGGCGACGAGGTGCTGTTCTCCGAGGTCTCGCCGCGGCCTCACGACACGGGGCTGGTCACGCTCGTCTCTCAGGACCTGTCCGAGTTCGCGCTGCACGCGCGCGCGATCCTGGGCCTGCCGGTCGGGCCGCAGCCGCTGCGGGGCCCGTCCGCGTCGTGCGCGGTGCTCGCGGAGGGAAGCGGCGTGCCCGTCTTCTCCGGGGTCGACAAGGCGCTCGGGGTCGCGGGAGCTGACCTGCGGCTGTTCGGCAAGCCGCGCGTCGACGGACGTCGCCGCGTCGCGGTGACCGTAGCGCGGGGCGACGACGTCAAGCACGCGCGCCTGCGCGCGAAGGCCGCCGCGGCCGCTCTCCACATCGACCTCGCCCCGTAGGCGCTATCCCCAGGGTGGGCGGACGGGCGAGCCAACTGTCACACCCCGGTGCGAGCCTGGTCCCCACGCCGATTCCTCAGGGGGGCCACATGGCGACACAGGCACAGCTGCTCGACCGCGTCAGGACGCTGCTCAGGATCGCTGACGGCGGCTCGCCGTATCCGGAGGAGCGCGCGCTCGCGAGGGAGAGGGCCGAGAAGCTCATGGTGCGCCTCGCGATCGACGAGGCCGGGGTGCGGATGACCGCCGAGGAGGCGGCTCGACCGACCACGCGGGATTTCGACCTGTCGGGCACGTACCTCAAGGACCAGGTCGTCCTCGTGTGCGCGATCGCCAGGGTCTTCTCGTGCAAGAGCGTGATCCACGGCGATCGCCGGGTCATCGCGGTCGGGTTCGCGTCCGACCTGACGATCGTCGCCGCGCTCGTGGAGACCCTGCTGCCTGCCATGCGGCTCGAGATGGAGGCCTACGGCGGCTCGCAGTCCAGAAGGAAGGCGTTCGCGTCGTCGTACACGGCCACCGTCGCCGAGCGCCTGGCGGACTTCTATGCGGGTGCGTTGCGCGAGGCCGAGTCGGAGGGTACCGGCTCGGAGATGGTGCTCGTCGACCGCGCGCGGCAGGTCGAGCTCGCGTACGACGACATGTTCCCGAACCTCCGCACGGCGCGGCGGCGCGTGCTCACCTCGTGGGAGGGATGGAGCGAGGGGGACGCCGCGGGGCGCAGGGCTGACATCTCGCTCGGGAGGAAGGTGGATCGGTCCGCGCCCCGGGCGCTCGAGGCGTGACTACGCTGTCTCGCGTGGAGCAGGACACGGAGACGGCAGGCCCGGGAGACGGGGCCGCTGCGTCGGACGAGGCGCCGACGCACGGCGTGGGGCCGTGGGAGGGCGCGTGGCCCGAGGACCCGCGGTTGGACCCCGAGCTGCTGCGCGAGGGCGACCGTCGCAACGTGGTGGACCGTTACCGCTACTGGCGGCACGAGGCGATCGTCGTCGACCTCGACGAGCGTCGGCACCCGTTCCACGTCGCGATCGAGAACTGGCAGCACGACCTCAACATCGGCTCCGTCGTGCGCACCGCCAACGCCTTCCTCGCGCAGGAGGTTCACATCGTCGGCAGACGACGCTGGAACCGCAGGGGCGCGATGGTCACCGACCGCTACCAGCACGTCCGCCACCACCCGACGGCCGACGACCTGGCGACGTGGGCCGCCGCATCGTCCCTGCCCGTGATCGGCATCGACAACCTCCCCGGCTCCGTGCCGCTTGAGACCTACGAGCTGCCGCGCGAGTGCGTCCTCGTGTTCGGCCAGGAATCGGTCGGGCTGACGGACGAGGTGCGCGAGGTCGCGCAGGCGACGCTCGCCATCGCGCAGTACGGGTCGACCCGATCCATCAACGCGGGCGCTGCCGCCGCGATCGCGATGCACGCGTGGGTGCGCCAGCACGGTGACATCGCCGCGGGACACGGCGGCTGACAGATGCGCGGCTAGTCGCCGTTGTAGTAGTTCCGGGCCCGCCCGCGCCGATCGATCAGCCCGCGGATCGCGTTCCCCGGCCGCTCGATGAGGTGATAGCTGAGCCACGCGACGAGGATCGACAGCGGCAGCGCGATCGCGAGGTCGATCGCCAGCCCGCCGAAGCCGCTCGCGCCCGGCAGCAGCCCATGCCCATCGAGCAGCAGGATCAAGGGCTCATGCCAGAGGTACAGGCTGTAGCTCATCGCGCCGAGCGCCACGAGCGCCGGCGTCGCGAGCGCGCGCGACCACCGGTCGTCCGCGCCGAGGACGCTCGCGGCAAGGATCAGCACGAAGCCGACTGCGGTGGCCGTGTGGAACCACGCGTGCAGGGCCGCCCCTGTGGGCCTCAGCGCGAGCGCGCCAAGGAGCACCGCGAGGCCGCCCAACCGTAGCGCCAGCGCCGTGGCGCGGCCCACGCGCTCCGTCCGGATCGCCGCGATCACCGCGAGCAGCATGCCCAGCGCGAACTCGTCGAGCTTCGCAGGCAGGCCGAACCACACGCTCCAGTCGTCGCCCGCGGCGCCCAGGACGAGCCAGGCGTGCAGCTTGTAGGCGAGGCTGCCCGCGAACAGCACGACAGGAGCGGCCGTCGCGAGCGCGAGCCCCGCCCCTCGGGACAGCCTCGGCGCTAGCCAGGACAGCCCCAGGCCGATCACCGCGAGCAGCACGTAGAACTGCACCTCGATCGCGAGCGACCAGGCGGGACCGATCGTGTAGAAGATGCGCGAGTCGTCGTACACCTGGGTGAACGTGAGGTGCTCGAGCAGGTCGCGCCAGTTCGCGTCGAGCAGCCCCCAGTTGCGTGACGACCAGACCACCAGGATCGCCACGAGGTACAGGGGGACGATGCGCGCGGCGCGGCGCACGAGGAACGCTCGGGCGCTCGGCATGTCGCCGCCAGCGACGACGCCACGCACGTACGGCAGGTACAGCAGGAAGGCCGACAGCACGAAGAACAGGCTCACGAACCCGTCGAGGCCGTGGAGCGCGCGGTAGCCCCATGAGGCCTCCGCGCCGAACGAGTCGGGCGTCGCGTTGTCGATCTGCTGGAACACGTGGAACACGACGATGAGCAGCGCGGCGATCCCGCGGTAGCCCTCGAGCCCCGCGAAGCGCGCGCCGACCGCGCGCGCCGGCTCGTCGGTGGGGATGATCGTGGCGCCCGGCTCGGGGCGAGCAGGCGTTCGGGGTGCCTTGGTCTCAGACGCGATGGCGGGATCAGGCACAGTGCCCCCTGACCTCGGCGACCAGCGCGGCGACGGCCTCGGCGTCGGGTCGAGGCGCGTCGAGCTCTGCCATGAGCCGGCGGGCGACGACGCTGCCGTCGGGGCGTCCGTACGACCCCAGCGCGCCCGCGAGGTTGTGGGCCGCGCGGTGCGCGTCCCTCACGGCCGGTGCGGTGCCGGGCGCGTCGGCGCGGATCGCGTCGAGCCCGGCGTCGAGCGTGTCGAGGCGCTCGGCCACGGTGGGACGGAATCGCTCCCACAGCGCCGCGATGATCGCGGTGGCGTCCTGCGCGCTCACGAGGACCACCCCGCGGCGTCGGCGACCTGAGCCGCGAGCGTTCGCGGCGCGAAGGGCTTGGGGATGAAGCCGTCGACGTCGTCCGAGACGGGCGGCGTGGGGGAGGCGCTCATCATGAGGATGGGGGTGCGTGCAAGCGCGGGCAGAGCCCGCAGCCGCGCCGCGACCGCGAGCCCGTCGTCGCCGGGAAGCAGATGATCCAGCAGGACCGCATCCGGGACCTCCTCGAGCGCGGCCGCCACCGCGTCGTCCCCGTCCGAGGCCTCGACCATCGTGAGCCCGCCGATCACCTCGAGCGCGACGCGCGCGATCGCGCGCAGGTCGGGCTCGTCGTCGACGACGAGGATCGTCCTGGTCATGCCTCCACCCCCTGGGCGCGTCGGTCGACCGGCACCGCGCTCTGGCCGGCACGCACGGGAAGATTGAGCGAGAAGGTGCTCCCCTCTCCGAGCGCGCTGCGCACGGTGATCGAGCCGCCGTGCGCTCGCGCCATCGACTGGGCAATCGCGAGGCCGAGCCCCGAGCCACGCTTGCCGCGCGGCGCGCTTCCGGGCGCCTGCCAGAACCGGTCGAAGACGTGAGCCTGGGCGGAGTCCGCGATGCCGGCACCCGTGTCGACGACGTCGATCCGCAGTCCCGCATCGTCGCCGTGCGCGCTGATCGTGACGGTCGCGCCCTGCTCCGAGAACCGCACCGCGTTGCTCGCGAGGTTCGTGAGCACCTGGACGATGCGCCTTCTGTCTCCCCAGCATCGGGCCTGGGTCGGAAGGACACGCACGACGACGTCGCCCGCTGCAGCGAGGCCGGAGACCGCCTCCGCGGCCTCGGCCATGGCGTCCTGGACGGTCAACCCGGTCCTGTCGATCTGCAGGCGTCCGGTCGCGGCTCGTTCGAGGTCGAGGATGTCGTCCACGAGGCCCATGAGTCGGACCGTGTTGCGTTGCGCGACCCCGAGCATCTGCGCCCCCGCGTCCGGATCGTCGCCGAGGTCCTCGAGCAGCTCGAGCGAGCCGTGGACGGCGGCGAGAGGGGTCCGCAGCTCGTGACTCACCATCGAGACGAAGTCGTCCTTGACCCGCTCCAGGTCCAGGCGCTCGGAGACGTCGTCGAAGACGAGGATCGCGGCATTCGCTCCATCCGCGTCCACGAGGGCGCCTACGGAGAGGTCCACATGCAGCGGCGAGCCGTCCCGACGCCAGAAGGTCTCCCTCCGGGCGGTGCGTGCGGCCCCGTCCGCGAGCGTCGAGAGCACCGCGCATTGCGTGTGCGGGTAGGCGCTCCCGTCCTCGCGCTGGAAGTGGGCGAGCGCGTGCAGCTCCCGCCCGATCAGCTCCGACGGCTCCCACCCGAGCATGCGGGAGGCGGACGCGTTGACGAGCGCGACAGTGCCGTCGCTGTCGAGGCCGACGACTCCCTCGGCCATCGCGTTGAAGACCCGCTCGGCGCTGTCGAGCGCGGTCTGCGCGACCTCGAGCCGGGCTGAGGCGTCGATCCGCGCGAGCTCCGCCTCGGGCCACTGCGCGAGGTCCGCGAGGAGGCCGAGGTCCTCGTCGGTCCACGCGCGGGGCTCGCTCGACATGACCGCGAGAGCGCCCCTGGCCGAGTCCCGGAGGTCGAACGGCGCTCCGAGGAAGGAGCGGATCGCGCCGGCAGGCACGCTCGCCTCCTCGGTGTCGTGGACCGCGAGCGGGGAGGCGCCGACGAGCGTCTCCGACAGCAGCGCGGTCGGGTGCGCGGCAGGACTCCTGTCGAGCCCGGAGGAGCCGATCACCAGGAGGCGGCCGTCGGCGCGCAGGACGACAGCCGCTCCATCGGCGCCGAGGAGCCGTTGCGCGGTGGAGGCCATCGAGTCGAACACGGACGTCCCCATCGCCACGGACAGCATCTCCCGGCGCGCACGGCGGGCGCCCAGCGGCGACTCCGAGAGGGCCCGCCAGACGCCCGCGATCCTCGATCTCTCGCTCATCGTCCGGACATCCTCGGGGTCACCTTCCACTGACGGTCGCCGAACGTCTCCTTGACCTGCGCGACGCGCGCGATGATGTTCTTCCACTCCGTGTAGAACAGGGATGCGAACAGCAGGTACATCCAGAACCAGGCGCGGTGGCGCCTGATGTCCGGCGCGGCGAGCCGCCAGGCGAACAGCGTCTGCGCGGGGCCCACCGTGAGCGTGAAGAGCGTCGAGAGCACGAAGATCGCGATGAACCAGTCCAGCTTCTCGATGCCGGCGTCCCGCCAGGCGAGGAAGGCGATGAGGGGGAACATCTGGAGGCTCACCCACGGGTAGACCTCGCGCCAGCCGAGCAGGAACGTCATGCCCGCCTTCTGCTGCAGGGTCAGCGTGCGCGAGCGCCACGCGCGCCTCAGGTGCTTCTTGGAGACCTGGAACCATCCCTGGGCCCAGCGCATGCGCTGGTTCCAGAGGTGGCTCCACGTGGTCGGAGCGAGCTCGCGCGAGATCAGCGCGGGGTCGTTCGCGATGCGGCCGCCGTCCTCGATGACCCGCATGCTCGAGTCGATGTCCTCGGTGAGCATCACCCCGCGCATGCGGGTGCGCCTCAGCACCTCGGTGCGCCAGTAGCCGTTCGAGCCGCCGAAGATGCCGAAGTCGTGCAACTGTGCCCGGCCAGGGTGGCTCACGGCGTAGATGGCCTCGAACTCGACCGCGACCGTGCGCGCGGTGCGGCTGATGCCGCCGTTGCGGATCACGCAGTGGCCCTGGACGACGTCGTAGCCGTTCGACAGCCACCTCCAGGCGCGGGTGAAGGCGTCCGGCTGCGGGTGGTGGTCGGCGTCGAACATGCCGACGAACTCGCCGCGAGTGTGGCGCAGCGCCGCGTTGACGTTCTGCGCCTTGGAGGTGGATCCCTCGACTCGCAGCGGCAGGAAGCGGGTGTCCCGCTCGGCGAGGCGGCGCAGCGTCTGCTCGATCAGGAGGCCGCGCGGGGTGTTGTAGGCGAGGATCACCTGAAGGTCGGGGTAGTCGACGCGCAGGAACGACTCGATCGTGTCGATGATCGTCGCGGACTCGTTGGGGAGGTAGGCGGCGATGATCGCCGTCGCGGTCGGTTGGGGAGCGCCGGGCTCTTGGGGAGGTCGGACCGGGTCGAGCGCGTGGAGGCCTTCAGCCCAGATGAGCGCGCCGGTGATCGCGAGCGACAGGACGATGCCGAGGTACAGGGGGGTCGAGACGTCCCACCCGACGCGGTAGAGGGCCTGGTAGATGAGGAAAGGGCCGACGACGCCCAGTGCGAAGGTGAGCGCGATCTGGAACGGTGTCGTGAGCCGGGCGCGCAGACGCCCGAAGCGCGACGGCTCGAGCGCGGAGTCGATGCGCAGCGAGGCGCTCCACCGCACGGGCTCGAGGTCGAGCTGCTCGCCCGCGGCGGCCGCTGCGGCGGCGGTGCGCCGGATCACGGCGGCGCTCGAGACCTCGCCGGTCGCGGCGGCCCACCCGATGCTCGCGGTGAGCCGGACCGACTCGCCCCTCACGGACAGGTCGGCGTCCGCGACCGCCTTGCCGAGCGCCGACAGAGAGGAGGCCACGCCGCGCGGGGCGTGGTCGACGAGAGCGACGACGAGATCGCCGTCGTCCGTTCCGAGGACCACCCGCTCGCCGAGCCCCGCGACCGCGAGGGACGCGAGCTGCTCCTGGATGTCGTCCCATCCGTCGACCCCGAACCGTGCCTGCACCATGAGGCGCTCCGCGATGGCGAGGCGGGCCACCGCGACGCGATGCCCGTCCGCGCGGGCCGCGTCGATCGCGCTCGCGAGCCCGTCGCCGCTCGGGAGGAGGCGCGCGATCGTGGCATCGCCGGCGCCGTCGGGGGACTCGAGATGCCTGCTCACCTGCGCGACGAGGTCATCGGGTGTGAACGGCTTCCGCAGGTACTCGTTCGCTCCGAGCCTGAGCCCGGTGGTCGCGTCTCCGGGATCGATCCGCGACGTGAGGAACAGGACCGGCACCGACCTCAGCTCGGCCTGGCTGCGCAGCTTGGTGATCAGCTGGAAGCCGTTCATGTCCGGCATCATCACGTCGCTGATGACGAGGTCGGGGGTCTCGATGGAGAGGATGTCGAGGGCCTCGGGGCCCGAGGAGGCCTCGATCACGTCGGCGCCGTGAAGGCCGAGCACCGCGCCTACGAGCGCGCGGATCATCTCGTCGTCGTCCACGACGAGGATGCGGGAGCTCTCCACCTGCACCCTCCTGGCTCCTGGGACTGGACCTCGTCTCCTCATCGGCGAGCAGCACCCGGATGTGAGGGATGGGCGCGCCCATCCCCGCATCGTCCTGGGCCTTCCGCGGGACCAAAGCCCGCCCGCGCATCGTCCCGATGTCTGCAAGAATGACAAGCGGTTCCATCCGCACAATCTCAGGAGCAACCCATGGCTATCGCCACCACTGAGTCCTACGCCGCGATGCTGGACGCCGCCAAGGCCGGCGGCTACGCATTCCCCGCGATCAACATCACGTCGTCCTCGTCCGTCACCGCAGCCATCCAGGGCTTCGCGGAGGCCGAGTCCGACGGCATCATCCAGGTCTCCGTCGGTGGCGGTCAGTACGCCTCCGGCTCGACCATCAAGGACGCGGTCGTCGGCTCGCTCGCGCTCGCGGCCTACGCCCGCGTCGTCGCCGAGAAGTACGGCGTCACCATCGCGCTGCACACCGACCACTGCCACAAGGTCTACCTCGAGGAGTGGCTGAAGCCGATCCTCAAGCTCGAGGCCGAGTCCATCGCCGCCGGCAAGGGCCCGATCTTCAACTCGCACATGTGGGACGGCTCGTCCGTGCCGATGGACGAGAACCTGCTGATCGCCGAGGAGCTCCTCGAGATGTCGCAGGCCGCTGACACGATCCTCGAGATCGAGATCGGCGTCGTCGGTGGCGAGGAGGACGGCCACTCGGCCGAGGTGAACGACAAGCTCTACTCGACCCCCGAGGACGGCATCAAGACCATCGAGAAGCTGGGCCTGGGCGAGAAGGGCCGCTACATGACGGCCATGACGTTCGGCAACGTGCACGGCGCCTACAAGCCCGGTGCCGTCAAGCTGCGCCCGGAGATCCTCGGTGACATCCAGGCCGCCGCCGCCGAGAAGTTCGGCAAGGACAAGCCGTTCGACCTGGTCTTCCACGGTGGCTCCGGCTCGACCGCCGAGGAGATCGCCACGGCCGTCTCGCACGGTGTCATCAAGATGAACATCGACACCGACACCCAGTACGCGTACACGCGTCCGGTCGTCGACCACATGATGAAGAACTACGACGGCGTCCTCAAGGTCGACGGCGAGTGGGGCAACAAGAAGGCCTACGACCCGCGCGCCTGGGGCAAGCTCGCCGAGGCCGGCATGGCCGCTCGCGTCGTCGAGGCCTGCCAGCAGCTCGGCTCGGTCGGCAAGAAGATCTGACGATCCGACTCGTGAGCTGAGCCCCCGCGGTCCTCGACCCCGGGGGCTCAGCCACGTTCCGGCCTGTGCCGAGCGATCGGCGACCCTGCGGCGTGCGGTGACCGCCGCATCGTCCTGGCCGGATAACCTTATGAATCGGGGCGCAATCGTCCCAACAATCGACCAAGCCCCCGGCGAAGCACCGGGGTGAGGGGAGCAGCACCGTGCCTGGTGTGGTGATCGTCGGAGCCCAGTGGGGCGACGAGGGCAAGGGAAAGGCGACCGACCTGCTCGGTTCGCGCGTCGACTACGTCGTGAAGTTCAACGGCGGCAACAACGCCGGCCACACGGTCGTCGTCGGGGACCAGAAGTTCGCGCTTCACCTGCTGCCGTCCGGCATCCTCACGCCAGGAGTCACCCCCGTGATCGGCAACGGCGTGGTCATCGACCTGCGCGTGCTGTTCGGAGAGCTCCACGCGCTCCAGGAGCGCGGCGTCGACACCTCCAAGCTGCTGATCTCGAACGCGGCGCACCTCATCACGCCGTACGCGCGCACGCTCGACAACGTGACCGAGCGCTTCCTCGGCAAGAAGAAGATCGGCACCACCGGTCGCGGCATCGGCCCCACCTACGCCGACAAGATCAACCGCCTCGGCATCCGCGTCGGCGACCTGTTCGACGAGGAGCTGCTGCGGGACAAGATCGAGGGCGCGCTCGCCCCCAAGAACCACATGCTCGTCAAGGTCTACAACCGCCGCGCGATCACGGTCGACGAGGTCGCGGACGAGCTGCTCGGCTACCGCGACGAGATCGCGCCGATGGTCGCCGACACCGGACTCGTGCTCGCGTCGGCGCTGGCCGAGGGCAAGAACGTGCTGTTCGAGGGCGGCCAGGCGACGATGCTCGACGTCGACCACGGCACGTACCCGTTCGTCACGTCCTCCAACGCGACGGCCGGCGGCGCATGCACCGGCTCGGGCGTCGGCCCGACCGCGATCGACTCCGTCATCGGCATCGTCAAGGCGTACACCACGCGCGTCGGCGAGGGACCGTTCCCGACCGAGCTGCTCGACAAGTGGGGCGACCGCCTGCGCGACGTCGGCCACGAGTTCGGCACCACCACCGGGCGTCCCCGCCGCTGCGGCTGGTACGACGCGGTGATCTGCCGCTACGCGTCGCGCATCAACGGCCTCACCGACCTGGTGCTCACCAAGCTCGACGTCCTCACGGGCATCGAGGAGATCCCGGTGTGCGTCGCCTACGAGGTGGACGGCGTGCGCTACGACGAGCTCCCGCAGGACCAGGCGGCCTTCGCGAAGGCGACGCCGATCTTCGAGACCTTCCCCGGCTGGACCGAGGACATCTCGAAGGCGCGCACCTTCGAGGACCTGCCCGCGAACGCCCAGGACTACGTGCTCGCGCTCGAGAAGATCTCGGGCTGCCGCATCTCCGCGATCGGCGTGGGTCCCGCGCGCGACGAGATCATCGCTCGTCACGACCTCATCCACACGCGCTGACCGGTCTGTCACCTCTGTCGCCGGCTCCGAGCGCGCTAGCATCGCGCCACGCCTGATCAGGGCCCCGATTTCGGGCGTGGTGCGATTCCAGGGCGCATCGGCGTGAGCCGGCGCGATCGGTGCGAGAGCAGGAGCGGGTGCGGCGGGCAGAGGAGGCTGGAGTGGCGGAATCGGCTCGCGGTCGCAGGCGCGCAGTCCTCGGGGCGGCTGCGGTCATCGTCGTCCTCGGTCTTGGGGGCGCGGTCTGGTCGCTGCTTCCCGATGCGGCCACGGAGCGCGCCCTGCTCCCGAGTGATGCGCTCACGTCCGGGGTCGAGCTGCTCGACTACGAGGTCGACCGGGGCGCGCTGATCCCCGACCCTGCGGGAGGCGGCCTTGCCTGGGTCTCCGCGACGTACGAGGTGACCGACATCGAGCAGGCCGAGGCCTCGTTGCGTGCCTATCTTGATGAGGGTGACTGGGACGGGGTGGGCGACGATCCGGTCGTCACCTTCGGAGACGGCGGGGCCGGCTCGGCGATGTACTCCTCGAGCAGCACCCATCGGTGGCTCACGGTGGAGTGGGGTCCCGTGGACGGCGTGCCCAACGTCCGGCTGGGGGTGGGTGCCGTCGAGGGCTGAGCCCCGACGTGCTCGGCGGCAGGACCGTGCCGCGTGCTGCCTGGTGTCCGCCCGGCTCCCGCCACTCTGCGCGCTGGTAGCCCATGAGCGCTGCTTGCGGTGCGGATCCCCGCACTGAGCGACTGCCAGCGCGTACGTGCAAGAGCGATGCGACGACGTGGCTTCGGTGACATGTCCTCTTGCGGAGGAAAGCCTCCGCGTTTAAGGTGGCACTGCGTGCTCCTCTGGCGCACGCGTCGCGGCGGCTCGCCATCGGCCGCCGTGCGCTGAGGGGCCTCTGGCGGGCGCCCGGCTCGCGAATCACGCCTCCGTCGCCCTGGGGGATTATGGGCGGCGACGAGTCGCGTGAGCGGACGTCCGCCAGGGGTCAGCCGACCCGCATGCGCCTTTCCATGACGCGACACGGGTGCAGGGCCCGCAACGCGGACCCGCCCCACATGCCCCGCCGGGGCGCGACAGGTTCCTGGATCAGGACGCCCGCTCCCGCACCACCCTCGCGATGTCCACCCGGGCGATCTGCCTCGACGCCGGCCACTGGGATACGAGCGCCGCGAGCAGCACGCCCAGGGCGGCCGCGGGCAGCGACCACCACGGCCAGTCGATCGACAGCGAGAAGATGTCGTTGTTGAAGGTCTGCAGGAATCCGTCCGCCGCGACCACTCCGAGCACCAGGCCGAACGGGACCGCGATCACTGTCGCGAGCATGTTCTCCGTCGCGATCGCTCCGGCCACCCGCCGCAGCGGCACGCCCGCCGCGCGCAGCGTCGCGAGCTCACCCGTGCGCTCGACGACGTTCACGGCCATCGTCACGTACATCACCGCGAGCGCGAGCACGGCGCCCAGCAGGACCATGACGCCGATGAACGCCCAGAACAGGCCCAGATACTGCTCGACGGAGCTCAGGATGGCCCGCTGGTCCTGGTAGGCGACCACGCCGTCGAGTCCGGTGATGGTGTCGCGCATCGCGTCGCGGTCCACCCCGTCGTCCAACGTGAGCGCGAACTGGTCGACCGAGGCCGAGCCGAGCGCCTCGGTCGCGGTCGCGAGCGAGGCGTAGACCGCGGTGCCCATCGGCTCGTCCACGAATCCCTCGATGGCCGCTTGCAGGTCCCCCGCATCGGTGGACAGGGTGACGGTGTCGCCGACCTCGACCCCCAGCATGTCCTGCATCGCGAGGCCGACCAGGATGCCGTCCTCCGGCAGGGTCACGGCCTCTCCTGAGGAGTCGCGGAAGCCGTGCATGATCGTGTCGGTCTCGTAGCCGGTGAGGCTGGTCGCGTAGCTGCCGTCCTCGCTGATGACGGTGACGGACCCGCTCATGGTGGTCTCGACCACGTCGACGCCGTCCACTCCCTCGAGCGTGCTCAGCATCTCCGTGCCTGGCTGCGCGGCCACCGCCGCGTCGGAGAGCACGACGTCGTCGAACTGCGTCCGGATCGCGTCCATGATCGAGACCATCATCCCGGCGGACGCGAGGACCAGCACGAGCGCGAGCACCGAGCCGAGCATCGTTGCGAAGGTGCGGCGCTTGGAGCGGGCGACGTCGCGCAGCGCCATGCGCAGGCCGACGGGAAGCCCCTGCCGGCGGGCCACGAAGCGGCTCCATGGCCCGGGAGGTGAGGCGTCCGCCACGGGGCGCATGGCCTGCGCGGGGGAGGTGCGCGATGCGACGATGGCCGGGCCGAGCGCGCCGAGCATGCCGACCACCGCGCCGAACACGAGCCCCAGCGCGATCATCCACGGGTGGGTCTCGACCACGGTGTCGGGGATCCCGAGCGCACCGGTGTAGGCGGACGTGATCGCACCGTTCGCGAGGGCTCCGAGCGCCGCGCCGACGATCGCGCCCGCGAGCCCGATGATCAGCCCCTGGCCCAGGTAGTGCCGCAGGACCCGACCGCGACGCGCGCCGGCGGCCATCATGGTCCCGATCACGGGGCGCTCCTGCAGGATGCGGCGCGTGAGCAGCACCCACGCGGCGACGCCCGCGGCGATGAGGAACAGCGCGGGGAAGGCCTTCGACATCTCGTCGAAGCCCTCGAGGTCCTCGTTGAGCGTCGCGTGCGAGGCCTGCTCGAGCTGCGTGGTCACCGAGGTGGCCCCGGCGGACTCCATGGCGGCGGTGACGTCGGCCTCGAGCGCATCGTCGTCGCCGGACGGGAGCAGCACCTGCACCTGGTTGGGCCCGGTGCCCGCCCACGACTGGACCGCGTCCTCGGAGGCGTAGAGCACGGCGAAGGAGTGCGGGTCGGACAGGGCGTCCTGACGGCTGCGGGCGGGCCACAGGTACTCGGCGGACTCGACGATCCCCTGCACCGTCACGTCCTGCCAGCCTGTCGCCGAGTAGACCTGAAGGGTGTCGCCCACCGCGAGGTCGAAGGTGTCGGCGGCGTGCCTCTCGACGAGCACCTCGTCGGTCGCCCCCGAGTCGAGATACGAGCCCTCGATCACCCCGACGTCGTCCACGGCCGCGCGGCCGTCGGTCGGCAGCCCGACCACCCGTCCGAGCAGCTTCGTGTCGCCGATGAGCATGGGTGGGTCCACCTGCGTGCGCGTGATCGCCTGCTCGGCACCGGCGTCGAGCGCGGCCTGCACCACCGCCTCCGAGTCGCCGCCGAGCGCGGTGAGATCCGCGAACGCCAGGCGGTCGTAGGTCTGCTCGTACGACACCGTGAGGTTCTGGAACGCGCCGGCGGTCGCGACGTAGAGCATCACGCCGAGCGCGATGGTGATGCCGACCGCGATGACCTGCGTGCGCTGTCGCCACAGGTCCCGATACGTCTTCTTGGTGCGCGCCTGCATCGTGCTCACCAGGTGACGTCGGCGGCGTCGGCGGGGCTGTCGTGACGCTCGATCGAGGCGATCTGACCGTCCACGAGGGTGATCACGCGGTCCGCGATCTGGGCGACCGAGACGTTGTGCGTGACGATGATGATCGTCCTGCCCTGCCGGTTGAGATCCTGGAGCAGTCCGAGGATCTGCTGGCCGGTGGGCAGGTCGAGCGCGCCCGTGGGCTCGTCGGCGAAGAGGATGTCGGGGTCGGTCGCGAGCGCTCGCGCGACCGCCACGCGCTGCTGCTGACCTCCCGAGAGCTGCGACGGGAAGTTGTCCATCCGGTCGCCCAGGCCCACCGCCTCGAGCGCCTCGGGTGCGCGCGCCTTATCGCCGCGGCCGGTCATCTCCATGATCACCTCGACGTTCTCGCGCGCCGTGAGCGTGGGGATGAGGTTGAAGAACTGGAAGATGAAGCCGACGTGGTCGCGCCGGAAGTCGGACAGCTTGGCCGGCGCGACGTCGCTGATGTCGACGCCCGCGACCTCGACCTTGCCGTCCGTCGACGTCTCGATGCCGCCGATGATGTTGCACAGCGTCGTCTTGCCCGAGCCCGACGGCCCGAGGATGACCACGAGCTCGCCCGACGGGATGTCGAGGTCGATGCCCTTGAGGGCGTGGACGGCGCTGTCGCCCTCGCCGAAGACCTTGGTGAGGCCGGTGACGCGGACGCCGCGGTCGGTCGCGACGGTGGTGTCGGTGCTCATGCGTGCTCCTTGGTGGTCGGGCTCGGTGGGTGGGGAAGGGACGATGCAGGGGTCGGGTCGGTCTCGGTGGGTCTGGCAGGTACGTGGAACGCGCCGTGGTGGTAGACGTCGAGGGCGTCGACGGTCCAGCGGGCCGCGCCCTCGGGGGTCAGCGGGTCGGTGCCGATCGCGTCGGCGACGTGCTCGCGCAGCAGGATCATCGCGAGGTCGTTGACGAGCAGGAACGCCGCGCGGGCGTCCGGGTCCGCCGGCTGTCGGGCGGCGCCCGTGGAGACCAGGCCCTCCTGCATCGTCCTCGCGGCCTGGAACCAGCCGCGGAACAGGTGGCGACCCGCGTCGCCGCCGTCCAGGAGGAGACGTCGCACGTAGGCGGGCACGGGGGAGTCGGGCGGGACCTGCGTGAGCAGCAGCTCCGCGAAGCTCCCGGACCCCTGGTCCGCGGCCATGGCGGCGGCGATCTCCTCGGGCGGCGCGGCCGCGGCCACGTCGAACAGTGCGGCGACCTCGGCGTCGACCTCCGCCCGGAGGCCCTCCTTGGAGCCGTAGTGGTGCAGGACGTTCGCGGGCGAGGTGCCGGCGCAGGCGGCGATGTCGCGCACGCTCGTGCCGGCCACGCCGCGCTCGGCGAACAGCTCGAGCGCGCAGGCGCGGATCTGGTCCCGCGCGCTCGCGGGGGCTGTGGCGCGGCCCTCGCGACCCGGCGCGAGCGAGTCGGCGACGGTCGCATCGTCCATGGTTCCCATAGCAACGACGGTACTGAACGTTCGTTCAGTCGGCAACCGGAGTGTCGAGGAAACCGGGTTCAGCAGGTGGGACGGGACGATGCGGGCGCCGCCGGGAGCAAGGGCGCGGCGCGCGGCGCATGCAAGGATGGGGCCACGCACGCTGGAGGGGGCGCGGATGGACAGGCGGATGGTCGGCTACGTGCGCGGCGCGCTCATCGAGGGGCTCGTCGTGGGCGTCATCTGGGCGTTCTTCTTCCGCTCGTCCGTCTCGTGGGTCCTCACGTTCGCCGTGGCGTGGACCGTCATCGCGGTCCTCAGGCGGCGATGGTGGGAGACCCGTCGGTAGACTCGCGGGCGTGATCGTCCTTCTTGTCGGAAGCGGCGCCCGCGAGCATGCGCTCGCCCGCGCGCTCCACCTTGACCCCGCCGTCACCCAGCTCCACGCCGCCCCGGGCAACCCCGGCATCGGCGAGATCGCGAAGCTGCACTCGGTCGACGCGAACGACGGCGTCGCCGTGGCCGCGCTCGCGGCCCTGGTCCACGCTGACCTCGTCGTCGTCGGCCCCGAGGCCCCGCTCGTCGCGGGCGTCGCCGACGTCGTGCGCGCCGAGGGCATCCCCGTGTTCGGGCCCAGCGGCGAGGCCGCGATGCTCGAGGGCTCCAAGGCGTTCGCCAAGGAGATCATGGCCGCCGCGAACGTCCCGACCGCCGCGCCCCGCGTGTGCACCACGGTCGACGAGGTCGCCGCCGCGCTCGACGAGTTCGGCGCCCCGCACGTGGTCAAGGACGACGGGCTCGCGGCCGGCAAGGGCGTCGTCGTCACGTCCGACCGCGCCGAGGCGCTCGCGCACGGCGAGGCGATCGTGAGCGCGGGCGGCCAGGTCGTCATCGAGGAGTACCTCGACGGCCCCGAGGTCTCGCTCTTCTGCCTCTGCGACGGCACGACCGTGATCCCGCTCCAGCCCGCCCAGGACTTCAAGCGCGCCTACGACGCCGACGCCGGTCCCAACACGGGCGGCATGGGCGCCTACACGCCGCTGCCCTGGGCGCCTTCGGGGTTGGTTGATGAGGTCGTCGCGACCGTCGCCCAGCCCACCGTCGACGAGATGGCCCGTCGCGGCACGCCCTTCATCGGCGTCCTCTACTGCGGCCTCGCGCTGACCTCCAAGGGCACGCGCGTCGTCGAGTTCAACGCGCGCTTCGGCGACCCTGAGACGCAGGTCGTGCTGTCCCAGCTCGCGACCCCGCTCGGCGGCGTCCTCATGGCGGCGGCCGAGGGTCGCCTGGCCGAGCAGCCCCCTCTCGAGTGGAAGGACGGCGCCGCGGTGACGGTCGTCGTCGCCGCCCACGGCTACCCTGCGGACCCCCGCAAGGGCGACCGCATCACGGGCATCAAGGTGGCCGAGCGCATCGACGGCGTCCACGTCCTCCACGCGGGCACCTCGTCCGACGGTGAGGGCCACCTGCTCGCCTCGGGCGGCCGCGTGCTGTCTGTCGTCGGTCAGGGCGCGGACCTGACCGCCGCCCGTGCGAAGGCCTACGAGGGCGTCGCGCCGATCGAGCTCGACGGATCCCACCATCGCTCCGACATCGCCGAGCGCGCCGCCGCCGGCGAGAACCTCCTGGAGGCCTGATGCCCGGCCACGTCGTCCCGCCGACCGCCCCCGAGCTGCCGGGCTGGAAGCACGTCTACTCAGGCAAGATCCGCGACCTCTACGAGCCCGCCGAGCCGCACCCGCGCGGTGACGTGGTCCTCGTCGTGGCCTCGGACCGCATCAGCGCGTACGACTGGGTGCTGCCGACCGAGATCCCCGGCAAGGGCGGCATCCTCACGGGCCTGAGCCTGTGGTGGTTCGATCAGGTCGCGGACATCGTCCCCAACCACACCGTCGAGGCGCCCGTGCCCGCCGAGGTCGAGGGCCGTGCGATGGTCTGCAAGCGGCTCGACATGTTCCCCGTCGAGTGCGTGGCGCGCGGCTACCTCACCGGGTCGGGCCTCGTGGAGTACAACGAGTCCGGCACCGTCTGCGGCATCCCGTTGCCGGAAGGCCTGGTCGACGGCTCGCGCCTGCCGGAGCCGATCTTCACCCCCGCCGCCAAGGCCGCGGTGGGCGAGCACGACGAGAACGTCAGCTTCGAGGCCGTCGTGGAGATGATCGGGCTCGAGGACGCCGAGGCGCTGCGCGACCTCACGCTCGCGGTCTACACGCGCGCCCACGAGATCGCCGCCGAGAAGGGCATCATCCTCGCCGACACGAAGTTCGAGTTCGGCCGCACCGCGGACGGCGAGATCCTGCTTGCCGACGAGGTCCTCACCCCCGACTCGAGCCGCTTCTGGCCCATGGACGAGTGGGAGCCCGGCCACGCTCAGCCCAGCTTCGACAAGCAGTACGTCCGCGACTGGCTCACCTCGGCGGAGTCGGGCTGGGACAAGAAGTCGGACGATGCGCCTCCCGCCCTTCCTGAGGACGTGGTCGAGCGCACGCGCCAGCGGTACGTCGAGGCCTTCGACAGGCTCGCCAAGCACTGATCTCGCGGCCGCCGCCCAACGATTCGGGCGGCCCGGTCGTCGATCTTGCATGAGGACGATGCGGTGGCTGGCGGCGGTGGCCGTCACGGGAGCGGCGCTCGCGGGCTGCGCTCAGACGATCGACGACCCGCCTCCCACCGGTGACGCCTCCGACGGGATCTCGCTCGATGGCCGCGGGGATCACGGCGTTCCCGGCGACGTGCTCGAGGCGGACGAGGACGTCTCGTACTACCCGGCGTGCGGCAACGAGGTGCTGCGCCGGGACGGCGTCGCCTGGTATCCGTTCACTCCGACGAACCTCGACGCCTTCCCCGATGATCCGCTCGCGGTGACGGCCTCGACCGAGTCGTCCGCGGTCGTCCTTCCCGCGGTCGTCGCGCCCGGCCCGGGGGACGACACTGGCACGCTCGTGATCTACGTGGGCGAGCTCGCGTACTGGGAGTCGGATTCGGGCGACCTGGCGACGTGGCTCACCATGGACGAGATCCAGTACGCGTGGGAGTGCTGAGCGAACCCCAACCTTTCCGCGCCGCTGTGCGTTGTACCGGTATGGGGATCAGGGGGATTCTTGTCAGCGCGGTCGTCGTCGCTGTGCTCGCGGGCTGCTCGGCGGGGGACGATGCGTCGCGCGATGAGCACGGTGATCACGGTTCGCCCGGCGCCGTGATCGACGTGCGTGAGGCTGTCGAGTACTACCCGGCGTGCGGGGACGAGTCGCTGACGATCGACGGCGTCGCCTGGTATCCGTACCAGCCGACCAACCTCGCGGACTTCCCCGACGACCCCCTCGAGGACGCCGGCGTGACCGAAGCCGCGGCCCTCGTCGACCCGGTCTATCTGCCCATCGGCGCGGGAACAGTCGCCGCTGCGGCCTCCGCGGCGCGCGCAGTCGCGGCAGCCTCCATCGCTCCCCCGGACCCGGGAGACGACATCGGCACGATGGTGATCTACGAGGGCGACTTCGCCTACTGGGTGTCCGATTCCGGCGTCAGCGACGGCTGGCTCACGACGGACGTCATCGACTACGACTGGATCTGCTGAGTGCTCCCGACAGAACCCCGCGACGACCCATCGCGCGCCGCTCCTACCACCGCGACGCAGCCGGCCGTCTCCGATCGACTGCTCTCAGGGCGCGCGCGGCGGGGGTTGATCGCTGCCTGTGGCGTCGCGCTCGCGATCCTTGTCGCCTTCTACGCCGGGGTCACCGTGGTCGCGGTGCGCTCGGAGGGAGGCACCCGCGTGCTCCTCGGGAGCCAGGACTCGTATGCGCTTCAAGAGCTCGCGGTGTTCTTGGGGCTAGGAGTGCTGGCGCTGCTCCTGTGCGTGATCCCTGGGAACCGGTGGTGGTACCTGCTGCTCGTCCCCGCGCGGGTGGTGACCTTCGGCGCGTGCGGAGTCGCCGGTCTGATCTGGTTGTTCTCGCTCGAGGACACGGCGGTCGCGCTCGAGGTCGACGGCTGCGACACCGGCTATGTCGTGCTCGAGAAGTCGTTCCTCATGGGCAGCTCGGGGTCCATCTACGAGCGCGACGGGCTCGTGATCACCCAGGTCGCCTACGTTCCTGGTGATGACGGCTATCACCCGTTCGCCGAGGGCTCCTACTCGGTGGTCGAGCGCGGCCGCCAACTGCTGGTCTGGTACGACGTCGAGCCTCCCGTATCGACGCCCGCGGAGCGCATGGAGGAAGAGCCGGACGCCACGCTGCCGGTGCTCGCGGGCCACGCCTGCGCGGGCTGACCTCAGTGCCGACCTGATTCACCTGCCGGGCGGATCCGCCCTGCGCCGACTGATCCGCCCTGCGCCGACTGATCCAACCTGCCGCGCAGCTCTCCGCCCCCGGTGTGGGCACTTTCTGACACATCGCGGGACGGCGTTCCCGCGTGTCGCGGAGGACACGCCGTCGAGCGCACGCGCACTGTGTCAGAAAGTGCCCGGACACGTGGCAAGGCGCCCTGATCCTGCGAACAGGAGCTCGGGTCCAGGCGGACGTGCTGACCCGCTACGCGCGGCTCTCGTTCTGCAGCTCGCGCTTCTGGACCACGGCCACGGACGGCACGCCCCAGCCGCGCTTGAGCGACAGCACGCGCAGCGCGAGGATCACGAGCAGCGGGATCCAGAACACGACGAGCGGCGGCAGGCCCCACGCCCACAGCGCCCAGTAGACGATCGCGCCGCCGAGCGCCGCGGTCGCGTACAGCTGGCCGTTCCAGAACACCTCGGGCACCTGCGCGGAGAACAGGTCGCGCAGCACGCCGCCGCCCACGCCGTTCGCGATGCCGACGATGACGGCCGCTGCCGGGTGCGCGCCGGCGTCGAGCGCGAGGCCCGTGCCGATGACGACGAAGATCGCGAGTCCCGCCGCATCGGAGTACTCGACGATGCGGTGGCGGGCGAACGCGCCGAGGTCACGCTTGCGCGCGAACGGCGCGATCGCGAGGGCGACGCCGACGGCGACCACCACGAGCGCCGGGTTCTCGATCCAGAAGACGGGCTTGCCGAGCAGGAGGTCGCGCATCGTCCCTCCGCCCACGGCGACCACGCCCGCGAGGACCACGGCCCCGACCAGGTCCATGCGGCGCCGGCTCGCGGCGACCGCGCCCGAGATCGCGAACGCGACCGTGCCGAGGTACTCGAGGACCACGCGGAGCGCGCCGAGCGCGTCGTCGAGGATCGCGTCGGTCGCGACGCTCGTGAGCAGATCCATCGGTTCCCTCCCTTCGGGCGACGTCCAAGCGTACGCGGGCGGCGCGGGGACGACGCGTCGGTCGGGTGTGAATCCCCGCACAGGACGATGATGCGGCCGGGTGCGCGCTGCTAGGTTCATGCCTCATGCGCGCCCGTATCCTCGCCCCGATCGCCCTGCTCGGCTTCGTCACCACGTCCCTCACGGGCTGCTCGACGATCCAGGGGATCCTCGAGGGCCCGGTGCTCCAGGACTTCGAGGTCGGGCAGTGCCTCGACACCGACGGCGTCGTGAGCGGCGACGCGACACAGACCGGCACCATCCCCGTCGTGGACTGCACCGAGGCGCACGACGCGGAGGTCTACTACGTCTCCGAGACCACGGACACCGAGTTCGACGAGGACGCGCTGTACGACGAGGTGAAGCAGGCGTGCGACGACGAGTTCGAGGACTACGTGGGTGTCGCCTACGTCGACTCCTCGATCTACATCTCGACCATGTTCCCCACGCAGGACAGCTGGGACGTCGACGACCGTCAGCTCGTGTGCCTGCTCACGGTCGACGAGGACGTCACCCAGTCCTTCGCGGGCTCGGGGCTGTAGCCGTCAGGCGCCGTTCGGCCGCCGCTCGGCGGCCCGGCTCGGGCGCGCTTCCGTGCTTGTAGACTGGCGCCATGCCCACCATCGTCGTCGACGTGATGCCCAAGCCCGAGATCCTTGACCCCCAGGGCAAGGCCGTCTCCTCCGCCCTTCCCCGCATCGGGATCGAGGGATTCGCGCAGGTCCGCCAGGGCAAGCGCTTCGAGCTCACCGTGGACGGTGAGGTGACCGATGAGGTTCTCGCCGCCGCCCGCAAGGCCGCCGAGACCCTGCTGAGCAACCCGGTCATCGAGGACGTCGTGTCCGTGGCCGTCGAGGACGTCTGAGCATGACCGCCCGCATCGGTGTCGTCACGTTCCCCGGCACGCTCGACGACCGCGACGCCGCGCGCGCGGTGCGCCTCGCCGGCGCCGAGGCCGTCCCGCTGTGGCACGGCTCCGAGAGCCTCGAGGGCGTCGACGCCGTGGTGCTGCCCGGTGGCTTCTCCTACGGCGACTACCTGCGCGCCGGCGCGATCGCCCGCTTCGCCCCGATCATGGACAAGGTCGTGGACGCCGCGAACGGCGGCATGCCCGTGCTTGGCATCTGCAACGGCTTCCAGCTGCTGACCGAGTCGCACCTGCTTCCCGGGTCGATGATCAAGAACGACCACCTGCACTTCGTGTGTCGCGACCAGACGCTGCGCGTCGAGAACGCGGAGACCAGCTGGACCACGGAGTACCGCGAGGGCGAGAACATCGTCATCCCGCTCAAGAACCAGGACGGCCAGTACGTCGCCGACGACTACACCCTGGACCAGCTCGAGGCCGAGGGCCGCGTCGCGTTCCGCTATGTCGGCTGGAACCCGAACGGGTCGCGCCGCGACATCGCCGGCATCACGAACGAGCGTGGCAACGTCGTGGGCCTCATGCCCCACCCCGAGCACGCGGTCGAGAAGGGCTTCGGCCCCGACTCGGTCGAGGCCGGGCGCGCCGGCACCGATGGCCTCGCGTTCTTCACGTCCGCCATCAAGGGCCTGCTGACGCTCGCCTGACCCGGTGTCCCGTCGGGGACTCCGGTCGCGGGTCGCTCACCGTCGATCCTCGGCGCCCCCGAGCGCTTGCGGGTCGTTCATCGTCGTCCACCCCTGAGGAGATCCAGTGATCGTCGAGTCCGTCGTCCTGCCCGTCAAGCCCGGATTCGAGGCCGCCTTCGAGCGCGCCTTCCGCGCGGCCGCGCCCCTCCTCGCGCGCCAGCCCGGCTACGGTTCCCACTCGCTGCGTCGCGGGGTCGAGGAGCCCTCGACCTACCTGCTGACCGTGGAGTGGGAGACGGTCGAGGCGCACGAGCAGAGCTTCCGCGAGTCGGCCGACTACCAGGAGTGGAAGGCCATCCTCCACCCGTTCTACGAGCCCGTGCCGACCGTCGAGCACTACGGCGAGGACCTCACGGGAGACCGCGACGCGTGGGCGGACGAGCCCGGCGACCCGGACGATGCGGCGCTCGCCGCGTTCTGGGAGCGTTGCCGCGCCGACGAGCCGAGCATGCCGGCTGAGGTTCCCGCGGCGTGGGCGTTCGGCGGCACCCGCGCGCAGGCGGCGAAGCTGCTCGAGCTCGTGCTCGCCGGAGCGAAGACCGGCACCGCCTCTGCGCTGTGGGACTTCGAGGCCGACGAGGACCCGCTTCCCGAGGTGGGCGAGGTCAACATCATCGTCGACGGCGATGGGGCTCCGCGGGCGGTCGTCCAGACCACCGACATCCGCACGATGCCGTTCCACGAGGTGGACGAGGAGCATGCGGCGTCCGAGGGCGAGGGCGACCTGTCGCTCGCTCACTGGCGCGCCGTGCACGCCGAGTTCTGGGAGGAGTACTCGACCTCGGGCTTCTCTCCGGAGATGCCGGTCGTGTGCGAGCGCTTCCGCGTCGTGTACTCCGAGGCCGAGCGCCCGTAGCGCGCCGCCAGACTCAGCGCAGCATGAGGACGTACGGCTGCATGCGGTACGGAGCCGTCGCGTGCGGGACCGGCGCTCCCGTAGCGACGAAGCCCGCGCGTTCGTAGAGCCCGATCGCACGAGCATTGTGCTCGCGAACCTCGAGCGCGAGCGTGGTGAACCCGCCTGCCGCGGCGTGCGAGATCGCGTCGGCGAGCAGTTGTCCGCCGACCCCTGAGCCCGTGCCGTGCGGGTCGACGGCGAGGTAGTGAAGGTAGGCCCCCGACGGATCTCGGTCTTCCGATTCCACGGTGGCGAAACCTGCTCGCGACCCGGTGGCGATCGCGAACCGGACCAGCGGGCGAGCGAATGCCTCACGGACCGGTGCTCCCACCTCATGCGCCGGAGCGTGACCGTCGCGGTGCGCGATCGCCTCCACCCAGATGCGAACGCACTGTTCGACGTCGTCGGGCACCAGGCCCGCGCGGATCGTTGCCATGGTCATGATTCAACACCGTGCGGGAGGCTCGCCAGACGCGGACGCGGGGTCTATGCCGCGAAGAACCCCACGGCGTCCTCCTCGCGGCGCGGCATGTACTGGTCGAAGTACACGCGCGCCACGAGCTCGCGGCGGCTCGTGACGCCGGCCTTGTCGAAGATCGACTTGAGATGGTCCTGCACCGTGTAGGGCGACACGTGCATGGTCGCGGCGATCTCCTTGGTGTCGGCACCTCGCAGCACCTGTGCGGTGACGTCGCGCTCGCGCGTCGTGAGGTCGAAGGCGTCCGCCACGAGCCCGACCACCTCCTGAGGGCGGGCCTCCTCGATCGTCACGACCACGTCGCCCGCGCGTTCCCCTGCGCCGCCGAGCGGCGAGGCGTGCAGCACGAGCCAGATGCCGTCGCCGGTACGCACCCGTGCGCGCGGCATCTGATCGGCCTCTCCCCGCGCCATGCGCCGTGCCGAGGCGACGAGCGCGTGGACCAGTGACAGCGGGTCGCCCGCGTTGGGCGCGCTCGCCATCCGTTCCAGATGCGTCGCGGCGCCCGTGCTGGCCTGCGCCACCGCATCGTCCCTATCGACGATGACGACGCTCGGGCCGTCGGGCCGGACGGCCCGAGCGGCGCACACCTGGGCGAGCATGCCGATGCGGATGCCGCGCGTGAACGACGGCGCGATCGCGTCGAGGAACTCGAGCTCGGAGCGCTCGAAGGGGGCGTCGTCGTCGCCGCGGAAGACCGCGAGCGCTCCCCACGCGCCGTGGCGGTCGCGCAGCACGGCGCGCGCCTCGTCGCGGAAGTCGTAGTGCGGGATCATGACCTCGGCCATCCGCACGGAGGTCTCGACCCTGCCGTGCGTGAGGTCGTGCATCCCGATCGAGGCGGACCCCGTGCGCACGAGCGACTGGATGGACGTCGCGTCCTCCTCGCCGTACTCGACGCGCGCCCACAGGATGTCGCCCTCGTTGCGGCCTGCCATGTCGGAGAACTTGCGGCTGCTCGAGACCATGGCGGTGGACGGGTCGAGCGTGGCGAGGCATCCGCCGACGATCGGGAGCGCGCGCTCGACGACCGCGGTGGCCTCGTCCATGAAGGTGTGAAGCGGCAGGCCCGCGCGCGAGATGACGTCGATGTCGCTGCGCGCGCGGCCAAGCGCCAGTGCGGTTGACATGTCCTCAGTGTGCGCGCGGGGTCCGTGCCGCGCCATCCCACACTTGTGGGGGCACCGGTTGTGGGGGCACCGGTTGTGGGGGCACCGGTTGTGGGGGCACAGCGTTCTGGGGGATGCGCACCCCCCGCGAGCCTGGGGGCGCGAAAGATCCCACGGGTCTGGGATGGTGCGCGGCCGCGGCCCGGGCGAACCATGGATGGCATCAGACACGGCCCCGCTTCGGGGGTCCCCACCGATAGGAAGCACGACATGACCATCCTCGACACCACCGATACCGCGGCGCGCCTCAGGGACCGCCTGGGCGACCGCATCGTCCTGGCAGGCGACCTCGGCTACGACGCCGCCCGCACGCCCTGGAACCTCGCGATCGACCAGCGGCCGTTCGCGGTCGCCCGCCCCGAGTCCGCGGAGGACGTCGTGGAGATCGTGCGCGCCGCGGCGGCGCTCGGCCTGCGCGTCGCCCCGCAGTCCACGGGCCACGGCGCCGGCGCGCTCGCGGACGGCAGCCTGGACGATGCGGTCCTCGTCTCGCTCGCAGGCCTCCGGGGCGCCACGGTCGACCCCGCCACCCGCACCGCGCGCGTCCTCGGAGGCTCGCAGTGGAACGACGTCCTCGCCGAGGCCGCGCCCCACGGGCTGACCGCACTGCACGGCAGCTCGGGCGACGTCGGCGTCGTCGGCTACGCGCTGAGCGGCGGCCTGTCGTTCTACGCCCGCGCGCACGGCCTCGCGATCAACAGCGTGCGCGCGGTGCAGATCGTCACCGCCGACGGGCGCCTGGTGCGTGCGAGCGCCGACGAGAACCCCGAGCTGTTCTGGGCTGTCCGCGGCGGGTCGGGAGCCTTCGGCATCGTCGTCTCGCTCGAGATCGACCTGCTGCCGTACTCCGAGGTCGTCGCGGGAATGCTCCTGTGGGACGCCGCCGCGGCGCCGCGCGTCGCTCACGCGTGGGCCGAGTGGACGCGCTTCGCTCCCGAGACCGTCTCGACGTCGCTCAGGGTCATGCACTTCCCGCCGCTGCCCGAGCTGCCGCCGTTCCTGTCGGGGCGCAGCGTCGTCGTCATCGACGGCGTGTTCCTCGGGGACGACGAGGAGGCCGAGCGGCTCGCCGCCCCGTTGCGGGCCCTGGCTCCCGAGCTCGACACGATCGCGAGGATCCCGTCGGGCGCCGTCGTCCAGATGCACATGGACCCGCCCGAGCCGTCGCCCGCGGCCTCGGCCGGGGCGACGCTGACCGCGTTCACGGAGGATGCCGTGGACGCCTGGATCGCCGCGGCCACGACGACTCCGGGGCTCACCTTCGCCGAGGTTCGGCACGTGGGCGGGGCGGCTTCGCGTCGCCCGGACGATGCGGGGGCCGTCGGAGCGCTCGCGGCCGACTACCTGGTCGCGGGCATCGCGATGGTGCCCGTGCCCGAGGCGGCGGCGGTCGCGCAGCAGGCCGTGCACGGGGTCGTCGCGGCGATGGCCCCGTGGCACGCGCCCGCGCTCGCACTGACGTTCATCGACGGCGGAGCCCCGCACGGACCCGGCTTCGGGACGTCGCTGGCCCGCCTGCGCGAGCTCAAGGCGATCTACGACCCGAGCGGGATGTTCGCGGCGGCCCACCCGGTGGACTGACGCTCGATCGTCGGCGTCCCGGGGATTCCGGCCCAGGGACGCCGACTTCGCGCGTGCGCCCCATGCATTCCGCACGGATCTGAATCCGACACGCGGCCGACACGCCGACACAGTCGGCGACACGCTGGCGCGCCGCGCGCGAATCCGTGCGGAGTGCATGGAGAAGGTCAGGCGCTGAGGCGGTTCCTCAGCTCCGCGAAGGCCTCGAACGTCGTGCGGTTGAGGTCCGCGCCGAGCTGGTTCGGGATCGTGACGAGCAGGGTGTCCGTGTCCATCACGGCCTCGTCGTCGCGCAGCTCCTTCTCGAGCTTGTCGATGTCTCCCACGTAGGTCTTGCCGAACGTCGACACGGCGTTGTCGAGCTCGCCGATCTGGTCGCGGTTCGCGCCCATGAGGTCGCGTTCGAGGTGCGGGCCGAAGTAGGTGCGGGTCTCGTCGTCCACGATCGGCATGATCGAGCGCGAGATGGACACGCGGGGCTCGCCGGGGTGCCCCGCGTCGCGCCACGCGGCGCGGAAGATGTCCATCTGACGCTTCTGGATCACGGGCAGCGGCTCGCCGGTGGCCTCGGCGACGAGGGTCGAGGACATGAGGTGCATGCCGAGCTCGCCGACGCGTCGCGCGGACTCGTTGCCGCCAGCGCCGTACCAGATGCGGTCGCGCAGCCCGGGGGACTGCGGCTGGATCGGCAGGAGCTCGCCGGGCAGCGCGTGAGCGCGGGAGCCGGGCACCGCGATCCCCTCGCCAGCGATCGCGGAACGGAACCGCGCGATCCGCTCCGCCGCGTCCTCGGCGGGCGTGACGCCGACCGGCAGCGGGTAGCCGAAGGTGCCGGGCCCGTCGGCCGCGGGCTCGGGTGAGCCGCGCGAGACGCCGAGCTGGAGCCGTCCGCCCGAGACGAGGTCCGCGGTCGCGGCGGCCTCGGCCATGTACAGGGGGTTCTCATAACGCATGTTGATGACGCCAGTGCCGAGGTCGATGCGCGACGTGCGCGCGGCCATCGCGGCGAGCAGCGGGAAGGGCGATGAGGTGTTCTGCTCGAAGTGGTGGATGCGCAGCCAGGCGCCGTCCATCCCCGCGTCCTCGGCCGCCTCGGCGAGCCGCAGGGTGTCGTCGACGACGTCCTTGGCGGTGCGCACGCGCGAGCCCGGCGCCGCCGACCACCAGCCGAACGACAGGAACCCGATCCTCAGCATCGTCCTTCCACTGCCTTTCCTACGAGGCGCCGCGCGCGCGAAGGCGCGGCCATCCTCGCCTTCAACAGTAGGGCGCGTGACACCATTCCGGCGCCCGCGATCGCCTGACGTGCGAGCGCCCGCGAGCCGGATACGGTGGAGCCATGATCACGATCCGCGAGGTCGCGGCCGACGACCCCCAGGCGCTCGCCCTGTGGCACGACCAGCAGCTCGAGCTCATGGAACGCTACGACGACCCGGACCTGGTGATCGAGACCGTGTTCCCCACCTTCGTCGCCTCGCTCGTGGGCTACGCGGACCGCGAGCCTGTCGCGACCGTGCTGCTGCGCTGGTCGCCGTATCACGAGGCCGGCGCGATGGAGCTGAAGCGCCTGTACGTCCACCCCGAGCACCGCGGTCGAGGCCACTCGCGCGCGCTCATGGGCGCGGCGGAGTCCGTCGCGCGACGCGCCGGCGCGACCCGCATCGTCCTGGAGAGCGGCGACCAGCAGCCCGAGGCGATCAACCTGTACGAGCGCGTCGGCTACGACCGCATCGCGAACTATGGCGAGTGGAAGGACGACCCGGGGACGCTCTGCTACTCGCGGGTCCTTCCCACGCGCCTGCTCGTGATCAACGGCACGATCGGCGCGGGCAAGACCGCCGTGGCGGCGGGCGTGCTCGACGTCCTGCGCGAGCGCGGCGCCCGCGCGGCCTTCATCGACGCGGACTCGCTGTGCCAGGCCGCGCCCTCGGGTGACGACGACCCGTATCACCAGGAGCTCATGTTCTCGGCGCTCACCCATCTCGCGCCCGTGTACCGGCATCGAGGCTACGGCTGCATCGTCGTTCCGCGCGTGGTCGAGGACGTCGACGATCGCGCTCGTTGGTCGCGCGCCTTCGCGTCGGACGTCGGTGCGCCCGAGGTGATCGTGGCCAGGGTCACGGCGCCCCTGGACGTGCGCCGCGCGCGCATCGAGAACCGCGAGCCCGAGGGCTACTGGCGCGACTGGGCGAACGCTCGCACGGTCGAGCTCGACGATGTCCTGGAGGAGTTGAACCTGGACGATGTGGTGGTCGACAACGTCGACCGCGCCGCCAAGGAGACGGCCGAGGAGCTGCTGGCCGAGATCGGCTGGTAGCGAGGGCCGTCGCCCCTCCGGAGGCTCCTACCTGACGACGGCGTCGGCGAGCAGCGCCCAGCGCCAGTCCTGCTCGTGCGCGCGGATCCACGCCGCATCGCGCCGCCACACGGCGCCGACGCCGCGCTGCCACAGGTCCGTCCACGGCGAGACGCCGGTGCGGGCCATGGTCTCGAGGTAGTCGTACATCCGCGCCGAGCGCTGGGCGAGCAGCGGGACGAGCCGCTCCCGCTCGGCCTCGTCGAGACCGTAGCCGTCCACGATCCCGCGCAGCCGCTCGGTGCTGCCGCGCAGGTCCGAGTCCTCGCTGTACAGCGGCGCGAACGAGTGCGCCACATGGGCCAGGTCCCACAGCCGCGTGCCGGGCGCGGCGGCGTCCCAGTCGATCGCGGCGAGCGTCCCGTCGGCGCGGAGCACCAGGTTGGACGGGACGAGGTCCTGGTGGACGACGAGGTCTTGCCCGGGAGACGGGATCCCCTCGAACCACTGCGCGTCGACGGGCGGCACGAAGTGCTCGAGCGCGTCGTGCATGTCACGCACGAACCGGCCGATGCGCACCGGATCGAGCACGCCCGCGGGCGCGGCGGGGTCGTCGAGCCTGGTGCCGGGCACGAACTCGACCAGGTGTCGGCCCTGGTCGTCCCAGCCGAACGAGCGCGGCGCGCCCGTGAAGCCGACGCTCTCGAGGTGCGTGAGGAGCGCGTGCAGCGCACCCGAGTAGGGGTCGGGGGCCTCGGAGTCGATGCGCGAGCGGTCGATGGTGTCGGGTGCCGTCGGAGCTGCGGCCGGGGTGGGCGCGGCCGGGCTCGGCGCCGTCGGCGGCCCCAGGAGCGCGGCCGGGGCCATGAGGACGATGCGCTCGCCGGGTCGCGGCGCGAGGACGACGCTGCGTCGGCGTCGGGGCAGGAACGAGCGTGCCGCGGCGAGCCCGGGCCGACGGGTGAGCGGCGCCTGAGGCGCCCGGCTGCCTTGGGGCGACGCTGACGACGTGGACGATGCGGGGCTCGGGGCCGCGGGCGTGGCGGTTGGGGGCACCGGGGGCGCTGCGTTCACGGGAGACGTCGGCGGCGTGGCCTGGCGTGGCCGCTTGCCGTGCGTCCCGGCGACGAAGGAGGCGGCCGCATCCGTGCGCGCGACGGCACGTCTCGGCTCGGGCTGTCCGTACGGCGTGGGCAGGGGCGCCCGTGGGGGAGCGCTCTGCGAGGCGGGCTGGGCGTCGGTGTCGGGGCGCCACGCCCAGCCCGGCGGCCAGGTGGGCTCGACGATCCGCTGCGTGGGCTTCGGCGACCGGTCGCCCGCGACTCGCGCCACCGCCCACTCGAGGCCTTCGATGCTGTCGGCGAGGCGCGCTCCCGCGTCGTCGTGCCCGACGGCGTGGACCACGACCCGGCCGTTCCAGCCCGAGTCGACGAGGACGTGCGAGACCCAGCGGTCCCTGCTGCCGGCTCCGAACGGGAGGACCAGCCTGCCCGAGAGCTCGGCACCGGCGTCGACCCCGGACACGACGATCGCGACGAGCGAGTCGCCGAGCATCGTCAGCGTCTCGTCGAGGTCGGCGGCGTGGTGCTGCGCGTGGTGCAGCTGCAGCCCGATGCCGACGTTCTTGAGGCCCCGCCGCGCGAGCGCGTCGACGATGTCGAGCATCGTCCGGGGTTCGCCGGCCCACCCGCCGTGGTTGGTGAGGACCACGCACAGCCGATGGGTGTGCGCGAGCCGCACGAGCGGCGTGAGGTGGTCCGCCGCCCGCTCGACCTCCACCTGATGGCCGCGGTCGGACAGCGGCGCGGGCGCGCCGGGCGGGTCGAACGCGATCGGCGCCCAGATGTCGGGGGAGAGGCCTCGGCGCGTGGCGATGTCGAGGAGGCTGCGCAGGCCTGCGGGGACGATGCCGAAGCGGCTCGCGTACTCGGGCTCCCCGAGGTCGGGCAGGGGGTGGGGCGCCCAGATGCCGTCGAGCGCGATGCCCTCGCGACGGAGCGCGTCGAGGGCGGTCACGCGCGAGCCCGGGTCCTCGTCGAACCTGTCCCAGATGACTCTCGTGAGCCCGAGGCCGCGCAGCATCGCCGCGTGGGCCGCCGCATCGCGGTCGATCGCGTCGAAGCGCAGGTGGGCGGCGACGAGCTGGTCGCGGGCGGCCCATGAGGGCGCGCCGCGGCCAGGCGGAGGTACGCGCGAGGGAAGCGTCATCGCCCTCCCTCCTTCCCGAGTTCAAGAACGATATCGGCTCAGGTGAGGCAGAACTGGAGGGCGGCCTCCGCGTGGATCTCGAGGGAGTCGAAGTAGGGGATGTCGATGTCGTCGGCGGTGAGCACCATCGGGATCTCCGTGCAGCCCGCGATCACGCCCTGCGCGCCGCGCTCCACGAGGCGCGCGGTGGCGTCCCGCACCAGGTCCCGGCCCTCGTCGTCGACGATGCCGTGGGTGAGCTTGCTGTAGATCAGCTGGTGGACCTGCTCGAGCTCCGGCTCCTCGGGGACGAGCACCGTGACGCCGTTCGCGGCCATGCGCTCGCGGTAGAACGGCATCCTCATGGTGAAGCCCGTGCCGAGCAGCGCGACGGTGTCGAGGCCCTGCGCCTTGATCGCCTTGGCCGTCTCGTCGATCATGTGGATCACCGGCACGTCCACCGCGGCCTGGACCGAGGAGGCGGCCACGTGCATCGTGTTCGCGCAGATGATGATCGCCTCGGCGCCGCCCGCGACGAGCCACTTCGCGTCGGCGGCGAAGGTGCGGGCGAGCCCGACCCAGTCGCCCGCATGCTGGGACTGGCCGACGTCGCCGAAGTCGTAGTGGCGGATCACGAGGTCGGCGGTGCGGTCCGGAATCGCCGCGGCCACGCCCTGGTGGAGAAGGCGCTCGTAGACGAGGGTGCTGTGCCAGGTGATGCCGCCGAGCAGGCCGAGTCTGCGAGGTGAGGTGCGCATGTCCTTGACCCTAGTCCCAGGGGTGTGGTCTGGGCGAGAAAGTCCCTTTGCATCGTCGGGAACGCCTGCGGTTGCGCCGTCCGCGGAAGGCGCCATACCTTCCAGTAAACTGGAATCATGCGCATCGGAGATCTCGCGGCTCAGGCCGGCGTCACCGCCAAGACGATCCGTTACTACGAGCAGATCGGTCTTATGGAGGAGGCTCCGCGCCATTCCAACGGCTATCGCGACTACGGCGAGGACGCGCTCGACCAGCTCCGCTTCATCCGCGACGCCCAGGCGGCCGGGCTGTCGCTCGCCGAGGCGGGGGAGATCCTCGCGATGAAGCGCGCGGGCGAGTCCACGTGCCGTCACACCGGCGAGCTGCTCGAGCGTCGCCTCGAGGACATCGAGCGTCAGATCGAGAGCCTGCTCGCCGCGAAGGCAGAGCTCCTCGCGATGCAGTCGCGAGCGTCGACTCTCGACCCGGGCGCGTGCACGGATCCCGCCCGGTGCCAGGTGATCGAGGCGGGCCGGGCGGAGGGCCATGGCCATGCGAGCGCCAAGGCGCACCTCGGTGCGTCCATCCCCGTGAGGGCCGGCGCATGAGGTTCCGGCTGCCCGCTCCCCGGAGAGCCGACCGGGTGGCGGCCGCCGACCCGCGCGGCGCAGGCGCGGATGCCGGTCCCGGCGTGGCCGGCTCGCACGGCCCCGCAGGGTCGGGCGCGCCCGCGAGCGGCGATGTCGAGCTGAGGATCGCCGGCATGACCTGCGCGGGCTGCGCGACCACGATCCGCGACGGTCTCCTCCAGCTTCCCGGCGTCGCGTCCGCAGGGGTCAGCCCCGTCACGCATCGGGCGGCCCTGCGTCCTGACGGCACCGTTCCCACCGAGGACCTCGAGATGCTCGCCGAGGCCGCCATCACGGGGCTCGGCTATCGAGTCGTCGGCGAGGGCTGAGCGCCCCGCTTGACCTTCCCCTCCACTGGAAGGTCTAGCCTCGAGGTCATCCGGCGTTCCCGAAGGGAAGCCTCGACCAGAAGGAGCACTCCATGGCGTCCACGATCGACATCACCGTCCAGGGCATGACTTGCGGCGGCTGCGCCAGCAAGGTCCGCAAGGCCCTCGAGGAGACCGCCGGCATCGCCGGCGCGGAGATCGACGTCGCCTCGGGAGCCGTCAAGGTCCTCACGGACGGCACCGTGCCGGCCGACGACCTCGAGTTCGCGATCGACGAGGCCGTGACCGGCGTCGGCTACTCGGTCGTCTGACCTCGCCCCAGAGCTGACCTCACCTCAGACCCCGGACGGGACGGAGCGGCCACGTCACCCCCGCGTCGGCCGCTCCGCCCCACCCCGGATGCACCTGCAGGCCACTGATGCCTGCCAAGGCGCTCGACATGTCACCTGTAGGCAGCTGATGCCTGCTCCCTTGAGGAGACCCCGATGACCACCCCCACCGACACCGCCCCCGGAACCAGCCCGGACGCCGCCCCCGTCACCCTCCCCGTCGAGGGCATGACGTGCTCGAGCTGCGCCGCCACGATCCAGGGCGGCCTGTCGCACCTCGACGGCGTCGCCGACGCGACCGTCAACTTCGCGACCCGCCGCGCGACCGTGCAGGCGGACGGCACGATCGATCCCGAGGCGCTCGCCGAGATGATGCGCGCCACGATCACCTCGCTCGGCTACCAGGTCCCGGAGCAGCAGGCCGACGGCGACCAGCTCGCGCACGAGCACGAGCAGCACGCCGAGTCGGACCGCAAGCGGATCGCCGACTACCGGCGCCGTTTCACGGTCGCGGCCACCCTCACCGTGCCCCTCATGGCGATCTCGATGATCCCGGCGCTGCAGTTCGACGGCTGGGAGTGGCTCGCGTTCGTCCTCGCGACCCCCGTGATCGCGTGGTCCGCGTGGCCGTTCCATCGCGCGACGATCGGCGCGGCCCGTCACCTCGCGACGACGATGGACACGCTCGTCACGATCGGCACGGTCGCCGCCTGGACGTGGTCCACGGTCGTCCTGGTCGGCCACGCGACGGGCTCGATGGCCCACACGCACGTCTACTTCGAGACGGGCGGCGTGATCGTCACCCTGATCCTGCTGGGCAAGTGGATGGAGGTGCGCTCGTCGGCTCGCGCGGGCGACGCGATCCGCGCGCTCAGCACGCACCAGGCCTCGACCGCGACCCTCGAGGACGGCACCGTCATCGACCGCGCCGCGCTCGAGATCGGGATGCGCTTCGTCACGCGCCCCGGCGAGATCGTCGCGACCGACGGCATCGTCGTCGAGGGAGAGGCGGCGGTCGACGCGAGCCTCGTGACCGGGGAGTCCGTGCCCGTCCGGGTCGTGGAGGGTGGAGAGGTGGTCGGCGGCACGGTCGCGACCGACGGCGCCCTCACGATCGAGGCCACGCGCGTCGGCTCCCAGACGATGCTGGCCCAGATCGCGCGCATGGTCGACGAGGCGCAGAACGGGCGGGCGCGCGTGCAGAGGCTCGCCGATCGCGTGGCGCGCATCTTCGTGCCCGCCGTCATCGCGCTGAGCCTCCTGACGCTCGCGGGCTGGCTCGTCACGGGCCACGGCGCCGCGGACGCCTTCACCGCCGCGGTCGCGGTCCTCATCATCAGCTGCCCGTGCGCGCTCGGCCTCGCGACCCCGCTCGCGATCATGGTCGGCACCGGCAGGGGCGCCCAGCTCGGGGTGCTCGTCAAGGGTCCCGAGGCGCTCGAGGACACCCGCGAGGTCACGACGATCGTCCTCGACAAGACCGGCACGGTCACCGAGGGGCGCATGACCCTCGTCTCGGCCATCGCGGCCGGTGACCACGCGGAGGAGGCCGACGCGCTGCTCGACGCGGTCGCGTCGGTCGAGGCCCGCTCGGAGCACCCCATCGCCAAGGCCATCGCCGAGGCGCGTCCCACCCGCGTCCCCGTGAAGGGCTTCCGCGCGCTCGCGGGCTCGGGCGTGGTCGCCACGGTCAAGGGCGCGGGCGCTGACGGGGCGAACGCCGAGGTCCACGTCGGCTCGCGCCGCCTGTTCGACGAGGTGCCCGAGGAGATCGAGAGCCTCGCCCAGGCGGCCGAGCGCGAAGGTCGCACGGCCGTGCTGGCCGGACGTGCCGCATCGTCCGGGGGTCTGGGGACCGGGGTGCTCGCGGTGAGGGAGCCGCTCGTCGCGGAGGCGCTGCTCGTCGTGAGCGACGTCGTCAAGCCCACCTCGAAGGAGGCCGTGGAGGCCTTCCGCGACCTCGGGCTCGACGTCGTGCTGCTCACGGGCGACAACATGCGGGCAGCGAAGGTTGTCGCCGATGAGGTCGGCATCGACCGCGTGATCGCCGAGGTGCTGCCCGCCGACAAGGCCGACGTCGTCGCCCGCCTTCAGGCCGAGGGTGCGCGCGTCGCGATGGTCGGCGACGGCATCAACGACGCCCCCGCGCTCGCGCAGGCCGACCTGGGCCTCGCGGTCGGGACCGGCACGGACGTGGCGCGCGAGGCCTCGGACCTCACGATCGTCTCGGGCGACCTCAGGGCCGCGGCCGATGCGATCGCCCTGTCGCGCCGCACGCTCGGCACGATCCGCGGGAACCTCTTCTGGGCGTTCGCCTACAACACGGCGGCGATCCCGCTCGCGGCGCTCGGCATCCTCAACCCGATGATCGCCGCGGCCGCGATGGGCGGCTCGAGCCTGTTCGTCGTCGGCAACTCCCTGCGGCTGCGAGGCTTCGCGGGCTACCGGTCGGCGTCCGCGCGCTGATCCGGAGCACCCTCGCGAGGGGTGCTCCCGCCGTCGCGCGACGCCGGGATCTCCTGCGTGGCCGTCGCCTCACGCGTCGGCCGGGTGGGCTCGGGCGCGCTCGGCCGTCGTGGGGGAGCCCCCGTGCTGCTGCTCTCCTGCGCGAACTCGAGGGCCCGGCGCGCATGCTCGAGCTCCTGGATCGCCTGGTTGTAGCGCACTGAGCCGACTCCGTCGTCGTGCGCGGTGATGAGAGCGTCGAGCTGCGCTCGCTGGAAGCGCGCGAAGGCCAGCGCGGCGACCGGGCCGAAGCGCTCTGCCACCGCACGGCGATTGCGGCGGCGCTCGCGGCGCGACTCGAGGCTCGCGAAGTCGACGGCGCTGACGTGCTCGTCCGGGACCAGGTCGCGCGCGTCGAGGTGAAGCGCGCGCCGCTCGCGCAGGTGCACCCAGCGCAGGGTCGCGAGCGCGAGGATGAGCACGGGGATGCCCTTGATGATCGCGGTCGGCACCGTGCCCAGCTGGATCAGCGGCGAGTTGAAGAAGCCGTGCAGGAGCATGGCCGCGCCGAGCGACCCGAGGAGCACCGACCATCGCCGCACAGGGCTGCTGACCGAGCCGAAGAAGTATCCGACGGCGGCGCCCGTGATCGCCGTGTACGTCGCGTGCGACCACAGGCCGGTGACGAACCCCCGCAGCACGAAGGTCTGGAGCACGACGGACGCGTCGGCGCCCTGGGCGGACCATTGCGTCGAGTACAGGAAGTTCTCGGTCACCTGGAATCCGAGCCCCACGAACACGCCGAAGAACAGCCCGTCCGACGCGGATCTCACGCGCGCGCCGGGGATCATCGCGAGCGCGACGACGACGAGCATCTTGAGGGGCTCCTCCACGAGGGGGGCCGCGATCGCGGAGTCCCATGAGGAGGGCTCGCCTCGCAGGGACGCGAGGACACCGTGCATCGCTGGCGCCGCGACCATCGCGATGCCCGCCACGAGGATCGCGCCGCTCAGATACGCCACGGACGTGGTGCGCATCGACCGGCGCTCGAACATCTCGAACCGGTAGATGAGCAGGCCCGCGACGACGCCGTAGGCGGTCCACAGCGAGAACGCGAGGAGGCCGAGCGCCGGCTCGGTGACGAGCGCGGTGTAGACCGTGGGCACGAGCCTTGCCGCGCCGGCCGAGAACAGCGCGATCCCGACCCACAGCACGGGATGGTGCAGGTCGATGACGGAGGTGGTGCGGGGAGCGATCATGAGGTGCTCCCGCTGAACCGCAACGACTCGACGAGCGCCTGCGCGGAGCCGAAGACGGTCTCGAGCGATGTCGCGGGAGACGTCATCACGACCGAGACCTGCTGATCGTCGTGCTGGACGATCCACACGAGCTGCGCGTCCGTGGCGTTCTGGGCCGACAGCAGGATCGCGGGGTCGCCCGCGATGGTCTCGAACTCCTGCGGCTCGCTCACGACCCATTGACCCTCGGCGTCGCCCTCGAGCTGGTCTCGCGTGGGCTGCATCGCCTCCTCGAGCGTGCCGCTGACCTCGATCACCGGGGTGACGATGAGGGTCGCGCCGGCCTGGGTGAAGACGTGGAACGTGTCGGAGTCGGCGTCGTACGCCCAGTCCTCGGGAGGGACGACGCTCGTGCCCTGGGCGGCGACGATGCGGCCCGCGTCGACGGCAGGGGCGCGCAGGACGACGTCGAGCAGCGGGAGGCCCACGAGGTACAGGACGGCGATGAGGGCGACGATGATCGCGCTGCGGATCCCGGTGCTGCCGATGAGGCGGATCGAGAGAGGGACGCGGCCGGTCACGCCCGTCTCGGGGAGGAACATGCTCTCTCCCCTCGCGCTCGACGCCTGGCCCCTCGGGCCTGCGCCCAGAATATCCCGTGTGCGCGCGATGGTCAGGGGCCAGGAGGCGTCGCGTGGAGGGTGCCGGCCTCGCGGACGCGGTCGGCTCAGTGGTGGGCCGTCGCCCTGCGGACCTGGGTGACGACGGCCTGCGCGAGCTCATAGAGGCCGGCGAGATCGTGCCTGCCCTCGGCGAGCTCGAGGTCGGAGGCCTCGGCGACGACGCACCGGTCGTCCTGGCGCACGAAGAAGCGGACGCGGTCCGTGTCGGGGAACGACAGGTCGGGCAGGGGGAGCATCTCGTCGACCCACGCGCCCGCCTCCACGAGGAAGGCGTGCGCGGCGTGGCGGACCGCGTCGTGCGTGCCCGCGCCGACGATGCCGCCGCCCGTGCTCATGAGCAGGGACGTGGTGCCGTCCCAGCCGCAGATCAGGGTCACGACGACGCCGGGCATCGCGACGTCCATCCCCGCGAGCCAGGCCTCGGCGTCCTCGGGGGCACCGTAGTCGGCGGCGGGGGCGGTGAGCGCGCGGTCGCGCACGTGCGCGGTCGCGTCCGAGGCTCGGGTCACCGCGGGCTCCCGCCTCGGCGACGCCGACCGCGGCCGAGCGAGCCAGGACGCCCTGTCCCCCGCATCGTCCCTGGTTCCTGCATTGTCGGTGCCCCCAGCATCGTCCCTGCTAGACCGCCGCGAGTGCGCGGTCAAGGTCCTCGCGAAGGTCCTCGACGTCCTCGAGCCCGATGCTGAGGCGCACCGTGGCGGCCGACATGCCGACCTTGGCGCGACCCTCGGCGCCGATCTTGCGGTGGGTGGTCGTCGCCGGGTGCGTCGCGATGGACTTCGCGTCGCCCAGGTTGTTGGAGATGTCGATGACCTGGAGCGCGTCCATGAAGCGGAACGCGGCGGCCTTCGCCTCGTCGCCGTGCGGGTCGACGCCGTCGGGCAGCGCGATGTCGATCGTCACCAGGGTGCCGCCAAGCGTCATCTGCTGCTTGGCGAGCTCGTGCTGCGGGTGCGACGGGAGGAACGGGTAGCGGGCGACCGCGACCTTGGGGTGGGCGTCGAGCCAGGTGGCGAGGTCCAGGGCCGATGCGGCCTGCGCCTTCACGCGCACGCTCAGGGTCTCGAGCGACTTGCCCAGCACCCACGCGTTGAACGGCGACAGCGACGTTCCGATGTTGCGCACGAGCTGGCGCACCGTGTCGACGTACTCGAGTCCGCCGAGGACCGCGCCGCCGAGTACGCGGCCCTGGCCGTCGATGTGCTTGGTCGCGGAGTAGACGACCGCGTCGGCCCCGAGCTCGAGCGGCTTCTGGCCGAGCGGGGTCGCGAACACGTTGTCGACGATCAGCAGCGCGCCCACTTCGTGGGACAGCCCGGCCACGTGCGCGATGTCCACGAGGTCCTGCATCGGGTTGGTGGGCGACTCGAGGAACACCGCCGTCGCGGGAGTCGCGAGGACGCGCTCCCAGTCGGCGGGGTCGGTCGCATCGGCGTAGTCGACCGTGATGCCCCAGCCCGCGAAGTAGTCGTCGAAGACGTTGATGGACGAGCCGAAGAGCGCGCGCGAGGCGACGAGCCGGTCGCCCTGCTTGAGGACGGCCGCGAGGGACACGAACACCGCGGCCATGCCGGTCGACGTGGCGAAGCAGTCAGCGGCGCCCTCGATCGCGGCGAGCCGCTCCTCGAACATCGTCACCGTCGGGTTCGCGTAGCGCGAGTACTGGTAGCGCTGGATCTCGCCCGCGAACGCGGCCTCGGCCTCGGCGGCGGTCGGGTAGATGTAGCCCTGCGTCATGAAGATGGGCTCGGCCATCTCATCGAAGGGCGTGCGGTGCAGGCCGCCGCGCACGGCGAGCGTGTCGGGGCGGAACGCGGGGACGTCGGCGTCGGTCATGAGGTCAGCGTACTCAGCGGCGGGGAGGTCGTCAGTTGCCTGCGGGTGGCGAGGACGATGCGGCCTCAGGCCTTGGAGCGGGGCAGCCGCATCGTGATCGTGGTCCCCGACGCCGACGTGTCGGTGACCTCGACCGCGCCTCCGAAGCGTCCGACCGTCTCCTGCACCAGGCTCAGCCCGATGCCGAAGCCGGTGCGCGCCGACCCGCCGCCGTCCGTCGCGTCGGAGGAGCGGGCGAAGCGGTCGAACACCCTCGCCGGGTCGATCCCGCGGATCCCGGGTCCCTGGTCAGCGACGGCGATCGCGACCATGGCCCGCTCCGAGCTGCACGCGACGGTCACGGTGCCGCCCTCGGGCGAGTGCTTGATCGCGTTGTCGAGGAGTGCGACGAGCGAGCGCTGCAGGCCCGCCCGCGCGACCAGGGCGGACGGGGCGTCCTCCGCGGGCACGCTCGTCACGGTGACGCCCCGCTCCTGGGCGAGCATGCCCAGGGCCGCCACCGCATCGTCCACGACCGGGGCGACGGGCGTGGGCGTCGGCTCGTCCTGCGTGGCCGGCTCCATCGAGTCGAGGAGGTCGTTGACGACGCCGATCACCCCGCGCGAGTCCTCCCGCAGCTGGCGCACGAGGGTGAGGTTCGCATCGTCCCCGTCCATCGAGCGTTCGAGCAGCTGCAGGCGCGCGTCGAGGATCGCGAGCGGCGTGCGGAGCTCGTGGGAGGCGTCGGCGACGAAGCGGCGCTGCCTGCCGAGGGCGTCGACGAGCGGAGCGACCGCGCGCTTGGTCGCCGCCAGCGCAAGGACGCCGGACACGACGACGGCGAGGACTCCGACGAGCGCGCCGCCCCAGATGACGTCCCGCCCCTCGACCGTGATGACGGGCTCGTCGCGGCTCGGGTCGACGAGCTGACCGAGCGGGACCTGGTCCAGCACGATCACGACCTCGGTGACGAGCACGACGAGGACCAGCACCGACAGCGAGGCGGCGATCCAGAACCCGACGCGGCGCGAGGCCTCGCGCACCAGGCGCGCGTCCCCCTCGGCCTGCGGCGAGGAAGGAGTCACGGCGCGCCCACGCGGTAGCCGCGGCCTCGCACGGTCGTCACGACGTCGCTCGCGGTCTTCTTGCGCAGGTAGTGGACGTAGGTGTCGACCGTGCCGGGGGTGTCCGTCGAGTCGAAGACGGCGTCGAGGATCTCCTCGCGGGTGAAGGTGCGCTCGGGATGCGCGGCGAGCAGGTGGAGCAGCTCCGTCTCGCGCTCGGTGAGCACCTTCCGCCCCGAGCCGGACGCCTTCATGGTGCGGGACCCGGGGGCGAAGGTCCACGCCCCGATGCTCAGGGTCGGCTCCTCCTCGGGCGTTGTCGTCCGCCGGATCGCGCGCAGGCGGGCGAACAGCTCGTCGAACTCGAACGGCTTGACCAGGTAGTCGTTCGCGCCCGCGTCCAGGCCCGTGACCTTGTCCTGGACGGTGCCGAGCGCGGTGAGGATCAGGGCGGGGGTGGTCACCGAGGCCGCGCGCAGCCTCTCGATGAGCGCGACGCCGTCGAGCGAGGGCAGGCGCCGGTCGATCACCAGCACGTCGAAGCCCCCATGGCGCGCGGCCTCGAAGGCGTCGGCGCCGTCGACCTCGAGCCGTACGTCGTAGCTCTCACCCAGCACCTGCGCGGTGATGGGGCCGAGCTGCGGGTCGTCCTCGGCGAGGAGCAGCCGCGGTCGCGTCTCGGTCATGGGCGTGCTCCTCGTCTCCGCGGGGGCGGTGCGACGTCCTCGCTGCTTTCATCATGCCCGAACCGCGGCCGAACGCCATCGTTCCTGGACCCGCGCGACCCGGCCGCGCCCGCATCGTCCCTGGCCCGTGCGCGCTGGTGGGACATGAGTGCAGGATCTTGCGTGGTTCCTGCACTCATGTCCCACCAGGAAGCATGCGGGTCGAGTGGAGACGTGAAGGAGCCCCCGCCTCGCGGCGAGGGCCCCTTCAGGGAGTGGGGGAGAGCGTCAGATCATCGTCACCGTGTAGGCGCGCCCGGACGTGGACGATGCCGTCGCCTCGCCGTCCTTCACGGACACGGTGACCGTGTCGGTCGCGCCATCGGATCCTTCGAGGACGATGCGCCGGTCGCCGTCGGCGCCCGGGTACACCTCGAGCTCGACCTCGGTCAGGAAGTCGTAGTCGGGGCGGTCCGTGCGGGTGCCGCGCGGCAGCACCGCGCCCTCGCGGACGTACAGCGGCATCGACTCGAAGCCGTGGTGCTCGGTGACCCAGCGGCCGCCCTCCACCCTGCCGCCGGTGAGCAGCGACGTCCAGATGCCGGGCGGCAGGTAGAACGTCACGTCGCCGTTCGCCGTGAACACCGGGGCGACGAGCAGGTCGTCGCCCAGCATGTACTGGCGGTCCAGGTGCTGCGTCGCGGGATCGCCCGGGAACGCCATGAACATCGGCCGCATCATCGGCAGTCCGCTCTCTGCCGTCTGCGCCGACGTCCGGAACAGGTACGGCATGAGCGACAGCTTGAGCTTCGTGAACGTGCGCGCAACGTCGACGGCCTCGTCGTCGAAGGCCCACGGGACCCGGTAGCTGCTCGAGCCGTGCAGGCGCGAGTGCGAGGACATGAGGCCGAACGCCAGCCAGCGCTTGAAGACGCTCGCGTCGGGGGTGCCCTCGAAGCCGCCGATGTCGTGGCTCCAGTAGCCGAAGCCCGAGGAGAGCAGCGACAGGCCGCCGCGCAGCGACTCCGCCATGGACACGTAGGACGACGAGTTGTCGCCGCCCCAGTGCACGGGCATCGTCTGGCCGCCCGCGGTCGCGGACCGCGCGAACAGCACCGCCTCGCCCTCGCCCTTGACGTCCTTCAGGACCTCGAACACTGCCTCGTTGTACAGCTGCGTGTAGAGGTTGTGCATCGTCATCGGATCCGTGCCGTCGTGCCACACCACGTCCGTGGGGATGCGCTCGCCGAAGTCGGTCTTGATCGCGTCGACGCCCTGCTCCACGAGCCGCCGGATGAACGCCTGGAACCAGGCCTTCGCCTCGGGGTTCGTGAAGTCGACGAGGCCCATGCCGGCCTGCCACTGATCCCACTGCCAGATGGTGCCGTCGGGGCGCTTCACGAGGTAGCCGCCCTCGACGCCCTCCTTGAACATCGTGCCGCGCTGCGCGATGTACGGGTTGATCCAGGCCGAGACGTGCAGGCCCTTGTCCTCGTGCATCCGCTTGAGCATGAGCTCGGGGTCGGGGAACGTGCGGTCGTCCCACACGCCGTCGGTCCAGTTGAACTCGCGCATCCAGAAGCAGTCGTAGTGGAACACGGACAGCGGGATGTCCCGCTCGGCCATGCCGTCGACGAAGCTCGTGACGGTCGCCTCGTCGTACTCGGTCGTGAACGACGTGGTGAGCCACAGGCCGAACGACCACGCGGGCACGCGTGGCGGGCGGCCCGTCAGCGCGGTGTAGCGGCGGATCACGTCCGCGGGCGTGGGGCCCGCGATCACGAAGTACTCGAGCGACTCGCCCGCCGTGGAGAACTGGACGCGCTCGACCGTCTCGGTGCCGACCTCGAAGCTCACGTGCTCGGGGTGGTTGACGAAGACGCCATAGCCCTTGGACGACAGGTAGAACGGGATGTTCTTGTACGCCTGCTCGGAGCTGGTCCCGCCGTCGGCGTTCCACATGTCGACGGACTGGCCGTTCTTCACGAACGCGCCGAAGCGCTCGCCCAGGCCGTAGATCGTCTCCGCGACGTCGAGGTCGAGCTGCTCGTGCACGTACGTCCGCGCCGGCGCCATGCCGTCCTCGGTGTACCCGGTGACGCCCGCGGGCTCTGCGGTGACCGTCGACTCCTTGCCCAGCTCGATGTAGCCGATCGACTTGTGGCCCGAGCCTGTGACCCGGACCCCGTCCACCTCGAAGTCGAGCTGCCACGGCGCGCCCTTGGTGACCCGAGCGGTCAGCGGGCCCGAGACCAGCGTGCCTCCCGCATCGTCCGTGTGAGCCGTGCCCGTGCCCTCGACCGCGCCAGGGAGCGCGAAGCCGGGGGAGCGATGCGCACCCTGGTGGTGGTCGATGCGGACCCTGACGATGCCCTCGAGGGGCGACGACAGGGTCACGGTGAGCATCGGGAGGTTGAGCACGTCCCCGCGCCCGACGATGCGCTTGGTCGGGGCGTAGGCCTCGAGGGTCGAGCCGTCGACCCAGACGTCGTAGGCCTCCTGGCCGTAGTGGGCGGTGACGCCGGGGCGGCGCATCCAGAACCCGTCGGTGAACTTCACTTGACTGCTCCTGCCGTGATGCCGCGCGTGAGGGTGCGCTGGAAGATGAGGAAGAAGATGATCGTCGGGATGATGCTGATGAGCGTGCCCGCGATCAGGGTGGTGGTGTCGGTCTGACGCTCGCCGTTGAGCTGCTCGAGCAGCAGCGGCACCGTGAGCGAGTCGGACGTGTTGAGGAAGGCCAGCGGCAGCAGGAACTCGTTCCACGTCCAGATGAAGAAGAACACCATGAGGACCGACAGCGTCGGCCGGATGATCGGCACGATCACCGAGCGGAGGATCTTGCCCCGGCTGGCGCCGTCGACCGCGGCGGCCTCGAGGATCTCCTTGGGGAACGTGCCCAGGAGGCTCGACAGCAGGTAGGTGCCGAAGGCCGCCTGGATCACCGTGAAGGTGATGATGACGGACCACGGGTTCGACAGCAGGCCCCAGTCGTCGTAGAGCTTGAACAGCGGGTCGAAAAGCATCTCCTGGGGGATGAGGTTCGCCATGAGGAACACGAGGACGATCCACGTCCGGCCCTTCACGCGGCCGATGCCGATCGCGAACGAGTTCAGCACCGACAGGACCACGGCGAGGATCGCGACCATCGTGGAGATGAAGACCGAGTTCCACAGCGCGCGTGGGAAGTTCTGCGTCTCCCAGAAGGTCTTGATGCCCGTGAAGTCGAGCGCCTCCGGCCAGTCCAGCGGGCTCGAGTTCGCGTAGTCCGCGGGGGACTTGAACGCGTTGAGCAGCAGCAGGAGCATCGGGAAGACGATGATCGCGGCGCCGAGCGCCGCGAGGACCATGAGGATCCACTCGGCCGGGGTGCGGGGCCGCGACTTGTTGTTGGCCTGCTCCGGCGCTTCCGTCCTCGTGGCCTTGCCGGACGATGCGGTCAGGGTGGTCATGGCGTCACGCCTCCTTCTTCTCGACGGCGTTCTGCACGCGGATGAAGATCACCGCGACCACGAAGACGACGATGGTGATGGCCGACGCGATCGTGGCCGCGTAGCCCTTGTCGGTGCCGTTGATGAACTCGTTGTACGCGTAGAACGAGGGCACATAGGTGGACTTGGTGGGGCCGCCGCCCGTGAGGATGAACACCGGGGCGAAGACCTTGAGGGCCGCGATCGTGGTGGTCAGCGAGACCACGAACACCTCGGGGCGGATCATCGGCAGCGTGATCGCGCGGAAGCGCTGGAACCAGTTGGCGCCGTCGAGCTCCGCGGCCTCGTACAGCTGCGGCTCGACGCGACCCAGGGCCGCCATGAAGATCACGACGGGGTAGCCGATCTGGATCCAGATCATGAGGACCATGACCGAGCCCATGGCGGTGCCGTACGACCCGCCCAGCCAGTTGATCTCTACCGTCGAACCCGTGATCGTGGACAGGAACTGATTGAGCACGCCGTCCGTGTTGGGCTTGAGGATCCAGCTGAACATGACGCCGGCGACCGCGATCGGGAGGATCTGCGGCAGGTAGTACGTGGCGCGCAGGAAGCTCGACAGCTTGCCGCTGAAGCGGCGGCCGACGACGTCGAACAGCAGCGCCGAGATGACCAGGCCGAGCAGCGTCGGCACGATCACCATGGCGATGATCACCAGGAAGATGTTCTGGAACGACTGCAGGAACTCGTGGTCGGAGAACAGGGCGGTCCAGTTCTCGAGGCCAGCGAAGCTCTCCTCGGCGCGGCCTCCGCGCCAGTGGAAGAAGCTCAGCCGCAGGTTCCGGACCAGCGGGTAGAAGATGATGACGCCGACCGCGATCGTGCCGGGGATGAAGTACAGCCAGTAGCCGAGCTTGCTGCCGCTGCGCTCCGGGATCCGCGCGGATTCCGCGGTGCGCTTCTTGGGGCGCTTCTCGCGCACGAGGGGGAGGGAGGAAGACATGGAGGGGTCCGTCTCTGGCGGGGCCCGGACCCGTGGACCCGGGCCCCGCCGTCAAGGGGTGTGGTTATCGGACGGTGGAGACGTAGTCCTCGTAGTAGGACTCGAGCTGCGACCCGGCGGCCGTGGCGTCGTAGTCACCGTTCACGAGTCCCTGCATGACCGAGTTGAGGTCGCCGTAGAAGTCCGGCGTCGGCCAGTCGGGGTAGAACGAGAGGCCGTCACGGTCGTTGACCTCGTTGAAGACCTCGATGAGCTTCTGCGCGTCCTCGTCCTGGATGTCGGCCGTGTCGGCCGCGACCGGCAATCCGCCGGACTCGCCCAGCAGGGCCTGGACCTCGGGGCTCATCGTGATGTCGATGAAGATCTTCGCGAGCTCAGGCTGCTTCGACTCGACCGGGATCACCCACATGTTGCCGCCGGAGCCCGGCGTGAGGGTGGTGTCGGGGAAGTTGGCGATCGTGAAGTCGAAGTCCGTGATGTCGGACAGCATGCGTCCGTACCACCACGAGCCGGAGTAGAAGATCGGCGCCTCGCCGTTGATGAACTGCAGGCCCGCGTCCTCGGCCGTCATGCCGGAGACGTCGGAGGAGATGTAGCCCTTGTCGAGCCAGTCCACGAGCGTGTCGTCGGCGTACGTGACCTGGGTGCCGGTCCAGTCAACCGGGTTCTCGTAGAGCTGGTAGTCGTTCACCCACTGACGGTCGGCCTGGCTCAGCGCGAGCTGGTACCAGAGCTGGCCCATCGGGTACTCCTGTGCCGACGTGGTCAGCGGCGTGACGCCGTTGTCGACGAAGGTCTGCATCGCGGCCTCGAGGTCGTCCATCGTGGTCGGGATCTCGATGCCGTACTCGTCGAACATGTCCTGGTTGTAGTACATGAAGACGAACTCGCCGTAGTTCGGGACGCCGTAGTACGAGCCGGAGCCCATGATGCCGTCCTCGTCGTACATCGCGATGGTGTCGACGCCCTCGCCCAGCAGGTCGGCCCAGCCGTACTCCGCGTACGCGTCGTCGAGGTTCTGGATCACGCCGATCGCGGCGAGCTGGCCGGCGGTGGCGTTCCCCTTGTTGTACTCGGACACGTCTGGCGCGTCGGACGAGTCGAACAGCTGCTCGGCCGAGGCGTTGAGGTCCTCGAATGCGGTGGTCTGCAGGTCGACGGTGGCGCCGGTCTCCTCCTCGAAGATCTCGATGGCCTTGTTCCAGGCGATGCCCATCGCCGAGTCCTCGCCCTCGTAGTGCATGACGGTGAGGGTCTCGCCGGTGTAGTCGGCGGCGGCGCCGTCCGAGCTCGAGCCAGATGCCGAGGCGTCGGCGTCGTCCCCTCCGGACGAACAAGCGGTGAGGGCCAGCGCGCCGATGGCGAGCACGGCGGCCGCTGCTCCAGTGCGGTGCTTCATTTCTCTCCTACTTCCTTGTAGTCGGCCTCGCAGGCCTGATGGTTCCGCATCGTCATCGAAGCGCTTCGACGATGCTGGCGAGCCAGCGCGGGGGCGTGGTGCTTCCGGACTAGTGCTGGGTCGCCTTCTCGATCCCGACCGCGACGGCGCGGACGGAGCCGAAATCCTGGTATTCGGGCGGGATCAGGACGGTGCGCGCTTCGCGCTCCCCCCTGTCGATGGCGGCGACCAGCAGGTCGACCGCGGCGGTGCAGGACGCCTCGGCGTCGAGCGGGATCCTGTCGAGAGGCACCGGGAACCGGTGCGTCGGGTAGGCGGCTCCGGCTGCGATGACGGAGACGTCGTGAGGGATGGTCAGGTCGTGCGCTGCGAGCGCCGACGAGGCGTCGGCCGCCACGTCCGAGCTGGTGTTGAGCACCAGCGCGGTCATGTTGGGCAGCGCGGTGAGCAGCTCGTCGACGGACTCTCGGGCGGAGTGCTCGAGGGGGTATGCGACGGAGTGCTCGAGTCCCCGCTCCGTGCACCTGGCGATGAAGGCGTCGCGGAAGCGGAGCGGGAAGTTGGAGCCGCGCTGCACGGTGAGGCGCGGGTGGGAGATCATGCCGATCGAGGTGTGGCCGGCGTCAGCCAGGCGGTCCACCGACATGCGGGCAGCCTCCTCGAAGTCCATGTCCACGCAGATGAGGCCGCGAGCATCGTGGGGGATGCCGATGAAGACCACCGGGTAGTCGAGGCTGCGGGCGAGGTCGGCGCGCGGATCCTCCGCGTCGACGTCGAGGACGATGACGCCGTCCGCGAGCGCGGTCGCTGCGGCCCGCCGCATGCTCTGCATCGTGTCGTCGTGGACCAGCAGCAGGGTGTCGTAGTCGAGGCTGTGCGCCTCCTTGGTGACCTCCATCGCGAACTGCATGTGGACCGTGGAATCGGTGTCGGCGTGCAGGGGTGCGGTCACCGCGAGGATGTGGGAGCGGTTCGCGGCGAGCATCCGGGCGCTCGCGTGGGGCTGGTAGTTGAGCTCGGCCGCGGCCTTGAGCACGCGTTCGCGCGTCTCCTGGGAGATGGCGCGCTTGCCGCTCAGCGCGTACGAGACGGTGCTGATGGATACGCCCGCGGCCTTCGCCACGTCATCCACAGTCGCCATCTCGGACCCCATCGTCTCGCCGATCGAAGCGCGTCGATGCGCTTCGATAGTTCGACATTAGGTTTCCTGCGGCAACAATGCAACCCTCAATGTCGGCCGTGACCTTTTCGTGATCTTCGGGGGTGGTGGAGCGTCTCGGCCTCCGTGCCGCACGGCTGCCCCCGCCCCGCCATCGCGCGCTGGTGGGACATGAGTGCAGGATCTTGCGTGGTTCCTGCACTCATGTCCCACCAGGAAGCATGCGGGTCGAGTGGAGACGTGAAGGAGCCCGCGCGCCCCAACTCTCAGCCGAGCAGCTCCCGCACGAACTCCAGCTGCCGCGTGAGGTGGAGCGCCCCGCCGCCCTCGTGGTCGTTGTAGTGGTAGACCTCGATGCGCTTGGCGGGCTCGCCGCCGAGCTCGCCGTAGCGGTGGAAGCCCGCGAAGACGGTCGAGGGTGGGCAGATCGTGTCCATGAGCGCGACCGACCACAGCGCGGGCACGCGGCCGCGGCGAGCGTGGTTGGCGGTGTCGATGTAGCTCAGCGTCCGGAACGCGCGGTCAACGTGGTCGCGCTGGGCGGCGAGGTAGCGGCGCACCTCGGCGTACGGGTCGGTGTCCGCGAGGTCCACGGCGCGGCGGATGTGGCTGAGGAACGGCACGTCGGCGAGCAGCCCGACCGGGCGGTCGCTCAGGCTCGCCGCCGCGATCGCGAGCGCCCCGCCCTGCGACCCTCCGGCCACGATCATCCGCGACGGGTCGACCCCGGGGAGCGCGGCGGCGGCATCGACCGCGAGCGCGGCGTCGGTCATCGCGCGCGTGTAGAAGTACGCGCGCGGATCGAGGATGCCGCGGGTCATGAAGCCCGCTCCGGAGGGGCCGGCGCCGTGCGGGTCGGGGGTGTCGCCCACGCTTCCCCAGCCGGCCGCGCCCTGCCCGCGGGTGTCGACCATGAGGTGTGCGTAGCCCGCCGAGGGCCACAGCGTGTGCTCGACGGGCAGCCCGCGGCCGCCGCCGTAGCCCTGGAACTGGACGATCGTCGGAAGCGGGCCGTCCGTGCCCGTCGGGCGCGACAGCCAGGCGCGGATCGGGTCGCCGCCGAAGCCGCTGAACGTGACGTCGGCGACGTCGATGCGGCTCAGTCCCGCGTCGATCGTCTCAGCGGTCGGCGCGTGCGCGAGCGCACGAGACTCGGCGAGCGTGACGCGCCAGAAGTCGTCGAAGTCGTCGGGCTCGTCGATGCGGGGCCGGTACCGCTCGAGCTCCTCGAGCGGGAGGTCGTAGGCCCCCACCTCAGCTCTGGCGCCAGGGCAGGCCCGAGGCCTTCCACCCGGCGGTCGAGCCGCGGTGACCGGCGTCGTCAGGGCCGCCCTCGAAGCCGCCGACGATGTTGTACGACGGGCCGATGCCCGCCTCGGTGGCCTTGGTTGCCGCCGCGATGGAGCGCTGCCCCGAGCGGCACAGGAAGACGATGGGCCGGTCGCCGTCCGCGGACAGGCCCGCCTCGGAGAGCTGGTTCAGGAACTGCGCGTTCTGTCCGCCGCCGGGCCACGTGACCCACTCGATCTGGATCGGTGCGGAGCCCGCTGCGGCCGTGTCCGGGACGCCCACCCACTGCCACTCCGCGGCGGTGCGCACGTCCACCAGGACCGCGCCGTCCTCGATCATCTCCCAAGCCTGCTGCGGCGTGATGTCCCCTGCGTAGTCGGCCACGGTGAACTCCCTTGTCTCGTTCCGTCGCCAGCCTAGTGGCGAGCAGGGGACGGTGCGGGACGGGCGTGGTGGTGCGGAGACGACGCGGGGCGGGGTCAGGCGCCGCGCCGTGCGAGCGGTCGGGCGGTCACCTTGGTCGTGACGGCGGCGACTGCGGCGCCTGCCGCGATCCACAGCAGCGCGACCAGCACGATCTCGACGACTGGCACGGCCGCGTGGGTGAGGTGCGTGAGCGCCCACCAGGGCCCGACCTCATGGGCATCGAGCACCTGCGTGCTCTCGTCGACCCACGTGTAGAGGCCGACGTACCGGTGGAACACGCCGACCGCGCCCGCGACGCCTGCGAGGGTGCCTACCGCGAGGCCCACGACCAGCGGGAGCGCGAACTCGACCGCGGCGCTCGCTCGCGCCGAGCCTCCATCGAGTCCGAGCGCGGCCTGCGCGTCCGCCTCGGCACGTGTCGCCGCGCGCCCTGCCAGGAACGTCGCGAGCGCGACGAGCACCAGCGTCCCGAAAGCGAGGATCATCGCCCACTGCTCGGTGGGCTGAGTGCCGTCGCCCCAACCCCAGTTGTAGGCGGAGGCGAAGAGTCGCACGGGGCTGTCGTCGGAGAGCGTCCCCGCCTCGGCTTGCGCCCAGGCGGCGAGCCCGAGCCACGTGAGAAGCCCGATCGACGCCGCGGCAGCGACCGCGATGACCGCCGCAGGTCCGGAGCCCTGGCGGGGACGGCCCGCGAGCGCGTCGGCCGCTGCGATCTGCCACGGACGCCTGCCCCGGCCGAGCAGCGCCGTCGTGGCTGCGACCGCTCGCCGGGCGATCTCGATGACGAGCATGATGCTGGCGACCGCGGTGGCCGCCCACAGCGCGCCGATCGTGATCCAGCCCAGCATCGTCGACGCGAGGAAGCCGGCCCAGCCGGACTCGTTGAGGACCGCCGAGATGGAGGTCGACGTGAGGAGGGCCAGCGGGGCCCACAGTGCGAGCAGCGGCCACAGCGGCACCGGTCGCGACACCTGTGCCGTGGACATCGGGGCAACGGGCTTGAGCGCTGCCGCCGGTGTCACCTTGGCGGCCCAGAAGGCAGGCACCGCACCCACGATCGCCGCGATGGTCAATGGCAGCGCGAGCAGTGCCAGGCCCACCCACGGCGGGATGGCGAGGCTTGGCGGGATGAGGGCATCTGGGTAGGCCTTCACGAGTTGCTGCCAGCCGAGGGCGGTCGCGCCATAGCCGGCAGGCAGCCCCACGAGCGCCGCCGCCATGCCGACGGCAAGCGCCTCGAGCCCGGTCGCGCCGACGAGGTGAGAGCGCCTTGCTCCGAGCACCCGCGCGGTCGCGATCCAATGCGTCCGTGCCTGCGCCTGCGCGCGTCCTGCGGCGAACGCCATGCCGACCAGTCCGAGGGCCAGCACGGCGGCGGCGACGGCGAGGTAGACCGAGGCGGTGCTGCCGTTGCGCACCCAGTAGTCCGCGTGCGACTGCGTCGGGATGAAGTACGACAAGGCTGGGGTGAGGGTCTCCGCGGATACTTCGACGCTCGCGATCGAGGTCATGCCCTCGTCGCGCGCGGCGGTCTCAAGGTCGGGCAGGGCGTCCCAGCCGACGAACGCCTCGTAGGTCCACATGTTGTACGTGTCGGGGAGGTTGGTGCGCAGCAGTCCGCTGACGCGGAGATCGCCGAGCGGCACCCACTCAGGCTCGGCCGAGTACCCGTCCCACTGCTCCATGGTGACGTGCACGGTGTCGCCGATCTCGACGTCGTTCCGCGCCGCCCAGTCCGCCGACACCACGACCTCCGAGGCGCCTGGTTCCGTGCCGTCAAGGAGCAGCTGGTCCCACTGAACGTCGCCGGTCGTCGATGCGACGCTGTAGAGCGGGTCCGCAGCCGGCTCGATGTCGTCGAGGGCCAGCAGCTCGGTCGCCGAGGACAGGTACACGGCCATGCCGGCCTGCGCGACGACGCCAGCGCCCTCGTCGTCGGCCGCCTCGAGCGCCTGGTTCACGTCGTCGAGCTGGATGGCGGCCAGCCCGTCCTCGGCCCAGCCTTCGACGGCGCTCGCCTTCCCGCTCCATGAGCCGTCGAGACCGTAGACCTCGTTGACGTAGGCGCTCGCCCCGATCTGCTGCTGCGCCGCGGTGAACGCGGCGAACGAGGCCATCGTGGTGGCCAGAGCGAGCAGCACGGTGGTCCAGATCAGGTAGGGACGATGCGCGCGCAGGTTCTCGCGCAGGAGCTGGCCGATCATGCGGACGTCCTTTCGAGCGGTCGGGCGGCGACGCGCGTGGTGAGCGCGACGATCGCGGCTCCGACCCCTGCGCACGCGAGCACGATGCCAGCGACGAGCGCGATCGGGATGAACGCGTGGCTCAGGTGCGTGAGCGCCCACCAGGGGCCGATCTGGGTCGAGGTGTCCCACTCCGAGGAGCCGTCCGAGTAGGTCGCGACAGGTGCCCACAACCAGTACGAGAAGACGGAGACCGCTCCCGCGATTCCGAGCATCGTCCCGACCGCCACCCCGGTGACGAGGGGGAACGCGAACTGCGCCGCTCCGGCGGCGCGCGCGTCCCCCGCGTCCAGGCCGAGCGCTGTCGCCGCATCGTCCTCGGCGGCCGTGGCCTGCCGCAGCGACAGGAACGCGCCGAGAGCGACCGCGACGAGCGTTGCGGCGCACAGCGCGGTGACCATGAGCAGCGTCCGCCCGAACCCGAAGCTCCCGGGCATGAACAGCACCTGAGCGAAGGGGCCCAGATGGGCTGTCGAGCCGTCCTCGGTCCAGCTCGAGGTCTCGGCCCAGTTGGCGAGCGCGGTCCAGGTCGTGATGCCGATCGCGGTCGTCGTCGCCAGCGCGAGGACCGATGCGGGGCCGGACGCCTGGCGGGGACGACCCGTGATCGCGTGGCCCGCGGTGATCCGCCACGGAGTGGTGGCAGCGGCCAATCGAGTCCCGACCCACGCGACAGCGCGGCGCGTGAGGTCCACGCAGACGGCGATGCTCGTCACGCCGGCGGCGAGGCCGAGAAGCGGTGCGGCGACCCAGACCCAGGTGGGGCTCGAGCCCGTGGCGTCGGCGATCCGGTAGACCGTAAGGAACGCGCCGGACAGGAGCGCCCACAGCGCGTACAGCGGCCACACGGGCACCGTGCGCGACACCTCGGCCTGGGTGGCCGGCGTGACGGGCTTGAGGGCCGCGGCCGGCGCGGTGCGTGCGGCCCAGAACGCGGGGATCCCGCCGACGATGCCCGCGACCACGAGCGCGAGGCCGAGCATCGCGAGCCACGCCCACGACGGCAGCGCCACGCCCGAGGGGACGAAGGCGTCGGGGTGAGCGGTGATGCGCACGAGCCAGTCGGCGGCGACGATCGCCGCGCCCGCGGCTGTGCCGACGACGCCGGCGACGAGGCCGACGCCAAGCACCTCGAGCATCGTCGCCCCGACGATCGCGGACCGGCGCGCGCCGAGCACGCGCGCTGTCGCGACCCACGACGTGCGGGCCTGCGCCTGCGAGCGGCCTACGGCGAAGGCCATGCCGATGAGGCCGGCGGCGAGAACGGCGGCGGCGATCGCCATGATCTGGGCGAGGGACGAGGTGATCGAGCCATAGGTGGTCCCGCCCACGCCCCCGTCGAGCGCCGCGAGCGCGGGCGTCTCCGTGGCAGCGGAGACCTCCGCCGAGTAGAGGAGGGGCTCGCTGTCGGGCTCGGCAGCGGCGACGGACGCGCTGTATTCCGCCGCCGTGTCCCAGTTCAGCAGGAACTCGTGTGTCGACACCCAGTACGTGTCCGGGAGGGAATCGCGTATGAGACCGCTCACGGTGAGGGAGTCGAGGTCCACCTCTGTGCTCTCGTCGGTACCCATCTCCCAGGTGGACGCGTGGGCCCAGACGGTGTCGCCGATCCGGATGCCCTGGTCGTCCGCCCACGCGGCGCTCACCGCGACCTGGCCGGGCTCGGGGGCGTCGCCCTCGACGAGGATCGCGTCCCAGTCCGCGGCGCCTGTGAGGGTGGCGCCATCCCAGAGGTTCGCGGGGAGGTCGCTGGCGTCGGTCGCCGCGTCGCGGGCCTCGGTGGAGATCGCCTCGATGGCCACGTCCAGTGTGGCCATCGCAGTGGCCTCGGCGCCCTCGTCGTTCGCCTGCGCGACGATGTCGGCCACCTCGGCAGGGGTCATGGGGTCGTACGTCACGTAGTTGTCCACGTCCTTGACGAAGTACGCCCCGCCATGCCACGGACCGTCGATCCCGTACGCCTCGGCGACGTGGTCCTCGATGGCGGAGGCCTGAGTCGCGGAGAACGTCGCGAACGACGCCATCGCGACCGCGACGGTGAGGAGCGCGGTGGTCCAGATCAGATAGGGACGATGCGCGCGCAGGTTCTCGCGCAGGAGCTGGCGGATCATGGGCGGGCCCCTTCCAGCACGCGGGTCGAGGTCCGCGCGGTGAGCGCGGCGACGGCGGCACCCACCGCGATCGCGATCACGAGGGCGGCGAGCATCACGAGCACCGGGATCGTGACGTGCGTGAGGTTGGCGAACGCCCACCCTGTCCCCGCATCTGCGGTGGTCGTGGCGTCCGCCACCTCGTCGTAGGTGCTGATCGGGATCGAGTACGTCAGCGCCGCGCCGAGCGTGCCGGCGACGGTGCCAAGTCCCACACCGAGCGTGAGCGGCAGGCCGAACTGGAGTGCGGCCGCGAGTCGCGCGGCGCGGGCGTCGAGGCCGAGCGCGGTGTGCGCTGCCGCCTCGTCGCGGGTGGCCTGGCGCCCGACCAGGAACGCGGCGAGCGCGACGAGCACGAGCAGCCCGCCGACGAGCGCGGTGATCGTGAGCATCTCCGAGTAGTCCGCGTAGGCGCCCGTCGGGAAGGAGAACGGGCCCGCGAATTGCGCCCGCACCACCGTGATGGGCGCGTACTCCCACTGCGCGCTCCACTCCCACAGCACCATCGAGCTCACCCACGCGACGATCGCCGTCGTCGCGAGCGCTAGCACTGCGGCGGGGGCGGACGCGAGGCCGGGGCGCCCGCTCAGCGCGGCGCCTGCGGTCATCGCCCATGGGCGCGGGCTGCGCTCCAGGCGTCGTGCCACGGCACGGACGATGCGCCTGGTGGTCTCGATGAGCACGGCGACGCTGGTGATCGCGGCAGCGGCCGTGGCGAGCGGTCCGACCGCGCTCGTGCTGGCCACCTCGATCGCGGTCGCGCCCCATGAGGTGTCTGACGGGGCGTGGATCAGGACGTAGAGGAGCCCTGCCGAGAGCGCCCACAGTGCGACGACGGGCCAGAACGGAACCGTGCGCGACACGGTGGCCTGCTCGATCGGGGTGCTCGGCTTCAGTGCCGTCGCGGGCTCGACTCGCGCGGCCCAGAATGCGGGGATCGCGCCCATGATGACGGCGATGAGCAGCGCGACGCCGATCAGCCCGGCCGCGAGCCACAGCGGCACGGCGACGGAGGGCGGGATCAAGGCGTCGGGGTTCGCACTCGTGAGCGCCGACCACTGGATCGCGAGGAGTCCGTACGCGCCGCCGACGCCGATCAGGCCGGCCGCGAGGCCGACGGCAAGCGTCTCGAGCAGGGTCGCGCCGACGATGGCCGAGCGTCGCGCTCCGAGCACGCGCGCGGTCGCGACCCATCCGGTGCGCGACTGCGCGCGGGCGCGGCCGACGGCGAACGCCATGCCGATCAGGCCGAGGACCATGACCCCCGAGGCGAGCAGCAGGTACTGGGCGCTCGCGTTCTCCCCTGTGGAGTAGGACGTCCACTGCCGGTCGGCATTGAGCGCGGTCAGAGTGGGCGTCTCCTGGTGCGCGGACAGGTCCGCGAGCACGGTCCAGAACTCCGTCTCGTAGCCCTGGGCCGCGAAGGACTCGAGGTCGAGGTTCAGCGCCGTGTCCCAGCCGATCAGAGCGGGCGGCATCCAGACGGAGTAGGTGCCCGTGACCGACGTGCGCAGGAGCCCCGACACGGTGAGATCCGCGGCGACCGTGAAGCCAGCTTCCCCTCCGTCCGCGTCGAAGCCGAATCGGCCGGCCGAGACCGTGTCGCCGATGGCGACGTCGTTCTCGGCGGCCCATGTGGCGTCGATCGCCACCTCGCCTGCCCCGGGCGCGGCGCCGTCGGCGAGCAGCCCGGACCAGTCCACCGCTCCCGTGAGGGTGCTCGCGGTGTACCAGGTGCGGTCCCGGTGGGCGTCGGCAGACGCACCTGTCGGAACGATGAGCAGGGTCGTGTCGGCGCGCACGGTCATCCCGGCGCCCTCGGCATCGGCCTCAGCCATGAGCGCCTCGAGGTCGCCCCGCGCCATCGTCAAGGAACCGTCGCCGTACGGGTCCTCATCGTTCGAGACGTTCACCAGGGTGCGCCACTCGCCGTCCATCCCGTATGACGCGTTGACGTGGTCGCTCACGGCATCGAGCTGCGTGGACACGAGTGCGGAGTACGACGTGAGCCCGATCGCGATCGCAAGCAGCGCCGTCGTCCAGATCAGGTAGGAGCGCTGCGAGCGGAGCTGCTCGCGCATGAGTTGGCGGATCATCGGACGCCCTCCTTGTCGGCGGTGCGGAGCTCCTCGACGGGGGTGCTCTTGGCCACGCCCGTGCCGAGCACTAGCGCTGCGAGCACCGAGAGGACCAGCCCCGCCGCGGCGACGGCCAGCGGCAGCGCGAACGACGCGTGCGCGAGGTCCCAGCCCATGATCCACAGCGCTGTCGTCGGGTCGAACGGTGCGCCGATGCCGAGCAGCGTCGGGTGGCTGCGCACGAGCGCGACGAGGGTTCCGAAGCCGATGCCGACGACGGTCGCGGACACGATCGTGACCGCCACCTCGACGGCCGGCGCGAGTCGGATCGCGCGAGGCGAGGCGCCGAGTGCGGACAGGGTGGCGAGCTCGCGGCGCCGGTCGCGCACGGAGGCCGACGCGAGCGCGACCGTCATCCCGACGCCGACGACCAGGAGGATCCATACGAGGGCGGTGTGGTCCGTCCGCTCGCTTGAGACGATGTCGTCGGACAGGTCGGTCCCGAACGTGAACAGGTCATCGCCGCCGTACTCGCTCACGATCGACCGAAGAATGGGGTGGCCGTCGGCGGCATCGTCAGCCGCCTGGTCCTCGTCGGCAAGCCACAAGATCACGCCGACCACCGGGACGTCCCCGTACTGCTCCTCGGCCCAGGCGCGGGTCACGAACGGTCCTACGGTTGTGTCGGGAAGCTCGAACAGGTCCGCCGTCTCAGTCTCGGTCGAGGGGTCGCTTGACGCGAGCGCTCCTGGGAGCGCTTGCGTGAAGACGCCGTCCTGAAATCCGACCGCCGTGAGGCCCCCATCGGACCGCACCTCGAGGTCGGTCGGATCAACCACCATGAACGACTCGGTGAAGACCCACGAGCGATCTCCGTCCTCGCTGAACCAGTACGAGTCCTCCCACCTGGTCGCGACCCCTGAGACAACGCCGTAGGGGATCGCGATCACCCTCGGGTCATCGAGCAGCGAGCTGACCAAGTCGGCGTCGAGCGCGTCCTGCACCACCGTGGGCCCATCCGTCTCCGTGGGCCAGTACCAATCGGTCGACGAGATCGTGTAGTCGATCTGGAACGCCTCGTTCACCTGGCTCTCCGCGTCGTCGATCGACTGGGAGACCGAGATCACGGTGGCGAGCGCCATCACGCCGGCCATCGCGCCCGTCGCGAGCGCGCGTGCGTCGGTGCGGTGCTTGAGGCTGTCCGCCGCGATGCGGGCGGCGAGCCCGAGCCCCTGTGCGCTCCACGAGACCAGCTCGGCCAGGCCCTCTCCCAGCCATGCGGCGACGCGGATGGTCGTGCGGCTCAGGAGGCGCGCCGCGAGTGCGATCCCGGAGAGGGCCGCGACCGCGGTCACGAAACCGATCCCCCGCGAGAGCCACGTCGCCGCGGTCTCGCTGAGGCTCACGAAGGAGTGGCCCGCGATCCGGTAGACGAGGAGGGCGCCCGCGCTCGCGGCGAAGGCTGAGAGCTGGAGGAGCAGCATGCGGCGCCGTCGGCCGTTGCCGACAGAGGAAGAATCGAATGCCACCGCATCGGCCGCGATGCCGGGTCGAGGCCCCGGGCGGGAGGCGCTGAATGCGGCCGCGCCGTACACGGCTCCGGTCGTGACGATCAGCGCCCCGTACGCGATCACCAGTCCGGCGAGGGCGGCAAGGCTCGGGGCGCGGAGGCCGTCGGTGCCCTGGTCGTAGTACGGCAGCGTCATCGTGAGTGTGAGGCCGACCACGACGCCGATGCCCGTCGTGAGCGCGCCATCGCGGGCTCCCCGAAAGGACTCGCCCCGCACGATCGTGCGGCGATCGCCACCCAGGTCCAGCATCGTCCTGTACTCGGGTGCCGACGTGCGTAGCGCGAGGCGCCGGAGCGTCCATGCCAGGAGGCCGAGTGGCAGGACGACGAGCGCGCCGCCCCACACGGTGATCGCCATCGTGGAGACGGCCATCGAGACGAGGGTGTCGGGGGTCGACGTTCCGAACGTGAGCCCCGCGAGCAGTCCGGCGACTCCCATGAGCCCCGCCGGGGCCCAGGCCATGGCCCGGCTCATCGCACGCCCGCCTTGTCCGCCTCGCGCAGCTGCTCTGCAGGGGTGCGCGACTCTCCACGCACACGGATCAGCGCGGCCAGTCCTGCGGCGAGTGCGACCGAGGCCACCACGAGGGCGAGCAACGCACCCCACGGCGCCTGTGCGAGGTCGAAGCCGGCGTTCCAGAGGCGGATGCCGAGCCCTCCCGCGCCGTTGAGCGCCGAGAGGAACGTGCCGAGCACGGTGCCCGCGACGAGCCCGAGCGCCGCGCCGACGGCGGTGACGGTGCCCGCCTCGATCGCCGCCGCGGTGCGCAGCGTGCCCGACTGGACCCCAAGCGCGACGAGCGTCGCGTGCTCCCTGGCCCGCAGTCGCTGGGTCGCGGCCGACAGGGCGATCACGATGCCGACGGCGACGAGCAGGAACGGGCCGCCGTACTGCGTGAGGTCGCGCAGCCCGATCGGGACGCCATCCGCCGAGTAGGCGCTTCCGAAGTCGGAGTACGGCGTCGAGACGACAGCGTCTCCGAGGTCGTGCGACAGCAATGCTGCCTCGAAGTCGTCGCCCGACATGCTCGGATCCGCGGCGTAGATCAGCAGCATCGAGTCTGCGGCCGCGCCGAACTGGTCTTCCGCCCACGCGCGGTCGACGGCGAGGAAAGGCGCGGTGGCGGAGGGTGAGTCGAGCTCGGTCACGGTGCCGTCGAGCGCGACGAGCGTCACCCCACCGATCCCCACCCCGTAGTCCAGGTACGTCACCCGAAGCCCCGGGGGTGCTACCTCATCGAGGGCATCGGGTTCGATCGCGATCAGGGTCTCGCCGGCCTGCATGTCGTTCTCGCCGAGCCCCCAGTCGGCAGGCGCGGGCGTCTCCTCGGTGCGCAGCACCGAGGTCCGCACGACGACCAAGCGGTTGTCCGACTCGAGCGAGGTGATCATGTCCTCGTCCAGCGCAGGCGCCCAGCCCGTGCCGGTCCAGCCCGGCTGGGAGGGGTCGTCCAGGAAGTCGACCGTCGAGACTTCCGCGTCCGGCATCATGTCGTAGGCGAGCGCGTTGCGTGCCGACTGTCCGTTGAGCATGACGCCGGCGCCGGCCGTGACTCCGACCACGAGGCCGACCGCGCCGATCGCGGCGACCCTGAGGGGCGCCGGTCGCACGAGCGCGTCGGCCGCGAGCGAGCGGGCGCTCCCGGTCGCGCCGTCACCTCCCAGCGCCCGGCCGAGCCGCCGGATGATCCGGTTGCCGAGCCCCGAGCCCCAGTACACGAGCACCACGGGGATCAGCAGGTAGAGCGAGAGGGACGCGGCGATGCCCAGGGCGATCACGAGGCCGCTGGTCGAGTCCGTGATGCCGGGAACCAGCATCGTCCCGATGGTCACGACCGCGAAGGTGAGCGCGATCCATGGCCACCGTGGGCGTCGCTTGGAGTCAGCTACGTCCCGGGGCATCGTCCCTGGCGTTGGCCCGGTCGGCGATGCCGACTCCGCACGTGTCGCCCAGACCGTGGCCCACCAGGTGCCGAGCGTCGCGGCGACGACGAGCATGAACCACGCCGCGACGAGTTCGCCGACGGCCCCCCAGTCGAGGTTCACGCGTGAGGTCCAGCCGAGCGCCGCGAGCCGCACCTGTGCGGCGGCGCCGCCGAGGACAAGCGAGGCACCGGCGACGATCGCGGCCCTCGCCGCGGACCGGCGCACCATGCCCGCGACGATCGACGAGCGTGTCTGCCCGAGCGCGTGGAGCGCGGTCAGCTCCGCGCGGCGGGTAGCGAGGTGCGCGGCGTCGAGCGTGCCGGTGACGGCCGCGCCGAGCGCGATCAGCAGCGGCGCGTAGATCGTGAGGAACACCACCGAGACGGAGCCCGGCAGGATCGCGTTGTAGATGCCGGCCGACTCGTCCCAAACGGGCCCGATCGCCCAACCCCACAGCGTGGCCACGACGCCGACCGCGATCCAGCTGAGGTGCCTCATCGCTCGACCCCCGCGAGCGCGTCGAGTCCAGCGAGGACCGCCTCGGGCGTGGGATCGGTGACATGGCCGGCGACCTTGCCGTCAGCGAAGAGCAGCACCCGACCCGCGTAGGACGCGGCGGTCGGATCGTGCGTGACCATGACGACCGACTGGCCAAGCTCGCGGCACGAGACGCGAAGGTGGGCGAGCACCTCGGCGCTCGCGTGCGTGTCCAGGTTGCCGGTCGGCTCGTCGGCCAGGACGATGCGGGGCCGGGTGATCAGCGCACGGGCGATGGCGACCCGCTGCTGCTGACCACCCGACATCTCGTAAGGCTTGCGCTCGAGCTCCCGGCCGATGCCGAGCATGTCGATGAGCGCGTCCAGCCACTCCGGATCCTGCGGCAGGCCGTTGAGTCTGAGCGGCAGCACGATGTTGTCGCGTGCGCTCATGGTCTGCATCAGGTTGAAGCCCTGGAACACGAAGCCGACGATCCGGCCCCGCACCTTCGCGAGCTGCTTGTCCCGCATGGCCGTGATCTCGTCGTCCCCGACCCAGACCTGGCCCGAGTCGGGCCTGTCCAGTCCGGCGAGCAGGTGCACGAGCGTCGTCTTGCCGGAGCCCGATGGCCCCATGACGGCGGTGAGCACCCCTGCCGGGATGTCGAGATCGACGTGATCGACGGCGATGACGGTCGAGGCGCCGGCCCCGTATGCCTTGGTCAGCCCCCTGGACCTCAGCGCGAGCGGCGCCTCGACCGGCGACGCTGTGGTCGCCGAGGATTCCCCCGAATTCCCCTTCATGAGGATGAAACTACTGAGTGGCACTCGGTGCCCGCGTCGGTCTGGGGGATGGACTTGGGGTCATACCCGGGTATGACGGACCTGCGTCCCGCATCGTCCTGGCGGGCGCTGAGCGTCCCGCGCCAGGCTCACGCGTGCGGCGAGACCAGCCCCGTCTCGTACGCGATGACGACGGCCTGGACGCGGTCGCGCGCGCCGAGCTTCGCGAGCACGCGGCCCACGTGGGTCTTGACGGTGGGCTCGGCGAGGTACAGCTCGGCGCAGATCTCCTGGTTGGACAGCCCGCGCGCCATGAGCGTGAGCACCTCGCGCTCGCGGTCGGTGAGGCCGTCCAGGCGGGAGTCGTCGGTCGGCTCGGGCAGCGCGGCGACGCGGTCCAGCAGGCGGCGCGTGGACGACGGCGCGATCACAGCGTCCCCCGCGTGCACCGTGCGGATCGAGCTCAGCAGGTCCTCGGGCGGGGCGTCCTTGAGGAGGAAGCCCGACGCGCCCGCGCGGATCGCGGCGAGGACGTACTCGTCCAGGTCGAAGGTCGTGAGGATGACGACGCGGGCCGGCGACGACGCGGTCAGCGCCTCGCACGCAGCGATGCCGTCCATGCCGGGCATGCGCACGTCCATGAGGACCACGTCGGCGGGCGGGTCGAGGGCCACCAAGGTCGAGACCGCAGTCGCGCCGTCTCCGGCCTCGGCGACGACCTCCATGTCGGGCTGCGAGTCCACGACCATGCGGAAGCCCGCGCGGATGAGCTGCTGGTCGTCGACCAGGGCGACTCTGATGGTCATGGGGAGAGTATGCCGGTCCCCGTGTCGGCTGTGGATGCCGGGACGATGCTGGCGCCGGTTGCGTACGGTCGAACGACGTTGACCGCGGCTTGTGGGCGGACGTACGCTTTTCTGTACAAGGAGGCAGAGATGAAGACCATGTCGTACTCGCAGTCGCGTGAGAACTACGCGCGCGTGCTCGACTCCGTCGTGGACGACCGTGAGGAGGTCGTCATCACGCGTGCGGGGCACGAGCCCGTGGTGATCGTCTCCCTCGAGGAGTACGAGTCTCTCAAGGAGACTGCCTACCTCCTGCAGAATCCCGCGAACGCGCGCCGCCTCCTCGCGTCGATCGAGCGGCTCGAGGCCGGTGCCGGAACGGAGCAGGACCTGGTCGAGGCGTGAGGCTCGTCTGGGACGAGTCGGCGTGGGACGACTACCTCCACTGGCAGCAGGCGGACCGCAAGCTTCTCAAGCGGATCAACGCGCTCGTACGAGACATCATTCGTGGGGTCGACGAGGGCGATCCGAACGCTGGTCTCGGCAAGCCGGAGCTCTTGAAGCACGGCCTGAGCGGCTACGCGTCACGGCGGATCACCGCGGAGCACCGACTTGTCTACAAGGTGGTCGGCGACGAGCTGCGCATCGCCGCCTGCCGCTTCCACTACGAGTAGCGGCCTGTGAGACGACGCCGTCAGCCCTGCTCGGGGTGCGGCTTCCCAGGCGTGACAGGCGGCAGGGCCGACCACGGGAAGGTGATCCACTTGTCGGTGCGCTTCCACACGTAGTCGGGATCGATCACCGAGCGCGGCTTCGCGTACAGCACCACGGTGCGCACCTCGGCGGCGTGCGCCTCCATGAGCTTCTTCACGAGCGCGAGGGTCTCGCCGGTGTCCGCGACGTCGTCCGCGACGAGCACCTTGAGGCCCTTCATCGCGTCCGTGTCGAGCAGCGGCGGCAGCAGGACGGGCTCGGGCAGGCGCTCGTCGATGCCTGTGTAGAACTCGACGTTCAGCGTGCCGACGCCCTTGGTGCCGAGCGCGTAGGAGATCGCGCCGCCGACGGGCAGGCCGCCGCGCGCGACCGCGACGACCGCGTCGGGCTCGTAGCCGTCGTCCACGACCATCTGCGCCAGCTCGCGCGACGCGTCGCCGTAGCCCTGCCAGGTGAGAACCTCACGCTCGTCGGTCATGCGTCTTCTCCCGGGGTCGGGCCGGCCGCGGTGGCAGGCGATGACGTGAGGCTACCCTCCCGCGGTCCCAGGGGCAGACGCGCGCGGACCAGGAAGCCGCCGCCCGCCTTCGGCCCAGCGGACAGCGAGCCCCCGAAGGCGCTCGCGCGCTCGGTCATCCCCGCGATCCCGTTGCCGTTGCCGTCGCCCCTCGCCGCCGCGCCGCGGCCGTCGTCCGAGACCGTGGCGGTGAGCCCGTCGTCCTCCCACCTGAGCTGCACGAACGCCTTCGGCGACGGACCCGCGTGCTTGAGGACGTTGGTGAGGGCCTCCTGGACGATGCGGTAGACGGCCAGTCCCGCGCCGATCGGCACGGGGCGCGGGGTGCCCGTGGTGACGTAGCTGACGTCGAGGCCGCCCTCGCGCGTCGCGGCGACGAGCGCGGGCACGTCCGCGAGGGACGGCTGCGGGCCCATCTGCGTCTCGGTGTCGCCTTCGCGCAGCACGCCGAGCAGCGCGCGCATCTCGGTCAACGCGGCGCGGCTCACGTCGGCGATCGTGTCGAGGCTGCGCAGCGCGGCATCCGAGTCCGTGCGCCCCGCGAAGCGTCCACCGTCGGCCTGCGCCACCACGACGGACAGCGTGTGGGCCACGACGTCATGCATCTCGCGCGCGATCCTGGCTCGCTCTGTCGAGGCTGCGAGCTCCTGCGCGGCGGCCGCCTCGCGCTCGCGTGCCTCCTCGAGCTCGAGCCCGCGACGCACCTGTTCGCGCAGGCGCCACCACAGCCGAGCCGAGAGCGCGAGGGCGCCCGCGGCGACCACCCACGCGAGCCAGATCATGGGGCCACCCTAGGCCCGCGCATCGTCCCTGGCCGTGGCCGGATTGTCACCGGGTGCGAATTCGTCCTCCATGAGGTCTCATGGAGGGACCGGTTCGTGACGAAGGATGAGGTATGGACGGCGACGACGACGCGCTTCTCGCCGCGCTCGCGGGCGCGCTCGAGGACGATGCGCAGTGGAGTCCCGGCGTCGAGACGGGGGCGCCGCTCGCAGCGCTGCCCGGGAGGCACCCCGGCGAGGCGCTCGAGAACCGCACTCACCCGGTCGCGGGCGTGCGCGCCTTCATCTCCGACTGCGGCACGTCGCGTCTCGAGGGCCGCACTCACGTCCTGCTGATCTCCGAGCAGGCGCCCGTCGCGCTCGGGGACGCCTTCGCCGACCTCGCGCCCGCGATCGCGGAGCGGGTGGGATCCGACGGCTACACCTGGGAGGGTGGCCTGCACCTTCACGTGACCGCGCCCGGCCGCGTGTGGGAGGACGTGCTGCGCACCGCGCGCGACGCGGTCGCCGCGCTCGCGGCGCCGCACGCCGAGGCGGGCTGACCCTCCGCGCCCGCGCGGGCTGAGCCGAGGCGCGGAAGCGGGACGGCCCCGCGCGCCGAGTTCCCGCGCGGATGCGTGCCATCACCCCTGGACGAACCGGGTCGGCGGGGCTCGCGGACGCCTGGGCGCCGCGCGCGCGGGTACGCTGAGGAGGTAATCCATCGCCGGACACACTCCCGTGAGGACTTTCTCCCATGACCGAGACCACCACCCCTGCCGCGCCCGCGCACGTGCCCGACACCGTCGAGAACGCCGCCGCGACGCCGGACGAGGAGATGCCCTGGGCCGAGCTCGGCCTCAAGGCGGACGAGTACGACCGCATCGTCTCCCTGCTGGACCGCCGTCCCACCGCCGCGGAGCTCGCGATGTACTCCGTCATGTGGTCGGAGCACTGCTCGTACAAGTCCTCCAAGGTGCACCTCAAGCAGTTCGGTGAGAAGACCACCGAGGACATGAAGAAGCACCTCATGGTCGGCATCGGCGAGAACGCGGGCGTCGTCGACATCGGCGACGGCTGGGCCGTGACGTTCAAGGTCGAGTCCCACAACCACCCGTCCTACGTCGAGCCCTACCAGGGCGCCGCGACCGGCGTCGGCGGCATCGTCCGCGACATCCTCGCGATGGGCGCGCGCCCCGTGGCCGTCATGGACGAGCTCCGCTTCGGCGAGATCGACCACCCCGACACCGCCCGCGTGGTCCACGGCGTCGTCTCCGGCGTCGGCGGCTACGGCAACTCGCTCGGCCTGCCCAACGTGGGCGGCGGCGTGGTCTTCGACTCGTGCTTCCAGGGAAACCCCCTGGTCAACGCCCTGTGCGTCGGCATCATGAAGCACGAGGACATCCACCTGGCCTCCGCCGAGGGCGTGGGCAACAAGGTCGTCCTGTTCGGCGCCCGCACGGGCGGCGACGGCATCGGCGGAGCCTCGATCCTCGCGTCCGAGACGTTCGAGGACGGCGTGCCCGCCAAGCGTCCCTCGGTCCAGGTCGGCGACCCGTTCATGGAGAAGGTGCTCATCGAGTGCTGCCTCGAGCTGTTCGCGGCCGACGTCGTGACCGGCATCCAGGATCTGGGCGCCGCGGGAATCTCGTGCGCCACGTCGGAGCTCGCGTCCAACGGCTCGGGCGGCATGCACGTGTGGCTGGACGACGTCCTGCTGCGCGACCCCACCCTGAACGCCGGCGAGATCCTCATGTCGGAGTCGCAGGAGCGCATGATGGCGGTCGTGTCGCCCGAAAAGCTCGACGAGTTCCTGGCCATCACCGGCAAGTGGGACATCGAGACCGCAGTGGTCGGCGAGGTCAACGACTCCGGTCGCCTCACGATCGACCATCACGGCCAGCGCATCGTCGACGTCGACCCGCGCACGGTCGCCCACGAGGGCCCGACCTACCACCGCCCCTACGCGCGCCCCGCCTGGATGGACGCGCTGCAGGCCGACCACGCGCCGTCGCTTCCCGAGGACCCCGACGAGCTGCGCGCCGCGGCCGTCGAGCTGCTCGCGTCCCCGAACCTCGCGGACCGCTCGTGGGTCACGAGCCAGTACGACCGCTACGTCCAGGGCAACACCGCGATGGCCCGCCCCGACACCGTCGGAGTCATCCGCGTCGACGAGGCCACGAACCGCGGCGTCGCGATCGCCACCCGCTCGAACGACCGCTACACCAAGCTCGACCCGTACAACGGCGCGGGCCAGTCGCTCGCCGCCGCGTACCGCGCGGTCGCTATCGCCGGCGCGACCCCGGTCGCGATCACCGACGGCCTCAACTTCGGTTCGCCCGAGGACCCCGACTCGATGTGGCAGTTCGCCGAGGCCATCCGCGGCCTCGCCGACGCGTGCCAGACGATGGAGGTCCCCGTCACGGGCGGCAACGTCTCGCTGTACAACGGCACGGGCGAGCCCGGGAAGATCGACTCGTCGATCAACCCCACCGCGATCGTCGGCGTCCTCGGCGTCTTCGACGACGTCACGCGCGCCACCCCGTCGGGCTGGCGCGAGGGCGGACAGGTGCTCTACCTGCTCGGCACCACGCGCGACGAGCTCGACGGCTCGCAGTTCGCCGCCCTCCAGGGTCACCTGGGCGGCCTTCCGCCGGTCGTGGACTACGCGTACGAGAAGACGCTCGCCGAGGTCATGGTGTCGGCGTCGCGCGACGGCCTGATCGATGCCGCGCGCGAGGTCGGCGAGGGCGGCCTCGTCGCCGCCGCCGCGCTCGGCGCGCTGCGCTACGGCGTGGGCGCCCGCATCGTCGTGGACGAGGTCTGCAAGCGCGACGGCGTGACCGCCGCGCAGGCGCTGCTGTCCGAGTCGCAGGGCCGTGTGCTCGTCTCGGTGCCGCGCACCGAGGAGCCCCGCTGGACCGCGATGCTCGAGGCGCGCGGCGTGCCCGCGCTGCGCGTCGGCGTGACCTACGACCGCGAGTCCCGCTCCGAGGCCGCGCTCGAGTTCCAGGGCCTGTTCGCGCTGCCGCTGTCCGAGATCGAGGACGCCTGGAAGGCCACGCTCCCCGAGCGCTTCGCCTGATGGCTCCCCGCCGGCGCATCCCGGTCGCGGCCGGCCGCGGCGCCGTCGAGGCGTGGCGGGCCGGCGTCGAATCCGGCGCCGCCGTCGACCGCACGACGCTCGCGACCGCAGTGAGGTACGCGCTCGAGGAGCTCGGCACGCGTGCGCCCGGCCGCTCGGTCGAGGTGCGCGTGCCGCCGTTCGGCGCGGTCCAGTGCATCGAGGGATCCACGCACACCCGCGGCACCCCGCCCGCGGTGATCGAGACGGACGCCGCCACCTGGCTCGCGCTCGCGACTGGCTCGCTCGCCTGGGACGACGCACTCTCCTCGGGCGCTCTCCAGGCCTCGGGCGAGCGCGCGGACCTGACGCATCTGCTGCCTCTGGTCTGACGCGTCGCGGCTGAGCCGCGCGTCCCGGCCCCCGCTCCCGACTCCGGGCCCTCTCGCATCTGCCCGTTCGCGCCCTCGCGCGGACACTTCTTGACACAGCGCTGCGCTACCGTCCGGCGTGTCGCGGGCGACACGCCGCGCCCGCGGCGCGCGCTGTGTCAGGAATCGCCCGCGACGCGTGTGCCACGATGGTGGCGCGCGGTCAGGGGTGGCCGCCGGAAGGGGGCACGATGCTGCGTCGCCCGGCGCTAGCCATCGCTATCGGAGCGCTGCTGACCGCCTGCACGTACGCGTCCGTCGAGGAGAGCGCGACGCCGAGCACGGGCGCCGCCACCGCCACTGCCGAGGAAACCGTTTCGTCGACGCCGGATCCTGCGGCGACGGCCACGGGGACCCAGGATGGGGGCATGAGCAACGACGCCACGGCCACGGATCACGCCGCCTCGTCCTTCTACGACGCGCCCAACCAGGTCGACTCCGCGCTCCAGGCGGCCCTCGACGAGGGGCGGGACGACGACGCGGCTCTGATCGAGCGGATCGCCTCCCAGCCGATCGCCGTGTGGCTCAATGGCGCGGACGATGTGACCTCGGTCGTGTCCGAGGTGTCGGACGCGGCGACGGCGGCGGATCAGATCGCGCTGTTCGTCGTCTACAACATCCCGGGTCGCGACTGCGGCCTGTACAGCGCGGGCGGCGCCGAGGAGGACGAGTACGTGGCGTGGGTGGGCAAGGTCGCCGCGGGCCTCGCGGACGGCGCGACCACGTGGGTCATCCTCGAGCCCGACGGGCTCGCGAGCCTCGGAGACTGCGACGGCCAGGGCGATCGCGTGGCCTTCCTCGCGGAGGCGGCAGCCATCCTGGACGATGCGGGGGCGGAGGTGTTCCTCGACGTCGGGCATTCGGGCTGGCAGAGCTCCGACGAGATCGCGTCCCGGATCGAGAAGGTCGGTACCGAGCATCTGGCGGGGTTCGCGACGAACACGTCGAACTACAACACGACGGCCGACGAGCAGGCGTGGGGTGAACGTGTCGCTGCGCAGGTCGGGCTCCCGTACATCGTCGACACGTCGCGCAACGGCAACGGCTCGACCGGCGAGTGGTGCAACCCGCGCGGGCGTGCGCTCGGCGAGAACCCCGGGCTGACCGGGGCGACCGAGGGGATGATCGCCACGGTGTGGGCGAAGGTGCCGGGGGAGTCGGACGGGGAGTGCAACGGCGGGCCGGCGGCCGGGGCGTGGTGGGATGAGATCGCGCTCGAGCTCGCGGGCAACGCGGGCTGACCGGGAGCCGGCGTCCTGGCCGGGCGGCGCCGCAGAGGGTCCAACGAGGCGCGACCTCTAGATCGCGGTCCCGATCGCGAGGCCCACGACCGCCGCCGCGACGCCCGCGACCACCATGCCGAGGCACTGCGCCGCGGCCATGCGCCACTCGCCCGCGCGCATCAGGCGCACGGTCTCGACGAGCGCGGTGCTGAACGTCGAGTAGCCGCCCGCGAACCCGGTGCCAAGGATGGCGAGTGTCGCCTCGGGCGCGGTGTGCGAGTCGACGAACCCTGCGAGCACGCCGAGGAACAGGCAGGCCGTGGTGTTCACGACGAACGTGCCCCAGGGGAACGCGGTGCGGTTCACGCGGCCGACCCCGGTGTCCGCCCAGTAGCGGGCGGCGCCTCCGAGTCCACCGGCGAGAGCCGTGAGCAGCAGCGTCACGAGGCCACCGCCTCGCGGGACGCGGGGTGAGGAAGCCGTCCGCCGATCCACAGCCCTGCCCCGGCGCACACGATCCCGACGACCAGGCTGCCCAGTGCGTACCCGACACCGATCGCGACGTGTCCGCCCTCGAGCAGGTGAGTCGTCTCCACGGCGAACGAGCTGTAGGTCGTGAAGCCGCCCATGACGCCGGTGCCGAGCCCCATACGGGCGAGCCTCCAGCCGCCGGCGTCGCCGATGCGCGCGATCCACTCGACGAGGATCCCGAGCAGGAGGGCACCGACCGCGTTGGCGAGGAGCGTCGCCCAGGGCACGCCGCCGTCCGCGGTGGGAAGGGCGTGCCCCAGGGTGGCGCGCCCGGTGGTCCCCACGGCGGCGCCGACGATCACTGCCGCGGTCACGACCGCGGGGTGGGTGGTCCTCACCTGACCACCGCGTCCTTCCAGTCGACGACGCTGAGCGGGACGGTCACGACGGGACGATGCTGGTGCTGGGTGAGGTGGGCGGTCAGGGACCCCTCGAGCGACTCCTTGACGTGCTCGACCCAGCCAGGCCCGCGGCTTCCCACGACGATCATGGAGGCGTCGACGGCGCGCGCGAGGTGGGTGAGCGCGCGGTCGGGGCGCCCCGCGAGGTAGTGGAGCTCCCATGCGACGTTGGTGCCCGCGAGCTGATCCCTGAGGTGCGAGGTGAGGGCGTCGCGGCGCTCGAGCCAGGCGGAGTCGTCGGCGTCGGTGTCGATGGGGGCGTGCACGACCGTGCCGTCGGGCCGCTCCTCGACGAGCACCCTGGTCGGGTCGACGTACGCGAAGCACAGCCGGGGCGCGTCGAGGCCGAGTGCGAGCCCCTCGGCGGCGTGGATGAGGATCGGCGAGGTCTCGGGCAGGACGCCGACCACGAGCGGCTGCGCGCGGAAGCCGGGAAGTCGGGAGACGCTGGGTTGCGGAGGGGTCTGATTCATCGCTGGGTCCCTTCCCGGGCACGGACTGCCCGCCTGCGCGCCCACGTCGAGAGCCGGTCCGCGGCCGCTCGGCAGCCAAGGGTTGAACGCCCCTGGTAGGTTCTGGCCTGCTCTTGAGGCTACACCCGTGGGTGGAGGCGATCCGCGTGGCCCGAGGCGGCATCGTCCCCGGCTCACCTGACACCGCCTAGACTTGTCCCGTGAGCGACGCCCCCCGCCCTGAGGACGTCACCGCTGCGGACGACGACCTCGTGACCGCACCCGGCGACGCCAACGACGCTGCAGAGCCGACCCAGGACTCCGTGCACTCCGAGAGCACCTCGGCGGAGCACGTCGAGACGGCGGCGCCGACCGAGGAGGAGCTCACCGACGCGGTTCCCGCCGTCGTGCGTCACGCGCCGAGGTTCAGCCGCATCCTGCTGACCGGCGCGGGCACGCCAGCCGCGATCGGGTTCCTGCTGGGCTCGCTGCTGCCGAACGCGGTCACCGGCGGACGCGTCATCGCGGGCCTGCTCGTGGGCCTCGGCTTCGGCGTCATCGGCGGCGTCATCACGGGCGTCTACGTCGTGACCGCCGACGACCGCGCCTCGAAGCGCGCGGACGCCGAGAAGGCCGAGCTCCTCGCGCAGCAGGCGCCCCACGTCCCCACCGAGGGCGAGACCTTCGTGCACGTGACGGCCGAGGCGCAGGCCGCCGAGACCTCAGACACCACCGCGGCCCCCGAGGCCGACACCACCGACGAAAGCGAGACCCGATGAGGCGCGGCGGCGACGGCCTTCTCAACCACGACGTCATGCCGGGGGAGAAGGGCCCGCAGGACGCGTGCGGCGTCTTCGGCGTCTACGCGCCGAACGAGGAGGTCGCCAAGCTCGCCTACTTCGGCCTCTACGCGCTTCAGCACCGCGGCCAGGAGTCGGCCGGGATCGCGACCTCCGACGGCGAGAAGATCCTGGTCTTCAAGGACATGGGCCTGGTGTCGCAGGTCTTCGACGAGGCCGCGCTCGAGGCGCTGACCGGGCACATCGCCGTCGGCCACGCGCGCTACTCGACCACGGGCGCATCGACGTGGGCGAACGCCCAGCCGACGCTCGGCCCGACCGCGAACGGCACCGTCGCGCTCGGCCACAACGGCAACCTGACCAACACGCAGGAGCTCATCGACCTGCTGATCGAGCGCGAGGGCTATCCCAAGCGGCTCGACCTCAAGGGCGGCAAGTGCACCGACACGGCCATCGTCACCGCCCTGCTCGGAGGCGAGGGCGACTCGCTCACCGAGGTCGCGCTCGAGCTCCTTCCGCACCTCAACGGCGCGTACTCCTTCGTCTTCATGGACGAGACCACGCTGTACGCCGCGCGCGACCCGCAGGGCGTGCGTCCGCTCGTGCTCGGCGAGCTCGCGAGCGGCGGCTGGGTCGTCGCCTCGGAGACCGCCGCGCTCGACATCGTCGGCGCGACGTTCGTGCGCGAGGTCGAGCCCGGCGAGTTCCTCACCATCACGGCCGAGGGCGTGCACTCGCAGATGTTCGCGGAGCCTGAGCCCAAGGGCTGCATCTTCGAGTACGTCTACCTTGCCCGCCCGGACACCACGATCGCGGGCCGCTCCGTGCAGGCCTCGCGCCTCGAGATGGGCCGCGAGCTCGCTCGCGAGCACCCCGTCGAGGCCGACCTGGTCATCCCGACCCCCGAGTCCGGCACCCCCGCGGCGGTCGGCTACGCGCAGGCCTCGGGCATCCCGTTCGGCCAGGGGCTCGTCAAGAACTCGTACGTGGGTCGCACGTTCATCCAGCCGTCGCAGACGCTGCGTCAGCTCGGCATCCGCCTCAAGCTCAACCCGCTGCGCGAGGTGATCGAGGGCAAGCGCCTGGTCGTCGTCGACGACTCGATCGTCCGCGGCAACACGCAGCGCGCGATCGTGCAGATGCTGCGCGACGCCGGCGCCGCCGAGGTGCACGTCCGCATCTCCTCGCCGCCCGTGCAGTGGCCGTGCTTCTACGGCATCGACTTCCCCACGCGCACCGAGCTCGCGGCGGTGGGCCACACCGTGGACGAGATCCGCGACCAGCTCGGCGCGGACTCGCTCGGCTACATCTCGCTCGAGGGCATGGTGAAGGCCACGAGCCAGGCTCAGGAGCGCCTGTGCACCGCGTGCTTCACGGGCGAGTATCCGATCGAGCCTCCGGTGAACGCCCGTCACCTGCTGCTCGAGCAGCGCGAGGAGGTCGCCCGATGAGCGAGCCGATCACGTACGCCGGCGCCGGCGTCGACACCGAGGCGGGCGACAAGGCCGTCGAGATGATGAAGGACGCGGTCGCGCGCACGCACGGCCCCGAGGTCCTCGGCGGGATCGGCGCGTTCGCGGGGCTCTTCGACGCCTCGGCGCTCAAGGACTACAAGCGGCCGCTGCTCGCCTCCTCGACCGACGGTGTCGGCACCAAGATCGTCATCGCGCGCCAGCTGGACGTGCACGACACGATCGGCAAGGACCTGGTCGCGATGGTCGTCGACGACATCGTCGTGTGCGGCGCGAAGCCCCTGGTCATGACGGACTACATCGCGTGCGGCAAGGTCGTGCCGGAGCGCATCGCCGACATCGTCCGCGGCATCGCGGAGGGCTGCGAGCTCGCCGGCACCGCCCTGGTCGGCGGCGAGACCGCCGAGCACCCCGGCGTCATGGACCCCGAGGACTACGACGTGGCCGGCGCCGCGATCGGCGTGGTCGAGGCGGACAAGCTCCTGGGCCCCGAGCGCGTGGCCGCGGGCGACGTCGTGGTGGCCATGGCATCGTCCGGGCTGCATTCGAACGGCTACTCGCTCGTGCGCCGCGTCGCCGCGCATGCCGGCTGGGAGCTCGACACGCACGTCGACGACCTGGGCCGCAGCGTCGGTGCCGAGCTGCTCGAGCCGACGCGCATCTACGCGAGGCTGTGCGTGGACCTGGCCGCATCCTTTGACGGGCTCCACGCCCTGTCGCACGTCACCGGCGGAGGGCTCGCGGCGAACGTCGCGCGCATCATCCCGGCGGGGCTCGCGGCGTCCGTCGCGCGCGACTCGTGGGACCTGCCCCCGGTGTTCTCCCTGGTGCAGGCTGCGGGCGCGGTGCCGTGGCACGACCTCGAGTCGACGCTGAACATGGGCGTCGGCATGGTCGCGATCGTGTCGGCAGACGATGCGGACGGCCTCATCGCGGCCTCGGCCGCGGCCGGTGTGCCCGCGTGGGTGCTCGGCTCGGTGAGCGCGGACGACGGCCGGATCGCCTCACCCGACACCGTGCGTGGTGCGAAGGGCGTCACGGGCGGAGCGGTGAACCTCAGCGGCGCGTACCGCCTGGGCTGAGCCGCGCGGAACGCAGGCATGAGCGGCCTGCGGGGGGAGGGACGATGCTCGGGCTGGCCCGGCGTGCGTCCCGGGCTCGGACGCGACGAAAGAACCCGGGGCGCGCCCCGGGTCCGCTCACGCAGTGAGAGGACTAGTCCTCGTCGTCCGCCCAGCGGTCGACGTACTCGTCGTCATCGTCGGAGTCGTCCTGAGTCACGACCGGCTTGGCGCCGCCCATGCCCTGGCCGCCGGACATGAGCTCGCGCTCGAGGTCCCGCAGATCAGAGCTGTGGTTCGTGTACTTCAGCTGACGCGCGATCTTCGCGTCCTTAGCCTTCTGACGGCCGCGCCCCATGTCGCCGTCCCTTCCAACGGTTCGGGCGCGCGTCCTCCGCGGGCCCTGCGTGTCGAGTTCCCCCATACTTTACAACGCCCGTTCACCTCGTCGCGACTGCCTATCTGTGCTATATCCGCCGAATTTTCATCTTTCGCGTCATGATTGGTCTGTTGGGCCCTCTCAAAGGGTGTTCACGACATGAACCCCCCATAAAGGAACCCGACGAGACTGAGGGATTGGACATGATGGCTGACACGATTCAGGAGCCGGAGAAGCTGCTCACCCCGAGTGAGGTGGCCGCGATCTTCCGCGTAGACCCCAAGACTGTGACGCGCTGGGCGAAGGTGGGCAAGCTGTCCTCCATCCGCACGCTGGGCGGGCACCGTCGCTTCCGCGAGGCTGAGGTTCAGGCCCTCCTCACGCAGGCGCGCGAGCAGCAGTAGGGATCCACCGGGAGCCGGGGCGCGAGGGCGCCCCGGTCGGCTCGAGCCGCAGCGTTGCGGTGTGGTTCGCGCTGACCTCAGCGCGCCCGGCGGGAGCCGGATCCGCTTGCTCGGATGCTGGCACCCACGGGGCGCTCTAGCCTGCTCTCATGACGGAGCCCCCCCTTCACGCCGCCCAGGTCGACACCCCCTGGGGAGTGCTGCGCATGCTCGCCACGCCCGAGGACGGCGTGGTGCGAGCCGCAGGGCTCGACGAGGGTGACCGCGAGCTGCGGATGCGCCTCGCCGCGCCGTACGCGCCTCGACGCATCGTCGAGGCGGGGATGGACGATGCGGTGGCGGCCGTTCACGCGTGGCTCGGCGGAGACCTCGGCGCCATCGCGTCCGTCCCCGTCGAGCAGCCCGGTGGCGAGTTCTTCCAGGAGGTCTGGAAGACGCTCCGCGACGTGCCCGCGGGTGAGCCCGTCTCCTATCAGGAGCTCGCGGCGTCCGCGGGCCGGCCGCGGGCGATGCGCGCAGTCGGCACCGCATGCGCGCGCAACGCGATCGCCGTCCTCGTGCCGTGCCACCGCGTGATCCGCGCGGGCGGGGTGCTCGGCTCCTACGGCTTCGGAGGCGTGGGCGTGAAGGCGTCGATGCTCGCGTTCGAGGCGGGTGCGCCCGCCGGTCGGCTGCCGCTGATCGAGGCCTCCGCGAAGGAGACCGACCCGGCCCCCGCATCGTCCATGTTCGGGGGTGCCGCGTGACGCAGGCCGCGCCAGCGCGCCAGTGGGCGCCGCTCATCCCCCTGATCGCCCTGGGCTGGGGATCGTCGTTCCTCTTCATCGAGCTCGCGCTGAGGTCCTTCTCGCCGAGCCAGGTCGGCTTCGGGCGGCTCGTCGTGGGCACTCTCGTCCTGTGGTCGGTCGTCGCGATCGGGCGAAGGCGGCCCACCCTGACCCGCAAGGACGTCCTCGCCGTCGGCTTCGTCGGCCTGTTCATGTCCGGGATCCCGCTCGTGCTGATCCCGATGGCGCAGCAGCACGTCACGTCCATCCTTGCGAGCATGCTCAACGCAACCACGCCGCTGTGGACCGCGTTCTTCGTGGCGCTGCTGATCCCCGCCGAGCGCATCGGGCGCGCCCAGCTGGTGGGCCTGCTGATCGGCGTCGCGGGCATCGCGATCCTCGTGGGCGTGTGGAACGTCGCGGAGTTCTCGGCGCTCGGCGTCGTGCTGATGCTGGCAGGAACCGCCTGCTACGGCATCGGCGGGACGCTGTCGCGTCGCCTGCTCGCGCGGCTCGACGAGTCCCACGCGGTGCTGTCGGCCACGCAGATCGCGACGAGCGCGGTGATCCTCGCGCCGTTCGCCCTCGCTTCGGGGAGCCCGGAACCGGGCGCCTTCGCGCTCGACTCCGTGGCGCTGTGGGGGGTCATCGCGCTCGGCGTCGCCGGCACGTCCTTCGCCTACATGGGCTACTGGCGGCTCGTGAAGCTCGCGGGCGCGACCACCGCATCGTCCGTCACGTACCTGACCCCCGTGGTGGGGACGTTCCTGGGCGTGCTCGTGCTCGGGGAGCGGCTGCACTGGAACGAGGCGGCGGGCGCCGTCGTGGTCCTGGTGGGCGTGTGGCTCGCGGGCCGTCAGCCGCGCGCGGCCGCGACCGAGGCGGTTACTCCCACGCGAACATCTTCTTGACGTTGTCGATGGACTCCGTGGGCATGAGGTCGGAGTTCTTCTTGATCTTCGAGACGCCGACCCCGACCAGGATCAGGATGATCAGCAGGACGCCGCCCGCGATCGTGAGGGCCGACAGCCACACCGGCCACACCGTGGACAGGCCCGCGACGGCCGCCGTGAGCAGCAGCAGCGACAGGAAGAACGCGAACGCGCCCGCGGCGACAAGGAGCGCCGCGCCGATGCCGATCTGCTTGAGCTTCTCCTGAACCTCCGCCTTGGCGCGGTCGAGCTCGATCTTGAGCATCGTCTGGTACCGACCGACGAGGCCCGTGAACAGCGAGCTGGCGGCGGACTTGGCGAAGGACGACATTTCTTGGCTCCCCTGAGTCGGATAGTCCTAGTACATCGTCTATCGGCGGTTCGCCGCAAACGCGTGAGGCCGATCGGGCCACTCGTCCCGCCGCTGGCCCTGGCCTTGCGCGCCCGCGATCTGGCAACCTGTCCGCAGAGCGAGGACGCCGGACCGGCCCCGCGCGCCGATGCTCCCGCCGCCACCTGTGGAAGGAGCACGCATGCCCGAGATCTCGCCATTCGCCGAGAGGATGCCCCGGTCGGGGATCCGCCGCATCATGGACGCCGCCTGGGCCTCAGGCAAGCCGTTCGTCGGCATGCACGTGGGCGAGCCGAACTTCGTCCCGCCCGAGCATGTCCTCGCGGCCGCGGGCGAGGCCTACGCGGAGGGCTTCACGCACTACGTCTCCAACATGGGCGTGCCCGAGCTGCGGTCCGCGCTTGTGGACAAGCTCGCGCGCGTGAACCGCCTCGAGGTGACTCCGGACCAGATCGTCGTGACGGCCGGGGGCGCGGAGGCGCTGTTCGTCGCGTACTCCGCGATGCTCACCGCGGGCGACGAGGTGCTCGTCCCCGACCCCGGCTGGCCGAACTACGCGATGGCGATGGACATGCTGCAGTGCGTGGCCGTTCCCTACGTGCTCCGGCCCGATCACGACTTCGTGCCGCAGATCGACGAGCTCGAGGCGCTCGTGACGGACCGCACCAGGGCGATCATCGTCAACAGCCCGTCGAACCCGCTCGGCCTCGTGTATGACGCGGCGACCCTCGAGGCGCTCGTGCGGTTCGCCGAGCGGCACGACATCTGGCTCATCTCCGACGAGTGCTACGACGCGCTCACCTTCGGCGTGGAGCACGTGTCTCCCGCGGTCTTCGATACCAAGGGCGTCGTGATCTCCACGTTCTCGTTCTCCAAGACGTACGCGATGACGGGAGTACGCGTGGGCTACCTGGTCGCGCCGCCGGCCTTCGCCGACCTCGCCGGCAAGCTGCAGGAGCCCGTGCTGTCGTGCGTCAACGCTCCCGCGCAGAAGGCCGCGCTCGCGGCGCTCACCGGTCCGCAGGACTGCGTCGAGGAGATGCGGGCGGCCTACGAGCGGCGGCGCGACCTGGCGGTCGCCGAGCTCGAGCGGCTCGGGATCCCCTACGTGATGCCGACCGGGGCGTTCTACCTGTGGATCGATGTGCGTGAGCTCGCGGGCGACATGAGCGTCGACGACTGGGCGCTCACGCTGCTCGCGGAGCAGGGCGTCGCGGTCGCGCCCGGGCTCACCTTCGGCGCCTCGGGCGACGGCTGGGTGCGGCTCGCCCTGGCTGCGGACGATGCGGACATCCTCGCCGGGATCGCTGGCATCGGCCGGATGATGGTGCGCGAGACGTCAGGATCCTCTTCCTGAGAGCGGTGCGCGGCGCTTAGGCGTCAGGATCGTCGATCTGAGGATGTCTGTGCTCGCGGGCGTCCGTGCGACCTGGACACGCTGTCGACGCCTGTGCCCGGATTCCTCCCGTCGACGTTCCTGACGCTCGCTGCTCACCACAGGGCGCCCGCGCTGTGTTGCCTCCAGATGACGGGGGAGACCCCGGATATTTCCGTCATGTGAACTCTTGGCGCGCAAATTGATCATTCGGAAGGGCTGTGACTAGTCTTTTGTTCATCTAGACGGTCGCATCCCGCCAACATTGACATCGCGGGCCGTGCGCCGTCGACACGAACCGAAAGTCGATGCCATGCCTGCACCAGATCTCCAGCCGCCGTTCACCATCTCGGTCGACACGGGGGGCACCTTCACCGACCTGATCCTTGCGGACAGCCAGCGCGTGCTGGGCCTGTACAAGTCGTCGAGCACGCCCGACGACCTCTTCGTCGGCATCTCCGCGGCCATCGAGCTTGCCGCGGGCGCGAATGGGATGACACTCGGCGAGCTGCTCGAGCAGACCAAGGTATTCGTCTACTCGACCACGCGCTCCACCAACGCGGTGCTCGAGGGCAAGGTTGCGAAGACCGCCTTCCTCACGACCGCGGGCTTCCGCGACGTGCTGCTCTACCGCGAGGGCGGCAAGGCTGAGCCCTACAACCTCGCATCCGCGTATCCCGAGCCCTATATCCCGCGCCGCTACACGTTCGAGCTCAAGGAGCGAGTCCTCAGCGACGGCGAGATCGTGGTCCCGCTCGATGAGGACGAGGTTCGGGGCGTGCTGCGCAGGCTGCGGGAGCTCGAGGTCGAGGCGGTGGCGGTCTCCCTCACCTTCTCGATCGTGAACCCTGCGCATGAGAAGCGGATCGGTGAGCTGATCGCTGAGGAGCTGCCCGGCGTGGCCTTCTCCCTCTCGCATGAGGTCAACGGCGTGGTGCGCGAGTACCGCCGTGCTTCGGCGACAGCGATCGATGCGTCGATCAAGCCCCTCATGCGTGACCACCTCCACTCGCTCGAGCGTCGGTTCCGTGAGCTCGGCTTCGCCGGAGAGCCGCTGATGGTGACGCACGTGTCCGGGGGAGTCATGAGTCTCGAGGAGATGGCGGAGCGCCCCATCCAGACCATCGACTCGGGCCCCGCGCTCGCGCCCGTCGCCGGCATCGCCTACAGCGGCTTCGAGGAGGCCGCGGTCGGGCGTCAGGTCATCGTCGTCGACACCGGCGGCACGTCGTACGACGTGAGCCTCGTGCGCGACGGCAACATCCTGTACACCCGCGAGAAGTGGCTCGGGGACGAGTGGACCGGGCACATGACAGGGCTTCCCGCCGTCGACACCCGCTCCCTTGGCGCCGGCGGCGGGTCTATCGCCTACATCGACGAGGGCGGCCTCCTGCAGGTCGGCCCGATCAGCGCCGGGGCTCAGCCCGGACCTGCGTGCTACGGCAGGGGTGGCGCGCGCCCCACGGTGACCGACGCAGCGCTCGTGCTGGGCTACCTCGACCCCGAGAACTTCCTCGGCGGTCGCATGACCCTCGACCTCCCGGCGGCACGCGAGGCGTTCCGCTCCGAGGTCGCCGAGGCGCTGGGCATGAGTATCGAGGAGGCGGCCGAGGCCGTGCTGCGCATCGCCTCCGAGAGCATGCGCGGGTTCACCACCGACATGACCGTGAGCCAGGGCATCGACGTGCGCAACTGCGTGATCGTCGCCGGCGGTGGCGCGGCGGGCATGAATATCGTCCGCATCGCCCGCGACCTTGGCGTCCGGGAGATTCTGGTCCCCCGCCTCGCCTCGGGGCTGTCCGCAGTCGGCGGCCAGTGCACCGACATCTCGATGACTGTGTCGGCCGGCCGATACCTCGCGACCAAGCAGTTCGACCACGAGCTCGCGGCTTCGACCATCGACGAGCTCGACCGCGAGCTTGATGCCTTCCTCGCCGAGGTGGACCACGAGGGCGAGCGGCACAAGCGCTATCTGGCCGAGGCACGTTATGACGCGCAGATCTGGGAGATCGATGTCGACCTCGGCGAGAGGCCTGACTTCCGTGATCCTGTGGCGCTCGCGACGCTGCACGACGCGTTCGACACCGCTCACCTGGAGTTCTTCTCCGTCAACCAGCCCGGGGCGCCGCTCGAGGTCGTCTCCTGGCGCGCCGAGGGGCGTGTCGTGCGGCCGAAGCCGAACCTCGCCATGGCCCTCCATGACGGGGAGCCCCCCGTGCCCCACACCCGCCCGATGCGATTCGGCTCGACCACGTACGACGGCGGCGTCTACCGCGTCGAGAACCTCCCCAGCGGCACCGTGATCGAGGGGCCCGCCGTGATCGAGGAGCCGACCACCACCATCGTGCTCGACCCGGGCGCGACCGCCGTGGCGCACCCCACCCACTACCTGATCACCCTCGACGAGGCCTGAGGAGGGCTGCGAGATGACCACCACTGTCACCGATTCCCCTGTGATCGATCCGATCACCCTGGCGATCAAGGCCAACCGGCTCGATTCGATCACCCGTGAGATGACCAACACGATGATCCGTACGGCGCGGTCGACGACCATGGCCGCGCGCGACTTCTCGTGCTCGATCACCTCCGCCGACCACCAGCTCCTGTCGGCCCCCGGCGGCATCCCCGTGCATGTCTACGGGTCCTCGCTCGTCGCCGAAGCCATGGTGAACATGCACCCCGACTTCACCGAGGGTGACTGCTTCTTGCACAACGATCCCTACATGGGCAACACCCATGCCGCGGACCACACGTTCCTTGTCCCGGTGTTCCACCGCGGGCGCCACGTGTTCACCGCGATCGCGAAGGCGCACCAGGTCGACTGCGGCGACTCGGAGCCGACCACCTACATGCCGGCGGCCCGCGACGTCTACCATGAGGGTGCGCTCATCTTCCCCGCGGTCCGGATCCAGCGCGACTACGAGGACGTCAAGGACGTCGTCAGGATGTGTGAGAAGCGCATCCGTGCGTTCGACACCTGGTACGGCGACTACCTCGCATCGCTCGGAGCAGTCCGACTCGCGGAGAAGCGGCTTCACGAGTTCTGCGAGAGCTTCGACAACGATGACGAGCTCGATGCCTTCGTGGAGGCATGGCTCGACTACGGGGAGCGCATGGCCGCCGCCTCGATCGCCAAGCTGCCCGCGGGCACTCACAAGGTGCAGACGCAGATGGATGCCTTCCCCGGACTGCCCGACGGGCTGCCGCTGCAGGCCGACATCGAGGTGCTGCCGGACGAGGGTCGGGTGATCGTCGACCTGCGCGACAACCCCGACTGCACCCCTACGGGACTCAATCTGACGGAGGCGTCCTCGATGAACGCCGCGGTCACCGCGGTGCTCATGGTGCTCAACACTGACGCGGAGAGCACCACGCTGCATGTGCCCAACAACTCCGGGAGCCACCGACGGATCGAGGTGCTGGTCCGCGAGAACTGTGTGGTCGGCATCCCCCGTCACCCCGCGTCATGCTCCGTCGCGACCCGCACGGTGACCGATCGGGTGGCAGGCATGATCCTCGCCGGCTTCGCTGAGATGACGGCCGATGGGATCGCCGCCGCGGAGCCGCCGCTGGGTTGCCCGCCTCACGAGGGCGTCATCGCCGGCGTCGACCCGCGCCGTGACGAGGACTTCATCTTCCAGGTGTTCTCGGGCTCGTCGGGCGGTCCTGCCACCGCCGACGCGGATGGGTGGCTCTCCTTCGCGACCATCATGGGTGGGGGGCTCCCCCTGATCGACTCGAGCGAGATCGTCGAGCAGCGCTACCCCCTCATCGTGTGGCAGCGCGCGACGGTGTGGCCCGACTCCGAGGGCGCCGGGCACAACCGCGGCGCGACGGGGACGTCCTCCGCCTACGGCCCGCGCTACGCGGTCGCCACGTCCAGCTACTACATGGACGGCGTGGACAACAGGCCCAAGGGTGTGCGCGGCGGGCAGGAGGCCAGCGGACCCGAGGCGTGGCGGATCGGCCCTGGGGGCCGCTCGGAGCAGATCCACGACAATGTCGCCTCGGTCGACCTGCAGCGGTTCGACGCGATCGTCTCCCATGGCTCGGGCGCGGGAGGCTACGGAGATCCGCTGCTGCGCGAGCCGGAGCGCGTGCTCGAGGACGTCATCGACGAGTACATCTCGGTGGGGCGCGCGCGCGAGGCGTACGGCGTGGTCCTCGCGGGTGACCCGACCCGATGGGAGACCCTGTCGGTCGACATCGATGCGACTGCGGCGCTGCGCACGAGCCTCCGTGCCGGGACGGTGTCCGCTGATGCAGGAAGGCACCCGGAGGTCCTGACGGCGTGGTGGCCCGAGGCCAGCTGAGATGACCGCCGCATTCGCCATCCTCGTCGGGTTCCTGCTCTCGAACATGCCGAGCCCGGTGTACCCGGTGTGGCAGGACCAGATGGGATTCTCGGCCTCGACCACCACCGTCCTGTTCGCGGTGTACCAGGCAGGAGTGCTCGTCGGCCTCGTCGGCATCGGACGTCTGTCGGACCGGATCGGATGGCGGCCCATGCTCGCGGGCTCGATGGCGACGACTGCCGCCGCCGCGCTCATGTTCGCCGTCGCGCCAGGGCCGGCGTGGCTACTCGCTGCGCGCGCCCTCAGCGGGCTCTCCGTCGGCGTGGTCGCCTCGTGCGGCTCGGCGGCGGTGACGGCGGAGCAGGAGCGCCGCGGACGCGACAACGGACCGCTGATCGCGAGCGTGGTGACCTCGATGGGGCTTGCGTTCGGCCCGCTCCTGGGCGGCATCGGCGTTGATCTGAACCCGAACCCCGCCCAATCCGCCTTCGTGCTCGAGTTCGCGTTCGCCCTGCTGATGGTCGTGTTCATCGTCTCGGGCATGCGCACGCTCGCCATCGCGTCGTCGCCGCGCGCGACCGCCGCCGAGGAGGTGGGCCTTGAAGACATCGGCGGCGTGAGGACGCCCGCGCGAGCTATGCTCACCGCGGCGACGCCGATCGCGACCGCCGGCATCGTCTGCGCGATCTACATGTCGGTGGGATCCGGGTTCATCCGCGACGCCCTCGACGTGACGAGCGGCACGGTCGGCGGACTCCTGGTCTTCGTCGTCTTCGCGAGCGCGTTCACGGGTCAGCTCGTCTTCCGCGCCGTCGAGCCGGGGGTGCAGGGCATGGTGAGCATGGGCGCCTCGATCGGTGCCGCGATCCTGCTCGTCGCTGGGCTCGTCGTCGGCTCGGTGGCGGTCCTGTTCGTCTCGGCCGCGCTGTCCGGCGTCTCCCAGGGACTCGCCCAGACCGCGGGTTACACGATCGCCCGCCGGGTGAACCCTCTGGTCCGGCTACGTGGAGCCTATGCGTGGCTCAACTTCGCGTCCTACCTGTTCGGCGGAGGCTTCGTGCTCCTCACCGGGGTGCTGCTGACCGGCCTGTCCCTCGTCGCCGTGACCGTCACGGTGGGCACGCTCGTCTGCCTCATGGCCGTCGTGGGCATCGGGATGCTCGTGAGGAACCGCGACGAGATCGCTGTGCGTGAAGTCGTGGCGGCGACGCAGGTCGCCGCTACGATGGAGCCTCAGCCCGACCGAGGATGACATGACGCCGCTCGATCTCCACGACCAGCAGCTGGTCGATCTCCTCAAGTCCGATGCCCGTGCCTCGTACACGAGCCTGGGCGCTTCCATCGGGCTCTCCTCCGACGCGGCGCGTGCGCGCGTGGAGCGACTGATCCAGTCGCGCGCGATCCGCCCGGTGACGCTGATCGATCCGAGCATGTTCGGGCTGACGACTCGCGCGAGCCTGTTGGTCACGCTCCATGGCGATGACACGAGCTTCGCGGAGTGGTGCCAGGAGCAGGACGCGGTCATCCACCTGGCGCGGGTGGCCGGAAGGTTCTCGCACCTTGTCGACCTCGTGGGGCGCTCGCTCGACGAGGTGCACCGCGCGGCATTCGCACAGATCGGGGCGATGCCGGGCGTGGAGAAGGTCGAGATCCTGCCGATGGCGCGGATCGACAAGTGGCAGCTGGACACCGGTCGGCCGCGCATCGGCGCGGACCTGGCGTCCCCTTCCGATCTGGAGATCGCGGACGGGGATCGCGAGCTGCTGCGGGAGCTCGTCGACGATCCTCGCGTCTCGTTCAAGGACCTTGCGGCTCGCACGGACCGCCCGTATGCCGCGGTCCGGCGCCGCGTCATCGCTCTTCTCGAGGGGGGCGTCGCGCGCGCGACAGTCACGACGGACGACCTTCAGACGTCTGACATCGTGCCGGCGCTGTTCCTGGCCCCGCGTGGTGACGGGGCGCTCCAGTCCGCCCTGCTTGAGCACGATGCGATCAAGATCGTCGCGAGCACGACGGGCCCGATCGCCCAGGTGGGCGAGGTGCACGGTCGTACCGTGAACGAACTGCTCCTCGTGGCCGATGAGATCTACGAGCAGTCCGGGGTCCGCCTTGAGCTGCTTCCGTACACGGCCGTCCTGAAGCTCCCCGGATCGCTGTCGTTCCGGGCTGGGCTGTCGGCGACAGAGGCTCCCGCAGTCCAGCTCGACTGAGCCTCCGCGCTCTCGCCCCTCGCCCCGCAGCGGCACTCGGCACCGACCCTCATAGCTATGCGCGCCGCGTCCTGCCTTGGTGCTCGCGGACTTGCGTCGGGAGTGAGCAATCCGCTGGTCGAAACGGGCGAAGAGTGAAAGGAAACCGCCCAAGGAGCCTCTCAGACTGAAAAAGAATCGCGTGAAGAGGCTCAAAATTACAAAAAAGACTCGCCTCTGAAACCTGGGCGTAACGACCGACACCTAGTGTGAAAATCGCCAGCGGGCCCCGGCCCATGACTAGGGAGAGAACACATGCACACCACGCCATGGATGACCGCCTCTCGGCGGGCGGCGGCGTTCGGCATCGCCGGACTCGTCGCTGCCGGGACCCTCAGCGGATGCACCAGCAGCGAGAGCGATGCGACGAGCGCGTCCGGCTCGGGCGACGCGGAGCCGACGGTCTTCGAGATGGCCTGGTCGGGCCACCCGACGGAGCTGGACCCCGCCAACATGAACCTTCTCGAGGAGTACCAGTTCGGCCAGCTCGTCTACGAGACCCTCACGGACTTCAGCGACGACGACCTGGCCCCCGAGCCGGAGCTCGCCTCCGAGTGGAGCGTCTCGGACGACGGCCTCGTATGGACCTTCACGATCATCGACGATGCGGTCTTCCACTCGGGCAAGGCGCTCACCGCGGATGACGTGGTCTACTCGATCATGCGTCTGATCGACCCGGACGTCCCCACGGCTCACGCGGCGTACTACACCGCCATCGAGGAGGCCGTCGCCATCGACGACACGACCGTTGAGCTGCACCTGAGCGAGCCGATGGCTGACCTCGCCTCCGCCCTGGCTCAGCCCTACGCCGCCATCGTCCCGGAGGGATCGACTGCGGAGGAGCTCGCGACCACGCCCGACGGCACCGGTCCCTACGTCATGGACGAGAACGTCGAGGGTTCGATGATCGTCTACAAGGCCTTCGAGGACTATCGCGACCAGGACTCGATCACGCTCGACGAGATCCACCAGGTGACGATCGCGCAGGCCGAGACGCAGAGCACGAGCCTCATCGCCGGTGACATCGACCTGATCAGCCAGGTCTCCGCGCAGCAGCTCTCGACCCTCGAGGCGGCGGACAACGTCGCGCTCATCGAGAACCCGGGCGCCAGCTTCCACACGATCTACCTCAACACGAGCTTCGAGCCCCTTGACGACGAGCGTGTCCGGGAGGCGCTGCGCCTCGTGATGGATCGCGAGGCCCTCGCCGCGATCGCCACCGGTGGGCTCGCGACCGCCACGGCCGACAACGTCGTGCTCAGCGCCAACCCTTACCACGCGGACATCGAGGTTCCCGAGCAGAACATCGAGAAGGCCAAGGAGCTTCTCGCCGAGGCCGGCTATCCGGACGGGTTCGAGATGGACATCTGGACCACGACCGAGCGCTTCGGCCTCTCCGAGATGACGGTGGCGTACGCCGAGATGGCGGCGCAGGCGGGTATCACGCTGAACGTCGTCACGAAGACGAACAGCGATCTGGGAACCGAGGGCTACCGCCAGCAGCCCATGGTCGCGTTCTACTTCACCGGCTTCCCCGACGGTGACGGCTCGATCTCGCCCTTCTACGAGAGCGACGGCGCCTATAACGGTGGCGGCTCCGAGTCCCCGTACTTCAGCGATGACGAGCTCGACGAGCTCATCACCGAGGCGCGTTCCACCACCGACACCGAAGCTCGTGCCGAGCTGTATGCCGACGCGCAGGAGATTATCGCCGAGCGCGGCTACGCGCTCGTGCCCTACGAGATGCCGCTGGTCACTGCGACCGGTTCCGATGTCAGCGGCTTCAGCGGATCGGCCATGGGCTACTACGAGCTCTTCAACGTCACTGTGGAGAGCTGAGACAGGTCATGGTTCGGTATGCCGCGCAACGGGTGGGGCTCCTCCTTCTCACCCTGGCGCTCGTAGCGCTGGTGATCTTCACGATCACCTCCTTCCTCCCGACCGATGCCGCCGAGACGAAGCTGGGAATCCTCGCCACCCCTGAGAGCCTGGAGTTCGTCCGTCAGCAGCTGGGGCTCGACCAGCCGGTGCTGGTCAGGTTCTGGTCCTGGTTCGGGGGGGCGCTGCGCGGGGACTTCGGCACCTCACTGGTCTTCCAGACGGAGATCGGTCCCCTCGTCATGGCGCGGCTTGCCAACAGCGCCGTCCTCGCCGGACTCGTCCTCCTTATCTCGGTCCCCCTGGGGATCGTGCTGGGGATGTGGGCGGGCTCGCGCGAGGGCGGCGCGATCGACAGGATCATCTCCTGGGTCACCCTCACCGCCTTCTCCTTCCCGGAGTTCGTGTGGGCGATCCTGCTGATCTTCGTCTTCGCGAACATCCTGGGTGTGCTTCCTGCCGCCAGCATCATCACCGGCTCGCCCTTCGACGATCCGGCGAAGCTGGTGATGCCGGTCGCGACGGCCACGATCGTGGTGCTCGCCCTCACGATCCGGATGATGCGCCAGGGAACCGTCCAGACGCTCGAGCTCGACTACGTCCGCACCGCGCGTCTCAAGGGCCTCTCCGAATGGAAGGTCTTCCGCAAGCACGTCATGGGCAACGCGATCGCCCCGGCCGTGACCGCGACCGGCACCAACGTCGCGTACCTGCTCGGGAGCCTCGCCGTCGTCGAGACGATCTTCTCCTTCCCGGGCATCGGCTCGCTGACCGTGCAGGCCGCGAACAATCGCGACGTGCCGCTGCTGGCGGCCGCGGTGCTGCTCACCTCCGCGATCGTCACGACGGCGAACCTGGTCGCAGACCTGATCGTCGTCGGGCTCAACCCCAGACTGAGGAAGTCATGACCGCGATGGCACGAGACAACGACACCTCCGGCCGGGCCCCGCGGGCGCCGCGCGCCCGATGGGCGGCCGGTCGATCCTGGTGGGCAGACCTCAGCTGGACGGGTCGGGTCGCCGCCGTGGTCGTGCTTGCGGCGGGCCTGATCGTGGTCTTCGGCGCCGCGATCGCTCCATACAGCGCGACCGACCTCAATCCGGAGGCTCTGCTCGTCGCGCCGTCCGCAGACCATCTGCTCGGCACCGACAACTACGGCAGGGATGTGTTCTCGCGGATCCTGGTCGGTGGGCGGGCGACCCTGCTGCTCGCGCTGCTGTGCACCATCTCCTCGATGATCGTCGGGGCCATCGTCGGAATCACGAGCGGATACATCGGCGGCACCTACGACATGCTCGTGATGCGCATCGCCGACGTGCTCCAGTCGATCCCCTCGCTGCTGATCGCGCTGCTCGTCCTCGCCGTGTTCGGCAGCAGCATCCCGATCCTCGTGCTTGCGATCACGCTCGTCTTCTTCCCCCCGATCGCACGCATCGCCCGCACCGCCGCGCTGCAGGTCGCGAAGCTTCCCTTCACTGAGGCCGCGAAGGTCCGCGGCGAGGGGACCCTCTCGATCGTGTTCCGCGAGGTCCTTCCCAACGCCGCGCCGACGCTCCTCACCGAGGCGGGCCTGCGCTTCTCGCACAGCCTCCTCACGCTCGCGGCGCTCGGGTTCCTGGGGCTCGGGGTCCAGCCGCCAACGCCGGACTGGGGCCTCATGGTGAACGAGGGGCGTGCGTACATGAGCGCGGCCCCGTGGGTCGTGCTCGCCCCCGCGGCGGCGATCGCCCTGGTCGTGCTCGCCGTCAACGTCGTCATCGACGAGTCGAAGGGAGGCCGCGCATGAGCGCCGCCACGACTGCCGAGCCGATCCTCGAGGCGTCGGGCGTGAGTATCTGCTACGACGACAAGCGTGCCGTCGACCAGGTGTCGTTCGAGATCCACCCGGGGGAGTGCCTTGGGATCGTCGGCGAGTCGGGTTCGGGCAAGTCGACCGTCTCGCTCAGCCTCATGGACTACCTGCCCTCGAACGCCCGCATCGTCGAGGGGGAGCTCCGTCTCCGCGGCCGCGACCTGCGCTCGGTGACCGCGCATGAGCGGCGGGAGATCCTCGGGCGCGAGATCGCCATGGTCTACCAGAGCCCCATGACGGCGCTGAATCCCCGCATGAAGGTCGGGGACCAGGTCGCCGAGTGCATGACGGTGCACGGAGTGAGCGAGAAGGAGGCGCGGGCTCGCGTTCTGGAGCTCTTCGCCCAGGTGCGGCTACCGGACCCCAAGGCGGCCCTCGCGCGCTACCCTCACGAGCTCTCCGGCGGCCAGCTTCAGCGCGTCGTTATCGCGATGGCGATCTCGATGCGTCCCTCGGTCATCGTCATGGACGAGCCGACCACCGGGCTGGACGTCCGCACGGAGGCTGCGGTGCTTGACCTCGTCACCGAGCTGCGTACCACGCTCGGGGTCGCGGTCATCCTCGTGAGCCATGACCTCGCGCTCATCGGCAAGCACGCCGACCGGCTCCTGGTCATGCAGCGCGGCGAGTGCGTGGAGAGCGGCCCGGCGACGAAGGTCCTCACCTCCCCGGAGCACCCGTACACGAACCGACTCGTGTCCGCGCTGCCGAAGGTCGACGTGCCTCACGGCGGACGGGACGCCGAGGGGCGTCCCGAGATCGCCGAGGAGCCGACGATGCAGGTCTTCGAGCTGTCGGTGAGGTTCGGAGGGCGCCGCCGCCACGCGGGGCACACCGCGCTCGACCACGTGAGCCTCATCCTCAACGATCAAGAGATCCTCGGCGTCGTCGGCGAGAGCGGCTCCGGCAAGACCACGCTGTCCCGCGTGCTGTGCGGCCTTCAGGACCCGACCTCCGGCACTGTCGACGTGTTCCGGGGCGCGCGAGGGCGCGGCAAGGTTGGCATGGTCTTCCAGGACCCGACCAGCACGCTCAACCCCGTGCGGACCATCGGCTGGACGATCATGCGGACCCTCAAGGTCGCGGGTGTGCCGGCTGCGGCGCGCCGCGAGCGCATGCTTGAACTCCTCGACTCGGTGCGCCTGCCGCGCGAGTACGCCGAGCGCAAGCCCCGCCGGCTCTCGGGCGGCGAGCGTCAGCGTGTGAGCATCGCCCGCGCGCTCGCGCAGGATCCTGCAGTCATGATCCTCGACGAGCCCACCTCGGCGCTTGACGTCTCCGTGCAGGCCGACGTCGTAGATCTGCTGCTCAAGATCCGCGCGGAACGAGGCATCCCCATGCTCTTCGTCACTCACGACCTGGGCGTCATCCGCTCGATCGCCGACCGCATCGTCGTGGTGCGGGATGGCCAGATCGTCGAGGATGCGCCGTCCGAGGAGCTGTTCACCCACCCCAAGGATCCGTACGTGCAGGAGCTGCTCGCAGCCAGCATGGCGGTGCACGCGGTCAGCTGACCGGTCGCGCGCCCCGCTGGATCGTCTACTGAAGGAGCTGAAACACCTATGTCCACCGCACTCACGTCCGAGGCCGAGGCCGTCTTCGCGCATGTCGATCGGGACGAGCTGGTCGATATCGCAAAGGACCTCATCCGCTTCCCCAGCATCAAGGGTGAGGAGACGCCTCTCGCGCGCCACCTCGCCGAGTTCTTCACCGAGCGCGGCTACGAGGTCGACCTGTTCGAGGTCGAGCCGGGCCGCTACCAGACCATCGCCACCCTGAAGGGTGAGGGCGGCGGCAAGAGCCTCATGCTCAACGGTCATATCGACATCGACCCGCTCGAGGACGGCTGGGACCACGACCCGTTCGAGGCGAAGGTCGAGGGTGACCTCCTCTTCGGCGCGGGTGTCATCAACATGAAGGGTGCCGACGCCTCGATGATCCACGCGGCGGAGGCGATCAGGAAGTCGGGCGTCAAGCTCAAGGGAGACCTCGTGGTCGCGCTCGTCGCTGGCGAGCTCCACGGCGGGCTCGGCACCGACATGCTCATGAAGAGCGGCTTCCGCACCGATGCAGCGATCGTGCCCGAGGCGTTCGGCGTGCGCAATGTGCTCACCATGAACGTCGGCACGTGCAGCGTCGCTATCACCATCAAGGGCAAGTCGGCGCACATCATGTACAAGGAGGACTCCGTCGACGCGATCGCGAAGATGGTCAAGGCCGTCCCCGCGCTCAACTCGATCGAGTTCACCCACGAGCCGCGCCCCGACCTGCCCGACATCCCGCAGATGAACCTCGGCGCGATCGTCGGCGGCCGTGGCAGCGCGCACGACACCCGCGGTGCGAACTACGTCTCGGACTACTGCACCGCCCTGATCGACGTGCGCTTCCTGCCGGGCCAGAGCATCGACTCGGTCGAGGCGGACTTCGTGCGGGTGATGGAGGAGCTCAAGGCCGAGGACCCGGAGCTCGAGTACGAGGTTCAGATCCCGCCGCCCGCGCGCTTTCACGAGGGCAAGACCCGCGGGCACGAGCCGTTCGAGATCCCGGCAGATGCGTACATCGTCCAGTCGGTCGCCTCGCACTACACCGAGGTCACGGGCAAGGAGCCGGAGCTGATCGGCGTGCACGTGCCCGGCTCGTACTCGGGCGACGACACCTCGCACCTGTGGGCGGCGGGGATCCCCTGCGTGCTGTGGGGACCGGGACACGGCGCGGGCATCCGCAGCGCGTTCGCGAACGAGAACATGTACATCAGCGAGATGGAGATCGCGTCGAAGGTCTTCGCCCTCACTGCGCTCGACATCTGCAACCAGGACAAGGGCGAGGACTTCCCCGAGGGGTCCTGACCGATCCGCCCACCACGATCGTGAAGGCCCGTGTCCCCGTCCTGCGGGGGCGCGGGCCTTCCGCACGTCACGCGTTCCCTCGCCTGTGCCTGTCCGCGTCGACGATCCTGACGCTCCGCGGGATGGAACCGGTCCCGGAACGACGATCCTGACGCTCGCCCGTAACCTCCCCGCAAACAGCGAGGTCTAACGTCGGAATCCTCACCCGTTCCGCGACGAAGGAGCACAGGGACCGTGACGAGCTACGACATCGTGGAGCTGGGCCTTCCGGAGATGAAGGCCGCGCTCGAGTCGGGAGCGATCACGAGCGTCGACCTCGTGACCGCCTATCTCAACCGCATCGCGTACTACGACCGCACCGGGCCGTGCCTGCACGCGATCGCGGTGCTCAACCCGGAGGCGCTCGCGGACGCCGCGGCCTCGGACGCGCGCCGCGCGCGAGGCGAGGCGGGACCGCTCGAGGGCATCCCGTTCACGATCAAGGACTCCTACAAGGCGAAGGGACTGACGGTCGCGTCGGGCAGCCCGGCGCTCAAGGATCTCGTGGCCACGGACGATGCGGCGAGCGTTGGGCTCCTCAAGGCGGCCGGGGCCGTGCTGATCGGAAAGACGAACATGCCGCCGATGGCGGCGGGCGGCATCCAGCCGGGCGTCTACGACTACGCGCGCAGCCCGTACAACCCGGACTACATCACGGCGGCGTACGGCTCGGGATCATCGAACGGCTCGGGCACCTCGACGGCGGCAAGCATGGCGGCTTTCGGCATGGCCGAGGAGACGGTGTCCTCGGGCCGGTCGCCGGCGAGCAACAACGCGCTCGTCGCCTACACGCCCTCGCGCGGCCTCATCTCGATCCGCGGAAACTGGCCGCTGCGCCCCGCGTGCGACGTCGTCGTCCCGCACACCCGCACGGTGTCCGACCTCATGGTCCTGCTCGACGTCCTCATCGCGACCGACCCCGACACGACCGGCGACTTCTGGCGCCAGCAGACCGCGGTCGCGCTCCCCACCCCCGAGGACGTCGTGTCCAAGCCGATGCTCCGCGAGCGCCCGACGCGCCTCGACGGCCTCCGCATCGGCGTGCCCACGATCTTCATCGGGGAGGACGACGCTCCCCTCGAGCCCCCGGTCATCCGGCCGAGCGTGCGCAAGCTGTGGGACCAGGCCGCTGCCGATCTTCGAGACCTGGGCGCCGAGGTGGTCGAGGTCGACTTCCTCGCGTGGAACAACTACGAGGAGGACAGGCCCGGCGCCGAGGGTCTGGCCGCGCGCGGGCTCGTCCCCGCGAACTGGCGGACCATGGAGGGCGGCCCTGTCACCGCGATGGTGCTCGACCAGTTCCTGAAGGTCAACGGCGATCCCGAGCTCAGCAGTTGGGCCGACGTGGACGGCGACTCCGTCTTTCCGGTCGAGGACGCGCTGTGGCCTGTGTGGATCACGCGTGCGCGCGGCGGCTTCGACTGGCAGCGCCTCGCGGAGATGGCGAAGGCGGGCGTGCCGTCCTCCTTCGACGAGGTCCCGGGCTTCGACCAGCTCCTCACCGGGCTCGAGGCCGCGCGCAAGGCTGATTTCGAGGACTGGCTCGTGGCGGAGGGGCTGGACCTCATCGTCTTCCCCGCGGCCGGTGACGTGGGCCGCGACGACCTCTTCACGCGGCCCGAGAGTCTCGCGCACGCGAGCCAGAACGGAGTCGTGTACTCGAACGGCAACCGCGTGATCCGCCACCTCGGCATCCCGACGGTGACCGTGCCGATGGGCTTCATGGGCGACACCCAGATGCCCGTCGGACTCACCTTCGCGGGGCCCGCGTACTCGGACGACGTCCTGATCGACCGGGCGTACGCGTACGAGCAGGCGACCCAGCGCCGTCTGCCCGCCTTCCTCACGCCGAGCCTGCCTAGCGACGTCATCCCTGGTGGAGCATCGTCCATGGACGATGCGGTCGTTGCGACCGCGCACACCGTCCAGATTGAGCGGGGCGAAGTGTTCTGGGAGGTGACCGTTCGTATTGAGGATGCGGACGATGCGCCGGCCCAGGTCTGGGCGGACGGCCACATCCTCGCGCCGGTGGACGGCGAGCCCGGTGTCTACGCGGGGCGGATCTCGCTGCGCCGGAACCGCCTCTTCGAGGAGGTCATGGTGATCGTCAAGAGCGGCGCCTCGGCCGAGTACAGCCTCGCGCCGCTGCCCGCGTGAGTCCGAGGAAGACGAGGAGCACGATCGTGACCGATCAGCACGCGCCGGCCGGGTACATCGCCCCAGGTCAGCGACTGGGGCGCGTCCGCATGCCCGCCGGGCAGAACGTCGCGGGCTACCCGGTCGGGATCCTGTACATCGACCAGGTGCACTATCCGATGATGCCCGGCAACGTCGTCAACGCCTGGACGTACGACTTCCCGGTGCGGATGCGCGCGGTCGGCGGTCTGACCTCCGGGCAGCTGTTCTGCGCGGACGGTTCGATCGTCGACGACCTGATCGAGGGGGCCCGCGCGCTCCAGCGCGAGGGGGTGCGCGCGATCACCGGCGCATGCGGCTTCTTCGGCAACTATCAGCGCGAGGTCGCGGCAGCGGTGAGCATCCCGGTCGCGATGTCCAGCCTGATCCAGGTCCCGTGGATCCGGGCGGTGCTTCCCGGCCGGCGCATCGGCGTGCTCACCGCGAACGGCACCGCGTTCAGCCCCGCGCTCCTCGAGGCCGTCGGCGTGACCGACTCGTCGGATCTCGTGGTGCGGGGACTCGGGGACGCCCCGGAGTTCTCCGCGATCCTCGAGGATCGCGGTGAGTTCGACGACTCTGTGGTGCAGGAAGAGGTCCTCGAGGCGGCGCGGGCGCTGCTTCAGGACGCGCCCGACATCGGCGCGATCCTGCTCGAGTGCTCCGACATGCCGCCCTACGCGTCAGCCGTCCAGGCGGCCACCGGACTGCCGGTGTTCGACTTCATCACCATGATCCGCTGGCTGAGGTTCGCGACCCAGCAGATGCCGTACCACGGGTTCATCTGACGGGTCTCGTCAGCGCCCTGCGCGGTCGGCGGGGCCGTGGGTCGCCCACAGCGTGCACGCGAGCCACAGCTCGTGCTGGGTGCGCGGCTGCGCGAGCGAGACGCCGAGCAGCTCCTCGATCCGCTTGAGGCGTCGGGTGACGGTGTGCCGGTGCACGCCCAGGCTGTCCGCGGTCTGAGCGATCCCGCCGTCGGCCTCGAGCCAGGTCTCGAGCGTCGCCAGGAGGCTGCGCGGCTCGGGTCCCTCGCCGACGAGGGGCCCGAGAGCGACGCGTGCGAACGCCCTCGCGGGCTCGGGTGCCAGCGCCGCCTTGAGCCCCGAGCTCGCGGTGCGGTCCGCGAGCCCGCCGGGGCGCGGCCCGTGCGTCGCGGCGCGCTCGAGCATCATCGCGCCCGAGGCCTCGCGCCGCGCCGAGGCCACGTCGGGCCAGCGCGTGCTCGGGGAGGAGCCCACGGCCGCACCGATCCCGCGCAGGCGGTCGGCGACGAGCGGTGCGCGGTCGCTGCCGACGAGGACCCACAGCACGTCGTCCTGCTCGCCGAAGGCGACGGTCGCCCGGGGTCGCGGCCCGAACGGCGCGAGCTCGGCGACCAGGTCGTAGGCCTCGTCCGAGGCGGTCGCGCACAGGACGGTGAACGGCTCGCGGGGAAGGCCGTTCCACAGGGCGCGCGCGACGGCGCGGCCGAGCGAGAGGTTCCCGTCGAGCAGCTCGGTCACGAGCGCGCCTCGCAGGGAGCGCACGGTCCTGTCGCCGGTGCGGGTACGCGCGAGCGAGACGCCCAGCAGGCTCGAGGTCATCACGGGCACCGCGGCGACGACGGGGTCGCCCACGCGTCGGGAGCCGGTCACGAGGATGCCGAGCAGGTCGCCGTCGGGGGTGCGGACGTCGCACGCGCACAGCTCGGTCTCCTCGGCGCTCGAGAACGTCACCTGGCGGCCGGAGCCGGCGTGCTCGCGCGCGGTCTCGACTGCGAGGGGTCTCGCCGCCAGGTGGGAGATCTCGGAGACCGCGCCCGAGGGCTGCACGAGCGCGGCCCAGCCGCCGATGATCTCGGCCGCGCGGACCATGAGCAGCCTGCTGACGTCGGGCGCGGCGGCCGCAGCGATCAACCGCCGCTGCGCGACGTGCATGCGCCGCAGCCGCATCGTCTCCTCGTCGGCCTGCGCGCGCGAGACCGCCTTGATCACGGAGGAGAAGGGGAGCGCCTCGGGGACCTCGAAGACGACGAGGCCTTGCTCACGGGCGGCGTCGAGCAGGGCGGTCGGCACCTCCTGATGGACGACGCCGACGCCGAAGCCCAGTGCGGCGGCGCGTGACTCGCGCAGCCGCGCGACGTACCGCTCCCAGCCCGCGGCCTCCTGGCCGGTGGCGTCCGAGCCAGGCACCGACCCGGGCCCGGGGATGAGGCTGCCGGTGGTGAGCAGCACCTCGTCGGGCTCGGAGAAGGCCATCGGGTCGTCGAGCTCGCTCTGGTGCGCCCAGACGATGCTCCGCTCGAGCGCGCCGGGCGCGCCCGGGCTGAGGAGCGTGAGGCCGAGCTCGGGGCGCGCGAGCAGGCCGGCGACGGTGATCGACATGCGGTCATCGTGGCACGGCGGTGTTACATCGAGTCGACCTCAGCCCCAAGAATTGGCCCTCGCGGCCCATCCGTCGTCGCGTCTCCCGGTGCTACTTTCGCAGCCAGGAGCGGCCCTCGGGCCGCCGTGAGACGGACGAAGGGAACACGATGACGGCGACCGCGGAGCAGCTGGCCCACCTGAGCCCCGCCCTGGCGAGGAGCACCGACGTGGTCGCGGTCGCCGGCGAGGGTCCGTATCTGATCGCCGAGGACGGCACCCGCTACCTGGACTGGGTGCAGGGCATCGCGGTCAACGCGCTCGGCCACAGCCACCCGCGCGTCGTGGCCGCGATCCAGGAGCAGGCCGCGCGCCTCGTGACCGCCTCGTTCAACGTCGTCACCTACCCGGCCACCGTGGAGCTGGCCGACCGGATCGCCTTCCTCGCCCCCGGAGACCTCGGCTCGGTGTTCTTCTCCAACGGCGGCGCCGAGGCGATCGACGGGGCGATCAAGCTGGCCCGCGTCGCGACCGGCCGCCCGGCGATCATCTCCTTCCTCGGCTCATTCCACGGCCGCACGCTCGGCGCGACCAGCGTCACCGCCTCGAGCGCCAAGTACCGGTCGCACTACGAGCCGCTGCTCGGCGGCGTCCACTTCGCGCCGTACCCGTCGCGCGGGATGTACCCCGGCCTCGACGATGAGGAGATCGCCGACCGCGCGCTCGCCGACCTCCAGCGCCTGTTCGACCACGTGGTGCTGCCCGAGACCGTCGCCGCGATCCTCATCGAGCCCCTCCAGGGCGAGGGCGGCTACTGGGTCCCGCCCCGGCGCTACATGCAGGAGCTCCGCGCGCTGTGCGACAAGCACGGGATCCTGCTCATCTCCGACGAGATCCAGGCCGGCTACGGCCGCACGGGCGAGATGTTCGCGATGACCCAGCACGGCGTCGTGCCCGACATCATGACGCTCGGCAAGGCGATGGGTGGCGGCCTGCCGATGAGCGCGATCGTCTCGACCCCCGAGCTCATGGCGAGGTGGAAGCCCGGCCTGCACGGCACGACGTTCGGAGGCAACCCCCTCGCGGCCGCGGCCGCGCTCGCGGTCCTGGACGAGTTCGCCGCGTCGGACGTGCTCGGCAACGTCCGCACGCAGGGCGCCTACCTCGCGGGACGCCTCGCGGACCTCAAGGAGCGCCACGCATCGATCGCCGACGTGCGCGGGCTGGGCCTCATGGCGGCGATCCAGCTCGACCACGCCGACGGGACGCCGGGCGGCGACCTGGTCGACGCTGTCAGGCGCGCCGCGCTCGAGCGAGGGCTGCTCGTGCTGTCGTGCGGGGTCAAGGGCAACGCGATCCGCATCGCGACGCCGCTCAACGTCACCGCGCCGGTCCTGGATGAGGGGCTGGCGATCCTCGAGGAGTGCCTCGACATCATCGAAGGAGGAGCCGCCTGATGGCTGCAGCGAAGGTCGTCTACTTCAACATCACCGACACGCTCGACCACGAGCGCTCCCTGCTCGAGAAGTGGGGCGTCGCCGACCAGGTCGAGCTCGTGGAGGCCACGGCTCCCAACGAGGACGATGCGTTCGTGGCGGCCGTCGAGGGTGCCGACGGCGCGGTGGTCGAGTACTTCGAGGTCACCGCCGAGGTCATGGACCGCCTGCCCGGGCTCAAGGCGGTCGGGGTGCAGGCCATCGGGACGTCGAACATCGACGTCGCGTCGGCGACCGCGCACGGCGTGACCGTCGTGAACGCCCCGGGCTTCTGCGTCGAGGAGGTCGCACTCCACACGGTCGGGATGATCATCGACCTCGTGCGCAACATCAGCCTGCTGGACCGCACGGTGCGCGACGGCAAGTGGGACCCGATGCTCGGCCCCATGCCTCACCGGATCAGCGGCAAGACGATCGGCCTCGCGTTCTTCGGCGGCATCCCGCAGGGGATGGTCCCGATGCTCAAGGCGATGGGTCTCGAGGTGCTCGCGTGGGCGCCGACCAAGTCCGTCGAGTTCCTCGCCGACTTCGGCGTCGGCAAGGCCGAGACGCTCGACGAGCTGCTCGAGCGCTCCGACATCGTCTCGCTCCACACCCCGCTGCTGCCCGAGACGCACCACCTCATCTCCGAGCGCGAGCTCGCGCTCATGAAGCCCACCGCGTACCTCATCAACACCGCGCGCGGGAAGGTCGTCGACGAGCCCGCGCTCGTCGCGGCACTGCGCGAGGGCCGGATCGCCGGCGCGGGCATCGACGTGATCGAGGACGAGGACGGCGACGAGTCCACCGAGCTCTCGACGTTCGACAACGTCGTCATCACCCCGCACGCGGCCTTCCTGTCCGAGGACTCGTTCCTCGCCGCGCGCGAGATCTCGCTGCGCGGCCTGGTCGAGCGGCTCGTCCACGGCGAGCGCCCGGCGAACCTCGTCAACCGCGACGTCGAGATCTGAGGCGCCGCGATGCGCGCCGCCGTGCTCGAGGGCAAGGCTGAGGTCCTTCCCCCGGGACGTGCCCGACCCCGTCGTCGTCGACCCGACCGACGCGGTCGTGCGGGTCGAGGCCGCCGCCGTGTGCGGCTCCGACCTGTGGTCCTACCGAGGCCAGAGCACGGCCAAGCCCGGCTCGCGTATCGGGCACGAGGCCGTGGGCACCGTGATCGCGACCGGCGACGAGGTGACCGACATCGCGGTCGGCGACTGGGTCATCGTCCCTTTCCGCTGGTCCGACGGGGTGTGCGCCGCGTGCGCGCGCGGCCTCACCACGTCGTGCGAGCACGGCGGCTTCTGGGGTCGCGAGATCACCGAGGCGTGCCAGGCCGAGCTGCTGCGCGTCCCGCAGGCGGACGGCACTCTCGTGCGGGCCCTGCCCGACGGCTCGCGCCCGGACGATGCGCTGGTTCCGTCCATGCTCGCGCTCGCGGACGTCATGGGCACCGGCTATCACGCCGCGCTCAGCGCGGGGGTGGGGCCAGGCTCGACGACGGTCGTGATCGGCGACGGCGCGGTCGGCCAGTGCGCGATCATCGCCGCGCGGCTGCTCGGCGCCGCGCGGGTCGTGGCGCTCGCGAGCACGCACGCGGACCGGCAGGCGCTCGCCCGATCGCTCGGGGCCGACGAGGTCATCACCGCCCGCGGGGACGACGCGGTGGTGGCCGTCGCCGCGCTCACCGACGGCGCCGGTGCGGACCAGGTGCTCGAATGCGTCGGCACCGCGCAGTCCTTCTCGACCGCGCTCGCCGCGGTCCGCTCGGGCGGCACGGTGTCCTATGTCGGAATCCCCCACGGCGTCCAGATCGACCTCGCGACGCTGTTCGCGCGCAACGTGACCATCACCGGCGGCGTCGCCCCGGTGAGGCACTACCTGCCCGCGCTGCTGCCCGCGGTCCTCGAGCGCCGCATCGACCCCGGCCGGGTCTTCACCGACCGGCTCGGGCTGTCCGAGGTGGCCGAGGCCTACCGGCGCATGGACGCCCGCGAGGCGCTCAAGGTCCTCATCGACACGAGCGCCTGAGCCGAGAACCGCCCACCCCAGACCCGTCCCCATCGCATTTCCACGACGAGCACCACCGAGCAGCGAGGAGCACCTCATGGTCAAGACCATCAACGTCGGCGACGCGGTCGCCGCCTACAGCCACGGCAAGGTCGTCGGCGACCTCGTCTTCACCTCGGGCCTGACGTCGCACGACCCGGTCACCGGGGAGGTGCGGGGCACGACCGTGAGCGAGCAGACCCTGCTCGCGCTCGAGCTGCTCGCCTCGATCCTCGAGGCCGCCGGATCGTCGATGGCCGACCTCGTGCAGGTGCAGGTGTTCCTGGACGACATCGACCACGACTTCGCCGAGTTCGACGCTGCCTACCGGTCGGTCGTGCCGTCGCCGTTCCCCCCGAGGGCGACGGTCGGAGCCGCGCTTCCCGGGTACAAGGTCGAGATGATCGCGACCGCCGCGGTCACGGGAGCGTGACGCGGTGAGGATCGTCGTCGTCGGCGCCGGCGTGGTCGGGCTCGCGACCGCCTACCGGCTCGTCAAGGACGGGCACGACGTCACGGTGCTCGAGGCGGACACCTACGGGATGGGGCCGTCGCACGGCAACGCCGCGCTCGTCACGGATGTGCTGTCGTTCCCGGTCCCCGCGCCCGGGACGATGCTGATGGCCGCCAAGTCGTTCCTGGACAAGCACGGGCCGATCAGCATCACCCCTCGCGTCGACCCCGGATATCTCACGTTCCTGGCCCGCATGGGGCTCGCCACGCGCACGTCGGCCTTCCACGCGGGCACGCGCGCGCAGGACGTCCTGTCGCAGATGACGATGCCGCTGTACGACCAGTACGTGGCCGACGGGCTGGTCTTCGAGCAGCATCGCGGGGGCTCGATGCATGCGTTCGAGTCGCGCGAGGAGCTCGACGAGGCGCTCAAGGTCTTCGAGCCGTTCCCGCAGCTCGCGAGCCGGATCCGCCCGCTCGTGGGCGCCGACGAGGTGGCCGAGGTCGATCCCGGCGTGAGCCCCGCGTATGCGTACGGCTATGTCGCTCCCGACGATCGCCAGGTCGAGCCCGTGTCGCTCATGGACGCGATCGTCGCGAGCCTGCGCGCGTCCGGCGTCGAGATCTTCGAGCACTCGCCCGTGGTCGGCTTCGCGACGCGCGGCGGCGAGGTCGCGGCCGTCGTCACCCCCACGAGCGTCCTCGAATGCGACGCCGTGGTGCTCGCGGCAGGTGTCGCGTCGAGGGACCTGGCCAAGCGGCTCGGTGCCCGCCTGCCGCTGTACTCGGGCGGCGGCTACTCGGTGGACGTCGAGGTCGAGGCCGACCTCCGCCCGCGCACCTCGGTGCTCACCGGCCGCACGCACATCGCGGTGACGCCCCTCGACAAGGGGGTGCGCGCATCGTCCGGGATGATCATGGGCCAGCGCCGACCCGAGGTCGCCGAGGCGACCGTCGAGCGGCTGCTCGCCGACCTGCACCACCTCTACCCGGACGTGCCGCTCGACAAGCGCGCCGCGGGCTGGGCCGGGCTGCGGCCGATGTCCGCCGACGGCGTGCCGATCATCGGCATGCTGCCCGGGACCACGAACGCCGTGGTCGCGACCGGCCACGCGATGCTTGGCCTCACCTACGCCCCGGCGACGGCCGAGGTCGTCGCGGCCCACATCGGCGAGCTCGCGGGCGGCGACGAGGTTCCCGAGAGGTTCGGCGTGCTGGCGCCGAGCCGGTTCAGGACGATGCCGGGGCGCCGGACGGACTGAGGGTCACCTGGCGGTGGCGTCGCCGTGCGCCGCGGCTCAGTCCTTGCGTGCCTCGCGCGACCGCCGCATCTGCGCGGCGAGGTCGGGGTACGACGCGTCGAGGCCTTCGACGATGCGCTCCTGCACGGGCTCTGACTTGTTCTGGCTGAGCTTGGCGCGGGCGTCGAAGCGGGTGACCTCGAGCCGGTAGCCGCGCGTTCCACGCGCGAGGCGGCGCGTGCCCTCCTCGTCCTCAGCGAGGCTGTGCCCGCCAGGCATCCCGCCCTCGAAGTGCTCGGTGAGGCGGCTGAGGGTCGCGTAGTTCTCCTCGTCGGTGAGGATCTGCGGCATGCCGTACAGGTGCGCGGTCAGGTGGTTCCAGGTGGGCACGATGTCGCCCTCGTCGTACCAGGACGACGAGACGTAGCCGTGCGCGCCCTGGATGATGACGAGGATCTCGTGCTCGCCGAGCCCGTGCTCGCGAGCGTCCACGAGGCCGAAATGGCCAACCAGGACGATGCCGTCCGCAGCCTCGTCCAGGAGGACTGGATAGTGCGAGGCGACCAGGCCGTCGTCCGTGTGAGAGACGAGCGTCGCCCACGGGTTCTCGCGGATCAGGCGCTTGATCTCCTCGGGATCGGTCATGTGGAACTGCTGCTTGCTGTGCACACGGTGACACTATCGGGCGGCAGGACTCTCGAAGTATTCGTCGATCCCGCAGGTCGCCGAGCTGACGTCCCAGAGGAGCCGCTCCGACGCCTCGTCGCGCTCGGCCGGCAGCAGCACTGCCTCGCCGGGCTCGCCGCGCTCGGCGGGGCCGTAGAACTGGCCGTCCTCGGCGGTCGGGTCGAGCGACGCTCGGATGATGCCGAGCGCCCCGTCCTCGACCGAGTGCGCGACCTTGAGGGTGCGCGTCAGGATGTAGCGGTCGAGCAGGCGAGTGCCCCCTGCCTGCGCGGTCTTCGCCTGGAGGCCCGAGTTGGTTGGACCGGGGTGCGCCGCGAGGGCCTTGATCCCGTGGGCCTTGTCCGCCTCCGGCATCCGTTCGGACAGCGCGTACGTGAACATGAGGTTCGCGAGCTTCGACTGCTGGTACCGGCGCCACTTGGCGAAGCCGGGGAAGCCGTCGCCGCCCAGGTCGCCGCCGTGGGCCTCCATGTAGCGGGCCTCGAGCGGCCTGCCGCGGCGCGCGCCGGAGGAGTGGTTGACCACCCGTGCCTCGCCTCGCGCGTCGGCCGCTGTGCGCAGCGCGGGCCACACGAGGCTCGTGAGCAGGAAGTGCGAGAGGTGGTTGGTCTGCATCTGCACGTCGCAGCCGTCGACCGTCGCGGTGTCCGGTAGCCCCATGACGCCCGCGTTGTTGCACAGCACATCGATGCCGTCGGGGGCGGCAGCGAGGATCGCGGGTCCGGCGGCGCGGACCGAGGCGAAGCTCTGCAGGTCGCACGCGATCGCGGTTGCGGCGACGCCGTCCGCGGTGAGGGTCGCGAGCGAGGCGTCGGCGCGCTCCGACGCTCGGTTGAGCAGCAGCAGTCGCGCTCCTAGGCGGCCCGCGGTGCGGGCAAGCACCGCGCCCGTGCCGCTTGTGGACCCGGTGATCGCGACCGTGCGGCCGTCGAGACGCGGCAGGCCCGCGACGGTGGCGGCGTAGTGGACGGAAGGCGGCGGCGGGTAGGCGCGAGGGGACATGGTGCTCCGGGGTCTGGCGGATGCGACGGATCGCCGCGTCTCCCGATCATGCCGCACCGCCGCCGCCCCGGTGCGGTCAGAGGCGGTAGCCGCCCGAGGCCTCGATCCGCTGCGCCGTGACCCACGCCGCGCCGGGCTGCACGAGCGAGGCGATCACTCCGGCGATGTCCTCCGCCGCCGCGGACCGGCCGAGCGCGGTGCCGTCGGCGAACACCTGGCGCACCTGCTCGTTGCCCACCCAGCCGCTGAAGTGGGTCTCGACCGGCCCGGGGGCGATCGTGTTGACCCGAATGCCGCGCGGGCCGAGCTCCTGCGCCCAGTACGCGGTGAGGACGCCGACGGCGCCCTTCATCGCCGCGTAGGCGTCGCGGCCCACGTGGACGAACCGGGTCAGGCCCGTGCCGAGGTTGACGATGCTGCCGCCGTCGGCGATGAGAGGCACGCCTTCGGACGGGGTCGCGATCGCCTGGGTGAGCAGGTAGACGCCGCGCACGTGGGTGGCGTAGAGGTCGTCGAGGACCTCGGCCGTGGTCGTCGCGAGCGTGGTGTCGGCGCCGAAGCCCGCGTTGTTGACCAGGACGTCGAGGTGGGCGCCGCCGAACGACTGCTCCAGCATCGTCCTGAGGTCGTCGGCGAAGCGCGCGATGTCGGCGACCTGCGCGCTGTCCAAGGGGAGCGCGGCCGCGGCGCGGCCGAGCGACTCGATGGCGGAGACCGTCTCGGCGGCCTCGTCCGGGTGGCTGCGGTAGGTGACGATGACGTCGTGGCCCTGGCGGGCGAGCTCGATCGCGGTCGCGCGGCCGATGCCGCGGTTGGCGCCGGTGATGAGGGCGAGGGGGCTGATGTCGTTCACGGGGGTTCTCCTTCTGGTGATTGCGGAACCAGCCTGCGGGGGCCACCGGACAGGAAGAAGAGGGGGTTCACCCTGGGGGCGACGCCCCTACCCTTCGCGGTCGCGGGCGGCACATACTGGGCGGATGGACCTTCCCGAGCTCGGCGCGTTCCTGCGCTCCCGCCGCGACCGGATCACGCCCGATCAGGTCGGCATCGTGCCTGGACCGCGTCGCCGCGTGCCGGGGCTGCGTCGCGACGAGGTCGCGGTGCTCGCGGGCGCATCCGTCGAGTACTACACGGAGCTGGAGCAGGGATCGAAGGTCCAGCCGTCGCCGTCGATGCTCGCGGCGCTCGCTCGAGCGCTGCGCCTCACCAAGGATGAGCGCGACCACCTGTATCGGCTCGCGGGCAGGCCCGTGCCCGCGCGCACCGGCGACAACCACGTGGACCCCGCGATGCTCGCGCTGCTCGATCGCCTCGACGACACTCCCGCGCTGATCGTCTCCGACCTCGCCGAGACGCTTGCGGCGAACGATCTCGCCCGGGCGCTGCTCGGCGAGCAGCAGGGTCTCGAGTGGCCGAGATCGAGCCAGGTCTACCGGTGGTTCGTCGAGCCGATCCACCGCGCGCGCCACCCCGAGAAGGACTACGAGCGGCTCTCAGAGTCCCTCGTCGCGGACCTGCGCATGGCCGCCGCGCGGCGGTCCCCCGACGATCAGCGCCTCGCAGAGCTGGTCTCGCTGTGCTCCGAGGCCTCCGAGGAGTTCGCGCGGCTGTGGGAGCAGCGGGCCGTGGCGCTCAGACGCGTCGACGCCAAGGTCTTCCTGCACCCGAGCATCGGCGCGCTCGACCTCCACTGCCACAACCTCTACACCGACGACGGGTCGCAGCACCTCCTGTGGTTCACGGCCAGGGACGATGCGGAGACGGCCGACAGGCTCGCCCTCCTGGGCGTCGTGGGAGCGCAGGAGATGTCGGCGCCCTGATCGTGAGCGCCTTGAGTGACCTTGGTCCCGTGACACCGACGGGCGTTCGGGTGCTACCCTGACGGCCGAGCGAGAGCTCACCACAGGGTTGTAACCCGCTTCGATGCGGAGCAAGGCCTGAGACGTTGTCATGCGTCTCAGGTCTTTTTTTGTGCCCAGACACCGGCGACGCCGCCGAGAAGGAGAACGAGCATGACGTCCGCAACGACGCGTGACAAGGCAGAGGGGATCGTGGACGCCATCGGCGGCCCGGACAACATCCTCAGCCTCACCCACTGCGCGACCCGCCTGCGCTTCGAGCTGAAGGATGCGTCGGTCGTCGACCGCGCGGCCGTGGAGAAGGTGCCCGGCGTGATGGGCGCGGTGCCGCAGTCCGGCGACCGCTACCAGGTCGTCGTCGGTGGCGCGGTGCAGTCCGTGTACACCCAGATGATCAACCTGCCCTCGCTGAAGGGCGTCGGGACCGGACCGTCCGACGCCGACGTCAAGGCCGCGGCGCGCTCGAAGGCCCGCGGCAAGGTCGCCTGGCTCGACGCGTTCTTCGAATACCTGTCCGACTCGTTCCGCCCGCTGCTGGGCGTGCTGCTCGGCGCCTCGCTGATCATCGCGTTCACCGCGGTGCTCGACGCGCTCGGCGTGGTCGACTTCCGGGCCGCCGACAAGTCCGCCGGCTGGGTGTTCGTCGATGCGATGTGGCGCTCGGTCTTCTACTTCCTGCCGATCATGGTCGCGTACAACGCGGCCAAGAAGCTCGCGATCGACCCGTGGGTCGGCGCCACCGTCATGGGCGCGCTCATGACCCCCGAGTTCATCAAGCTGTCGGACCCGACGGTCTTCGCCGACACGGTGTGCACGACCAACGCGACGCTCGGAACCGAGTCGTGCGTCGCTGACATCTTCGGGATCCCGCTGCAGCTCAACGACTACGGCGGCCAGGTGTTCGTCCCGCTGATCATGGTCGCGCTGCTCGCGGTGGTCTACAGGGCCCTCAAGCGGATCTTCCCCGAGAACATCCAGATGGTCTTCGTGCCGTTCTTCTCGATGGCCATCATGATCCCGGTCACCGCGTTCCTCATCGGACCCCTCGGCATCTGGCTCGGCAACGGGCTGGGCGGCGGCCTCGCGTGGCTCAACGGCAACGCGCCCATCGCATTCGCCATCCTCATCCCGCTGCTGTACCCGTTCCTGGTCCCGCTGGGCCTGCACTGGCCGCTCAACGCGCTGATGCTCATGAACATCGGCACCCTCGGCTACGACTTCATCCAAGGCCCCATGGGCGCGTGGAACTTCGCGTGCTTCGGCGCGACCGCCGGTGTGCTCTTCCTGGCATGGCGCGACAGGGACGTGCAGATGCGTCAGACCGCGACGGGTGCGCTCGCGGCCGGTCTGCTCGGAGGCATCTCGGAGCCGTCGCTGTACGGCATCCACCTGCGCTTCAAGCGCATCTACCCCCGCATGCTCGTCGGCTGCCTCACAGGTGGCGTCATCATCGGCCTCGGCGGCGGCGTCGACACGAGCGTCTTCGCGTTCACGTCGCTGCTGACCATCCCGGTGTTCGACCCGATGGGGCTGTACGCGATCGCCATCGCCGCCGCGTTCACGGTCTCGATGGTGCTCGTCATCATCTCGGACTACCGCACGCCCGAGCAGAAGGCCGAGGCCGCCGAGGCGCGCCGCCAGGCCGAGGCCGACCTCGCGCTCGAGGCCGCCGGTGCCGACGTTCGCGTCGCCGCTCCCGTCGCCGCTCCCGCCGCTGCCGAGGAGTCCGCTCCGACCGCCGCGGTGATCGCCCCGGTCGCGGGCACGATCGTGCCTCTCGCCGACGTCGACGACGCGGTGTTCTCCTCCAAGGCGCTCGGCGACGGCGTCGGCATCGCGCCGGCGGACGATGCCGGGGTGCTCGAGGTGGTCGCGCCCGTCGGCGGCGTGCTCGTGACGCTGCCCGACAGCCTCCACGCGTACGGCCTCAAGACGGACGATGCGGTCGAGGTGCTCGTGCACATCGGCATCGACACGGTCAACATGGCGGGCGAGGGCTTCACCGCCGCCGTCGCCGCGGGCGACCGCGTGGCCGCCGGCCAGGTGCTCGGCACGGTCGACATCGCGGCCGTGCGCGCGGCCGGGTACGACCCGACCGCGTTGGTGACCGTCGTCAACACCTCGTCGCTGACCGAGGTGGCGCCGCGACCCGCCGTGGCCGTGGCTCCTGGCGACGTCGTCGTCGACGTGGTTCCCTGAGGTTCTGGGTCCCCCAGAGCCTGATCGTCCACGTACCGAGCGGCCTGCCCGATGAACATCCTGCGCGTCTTCAACAACAACGTCGTCCTCGCCCGAGAGGACGACGGCTCCGAGGTGATCCTCACCGGCTGGGGTCTGGGCTACCAGACCCGGCCGGGAGACCCGATCGACCCCGCCAAGGTCGCGCGCACCTTCCGCCCGGTCGACGACAACGACCCGGACCGGATGGCTGCGCAGCTGGCGGGGCTGTCCCCGGAGCACGTGCAGCTCGTCGGGCAGGCGCTCGTCGACGCCGGGTTGGCACGCCTCGCGGCCAACCCGGCCGTGGTGGTCGCGATGACCGACCATGTCGCCTCCGCGCTCGCCCGGGCCGCCGCCGGCCAGACCCTCGAGTACCCGCTGCTGGCGGAGGTGTCCCACCTGTACCCGCAGGAGTACGCGCAGGGGCAGGCGCTCGTCGAGCAGATCAACGGGCAGGTCGAGTCGCCGCTGCCGGCGTCGGAGGCCGTCGGCCTGACCCTGCACCTCGTGAACGCCGGCTTCACCGCGGGCGATCTGGCGTACAGCTACACGATGACCGGCCTCATCCAGCAGTTCCTTGACGTCATCGGTGAGCAGTTCGACCTCGAGCTCGACACGGGCAGCGTCAACGTCGGCCGGTTCGTGACGCATCTGCGCTACCTGTTCGTGCGCATCCACCAGCGCCAGCAGCTGTCCGACCAGCGGCACTCGGCCGTCGGGACGGCGATCCGCGACAACTACCCGGAGGCCGCACGGTGCGCTGATCGGCTGGGCTCCCTGGTCGAGCTGCGGCTGGGCGCCGCCCTCACCGAGGATGAGCTGTCCTACCTCGCCCTGCACGTCGCACGCGTCACGTCCTGAGCGGTCCGCGTGTGCGGTCCCAGGGACGATGCTGGGGTTTCCTGCGGGCCGGGACCGGCGGCAGATTCCGACTTCTGAGTACGGCAGATTCTGGAAAACTCTGTCGGCAGATTCCGACCTCGCCTCGCTTTCAGACGACTGGCGGCCCCTCTGCGGTCAGCAGGTCGGCTGCTCCGATCGCCTCGATTCGCTCAGCCAGAGGGAAGCGGTCTGGTCCGGCGTGGACGACGATGATGCGCCCGAGGCCGAGATCGGCCAGCGCGTGGCGCATGCTCGGTGTCACCTTGGGGGAGTCGGTGCGTTTGATCTCGATGCCCCACTGTGTGGATCCGAAGTCGATGATGAGGTCGATCTCGGCGCCGTCCTGAGTGCGCCAGAAGTACATCGGCAGTCCCCATCGGGCGATGTGCTCGATCACGAGGCCCTCCCAGCTTGCCCCGAGGATCGGATGCGACAGCAGGTCGTCCAGCGTGGGGATTCCGAGCAGGCGATGCAGAGTGCCGCTGTCGCGCAGGTAGACCTTGGGGGAGCGGACCTGACGCTTGCCGATGTTCGCCACCCACGGCTGTAGCTGGCGCACCACGAGCGCGTCGGTGAGTGTGTCCAGGTAGCGGCGCGCGGTGGGCTCGGATGCCCCGAGCGAGCGCGCCATCTCGGCGCCGTTCCACGTTCCTGAGTGGCGGTGCGCGAGCATCGTCCAGAAGCGGCGCATCGTCGTCGCCGGGACCCGGGAGCCGAGCTGTGCGAGGTCTCGCTCCAGGAACGTGGAGATGTAGTCGCCGAGCCACGCGCCTGCTGCTGCGTCGTCGACGGCGGTGAGGGCCTCGGGGAGACCGCCCCGCAGCCACAGGCTGTTCAGGTGGTCCGCGCCGGCCTCCGGAAGTCCGAGGGGGCCGAGCTCCACGAGGGCGATGCGGCCCGCGAGAGACTCTGCGCCGAGGCCCACCAAGTCCGGCGAGGCACTACCCAGCAGAAGGAACCGGCCCGGCGTGCGGTCTTGGTCGATCAGCACCCGGAGCATCGGGAACAGCTCCGGCATGCGCTGCGCCTCGTCGATCACGACCGTCCCGGACAGTCGCTCCAACGCGAGAATCGGATCTGCCAGCCGCGCCAGGTCGCGGGGATCCTCAAGGTCGAAGTAGTGGCTGCGCTGGGGATCCAGTTGCTTGCGCACCAGCGAGGTCTTGCCGACCTGGCGCTGCCCCGTCAGCAGCACCGCCGGGGAACGGTCGAGCGCGGACTGCAAGCGCGCGGCGTCGTGATCGCGGGGAAGCCACGTGTCATTCACCCTGTAATTCTAACACTGAATATTGGATTTACAGGGTGATCGTGGTGCGTACGTGATGCCGATGGAAAACAAGAAGCCCCCCGCGATGGAGAAGCTACGCGAGGGGCTTTGGTGGCTCCGACCGGCGTCGATCCGGTGACCTTTCGAGTTGGAGTGCGCCTCTGTCAGGGGTTTTCGCGGGGTGGCTTGGCCTTCGGAAAGGCCAGGTAGACCTGCGAATCGGCTGTCTGCGGTTGTCGATGGTTGCATCTGAATGTGCGGGATAGATGCGGGGTGACTCTTCGCGCCGAGCGATGGCGTGGCATTCGACCACGCCCGGGCC
>NZ_BBQZ01000008.1 GCF_000974805.1 Demequina salsinemoris | reverse complement strand
AAGGCGCCCTTGACCGCGTCGAAACGCTGCAGCTGCGAACCCAGCCCCGGCCCATAGAGCAGATTGTCCCCAAGAACCAGCGCCACACTGTCGTCACCGATGAAGTCAGCGCCGATAGTGAACGCCTGCGCCAACCCATCCGGGGACGGCTGCTGCGCATACGAGATCTCGATACCGAACTGGCTACCATCCCCAAGCAGCCGCTCAAAACCCGCAGCATCATGTGGCGTCGTAATGATCAAGATCTCCCTGATACCCGCCAACATCAACGTCGACAACGGGTAATACACCATCGGCTTGTCATACACCGGCACCAACTGCTTCGAGACACCCATCGTGATCGGGTGCAATCTCGTTCCTGACCCGCCTGCAAGGATCACGCCTTTCACATACCCCCCTCACTTGTCCGCCTAAGCGCGGCAAACCATAGTCTAGATTGTTCCTCCCCAGCGCCGGGACCCCGATAGCGATGCCGGTTCTATACCCAAAGACCGGCCCCATTTCCACCGCGACGGTACTTGCTTTGCTGAAAGCCAGCCGTCGATTGGTCCATCGCTCTCACGACTCCGTCAGGCGCAGAAGTCTTGCAACTGTTCGCAAATTGAGCCGCCAAAGCGAAGCATAGTCCGGCGATTACGCGATCGATATCGCCCATTGGGGAGAACGCGAGGTCCCATAGCGCCATCACGGCGAGGTAAATTCCACCAAGCCCATAGATTCCCAAAGTGGAACGCGCATCCCTTATCGCTGTGAACAACAAGTACCCGACGGCGGCGGCAAGCACAACGCCACCGACGCTGAAGTGAAACCACATGTTCGCGAGCGTGGAATGTAGATCCACCCGCTCACCAAAGACCCACTGCGAGAAGTAATTCGAAGTCCAGTCGCCGCCTGCATCGCGCACCGCTGTGATTGCCTCATTCACAGCAGCCTCAGATGGTTGTATCGCTAGCCCATAGCCGAGAGGATTCTCTTGGAACAATGACAGCGAAGCGGCCCACTCCGCACGAACCCCAAAGATCACATTCGCATGATTCAACTGGTCGATGGTCCGTTCCTGGATGGGAGCGCCTGCAAGCCCCGCTGCGAGTCCCCAAACAAGAGCCGCACCCACGGCAGCCACTGCGGCAAGAAGGGCCAGTGTCCGCGACAGCCGCGCGCCGCCCCGCCGCAGCAATCTCAACACGACAGCGATGACGAACGCTAGGCCCGCCCCAACGGCCATCGACCGGGCGTCGTTCGCGAACCCAATTGCCGCCAACGCAACGAGCGCCATCGTTGCCAGCACCTCGTGACTCGAAAGCACGATCAGAGCAAGTGCCGTCGCGAAGATGCCAAGCGAACCCTTCCAAGACAGGCCTACCAAGACAAGTTGGCTCGCGATCCCGCCCACGAGCATGAGAAGAATGGCGGTCCGCGGCTTGATCCTCTTCATCGACCACCAAGCCATCGCGGGAAGCACTACCAACGTGAGCGACCAGATAACGACCGAAATCACTGTGGCAAGGCTTCCCGATTCGAGACCGTATCCCCGGGACACTGCATGAACGACAAGCCCAGCGGTGAGCGCGAACACGGCCGCTGTCGCCAGTCGGCGGACGGAGCGCGGCGCGGTCGTCACCATCGGTGCCACGATGAGAAGCCCCGGAAGCACCGAGAACGGCACCAGAGAGAGTCCAGGGACTTGGACGAGCAGGCCGAACATGATAATTCCGGCGAGGGTCTTCTCCCAGAGTCCGTATCCAGGCGTCGCATCGCTGGTTTCAGCATCGCATTGCGTTTCGATGTCCCCCACGGACAATCAAGCCCCTACCCGTACTATTTCCGTATTGTCTGTCATGACTCGGACTCGACAAGGGACTCGTAAACCGAGAGTGCTTCGGGAATATCCTCGTCTTCGAGCAGCGAACGCGTGGCAAGGCAGTAGCGAAGGACATAGTCCCGATCAGTCAGACCACGACTGAGACGTCGAGATCTCAGCACGGCGGAGATCTCTTGTCTGTAGTTGTGGCGCACAGCCCTTATTCCCGCGGCAAGGGCATTTGCGTCGCCACACGGCACGAGCTCCACCCCTTCGCCAGATACGTACGGACGAATACCTCCGACATCAGAGACCACGAGTGGCACCCCTGCGCTCATGGACTCCAGCGCCACGGTGAGTCCTGAAGCATGCAAGTTCGGACGGAGCGGGACAACAACCGCCGAGGCTACCTCGTAGTGGGCACGGATGCGTTGGACTCGGGCGTCTGTTTCGAGACGGACATTCGCTGGCCACTCGACTTCCCGCGCGGCTAGCGATCCCGAGAACACGACAAACTCCACTTCAGGCATCTCCACTGCAGCACCCGCGAGCGCCAACCAATCCCTGTCAATATCGTTGCCCGCCGACACAACGAGATTGCCTGCCGCGTCATACATGTTTGCATCCGAAGTCACCGCCGAGGTCCCGAACGGGCATAAAGCAGTAGTCCTCCCAGGTGCCTCCGCTCGTGATATGGCCAGATTGAGCTGGCTATGTGTGATCTCAAGGTCGTGCGCGGCTAGCAACCACCGCGCCAGCCAGCGCCTCGGAGCGCTCAACCGAGCCCAACGGTCCCAAAGCCACACGGTCTGTGCCACGGTCCTAAACGACGCCCTGCTTCTCAGCACCCGCTTGATCAATGCCACCGCTAGGTGTTCACGCTCAGTGTGAGTCCACACGACGTCGGCCCGCAGCAACGGCCGCCGGTTGCGCCAAACGTGGACGACATCGAATCCAAGCACTTTCGCGATCCCGCGCCGCAGGACGTTTGAGGCGGATGTCTCGTGATGGTCCTCCGACCAGCTCAAGTCGAAGAACTCCCCGCCAAAGCCGTAGCCGTAGGGAGTCTCCTCCCAGGTGGCGCCAGACAACTTCCGCTCGCGCCACGAGGCTTGACCAAGCCCGTACGGCAGCATCACGAACACACGTCGGTTCCCATATCCCTCAAGGCGGTCATACACAGCCCCTGCCGACATGTTCTAGCTCCTCTCGCCCATACTGGGAATCTTGGCTACAGCGTGGACCGGAGAAGAGCCACTACATCCTGTATATGGAGGCGACCCCGGAGGACCAAAATCACCGCAACGCTCGCCACGACCATCGTGGCGGTTCCTGCCACATTGCCAACGGTCCCATCGTCAAACTGCGACACGGCTTCAAACACGACCACGCCGAGGACCGCAGGAAAGCCCACGGCAAGCACCGCCGGCCACACTGCCTGTCGCCACCAGTTCGTAATTCCAAACTCCATTTCACTTCGAGCACGAACGATATTCATCGGCACAATCAGGACGAGAGGGAGACTCAGAGCAAGGGCGAGGCCGAGCATGCCGAAGCGCCCTACCAGCACCCATACCAACACCGCATTCGACAATAGCCACACGAGGTTGCTCCGGAAGAACATGCCGGGCCGTCCATCTGCATCCGCTGCCATTGCCATCGGGAGATAGAGGGAGTTGAGCGACAACCCGCTCAGCAGTACCGCGAGGACCGCCGCGATCTCATTTGTTGGAACGTCGGATCCCAGCCACGCCTCAACTAGGGGCACGGACCAGATTTCGCCGAGAGCAGATCCAGCGATCGCGACCGCGGCCACGATCGCGCTCAACGTGAACATATGCGTGAGTGCCGCGGTTCGATCCCGGGCAAATTGCTGGCTAAACGCGGAGCGGAAGGGCTCGATGAGCCACGTCAGCACCTGGCGCGCAGCTGTATAGACGCGGAATGCAGCGGAATAATAGGATGCATAATGTGGGCCGAGGAATATTCCCGCAAGCGCTGGCCCCATTTGCAGCGTGATGGCTCCGGCGACGTTCGTGCCAAAGGCCTTCACGCTGTAGTGAAGCATCTCGCGTAGCGTTTCCAGCGCGTCAACTCGGAACCTTACTCTTGCCACATCGCGGCGGAGGCACTGAACAATCGCAAGGGCACCCGGGAGCAATACGGCGATTGTCTCGACAAGCGCAACTGCGGTGATCTGGGGCACCCACGCACACACAGCTGCCGTCCCGAGAATCCGGAAAGTCGTCGCTAGCAGCCGGTTCCTTTGATCAAGGGGTAGCAGACCACTCCCGATGAGCGCCGCCTCGAAGGGCTTGAACGCGAGAGCGAGAAGCGAGACCGTCGCCAACGCGACGAGCGCGGGCCCCTCCCCGTGACGCAGGACCGCCTGCACACCTTCCGACACCACGTACATCGAGGCGCCAATCGCAAAAAGTGGAAGTATCGCGATAGACGCGACTCCGTTCCATAGGAGACCCGCGGAGACGAAGCGCGAAGCGTCTCCGTGCGCGCCTGCGCGGCTCCTAGAACTGAAGTAGATGATGGCGGTCCCGACGCCGAGATCCGAGTACTGCGACAGTGCGGCGATGGTGAAGAGCACCACCCATACCCCGTATGCACCGCTTCCAACCGACGCAAACACGAGTGGAAGCAGCAGTAGGCCCGCTACAAGAGACAGAACACCCGCTATTGAAGTCGCTGCCACGCCGCGAGCCGCAGAATACACAGCGCTCACCTCTGCCTCCAAGGCTCTCTGAGCACGCGGCGCAGGCTAGACAGCAAGGGCACGCCGGAGGAACTCTCGTGAATCCAGGCGGCTCGCGTCAACACGACGATTGACCTCAGACCAGTCAATTGCGCGGAAGTTGGGCGCTTCCCCTCTCGGAACTACTCGATCCTGGAGACCAGCGAGCTCGAGAATACTCAGCAAGCGGTCTCCGTAGGTAGGAGGCAACACAACTGTCATCGGCTTGTTGAAGATTAACGCGAACGCCACACCGTGGAAAGAGTCTGTCACTACGTGGGAAGCGTCTCTGAAGAGCGCAACCCAGTTCGGAACGGTCGGCTGATGCACGCTTGCACGCAAGACCGGGAAAGCGGATGAGATATCAAGTCGAGTCGCAACCGCTCGGCTCTCGTGTTCCACCTCCTTGACGACTCTGTCGAACTCGGCGCCCCGGTTGAGTTGGTAGACGAGCGGCTTCGAGGGTCGCGGCGACACAGCCCGCGCACAGAACTGGGACCAAGCATCCGGCTCAAGCACCAGGGTAGGGTCCAATGTGTGCGTGGCACGGACCCCGAGCGACTTCAGGACCTCGACTCCCGCCGCCTCGCGCACCGACACGGCGGAGAACGAGGGTAGCTCGGCCACTGCCAGTGCTCTGGATTCGGGCAATGCATCATGTTTGCCGAATGAAGAAGAGAACGACAACCTCTTCGCACCGTTCGGTGCGAAAGTTGCGAAGAACGGGGCCGTCCCACCCGCGTTGTATTCCGAGTTCCAGATCTGATCGCTGCCAACACAATACATATCCGCGATGGGCGGGTTATCGAGAAGTTCCTGCGCATTGTAGTAGGAATTCGGCGAAACGTTCAAGAAATCGTCGACAAATCCATTGAAGACCGCGTGATTTCTCTCGACCCATCTTGCCCGTACAACCCGGAAGGGGATCCTCAAGAGCGGGTAGGACGACCATCGCGACTTCTGAAAGTAGTCATCTACGGAATCCAGGAGATCCGGCCTCCAGTAGTCGACGAACTCGCATTCATAGCCAAGTTCTTCGATCAGTCTCTGTGTGGCATACGACTGGAGCACGGAGCCGTAGTTCTTCACTCTATGCAGCGTGATCACTGACACACGTTTCTTTACACTCATGAATTCAATGCTCCGTTACGATAATTGACTGAGGCAGACGTGCAGAGCGAGCACGCCGAGCAGTTTCAACTGGCTTCCCAAAGGCAACCATGCAGATTACATCTTCGTGTTCTGGAAGATCTAGCGCTGCGCGCAACTGTCGAGTAGCCGTAACACCCATAGACCAGTTGAGCATGCACGAGGCCAGCCCAAGAGACTGAAGCACCCATACAAACGTCATGGCGAACAGGCCACCGTCTACCCACCGCTGGTTTCTTTCACTAGCTTCGTTGAACGCCCTCCGATCTGCGGTGATCACCGCGAGGTGCGGAACGCTCTCACCGAAGCCTCGGTTGCCGTTCTGGAATGACAATGCCTTCTGCACCAAGTTGGCATCGCCAAAGTAATGGATACGGCCACACTGGCGATTGCATACCGACGGCGTGGACTGGGTCAACCTAAATGCCATCCGAAGAGTGGCTTCGTCGACCCGAGCGCTCGGGTTGAAGTTGCGACAACTGTGCCTGGACTCGAAGAAGGCCGCCGGATCTTCCAGCCCACCGAACTGCGTTCGGAGTGGTGACACCGATTCGGAAGGCTCGCCGCCGTCGTTCCAAACCCGCAGAGCTCCGAGCGCGCTCTCCGCCGCCTCTGCAACTGTGGAGTCAATCTCTGCGGTCTGCGCGGCGCCAAGTATCTGTTCGAGGTTCTCTTGCGCGCGGGCGCCAAAAGGCCGACGAGGGACTGGCAGGGAAAACGCCTTCTCGACCTGGTGATACCAGAAGGTGAGGTCACGCTGTATCTGCGCAGTGCCCTCCAAATGCCGGGGCCGCCAACTGCTAGTTCGTGCATAGGCTCGGCCGTCCGCCGCGAACTCGCGCGCGATCCGAAGGTTTGAAAGCACGGCACGGCCCATGTCGCCGAGAATCGGCACGCTGCTTTCCTGTGCCCATGTAGCGAGTCTCAACGGTCACTCCTGACTGACGGCAATAGTTGGGGCATAGCGATCTTCTCTTCCGCAATTCCTTGAAGCACGGCCCGGAGCGGCGCCCGCCACTTTCGGTGAGGGCGCCAGCGCGCTCGACCGGCGATCCTCACGCCTAGTCCTGAACGCAGCTTTGCCCTGGACCGCTGCTGGGCTCGCCCTGAACCGCCGGGTATCGTGGCATACAGTTCCCCAACTCTGCTGGCTTGAGTCCCCGTGACCGGACTCAAGCCGCATTTCCGGTCATCATTCCGTGAAATGGGGCCGCAGGCCTCGTGCGGGCAGACGCGCGGGAGCCTCCTGGTGGGCCGAAGGGCGCGGGCCACCATGGGGTAAGCGGTATAGGTCATCTAGGTTCCGTCCGACGACGCAGCACTCCAACACTTCTTGCATAGATCCAGAACTTCTTGGACTCAACGACCCAGGTTTCGTCTCCGGTCAAGCCAGACTTCAACCAATAGGCCACCGATCGGCCCGCAAGACCCATTCCGACAATGGCGCGCCACGCGAAGCGATCCAGCCGGTTTCTACTTAGGTCGAGCGCGAAATAGTCGTAGAGATTCTCGATCCACGCGGTGCTTACGCGCTCGGTATGACCGGCGGAACTCGAACCATGCGCGTGCTCAGCGATCACACGTGGGTCAAGCTCGATTCCATAGCCGTGTCTCGACGCGCGGCGGCAGAACTCGATGTCTTCCGCGTACATGAACCAACGATCGCTGAGACCACCGGTTGATTGCCAACACGCACGAGAGATAAGCATGCAAGCCCCTGTGACCCATTCAACTGACATGCGCTCGTCCCCTAGTTGGCCGGGCAGCAGGTAATGTCCTTGTGCTCTCGTGGACCCTCCGGATAGCCGAGAGAGACCCGAGTAGTGCGAGAACATCCTCCACGTAGTAGGTTGCCAGCCCGCGGAGACAATCGAGAGTCTTCCCGAGGGATGTACCACTAGCGGTGCCAAGACTCCGGCCGTGGAAGATTCTGCCAGGTCTTCAGCTAGTGCGCGCAACTCACTCGACGTGATCATCGCGTCTGGATTCAGAAGACAGAGGACACTTCCGGTGGTGAGCGCGACGCCCTGATGCACACCGTTCGAGAAGCCACTGTTTGTCGCTGACTCGACGAGAATTACGCGTGGAAACTCAGTACGAATGATGTGAGTGGTCTCGTCCTCGGACGCATTGTCAACGACGACAACCTCAAGTTGGTCAGACACGCTGCCCAACGCTCCGAGGCACAGACGGATCACGTCGGCGCTATTGTAAGTGACGATTACGACCGACAGCAGGACAGGTGCAGGCCCCATTATCCCCGCGCTCCAATTCCGCGCGCGGGCACGCCGCCGACGATTTGCTGTTCTGCGACGTCATGCACGACCACTGCTCCAGCTCCCACCACCGCTCCGCGCCCGATCCTGACACCGGCAAGAACAGTTGCTCCTGCTCCGATCCAGACGTCGTCCTCGATGGTCACGGATGCACGCGTCTCACCCTGCTCTCGAATTGGCACGGATGGGTCCGCAAAGCGGTGGTTCTCAGACAAGATCGAAACGTAGGGGCCGAACAAGCAGTCGGTGCCTACGACGACGCCGCCACCTCCGTGGATGAAGTTTCCGACTCCGATGGCCGTCCGCTCGCCGATACGGATTCCCTCCCCGAGGTCTCGGAGCACTCCCGACGCACGTAGAACTGCCCCACGGTCAATGGTGACCGACTCGCCGAGTTGGACCCCCTGACGGGACCGAGCGTCGATGACGACAGCCGGTCCGATAGAGGCATTCGTTCCGACGCGAAGGTATGAGTTGCCTGCGATGCGGGCCCCAACGGAAATGAACACAGCGGGGCGCCCTCGCACCGCGCCCACAACTCGCGCCACGATCTTTCCTGCGGCGAAGGCAATCAGGTCACGTGTTGCGAGTTCGGGGTCGAATCCTACATCGAGTCCTCTTGCCGACCCATAGAGTCGGTCCAGCCAAGCTCTGATCACGAGCGCTCGCCTCCCCGGAGTACTGATGCGCGAGCCCTGCGCGCAATCGAGGACCAGTCGGCGAGCCCGGCGTCTGCGCTAGAGGCAGTTACGCGTCGCTCCAACAGTTCGGTCACACTACTGCGGAGGCTTCCAGTGCTCGTAGGGTCGAAATAGTTGTCGGCCAGGTTTCCCTCGAGGAACGGAGGGATGGCCGAAGCGGCTACCGGCGCGCCAAAGAACTTCGCCTCATAGAGCGGTAGCCCAAAGCCCTCATCTAGCGACGGGAATACGAACGCTTCGCAGTTTTCGTACAACCACCGCAGTTCACCATCACTCACCCCGCCCATGAAGTGCACATTCTCGTGTTCTTCCTGTAGGAATTCCATGCCGTCGGGAGTTCCGACGATCAGTAGACGCCGACGACCTGAGGCAAGAAGAGGAGTTACTGCTTCGATGAGTCGACCTACGTTCTTGCGTACATTCAGGCGTCCGACCGCGAGCACAAAAGGCTCAGCAGTATGACCACCAGGACGAATTGCTACCGCAGTTGCGAGGCCTCTAGGAACAGCGAGTCCAATTGGCACCACGCGCTCCCCGTACCGGGGCAGGAGCCCTCGAATCTGGGATGCCTCCGCCTCCGATGAAGTCCAGATCAGGTCTGCCTGACGCAAACTGGCCGTCGCAACGTCAAGGTACCGGCGCTCGCGCCATTGGAACCACTCCGGGTGCCGTCGATATATCGCATCATGCATGAACACAACTGAGAGCCGTCCTTCTTGCCGCAGAAGGGGGGCGAAATTCTGCGTAATCAGAACGTCGGAGTGGGCGGAGGCTTTCCCTAGTTGCGTCTGCACCCACAGCCCGTGGTTGGGGACGAATGGCCGTACAACAATCCTGGACACGGTTGACGGCAAATCAATCTCGACGTCAGCAGGTAGGAGGGCTGTCAAGTCATCAGCCTTGAACTCACTCGCCCACGCCGCGATCAACGAACTGACGACGTTGCGGCCTGACGGCGGGCCATCCGCGAGCCAGTATGCGTCAAACATGACCCTCATCGTGTGACTCCGATCAGCGTCGAGAGTTCCCGCAGGTATCCACTGTTAACGGATCGCCAACTATATTGCTCGCGTGCACGAGTCACATTCGACAGGCTAAATGCTTCTTGTTTGACGCCATCCGAAGCAAGCTCACGTATCGCGTCGACAATGTCGACCGCGGTTGGCCGAACGAAGAGCGCCCCGTTGGCCAACACCTCGCGCGTGTAGACAGTGTCACGTGCGACCACAGGTGCACCAAGCGCCATCGCTTGTACCAGCGCTGGGTTCGTTCCGCCGACGCTATGCCCGTGAAAATACACTCCGGCATGCTGCCAGAGACTGAAGAGCCTGGCGTCGTCGCTCACGTGCCCTAGCCAACGAACCCTCCCGTGTCGTGCGGACAGTTCTCTAGCTTGGTCATCAAACGCTCCTCCGTAGCCCGAGGAACCCACAATGACAACGTCGTACTCTTGCGCCAGCAGTGGGACTGCCTCGAAGAACTCCTGCACCGTGTTCTCGGGAACGAATCGTGCAACCATCAGAACGTAGCTGCGATGAGCAAGACCGTCTTCAAGAGGAAGATCATGCTCCACAAACTGGCCACCGTATGGGATGTATGCGCCGTTGCGAGAAAAGTCCTGCATCCAGCGCCGTCCAATCTCGTGAGAGTCGAACACCAACTGGGTCCCGAATCGAGCCGTCCACTTGGCGCCGGAACGAAATACCCACTTGGCGAACCGACCCCACTTCGCCCGATCCCACTCGATACCGTCGACATTGACAAGCGTGGGGATCCCCGCAAGTCTCAAGATGGGTAACCAGAAGCCGTTGGCGACGTTCATGACTAGCGCAACGTCCGGCCTCTCCTTGGCAGCGTGAAGGACAGCGGTGAGACCGTAGCTGAGGGTGCTCAGTGACTTTCGCTCAATACCAGGTGTCTCTACCGATCGAATCCGGTCGTCCCTGTTGGGGTCTTCGGCACGAGTCGCTCCCTTTCGGCTGTATACCGTGACACGCCATCCCTCATCAGCGAGGTCAGGCACGAGCTCCCTCACCGCAGTCTCGAAGCCGCCGTAGTAGCTCGGATAACCACGAGTGCCGATGATTGCTACCGAGGGCATATGCCACCGACCTTTCTCCGACGAGTAGGGGAAGGACACCTACGCTTGTATTGAAACTGGACGCGCAACGCCGTGCGGTACCGTGTCTGGCGCCCCTTTCGGGTCTGCGCCACACAGAGACTGTTGCGCTGACTGCACATCGCTAGTACGCACCGGACTTCCCAAATACAGCAACGAATGTCCGCAGCATGATCAGCAGATCACCCGAGAGCGACCAGTTCTCCGCGTAGAAGAGGTCCAGGCGAACGGCTTCTTCCCAGGTGAGGTCAGACCGCCCCGAAACCTGCCAAAGGCCCGTGAGACCCGGGAGGACAAGCTGGCGACGCTCCACATAATCGCCCCACACGTCCACCTCGCGCTGTAGCGGAGGGCGAGGCCCCACCAACGACATGTCGCCCTTGATCACGTTGAAGAGTTGCGGGAGCTCGTCGATGGAGAATCTCCGCAGCACCCGCCCCACCGGAGTGACTCGAGGATCGTCCTTCATCTTGAAGTGAACGCCGTTGCCCTCGTTCTCGTGTTCCAGGTCCTTGAGACGATCTTCCGCATTCGTGTACATGGACCGGAACTTGTACATCGCGAACGGCTTCATCCCCATGCCGATGCGCTCCTGCTTGAACAGCACCGGCCCCTTCGAGGTGAACTTCACCAGCGCCGCGACGACGAGCATCGGTACGGCCAGAAGCATGAGCAACAAGACCGTTGTGATGCGATCGAACACTTGCTTGGTGTAGTACTTGGCTCCCGTGAACTGCGGCGAGTCCACGTGCATGAGGGGAAGCCCCTCCACCGGGGTCATCAGCACGCGCGGACCAGCCACCTCCGCGAGCGCCGGCGCGACGATGAGGCCGATCTCGGTCCCCTCGATCTGCCATCCCAGGCGCCGCGCGTACTCGTTCGAACGCGCGTCCGAGCCGGCAAGCACGATGTACTCGGCCCCCACGCTGCGCGCGAGCGTCACGAGGTCGGTGCGCTCATCTACTACAGGCAGGCCAAGGCCTGCGTCGTGCGCCAGTCGGGTTCCGTCGATGCGAGCGACCGCCGCAACCTCGTAGCCCGCGAGCCGTGCGCGCTCCAGCCGTTCAGAGAGATCGACAGCCAGCGAGGCGGGACCGATCACGAGCACATTCGTGAGAAGGCGCCCCCGAGAACGTTCCGCGTGCACCCAGAGACGCCAGGCGAGCCGATAGGTCAGAATTGCGGCGAGGCCCACAGGCAAGGCGATGAGCAAATATGCGCGGGAGATTTCCCATTGCGTAAGAAATCCAACTACCGCGACTACGACAAAGGCATCAAGCGATGCTCGCGTGACCCGCTGAAACTCCTGCGGGCCGTGGCCCATGATGCGCGTCTCGCGCGTGCGGAAGGCGCCCAGCAGTGTCCACCACAGCACACCGATTGCGACGGAGAGCCAGATGTACGGAGGCGAGTTGGGGCCCTGCACCTGAGCACCGAGGTCAACGTTGAAGCGCATGTACTGGGCGATGACCATCACCATGATCACTACGAAGGCGTCAGAGATCGCCAACGCCGCCTGCAATTGGACCGCCCAGCCTGCGACGCCGCGCATTCGACTGGCCGGAGCCCCCCATCCCCGGGATTTCATAGGCGGAGTGTATCAACAGGGAATGTCATGGACGTGACGCTTCCTGCGCATGAGAGAATGCAGCGGGCACTGATCACTCTGCGGAATGCAGGCAGGTAGGACAATCGAGGGGAAACCGCGCGCCGTGGAACTGCAGGACTACATTCGCATTCTGCACAAGAACTGGATCCTCATCACCGTCGCCTTCGTTCTCGCGGTCGCTGCCGCGTTCACGATGACGGCCGTCACTCCGCCGACCTACACGGCCAGCGCCAAGGTGTTCGTCTCCACGTCTGGGGCTTCGTCAGTGTCCGAGCTGCAGCAGGGCTCCTCGTTCACTCTTGCGCGAGTTGCCACCTACGCGGACCTCGCCACCACACAGTCCGTGCTCGACCCCACGATCGAGGCGCTCGGACTCACCGACACGGCGGCCCAGGACCTGCGAGGCGAGGTCTCGGCGACGGCGTCGACGAGCAAGTCCGTCATCGACATCACCGCCACTGACGAGGATCCCGCGTTCGCGACTGCTTTGGCAACAGAAGTCGCCACGCAGCTCGGCGTCGTCGTTGAGGACCTCGAGACGACCGATGGCGGCGACGGCTCCACGGTGAGCCTCTCGGTCGTACAGCAGGCCGAGACGCCCCAGTACCCGTCCTCGCCGAATCTCAAGCTCAACCTCGCGCTTGGCGCGCTCCTGGGGCTCGCTCTCGGCGTGGGGATCGCGCTGCTCCGTGCTGCTCTGGACACCCGCCTCCACAACGAGCGCGACGTCGAGCTGCTCACTGATGTGCCGATCCTCGGTGGGATCGTCTTCGACCCCAAGGCGAAGCAGCGCCCGCTCGTCGTTCACGCGGATCCTCGCAGCCCGCGCTCCGAGTCGTTCCGTACGCTGCGCACCAACCTCCAGTTCCTCGAAGCCGGCCGCTCGACCAAGGCGTTCGTCGTCACCAGCTCGATGCCGACCGAGGGCAAGTCGACCACCGCGTCGAACCTCGCGATCGCGCTCGCCGAATCCGGAGCGAAGGTGCTGCTCGTGGACGCAGACCTTCGCAAGCCCAAGATCAACGAGTATCTGGGTATTGAGGGCGGCGTAGGACTCACCGACGCCATCATCGGTCGCGCATCCCTCAACGACGTCACGCAGCGCTGGGGCGCCGGAAGCCTCTACGTCGTCGCCTCCGGCCAGGTTCCACCCAACCCGTCCGAGCTGCTCGGCTCTTCCGCGATGGAGCAGCTCATCGGGCAGATGACCCACCAGTACGACGTGGTCCTCTTCGACGCTCCCCCGCTACTTCCCGTGACCGACGCAGCCGTGCTTTCCCGCCTGGTTGGTGGAAGTCTGCTTATTGTCGCCGCGGGCCGCACGCGGGCCAACCAGCTCGACGCATCCCTCGACGCCCTCGAGGTGGTCGGCGCCCCCCGCTCGGGCATCGTCCTCACCATGCTGCCCACGAGCGGGCCCGACTCCTATGGATACGGCCGCTACGGCTACCAATACGCCGAGGACGACGCACGGGAGAAGAAGTCCGCCAAGCACCGCAAGGGCTAGCGAGAGGGCCTCTCACGGCGCTCTGAGGCGTCAGCCCCCGGTGACCGCGTAGGCGACCATCGCCACGAGCGCGGCGCCGGAAACGAACATGCCCCACACCGGCAGCCCGCCATAGTTGCGGCGATACCACGGCTTGTAGGACTGCGGCGTGTATGTGGCCATCGGTGTGCTCCCCTGCGGCGTTCCGACCTACGGTGACTCGTCCTCGCCAGCCAGCCCCCGCTGTCCGACACGGGCATTTTGTCACAGTTTGAGCACTCAGCCAAGGACTTTGGCCGAAAACACTTCACCAAGTGTCGCCTTCGGTCAGCCTCCAAGGAGCGCGTACGCGACCAAGCCCACCAGAGCGACTGCGGCAAGGATCGCTGCCCACAGGGGCATGCCGCCGTATACGCGGAGATACCACGGCTTGTACGACTGTGACGTGTATGTCGCCATCGGCGAGCCCCCTCGGCTGCTCAAGACTGCGGAAACACCGCTCGCGCACCACGACCCCATATCGCGGTGCGTCGGGTGCAGTCTGGCACAGCATTCCCGCCTCCTAGAAGGGGTGCTGACAAGAATTCACCGCCGCGTAACAAGCAAAGACCCCGCCGCTCCGGAAGGAGCGGCGGGGTCTTTCAGAGCTTGAGAGGTGGAGACTCCGCTTAGTTCTGGCGACGGCGAGCGGCGACGACCACCGCGCCCGCACCGGCGACCAGGAGGCCTGCAGCACCGGCCACGAGGCCCATGTTGCCCGCACCGGTGCTGGCGAGCGACTCGTCGGAGGCGGTGTCGCCCGCGGCGAGCTCGGCCGAGGTCTCCTCATCGGTGGCCTCGACTGCGTCGCTTGTCTCCTCGTCGGTAGCCTCCTCGTCACCAGTGGCGGAGTCCGAGGTGCTGTCGTCGGTGACCTCGTCACCGGCGGCGCCGGTGCCCGAGTCGGTGACGTTGATCGTGCCACTGAAGACGGTAGTCGACTCGACTTCCTCGCTCTCGGCGTCGTCGAACGTGACAGACACCTTGAGGCCGGCGATCGGCGTCGAGGGCGCGGTGACGCTGGTCGACCAGGTGCCGTCCGCGCCCACGGTCACGGTGAAGCTCTTGCCGAACAGGCTGCTGTCCGGGTTCTTCACCGTGAAGGTGTAGGTGCCCGCGGGCACGTTCTTGAACGTGAACGGCAGGACCGTGTTGACGGGCACGGTGTAATCCTTGCCCTTCGAGCCGATGACGCCATAGACGCCCGGCGTGTAGCTGCCCGCGTAGTCGAACTCGTCCGCGGCGGCCATGCCCGCGGATGCGAGAACGAGTGCCGCCGCGGTCACGGCAGAAGCAAGAATCTTACGCATCAGGTGATACCCCCCAGTTGACGCCGAACCGACCGGCGCTTATCTCTGCGTGCGCTGTGATAAACAGCACACCTGTCTCCACGGGAGAGGCTAGCAGTCTGATTCGAATGTGTCGACGTCAAGCACGTTAAGACTAGGTTTCGAGCCCGGCGATGCCAGTACTTCACCTATCCCAAAGTAGGATGATTCTGGCTCAACCACCACAGATACCTGGGTTGACTCGCCCGGAGCCAGGCGGATCTGAAGCTCGACGAGGCTGCGTCCCGCGAGATCGATCGACGTATAGCCGGCGGGCTCAGAATCTGCCATCACGCTCAAGACGCGATATCCCTCGGGGACTGCAATATAGAACGCGCCCAGGAATTCTCCCCGTCCAATGCCGGAAACGGACTTCGCGACGTAGTCTGGGAGTTCTGCCACGTCGCCCTCGAAGGTGTGGGTGAGCGTGACGTCGATCTGACCGCTCGCAACCCGTCCGTCGGAAGCGCAGTAGCCGGCACTCGGGGCGACCTCCATGTCGACGTAGTAGCCGATCTTGGTGACCGAGCCATCGTTCAAGAACGCGCCGGCCCAGACATCGTCCCTGAGCATGTCCCCGCCAGCGGGAGTGCCCTCGAGGATCTCCTCCTCCGAGGCCGTCGCCGACCACACCGAGAAGCGGTTCTCCTGGAGCGCGCGCTCCAGGCCGTCGACTGCGGACGAACCGCCTCCGAGGACCTCACCGAAGAGCGACTTGGCAACCTGCTCGAAGAAGGCGTCCTGGTCGAGCGGGTCCTCGAACTCGAAGTAGACCTGGTTCAGCATGACCTCGGCCAGGTTCGCGCCACTGACCTCGATGCCCTCGATTGTCTGCGGCTCGGCGTCGCCCATCATGTAGCCGAGCGCTACCGGGTCCAGGCTGATGACGCCGTCGGGAGCCTCGCCAGACGCCCGCTCGATGAACTCGCTCATGAACAGCGCGGCGCGCGGGAACTGCGGGGTCGCGTTGACGGTCTGGGCGTACTCGGTGAGCTGAGCGCCGAAGATGGCGAGCTCCTCGTCCGTCGCGCCATCGACGGACTCGCCAGTGTTGAGCTCGCCCGCCGAGTAGTAGTCGCCAATCTCGGGGCGGCCGTCGTCGATCGTCACCATGATCACCGCGCCGGGAATGCCGCCCGAGGCGCGCGGCTCGGCGTTGTTCTGGAGCATGACCGCATAGGTGCGGGGCTCCTCACCGCCCAGCATGGTCGGTAGCAGCTGCGCGAGGGTGGTGGCGTCGTCGACCATCGTCGCTAGCTCGTTCAGCTGCCCCGTGAGGCTGTCGAAGGCGTCCGCGACGAGGACCACTGAATTCGACGTGTCGACCTCCGCGAGCGCTTCCGCCTGGTCCGTCAGGACCTCCTGCACCTGCTCGAGAGTCGGGCGGTAGGGCTCCATGAAGTACGGGTCGATCCGACCGTCGACGAACTCGGGGTTCGCGAGCGCGTCGAGATCGTCGAGCTCTGACAGGGGCTCCAGGGCGTCGTCCGCGAGCGCCTTCACCGCGACGCCGGCCGCCTGCAGCGGGCGTGCCTGGTCCTTGACCCACGGGATGTACGTCGCGAGCGTCCAGTTGAGGCCCTGCGTATGCTCGTAGAAGGAGTTCGCCGCTTCCGAGAGGGTGTCGACCTCGGTGCGGAGCGTCTCGACATCGCGTGCGCTCACCGCGTCCTGGGCGCGGGCCGCCGACGACTGCAGGGTGTCCGCCTCGGCCTGCGCCTGATAGGCGTCCCACGCGAGCCAACCGCCCCAGCCGATCACCGCGAGGACCACGAATGCGGCCACGAACCAGCCCCACCGTCGCGTCCCCTTCGCCGCGTGGATTGGCGGTTGCCGCATGTGTGCCCCTCTACACTGTCCCCGAGTTCAACCCGGGGGTACCAGCCGTGATTTCCATCCTGACCGTCTGCACCGGCAACATCTGCCGATCACCTGCCGCGGCCATCGCGCTCCAAGGGTACCTAGGGGAGCTCGCAACGGTGAGCAGCGCGGGTGTCATGGCTGTGGTCGGCGGGAAGATGCCGATGGAGATGTCTCTCGCGATGCCCGCCGGCTTCTCCGCTGGTTTGCACGCCGGGCGGCAGCTCGCCCCCGCCATCGTGAAGGAATCCAACCTCATCATCGCCATGACCGCCGAACACCGCAGGCGGATCGTGTCCGAGAACCCGATCGCGCTCAAACGGACGTTCCTGCTCGAGGAGATCGCGATGACCGCGCGAGACGGGGCGCCGCTCACTGGCTCCACGCCTGATGAGCGGGTGGCGCACATCGCCGAGGCCGTACAGGCGCATCGTCCCTACCTGGCCGGTCAGACGATCGCCGAGGTGCCCGACCCCTACGGCCTGACGCAGGACGTCTACGACGCCGCCGCGGAGATGATCGTCGCGGCCTGTCGGGACATTGCCGCTTGGGTCAAGGGGTAGGCGCTACTCGCATCGTCCCTGGATGAGCGCCTTGACCGTCGCCGCCGACTGGTAGGCGTACATGTACGCGTAGTACGGCAGCGACACCTTCTCCTCCGAGTTCAGCATGAGCACGTCGCCGCCGAAGCACTGGTTCACGATCAGGCGCGCCCGGGAGATATGCGGGCCGAACGTGATCACGGCCGCGCTCTCCCAGCCGTTCGCCTCCGACTCGCGGCTCAGCCACATCACCTCGCCGCGCGTCGTGAACGGGTCGGGCTTCAGGCACTGGACCACCTCTGGCCTCGAGGCACAGGCGTCGGCTGCGGCCCGGTAGTTCTCGGACTGCTCGGGATCCAGCGAGATGAGGACATTCTCCGTGAGCCCGTCGTCCACCATCTGCATCGCGAGGTCCACGCGCGCGTCAGTCGGGCCGCCCAGGACCAGCACCACGTCGACCTGTCCCGGCTCGTCGTGCGCCGGGAACACCAGGAATGGCAACCCCGCGACGACCACCACCGCCACAAGCCCGAGCACGACCAGAGCCCACATCCCCCGCTCCTTCACGTGGGCCAGAGTAGCGGGGTCAGGTTTCCGGGAGATGAGGGAGCGTCACCTACTGGGACGTTCTGAGACGTTCTCACTTATCGTTCGCGAGAGCGTGGGCTGACCCCGTGGGATAGGTCCAGTCGTTGTGCGAGTCGTCTTGATGCTCGCGGTCGCGGGCAGGAAGACTGGTCTGATCATGACGAACACAAGGAAGCGGCACACGCCTGAGCAGGTCGTGCGCAAGCTCGGCCAGGCTGACCGGATGCTGGCCGATGGCGCGGATGTCGCCGCGGTGCGCCGCGAGCTGGGAGTGTCGGAGCAGACGTACTACCGGTGGCGCAACCAGTACGGCGGCCTGAAGGCCGACGACGCGAAACGGCTCAAGGAGCTCGAGAAGCAGAACGCCACATTGAAGCGCCTGCTCGCGGAAGCGGAGCTGGAGAAGGCGGCGCTCAAGGAGCTTGCGGAGGGAAACTTCTAGGCCCGGGCAGAAGGCGCGCCGCCGTCGCTCACCTCATCACGAAGATGCGGGTCAGCGAGCGGATGGCGTGCCGTCTGGCCGAGCTATCCAGGTCCGCCTACCGGCGCACCCTCAAGTCCGACACCGGCGCCGACCCCGACGCTGCGCTGCGCGAGTGGTTGCGCGCCTACGCGAAGAAGCATCCCCGCTGGGGCTACCGGCGCGCCTACCACGACGCGCGCGGCGAGGGCTGACACGTGAACCACAAGAAAATCCAACGCCTGTGGCGTGAAGAGGGCCTGAAGGTCCCCCCAGCAACGCCGACGCAAGAGAATCGGGTCCTCGACCGCTGACGCGCCGAAGGCGTACGCGCCGAACGTGGTGTGGGCCGTGGACTTCCAGTTCGACGTCGACGAGGCAGGCCGGGCGATCAAGATCGTCTCCATCGTCGACGAGCACACCCGGGAGTGCATCGGCGTGCTCGTGGAACGCTCCATCACCGCCGACCGGCTCAGCGACCACCTCGACGACCTCGTCGCGGTCAGTGGCGCTCCCGCGGTCCTGCGCTCCGACAACGGGCCGGAGTTCATCAGCCAGGCTATGGCCGACTGGGCCGGCACCCGCACCGGCCTGTTCTACATCCCGCCGGGCTCGCCGTGGCTCAACGGCTACGTCGAGTCGTTCAACTCCCGCATCCGCGACGAGTGCCTGAACATCAACAGCTTCTACTCGCTACTGCACGCCCGCGTCGTCATCAGCGACTGGAAGACCGAGTACAATACCGTGCGACGCCACTCGGCCCTGGGCTACCAGGCCCCCGCCGACTATGCTCGCCACTGCACCCACGAAATGGAAACCGACGACTCACACACAGACCGGACCAAACAGTGGGGGCGGCCCGAGCGGTATTGTTCTGCCAATGGGGACACTGGGGATCTATCTGCACAGTCGCGCGACGTCGCCGCAAGCAGCTGCTGGGGCAGACTCACGCGCACTCGCTTGGTCAGTCATCGGTGCGACGTCGGTTGTGATTCTCATCCCGTCATCCGCGACCTCAGCACTCCCACTTGGCAGTTTCTACCCAGTCATAGTCGGGCTCGGATTCGTCTGGTTCGGGATCTTTGTGGCTCGCGGACGGCTGCGCCGCCCGCCGTTCATTCGGGTGCTTCTCGCGTTCTACGCTTTGGCAAGCCTAAGTACGCTCTTCGCACACGCGTCTAGTGGATTTGCGCTGCTAATTGCACCCCTAGCAATCCCGGTCTACTGGGCGACTTATAGCTCAACGCCGCGGGAGCGAAGCCTTATCTCGTGGGCCGTCATGACCCTAGCGGCGATTGAGTCACTGCTGGGAATAGCCGAGATTGCGTTCGATACCGGCCCCATTCTGGGCGATCCGTTCCTCGTCAGCCCGGCTCACCCGTTCATTGCTGGCGCGACCCGCGCCCAGGGAACACTCAGCCACCCGATCGTTATGAGCTTCGTGATTCTTGCCGGCGTTGCATTCGCCTGTGCGCAGCGGTCTCGACCAGGTTTGCGGATGCCTCTGCTAGGGCTTCTCCTAGTTGGGGCATTCGCGACAGGCAGTGCGTCGGCCACGGTCATCGCAGCAGTGATCGTGATCCTTTGGATCCTGAATCGACGAACGGCGCCAGGGGCAACATTTGCCGTTCTCGGCGTAGGCGTGGCATCGCTAGTCTTGATCGGATCGGGTCTCTCAGGTGCAGTCCTTGAGGACGAATTCAGCGCGACGAATACTGCTCATAGGATGAACTCGATTGCGTCGACCTCCAACCTCGTGACTCTTCGCAGCGTTCCGTCCGCCATTTTCGGCGACGGATTCGGCAGCGTGGAGCGGCTGTACCGCTCTGGAGTTCTTGTCGATGATGGCTTCTACGCACTGGATAACCAGTATGTGGCCTTGCTGATCCAAGGCGGTGTGGCCGGTGCGGTTCTCGCCTGTTGCGCCTTCGTTGGCATGACTTGGCTCATCGCTACAGCGCCCGCTCGAAGGCGCTATTTCGCTGGCTGGGTGGGGATTCTCGCGATGGGGTTCGCCTTCGACTATCTCGCTTGGTTTGCCACGAGCGCGTTGTTCTTAGCCTACGCAGGCGTGGCTCTCGCTGCCTCGGACGACAGTTCGCGCCGCGTTGCGGCCACGTCTACGGCGTTTCCTCACGCCCGGCTCTGAGGTCCGTATTCTCCGCTTCGCGTGCGGCGATGCGCGCGGCCTGTTCGCTGATGACGGCGAGGATGGCTGCGGGGTCGATGGTCGTGCTTCGGGTCTGCCCCAGCATCGGTTGACTTCTGTTCTGTGCGGACTTCGTCCGTGCTGGAAGGATGTCACCCATGCCCAAGCCCTATCCCGCCGAGTTCCGACGCGATGTCGTCGCGGTCGCCCGCCAGGGCGGCTCGATCGCTGCAATCGCTAAGGACTTCGGCATCACGGAGTCGTGTCTGCGCAACTGGCTGAAGAAGGCCGACGTCGAGGACGGCGTCCGTCCCGGCTTCACCAGCGCCGAGGCTGCCGAGGTGCGCGAGCTCAAGCGACGCAACCGTCAGCTCGAGCAAGAGGTCGAGATCCTGCGCCGCGCGGCCGCGTACTTCGCCAAGGACATCTCCCCAAAATGACCTACCCGCTGGTCCTTGACCTTGCCGCTGAGGGGATTCCCGTCGCGGTGACCTGCCGGGTGCTGGGCTTCAGCAAGCAGGCGTTCTACAAGTGGAAGGCCGACCCCGTCACTCACGCGGATCTGGAGCGCGCCTATCTCACCAACGCCGCGCTCGACATCCACGCCGACGACCCCGAGTTCGGCTACCGCTTCATCGCCGACGAGCTCGAGGACCAGGGCTACGCCGTCTCACGCAACACCGTGCACTCGATCTGCCGCGACGCAGGCATCGTCGCCGCCGTGCACCGCCGGCGCGGTTCGGGCAAGAAGGCCGGCCCGCCGGTGCACGACGACCACGTCCAACGTGACTTCACCGCCGATGCGCCTGACCGGGTGTGGCTGACGGACATCACGGAGCATTGGACCGCTTGGATTCCAGCGATCGTCGCAACACCAGCGGCGAGGAGTGGAGATGCCGGCGAGGAAGTTCACGGAGCAGCAGAGGTTGGCGTTTCTGGCGTTGATCGATCGGGGCGGATCGGTGCGGGCGGCTGCTCTGGCCGCTGGCGTGAGTCCGGATCGCGGCTACAGGTGGATGAAGCAGGCGGGGCTGTCAACGCCGCGGAGCACGCAGCGCGCCTATTCGGATGAGGACAAGGCGGCGTTCTTCGCCCGCTTGAGCGAGGTCGGGAACGTCTCCGCGGTCGCACGGGAGTTGGGCTTCAACCGTGTGACCTGCTACGCGTGGGCGCATCGCGCGGGGATCTTCACGGGAACCTATGCCGATGCCAAGCGCCAGGAGTTCCTGCGCTTGCGCGCGCAAGGCGTTGCTCGGCGTGAAGCGGCGCGCCGACTGAACGTCGAGGCGCATCAGGCATTGGACTGGGACAAGGGCATTCGTGTGTTCTCGAAGGGCCGCGTCTACCCCGACGGAAGAGTCGTCCTCTATCGTCCTCAGGAGGTCCTGGCGCACGTGAAGAAACCGAGAACGGCCTGGGTGCAGGGCGAGCGGGTGCCCCTGCACCGCGTGGAGCAAGTCATCGATACCCGCTACCTGAGTTTGCTCGAGCGAGAACGGCTCAAGGACCTGTTGACGCAGGGCATGTCGATGCGCGCGATCGCGCGCACCATGGGGCGATCCCCATCGACGATCAGCCGTGAGTTAGGCCGCAACACCGTCGCCCGGGACTGCTATCTTCCTCACACCGCTCATCGCGCCTCGGTGAAGCGCCGTGAACGGCCCAGGCCCGCGAAGCTCACCCTTGAGGGTCCGCTGCGTGACTACGTCTCCGACAAACTCCAGCGCCGATGGTCACTGAATTGGCCTGAGTTTCGTTCCGCTCAGTTTCCCTGTCCGGCAGGTACCGGCCGGGGTGATTCGAGGTCAGCGTAGTAGGCCTCCTCGACCTCGAGTGGTGTTCGCATGCCGAGCTCGCCGTGCAGGCGCTGGTTGTTCCACCACCAGACGTACTCGAGGGTCGCGAGCTCGACCTGCTCGACGGTTCGCCAGGGGCCGCGTTGGCGAATTAGCTCGGTCTTGTAGAGGTTGTTGATCGCCTCGGCGAGGGCATTGTCATAGGAGTCGCCCACGGTTCCCGTCGATGGTTTCGCGCCGAGTTCGACGACGCGGTCGGTGTAGACCATCGCCATGTAGTTCGACCCGTGATCCGAGTGGTGCGTCAGCCCGCTGAGGTCGCCGCCGGCGTCCCACGCAGCCATGTCGAGCGCCTGCAGCGGCAGGATCTCGGCCTTGAGGGTCGACGCGACGTTCCAGCCCACGATCCTGCGTGAGAAGACGTCGGTGACGAACGCGACGTAGGCGAAGCCGGACCACGTCGCGACGTAGGTGATGTCAGCGACCCACAGCCGTCGTGGTGCGTCGGCCGCGAAGTGGCGGTTGACGAGGTCCCGCGGCAGCGCCGCCTTCGGATCGCTCTTCGTCGTGAAGACGCGCTTGGACTTCTTCACGCCCCGCACGTCAGCGGCCCGCATGAGGCGTTCGGTCTGGTCGCGGCCGATGTCCCACCCTTGCCGACACATCAGCGCGTGCATCTTTCGCCGCCCGTACACGCCGTAGTTCTCCGCGTGCAGGCGAGCGACCTCAGGGATGAGCAGGTCGTCACGTAGCTGCCGCGCGGACGGCGTGCGCGTCTTCGCCGCGCGGTACCCGCGCGACGTAAGGAATCCCTGGACTGCCGGGCGCAGCACCCGGCAGATGAGCTCGACCCCGAACTGATCACGATGTTCGTCGATGAACCGGACCATCTCGGTCAGGGGCGGTCGAGCTCCTTGGCGAAAAACACGCTCGCAGCCTTCAATATCTCGTTGGCCTTGCGCAACTCGGCGTTCTCACGCTTGAGACGCTTGATCTCCTCGGCCGCGTCGGACGGGACTCCGGGCTTGACGCCAGCGTCGACCTCGAGGCGGCGATGCCACACGCGCAGCGTCTCGGGGCTCATCCCCAGCAGCCCGGCGACGTGCCGCACTGCGCTCCACAGGTTCGGGTGTTCCGGGATCGCCTCCGCGAGCATCCTCAACGCGCGCTCACGCATCTCCGGGGTGTAACGAGTCATGGGTTCCATCCTTGTCGATAGGACGGAACGAAACTCAGGCCGATTCACTTCGCCTACCTCAACCGTTCACAACCTGCAGGGGAACTACAGCTAGAGCTTGCTGAGGCGCAGTGGGGCGCTTCGTGTGTGTGCCGCTAGACTCGCGCGCATGGTGGGGGACATGAGGTCTGACACTGAGGCTGTTGCACGGGCTTCAGTTAGTCACGGTCGGATTGAGTACATCGACGGCATCCGCGGCGTAGCGTCTCTAATGGTCGCACTCCAGCACCCGCTTGAGTTTGCGTTTCCTGGCTACGCGGCCTGGTCTGCCGAATGGGTCAACCTCGGGCGCATCGGAATCGTCGCGTTCTTTCTCGTGAGCGGGTACGTGGTGGGTCTGACACTGTCAAACCAGAGCGCAGCTACATTCACGATTCGACGCTTCTGGCGGCTGTATCCGATCTACTGGCTCGCCACGCTTGCATACGCCCTAGTTGCGCTCATGACAGGCGACGCACAGGGCGGCTTCACGCTCGCCGTGATCGCAATCAACATCACGATGCTTCAAGGATTCATTGGCGCGACGACCATCCTTGGCGTCGCGTGGACTCTCGGGATTGAGGTCGTCTTCTACATTCAGTCAGTGGTCAGCAAGCTTGCAAGACGACTTGACCTTTCCGTGTGGCTTGGCCTGTGCTGGCTCGCAGCTTTCGGAGCCCTCGCGTGGTCCAACTACTTCCGGCTCACGGGATTCACGGCCGTAGTGCCGCTGATGATGTTCACTGCGTCACTCGGCTTCTCGTTGTACCTCTGGGAGTCGCAGCGATCGCGTTCACTGCTGGTGTTGCTGCCGAGCGCGATCCTTGTTGTCCCGGCCCTCGGATGGCTTCTCGAGTACGACGGGCAGGGCACGACAAGTTCGTGGACGCCGATGGGGTTTGACTCGTCATACCTCATCGGGCTGGTGATCTTCTGGGCGTTCTACGCGTTGCGCAACGCGGAGGTTGCGACTCCCGTGCTCTGGCTCGGCAAGATCAGCTATTCGCTCTACCTCGTGCACACAATCGTGATGATTGCGGTCGCCCCAATCGGACTGCCTGCGCCCGTCTTCGTCGCCGTGTCGGTCGTGACGTCACTGGGTGCTGCCTGGGCGGCTCACGTCCTTGTTGAGCGCCCGTCCATCGACTTCGGAAGGCGTATCACTATGCGGCGGTCGCGGTGAGTACCCAGGTCCAGTAGGCGTCAAGCCGCTGGAGCGTCGCAGCCGCCCCTTGAGGGATCGTTGGCGGAGAACCCTTGCCCGACAGGAAGATGTTGGTGCTGCCGTCTGCATTGTCGTAGAAAGGGACACCTCCGCCGTACTGCTCCGCGACCTAACCTGGGAACCGTGGCTCCACGCGATTCGCCCTCACGCGCGCTGGCCCGCGCGTTCGTCACAGTCCTCGGGCTCTGGCTTCTCGCGGCCTGCGCGTGGTCCGGGGCCACCGACGCGGCGACCTCGTCGGACACGACGACCACATCGACTGCGGTTTCCGCATCGGCCACCACTCCTGCCACCACCGCTGCCTCGACCAAGCCCCGCCTCTCGGTAGTCGGCGATTCCTACACCACCGGGTCCACGATGGACAGCGGTGCCGACGCCCGCTGGCCCGCGCTGATCTCCGACGAGTACACCGTCGAGCTGTTCGCCTTCGGCGGCACCGGCTACGTGCGCACGCGCGACGACGATCCGCCCGGCGAGGACACCAACTTCGTCACCCACGCGCGCGAGGTGGACCCGGACTCCGACATCGTCCTCATGATCGGCTCCGTCAACGACTACCTGGCCGACCCCGTCGAGATCGAGGCCGCCGCCGAGGAGGCGATCGGCCTCGCTCAAGCCGCGGCGCAGGGCGCGCGCATCGTCGTGATCGGGCCCATCTCCCCCACCTGGCCCGTGCCCGACGGCTACGCGAACGCCAACACCGCCGTCGGTTTGGCGGCCGCGGCCATGGACGTCGAGTTCTTCGACGCGATCGACGCGGGCTGGTTCGAGGGCCACGAGGACCTCATCGGCGAGGACACCCTCCACCCCACCGACGCCGGCCACGCCTACCTGGCCGAGCTCATCCGCGACGTCCTCGCCTCCTGAGCAGCCGCATCGTCCCTGGTACAGAGGCCCTGGATCGCGTGTCGAAAGCGCGCGCCACCCCCGATCGGTGACGCATCATCCTTCACCTGTTGCGCACGAATTCTCCGAAGAGTTACGTTCACCCCATCGCGCCCGAGGGGTGGGCGCTTCGCATGGGGAACGACCACCGTCGGTCGGGTCTGAGGGGGCCGCATGTGCGCACACGCCGACCAGCCGTCATCGGCACCGGTCCCGCGCGCCCAGGCCTCGCGACCGCCACTCCCCGTGATCCCTGCCGCCGCATCACGCGCGCCGCACCACCCAGGTGCGTGAACACAGGAAAAAGGGATCCCATGAACCACCTCAAGCGCCTGCTGATCGCAGCAGGCATCACCACCGCCGTCGCACTCAGCGCGACACCAGCGCTCGCCACCACGGCTCCGTACACCGGCACGCTCTCCGTCGACTGCGTCGAAGGCTACGACCGCATCACGGTGGACGACGCGTGGAGCTACGACGACCCGACGTTCTACATCGACACCGACCTCGACGAGTCCGAGTACGTCGGCAGGACCGACGGCCCCCACGATTCCTTCATCGTGGCCCCCGGCGCCACCGAGTACTACCTGTACTACTTCGCCTACGACGAGGGCCGCCCGCAGATCGTGGTCGATCAGATCGGCGCGCCCGACTGCGGCGACGTCCCGACCGACACCACCTGGCCCCCACCCATCACCCTCACCTGCCAGGGGATCCTCGTGGAGAACACCCTCGACATGAGCCTCTGGGTGACCACCTACCCCGCCGAAGGCACCGCGCTTGCCACGGTCATCCTCGCGGGCGGCGAATCCCAGCTGTTCTACAGCGAGGATCTCGGCGGCCTCGTCGTCGCCGCCGAGGGCTACGACAACTACACCTTCATCGAGGGCGGCATCGACTGGCCCGACTGCGTCGAGCCCTCCCCCGAATCGGGCGAGCTCGGCGAGACAGAGGACGCCACGCCCACCCCCACCCCCGACATCACCGCGACCGCTCTCGCCGCCGAGATCCCCGAGGACGAGGACACCACCTCCGGCACCCTCGCCACCTCGGCCACCAAGCCCGCCTCGACAACAACAGTTCAGACGGACGATGCGACCGCCGCCTCGGGCGCCCTATCGCCCGTCCTCGCCGGGCTGGGTTGGGGAGGGCTCGCCATCGCGGCGATCGTCCTCATCGCGCGCCGGCGCCTGCGTGAGCAGTAAGGCACCGTTCGCAGCAGCGGCCCTGATCCTCCTCCTCAGCGGGTGCGCGAGCACCCCCGGGGCGGGGGACCAGGGCGCCGCCGCGCCCTCGGACGTGGCCTCGACTTTGGCGTCCACGGCATCCGCGACCGCCGCATCGTCGTCCCACGCGCAGTCCTCGCCCTCCGTGAGCGCCTCGGCCGTCGCGATCGCCTGCGTGCCGACGCGCATCGTCTCCGCCGCTCTGGACCTCGACTGGCCCGTCTACGAGGCCGACGAGAACGACTACTGGGAGGACGGCACCATCGCGCCGCAACGCCTGGACCAGGTGATGTGGGACTCCTCGATCGGCTCCGCGCCCGGACCGGTGTCGCCCGCCGCCACCTACCTGTTCGGCCACCACTCGCAGGCCCGGGAGGCCGTGTTCAACTCGCTCGAGCCCGACGCGATCTCCGCGGGCGACGAGGTCCTGCTCGAGTCCTCGTGCGGCGAGCTCGACTACGTCGTCGACGCGTGGGAGCAGGTCGCGAAGGACGAGCTCGCCGCCGACGACGGCCTGTTCATGAGCTCCTTCTACGTCCCCGGCTCCGTGGTCCTCACCACGTGCGACCCCTCCGACGGCACCTACGTCGCCTCCGACGGGAACCAGCACGCGGTCAACAACCTCGTCGTCCGCCTCATCCCCGCGCCCGACGCGACCGCGACGGGCGACTGAAGGGCGCATCGTCCGTGCGCAGCCATGGAAGCAAACATCGAAGTAAGGGGCACTCGATCGCCAGGGACGCCGCCAGCGCGAGCGTCCCTTACTGAGGTGAAAAGTTATGGCAGACGCAGAGTCCGCACGCCAAGGCATAATTTTCCATGGCGTTAATTATGACTGCGTGTCAGAATGCACCCATGACCATCGCATTCGGCTCAGACCCCGTGCGAGCAGAGGTACAGGCTCTGCTCACGCTCATCGACAAGGGCCAAGTCGTCGACGGCAGCTCCGAGCGCAAACACGTGGACCTCAAGGAAGAGGCCGGCCGCCGCGACAAGCAAGGCAACGTGACCATCGGCTCGACACGCAACGAAACGGCCGCCGAGAAGCTTGCCGGCGAAGCCACGTGCATGGCGAACACCCCAGGCGGCGGGGCGCTCATCGTAGGAGTCGCGGACGACGGTACCGTGATCGGCACCCAGCTCGACGCAGAATGGCTCCGGCAACGCATCTACGAGCTCACGCAGCGCATGCTGACGGTCGACGTCACCGAGGCCGTCGTCGCGGGCACAAGGCTGCTCGTCCTTGTCTCACCGACCGCCGTCGAGCCGATTCGCCACCGCGGCCGCATCCACTGGCGCGTTGGCGACAGGTGCGTCGAGGTCGACGCCACCACGTGGCACGCACGCCGCATGCAGACGCTTCACTACGACTGGTCCGCAGATGACTCCGGGGCGCCCGCATCCGAGGTACGACAGCAGGCAATCGCAGTCGCCCGAGACTTCCTCAGAGCGAGCGGCGACGCACAGACCGAGGAACTCTCCGACGCACCCGACCACCAACTGCTCCGCCGGCTGAACGCCGTCACCGGAAGAGGAACGTTGACCAACGCCGGTCGGCTGGCCTTCATCGGTCGCGGAGAGCCATCCCTGGACTACATTCACAGGGAGCGCGCAGGCGCAGACAGCACCGCTCGAGTGAGGCGCTCGGGCAGGTCGTTGCTCGAAGAGCTCGACGAGGTCTTCAGGACTGTCGAGACACGCAACTCCACACGCCACATCGAGACCGGGCTCGTGGTCCGCCAGATCAAAGACATTCCGCCGCTCGCAGCCCGCGAGGCAATAGTCAACGGGGTCGCCCACCGCGACTGGAACGTGCCCACGCCCACCGTGGTCGAACACATCGGCCACACACTTCGCGTCACCAGCCCAGGCGGCTTCTACGGCGGCGTCAACGCGACGAACATCATCACGCACCCGTCACAATCGCGGAACGGATCGCTCGCGCAGCTCCTCGCGGATCTCCGCGTAGCGGAACGAGAAGGAATCGGCGTCGACCGCATGGTGCGCGAGATGGTCCGTATCGGCTACCCAGCACCCGGCATCAACGAGATCGACGGGCCATTCGTCAGGGCGTCGCTCGTCGGCGACGCCGTCGACCTGCCGTGGATCGCGTGGCTCGCCTCGATGGAACCACCACGCGAGGCTCAGGACGTCTCTTCGCTCCTGCTTCTGCAACGACTCCTGACCGAGGGATGGATCGACGAGGCTTCAGCCGCACCCCTCATCCAACTTCCCGTCGAGGAGGCCCGCGGCGCCGTGCTCAAGCTCAGCCACGCCGCGATCGGCAAGACCCCTCTTCTTCACACCGTCGAAGGCACTCCCGAAGGCACAGCAACCGCGTGGCGGCTGTCCACCGAAGCGCTCGCGGAGCTCACCGATCGCGATCGAGAGATGGGCCATCCGCGCCCACTGCCGTCACGCAGGAGGGTCGCGTCGTCGTACGCACAGGGACGAGGCCGCATCAGCAGCACGGAACTCGGATCACTCGTGGGAGCGAGCCCGTCAAACGTCGGCGCCACACTCAAGCAACTCGCGCAGGAAGGAGTGCTCGACCCGTCGAGCGCGGCAGGGCGAGGTCGAGGCTTCTACTACCGCTGGCACGACGCCCCCCGATAAGCGCCCGGACGAAGCCCCACACGCCCAGCCCCCGCATCGTCCCTGTTCCTCTTCACCCCCTCGGCAGCAGAAAGCCCCGCCGAGAATCCCTCGACGGGGCTTGCGTATCACCGGCCTCACCGCTCGCGGCGGCCGGATGCTGCGATCAGATCAGCGGATGTCGGTCTTCGAGGTCGCGTTCATCGCGTCCTCGATCTCCATGAGGATCGGCGAGGGCAGGTAGCCGAAGTCGCCGGCGGTCGAACGGTGAGCGAGGAAGTTGAAGACGCTGTTGCTGAGGGCCATGAGGATCTCCTTGTGTGAGTCGTGCTGGATGAGCGCCGGGTCAGCGGCGCGAGGTGGCGGTGCAGCCCTGACGGGCGCCGCCGGGAGCCGGCAGGACCGACCCGGCGAGGTCGAAGCCCCTGCAGGAGCCGTTGCGAGCGGTGCCGAGCATGATCAGCGGATGTCGTAGACCGAGGTGGCCGACATGGCGTCGATGACCTCGTCACGAACGGAAGCCGGAAGGTGGCTGTAGTCGGCGGTACGAGCCTTGCGGCCGGCGATCGCGGCGGTGAGGGTGTTGAACATTGCTGCTCTCCTTCAGTTCGGTGAGAACCGGGGAGCCTGGACGTGGAGTCCGGGATTCCCGGTGGCCCCACGTTGGGACAATGCAAAAGTCCCGCTCCTGATCGTTGCTGTGGCGACGGTGTCAGTAGCGGGACGCTGTGTTCACTATATAACGCTGAGCGACATCTGTGAAGTTCGACGTGGCGGGGATCACAGTCCACGCACGGCTTGCCACGTTGCATGGCCTCCGGCCGGGACCTGGGGCCTACGAGGAATCTTTCCAGGGACGATGCTGGCACGGCCCTGCCGCCCGGCGTCGCCTACTTGCCGCGCGCCGCCCGGGTCAGCAGCTCCGCGAGGTGCAGGCCGTCGACGCCCGCCACCTGCTCCGCCTGCGTGCGGCAGCTCACGCCGTCGGCCATGTAGACCACGTCGCCGCTCTGCACGGTGCCATCCTCGCCACCCAGGCCGCCACCCGTGCCCGCGACGGCCTTGCCATCCTTCGTGAGCCCGGCCTTCTCGAGCGCCGGGACGAGCGAGTTGTGCGCGATGTCGACCGACAGGTCGTAGTGGCCGTTCTCGTACCCCCAGTTGCCCGCGAGCCCGCAGCAGCCCGACGCCTCCGTGACGTTCGCGCCGGCGCGCGCGAGGATGTCGCGGTCCGCCGTGTAGCCCACCGTCGAGTACTGGTGGCAGTGCGGCTGGACGACCACGTCCACGCCCTCGAGGCTCGGCACCTGCCACTCGGGGTTGGGCTTGATGGGCGCCCGTCCGGTCAGCACCTCGGCGAGCGTGTACGTGCCGAGCGCGACCGACCGCGCGCGCGGGTCGTCGGGCAGGATCTCCGTGATGTCGCTCGTCAGCACCGCCGTGCACGACGGCTCGACCCCGATGATCGGGATGCCATTGACCGCGTACGGACCCAGGACCGTCAGCAGGTGCTCCAGGTGCTTGCGCGCCCCGTCCAGCTGACCCGTCGAGATCCACGTCACGCCGCAGCACGCGTCGCCCGCCGAGACGATGACCTCGAAGCCCGCCTCCTCGAGGACCTGGACGATCGCCGTCGGGATCTCCGGGTCGAGCCCGTCCGTGAACGAGTCCGCCCACAGGACCACGCGACGGTCGGTGCGCGACGCATCGTCCTGGCCTGTCGCATCGTCCCTGCCTGTCGCATCGTCCCTGCCTGTCGCATCGTCCCTGGTTCCGGACGTTCCTGCCACCGGCTCCGTCGGGACGGCGGTCGCGCGGCGAGACTTCGCCACCTCGGTGCGGCGGAACGGCTTGGACGCGAACTTCGGCAAGCTGCGGCGCTTGTCGAGACCCGCGATCGGCAGGATCAGGCGGCGCAGAGGGCCGACCGCCATGACGCCGTTCACGAGCCACGGCACCCAGCCGATGATGTTCATCCACCGGGGCAGCCAGCCGATGCTGTAGTGCGGCATCGGGCGGAGCTTGCCCTGGTAGGAGCGGTGGAGGACCTCGGACTTGTAGGCCGCCATGTCGATGCCACTCGGGCAGTCCGACGAGCACGCCTTGCACGACAGGCATGCGTCGAGGCTCTGGCGGACCTCGGGCGCGGTGAGGCCGCCGATGAGCGAGCCGTTGATCGCGTCCTGCAGCACGCGCGCGCGGCCGCGGGTGACGTCCTTCTCGTCCTTCGTCGCCGCGTACGACGGGCACATGAAGCCCGTGCCCGTCCCCGGCAGGTCCGCGCGGCACTTGCCGACGCCCGTGCAGCGGTGGACGGCCTCCGTAAGGTCGCCGTGGTCGTGCTCGAAGGCGAGGCCGCCGCTGCTTCGCTCAGTCTTCTTCGCCGCGGGACGTCGCAGGTCCGCGTCGAGCGGCGCCGGGTCCACGATGATGCCCGGGTTCAGCAGGTTGTTCGGGTCGAACAGCGCCTTGACGTCCTTGAAGAGGGCGATCGCCTCCTGGGAGTACATGGTGCCGAGGAGCTCCGAGCGGGCGCGGCCGTCACCGTGCTCGCCGGACAGCGAGCCGCCGTGCTGCGCGACCAGGGCCGCGGAGTCCTCCATGAAGGCCCTGAGGGGTCGCCCGTCCTCCTGCATCGGGATCGCGAGACGCACGTGGATGCAGCCGTCGCCGAAGTGCCCGAACGGCTGACCCTCCACGCCGTGGCGATCCATGAGGGCGTCGAAGTCGCGCAGGTACGCGCCGAGCCGCTCCGGCGGGACTGCCGCGTCCTCCCAGCCCGGCCAGCACTCCTTATTATCCGCGGTGCGGCCCGCGAGGCCCGCGCCGTCCGCGCGGATCGCCCACAGCTTCGCCGACTCGGCCTCGTCGCGCACGACCCGGAAGCTCGACGTGCCCGAGGCGGCGACGACCGCCGCCATCTGAGCCTCAGCATCGTCCTGCGTCGCCGCGCCCACCTCGACGAGCAGCCAGCCCGCTCCCTGGGGGAGGTCGGGGACGCCGGCAGCGCCCTTGGCCGCCCTGACGCGCGCGACCAGGCGGGCGTCGAGGCCCTCGATCGCCTGCGTCTTCAGGGGCAGCATCGGAACCACCGCGTCGGCCGCGGCGGGCATGTCGTCGTACGCGAAGACGCCCGTGAGCCTTGCTCGGGGAACTTCGACAAGGCGAAGCTTCGCCTCGAGCGCCGTGCCCAGCGTGCCCTCCGAGCCCACGAGGAAGCGACCCAGGTCGCCGCCGTTCTCCGGCAGCAGATGCTCGAGCGAGTAGCCCGAGACCTGACGCGTGAAGCGCCCGAACTCCGTGCGGATCAGCGCGAGGTTCGCCTCGACCAGCTCCTTAAGCCCCGGCACCGCCTCCGGTCCCCCGGCGCGGCCGACCGCTCCGGCGGCCCCCGCATCGTCCGCCTTGGCGCGCGCGTTGAAGCGACGGCCGAGGCCGTCGATGACGTCGAGCGAGAGGACGTTGTCCGACGTGCGGCCGAACGCGAGCGCATGCGGGCCGCACGCGTTGTTGCCGATCATGCCGCCGAGCGTCGCGCGCGTCCACGTCGACGGGTCCGGGCCGAAGCGCAGGCCATGCGGCGCGACCAGGCGCTGCAGGTCGCCCATGATCACGCCCGGCTGGACGCGGGCCGTGCGGGCCTCCACATCCACGTCGAGGATCTGGTTGAGGTGGCGGCTCGTGTCCACCACGATGCCCGTGCCGATCGAGTTGCCCGCGACCGACGTGCCCGCGCCGCGCATCGTCAGCGGCGTGAGCGTGGCGCGCGAGACCGAGTGGATGGCGAGGAGCTCGTCCACATCACGCGGGAACGCCACCAGCTGCGGGACCACCCGGTAGTTGGACGCGTCCGTCGAGTACTCCGCGCGACGGCGCGTGCCCGTCTCGATGTGATCCACGCCCGCCGCATGCAGCTCCGCGGCGAGAGCACGGGCCTGCTCGGCCGAGTCGGTCAGGTCAGGCGCGGGCGTCGTAGCGGTCACGCTGGCCATTCTTGCACCGGGTGCGAGGCGAAGTCCCAGGGAGAAGGGCCCGGGGCGCGCAGGCGGGGTCGCGCATGCACCGCCCGCGTGCCACCCCACCCTTCGCTCACCTCCGCCGACGATTCCTGCCACATCTCGGTCCGCACGCACGGCGCGTCCCGTGCGACACGCCGTCGCCCGCCGCCGGCAGGTGTCAGAAAGTGCTCGCCGCGGCGGCCCTATGCACATCGCCGCGGCCCACGAGCCTCGCCACATCGCGCGTCACGACCTCCGGATCGGCGAAGATCTCCGCGGCCGCGAACCGCAGGACGCGATAGCCCAGCCCGTTCAGAGTCCGGTCCCGCTGCCGATCGACGATGAAGGACTTCGGGTCCGAGTGATACGTCTGACCGTCCGCCTCGACCACGACGGCGTCCTCCACCACGAGGTCGACATCTCCCACGCCATCGAAATGCACCTGACTGCGCAGGCGGTAGCCCGCGCGCAGGAGGGCGAGGCGCGCCAGCGACTCCGCCGGCGACCCCGCCTTCGGATCCGCCACGGACCGAAGCCACCGCGTGAGGCGCGGCGTCACGGCCCGCAGGTCATCGCGCTGGATCAGCCCCCGGCCGAGAAGGTCGTCAGCCGCGACCACCAGGGTCGTCGGCGAGACGCACCGCGAGGCGTCGCACAGCGCCTGCGCCGCGTCGACCTCGGGCACTCCCGTGAGCTCGCCCGTGCGGTGGATCACCACACCGCGGCGCAGACGGGGATCGCTCTTCGTGATGCCCCGGTTCCGGGCCACCGCGAGGTGCACGCCGCCCGTCGGGGCCGGGATCAGAGGCACACCCCAGCTCTCGAGCGCGGTGATGCAGGTCGGTTCGGCCTGGAATGAGGCGGACAGCACCGCGGCGCGGGACGCCCCCGGCAGCGCGTAGGTGCCGTCTCGTCGCACCAGATCCCCTGCCACCACCGCCTTGCACAGCGCATGCCGGCTCGCGCCCGCCTTGAGCAGATCGCGCGCACGCGCCGCACCGCCGAGAGACTCCACCACTCTCACCACGTTCATCGCGACCCCGTTCCGCTGCGTTCTCATGCCGACACCATGACGAGCCGGCCGCGCGCGGGCGCAACCGCCCACGAGAACCGTGGAGAGCCGTCTGGCCCGAGGGGTCTGTGGACAGTCCCCGACACATCGCGACGACTGGACGCGGCGCGTCGCGGGCAACACGCCGCCGCGCGACCTCGGGCGGTGTCAGCAAGTGTCGCTAGCGCGGGCAAGGCCGCGAGCGAGCAGCGCCGGGACCCGCGCCGCACCCCGAGAATCATTCGGACATACGGTCAGCGAAGGTCACAATTGGGCCGCATCGACCCCCTCGAATGTTGCGTACGTCACACCGTGTCGCTTACCCTCGAGGGACGATATTCCGGGGGGCGCGGAGCGTCGTTTCACCGGAGCGAAAGGCTGAGGGGCCATACATGAAGTGGGCAGGAGTCACCGCAGCGGCGGTTGGAGCGGCGGCGATGATCGCGGGAGCATTCGCGGTCCCGGCCCTCGGCGCCGAGAGTTCCGGCGTGACCGTCGACGACTCCGGCATCACCCTCCCCGCAGGTGACACCTTCCTGGACGGCAAGACCATCAGCGTCTCCGGATCCCAGGGCACCTTCGGCTACACGTTCGACTCCGCATGCGTCGACTCCGACGCCGACACCTGCGAGGGCGTCACACACACGCTCGCGCAGTACATCGGCGAGAGCTTCCTCCCGTGGTCGGCGCTGGGCATCACCGGCGACTTCTGCATCACCTGGGTGAACCTGTCGCAGTACGCGGGCGCGATCGAGACCGGCACCACGGACTCCCGCTGCGTCTCGAAGAGCGGCGCGGTCGGCACCGAGCCCACGGGCGAGGTCCTCGCCACCGGCGAGGAGGTCGATTCGACCGACGACGAGTCGGCCTCCACCTCCACCGAGACCGCCGCGGCCGCCACCGCCGCCGACGCCGAGCCCAGCTACACCGGCTGACCCACCTCCGGGCTCGGCTCCACACGCCAAGCCCCCTGGAAAATGGGACATTCCGGGCAGCGAATCGGTTTCATTACCATCGTTGAGGTCGTAGCGAAACCTGCTGTGGCGAATCTCACACTCCCCCGCTAGCCTGAACTCGCAGTACACGCAGGTAGACGGCCCTATCCCGGCGGCCGCCCTGTGCTGGGGGGAACAACATGATCAAGTGGTACGAGAAGATCGCGGCAGCCATCGGAGCCGCCGCACTGGCCATCGCAGGCTTCGCGATCCCGGCCCTCGCGAGCGACCCGCTGCCGTACACCGTGAGCGCGGCCGGCATCACGCTGACGAGCGGCACATTCCCGGACGGCGGGCACATCAACCTCACGGCGACCGGCGGAGCGACCTGGACGAACTTCCAGTTCGAAGGCAAATGCAAGGACAGCACCTCCGCCGAGTGCATCCAGCCCTTCCCGACGACGGGGATCACACTGCACGACATGGCCCAGTACATCGGCGAGAGCTTCGTGCCCTGGTCGGCGTTCGGACTCTCCGGCACGTTCTGCGTGACGTGGGTGCAGATCCACCCGTACGACTACCACTTCGGCGCGCCCGCCAATGAGGAGAGCCCGGTGTGCGTCGGGGCCCAGGGCGGCGAGACGAAGACGCCGGCCGAGACGACAACGCCGGCTCAGACCACGACCACCACGAGCGGCGGCGAGACCTCGCCCGCGGGGACCACCTCCCCCGCGGAGACCACCTCGCCTGCCGAGACGACCTCACCGGCTGAGACGACGACGCCCGCCGAGACCACCACCCCGGCCGAGCCGGAGGTCCTGAGCGAGACCGTCGAGAAGTCGACGCCGAGCACGACGTCCGCCTCCCCGGAGGGCACCGAGCTCGCGGTCGAGGCGGAGGCCACGACGGCCGCCGCAGCCGAGACCACCACGCCGGAGGCCACCGCGACGCCATCCTCCGGCACCGCCGCCACCGCGGCCACCGCCGAGCCCAGCTACACCGGCTGAGGCCCGACACTCCGAACGACGCCAGGCGCTTCCACCCACTCCTCCATCAGGAGGCTTGGGCGGGAGCGCCTTCGCGCGTCGCGCCTTCAGCCGGTGGACCCGCGGCGGGCCGGCCTCCCGGCGCCCGGCGCCCCCGGCGCCCCCGGCGAGCCCTCGCGCGCCCGGCGCTCCGCGTGCGCGCGGACATTTTCTGACACAGCGCGCGCCAGCTCCACGGCGCGCCTCGCGAGACACGCCGCGCGGCGCATCCGTCCCGTGTCAGAAAGTGCCCGTCCCGGGCGCAAGGACGGGTGGGAGTTCGCTGAGCACGGCGGTCAAGGTCCACGATCTGCCCGCGCAGGCGCGACGGAGTGGGATCGACCGGGAGCGAAGCACGCGAGCGCCGACGCGACCGCCCGGCTCGACTACTCCGAGATGTACACGGGCGTGCCGAGCGGCGGGCCGATCTCCTCGGCCAGCTCAGTGATGACCGCGTTCGGCAGCCGCATGCAGCCGCTCGAGACGACCCTCCCGAACGAGGTGTCATCGTTCGTGCCGTGGATACCGATCACCGCGTCCCCGCCGTTGAAGGTCTCGAGCGTGGACTGGAACCCGGACAGCCCGTACGCGTACGGCCCGTACGCCCCCGCCGGGTTCGGCACCTTGAGCAGCTCCTTGAGGTAGTAGACGCCGCCGGGCGTCGGCCGGTCGTCGCGCCCCACGCCGATCTGCGTCGTCAGCACGACGTCGGTCCCCTCGTGCACGGTGAGCGTGAACTCGGACAGGTCCACCGAGATCCAGAAGCGGGTCGTGTCGACCTCGACGTCGCTCGCGCGCACCCACCCGGTCGACCCGTTGGGCCGCACCGGCAGATACACCTCGTACCAGCCCGCATCGCCCGCAGCCCCAGCACCCTCCCCGGACTCGGTCACGAGCATCACGAGCGGCGTCTGGTCCGGCGCCGTGAGCACGTCCGCGGAGCGCAGCACCAGCGAGACCTCCCCGCCCGGCTCGTCGTAGACGTCGATGTCGGGCTCGTGCGCGGTCAGGATCGTGCTCTCGCGGTCGTCGACGCGCACGCCCGGCTCGGCGCCCGCGGAGCCGTCGATGCCAGCGGTCGCGACCACCGCGGGCACGACATCCGCGGCGCCCGGTGAGGAGGGGGTGGAGGACGAGGAGACCGCCGCATCGCCCCCGGACACCCCATGACCCCCGCCCCAGGCCGCCCCCAGACCCAGCCCCGCGAGCGCGGCGACGACGCCGATGAGCGGCACGGCGCCCCGCCGCGGCGCGCGCCGCGCGCCGGCCGAGCGCCGAGCCGCGCCGGCCGAGCGCCCAGCCCACGAACCGCGCATCTCTCCCCCTCAGACGACCCCGAACCACGCGAAAGAGTCAACGATTCGCCATATATCAACAACGGGGCAGAAATGCAAGTATCTGTTGCAGATTTCACAGCCACGTGCCTACTGTGACCGAAGAGGCCATCCAGGGGGAAGAGGGATCCTCCGGACCTCTGCTGAGGTGGGTGAGCGCGATGAAGCGCTGGAGGAAGGTCGCCGCGGCCTTGACGGTCGCCGCGATATCAACACTCGCCTGGGGCGGCGCGGCATACGCCACCACAGGCGGCGACGAGGGACCAGGAGAGGAAACTCCGGTCGTCGTCGAATCACAGAACAAGGTGACGATCTGTCACCGTGACTACGGCGCACCGGGGTTCACCGAGAACTCCGTGAGCTGGAAGGCCATCAATGGCAAGGTCGAGCTCCAGAGCCACCACGAGGTGCACGGAACCGACATCATCCCGCCGTTCGACCAGGGTGACGTGCACTACGCCGGCCTGAACTGGACGGCCGAGAACCAGGTGCTCTGGAACAACCACTGCAAGGCTGCCCCGGAGCTCGAGGTCGCCTACCCGAAGGACCCTGCCTTCAACGACCCGTGCAACGGGCCTGACGTCGTGAACAACGTCGAGGTCAAGTTCTTCAAGAGCGAGGGAGTCTCCTACGACACCAAGAAGGACGGAGCCACGGTCGAGGTCTGGGCCTACGCCAAGGAGGGCTACAAGTTCGCCGACGGATCCAAGGCCATGAAGGTCGCCGAGTACACCGACTCGGGCGAGAGATGCCTGCAGTACACCGAGCCCGCGAGAGTCATGCACAAGGAGGTCTGCGGCGCCGGCCCCAACGACCAGTTCTACGTCGGGGACACCATGCTGACCGCCGAGTGGAAGACCGTCGGCAACGTCATGTACAAGGTCGTCTGGAGCCCCCAGGCGAACAAGTGGAAGGTGGAGTTCAAGCCTGCCGAGGGCTACAAGTTCAAGGAGGGCACGGACACTCACAAGTACTTCAGCGAGGACTGGGACAAGTGCAAGCTCATCCCGACCGCGCCGACTCACGTGCCTGTGTGCGGACTCCCGCCGAACGACGACTTCATGGTCGGCGACACGATGCTCGTCGAGGACGAGTGGACCCCCGTCGGGGACGCCACGTACTACCTCGACTACACGTGGGTCGACGGCCACAAGAAGTGGGTCGTGACGGCGAAGCCCGTCAACCCCGACGCCGACTTCATCCCGAAGAACACCCAGAGCGTCTGGACGTTCTACGAAGACAGGAGCCCGTGCGTCATCTCCCCAGGTGAGCTGGTGGGAGTGGCCGTCTGCGGCATCCCGCCGAACGACGACGTGTCGATCGACAAGACTCCGGGCGTCGGCTACCTCTGGCTCGATGAGGACGGCCCCGTCTACGCGGTCGTCGCCTTCGCGCCTCCTGGGACGGTGTTCCCGAACCACAAGACGATGACCATCCTCACGTACACCGAGGACGAATCGCCATGCGTGGTCGAGCCCGATGATCTGATCACCGAGCCCGTCTGCGGCATCCCGGGCGGCGACATCGTCACCGCTCCCGAGACAGACCACATCACCTACACCGAGCCCGTGTACAACGCGGACAACGGCATGTGGGTGTCGATCGCCACGACCGACGACGGCTACGTGTTCCCCTACGGCGGCACCTCACTGAGAGTGCGCGTCGCCGAGGACACCACACCGTGCGTGGTCGAGGAACCGACCGTGGGGCTGCTGCCCAAGTGCAACCCTGACGGCGTCTTCGCCAACGACATGTTCGTCATGGCGGTGGAGGGCGAGCCCATGTACATCAACGACGGCGACGTGATCGACGGCGTGATGTACACGGTCACCTTCGACCCGCTGACCGGCACGTGGACCCTCATGGGCTCCGCGACCGACGGCTATGCGCTCGATGAGGGCACATGGGAGTGGTCGGGAGTCGAGTTCACGACCGCGTGCCTCGGCACGGGTGAGACCGGATTCGCCAAGCCCACGCTCGACGTGGTCACCTCGTGCGATGACGGCATGACCCTGGACGCCGAGTACGGCAACGAGCCCGACGGCGACATCCAGTACCTCATCTACATCGACAACGGTCTCAAGACGACCCTCGTCGATGACGACGGGGACATGTCCTTCAGCGACAGCATCGCCGCAAGCGAGCTGCCGACGACCGGCTACGACTGGGCGATCGACATCACCTACGGCGGCGAGACCGTCGAGGATGTCCTCACCGGATCGCAGGCCACCTGCGTCGAGCCCCAGAGCGGCGAGGAAGCCGCGGGCGAGACGAAGACCACGACCACCACGAAGACCACGGTGAAGACCGTCACGGTCAAGTCCGCGACGGCCGCGACCGCGGTCACCGCCACCCCGTCCTACACGGGATGACGCCACTGAAGCACTAGCAGACGGTCGGTCCGGGCCACACCACCCGGCCCGGCCGTCGATCCCGGGGAGAACCGCCTACCGCACCCCATCACCGGACCCCGCTGGGTACGCCCCCATGCACTCGCCAGCGGGCGGGGTCGCGAGACGAGGAGCCCCCCGAAGCCGGCGCCGATCCGCCCGCCCAGATTTTCGCGGGTCGGTGTCGGCTTCGCATGTCCGGACCCAGGAGAAGGGACGATGCGGTGCTCGCCTGGCCGACGCATCGTCCGGGGAATCCCCGGACAGGGACGATGCGGCCTACTCCTCCTCGTCGATGTAGACCGGGGTGCCGAGCGGCAGCCCGATCTCCTCGACGATCTGGGTGATCGCGTCGTTGCTCATCCGGATGCAGCCGCTCGAGACGAACGACCCGAGCTTGTCGGGTTCGTTCGTGCCGTGGATGCCGATCACGGCGTCGCCGCCGTTGAAGCTGTCGAGCACCGGCTGGAAGCCCGACAACCCGTACGCGTACGGGCCGTAGACGCCGGTCGAGTCGGGCACCGCGAGCAGCTCGCGGATGTAGTAGACGCCGCCGGGGGTCGGCCGGTCGTCGCGGCCCACACCGATCTCGGTGGAGAACTGCTCCTCCGTGCCGTCCCACACGGTGAGCTCGAAGTTCGCGACATCGACCTCGACCCAGTACTGGGTGGTGGCGACCTTGACGTCGTCCGCCTTGACCCAGCCCGTCGTCCCGTTGGGGCGCACCGGGAGGTAGACCTCGTACCAGCCCGACGCCCGCGTCTTCACGAGGAACGTGAGCGGCGTCGAGTCCGGCACGGTGAGGACGTCGGCGGCGTCGATGGTCTGCGAGACCTCGCCGTTCGCGGAGTCGTACACGTCGATCGTCTGCTCCTGCGACGTGACGATGTAGCTGACGTGGTTGTCCTGGTCCTCCTGCGACAGCGAGTACGTGACGATGTCGGCCGCCGACGCCGCGGCGCTCGCCGCCTCGGACGCCGACTTCGACTCAAGGAACGACGAATGCGAGGCGCTGATCGCCTCCTGCGACGGAGCCGAGTAGCAGGCCGAGAGCGCCAGGACGGCCGCGAGCGCGAGCGCTCGACGCACAACGGTGGACGTCCTCATGGCTGCTCCTCGCACGTATCCCTACCTCGCGATTCTATGCACGGTTCGCGGCGCTTACCAGGAAGGGAGCACGGATCTAGGATGAGGGCATCGGCCCCGTGCGCGCGACCCTCCGAGGCCGACGCCGCGCGACGGGCCCTGCCGAGAGGGAGCGGACCATGACGGGTGACACCAAGGACGACGGGCGCTCCGACGCGCCCACCGACGCATCGTCCAGGCCGCCTGCCGACGCATCGTCCACCCCGCCAGCGACGCCCCCCACCGGCGCGATCCCGTCGCTCAGCAGCGGCGCGCCCACCGTCGGCTCCACGGTCCGCGTCACCCTGCTCAGCCTGCTCAACCCCGTCGCGCTGCGCGGCGTCGGCGCCGCGCTCGGCGGCGCGACCGTGCTGCTGCTGCACGACTTCGCCCTCACCGCGCTGCAGGCCGTCGTCGCGATCGCCCTGCTCGGCTCCGCGCTGCTCGACATCCGCTACGTGTTCTCGGGCAAGCGTCGCTGGGGCCGCGACCGCAACCGCGTCTACGTGCTGATCCGCGCGATCCTCACGCTCGCGTTCCTCGGCGTCGTGGGCCTGCTCGCCTGGATCGAGAGCGCCTCCCGCTTCGCTGACCTCAACCTCCCCAGCCACACCGGGGTCTCGCTCACCATCTGGATCGCGGGCATCTACGTGTTCGCGCGTTCGGTGCTCGTGATCGTGCAGTCGCTGCGCCGCCGCGCTGGCGTGCATCACCGCGCGCTGCGCGTGGCGTCCGGCGTCGTCACCGCCGCGCTGTCCGTGATGGCGATCAACTCGCCCCTCGCCACGATCGAGGGGCTGCTGGTCTTCTTCGCCGTCGGCGGGCTCGTGCTCGGCGCCCTGCTGATCGCGTGGGGGCTGCGCTACTCCGACCACCCCGAGCGCACCACCCTCGACCCGTACTCCACGACCGTCGCCGAGGTGCTGTGGGACTGGATCCGCACCTCCGACATCGGCAGGTCGCAGCGTGCCGAGCTCAGCGACAGCCTCTACTTCGAGGGCGACGACAGGCTGTCGAAGCTCGGCGCGTGGTGGGTGATGCTGTTCCTGTCGGTCGCGATCGCCACCTACGCGGTGCTCGCCGACTCGACCGCCGTCGTCATCGGCGCGATGCTCGTCGCCCCGCTGATGGTGCCGATCCTCGGGCTCGCCGGCGCGCTCGTCAACGGCTGGTCGCACCGCGCCGGCAACTCGGTGCTGCTCGTCGCGCTCGGCGCGAGCGCCGCGATCCTGCTCGCCTACGGGCTCGCCTCATGGGCCCCGGCCGTGGTCAGCTTCGACACGAACACGCAGATCATCTCCCGCGTCAACCCGACCGCGCTCGACATGCTCATCGCGATCGCGGCGGGTGCGGCCGGAGCGTTCGCGACCGTGAACTCGCGCGTCTCGTCGGGCATCGCGGGCGTCGCGATCGCCGTCGCGTTGGTGCCCCCGCTCGCCGTGGTCGGCATCGCCCTCGCCAGCAAGCGCTGGGCCGATGCCGGCGGCGCCCTCCTGCTGTTCCTCACCAACTTCGTCGCGATCACGATCGCCGCGGCGCTCGTCTTCGTGCTCACCGGTTTCGCGCGCCACAAGATCCTGCAGCGCAACCCCTGGGGCGTCGCCGCGACCGTCGCGCCCTACGTCGCGCTCGGCGCCGTGATCCTGGTGCCCCTCGCGTTCTCCTCGGAGGGCGCGCTCAACGCGACCGCGCAGTCGCGCGAGGTCGAGCTGATCGTCGACGACTGGCTCGGCGAGGACTCGGACCTGCTCGTGCAGTCCATCTCGATCGACGGCGGCGAGGTCACCGTGATGCTCGTCGGCCCCGACGAGGCCCCCGACCCCGCCGACCTGCAGACCGCGCTCGTCGACCAGCTCAACCGCGCGATCTCCGTGCGCGTCGGGGTGACCCCCGTCGAGGTCACGATCCTCCCGACGGTCACCCCGTCGCCGCTCCGCCTGGAGGACTAGGCCCTCCGGGTACCTGGCAGTCGCCCGGGTCCCCGGCCGCCGCATCGTCCCTGTGCCCGACACTGTGAACCAATCTGAACCGCGAAACCCCGGCGACGCACCGCATGGTTGCGCGACACGCTCGTGTGTGGGAGGCGAGATTGGTTCAGACTGTCGGAGGAGGCGTCAGCCCTCCGGGTGCGCGTCGCCCCGGTGCGCCTCGAGGAACGCGTACAGCTCGCCGTCATCCACGCCCGGGTACGTGCCCTGCGGAAGCGGCGAGAACGTGTGCGTGTGCACGCGCGGCGACACCCACGCGCGGCCGCCCCAGCGCGCGGCGACCTCCGCATCGGGCCTGCGACAGCACGACAGGTCGGGGCAACGTGAGACCGTCCTGATGGTCGACTCGCGGCCGCGGAACCAGCGCGACTCCTTGTAGGGCACGCCGACGGTGATCGCGAACTCGTCGGCGCCCGTCGTCCCCGTCTGCGTCGCCTCGAAGAACGTGCCCGCGGGCGTGTCCGTGTACTGGTAGTACTCCGTGGTGCGGAAGCGGCGCGCGAAGGCCTGGCGCGCGCTCCACTCGCGGCAAACGGTCTGCCCCTCGGTCGCGCCCGTCGCGTCGACCGGCAGCGGCAGCCCGTCGTTCTCGTACGCCTTGACGATCGCGCCGTCGCCCGCGACGCGCAGCACGTGGAGCGGGATCCCGAGCTGCGAGGTCGCGAGGTTGGAGAAACGCAGCGCCGCCGCCTCGTGGGTGACGCCGAACGCGTCGCGCAGGTCCTCGATCGCGATGTCGTGCTCGTCGCGCGCGCGGATGAGGAACGCCGTGGCCGCCGCGCGCGGCAGGAGGCACGCCGCCGCGTAGTAGCTCGCCTCCTGGCGCTGGCGCAGGAAGTCGCCGTAGTCCTTCGGCTCGCCGTGCCCGAGCCGCAGGTGCGCCATCGCCTGCAGCGCGAGCGAGCGCAGCCCGTGGCCGCCCGGGATCGACGCGAGCGGCGTGTAGATGCGGCCGTTCTCGAGGTCCAGGACGCAGCGCGCGGAGTGCGGGATGTCGTCGACGTGCACGATCTCGAGCCCCAGCCGTTCCGCCATCAGCCCGACGGTGCGGTGCGTGAGCGCGCCCGTGTCGTGGCCCGCGTCGGAGACGTCCTTCTCGGCGAGCTCCTCGATCTCGGGCAGGTAGTCGTCCCGCTGCTGCATGTGAAGGCGCTGGCGGGTGTTGGCGCGCCTGGCCTCCTCGGGGGTCGCGATCGCGAGGCGGTTGCGGCGCTCGAGCTCGCGGTGCAGGCCGACCAGCGCGGTGAGGACGTCGTCGGGGACGGTGCGCGGCGGGCGCACCTCCGGCAGGCCGAGCTCGCGATACGCCTGCGTGCTCTGCGCGGCCTCGAGCTCAACTTCGAGCGCGTCCCGCCGACTGGGAGGCGTGGGCTCGATGAGCTCCGACACGGTGACGCCGAGCCGGCTGGCGATCGCGTTGAGCGCGGTGAGGCGCGGCTCGCGGTGGCCGTTCTCGATCAGCGACAGCTGGCTGGGAGCGATCCCGACCTCGGCGCCGAGCTGCGCGAGGGTCAGCCCGGCCTGCGTCCGCGCGTGGCGGATGCGCCGGCCGAGGTAGTTGAGATCTGCCACATCGTCACGATATCGAAAGATTTCGTGAAATTCACAGACTTTTCCCCAGAAGTGCAGAACTCTGTGTGCATAGGCTGGCAATGCAAGGTCGATTTTTCCCCGGATCTCGATGAGGAGTCCCCATGACCGCCACGAGCGTCAGCCGCACCACCTCCGCCACGCCGTCCCAGACCACCGCTCCCGCAGACCTCGCGCGCTGGGTCGACGAGATGGCCTCCCTGACCAGCCCGGACAGCATCGTCTGGTGCGACGGGTCCGACGAGGAGCGCCAGGGGCTGATCGACCTCATGATCGACGCGGGCACGCTCGTGAAGCTCAACCCCGAGAAGCGCCCCCGCTCCTACCTCGCGCGCTCCAACCCCTCGGACGTCGCGCGCGTCGAGTCGCGCACCTTCATCTGCACCGACGACGAGGACGATGCGGGCCCCACCAACAACTGGGCCGACCCGGCTTCCATGAGGGAGACGTTGACCGGCCTGTTCACCGGGGCGATGAAGGGCAGGACGATGTACGTCGTCCCCTTCGCGATGGGTCCCGTGGGCGGCGCGCTCACCCGCTACGGCGTGCAGGTCACCGACTCGCCGTACGTCGTGGTGAGCATGGGCGTCATGACCCGCATGGGCGCGGCGCCGCTCGCGCAGATCGCCGCAGGGGCGGCCTGGGTGCCCGCCGCGCACACGGTCGGCGCACCGCTCAACCCGGACGATGCGGACGTTCCGTGGCCGTGCAACGAGACCAAGTACATCGTCCAGTTCCCCGCCACCCGCGAGATCTGGTCCTACGGAAGCGCCTACGGGGGCAACGCGATCCTCGCGAAGAAGGCGTTCGCGCTGCGCATCGCGACCGCGCTCGGCCACGACGAGGGCTGGCTCGCCGCGCACATGCTGCTGCTCAAGGTCACTCCGCCCGCGGATGAGTCCGGGACTCCCGGGGTCGCGCGGCACGTCGCGGCCGCGTTCCCGAGCGCATGCGGCAAGACGAACTTCGCGATGATGCGGCCCGCCGTCGACGGCTGGAAGGTCGAGACGCTCGGCGACGACATCGCGTGGATCGGCCCCGGCGAGGACGGTCGCCTGCGCGCGATCAACCCCGAGGCGGGCTTCTTCGGCGTCGCACCAGGCACGTCCGTCGACACCAACCCGGTCGCGATGGAGACGCTCGTCTCCGACACGATCTTCACCAACGTCGCCCTCACCGACGACGGCGACGTGTGGTGGGAGGGGATGACCAAGGAGCCGCCGGCCCACCTGATCGACTGGCGCGGCAACGACTGGACGCCCGAGTCCGAGACCCCGGCCGCGCACCCCAACGCGCGCTTCACGGTCGCCGCGCACCACTGCCCCACGATCGCCGAGGACTGGGACGCGCCCGACGGCGTCGTGCTCGACGCGATCGTGTTCGGCGGGCGCAGGGCCACGCAGATCCCGCTCGTCGCGCAGGCCTTCGACTGGCGGCACGGCGTCCTCATGGGCGCCTCGCTCGCGTCCGAGCAGACCGCCGCCGCCGAGGGACCGGTCGGGAAGCTGCGCCGCGACCCGCTCGCGATGCTGCCCTTCTGCGGCATCCACATGGCCGACCACTGGGCCGACTGGCTGCGCGTGGGTGCGCAGGCCGAGGCGGCCGGAGCCGTCGCCGGCGTCCACGGCACCCCGCACCACGCACCCGCCATCTTCCACGTCAACTGGTTCCGCAAGGGCCCCGACGGCACGTTCCTGTGGCCCGGGTTCGGGGAGAACATCCGCGTGCTCGCGTGGGCTCTCGGGCGGCTGTCCGGCACGGCTGACGCGGAGCGCACCCCGTTCGGCTGGCTGCCGGGCGAGGGCGAGATCGACTACGCCGCTGCGGGCGTGACCGACGCGCAGTGGCGCCGCCTCATGGCGATCGACCCCGAGGCCCTCGCCGAGGAGTCCGAGGACATGGCCCGCTACCTCGAGGGATTCGGGGACCGCGTCCCCGCCGAGCTCGCAGCCGCGCTGGCCCAGCGGCTGCGCTCCCTCAGGTCAGCGGTCTGAGCCGCGGCCCGGGGCCGGGCGTCACTCCGCCCCCGGGCCGCACCACCCTTGACCGCGGCCGGGCCCCTGGGGTTCGACAACCGGTCGCGGTCAGCACACGCCGAAGGCCGGCGGGGCAGCCTCCTCCCCGCCGGCCTTCGGCGCGCTCGCGCGCAGCGTCACCTGTAGGCCGCTCACGCCTGCGTTCTGAGAGGTTCGGCCACCTGTAGGCCGCTCACGCCTGACCGCAGCCTAGAAACCCGGCAGGAGTCCCGGCGAGGCGGAGGGCGCGAGTCAGTTCCGGCGCGCCCGACGGCCCGCGCGGCCGCGCAGGCCTAAGCCGCCTACAGGCGACATCCGAGGTCGTTGAGCAGGCCTGAGCCGCCTACAGGTGACAGGGACGCCGCGCGGCCGGCCCGCCAGGCTGCCTGGCTCAGCGCGAACTCCTCGCGCTGAAGATGACGCGACACCCATCTGACCAGGGGTTTCTCTCACATTCCCCAGAGGTGCGCGACCCCAGGAGCCCAGGGCACGAGGTCCCGGCTCGGTCCGCCGAGCCGGGCATAGCCTCAGGGGAACCTCACCGACGAGCGACGCGACGGCGTCATGCGAGCCCGCGCCCGCATCGTCGGGGTCGCGCCGCCGCGACCACTAGGGACTGGCGACATGGGCACGTTCGCACGCAGCGCGATGACCACCTTCTACACCAAGGGCGTCAAGCCCGTGATCTTCTCGATGGCGCCCGACAAGGTGCACGACGACATGATCACTCACGGCTCGTGGGCCCAGAAGGTCACCCCCGCGATCGGCGCCATCGAGTCCCTCATCAAGTACGAGGACCCCGCCCTGGTCACCGAGGCGTACGGCCTCACGCTGCGCAACCCGCTCGGCCTCGGCGCCGGCCTCGACAAGAACGTCGCGATCCCCGGCATCCTCCAGATGACCGGCTTCGGCTTCCTCACCTTCGGCTCCGTCACCTCGCGCGTGTGCCCCGGCAACCCGCGCCCGTGGTTCCACCGGCTCGTGGACCAGGAGTCGCTCGTCATCCACGTCGGCCTCGCCAACGGCGGCGTCGAGAAGGTCGCCGCCCGCCTGCGCGAGCTCAAGGCCCAGAACAACCGCCACTACTCGGCGCTCCCCTTCAAGATGTCGATCGCTCGCACGAACGACACCCACACGGGCGACGTCTACGAGGGCGTCGAGGACTACGTGAAGTCCGTGCGCGCCCTCAACGGCCTGAGCGAGCTGATCGAGCTCAACATCTCGTGCCCCAACACCATGGTCGGCGAGGCCTTCACGTCACCCGAGAACCTCGACACGCTCCTCACCGAGGTCGACAAGGTCGCCCCGTCGCAGCCGATCGTGCTCAAGATGCCCTCCGACAAGTCGTGGGAGCAGTTCCGCGAGCTCGTCGACGTCGCGCTCGACCACGACGTCCAGGGCCTCACGCTCACCAACCTGCGCAAGGACCGCGACTCCGTCACGATGGACCCCGCGATCAAGGGCAACCTGTCCGGCAAGCCGGTGCGCGAGATGAGCACCGACTTCGTGCGCCGCACCTACCTGCACGCGGGCGACAAGCTCACGCTTGCGGGCCTCGGAGGCGTCTTCACCGCCGAGCACGCCTACGACAAGATCACCGCGGGCGCGACCCTCGTCGAGCTCGTCTCGGGCCTCATGTTCAAGGGCCCGGCCGTCGTCGGCACGATCGCCGAGGGACTCGTCGAGCTCGCCCAGGCGGACGGCTTCGAGAAGGTCCAGGACGCCGTCGGCTCGCGCGCGGACATCGCGGTCGCGACCGACTGACCCGACCGTCCCACACGCTTCACCCCGGGCCGTGCGGTCCACGTCCGCGGCCCGGGGTGATTTCATATCTCCGTGAGCCACCAGCCGACGCCCTTCGACCGCACCGCGCTGCTCGATGACTTCTCGATCGAGGTCACGGCCCGCGACGGCGACCGCCTCACCGAGGCCGCGTCGTCCCTGCCCACCGGCACCAGGGTGAACATCACCGCCCTCGGCACCGAGGACCCGACCGCGCGCCTGGCGCTCGCCGCGAGCGCGCACCGCGCGGGGCTGACCCCGGTTCTGCACCTCGCCGCGCGCCGCCTCGCCGACGAGCAGGAGCTGCGCTCCGAGCTCCAGGCGATCCAGGACCAGGGCACGTCGTCGCACGTGGTCGTCGTCGGCGGCGACCCGCGCAAGCCCGTCGGACCCTATGACTCCGCGCTCTCCGTGATGCGCACCGGGCTGCTCGCCGAGCACGGGGTGCGCGACGTCGGCATCTCCGGCTACCCCGAGGGCCACCCCGACATCCCCCGCGCGATGCTCGCACAGGCGCTGACCGACAAGGTCGCGCTGCTCGAGTCGCAGGGCATCGAGGCGACCGTGGTCACCCAGTTCTCGTTCGACGTCGACGCGGTGCTCGGCTGGGTCGAGCGCGTGCGCGACCTGGGCGTCGAGGCCCCGCTGCGCGTCGGCGTGCCCGGGCCGACATCCGTGAAGAGACTCCTCGCGTTCGCGCGGCGCTGCGGGGTCGGCACGAGCGCCGGCGTCGCCCGCAAGTACGGGTTCTCGCTCGGGAACCTCCTCACGACCGCCGGGCCCGACGCGTTCGTCTCCGCCCTGGGCGAGCGGCTCGAGGCCGGCCGCCACGGCGACGTGCGGATCCACCTGTTCGCGTTCGGCGGGCCGGTCGGGACCGCCGCCTGGGCGCGCGACTACCTCGCGGGCTGAGGCCGCCGCACCGCTGCGCGCGCCGAACCTCGCCGCACCGCGCACCCCCGCACCCCACCCCGCGTTGCGCTCCCGCGCCGCCTCGCACACCCGCGCCCTCGTCTGCTCGACACCGCGGAACCGCTCTCTGCACCTCATCGAAGTCTCCGGCGGGCGCGCACCGACCATCTCTGACACAGGGCGCGCGGCCAACACGGCGTGTCGCACGCAACACGCCGTGCGCGCACGCCGACTTGTGTCAGGAACGGTCCACCGACCTCGAGAACCCCGGGCAGAGCCCGCGCCGCGGCGTGCGCTCACCCCCACCAACGCCAGATGCCTCAAGGTTGACTGAGATAACTGCGTAGGCGAGGATGGTGCGACGTGAGCACCGCTGAGAACACCGCGCACGCCCCCGGACACGCGGGCCACGTCCCCGACCCCGCCGCGCCCGACGCACACGTCGCCGCCGAGTCGCCGGCCGCGCCCGCCCTGTGGCGCCGCGCGTTCGCCGAGCTCCTCGGGACGATGCTGCTGGTCGCCGTGGTCGTCGGCTCGGGCATCATGGCGCAGCAGCTCTCCGACGACGTCGGCCTGCAGCTGCTCGAGAACTCGATCGCCACGTTCTTCGGCCTGACCGTGCTGATCCTCCTGTTCCAGCAGGTCTCCGGCTCGCACTTCAACCCGGCGGTCACGCTCGTGGAGCGGGTCGTCGGCGGCATGGACTCGTGGACCGACGCGACCGCCTACATCGGCGCGCAAATCGTCGGCGGCCTCGCGGGCGCGGCGCTCGCCAACGCGATGTTCGGCGTCCCGACCACCTGGTCCACCACCGACCGCGCGACCGGACCGCACCTGCTCGCCGAGGTCGTCGCGACCGCGGGGCTCGTGCTCACGATCCTCGCGCTCGTCCGCACCGGCCGCGCGGCGCTCGTCGCCCCGACGGTCGGTGCATACATCGGCGCGGCGTACTGGTTCACGTCGTCGACGTCTTTCGCCAACCCCGCGGTGACGATCGGTCGCGCCATCACCGACACGTTCGCCGGCATCGCCCCCGCGTCGGTGCTGCCTTTCATCGGCGCGCAGCTGATCGGCGCCGCGCTGGCCGTCGTGATCGCCGCGGCGATCTTCCCGCGCGCGGCGCACGACTGAGGCGCCTGCACATTCCTGACCTGCACATTCCTGACCTGCGCAGTCCTGACCCGCGGGCGCAGTTCCGAGCCCCACTCACCGTGCACCCCCAGAAGTGGGTACTTCACATTTCGGACATCCGTGTCACACTGAGGTTCTGCCGCGCGTGGCGACCAGGGGGGCCGCCACAAGCAGACCAGGGGGTGATCATGAAGCTTCGAGCCTCGACACTCGCAGCCGCGGGCATCGCGCCGCTGCTGCTCGTCGTCGCGCTGACGCTCAGCATGACGACGTTCTACACGCACCCGGGATCCACCGCCGCGCAGCAGGCGACGTGGTCGGCGTTCGTGTGGGCCTTCCTCGCCGCCGCGGCGGTCGCCATGGCCACCGCCGGATGGGCGTGGATCAGCGAAGCCGATCGCGCCCCGGGCAGGCTCGGCCTGGGTTACACCGGCGCGCTCGCGCTGGGCATGATCGTGTTCGTCTCCGTGCAGACGTACCTCTTCTGAGGCCTGGCGGCCACGGGACGATGCGGGTCCCACCAGGCACGCGGAGCGAGCCGCGTTCGCCGAGCGACCGCGACGACCCGCGCTACCGCTGCGACGCGCGCCTTCCGAACAGCGAGTGGCTGAACGGCACCAGCGATCCGAGCATGAGCAGGTTGCTGAGCGTCTCCCAGTTGCCGCGCACCATCGCGCCGGCCACGAGCATCGCGGCGAACATCATGCCCGACACGAGCCGCCGCGCGGTGTGCTCGGCGCGGTTCATGAGCTTCTCCATCTGGGGCATCGTCACGGCGAGCGAGCCGTCCTCGACCTTGGCGAGCGCCGCGTCGATCCTGCGCGGCATGCGCCAGATCGCACCCACCCCGTCCAGGGCCTCGTTGCCGAAGTGCTTGACCCACTCGGCGCTCTCGCCGCGCAGCAGCCGCTGTGCATAGGGATCCACCGAGTCCCACACGTTGAAGTTCGGGTCGAGCGCGGTGCACACGCCGTTCGTGAGCGAGCCCGCGCGGATCAGCAGCAGGTAGTCCTCGGGCATCTGGAACGGCATCTCGACCATGACGTCGCCGAACTCGAGCCCGAAGTCGCGCAGGTCGCGCACATCGATCGAGCGCAGCTCGGCGAGGCTCATGCCACCGAAGCGCGAGAACGCCTTGGACACGGCCCGCTCGAGCTCCGCATCGTCCGCGCCGGGCAGGAGCACCCCGGCCTCGCGCATCGCGGCGACCATGCCGTGGCCGTCGCGCGACACGACCGCGAGCACGAGCGAGCGCAGCCCCGCGCGCAGCGTGGGCGGGACGGTGCCCATCATCCCGAAGTCGACGAACGTCAGCTTCCACCCCTGACCCTCGCCCGGCGTCGGGGTGACGAACAGGTTCCCGGGATGCGGGTCGGCGTGGAAGAAGGAGTGCTCGAACAGCTGGTCGAGCATGACGTTCGCGAAGACCTGCGAGACCTTGCCCGGGTGGATCCCGGCGGCGCGCAGGGCGTCGAGGTCGGTGATCTTGATCGCGGCGACGTTCTGGAGCGTCAGGACGCGGCGCGACGTGCGCTCCCACACCACCTCGGGCACGCGCACGCGCTCGTCGCCCGCGAAGGTGTCGCGGAAATGCTCGCAGTTGCCGGCCTCGTGCAGGTAGTCGATCTCCTCGAGGCTCGAGCGGGCGAACTCCTCGACCAGCGCGGGCATGTCCACGCGGTTCTTGACGGCGCTGAGGCGCCCGAGCCAGCGCGCGACCCGGCGCAGCGCCGCGAGGTCGACCGCCACCACGGTCCCGATGCCCGGGCGCTGGACCTTGATGATGACGTCCTCGTACCCGGCACGTTCCGCATCGTCCCTGGTAAGACGCGCCCTGTACGCCTGGCCAAGCGAGGCTGCAGCGACCGGCTCCTCGTCCACCCAGGCGTACACGCGCGACATCGGCAGCCCGAGCTCCTCCTCGGCGAGCGCGCGGATCTGGTCGAAGGGCGCGGCCGGAACCTCGTCCTGGAGGCCCTCGAGCTCGCGCGTGATCTCGGGCGGGAGCACGTCGAGGCGCGACGACAGGAACTGTCCGAGCTTGATGTGCAGGCCGCCCAGCTCGACCGCGAGCAGCCGGAACCTGCGCGCGAGAGAGTGCAGCCGCCGGTCCCGCGACGCGTCCGCGACCTTCCGCAGGCCGATGTGCGGCAGCACGAACTCGTACCACCACATCGACGCGAACTGGCGCGCCGCGAAGCGCAGGATCCGACGGTAGCGGGCGCGGTCAAATGCGGCGTCGGGCATCGACTCTCCTCGTCCCCGACGCCGCCGACGGCGTTCCGCCGGTCGCGCGCAAGGCTCGCTTCGATCCTACGACGCGGGGACGGGGAGAACGCCAGGCCCAGGGACGATGCGGGGGCGGGGACGATGCGGGCGCGGTCCGGGGACGATGCTCGGGCCGCCTCCCCTTCCGTCAGTCCTTCGCGAGGATCGTGTAGATCTTGCGGCGCGCCTCGTTGAGGAGGTCGGCGACGTCCTGCTGCTGCTCGGCCGTGCCGACGCGCGCGGCCTGCGCCGCTGCCTGCGCGAGCTCGGCGCCCGCCTTGGGCACGGGACCCAGGTGCAGGCCCTCGCTCCACGACGATCCGGTCGACTCCCACGGCAGGGTGCCGGCCGAGTCGGCCGCGGCCTCGGAGCCCTCCTCGGTGAGGGAGTAGATCTTGCGATCCTCCTTGGTCTCGACCGTGACGAGGCCCTCGTCGGCGAGCATCTGGAGGGTCGGGTAGACCGAGCCGGGACTGGGCTTCCAGGCGCCGTCGGTACGCGCCTCGATCTCGCGGATGATCTGGTAGCCGTGCATCGGCTGCTCGGCGAGGAGGGCGAGCACGGCGGCGCGGACGTCGCCGCGGCCCATGCGGGGCGCGACCTTCTTGTCGAACTCGGACTTGATCTGGTTCATCGCGTCGCGGAACGCCTCGGCGGCGTCGTCGGCGCTGAAGCGGGAACCACGGGGACGGTACTGAGCACTCATGATGAGCTCCTTCGTGACTATCGTTTCGACTGTGAACGATATATCGCTAGTGTCGCTCACACTCGGCCGGGACGCAAGAAGCCGCGACCCCAGTGGGTATGGAGGCAGCCGAGAAGCTCGGAGCCGGCGAGCAGGCACTCGACCGGCTCGGCGGACTGGGGAGGGCCCGCGACCGGGCCGGAGTCGAAGGCGGCGCTCACCTCGAAGGCGGGCGACGCCACACCCAGCGGGGTCGGCGAGGGCTCGTGGTCGACCGCGGCGCATGCCACGACCACGAGCGGGACTGCGAGGACCAGGCCGGCGACGGCCCGACGAGTCATGCTTCAACGGTAGGTCGCCTCCTTCCCGAGTGTGGGAATGAGGTCAAGGCAACTAGTCACCGGGTGGCGACGAGGACGATGCGGACGCGGGGCCCGCGAGCCGCGCTACACGTGGATCGAAGCGGACACGAGCAGCGCCGTCGCCAGGACGACGGCCGCGAACAGCGCGCTCTCCCACGCGACCGCGCGCCGCAGGTGCTCCTGCTCATCAGTCGCGCCAGGGACGATGCCGGCGCCGGCCGACGCCGACCTTTCGGCTTCACGCGCCGTGAGCCTGGGGACGATGCGGAAGTGCGTGTAGGCGCCGATCGCCGCCACGACGAGGACGAGCGCCACCTTCGCGATCAGTGTCAGCCCCCAGGCCGTCGTCCAGAGATCGGAGGGCTCGTCGACGATCGCCCACGTGAGCGCGACACCGGCCACGCCGACGACCACGAACGCGACCGCCGCGACGGCGCCGAAGCGCGCGGCCATGCGTGCAGGCTCGAGAGCCCTTCCCTCGCGGCGCCGACGCCGCAGCACAGCGAGGAGAGCGACCGCGCCCCCGACCCACACCGCGGCGGCGAGCAGGTGCGCGATGTCGGCGACGAGGACGAGCGCGCGAGGCTCGGCCGTGTTGCTGTGCCCACCCATCACGTGCCCGGCGCCGGCGAGGGCAGCACCGAGCGCGGCGAGCGCGACACCCGCCACGGACCGCCACGCGCCAAGCAGCATGAGCGCGCCGCCGACGGCCTGCAGGCCGAAGACCCACACCACGCTCCCGGCAAGCGCATCGCCGAGCGCGTCGAGCTGCATCCCGTCCGCGAACGAGCCTCCCGCGATGAGCGCGGATCGACCCACGAGCCGCAGCGCGAGCCCGCCGAGCAGCAGCGCGCCGCACCACCGCACGCCCGCGATCACCTTCGGCACGTCCGCCGCATCGGACCCGCGCATCGCGAAGCCCGCGAACGCTAGCGCACCGGCACCCACGAGCAGCGCCCACAGCGCGATCGCCGCCCCGACCCGAGCGAGACCGGTCGCGAGCGCGTCGCCGACCTCGGCATCGTCCATGTCCTCCATCGCCTCCATCGCGGTGGCGGAGGGTGACGGCGACGCGGAAGGCGTCGGCGTGCCGGACGCCGAGGACGATGCGGTGGCCGACGGGACGGCCTCGGAGGACGTGGCGGACACGGAGGCGGAGGGCGACGGCCCAGGGAGGTCGACAGTGAACGCGAACGTGCCATCCAAGGGGTGGCCGTCCTGGGCCGCGACGGTCCACTCGACCGTGTACTCGCCGCTGTCGAGCGGCGCGGTCGGCGTCGCGACGAGCAGCAACCCGTCCTGCTCCTGAGTGACCTCGGCCGCCACCGCGCCGTCGGGCCCGGTGATCACGATGGCGTCGCCCAGCGGGGTCACAGGAAGGGTGAAGGTCAGCGTCACCGCCTCGACGGGCTGGGTGGACGTCGACCCATCTGCGGGGTCCGACGAATCGAGCCCGGTGTGGGCCGCCGCGGGCTGAGCGGACAGCCCGAGCAGAGCGGCCGCGAGCACGAGGATCGCCGCCATCGCGAGCGCCGTCGCGCGCGCTCGGCGCGCGGGGGCATGAGCAGAAGAGGGGTTCCCGGGGAAGAACATGGGTTCCGACCCTAGGCGACACCTCGATGTTTCGCGAGGTGCGCAGCGGTAGGGCTCAGGCGGCCGCGGGCGTGCCGATCGCCTCGCGCACCTGCGGCAGCACCTCGGTCGCGAGCAGCTCGATCGATCTGAGCGTCTCCTGCTGGCCGATCCCGCCGAGGCCCACCTGCGCGAGGAACCGGGTGTGGCCGAGCACCTCGTGCTCCCACAGGATCTTGTCCACGGCCTCGGCCGGGCTGCCCGCGAACAGCGCGCCCTGCGGCCCGGCCCACGCCTCGAAGCCGTCGCGGTCGAGCCGTCCCGCGCGCGGCATGTTCTGCGCGATGTACTGCGAGTAGTGCGGGTAGAACGTGTCGCGCGCGCCCTGCGAGGTGGGCTCCACATAGAAGTGCGACGTGACGCCGAGGCGCTCGGGCTCGCGCCCCGCCTCGGCCGCCGCGCGGCGGTAGAGGTCGGCGAGCGGCGCGAAGCGCGCGGGCTCGCCCAGGATCGCGAGGTACAGCGGGAGGCCGAGCACGCCGCCGCGCACCACGGAGGACGGGGTGCCGCCCACCGCGAGCCACACCGGAAGCTCGTCCTGGAGCGGTCGGGGCCACACGCCCGCGCCGTCGAGGGCAGGGCGGGTCGTGCCGGACCAGGTCACCGGGTTCTCCGCGCGGATCTTGAGCAGCAGGTCGAGCCGGTCCTCGAAGTACTCGTCGTAGCGCTCGAGGTCCTGACCGAACAGCGGGAACGACTCGATGTACGCGCCTCGGCCCGCGGTGATCTCGGCGCGGCCGCCCGACAGCTGGTCGAGGGTCGCGAAGTCCTCGTGGATCCTCACGGGGTCCGAGCTCGACAGCACGGTCACCGTGGAGGTGAGCCGGATGCGCTCGGTCTGCGCCGCTGCGGCGGCCAGCACCATCTGGGGCGACGAGACCGCGAAGTCCTCGCGGTGGTGCTCGCCGACTCCGAAGACGTCCAGCCCGGCCTGGTCGGCGACGCGCGCCCACTCGAGGATGTCCTTCAGCCGCTGCGCGGGCGCGATCGGCTGGCCGTGCGCGTCGCGCGTGAGCTCGCCGAACGTGAAGATGCCGATCTCGAACGGGACGCTCATCGCGCCACCCCCTCCGCGACCGCGAGCGCGGGCACTCCCGCGAGGAACTCCCGCACGTCGGCGAGCTCCTCCGCGTTGATGCCATGCGCGAGCCCCGGGTAGACCCGCTCGGTCAGCGCCGCGTGGGCGGGCAGGAACTCGCCGGTCCGGGTCACCGCGGCGGGCGCGATGACCAGGTCCTCGGCCCCACGCCCCCAGAACACCGGGACGGCCCGGGCGGCGAGCGCATCATCCGCGCTCTGGGGGTGACCGAGCGTGAAGCCGCCGAGGACGACGGCCGCCGTCACGCGCTCGGGGCGCGTGCGCAGCAGCTGGGTCGCCATGAGCCCGCCCTGGGAGAAGCCCACGGGCACCACCGGCGCGCCGGCGCCGAGGTGCTCGTCGACCCAGGCCCAGATCGCGTCGGTCGCGTCCTCCACGGGCGCGGCGTCGGGGTTGCCCGGCTTCGTGATCGCAAACCACGCGGCGCCCGGCCCCGCGGACAGCGGGGCGCGCAGCGACGCCCACGGCGTCGCGACCCCCAGGTGGGGGACGATGCCGGGCAGGTCGCGCTCATTGGACCCGAACCCGTGGAGAAGGAGGACGACGGGAGAGGCGCCTCCCGCATCGTCCAGGTGCGACGGGCCGACCTCCGAGCGCAGGGCGTGGACGATGCGGGTCATCGCGCGAGGACCTCCTCGGTCGTGGCGTCGGGCAGCGCGAGCGTGACCTGCGTGCCCCACGGGTCCTTGACCTTCACCGAGCGGCCGTCGGCATCGAAGTCGAGCCGGCGGTCACGCAGGCGGACCTCGAGCGCGTCGAGGTCCTCGCGCGTCGGGAGAGTGATGGAGACGTCGCCAAGGCCGAGGCTCGCCGCGCGCGGGCCGGCGCCGCGGCTGTTCCACACGTTCATCGCGACGTGATGGTGGTAGCCGCCCGCCGAGGCGAACAGGGCGCCCGGGTAGTCGGCCTGCGTGGTCTCAAAGCCGAGCGCGTCGACGTAGAACTGCTTGGCCGTAGCGACGTCGCCCACCTGGAGGTGGACGTGGCCGACCTTGCCCGCGAGCGACGGGCCGGCGTTGAGGGCGTCCTCGGTGAGGTGGCTCTGGAGGTAGGCGTTGGGATCCAGGAACAGGGTGTCCATCGCGATCGAGTTGCCCTGGCGCACCCACGTGTCGCGCGGGCGGTCCATGTAGAGCTCGACGCCGTTGCCCTCCGGGTCGGTGAAGTAGAAGGCCTCGCTCACGAGGTGGTCAGCCGAGCCCGAGAAGTGGCCACGGCTGTCGCGGGCCGCCCGGTAGACGGTGGCCGAGAGGCTCTCCTGCGAGTCGAAGAGGAAGGCCGTGTGGAACAGGCCGGCCTGACGCGGGTCGACGCCCGGGAGGTCGGGGGTCGCGATCATCCGCACGAGCGGCGTGGTGCCGCGGCCCAGGACGCGGTGGACCTCGTTGCCACGAGCGACCTCCTCGAGGGGCTCCATCGCGAAGGCCTGCGCGTAGTAGTCCGACATGGTCGCGAGGTCGCCCACGCGGAGGGTGACGGCCCCCATGGAGGTGTCGGCGCTGAGGATCTGGTCGTTGACGGTGGCGTTCATGGCGAGGCTCCTTCCGGACGCCGGTGCGTCCTGCTGATCCTCACCATAGACGAGTTTAGTTGTATGTACAAGTATCTTGCGAAGGTGATCTCGCCCCACACCCGCCAGCGCCCCCGCACCCCCGCGGACACTTTCTGACACAGCCCGCCGGCAAACCACGGCGTGTCGGCCGCGACACGCGGGTCGCGCTCACCGCGCCGTGTCAGGAAATGTCCGCGCAAGGCGCAGCCAGGACGGGAACGCGCGGCGGGCGTTCGCTTGGCGGTCAACGATCGTGCAGCGCGCCCAGGCCCGCGACGTCGCCATGCACCTCGAGGCCCGCCACCTCGCCCGTGTCATGGAAGACCACCCGGCCCGCGGGATCGATCAGCCGCACCTCGATGCGCGCGTCGAGCGTCTCCTCGACCCGCCGATGCGCCGCGGCCCGCGCAGGCGCGTGGAGCAGCCCTCCCCTGCCACGCGTCGCCCGAAGGTGGAGACGCACACCATCCGGTGCCCGCATGATCCAGGTGACGGTCGCATCGTCCACGCGCAGCTCCTCCGTCACGGCGCCCGTGTACGTCGCGAAGCGGTGCAAGGCGCCGCCCTCCCCCGGCAGCCGGAGCCCCACGATGAAGCCGCGGAAGCTCGAACGCCCCCACGGGATCGTCGCGATCGAGGCCGACAGGCTCACGCCGGGCGCCGCGAAGTGGTTCGACTGCATCCACACGTACGCCGACGGGAACGACCTGCCCCAGTCCTTCTCGAGGTACCCGCGCCCGCCCGTGAAGTCCAGCTCGCGGCCACCGAGCGTGAGGGCACCCTCGAGGCGATGGTCGAAGGACAGCAGCCCGTGATAGCACTCCATGACCGGCACCCACGCGTACCGGCCCATGACCCCGGGCGCGGCGCACGTGACCGGCCACGGATCGAGCGCGCCGAACGTCACCTCGCCGGCGAGGCCGGGGCCGGGAAGATCCAGGACGATGCCGCGGTCGCCGAAGCGGTTGCCGCCGACGGTCACGTCGAACGCGCGGGCGTCGGCGTCGAAGGACGCGACCGGGAAGACCTCGAACCAGGACTCGCCCGTGACGCCGTCGAGCACCTGGACGAAGGCCTCGTCGGCCTCCGCCGTGCCGCCGCGGAACACCCCGGGGATCAGCGCGAGCCGCGCGCTACTGTCCGCGGACACGAGCTTGACGTACCAGCCCTCGAAGAACGCGACATCACCCTGGTAGGAGCCGTGATAGCCGGCGGGGCGGCGGGTGGCCGCGAGGGTGCGCACGGCGCGCCTGACCGACTGCGTCGCGGCTACGAGCGGGGACCTCGAGCCCATGGCTCAGGGTAACCCGACGCACCCGCCCAGGCGGGGGCGCGCGATCCCTCGTACCCCGCCCACACCCCGGACACGACGCGGCGGTCACGGCTCCCCTGGGGGGTGAGGAACCGCGACCGCCGCGTCTCAGGGACGCCGCCTCCGGTCAGGCGTGTTGCGTCCGGTCAGGGACGTTCCGTCCAGATCAGTGCGTGAAGCGCCTGCGGATCAGCAGGAGCGTCGCGCCGCCGCCGGTGAGCAGCGCGAGCAGCCCGAGCGCCCACCACGGGTCGGCGCCCGTCGTGGCGAGCTCCTCGCTCTCGGCCTTCGTGCCGCCCGTCGGCGTCTTCGGCGCCTCGTAGGTGTTGGTCACGTCGCACTCCACCACGAGCCCATCGGTGGCGGTGAAGGTGAACGTGTTGTCTGCATCGTCCTCGTCGTCGGCACCGGTGCAGACGAACTCGGAGGTGTAGTTGTCGACCGCGGTCTCGGTCACCGTGTAGGTCGTGCCGGGCTCGAGCGCCTTCCACGAGACCGTGTCGGCCGTCGTGTTGCCGGTGCCCTCGACGGTCACCGTGCCGATGTCATCCGGATCCGGCTCGACGATGAAGTCGAACGACCAGTCGGTGTCGTCCTCGACGCCCTCGACGCTCTTGGTGAGCTTGAGGGTCGCCGTCTCCACCGTCTCGGGAAGGGTGCCTTCCGCCTGCACGTTCGCGACGTAGCAGGTCACCGCGACCCCGACCTCTGCGACGAAGGTGAACGAGGTCTTGACATCGTCCATGTCCTCGAGCGGCGTTCCGTCACGCCCATCGAGCCCTTCCTCGGTCGGGACGGTGCACACGATCGCCGTGTTGAAGCCGTCGACCGGGGTCTCGCTCACGGTGTAGGTCTCACCGGGGACGAGCTCGGTCCACGAGATCGGATCGGCCACGCCCGGGCCCGTTCCCGTCACCGTCTGGGTGCCGGTCGGCATCGCCTCGGGATCGAGAGCGAAGTCGAACGACCACTCGAGGCCGGCGTCCACATTGGCGACCGCCTTGGTGAGCTCGAGGCTCGCCGACTCGGCCGTGTTGACCGCGTCGCAGACGATGGTGTCGATCAGCCCGGCGACGAAGGTCACCGAGGTGTCGTCCTCGTCGAGGTCCTCGACCGCGTCCATGCCCTCGCCGTTGCTGACCGCGCAGGTCAGCACCGTCGAGTAGCCGTCGACCGGGGTCTCGCTGACCTTGTAGGTCTCGCCGGGGATCAGCCCGACCCAGGTGATCGGGTCGGCCGAGCCGCTGCCCATGCCGGAGACGGTCTGCATGTCGCCCACCGTCGGCTCGGGATCCTCCTCGACCAGCTCGGCCGCGAGGGCCACGGCGGCCACGGGGCCGTCGCTCTGCTCGGGCTCAGGCTCGGGCTCGACGCCCTCGAGGGTGAAGTCGAACGACCACTCGAAGCCGTCGGCCACCCCCTCGACGGACTTGGTGAGGTCGATGTCCACGGGGATCGCCGTGTTGACCGCGTCGCAGACGATGTGCTGGTCGAGGCCGGCGATGAACTCCACGGCGTCGGGCGCCGAGTCGTAGTCGGCGACGAGGACGTCGTCCTCACCCTCCTCCACGATCCAGCACGTCAGCATCGTGTCGTAGCCCTCCACGGCCTGCTCGACCACCGTGTAGGTCTCGCCGGGAACCAGGCCCTCCCAGAGGATCGGCTCCGAGGGGGCGCCGCCCGCGGCGGACACCGTCCTCACTCCGGTCTCCATCGGGTCGTTGATGAGCAGGAAGGAGAACTCCCCTCCGAACCCGTCGGCGACGCCATCGACGTACTTGGTCAGCGTCAGGTCGGACTTGATGCCCGTGTTCACCGCCTCGCACTCGATGCTCTGGGCGACGCCGGCGATGAAGGTCACCGAGCCGTCGTCCTCGCCGTCCCAGTCCTTCACGAGGACCATGCCCTCACCCTCACCCTCATCGGAGTCGTCGACGACGTAGCAGGTGAGCACCGTCTCGTAGCCGTCGGCGGGCACCTCCCTCACGGTGTACTCGTGACCGGGGACCAGCTCGTCCCAGCTGACGGAACCGGACTCGGAGCCACCCTCGGCGTAGAGCTCACGCTCGACGCCCGGGTCCTCCGCGCTGTCCTGCAGCAGGAAGGTGAAGGTCTGACCGAAGCCGTCGGCCACGCCCTCGACCCTCTTGGTGAGGCTGAGCTCCGACGCCTCAGCGGCGTTGGTCGCGTCGCACTCGATCGTGTCGTTGACGCCGGCGGTGAAGGTGACCGAGGTCGGGTCCTCATCGTCCTCGCCCTCGTCGACGCCGTAGCAGGACACCAGCGACTCGTAGCCGTCGACCTGACTCTCCGTGATCGTGTACTCCTGGCCGGGGATCAAGCCCGTCCAGGTGAGACCCTCATCCTGCACCGCACCCTTGCCGGAGACGATCTGCTCCGCCATCGGATCGGCAGGCGGATCGAGCGTGAAGGCGAAGCTCCACGTGAACTCCGGATCCACGCCGGACACGGTCTTGTCCAGGTTCAGCGTGGTCGGCTTGGCGGCATTGGTCGCCTCGCACGAGATGCTCGTCGCCAGGCCCGCCTGGAAGGTGAACACCGTCGGCAGCTCCACAGGCACCGCCGCGAACAGCGCCGGGCCCTCCTGGATCACGGGTGTCCCGAGCACGCCGCACTCGAAGCCCATGAACTCGTAGTCATCGTTGGGCAGCTCCTCGAGCGTGTACCACTGGCCCGGGACGAGCGTCGTGGTCGCGGCTCCCTCGCCGTACTCGACCGTCAGCGGGATCGGGTCGGCGGCGGGCTCGAGCGGCTCACCCTCCGAGTCCACCGGCGTCAGGGTGAAGCCGAACGAGCCCCAGTCGAAGCCGTCGGCGACGCCGGTGACGTCCTTGGTGAGCGAGAACGGCACCTGGTCGGCGGTGTTGACCGCCGAGCAGGTCACGCGGGTGTTCGCCTCGGCGACGAAGGTCACCTTGTTGTCCAGCCAGTCGTCGAGCGACTGCCCGTCGACCTTGCAGTCGAGCGTCGTCGTGTAGCCCTCCTTGGGCTGCTCGACCACGGTGTAGGTGTCGCCGGGCGTCAGGCCTTCCCAGCTCACGGCCGTCGAGGTGTCGTTGCCCTCACCGTCGATCGTCCGCTTGATCGCAACGGTCTTCTCCGTGCCGTCGCCGGGCACGAGGAAGAAGTCGAAGCCACCCCACGGGAAGTCGTCCGCGACTCCCGTGACCGTCTTGGTGAGGTCCACACCCGCGGGCTTCACGGTGTTCACCGCGAAGCAGTAGATGTGCTCGTCGAAGCCGGCGGTGAAGGTGATGCCGTCCTCGTCCGGCTCATCGTCCTCGACGGCCTCCTCCTTCTCCTCGTCGTAGTAGCACGCGAGGGTCTGGTCGTAGTCGTCGTCAGTCTCCTCGGCGATCGTGTACTCCGTGCCGGGGGTCAGGGCCCACACCTTGCTGTCCATGGTGTCGCCGGGCTCACCCGTCGCGGTCCACTCCATCGCGTCCTCGCCGGTAGGCGTGAGCGTGAAGTCGAAGTCCCAACCGAGAGTGTCGCCGAGGCCGACCACGGTCTTGGTGAGATCCAGCTCCGAGGGCTTGGCGGTGTTGGCCGCCTCGCACTCGATGCTCTGGCTGAAGCCCGCGACGAAGGTGATGCCGTCCGCCACCGGATCGGTGTCGACGACCGGGGTCTCCGGGTTTCCGTCGTAGGTGCACGCGAGCGTCGAGGTGTAGTCGTCGTGATCGGCCTCGGCGATCGTGTACTTCGTGCCCGGGGTCAGCGACCAGACCTTGCTGTCCATGGTGTCACCCGGGTTGCCCATGGCCTTCCACTCCATCGGGTCCTCACCGGCTGCGGTGAGCGTGAAGTCGAAGTCCCATCCGAAGAGGGGACCGAGGCCCTCGACCTTCTTGGTCAGCTCGAGCTCCGAGGGGCTTGCGGTGTTCACGGCGAAGCACGAGATGTGCTCGTCGAAGCCGGCCGTGAAGGTGATGCCGGGGTCGTTCGGCTTCGTGTCGACCACCGCCGCATCGGTCTCCGGGTCGTCACCGTAGTAGCAGGTGAGCGTCGAGGAGTAGTCCTCGTCCGAGGCCTCGGCGATCGTGTACTCCATGCCGGGGGTCAGCGCCCAGAGCTTGCTGTCCATGGTGTCGCCGGGGTCGCCCATCGCGGTCCACGGCATCGCGTCCTCGCCGGTCGGCGTGAGCGTGAAGGCGAAGTCCCATCCGAAGAGCGGGCCGAGCCCCTCGACCGTCTTGGTCAGGTCGAGATCCGACGGCTTCGCGGTGTTCATCACCTCGCACACGATCTCGAGGCCGGGCGTCACCGTGATGCCGAAGCCCGCGGCATCACCGTTGGCGTCCTTGAACGGGGTCTTCTCCTGATCGTCGGCGTCGTAGCACTTCCACGTCGTCGTGAAGTCGCCCGTGGAGGTGGCCGGGTCCATGCCGTCGAGCTCGGTGAGCACGTAGGTCTCGCCCGGCGTGAGGTCGTCCCACGTCAGGTCCGCGGCGGCGCCATCTCCAGTCTTCCCCGTGTACTGCGCGGCGCCTTCCTTCTCACCGTCGAGCCACAACTGGAAGCCGAACTCCCAGGCATAGGCGTCGGCGACGCCGTCAACCGACTTGGTCAACGTGAGATCGCCCAGCTTGGTGTTGATCACCGTACAGGTGACAGTCTCGCCCTCAGCGATCGAGAACTTCGTGTCGTTGTCCGGGTAGAACGGGTCGCGAGTCTTGTCGTCGCTGACGCACTCCGTGACCTTGCTCCAGCCGTCCGGAACATCCTCGGTCACCATGAAGTCGCTGCCCGCGACGAACTCGCCGGAGAGCTTCTTGTCCGCGACCACGCCGTCCTCGGCCGTCTCGATCGTGCCGCTGAGCGTGCCGCCGATGGCGAACTCGCCCGTGCCACCGACCGACTTCTTCTCGACGATCAGCTTGCCCTTCTGCTCGTTCGTGAAGGTGCAGACGATCAGGCCCGCGTACTCAGGGGTGACGATGATGCCGTTGTCACCGAAGGCCGTTCCCACCGTCTTCGTTCCACCCTCGCCGTCAGGGCCCTCGCACACGACCCCCTTGAACATCCAGTCAGGGTCACCCGTGGCGAAGGCGTCAGTCGTGAGGGACTCGGTGATCGTGTACTTGTTGCCGAGCTCCACGGGGATCGTGAAGGACTCCTTGAGCTTGAGCTTCGTGCTGAAGCCGGCGGTCTCACCCGCGCCGAGCGACAGCTTCTGATCGTTGGGCAGTTGACCCTCGGGGCAGTCCTCCTTGACGTCGAACTTGAACAGGTCGGTCTTGTCGCCCTTGCCGTCCTTGATGACCTGTATGCCCGTGTAGGCGTTGGTGATCACGCACGACGTGTTGGCGCCCGGCGCGACCAAGGCCGTCTTGAGCGTCGTCTTGACGCCATCCTTGTAGTTGTACTGATCGCCGCCGTTGCTGCGGTCATACAGCGTCACCGTGGTCTCAGGGTGCCCCGAGGTGAAGATGTCGTTGTAGGTGCACTTGACCGTCTCGAGAGACCATCCCTCGCCAAGCGCGTCCTTGGCCTCCTTGACCAGGTAGTCGGTGCCCTGGATCGGCGCCGGGAACTCTGCGGTCGCCGGAGTCGACGGATAGGAGTCCGTCTCTTCGATCTTGAGGTCGCCAGTGAACTCCTTCTGGCCGGCGCCGACGTAGCCGTTGTTCAGCCGCTTGACCTTGTAGTCGAACGTCGTCGTCGTGTCCTCGACATTCGACTCCTTCTTCACGTCGAGCGTGCCACAGTTCGTGACCGTGACCTTGGGCCCGGCGATGATGTCGATGAGCGAGGAGTTGTCGTTGTAGCCGGCCACTGTCGCGCTCTGGCCGCCGATGTCCGACTTGAAGCACGAGCCTACGGATGAGGGGTCGTACTGAGCGCGGAGCTTGGTGAGGTTCACCGCAGCCTCGCCGAAGGTCTGGCTCGATGACAGGTCGAAGATGCCGCCGATGGCCGTAGCCTGCTCCACCCACGCGAGGCCCGCGGAGTACTTCATGACTCGCGCCGTCGCTCCGTTGTTGCCGGGGTTGAACTCGAACTCGAGCAGGAAGTCACCCACCCCGTCGCTACCGGGCCCGCTCGGGACCTTGCCGTCGCCGTTGTCGATGAACAGAGTCGCGATCATGGACCCCGAGTCGTCGTTGCATCGCTCGTAGGCGACGTAGATGATGTCATCGATTCCGCCATTCGCGACCGGCACCTTCTCGGCGGCGATGTACATGGTGGAGAGGTCGCTCTTGGACGGCGTGGCCTTGCCATCCATCGTCTTCCAGGTAGGTCCGGCATCCAGCTTCGCGAGGGGCCCACTGTCGGCGATGTCGTCAACGACGTCGTCCGGGTAGGTCAGGTCCGGGTCCCTGTCCTTCTTCGCGACGTTGCACACGTCCGTCGCATCGCCGTAGCCGTAGGTGGCTGGGCCTCCGTTGGAGGCGGCGAGCGTGTCCCAGTCGACGCCGGTGCTCGCCGTCTTGTTGCCGTCGATCTCGAAGTTCGTCCAAGGCACAAGCGAGTTGGTCGCCGCCGCCGGCGTCGCGACCATCACGACCCCCATCGCCGCGACGAGCGCGGTGATGACGAGCGCCGCCGCGCCTGGATGCTGTCGCCTCATCGCGACGTGTCGAGACCCCTCAGCCCCGGACGAGAATACGGACAGATGTCCCCATGCGGCCATGATCACCACTCCCTCAGCAGTGCACTCCGTCACACGTCTTTGTGTGTACGTCCCACTTCGGACGGTACCCCTGTGATGTGAGATTCGCCACACCCGGTGCACGATTGTGATGCGACACGCCGAGCATCCAGCACGAAGGTCCTAGAAGATTCATCTTCCCTGGTGTATATGTGAGCGCTCCCAACTCCGTGCTTCACGGCGCTCCAAGTTCTAGAATGGAAGCGGCACGGAGATGGATCATGGACGTCACATTTCGACCATGGCGACCGCTCCCGCTGGTCGCCCTCGTCGCAGCCGCACTCGCGGGGTGCGGGCCGGGTGACGGCATCTCGGCGGAGGACTACACGATCGACGGCGTCGTCCAGCTCGACGTCACGTTCGACGGCGCGGACTGCGTGTACGACGGCCCCGCGGAGCTCCCAGCCGGGCCGGCCCACCTGACGTTCCACAACGACGGCGACGCCTATGGCGCGACGAACCTCGTGGGCCTCGATGAGGGCTACACGATCCAGGACGTCATCGACGACATCGGACCCGAGCCGGGCAGGAGTCACCACCCGGAGTGGACCTTCGAGAAGGGCACCTACTACCCGACCGCTCCAGGCGCAGTCTACGAATGGGACGGCAAGCTCGAACCCGGCCTCTACGCGATCGCATGCACCTACAGCGAGCCGCTGCAAGTCTGGTTCGGCGCGGGCCTCACCGTGACCGACTGACGCGTCGGATCACCCCTCACGCGACGGGCTCGAACGCCTCCGCGTCGACCTCCGCCGACTGCTGCGCGGGATATCTCGGCCCCGACACCGTGGCGGTGTCGATCAGCTCCCCGGCCCTCACGAGGAGGACCGCGTCGACGGCGAGCCCCGAGGCCGCCAGTCTCTCGGCGGCCAGGTTCTCGCGCACATGGACGATGCTCGTGGTGCCGGGGATCGCGGTGACGTGCGGGCCGCGCGAGATCACCCAGGCCAGCGCGAGCTGCGCGGGCGTGCAGCCGGCCTCGGCGGCGAGCGCGCGCCAGGCCGGCAGCAGCGCGGCGTTCGCGGGCCAGTGCTCGGGCTGGAAGCGCGGCATCGGGCGGCGGATGTCCTTCTCCGCGAGAGCCGCGGGGTCGTGGATCGCGTCGGCGAGGAAGCCCCTGGCCACAGGCGAGAACGCGACGAGCGCGACGCCCGCCGCGCGGGTCGCCTCGAGCATGCCGAGCTCGGGGTTGCGGCTCCACAGCGAGTACTCGTTCTGGACCGCCGCGATCGGCGCCTCCGCGAGCGCCTGCTTCAGGCGTTCCACGCCCACCTCGGACAGCCCGATCGCGCCGATCTTGCCGGCGGCGACAGCCTCGGCGAGCGCGCCGACGCTCTCCGCGACGGGCACCTTCCTGTCCCATCGGTGCAGGTAGTACAGGTCGATGCGGTCGACGCCGAGCCTCGTCAGCGAGGCGTCGACCTGGGCGCGCAGCGTCTCGGGGCGGCCGTCGATCGTGCGCACGCCGTCGACCATCGCCATCCCGCCCTTGCTCGCGAGCACAACCTCGTCGCGGCGCCCGCGGATGGCACGGCCGACGAGCTCCTCGTTGCGGCCTCCTCCGTACAGCGTTGCGGTGTCAAGGAGGCGCGCGCCCGCGTCGAGCGCGGCGCGCAGCATCCGCTCGCCCTCCTCGGGCGGCGGCGCGACGCCGTACGCGTGGCTGAGCGACATGCACCCAAGGCCGACGCGAGGAAGGGCGAGGACCGGCGCCGTCTCCGTGAAACCGGGCGCCGCCCCCGCATCGTCCCTGGGCTCGTCCTCCCCGACCACCGTCACGCCAGCTGCTCCTCCAGCGAGCCGAGCACGCGGTAGCAGTCGATCACCTGGGCGAGGGACGAGTTCGGCTCGCGGCCCTCGCGGATCGCCGCGATGAACTCGCGGTCCTGGAGCTCGATCCCATTCATACTGACGGCGACCTGCGACACGTCGATCGGCTCCTCCTTGCCGTTCACGAGGTCGTCGTACCGGGCGATGTAGGTGCCGGTGTCGCCGATGTAGCGGAAGAACGTGCCGAACGGCCCGTCGTTGTTGAACGACAGCGACAGCGTGCAGATGGCGCCCGATTCGGCCTTCAGCTGGATCGACATGTCCATCGCGATGCCGAGGTCCGGATGGATCGGGCCTTGGAGTGCGTTCGCCTGGACGATGCGTCCCGCCTGGTAGGCGAACAGGTCCACGGTGTGGGCGGCGTGGTGCCACAGGAGGTGGTCGGTCCACGAGCGCGGCTCACCCTTGGCGTTCGTGTTGGTGCGCCGGAAGAAGTACGTCTGCACGTCCATCTGCTGGATCCCGAACTCGCCCGCCGCGATCCGCTGGTGGACCCACTGATGCGACGGGTTGAACCGCCGCGTGTGCCCGACCATCGCGACGCGATCCGAGGCCTCGGCAGCGGCGAGCGCCGCCTCGGCGTCAGCGAGCGAGTCCGCGAGAGGGATCTCGACCTGGACGTGCTTGCCGGCCGCGAGCGCGGCCCGCGTCTGACCCGCGTGAAGACCGGTCGGCGTCGCAAGGATGACGGCATCCACATCGTCCCTGGTCAGGACCTCCTCATAGCTGAGGACGACGTGGGGGACGCCGTACCTGTCGGCGACCGCCTGCGTCGGCCCTTCCCTGGTGCCGACGACCACCGTCACCTCGGCGTCGGGGATGTTCGCGAGTCCGTCAAGGTGCTTCATGCCGAAGGCGCCGGCGGCGCCGACGACCGCGACGCGGGTCCTGCCTGATGTCATGCGTGCACTTCCTCCTGGACCTCCGTCGTCGGGGCCGGCGCGGGGCCGACCGGGTTGCTCAGCACCAGGTGACCGACCGCCGTGTTGGAAGCGGGCACGTGGTAGAAGCGGTGGTCGACGCTCGGGGAGCCTCCCTCGAACTGATCATCCATCGCGCCGCGGGCGATCAGCCAGTCGACGAGCTCGATGCCCTCGGAACCGGCCTCGTCGACGTACTCCATGTGCGGCCACTCGGTGAGGCCCAGCGGGTCCGCGATGAGGTGGTCGAGGAACGCGTTGTCCCACTCCTCGTTGATGAGGCCCGCACGCGGTCCCTGGAGCTGGTGGCTCATGCCGCCCGTGCCCCAGATCTGCACGTTGAGGGGCTCGCCGTCCCACTTGTCGAGCGCGCGCCTGATCGCCTTGCCGAGCTCGTAGCAGCGACGACCCGAGGGGACCGGATACTGGACCACGTTGACCGGGAGCGGGATGACCTTGCACGGCCACTCCTCGACGTCGCCGAAGACGAGCGAGAGCGGCACCGTCAGGCCGTGATCGACGACCATCTCGTTGACCAGCGTGAGGTCGAAGTCGTCCTGGATCACCGACTGCGCGATGTGCGCCGCGAGCTCCGGGTGCCCGTAGACGTCCGGCACGGGGCGCGGGCCGTAGCCCTCGTCAGCGACCGGGTAGTGCGAGCCCGTGCCGAGCACGAACGTCGGCACGATCGTCGCGTCGAAGGCCGTCGCGTGGTCGTTGTAGACCAGGATGATGACGTCGGGCGTGTTCTCCTCGACCCACTTGTGGGTCCACTCGTAGCCCGCGAACAGCTTCTTCCAGTACGGCTCCTCGGTCTTGCCGAGGTCCATCGCGGCGCCGATCGCGGGCACGTGCGAGGTGAACAGCGCCGACGTGTAGCGCGCGGGCGGGTTGACCCGCATCACGGTCGCCTTCTCGTTGGACGGCGGCGTCCAGCCATCGAGGTCCTTGAGGCGCACCCCCTCGGGACGGCGCCCGCCGCCGACCATCATGTCGCGGTACGCGGCCTCGCTCATGCCGGTCATCGAGCCCGCCATCTGCTGGAAGCTCAGGCCGTGGGTCGCGCCGATCTTGGACAGGAAGTAGATGTTGCCGCCCTCGGCCATCATCGCGTTGAGATCCATGTCGAGCACGGCCTGACGCGCGGCGGAGGTGAGCGGCCACTCATCCAGGTACGCCTCGCGGTCGGCGAGGTAGCGCTCGCGGTTCTCAGGCTTCATGAGCGACATCGAGAACTGGTTGAGGTGGAAGCCCTTCCGGGCCTGCTCCGCGTCGAAGATGATCGTGCCGGGGATGTCCTTGTACGGCTTGTCGAGAGACATGTCATGATCCTTTCGGCCAGTAGAGGCGGCCCGGGTTGTCGACCAGCAGCTTCTTCTGCAGCTCGGGCGTGGTAGCGATCTGGGGGAGGTAGTCGACCAGCAGCCCGTCGTCGGGCATGTGGTCCTTGAGGTTGGGGTGGGGCCAGTCGGTGCCCCACAGCACGCGGTCGGGGAACTCCTCGACCACGCGTCGGGCGAACGGCACCACGTCGGTGTAGGCGTGCTGCTCGCCGTCGAGAGCGCGCGGGCCGGTGACGCTGAGCCGCTCGGGGCACGACACCTTGGTCCACACGTTCGGGTTCTCGCGCATGAAGCGCAGGAAGAGGCCGAACTCCTCCCCCTCGGGATCCTTCGTGACGTCGGGGCGGCCCATGTGGTCGACGACGACGTCAGTGGGGATGGCGGAGAAGAAGTCGTAGAGGTCCGGCAGGTCCTCGGCCTCGAAGTAGATGACGACATGCCAGCCCCAGGGCTTGATCTTGGCGACGATCTCCTCGAGCGAGTCCGTGGGAACCCGGTCCACGAGGCGCTTGACGAAGTTGAAGCGCACGCCTCGCACGCCGGCCTCGTGGAGCTCTCTCAGCTGGGCCTCCGTGACGTCGCGCCGGACGGTCGCGACGCCTCTTGCGCGGCCCCCGGCCCGCTTCAGCGCGTCGACGAGCGCACGGTTGTCGGCGCCGTGGCACGTCGCCTGGACGATCACGTTGCGCTCGAAGCCGAGGCGGTCGCGCAACGCGAAGAGCTGGTCGGCGCTCGCGTCGCACGGCGTGTACTTGCGCTCGGGGGCGAACGGGAACTGCTCGCCGGGGCCGAAGACGTGGCAGTGCGCGTCGACCGCCCCCTCGGGGAGCTGGAAGGTCGGCTTCGTCGGGCCGTCGTACCAGTCGAGCCAGCCGGGGGTCTTCTCGAAGCCGCCCGTCGTCTCGCCGTGGCGCGTGGTCGCGGTGTCGCTCATCAGGAGGCCTCCGCGAGACGGGGCTCAGGGAGGGGGACGATGCGACGGGCGGCGAGCGCGCCGCTCGCCTGGTCCGCGGTGGGGCCTGCTTCCCGCTTCGACTCCGAGGGGCACGCGTCGTGCAGAGCGCACGAGTCGCATCGGCCTTGCGGGGCGAGCGTGTCACGACCGGGGATATCGGTGATCACGAGTGGCGTCCTTGTCACTAGCGGTTCTCGATTCCGACTCTATTCCCGGCGACGACTGTGGTCCAATAGATTCTGCAAGGGCGCCTCATAGAGAGAATCGATAGTGTCACTCGCCGACCTCAACCAGCTCCGCACCTTCGTCGTGCTGTACGAGGTGCGCAGCCTGACCGCGACCGCGGACCGCCTCCACGTCACCCAGCCGACCGTGAGCTACACCCTCGCAAGGCTTCGCAAGCGCTTCGGTGACGACCTGTTCCGCCGCGAGGGCAACGTCATGGTTCCCACGCCCCGCGCGACGCAGCTGTTCGGACCGCTGCACGAGGCGCTCGCCCAGATCGACGCGACCGTGACGGACAGCGCCGAGTTCGATCCAGGCGACTTCGACGGCGAGCTCGCCCTGGGGCTCACCTCGATCGGCGAGCAGACCTTCCTGCCGCCGATCATGGCCGCGCTCACCGACCTCGGCGCGTCGCCCCACCTCGTCGTGAAGCGCCTCGACGCCCAGGCTGCGGAGGAGGAGCTCGTGCGCGGCACGATCGACGCCGCCATCACCGTGTCCCTGCTCGACACGTCGCGACTGTGGCGGACCCCCGTGCGAGGCGTCGAGTACGTCGCCCTTTCCTCGCGCTCACATCCGCTCCCGCCCACCGGCCCCGACATGTTCCAGGGGCGTCGCTTCATCAGGGTCTCCGCTCGCGGTGGCCACGTGTTCCCCAGGCAGGCGCTCATCGAGCACGGCCTGACCCCGCAGGTCGCACTCACCGTCGAGGAGTACTCGACCGTCCCCGCGGTGCTCGACACGACCGACCTCGTGGCCCTGCTCCCGCGTCACGTGGCCGACGTGTTCTGCGGCTGGTTCCCCGACCTCCGTGTCACGGACCTGCCGTGGCCGGGGACGAGCTCACCCGTCGCCCTCTACTCGCGCCGCGAGATGAACCTCTCGCCCGCGCAGCGGTGGTTCCGGCGCCTCGTGCTCCGCGCGGTCAGCAGCGGCGAGTTCACCGACGACGCTCAGCGCTAGCCGCGCCGCACCCCTCGACGCCAGGCTTGCCCACCACATCCCTCACCGCTGCGGCCTGTTCCAGCTCGCGCGCGCCGGGAACATCGGGGACCGCACGGGGATGGTCCATGACGAGTGCGGGTGGATCCGGAGCAGCTGCTGCTCCCACCACTGGCGCGCCTCGTCAGACAGCTTCGGCACGACCGCCTCCTTGTCGGCGTCGTCCTCGGGCCGGGGACTGAAGCACTTCCACAGCAGCTGCACCTCGGGCGCCCCTGTCGGGATCCCGTCGATGTCGAGCACGACGCGGTCCCACGGCAGCTGAAGCCGCGCGTCGCGGCGGTACATCCAGGCCTTCGCGCCCCCGTCCTCGACGTTCACGCGCAGGACCCATGCCTCGGCGGCATCGTCCCTGATCAGGACCGGCTGAAGGTCGGCGTCCTCCGCGGCGTCGGCGATCGGCATGTACCCGTCGCCGTCCGGAACCCACGCGCTGTACGCCGGCGGGAGCGCCTCGACGAGCGCGCCGAGGTCGCTCGGGATCGTGCTGACGTCGACGTTCTCGCGCTCGCGGATCGGCGAGCCGAGCCAGCGGTCCAGGGCAGCTCCGCCCGACAGCCACCAGCGAGCATCGCTCGGAGCGAGGAGGTCCGCGACCTGCTCGGCGGTGAGGGGCGCCCATCTCAGGGAGGGCGACGGCGTCGTCGTCGACATGGCACGAGGCTACCGCTCGGGCCACCAACGCCGACAGCGACACCCGACCCCCGCATCGTCGTGTGGCATCCTGCCGACGTGGCCAACTCCCCCTCCGGCGACTCGGTGACCGACCGCATCGTCCGGGTGCTCGAGACGTTCACCCCGACGCGGACGGTGCAGACCGCGTCCGAGGTCGGACGGCGCGCAGGGCTGCCGTCTTCGACCGCGCACCGCGTGGTGAGCGACCTGGTATCCGCAGGACTGCTGGACCGCGACGGCGAGGGGCGGCTCAGCGTCGGGCTGCGGCTGTGGGAGCTCGCGACGCGCTCGTCGCACGCCCTGAGGGTGAGGCAGGCCGCGATGCCCGCGATGGAGAGGGTGCAGGCGCGCGTGCGCGAGCACACGCAGCTCGCGATCCTCGAGCAGGACGAGGCGCTGTTCCTCGAGCGCCTCAGCGACCCCGACGCCGGCGCGAACATCACGCGGATCGCGGGCCGTCTCCCGCTGCACGCCACATCGTCCGGCCTGGTACTGCTGGCCTTCGCCGACTCCGACGTGCAGGAGCGCGTCCTCGCGCGACCGCTGCGGCGCCTCACCTCCGCGACCCCCACGGACCCCGCCACCGTGCGGCGCAAGCTCGCGGAGGTGCGCAGCCTCGGGCACGCGATCGCGCCGGGGTACATCGAGGAGGTGTCGACCGGCGTCGCGGTTCCCGTGCGCGACCGCATCAGCGGGGCGACCGCCGCGCTGTCCGTGGTGCTGCCGCGTGAGGCCCCCACGGCCCTCGCGCTCGAAGAGCTCCACCGCGCCGCCCGCGAGGTGGAGGCCGCGCTCGCCGGAGATAGTTGACGAATCCGCTTCCCGTTCAACGGGAATTGTCAACCATTCCGTCGACGCGCATGCCCACAATGGCGAAGCGCGGTGTCAACGAGGACGCGGCGCCAGCAGAGACACCGCGTCAAAGGAGACACCGTGACCTCGACAGTTCGCACCCAGGTCGCCATCGTCGGCGCCGGCCCCGCGGGCCTGATCCTCTCCCACCTGCTCGCCCAGTCCGGCATCGAGTCGGTCATCCTCGACCGCCGCTCGCGCGAGGAGATCGAGTCGACGATCCGTGCCGGCATCCTCGAGCAGGACACCGTCGACCTCCTCGCCTCGATCCCCGGCTCGCGGGCGCACACCGTCGGCAGCCGCCACGACGGCATCGAGCTGCGCTTCGACGGCGTCGGCCACCGCATCGACTTCGCCGGGCTCGTCAGCCGGTCCGTGTGGCTCTACCCGCAGCACGAGGCCCTCAAGGACCTGCTCGCCGCGCGCCTCGCCGCCGGGCAGGACATCCGGTTCCGCGCCACCGCGCACGCGGTCGAGGACATCGACTCCGAGCGGCCCAGGATCGTCGCCAGGGACGATGCGGGGGCCGAGCTCGACGTCGAGGCGGATTTCGTCGTCGGTGCCGACGGGTCGCGGTCCGTGGTGCGCTCCGCCCTGTCCGGGTCGCACGCGGGCTACTTCCGCGAGTACCCGTTCGGGTGGTTCGGCATCCTGACCGAGGCCCCGCCGAGCGCCGACGAGCTCATCTACTCGAACTCGCCCGACGGCTTCGCGCTCATCAGCCAGCGGTCCGAGACCGTCCAGCGCATGTACTTCCAGTGCGACCCGCACATGGACGCGGACTCGATGAACGACCAGCAGATCTGGGAGACGCTCGACCGGCGCGTGCCGGGGGTCGAGCTGAAGAAGGGCCCGATCTTCCAGAAGGGCGTGGTGCCGTTCCGCTCTTTCGTCGCGCGGGACCTGCAGCGCGGGCGGATCGCGATCGTCGGCGACGCCGCCCACACCGTGCCCCCGACCGGGGCGAAGGGCATGAACCTCGCGGTCGCGGACGTCGTCGTGCTGGCGCGTGCCCTGGAGGCGCTGCTGGGCCGCTCGGACTCCGGGCCGATCGACTCCTTCGCCGACGAGGCACGCAAGCGCATCTGGAAGGCGCAGCACTTCTCGTGGTGGATGACGAGCATGCTGCACCAGATCCCCGACGCGTCGGAGTACGACCGCCTGCGCCAGCTCGGCGAGCTGCGCTCCGTCGTCGACTCCGAGCACGGCCGCGCCTACCTGGCCGAGGCCTACACGGGCTGGCCGATGGATCTGGGCGCGGCGATCGGCTCGGCCGCTCCCGCATCGTCCGCGGCCGATCTGCTGACTCGTCGGGCGTCCTGAACCGCCTCCCTCCCTGCCGCAAGCCCGGGCGGCCCGGATCCTCCTCCCGGGCCGCCCGGCCATGCGCCCCAGTAGGTCATCAGTGTCGAGAAGCGCGCCGATCTCAGCACCCAGGACCTACTGGGGCGCATCGCGGCTGCGGGTGGGCTGCGGCGCGCCCGGATAGCATGCGGGTATGGCTCGACCTGCTCCGATCGACGACGTCCCCACCCACGGCGGGGTCATCCGCCTGGGCCAATTCCTCCAGCTCGCGGGGCTCGTCGACTCCGGCGGCGAAGCGAAGGAAGCGATCCGCGAGGGCGACGTGCTCGTCAACGGCGAGGTCGACGAGCGCCGTGGACGGCAGCTCCAGGTGGGCGACATCGTGGAGCTCGGTGGACGGAAGGCACGCGTCAGCGAATAGCGCGGAGCGAGCGTGAATGCATCGCCCCACAGAGGGGCTGTGAGCAGCTCATGCACGTCGATTCGGGCCACGACGTCCACCACGGCCACGCGCATCAGGGCCGCAGCTTCGCCGATGGTGAGGGAGGCTGCAGCGATCGCCGCCTCCCCGCCGACGTGTCGAGTCTCGTAGACCGCGGACCATGCGCCTTGCGGTGCCTCCCACGCCGTGCGCATGGCTTCCTCCCTTCATCCGTGAGGCGGGAGGCGGGAGGAGCTTCTCGCGGGACTCCTCGGTCAGCAGTACCTGGCCCTGATCGGATCGGGAATTCTCTACGAGCTCGGTGGCAAGAATGGCACCGTCGATTCCCGCGACCTCAACGCGCGTCTATAGACGGGCATGACACACGTCCTATCGCGTGTCACTCGATGCCGCCATAATGGTTCGCGAAGGGGAAACCACCGCATGTTCGAGGGGGATCATGACCGCCACACCAATCGCATCTCGCGCCGCCGCGCTTCTCGCCGCACTCGCGCTCTCGCTCGGCCTCACCGCCGCCGTCACCGTCCCAGCCTCCGCGACTGAGACAGGATCCATCTCCGGAACAGTCACCGTGCCCAGCGGCGCGACGACGTACTGGTACAGCTACGTGACCGTCGAGCTCTACAGCGACGACTACGACACCAGCGTCAACGTCAACGCGGACGGCACCTACTCGGCCACCGGACTGCCCGAAGGCGACTACACGGTCGTGTTCTATGCGGCCACCGCATCCGGCCTGCTGTCCGAGTACTACGACGACGTCTTCTACTGGTCCGGCCACGACACCTTCGAGACGGTGCCCGTCGCCACCGGCGAGGCCGTCACCGGCATCAGCGCGGACCTCGAACTCGCCGGAACGATCACCGGCACGATCGACCCGCCCGCCGGAGCCTCCGACACCTGGTACGAGGACGTGACCGTGTACGTCGAGGACGGCGACTACTGGAAGCTCGGCGCGATCAGCACCGACGGCACCTACACGGTCACCGGGCTGCCCGCTGGCACCTACCTCGTGCAGATCCGAGCCGGTGCCGGGTCCGGCCTGGCGACCGTCTTCTACGGTGACACGCAGGACGCCGACGACGCGAGCGTCGCAATCGTGACCGCGGGCGCCACCACAAGCGGCATCGACGTTGGACTCGACGCGGACGACAGCCTGGGGAGCATGTCCGGCACGTTGGAGACGTCGGAGAAGATCGACGGCGCGTGGCGTAGCGGGATGCGAATCCAGGTCTACTCCGAGACGTGCCCCGCATCGACCGACGGTGAGAACATGTGCGTCGCGTACACCGACGACATCCGTGCCGACGGGTACTGGTACATCGACGGGCTCCCGGCCGGCGACTACGCCGCCCACTTCTGGCCCCTGTGGGGTGCGAACGTCCTCGACCAGTACTACGGCGACGCGACCGAGTACGTCGACGCGGAGCGCGTCACGGTCGGCGACGATGAGGATGTCACCGGCATCGACGCGACACTTCAGGTCGCGTCGATGATCTCCGGCACCGTGTCCGTCGAGGCTGCCGCCGACGCCGACCTTCTCGACGACGTCCTGGTCACCGCATGGCTGCTCGATGAGGACGGCACAGGAGGCTCGTCCGATCAGCAGCCCACCGAGGTGAACGCCGACGGCACGTACACGATCGAGGGTCTCGACTCGGGCACCTACATCCTCTACTTCTACACGGGCGATTGGCTCTCCGGGGTGACGACCAGCGACCTCGGCGCCGAATACTACGGCGACACGGTGAGCTGGTCGGAGGCGACAAGGGTGACCCTCGAGGTTCCCGAGGTCGTCACCGGCGCCGACGTCACGCTCGGAGCGGGCGTCTACTCGTCCACTCCGGCCCCGACCGTCAGCTACGGGACGCTGACCGTCGGCTCCTACCTTGTGGCGACCATCAACGCGTGGACGCCGTCGACGTACTCGTTCACGTACCAGTGGTATCGCGACGGGGAGGCCATCGACGGTGCCGAGTATGCGGCCTACAAGCTCACGTCGGCGGACATCGGCACGACGATCACCTTCTCGATGACGAGCACGCTCCAAGGCTGGGAGACCAAGACGGTCACCAGCGCGGCCGTGACGGTCCCCGGCGCGAACCTCACCGCGTCAACACCGACCATCTCGGGCACGCTGAAGGCCGGGTCCACCCTCACCGCGAACCCGGGCGTGTGGACGGACGGGGTGGCGCTCACCTACCAGTGGCTCCGCGACGGCAGCAAGATTTCCGGTGCGACGTCGAGCACGTACACACTGACGGCCGCTGACCGCGGCCACAAGATCACGGTGAAGATCACCGGCTCGAAGTCGGGGTACACGACGGCGACAAAGAGCAGCGCGTCCGTGACGGTGCCCCTGGCGGCGCTCACGGCGGCAACGCCGACGTTCTCGGGCACGCTGAAGTCGGGATACACGCTGACGGCGAAGGCGGGCGCGTGGACGTCCGGGGCGACGCTGAAGTACCAGTGGTATCGGGACGGCAGCAAGATTTCCGGTGCCACGGCGCGGACGTACAAGCTCACGACGGCTGACCGTGGTCACAAGATCACGGTGAAGGTCACCGGCAAGAAGTCGGGATACACGACGGTGACCAAGACCTCGGCGAGCAAGTACATCAAGCGCGTGCTGTCGGCCTCGAAGCCGGTCATCAAGGGCACGACGAAGGTCGGCAAGAGGCTCAAGGCCGCCAAGGGCACGTGGACCTCGGGCACGAAGATCACGTACCAGTGGTACAACAACGGTCACAAGATCAAGGGCGCCACCGGCCAGTACTACCGGCTCAAGAAGTCCGACAAGGGCGACAAGATCACCGTGAAGGTCACCGGCAAGAAGTCCGGCTACTGGTCGACGACCAAGACCTCGCGGGCGGTGCGTATCCACTAGGGCCCACGTAGGGACGACGCAGCCCCGCTCGAGCGGACGTTCGGGCGGGGCTGCGTCGTCGCTGCGGTCGGGGCATGCCTGACGACCTCCGTGGCCAGGCGACGACGGCGCTACCGGCGCGACATCGACACCCGTGGCCGGCTCCTCGACACCAACGTGCTCACGTTCGACTCAGGCAACGAGCTCGTCATAGGACGGGTACCGACTCAACCTCGTATGCGGCGCGACGCACGATCCAACGGTCAAACCGCGTCTCAACGCGTGGACGGTCGGGCGACGCGCCCTCCGCGTCCACAAGGAAGCAGCCGCTCATCCACCGCCAGCGCCAGTGCCGCGCGATCAGCTCGCCACGACCGAACACCATCAAGAGCCGTGCCAGCGATCCGTCATCGATGACCTCGGTCACGTGGTCGCCCTCGCCGAACGTCACAAGGACCGAACCGGCCCAGTCCTCAAGCTCGAGCTCCGTCCCGGTGGCCGCACGCAGCAGGCGCCAGACCGAAGCATCCGCATCGATACCGATCTCCTCAAGGCCAGGAGACGCGTCGAGAAGCCGAGCCCGGAACGCAACATCGGCGAACTGACTCGGAGGCGTGTCGCGACCTCGCCAGGGCCGGGACCGCTCGCCGAGCGCCGCCTCCGCGACATCGCACCACCGCGGCTCCTCGCGTGCCCAGGTGTTCTGGCAAACGAGGCTCGTGAGACGGCCGCCGTCGGAGTCCACGAAACGCAGGCCCCACGCCGTCGGCTCGACCTCGACCAGCGCGTCCTTCGCGAACACCCGACGCCGGGTCACCCCCTGCACGACCACCTCATCCGCACCGACTGCGATGTATGGACGGAACGTCACGGACCAGATCACTAGCGCGAACCCGACCTGAAAGATCCACCCATTGCGAATCTCGACCGGGTCCAACTCACCGGCGGACACGAAGCCGTAGTTGAGATACAACTGCCAGGCCAGAAGCACCCAGAACGCGATGAGGCCGATCCTGATCCACCATCGCACGCGCCAGACGCGTGTCCCACTCTCGCCGTTGCTCACGCCGGAAGCATAGAACCGCACGACCCACGTCGCGCGGATGCGCCCCGACATGCGAAAGGCCCCGATCCTCACGGACCGGGGCCTTCTCGATGGAGCCGCCTAAGGGAATCGAACCCTTGACCTATTCATTACGAGTGAATCGCTCTGCCGACTGAGCTAAGGCGGCGTGCACCACAGGGGTGCGGGTAGCAATCATAGCGTGTCAGCAGACAGTTCCCGAATCCGGCACCGTGCCGTCCACCAGGAAGGCGTCCACGGCGTCGTTGATGCACGAGTTGGAGCGCCCGTACGCCGTGTGACCCTCGCCGTCGTAGGTGAGCAGCTCGGCGTTGCCGAGCTCGTCCGTGAGGTTCTCCGCCCACTCGTACGGGGTGGCCGGGTCGCCGGTCGTGCCGACCACCAGGATGGTGTTCGCGTCGTCCGGGTAGTCGAGCTCGTCGATCGTCTGGTGCGCGGGCCACGGCCAGGCCGAGCATCCGGCTCCGGTCGCGAACCACCAGCCGAAGGTCGGCGAGGCCTCCTCCATCGCGGCGGTCAGTTCCTCCTGGTCGTCGATCGTCCAGTCCTCGCCCGCGCTGCCGTCGGTGCAGCCGATCGCGGTGAAGGCGACGCTCGAGTTCGACGTCCACTCGCCGGAGTCCGCGTCGCGGTCCAGGTAGAAGCCCGCGAGCTGATAGAAGATCGACGCGGTGCCCTGAGAGTAGACCTCCTCGATCGCCTGGATCAGGTAGTCCCAGCTGTCCTCGGAGTACAGCGTGACGACGATGCCGTAGACCATGAGGTTGCCGTTGACGTCGTAGTCGTCGTAGCCGCTCGGGAGGGGGTTCTCGAGCGCGCTCGTGGCCAGGTCGCCGATCTGCTCACGCGCGGTCTCGACGTCCGACGACAGCGGGCACGTGCCGGTGCCCTGGCAGTACTCGATGAACGAGGTGAGCGCCTGCTCGAAGCCCTCGGCCTGGCCCACGCCCTGCTCCTCGTCGGACAGCAGGAAGTCGACCGCGCCGTCGAGGACCATGTGCCCCACGGTGTCGGGGTAGAGCTGCGCGTAGGTCGCGCCGAGCTGGGTGCCGTAGCTCGAGCCGAGGTAGTTGAGCTCGTCGTCGCCGAGCGCCGCGCGGATCACGTCCATGTCGCGCGCCGCGGACACCGTGTCGACGTTGGCCATGAGGTCTCCCGAGATCTCCTCGCAGCCGGCCGCGAAGTCGGCGACGCGCTGATCCGCCTCATCCAGATCGGCCTGGGTCGCGGACGGGTAGTCGGGGATGTAGAAGTCGTCGAGGGTCTGGCCGTCGCCGCAGTCGACCGCGGTCGACTCGCCCACGCCGCGCGGGTCGAAGCCGATGACGTCGTAGGACTCGGCGACCGCGTCGCCTGCGTACGACACGAAGTAGTCGAGGAAGTCGAGCCCGGAGCCCCCCGGCCCGCCGGGGTTGATCAGCAGCGAGCCGACCTTGCTGTCCTGGTCCGTGGCCGCGGCGCGGTTGATCGCGATCTCGATCGCGTCGCTCGACGGATCGGTCCAGTCGAGCGGCACCTCGACCGTCGCGCACTCGTAGTCGCCGCAGTCCTCCCAGGACAGCTCCTGGTCGTAGTACGACTCGAAGCCCGTTGGCACCTCGGCCGACGTCGCGACGGGGGCGGACGATGCGTCGGCGCCTGACGAGCCACCCTCCTCGTCGGTCGCGTCGGACGTCCCGGACGTGCACGCCGACAGCGCGAGGACGTAGACGGCGGCGAGCGCGATGGAGCGGGTCGGGCGTGAGGTCATGACGTTCAAACTAACCGACCGAGGCCACCGTTCCTGACACGGAGTGGCTCACTCCACAGGCATGGGTCGCAGCGCGAGCAGCATCGCCTCGACTGCGAGCAGCGGCGCGACGTTGCCCGCGAGCCGCTCGCGGGTGAGCGCGAGCGCGTCGAGCACCCTCACGGTGTCCTGCATCGTCCCGCGCGCGGCGAGCTGCTCGATGTGCCCCCGATGGGACGCGTTCACGAGCGGCACGCCCGATCCGACCTGCACGACCGCGACGTCGCGGTACAGGCTCATGAGGTCGACGATCGCCCGGTCCAGGACGTCGCGCTTGTGCCGGGTCGCGCGCCGCTTCTGGTCCTCCTCGAGCTGCTTGACCTGCGAGCGCAGCGCGGGGGGCAGCCGCCCCCCGTCGTCCGCGCCGAGGGTGCGGAGCAGCTGGTTGCGCTCGTCGGCGTCACGCTCCTCGGTGGCCGCCTTCGCATCGTCCTCTGCCACCTTGACCAGGTCCGCCGCTGCGAGCACCGCGTCCCCGACCCCCCGGATGTCCGTGGCGAGGGCGAGCACCTGGTCGCGCCGGGCGCGCGCGCCCGGGTCCCGCGCCAGGCGACGCGCGATCCCGATGTGGCTCTGCGCGGCGTGCGCGCACTCGAGCGCGAGATCGGGGTCGATGCCGTCGCGGCTCACCAGCAGGTCCGCGACCACCTGAGGGTCCGGCACCCGAAGCCCCACGACCCGGCACCTGGACCGGATGGTGACCACCACATCGTCCGCCGATGGGGCGCACAGCAGCCACACGGTGCGCGGCGGCGGCTCCTCGATGGACTTGAGCAGCAGGTTGGAGGTGCGCTCGACCATGCGGTCGGCGTCCTCGACGATGATCACGCGCCATCGACCCTGGCTGGGCGCGGTCTGCGCGACGGAGACGAGCGAGCGCACCTCGTCGATCGCGATCGTCACCTTCTCCGTCGCGACGACGGTGACGTCCGCGTGGGCGCCGCTGAGCGCCGTCGTGCACTCGCGGCACTGGCCGCAGCCACCGTTCGGGCACTGGAGCGCCGCCGCGAACGCGCGTGCGGCCTGCGAGCGCCCCGACCCCGGAGGTCCCGTGATGAGCCAGGCGTGGGTCATCGCGGACGCGTGGACGGAGGCGGCGCGCAGCGGCGCGGTCGCGTCCTCCTGGCCGACGAGCTCGGTCCACACGCCCGTCACCGCGGGCGCGTGGCTCGGGTCGGCGAGCGCGGTGCCCAGGTCCTCCGAGGCGTCGGCGCTTCTCGCCTCGGGGCTCACGGCGTCACCGGGGAGGGCGGGGTGGGCGACGTCGGCGCGCCCTGGCTCGCGCCGGCCTCGCGTGCGCGACGGATCGCGTCGCGCACCGCCGAGAAGACGTCGTGGAAGACCTCGCCCTCGGGACGCGCCGCGTCGACCACGGCGTAGCGGGCCGGGTCGCGCTGCGCGAGCATGAGGAAGCCGCGGCGGATCTTGTCGGCCTGCCGGGAGGTCTCGCCCTCGACACGGTCCAGGTCCCTCGCCATGCGGCTGGGGTCGGGCTCCATGTCGAGCACGATCGTGACGTCGGGCAGCAGGTCGCCGGTGGCCCACCGCGAGATCCGCTCGACCTGGTCTCCGAGCCCCCGCGCGCCGCCCTGGTACACGATCGACGAGTCGATGTAGCGGTCCTGAAGGACGACAGCGCCCCGAGCCAGCGCGGGCCTCACGAGCGTCTCGATGTGGTGCGCGCGGTCGGCGGCGTACAGCAGCGCCTCGGCGCGCGGCGCGACGTGGTCGCCGTGGAGGATGAGCTGGCGCAGCTGATGACCCAGGGCCGTCCCGCCGGGCTCGCGCGTCACGACGACCTCGCGCCCCGCGGATTGCAGCGCGTCGGACAGCCGCTTCAGCTGCGTCGTCTTGCCGACGCCGTCACCACCCTCGAACACCACGAACAGGCCCGCACTCATGGGGACAAACCTACCCGGAGGGACTGACGCGACGGGCGCGCGGCAAGGCGGTAGGGAGAACCCGAGGAAGCGCGCGCCCTGGGGACGCCGAAGCGCCCCAGGAGGAGCAGCATCGTCCAGGGACGATGCGGGAGCCGGCTACCGCTCCCCCGGACCTCCGTGCTCGCCCGGGTAGATGAGGCCGATCTGGTTGCGGACCTCGTCCATGATCCGCATGATCTCGAGCGACTCGTCGAGCGTGTGGATCGGCGACTCGGTGAGGCCGAGATCGACGCAGCGGGCCACCTCCGCGGCCTCGTACTGGAAGCCGTTGGGAACGTCCCCGTCGAAGAACGTGGAGGTGCCGTCGTACCGGGTGACGGTGAACGACGTGGGGTTGTAGAACGTGCGGTCGATCTGGATGAAGCCCTCGGTGCCGCCGATGAGCGCCATGCACGGGGTGCGGCCCTCCATCGTCGTCGTGAGGGAGGCCTGCGCTCCGAGGCTCGCGTAGTCGAAGACCATCGACACCTGGCCGTCGACCCCGGTGTCCGTGAGGCGGCCGACCGACGTGATCGAGTCCGGAACACCCAGGATGTCGTGCGCGAACGCGATCGGGTAGACGCCGAGGTCCAGGAGCGCGCCGCCCGCTAGAGCGGGGTTGCGCATGCGCTCGATGTGCGCGATCGGTTGCCCATGGTCGGCCTGGACCGAGACGATCTGACCGATCTCGCCGCGCTCGATCAGCTCGCGCACCGCGTACATGTGAGGCAGGTGGCGGGCCCACATGGCCTCCATCACGAACACGCCCTTGGCGCGCGCCGCATCGACGACCTGCCTGGCCTGCATCTCGTTCTGCGTGAACGCCTTCTCCACCATGACGTTCTTGCCCGCCTCGATCGCGAGCAGCGCGGGGTTGTGGTGGTTGTTGTGCGTCGTCGCGACATAGACGATGTCGATCGCGTCGTCGGCGACGAGCTCCTCGTAGCTGCCGTACGCCTTCGGGACGTCCATCTCGTCGGCGAAGGCCTGCGCCCGATCCAGCCCCGAGGCGGCCGCGACCGCGACGACCTCGGACTGCGTGTACTGGTTGACGGCCTCGGCCAGCTTGTGGGCGATGCCGCCCGCGCCGAGGATGCCCCAGGTGAAGGCGGGGGCGGACATGGGCAGCGGTGCACTCATGGGTCTCACCCTAGCCCGCGCACGGGGACGATGCACCGCCTTCCTTGGGCGTTCGTCGTCGCCGATTCTCGGGTCAGTCCGCGAAGGCGTCGGCCTCCGTCACGGTGCCGCCCGGGTCCACCCAGGTCGCGTAGGTCTCGCCCATCTCGACCTGGACCACGATGAGGTGGATCTCGGTGCGCGCGAGCTCGTCGTCGGAGGCCGACGCCCACTTCTGGGCCGTGTCGCTCCTGCACCAGCCGGAGCGGGGCAGATACGCGTCGCCCAAGCGGACCGAGGTGTCGCCGCCGACGCCCGTCGCGGCCTGGTACACGTCGCTGGCCCCCACCACGACGCCGTCGCGCACGGCCACGGCCTGCGCCCACGTGTCGGTGCCGTCGTCCTCGCTCGTCGTCACCGTGAACTGCCACTTCAGCAGCGTCGAGATGTCGCCCTCCTCCGCGAGGTACTCCTCCTCAGGGATCACGATGGGAGCCGCGACGATGCTCGCGCCGTCCCCGCCGTAGGACGTGTCGTTGAGGTACGCGCCGGCCTCGAGGTCCCACTCCTCGCCGCACACGAAGCCTGGCTGGCCCTCCACCCGCAGAACCGCATCGGCCGCCGTGGTCGAGGCGTCGACCGTGACCGTCTCGACCGGCTCCGACCACTCCGCGGGCGGCGTCAGCGGGTCGGCCTCCGACGGCTCCGCGAGCAGCTCGAGGCGGTCGAGCATCCCCGAGAACTCGACCGAGGGCGAGCCCGCCGGGTCGACGACCTGGGCGACCGACCCGTCGGCCATGGTCAGCTGCACGACCAGGTGGACGTCGTACGCGCCGTCGTCCCACAGGTAGGTGCTGCGTCCGCAGTCGCCCGGGTACGGCACGAGCGACTCGACGCCCTCGGTGTCGAGATCCACGTAGGTGCCGGTGCCCGACGCGGGCCCCCCGACGACCAGCGACTCGTCCATGTCGGACACCCCGACGATCCTGTCGCCCAGCGTCACGATCGAGCGCGTCGTCACCGACACCAGATCCGCGCCGTGACCCGCGACCGTGACGCTCCACAGCGCGTCCGAGGTCTCGCCGTCGCCGATCGCGGTCACCCCTGCCTGCCCGCCGCCGTCGACGAGCTCCGCCGAGACCTGGCCGGCATCGCGAGCCGTCTCCGCGGTGACGGAGACACCCGCGTCGAGCGTCCACGCCGCCCCGCACACCCACGAGGTGTCGGCGAGCGCGGCGACGTCCTCAACCGGCGCATCGTCCATCGAGGAGACGACCCGCGTCGCGCTCGACGTCGGCGACGGGGCCGCGGGCCCCGAGTCGCGGGACGGTCCCGCCCACGCCGCCGCCGCGCCGCCGATCGCGACCACCGCGGCCGCGGCGACCCCCGCCTGCCACGCCGTCCGCGTGCGCCGGGCCTTCGCGACCCGCGTGTTCACCGTCGCCGCGCCCTTCCTGCTCAGGGACGATGCGACGCGGGCTCCCGCTCCCGCCTCGAGGCTCTCGGAGAGCTTCCGTCGTGCGTCGGTCATCGCCGCACCTCCTTCACGTCGGTCACGTCGCCTTCGGAGAGGTCGGCCCCGAGCGCGTCGGCCAGGGCCGCGCGCCCGTCCTTGAGGTAGCCCTTCACGGTGCCCTCCGAGATGCCCATCGCGTCCGCGACCCGCCTGATCGCGAGGTCGTCGAGGTAATGCAGCGCGACCGCGGTCCGCACGCGCGGCGGCAGCTGCGCGATCGCCCGCGCGACGTCGTCCCGCAGGTCCACCTCGGGAGCGTGATCGGGATGCTCGTCACCGCCCGCCGCGAGGCGCGGGACCACGGACAGCCACCGCGTGCGTCGCCGCAGCGAGTCGAGGTGGAGGGTGCGCATCGTCGCCCGCACGTAGCCCTCGGCGGCGGCGACGTCCGGGATCGTGCGCGTGCGCGAGAACACCTTGACCATCGCATCCTGCACGAGCTCCTCGGACGCCGAGTAGGAGCCCGTCAGCGCGTACCCGTACGCTCCCAGGCGTGGCAGGCTGCCCGCGAACAGCTGCTCCACGAGCGCCTCTGAGTCCCTCATCGATCCCCCGGAAAGTCGGCCGCGGCCCCTCGGCCGGCGGCACCTCTGCAGGAGGAACGTACAACCCCGTCACCAGGTGGGGTCGGGACTGTGGGCAGGGTCACCGAGTCGCGCCGCGAGCGGGAGAGTCGGGTCAGCAGCCGTGATCCCGCGCGTGCAGCGTGAGGTACACGAGGGTCTGGTTGTGCAGCTGGTAGGCGATCTCGCCGAAGGTCGCGGGGCCGACGATGTCTCCCACCTTCCGCCCTTCGAGGTTCGAGTACGTGTAGTTGAGGACGCAGTTGAACGCGAAGGCCGGGTCCGCCGCCCCCACGGGAAGCGCCGCCTCGAACGCCTCCCGGTAGTCGCCGAGCGGGCACGCCAGGCGGTACTCGACGCCGCTGAAGACAGGCGCGTAGAGCTGGACCATGCCGCTCGCGGCGGGGCTGTTCTGGATCGACACGTTGACGCTCGCGCCGCCGAGGTCGGCGACGAGCGGCAGGCGGGTGTCGTGACCCAGCTCGGCCAGGTAGGCCGCGAAGTCCCGCGGCTCGCCGTCGACGAGCACGGTGTCCTGCTCGAAGCCCGTGTGCTCGAACCGCAGCGCCGGGCCGCCTCCCTGGGAGAAGAGCGTCACCGTCTCGGCGGTGGCGTGGACGCCATCAGCCAGCCGCGCATGCATCACCACGGCGACCGCGGGGCTCGCCGACGCGCCCGAGCCGGCGAACGTCTTCGGCCTCACGTGGCCGTAGTCGTCCAGGTGCACGCCCGCGACCCACCCGATCAGCGGTCCCGGGAACGCATCGCGGCGGTCGACCGCCCCCACCGCGAACGAGGTCTGCACGACGCTTCCGCTCGGGACGATGATCACGGAGAAGCCGTTGTCGAACGCGTCTCCCGCGATGAGGTCCAGGTCGTCTGCGGTGTAGCGGCGGATCGCGACGTCCTCCACCTCGCTCGGGAGCGCGTCGACGTGCAGGAGCTCTCGAGTCGTGCGGCCGCCGCTGTCCGTCATGAAGTAAGGGATCGTGCCGCCGATCCAGCGTCCCTCGGGGAGCCGGCTCAGCAGAGACTCATCGCCGGCGATCAGCAGCGCCTCCCCCGCCTCGATCCGCGCGGCCGCCTCATCGACGGTGCACAGGGAGCGGGTCATGGGGGCCTCCTCAACTGGCGCGGCGCGCGTCGTCGCCGGGGATCGACCGTCGCGGGCGACGTGGAGAATCATGGCATCACCGGGACCATGACGGAAGGCGCCGAGTCCTAGGTCACACCGGGGCAGCTCAGGAGCGCGTGCGGACCTCGAGCGACGGGTCGGACAGGCGGCCCCCGAACACCGCGATCGCGAGCACGAGCGTCAGCGCCAGGGTCGCCACTATCGCCCACGGGCTCACCGTCACAACGTTCGGGTCGCAGGCATCCGTGTAGTTGCCCTCGTCGTCGTAGGGGTAGCAGGTGTTCACCGCGTCGAGGATCCAGACCAGCGCGATCCCCCCGACGGCCGCGACCCCCATCGCCCACCGCATCCAGCTCTTCATGACACCGGATGCTACCGGCGCGACACCGGAGCGGGGGCGCCGCCGCACGTCCTGCACACACCTGGCTCTGCAGACGGCGTGTCCGAGCCCACAACCGCACGACACGCCGTGCGCAGGACGAAGCGTGTGCAGGACGTGCGGCGGGAAGGGGTGGCCAAGGACGGTGCAGGGGCGTGGCGGCGCGGTGGTTTCTCGGTGGTAGCCCCGACGCGCAGGGACGATGCGGCCCCTACTTCTTCTTGGGCGCCGCCTTGCGAGTGGTGGTCTTCTTCGCGGCGGGCTTGCGGGCGGTCGCCTTCTTCTTGGCGGGAGCCTTCTCGCGCTTCTCCTGGAGCAGCTCGACGGCACGCTCGTGCGTCATCTCCTCCACGGTCGAGCCGCGCGGGATCGTGACGTTGGTGACGCCGTCGGTGATGTACTCGCCGAAGCGTCCCTCCTTGATCACGATGGGCTTCTCGGAGACGGGGTCCGTGCCGAGCTCCTTGAGCGGCGGCTTGGCGGTGCGGCCGCGTCCGCGCTTGGGCTGCGCGTAGATCGCGAGCGCCTCCTCGAGCGTGATCGAGAGCAGCTGGTCCTCGGACTCGATCGTGCGCGAGTCCGTGCCCTTCTTGAGGTACGGGCCGTAGCGGCCGTTCTGCGCGGTGATCTCCTCGTTGGTGCCGGGGTCCACTCCGACGACGCGCGGCAGCTCCATGAGCTTCACGGCATCCTCGAGCGTGACCGTCGCGAGGTCCATCGTCTTGAACAGCGACGCGGTCTTCGGCTTGGCCTTGGAGCCCTCGGGCAGCACCTCGGTAACGTACGGGCCGAAGCGGCCGGCCTTCGCGACGATGGGCGTGCCGAGCGTCGGGTGGGTGCCGAGCTCGCGCTCGTCGCCGCCCTGGTTCTCGAACAGCTCGTTGGCCTTCGCCACGGTGAGCTCGTCGGGTGCGAGGTCCTCGGGGATCGACGCCGTGTCGAGCTCACCCTCCTCGCCACCGGCCTTGGGACGCTGGATGTACGGGCCGTAGCGGCCGACGCGCAGGACGATGCCGTCGCCGATCTCGAACGTCGAGTTCGCCCTGGCGTCGATGTCGCCGAGGTTGTCGACGAGGTTCTTGAGCCCCTCGGCCCCGAGATCGCTTCCCTCGCCGGAGCCGAAGTAGAACTCGGACAGCCAGTCGACGCGCGCCATCTCGCCCGAGGCGATGCGGTCGAGGCCCTCCTCCATGTCGGCGGTGAAGCCGTAGTCGACGAGCCTGCCGAAGTGCTCCTCGAGCAGGCGGATCATCGCGAACGCGAGCCACGTGGGCACGAGCGCCTGCTTGATCACGTTGACGTAGCCCTTGTCGATGATGACGTCCACCATCTGCGCGTACGTCGACGGTCGCCCGAGCTTGCGGTCCTCGAGCTCCTTGATCATCGCGCCCTGCGTGTAGCGCGGCGGCGGGGTCGTGGAGTGCGTGAGCGGCTCGAGGTCGGCGACGTCGACGCCCTGGCCCTGGGCCAGCTGGGGCAGGCGATCGTCGTCGCCCTTCGCGCCCGAGGCGACCGACTCATCGTCCTCCGCGTAGCGGGCCTTCTCTCGAGTCTCCTCGTAGACCGCCATGAAGCCGGGCTGCGTGATGATCGTGCCGGACTTGGTGAACTCGACCGCGTGGTGCTCGGCGGTGGTCGCCGCGAGGCGGACGGTCGAGGTGGTGCCGACAGCGTCGGCCATCTGGGACGCGATGGTGCGCTTCCAGATCATCTCGTACATGCGGAACTCTTCGCCCGACAGCTCGGTGCGCAGCGAGTCCGGGGTGCGGAAGCGGTCGCCCGCGGGGCGGATCGCCTCGTGCGCCTCCTGCGCGTTCGAGTCCTTCGACGCGTAGACACGGGCCGTGGGCGAGACGTTGTCCGCCCCGAACAGCTCGAGCGCCTGCGAGCGGGCCGCGCGGGTCGCCTCGCCGGACAGGCCCGGCGAGTCGGAGCGCATATAGGTGATGTAGCCCTTCTGGTAGAGCGCCTGGGCGACGTTCATCGCCTGGCGCGCGCCCAGCCGGAGCTTGCGGCTCGACTCCTGGATCAGGGTCGACGTGATGAACGGGGCCGCGGGACGACGCTTGTACGGCTTGGAGTCGACGCCCGCCACGGTGAAGGTCGCGTTCGCGAGGCCCGAGGCGAGCGCTCCCGCGGTCGCGGCGGTGACGTGCACTGCCTTGGCGTTGGACAGCGAGCCGCGGTCGTCGAAGTCCTTGCCCGTCGCGACGCGCTTGCCGTCCAGGGTGGTGAGGCGCGCGACGAACGAGCGGCCCGCGTCGGGGCCCTCCTTCGCCGTGAAGGTCGCCTGCAGGTCCCAGTACTCGGCCGAGCTGAACGCCATGCGCTCCCGCTCGCGGTCCACCACGAGGCGCAGCGTCACGGACTGCACGCGGCCCGCCGACGTGCCGGACTGGATCTTGCGCCACATCACGGGCGAGACCGAGTAGCCGTACAGGCGGTCGAGGATGCGGCGGGCCTCCTGGGCCTCGACCAGCTCCATGTCGACCTGCCGCGGCGCCTCGAGGGCACGCGCGATGCCCTCCTTGGTGATCTCGTGGAACGCGAGGCGCTTCACCGGGATCTTCGGCTTGAGCACCTCGAGCAGGTGCCATGCGATGGCCTCCCCCTCGCGGTCCTCATCAGTTGCCAGGTAGAGCTCGTCGGCGTCCTTGAGGTGCCGCTTCATGTCCGCGACGACCTTCTTCTTGCCCGGGTCCACGCGGTAGTACGGCACGAAGCCGCCGTCGATGTCGATCGAGAACTCGCCGACGGGCGACTTCTTGATCTCCTCGGGCAGCTCGGACTTCTCGGCGAGGTCGCGGATGTGCCCGATGCTGGAGAGGACGTCGTAGTCGGCGCCGAGGAAGCCGCCGATGGTCTTCGACTTGGTCGGCGACTCGACGATGACGAGCTTGCGGGGCATCGGACCTGCCTTGCCTTGGAGATGAGATGTGCGGTGCGGCCTGAGCGGCCGGATTCGCACTCAATATACATACGGAGTCAGACAGCGCGACCAGCCGGAGGGCCCGCCCCGTAGGGGCGAGATTCTCGACGCGCCTGGGGAGGACGCCGCGGGCGCCCTCATGGACGATGCGCCGGCGGCCGTCCCGTGAACGGTCGGGAGGTCCTGGGGTCGTGTCGGTGGTTCGTGTCACGATGGGACACGTGAGCCTTCCCGCCGACACCATCTCGCAGCAGCTGTCCGAGGCCGTCCTGGCCGCGATGAACGACGCCACCGCGACCGAGGTCATGCCTCGCTGGCGCGCTCTCGAGGACCACGAGATCCGCACCAAGTCCTCCGAGTGGGACCTCGTGACCGACGCGGACGAGGCGGCCGAGCGGATGCTCACGGTCGCGCTGCGCGAGCTCGTCGACGTGCCCGTGGTCGGAGAGGAGGCGACGGCGCAGGACAAGTCGCTGCTCGACCTCGTCGACGGCCAAGGAGCGGTCTGGGTCGTGGACCCCGTGGACGGCACGCGCAACTTCGTGGCCGGCACCGAGGCGTTCGGATGCATGGTCGCGCTGATCGACGACGGCCGCACGGTCGCCTCGTGGATCACGTATCCCGCCGTGGGGCGCGAGGCGCATGCCGCGCGCGGCGTCGGGGCGTTCCTCGACGGCGAGCGCCTCACCGCGTCGGCGCCGAAGGATCCCGCGGCGCTCGCGGGAGCCGTGAGCGGCAAGTACCACCCCGACGGCCCGGACGAGCTGTTCGCGCGGGCGAGCCGCCTCGGGCCCGCGAAGCCCATCCGCTTCTGCGCGGCGTGGGACTACCTGGACGTCGTCACGGGCGTCACGGACTTCGTCAAGTTCACGCGCACCCTGCCGTGGGACCACGCACCCGGCGCGCTGATCTGCCAGGAGGCCGGTCTCAAGGCGGCGCGCCCCAACGGCGAGGAGTACCTCCCCGGCGGCGACGTGCAGTCCGGCATCCTCACGGCGCACCCGTCGGTGTGGGACAGGGTCGCGACCGCGCTGCGCGGCTGAGCGCCCGCCCCAAGCGGGTACCTGGCTGACGCCCACCGGGTACCTGGTGGTCGCCTCTTTCCCGCCCCCGCATCGTCCCTGCGCGGCCCAGCCCCACGTCTCGGCCGCATGTCACCTGTGGGCCGCTCATGCCTGCTCCACGCCCTCAACTGTCACCTCTAGGCCATTGAGGCCTGCGCCGTCCCTCTGACACGAAGAAGGAGGGGCCCCGCCGAAGCGGGACCCCTCCGGGAGAGAGCGCTGGCGCTTACGCGGCCACCAGCTCCTTGTCGTCGGCGGCGACAGCCTCCGCCACCGACTCCTTCTTGAGGCCCGAGGCGATCCACAGGGCCGCGGCGCCGAGGACGATGAACACCAGGCCGAGGCCGCCGATGAAGGCCGCGACGCCCGTGCCGAGCTGCAGGGTCGAGGCGGTCACGGAGCCGACGCCGAGCTCGGCGATCAACGCGTGAGCGGTGCCGCTCCAGGCACCGGCGCGGACCTGCTGGTCGATCTCGTTGGTGTAGTCGAAGTCGGCCCAGTAGCGGCCGTCGACCGGGATGTCGTAGCTCTCACCGGCGGTGAGGGTCTGGCCGTCGTACTCGGTGTCGGCGCTGGGCGTGACGGTGATGGTCATGTTGAGCACGTCGTAGGCGATCGCGGCCATCTGGACCATGTACTCGGTGGGGGTGTTGACGATCGGGTCGTTGGGGTCGAGGTCGGAGGCGACGACCGCGTAGCCCCAGTCGTTCTCGAGCAGGTCGAGGACGTCCTGGCCCTCGGTGGTGTCGCCGTGGTTGAGCAGGTTGCCGTCGTCGTCGTACGAGAGCTGGACGTTCTCGGCGGTGGCGAACGCGTCGAGCGAGTTCTGGCCGGCCGCGACCTGCGAGTAGGCGAAGACGCCGGCTGCGAGGAATCCCGCGCCGACCAGCGCGAGGAACGCGCCGAGGATGTTGAGCTTCTTGACCATGATGATCAGTGGTTCCTTCCGGGGGGGTGTGTAGTGCCTTGTGATCCCCACAGTTCCACTTGGTTGATACGTCTACTAAGGACCAAGTGCCCAACTTTACGAGCGTCCAACAGGACCTTGGTACCAGGGACGATGCGTCACAGGACAGAGGTCCCGACGCAGGTCACGATGTGGTCACGGTGCGCGCGGGCGTGCGGCGACGCAGGCGCGGGCAGGCGCGCGGCCAGGTGGCGAGGTGGCGCGGGAGTGGAGACCGAACCTCAGTGGCGGACGAGGTCCGGGCGGACGTCGTCGGGCAGCACGTCCGCGAGGCACAGCGATCCGAGCGCCTCGGCATACAGCGGCTTCACGCCCTCAGCTCGGACCTGCTGGAGCACGGGCGACCGACCCGTGCGGCGCTCGATCTCCGCCACGGTCGCGAGCACGTCCTCCTGCGAGTGGGTGACGGGGTCGACGGTGAGCCGCACCTCGTAGTCGACGCCCGACTCGACGAGCATGTCGAGCGACGCGTAGGCGCGCCGGCCTCCCCCGCCGGTCCGGGTGATCGCGTCGTAGCCCTCGGGCGTCGCCTTGATGTCGAAGGCCACCCAGTCGGCCTGCGCGACCGCCTTCTCCAGGCGACCGGGGAACCCTCCCGCAGTCTGAAGCCCGACCTTGTATCCCATGTCGCGCACGATCCTCATCGCCTCGGGCAGCGCGCCCTGGCGGGTCGGCTCTCCGCCCGAGAACAGGACGGCGTCCATCTCGGGTCGCCGCGCGCGCAGCTCGTCCTCGACACGGGACCACGGGATGACCCCGCCCGCGCGCGCGTCCTGAAGCTCGGGGCTGAAGCAGTAGGTGCAGCGCCACGGGCAGCCCTGCAGCAGCACGGTCGCGGCCACATGCCCGGGCCAGTCCTCGGTGCCCGGCGCGGTGAGCGCGGCGATCGACAGGTACTTCGGGTCGAAGGTGCCCTCGACGCCGAGGAACGCCGCATCGGTCGAGTTGAGCTGAAGCCTGCCGGCCCGCGCGCGGGCCTGAGGGGTCGGGGGCAGCGGCGCGGGCGTGGCCTCCACGGGCGTCGGGGCCGCGGGCTCGGCGCCCCCGGTCACGGGCTCGGCCGCCATTTCGCCAGCCGGCTCCGCCACCGGCTCGGCCTCCTCGCGGGCCTTCGCGCACACCTCGTCGATCGTGAGATCGCCCGTGGCGACAGGACCGCTCCAGCCCGACGTGAACACGGGGCGGTGGAGCGGACGCTCGCGGACGGTGTCCTCCGGGACGTCGGAGCGGGACGGGGCTGAGGGCTGAGCGTCGAGCGTCATGGGGGACTCCTGGGCGACGGCGTCGGGGGACGCGGAGCGGGCAGCCTCGCGACACCTCGCCGCGAGATCGGTCGGACACCCGGCGCGAGGGCGCCCGGCCTCCCCATTCTCAGTCGGTGATGCGCCATCCACCTGGGCAGTCGGACCTATCTTCAGCCATCCCCCAGGGGCGTCAGGAAGCCGTCGATGACGAGCCCTCGGACCGCCTCCGTCAGTCCCGAGGCCATGGTCGCCGTGGGCACGTCGAGCAGCGCCGCGAGGGCCGCGGAGATCTGACCGGCCGCGAGCTCTCCGTCGCACGTCGACACGAAGCCCGCGAGCGCGGTGTCCGCGCGCACGGCCCGTCCGAGCCCGCCTCCCTGTCGGATGAGGATGTGCTCGGGCTCATGCTCGGTCGCCCGCCCGTACGTCTCCTTCGTGACGTCCGGGGCGACGAGGTAGCGCTCGGCGAGCAGCGCATCGTCCGTGCGCGCGGAGACCCAGTCGTGGACGGCCAGGGACGACGCGAGGGTCGCGCCGAGCGGCCCGGTCACCGCGCCCTCGTGCTCCTCGAGGCGGCGCAGGGTCGGCACCCCGGACGCGGGCCGCCGCAGCGTCACGACGCCGAAGCCGATCGCCTCGACGCCGCGCGCGTCGAAATCGGCGAGGTAGGCCTCGTAGGCGGCGCGGAAGCCCTCGGGATCGCGCTCGGGGGTGACCCCGGCGTCGCGCAGCCACGTCTCCGCGTACTCGGCGGCGTCGAGCATGTCGCGCTGGATGATCCACGCGTCGAGAGGGATCTCGGAGGCGTCGAGCCAGCCGCCGACCCGGTCCTCCCACGACGCGCCGCGCGGGATCTCCCAGTTGCCCAGGTGCTGCGCGACACCTCCGGGCGCGAGCACCGAGCCGACCTCGCGCATGAGCGCGCCGACGAGCCCGTCGCCGCCGACATGGCCGTCGCGGTACTCGAAGCTCGGGGTGCCGGGCGGGGTGATGACGAACGGCGGGTTGGACACGACCAGGTCGAACGCCTCGCCCTCGACCGGCTCGAGCATCGAGCCCAGGCGCAGGTCCCACGCGGCGGGCGGCGCGTTCAGCGCGCGGTTGAAGGCGGCGAACGCGAGCGCGCGGCGGCTGATGTCGGTCGCGACGATCTCGCGCGCGTGGGTCGACGCGTGCAGCGCCTGGATGCCGCAGCCCGTGCCGAGGTCGAGCACGCGGCCGACCTGGGTCCGCATCGTCGCGCCCGCGAGCGTGTTCGAGGCGCCCCCGATGCCGAGCACGTGGTCGTCGGCGAGGCGAGCACCGGTCACGACCTCGCCCTGATCCGACGCGACCCACCAGTTCGCGGTCGTCTCGCCGTCGGCGCCGGCCGCCGCCGTGGGGCGCAGGTCGACCAAGGCGCGCACCGCATCGTCCCGTCCCGCTCCGGCCGCGACGACCAGGCCCGACGCGACCGCGCGGTCCACGCCGAAGGCGCCCAACGCATCGTCCACGTCGGCGCGGGACACCGCGTCGCCGAGCATGAACAGCCTGGTCAGCGTGGCGATCGGCGCGGACCCCAGGGCGCGCGAGGCGAGCAGGCCCGGCACGATCTGCTCGCGCGCGAAGGCGCGGATGGCGCGATCGCCGAGGGCGTCGTTCACCGCGTCGACCGTCCAGGGCTCGAGCGCTGCGCGGAGGGCGTCGACATCCTCCGCGGCGAGGGTGACGGGGGTGCTGCGGTCGCTGGAGCTCACCCGCGCGAGCCTACCCGCGGGTCTTTCCTTCCCGCTCCCTGACAGTGTGAACCAATCTCAGGTCGACACGCCGCCCTAATGGCCCCGATCACGGCCCCCACGGGGTGTCGCCGCTCAGATTGGTTCGAACTGTCGGCGCGAGCGGAAGCCAGACCGCTCAGATCCCGCCGAGCAGCGCCCGGTAGAAGGCGACGCCGCGGCCGAGCGACTCGACCTCGACCTTCTCGTTGGGCCCGTGCACCGCCTTGCGCTGCGCCGCATCCATCCTGAGCGGCGCGAAGCGGTACGTCGCCGGGGCGATCCGCGCGACATGCCTGGCATCCGACGCGGCGAGCATCACGTAGGGCAGCGTCACGGCGTCCGGATACGACGCGGCGACCGACTCGCGCAGCAGCGTCCAGCGCTCGTCGGTGCCCGACGGGGACACGGGCGAGGGCTCGTACGCCTCGACGATCTCGAGCCGCACGCGTTCGTCCTTGATGACGCGCCGGATATGCGCGACCGCCTCGTCCACGGAGGAGCCGACGGCGACGCGCATGTTGATCATCGCCGAGGCGCTCGTCGCGAGGACGTTGTGGCCGGGGCTGCCCTGAAGCATCGTGATCGCGGCGGTCGTGCGGACCATCGCGGCCATCTCGGGGCTCACGCGCGGCAGCAGGCGGGTGAGCAGCGGACGTAGCGCGCCCGCGCGGGCGAGCACGCGACCGAGCGGCCCGGTCACCAGGGGCCCGACGGTCTCGAACATCTCGACCGACACGTCGTTCATGGACGACGGATGCGGGTGCGTCTCGATGCGGTGCAGCGCCCGCGCGAGGAGCCCGGGCGCGGACTCCTTCGGCGGCGTCGAGGCGTGGCCGCCACCGGACTCGACGACGAGTCTGAGCGACGTGATGCCCTTCTCGGACACGCCGATCACCGCGGCCTCGCTCTCGAGCCCGGGGAACGCGCCGAGCGTCACGGCGCCGCCCTCGTCGAGCACGAGCCACGGCGCGATGCCGCGCGACTCGAGCACCTTGGTCCCCTCGATCACGCAGCTGCCGTACGACTCCTCGTCGGCGCCCATCATGAGGTAGAGGTCCTGCGCGGGCGTCCAGCCCTCGGCGAGCAGCGACTCGACGGCCTCGAGCAGCACCACGAGCGCGCCCTTGTCGTCGAGCGTGCCGCGGCCGTAGACCCAGCCGTCATGGATGACGCCCGCGAACGGCGGGTGCTCCCAGCCCTCGGCCTCCCAGTCCTCAGGGATCGGGACGACGTCCTGGTGGGCCATGAGGACGACGGGGCGGTCCGAGGCGGCGCCCGGGATGGTGATGAGCAGGCCTGCGCGACCGATCTCCTCGACCTCGTGCCCGCACACGTGCGGGTAGAAGTCCTCGAGAGTGTCGTGGAACCTCAGGAAGATGTCGGCGAGCTCGGGGCTGTGCGGCCCGGCGTCCTGCGGGGTGACGGTCGGGATCTGCACGAGCGCGGACAGGCGCTGAGCGATGGCCTCGGCGTCGGGCGTCATGCCTGGTCCTCCGGGGAATCCGAGGGGGACGCGGGCGTGGCCGGGGACGATGCGGGGGCCGGAGACGATGCACGGGACGGGGACGATGCGGGGGCGGGGGACGTCCCGGCGCCGCCGCGCGTCTGGGAGACGACGACGTCGGAGCCGACGGCCTCGAGCGCGAGCGCGTCCGACGTTCCCTCGAGCCCCTGCGCCTCGGGGTCGGCGGCGGTGAACGCGACCTTCGGCACCGTCAGCAGCGCGCCGACCGCCACGAGCGCGGTGACACCGCAGATGGCCCACACGGTCTGATACCCGGACAGCGGTGCGGCGGTGGTCGAGTCGTCGGCCCCGGCGGCGAGCGCGATCGCGAAGATCGCCGACGCGAAGGCTCCGCCGAGCGTCTTCGTGGTGTTCGTGAGACCGGTCGCGACGCCCGTCTGGTGCGGGGGCGCCGCAGCCGCCGCGGTTGCCGGCAGCGCCGCCATGAGGCCTCCTGAGCCGAGGCCCGCGAAGACCATGAGCGCCGTCACGACCGCCGCGCCCGAATGGAACGGGACGAGCGCCAGATACCCGGTGGCGACCATGACCGACGCGCCGATGAGCACGAAGCGCGGAGCGAACGCCCGCGAGATCCGCGAGTACAGGCCCGCGCCGATCAGCAGCGAGAACACGTAGGCGCCGATCAGGTAGGAGCGGCTCGCGGAGTCCAGGCCGAGCCCGTAGCCGACCTCGGCGGGGTCGGTGCCCGCGAACGTCGACAGGGGTCCCTGCGCGCCGAGGATCGAGACGCCGAACAGCGCCGAGGTGAGCACCACGGGCCACACGGTCGGGCGCGAGATGAGGTGCATGTCGATGACCGGATCGTCCTTGCGCTTCTCGACGCGCACGAACCACCACATGAGGGCGAGGCCGATCGCGATCATCGCCCACACCCAGAGCGTGAAGCCGTTGACGCGCACGAGCGACAGCCCACCCGTGATCGACAGCAGCGACAGGGACAGCAGGACGGTTCCGGTCGAGTCGATCCGTCCGCCCGCGCGGTCGCCCGGGTCCTCGACCTTGAAGATCACCACGAGCAGGGCGATGGTGACGAGCGCCGCGGGCACGGCGAGGGTCACGTGCAGCGGCAGCACGCCGCCCAGCTGACCCGCGACGAGCGCACCGGCGATCGCGCCGCCCTCGAGCGCCATCACGATGAGACCCGCGCCCTTGCCCGTGAGCTCTGCGGTGTTGGGGTGCTTGCGGGCGCGCGCATGGATGATCGACACGTTCATGGGCAGCCACACCACGTAGAAGCCCTGGAAGGCCCACATGATCGTGAACAGCACGAAGTTGCCGGAGAACGCGATGCCCCACGATGCGAGCGCGGTGACGATGAGCGAGCCGATGAGGATCTTGCGGTGGCCGATCATGTCGCCCAGGCGGGCGAGCAGGGGCACGACGATCGCGCTCAGCAGCAGCTGCGCCGCCTCGAACCAGTTGATGTCGGCGTCGTGGATGCCGAGGTTGCGGGCGACGTCGGGAAGCAGGGGCGTGTAGAAGCCCTGGAGGACTCCGGACGTCGCCTCGACCACCACGAGGGCGCCGACGACTCCTGCGAGGGGTGCGCGTGAGCGGGACATGCGCGCATCCTCTCACCGCACCATTTCGGACGTGTGTCCAAACTTTGGGAATGTCGGAGGATCGGGACGCGCGAACCGGTCTCCCGCATCGTCCCGGCCCAGCATCGTCGTTCCCCACCCAGGCACTCCCCTGCTCCCGCAGCGCCGGGCTCCGACACTTTCTGACACAGGACCGCGAGTGCCTCAGGCGTGTCGCGCGCAACACGCCGGCGTACCGCCTCGCGTTGTGTCAGAGAGTGTCGATGCGAACCCGTGCGGAGCGGGACGATGCGTGGGTCAGGACGATGCGTGGGTCAGGACGATGCGGCGGTTCAGTCGGCCGCGACGGCCGCCTTGTCGGCCTCGTGCTCCACGTCGCCCGCGTGGGCGCGGCGTCCGGCTGCCATCACGGCGACCACCGCGAGCGCGGCCGCGACGAGCGCGATCCCCCACCGCATCCAGGGGTTCTCGCCGGAACCGTAGCTGAGCATCACGACGGCGGGAGCGATGAGCAGCGCGACGAGGTTCATGACCTTGATGAGCGGGTTGATCGCGGGACCCGCGGTGTCCTTGAAGGGGTCGCCGATCGTGTCGCCGATGACCGTCGCCTCGTGAGCGGGCGAGTACTTGCCGCCGTGGTGGCCGTCCTCGACGATCTTCTTCGCGTTGTCCCACGCGCCGCCCGAGTTCGCGAGGAACACGGCCATGAGCACGCCCGTGCCGATCGCGCCGGCCAGGAAGCCCGCGAGCGCGCCGACGCCGAGCCCGAAGCCCACGAAGATCGGCGCCATCGCTGCCAGCAACCCCGGCGTCGCGAGCTCGCGCAGCGAGTCGCGCGTGCAGATGTCCACGACGCGCCCGTACTCGGGGCGCTGCTGGCCGGTCATGATGCCCGGCATCTCGCGGAACTGGCGGCGGACCTCGAAGACGATCGCGGAGGCCGCCCGGGTCACCGCGTCGATCGCGAGGCCGGAGAACAGGAACACCGTCGCGCCGCCGATGATCACGCCCACGAGCGTCATGGGGCTGATGATCGCGAAGTCCACGGAGTCGGCCGCGGCCGCCGCCGAGGCCAGCGCCGTCTCGACCGCATCCGAGTACGAGCCGAAGAGCGCGGTCGCGGCGAGCACCGCGGTCGCGATCGCGATGCCCTTGGTGATGGCCTTGGTGGTGTTGCCGACGGCGTCGAGGTCGGTCAGGGTCTGCGCGGCCTCCTCGTCGACCTCGCCGGACATCTCGGCGATGCCCTGCGCGTTGTCGCTGACCGGGCCGAAGGTGTCCATGGCAACGATCACGCCGACCGTCGTGAGCAGCCCACAGCCGGCCAAGGACACGAGGAACAGCGCGAGCGGGATCGAGGATCCCGCGACGAAGAACAGGATGACGACGGCGCCGGCGATCACCGTCGCGGTGTAGACCGCCGATGTGAGCCCCAGCCCGATGCCCGACAGGACCACGGTCGCGGCACCGGTCAGGGACGTGCGGGCCACGCGCCTGGTCGGGGTCGCGGCGGTGTCGGTGAAGTAGCCGGTGAGCCACAGGATGAGGCCCGCGAGCCCGATGCCGACGAACACCGCGGTCGTGGCCATGAGCCGGGGGTCGCCCTCGAGGTCGCTCAGCCGAGACCCCGTCAGCTCACCGAACGAACCGGGCAGGTAGACGTACGCCGCGATCGCGGACAGCACCGCGCCGACCACGGCGGAGAGGTAGAAGCCTCGGTTGATCGCCTTGAGCCCCGACTCACCCTGGCGCACCCGGGTCAGGAAGATCCCGACCGTCGCGACGAGCGCGCCGACCGCCGTGATGATCAGCGGGAACACGAGCCCGTCCTCGCCGAAGGCCGCCTTGCCCAGGATGAGCGCGGCGACGAGCGTGACGGCGTAGGACTCGAAGAGGTCGGCCGCCATGCCGGCGCAGTCGCCGACGTTGTCGCCCACGTTGTCGGCGATGGTCGCGGCGTTGCGGGGGTCGTCCTCGGGGATGTGCTGCTCGACCTTGCCCACCAGGTCGGCGCCGACGTCGGCCGCCTTGGTGAAGATGCCGCCGCCCACGCGCATGAACATCGCGAGCAGCGCGGCGCCGAAGCCGAAGCCCTCGAGCACCGCGGGCGCGTCCTCGCGGAACAGGAACACGACGGCCGCGGCGCCAGCAAGCCCCTGACCCACGACGCCCATGCCGACGGCCCCGCCGGTGCGGAACGCGATCTTCGCACCCTTCGAACGCCCGTCGGGCTCGGTCGCCGCGGACGCGACGCGCACGTTCGCTCGCACCGCGAGCCACATGCCCATGTAGCCGATCGTCGCCGAGCAGCCCGCGCCGAGCAGGAAGAACAGCGAGCGTCCCACGCGCACGCCCGCGTCCCCCGGCAGCAGGAACAGCAGGGCGAACACGACCGCGGCGAACACGGCGAGCGTGCGCAGCTGCCGGTTGAGGTACGCGGACGCGCCCTCTTGGACCGCGCCCGCGATCTCCTGCATCTTCGGCGTGCCCTCGCGCGCCTTCAGCACCTGTTGTCGCAGCGTCCACGACAGCAGCAGGGCGGCGGCGGCGATCGCCCCGATCACGACCACGATGACAAGGCTTGACGTTCCGAGCTCGACGGCTTCGGCGGCGGCGAGGTGCATGACGCTCTCCTGGGGACTTCCCGCAGGAACTCCGTTGTCACCGCGGGGCCGGTATCCCGACTGTAGGGGAGGATGCCCCTAGGCGCATGCGTTGACGCGCGCCCCCAACGTTTTCGGCCCGGGACGCGTCACCATTGCGAGAGCACCTTCCGACAGCCATGCGAGGGGATCGACGATGACCGACTGGCGGAGCACGATGGAGCAGCTCGTGCGCGAGCGCGAGCGCGCCCTGTTGGGCTACGCCTACCTGGTCTGCGGCGATCCCGTGCAGTCGCAGGACCTCGTGCAGGACGCCTTGGTCAAGACGTTCTCCAAGCCTCGGCCGGGCCTGGAGATCGAGAAGGCCGAGGGATACGTACGACGCGCCATCACCACGGTCTTCATCGACCAGTACCGACGGGGCCAGCGGTGGCAGAAGGTCCGCCACCTCTTCCAGTCGGACGAGGTCGGGGAGGACGAGTTCGCCCCCATCGATGTCGGGGCGGAGGTGGACGTGGCGATCCGCTCCCTTCCACCACGGGTGCGGGCGTGCGTGGTCCTGAGGTACTTCGACGACCTCACCGTGCCGGCCATCGCGGCCGAGCTCGGGATCGCGGAGGGGACCGTGAAGCGGTACCTCAGCGATGGCCTGGACCATCTGGAAGGAACGTTGGGGGCTCTCGACGATGCGGAACGGCCGAGCGAGACCGTCGTGGTCTCCGGCCGGTCGGGAAGGAGCTGATCATGAGGCTTTCGGATTCCTTGCACGGCGCGGCTGACGACGCCCCCGTGGATGGCTTGCACGTCTCGGCGGTCGAGGCCGCGCGACGGGTGCAGCGACGCAGGACGATGCGGACCTCGGGTTTCACGGCCGCGGCCGTCCTCGGCGTCGGGCTGCTGGGGTTGGGTGCTGTGCAGATCGCGCCTCACCTGGGAGGGATGGCGTCCTCGGGCGCGGCCGACACGGCCGCGTCGGCAGATTCCGCGATCGCCGGCGACGAGTCGCTCGCGGAGTCGGACGCCTCCGGGACGATGCTCGCCGTGGGCGGGTGCGGATCGACGCTTGACGGGCTCGAGTACGGGACGCCGACGGTGTCGCTGTCCGGCTCCCTGGCATCCGACGCGGGCGAGTCGGGAGGCTCGCTCGGGTTCGAGGCCACCACCACCGCGCTCGAGGACGTGTCGCTCCAGACGGGGCGGCCGCTCACCTACGCCTACGTGCTGTGGGACGGGATCGTCGTCGGCACCTACCCCGGCCCCGACGATGCGTTCACCTCCGACCTGGTGGTCATCGAGCTCGCCGCGGGCGAGTCGACGACCGACTCGGCGTCGGTCGCGCTCGTGAACTGCTGGGACGGCGAGCCGCTGCCGGCCGGCGACTACGAGGTGGTGCTCGCCCAGGAGTACTGGGCCACCGGGCCCGTTCCCGAGCCGGACCTCTCGGCGAGCGGGTCAGCGACGCCCGAGGCGACGGCGACGACCTCGCCCGACACGAGCATCGTCCCTGGGGAGACGGATCCTAACGAGAAGGACTCCGAGGAGGGCGCCTCGACCGACCCGGTCGAGCCCACGCTCGAGCCCGACGACGCGGCGACCTCCGACGACGCCACGGCCTCGAGCGGGATCGCCGCCGACCAGGGCTTCCGCGTCGTGTCCGACGCGATGGCGTTCACGATCGCGGGCGACGCGGTCGCCGAGCCCTTCGCCGACTACCTCGGCACCGGCGACCCGACCGTCGAGCCGAGCGTGGCCTACGACGACCTGCTCACCCCCGACACCGCGCGGTCGCTCTACGAGGACGGTCTCGCCGGGGCGTGGGACATGGCGGCCGGGACCCAGCGCGTCGTCCTGACCAGCGACAGCGAGGACTCCGACAGCACCTTGTGGGAACGCTCCTGGTACGGCTGCTCGTACGACGGCGAGGAGTCGACCTTCCCCGCGAAGTCGGCCGAGATCGACCTGCTCGACGTGAGCGTCTCGATGCCATCGCCCGTCGAGGTCAGTTACGGGTGGGTCGTCGAGGGCAACCCCGAGGTCTCGGCTCAGGTGACGAACGTCTCCGACTGGACGCTGCCGTACTGGTCGGACGCGCAGCCGAACCTGCTGCTCGTGCAGGACGGCCGCGTCGTCGCGCAGGCCTACCCCGCGGACGTCAACCGGTACGACGAGACGTGGATGGCCGCGACGGACGCCGAGGAGGCGGCAGTGGCGACCGAGTCGGGCGACACCGCATCGTCCATCGAGATCATGCCCGTGTACTCCAGCGAGTACCTGGAGGCGGGCGCTTCCGTGGATGGCGACTACCTGTGGCGCGACGTCGACACCTGCGACTACACGTCGGCGCTGCGCGCGGGCACCTACACGGTGCTCGACCAGCGCTCGATCTACCTGGACTCCGGGACTTCGTACGGCTACGACGAGCCCGCCGTCGAAGACATGGTCGAGGAGACGTGGTCCGAGGATTCCACGGATAGCGGCTCGGGAGGCGGCTCGGACTCCGACGCGGGGGTGAGCGTCGGCTCCGCCGATGCGGTCGGGCCCGACGCCAGCGAGTACGACTACGACTGGCTCGAGCTGACGGTGTGGACCTCGCTCGGTGAGGTCCAGGTCACGACGCGCTGAAGGTCTGAGGCTCGCGCGGCTAGCCGCGTGCGGGATCCGCCTCAGCGGAGGCCTGCTCCTCGGGGTTCATGTACGACGCGTCGCGTTCGTCCATCGACTCGGGCTCGCCGTGACCGACGAGCATCTCGGGCGCGCGCGCGACGAGCAGCCATACGGGCAGCAGGGCGATCGTGAGGACCGAGACCACCGCCATCGAGCCCGCGAAGATCGCGGCCATGAACAGCGCGAGCCAGCCGTTGCGTCCGATCGCGAGCACGGCGCCGAGCACGCCCGCGGCGACCGCGAGCGAGATGGGCATGTCGGGCATGAGCGCGTAGCCGAAGAGTCCCGCCGCCGAGCCGATGAACACTGCCGGGAAGATGCGGCCGCCGCGGAAGCCGGCCGCGGCCGCGACGACGAGCGCGACCGTCTTGATCAGGGCGAGGCCGAGCAGCTGCCAGGCGCTGAACTCGTCGATCCGCGTGATCAGCTCGCCGGTCTCCGCCGCCCCCTTGAACAGGGTGAGCGGCCCGCCGAGCCAGCCGAGGAGCCCGAGGACCACGCCGCCGACGGTCGCGTACGCGACGGGGTGCTTGAGCCTGCGGAACAGGGCGTGAAGCGGGGGCATCGCGATCGAGGCCGCGAGCCCGAAGAACGCGGCGATCAGCGCGACCGCCGAGGCCGTGACGAGATCGATCAGCGTCGGGTCGGTGTAATGCGGCAGACCGAGGTGGAAGGACTGCGCGTGCAGCAGCTGCATTGTGATCGTCGCCGCGCCCGCCGCGATCAGCGGCCCGAAGAGGCGGTCCCACAGCAGTCCCCCGCGCTTGGCTGCCGCGACGAGCTCGGTCATGAGCAATGCGGCGGCCACGGGCGTGCCGAACATCGCGCCGAGCATGCCCGCGGCGGCGAGCATGAACGCGCCCTGCGGTCCGATCCTCGGCGCGATCTTGCCGAGCAGCCATACCGTCAGGGCGACGTCGATCGCGATGATCGGACTCTCGGGGCCGAGGCTCACGCCGCCGGCGAGCCCGAGGATCAGCACGATCGCGACGCCGGGCAGGGCGCTCAGCCGCAGGACGGGGGCGAACAGCTCGACGGTCGCGGAGTCGTGACCTCCGTTGCCGGGAATCTTCCAGATGAGGAGCCCGACGGCCGCGCCGATGACCGTGAGCACGACGAGGGCCCACCAACGGGCGTCCTCGGCGACGCCGAGCGCGGACGGGATGAGGTCCCAGAACACATGCTCGAACTCCTCGGCGACGATGTCGATACCCGCGAGGAGCAGGCCGGACAGCACGCCCACCAGGAGGGCGGGCCCGGACAGGGCCGCGAGCTGACGCGGGCTCGGATGCTCTGAGGTGGTCACCCTCGCGAGCCTAGAGCAACGCGTCGCCGGGTGCCGGGCCGTCGGCCCTGGTCGCCTGCGAGATGGACGATGCTCGGGCTCATGCGCCCAGGCGGGCGCGGCTCGCCTCGCGCTGAGGGAGGCACGAGGCGCTTCAGGGGGCGAAGGCGGGACCCGCGCGCGAGACCGCGCGCACCCCGAGCAGCCCCGCGTCGAGCTCAACCGTGACGGTCACGTCCCCGTCCGCGTCGGCGCTGCACCCGATCAGGTGCGCGCCGTTCGCCGCCGCCGCCTCGCCAGCGACCGCGCATCCGCTCCCCTCTCGGCGTTCAGCGAAGGCACCCTTGAGCGCGATGACATCGGCGATGGACTGCGCGCGAGCGTCGCGCGCCGCCTCCCCCGCGAGGCCCGCGACGGCGAGCGCGAGCGCGACACCCACCGCGACCAGCCCGACGACGAGCGGCACCGCGGAGCCCTCATCGCGCGGCGTCCTCCCGCTCACGGCGCGTCCGTAAGGGTCACGCTCGCGACAGCGTCGGGCAGCCAGCCTCCCGCAGGGACGGTCACCGTGATGACCACGCGACCGCCGCTGTCGGAGACCGAGACCGATGCGCCACCACCGACCGCACCGGCCGCCTCGGTCGCCGCCTGACCCGCGTCGCCCACGAGCACCGCGCGGGCGGCCGCTCCCGCGGCCTGCTGCGCCGCCACCTGGCTGGCTCCCCAGACCCCGGCGGACGCGACCGCGCCGAGCAGCATGACGACGGCGGGCATGGCGGCCGCCAGCTCGACGGCCGCCGACCCGTCGTCGCGACGGGAACCCCTCACCCCCCGAACGCTCCCCTGATGACACCGGCGAGCAGTTCGCGCACCTCGTCGGACCTCACGAGCACCGCGAGCACGCCCGCGAAGGCCGCCGCGGCGACCGTCACCATCGCGTACTCGACGGTGGCCATGCCGTCGTCTCTCCACCGCCCTCCCGTCGACTCCTCGGACGCCTGTTCCGGGGCTCCCGCCTGCACTTCGTCGCCAGCCATGTCGGCTCCTCTCTGTTGGCGCCTCCAGACTCGCCCGACGCGCGGGGGCCAACCCTGGCGAGATGAGAATCGGTGGATGCGCACGCGTCGCGCGAGGCCTGTGGAGACCGCACGACGCACTGGCGAGCGGACCACGCGGGCTCGCGCTTCTCATCAGCCGAGCCCCGCCCCGGACGCGACCGCCGCGAGCATCGGCACGACACCGACGAGCACGAAGGCGGGCAGGAGGCACAGCGACAACGGCAGCGCGACCTTCACGCCGAGCTCCGCCACGCGTCCCTCGCGTGCCGACGCCTCGGATCGCTCGAGCGCGACCCGGGCCGACCGCAGCGCGGGCCCGGGCGATCCGCCCGCGACCCAGCACCAGCGCAGGGCCTCGCGCAGCGGTTCGAGCCGCTCGGGCGCGCCCTCCCACGCGTCATCCCACCGCTCGCCGTCGGCGAGCCGGTCGGCGGCATCGAGCAACGCCGCGGACGCCTCGGGAGCCATGGACTCGAGCGCGCCACCCACGCCCGCGAGCGCCCCGCGGACGTCCACCCCAGCGCCGACGGCGACCTCCGTGAGCATGAGGGCGAACGGCACCGCCGCGTCCTCGGGCGTGGGCGGTGAGGTCGCTCGCCGCACCATCACGGTCAGCCACCGCCGCCCGGTGAGCGTCAGCAAGAGCCCCCCGGCCAGGCATGACAGCCCGAAGGGGCCGCCAACGAGCCACCCCACGGCCCCGGGGTCGATGATCGCTGCGAACACCACACCCACGACCGGCAGGAACCCGAGGATCCGCGCCGAGAGCCGAGCCCCGGCGGCCCCGGCCTCCGCTCGGGCGACCGCATCCTCGGAGTCGGCGAGCCGCTCGGCGAGCGCCTCGACCGTGGGAGCGAGCGGGCAGCCGGCGGTGTGGGCCAGGAGCGCCGCGGCCGCGAGCTCGCGGCTTGCGCCTCCCGGCACCCCGTCGGGTCCAGGTGCGCCGAGCCCGGCCGCGGCCCAGGCGGTCGCCGGGGGCGCACCCGCCCGCAGCAGGCCGGCCGCGGTCGCGAGCGCGGGCGCGCTCGCCTGGACCGGTGCCGCCACGCTCCACGGCGGAGGCGCGCCGCGCCGCCTCACGCCCCGCCCCCGGGGGTCGCGGCGGGACCACGCTCGCGCGCCGGCTCGCGCACGGAGGCGGTCCCCACGACGAGCCGCCCGTCGTCGAGCACGAGCCGCGTCACCTCGACCACCCGCCGCACCCCGTCCTTGCCTCTCTCCAGGTGGATCACCGCATCGAAGGCCGCGGCGGCGTGAAGGGCGACGGCGTCGGCCCCCATGCCCGCGAGCGCGCCCAGCGCGGTGAGGCGCGCGGGCACGTCCGCGGCGGAGTTGGCGTGCATGGTCACGAGCCCGCCGCGATGCCCGGTGTTGAAGGCGAGCAGGACCTCGCGCAGCTCGGCCCCGCGGCACTCGCCGAGGACCACGCGATCGGGTCGCATCCTGAGCGCCTCGCGCACGAGGGCGGACAGCGGCACGGCTCCCGCACCATCGACGTTGGCCCGCCTCTCGACGAGCCGCACCACGTGGGGATGGTCCGGAGCGACCTCGCCCGCCTCCTCGATCACGACGATGCGCTCGGTCGGGGCCGCGAGCGACAGCAGCGCGGTCAGCAGGGTCGTCTTGCCCGAACCCGTGGCCCCTGAGATGAGCAGCGACGCCCGCGCTCGCACGAGGGCTCTCAACTCTGCCATGCCGGAGTCGGAGACCATGCCGGTCGCGATCAGCTCGCGGGGGTCGAGCGCTCCCGCTCGCAGGCGCCGGATCGACAGCGCCGCGCAGCCGTCCGCGACGGGAGGAAGCACTGCGTGGAGGCGCGACCCGTCCGGCAGCCGCCCGTCCACGCACGGCGCCGCATCGTCCAGGCGCCGTCCCGCGAGCGACGCGAGCCGCACCGCGAGATCCCGGACCGCCCGGGGCGTCGCGAGGCCGGCCCGTATCCCGAGGTCCGCGCGCTCGAGGCCCTCGCCGCGATCCACCCACACATCGGCGGGCCCGTTGACGAGCACGTCCGTCACCCCGGGAAGCGCGAGCAGCGGCCCAAGAGCGCCCGCCCAGCCGGGCGAGTCGTCCGGCAACGAGGGATCGGGAACGGCGGGCACGAGGCAAGGCTTCCCGACCACGCCCGGGCAATGCATCGTCCAGGAATGATCGGTGGAGAACCCGGCCTCGGCATCGTCCGGTGGACGACGCCCGGGGACTGCGCCCCCTGCGAGGCCACCGGGACCAAGGCTCTCGCCACCCATCGGACCCTGCCCGTACGCTTATTCGTGGGCGGGCCCGCCCGGAGGGATGTGGACACCCCGCCGGTCGGGCCCGTTCGCCTCCGTCCCGGATACGCTGTGTGCATCGAAGGAGGCTTCCCATGGCCGGTAGATACCGCTCCAAGCACGCACCGCGGACGCCCGTGCGCACGGCCGCGTTCTTCGACCTGGACAAGACGATCATCGCGACAAGCTCGTCGTCAGCGTTCGGCCGGTCATTCCTGTCCGAGGGCCTCCTCACCAGGACCGATGCCGTGAGAGCCGCCTACGCGCAGCTGCTGTTCCAGATCGGCGGCGCCGACGAGCGTCAGACCAGCCGTCTGCGCGACGCGCTGAGCGAGCTCATCGCCGGGTGGGAGGTCGCAAAGGTCCGCAGCATCGTCGAGGAGACCGTCCACGCGCACATCGACCCGGTGGTCTACGCCGAGGCGCTCGACCTCATCCGCCGCCATCAGCTCAACGGCCGCGACGTCATCATCGTGAGCGCGTCCGTCGAGGACGTGGTGCAGCCCATCGCCGACCTGCTCGGCGCCGACGGGATCCTCGCCTCGACGCTCGAGGTGGCCGACGGCAAGTACACGGGCGGCATCACGAGCTACATGTACGGGCAGGCGAAGGCGGACGCGATCAAGGAGCTCGCGGATCGGCGCGGATACCACCTGCCCGGCAGTTACGCGTACTCGGACTCGATCACCGACGTTCCGATGCTCTCCGCGGTCGGCCATGGCTTCGCGGTCAACCCCGACCGCGCGCTGCGCCGCGCCGCGATCGACAACGGCTGGGGCATGCTGCGCTTCCACAAGCCCGTCGCCCTCAGGGACGATGCGGCGCAGAAGTCCGTGCTCCTCACCCTGGTCGTCGTCGCGGCGAGCGTGTGCGTCGGCGCGTGGATGTATCGCGCGGCCAGGCGCGCCGTCGAGCCCGACGAGGACTGAGCTCCCTCACCAACCTCAGTAGGGTCGCGCCGGCTCCGCCGCGTCGGTGCCTCCGCCGCGCACCTGCAGGAGCGCCTCGATGCCCGCGTCCATGAGAAGGCCCGTGTCCTGCGCGATCGTGAGCATCGTCGCGCCACGCTCGGCCCAATGCTGGGCCATCTCGGGATCTGAGCAGTGAAGACCAGCGGCGATTCCCGCTTCGCGGCAGGCGGTCACGATGCGCTGGATCAATGCCTCTAGATCGGGGTCCTCGCGGTACGTGCTGCGGCCGTAGCCGCACGCAAGCGCGAGGTCGTTGGGCCCGATGTAGACGCCGTCGAGTCCGGGCGTCGCGACGATCTCCTCGAGCGCGTCGACACCGTTCGCGGTCTCGATCATCACGAGGCACAGTGCCTGGGCGTCCTGCTCCGCAGGGGGCAGCGCGCCATCCGAGCGCACGTAGCCCCACATGGGGCCCCAGCTGCGCTTGCCTGTCGACGGGAAGCGGCACGCAGAGACGGCCGCGGCCGCCTCCTCCGCGCTGTTGACCATGGGCACGACCACCCCGACGGCACCAGTGTCGAGCGCGCGCATGATCGACGCCGGCTCGTTCCACGGCACGCGGACGACGGGGGCACGGCCCGCAGCCCGCATCGCCTGCAGCATGCCCGGCAGCTCCGAGAAGGTAGCCACCCCGTGCTGCAGGTCGATGCACACATAGTCATACGGCAGTCCCGCGACCAGCTCCGCGACCGACAGGTCCGGAATGGAACTCCAGATCCCGTACGCCGCCTCGAGATCCCAGGCTGCGCGCAGCGCCTCAGCGTTGCGCGCGACGATCCCGTGATTCGGTCCCATCGATGTCTCCTCTCGTCGTCCTTCTCTGCCGCGCGACGGCCGTCCGCGGCGCCGCGCTCATCCGTCGAGAGCGACGGGCTCCCACTGCGCGACGCTCGCGCCGGGCACGTCGACGGCGGCGCTGAGCACTGCTCCCGCATGCTCCGAGTGCTCGTGTCCCGACACCCGCTTGCCGGCTGTCGTCACCACAAGCGTCTGCATCGCATCGCCGGCGAAGGCGCAGCTGGTGGTCAGGGGCGCCCCGGTGCGGAGCGTGTCGACCTGGCGGCCCGTCGGATCGAACCGTCTCAGCTCGCCTGCCCCCCAGAACGCCACCCAGAAGTGGCCCTCAACGTCGACCGCGAGGCCGTCAGGAAGCGCGTCCGGCGTGGACACGACCACGTGTCGGGCCCCGGTTCGCCCCGTCGCCGCGTCGTAGTCTCGCGCGTAGACGCAGTTCCTGAAGGTGTCGACCGTGTACATCGTGCCGCCGTCCGGGCTCCAGGCGATCCCGTTGGCGAGGGACACGTCGTCGTCGAGCACCGTGAGGCTGCCGTCGGGCTCGAGCCGCCAGAAGCACTCCTGCCCTGGCTCCCCGTCGAGGGCGAGGCTTCCCACCACGAACCGACCCGCCGGATCGCAGCAGCCATCGTTCAGGCGGCTCGGTGTACGCGCGGGGATCACCTCGACAGCACCCCTCACCGTGCCATCCGAGGTGCGGTGCTCGAGATGCTTCGCCCGGGCGAGCAGCAGCCCGCCGTCAGCAGCAGGCGCGGCGGCGCCCAGAGTCCCCGCGACCTCGACCGCACGCACCGGGGCCCCGGCGACTCCCCCCTCGAATGCGGCCGTCCAGAGATGACCGCGGTCGATGTCCACCCACAGCACCCGCCCGTTCGGCGCGTCCCAGACCGGCCCCTCGCCGAGCGCGCAGCTGACATCGGCGAGGATCTGCACGTCGACCGCGCCCTCAGTGGGACTCACGGGAGACCTCCGATCCGCTCGAGCCGACCAGGAAGTCGAGATCCGCTCCGGTGTCGGCCTGCAGGACGTGGTCCACGTACAGACGTTCCCAGCCTCGCCGAGGCGCCGCATACGCGGCCGCCGCCTCCGGGCTCGACGGGCGCGCCTCGAGCTCAGCCTCCGGAACGTCGAGTGTCAGCGTGCGCGCCTCGACATCCAGTTCGATCCAATCGCCATCGCGCACGAGCGCCAGCGGCCCGCCGGCAGCCGCCTCGGGGGCGACGTGCAGGATCACGGTGCCGTACGCGGTGCCGCTCATGCGCCCATCGCAGACCCTCACGACATCGCGCACTCCGGCGGCGAGAAGCTTCTTCGGCAGGGGCATGTTGGAGACCTCGGGCATACCCGGGTAGCCCTTCGGACCGCAGCCCCTCAGCACCATCACAGACTCGGCGTCGATGTCCAGATCGGGATCGTCGACCCTGGCGTGAAAGTCCTCGATGGACTCGAACACGACCGCTCTTCCACGGTGCTTGAGTAGATGGGGAGACGCTGCGGCGGGCTTGATCACCGCGCCGGCGGGTGCGAGATTGCCTCGCAGCACCGCGACGCCGCCCTCGTCGAGGAGAGGCGCCTCACGCCTGCGGATGACCTCCTCGTCCCAGATCGCCGCGTCGTCGAGGTAGTCGACGAGCGGTCGGCCCGTCACGGTCATCGCCGACGGATCGAGCAGGTCGCGCACCTCGCGGAGCACCGCAAGCAGCCCGCCCGCGCGGTACAGGTCGTCCATCAGGAACCGCCCCGCCGGCGCCAGGTCCACCAGCAGCGGGACGCGCGAGCCGATGCGGTCGAAGTCTTCGAGCGTGAGGTCGATGCCGAGCCGCCCAGCGATCGCAAGCAGGTGCACGACCGCGTTCGTCGAGCCGCCGATCGCGCCGAGCGCGACGATCGCGTTGTGGAACGAGGCCTTCGTGAGGACCTCGCTTGGCCGACGCGCGGACGCGACGAGATCGACAGCCAACCCACCCGCCGCATGGGAGGCCTCGAGGAGGCGAGCGTCAGGCGCGGGGGTCCCAGCCGTGCCAGGGATCACCATGCCGAGCGCCTCCGCGAGCAGGCCCATGGTCGAGGCGGTGCCCATCGTGTTGCAATGGCCCTTGCTGCGGATGGTGGCGGACTCGCTCGTCACGAAGTCCTCCTGGCTCAGCGTGCCAGCACGGACCTCTTCGGAGAGCCTCCACACATCAGTGCCACAGCCGAGCGGCCGCCCACGGAACGTGCCTGTGAGCATCGGGCCGCCGGGGATCACGACCGCAGGAATGTCGACGGAGGCGGCCGCCATGAGCAGCGACGGGATCGTCTTGTCGCAGCCCCCGAGCAGCACGACACCGTCGATCGGATTGGCGCGCAGCATCTCCTCGGTCGCCATCGCAGCCATGTTGCGCCACAGCATCGCGGTAGGACGGACCTGCGTCTCGCCCAGGGAGACCACGGGGAGCTCCAACGGAATGCCGCCCGCCTCGTAGACGCCATCGCGCACCGACTTCGCGACCTCGGTGAGATGCATGTTGCACGGCGTCAGGTCGGACGCGGTGTTCGCGATCGCGATCTGCGGGCGGCCCTCGAACGCGCTGGAGGGCACTCCACGCCGCATCCAGGCACGATGGATGTAGGCGTTCCTGTCATCACCCGAGTACCAGGCATCGCTTCGTAGCGTGGTCATACGTCATCCAATTCCTTGCGTGCTTCTACGCGAAGGCGGGGACACGTTCATCGTGCCACCGGTCGCGTCGGAGCCCCTGCTTCTACAGCCGTTGCGGGTCGACGTGGATCTTCGGTCCAGCGCCCGCGCCGTCGGGCCGCTCCCCGTGGAGCACGGCCGCGACGTCGTCAAGTCCCACCGTGGCCGCCACGAGCGGACGCGGGTCGACCGCGCCGGAGGCGTAGAGATCCGCAGTGCCCTCGAGCCCTCCCGAAGCCGACAGCACCCCCACAGCCGTCACGTCGTTGAGCGCGATGGTGCGCGTGTCCAACACGCTCGGTGTGCCTGCCAGGCCCACGAACACCAGCCTGCCTCCTGGCTCGACGAGGCTTGCGGCCAATGCGGGCGCACCTGCGTCGTTGGACGCGTCGACCACGGCGTCGAAGAGAGGCTGCTCCGCGAGGGCGTCCGCATGGAACACGTGCGCGAAGCCCAGGCTTCGTGCGAAGGCGGCCGATCGCTCGGAGCGTGCGAGGAAGTGCACCTCGGCGAGCTCGGCGCGCGCCATCTGGCCGACGAGAAGCCCGATCGCGCCCGCGCCGATGACGAGCAGTCTCGAGCCCGGGCTCAGGTTCGCGCCCCGGACGGAGCGGAGCGCGTTGCCGCCCGGCTCCACCAGTGCGCCGAGAGTGTCGTCGACCGCATCCGACAGCGGGACCAGGCTCGTCTCGGGAACCATGAGGTACTCCGCGAGCGCGCCGGGCCAGCCGTTGCGGATACCGATCTCACTGCGTCGCTCGCACAGGTGCTGCCGCCCCGAGCGGCACCGCGCGCACTCGCGGCAGCCAAGCATGGTGTCACCTGTGACGCGCCGACCCAGCCACGTCTCCTCGACCCCGGCACCGATCTGAGTCACCTCGCCGCACCACTCGTGGCCGATCCGGATCGGGTACCTTGCGTGACCGGAGTCCAGGTATGCCATGTGCCCCGAGAAGAACTCGCTGTCGGTGCCGCACACGCCTACGCGGGCCACCCGGACGACGACCGTCCCCGGCTCCGCGACGGGCGTGGCGACCTCCTGCACCTCGCCTCGGCCCGGCGCCGTGATCACGAAGGCGCGCATCGTCCCCGCGCTCACTCCCCAGGACCGCTCTGAACCGCTGCGAAGGCCCGCACCGGGAACGAGCCCACACCCTTGACCGCCGCCGGCACCGCGAAGAAGCGCGCGCCGGTCTCCGGAAGCGCGGCGAGGCCGCGGAGGTTCTCCACGATCGGGAGACCCGCTGCCAGGAGCGTCGAGTGCGCGGGACGGGTGGGCAGAGGGCCGTCCTCGACATCGTCGATAAGCACCGCATCGATGCCGACGAGCGTGACCCCGGCCTCGACCAGCATCGCTGCCGCGGCACCCCCGAGGAAGGGCGAGCCGACCACATACTCCGGCGTCGCCCAGCGCGCGTCCCAACCGGTCCTGATGAGGACCGCGGCACCCGCGAGCTCGAGCCCCGCGAAGTCCTCGGGGAGCAGCTCGCGCCGTCCGTCGGCGGGCGCGGAGACCACGACGAGCGGCAGATCGAAGGTCTTCTCGAGCGGGATGCTCGCGACGTCGCCGCCCTCGGGCAGGAAGTGACGAGGGGCGTCCATGTACGTCGACGAGCCGCCGATCAGGCGGATGTCGTCGATGGCGAAGACGATGCCGTCGGCGGCCATCTCCTTCGAATCCTCGAAGGAGATGAAGTGGTTCATCGTGGGGGTCGGGAAGCCCGGGTAGGTCTCCACGCCCTCCTCGAGCGCGTGGCTCAGGTCGACCAGCGTCATCGGGTCGCTCCGATCATCGGGAAGCCGTCGAGCAGACCGAGCAGATGCATCACCTGGCGCGGGAAGAACTCGGCGATCGTCAGACCGACGACCTCTGCCGCCCCTTCGAGGTCCGCGACCACCCGCTGCACCTGCGCGACCGTGAGACCGTCGGGCTCCTTGCCCAAGCCGAGGATGACCTCGTTCGCGTCGACGGTGTCGACGTCGAGGTGGATCGCGACCTTCGAGCAGCCCGTGGCCTTGAGCCATGAGAGCAGCCCCTCCGAGGAGGTGCGCAGGTCCTCCGGGGAGAACGACGCCAAGCCCCACTGGGAGACGTGAGGGATGTCGTCCTCCTCCCACACGTGGAGTCCCGCGAGCGCGACCCTGGACGATGCGAAGGTGCCGGGAAGCTGGCCCGTCACCTCGGAGTCGCCCTTGCCCAGCAGCGAGGTGACCGCCATGGCGTGGTAGCCGGGGTACTCGCTGTCAGGGGTTCCGACGTCGGGATGCGAGTCGATCCAGACAAGGGCGACGTCGTCGCCGTACTTCGCCGCGAGGTGCGCGAACGGGGCGACCGAGACGGAGCACTCGCCGCCGAGGGTCAGCACGCGCGCGGGGTCGTGCTCGGCGATGACGTCGAGCGCTTGGCCGAGCTGGCCGACGACGGCGGTCTTGGCGTCGACGCCGTCGCGCATCTCGAGACCCTCGTCGCCGAGCGAGACCGGCGCCTTCGCGGTCGGGCCGGCGTGTGCGGGCAGCACGGCCTCGAGGATCGCCGAGCCGACGGAGTAGCCGCGACGCGCGACCTCGTAGGGGAACTCGTCGGCGAGCGGGCGGACGCTGGCCTCCGCGGCGCCCTGCCACTGGGGCCAGACGAGTCGGAGCGTGGTGGAGCTGTCAGTCATGCGAACCTCCCGGGTCCTGATCGTCTCGTCAGTCGTCGGCGCGGTCGAAGCGCTGCGTGAACTCGACGGGCATCCACAGCACGTCGTCCCACGACATGAACGTGGGGGTGTCGGCGTCGGTCGCGAGGCCTTCGGCCGAGGCGTAGCCGGCTTTGGCGTCCGCTGCGGTCTCGAACGTGTAGAGCGACAGCGCGTCGTAGTCGAGCGAGCTTCCGGGCTCACCCCAGCCGTCCTTGTCGTCGTGCACGACGGCCTGCTGGTACGACACCAGCCCGGGCATCTTGGACGCGAGCGCGTAGTGCGTGTCGCGGTAGTGCTCCCGGAACTCCTCGACGGAAAGCTCAGGCAGGCGCTTGGTGAGGAACATGAGGGTGTACATACGTGTCCTTTCGGCTACAGGTCAGGCCGCGGCGCGGCGCGCGCGCTGGGCCACCGGATCGGGGATGGGTGACGCTGCGAGGAGGCGCTTCGTGTACTCCTCCTGCGGATCGGTCACGACCCGCTCGGCAGCGCCTCGCTCGACGATGCGGCCACGGTTGACGACGACGATCTCGTCGCTCATGTGCCGCACCACATCGAGGTCGTGCGTGATGAAGAGGTAGGAGACGCCCGTCTGCTCCTGGATGTCGAGCAGCAGATCGATCACGCGCGCCTGCGTGGACAGGTCGAGCGCGCTCGTCGCCTCATCGCACACCACGAGCCGCGGATCGCGCGCCATGGCGCGGGCGATCGCGATGCGCTGACGCTGACCGCCCGAGAACTCGCGCGGCAGGCGTGACAGCGAGTCCTTGGGCAGCGCGACCAGGTCGAGCAGACCGGCGATGCGCGTGCGGGCGTCGGACATGGACATCCCGCCGGCCACGAGCGGCTCCGCGAGGATCGACTCGATCGTCAGCGCCGGATTGAGTGACGAGTACGGGTCCTGGAAGACGACCTGCAGCTCGGAGCTCAGCGCCCTGCGCTGGCGCGGCATCGGACGGGTGATGTCGCGACCGTCGAAAGTGATCGTGCCCCCCGCGATCGGCGCGAGGCCGAGGATCGCGCGGCCCAGCGTCGACTTGCCCGAGCCCGACTCTCCGACCACGCCGAGAGTGCGGCCCTGAGGCACCTCGATCGACATGCCGTCGACCGCGACGAAGGGCTTCTTGCCCCAACGCCTCGAGCCGAACTCGACGCGCAGGTCGGTCACCTGCAGGAGGATCTCGGGACGGGTCATCGCTCTTCTCCTTCCGTGGCGGGAGTCTCGCTTGCGCTCCCTGCGGGCGCGCGGTCACCGACTCGCGACCTCGGCTCGCTGCCCGACAGCGTCGAGCCGAGCAGCTCCTTCGTGTACGGGTGCTGCGGGTCGGCGAACAGCTCGAAGACGTCCGCCGTCTCGATGATCTCCCCGTCCTTCATCACAGCGACGCGATCGCAGATGTCGGCGACGACGCCCAGGTTGTGGGTCACGAGGATCACGCCGAGGTCGCGGGCCTCCTGGAGCCTTCTGAGCAAGGCGAGCACCTCGGCCTGGACCGTGACGTCGAGCGCCGTGGTGGGCTCGTCGGCGACGATGTACTCGGGGTTGCACGACACCGCGATCGCGATGAGGACGCGCTGAGCCATGCCTCCCGAGATCTCGTGCGGGTACGCCGCGAGCGTGCGGTCGGGGTCGTTGATGCCGACCTGCTCCAGCAGGTCGCGGGCGCGAGCCTTCGCGTCGGCCCTGCTCACCTTCTCGTGCGCGCGGATCGTCTCGACGATCTGGGCGCCGACGGTGTAGGCCGGGTCCAGGTTGCTCATGGGGTCCTGAGGGATGTAGGCGATGCGGGTCGCCCGGACCTTGTCGAACGCGCGGCGGCCGACCTTGAGCAGGTCGACCTCCTCGAGCTGCACGCGGTCAGCGGTGCGCACGGCGTCCGACGGGAGCAGGCCCAGCACCGCGAACGCGGACTGCGACTTGCCCGAGCCGGACTCGCCGACGATCCCCAGGCACTCGCCGCGCTTGACCTCGAGCGAGACCCCGTGGACGACCTCCTTGAGGCCATCGGCGACCGGGTACGCCACTCGAAGGTTCTCGACGACGAGCCTCGACTCGACCGCCTCGCTCGCGGGGCGCTGGGCGTCCTTGACGAGCACTGCCTTGCGGGCGCCCTTCGCCGCCTTCGAGGACGCGCCCGAACCGGTGCGGTTGAGCACGTCGGAGATGCCCGAGCCGAGCAGCGCGAGCGCCGCGACGGTGATGCCGATCGCGAGGCCCGGCCACAGGACCAGCTGGGGCGCCATCGAGTTGTTCCGGTAGGCGTCGTTGACCATCGAGCCCCAGGAAGGGACCAGCGGATCGCCGATGCCGAGGAAGCCCAGGCCCGACTGGACGATGATCGCGACGCCCGCGGTCAGGGAGGCCTGGATCAGGATCGGCGTGATGACCACCGCGAGGATGTGCTTGAACGTGATGCGGAATCCGCTGAGGCCCGCGACCTTCGCGGCGTCGATGTAAAGCTCGCCCCGCACCGACACCACGGTGGCGCGGGTGAGGCGGAAGAATCCGGGAGCCATGAGCACGCCGAGGGCGATCATGGTCGGGGGCATCGACGTGCCGAAGGCGGCGACGACCACGAGGAGCGCGACGATGCCGGGGATCGACATCAGCACGTCGGAGATCCATGACCCGACCGCGTCGACAGCGCCCTGACGGTAGCCGGCGACCAGGCCGGTCGGCACCCCGAGAACGATCGCGGTCACCGTGGCGATGAGGCCGGCAAGAAGGCTGAGCCTGGCGCCCCAGAGCAGGCGCGAGAGGACGTCGCGACCCGAGCCATCACCGCCGAGCAGGTGCTCCGGGCTGCGAGGCGCCAGCACCGAGGCGAGATCGGAGACGTTGGGGTCATACGGGCTCAGGAGCGGCGCGAGGATCGCGAGCACGATGATCGCGATCAGCACGAGGCCGGAGCCGATGACGAGCGGCTTGCGGAGGATGGCCTTGGCGAGGCCACCGGACGAGGAGGAGGGGGATGCGCTCATCGGACACGCGCCTTCGGGTTGATGACGCCCTGGATCAGGTCCAGCGCGAGGTTGACGACGACGACGATCAGGACGGTCACGAGCATGACTCCCATGACGACGGGCACGTCGCCGAGGGTCGTGGCGTCGATCGCGAGCGCGCCGAGACCCGGCAGCGCGAAGATGTTCTCGACGATGATCGCGCCACCGAGCAGCCCGATGAACTGCACGGAGATGACGGTGAGCGCGGCGGGGGCGGCGTTGCGCAGGGTGTGCGCGAGCAGGATGCGGCGCGAGCCGATCCCGCGGCTCGTGAGCGCGCGGACGAAATCGCGGCGCTCGACGTCGATGACGGAGTTGCGGACCTGCTGGGCGATCGCCGCCGCGACGCCCGCGGCGAGAGCGAGGACCGGGAGGGTCACGGTCGAGAGCCAGCCGCCGATCGACTCGGACGGCTTGATGTAGCCGAGCGCGGGGAACCATCCGAGCTGGAGCCCGAATGTCGTCGACAGCAGAGTCGCGAACCAGAAGGCGGGGAGCGCGAAGCCCACGATCACGACGACCTGGAGGAGCACGTCCACCCAGCCACGGAAGCGGGCGGCGGCGACGCCGAGCGCGATCCCGATCACTGCGGAGACGATGATCGCGAGGATCGCGAGGCCCAGGGTCACGGGGACGCGGGCTGCGAGGGTCTCGGCGACGGGCTGGCGGTTCGACCACGAGGTGCCGAGGTCACCGTGGAGCGCTGCGGTGACCCAGCTGGCGAACTGCTCGCCGACCGGGCGATCGAGGCCGAGCTCGGCCTCGCGCGCGGCGATCTGCTCGGCGGTCGCGGTCTCCCCGAGCATGGTCGTGACGGGGTCGCTGTTCGCTCCGTAGAGCATGAAGAACGTGAGGGTCGAGACGACGGCGACGAGGATCGCGGCCGTGACGAGCTTGACGAGGGTGTAGCGGAGCACGGGAACCTCCGAGAGTTCCTGTACCCGGTGCGCCCCGTGGGGGCACGGGGCGCACCGGGTGGCGGGGATTAGGAAGCCGGCGTGTAGAACGCCAGCGACGGGACGATGTTGCCGGCCAGCGGCTCCACATCGACGTCGGCGGAGTGGATGAGCACAGTGTCGACGCGGAACCACGGGGCGAACCAGGCCTGCTCGACGATCTCGTTGTTGAGCTCCTGGTAGGCGGCATCCTGCTCGTCGCCGGTCGTGGCGAGGATCGTCTCGAGGGTCGCGGTCACATCGTCGTCCTCGTAGGCCTGGTAGTTGCCGACGCCGGTGGACGAGATGAGGTTGCTGACCGAGCCCCACGCGTTGGCGGGCTCGCTCCAGGTGAACCAGTGAGCCGCGAAGTCAGGCAGGCGCGACAGCACGTTGGTCGTGGGGATGGACTCGTACTCGACGGTGATGCCGACCGCGGCGAGCTGCTGCTGCACGACGGCGTCATAGGTGGCCGACCAGTCGGAGGACGGCATCGGCAGGGTGAAGCCGTCGGCGTAGCCGGCCTCGGCCAGCAGCTCCTTCGCCTTCTCCGGGTCGTACGTGTAGTAGTCGTCGAGCGACTCGTCGTAGGCGGCCGAGTCCGGGCTGAAGATCTGCGATGTCACGGTGCCGTAACCGAGGTTGAGGCTCTCGAGGATCGCCTCCTTGTCGAAGGCGTAGTTGATCGCCTGGCGGACGCGGACGTCGCCGAGGGCCGGGACGATGTCGCCCGCGCGGTCGTCGAGGAACAGACCCATCCAGTCGAGCGGGTAGGTGAGGGTCTCGAGGCCCGCGGCCTCGGTCTTCTCGACCCAGGACGAGCTTCCGACCACGGCGTCGACGGTGCCGGCGAGGACCGCGGTCTCGCGCGCGGTGTCATCCGTGAGCGGCATGATGACGAGCTCGTCGTAGGGGTAGGCGTCGGAGTTCCAGTAGTCCTCGTTGCGCGTGAAGTGGTACTCGCTGCCGACGGTGCTGCTCGCCGCGTCGTAGACGTAAGGACCCGAGCCGACGGGGTCGGTGTCGAGCGTGCCAGCCTCGATCGACGCGGGGCTGGCCATCTTGCCGCCGCTCAGCGTGAGGTTGTACTCGAAGGCCGGGTCGACCTCGCTGAGGGTGAACTCGACGGTCGTGGAGTCGATCGCGGTGACGGACTCGACCTTCGCCAAGTCGCTCGCCGAGGTTCCGGTTCCAGCGAGGTCCGCCTCGATGTTGGCGACGACCGCGTCTGCGTCGAAGGGCTCGCCGTCGGTGAACGTGACGTCGTCGCGCAGCGACATCGTCAGCACGGTGTTGGTGTCGTCCCAGCTCCACTCGGTCGCGAGGTTGGCGACGATGTTGCCCTCGGCGTCCATCGCGAGGAGACCGTCGTAGGTCGGGTCGAGGTACTGGAGGTAGTGGCCGCTGCCGATGTCGGCGGGGCTCCAGGTGGTGACGTCGACCTGCGAGCCGAGCGTCAGGGTCAGGCTCTCGCCGGATCCGGTGTCGCCGCTGCTCGACGAATCGGTGCTTGGGTCGGCGGCCGAGCAGCCGGCGATCGCGATGCCGATTCCGGCCACCATGGCCGCGGTGCGGAGGTGTCGGATGTTCATGGTTCTCTCCCTCGAGGTAGGGACTGTGGTGGAGGGGCGGATCGGGTGTCGGGCGACACCAGATGTCGTGTGGCTCCTTAAACCTACTTACTAGTAGGTCGGCGAGGTACCCATGGCGGCACTATTTACATCGGATTTACAAGGCGGAAACAAAGGGAAGATCTGTGATGCCGCCACGAATTCGTTCCGTAGCAGGCATCTCAGTGGAGCGCCGGGAACCAAAGGGGCCGACGCGCGAGCGAACACTCGACGTCAGGCGCGGATCCTCGCAGCGAGCGCATCGACGAAGTCACGGAACACCTCGACCAGCTGCACCCCGTCGTGTTCATGCAACCACTGGTTCTCGAGACCCTGGATCATGCCCACCACCTGCGCGGCGATGCGCTCGGGATCGGCTTCGGCGACGATCTCGCCTCGCTCGATGCTATGACGCACACCCTCGGCGACGTACGAGCGGGCCGCACGGAAGTGATCCACGGCCGTCGCCCTGTATGGATGCTCTCCGGCCGCGGACTCGGCCGTCATGAGGTGGAAGAGCTGGAGCACGCCCGGGCGCCCGACATTCACCTTTGCCATCGCGACGTAGGCGTCGAGCACCTCGAAGACCCCTGCATCGACGGGGAAGAAGGTCGAGAAGAGCGCGTTGTCGCGCCTCTCCTGCTCTCGCAGCATGGCGGCGAACAGCTCGATCTTGCTCGGGAAGTGGTGGAGCAGACCCGGCATGGTGATGCCGGCCAGCTTCGCGATCTCGTTGATCGAGGTGCCGTGGTAGCCCCGCTCGGCGAAGGCCTCGATCGCGATCTGCAGGATCCTTGCCCTCGCCTCCTCGCCTCGAGGCGAGCGTCGGCGCACCGGGGCTCCGGCCTTGCCGGGCTTGCGTGCGGCGCTCTTCGCGACTGAGGTGCTTTCGCTCATGACGTCGTGACTATATAGTGTCGTCTCACACGTGTGGCGCGTGGCCCGCTTCGGTGCGGGCTCAGGGCGGATCGATCCTCACTCATTGAACGAGAGCGATCGACATCATGACCACTCCCACCTCGCCCTTCCTGTGGGGTGCCGCGACTGCGGCGCACCAGGTCGAGGGCAACAACACCACCAGCGACTGGTGGGCCTCCGAGCACAACGGCAACTCGGTCATCAAGGAGCCGAGCCTCGACGCTGCGGACCACCTGCACCGCTGGCCGGAGGACCTCGACATCCTGTCGGGCCTCGGCCTCACGGCCTATCGATTCTCCATCGAGTGGAGCCGCATCGAGCCCGAGAAGGGCTTCAAGTCGCACGCCTATCTCGACCACTACCGCCGGATGATCGTCGGCTGCCTCTCGCGCGGCCTGTCCCCGGTCATCACCCTCCAGCACGTCACGCTCCCCCAGTGGCTGCGCGAGATGGGCGGCTGGAGCCACCCCGACGCGGCGGCGCTGTTCGCCGAGTACACGTCGTTCCTCGCACCCGCGCTCAACGAGGGCGTGGACTGGGTCGTCACCATCAATGAGCCGAACCTCCAGCCCCTGATGACGCGCCTGCACGCCGAGGACCCCCAGGTGCTCAATGCGTGGAACGGAGGCGCGATGCCGGAGGCGACGGACGCCGAGGTGGCTGAGCTCATCGCCGCCCACCGGGCGGCGGTGAGCACCATCCGCTCGACGACCTCCGCGAAGGCGGGCTGGTCCGTGGCGATCAATCCCGTCCACACGAACGAGGCCGGCGCCGAGGCAGCGGCCCGCTACTCGGAGATCCACGAGGACGTCTACCTGCGCGCATCGCGCGAGGACGACTTCGTGGGAGTGCAGACGTACACCCGGTCGCGCTTCGGCGAAGGCGGGGCGCTCAAGCCCACCGACGACATCCGGATGACGCAGCTGTGGGAGTTCTACCCGGAGGCTCTGGGCGAGGCGGTCCGTCACGCGAAGAGCATCGTCGGCGAGGTGCCTGTCTTCGTCACGGAGAACGGCATCCCCACGGCGAACGACGAGGAGCGCGTCGAGTACCTCGAGCGCGCCCTCCCCTCGCTTGCCGATGCCATGGCGGACGGAGTCGATGTGCGCGGATACCTGCACTGGTCCGCGATCGACAACTTCGAGTGGGCGCTCGGCTACGCGCCGACCTTCGGCCTCATCAGCTCGGACCCGGTGACCTTCGAGCGCACGGTGAAGCCCAGCGCGCACTGGTACGGGGACTACATCAAGGCTCACGCCACGCCCGCGCAGGTCGCCAAGGCCTAGCCGAACGACCGCAGCGAACCTCGGCCCGCCTCTGCGCACCTTCTCCCGCGCAGAGGCGGGCCGACACGCATCCTGACCTGATCTAGCAGGTGCCTTAACAAACCCTGGCGAAGCCTTGACGCATCACCTAGCCTGGCGGGCATGGCCAACGACGTCCATAAGTCCCCGCTGTCCCTCCTCCCCGAGTCCCCGAGCTCGAACGCCGGCGCTACCGGCTCCGCCGATCGCGCACCGCAGTCGCCCGAACGGCCCCATGACCCGCGCCACCACGTGACGCTCGAGAACCTGCACACCGAGCGGCGCAGCTTCGCCCCGCTCGCCACCTTCGCCGCGCACAGCAACGCGACCGCCTATGAGTACAAGAAGGCCGAGGTCGATCGGCTCGAGTACTGGAAGGAGGCCGCGCGCCGGCTCGCGTGGAAGGAGCCGTTCACCGAGATCCTCGACTGGTCGGATGCGCCCGTCGCCCGCTGGTTCCACGACGGCGTCCTCAACGCATGCGACAACGCGGTGGACCGGCATGTGCGCGAGGGCCGCGGGTCACGCGTCGCCTTCCACTTCCTCGGAGAACCCGGCGATACGCAGACCCTGACCTACTCCGACATGCACGAGCGCGTGCAGAAGGCGGCGAACGGGCTGCTGAGCCTCGGCGTCGGCAAGGGCGACCGCGTCGCGATCTACCTGCCCCAGATCCCCGAGGCCGTGGTCGCGATGCTGGCCTGCGCGCGGATCGGCGCGATCCACTCCGTGGTCTTCGGAGGGTTCAGCGCCGCAAGCCTGCGCCAGCGCATCGACGATGCGGAGGCCAAGCTGGTCATCACCGCCGACGGCGGCAACCGGCGTGGGTCCCACCTGGCCCTGAAGCCCCTGGTCGACGAGGCCCTCGCACCGTCGATCGCGCACCCGGGTTTCGCATCGTCCGTCGAGCACGTCCTGGTCGTGAAGCGCACCGGCCAGTCGACCGAGTGGACCGACGAGCGCGACGTCTGGTGGCACGACGTCGTCGACCCGCAGCCCGCGGCGCACGAGCCCGAGTGGGTCGACGCCGAGCATCCGCTGTTCATCCTCTACACGTCGGGCACCACGGGCGCACCCAAGGGCCTGTGGCACTCGACCGGCGGCTACCTCACGGGGGCCGCCCACACCCACCGGATCGTCTTCGACCTCAAGCCCGAGACCGACGTGTACTGGTGCTCGGCCGACGTCGGCTGGATCACCGGGCACACCTACATCGTCTACGGGCCCATGATCAACGGCGCCACCCAGGTGCTCTACGAGGGCACCCCGGACACCCCTCACCAGGGACGATGGTGGGAGATCATCCAGCAGTACGGCGTCACGATCTTCTACACGGCACCCACCGCGATCCGCACGTTCATGAAGTGGGGCGAGGCGATCCCCGACGGCTACGACCTCAGCTCGCTGAGGCTGCTCGGAAGCGTGGGAGAGCCCATCAACCCCGAGGCGTGGATGTGGTACCGCCGCGTGATCGGCGGCGAGCGCTGCCCCATCGTCGACACGTGGTGGCAGACCGAGACCGGCTCGATCCTCATCTCCCCGCTGCCCGGCGTCACCGCCACGAAGCCCGGCTCCGCGATGGCGGCGCTGCCCGGGATCGACGCGGAGGTCGTGGACGACGAGGGCCGGCCCGTGCGCGCGGGGGACGGCGGCTACCTCGTGGTGCGGTCGCCGTGGCCGTCGATGCTCCGCGGGATCTGGGGCGACAGGGCCCGGTTCGCGCGGACCTACTGGAACCGCTTCGACGGGATGTACTTCGCGGGCGACGGCGCCAAGCGCGACATCGATGGCGACCTGTGGCTCCTGGGCCGCGTGGACGACGTGATGAACGTCTCCGGCCACCGGCTCACGACCACGGAGATCGAGCATGTGCTCGTCGGTCATCCCTGGGTCGCCGAGGCGGCCGTCGTGGGAGCGACCGATCAGATCACGGGCCAGGCGGTGGTCGCCTTCGTCATCGTCCGGGGCGACGCGGAGGGGGTCCCGGACGACGGGGCGGCCATCGCCGACGCCTTGCGCACGCATGTGCGCAAGGAGATCGGGCCGCTCGCGAAGCCGCGCGACATCCTGGTGGTCTCCGAGGTGCCGAAGACAAGGTCGGGCAAGATCATGCGCCGGCTGCTGCGAGACGTCGCGGAGAACCGCGAGGTCGGGGACGTGACGACGCTCGCCGACTCGAGCGTCATGGACGCGATCAAGGACGGGCTGGCAAGCGGGAAGGCGGACTGAACAGCATGGGACGATGCTCGGCATGCGCATCGCCCCCGAGGACCCGGCCACACCCGACATCGTCGCCCTGCTCGAGGAGCATCTATCCGACATGCACGACACGTCGCCCGCCGAGTCCGTCCACGCGCTCGACGTCGAACGGCTGCGCAGGCCAGGCATCACCTTCCTCGCCGCGAGGGACGATGCGGGCGTGCTCCTGGGAGTCGGCGCGCTCGCCGAGCTCGACCCCTCCCATGGCGAGATCAAGTCGATGCGCACTGCGGGGGCGGCGCGGGGTCGCGGAGTCGCCGGAGCCGTCCTGTCCGCGCTGCTCGACGCGGCCCGCGAGAGAGGGCTCGCACGCGTGAGCCTCGAGACCGGCACGCACGAGTTCTTCGCCGCGGCGCATCGTCTGTACGAGCGGGCCGGCTTCGCACCCACGGGCCCGTTCGCGGACTACACCGAGGACCCTCACTCGCGCTACTTCACACGGGAGGTCGGCGCGGTCGAGCAGGCGTGAGGGTCCTCCATGAGGCACCGCGGCGCGACTCGCCCGGGCGTGACCCGTGGGAACGGTCCGCGCACCCCGAACCGTTGACGCCCTGAGAGTCGCGACCAGCGCGGCGCCGAAGAAGGAGTCTCCGTGCCGGTACCCCGCCGCATGTCCGTCGTTCAGCGCACCACCATGCGAGCCGTCGCCCTCGGCGCGGCCGCAGGCCTCTCCGTCGGAGGAGCCTCCGTCGCCGCCGCGGCAGAGCCGTCGCAGGGCCGCGAGGCCGCCACGACCACACAGTCGCTCCAAATCGTGACCTCGGACGACGCCTCGGACACCTCGGACGCGGACGACGCCGACCTGTAGGGTCACCGAGTGATCGAGATCCTCAAGCCCGACCAGCTCGCCCGCGCCAGAAGGACGGGAGCCCTGGTCGGAACCATCCTGGACACCGCCAAGCGGCGCGCACGGGTCGGCACCAACCTGCTCGAGATCGACGCCTGGACCAAGGCCATGATCGAGGAAGCGGGCGCCGAGTCCTGCTACGTCGACTACGCGCCGTCGTTCGGCAGCGGGCCGTTCGGGCACTACATCTGCACGTCCGTCAACGACGCCGTGCTGCACGGGCTCCCCCACGACTACGAGCTCGCCGACGGCGACCTGGTCACCCTGGACCTCGCGGTCTCGCTCGACGGCATCGCGGCCGACGCGGCCGTCAGCTTCATCGTCGGCGAGTCCCGCCCCGCCGAGTCCGTCGCGCTGATCGAGGCGACCGAGCGCGCGCTCGCGGCAGGGATCGCCGCTGCGACGTCTCGCGCGCGGATCGGCGACATCGCGCACGCGGTGGGCGGCGTGCTCACGCGCGCGGGCTACTCGGTCAACGGCGAGTTCGGCGGGCACGGGATCGGCTCAACGATGCATCAGGACCCTCACGTGCCGAACATCGGACCCCGAGGGAAGGGCTATCGGCTGAAGCCCGGCCTGCTGCTCGCGATCGAGCCGTGGGTCATGGTCGACACCGACGAGCTCGCGATCGATCCCGACGGGTGGACCCTGCGAAGCGCGACGGGCTGCCGCACGGCGCACTCCGAGCACACCGTGGCGATCACCGCCTCAGGTCCGGAGATCCTCACGCTGCCGCCGCGCGGCTGAGCCGTCCGGGGCCGTCCGACGCCATCTGGCGCCGTCTGACGCCATCCGGCATCGTCCGCTCAGACGGCCTCCGCGTCGACGACGCGCTCGTCGGCCTTCCAGCGCAGCTCCCACTCGTTCTTCTCACGCGTCGCGAGCATGAGCAGGACGCCCCACAGCCCGAGGTCGTCGACGAACCCGAACGGCCCGAGGAACAGCTCAGGGATCAGGTCGACGGGCAGGATCGTGTACAGGACCGCGGTGACGGCGGTGAGCCACGTCGTGACCGAGAGCCGATGCTCCCCACGCCGCACGGCCTGCGCGAATCTCCACCACATAGGGACCTCCTCCCGCGTCGCCGACGCTCTCAACTTTGAGCAGCGGACCTTCACAGTAACCCGATTCGGCCCCATTTGCGCATCAGCGACGCGCGTTCGCTCGGGCACGGCCAACGCCTCGACCGCGGCGCGGATTCCCCTGCCGAGTGGGGCGAGGCGTCAGCCGCGCCCGTGGAGGTAGTAGGCGGCTACGCCCGCGAGCACGAGCGAGCCGATGAGCACCACCTTGGCCCACAGGCGTCCACGCCACAGCCCCGTAGCGATCCCGGCCCCGGTGCCGAGCAGCAGCAGGGCCCCGGCGGACAGCCCGATGAGGTCGCCGCTCATGTACGCGTCGGTGCCGGTCGCGGTGGTGTCCTCGAACGACAGGGCTCGCAGCACGAGCCACGCCGTCGCGCCGAGGGTCGCGAGACCCACGACCGACGCCGCGATCCTCCACGCGACGTGGGTCCGAGACTCCTCGACGTCCTCGACCTCGCTCATATCACTCCCCTACCTGTACCGCTCGGATGAACGCGGCTCCCTCGGACTCCGGGTCGCCCACGACGATCGCCTGGATGTCCCCGTCCGTCTCCTCGGGGATCCACAGCTCGTAGTAGAAGTCGAACGTCTCGCCCTCGGGGACCTCGGCCTCCCACAGGTGCCGGTAACCGGCATCCTCGACGCCGGAGACGTCGCAGTCGCCGTAGCCGTACTGGGCCTCGCCGTCGATCATCACGGTCACGTCGGGGGTGTCCATCCACCAGGAGGTGTCCTCGCCCTCGACCACGTGCGTCGGGACGATGCTGCCCACGACCGCGACGCATCGTCCGTCCTCGAGCGTGTCCAGGCCGGGGATGTCCACGTAGCCCGCCACGGTCACCTCCCAGACGGTCGCGTCCTCGCCGTTGTACGAGGAGTCGAAGGAGAAGGCCTCGCCCGCGGCGGCCGGCTTCTCGAGGGTGCCGACCCCGCGGGTACCGTCCTCGTCGGAGGCGCCTCGCGCGGAGCCGAGCCAGTCGTCGGCCGACTCGATCACGTCGCCGATGCCGTTGACCACGGTGAACGCGAAGACCGCCGTGGAGACGATGATCGCGACGATGCTCGTGATGAGCGCCGCGGTTGGGAACCCGTTGCGATCCTGGGGCCTCGCGAGGCCGACGATCGCGAGCACGATCGCGGGGATCGCGAGCAGCCACGCGACCAGGACGAAGTGGCCCATGAACAGGGGGGCCACGAGCGCGACGGCGGCGAGAGCGAGCCCGACCAGGCCGAACGCGCTGCGCCGCTTGGCGGGCTCCGCCATCCACGGCCGGGACGCCGCCAGCGGCTGCCCGGCCCACGGCGGCTGCCCGGCCCAGGGGTCCTGTCCCGCGCTCGGCGCCGGCACCGCGCCCTCCGCCTCGCTCAGCGCCGGTGCGACCCAGGCCTCCTGCGCGCTCCACGGCTGCGGCGAGGTCCCCTCGTCGTCAGCCATCGGCACTCCCCTCGAGTCGCGGCCGTCGCCGCGATCATGCCTGAAGGTAGCGCGGCCCCCGGTGCCACACAAGGGCGCCACACAAGGGCGGCACACAGGAAGCGATCACAGGCCCGCGATAGGCCACCAGGTGCCAGGGGTCCACGCGTGCCCGTCCCAGGCGGCGCGCTGCCCGCCGTGGGGGTCGCTCGTCATGGCGCCGCTCGCCTCGCGGATCACCATCGTCGCGCGCGAGTCCTCGTCGTAGCCCTCCCACGAGGGGAGCGCCTCGGCTCGGGGCGCGCCGGTCGCCACGAAGGAGCCGACTGCGTCGGACAGCGCCCGGCCGCCTGGCCCGATGCCGAACCACACCGGCATCACGTCGGAGCCGTGAGTCGCGGGCATGGGGCCGTCGGGGATGCCAGGGAACGGCAGGGCGGGGACAGGCCCGTCGAAGCGTGCGCGGTAGACGGGCGCGTGATTGCTCTGCGCGTCGGCGAGCCGGCTGGTCGGAACGACGTAGCGCTCGTCGGAGAAGACCTCGACCCGCAGACGATGCGGATCGTCGGCCAGCTCGGGCCGCGCGGTCGCGTACGCGGCCAGCAGGCGCGCGACCTCGTCGTCCCCGAGGGCCTCGGCGAGGACCCGGTCGGCGTGCTCGGGCGAGCGCGGCACGAGCGCGTCGTACAGGAGGCATTCGAGCACGGTGTGCTGCGCGAGGAGCGCGATCCCCGCGGCCGCGCCCGCGGCGATCGCGTCGACGGGCACGCGTTCCAGCACCACCCCGTCGATCGACGGCCGCCAGATCCAGGTGCCGCGCGGGCCGCGCGCGAGGGCGTCCTGCGCCGCCACCAGGTCGGCGACGGGGACCGTGCGCACCCGGGCGACGGGCGCATCGTCCGGGAGCCCGAGCTCGCCCAGGAATCTGACGCGCAGCCGGGCGTCGTGCTCGGGGGTGGAGACGAAGTCGCCGCCGCCGGACAGGGAGACCGCGCCCGCGATCATCCCCGTGGTCAGCGGCGAGGCGAGGAGGCTCGCGACGGACTTGGCTCCCGCCGAATGACCGGCCACGGTGACCCGCGCGGGGTCGCCGCCGAAGCCTGCGATGTTGTCACGCACCCACGCGAGCGCCGCGACCTGATCGTGCAGGCCGTACGAGCCCGTGGGTCCTGCGTCGGGCAGCGCGAGGAAGCCGAGCGACCCGAGCCGATAGTTGACCGAGACGACGACCGCCCGCTGCGCGGAGGCGAAGCGCGACCCGTCGCCAGGACCGTCCGTCCCGGTCCCACCCTGGAAGCCGCCTCCGTGGATCCACACGATCACGGGCAGGGAGACCGCGTCGGCGGGCGCGGTGACGTTGAGGACCAGGCAGTCCTCGTCGGGCGCGGGGAGCGCGCCACGAGGCACGATGCCGCGGACGTCGGGCTCGGGGGCCGCCGGCGCCGGCGGCTGGGGCGCCGGAGCGCCGTACGCGAGCGCGTCCCTCACCCCGGCCCACCCGGCGTGCGGCTGCGGCAGGGCCCAGCGCAGCTCCCCGACGGGCGGCGCGGCGTAGGGGATGCCCTTCCAGGCGAGCACTCCGTCGGCGATCTCGGCGCCGCGGACGGCGCCTGCCCTGGTGGTGACGACGAGGCCTGTCATGCCTGGCACGCTACTCGCCCGCGGCGCGAAGCTCCTCCCACTGAGCACGGCGCTCAGCCTGCGCGACCGGGTCGGGCACGGGCAGCGAGGCGAGCAGCCGCTGCGTGTACGGCTGCTGAGGGTTGCCGAGGACCTGGTCGCCGGTGCCCTCCTCCGCGACCTTGCCGCGATGCAGAACGACGATGCGGTCCGCCAGCATGTCGACGACCGCGAGGTCGTGGCTGATGAACAGGGCCGCGAAGCCTAGCTCGCGGTGGAGCTCGTCGAACAGGTCGAGAACCTTCGCCTGGACCGAGACGTCGAGCGCCGAGGTGGGCTCGTCGGCGATCAGCAGCTCGGGCTCGAGCGCGAGCGACCGGGCGAGCGACGCGCGCTGACGCTGGCCGCCGGACAGCTCGTGCGGATAGCGGTCGCCGAACGACGTGGGCAGCTGGACCGCCTCGAGCAGCTCGTTCACGCGTCCCCTCGCCTCGCCCGCGTCGCCCGCCTTGCCGTGCACGATGAGCGGCTCGGCGACGCACTGCGCGATCGTGAGCAGCGGGTTGAAGCTCGTCGCGGGGTCCTGGAAGACGAAGCCGATGCGGCGACGGACGGGCTTGAACTGCTTCTCCTTCATCCCGTTCATCTCGACGCCGAGCACCTCGAGCGATCCGCCCGAGACCTTCGTCAGGCCCGCCATCGCGCGGCCGATGGTGGTCTTGCCGGAGCCCGACTCGCCGACGAGCCCGAGCACCTCGCCCGGCTTGATCGACAGGTCCACGCCGTCGACGGCCACGAAGTCCGGCTGGCGGAACCGCCCCGGATAGACGATGCGGAGGTCCTTGGCCTCGACGGCCGGCTTCTGGTCCTCCCAGCCCTCGGGCCGCCGTGCGGCGCGCTCGTGCGCACGCTCGAGCCCCTCGCCGATGCGCGGCACCGCAGCGAGCAGCTGCTGGGTGTACGGCTCCCGGGGGGCGCTGAAGAGGGTCCTCACGTCTGCCTGCTCGACGAGGTTGCCCTGGTACATCACGGCGACGCGGTCAGCGAGGTCCGCGACGACGCCCATGTTGTGGGTGATGAGGACGACGGCGGCGCCGAACTCGTCGCGGCACCGGCGCAGCAGGTCGAGGATCTCCGCCTGGACGGTGACGTCGAGCGCGGTGGTCGGCTCGTCCGCCACGATCACGCCGGGGTCGAGCACGAGCGCCTGCGCGATCACGATGCGCTGCTTCTGCCCGCCGGAGAACTGGTGCGGGTAGTGGTCGATGCGGGTCTCGGGGTCAGGGATGCCGACGCGGCGCATCACGTCGAGCACCTTCTCGCGGATCTCCGCCTTCGAGTACTTGCCGCGCGCGCGCAGCCCCTCGGCGATCTGCCAGCCCACGGGGAACACGGGGTTGAGCGCGGTGGACGGCTCCTGGAACACCATCGCGGCGTCGCGGCCGCGGACCTTGCGCAGCTCGGAGCCCGACATCGTGACGATGTCGCCCTCCGCCTTGCCGTCCTTGCTCGACAGCACCACGGCGCCCTTGATCGTGGCGGTCTCGGGCAGCAGCCCCAGGATGGTGCGCGCGGTCACGGTCTTGCCCGATCCCGACTCGCCCACCACGGCGAGCACCTCGCCCTGCTTGACCGCAAGGCTCACGCCGTCGACCGCGCGGACAGGTCCGGAGTCGGTCGCGAAGGTGACGTGCAGGTCCTTGATGTCGACGACGTCGGTCACAGCGCGCCCTCCTTGGTCGTGGGGCCGGCATCGGGGCCGTCGTCGGGACCGGACGATGCGGTCGTGGACGATGCGGCGGCGGCCTCGTCGTCGCCGGCCGGGGCGTCGGCGGGCAGCTCAACACCGAGGTCCTCGACGGGCTCGGCGCCCGCGGCGCGCTTGCGCAGCCGCGGGTCCGCGAGGTCGTTGAGGCTCTCGCCGACGAGCGTGAGGCCGAGCACGACGAGCACGATCGCGGCGCCAGGGAACACTGCGGTCCACCAGATGCCGGACGCGACGTCGGCGACGGCGCGGTTGAGGTCGTAGCCCCACTCGGCCGCGGCGGTCGGGTCGATGCCGAAGCCCAGGAAGCCCAGTCCCGCGAGCGTGAGGATCGCCTCGGAGGCATTGAGGGTGAGGATCAGCGGGAGCGTCCTCGTGGAGTTGCGCAGCACGTGACGGACCATGATCCGCCAGTGCGACGAGCCGATCACGCGTGCCGACTCGACGAACGCCTCGGCCTTGATGCGCACGACCTCGGCGCGGATCACGCGGAAGTACTGCGGCACGAAGATCACCGTGATCGACAGCGCCGCGGAGAAGATGCCGGACCACATGCCCGACTGTCCTCCGGAGATCACGATCGCGAGCACGATCGCGAGCAGGAGGGAGGGGAACGAGTACAGCGCGTCGGCGACGACGACGAGCACGCGGTCGAGCCAGCCGCCGAAGTACCCGGAGACCAGTCCGAGCAGGACTCCGACGACGAGCGAGGCGGTCACCGCGATGACGATCACGAAGAACGCGGTGCGGGCGCCCCAGATGAGGCGGGACAGCACGTCGTAGCCGCCGACGGTGGTGCCGAAGAGATGCTCGGCGGACGGCGGCTGCGTGGCGCCGAACAGCTCGTCGCCCTCGCGCAGCTGCGCGAAGCCGTAGGGCGCGAGCACGGGCGCGAACAGGGCGGTGAGCAGGAAGATCGCGGCGAGCACGAGGCCCGCGATGAGCATGCCTCGCTGGAGGCCGACGCTCGAGCGGAGCTGCGAGACGATCGGCAGGCGCGCCCAGAGCGAGCGTCGGGGGGCGGTCGCGGGAGCGGTGGTCACGTCAGTACCTCACTCGCGGGTCGATGAGCGCGGCGATGATGTCCACGATGAAGTTGGTGAGCGCGACGATCACGGCGAGCATCGCGACGATGCCCTGCACGGCGACGAAGTCGCGCGCCTGGAGGTACTGCGCGAGTTGGAAGCCCAACCCCTTCCACTCGAACGTGGTCTCGGTCAGCACGGCCCCTGACAGCAGCAGCGCGATCTGGAGACCGATCACCGTGACGATCGGGATGAGGGCCGGACGGTAGGCGTGTTTGCGCAGCAGGCGACGCTCGGAGACGCCTCGCGAGCGCGCCGCGTCGACGTACCCGGAGCCGAGGGTCGAGATGACGTTGGTGCGCACGAGGCGCAGGAAGACGCCCGCGGTGAGCAGGCCGAGCGCGAGGGCCGGCAAGATCGCGTGCTGGAGCACGTTGGTCACGTTGGCCCAGTCGCCGGTCTTGATCGCGTCGATGAGGTAGATCCCGGTGGGGTTGTCGATCCGCCCGAGCTGGAGGGCGACGCGGGTGTCCGCGCGGCCGCTGACGGGCAGGATGTCGAGCCACACCGAGAAGACGAGCTTGAGCAGCAGGCCCGCGAAGAAGACGGGGGTCGCGTAGGCGAGGATCGCGAGCACGCGGAGCACGGCGTCGGGCGTCTTGTCCCGCCTGTGCGCCGCGATGCGCCCCAGCGGGATGCCGACCGCGAACGCGACGATGAGCGCGTAGAACGCGAGCTCGAGCGTCGCGGCGCCGTACGTGATGAGGATCTCGGTCACGGGTCGGCCGTCCGAGAGGGTGGTGCCGAAGTCGCCGTGCAGCAGGTCGCCCAGGTACTCGAGGTACTGGACGATCAGGGGGCGGTCGTAGCCCGCGGCGTGTATGCGCTCGGCGAGCTGGTCCGCGGGCAGGCGCCCGCCCTGGGCCGCGGTGATCGGGTCGCCCGTCGCGCGCATCAGCACGAAGACGGTGGTCACGAGGATGAACACCGTGGGGATGATGAGCAGGGCCCTCACGAGGATGTACCGGCCGAGCGCGCCTCCGCCGGACTTGTCCTTGCGTGGCCTGGGGGCCGGCTTCGCCGGCGGCGTCTCGACGGACGTGGTCATACGTGGTCCTTCGGTGGCCTCAGGGGCCGGTCATCGGAGGGGACGACGAAGAGTGGGGGCCGGGCGTGCGCCCGGCCCCCACTCTAGGCGTGTCAGCCCTTGGACAGGGCGGCGTAGCGGAACTTGAAGGACGCGTCGAGCGTGTCCTCCGCACCCGAGACGTCGGTCAGGGTGACGGCGACCTGCGCGCCCTGCAGCAGCGGCAGGGTCGAGAGGTCGGCGGCGACCGCGTCCTGGATGTCCTCGATCAGGGCGGTGCGCGCGTCCGTGTCCGCGGTCACGGCCTGCTCGAGGATCATGTCGTTGACGTCCTGGTTCTCATAGTGGTTGCCCAGGAAGTTGTCCGTCAGGAAGAACGGCGTCAGGTAGTTGTCCGCGTCCGAGTAGTCCGGGAACCAGCCGAGCTGGTAGGCCGGGTACACGTCCGAGGTGCGGTCCTTCGAGTACTGGACCCACTCGGTCGACTGCAGGTCCACCGTGAACAGGCCGGTCGACTCGAGCTGGTCCTTGATCAGCGCGTACTCGGCGGCGGAGCCGTCACCGTAGTGGTCGCCGTTGTACTGCAGGCTCAGGGCCACGGGGGTCTCGACCCCGGCGTCCTCGAGGACCTTCGCGGCGGCGTCGGCGTCGGGGCCGCCCGAGCCGTCACCGTAGAGGTCCATGAGCGACTGGGGCGCACCCGTGAGGCCGTCCGGCACGTACGAGTACAGCGGCGTGTAGGTGTTCTGGTAGACCTGCTCCGCGATCTCGGAGCGGTCGATCAGGTCGGCGGCCGCCTGGCGGACGGCGAGGGCCTTGGCCTCGTCCGCGTCGGCGGTCGTGGCGCCGTAGGGCATCGTGTCGAAGTTGAAGACGATGTAGCGGATCTCTCCACCGGGGCCGTCGACGACGTTGACGTTCTCGTCCTCACGCAGGTCCGCGATGCTGGTCGCGGACAGCGAGCGGTACGCCACGTCGATGTTGCCCTCCTGGATGTCGAGCTTGAGGTTCGACTCGTCGGCGTAGTACGTCACGTCGACGTACTGCGTCTTGGCGGCGCCGAGGAGACCCATGTAGTCGGGGTTGGCCTCGTAGCTGACCAGGCTGCCCTCGACGTAGTCCGTGATGGCGTACTGACCGGCGAACGCGTTGCCGGCGACGATGTCCTCGTTCGAGGTGATCGAGTCGGCCGAGAAGACCTCCTCGTCGACGATCGGGCCCGCGGGGCTCGACAGGATCTGCGGGAACACCTGGTCGTTGGCGGACTTGAGGTGGAAGATCACTGTCAGGTCGTCGGGGGTCTCGACCGAGTCGAGGTTGTACAGGAGCGAGCCGGGGCCGTTGCCGTCGTCGGCGCCCGACTCGAAGATCGCCAGCTGGCGGTCGAACGTGAACTTGACGTCGGAGGACGTCAGGGCGTCGCCGTTCGCGAACGTCAGGCCCTCCTTGAGGACGACCGTGTACTCGGTGTCCGAGGTGAACTCCGCGGACTCGGCGATGTCGGGCTCGACGTCGGAGGAGCCGTAGGGCGTGTTCAGCAGGAACGGGTAGACCTGGTTCATCACCGCGAACGAGCCGTTGTCGTACGAGCCGGCCGGGTCGAGCTTGGTGATGACGTCGGTGGTGCCGATCAGCAGCGAGTCGCTGGTGCCGTCGGACGCCTCGGACGTGGTGTCTGCCGAAGCTGAGTCGGACGTGGAGTCCGTGCCGCTCGAGCAGGCGGCGAGGCTGAGCGTCGCGACGGCGAGTCCGGAGACCACCGCGAGGCGACGAGCTGCAAGGGAACGCAAGATACGTACCTTCTCTCATCGATGAGGTTCGCGCTGACCCCCACGGCCGCGCGGACCTCCATGCTAGCACACGTGCCCCCACCTCCCAGGCGAGTTCACCTGGTTGTTTACGCGCCCGAAACACGAGGAGGAAACGCCCCCGTTCAGCGTGGCCGAATCGTTATCCGTCCCGAGAGTCACATGATGCGACACCCGACGTCCTCCGACCCCGCCCGCACCGCCCCGGATCAGCCCTTGAGGTCGCGCCTCGTGTACGCCCACACCCCGATCGCCCCCAGCACGGCCGTGGCCCCGGCCAGCACGAGCGGGTGCCACCAGATCAGCCCGTTCTCGAGCGGCAGGTGCCACGAGTAGTAGTAGAACGGCGAGAGCCTGGCCCACGGCAGCAGCGCGTCGTTGACCGCGGCGAAGGACACGATCGCCCAGCCGAGGATCGCGACGCCGGTGCCCGCCCCGTTCGCGACGGCGGGGTTGCCCGTGGCGGCGGCACCGAGGAAGGCGACCGCGCCGAGCGTCGTCGCGAGCAGCGCGAGCAGCAGGGTCGCGGCGCCGATGTTGGCCCACGACATGTCGAGCCCCGCGGACACGTTGCCGACCGCGACCCCCGCCCCGGCGAGCGCCGAGACCCCGATCGCGGCGAGCATCGTCGCCGCGAGCTTGCGCCACGCGACCCCGGCGCGGGACACGGGGTTGCCGAACAGGAGGCTCGCGCGGCGGGTGCGCTCCTCGACCGCGAGGCTCATGCCGCGGTTGATCGCGACCACCGCGACCGCGACGGGGGCGACGATGCTGAGCCCCTCGCCGTGATACCAGCCCTCGGGGGTCGTGTAGTCGGCGAATCCGACGATCGCCATGATCGAGTCGGGGAACACCTCGACGAAGTCGCCCACGAAGTCGGACACCGCGAGGAACAGCAGGCCCATCACCGACAGCATCATGAAGATGCCGCCTCCGGCGATGATCATGATCGCGCGGCCCTCGGTGAGCGTCAGGCCGACGATCCCCCGAGCGCCGCCGCGCCCCTGGAGCATCGTGATCGCCTTCTCGACGCGCGGGTCAGCGGTGAGGCGTTCGAGGATCGGGAGACCGCCCTCGCCGGACCTCAGGTCCCTGCCCTCGAGCGTCCAGAAGGCGACGCCGATGAGCGCCGCCGACGCCGCGAGCATGATCGACACCGGCGCCCACTGCACGCCGTTGGTGAGAGGCTCCCCGTCGCCGATGTAGAACCACGGCGACACCTTGGCCCAGCTCTTGTACCCGTCGATGAGCGGCACGACGCCGGAGATGAGGAACGACAGGATCAGCAGCCCTGCAGCGATGCCCGATCCGAGGACCTGCTGCCCCGTCGCGGTGCTGATCGCGAGCGCGAGCGACCCGAACAGCAGCGACACCGCGAGGACGTGGACCGTCGACGCGCCCACGTGCACCTCTGACAGGCCCTCCCCGAAGCTCACGACCGCGAGCGCGTAACCCGCCCAGCTGAGCAGCCCTGCGCCCGCCACGACCGAGACCATCGCCATCGTCTTGGACCACAGGAGCCGGCGCCGCGAGCGCGGCACGGTGGTCAGGATGTTGACGGTGCCGGTGCGCTCCTCGCCGGCGATCACGCCCGCGCCGATCGAGATCGCGATGCCTGCGATCACGAACGGCCCCAGGAAGTTGAGCATCATGCTCATCATGAGCGTGGTGACGCCACCGCTCGAGCTCAGGCCGATCGACGTGCGGTAGAAGTCCGGCATCTGGTCGAAGAAGCCGACGACGTCGTCGCCGATCCCTGAGTACGCCCACATGCTCATGAACGCGGTCGCGGTGAGCGCGGCGACGCCGATGACGGCGCCGAGCCAGCGGTCCCGCACCGACTTGAGGTACAGCGTCCGGAGCATCATCAGCGGCTCCCGCGCCCCGCGGCCCGCTCCTCCTCGGAGGCCTCCTCGGCCAGGACGTCCTCGCCGACCTCGTCGCGATAGAACTCGAGGAACATCTCGTCGAGGTCGAGCGATCCGGACTCGACCGACAGCACCTCGCGGTCGGTCGCGGCGCGCAGCAGCGGGGCCATCGAGCCCTCGTACTGCACCGTCACAACGAGCCCGTCGGCGCTGGCCTCGTGCACGCCCGGCACGGCCAGGAAGTCCGCGGCCGGGACGGGCGCCGCGAACTCGAGCCGCAGCCGGCGCACCGCCTTGTCGCGCAGCTCATCCATGCTCTCGACGGCGACGAGCCTGCCGCGGCGGATGAACGCGACGCGGTCGGTGACTCGCTCGACCTCGGACAGGGTGTGCGAGGACAGGAACACGGTGTTGCCGGCCGCGGCGTGCTCGCGCAGCATCGTGTGGAACTCGAGCTGGACGAGCGGGTCAAGACCCGTGATCGGCTCGTCGAGCACCGCGACCCGGGGACGATTCATGAAGGCCTGGATGATGCCGACCTTCTGCCGGTTGCCCGACGAGTACTCGGCGACCCTGCGCGAGAGATCGGCGTCGAGCCGCTCGGACAGCTCGTCGACCCAGGCCCAGTCGACGCCGCCGCGCAGGTGCGCGAGGAACTCGAGCGTCTGACGCCCCGTGAGGTTGGGGTACATCGCGAGGTCCGACGGGAGGAAACCGAGGTGACGGCGGATCTCCACGGCGTCCTTGCGCGAGTCGAGGCCGAGCACGCGGCACGAGCCCGAGGTGGGCCGGATGAGGTCCAGCAGGCATCGGATGGTCGTGGACTTTCCGGCGCCGTTCGGTCCGAGGAAGCCGAAGATCTCGCCCTCCTCGATCTGGAACGACGCATCGTCCACGGCGACCACGTCGCCGAAACGCTTGGTGAGGTGGTCGATCTCGATCGGTGCCGGCGCCATCGCCGCTCCTTCCTCGCGTGCCCGCGCCCGCTCGGCGGCGTCGCGGACAGGAACTCGTCTCCCTCCTGTTCTAGCCGAGCGCGGGCCGGCGGATCATCATTCTCAAGGATGGTTTCTCAGGGACGATGCGGGCGGTCGCGGCGGCGACCGGGCGGGGACGATGCGGGTCGCCGGAGCGGCGACGATGCGGGTCCGGCCACGCACGGCGGGCGGCCCGGCGAAACCGGGGTGAAGGTCTCGCCACGCTTCGGCGACCGTGCAACGATAAGGACCATGGCGGACAGCATGGACCTCACCGAGGCGGGACCTCAGCCCGCTCCCTCAGCAGGCACGGCCTTCGAGATCGTCTCCGACGAGACGATGGCCGTACCGGTCTACGACGGGGAGGCGCTCGCCGACCTGCCCGACGACCGGTATCTGGACCGCGAGCTGTCGTGGCTCGCGTTCAACCAGCGCGTCCTCCAGCTTGCTGAGGACCCGACCACGCCGCTGCTCGAGCGCGCGCGCTTCCTCGCGATCTTCGCCTCGAACCTCGACGAGTTCTTCATGGTCCGCGTCGCGGGCCTCAAGCGCCGCATCGCGGCGGGCTTCGCCGTCCCGTCCGCCACGGGCATGAGCCCCACGCGACTGGTCGAGTCGCTCACCGAGCGCGCCCACCAGCTCATGGACGAGCACGCCTCGGTCTTCGAGGATGTCGTCCTTCCCGAGCTGGCCCGCGAGGGCATCCACCTGGTCCGCTTCGAGCAGCTGGGCGACAATGAGCAGAACCGCCTGCGCAAGCTGTACCGCTCGGACATCTTCCCGGTGCTCACCCCGCTCGCCGTGGACCCCGCGCACCCGTTCCCGTACATCTCCGGCCTGTCGCTCAACCTCGCCGTCGAGATCCGCGACCCCGGATCGGGCAAGGAGTACTTCGCCCGCGTCAAGGTGCCGGAGACGCTGCCCCGCTTCCTGTCGGTGGACATGGAGGGCCGCGCGTCGCAGATCACCGACGCGTGGTCGCTGTCGGACGAGCCGCGCAGCTTCGTGCCGCTCGAGGACGTCATCGGCGCACACCTGGACTACCTCTTCCCCGGCATGGAGGTCATCAACCACTACACGTTCCGGGTCACCCGCAACGAGGACGTGGAGGTCGAGGAGGACGACGCCGAGAACCTCCTCAAGGCCATGGAGAAGGAGCTGCTGCGCCGCCGCTTCGGCCCCGCGGTGCGCCTCGAGGTCGCGGACAACCTGCCGCCCAAGATCCGCGAGCTGCTCGTGCGCGAGCTCGGCATCACGGAGATGGACGTGTTCCACCTCCCCGCGCCGCTCGACCTCACGGGCCTGAACGTCATCGCGGACCTGGACCGCCCCAAGCTCCAGTACCCGGCGTTCCGCCCCACGACCCACCACAAGCTCGCCCCGGTCGAGTCCGCGCAGGAGCAGAACATCTTCGCCGCGATCTCGCGCGGCGACGTGCTCCTGCACCACCCGTACGACTCGTTCTCCACCTCGGTGCAGGCGTTCCTCGCGCAGGCCGCGGCCGACCCCAAGGTCCTCGCGATCAAGCAGACGCTGTATCGCACCTCGGGCGACTCCCCCATCGTCGACGCGCTGATCGAGGCGGCGCGCAACGGCAAGCAGGTCCTCGCGCTCGTGGAGATCAAGGCGCGCTTCGACGAGCAGCGCAACATCTCGTGGGCGCGCAAGCTCGAGCAGTCGGGCGTGCACGTGGTCTACGGCCTCGTGGGCCTCAAGACGCACTGCAAGCTGTCTCTCGTGGTGCGGCAGGAGGACGACGGGCTCCAGCGCTACTGCCACGTCGGCACCGGCAACTATCACCCCAAGACCGCGCGCCTGTACGAGGACTACGGCCTGCTGACCAAGAACCCCGACGTGGGCGCCGACCTCACGAAGCTCTTCAACCAGCTCTCCGGCTACGCGCCCAAGGCGAAGTTCCGCCGCCTCATCGTCGCGCCGACCGGCATCCGGGTGGGGCTGATCGAGCGCATCGACGCCGAGGCGGAGCGCGCCAGGAACGGCGAGGAGGCCTGGGTCAAGATCAAGGTCAACTCGCTCGTCGACGAGAAGGTCATCGACGCGCTCTACCGGGCCTCCCAGGCCGGCGTGAAGGTCGACTGCGTGGTCCGCGGCATCTGCGCGCTGCGTCCCGGCGTGCCTGGCCTCAGCGAGAGCATCCGCGTGCGCTCGATCCTCGGCCGCTTCCTCGAGCACTCGCGCATCTACGGCTTCGCGAACGGCGGGGAGCCCGAGATCTTCATCGGCTCGGCCGACCTCATGCACCGCAACCTCGACCGCCGCATCGAGGCGCTCGTCACCATCGTCGATCCCGAGCAGATCGCGCTCCTCGAGGAGACCATCGACCTCGCGATGGATCCGGGGACGGGGGCCTGGGAGCTGCGCTCCGACGGCTCGTGGCAGGCGATGCGCGCCGATGCGGAGGGCAAGCCCCTCAAGGACCTCCAATCCCTCTACATCGAGCGTCAGCCCCAGCGGAGGCGAAGCGGCAAGTGAGGCGGTACCCACCCGGCACCGTCGTCGCGGCGGGCGCGATCGTCTGGCGGATCCATGACGACGAGCTGCAGGTGCTCGCCGTGCATCGTCCGCGCTACAACGACTGGTCGTGGCCCAAGGGCAAGCTCGACCCGGGTGAGACCCTGCCGGCGTGCGCGATCCGCGAGGTCGCGGAGGAGACGGGCAAGCAGGTGGTGCTCGGGCAGCCGCTGCCGTCGCTGAGGTATCCCATCGCGGGAGACAAGACCAAGGTCGTGAAGTACTGGGCGGCGCGCGTCGCGTCCAAGAGCAGCCGCGCGGTCTCCGCCCGACCGCCGGTTCCTCCGGTGAACAAGGACGAGGTGGACCGCAGCGCGTGGCTCGGCATCGACGAGGCCTACCGCCGGATCACCTTCAAGGACGACCTGCGCCCCCTGTCGGCGCTCGTGACCGCGTACGAGAACGAGCGGCTCGACACGCACGCGTTCGTCATCGCGAGGCACGCGCGCGCGAAGCGTCGCAAGGCGTGGCACGGCACCGACCTCGCGCGGCCGATCACGAAGCGCGGTGCCGAGCGGGCCGAGCAGCTCGTGCCGCTGTTCGCGGCCTTCGGCGCCTCGAAGATCGCGTCGTCCCCCGCCGAGCGGACGATGGCGACGGTCCGCCCCTTCGCGGAGGCGTCGGGGATCCCGATCAAGACCCACACGGCGCTCACCGAGCCGCTCCACGCGTCGGACCCCGCGCGCACGGCGACGCTGCTGCAGAGGCTGCTCGACAAGGACGTGGCGCGGGTGATCTGCGTGCACCGGCCGACGCTGCCGACGATCATCGAGATGGTGCGCGCCGCGCGCCGTCCGTACACCTACGGCGCCCTGCCCCGCTCCAACCCGTACCTTCCCGCAGGAGGCGTCCTGGTCGCGCATCTGCGGTCGACGGAGTCGGGGGCCCAGGTGGTCGCGGTGGAGTCGCACGGACTTCAGGTCCCGCTCTAGCCGTACCCAGCATGCGTCCCTGGAGAACGTGAGTGCTCAGGATCGCCGATTCTGAGCAGCCGTGTGCTCACAGGGCGTCGGAGCAGGACGATGCGTCAGTCGCCTGGGCATGAGAAGACGCCGGACCGGGAGCGCCAGTCGGCGCGAAGGCCGCTCTTGGCGGCTGGATTTGGAGCCCGGGGCTACCACGGTCCGACGTCCCCTCTAATGTAACCCGGAACCGACGCCCGGCCCACCCCTTCGGCGCTGCGCGAACAGCCGCATCGTCCGCTCCTAGACTGGCGGGATGATCGAGCCACGTCGCCCGCGCAAGGACGCGGTCGCCAACCACGAGCGCCTCCTCGCGACGGCGTTCGACCTGCTCGGCTCGCGCAACGCCGACGTGTCCGTCAACGAGCTCGCGGCCGCCGCGGGCGTCGGCGCGGGAACCGCCTACCGGCACTTCCCCGACCACGACGCCCTGGTGCGGGCGCTGTACGATCGCGCGGCCGAGGAGTTCACGGCGGGCCTGAGGATGCCGCCTGAGACGGAGAGCGCGTGGGAGCGCTTCGCGGGGCTCGTCGAGTCCGTCGTGCTGCTGCTCGCCGACCTTCCCGGGCTGCGCGCCGTCATGCGCCTCATGTATGAGGTGGAGCCGGAGTACGCGCCCACCCAGGTGATGGCGGCGCCGTTCGCCGATCTCGTCGCCGCGGCGAAGGCCGAGGGTGAGATGCGCGAGGATCTCAAGCTCGGGGACATCACGCTCACGATGTTCGCGCTGGGATCGTTCGTCGGGCACCCGCAGGGCGTGGAGCGCGACGCCCTGCGACGCGCGATCCTCATCGCGCTCGACGGCATGCGCGCGACCTCCACGCGCCACGAGCTGCCCGAGGCGCCGATGACGATGGACGAGTTCCACGCCTTCACGCACCGGCGCAACGCTCCGCCTCAGGACTGACGGCGCCGATTCAGTCGAGACGCTCCTCGCGCCACATGCGCGCGTTGGTCTCGAGGTCCTCGCCGGTGCGCAGGAGCTGCGCGGCGCGCATCGTCGTCTTGTGGGCGCGGGCGTCGGCGTGGCCCTCGTCGGACTCCGCCTCGAACGCGACGCCCGTGGCGACCACGCGGCAGAACGCTCCGGCCCGCTCGAGCGCGACCGCGAGGTCGCCCGCGTAGACGCCCGAGAGGATCGCGTCGGCGAGGCGCTGGACCTCCTCAGGCCCGGGCGGGTCCTCGACGCCGGCGATCGCGTGCCGCACGTGCGCGGCCTGGACGCCGTGGTGGTACGACCTCGCGACCGCCGCACCGTCGTTCTTGACCCACTCGCGGATCATGTACAGCCGCCACAGCGAGCCGGGCAGCGTGTGCGCCTCCGCCTTGGACCAGAGCATCGCGACCGTGTCGATGCCCTCCTCGTCAACGAGCCGGATCAGCCGGTCGACGAGCGCGGGGTCCTGCGACGCGCGCGCCTGCGAGACCATCGCGTGCGCGGTCTCGTGAGCGATGAGGGCCCGATCGGCGGGATCGATGTCCCCCTCGATCTGCTCGGCCTCCTCCATGTCGAGCATGGCGGGACGGCGGAAGCGCGGCTCGGCCACCTACAGGTCTCCGTCCGAGGCGCCGAACTCGGCGGGGGTCGGGGCGGACGTCGCCGCGTCCTCGGTGAAGCCGAGGCTGACCGAGTTGATGCAGTAGCGATCGCCGGTGGGGGTCTGCGGGGCGTCGGGGAACACATGGCCCAGGTGGGACTCGCATGCGGCGCAGCGCACCTCGGTGCGGACCATGCCGTGGCTGAGGTCCTCGTGAAGCGTCACGGCCTCGGAGTCCTGCGGGTCGAAGAACGAGGGCCAACCGCAGTGCGAGTCGAACTTGGTGTCCGAGCGGAACAGCTCCGCGCCGCACGCGCGGCACGTGAAGGTGCCCGAGCGCTTCTCCTCGAGCAGCTCCCCCGTCCAGGGGCGCTCGGTGGCCGCCTCGCGGAGCACTTGGAACTCGATGTCGCTGAGCTGGGCGCGCCATTCGGCGTCGGTCTTGACGATCTTGCGTGAGGTCACGTATCGCTCCTTCCGGGATCAAGCGTACGCGTGACGACGTCAACGCCCGACGTCTCCCCAGGCTTCCCCGCATCGTCCTGGCGCCCGCATCGTCCTGGCGACCGCATCGTCCTGGCGACCGCATCGTCCCTCCCAGCATCGTCGCTCCGGCATCGTCACGTGAACCACGGGACTCCGGAGGGAAAGGGAGACCGCCCGGCCGAGCCCACCGGCTGAGGGGGGGGTGCGGCGCGCGCGAGTGCTGCGACGCGGGCTGCCATCGGTGCGGGAAGCCGGATCCCCTCAGGGGGGGGTGACGGGGGTCCGGTATGGCCGCGACGTTCTGCATCGCCCACGCGGCTCAAGCCGAGCGGTTCCGGCAAGAGGACGCTTGGGTCGCAGGCTTTGTTCCCGGATCCGGCCGACCGTGACGCGCCTCACACGCCGCGACGTCACCTGCAGGACGCTCATGCACCCTTCGAGGGCGCTGATGTCACCTGCAGGACGCTCATGCACCCCTCGCCAGGGGTTCACCCTTTCGCAACTCCCGTGTACCGTAAATCGGTGCCGCCGCGTCGCGGCACCGCCGTCCCCAGGCACCGCCCCACCGAGGAGTCCCCCATGACCTCAACCATCACCGGCCGCGCCGCGACCGACCGCGCCGCCCGCTACGGCAAGCAGCTGTGCTCCCACCTGAGCCGCAAGATCGACGCGATGTTCGACGCCGAGGCGGGCACCGGCACGATCCGCAGGGGCGAGGCGGTCGCGACCCTCACCGCGACAGGCACTGCGCTCGAGTTCTCGCTCACCGCGCCGACCCAGGACGAGCTGTTCACCCTCATGTTCGTCGCGCAGAGCCACCTTGAGCGGTTCGGCGACAAGGACGAGCTCGCGTGCGCGTGGGACGACGAGAGCGTCCTCCCCGCCTACGAGGCCCTGCGCGCCGAGCGTGAGGCCGAGCGCGCCGCGCGCAAGGCGGCGGAGGCTCAGACCGCGGCGGGCACCCCCGCCTGACCACCCCGGGTCCGGGTGGGCCGGCGTCGCGTGCGGGCACCACTCGGCGCCGGGCGGCACCGACCCCGCGTGCCACACTGACACGGTGACGCCGCCATCCCCAGCCCGCCGCACCGTCCTGGGCATCGCACCCCAGCAGCGGTCCGACGCGTGGGCCGGCCTCAAGGCGATCGCGCCGCTCATGCCAGGGTCGGTCCTGTTCGGGATGGCGTTCGGCGCGCTGATCCGCGTCGCGGGGATCGACCCGTGGGTGGGCTCGTACGCCTCGGTCTCGGTCGTCGCGGGCGCGAGCCAGATCGCGATCGTCGAGGCCGTGCGCTCCAACGCCCCCGCCGTGATCGCGGTCCTCACCGCGCTCGTCATCAATGCGCGCTTCGCGCTGTACTCGGCGGCTCTCGCGCCGGTCTTCGCGTCGTTCCCGCGCCGCTGGAAGCTCGGCCTCGCGCACCTCATGACCGATCAGGCCGCGGTCATCTCGCTCGAGCACGCGGACCGCTACCCGGACCCGGTGCGCCGTCGCTGGTTCATCGTCGGCGGCGCGCTGCCGTTCGTGATCGTCTGGGTCATGGGCTCGGTCGCGGGCATCGTGCTCGGCCCCGTGATCCCCGATGCGTGGCAGATCGGCTTCATCGTCCCGCTCATGTTCCTCGCGGTCCTGGTGCCCGGCCTCCACGACGCTCCCGGCGTGGTCGCCGTGGCGGTCTCGACGCTCGTGGTCGTGCTCGCGAAGGACCTGCCGTGGGGGCTCAACGTCCTCGCTGGCGCGCTCGCGGGCATCGCGGTCGGCTCGTTCGTGCCGTCGCGGTCCAGGGACGATGCGTCAGGTACCGCGGCCTCGGACGGTCGGGTCCCGGACGACGGCCTCGCGCACGATGCGGGGGCCGGCGAATGAGCACGCTCACGACCTTCCTGGTCTTCACGGCCGCCGCGATCGGCACGTACCTGATCCGCATCAGCGGCATCGTGATCTTCGGCCGCGAGCGCTACATCCCTCCGCGGGTCGAGAAGGCGCTGCACCTTGTCGGTCCGGCGGCGATGGCCGCTATCGTCGCGAACTCGCTGCTGCTCGACGAGGGCGCGTGGCGCGGCTTCGGCGCGTGGCACCTGGCCGCGCTCGTCGCCGTTGGCGTCGCACTCTGGCGGCGGTCGTCGGGCGTGACGATGGCTGCGGGCGCCGTGGCGTTCGCGGCGCTGCTGCTCTCTGGGCTCTAGGGGGAGCAGGCGTGAGTTGCCTACAGGTGACATCGGCCGCCGAGAAGCAGGCGTGAGAGGCCTACAGGTGACATGCGCCGAAGCAGCCAGGCTCAGTGCAGCGCGGCGTCCGGCTCCCCGAGCGTGAAGTCGGTGAAGGTCACGCGCAGCCCGTCGCGCGACGGCGCGCAGCAGTACGGGCCGACGCCGACCTCGAGCTCGGGAGCGAGGGGCGCCACCCGGACGAGCCGCCACGCCTCGGAGTCCGCCCGCGCGCGCACGGTGACCGCGTCCCCATCTCGCGAGGCACGGATGGTCACCGACCGGCCCACCCACTCGGGCACCGGCGCGACCGACCAGTCCGACACCCCTCGCGTCACGACCGCGCCCACCTGAGGGACGCCGTCGGAGACCTCGACCCCGCACTTGATCCAGCTGCGGGAGTCGGCGCGCACCATGATCCCGGCCTGGTCGAACTGCTCGGCGTAGTCGAGGACGAAGGTGACCTCGGCCGCCTGGCGGGCCTCCATCGGCACGAGCAGGGCGTGCGCGTCGTCGTGCACGAAGCCGTAGGACGTGGTGCGCCACGCGTCGGATCCGTGCCTCGCGGAGACCACCATGGTGCCGCCGTCCAGGTCGACGGCGGCGGGCGGCGTCGTCCACGCGCCCAGTTCGAGAAGGTTGCCCAACTTCACGTGGTCAGCCTACGGAAGCACACGGCTCAAGGTCCCACGACCGGGCCGTGTCGCCGCTGCTAGCGTCGGCGACATGCAGGGCATCTGGTCGCGGGTTCAGCTGGCGGGTGCGGTGACGATCTTCGCGGCGCTCGCCGCTACGACGCTGTCCGTGATCCAGGCAGGCGAGCCCACCCTGGTGAACCTGTTCAGCTACTTCACGATCCAGGCCAACGCGCTCGGGATGGTGACGCTGCTGGTGTCGGGCGTCCGCCGGAGCGAACCTCGGGCCAACTGCTTCGAGTGCGCGCGCGCCGCCGCCACGACCTACGTGCTGCTGGTCGTGGGGATCTACTGGACGATGCTCGCTGACGCCGGCTTCGCGCTGCCGGAGGCCTGGTCGAACGCGATCCTGCACGGCATCGCGGCGGCGATCCTGCTCGCGGACTGGGTGATGGACCCGCCTCGCACGCCGATGACCTGGCGCAAGACCTGGACCCTGGTCGCATATCCGGCGCTGTACGCGGTGGTCGCGCTGATCAGGGGCGCGACGGACGGCTGGGTGCCGTACCCGTTCCTGGATCCCTCGCGCGGCTACGCGTCCGTGCTCGCGACCTGCGTCGCGATGCTCGCGGTCGTGCTCCTCATCGGGGCGGGCCTGGTCCAGATCGCGCGGTGGCGCATGGGCTCGCGGGAGAGCCTCACGGACGCGGACCCCGACTCCGACCTCGACACAGTCTCCGCCTGACCGCCGCGCCGGACCGCGCCGCCTCCCCGCCAGGCCAGACCGTCACCCCGTGCCTCCGCCCGCTGCTAGCGTCGGTCGGATGAGAACCACCTGGATCGCCGCGCGCCTCGCCGCCGCAGTGCTGATCCTCGTGGCCCTCGTGGAGCCGGTGATCACGATGGCGATGGACGGGACGCTCGAGCCATCGAAGTACTTCGGCTACTTCACGATCCAGTCGAACATCGTCGCGATGGTCGTGATCGCCGTCTCGATCCCCCGGACCGGGAGACCGCGCCCACGCTGGCTCGAGCTCGCGCGCGCCGCATCGTCCACGTACATGGTGATCGTGTCGACGGTCTACTGGACGATGCTGGTCGGCCTGGTCGGCGACGACGCCTGGGGGTGGACGAATCTCGTCTGCCATGGCTTCACCACCGCGTTCATGCTGGCCGACTGGCTGATCGAGGGACCGTGCGAGCGGCTGCCCTGGCGGCTCGCGCCGACGGTGCTGGCCTACCCGGCGCTGTGGCTCGCAGCGGCGCTCGTTCGCGGCGCGGCCGGCGGCTGGGTGCCGTACCCCTTCCTCGAGACGACGGACGGCTACGGCCCGGTCGCTGTCGTGTGCGGGACGATCATAGTCGCCGGCGTCGCGATCGCGCTCGCGCTGTTCCCTCTAGCCCAGTGGCGACGGCTCGCCCCTGCGCGGGAGACTTGAACGGTGAGCTTCGACACCGTCCCACCCCCGGCGCATCCGTCGATCTCGCACGAGACCGTCGCGAGGCTGCTGCAGGACCAGCACCCGGGGTATGGGGCACTTGAGCTGGGGCCGCGCTTCGACGGCTGGGACTGCGCGATGTTCCGCCTCGGCGATGGGCTCGCCGCGCGCCTGCCGCGCACCGAGGCTGCGGTCACCTTCCTCCAGACGGAGATGCACTGGGTCCCGCAGCTGAGCCGCGCATGGGGCTTCCCATCGCCCGAGTTCACGGCGCACGGCCAGCCAGGCCACGGGTACCCGTGGCCGTGGGCGGTGATCACGTGGATCCCCGGGGACACTGCCGACGAGGTGCCGCTGCTGGCCGATGCGGGCGCCGACGTGGGCCGCGCGCTCGCCCAGGTGCACGTCGAGGCGCCGGGCGACGCGCCCTTCAACATCGAGCAGTCGATCCCCATGGCCGACCGCGGCGAGAAGACGCTCGAGCGCGTGCTGCGCGCGCACCACGACGGCGGCCCGCACGGGGAGCGCATCGATCTGGACGCGGCGATGACGCTGTGGGAAGCGGCGCTCGCCGCCCCGCCCAACACAGAGTGGGTGTGGTCGCACGCCGACCTGCACGGCGCGAATGTGCTCAGCCACGAGGGCGCGTTCGGCGGCATCTTCGACTGGGGCTCGATGGCGATGTGCGACCCGGCGGTGGACGTCGGCTTCACGCACTCGCTCATGCCCGCAGCCGGGGTCGACGCGGTCCTCGCCGCCTACGACAGGGAGACGGGGCGCGTGGACGACGCGTTCGTCGCCAGGGCGCGCGGCATCGGCCTGAGCAAGGCGGTGGGCATGGCACTGTCGCCGCGCGAGGTCACCCAGAAGATGGCCTGGCGGACGCTCGACGCGCTCGGGCTCGTGCGGTAGTCACGTCGCCCCTGTCCCTATCCATCTGCCGGGCGGTGCGAGGCCGCGTAGTCGAGCGCGATCGGCCGGTCCTGATCCTTGTGCCTCAGATCCGTCATGACTGCTCCCTCCCTCGGGCGCCGTCCTTCCCTGGAAGCCCCGGATGCGCCCCGGCGCATCTGCAGGCACAACGTGTTCGCCGAGCGCCGATACCATGGCAGGCGGGCCTCTAGCTCAGTTGGTAGAGCAGCGGACTTTTAATCCGTAGGTCGTCGGTTCGAGCCCGACGGGGCCCACTCATCGCGCACGACTCGCGGATCGGGTGGTCCTTGGTCGCTTGTGGGCGACCCGCACGCGCCAGCGGTACGTGGCTGTCGGTCGAGCCGCGCCCCCACCCAGGGATGCCGACGAGGCGCCCGGATTCTGGCGGCCCGCGCAGGAACTCAAGGCGCTTCGCGGGTGCTGTGTCGAGGGCGACAGCAAGGGCGACGCTGGGGTCCGACTCGGGGCGAATCGCGGCTCGTGTTGCGGGCAGATTGCGTGGCGGTGAAATCCAGCGGAATTCTCGTCACAACCCTGGATACCAGGCAAGTCGCAGACCTAGAGTGAGACCCAATCGGCAACAGGGCGCGACTCCTCGGCCGCGCCCTCTCTATCCCCGGGAGTGCCCATGACACAGACGGACATCGACGAGAAGCTCGAGAAGAAGGCGGCGCGCAAGGCGCGTGCGAGCGCGAACACGGTCGATACGGTTCCGCCGCTGACGCGCCTGTTCCCGCTCGGACTGCAGCACGTTCTCGCGATGTACGCGGGCGCGATCGCGGTGCCGCTCATCGTGGGCGGTGCCCTGGGCTACGGCGCGGAGGACCTGGCGTTCCTCATCAGCGCCGACCTGTTCGTCGCCGGTATCGCCACGATCGTCCAGTCGACAGGGTTCTGGCGCTTCGGGGTGCGGCTGCCGCTCATGCAAGGCGTGACGTTCGCCGCGGTGGCGCCGCTGATCACGATCGGTCAGACCTCCGGAATCCAGGCGGTGTTCGGCGCGACCATCGCGTGCGGACTGTTCATGGTGCTGATCGCGCCCTTCTTCTCGCAGCTGCTGCGCTTCTTCCCGCCGATCGTGACCGGAACGGTCATCCTCATCATCGGGCTGTCGCTGATGCGCGTCGCGGCGGGGTGGATCGTCGACGGCAACGAGGACGGTGCATCCCCGATCAACGTGCTGTACGCGGCCGCCACCCTGCTGATCATCATCCTGATCGAGAGGTTCGGTCCGCCGGCGCTGCAGCGCGTCTCGGTGCTGATGGGTCTGGTCCTCGGGACCATCGCGTCACTGCTGGTGCCCGGCATGGTCGACTGGTCGGGCGTGGCCGACGCGGGGTGGTTCGCCGTGGTGACGCCCTTCCACTTCGGCGCGCCGACCTTCTCCGTGGCGGCCGTGGTGTCGATGCTCATCGTCGGCATCGTCATCATGACCGAGACGACCGGCGACATGATCGCCGTCGGCGAGATCGTGGAGAAGCCGGTCGGCCGCAGGCAGCTCGCCGACGGCCTGCGCGCCGATGGTCTGGGCACGGTGCTCGGCGGCATCTTCAACACGTTCCCCTACACCGCGTTCGCCCAGAACGTCGGCCTGGTGTCGCTCACCGGGGTGCGCTCGCGCTACGTGGCGACCATGGCCGGAGGGATGCTCGTGGTGCTGGGTCTGATCCCCAAGGTCGCCGCGGTCGTCGAGGGCGTGCCACGGGCGGTGCTCGGCGGCGCGGGGATCGCGCTCTTCGGCATGGTTGCCGCCTCCGGCATCCGCACGCTCACCAAGGTCAAGTTCGACAACCGCAACGTCCTGGTGGTCGCGGTCGCGGTGGGGATCGCGCTGCTGCCGACCGTGGCGCCGACCATCTACGACCAGTTCCCGATCTGGTTCCGGCAGATCTTCGACTCGGGCATCAGCGCAGGCGCCATCGCCGCCATCCTGCTCAACCTGTTGCTCAACTCGCATCAGCGGGAGGACGACCCGGAGATCAGCGCCCACGATGCCGTGCGCGGTCCCGCTGCGGCGGCCCTGACCCACCCGGATGGCGCCGGCGCGCTGGTCGGCGCCCCGGAGATCAAGGACGAAGGCACCCCCAAGGAGGGCTGACTCCACCGACCGGTCCTGCGTGCGAGTGCCCCGTCCCCCCGGGCGGGGCACTCGCACGTGAGCCCATCCCGCCGCTTACGCAAGCAGACACGCAGGAGCGGCGGCGGTGAGGAAGGCTCGGCGGGGGAGGCGGGCGTCAGAGGATGCCGGCGCCGAGGTTGATGGGGCTGCCTTCGATGTTGCCGACGATGCCTCGGATGATGCCGGCGCCGTCGTTGCCGCGCAGCGACGCGTACCAGGCCTCGGTCGCCTCGACGTCATAGGCGTGGGTCTCTTCGCCGCGCTTGCGCGCGCGCACCACGAGGTCGCCCGCCCGCTCGGTACGGATCCTCTCGTACCGGCGCAGCGTGTCCTCAACTCCGAGGGAGTTGGTGGCCACCGCGATCCCGAGGGCGAACGCGTCCTCGAGCGCGGAGCACGCGCCCTGGCCGATGTCCGGCGCGGTGTTGTGCGCGGCATCCCCAAGGATCGCGACGCGTCCCGAGACCCACGTGTGGAACGGGTCGATGTCCCAGATCTCCACGCGGTTGAGGGAGACGGCCGGATCGATCGCCTCGAGCAGGGCCTTGACTCCCGGCGCCTCCCACGCGCCGAACGCCTCGACGAGGGGCGCCTTGCCGTCGGCCCTGTCGTAGGGCAGCCCCTCAGGCTGGGGCACGTCGAACCAGAAGTAGAAGCGGCCGTCGGCCACCGGCATCACGGCGGCGCGCTTGCCCTCGGCGACATAGGTCGTCCACTGGTTCGCAGGGCCGATGGTCTCGTCGACCGCGATCAGCCCGTTGAAGTTCGTGTACCCCGCGTACGCGCGCACGATGGGCTCCACCCCGCGCGCCGCGGCGACGTAGTCGCGCGTGATCGAACGCGCCCCGTCGGCCCCGATCAGCAGATCGCCGGTGTCGGTCGACCCGTCGGCGAAGATCGCGGTCACCTTCTCGCCGTCGTCCTCGATGCCGACGAGCTGCGTCTGCAGGTGGATGCCGTCGAGCCCGAACGTCTCCATCAGCAGCGCCTGCAGATCGGCGCGGGCGACGGGGTACGGTCGCTGCCCGGTCTGCCGCGTCACCGGGTCGAGCGAGAAGCGGCACAGCGGCTCGCCCGTGCTCCCATCGATGTATGCCATGTCGTCCATGCGCCCGCCGAGCGCCGCAACCTCATCGGCAAGGCCGAGCCAGTTGAGGACCTTGACGCCGTTCGACCACAGCGACAGCGCCGCTCCGACGGGCTTGTTCTCGCGCATCCGGTCGTAGATCACGACCTCGTGCCCCAGTCGCTTCAGCGCGATCCCTGCGCTGGTTCCACCGATTCCGGCCCCGACGATGATGGCTTTCATGCCCGCAGGCTAGCCCGGTCGTGTCACGCGCGGATTACCGGAAGTTGACGACTGGCGAAAGCCCACGGAGCGGCACGTCGACCCACCCCACGGGGCACACTCGCTCAGACCGGCTCGGCCTCACGCCGGGCCACGGCCTCACGGAACCACGCCTCGGACTCGCTTGGCATCGCGATCTCCACGAGCGGCCCGGGGCCGCGGACCGTCAGCACGATCGTGTCCATCCCCGGCGGCAGCATGAAGTCGCCGGTCTCGCCGGATCGGGTCTCGGCGTCGACGCTGTCCGCCTCGATCGTCGTCGATCCCGTGCGGACGCGGCCGGGCGAGACGCGCCAGTCGCTCGACAGCCACTCGCGGCCGAACCTCCCCAGATCCGCGTACACGCCCCGGACGGCTCCGACCAGGATCCCCTCGCCCCGAAGCCGCCGGATCCGCGCGCGGGCGTCGCGGGCGCCCCACCAGGCCAGGAGCGAGCCGAACCCCAGGTCGAACAGCACGTCAGCGATCACGGTTCCTCCTCTCGAGCTGCTCGGCCAGCGTGTCCATCATGTCGAGCGCCTCGTGATGAGAGAGACCGGTGGGTCCCGGAGAGAGCTCGACGAGCCCGAGCAGCTCCTCATGCTCACCAGCCCGCGCCACGAGCGTGCGCAGGCCCGCCACCTCCATCGACGTCGGGAAGCCGCGACGCTTTGCGGCGAGCGTGTCGACGACCTCGCACACGAGCGCCAGCCCGTCGGCGTACCGCATTGTTCTCAGCGCCTCGGTGTCCCACTGGCACGACACCCCCAGATCCCACCGGCGGTTCCGCACCCTCACCCACGAACCTTCGCGCGCTCCGACGAGCCACCCACGCTCGGCGTCATGCGAGATCGACGCCAGCATCTCGAGGTTGCGCCGGCCTGCCGCGTCGAGCGCGGCGACGATCTCGGGGCTCGCGTTGACCGCGTCGAACGCTGCATTGGTGCCAGCGACGAGGTCGCGAGGCAGCCCCGCCATGGAGTAGAAGGATTGCGCCCAGATCCGCGGCGGCGCGGTCGACGCGGGATAGGGGAACGGCTCCTTCACCACGCGCTCGTAGAAGGCGGCGAGACGCTGCTCGACATCGATGGCACGCCCGCCCCAGCGCTCGACCGCGTGGGGCCCGCCCAACCTCAACGCCTCGGCGACCTTGCGCCCCTCGAGCACAGAGTCGACCGCGAAGTAGATCGGGTTCTGATCGACTGACTCCACGGTCAGCGAGTGCAGCGCGACGAGCTCGTCGCCGCGCGCGACCGCCTCGTGCCAGAACTCGACGGCGCCCGCGGGTCCGAGCGCCTCGATGCTGCGCGTCAGGTGCGCGAGGTGCCCGCGCTCCCACCGCCTGGTGGACCCGACGACCTCCCAGAACCGCGCATCGTCCATGCTCTCCCCCTTGCCCGCTGAGGGGAGCATGGCACGAACTGTCCCACGAGTGTCACCACGACGCGTTGCGCGCGAGCGTGAGCGCCCCCTTCTGCCACCAGACCCCGGCCGACGGGCCACCGTTGCACGACCCGTCGGACTCGCCCGGCGCCTTGATCCACAGCAATGCCTTGAGGTTCGACGAGTCCTTCACGAGACCCGGCCTCGCGCCGAGCCCGCGCCCGGACGGGTTGCACCACTGGCCGTTCGAGCCCTTGCCGTTGCGCGAGGTGTCGATCACGAACGGCCTGTTCCCCACCTTCGTGGAGATCGCCTGGCCGTAGGCCTTCTCGGCCTTCGTGGTGTTGTAGTTCGACGTGTTGAGCGCGAAACCCTTGGCGTACCGGAAGCCGACCTGCTTGAGCCGCCTCACCGTGACGGACACCGAGTTCCAGTTCGAGTGGCCAGCATCGAGGTAGACCCGCCCGCCGTGCTTGGTCAGCACGCGCGCGGCGTAGCGCAGCAGTCCCGCGCGGTCGCCCTGCCCGGAGCAGTCCCCCATCTGCGCGATCGCGTCGGGCTCAAGGATGATCCACGGCTTGCCCACGATGCCGTTCGCGACTGCGTCGATCCACCTCTTGTAGGCCTTCGGCGTGAGGCCTCCCGCTGAGTAGGAGCCGCAGTCGCGTCCAGGGATCGCGTAGATGACGAGCACCCCGGTCCGCCCTGCCCTCTTCGCCGCCTTCGTGTACTTCCGCGTCTCGGCCTTGGCCTGCGACGCCGAGTACCAGTCGCCGATCCACCGGGCCGTCGGCGTCCTAGCGATCTTCGCGAGCAGCCTCTTCTGGCTGCCGCTCGCGCTCTGGTACGCGGCGTAGGCCTGGGTGTCGGCGCTCGTGAAGAACTTCGTGGAGGACTGCGCGACCGTCGTCGTCGCGCCGACGGCCAAGGTGCTCGCCTCCGAGCCGGACGATGCAGTGGCCCCGGGCGTCGCGATGCCGCCGGACACGGTCGCGGTCCAGGCGCGGACCTTGCACTTCTCGCCGTTGAGGGCGAATGCGACAGGACGGGTGTTCTTGCCAGACCAGGTGCCGTTGAAGCCGAAGTCGATCCAGGCACCCTTGGCTACATGAGAGTTGTACGAGACGTTCCTGACCTTGGCGCGTCCCGACGCCCGCACGGTGTCCGCGTTCCAGACCTGGGAGATCGCCTGCCCATCCGTGAACCTGAAGGCCGCGCGCCACGCGGTCAGCGCCTTGCCGGACGTGTTGCGGATCCGCACCTGCGCGGTGAAGCCGCCCGGCCATTCCGACTGGACGGTGTACTGCGCGACGCAGGGCGCGGACGCGGCCGACGCAGGCTGCGCGACGGTCACGAGGAGGCTGAGCGCGATCGCGATCGCCACAGCGAGGGCGGGCACGCGACGGGTCATGCTCACGGATGATAAGGACGCGGAGCCGACGGATCCAGCCCTTGTGCGGAACGTCACGTACCAGGGACGTCCGCAGTCTGCGGCTAAGCGCTCGGCTTCAGCCAGTGGCTCAGATCGCGGTCCATGAGCTCGCCGAGCAGCGCGACGTCGTCGGCGTACGCCTCGGCGAGTCGCTCGCGCAGGGACGCGCTGAGAACCGGAAGCTCCTGCCACTCGTGGTCGCTCCTGCGCAGCTTCACGGTCTTGTCGTTGGTCCGGAAGTCCAGATCCTTGGGAGCGATGTCGTTCTCGAGCTCGAGGAAGTCCATCACGCCGCCGACGAACCCGACAGGGTCGGCGAGCAGGTCGTCGTAGATGTAGGGCTTCAGGTCAGGGTGCACCTTCCACCACGCCTCGAGGATCGCACCGTACTTGCCGAGCGAGAACTCCTTGTGGTCGTCGACCAGGTCGTCGATCTCCGGCGTGTAGGGGAAGCGGCCGGCGAGCATGTGGTGGGTGTACGCGGACTCGTAGCGCTCGATCGGGTTGCGGAGCACCGCGAGGAGGGTCGGCTCACCCAGGATCGTCTTCAGGCGCTTCGCGACGATCGGGGGCACCTTGAAGTAGTGCGGCGTGCTCTCCATGTAATAGGCGACGCCGTCGATCGGCTCCGCGGGGAAGTTGGTCGCGTACTCCGCCAGCTTCTCGGGCGCATCGAAGTCGGACTTGTTGAAGTAGTTGAGCTCCTTCTTCTGCGTCGCGAAGATGTGGCTCGACTTCCCGAGGCTCCGGTGCAGCCATGTCGTGCCACTCTTCTGGGCGCCGACGATGAGCAGGTTGGGCAAAGGCATGCGACACGGGTCCAATGTGCGAAGGAACTGGGCTCCCACATCGTACCCCTCGACCCTCGGCGCTCTCCGATCGCTCCGGCCGCTCGCCGCTACGATTACCCCCGAACCCAAGGAGGACCGACCGGTGGCCAAGCTGTACTTCCGCTACGGCGCGATGAACTCGTCCAAGTCCGCGCTGCTGCTGACCGCGGCCTACAACTACGAGGAGCGCGACCAGCACCCCGTCATCGTGAAGCCCGGCATCGACACCAAGGCGGGCGAGTCCGTCCAGTCCCGCATCGGCGTAGAACGCAAGGTGGACGTGCTGCTCGGCGCCGAGGAGTCGCTCCTCGAGAAGCTCGAGGCCCACCAGAGCCTCGACCAGATCGACGCGATCTTCGTCGACGAGGCCCAGTTCCTCACGCCCTCGCAGGTCGACGAGGCCTACGAGATCGCCGTCATGCGAGGCGTCCCCGTCCTCTGCTACGGCCTGCGCGGCGACTTCATGACCCACTCGTTCCCGGGCTCCCTGCGCCTGCTCGAGATCTCCCACGCGATCGAGGAGCTCAAGACCATCTGCCGCTGCGGCTCGAAGGCCGTCTTCAACGGCCGCCGCATCAACGGCGAGTTCGTGAGCCACGGCGCGCAGGTCGCGATCGACGGCCAGCAGGCCGAGTACGAGTCGCTGTGCGGACGCTGCTACATCACGAAGGTCGGCCCGGTCCGCCACGCCTGACGGCCTGCCGCTGCACGTGGACGATGCGGTCGATAGGGACGATGCGGTCGGCACCTGATCGCCCGGTCCAGTTGGGCCGCACCGGCCCACGCACGTGGCACCGGGTCCCAAGTCGGCGGGCGTAGCCTGGCGAGGGACTCTCCAGCGCCGCCGGGTCGCACCCGCCCCCACCACAGCCGAGGAACCCGATGACCGCCGACGACACCCGCCCAGCCCGCGCCTCACGCCTCGCGTGGATGGTGTTCGCGGTCGCGGCTGTCACCTACTTCGTGGCGGTCATCCACCGCACCGCGCTGGGAGTCGCGGGCGTCGAGGCCGCCGACCGTTTCGGGGTCGAGGCCACCGCGCTGTCGATGCTCGCCGTCCTCCAGATCGCGGCGTACGCCGCGATGCAGGTGCCGTCGGGAGTGCTGCTCGACCGCTGGGGTCCGGCACCGGTCATGGTGGTGGGCTCCCTCGTGATGGCGGTCGGTCAAGGCCTCATGGCGTACGCCCCCGGATTCGGCTGGGCGCTCGCGGCCCGCCTGCTGATCGGCATGGGCGACGCGCCGATCTTCATCGCCGCCACCAAGATCGTCGGGCTCTACTTCCCACCCAAACGCGTGCCCGTGATGGTCCAGACCACGGGAATCCTCGGCCAGGCCGGACAGCTCGCGAGCGCCATCCCCGTCGCCTTCGCCCTGCACCACGCGGGCTGGAGCGGCACCTTCGGGGGCCTCGCCGTGCTCGGAGTGCTCGCTGCGGTCGGGGTCTGGTGGGCGCTGATGCGCCCCGGCCACGGCAAGCCCACCGAGGAGCCCGACATTTTCTCGATCCGCGAGGCCCTCCGCCTCCACTGGCGGACGCCGGGCGTCCGCCTCGGATTCTGGTCGCACTTCCTGGGCCCGTTCTCCATCAACACGATCGCCCTGCTGTGGGGCGTGCCGTTCTTCACGCAGGGCGAGGGACGTACCACCGCCGAGGCGAGCATGCTGCTCACCGTCGCCGTTCTCACGAACATCGCGGCCGGCCCGCTGATCGGCTCGTTGACCGCGAGGCACCCGCTACGCCGGTCCTGGCTCGTGCTCGGAGGAGCGTCGCTGACGGCGCTCGCCTGGATCGGGATCCTCGTGCCGAGCACCCCGCGACCGCTGTGGCAGCTGGTGCTGTTCGTCGTCGTCATCTCGTCGGGGGGCCCGATGTCGCTGGTCGGGATGGACTTCGCGCGCTCGTACGCCGCCCAGCGGCGCGCGGGGAGCGCGACCGGCTTCGTCAACATGGGCGGCTTCGCAGCGAGCATCATCGCGATCCTGATCGTGGGCGTCGCGCTCCAGCTCGCCTCCCCGTCCGGCGCCACCACGTACACGCTCGACGAGTACCGGATGGCGTTCACGACGCTCCTCATCCCCTACGCCATCGGCGTGATCGGCGTCGTCAGCAGCCGTCGCGAGACACGCGCGGCGATGGCCGCCGACGGCGTCCACGTGCCGACGCTCAGCGACCTGCGCAGACGCTGGCGCGACAGCTGAGGAGACCACGCGCGGGCGACCGTCGCGACGTCCCCCCGGGAGCGGTCAGGCCCCGATCCAGCGCTCCACGAGCGCGGGCACGGCCGTCTCGATCGGCTCGCGGATGACCTCGTCCGCGTAGCGGTCGTACGACGTCGCCTCCGCGTTGACGACGATCAGGCTCGCGCCGGAGTCGAGGGCGACGCCCGGCAGCGAGGCCACCGGGTACACGGTCAGCGTGGTGCCGATCGCGACGAACACGTCGCACTCCTTGGACGCCTGGATCGCCCGGTCGAGCGCGCGCTCCGGCAGCGCCTCCCCGAAGTAGACGACGTCCGTCTTGAGGATGCCGCCGCACTCGCGGCAGCGAGGATCGGGCTCCTCATCCAGCCGCGCGAGAATGTCGGGAGTCGGGAACGGGCCCGCCCCGCAGCCCATGCACGAGGTGGTCGGCAGCGCGCCGTGGAGCTCGACGACGTCCTCGGGCCGGGAGCCGCCGGCCTGGTGGAGACCATCGATATTCTGGGTGAGCAGCGCGACGAGGGCGCCCGCCTCGCCGAGCCTGGCCAGAGCACGGTGCGCCTCGGTGGGCTGCGACTGCCACGTGGGGTGGTCGCGCCAGTCCCGCCAGCCCTCCTCACGCAGGGCCCTGTCGTTCACGAATACGTCGATCTCGAGCAGCCTCGCCCGGTCGGGGCGCAGCGTCCAGACGCCCTGAGGGCCACGGAAGTCGGGAATGCCGGCGCCCGTGGAGACGCCGGCGCCGGTCAGCACTGTCACGCGTGTGGTCACCCTTCGACACTACGCCGAGTGCCAACCATCGGATCCGCGCCGGGTCCACGCCTGCTCCGCGCCGGGTCCACGCCTGCTCCGCGCCCACCCCGCGAGCACTTTCTGACACAACCGCGCCCCGGCAGCGGCGTGTCGCGCGGGACACGCCGCGCGCGGGCCGCGCCGCGTGTCAGAAAGTGTCCGCTCCACACCTCAGAGCACCCCCACCCGCACCTCGGAGCGACCTCGCAGGTCGCTCCCAGCCCACTCTGAGGCTCGGCGCGTGAACTGAAGCCATGAGAACGCAGCGCACCTTCACCGCTATCGCGGCAGCCGCAGTCGGAGCCCTTCTTCTCTCCGGCTGCGCGACCGACACCGACGCCGCCCCCGCGCCGTCGACCCCCGCCGTCACCGACTCGTCGACCACGTCGGACACGGCGACCACGGGCGAGCGGTACGTGGATGCCGCGGCCGTGACGCCGGCGGACGACCCCTCCGAGGACGACGGGCCCGACCTCGCCGACGATGCCCGCGTCGTGAACGTCGCCGTATGGGACCAGGGCCTGAGCTTCGCCGCCGCGAACGCGTTCAGCGAGTCCACGACCGAGAGCATCGGGAACACCGACGCGATGCCCGACTACGACCTGGACCTGATCGCAGCATGACCCGCCAACCCTCGTCCGCCTCGCCGCGCGAGCGCTCGCCACCAGCGCTCGCCACGGACCCCCGCTCGGGCCACGCCCCGGCCAAGCCGCTGCCCGGCCCGCCTCGTTCACTGGCCGCCCTCCTCCCCTGAGCCTCGATCCGCCGCACGGTAGCGGGAGCGACGCCCGTCCCGCGTCGCTCCCGCTATCGTGCGGACATGAGCGACGACGCACCGGCCGCGAGCGACACCACCTTCACGGATGCCCACGGCGTCACCATCCACGTGCGCGTGTGGGAGGCCGAGCGGCTGCGGGCCGTCGTCCAGCTGCTCCACGGCGTCGGCGAGCATTCGGGTCGTTACGCGCATGTGGGGCGCGCCCTCGCCGCGGCGGGCTACACGGTCTGGGCCGACGACCATCGCGGTCACGGCCTGACCGGCATGGAGCAGCATGGCGGCGACGCGAGCCGTCTGGGCCACCTGGGAGCCGGAGGGCATCGCGCCGCGGTGGCCGCGGTCCACCAGCTCACCGGCGTCATCCGCGCGGCGCACCCCGACCTGCCGCTCGTCCTCCTGGGTCACTCGTGGGGTTCCCTCATGGCGCAGATGATCCTCAACGAGCACGCCGCCGACTACGACGCCGCGATCCTCATGGGCACCGCCCATCGCACCGTCCTCCACATGAACGGCGGCAGCCTCAACGCGCGCCACAAGCACCTGGGCGACACGGGAGTCGAGTGGCTCAGCCGCGACGTGGCGGTCCACCACGCCTTCAAGGCCGATCCGCTCACCTCGGACGAGCCGCTGCGCAAGCTCTTCGGGATCCGCGACACGCTGCGTCTGCTCGGCCGGCCCGCGCGCGCCCTGGGCCGCGATCTCCCCCTCCTGATCATGGTGGGCGATGACGATCCGCTGGGCGGCGCATCGTCCATCGACCACCTCGCGCGCGACTACCGCGAGCGCTCCGGGCTGACGGACGTGACGGTGAAGGTCTACCCCGGCGCGCGGCACGAGCTGTTCAACGAGGTCAACAAGGAGGAGGTCATCGCGGACGTGATCTCCTGGCTGGGAGCGCATACGGACGATGCGTGACGGGCGTCGCGCTCGACGCGCGCCGGGCCTCGTCGGGACCTCCCGCAGCCATCTTCCCGAACCGCTCCCGAACCGCTCGCCCCAGGCCGTTGCCGACATGTCGGAGCAGTGGCCTAGCGTGGGGTGCATGAGCATCCCGACCCGCACCCTGTCCGACGGCTTCGAGATCCCTGCCCTGGGATTCGGCACGTACCCTCTGGTCGGCGAGGCCGGCTACCGCGCGATCCGGTCGGCGCTCGAGGCCGGCTACCGGCTGGTCGACTCCGCGGTGAACTATGAGAACGAGGGGATCGTCGGCAAGGCGGTGCGCGACTTCCTCGCCGAGTCGGGGACGCCGCGGGATCACGTCACCGTGCAGTCGAAGCTCCCGGGGCGCCACCACGAGCAGGCACGCGCGCTCGCCTCGATCGAGGAGTCGGTGGCACGCATGGGCGTGGAACGCATTGACGTGATGATGATCCACTGGCCCAACCCCATCACAGGCAAGTACCTGGGTGCATGGCGCGCTCTCGTCGAGGCGAGGGACAAGGGCCTGGTCAGGTCGATCGGCGTCAGCAACTTCACGCCCGCGCTGCTCGAGGAGATCATCGCCGACAGCGGGGTCGCCCCCGTCGTGAACCAGGTCGAGATGCATCCGTGGTTCAACCAGGAGGCGCTGCGGGAGGCGCACGACCGCCTCGGCATCGTCACCGAGGCGTGGAGCCCGTTGGGCAAGCGGCAGGCGCCGTTCGATGAGGCGATCGTGACCGCGGCCGCCGCGGCCCATGGGGTCACACCCGCGCAGGTCGTCCTGCGCTGGCACGTCCAGCACGGGTCCGTCCCGCTGCCGAAGTCCGCGACGCCCGAGCGTCAGCGCGCGAACCTCGACGTGCTCGGCTTCACGCTCGCCGATGCGGAGATGACCGCGATCGACTCGATGACGCGTGCCGACGGTCGCCTGTTCGCCGGCGACCCCGACACGCACGAGGAGATGTGACGGCATCGGGTGCCGACCAGGCGCAACGGGGCTAGGTTTCATCTAGAGCGCACCACCTCGCGTGCGCACAGGGGACAAGGCGGGATCGCATGGCGGTCAAGGGGGCGGCGCGCTTCACGGATGTCATGACGCGCTCGCGCGTGGCGAGGGCGGTCTTCTACCCCGCCACGGCGATCATCTTCGCGTTCGTCGCGTTCGCGCTGATCTGGCCCACCGCGGCCGAGTCGGTGTTCGCCACGCTCAACGACACCGTGATCGCGGGATTCGGCTGGTACTACGTCGCGATCACCGCCGTGTTCGTGGTCTTCGTGCTGTATCTGGGATTCAGCCCCTACGGCGACATCGTGCTGGGCAAGGACGGCGACGAGCCGGAGTTCTCCAACTTCAGCTGGTACGGGATGCTCTTCGCGGCGGGCATGGGCATCGGCCTCGTGTTCTACGGCGCGTCCGAGCCGCTGTCCCACTTCGTGGAACCGGCGCCGGGGGTCTCAGGCGCGCAGGACTACCTGGCCGAGCAGGCGATGGCCCGCACGTTCCTCCACTGGGGCCTGCATCTGTGGGCGATCTACATCATCGTCGGACTCTCCGTGGCGTACACGGTGCACCGGCGCCGCCGCCCGATGTCGATGCGCTGGACCCTCGAGCCGCTCCTCGGCGACAAGGTCCGCGGCAGGTGGGGCGACGTGCTCGACATCGCCGCCGTGGTCGGCACCCTCTTCGGCCTCGCGACGTCGCTCGGCTTCGGCGTCCTGCAGCTGTCCGCCGGCCTCGAGACCATCGGCCTCGCCGACACCTCGGTGACGATGCAGGTGTGGCTGATCGTGGGCATCACGGTCGTGACGATGCTGTCGCTCGTCGTCGGCGTCGAGCGCGGCATGAACCTGCTGTCGAGGATCGCCCTCGGACTGTCCGGTGTGATGCTCGTGTTCGTCCTGCTGATGGGACCCACCGGCTTCCTGCTGCGGGAGTTCGTCCAGTCGATCGGCGCGTACATCGCGGGCTTCATCTCGATGGCCTTCGACACCTCGGCGTTCGACGGCGCGGATGGGCAGGCGTGGCAGGCGCAGTGGACCACGTTCTACTGGGGCTGGTGGATCTCATGGGCGCCGTTCGTCGGCGTCTTCATCGCGCGCGTGTCCAAGGGCCGCACGGTCCGCGAGTTCGTGTGGGGCGTCCTGCTCGTGCCGACGTCGCTCACGTTCCTGTGGTTCGCCGTCCTCGGCGGGACGGCCATCTACCAGGAGATGTACGGCGAGGGCGGGCTCATCCTCGCCGACGGCACGGTGAGCATCGAGGGGACGATGTTCACGATGCTGGACGCGATGCCTGGGGGCACGCTCGCGATCATCGGGTCGATGATCCTCATCGCGCTGTTCTTCATCACGTCCTCCGACTCGGGCGCGCTCGTCCTCTCCATGCTGTCCACCGGCGGCCGGCCGACGCCCGTCACGTGGATGCGCGTGTTCTGGGCGACGACGACGGCCGCCGTGGCGATCTCGCTCATGGTGTCGGGCGGCCTCACGGCGCTCCAGACCGTCGCGATCCTCACCGCGCTGCCGTTCTCCGTCGTCATGGTCGGCATGATGATCTCGACCCTCAGCGCGCTCGCGCACGAGCATCGACGCCGCACCCGCGCGAGCCGCGAGGAGTTCGTCGCGGGGATCATCACGAAGCTCGGCGACCAGTTCGGCCTCGAGCCGACCACGACCGAGATCGACCTCAGCGCGACCCGCATCCGCTGGAGACGACGCTCGGGACTGGGCGACACCGAGGCCACCGCGGCTCCCCTCACCGACGACACCGGGGAGATCCCCGCGGTGCGACCGTCGGTCACCTACCGCGAGCTCGGAACCGACGAGGTCGAGACTGTGATCCCCACCGACGGCACGCACTGACCGGGAGCGTCGCGATCCTGCGCCGCCGGGCCGGCATATGTCGCAGACCAGGATCAACGGGACTAGGTTTCACCTCAGACGCGCCGCATCGCGTGCGCACCGGGCACGAGGCAGGCGCGACATGGCCATCACTGCGAAGGGGTCCCTGGGGACGCGCATGACGCGCGCGGGGCTCGCCAAGGCGGTCTTCGGGCCGGCGGCGATCATCATCTTCGCGTTCGTGTCGTTCGCGCTGATCTGGCCGTCGGGCGCGGCTGCGGCGTTCGATGCGATCAACACCTCGGTGATCGCCGCGTTCGGCTGGTACTACGTGCTCATCGCGGCCGTGTTCGTGGTCTTCGTGCTCTACCTGGGGTTCAGCCAGTACGGCGACATCGTGCTGGGCAAGGACGACGATGAGCCGGCCTTCTCCAACTTCAGCTGGTACGGCCTCCTCTTCGCGGCGGGCATGGGCATCGGCCTGGTCTTCTACGGGGTCTCCGAGCCGCTGTCGCACTTCACCTCGCCGCCACCCGGGGTGTCTGGCAACCCCGACCATCTCGCCGAGCAGGCCATGGCCCGCACGTTCCTCCACTGGGGCCTGCACGCGTGGGCGATCTACATCGTGGTGGGTCTGGCCGTCGCGTACGCCGTGCACCGGCGCGGGCGGCCGGTCTCGATCCGCTGGACTCTCGAGCCGCTGCTGGGCGACAGAGTCAAGGGCCGCTGGGGGGACGTGATCGACGTGGCCGCCGTGGTCGGCACGCTGTTCGGGCTCGCGACCTCGCTCGGTTTCGGAGTGCTGCAACTGTCCGCCGGCCTCGACAGCACCGGGATCGCAGACCCGACCGTGTCGACGCAGGTGTGGCTCATCGTCGGGATCACGGCGGTGACGGTCTTCTCCCTGGTGACGGGGGTGGAGAAGGGCATGAAGTGGCTGTCGAGCACGAACCTCGTGCTCTCGGGCGCGATCCTGGTGTTCGTGCTCATCGCGGGGCCGACGGAGTTCCTGCTGCGCGAGTTCGTCCAGTCGATCGGCGCGTACCTGTCGGGCTTCATCTCGATGGCGTTCGACACCTCGGCGTTCGCGGGCGAGGCGGGCCAGGAGTGGCAGTCGTCGTGGTCGACGTTCTACTGGGGCTGGTGGATCTCGTGGGCGCCCTTCGTCGGCATCTTCATCGCGAGGGTCTCCAAGGGCCGCACGGTGCGCGAGTTCGTGTGGGGCGTCCTGCTCGTGCCCGCGTCGCTCACGTTCCTGTGGTTCTCGGTGCTCGGCGGGTCCGCGATCTACCGAGAGCTCTACGGCGACGGCGGGATGCTTGCGGCGGACGGCACCGTGGACGTCGAGGGGTCCTTCTTCACCCTGCTCGAGGGGCTGCCGGGCGGGTCCGTCGCGATCGCCGGCGCGATGATCCTCATCGCGCTGTTCTTCGTCACGTCCTCCGACTCGGGTGCCCTGGTGCTGTCGATGCTCTCGACGGGCGGCGACGAGGAGCCCGCTGCGTGGATCCGCGTGTTCTGGGCCGCGACGACGGCCGCGGTCGCGATCGCGCTCATGGTGTCCGGCGGGCTGACCGCGCTGCAGACCGCCGCGATCCTCACCGCGCTGCCGTTCTCGGCGGTGATGATCGGCATGATGATCTCGACCGTGAGCGCCCTCGCGCACGAGCATCGAAGACGGACGCATGCGAGCCGTGAGGAGTTCGTCGCCGGCATCGTCACCAAGATGGGCGACGAGTTCGGCCTCGAACCGACCACGACCGAGATCGACCTGCGCGCGACCCGCATCCGCTGGAGACGACGCTCGGGGCTGGGCGACACCGACGCGACCGCTGCGCCCCTGACGGACGGCAGCGACGAGTCCGCTCCGCACGACGCGGACTGAGCCGCGCGACCCGGACTGAGCGGGCCCGTCAGCCCTCGCTCGGCAGCAGGGCGTCGGCGGCCGCCGACCACTGGCCACGCAGGTCGAAGCCGGGGTCGGCCAGGTACTGGAGCTGCAGCCCGTCGATCGCGGCCATGCATCGTCGGGCCACGCCCGCCGCGTCGGGGACCTGCTCGTCGAACAGCGCCTCGAAGCGCGCGGCATCGCGGGCGTAGCGCTCGACGAACCACCGGTGGCCCGGATGCGTGGGGTCGAGCGCCGCGGCCTGCACCGCGACGAACAGCCGTGCGGCCTCGGGCCTCGCGATGATGCCCTCGATCATCTGGTCGAACACCGCCCGCGGTGTGAGGCGGCCCTCGAGCCGCTCCTCCCCTTCGGCCTCGTCCCGCTCGTCGCGGCGCTCGACCACGGCGACGAGGAGGTGGTCGAGCGTCGGGAAGTGATGGATGAGGCCCGGCGCGGTCATGCCGCACGCGCGGGCGACCGCGCGCAGCGTGAGGCCGCGGTGGCCGTCGGCGTCGAGGACCCGCATCGCGGTGTCGAGGATGCGTGCGCGGCGCACCGCCGGTGTCAGTCGCTCGCTCATGCGGCCCCCTTCCGTGCGGTCTCAGATCTCGGGCCGCACGGTCCGGCGTCCCGAGCGGCAGGGGTCCGACTCAGGACCACCCTGGCTTTATCTAACATTGTCAGATAGCGTGTGGGCAACCCCAGGCTCACCCCCAGAAGGACGGCGATGACCCACCTCGACCGCGCGCACGAGCTCGTCGCGCAGCTCACGACCGACCAGAAGATCAGCCTGCTGTCGGGCGCCGACTTCTGGACCACCGTCGCGATTCCGGAGCACGGCGTCCCGTCCGCGTCGCTGTCCGATGGCCCCCACGGGCTGCGCCACCAGAGCGCGGACGCCGACCATGTCGGCATCGGGTCGTCGGACCCGTCGACCTGCTTCCCCACCGCCTCGGCGCTCGGCGCGACGTGGGACCCCGACCTGGTCGCGGAGGTCGGCGCCGCACTCGGTCGCGAGGCACGCGGGCTCGGCGTCGACGTCGTCCTCGGGCCCGGGCTCAACATCAAGCGCCACCCGGCGGGCGGCCGCAGCTTCGAGTACCTCTCGGAGGACCCCCTGGTCTCAGGCCGGATGGCGGCCGCGCTCGTGAACGGCATCCAGTCGGAGGGCGTCGGCGCGTGCCTCAAGCACTTCGCCGCGAACAGCCAGGAACGCGACCGCATGCGCGCCGACTCGGTCATCGACGAGCGCACGCTTCGGGAGATCTACCTCACGGGCTTCGAGATCGCCGTGAAGGAGTCGAGCCCGCGCACCGTGATGTGCTCGTACAACAAGGTCAACGGCACCCACGCGAGCCAGCATCGTCGCCTGCTGACCGACGTCCTGCGCGACGAGTGGGGCTTCGACGGGCTCGTGATGTCGGACTGGTTCGCCGTGGCCGACCGCGCGGCGGGCGTCCACGCGGGGCTCGACCTCGAGATGCCCGGTTCGAAGGGCGCGTGGGACGGGCAGGTCAGGAAGGCGCTCGCGTCGGGCTCGCTCGCGATGGACGATGTGGACGTCGCCGCCGCGCGCGTCGCCGCCTTGGCGCTTGAGGCGGAGGACGAGCGCGAGGCCCACCGGGACGGTGCGCCGGTCGACCTCGACGCGCACCACGCACTCGCGCGCCGGGCGGCCGCGGCGGGCTCGGTGCTGCTGAGCAACGACGGGATCCTTCCCCTCGCGACGGACCGGTCGATCGCGCTCATCGGCGCCTTCGCGACCGCGCCCCGCTATCAGGGGGCCGGCTCGTCGCAGGTGAACCCGACCCGCATCGACACCGCGTACAGCGCCCTCCACGACCGCCTCGGGGACGGCTTCGCGTACGCGCCTGGCTACGACCCGCGCACGGGAGAGACGGACGATGCGATGATCGCCGAGGCGCGCCACGCCGCCTCGTCCGCGGACACCGTCGTGCTGATGCTCGGACTGCCCGGCTCGTACGAGGCCGAGGGCTACGACCGCGAGCATCTGCGCCTGCCCGACGGTCACACGCGGCTGCTCGAGGAGGTGCTCGATGCCAACCCGAGCACCGTCGTCGTCCTGGCGACCGGGGCGCCCGTCGAGCTGCCCTGGGCGGCGAGGGCGCGCGCCGTGCTGCTGTCCTACCTGGGCGGGCAGGCGTCGGGGTCGGCGCTCGTCGACGTGCTGCTCGGCGAGGTCGAGCCCGGCGGCCGGCTCGCGGAGTCGTTCCCCGTGCTGGGCGTCGACCTGCCCTCGCACGGCACGTTCGCGAACCACCCCACGCAGGCGATCTACCGCGAGAACCTCTACGTCGGCTACCGCTTCCACGACACGTGGGGCGTGCCCGCACGCTTCGCGTTCGGCCACGGGCTCGGCTACACGACCTTCGAGGTCGGCAACGCGAAGACGACCGGCCGCGGCGCCAAGCGCACGGTGACGGTCGACGTGACGAACACCGGCGACCGGCGCGGCTCGACCGTGGTCCAGGCGTACGTGCACGACGTCGCGGCCTCCGTGCATCGTCCCGAGCAGGAGCTCGGCGCTTGGGCGAAGGTGACGCTCGAGCCCGGGGAGACCGCGTCGGTGGCGCTGTCGCTCGACGAGCGCGCGTTCGCGTTCTACGACGTCGCGTCGTCCTCGTGGACCGTCGAGGCCGGCGAGTTCGAGCTGCGCGTCGGGCTGTCCTCGGTGGACATCCGCGCGACCGCGACCGTGCGCGTCTCGGCCGGCGACGAGGTCTCCGCCGTGCCGGCCCCCGCCGGCCCCGTCGCCTCGGACGCCGAGCTGTCGGCGCTGCTCGGCCACCCGGTGCCCGCGGCCGCGCCGACGCTGCCCTTCTCCCGCGAGACGACGGTGCGCGAGCTCAAGGCCAGCGGCCTCGGACGGGTGCTGCGCGGCCTGGTGAGGAAGGTCAGCGAGAAGGAGATGGGCGCCGCGACCGCGGACGACCCCGTCGCGGAGAGCTTCTACGAGTCGACTCCGATGCGCGTCCTCGCGATGGGCTCGGACGGCCGGGTGTCGCTCGCGACGATCGATCGCATCCTCGACGCGCTGAACGTCACCACTGCCAAGGCTCGCAGGTCCAGGCGCGGCCAACGGCCCTGATACCGGGGAGTGCACGCCGCGCGCGTCGGCGCGCTCCGACCTAGGCTGGCGCTATGACCGACGCGCAGGCCACCGTCACCGTGACCGGGCGCGGCCAGGCGTGCGCGGCGGCGGACTCCGCCACCGTGCGGCTGTCCTGCCACGCGGAGAGGCACACGGTCGCCGATGCCGTCGCGGACGCGAACGCCGCCGTCCGCCTCGTGAGGGCCGCCGTCAGTCACCTGGGCGTGGAGACCGACAGGTCGGCGACGGCTGGGGTCCAGATCAAGGCCGTCGAGGGACGCGGCAGGGTCGGCCAGGAGACCACGGTCGTGGGCTACTCCGCGGTGCACCGGCTCGCGATCGAGGTGGCGGACCTTCAGCGGCTCGGCGAGACCCTCGCGGCGGCGGTGGCCGCCGCCGGGGACTCCGCGCGCCTGGATGGGGTGATGCTGTCGCTCGCCGATCCCAGCGAGCTGCGGGCCCGCGCCAGGGACGATGCGTGGGCCGACGCGGTGCGGGCGGGCACCCAGCTGGCGGAGAGGTCGGCGCGGCGGCTCGGCACCGTGCTCAGGATCGTGGAGGAGCCGGATGGGCCCCTCGGCCGACCGGCGCTGCGTGCGGCGAGCATGCCCGTCGAGCCCGGCGGGGTCGAGGCCCAGTCGCTGGTGACCGTGACCTGGGAGCTCGTCTGAGCATCGTCCGGGGGGGTGAGACCGGGCCTGGACTGCTGCTGCCCTCGCCAGAGGGGATGTCAGCGGTGCGGGCCCCTCAGCGTGCCCGCACCGCCGACAAGGCTTGTGCGATGCGGACCCCGGGGCTCCGGAAGGAGGGGGATGGTGCCCCTGGGGTCCGCATCGCTAGGGATGCGCCGAGGCACGCCATCGATTGCCTCGGAGCGAGCCGAAGAAGCTCCCAAGCGCGGCGTTGGCGCGAAGGGGGGGGTCTGTTGCCCGCCAGCTGCCTGGGAGATTCTCCGACTGGGCGATCAGATCGCCCACGAACAACATTATCTATTTTGATAAGGAATAGTTGGGACAGAGGTCCCTCTCAGCGAACTCTGAGAATCCCGCACCCCATCCCTCGCCCAGGCGCCTGGTTGTCGGGGCCCGCGCTGAGACGACGAAGGCCCCGGAGCACATGCTCCGAGGCCGACCGTCGCATCGTCCGCGCGCTCTACACGACCTCGCGCAGCGCCCCCGTGTGCACGTCGAACACGAAGCCGCGCACCTGTGTGGTGTCCACCAGGAACGGGCTGCGGCGCAGGCGCTCCATCGACTGGCGCAGGTCGGCGTCGAGGTCCTTGAAGCTCTCGGGGCTCCAGCTCGGCTTGAGGCCCGTCTCCTCGAGCAGCTGGTTGCGCAGCTCGTCGTCGGTGAACGTGAGCGCTCCACAGTCGGTGTGGTGGATGAGGATGATCTCGCGCGTGCCGAGCTTGCGCTGGGAGATGGTCAGCGAGCGGATCATGTCGTCGGTGACGACGCCGCCCGCGTTTCGCATGATGTGAGCGTCACCGATCTCGAGACCCAGCAGGGCGAAGATGTCGAGGCGCGAGTCCATGCAGGACACGACCGCGAGCTGTCGCGCGGGCGCGAGCGGCCGGTCGGGCGTGTAGGCGGCGGCGTAGGCCTTGTTGTTCTCGAGCAGCTCGTCGGTGATTCCCATCGGACCCTCCCAGGTACCAGCCGCGCCGACCGCGGCGATGTCAACTGTCCTCAGCGTAGGCGAGGCCGAGCGCATTCCCGGCCCGCAGGGCCTTCGCCCGGCCGCCGCGGACACTTTCTGACACATCGCGCTGCGGCGGTGCGGCGCGTCCCGCCAGACACCCCGAGCTCGAGCCGCGAGTTGTGTCAGAGAGCGTCCGCACAGGGCACGCGAAAGCCGACTCAGCATGGGAGCAGCGGGGCCCGCGGGGATCCAGGCAGTCGCCTGGAGACGCCGAAGGGGCCCCGCGGAATCCGCGGGGCCCCCAGGGCTGTGCAAGAGTGCTTAGCGCGACGCTCCCGCGCGGCGCTTGTTGTAGACGTCGAAGGCGACAGCGAGCAGAAGCACGAGGCCCTTGACGATGTTCTGGAGCGACTGGTCGTAGCCCAGCAGCTGCATGCCGTTGGTCATCGTGGCCATGATCAGACCACCGATGATGGCGCCGGTCACCTTGCCGACACCACCGGTGACGGCGGCACCACCGATGAACGACGCGGCGATCGCGTCGAGCTCGAACATGTTTCCGGCCGCGGGCTGGGCACCGTTCGAACGGGCTCCGAAGATGACGCCCGCCACACCGGCGAGGAAGCCCATGTTGAGCATGATGCCGAAGTTGACCCACTTGACCTTCACACCGGACAGGGTCGCGGCGGTCAGGTTTCCACCGATCGCGTAGACGTTGCGACCGAACACGGTGCGGGTCGTGACCAGCGTGTAGATGATGACCAGGATCGTCAGGATGATCAGCACGTTCGGAAGACCGCGGTTGTTGGCCATGAGCCAGGCGATCCACATGACGACCGCAGCGACTGCCACGAGCTTGACGATGAACAGCGGCATCGCGGCCACGTGCTGGTGGTAGCGCGCGGCGGCCGCACGCTGACGGAACTGCGAGAAGATGTAGGCGGCGACCGCGAGGCCGAACACGACGAGCGTGAACACGTCGTACCCGTTGCCTCCGAGCAGCCCGTTCTGGAAGCCCATCGCGATGCTCGCGTACTCCGAGGGGAACGGCGACAGCGAGATGTTGTCCAGCGTCAGATACGTGGCGCCTCGGAAGATGAGCATGCCCGCCAGGGTGGTGATGAACGCCGGGATGCCGACGAACGCCACCCAGAAGCCCTGCCACGCTCCCGCAAGGATGCCGACGCCGATCGCGGCGATCACGCCGACCCACCAGGGCTGTCCGCCCTTGATGACGATCACGGCGGAGACCGCTCCGGAGAACGCCACCACCGATCCGACCGACAGGTCGATGTGTCCGCCGATGATGACGATCACCATGCCGATGGCTAGCACCAGGATGTAGGAGTACTGCAGGATGATGTTGGTGACGTTCTGCCCCATGAGGAGCTTGCCGTCGGTCAGGATCGTGAAGAGGACGATGATCGCGACGAAGGCGATGAAGATGCCGGACTGGCGGATGTTCGAGGTGAGCGCCGCGCGGATGGTCGCGCCGATCGAGTCGGCCCCATCCTCGGACGACTTCTTCGGCGCCGTTGCAGTGGTGGACATTTACTTGCCTTCCCCAGCGGAGGCCGTCGCCGGCTTCGCAGTTCGTTCTTGAGTCATCAGTTTCATGAGCGCCTCGGGGGTCGCGTCATCGATGCCCAGCTGGCCGGTGACGCGCCCGAAGGCGAGGGTGAAGATGCGGTCGCACGTACCGAGGAGCTCCGGCAGCTCGGACGAGATGATGATCACGCCCTTGCCCTCGGCCGCGAGCTTGTTGATGATCGTGTAGATCTCGTACTTCGCTCCGACGTCGATGCCGCGCGTGGGCTCGTCGAGGATGACGATGTCAGCATCGGTGTACATCCACTTGGAAAGCACGACCTTCTGCTGGTTTCCACCAGAGAGGTTGCCGGCCTTCTGGAGCACGGACGGCGTCTTGATGTTCATCGCGACGCGGTACTCCTGAGCGACCTTCAGCTCCTCGTTCGTGTCGATCCAGCCGTTCTTCGTCAGCTTCTTGATGCCTGCGGACGAGATGTTGTGGCGGATGTCGTCGATGAGGTTGAGGCCGTAGCGCTTGCGGTCCTCGGTCGCGTACGCGATGCCGTTCTGGATGCACTCCGCGACGGACCGGGTGTGGATCTCCTGGCCGTTCTTGAAGACCTTGCCGGTGGCGTGGCGGCCGTAGGTGCGCCCGAAGACGCTCATGGCCATCTCGGTTCGTCCGGCGCCCATGAGCCCGGCGATGCCGACGACCTCGCCCGCCTTCACGTCGAACGAGGCGTCCTCGATTACGAGACGTCCGGGCTGCGTCGGGTGGTGCACCGTCCAGTCCTCGACGCGGAAGAGCTCCTCGCCGATGCTGCGCCCGGTCTTGGGCGGGTAGCGGTTCTCGAGCTCTCGGCCGACCATGCCGCGGATGATGCGGTCCTGGGTCGACTCGGGCTCGGACATGTCGAGCGTCTCGATCGTCTGGCCGTCACGGATGATCGTCGTGGTGTCGGCGACGTACTCGATCTCGTTGAGCTTGTGGGAGATCATGATCGAGGTGATGCCCTGCTCGTCGCGCAGGCGCTTCATGAGGTCCAGCAGGTGCTGGGAGTCGGAGTCGTTGAGCGCCGCGGTCGGCTCGTCGAGGATCAGCAGCGACACGTCCTTGGACAGCGCCTTGGCGATCTCGATGAGCTGCTGCTTGCCCACGCCCAGCTGGCTGACCATGGTGGTCGGGTTCTCGTCAAGACCCACCTGGCGCATGAGCTCGACGGCCTGCGTGTTCGCGGTGTTCCAGTCGATGAGGCCCAGGCTGTTCTTGCGCTCGTTGCCGAGGAAGATGTTCTCGGCGACGGTGAGCTGCGGGACCAGCGCGAGCTCCTGGTGGATGATCACGACTCCCGCGTGCTCGGAGTCCTTGATCGAGTGAAAGCGGGCCACGTCGCCCTGATAGACGATGTCACCTTCATACGTGCCGAACGGGTAGACGCCCGAGAGCACCTTCATGAGCGTGGACTTGCCGGCGCCGTTCTCGCCGCAGATCGCGTGGATCTCGCCCTTCGCGACTCGGAGCTCGACGTCCTCCAACGCCTTCACTCCGGGGAAGGTCTTTGTGATCGAGCGCATCTCGAGGATGTTCTCAGCCATCGTTCCTCTCCATTGATGAGATGACTTGTTCCCCATCGGGGGCTCGTGGCGCCGGCTCCGGTGGAACCGGCGCCACGAGCAAGGGGTTGTGCGTGAGGTGCTGCTTACTCGGCGACGCCGGAAGCAACCTCCTCCTCGGTCCAGTAACCGCTGTCGACCAGCAGCTCCTGGATGTTGTCCGCGTAGATGATGTCGGACTCGAGCAGGTACGACGGCACGACCTTCACGCCGTTGTCGTAGGTCTCGGTGTCGTTCGCCTCAGGGTCCTCACCGCTCAGGATCGACTGCGCGGCGGTGACGGCCTGGGCCGCCAGCTTGCGGGTGTCCTTGAAGATGGTGGAGAACTGGACGTCGTCCGCGATCAGCTTGACGGAGGCGATCTCCGCGTCCTGGCCGGTCACGATCGGGAAACCGTCAGCGGTCGTGCCCGAGTAGCCGTTGTTCTGGAGCGCGGTGATGATGCCTCGCGACAGACCGTCGTAGGGCGACAGGACGCCGTCGACCTTGGTGTCACCGGTGTAGGTGGAGGTCAGCAGGTTGTCCATGCGCTCCTGCGCCTTCTCCTGCAGCCAGCGCGTGATCGCGACGGTGTTGAAGTCGGTCTGGCCCGACGCGACGACGAGCGTGCCGTTGTCGATGTAGGGCTGGAGCGTGTCCATCGCGCCGTTGAAGAAGAACGTCGCGTTGTTGTCGTCGGGCGAACCGGCGAACAGCTCGATGTTGAACGGACCGGTCGCGTCGCCCTCGGAACCGTCCTCGTTGAGGATGCCGAGTCCGACGAGCAGCGACGTGGCCTGCTGCACACCGACGGTGTAGTTGTCGAACGTCACGTAGAAGTCGACGGCATCGGTGTCGTTGATCAGGCGGTCGTACGCGATGACCGGGATGCCTTCAGCGGCGGCGGCCTCGAGCTGCGACGCGAGGGCGGTGCCATCGATCGCAGCGACGATCAGCAGGTCGGCACCGTTGGTCACCATCTGCTCGATCTGCTGGGTCTGGGTCGGGATGTCGTCGTTGCCGAACTGCAGGTCGACCTCGTAGCCGAGCTCCTCGAGCTGGGACTGCACGGCCTCGCCGTCAGCGATCCAGCGCTCCGAGGTCTGCGTCGGCATCGCGACGCCCACGCGGTAGGTCTCACCGCTGGCAGCGGTGTCGCTCGAGTCGGTCGATGCGCTTGCGTCGTCCGACGACGATCCGGCTCCCCCGCCGCTGCACGCTGCGAGGGTCAGAGCCATCGCCGCACCAGCAGCCGCAGCATAGAACTGCTTCGCCTTCATATCTCCTCCTTGAGATCCACCCTGCGCCACTCTGCGCAGGAACGGTGGTACTGCAATTGTGTTCGCGTTCACATTCGGCCGTCAAGCCGGTCAGGTCACGATCGCGTAACTCCCGTCACGCGCCCGCCGATACCGGAATGACTAGCCGTTTACCAGGTATTTCAGTTCGCGAAGACCTTGGCGTTGAGTGCCAGGTCCCTGGTGAAGGACTCGATGGTCGTGTCCTCGGTGATCGTCGCCAGCTCGACGCCCGTCATGCGCGCGAAGTCCTTCCAGCACGCGAGCGAGGTCTGGTTCGACATGACCGTGTGGTGCGCCGCGCCGGCCTCGAGCCAGCACGTCGTCGCGGTCGCGAAGTCCGGGCGCGAACGCCAGACGGCACGACCCACGGGCAGGTTCGGCATCGGCTCGGGGAGGTCGACGTTGTCGACCTCGGCAGCCACGAGGCGGAAGCGGTTGCGCACGTCCGACATCGCGACGACGACCGCGGGGCCGGCGTCGGCGGTGAAGACCAGGCGGACCGGGTCCTCCTTGCCGCCGATCCCGAGCGGGTGCACCTCGAGGCTCGCCTTCTTGGACGACAGCGACGGCGACACCTCGAGCATGTGGGCGCCGAGCGACAGCTCCTCGCCCACTGCCAGGTGGTACGTGTAGTCCTCCATGAGGCTCGCGCCACCGGGCTTGCCTGCACCCATCACCGCGGCGATGTGCACGAGCATCGAGGTCTTCCAGTCGCCCTCGGCGCCGAAGCCGTAGCCGTCGGCCATGAGACGCTGGACCGCGAGGCCGGGGAGCTGCTTGAGCTCGCCGAGGTCCTCGAACGTGTCGGTGAAGGCGGAGAAGCCGCCCTCCTCGAGGAACGAGCGCAGGCCGATCTCGACCGCCGCGCCGTAGCGGAGCGACTCGTGCTTCTCGCCGCCCGGCTTGAGCGAGTCGACCACGTCGTACAGGTCGAGGTACTCGGCGACGAGCGCGTCGATCTGCTCGTCCGTGGCAGCGTTCACACGCTCGACGAGCTCGTTGACACCCCAGGTGTTGATCTGGGTGCCGAACACGGTCTCGGCCTCGGTCTTGTCACCCTCGGTGACGCCGACGTAGCGCATGTTGTCGCCGAAGCGGGCGACCTTCATGTTGTAGGCGGCGGCGCGGCCGGCGCACGCGCGGGTCCACTCGCCGATGCGGGCGGAGACCTCGGGGTTCGAGGCGTGGCCCACGACGGTCGTGCGCGGGATCGCGAGGCGCGACTCGATGTAGCCGAACTCGCGGTCGCCGTGCGCGGCCTGGTTGAGGTTCATGAAGTCGAAGTCGATCTTGTCCCAGGGGAGCTCGACGTTGGCCTGCGTGTGCAGGTGCAGCATCGGCTTCTGGAGGGCGTTGAGGCCCGAGATCCACATCTTCGACGGGGAGAAGGTGTGCATCCAGGTGATGATGCCGATGACCTTCGGGTCCGCGTTGGCTGCCATGATGGTGTCGAGGATCTCGTCGCGGCTCTTCACGACGGGCTTCCACACGACGGTCGCGGGCACGTCGCCCGAGGACTTCAGGAGCTCGACGACGCCCTGCGACTGCTCGGCGACCTGCTCGAGCACCTCGGGGCCGTACAGCGTCTGGGATCCGGTGAGGAACCAGACCTCGTACTCGGCGAGATTCGGGACGATCGAGGTCATGCCATGCCTCCCTGCGGCTTCTGTCCGTAGACGTTCTGGTAGCGGTCGAAAAGGGCGTCGATCTTGTCCTGGGGGATCGGGACGAGGTCACCGCCCTGCTTCGCGATGTGGGTGGTGCGAGCCACGTCCTCGCACATGACGGCGGCCTTGACGGCGTCCTTGGCGTCCTTGCCGATGGTGAAGACACCGTGGTTGGCCATGAGCACCGCGCGGGAGCGGTGCCCGTCGAGCGTGGCCACGATGCCGCGGCCGATGGAGTCGTCGCCGATGATGGCGAACGGACCCACGGGGATCTCGCCGCCGAACTCGTCGGCCATGCCCGTGATGTGGCACGGGATCGCCTCGTTGCGCGCCGCCCAGGCGGTCGCGTAGGTCGAGTGCGTGTGGACGACGCCGCCGACGTGCGGCATGTTCCGATACACGTAGGCGTGCGCGGCCGTGTCGGAGCTCGGCGAGCGGTCGGATCCGAGCGTGCCCGGGATCACGTTGCCGTCGAGGTCGCAGACGACCATGTTCTCGGGTGCCAGGTCCGGGTACATGACGCCGGACGGCTTGATCACGAACAGGTCGTGACCGGGCACCCGCCCCGAGACGTTGCCGCCGGTCCAGATGACCAGCTCGTACGCGGGGAGAAGTGCGTGCAGGTCGCTGACCTGCTTCCTGAGGTCGGCGACCGCCGCCTCGATGGCGGCGATGTCGTACTCGCTCATGGGATGGCCTCCTTGCCTTCTGGGATAGATGATAACGCTAACATTCGGGGCCAGCGCCCGGGACCGAGGTCCCGATCGCGAAAACTGATCCGCGGGGCGCCCGGCCACCAGATAGACGGTAGTTCACCACGAGCGCTTCCGCTCACCCGGTGGTCCTACGGAGTCGCGCTCGACGAGGATCGGCATCAACGGCTCGACGTCCGGCGGCTCGCGCCCCTCGAGCGCCGCCGTGAGAAGCGCGACCGCGAGGGTTCCGACCTCGCGGAAGCTCTGCCGCACCGTCGTAAGCGGCGGGAGCGTGTGCGCCGCCTCGGGGATGTCGTCGAAGCCCACCACGCTGAGGTCGTCGGGCACCCATCGCCCGCCGACCGACGCGGCATGCATGAGTCCGATCGCCATCTGGTCGTTCGCGCAGAACACCGCCGTCGCACGCGGATCCAGCCTGACGTACGCGTCGAAGCCCGACTGAGGGCTCCAGTCGCCCTCGAGGATCGGCAGCCGCGCGAGGGAGTTCTGCGCCATGAAGCGCGAGTACGCGTCCGAGCGCAGCTGCGCCTCGGTGGAGTCGAGCGGACCGCGCACGTGCTGGATGGCCGTATGCCCCGCCGCGAGCAGTGCCTGGAGCGCCATCTCGGCCCCCTTCGACTGGTCGGCGGAGACGGACCAGCGCCCCCGCTCGTCACCCGTGAGCAGGTACGCCGTCGGAACCTCGACCCCCATGCGGTCGTGCACCTCGAGCACCGAGCGGGACGGCGCCATGATCACGAGCGCCTCGACCGCGCGCCCGTACATGAACTCGAGGGCGCTCTCGACGGATTCCGGCAGGCCGGACGTCGTCGTGATGAGGGGCTGAAGTCCGGCCTCGCGCACCGCGTGCTCGACCGCGAACAGGCTCGAGGTGGCTCCGTACGTCGGGTTGTCGGGCGAGAGCACGCCGACCACGCCCGTGCGCCCTGTCGCGAGCGACCGCGCCGCGAGGTTGCGTCGATAGCCGAGCCTCTCGATCGCCTCGAGCACCCTGTCGCGCGTCTCGGGACGGATCCCTTCGAAGCCGTTGAGGACTCGCGACACCGTCTGATGGGACACGCCAGCGAGCGCAGCCACGTCGTGCATGCTCGGACCGCGGGCTCCTCGGCCCATCGCCACCTCCTTGGGACGGATCGGCTGCGCCGTGCAGCCTTCGCGTCCGGCAGGAAGGCCGTCTGACGAGAAACACGCCCATGCGACACTGCCTGAGCGGGGACCAAGTACCCTCGTAGCGGAGCCGACTCCGCCGGACGATGTTCACGGTAACATCCGACCGGCCGGGTTGGACACACGATCAGGTGAGACCGTCACCTAATCGAGACATCGACTTGTGAACGAGGCACGAACCATGGGCAACGACGCTCCCGCAACCGACATGGCGACCGAGGCCGCGGCCGCCCTCACGGCTCTCAACGGGAAGCCCGCGGACGGGGTCTGGTCGGCCCCCGGCCGAGTGAACCTCATCGGCGAGCACACCGACTACAACGACGGCTTCGTCCTCCCCTTCGGCATCGAGCAGCGCACCTGGTGCGCGCTGTCCCACCGTGACGACCGCATCGTCCGTGTGTACTCCACGTTCTCCGGCGAGGCGCGCGAGGTCCCGCTCGACGGGATCGAGGACGCGACGTTCGACGGCTGGAGCGCCTACGTGTTCGGAGTGATCTGGGCGCTCACCGAGCGCGGCGTCGACCTCGCGGACAAGGCTGGCGTGGACCTGGCCATCGCGTCGAACGTGCCGTCGGGCGCGGGCCTGTCCAGCTCGGCCGCCATCGAGTGCTCGGTCGCGACCGCGCTCAACGAGGTCTGGGACCTGGGGCTCGACTCCGCGGCGCTCGCCAAGGTGTGCCAGCGCGCGGAGAACGTCGCGGTCGGCGCGCCCACGGGCATCCTCGATCAGACCGCGTCGCTGCGCGCGCTCGAAGGATTCGCCGTGTTCCTCGACTGCGAGAGCCTCGAGTCGGAGACCATCCCGCTGCCCCTCGCCGACGAGGGCCTCACGGTGCTCGTCATGAACACCCACGTGGAGCACGCGCACGCGACCGGCGGCTACGGCGAGCGCCGCGCGGCCTGCGAGCGCGGCGCCGAGGTCATGGGCGTGACGACGCTGCGCGGCCTCACCGTCGCGGACCTGCCCAAGGCCCAGGAGCTCCTGGACGACGTCACCTACCGCCGCGTCAAGCACGTCGTGACCGAGAACGACCGCGTGCTCGAGACCGTCGCGACCCTGCGTGGGAAGGGCGCTCGCGCGATCGGCGACCTGCTGCTCGCCTCGCACGCGTCGATGCGCGACGACTTCGAGATCTCGGTGCCCGAGCTCGACCTCGCGGTCGAGACCGCGATGGCGCACGGCGCGATCGGCGCGCGCATGACCGGCGGCGGCTTCGGCGGCTCCGCGATCGCGCTGATCCCTGTCGAGCGCCGGGACGAGGCGGCCGAGGCAGTTCTCACGGCCTTCGCTGCGGCCGGCTACACGACCCCGACCGTCTTCACCGAGAAGCCCTCGCAGGGACCGCGCCGCGACGTCTGACGAACCAGGGCTGGGGAGATCGGCGCGGTCGCGCCGCAGCCGTCTAGGCTGTCCCCGGCGGGCGCCCAGCGCCCGGACGATGCGGTTGCACGACGATGGAGGAGAGACGATGAGCTGGCTGGTCACCGGAGGCGCGGGGTACATCGGATCGCATGTGGTGCGGGCGCTCGCGAGCGCGGGCATCGCCCCCGTCGTCCTGGACGATCTGTCCACCGGGCTCGACAAGTTCATCCCTGCGGACGTGCCGTTCGTGCGCGCGTCGATCCTCGACCACGGCGACGTGGTCGCCGCCCTGCGCGACTATGACGTCACAGGCGTCATCCACTGCGCGGGCTACAAGTACGCGGGCGAGTCGGTGAAGTACCCGCTGCACACCTACGAGCAGAACGTCGAGGGAACGCGCGTCCTGCTTGCCGCGATGGCCGAGGCGGGTGTGACCAAGCTCGTGTTCTCTTCATCGGCGGGCGTGTACGGCACCCCGCGGACCGCCGTCGTGACCGAGGAGACCGACACCTTCCCCGAGTCCCCGTACGGCGAGACCAAGCTCGTCGGCGAGTGGCTGATCCGTGACCAGGTGCGCGCGACCGCTGAGTCTGAGGCTCCGCTCAAGGCCACGTCGCTGCGCTACTTCAACGTCGTCGGATCCGCGCACATGGACGTGTGGGACGCCTCGCCCCACAACCTGCTGCCCAAGGTGTTCGCGCGCATCGTCGACGGCCAGTCCCCCGTGATCGCCGGCACCGACTACCCAACCCCGGACGGAACTTGCGTGCGCGACTACGTGCATGTCCAGGACCTCGCGCTCGCGCACATCGCGGCAGCCGAGGCGCTCGATGCGGGCAAGGAGCTCGAGCAGATCTACAACCTGGGCTCGGGCGACGGCAGCTCCGTGCGAGAGATCATGGAGGCGATCGTCAAGGCGACGGGCACGGACCTCCCGATCGAGGAGGGCCCGCGTCGTCCCGGCGACGCAGCGTCGATCGTCGCCAAGGGCGAGCTCGCCGCGCGCGACCTGGGCTGGAAGATGCGCTACTCGGTCGACGAGATGGTCGCGAGCCTCTGGGCCGCGCACCCCAAGGCCTGATCCACCCGCTGCCGTCTCCGCGTGCGACCGCACCCAGGCGGCGCTAGATTGCGGCGGGACGCGCATCGTCGCGCGCCGCCACGAAGGAGAACCCAGGCATGAGCATGTTCAGCTGGACGCTGCACGGGGATGGAAGGACGATCGCGCCAGGCGTGGCCGTCGCCCCCGACGAGCGCCTCACCTACCCCCGCACCATCGGCATCGGGATGCAGCACGTGCTCGCCATGATGGGCTCGACGCTGCTGGTCCCGGCCCTCACCGGCATGCCCGCGTCGACCACGATGTTCTTCTCCGCGATCGGCACGGCGCTGTTCCTCACGGTGACCCGCAACCGCGTGCCGTCGTACCTGGGATCGAGCTTCGCGTTCATCGCGCCGCTCGCCGCGGCGGGCGTGACTTCCGCCAACGGCCCGCTCGACGGCGAGACGATCGCCAAGGGCCTCGGCGGCATCCTGCTCGCGGGCCTTCTGATGTCGCTCGTCGGCCTGATCGTGATGCGCTTCGGCGCGGGCTGGATCGAGAAGTCGATGCCCCCGGTCGTGACCGGCGCGATCGTCGCGCTCATCGGCCTCAACCTCGCGGGCGCGGCCTGGAACCAGTGGAGCGTCAGCCCTTGGACGGCGCTCATCACCCTGTCGGCGACGCTCATCGCGATGGTCGCGTTCAAGGGCTTCCTCAGCCGCATCGCGATCCTGTTCGGCGGCGTCGTCGGCGCGATCTTCGCGGCACTGCGCGGCGAGTGGACCGCGCCGCTCGAGGCGTGGGACGGCGCCACCGCGGTCGAGCACATCGGCGACGCCGCCTGGTTCGGCATCCCGAAGTTCCACACCCCGACGTTCGACACGAGCGTCCTCATGGCCTTCGTGCCCGTCGTCCTCATCCTGGTCGCCGAGAACATCGGCCACCTGAAGTCCGTGTCCGCGATGACGGACCGGAACCTGGACCCCGAGACCGGCCGCGCGCTGCTGGCCGACGGTCTCGCCACGACCGTCGCGGGCCTCGGCGGCGGTTCCGGCACCACCACGTACGCGGAGAACATCGGCGTGATGGCCGCGACCCGCGTGTACTCGACCCTCGCCTACTGGGCGGCCGCCGCGTTCGCGCTGCTGCTGAGCGTCGTGCCGAAGTTCGGCGCGATGGTCGAGGTCATCCCCCAGGGCATCCTGGGCGGCCTGTCGACGCTGCTGTTCGGCCTCATCGCGATCCTTGGCGCGCGCATCTGGATCGAGGCGAAGGTCGACTTCACGAAACCGGTGAACCTGGTCACCGCGGCCGTCGCACTGATCGTCGGCACCGCCGACTTCACGGCGCACGCAGGGACGATGCTGTTCAACGGCATCGCGCTCGGCTCGCTCGCCGCGCTCGTGATCTACCACGGCCTGGGCTGGATCGCCCGCCGTCGCGGTATCGCGGACGAGGCGACGCACGGCACGCCGGTGGACACGGAGGCCTGACCCTCGCGCCGCCCCAGACGGGACGATGCTGGGGCTGGGACGATGCGGCCGTCGCCTCAGTTCCTTGACGCCCAGGCGACCTCGGCGAGCCAGCGGCCCGACGGCTTGAGCGTGCGGTCGAAGCTGAGCGGGTCGACCGAGGCGAGCCCGAACGTCGGCCGGTAGCCCTCGGCCCACTCGAAGTTGTCGAGCAGGCTCCACGCGAAGAAGCCGCGCACGTCGATCCCGTCGTTGATCGCCTCCCGCAGCGAGGCGAGGGATCCCTCGTAGTACTCGATGCGCTCCGCATCGTCGTTGGTGGCGATGCCGTTCTCGGTGACGATGACCGGCACCTGGGCGACCGCGTGCGCGTGGCGCACCGAGCGCCCGAGCGCCTCCGGCGCGAAGCGCCAGCCCATCTGCGTGACCCGCTCGCCATCGGGGACCGGCAGGTGACGACCCTCGGGGTCCATGTGCTCGGTCGTGTAGGTCTGCACGCCCACGTAGTCGTCGCCCTGGGCGGCCTCGAGGTAGACGCCGACCCATGTCCTGGTGCGGTCCGCGGCGGCGCTTCCCTCCGGAAGCTCGTCGTAGCGCAGGCCGGGACTGCCGAGCACGCCGTCGAGGTGCGTCACCTGGTCAGGCATCGCGAGCGTGAGCCCCACGGGGAAGTCACCCTGGCAGGCCTTGAGGATGTCGCGCGCCTTGAGGTGTGCGGCGACGAAGTTGTCGGTCGTCTTCTGCACGCCCGGCCGTCCCGCGCTGATGCCGGGCGCGAAGCCGCCCTCCGCGTAGCCCATGCCGGCAACGACGTTGGGCTCGTTGAACGTCGCGGCGATGTCGATGTGGTCCGCGAGGTGCTGGCCCGCGATGTCGACGTAGCGCGCGAAGAGGTCGACGATCTCGGGATTCATCCAGCCCTCACGCTCGGCCGTCCACTGCGGCGACGTGAAGTGGTGGAACGTCACCGACGTCTTGAGGCCCATCTCCTGGGCCGTCGCGAGCACCCGCCGATAGTGCTCGAGCGCCGCGAGCGAGAACTCGCCGTCGGCGGGCTCGATGCGCGCCCACTCGATGCTCATCCGATAGCAGTCGAGGCCCATCTCCTTGACGAGCTCCAGGTCGTCGCTCCACCGGTGCCAGGAGTCGCACGCGTCGCCGCTGGACTCCTTCGCAGGGGTGCCTGGACGATGCTCGAAGGCCCACCAGTCGCTGTTCGTGTTGCCGCCCTCGATCTGGTGGGCGGCCGTTGCCGCTCCCCACAGCCAGCCCTCGGGGACCGGCCCGAACTCGAAGAACTCCTCAGACTCGGACATGGCCTGCTCCCTTGCTCGGCGCTCCCCCGCGGGTACGTCCTCAGCCTAGGTCGGGCTCGCGGCCGGTCCCAGTCGGGCGCTGCGCTTGCGGGGGTCAGTCCCAGCCGAGCTCGTGCAAGCGGTCGTCGTCGATGCCGAAATGGTGGGCGATCTCGTGGACGACCGTGACCGCGACCTCCTCGCGAACGTGCTCGGCGTCCTCGCAGTAGCGCAGCGTCGGGTTCTTGTAGATGAGGATGCGATCGGGCAACTCTCCGTAGCCGGTGTTGCCGCGCTCGGTGAGGGCGATGCCGTCATAGAGGCCAAGAAGGTCGGGGTCGTCGCCTTCGGGCTCGTCCTCGATGAGGATGACGACATTGTCGATCAGGTCGAACAGCTCGTCCGGCACCGCGTCGAGGCCGTCCTCGACCGCCTTCTCGAACTCCTCGTCGCTCATGGTGATCATGGCGACATGGTCGCACGCACCGGTATGATGTCGGGGTTGCTCAGGCCGCCTCAGGGCGTCCAGGGACGACGCCCTCATCGTCTAGTGGCCTAGGACACCGCCCTTTCACGGCGGCAGCACGGGTTCGAATCCCGTTGGGGGTACGAAGCACTCTCCGGAATGGTCTACACTAGTCGTCGCGCCCATTTCGGTGGGAGCACCAAGCAAGGCCCTGTAGCGCAGTTGGTTAGCGCGCCGCCCTGTCACGGCGGAGGTCGCGGGTTCAAGTCCCGTCAGGGTCGCGGAAGCGACAGCCCCTTCTCGTAAGGGGTTTTCGTTCACCACGGGGGTTCACGCCCCCGAGGCTCTGTAGCTCAGTTGGTAGAGCGTTCGACTGAAAATCGAAAGGTCACCGGATCGACGCCGGTCGGAGCCACGAAACCCCTGCTACAGCGGGGGTTTTTCGTTTTTCCGGCTTGACTGTTTGACTCTCGACTGAAAATTCCTGCGGCCCGAACGGCGCCGCGGACGGTCGCGCGGCCGCCCTCAGAGGCACCCCGCCACGGACTCTACATATTCTCTGTTTTGTCGGCGTCCGAGTGAAGTGGACACCGGCAGCGAGCGCCGGCCTCGTGCGTCACGGGCCGACCGTAGATCCGATCCTCGCGTGCTGGCGACTCGGTCGGGTGGAGTCAGATCGGGATTCAAGAGCCATGGACGACAGAGTTCGCTGAGCTACGACGTCGCATGTAGACCCAAGCACTCTTCGAAGTCCCGAGATGAGGCCTGCCGCGCTCTCGCTGAGAACCGATATATCCCAAGATTCGGAATCACGACCGAAGACTGCGGAAGGACAATCTCCGCGCCTGTCACACCGACACGGACAGAACTCACGTCAGCGACGGGAAACTCCCGACGACCGACAGTCGCTCGGTACGTCGCCACGCCGTCGGCGACAATCAAACGTCGCCTTTGAGAGCGCCACGCGAAGACACCTAGCAGCAACGCAGGAATCGCCAGCGCTGGCCACTCGAACACGGCGATCACAAACATGCCTAGGAGCACTGGGCCAGGAAGTACGACCCAATACAGCACCCGGTTCCATGGTTCGAATCCGAGCACGCCCTCCTGAAGTTTCCTCAACTCGTCCCCCCTTGGAAAATCCTCAGCGCCTT
>NZ_BBQZ01000009.1 GCF_000974805.1 Demequina salsinemoris | reverse complement strand
TGGACGTTCGGATCTCTCGAACGGGGTCATGCTGTGCACGCGCTGCCACCACGACATCCACGCCCAGGGCTGGGACATCCGCGTCGACGGCCCGCGCGTATGGTTCATCCCGCCACCCTCGATCGACCCCGCCCGCACCCCGATCCTCGGCGGCATCGCAGCACTCGAGACCGAAGCAGAGCAGAGGGCCGCGACCGAGGCCGGTCCTGGAGTGGCGGCGAAGGCCCGGTCCGGGTATCGATCCACGCCTCGTGAGGGGTCCTCGCATGGGCACGTGCCCGAGCGGGCGGCCTAGGCAGGGGCTCCGGTCCACGCCGCCCAGCGCGCCCTGGCCTCAGCAGGCGGGTGCCTGTCGGGCGTATCCATCTGCGCGACGGGCACCACGACTGCCTCCGGCCGGACCCAACGCCCGAACGCCACCCCAGGCTCGTTCGCGATCGACACGTTGGTGAGGTCTTGGGCGAGTGTCGCAAGGACCGCATGGCCCTGGGGCAGGGCCGCCAGATTCGCGTGGCCCCCAGGCAGCGTCATCGCGCTAGCGTGGCCCCATGACCGACGGTCCCGACCTGGACGATTCGCTCGCCGCCTGGGTGCGCGCACGGCTGGGGTCGCCGCCGAGCGAGGTGTTCTTCGGGGCGCGCTCCATGTCCGACGTCGTGGGCGTGACGCTTGCCGATGGGCGACGGGTAGCGCTTAAGCGACGGGGCGGGGGAGCGCACGTGCTTGCCGCAGCCCGTGCACAGCGCGCCGCGACCCTTGCCGGCATCGACTGCCCGGCCCTGCTGGCCGGTCCCGAGGAGGTGCCGACGGCACCGGGCGAGGATCTCGGCATCGTCACCGCGGAGGAGTGGCGAGGCGACGGGGGCCTCGAGCCGACCGGGGACGCGTCGCGACTGTATGCGCGTCTGCTCGCACGACTCATCGGAGCGCTGCGCGAGCTCGACCCCGACGGTCTCGAACCACCGCCCTGGCTGCACTACGACCACACGGACGCCACGCGCGTGTGGCCGCCCGCCGCGTCGGACCGCTGGGACCCGCACCGCATCGAGTCCGAGCTCCCGCTCGCCCTCATCGAGATCGCTCGCCGTGCACGGACGCGGCTGCTCGCCTCGAATCTGCCGAGCGTCGTCGGCCACACCGACCTCAACGGGCTTAACGTGCGCTGGGTCGGGGACCGCCCGATCGTCCATGACTGGGACTCCGTAGCGGCGCGGCCCGAGGCGGTCCTCGTCGGCACGCTCGCCGTCGACCACGTCGCGCTCCCTGACCGCGGACGCATCGCCGGGGTCGCCGCGGGGGAACGCGTCATCGCGGCGTACGAGGATGAGAGCGGCAGGGCCTTCACCGTCGACGAGCGCGAGGTCGCATGGGCCGCCAGCGCGTGGCTTGCCTCCTACAACGCCGCGTTCGAGCACCTCCACGGCGGCCCGGGCGAGGTCACCGCGCAGCTGCTCGTCGACGGCGAGCAACGCCTGGCGCGCGCGGGAGCCTGAGCCGATCCACGCGCACTCCGCCGCTTCAGTCTCGCGAGGTGCGGTTCTTCGAGGTGCTGCGGTCCCGCAGGCACTGCCTGATCTCGAGCGCGGCGATCGCGATCGCGAAGGCCGCGGCGAGGTCGATGAGCAGGGTGCTGCCGATGCCTGCGAGCGACGGCACGAATGTCACCGTGAGCATCAGCACGCCGGTCAACGTTGCGACGGCGGCGACGAAGAATCTGAACGCCTCGTGGCGGTAGTACGGCATCGAAGCGCCTTCCCGATCGTCGAGGGGGACTCGCTTGCCACGCTAGAGGCACGGAGTGTCGCCAAGTAGCCCCCATTTGTGGGGGCGGCGAACGGCATCGGCTGCCGCATCGTCCTGGTTCCCGCGTCGCGAGCGGGCGCGAGAATCGATCCCGCCCGCTACCGTTGAAGGCATCGTTGCTGGTCCGAGCGGTCGCAATGCCGGCCGATGGGCAGGGGAGGGCTGAATGTCCGATGCGGGAGCGCGCGGAGCCGTCGAGCCGCCACAGGCGAAGCGTGAGCACTGGAGCGGCCAGACGGCCTTCATCCTCGCCGCGGTCGGCTCCGCCGTGGGTCTGGGCAACATCTGGCGATTCCCCGCCGTGGCCTACGAGAACGGCGGAGGCGCCTTCGTCGTCCCCTACCTGATCGCCCTGCTGACCGCCGGCATCCCGATCCTGTTCCTCGAGAACGCGATCGGTCACCGCTTCCGGGGCTCGGCTCCACTGTCGATGCATCGCGTGCATCGCCACGCCGAAGGAGTCGGCTGGTTCCAGATCGGGATCAACTTCGTGATCGGCCTGTACTACACGGCCGTCATCGCCTGGGCGCTGAGCTACTTCTACTTCAGCTTCACGCTCGCTTACGCGGACGATCCGCAGGGCTTCTTCCTTGAGGACTACCTGCAGCTCGGAACGCCGGGTGAGGTGAGCGTCAGCTTCGTCCCCGGGGTCGTCATCCCCTTGGTGATCGTCTGGGGGATCGCGATCGGGACGCTCGCGCTCGGCCTGCACAAGGGCGTCGAGCGGCTCAACATCATCGGCATGCCGCTCCTGGTGGCGACCTTCCTCATCCTCGTGATCCGCGCGCTCATGCTCCCGGGGGCGGTGGACGGCGTGGAGGCGCTGTTCACACCCGACTTCTCCGCGCTGTCCGATCCGAACGTATGGATCGCCGCCTACGGGCAGATCTTCTTCTCGCTGTCGCTCGCGTACGGCGTGATGATCACCTACGCGTCCTACCGCAAGCGCCGCTCGAACATCACGGGACCAGGGCTGGTCGTCGCCTTCGGCAACAGCTCGTTCGAGCTGCTCGCGGGCATCGCGGTCTTCGCGGCGCTCGGGTTCTTCGCGCACGACCAGGGGACCACCGTCGCCGAGCTCGAGGGCATCGCCGGCCCGATGCTGTCCTTCGTCACCTTCCCCGCGGTGATCGCGCAGATGCCGGGTGGGTGGATCTTCGGCGCGCTGTTCTTCGCGTCGCTCGTGCTCGCCGGCCTCACGTCGCTCATCTCGCTGCTGCAGACGATGTCGGCAGCGCTTCAGGACAAGTTCGGCTGGAACCCGCGCACGAGCGCCGTGTCGCTCGGTGTGGTGTCCGCGGTCCTGTCGGTCGCGGGCTTCGGCACCACGAGCGGGCTGATCCTGCTCGACACCGTCGACCAGTGGTCCAACCAGCTCGGCATCGTCGCGGCGGCTGTCGGCATGATCGCGGCCGCGCTGTGGTTCGGCAAGCGGGCCACCGAGCTCGAACGGCACCTCGCCGCCGTGTCGCCGATGCGCCCCGGGCGCTACTGGCACCTCCTGGTGAGCGCCGTCGCGGTGCTGCTCGTGTACATGTTCGTCACGAAGGCGATCTCGCTCGTCAAGGACGGCTACGAGGGGTATCCGACCTGGTACCTCGTCGTGTTCGGGTGGGGGACCATCGCCTTCCTCGTCGCGATGGGGCTCGTGATGCCGCGCTTCGCGTGGCGTGACGACCTCGAGCATCCCCATATCTGGCCGAGCCGCGAGCAGCTGCGCCTGCCCGCCGAGGTCGGCGCTCCCGTGACCGAGGAGTTCGACCCCGCCATCTACGAGGTCGACCCGGGCGACGGGCACGACGCTGGCCCCGGGGCCCGCACTGAGGAGGACGGGCGATGAGCGGCGAGTCTCTCCTGCTGATGCTGCTGTCGATGGTCGTCATCTGGGGCGGTCTCGCCGCCGCGATCACGATGCTCGTCCGCCGGCCGCACCATGAGCACATGCCGCCGGGCGGCGAGGACGACCCGCCCGCCGACGACTGATGGTCGAGGCGCCACGGTGACGCGAGCATCGTCCATGGACGATGCGGCGGGCGCGATCCGCGTCGTGCGCGCCGACATCACGACGCTCGCCGTCGACGCGATCGTCAACGCCGCCAACGAGTCGCTCCTCGGCGGAGGGGGAGTCGACGGTGCGATCCATCGCGCCGCCGGGCCCGAGCTGCTCGCCGAGTGTCGGGCCCTCGGCGGGTGCCCGACGGGCGAGGCGCGGATCACGGGCGCCTACCGGCTTCCGGCGAAGCATGTGATCCACACAGTCGGCCCCGTCTGGCGCGGCGGCGATCGGGGTGAGCTTGACCTGCTCGCGTCGTGCTACCGCGAGTCGCTCGCGCTCGCGGCCGCGCATGGCCTCGAGACCGTGGCGTTCCCGGCGATCAGCACCGGCGTCTACGGCTTCCCCGTGACGCTCGCGGCACCGATCGCCGTGCGCGAGGTGCAAGCCTGTCTGTCAGGGGAGACGCCGGTGAGAGAGGTGATCCTCACGGTGTTCTCGGCGTCCGATGAAGGGGTGTTCCGCGACGCGCTCGCTGCCGCGCAGGGTTGAGGGCCGCGGGAGGTTGAACATTACGGGGGCATGGCTGGGAGACTGAGCAGGCGAGACTCTGCGCCGGCGTGCCGCTGAGCTGGTGGGGCTGGGTCCTGCGGGTCTAGAGCTGGCGCGCGGCCTCGGCCGCGATCTCCGCGGCGACCTCGTCGAGCAGCGTCGAGTGCACGCGCCACTGCTGCCAGTACAGGTCGACGGTGACGTCGGGTCCGCCAAGGTCCACGATGCCCGTCGAGGCGTCCCGCTGGACCTGCGGCATGAGCCCCCACGCCATGCCCATCTCGATCGCGCGCCCGAAGTCGGGGGTGGTCGGGATGCGATGGCGCGGCGGGAGCGCCGCGTCCACACCCATGACCTCGAGGTAGCGGGTCTGCAGGCGGTCCTCCCGATCCACGTCCACGAGCGGCGCGACCGCGAGAGCCTCCCGAGTGACCCCGGCGGGGAACCAGCGGCGCGCGAAGCCCTCCGACGCGACCGCGCGGTAGGCGATCGTGCCAAGTCGTGTCGACGTGCAACCGGGTACAGGGTCGCGCTGGGTCGTCACCGCCGCGGCGACGGTGCCGTTCGCGAGCAGATCGGCCGTGCGCCCTTCGTCGTCCCGATGCAGATCGAACACCACCCCGAGCCGATCCGTCAGCCGAGCCAGGGGAGGGAGGAACCACGTGGCGAGCGAGTCGGCGTTGACGCCGATCGACAGCGATGGGGTTCCGGCCGTGGAGAGGCCCAGCAGGTCGGAGGTCTCTGCATCGAGTCGTGCGACCTGCTTCGCGTAGCGCAGCACGATCTCGCCGGCAGGCGTCGCGCGGACGGGGCGCGAGCGCACGAGCAGGACCTGGCCGGTGAGGCGCTCGAGCGTGCGCAGCCGCTGGCTGACGGCCGGTTGGGTGAGGTGCAGTGCGCGCGCCGCGCCCTCGAGCGAACCCTCCTCGACGGCGGTTGCGAGGGTCTGGGCGAGGTCGGCCGGGATCTGCATATAAGTCAGGCTAATGGAAGGCAAGGAATCTTTAGTGGTGCTTCTTTGGTTCGGTGGTTACGGTCGCCTCATGACCTACCTCGCTGGCCTCGGCTTCTCCCTTTCGCTGATCATCGCGATCGGCGCGCAGAACGTGTTCGTCCTGCGCCAGGGGCTGCGGCGCGAGCACGTGCTCATGGTCGTCGCCGTCTGCGCCGTGTCCGACGCGCTCCTCATCGCGGTCGGCGTCTCGGGCGTCGGCGCAGCGGTCGTGGGTGTTCCGTGGCTCGTCGCCGTCGCGCGGTGGGGCGGCGCGACCTTCCTGCTGGGCTACGCCCTCGTCGCCGCGCGACGCGCCTGGCGGCCCGGCGCGGGTCTCGACGTCGGGTCGGGCGGCGCTGAGTCTCAGGAGTTCGAGCAGGACGGTGCGGACGGCGCGAGCGGGCCCGGTGGGCTGGGCCTCGGCGAGATGGGCCTCGGTGGGCGGGGCCAGGACGATGCGATGGCCGCCTCGATCGCGGCGGCGCCGGTGGTCACGGCGCCTGTGGCGTCAGCTCCAGTGGTTCCGGGGTTTCCAGTGGTTCCGGGGTCTCCGATCGCACCGGGTGCGACGCCGAGGGTCGCCGAGGTTCGTCGGAGCGGCACGACGGCCAGGGCCACGCTTCTCGCGGTCCTCGCCGTGACGTGGCTCAACCCGCACGTGTACCTCGACACCGTGCTGTTCATGGGCACGGTCGCCTCGACGTATGGCGACCTCCGCTGGATCTTCGCGGCGGGTGCGGCCACGGGCTCCGTGGTGTGGTTCCTGACGCTCGGATACGGGGCTCGGCTGCTCTCGGGTCCGCTGTCCCGTCCGGGCGCGTGGCGCGTGCTCGACGGCATCATCGCAGCCGTGATGGCCTGCCTTGCGGTGATGCTCGCCGCCGGAGCCTGACATTTCGGCCCGAAGGGGTTCTCTGCCAGCGGTTTTCCTCCGGTGGCGCAAAGTCCTAAGCGCCCGGGGTTATCGTGGCACCTCGTGAGTGCAAGCAAGAACGGCGGCGCCGTGATCGACACCCCTCAGATCGACACCCTTCAGATCGACGCCCCTCAGATCGAAGTCGAGCTCAGTATCGCGCCCGAGAGCGCAGTCGAGGCGATCGACGTCATGCATCGTGCCTTCCATGAGTACGCCGCCAAGGGTCAGACCTCGGGAGCGATGCTCGAGAACGCTCGCACGCTCACCAAGGAGATCAGCTCCGGAGTCCAGGTGGCCGTGGCGAGGATCGACGGCGCCGCGGTCGCGAGCGTCAAGCACCACGATGCGGGCGACGGCACGCGCTACTTCGGGCGCTTGGGCGTGGTGCCCGAGGCCCGTGGACGGGGCGTCGCATCGTTCCTGGTCGGGGCGCTGCGCGAGACGGCGCGCGCGGGGGGCCTCGATGGCCTGTCCTGCACCGTGCGCGCGGAGGAGGAGCGGAACATCGCACTCTACGAGCGCCTTGGCATGGACGTGGTCGCGCGCGGCGAGCGCGTCAGCCGCACGGGTGCGGTGCTCAAGGTCGTCGAGATGCGGGACATCAAGGTCTGACGCGTTCGGTCGACAAGGTCCGACGCGTTCGGTCGACAAGGTCTGGCGCGCCCGGCCGACAAGGGTCGACACGTGCGGCCGATCCATCGGCAGTGAAGCACGCGATGTGAGCGTCTGTCGGGTGTTCCACGCGACCGTGCCACGGCATCGTCCCTGGTGTTAGCCTCCGAGCAACTGCTCTCAGGAGGTACCGCCATGCCCACCGAACTCTCGCCCCTCTCGCTCGAGGGACTCGCGAAGGCGACCAACGTCTCCACGGTGTCCGGCGTCGGACTGACGCTCAGCACCGGCGGCCTCGTCATCACCGGTGAGCTCGTGTCCGCTCGTGACTACTGGGGCCGCTACAACGACGGCGGCCACGCCGGGGACGTCGGCGTCGAGACGCTCGCCGCGCTCGCGGGAGACCTCGCGCATGACCCCACCGAGGGCATGATCGAGTTCGAAGAGCGCGCCGACACGGTGCCTACCTCGCTGTACCTGCGCGACGTCCAGATCGCCGCAGGCGACCACAGCTTCGCGATCGACTGGTATCGCGTCTTCATCGCCCACGTCACTGGCTTCGCGCTCGGGCGTGTCATCCTCGCCTGACGCCTGACGCCTGACGCCTGACGCCTGACGCCTGACGCCTGATGCCTGATGCCTGATGCCTGACGCCTGACGCCTGACGCCTGATGCCTGACGCCTGATGCCTGACGCCTCACGGCGTGAAATCCGGCGGCGTGCATTGAGCGCCACCTGCCTAGGGGTCACCAAGTGTCGCGATAGGATCCCGGTGGACCCGCCGGGGGGGCGGGGTGTGATGGGGGCAAGGTGTCGACGAGTGTGAAGGTCGTAGGGGCGTCCGTGGGTGCGCTGCTGGTCCTGGGCGGAGCGTGGTTCTACGCGCGTGCCGAGGCGGCCGCGATCCCGCCGGCCGAGGAGGCGCCCGCCGATGCGGAGGCGGCCGCCGTCGTCTCCGACGGGGGTGAGGAGGTGGCGTGGTCATGCGGGAGCGGCTCGTGGAGCGAGTCGCCGAGCTCGTCCCCGCTGCTCCTGCTGACGACCGGGCGATCCGGTTGGGTGGATGTGTGCATGCGGGCGTACCTGGTCGAAAGCTCCGACGAGGGCGACCTTTACCGCCTCGCCGTCACGGCCTACTGGACCACCGAGGACGGATACGCCGTCGGTCCGTGGGATCGGGTCGACGCTGAGGCGTCGGGTCCCGTGACGATCGAGGTGTCGTCGTCCGTGGACTTCGGGGATTCGGACGTGGTCACCTCCCTCGGCTTCAGCGCCGAGCAGTGCGAGACCGGCGTCGAGGGGTCTGGCATGTGGGACGAGGGATGGGTCGTCGAGCTGGCGGACGGCCGCCCTGGCACCTTGCCCGACGTCATGTCCGAGGAAGGTACGAGCAGCACGGGCGCGTGGTGGACCATCGATCTGCCGTCGCAGGCCGATGTCACGGGGCACACGCTCGAGATGACCCTTCCGCCCGGATCGGAGCCCGAGTTCGAGCTGGTGGTCTCGTCGTCTGACGGGAGCGTGACGGCGACCTCGCCGGCAGTCTCTGGCGGGTGATCGGCGGTCGTGCGTCCGCACGGCCATATGCTCGGCGCATGGAATGGTTCGGCGTGCGGTGCATCTTCCGCTTCCCGTGGGAGGGGCGGACGCCCACATATGAGGAGCGCGTCACACTATGGCGCGCTGAATCCGCCGAGGCTGCGATCGAGTTGGCCAACGAGGAGGCTCGCGAGTATGTCGACGACCTCGACACCGACGAGTGCCATGTTGAGTACCTTGGCCTCGCGCAGTCGTATCGACTCGCGGAGATGCCGGGTCACGGCGCCGAGGTCTTCTCGATGATGCGGGACAGCGAACTGGAGCCTGACGACTACCTGGCCTGGTTCTTCACGACTGGGTCGGAGCGGCTCATCGAGGTCGAAGGCGACGAATGACTCTCCACGAGGGTGATTGACAGGACTTCGAACGTTTGTTCGAATGGCGGAATGAGGTGGAACGGACAGACGCTCGAGGCTGAGGCTCCTGACGCGCTGCCGGGCCTCGCGCGGATGAGCAATCTCATCCGGTCGGTACGGACTCCCGAGTTCGACGGGATCGTCTTCCACGAGATCGCCGCCAAGAGCGCACTGAACAAGGTGGGTGCGAACTCCGTGGTGCCGTTCACCTGGACCATCAACCCGTACCGCGGCTGCTCGCACGCGTGCGTGTACTGCTTCGCGCGGCCCAGCCACGAGTACCTCGAGCTCGACGCGGGCCGCGACTTCGACTCGCAGCTCATCGTCAAGGCGAACATCGTCGACGTCCTGAGGCGCGAGCTGTCGCGGGCGAGCTGGACCCGCGAGCATGTCGCGCTGGGCACGAACACCGATCCGTATCAGCGCGCCGAGGGCCGCTACCGGCTCATGCCAGGCATCATCGCCGCGCTCGCGGACTCTGGCACGCCGTTCTCGATCCTCACGAAGGGGTCGTTGCTGCGCCGGGATCTGCCGCTGCTCGCCGATGCGGCGACGCGCGTCCCCGTGGACCTCGCGATGTCGATCGCGATCTTCGACGACGACCTTCAGCAGACCATCGAACCCGGGACGCCGACCACGGCCGCGAGGCTCGCGACGGTGTCCGCCGCCGCGGAGGCGGGCTTCGACGTCACGGTGTTCATGATGCCGATCCTGCCGTTCCTCACCGACAGCGAGGCGCACCTGGACTCCGCGCTCGGTCGCATCAAGGCTGCGGGCGCGACTGCGGTGACCTACAGCGCGCTGCACCTTCGCCCGGGGGTCAAGGAGTGGTACGCCCGCTGGCTCAACACCTACCGGCCGGACCTCACCCCCCGCTACCGGGCGCTCTACGGCGACGGTGCCTACGCCCCGAAGCACTACCGCAGGACGCTCGCCGCGCGCATCAAGCCGCTCATCCGCGCCCACGGCCTCGACCGCGCACCGCTGGATGAGAACACGGGAGGCGTCGCATCGTCCACTTCCTCGTGCGTGGCTGCGTCCGCTTCTTCTCCTGCGTCAGCGTCGTCGTGCGGGTCCGGGCCATCCGAGGCGCGCGATCGCGACGGGGAGTGGAGGCGAGTGCGCGCTGTCGGCGCGGCGGAACCAGTCGTGCGCGGCGCCGACGCGGACGGCACGATGGGTCGCGCCGGCGGGGCAGGAGCGGCGGGGTCGCGAGCGAACCTCGTCGAGCTCGAGCTCGCGCGCGCAGGGATCTCAGCCCCGGCAACCCTGTTCTGACCAGGCTCGTCTGCGCTGGCCGCGACCGCATCGTCCCTGGCGAAACCCGTGGCACCTCCTGCCAAATCGGCGGCTCGATTCCCTAGGCTGGGGGCATGTCAGGCATCGACGACCTCGAGCTCCTGCTCGTCGGCATGAATCCTCGCCTCAACGAGGGCTGCTACGTGTGGGCGACCGTCCCCTTGATCCCGATGGGGGTGACCCCGGTCGCGACCATCGTCGAGGACGAGGGGCTCTCGATCGTGATCGATCTCGCGACCGCCACCAATCTTCGGCTGGACCACGAGTTCCCGTCGGCGTGGATCACCCTCGAGGTCCACTCCTCGCTTGACGCCGTCGGGTTGACGGCCGCGTTCTCGACCGCGCTCGCCGACGCGGGCATCGCGTGCAACGTGGTCGCGGGCGCCAAGCATGACCACCTGTTCGTCCCCTACGACATGCGACACCGCGCCCTCGAGGTGCTCGCAGAGAGCATGGCCTGACCATGGAGCAGGTTCTCGTCCTCGTCGTCCTGTCCCTCCTCGGCATCGCCGCGTCCCACGCGCTCAGCCCACGCCTCGGCATCGCCGCGCCGCTGCTGCTGGTCGCGCTCGGCGTCCTCGCGAGCATCGTCCCTGGCATGCCCACGATCGAGGTGGAACCGGAGATCATCCTCTCCGGCGTCCTGCCTCCGCTGCTCTACGCGGCCGCCGTGCAGATCCCGGCGACGGACTTCCGGCGCGAGCTGCGCACCATCTCGGGGCTGTCCGTCATCCTCGTCCTGATCTCGACCGCGCTGCTGGGCGTGTTCTTCCACTGGATCCTCGACCTCAGCTGGGCGTGGTCGCTCGCGCTCGGAGCCCTCGTCAGCCCCACGGACCCCGTAGCGACCGCCATCATCAAGCGTCTCGGGGTGAACCCGCGCGTCACCACGGTGCTCGAGGGCGAGTCGATGCTCAACGACGCCGTCGCGCTCGTGCTGCTGCGCGCCGCCGTCGCCGCCACCGCGGCCGCCGTGACCTTCTGGTCCGTGAGCTGGGTGTTCGTCAGCGCGCTCACCGTCGCCGTCATCATCGGGTGGCTCGTCGGACTGCTGAACCTCTGGGTGCGGTCGTATGTGCGCGACACGACGGTCAACACCGTCATCACCTTCACGGTGCCGTTCATCGCGGCGATCCCCGCCGAGATGATGGGGGCGTCAGGCCTCGTGGCGGCCGTCGTCGCCGGCCTCGTGACCGGCAACGGCGCCGCCCACGTCCTCGGTCCGCAGCATCGTGTCGCCGACCGGCAGACCTGGCACGCCCTCGAGCTCGTGCTCGAGGGTGCCGTCTACCTGATCCTGGGACTCGAGCTCCTCGGAGTGATCGAGGACGTCGAGGCCAGGCATCAGGGCGTCGGCCGTGCGGTGTGGATCGCGCTCGCCGCGCTCGCGCTGAGCCTCATCATCCGCACGGCCTTCATCATCCCGCTCATGGGAGTCCTGCGCCGCAACGCGGTCACTGCCGACGAGAAGCGTGAGCGGATCGCCGCCGACCAGGCCCAGCTCGCCGACCTGAGCACGCCGCCGCCCCTGACGATCCTGGATCGCGTCAGCATCCGGCTGCGCCCCGGGCGGCCCGAGGAGGAGCTGCATCGCAGGATCAGGGTCCGGCTGCTGCGCGCCGAGGCCGACGCGACCTACCAGGTCTCGACCAGGCTCGGCTGGCGCGACGGCGCGCTCCTCGTGTGGTCGGGCATGCGCGGCGTCGTGACCATCGCGGGCGCCCAGACGCTCCCCTCCGACGCCCCCGAGCGGTCGCTGCTGATCCTCGTCGCGTTCGTCGTCGCCGTGGTGTCGCTGGGAGTGCAGGGCGGGACCGCCGAGTCCCTCGTGAAGATCCTCAAGCCCGATCCCGGCCAGACGCCGCAGCAGCGCGCCGAGGAGCGGGCCAAGCTGCAGGAGATGCTCGGCGCGGCTGCTGACGATGCGATCGACCAGGTGCAGGCCGAGGGCCTCGAGCTCGACGAGCGCGGGGAGCGGCTCGCCGTCATCCACGCCCAGCGTGAGGTGCTGCTCGACGCCCGCTCGGTCGGGGTCTTCACAAGCTCCACGCTCGAGGCCTCGATGCGCGAGCTCGACGCCGAGCAGATCCGGCTCGAGCTGTGACGACGTTCCGAGGACGAGCGTTCGGATCCTCTGGCGCCGGTGGCTCGTGCCGCATGGGGCGTGAGAGAATCCCCGCATGATTCTCGCCGAAGCTTCCGGGCAGGGTACCGAGATCGCCGCGCAGGCCTTCTTCTACATCGCCATCGCCATCGCCGTGGGCTACTTCGGCTGGCAGTTCTACAAGGGCGCCAAGGAGGACGGTCCGCTGAACACGGGCTGGCTGTCGGGCCCCAAGAAGAAGGACGAGGCCGCAGACGACTCCGCGAAGGCCGAGTCGCAGACGATCGAGTCGACGGCCACCGATACGACCGAGGCCGGCGCCGAGGCTGAGCACGAGGCCGAGGCTGAAGACAAGGCGGAGACGCCGGAGGCCACGACCGGCGAGGACGACGCTCAGCGCTGAGCTGCTGAGCGCGCGCTGGCCGTCGTGAGCGCGCCGAGTCGGCCCGCTCCCGGTGCCCGCGTCACAGGTGCTTGAGCACCCTCGCCGGGTTCCCGCCCACGACCGTCATCGGCGGCACGTCCTTGGTGACGACCGATCCGGCCGCCACGACCGACCCGCGCCCGATCGTCACGCCAGGGCAGATCACGACGGACCCGCCGAGCCACACATCGTCCTCGAGCACGATGGGGAACGCTCGCTCCCAGCCCTCGCGCCGCGTCTCGACGTCGAAGGCGTGGTTGACCGTGTAGAAGCGCGCCTCGGGGCCGATCAGCGCGTTGTCGCCGATGGTCACCTCGCCGCTGCCGAGGATCATCAGGTTCGAGTTGATGAAGACGTTCGAGCCGAACCGCACCCGCTCGCGGTACTCCAGGTAGATCGGCGGACGGAAGTCCAGGCCCGGGCCGCACTCCTCGACAAGGTCGGTGAGCACCTGGGTGGCGGCCGCGGGGTCCTCGAAGTAGCTCGCGCTGATCTCGCGCAGGGTGCCGATCGTCGCGCGCTGCATGTCGGCCAGCTCGGGTCCCGAGCGGTACTTGAACCACTCGTCGTTCATGAGCTTCTCGTACTCGCTGCGGGTCGTGTCCTCGACCGGTACCTCGTTCATGCGAGCCCGCTGCTCAGCCGCGTCCATGGATCCTCCTGCGTGTTCGTTGCCGCAATCAACCTACTATCGCGCGAGGGGCCCGGACGATGCGGAGGTCCCGAGTGCAGGACCCCGGCCCGGACGATGCGGGTGGCGCGGTCGCTTCAGGCGCTCGCCAGGTGCCGGTCGCGAGCCCGCAGGACCGCCTTGAGCGCCTCGGTCGCGAGTGGCACCGCCATCGTCGCGGCGACGCAGGCCGCCCACTGAGCCGCCGAGAGCGGCGCGGTCGAGAACGCGACGTTGAGCATCGGCACATGCACGACCGCGACCTGCAGCAGCACCGACAGCGTGACCGCGCCCCACAGCCATCCGTTGCTCGCGAGGCCGCGCACGACGGACACGGTCTCCGACCGCGCCGAGAACGCGACGGTGAGATTCGCGAGCACCAGCACCGTGAAGGCCGCGGTGCGCGCGGTGTCCAGGTCCGCCGAGCCCTCGATCGCGCCGCCCGGCAGGAAGCCATCCAGCGTGAGAAGGGTCGCGGCCGCCATCCACGCGGCCGTCCAGCCCATGAACAGCCACGTGCGGCGCGTGAGGATCGGGTCCTGCGGGCGGCGCGGCGTCCGCTCCATGAGGTCGTCCGCATACCTCTCGGCGGAGACGGCGAGTGCCGGCCCGAGATCGGTGAGCAGGTTGATCCAGAGGATCTGGGTGGCGAGCAGGGGAGCGACCAGCATGCCGTCGTCCCCGGTGAGCCCCAGATACCCGGCCGCGACCACCCCGAGGAACACGGACAGCACCTCGCCCAGATTCGAGGCGATGAGGAAGCGCAGGAAGCGCGTGACGTTGTCGAGGATCCCGCGGCCCTCCCGCACCGCCGTGACGATGGTCGCGAAGTCGTCGTCCGCGAGGATCATGGCGGACGCCTCGCGGGCCACCTCGGTGCCGCCGCGCCCCATCGCGACGCCGATGTCCGCGGCCCGCAGCGCGGGAGCGTCGTTGACTCCGTCGCCCGTCATCGCGACGACCTCGCCGTCCGCCTGGAGCGCGTCCACCAGGCGCAGCTTGTCCTCGGGGGCGACCCGCGCGAAGACGGACACGTGAGGCGCCGCGGCTGCGAGCTCCTCGGGTGACATGCGCGAGAGCTCGGCCCCAGCGAGCACAGGATCCGCGGCCGACGCGATGCCCACCTCCGCGGCGATCGCGCGGGCGGTCTCCGGGTGGTCTCCCGTGACCATGAGCACGCGGATGCCTGCGGCGCGCGCGTCGGCCACCGAGCGGCGCGCCTGAGGACGCGGGGGATCGACGATCCCCGCGACCCCAGCGAGTACCAGGTCGTGCTCGAGATCGGGCGACGGGTCGGCCTCGTCAGGAAGCCTGCGGTACGCGACCGCCAGCGTTCGCATCCCGCGTGAGGCCAGGTCCTCCACGCCGCGCGCGATCCGCCGATGCGCGGCCTCGTCCCAGGCGGACTCGCCAGCGGCATCGAGTACGGAGGCGCACCGGGGCAGGACCACGTCGGGCGCTCCCTTGACCGCCACGACCGAGCCGCCGTCCGCATCGTCCGCGACGACGCTCATGCGCTGCCGCTCAGCACTGAACGGCACCGTGCCGACCCTGGTGAGGCTCGCGCGAAGCCGCTCGAGTCCCAGCCGATGCTCGACCGCGAGGAACGCGGTCTCCGTGGGATCGCCCTCGAAGGCGACCCTCCCGTCATGCTCGGTGACGAGCGCGTCGCCCGCGAGCGTCCCGTACGAGACGACCGCGGCCGCCGCCGCATCGTCCCCGAGACCGGCGTCGACCGCTGTCTCGCCGGCTCCCGTGACGATGGTCGTGAGCGTCATCCGGTTCTCGGTGAGCGTGCCCGTCTTGTCGGTGCAGATCACGGACGCCGAGCCGAGAGCCTCGACCGACGACAGCTCCTTGACGATGGCCTGACGCCTCGCCATGCGCTGCACGCCCAGAGCGAGAACCACGGACATCACGGCGGGCAGGCCCTCCGGCACCGCCGCCACCGCGAGCGCGACGCCGAGCAGGAGCACCGACACGAGGTCGGAGACCGTCGCGATGTCCCGGGTGAGGAGCACGGCCGCCACGACGACCACCGCGATCCCGACCACGGTGAGCCCGAGCACCCTGCTCAGCCTCGCGATCTGCCGTTCGAGCGGGGTCGGGTCGGGTTCCGCGCCTTCGAGCAGCCCCGCGATCCGTCCCGTCTCGGTGTCCATGCCGGTCGCGGTCACGACCGCGCGGGCGGCGCCGCGCGTGACCCCCGTACCCGCGAACACCATGGACGTACGGTCGCCGATCGCCGCCGCGGCCGCAAGTGCGGAGCGGTCCTTCGCGACCGGCGCGCTCTCCCCGGTGAGCGACGCCTCGGCGACCCAGATCTCGCCAGCGACGATGCGCGCATCGGCGGGGACGGCGTCGCCCTCGGACAGGAGGAGCAGGTCTCCGAGCACCACCTCGTCGGCAGCGAGCCTGACGGGGGCGCCGCTGCGGAGCGCCATCGCGCCGGCGGCGGACATCTGCTGGAGCGCCGCGACCGCGTCCTCCGAGCGTCGCTCCTGGACGTAGCCGAGCAGCGCGTTCGCGATCACGACGATCGCGATCACCAGCGCATCCCACGGCATCCCCTCGGCGCCCTCGGCCCACCAGGCGAGGACGGCGACGACGATCGCGCCGAGGAGCAGGTACACGAGCGGATCCGCGAGCTGCGCGAGCAGCCGCCGCCACGTGGGGACCCGAGGTGCCTCGGCGAGGCGGTTGGGTCCATCGCGGAGCAGCCTGGCGGCGGCCTCGGCTGCGCTGAGGCCCGATGCGGTGTCCGTCCCGAGCTCCCGCGCGACCTCGGCCGCGTCGCGGATCGAGGGGTCGCGGCCGGACTGGTCGCGGCCGGACCGGTCGCCGCCAGACGTGAGCGCCGCCATCGGACACCTCCTCGGCGGTAGGGACACGAGCGCCCTGCCGCGGGATCACGCGTGTCCTTCCAGCGTAATCCCGCGACAGGGCGTCGTCAGGGCCTGTGTCCGTCGGGTACCAGGCAGGCGTCGGCCGGGTACCCGGGGGTCACAGGAACATCGGGGTGAGCTTCTCGTAGTCCTCGACCGTGCCGTCGCTGAGGCAGGTCTCGATGATCTGGCGCGCGAGCGGGTGCAGGTCGTCGGTGAGGTACTGCTCGAGCTCGGACTTGAAGAACCCGGTGAGGATCCTGCATCCGGCGTCGTACGCCTCCACGCCGACCGCCGACTGCATCTCGGGACGCAGCAGGGTCTGGCGGATCGGCTGGCCGTCGAGCGTGATCTCCTTCGGGGCGTAGCCGAACAGCGCGCAGCGTGCGGGCTCGAGCTGGTCGGCGCGCATGCGGCCGCCGCCCTTGCGGGCGAGCCACTCGCGGGTGAGCCACTCGGCGGAGAAGCCGACCTTGTACGCGCCGATGTGCTGGTTGGGCACGAGCACGTAGCGGGTGCGGTCGTAGGTGACGATCTGCTCCATGAGCAGGTTCGCGGCCGCGACCTTGGTGCCGGTCGAGAACGGCCAGTACGAGCCGACGCCCTCCGACACCATGCCGCCGTGCTCGAGCTTCTTCACGGCGTCGGCGTGCTCGCCGATCGAGGGGTTCTTGTCGCCGCGCGGCGCGATGATGCGCCACATCCATGCGATGGCCGGCGGCACGAAGTGCGTGAGGCCCATGATCCCGTAGGTGGGGTTGTCCTCGGTGCACGCGGGCATGCGCACGCCGAACGTGCGGACGTCGACGGGCTCGGGCTCGTTGACGATGTGGCGGATGTTCTTGCGGGAGATCACGACGCGCGGGTTCGAGCACGGCTTGCCGTTCGAGTCGGGCGTGTGCTCCCACGGCAGGGCGGTCGCGTCGGGCACGCCGTCGATGCTGAAGAAGACCAGCGGCTCCTCGGGGTGGATGACCGCCTGCTCGAAGTGGGGCTCGTTGCCGTACTCGGTGAGGCCGTCGACGCGCACGAACCAGCCGTCCTCGGCGTCGGCGACGACCATGCGTCCCGAGCCGTCCTGGATCGACGGATAGCACAGCGTCATGTCGTCCGTGACGGGGGACAGCTCCGAGGTCTCGGACAGGGTGATGAAGTAGTCCTCCTCGGTGACGACGTTGCGGCCGACGAGGATGCGGCCGTCGTCCTCGCGTCGGAGGTCCTGGCACATCTCCGACTTTCCACCGCCGGAGGCGCCCTCGTGCATGATCACGGTGTCGTTGTCGTACGGCGTGGTGACGCGTACGGACGAGGCGTGTGCGGTGATCCAGCGCTCCTCCTCGCCGATGTCGAGCAGCACGGAGAAGACGCCCTTCTTGGCGCTGGGCCCCGGGTAGAGGTTGTAGGCGAAGATCTCGTGCAGCGTCTCGGTGCGGTCGTGGACGACGACCTGCTTGCCGTCGAAGTGGGTGTGACGGAACGGCGGCGCGACGTACAGGATCGAGCGCGGCGTGAAGGCCCCGAGCTCCTCGAACGTCGTCCAGCCCTGGAGGTCGACGAGCGCGAGAGCGAAGAACGCCGAGCTCGCGGGGACGATCGCGATCGAGGGCGAGCCGTAGGTGAGGCCACCCGCCTTGAACGGGACGACGACGAGCTCCTGCGTGCCGAGCCAGGCGATGGTCTCGGAGCGGACCCGGTCGAAGGACTCGCCGAAGCGGTCCGCGTAGCGGTCCTTGTCCGTGGGGCGGTCGTCAGCGATGAGCATGCACTTGGGGTCGCGGCGGCGCATGTAGTCCTCGGGGAAGTTCACCGCGATGCCGTTGCGGCAGCGCGTCACGGTGGCCTCCGTCACGGGCGTGCCGTTCGCGTCGTAGTCGACCGAGAAGACGGGACCGCCCTCCGGGCCGAGAGCGAGCGTGTAGAGCTCCTCGCGCGTGGCGGGGATCGTCACGCGGGGGCTCGCCTCGAGCGCCGCACGGACCTCGGGGTCGAGGTCGATGTCGGCAAGCAGCTGAGTCGGGGCAGTGGTGCTCACGTGGACTCCTTCGTCGTCGGGTGTACGGCGGTGCCTGTGGCGGCGGTGCCGGTGTGGCCGCTCGAGCGGCGAGGACGGGCAGACTCCCGGGGACCCGTCCTTTACCTGAAGTTTGCCTTTGGCTGGGCTGCTCCGCGCGGGACGAGGGTCCCAGGACTTGCAAGGCAAAGGTCTGCACCAGGCTAAGTCGCGGCGCGCCGCGACGCGAGGCAGGGGTCCGCGGTCGGCACGCGCACGAGCTCCCGCGCGCATCGTCCCCGCGCCTCGGGCGGCGGCTACTCGCCGGTCGGCTTCTCGACGTGCCCGCCGAAGCCCTTGCGCATCGCGCTGAGGACCTTCTCGGCGTAGGCGTCGAGGTCGCGCGAGGCGAACCGCGAGTACAGGGCGGTCGTGAGCACGGGGGTGGGCACGCCCTCATCGATCGCCGCGATCGAGGTCCACCGGCCCTCGCCCGAGTCGGCGACCTCGCCCGAGAACTCCGTGAGCTCGGGGGAGGCGTGCAGCGCGTCCGCGGTGAGGTCGAGCAGCCACGATCCGACCACCGAGCCGCGCCGCCACACCTCCGCGACCTCGTCGACGTTGAAGTCGTACCGGTAGTACTCGGGGTTCGCCATGGGCGCCGTCTGAGCGTCGTGCGCCGGAGCCCCGGGCGTGCCCGCGTTGGCGGCCTTGAGGATGTTGAAGCCCTCGGCGTAGGCGGCCATGAGGCCGTACTCGATGCCGTTGTGGACCATCTTGACGAAGTGGCCAGCGCCGACGGGGCCCGCGTGGAGCCAGCCCTCCTCGCCGGGCAGGGGCTCGCCCGACTTGCCCCGCGTGCGCCCGGCGGCCTCGATGCCGGGCGCGAGCGACCGGAAGATGGGCGTGAGGCGGCCCACCGTCGCATCGTCCCCGCCGATCATGAGCGAGAAGCCGCGCTCGGCGCCCCAGACGCCGCCCGAGGTGCCGACGTCGACGAACGAGATCTCCCGCGTGGCGAGCTCCGCCGCGTGGCGCAGGTCGTCGCGGTAGTACGAGTTGCCGCCGTCGATGATCGTGTCGCCGGGCTCGAGCACGGCGGCGAGCCGCGAGATCACGTCCTCGGTGATCGCGCCGGCCGGCACCATCACCCAGATGGCGCGGGGCGCGTCGAGGGCGGCCACGAGATCCTCGAGCGTGTGCGCGGCCACGGCGCCCTCGGCGGCGAGCGCGTCCACGGCGTCGGCGGAGACGTCGTTGACCACCACGGTGTGACCGTCCGCCATGAGGCGGCGGCTGAGCCCCGCGCCCATGCGGCCCAGGCCGATCATGCCGAGCTGGAGCGGTGTAGCGGTGGTCATGAGCGGTCTCCTTGGTGCGCGGTCTCTCGCGCGGTCGTGGCGGGCGTGGTCGTGTCGGGCGCGGCGGCGGGATGCGCCGCATCGTGCGCGGGGTCGGGGTTCATCCAGGTGGTGTGGGGCGCGATCAGGTCGTCCGCCTCGGCGGGACCCCAGGAGCCTCGGGCGTACGGGATCGCGGGCGCGTGATCGTCGAGAACGTCGTCCACGACGCGCCACGCGGCCTCGACGGACTCCTCCTGGGTGAACAGCGAGGGATCGCCCCGGAGCGCGTCGGACAGGAGCCGCGCGTACGCGGGGCGTTCGAGCGCCGCGTTGGACTGGACGCTGAGCTCCCGCTGCTCGCCGCGGAACTCCTCGCCGGGGGTCTTCACGCGCGCGGCGAGCGCGATCTGCGGCACGGGGGAGAGGCGGAAGCGCAGGTAGTTGGGACGCTCGGAGTCGTCGAGGGCATCGTCGAACAGCTGCTGCGGGGGGCGCTTGAACTCGACGACCACCTCGGCGGCCTTCGTGGGAAGGTGCTTGCCCGTGCGCAGGTACCAGGGCACGCCGGCCCACCGCCACGAGTCGATCCACAGCCTGATCGCGGCGAACGTCTCGACGTCGGAGTCGGCGGCGACCCCCTGCTCGTCGCGGTAACCCTCGAACTGGCCCCTCACGACGTCGTCCCTCGTGAGCGGCCGCATCGCCTTGAAGACCGCGACCTTCGCATCGTGCACGGCCTTGTAGCCCTGGTAAGCGGGCGCCTCCATCGCGAGCAGCGCGACGACCTGGAACATGTGGTTCTCGACCACGTCCCGCAGCGCGCCCGCGGACTCGTAGAACGCGCCGCGCCCCTGCACGCCGAAGTCCTCCGCGACGGTGATCTGCACGCTTGCGATCCGGTCGCGGTTCCACACGGGCTCCACGAGCGCGTTCGCGAACCTGAAGTAGAGGAGGTTCATGATCTCCTCCTTGCCGAGGAAGTGGTCGATCCTGAACACGGATTCGGGAGGGAAGGCCGAGGAGATGATCGCGTCGAGCTCGACGGCCGACTCGAGGTCGCGCCCGAACGGCTTCTCGACGACGACGCGCGCGTCCTCGTTGAGCCCCTCCGCGGCGAGCCCCTCGATCACCGTGCCGAACAGGGCCGGAGGGATCGCGAGGTAGTGGGTCGGCCGCTTCGCGCCGCCGAGCGCGCTCCTCAGCGCGGCGAACGTGGCGGCGTCGCGGTAGTCGCCGTCGACGTAGCGCAGCAGGTCGAGCAGCCGCGCGAACGCCTCGGGGTGGCGGTCGGCGGCGGCGCCGACCGACTCGCGCACCCTCGCCTTGAGGTCGTCCAGCGTCCAGCCGGACGATGCGACTCCCACCACGGGGACGTCGAGGGCGCCATCGCGCACCATCGCCAGCAACGACGGGAAGATCTGCTTGCGTGCGAGATCTCCGGTCGCGCCGAAGAACACGAAGGCGTCCGAGCGCGTGAACGCGGAGCGGTGGGGGTCGTAGCGGTGCGGCGAGTCGCTCACGGTCTCACTCCTCAGCGGCGCCCGATCTCGCGGCACCTCACCGCGACGACGGCGTCCATGCGGTGAACCCGCCGTGCGCCCGATCTGTTCCCGGGATCGTCGCGGCGCGGCGCGACAGCCTAGGCTGGCGCGCATGTCCGTGCCTCGTCCGATCCCCGCGCTCGGCGGCCGCCCGCGATCGGCCTCGGCCGCAGGCGCGTCGCCCCGAGGCACGTCGCCCCGAGGCACGTCACGCCGAGGCACGTCACGCCGAGGCGCATCGCGCCGCCGCGCGGCCGCCGTCATCGCGTGCGCGGCCCTGCTCGCCGGATGCTCCGGCACCGACGGCACTGACGGCACCGACGGCACTGACGGCACTGACGGCACGAGCGTCGACCCGACCATCGGCGCCACCGCATCGTCCTCGCCCTCGACCGCCGCGTCACAGACCGCGAGCGCGAGCGCGACGGCCGACGACGGCATCGATCCGGACAGCCCCGTTCAGCCCTACGAGTTCGAGGGCATCGAGTTCTCCGTCGCCGCGCTGGACCTGTCCGAGTGGGCCGTGCGCGTCGTCTGGGAGCAGGCGGACGGTGGCACGTATCTGGCGGAGGTCGACGGCGACGTGCTCACCAACGCGGGCATCTTCACGGAGGACTTCAGGCCTGGCGGGCTGCTCGTGTCCGACGGAGAGCAGCTCGTGGGTCTCAACCTCAACGACGGCTACGGCAACTTCCACCTCAAGCCCAACGGGGTCTTCGCGATCCTCAAGGACGGCACCGCGGAGGTGGTCGACTCGACCGAGTACGACCCCGCCGGCGTCGTCCAGGCGACGCAGTCCGGGCCCGCGCTTGTGCTCGACGGCGAGATCCACCCCGAGTTCACCCCGGGCTCGTCGAACGTCGCCTACCGCAGCGGCGTCGGGGTCTCCGAGGACGGGGGCACGGTCTATCTTGCGATCTCGGACGACGTGGTCAACTTCGACACGTTCGCCCGCATGTTCAGGGACGGTCTCGGCACGCCGAACGCGCTCTATCTCGACGGCCAGATCTCGGGCCTCTGGGCGGAGGGCGCAGGCCGGGACCTCGACCTGATCCTCCAGCCCTACGCGGGCGTCATCTCGGCGACGAGGACCGGCTGAGAGCGCCCGGAACGCGTCTTCGCGTGACGCGACTCGCCGGTGTGACCAATGTCATCGACACGCGCCCGCCGCGCGCGGTACAACTGACCTAGACGGGGCGCACGGGCGCTCCGTGAGCGACGGGAGAGGGCCCATGCGCGAGGTGACGGCCACGCTTGCAGCGGCCGCGCTCGCCATCGCGCTCGCCGGCTGCGCGAGCGCGCCTCCCAGCGATGTCGCCATCTCCGACGCCGAGCTCCCGACGACCGCTGCTGAGATCGACGGCGCGACCTCCTCGGAGACCGCCGTCGCCGTCCCTTCCGCAGAGGCGAGCGTCGAGCCAGGGGCCGCCTCGCCCATGGCGTCGATCCGCCGCGGCCCCGTGCGGGCGGTCATCGAGGCGGTGCGGCAGTCGGACGGCGCTTCTCTCGGCGTCCGGGTCGACGCTCCTCGCGCCGTCGACGGTGACCCCCTCGTGACCGCCGACTGCGGCGAGATCGGCACGGGCGACGGCCTCACCATCGTCGTCCAGGACCTGGCCGTCCACGAGGGAGTCGCGACCGCGACGCTCGGGGTGGCGCAGGAGGTCCACGACGGGGGCTCGTACGACGGGGTGGTCACGTTCCTCGATGCGAGCGGCGAGGCGATCCAGGGCGCGGGCACGGTCGTCGTCGGCGACGACCTCGACTCCGGGACCTTCGACGTGGCGGACCCCGAGTCCGGGGATCACCTCATCGGCGTCTGGGAGTGCCGCGCACTGTAGATCTGGGAGCGCCGCGCTCGGAAGGCGTGCGAGTCGGCAGCCGGTCAGCGCTCAGTACCCGGATCAGCGCTCAGTACACGGAACGGGCGAGCAGCGCGACCTTCACGGTGTCGCCCTTGGTCCACTGCTCCTCGAGGAGCCGGAAGCCCAGACGCTCATGGAAGGCGAGCGAGCCGGGATTCGGGGGATCGGTGTTGACCTCGCAGCTCACCTCGTTCGCGCCGCGCTCGCGGGCGCGCTCGAACACGGACTCGTACAGCGCGCGCCCGATGCCGGTGCCCTTGGCCGAGGGGGAGACGACGATGCGGTCGATGTACTGGTGCCGGATGCCCCGGTTCTCGAACCACTGGTAGTTCTCGGACTCGTAGGGCTGCCCGGGAGCGAGCGACAGCAGGAACGCGTTGACCTCGCGCTCGCGGTTGGTCGCGACGAGGGCGATGTCGCACAGCCCGAACAGCGTCGACATCTCCTCCTCCGTGAGGATGTTGACCGCCGGGGACGCGCCCGCGTTCAGGGTCGTGACGGAGGGGACGTCCTCCTCACGCATCATGCGCATCCGCAGGTTCTGCATGCGCCCATTGTGCCTGGTCGCGGTCCCGAATGCGGCATGTGGTGCGGCAGATCCTGGTCTAGAGTCGAAGCCGGGGATCGGGCGAGTCGGAAGGCGGGGGAGTGGAGCAGGTTCAGAATCCGTGGCGCGCGCTGTGGGCGCTGATCCTCGGCTTCTTCATGATCCTGATCGACACGACGATCGTGACGGTCGCCAACCCGTCGATCCAGGCCTCGCTCGAGGTCGACACCAACGCCGTCATCTGGGTGACGAGCGCCTACCTGCTCACCTACGCGGTCCCGCTGCTCATCACAGGCAGGCTCGGTGACCGCTTCGGCCCGCGCCGGATCTATCTGATCGGGCTCGCGGTCTTCACCGCATCGTCCCTCCTGTGCGGCCTCGCGGACGCGTTGCCAGGGTCCGCGATCGGCAATCTCATCGCGGCCCGCGCCTTCCAGGGGCTCGGCGCGAGCCTCATGACGCCGCAGACCATGGCGATCATCACGCGCACCTTCCCCGCGGCCAGGCGGGGCAGCGCGATGGCGCTGTGGGGAGCGACCGCGGGCATCGCGGGGCTGCTCGGTCCGCTCGCGGGCGGGGTGCTCGTGGATGGCCCTGGCTGGGAGTGGATCTTCATCGTCAACGTGCCGATCGGTGCCGTCGCGTTCGTGGCCGCCTGGTTCCTCGTGCCGACGCTCGAGACCCACTCGCACTCGTTCGACTGGGTGGGGGTCGCGCTGTCGGGGCTGGGCATGTTCGGGCTCGTCTTCGGACTGCAGGAGGGGCAGGCGAAGGACTGGGCGCCGTGGGTGTGGCTGTGCATCGTCGCGGGCGTCGCGTGCCTGGGCGTCTTCGTGTGGTGGCAGGGGCGGACCCGGAAGGAGCCGCTGCTGCCGCTGTCGCTGTTCCATGACCGCAACTTCTCGATCGCGAACGGTGCCGTCATGGCGGTGGGGTTCACCGTCACGAGCATGATGATCCCGGTCATGTACTTCTTCCAGATCGTGATGGGGATGAGCCCGACGCAGTCGGCGCTCATGACGGCGCCCTCCGCGGTCATGTCGCTGCTGCTCGCGAGGTTGTCCGGGCGTCTCGTGGACAGGGTCCACCCCCGCGTGCTCGCCGTTCCCGGCACCGTGCTGATGTCGGCGGGCCTGTGGGCCTACGCCGGCCTCATGAGGCCGGACGCGTCGATCGTCGCGCTCCTCGGGGCGTCGCTGCTGATCGGCGTGGGCTCGGCCTTCACGTGGGGTCCGCTCGCGACGACCGCCAACCGCACGCTGCCGCCGCAGTCCTCAGGAGCGGGCTCGGGCGTCTACAACGCGACGCGGCAGGTCGGCTCCGTCATCGGCTCGGCGGCGGTAGCGACGCTCATCGTGGGTCGGCTCTCGGCCCACCTCGACGGCGGATCAGCCGGATTCTCGACCGAGGTCTCGGGGTCCTTCACGCTGCCAGAGGAGCTCGCCGCGCCGTTCTCCACCGCGATGTCCGAGACGATCATGCTCCCCGCCGCCGCGATCCTGATCGCGAGCGTCCTCACCGCGTTCTTCGTCACGCCGCATCACCTTCGCGTGCCCGCGGACGATGCGGCGGCCTCCTCGGCGTGACGGTCGCCTAGGGGAGCAGGAGCACCTTCCCCGTGGTCGCGCGGCCCTCGAGCGCGGTGTGCGCGGCGGCCGCCTCCTCGAGCGGGTAGGTCGCTCCGACGCGAACATTCAGCGAGCCGTCCCGGATCGCGCCGAAGAGCTCGGACCCCCGCCAGGCGCGCTCCTCTGCGGTCGCGAGGAAGTGTCCGAGCGAGGGGCGCGTGATGAAGAGCGATCCGCCGGCGTTCAGCCGCTGGAGGTCGAACGGCGGCACGGGGCCGGACGCCGCGCCGAACAGGGCCATCATGCCGCGCGGCCGCAGCGACGCGAGCGAGCCGTCGAACGTCGTGGCGCCGACCCCGTCGTAGACCGCGTGAACGCCCTCGCCGTCGGTGAGGGCGCGGACCGCGGTGGGCAGCTCGGTGGCGAGGTCCACCATCGCGTCGTAGCGGATGACCTCGGCTCCGGCCTCGCGTGCGAGCTCTGCCTTCGCGTCGGTGCTGACGGTGCCGAGCACGCGCGCGCCGCGCGCCCGCGTCATCTGGGTGAGCAGGAGCCCGACGCCGCCGGCTGCGGCATGCACGAGCACCGTCTCGCCCGCCTTCACGGGATGGACAGAGGTCACGAGGTAGTGGGCCGTGAGTCCCTGGAGCATGGCCGCGGCGGCGGTCTCGAGCGGCACCCCGTCGGGCACGCGGTGGATCTCGTGGGGCGCGAGCGAGACGACCTCGGCGTAGGACCCGGGGCTGAACGGCCACGCGACGCGATCGCCGACCTCGACCCCGTCGACGTCCTCGCCCACGTGGGTGACGACGCCCGCGCCCTCGCGTCCGGGCACGTACGGCAGCGGCACGGGATAGGCGCCGCTGCGGTGGTACGTGTCGATGAAGTTCACGCCGATCGCGGCGGACCTCACGAGCACGCGGCCGGGCTCGGGGGTGGGCTCAGGCATGTCGACGACGGTCAGGGCCTCGGGGCCCCCGGTGGCGCTGATCTGGATCGCTCTCATGATGCTGTCAGCGTAGGCCCGCGCCGTGGGATTCCCGCCGGCGGGACGAGCGCGAGCGGGCGCGCTCGCGCTCGACGGGGCGTCAGCCGACGTAGCCGAGCAGCTCCCCTGCCGGGACCGACAGCGGCATGCTGCACGCGGTGAGGGAGGCCTCGGAGGCGTTGAGGGCCTCGTTGCCCTCCACCTCGATCTCGTCCGACCGGTCCGCGAGCATCGTGTTCACCTCGTCGATCCAGTCGGCGATGTTGTCCGTCGTCTCCGCGGCGTCGGCGTAGACCTCGTACTGGAGATCCGTGGCCGCGACGATCACCGCGATCCACTCCTGCATCTGCTCGGACTCCGAGTCCTCGGCGGCCTGAAGATAGAGCGCCCTCCACGACTGCCAGCCGTCGATGTCGATCGCCTCGAGGTAGGACGCGAACACGTCGGGGTCGGCGAGCTCGTCATCGGTCATCGCGCTCGGATCGACCGCGTCCATCGCGTCGGACATCGTGAGGTCGCGCTGGTAGAGCTGGTCGGCATCGTCGCAGAACGTGTCCGGCAGCGCGATCGTCGAGGCCGACGCGTCGACGGAGATCGCGGGCGCCGCTGAGGCGGACGCCGAGGCGGAGGCTGTCACGGTCGGTTCGGCGCTCGCGCTCGCGGACATGCTCGCCGTGGCCGAGTCGTCGTCGTCCCCCGAGCAGCCTGAGAGGGCGAGGGCGGCGACGAAGGCGAGGGCGAGCGTGCGTTTCATGCGTCCATTGTGCCGGGGCGTCGTGGCGCCGAGTGCCGCGTCTGCGGGCGCGGGGTGGGGTCTCGCCCGAATCGGAGGGCGTTGCTGTGCGGTCGCTGCGCGATGGTGGACACGCGGTGCCGCAATGGAAGCAGGCGGTATTCAGTTGAGTGTATAGTTATGCACATGACGATCTCGGTCGCAGTCTCAGGCGCCTCCGGCTATGTGGGGGGCGAGGTCCTGCGCGTGTTCAGCGCGCATCCGGACGTCGAGTTCGGCGCGCTCACCGCGCACTCCTCGGCAGGGGACCGTCTCGGTGCTCACCAGCCGCACCTGCCGCACCTTGCTGACCGCGTCATCGTCGACACGACCCCCGAGAACCTCGCGGGCCACGATGTCGTCGTCCTCGCGCTTCCGCACGGCACCTCCGGCGAGATCGCCGCGCAGCTGCCGCCCGAGACGCTCGTGATCGACTGCGGCGCCGACCACCGTCTCGCGAGCGCCGAGGCCTGGGCCGAGTACTACGGCGGCGACCACTCCGGCACGTGGCCCTACGGCATGCCCGAGCTCATCACCTCCGCCGGGCATCAGCGCGACAGCCTCCCCGGCACGAAGCGCATCGCCGTGCCCGGCTGCAACGTCACGGCCGTCACCCTGGGCCTCCAGCCCGGCGTCGCCGCGGGCCTCGTCGACCCGACCGACATCGTCGCGGTCCTCGCCAACGGCTACTCGGGCGCGGGCAAGAAGCTCGCCGTGCCCTACCTCGCGTCCGAGGCGATGGGCGCCGCCGTGCCCTACGCCGTGGGCGGCACCCACCGGCACATCCCCGAGATCGTCCAGAACCTCGAGATCGCGGGTGCCCACGACGTGCGGATCAGCTTCACTCCCACGCTCGTGCCCATGGCGCGCGGCATCCTCGCGACCATCACGGCGCCGCTCGCCGCGGGCGCCGACCCGGCGGCCGTGCGCGACGCCTGGGTCGAGGCGTACCGGGACGAGCCGTTCATGATCGTCCTTCCCGAGGGCCAGTGGCCGACCACCGCCTCGACCCTGGGCGCCAACGTGGCCCAGATGCAGGTGGCCGTCGACGCCAAGGCCGGCCGCGTCGTCGTCGTGTGCGCGATCGACAACCTCGTCAAGGGCACCGCGGGCGCCGCGCTGCAGAGCATGAACGTCGCGCTCGGCCTGCCCGAGACGACCGGCCTCAACACGATCGGCGTCGCGCCGTAGGGCGCGCGAGGAAGGGATCGCCGTGAGCATCACGCACCCCCAGGGCTTCGTCGCGGCCGGCGTGGCGGCCGGGCTGAAGTCGACCGGCAAGAAGGACGTCGCGCTCGTCGTCAATGAGGGCCCCGAGCACGTCGGCGTCGGCGTCTTCACGTCGAACCGCGTGTTCGCCGCACCGGTGGCCTGGAGCCGCCAGGTGGTCGCCGACGGCCGCGTCGACGCGGTCGTCCTCAACTCGGGCGGCGCGAATGCGTCGACCGGCGCCGAGGGCTTCGCCGACACGCACCGCACCGCCGAGCACGTCGCCGAGGTCCTTCAGGCCGCGGGCAAGGACGTGTCCGCTGGCGATGTCGCCGTGTGCTCGACCGGCCTGATCGGCGTCCGCCTCCCCATGGACAGGCTCCTCGCGGGAGTGGACGATGCGGTCGCCGGCTTGGCCTCGGACGGCGGGGACGATGCGGCCCACGCGATCCTCACGACCGATACGGTCACCAAGCAGTCCGTCGCCTCAGGCGACGGCTGGTCGGTGGGCGGTATGGCCAAGGGCGCGGGCATGCTCGCACCGGGCCTCGCGACGATGCTGTGCGTGATCACCACCGACGCGGTCGTCACAGCGGACGCGGCGGGCACGGCTCTCGCCGAGGCCGTGCGCACGACCTTCAACCGCGTCGACTCCGACGGCTGCATGTCGACCAACGACACCGTGCTGCTGCTGGCCTCCGGCGCCTCGGGCGTCGCGCCCTCGGACGAGAACTTCGCGGCGGCCCTCACCCAGGTGTGCGCGGAGCTGTCGCGCGGCCTCATCGGAGACGCCGAGGGGGCGTCCCACGACATCGCCGTCACGGTCGTGAACGCCACCACCGAGGACGCGGCCGAGGCCGTCGCGCGCACGATCACCCGCTCCAACCTGTTCAAGGCCGCCATCTTCGGCCAGGACCCCAACTGGGGCCGCGTCATCGCGGCCGCCGGCACGGTGCCCGAGGACGTCGCCCCGTTCGACGCGAACCTCCTCGACGTGACGATGAACGGTGTCCAGGTGTGCCGCGGCGCGGGCGTCGGCGACGACCGCGACCTCGTCGACCTCACCGGCCGCGAGGTGCTGATCGAGGTGGACCTCCACGCAGGCGACGCGAGCGCGACCGTGTGGACCAACGACCTCACCCACGACTACGTCCATGAGAACTCGGCCTACTCCTCCTGAGGGGACCACCATGACCACCGAGAATCGCTCCGTCGACGGCCTCAGCGCCTCCCAGAAGATCTCCGTCCTCATCGATGCCATGCCGTGGATCGAGGAGTTCCGCGGAGCCACCGTCGTCGTCAAGTACGGCGGCAACGCCATGGTCGACGAGAGCCTCAAGCGCGCCTTCGCGCAGGACGTCGTCCACCTGCGGCTGCTCGGCCTGAGCCCCGTCGTCGTGCACGGCGGAGGCCCGCAGATCTCCGAGATGCTCGGCAAGCTCGGCATCGAGTCGGAGTTCCGCGGTGGGCTGCGCGTCACGACGCCCGAGGCGATGGACGTCGTCCGCATGGTGCTGTCCGGGCAGGTCACGCGCGAGCTCGTGGGACTGATCAACGAGCACGGGCCCCGCGCCGTCGGGCTCTCGGGCGAGGACGCGGGGCTGTTCCAGGCCCGCCGCCGTCACGCCACGGTCGAGGGCCAGCCCGTCGACGTCGGGCTCGTCGGCGATGTCGTCAAGGTCAACCCCGCCGCCGTCCAGGACATCATCGAGGCCGGACGCATCCCCGTCGTCTCGACCGTCGCTCCCGACGTCGACGACCCGACCACGGTCCTCAACGTCAACGCGGACACCGCCGCCTCCGCGCTCGCGGTGGCGCTGCGCGCCCGCAAGTTCATCGCGCTCACGGACGTCGAAGGCCTGTACCGCAACTGGCCCGACCGTTCGTCGCTCATCCAGCGCCTGCACGCGGGCGAGCTCGACACGATCCTTCCCCGCCTCGAGTCCGGCATGGTTCCCAAGATGGAGGCCTGCCTGCGCGCCGTCCGCGGCGGCGTCAAGCAGGCGCACGTCATCGACGGCCGCGTGCCGCACTCGATCCTCACGGAGATCTTCACCTCGGAAGGCATCGGCACGATGATCCTTCCCGACAAGGAGCTGTGGACATGACCCAGGACGCGACCATCCACGACGGCGTCGACCCTCACAACGGCGCCGAGCTGTCCGCGCACGGCGAGTCCGGCGCGACCGCCGGCGCGGTGGGTCTCAAGCGCTACGAGCACGCCGTGATGGGCACCTACGGCACGCCGATGCGCGTGCTGAGCCACGGCCAGGGCAGCCACGTGTGGGACACCGACGGCAACCGCTACCTGGACCTGCTCAGCGGCATCGCCGTGAACGTGCTCGGCCACGCCGACCCGGAGTGGGTGGGCGCGATCGCGACCCAGGCCGCCACGCTCGGCCACGTCTCCAACTTCTTCGCCACGGAGCCGCAGATCCGGCTCGCTGAGCGCCTGCTCGAGATCTCGGGCGCCCCCGCGGGCTCCCGGGTGTTCTTCGCGAACTCCGGCACGGAGGCGAACGAGGCCGCGTTCAAGATGTCGCGCCGCACGGGCCGGACCCGGATCCTGGCGCTCGAGAAGGCCTTCCACGGTCGCTCCACGGGTGCCCTCGCGCTGACCTGGAACGCCGCCTACCGCGAGCCGTTCGAGCCGCTCGCTCCCGGCGTCGAGTGGATCCCCGCGAACGACGTCGCGGCGCTCGAGGACGCGATGGGCGACGACGTCGCCGCGATCTTCCTCGAGCCGATCCAGGGCGAGGCCGGCGTCATCCCGCTGACGCACGAGTACCTGTCCGCGGTGCGCGAGCTCACGCTGCGTCACGGCGCGCTCATGATCGCCGACGAGGTGCAGACCGGCATCGCGCGCACCGGCACGTGGCTCGCGATGCAGGCGCACGGCATCCAGCCCGACGTCGTCACCCTCGCGAAGGGCCTTGCCGGCGGCTTCCCGATCGGCGCGGTCATCGGCTTCGGACCCGAGGCGGGCTCGCTGCTGGGCAAGAGCCAGCACGGCACCACGTTCGGCGGCAACCCGCTCGCGGCGACCGCGGCCCTGGCCACGCTCGACGCGATCGACCAGCGCGACCTCCTGTCGCACGTGAAGTCGCTCAGCGCGCACCTCAAGGAGACCATCGGGGCGATCCCCGGGGTCGCCGAGGTGCGAGGCGAGGGGCTCCTCCTCGGCATCAAGCTCGAGGCCGAGATCAGCGCCGCCGTCGCGGCCGCCGCGGTCGAGGACGGGTTCATCATCAACCCTCCCAGCCCCGACACGATCCGCCTCGCACCCGCGCTCGTGCTGACCCAGCCCGAGGCCGACACGTTCGTCGAGTGGCTGCGCGCCCACCTGGGCGAGCACCTCGCGGCCGCCGCCGCATCGTCCACGTCCCCCGCATCGTCCGCCGCCCCGACCACCGAGGAGGCACACCCGTGACCCGCCACTTCCTTCGCGACGACGACCTCACCGCCGCCGAGCAGCGCGAGGTCCTCGAGCTCGCCCTTGCCTTCCGCAAGGATCGCCACCTGCACCAGCCCTTCGCCGGGCCGCGCGCGGTCGCGGTGCTGTTCGACAAGCCCTCGACCCGCACCCGCGTGTCCTTCTCGGCGGGCGTCGCCGAGCTCGGCGGCTACCCGCTCGTGCTCGACTCCGGCACGTCCCAGATGGGTCGCGGCGAGTCCGTCTCCGACACGGCCAAGGTGCTCGGCCGCCAGGTCAGCGCGATCGTGTGGCGCACGTTCGGCCAGGAGCGCGTCGAGGAGATGGCCGCGCACGCGGGCGTCCCCGTCGTGAACGCGCTCACCGACGAGTTCCACCCGTGCCAGATCCTCGCGGACCTCGCCGCCATCGCCGACGCGCGCGGGGGAGTGGACGCCCTGAAGGGACTCACGCTCACCTATGTGGGCGACGGCGCCAACAACATGGCGCACTCGTACCTGCTGGGCTGCGCGCTCGCCGGGATGCACGTGCGTGTGGGCGCCCCCGCCGACTACATGCCCGACGAGCGCATCGTCCTCGATGCCAAGAAGATCGCCGCCGAGCAGGGCGGGTCCATCACCGTCACGACCGACCACGACGACGCGGTGCGAGGCGCCGACATCATCGCCACCGACACGTGGATCTCCATGGGTGACGAGGAGGAGTCGTCCGCGCGGCACGGGCAGTTCGACCAGTACCAGGTGAACGCCCGCACGCTCGAGCTCGCCGCCGAGGGCGCCCAGGTGCTGCACTGCCTGCCCGCCTACCGCGGCAAGGAGATCACCGCCGAGGTCATCGACGGCCCGCAGTCCATCGTGTGGCTCGAGGCCGAGTACCGCCTTCACGCGCAGAAGGCGCTGCTCACGTGGCTGGTGTCGCAGTGAGAGCCGCCGTCCCCGCCACCAAGGCCGCGCGTCAGGCGCTGATCCGCCGTCTCATCGAGACCGAGCGGATCGGCTCGCAGGGCGAGATCGCGCTGCGGCTCGAGGCGGAGGGGATCTCGGTCACGCAGGCCACCCTGTCCCGCGACCTGGGCGACATCGGCGCCGTGAAGGTGCGCGCATCGTCCGGCGGGCATGTGTATGCCGTCGGCAACGAGGGCGACCCCGAGGAGACCACGGGGGAGCGCCTCACCCGGCTGTGCGGCGAGCTGCTGTTCAGCGCGGACGGGTCGGCCAACATCACCGTCCTGCGCACTCCCTCGGGCGGCGCGCAGTACTTCGCCTCGGCGATCGACAGCCACGACGACCCCGACATCGTCGGCACCGTCGCGGGCGACGACACCGTGCTCGTGATCTCGCGAGCGCATGACGGCGGGCTCAGGCTCGCGCAGAAGTTCCTGGACCGCGCCGCCGGCGTCGTCCCCCAGACAGACAACTGACACCCCAGAACCCCAAGCACCACTCGTAGAAGGAAGAAGCTCATGACGGATCGGATCGTGCTGGCCTACTCAGGAGGCCTGGACACCTCGGTGGCCATCGGCTGGATCGCCGACGCCACCGGCGCCGAGGTCATCGCCGTGGCCGTGGACGTCGGCCAGGGCGGTGAGGACCTCGAGGTCATCCGCCAGCGCGCCCTGGACTGCGGCGCCGTCGAGGCCTACGTGGCCGACGCGCGTGACGAGTTCGCGAACGAGTACTGCATGCCCGCGCTCAAGGCGAACGCGCTGTACCACGACAAGTACCCCCTGGTCTCGGCGCTGTCCCGCCCCGTGATCGTCAAGCACATCGCCGCCGCGGCGAAGCAGTTCGGCGCCGACACGATGGCCCACGGCTGCACCGGCAAGGGCAACGACCAGGTGCGCTTCGAGGTCGGCATCACCTCGATCGCCCCCGAGCTCAAGTGCATCGCGCCCGTGCGTGACCTCGCGCTGACCCGCGACAAGGCGATCGACTACGCCGAGAAGCACAACCTGCCGATCGCGACCACCAAGAAGAACCCGTTCTCGATCGACCAGAACGTCTGGGGCCGCGCCGTCGAGACCGGCTTCCTCGAGGACATCTGGAACGCGCCCACCAAGGACGTCTACGACTACACCGACGACCCGGCCTTCCCGCCGGTGCCCGACGAGGTGCTCATCACGTTCGAGAAGGGCATCCCGGTCGCGATCGACGGCGAGAAGGTCACGCCGCTCCAGGCGATCGAGATCATGAACCGCCGCGCCGGCGCGCACGGCATCGGCCGCATCGACATCGTCGAGGACCGCCTGGTCGGCATCAAGAGCCGCGAGATCTACGAGGCCCCGGGTGCGATCGCCCTGATCGAGGCGCACAAGGAGCTCGAGAACGTCACTCTCGAGCGCGAGCAGGCCCGCTTCAAGCGCCGCATGTCCGACGAGTGGACCGAGCTGGTCTACGACGGCATGTGGTCCTCGCCCCTCAAGCAGTCACTCGACGCCTTCATCGAGGACACCCAGAAGTACGTCTCCGGTGAGATCCGCATGCAGCTGCACGGCGGCAAGGCGATCGTCGACGGCCGCAAGTCGGACACCGGCCTGTACGACTTCAACCTGGCAACCTACGACGAGGGCGACACGTTCGACCAGTCGGCCGCGCGCGGCTACATCGAGATCTACGGTCTCGCCGCGAAGCAGGCGGCGGCGCGTCAGGCGCGCCTGGGCTACTAGCAGTCCCTGCCGAGCGGGTCACTCCTCGTCGCTCTCGCGCTGATCCTCGCCCTTCGGGGTCGGTCAGCGTCGGCGCGGCGGCTCGAGTGACCCGCTCGGCCGCACCCGCTCCGGGTGCGTCAGTGTCGTTCCCCGCGCGTCCGCGACGGCCGCGGGTGAGAGAGTGTCGGTAGGGTCGTACCCCGATCGCCGGCGAAGTCAAGGAGTGAAGATGAGCAAGGCAGAGGGCACCAACGAGGGCGCGCTGTGGGGCGGACGCTTCGAGGGCGGCCCCGACGCGGCGCTCGCCGCGCTGAGCAAGTCCACGCACTTCGACTGGCGCTACGCGGACGACGATCTGCGCGGCTCGATCGCCCACGCCCATGCACTCCACAAGGCGGGCCTGCTTGACGACGATGAGGTGGCCGGCATGGTCGACGGCCTCCAGCAGTTGCGGGCGGACGTCGCCTCAGGGAAGGCCGTGGCGGCCGACTCCGACGAGGACGTCCACGGCGCGCTCGAGCGACTGCTGATCGAGCGCATCGGGCCGGAGCTCGGTGGCAAGATCCGCGCCGGCCGCTCGCGCAACGACCAGATCGCCACCCTTCCCCGCGTGTACCTGCGCCGTCACGCCCGCTACATCGCGTCGATGCTGCTCGACACCGTCGACGCGCTGCTCGAGCAGGCCGACCGGCACCTCGCGGACCCGATGCCTGGCCGCACCCACTTCCAGCACGCCCAGCCCGTGACGCTGGGCCACTCGCTCATGGCGCACGCATGGCCGCTGCTGCGCGATGTCGAGCGCCTCACCGACTGGGACGCGCGCGCCGCCTGGTCGCCGTACGGCGCAGGCGCCCTCGCGGGATCGACCCTCGGCCTCGACCCCGCTGCGGTGGCCGAGGAGCTCGGCTTCATGGGCCCGTGCGAGAACTCGATCGACGCGACCGCCTCGCGTGACGTCGTCGCCGAGTTCGCGTGGGTGGCCGCGATGATCGGCACCGACCTGTCGCGCATCTCCGAGGAGATCATCGCTTGGGCGACCGTGGAGTTCGGCTTCGTCCGCCTCGACGACTCGTACTCGACCGGGTCGAGCATCATGCCGCAGAAGAAGAACCCTGACATCGCGGAGCTCGCGCGAGGCAAGGCCGGCCGGCTCATCGGCCACCTCACGGGACTGCTTGCGACCCTCAAGGGGCTGCCGCTCGCGTACAACCGCGACATCCAGGAGGTTCACGAGCCGGTGTTCGACGCGGTCGACACGCTCGAGGTGGTCCTCCCCGCGTTCGCCGGCATGGTCCGCACCCTGCGCTTCCAGACCGAGCGACTCGCCGAGCTCGCGCCCGCCGGGTTCTCGCTCGCGACCGACATCGCCGAATGGATGGTCAAGCAGGGCGTCCCGTTCCGCGAGGCCCACGAGGTCGCCGGCGCGTGCGTGCGACTGTGCGAGAAGCGCGGCAAGGAGCTCCACGAGATGGTGCCCGAGGAGATGGCGGCGATCCACGAGGGGCTCACCCCCGAGGTGCTGTCGGTGCTCACCGTCGAGGGGTCGCTCGCCGCTCGCGACAACGTCGGCGGCACCGCGCCCGAGCGCGTGGTCGAGCAGGGCAAGGCGGCTCGCGCGCGGGTCAAGCACTTCCGTCCCTGGGCGTCGAGCGCGTCGTAGTCTGGCCCCGGCGGGAGAGAGCCCCGTCGCAGGACCGGGGGTGACGATGGACCAGGCCATCGCGGTGATCGCGTTCGGGCTGCTCGGCGCGGGGCTGCTCGCGGCCGCGCTCCTCGAGCTGTCGGTCGGGGGAGTTCCCGCCGCCGATCAGATCGACGGGTGGGTGGCCTCGCGCCGCACGCGGATCGCGTGGATCGACGAGCTCCTGGTGATCCTGAGCGCCGTCGCGGTCGTCGGCGTGGTCGCCGCGTGGCGGCTGCTGTCCCCGGTGGGGCTGGGCACCTCGATCGCCGCGGTGGTCACGGTCGTCGCAGCCGCCGTGGCGATCGCGGCATCCGCGCTCCACGGACGGCTGGTGTATGCGATCGGGTCGCTGGATGGTGCGGGGGACCTCGCGCGGACCACGCTGATCGTGAGCGCGTTCTACTCGACGCTGCACGTGGTCGCGCTCCTCGAGTCCGTCGCTCTGGTGTGCCTCGGGCTCGATGTCTGGGGTGCCGTGAACCCGTTCTTCGCGGTCGCCACGGTCGTCACCGCGGCTGTGTGCGTGGCTCTGTCATACGCGTATGCGATGCCGACGCGAGCGGGGCTCGCGCTGATGTCGGCCGTCGCCGCCTGGTGCGGCTGGTTCGCGGTCGTGCTCGCGCAAGCCTGATCGCGGTGGGCTTCGTCACATTGACGGTGCATTCGGGCACTTCGCTGTCTACCCTCGTCGGACGCGCTCCTGAGGGGGCGTGTACCCAGACGACAGGAAGCGGGGGACCATGGCACACACGCGCGCGCTGTCCAAGCACGGCGGCGACGCGAGGCTGTGGAGCGCCAGGCTCGCCTTCGCCCTGGTCCTCGCGCTCGCGTGGGGTCTCGTCGCGACTGCTGTCGCTTCGCGCGCCGAGGCTGTGACCATCACCGCGGGCGAGGCGGCGGCCTACTACGCCCGCACGTCGTTGATCGGCAAGGAGTACGTCCTCGCCGCCCGCGAGCAGAGCCGTTTCGACTGCTCGGGCTCGGTGTACCTCGCTTGGCGCCACGTGAACCCCGGCGTCGTGGATCCTGTGGCGTCGCGTGACCAGTACCTTGGCGCCGGCAAGAAGATCAAGGTGGGCCGCGGGACGACGCTCGCGAGCGACTCCCTGCTCCCTGGAGACCTCCTGTTCTGGTCCGACACCGGCGAGGTCGAGGACATCGACCACGTCGCGATCTACCTCGGCCACGGCCGGATCCTGCAGACCGCGCAGGGCCGGACCTCGTGGATCGGGTCGATCAACGACGGCAAGGACACCCGTATGACGTACGCCCTGCGCCCCAAGGGCGCGGGCAAGAAGGTCTCGAAGATCGACTTCGACGTGTTCGACGCGGGATTCGACGACGAGTTCACCTACGGCGACTTCAACGGCGACGGGTACGAGGACGTCCTGTGGATGACCGGGACCACACGCAAGAGCGTCACGCGCAACGGCTGGCAGGTCGCCTACGGCAGCGCCACGGGCATGACGCCGTTCGTCAAGGTGAAGAACCTCGCCGCCTCGCCGCTGTTCCATGAGATCGCCATCGGTGACTTCAACGGCGACGGCTACGACGACGTGCTGTGGTTCACGGGCAAGGGCAAGAAGGATCGAGGCAAGCGCAAGGGCTGGCAGATCGCCTACGGCAAGGCGAAGAGCTTCACCGGCTTCACGCAGGTGAGCGCAAGCGCGCTGACGCCCGCGACGAGCAGCCTCACGACCGGTGACTTCAACGGCGACGGCACGGACGACGTGCTGTGGTTCACGGGCACGATGCGCAGCGGCGCGAAGAAGCGCGGCTGGCAGCTCTCGAGGGGCCGGGCCACGGGATTCGCGGCGTTCAGGATGGTGAAGGGCTCGTCCGTGGCGCCCAAGAACGACAACTTCGCGTACGGCGACTTCAACGGTGACGGCGCGGATGACGTGCTGTGGTTCACGGGCACGACGAGCTCGGCCTCGCGGAAGTCCGGCTGGCAGATGTCGTACGGCTCGCGAGGCGGATTCGGCAACTACGTGCAGGTGAAGAGGACCTCCTACGCGCCCGGCAACAAGCGCTTCGCGTATGGCGACTTCGATGGTGACGGCGCGGATGACGTGCTGTGGTTCACGGGTACCTCGAGCACGTCCACTCGCAACGGCTGGCAGCTCGCGTCCGGCACCGAGTCAGGCTTCTCCGCCTGGGACCGCACGAAGTGGAGCACCGTCTCTCCCGCGCTCAACGACCTGGCCTACGGCGACTTCGACGGCGACGGCGTGGACGACGTGATGTGGTTCACCGGGACTCGCGATACTTCCGACTACTACTGGGGTTGGCAGCAGGCGTCGGGAGGAGCTGACGGTTTCGGGTACTTCGCGAGGGTGAGCGGCAGCGGGTTCACGTCCTACGAGCAGTAGGCGGCAGCGCGGCGTACCCGGCTTCGGCGGTCAGTCGACCTCGACCTCGGTCGCCCCGGTGACGTGCAGCAGCTCGGCGTAGGTGATCGGGAACAGCGATGCCGGGATTCCCGCGGCGGCCCAGAGCTCGTCGTACTCGAGCAGCGCCACGTCGAGGTAGGTCCGCACGGGCGCAGGGTGACCGACCGGCGCGACCCCGCCGATGACCTGCCCCGTGGCGGCGGTCACCTGGTCTGCCGAGGCGCGTCGCACCTTCGCGGCGCCGATGCGCTCTGCCAGGTGCGCCGTGTCCACGCGGTGCGCTCCGGAGGTGAGCACGAGGATCGGCTCGTCGTCCGCCATGAACACGAGCGAGTTCGCGATCGCGCCGACGTCGCAACCCAGGTACTCGGCGGCGGCCGCGGCGGTCGGGGTGGACTCGTCGATCTGCCGCACCGTGACGTCGACTCCACCCGCATGGAGCGCGGCCTGCACCTGCTGAACCCTGGGATGAAGCTCCTCGTTCGCCATGCTCACACCCTATGCTGAGGGGCATGGGGCGGCTCTCCGTGATGGACCTCGCGGCCCGGGTTCGCAAGGCCCCGGCGCGGTGCGGGACCACGCGTGTCGTCCTGATCGACGGCCCCGCCGGTTCCGGCAAGTCCACCCTCGGCGCACGGCTCGGTCAGGAGCTCGGCGCCCAGGTGGTCCACGGCGACGACATCTATGAGGGCTGGGAGGGGCTGTCCACGATGTGGCCGATCCTCGGCCACGGCATCCTCGAGCCGCTCTCGCGTCACGAGCACGGTGCCTTCGGCCGCTGGGACTGGCACGCGGGACGACGCGCCGAGACCATCTGCGTGCCGGTGGCGGACACCCTCGTGATCGAGGGCGTCGGTGTGGGGCAGCGGTCGGCGCGGGAGTTCGCCTCGGTCGTCGCCTATGTCGAGGCCCCGCCCGAGGTCAGGCTGCGTCGCGGCGTCGAGCGTGACGGCGAGTCGATGCGCACGCAGTGGGAGCGCTGGCATTCGCGCGAGCAGGTCTTCCTCGCCGATGAGGGCGTGCGTGGCGCAGCGGACGTGATCGTCGACGGCACCCTCCCCTACTTCGACTGACTCACGCGCACCCGGACGATGCGTGGGCGGGGCCCGCGGCAGGGCCGCGGTGGGCGGGCGGTTGCCAGCGCGGGAAACCGCGCCGTAACGCGTCACCGTGCCACGATGACGGGGTGACCGTGCTCGATGACGCCCTCGACCGACTCGACCGGATGATCGCCGACGCGGGAGATCTGATCGCCTGCGAGTCGCCCTCCGAGGACGCGGCCGCGATCGCTCGCAGCGCCGAGGTCACGTCGGCCGTGATCGGTGCTCGCCTCGCGGAGGCGGGACTCGCCTCCGAGCCTGAGCGCGTCGTCGTCGACGGCGTCCCGCACCTGCGGTGGGCGCTCGGATCAGGCCCTCGGCGAGTGCTGCTGATCTGCCACCACGACACTGTCTGGCCGGTGGGGACGCTCGAGAGGATCCCGTTCTCGATCACCGACGGGGTGATGCGCGGCCCGGGATGCTTCGACATGATCGTCGGCACGGTCCAGGCGGTGCACGCGCTCGCCCTCCTCGCGGACGCGCACGGCCCCGAGGCCGTCGACGGCGTGACGCTGCTCGTGACCGCGGACGAGGAGATCGGGTCGCTGTCCTCGCGCGCGCTCATCGAGGAGGAGGCCGCGAAGCACATGGCCGCGCTCGTGTTCGAGGCGTCCGCGGGGCCCGAGGGTGCGCTCAAGACCGCGCGCAAGGGAGTCTCCTGGTACGAGGTCGAGGCCGTGGGGCGAGCTGCGCACTCGGGGCTCGAGCCCGAGAAGGGGATCAATGCCGGAGTCGAGCTCGCGCATCAGATCCTCGCGCTCGAGTCCCTCGCCGATCCGTCCGAGGGGACGACGGTCACGCCCACCCGCGCGTCGATCGGCACCACGGGCAACACGGTGCCGGCGAGCGCGCGCGTGAACGTCGACGTGCGCTGCCGCACCATCGCCGAGCAGGACCGCGTCGACGGCGCGTTGCGGAGGCTCGCTCCCGTGCTCGATGGGGCGGAGATCGTGCTTCACGGGGAGATCAACCGTCGACCGCTCGAGCGCGAGTCCGCGCTGCCGCTGTTCGAGCGCGCCGCACGACTGGCGCCGCAGGCGGGGATCGCATCGCTCGCGGAGGTCGCCGTGGGCGGCGCCTCGGATGGGAACTTCGCCGCGGGCGTCGGATGCGCGACGCTCGACGGGCTGGGTGCTGTCGGCGGCGGTGCCCACGCTGAGGACGAGCACGTGCTCGTCGACCACATCCCGCTCAGGACCGCGCTTGCCGCGCTGCTGATCGAGGATCTGCTCACGGAGGAGGCGAGCCGATGAACGCCGTCGATGCACGGATCGTGGCCGAGGCCTGGAGCGAGGCGGAGGAGTCCGCAGCGCGGGCAGGCGTCGTCGTGCGGACTCTGCACGCGGCGCAGTGCTCGCTCGCCGAGAAGGTGCTGGACGAGATCTGGGGCGGCACCGTGCTGACCGCGCCGGCGCTTGTCGCGCTCGAGCACGCGGGCAGCTACGTCGCCGCGGCCTTCGAAGGCGAGCGGATGGTCGGGGTATGCGTCGGCTTCCTCGCCCAGCCGATCGGCGAGGCGCTGCACTCGCACGTCGCCGGCGTCGTCGACGGCACAGCGGGCCGCGGCATCGGCACCGCGATGAAGCTGCACCAGCGCGCGTGGTGCCTCGATCGGGGACTCACCCGGATCACCTGGACCTACGATCCGCTCGTCGCGCGCAACGCGGCATTCAACATGCGCCGCCTCGGCGCCGGCCTCGCGGACTACCTCGTCGACTTCTACGGTGACATGGTGGACGACGTCAACGCGGGACAGGGGAGCGACCGGATCCTGGTGAGCTGGCGCCTCGACGCACCGCTGCCGTCCGCGACGGAGCAGCCACTCAACGCCGAGGGCGTGCCCGAGGTCCTGTCCGTCGGCCCCGACGACCAGCCTGTCGTGCGGCCAAGGCCGAGGGACGCATCGTCCGTGTCAGCAGCCCTGCCCGCCGACATCGAGGGCCTCCGCCGCCGCGACCCCGCGGCGGCCGCGCGATGGCGCGTGGCGCTCCGCGACACCCTCGTCCCCCTGCTCGATGGCGGATGGCGGCTCGCCGCCGCCACCCGCGACGGCCACTACCTGCTGGAGAAGCCATGAGGATCACCCACGTCGCCCTGCGCACTCTCGAGCTGCCGCTCGTCGCGCCCTTCACCACGTCGTTCTCGACGCAGACGCACCGACGTGTGCTGGTGCTCGAGCTCCATGCGCACATCGACGGCGTCGAGGTCGTCGGTTGGGGCGAGTGCGGAGCCCTGAGCGAGCCTGTCTACTCGGAGGAGTACACGGCGGGCGTCATCGACGTGATGACGACGTACCTGTTCCCGATGCTCTTCGAGGCGCAGAGGACGACGCCCCTCACCGCCGAGACCGTCGCCCACCACCTCGAGCGCATCGTCGGCCACCGGATGGCGAAGGCGGCCGTCGAGATGGCCGTGCTCGACGCGCAGCTTCGCGCCGCGGGCACGTCGTTCGCCGACTACCTCGGCGTGACCAGGGAGTCCGTGCCCTCGGGAGTCTCGATCGGGATCCAGGGCTCGATCCCGCAGCTCCTCGACGTGGTCCAGGGCTACCTCGATGCCGGGTATGTGCGCCTCAAGCTCAAGATCAAGCCGGGCTGGGACCTCGACCCTGTGCGGGCGGTGCGCGAGGCGCATCCCGACACCCCGCTCCAGGTCGACGCGAACGCCGCCTACACGCTGGTCGACGCGAACCATCTTGCGAAGCTCGACGAGTTCAACCTGCTGCTCATCGAGCAACCGCTGGGCGAGGACGACATGCGTCAGCACGCCGAGCTTGCGACGCGCATGCGCACTCCGATGTGCCTCGACGAGTCCGTGGTGTCCGCGACCAAGGCCGCGGACGCGATCGCGATGGGCGCGGCGCAGATCATCAACATCAAGCCGTCACGCGTCGGCGGATACCTCGAGGCGCGAAGGATCCACGATCTGGCCCGCTCCCACGGCATCGCGGTGTGGTGCGGCGGCATGCTCGAGACGGGCATCGGACGCGCGGCGAACGCAGCTCTGGCCGGCATGCCGGGCTTCACGCTCCCCGGGGACATCTCCGCGTCGGACCGCTTCTATGCGGAGGACATCACGGAGCCGTTCGTCATCGAGGACGGCTTCCTCGCGATCCCGCGCGAGCCGGGGCTGGCTCGCGTTCCCGATGCGGGGCGCCTCGAGGCGGCGACCGTCGAGACCCTTCGCGTGGACGCGTAGGTGTCACGCGCTGGCACAATGGCCCCATCATGACTGAGCACATCCTTGACGAGCTCGCCTGGCGTGGGCTGATCGCACTGACCACCGGTGAAGACGAGCTGCGGGCTCACCTGGACGAGGGGCCGGTCACGCTCTACTGCGGCTTCGACCCCACCGCTCCGAGCCTGCACATCGGCAACCTGGTGCAGATCCTCACGGTGCGTCGCTTCCAGATGGCCGGACACAAGCCGCTCGCTCTCGTCGGCGGAGCGACCGGTCTGATCGGCGACCCGAAGATGGCGGGGGAGCGCACCCTCAACCCGGTCGACGTCGTGCACCAGTGGGTCGAGCGCATCCGTGGGCAGATCGAGCCGTTCCTCAGCTTCGAGGGCGACAACGCCGCGCGCATGGTGAACAACTACGACTGGACCAAGGACATGTCGGCGATCGAGCTGTTGCGCGACGTCGGCAAGTACTTCCGCCTGGGAACGATGATCGCCAAGGACACGGTCGCGCGCCGCCTGAACTCCGACGAGGGCATCTCGTACACCGAGTTCAGCTACCAGCTGCTGCAGGGCATGGACTTCCTTGAGCAGTACCGGCGGTACGACTGCACGCTGCAGACCGGCGGCTCGGACCAGTGGGGCAATCTCACCTCGGGCACGGAACTGATCCGCAAGGCAGAGGGGGTCTCCGCGCACGCGCTTGCGACGCCGCTCATCACCAAGGCGGACGGCACCAAGTTCGGCAAGACAGAGTCGGGCACCGTGTGGCTCGACCCGGAGATGACGAGCCCGTACGCCTTCTACCAGTTCTGGCTGAACCAGGCCGACGCCGACGTCATCGGCTACCTCAAGGTCTTCACCTTCCTCTCTCGGGAGGAGATCGACGGCCTCGAGGTCAAGGTCGCTGAGGAGCCCTTCAAGCGGGAGGCGCAGCGCACCCTCGCGTGGACGGTCACCTCTCTCGTGCACGGTGAGCCGGCGGCTCAGGGCGCCGTCGACGCGTCGCAGGCGCTGTTCGGGCGTGGCGACCTCGGCTCGCTCGATGAGCAGACGCTGTCGGGCTGCGCGAAGGAGCTCGGGGGAGTCGATGCGCCGGGAGGCGTCTCGGTCGCGGACGCTCTCGTCGAGACGGGGATCGTGCCGTCGAAGTCCGCCGCTCGTCGCGCGATCCAGGAGGGTGGCGCGTACGTCAACAACGTGAAGGTCGAGGACGTCGACGCGGTACTCGGTTCCGAGGACGTGCTGGCCGGCGGATGGTCGGTGCTGCGTCGCGGGAAGAAGACGGTGGGACTTCTTCGCCAGGTCTGACCCGTGACGTCGGCCCTCTCGCGCTGTTCAGGCATCTACCAGGAGCGATGCGCGCGACACGCCCGGGCGACCGGGGATTTGACCTGGCGTTCACAAGCCCGTAATGTTTTCCCCGTTGCCGACGACGGGAACGAGCTCCGGAGGACTGAAGAAGGCCACGGGCTCCAACGCTCACCGCAGGACTGAACAAGGCCGCGGGAGACGTCGAAGCAGCTCCTCGAATGTATCGATGGCCAAGTGCGTGCGCTCGGCCAGGGTGCGATTGAGGACCCCAGCTCCTGACTGGAAGATCGCGAGAATAGCGATTTGACAGGCTCCGGGAAATGGGTAAGATTGAGAGGTTGCTTCAGCCGGATCGGAAATGATTCGAAGAATGCAGCCACATTCAATCTGGAAAATGACCGGAATGCCGGTTTGACTTTCCAGAGAGAA
>NZ_BBQZ01000010.1 GCF_000974805.1 Demequina salsinemoris | reverse complement strand
ACGCGCCCTTGATCGCGTCGAAGCGCTGCAACTGCGAACCCAGCCCCGGCCCATAGAGCAGGTTGTCTCCCAGGACGAGCGCGACGCTGTCGTCGCCGATGAATTCCGCGCCGATCGTGAACGCCTGCGCCAGCCCGTCGGGCGACGGCTGCTGCGCGTAGGTGATCTCGATGCCGAACTGGCTGCCGTCACCCAGCAGCCGCTCAAAGCCCGCAGCATCATGCGGCGTCGTGATGACCAGGATCTCCCGGATACCCGCCAACATCAGCGTCGACAACGGGTAGTACACCATCGGCTTGTCATACACCGGCACCAACTGCTTCGAGACACCCATCGTGATCGGATGAAGACGGGTCCCAGACCCACCCGCCAAAATGATGCCCTTCACGGTTTCCTCCAGATCTTGCCCCTGCTGCAAGGCTACCTGAATCGACCTGCGCGTCGTCCCGCTCAGGTTGTCCGCCCGACAGGAGCCGTCCGGGCGGCGGCCAGCTTGACCTGGCCTCGACGCCGGTTCGGCGCGCCCCACGGCGCAGCTTCTCGCGGTGAAGACACAGCTGAACGACAGATGATGCGACCGCCCGGCTTCGTCGTCGGTTCCGCCAGAGGGCCGCACATCACCTCGACCGTGAGCCAACACCGTTAGGATCGAGTTCGCCGTTCCCACCGGCGTCTATTGAAAGGTCCTTCCCGTGATCGACTTGACGGAGCCCCTGCAGGCGCGAGAGATCGCCGACGCGACCGTGTACCCCACCCTGCGGTTGCCTGACGTCAAGAATCGACTGCTGGGCGGAGTCTTCGCTGACGGAAAGCACGTCGAACGCACGCAGCTCGAGCGTCGCTCGGGGGAGACGGGATGGCCCGCACGCCCCGAGATGTTCGGCGAACCCGATCCGGTCGAGTTCGAGGAAGCCATCTACGGCGGGATCCTGTACTTCCACTTCGGGCACTTCCTGGTCGAGAGCCTTGCACGCACGTGGCTCACGCCCCAACACCCCGACGTGCCGATCGTCTGGGCGGGCGCGGCCAACTGGCACGCGAGCGGGCCCCACAAGGCGGGTCGCATCGCTCACCCTGGGGTGCCCTCCGACTGGCAAGGGCACGCCGTCCTCCACCCGTGGCAGCAGGAGCTGCTCTCCGTCCTTGACATCCGGAACCCCGGCGTGATCCTCACGCAGCCGACGCGCATCAAGAAGCTGCATGTCCCCGACATCGGCTACCGATATGACGACCAGTTCCACCCCGAGCACGCCGCCTTCCTCGCGCACTACGAGGGTCCCGCGCAGGACCCCGACGAGCGGCTGTGGCTGTCGCGGAGCGCCCTGCCGTCAGGCGTACGAGATCTGAACGAGCACGTGACCGAGCGACGGCTCGCAGCCGCGGGCTGGACGATCGCGCACCCCGAGCAGCTCTCAGTGCGCGAGCAGCTGGATCTGATCTCGCGAGCCTCGGTCGTCTCCGGCGACGAGGGATCGGCGTTCCACCTCATCATGCTGCTCGCGAACGCGTCGGACAAGCGGCTCGAAGTCGTGCGCCGTCGCGGTCACGAGCACAGGAACATGCACACGATCGGCGACGCGGTGGGCGTGTCCCAGCGGTTCCACACGCTTGAGGGGACCCAGGTTCTGAGCGCCCAGGGCCGCTGGGTGACGAAGGTCTCCAGCAGTCCCGCAGGGGCGCTGAAGGTGTTGAACGTGCCCCTCGCGCCCGCGCCCGAGCAGACGGACGATGCCTCGTTGGCTCTCGCGCACAGGTTGGCGTCGCAGATCGCGGGCGATGGCGCGATCCTCGAGGTCGGCGTCGCGGATCCCAGGGCGCTGAGCAAGGTCTCAGGCAAGCGCAAAGCCGTCGTGTGCGAGCAGCTGGCCGTCGACCCCCGTTCCAACGTGGTCGCCGGCCTCGAGATCTACGAGATGAGCAGTCGGCTCTTCGCCGCCACGGTGGCGGAGCCCGATGCCTTCGACGTGGTCATCCTCGGCAGCACGCACGCGGACGACCTATGGGAGGACTTCTGTGCCTCTCTCGGTGCCGCCCGTAGCGGCGCCGTCTGGTTGGTGCCGGCGACCGCCGATGAGACCTCGCCCGACGCCGCAGCGGCGCTCGCGCGCATCGTCGCCGCGTTCCCCGGTCTGGATGCCAGCACCGTCGCGGAGGACGAGGCATCAGCAAGCCTCGTGTGGTTCCAGCCGCGAGGACTCCCCGTCGAGCGTCCGGCAGACTCCGCTGTCCCGTCACAGTCCGCGGATATGCCCGCGAACCTCAGCGGGGCCCTGGCCATTCGCGCGACGGCGGACGAGGCGGTGAAGGCCGTGGCCGAACGCATCGCGCAAGGCGCGATTCGCGCCCTGCCGCTCGAGCTGGGATCGCCGCCGGATGCGCCGACAGCGCGTGCGTCCGACGATGGACGTGGCCAGACGGACTCGCCGACCGACGCAACGACCGACGCAACGACCGGAACGGCGACCGACGCCACCGTCGTGCCCCCGGTTGACCGGCCCAGGTCCGCACCGCAGCACCCCAAGCGTCAGCCTGCGGCTCCCGAGGTGATCCTTCACTTCGGTCTCCACAAGACCGGTACGACTGCGATCCAGGAGACGCTCCGGCGCGCACAGCGGAAGGGCACGCTTCAAGGGGTGTTCTATCTCAACGCCAAGCCGTCGAACCACTCCTACGTCATGGCGCCTGCCTTCGGCAGTCGCAAGAACATCGACTACTACACCCGGGTCAAGTTCGGAGGGCGCATCCCGCTCGGCGCGATGACGCAGGATGAGGCTCGCAGCCTCCTCGTCAACAGTCTCGAGGAGGCCCGGCACAGGCGCGTTCCGTTGATCGTCTCCTCTGAGGACATGAGCATGCTGACCTCGCGAGAGGTTCGCGCCATGAGGAACTTCTTGAAGGCCTACGGAGTGCCGCGCGTACGATGCGTCGTCTACGTCCGCCCCATCGAAGCATGGTCGAACAGCTATGCCGCTCAGCTCGTGAAGCAGGGTCTGCGGACCGTCAGTGAGGTGCTCGATGATCCGCCCTATCCGATCTTCCGCGACTACATCGGGAAGTACGTGGAGGTGTTCGGCGCCGAGAACGTGACCATCCGTCCGTTCGATCGCGCGGAGCTCGTCAACGGCAGCGTGGTGGCTGATCTTCTGCATGTGGTCGCACCGGACCACGAGCAGGCGTTGGAGGAGTTGAGGGCGAACGAGTCGCCCAACCTCGACCAGCTGCGGCTGGTGTCGCGGCTCACGGAGCTCATCAGGCGCGGGAAGTTCCGCGGAGATGTGAAGAGGATGCAGTCCGGACTTGGAAACTTCCGGGCTGGCAAGAACGCCAAGGCCTTCGCGCTTCCGCGCGAGACCCTGGACCGGGCGAGGGCGCTGGGCAGCGATGACGCGGAATGGTTGGTCGCGAACTCCAGCATCGATCGGGCGTTCCTCGACAGTCGCGGGAAGTCGGTGTCACGCGAGGAGCTTCTGGCGCCGGTGACCGACGTCGACCTCGCCGAGTACATCGCGAAGATGAGCTGAGGGGGTCTCCCGCACGGATGACGCCCGACTCTCGTCGCGACCGGGTCCCCGTCGTGTGATTGCCGCTCCCCCTGTCATCGGGGACGTCTAGCCGGTCGCCACCGCGATGTGTCCTGTCACCACGTGCGCGGCTCCCGCCAGCGCATCGATCGCTTCCTTCACCGGGATATCCTCCGACCACTGGTCGCACGAGGCCGCGTCGGCCTTGCCCGCCGTCACCACCGTGGCGCCGTTGGCCTCAAGCTCACGCAGCGTGCGCTCGAGCTCCGCGTCGAGCTCACGCAGACGCGAAGCGCATGCGTCACTCAGGAGGGCGCACGGCATCGCCTGGCCGCTCTCGTTCCGGAGGACGGCCTCGGCCGCGCCGGCGATGAGCACTTGCTCACGATGAGCATCGGAGATCGACCCCTTGAGCAGACGCTGCGCACGATGCAGCAACTCGAGCTGCGCCGACGTCGGAAGACGCAGGTCCCGTGCCGGAACCGAGAAGACGACGGGAGCCTCGTCCATGAGGCCAAGCAGCGAGGACAGTTGAGCCGTCACGTCCCGTGGCGTCGCAACCTGCTCCACCTGGACCACGACCCTTTCGGCGCCTACCGCCTCAGCCCAGTCAGCGAGGACCCGCGGCGCGGCACCAAGCCCCTCGGGCAGGCGGGACGCGTTCGAGGGATCGAGGTGCATGCTGACGAAGTCGGCCCAGTCCACGGAAGAGCCCGCGAGGATCGACTTCCACCACATGCGCGTCAGGGCGACCTGCGGGTGAGGGACTGAGACAAGCGCTGTTCGCTCTCGCGGCAGGGAGTCGATCAGCTCACGGATCTCGTGTGAGCGCAACCGCCAGGCGTCCTCACCCCCGAAGTAGGACTGACTCCCCCGGGTGAGGTGTGGCTGGGACCCCACTGGCGCCGCAGCGTTGCCCACATGGAGCGATCCTCGCCCATCCCAGGGCAGTCGGAGGACGGCCGACGTCACGAGGCCCCCGATGGTCTCCGGCAGGGCTACGTGCACGAGCGCCCGCGGCGCGGCGCGCCTGCGCAGGTGTCTGCTCACCCATCGCGGCGACGCGGACGAGAGCGTCCCCTCGATATGAGCGGGAGGCAGCGCCGTGTAGATGGGCGCGTCTTCAGCAGGCGAGAGTCGCCGCTCGGCGCGCCTCACGAGCCCGGCCAGAGCGTGTGCCGCCGTTTCGACCGAGACGACGGCGGGCGAGGGCAGCGGTCCGTCGGAGACGCACGCGGATGCGCTCGCCAGGACGTCGAGGTCGCCGATCACGTTCACGCCCGTCGCTCGGATACGGTCCGCGTATGCGCAGGCGGCCCTCTGGACCTCAGCGGCTGCAGAGCCAGGCAGGGTGATGGACGGCCCCGCGGCTTCTCTGCCCTCCGGCTGCTGCATGAGGGCGAGGCACACGCCTTCGCGCACCAGGTTGCTTCGTTCAACCCGGTTCCCCAGATGCGTGAGCCGCCCGTTGAGAGCCCTCACGAACTCGATCTGATCCCAGCTCAGGCTCGCGTTGACGTCCTCGCCCGTCATCACCCCGGCCTGGGCACCCAGGAGCGCCTCGAAAGTGCGCAGCACGTATCCTCGATCCGACGGCGGCAGCACCACCACGGTCACGTTCTCGGGCCCCACGAGCTCAGCCCACCGCTCGAACGTGAGGCTTCCGTCGGCGTCCGGGCGCGTGGCCCGATCGGTATCGAGCAGCGACGGATCCTCGAGCACTCGCGGGACGAAGTCCTCGAAGGACTCCTCCCGGCCGGCCTTGACCCGCTCCTGCCAGTTGGAGCCGATCAGTCCTGCGATGCTCCGCAGCGTGACGACCACCTGCACCTGCTCCCCCGGGAGACGATCGAGGACGCGCCGTATCTGCGCTCGCTGGAATCGCGAGATGACCTCTGCGCTGAGCAGGAAGCGCCGGGCACCGGGCGTACCGAGGGCATCGCTCATCGGAGCGAGCAGCTCGGAGCTCGTGCGGCTCCCTTCCGCAGCGAGCTGGAAGGCGAGATGGTTGTTCCTGCCGTCGCTCCACAGCGGCACGGCGCCGTCGGCCGCCAGAGCCTCGCGAGATGCCTCGACGCTCCGCTGGAGGGTCGACGTCGCGGTCTTCGGCAGCCCGACGTGCAGCACGACCGAGCCAGGTGCGAACGCCGCTACCGTGTCTGCTCTGCCCATCGCCCGTTCTCTCCAGGATCGTGGTCGCGCCGTCCTGACGGCCCGTGATCAGCGCATGCCTCCCAGGTGACGGGCCGGTCCGTATGACCGCACCCGCGCGGACCTTCCGCGGGCGAACAGCGGGACGCGACCGTCATGACGGCGTGAGTCAGTCGACGACCATGTCCTCGACGATCGCCACCAGGAGCGGGAGCGCGTCGGCGGCGGAGATGCTCTCCGGGGTCCGCGCGGTTCCGAGCGGCTTGATCGATACCCGTGCGTCGCGCACCGCTCCCCTCTTGACGAGCCGCTCGACCTTGGCGTCGGCACGAGCGAGCGAGCGGAGCGTCGCCTCGGACGCAGGCACCCTGTCCAACGCCTCGGGAAGCACATGACCGAGGACTCGCGGGCGCGAGAAGGCGGGCCCCTTGGCGTTTCCGAGGAGCTCGTTCGCGCGGCGCGCCATCTCGCATCGCGCGAGCGCGGCCGCAGGCTCGACACCGAGAGGGGTGCTCTCGAGCGTGACCGTCCCTCGTCCCAGGGCCCGTACCATCGCGCCCAGCACCATGCCCGCGTCGCGACCGCCGCCTGCGAGCCAGCCGTCGAACGTCAAGCGGCCACCTCGCCCCAGCGCGGCGAGCCAGCGTCGCGATGCCGACTCGAGCGCGGACGACGACTCGAGCACTCCCGCACCGATCCGGTGCGTGTCCCGCGCTCGCCGCCACACGCGCGCCGAGCGCGTCCACAGGTCACGCACGCGCCTGTCCTCCGGAGCCCCGGAGACCAGATCCGTCAGCACCGTCCCGGACGGCGCGATCCTCACTCCGCGGGTGGCCTCGGGTCGAGTGCGCGGAAGGAGGGTTCGGAGCGCGCGAGCGACGACCCTGGACGCCAGGCTCGGGATCGCCTGAGCCGCGGACGCGACGCGCGTGCCGGCGGCGACGGGGTCGGCCTCGCCACCGCTCGAGCCCGTCCTTCCCCCGGAGCCCGCGGGTGCCGCCGACTCTTCGCGTGCGGGCTGCGCACCCGAGGTACGGTTCATCCGGTCGGCCGAAAGCCGAGCGTCGAAGTCCGTCACCTCGGCGAACAGCTCGCTGTTGCCCTCGATGAACAGGTCTCGCACCATCTCTGCCGCGACGCCGACGGGAAGGTGATCCCAGGTCGAATCGGCGGTCGCTCCGACCCGTCGGGGCGGCGCCGACAGCTCGCCGAGGTCGCCCATGACGCGCACTCCCGTGGCAGTGACGGCGTCCGCGAACGCACGCCCCGCGCGCGACGCGGGGTCGACGTAGGCCTCAGGAATGGCCACGGGAGCACTCGGGGGAAGCTCGCCCTGGTATTGGCGGATCGCGCGCGCGATCCCGCGATCCACGACCTTCATGTATCGCTGATTGCGGGGAAGGTGCTCCGCCGCGATGTTGAACGACCTCAGGAACTCGGCTTCGGCAGCCGAGAGGCTCTCGTTGAGGTTGTCTCCCTCCAGGAGACCGTCCTCAAGGCCGAGCAGGTGCTCGAAGATGCGATAGACGGAGCGTCGATCGCTCCGGTCCAGCACCGCGACCGTGACGTTCTCCGCGCCGGCGATCTCGATCCATCGTGACAGCAGCCACCGGTTGTCTCGCTGGTGGTACGCCGGCACCGGCGAGAGGTCCAGGCTCTCAGGGTCGTCGAGGACCTCGTCGAGCCACTCGTCCAGCGTCCGCGTCTCGCCGAGCTTGACCCGCTGCTGCCACTGCGAGGGCAGGAGGTCGGCGAAGTTGCGCAGGGTGAGCACCACGTGCACGGGGCCGGGCAGCGAATCGTAGACCGCGCGGCCCTTCTTGATCGTCATCTGCGAGCACAGCTCGCTCGAGACGACGCGCAAGCGCGAGTCCTGCTCGAACTCCTCGTGCATCCGTCGGACGAGCGCGAAGCCGTCGGCCTCTGCCTTCCCGTACGCCAGATGACGCACGAGCTGGTTGTGGTTGCCCTGCCCCAATGGCACCCGCACGCCAAGGTCGAGCAGCTGCTCGTTCGCGTTGGTGAGCGCGGACTGCAGCGCGGACGTCGCCGTCTTCGGGGCCCCGATATGCAGCAGGGTGGTGCCGTCGGGCAGCGGACCCACGTCGAAGCGGGAGGTCATCCGCGCAGCGCCGGCACAAGCTCTTCGGAGACCATGGTCAGCGCGGAGGCGATGGCCATGTGCATGTCCAGGTACTTGTAGGTACCCAGGCGTCCACCGAACCAGACGTTCTTCTCCTTCGCCATGAGCTCGCGGTAGGCCGCCAGCCGCTCGCGATCCTCAGCGGTGTTCACCGGGTAGTACGGCTCGTCGTCGCCCTCGGCGAAGCGCGAGAACTCCCGCATGATGATGGTCTTGCCTGACGGGTAGTCGCGCTCGGGGTGGAAGTGCTTGAACTCGTGGATGCGCGTGTACGGGAACTCGGCGTCCGGGTAGTTCATGACCGTCGTGCCCTGGAAGTCGTCGATCTGGAGCGTCTCGCGCTCGAAGTCGAGCGTGCGCCACGACAGGCTGCCCGCGGCGTAGTCGAAGTAGCGGTCCACGGGGCCCGTGTAGACGATCGGGATCGAGCCGACGGCGGACTTCGAGGCCTCCTGCGTCGTGTCGAAGAAGTCCGTCTCGAGGCGCACCTCGATGTTCGGGTGGTCGGCCATCCGCTCGAGCCACGCGGTGTAGCCGTCGACCGGCAGACCCTCGTAGGTGTCGTTGAAGTAGCGGTTGTTGTACGTGTAGCGCACGGGCAGGCGCGAGATGATGCTCGGCGGCAGCTCCGTGAGCGGCGTCTGCCACTGCTTCGCCGTGTAGTCGCGGATGAACGCCTCGTACAGCGGACGGCCGATCAGCGAGATCGCCTTCTCCTCGAGGTTCTCCGGCTCCTTGTCCCCGAGCTCGGCGGCGTCGTTGGCGACACGCTCGCGAGCCTCGCCCGGCGTCATCGCGCTGCGGAAGAACTGGTTGATCGTCCCCAGGTTGATCGGCATCGGGTAGACCTCGCCGGCGTGCGTCGTGTAGACGCGGTGCTGGTAGTCCGTGAAGGACGTGAACCTGTTCACGTACTCCCACACGCGCTCGTTCGAGGTGTGGAACAGGTGCGCGCCGTAGCGGTGGATCTCGATCCCCGTCTCGGGATCGGCCTCGCTGTAGGCGTTGCCACCGAGGTGGTCACGGCGGTCGATCATGAGCACGCGCAGGCCGAGCTCCTCGGCCGCGCGCTCTGCGATGGTGAGACCGAACAGCCCGGTCCCGACGACAAGCAGGTCTGCATCCATGGTGGTCCCTAGCCCTTCAGTCGACGCTTGGCGGCACGAGCGGCACGAGCCGAGAACTTCCGCACGCTCGCGAAGTCCCGGCGGAGCGTACGACGCACGCCGGCGAACGCACCCTTGCGGAGGTCCTCGATCTCCTCGTCCTTCACCGCGAGCTTGCGCAGGAGCACGTCCTCCTCGTCGGTCTTGACGTGGATGCGCGTCTCGTCGGTGTCGGGGGTATCACGCAGGTCGAAGGCACGAGCAGAGCTCAGGGTCCACCAGTGGACGTCCCAGATGCTGGCGATCGCCTTGTCCATGTCCGCGGGGTCGTCCACGTAGTGCGCGGCCCTGGCCGCCGCAGGCCCGAAGGTGACCGTGATCGGGGCCTCGACCCCGTGACCGTCCACGGAGAAGTAGTGCCGCCCGATCGAGGGCTGATGGATGCGGTTCATCATGGTCTTGACGGCGCGGGACTCGAGTCCGACTGTGACCGGCACATCCATCCGATACGGCGAGGGGAACCAGGGCTGCTCCTCCTCGACCATGCGCACGCGACCCTCAGCGCGGAACCACTCCTGGACCAGGTACAGCTCGTTGTTCGGGTCCTTGAGCACGCTGCGGCGAGGGTTCGTCAGCTCGGACCAGGGGCCGACGAGGTCGACCTGGATGTCCGGCTCGGTCTGGGTGAGGAGCCGATCGACGCACGCCCGTGCGTACTTCGCGGTCTCGTAGTCGACGTGGACGACGGCGCGGATGAAGGGCACGTCCCACTGTCGGTTGGAGGTGGTCCGCCGGCCTCGCGGGATCGGCATCCGGTTCGCGAAGTAGGGCTTGTTCTGATGCGCCACCGCCGCGCCGTGGCTCGTCACCGTCGCGCGACCGAGATGCCACGCGTAGCCGTCATGCACCGGGATGAAGACCGCGCCGCCCTGCCAGGACTGGTACGCGATCTCCGTGTCCTCGCCCGCACGAAGGCGGCCATCGGTGCGGTTCGTGCGGTCGTACACCAGTCGGGTCACCGTGGCGGTGGCGCCCATGTGGGTCGAGTAGTTGTGCCCGGCCGAGTCGTTGAGGTCGTCGGTCGCGTCGTAGATGTCGAGCGACCAGTGTCGGTGGAGGCCCTCGCGCGAGAAGAGGCCACGGACGCTGTCGTCCTTGACCGCGTTGTAGACCTGCTCGGGCGTGAGGTCCCACTCCTCGATGAAGCCCTTGTCGCCGATCGTGGCGGCCTCGGGGATGAAGTGCGCCCACTTGGCGTGCTGACGGATGTTGTCGGCGAACAGCACCATGTCGGAATCGACCCAGTAGATGATGTCGCCGGTGGACTCGTCGATCGCCTTCATGGTGCCGTTGGCGCGGCCCCAGCCGTCGCCCTCGGGGATGCGCATCACGCGCGTGTTCTTGTGGACGTGCTCGCCGAGAACGACCGGCGGCTCGCTGCCGTCGTCGATCACGATGACCTCGACAAGGTCCTCCGGGTAGTCCTGGGCCGCGAGCGACGCGAGCGTGAGGTCGAGCGTCGGGCTGTTGAAGGCGGGGACGATCACGGAGACCGACATGGTCGGCTCCCAGTCGGAGGGCACCGTGCCGTCGAACGTGTCGCGCCAACGGTTCTTGTAGACGATGCCGTCGAAACGCGGATCGCCGCTTGCTCGTGTAGTCGTCACTGCTCTTCTCAGTCGTTCGGGGGAAGGGGCATGCTCGCGCCGCCAGGGTGCGTCGTTTGCCGACCAGGATAGATGTCCGCGGGCAGGCCCGCCCACTGCTCGTAGGCGTTCTCGATCAACGAGCCCATGTCGACGTGCCACGTGTGGCCGTCGTCGTGCCGCACGTAGACGTAACCGAGGCTGGACGTCCGGTACGCGATGAGCCCCTCGCGGAAGAAGCGCAGCAGCACGCTCCGGTCCGTCGAGTTGGTCGTTGGTCGCCACCCGCCGGTGGTCTCAAGGTCGCCACGCGACATGAGCATCGCACCGCCGGCCACCTGTCGGCTGTAGCGTTCCGTCGCGAACTTACGGTGGAACGTGTGATCGATGCCCTCGACGTGCATGTACTCGGTCGTCTTGCCGACGATGTTCGCCGACGAGTACAGGTAGGCGAGGACGATGTCCCAGACGAACTCGGGACCGTAGAGGTCGTCATCGTCCACCTTCATCACGAGGTCGCCGCTCGACCTCCGGGCACCGGTGGCGAGCGCCGTGCCGAACGGGACGTCGGATCCGACCTCGACGAAGTGCACGGGGTTCACGAACTCGGCGGCCCGCAGGGATTCGGGGATCGGGTGGCCGTGGCCGACGAGCACGATCTCGAGGTGCGGGTAGGTCTGCGCGTCGAGGTCCCGCAGCGTCTTCAGCACCCGGTCCGGACGCATGCTCGACATCACGAGCGACACCGACGGGACCGCGTGGGCCCGATGCGCGCCGCTTCGCGTGGCCGCCGTCAACAGCGGCGAGTGGCTGCGGAGCGCCTGCCGTCGTTGGGGAACGGAGCGGCGTTCGCGGGTCAGGCCCAGGCCCGGGGAGTACGGCGCGCGCCACATGTCGACCAGCGCAGGGTCGGCGCCGACGATCGCGTCCGCGGTGGGCCCAGGAAGCGAGTGGAGGATGACTCCCGAGGCCGACAGCTCGACGAGCCTCTCGCCGAGGTCGAAGGCCTCGCGTTCGTCTCGCGGCGACGGCACGCCGCTGAGCGGGATGTGCTCGAGCGCGTGCATGCGGTCGATGTGGCGCGCCGTGAGCGGCTCGCGCATCGGGAGCTCCGACTCGAACGGCTCGTCCTCTCCGATGCCGATCGTGAGGGTCGCCACCTGAGAGAGGTCCCAACGCACGTCGAGGACGCGCTGTCGCGGCTCATCGAAGTTCAGGAGCCACCCGGTCGGACGATGCACGTGAAGGTCGACCTGAGCGCGGGGCTCATGCGTGCTGACCTCGAGGTGATCCACCTCGGCCGTCTTGATGGTCTTCGGGTCGGCGATGGACGCTTCGATCGCCGCTGCCGCCTTGGGGTCGTCCGTGACGGCCACATCGGCACGCGGGAGGCGCACGCCCTCGAGCTGATAGGGCTCCTTGGTGTCGAGCAGCGTCAGCGGGACGGGCGAGGCGAAGAGTCCGAGCGCCTGCGGCGACAGCCCGTCGACGGTGACGATCTCCGGAACGCCCGCGCCGTGCGTCTCGCGACTCGGCGCGAGCACGCCGTAGGCCGCGCGCGCGAAGACGGCGATGTTGCGACCCGCGCGAAGGCCGATCGTCACGCGAGCGGTCCCCCGCAGGCTTGGCAGCGCGGTGGACAAGGACGTCATGCCCGACATGTTGCCCGCGGTTCCTGTCCAGTCGGCCATCGGCCGGCTCCAGCCCGCGACGAAGAAGGTCACCTTCTTGAACTTGTTGGGCTCCGGCGAGGGGATCGCGAGGCGGCGGAGGAGGTCGACGTGCTCACACTCGATCTCCACCTCGGTGTCCTTCGCCACCGCGAGCTCGTGGAGCACCTCCGGCAGGTCGAGATAGGTCGCCTTCACCCTCAGCGTCTTCGCCATCTGCCTGCCAGGCCTCCTTCTCGGTCGTGGCTGCGGTCGAGGCACCGCGAACGGTGTCTTCAGTGGGGCCGCCCCTGCCGCCCGAGCCGTGACCACGGCGCTTCGTCGCGCCAAGTCTAGACGACCGCGACGGGACGTGTCCAATCCCACAGCGTGGGAGGCCCACAAACCCGTCCGATCTGGTGATACTGGTCCCTCGTCAGGGTTTCGGGGAGAGGAGTCGCACGTGCGCGCCTGGTTGCTTGGCGTCCTTGTCGCCATCGCCGGGGTGGCGGTCGTCGCGACGCTGTTCGTGGTGCTGACGGGAGGAGACGAGGCGGAGGTATCGCCGAGTCCGTCCCCCAGCGCCTCGATCTCGAGCACCGTGTCCCCGACCCCGTCGGATTCTCCGACGGCCACCCCGTCGACCGCGTCCGCCACCCCTACCGCTTCCGCCTCGCCCAGCCCGTCGGCCACTGCCGCGGCATCGCCTGAGGAGACCTCGGACGACCCCGCCAAGACGGGCGTCGAGGTGTCCCTCACGCGCTTCGGCGTCTCCGACGGCGAGCTCACCGCGGCGGCCGTCGTGGTCGGCGTCGTCGAGGAGGGCGGCACCTGCACGCTCGTGGTGACCGACGCGGACCAGCAGCTCTCGGTGGATGGCCCCGGCAACGCGTCGGCCACCACCACGGACTGCGCCGAGGGCCTCTCCCTCGACGTGTCCGCTCTCACAGGACCCGCGATCCTGTGGATCGAGTACGACTCAACCAGCTCCTACGGGACGTCCGACACTGCGGAGATCGACCTGCCATGACCGTCCTCGCCCAGCGCATCCGACCCACCGCCACGCGCCTCGCCGCGGCGCTCCTCACCGCTCTCCTGGGAGCGAGCGTGATCGTCGCGGTCGCCGCGCAGGAGGCAGAGGCCGCTTCGTCGTTCGACGCGGGCAACATCATCGACGACTCGGTCTTCTTCGACTCCGGCTCCATGACCGTGAGTCAGATCCAGAGCTTCCTCGACAGCAAGGGCGGCGACCTCGCCGATTACGTCGCGAGCACCACCTCCAAGCCGAACGATGCGTACTGCGACGGCTATTCGGCGAAGTCGGGTCAGACCGCGGCGCAGATCATCAAGGGCGTCGCGGACAGCTGCGACATCAGCCCGCGCGTGCTGCTCGTGACGCTTCAGAAGGAGACCAGCCTGGTGACCCGTACGGGGACCAGCGCCTGGTACTACAAGCGGGCGATGGGCTATGGCTGCCCGGACAGCAACCTCGGAACGAGCGTCGACGCGGACCAGGACGGCTGCTACGACTGGGCCCAGGGCTTCTTCCAGCAGGTCTATCACATGGCCAAGCAGTTCCAGCTGTACGCCAAGAAGCCCGACAGCTACTCCTACAAGGCCGGCCAGAGCAACAAGATCAAGTACAGCCCGTACTGCAGCTCCTACTCCTGGGTGTACATCGAGAACCAAGCGACCGCGGGGCTGTACAACTACACGCCCTACCAGCCGAACAGCGCGGTGCTGAACGGCACCTCCGGCAGCTGCAAGGCCTACGGCAACTACAACTTCTGGAAGCTCTTCACGAGCTGGTTCGGCACCACGCACGGCAAGTCGATCGACGCCGACCTGCTCGAGGCTTGGCGCGACGCTGGCGGGATCGACGGCGTCGGGCTGCCGCTCGCCAAGGCGGTGCACGCGAGCTCCGGCACCTACCAGAAGTTCAAGAAGTACTACCTGTTCATCGACAACGACGGCGACGTCGTGAAGCTCAAGAAGAACGGCGCGCTCACCAAGGCGTACTTCGCGGCGCGCGGCCCGCAGGGCCTGTGGGGATGGCCCCAGACGGGCGCCACGTACAAGAGCGGCGTGTCCTGGGTGACGTTCAGCTCGCGGATCGCGTACGCCTGCAAGGGCTACAAGCAGATCTACTCCAGCACGCGTGAGGTGGCGCTGAGCGTCGTTCCCGCCTGGTTCGCGGTGGGCGGCAGCGACGTCACGGGACGCGCCGTGGCCGACGCGGTCACGGTCGGCGGACGCACGTACCAGAAGTTCAAGAAGGGCATCGTCTATCGCGACGGCGACGCCTCGGTGCTGCTTCCGTCCTCGAGCGCCATCACCCAGGCGTACCTCAGCGCGGGCGGCCCGACCGGTTCGTGGGGCTGGCCGAGGTCCGCCCCGAAGCTGCGCAACGGCGTGTCAAGCGCCCGCTTCAGCGCTCTCTACGCCTTCAGCTATGACGGGATGGTCGGCACGGCGTCGCGCGGCATGAGCTCGAGCGTCGTGCCCGCCTGGCTCAAGGCAGGCGGCAGCAAGGTGCTGGGCAACCCGCAGGGCAGCCCGAGCAAGAACGACGGCACGATCATGATGCGGTTCGAAAATGGGCACCTGTACGTGTTCAGCTCGGGCAAGTACCTGTACCAGCCGTACTCGAGCGCGCTCACCCAGGCCTACCTGGACGCCGGCGGTCGGCAGGGCAAGTGGGGCTGGCCGCTCAGCGCCAGGAGCACGACGAAGATCACGAGGATCAAGTTCGAGAAGCTCAACGGCTACGAGTACGACGGCGAGGCCTCCACCTCGACCGGAGTGGTCCGGTGGCGCCTCATCCCCGCCTGGTTCGAGGTCGGCGGCAGCGGCAAGACAGGGAACGCCGTCGCCAAGGCGCACAAGACCAGCGAGGGCATGTACCAGGAGTTCGCGAAGGGCTACGTGTACCGATCGTCCCACGGCGATGCCGCCTACCTGCCGAAGAGCGGGGCCATCACCAAGGCCTACCTGGCCGCGGGCGGCGTCGACGGCTCTTGGGGCTGGCCCCTCACCAGCCCCAAGAAGGTCAACGGCGTGATGACCGTGAAGTTCTCGAACGGCACGGCGCGCATCAGGGGCGGCAAGGTCGTCTTCAAGTAGTCGACTCCGTGCGAGGGGCTTTCGCCTCCACTGTTAGCCTTGTCGCGTTCCAGGCCGCGTGAGGAAGGGCGGAGAACGACCTGATGCCCTCGTACCAGCTCGACGTCCTGATCCCCGCGTACAACGCTGAGCGCTTCCTTCCCACGTGCCTCGCGTCGGTGCGCAAGGCGCATCGCGACGGCTACCGCTTCCTGTTCATCGACGATCACTCGACGGACGCGACGCCGGAGATCCTCGAGGCCGCCGCCGCCGAGTCGCCCTTCATCGACTTCGTGCGCAACGACCGCAACCTCGGCGTCGCCGCGAGCCGCAACGTCCTGCACGGACTCGTCGACGCGCGCTACCTCACATATCTCGACGTCGACGACTGGTACGGCGAGAACCACCTCGAGTCGATGGTCCGCGCGATCGATGACCTCGAGGTCGACTTCCTTCGGACCGACCACGTCATCGTGGACGGCCTCAAGCGCACGGTCGCCCGCACGCCCGAGACGCAGCGCGGCATCCGCCTGGACCCTGCGAACGCCTTCGGGGTGCCCGGGCCGCGCTCGCCCCTCAACTACCTCTACATCTGGGCCGGCATCTACGACCTCGAACGGCTGAACCTCACCGACTACGCCTTCCACGAGCATCTGCGGACCGCGAGCGACCGGCCGTGGATCTGGAAGCTCTACCTGGACCAGCGCTCCACGGCCGCGATCGATCTCGACACGTACTTCTACCGCAAGAGCACCAACGCGACGGCGCTGACCCAGCGTGGCGACGCGGCGACGCTCGACTTCCTCGTCGCGAGCGAGATCATCCTCGGCATGGCGACGGCGTCCGGCAACGCGCGAGCGGTGGACAAGGCGGCGCACAGCCTGCTGTTCCTCGTCGACTACCACCTGGAACGTGCGGGTCGACTCACGGCGGCGCTGACCGCCGAGCTCACGTCGCGCTCTGCCGCGCTGCTCGCGACCTGCCCCACCGACAGCATCGAGGCGGCCCTGCCCGCCTTCTCCGCGCAGTCGCTCGCGCGCCTGCGCCCCGTGCTCGCCGGCCTGGAGGTCACGGCATGAGGCTCGTCGTCATTCGCAGCGTCACCGGGCTCGCGCTGTACACGGCGGCCCTCGAATCGGGCGCGCTGCCGCAGGCACGCACCGCGTTCGCGATCGCGAACCTCGCCGACATCCCCGAGGTGACGCCAGGACCGCACCTCTCTCCCGGCGGGGTGGGCCTGATCGGCCCGGACGATGCGGTCGTGGACCTGGGAGCGGCGATGCACCCGTACCACCCTGCCGTTCACGAGCCCCCGCGCCGCGATCGCTACGCCCTCACGGCGCACCTCGTCGCGGGCGCGGGTGGTGAGGAGATCGACGGGCTGGTCGTGCCCGACGCGACGAGTCGCGCCATGCGCACGGTGCTCGACCTGTTCCCGCACGTGCCGACGACGGTGATCCCCGACTCGCTCGAGCACTACGCCGCCACCGTCGCGCCGAAGGCCGCCGACCTCGGCAGGATCGAGACCATCGTCCACGCACTGCAAGTCGCGCCCGACCCCGCGAGGTTCACCCGTGCTCAGCACGTCGTGCTCGACGCCGACGCGGTCAGGGCCGCCCTGGTCGGGGGTATCGACGGGTCCGCGGGGCCGCGCGGGACCGCCACGATCCTCGAGACCCCCCTCATGCGCGGGACGCATCGGGCCGCCGTGCGCACCCGCACCGGCTGTGCACGCGTGGTCGAGGGCTCGCCCGTCGTCCTCGGCCTCGACCCCGAGGCCGCCCCGCGGCATCTGCCCGCGGTCGCCTCCTCGTGCGGCGGCGACGAGGCCTGGACGGTCGTCACGCTGCCTCACGCCGCCCTCGCGCTCACGAGCGCAGGAGCCGTCGTCGGTGGCCCCTCGTGGGAGCTCGCGCTCGCGGCCGCGCTCTCAGACGCCACCGCCGTCGCGGTCGGCCACGACGGCGAGGCCACGACGCTCTCGGGCGACGCGTCCCGCGACCTGCCGCTGCTCGCCGCCATGCTGGAAGCGGCGCACGCCGCCGCGGCACCGCCGCCTCCGAGCCCGGCGACCAAGCACGGGCTTCGCAGGATTGGTGCTGCGGTCGTGACCCGGGTGCGCAGGGCACTCTAGATGTGCTCGGTCAGCAGGTTGGTGTCACTCGGCTGATCGGGGTAGGCCCTCGGTCGACCCAGCGTTCTTGCAGGGTGCCGTCGACGCGGTCGGTCTTGCCGTTCTGCCATGGTGGGCAGGGCCGGGTGCCTCGGTACTTGGCCTCGATGCGCGTCAGGGTCTCCCCAAAGGCCTGGGCTCGGACATCGTTCTTCGCGTTGTCGGTCTTGTCCTCGCGGACCCGGATCCCTTGGTTGGAGCAGAACATGGGGGCGTCGGCCAGCAAGGCCGCGCAGTCCGGTCCGGTGTCGTCGGTGAGGAGCTGCACGAACACAAGGCGGGAGTGGTCGTCGACCGCGACATGGACGTCGCCGAACCCGTTGCCCCAGCCGCGGACCTTGTCGTATCGCCCGCAGGCTCGCCATCCTCCTTCGACGGGATTTGGCCGATCCTCTTCACATGGATATCGAACAACCGTGGCGCGTCCGCCCACGCCACGGGACGGCTAGAAGCTATGCGCACGAAGAGAATCTGGCGACCACCCACGGTCGACGGGACATGACGGTGGTGCGAACGGAGGCCTCCTTCGGCGACGACCTGGACACTGCCGATGTCGGATGCCTCATCCCTTGCCTCATGACGCCAGTCATGACCGAGCACAGCTAGGGCATGAAGCTGCTCGGGATCCGGGTTTCGAAGAGTGGCGCAAGGGTTCGTGCCCACTCCACTGTGAGATGGTGATCGTCGCGGTAGGCAAGGATCCCGCCTCCGGTGGGGTAGCAGGTGTCGTCGTCGCAGTAGGCATCCGTCAGGTCCAGGACGAAGACCTCTTCGGGTGAGAAGCGCTCGGCGGCTCGCTCGAGCTGGCTGTCGCCCACGGCCGAGGGTCGTGCCCGTGTGCACGCCTCAGGGTCAGTGTCGTAGTCGACTTCCAGACACGTCGCGATCTCCATGAGAGTCCATGCCGAGTCCTTGACGGCCACGACCGGAGTACCGACGTCCACGATCGTCTGAAGCGCGCGGGCCGCACCATCGATCGCTACGGGGTCCGAGGCCTCGCCCGTAGCATCAGCGTACTGCCGGTTGGTATAGCTGAGGATCACCAGCGCTGGCTTGGCATCCTGCAGGTATTCGAGAGCACTCCCGGTGAAGTCGAGGCAGTCGAGCTGGTCCTGCTCGGTTCCCTGCATGGTGCGGGCGTCCACGAGGGCGCAGCCGGGCGACCACAGCAGCGAGAGGTTCCAACCATGCTCCTTTGCGATCGCTCCGACGGCAGGCAAGTAGTGCTGAGCGTGCGAGTTCCCTACGAGCACCACAAGCGGCCCGGACGCTTCCGTCTGCGTGTAGTCGCACAGCTCACCCTTTGCAGAGACGATCGCGTTCGGGTCGCAATCCAGCACAGCGTCGTAGTAGGCGAGGGAGTTCGCCTCGGCGTCCTCCATCTCAGGCGAGTACGCGCCGCCCACCTGAGGGCCACAGAGGTCGGAGTTCACGCGCGCCATCGCGCCGTCACACTCGCCGACCGAAGACAGGTCGTCGCTGAAGGACCGGGCGACCTCGGCCGTGCGGTGAGCGTCCGCAGCCACGGGCACAGCGTTCGCCCCCACGATGACGGCGGCGACGAGCGCCGTCACTCCCAGCGCTCCTCGGAAGGTGGCCATCACTTGAGGCGATCGGATCTGCATCGGACGTTCCACGGAGACGTATGTAGCGGTGGCCGCGAGCACGGTCGCGACGATGATCGCTCCAGACTGCAGGGGTCCTGGGTCGCCCCATCGCGACGCACCCATGACGATCAGCGGCCAATGCCACAGGTAGACGGAGTACGAGATGTCGCCCAGGAACTGAACGGGCTTAAGGCTCGCAACCGGGCCGACACTCCAACGGTTCGCGCTATCGCCAGCCAGTATCACCGCCGCAGTACCAAGGGTCGCGGCAAGTGTCGGCCAGGACGGATGCGGGGTGGAGGTGTTGAGCAGGGCGATTGAGAGTGCAATCGCAGTCCAGCCCAAGATCGACGCGGTGCGACGCCACCACACGGCGCCCTCGGATCGCCGGGAGAACGCCGCATATGCGAGCGCTGCGCCCGCGCCCAACGCGAGTTCCCAGATTCGACTCGGCGTTACGAAGAACGACCAAGCCGGTGAAGCTGCCGTGGTGACGACTGCGTAGGCGAAGCTCGCGAGACCCACCACTCCGACCGTCAGCGCCACCAGTCGCACTGGGCGCATGATGCGCAACCGCCTCGAGATTGCGAGGGCGAGGACGATCAACAGCGGCCAGAGGAAGTAGAACTGCTCCTCCACCGACAGGGACCAGTAGTGCTGCACCCCGCTCGCGGCATTGTCAGCGCCCAGGTAGTCGACTGCGTCGAAGGCCAATCGCCAGTTCTCGAAGTAGAGCGTCGCGGCTATGATCTCGCGGTGCTGCTGGAGCGCGAGAGACGCAGGCGCGAAGACATAGGTAGCCACGGTGACGACTGCGAGCACGAGGAGTGCAGCGGGCATGAGCCGTCGCAGTCGCCGCGCCCAGAACGCCGTCACGGAGAAGCTGCCTCGCGCCACATCGCGCATGATGTGCGACGTGATGAGGAACCCCGAGATCACAAAGAACACGTCCACGCCGATGAAGCCGCCAGGAAGCGTTGCCGGCCACAGGTGATACACGAACACGGAGCCGATCGCGAGTGCCCTCAGCGCCTGGATGTCGATCCTCCGGGTTCCCGAGGGCGCGCGCGAGAACACCTTTCGAGCATTCAGCTTCGCATCTGAGAGCGTTGGCATGCCGAGATTGTCGCAGGATTTGAGAATGATCCCGTCCACACGTGTCTTTCATCACACCCTGACCCGCCATCTGTGGATTCTTCATCCGTGCAAGTCGATGCAAATCGACCTATCGCGAGGAACGATTCCTCTGGTGGCAGCTCCGGAACGCGCACCTTGCAGAAGGCCTACACCAGGCGTTGGCAACACTCACGGCCCCGTCGCTTCCGCGCGCCGCACCGGGCGATCCCGACAACGGGTCCGCAGGGCGCTGCGCTGACCACCGCGCCCCGCTGATCCCTACGCCGCGTCCAGCCACCTTCCGTGCGCGTGCGCCGTCGCGCGTGCCACCGCGGTCGCGCGCGTGAGCCCCGTGCGGATCGCGGTGTGGGTCGGCGCGCCAGCGGGCTCCATGGCCACGCGCGCGACGCGGCGTCGCTTCGAGAGCTCGACGACCGCCGCGTCCAGGGCGAGCTGCTGCGAATGCGTGAGCTGATACGCCATGACCGTATGCATCACGACGATCGGTCCCGGCGGGAGCGAGTCGTCGAGCGTGGGAAGCAGCGCGATCGCGTCCCCGGCGCGGAGGTCGACAGGAGTCTCGGCGCGGATCGCGAGCGCGCGGCGAAGCCGGTCGAGGCGGTCGACGTGCTCGGGCCACACGAGCGCCTCGAGCCAAGCGGCCTGGGCCGGGTCGGACGCGTCGACCGGGTTGAGGTCGAGGCCCGTGCGGCTCGCGATGGGAGGCGTCTCGACGGGGAGGTCGAAGTCGCCCCGGTTCTCGCAATGGAGGGTGAGCGCGGTCGAGGCCGGGAGCCCTGCGCGGACGATCCCGGTGCCGTAGTCGTGGTCGTAACGGTCGAGGCACAGGTTCAGCCCGGCCGACGTGCCGACGTCCACGAGGTGGACGGCCTCGCCGAACCGCTCCGCGGCCTCGGAGATCCACGGGAGCACCGCCGCGCTGCGACCGGCCTCATTCGTCTGAGTTCGGCGGGCCAGGGCGATCGCGAGCAGCTCGTCCTCACGTTCGAGCACATACGCGCGGAAGGCGTCCCACAGGTCGTCGTCGGGGAGCCGCGCGCCCTCCCCCACGAGCACGGGATACCAGGCTGCGAGCGCATCGTCCCTGGTCAGACCCAGCCGGACCGCGCCGAACAGGAGGTTGAGCGGCGGGGTTCGCTCGATCTGCGCGACGATGCGCAGCATGCGCTCGTCGCGAGCGATCCTTCTCGCGAGGAACTCGTACACGGGCGAGTCCACGGCGGACTCGGACCAGCGCAGCACGGCGGACGAGACGTCCGCCAGGTCGGTACGGGAACGCGGTTCCCAACGCCTGTTCTCCACGGCGTGAATTTACCATTCTTTGACCTTCTCGGGTGGGGAGAAGGCGGTGGTGCGGGTCAGTCCGGCCCATGGCCCCGGCCGGGGAGCCCCGCCCTCCCACGTGAGCGGCGCGTGAACGCCCTGGGGAGACGGTCGCATCGTCCCTCAGAACTCTCTAGGCTCGGTGTCATGAGCGATGCAGCAGGCCTTCAGGCCGCCCAGACGAAGATGCAGGAGGCCGGCGTCAGCCAAGCCGCGATCGACGTGTTCACGCACTACTACGGCGAGCTCGAGGCCGGCGCGACGGGCCTCATCCTCGAGGAGACGATCGAGCCGCTGACGGACCCCGCGAAGCTCGCGGACGTCGAGATCACCGACGAGGCCGCGAACGAGGCGCTCGCGAGGACCGCCATCATCAAGCTCAACGGTGGACTCGGCACCTCGATGGGCATGGACCGCGCCAAGTCGCTGCTGCCCGTGCGCGACGGCAAGAGCTTCCTCGACCTCATCGCCGAGCAGATCACGAAGGCGCGCGAGACGACGGGCGCGCGCCTGCCGCTGCTGCTCATGAACAGCTTCCGCACGAGCGAGGACTCGCTCGCCGAGCTCGCCGAGCACGAGGATCTGGCCATCGACGGCCTCCCGCTCGACTTCCTCCAGAACAAGGAGCCCAAGCTGCTCGTCGACGGGCTCACCCCGGCCGAGTGGCCGCAGGACCCCGAGCTCGAGTGGTGCCCGCCTGGCCACGGCGACATCTACACGGCGATCCTCGCCTCGGGCGCGCTCGACGCCCTGCTCGACGCGGGCTTCCGCTACGCATGCGTGTCCAACTCGGACAACCTCGGCGCGGTGCCGAACGCGAAGCTCGCGGGCTGGTTCGCCGCGTCGGGCGCGCCGTACGCGGCCGAGCTGTGCCCCCGCACCGCGATGGACCGCAAGGGCGGCCACCTCGCGATCCGCAAGTCCGACGGTCAGCTCATCCTGCGCGACACCGCGCAGACCGCGGACGACGAGATGCACTTCTTCACCGACGAGTTCCACCACCCGTACTTCCACACGAACAACCTGTGGTGGGACCTCGAGAAGCTCAAGCAGGCGCTCACCGAGCGCGGCGCGGTGCTCGGCCTGCCGCTCATCCGCAACAAGAAGACCGTGGACCCCACCGACAAGGAGTCGCCCGAGGTCTTCCAGATCGAGACCGCGATGGGCGCCGCGATCGAGGTCTTCGAGGGAGCGACCGCGATCGTCGTGGGCCGCGACCGCTTCCTGCCCGTCAAGACGACGAACGAGCTGCTGCTGCTGCGCTCGGACGCGTACACGCTCGATTCCGATGGCGCGCTGCGGCTCGCGGTCCGCAAGGCCCCGACGATCGACCTCGACTCGGACCACTACAAGACCGTCGAGGACTTCGACCGACACTTCCCCTACGGCGTCCCGTCGCTCAAGGAGGCGTCCTCGCTGACCGTCTACGGCGACTGGACCTTCGGCAAGAACGTGACCGTGGTCGGCACCGTGGTGCTCGAGGACGACAACGGCGAGCCGAACTTCGTGAACGACAACACCGTGCTCGAGGGCGGCATCGTCGAGGGCTGAGCCCTCCCCGCTGTGGTCGGCTCCTCGCCGGCCACAGCGGTCACCGCACCTTGTGCCGGACCCGCATCACGGCGTCGCGCGCTCCGCGGGCGCTACGGCCGATCGAGTCGGCCTCCGCGAGCCAGCGACGCAGACCCGGCTTGAGCACCTCGGCCGCCACGATGTCGCCGGCCTCCTTCAGCGGGATGGGGGGCCTGTCGTCGGCGACCGGCGTCCGCCTCGACACCCGCAGCCAGCCCCGCGGGATCCACAGGCGTCCCCTGCGTACGCACGCGACCGCATCGTCCACGAGCGCAGCGGGCACCATCCGGACGGCATAGATCGACCCCTCCGCGGGGGTGGGAGCGTGCGCGTAGCCGGCGAGGTCCCCGATGACGTTCACGCCGAGCGCCTCGACCCGCGCGACGTGACGTTCGGCGATGCGCTGCACCTTCGGGGCTCGGCGCAGCGGCAGGTACACGCGGTGCTCGTCGGGGCCGGGGACGCGGCTCTCCATGAGACCGTCCACGAGCGCGGAGCGCACGAGCGCCTGATACTCCTTCGGGGTGATCCCGGCCTGCTTCACGCGCTGGTTGACCATGCGCACCAGCTCGGCCTCCTCGAAGGACAGCCCTCGGTTCACCATCGCACCCTCCGGCGAGGGCTCGAGCAGCCCGTCCGGCAGGCCGAGCAGCTCCTCGAAGGCCCGGAACACGACGTCGGGCCTCTCCTTGTCGAGCATCACCACGGTCACGCGCTCGGCGCCGAGGCGCGCGACCCAGGGCGCGACCACCTTCGCCATCCCGTACTTCGGCCACACGCGCTTGCCGAACGTGCTCTGTCGCTCCTCGAGGACGCGCTTCATGTAGACCCAGAAGCCGTGCTCGTTGCGCTGCTTGACGTACTGCTGCCACGCGGACGGGAGCAGCTGCGCGAGCGGGCGGACGGTGATCACCACATGCAGATCCGGCCCGAACTCCTCCACGAGGCGGTCGATCGCCGAGACCCGGCACCCCGCGATGAGCTCGGAGCTGAGGAAGAGTCGCTCGTCGGGGTGCCTCGCGCGCTCCTTGAGCAGACGCTCCCAATTGACCTTCTGCCGGTCCGTGTTGTGGCGCACGCCGGAGGTGCCCAGGATGGGCGACAGCGCGTCGGAGTGGTTGAGGCCCACGCCCGGGTAGCGGACGCCGTGACGACGCAGCGCGCGCCTGCGGTCCGAGGCGACCGACTGGATCGACGTGGTGGCCGTCTTCATCATCCCGATGTGCAGCACGCAGCCGCCGGGGCCGACGACCGGCGTTCGGTCCACGTCGCTCATGTCACCGCCTTCCTGGGTCCGCACGGGCTCCGGGGCCGGACCTCGGCCCGCGGATCGTGCCCCACAAGCCTACGGTTCCGTGAGCACTGCGGAGCGCCACCGTTCCAGGGGGCGCTCGTCAGGCGGTTCACGGTCCTTGGCGCACGGCATCCGCCGACGCGCTCGGGCGCTACGCCCAGACGAGTCCCTGCGACGGGTCCTGCATGACCCGGCCCACGTCGGCGAGTACGCGAGCGCCGAGCTCGCCGTCCACCAGACGGTGATCCACGGAGAGCGCGAGCTGCGTGACCCAGCGGACCTTGATCTCGCCCTCGTGGACCCACGGCTGCTCGCGGATCGCGCCGAACGCGAGGATCGCGGCCTCGCCGGGGTTGAGGATCGGCGTGCCGGTGTCGATGCCGAGCGGGCCGACGTTCGTGATCGTGATCGTGCCGTCGCGCAGCGCGCTCGGGGGCGTCTTCGACTCGCGGGCAAGCCCGGTGAGGTCCTGGATCTCGCTCGCGAGCGCGTGCAACGGCAGGCGGTGCGCGTCCTTGATGTTCGGGACGAGCAGGCCGCGCGGCGTCGAGGCCGCGATGCCGAGGTTCACATAGTGCTTGTAGACGATCTCCTGGGCGGCCTCGTCCCAGCTCGCGTTGATCTCGGGGTGGCGGCGGGCGGCGAGCAGGAGCGCCTTGGCGACGATCAGCAGCGGGGTGACGCGCACGTCCGCGAACTCGCGGTCCTTCTTGAGGCGCGCGACCAGGTTCATGGTCTCGGTGACGTCCACCGTGAGGAACACGGTGACGTGCGGGGCCGTGAAGGCCGACGAGACCATCGCCTCGGCGGTGCGCTTGCGGACGCTCCGCACCGGTACGCGCGTGGCACGGCCGTCCTTGGTCATCGTGCCCGACTCGAGCCACGGCTGGTCGTCGGCGGGGTAGGTCGCGAGCACCTGCGGGCTGAACGACTTGGCCGCGGACTCGACGTCCTCCCGCGTGACGAGGCCGCCGATCCCGGAGGGCGTGATGGTGGTGAGGTCGATGCCGAGCTCCTTGGCCAGCTTGCGCACCGGAGGCTTGGCGAGCACCGGGTACTCGCTGTCGCCCTCGCCGCCGATCGGCTCGAGCGCGTCGTCGCGACGGGGACGGCGCTTCGCGGAGCCCGCGCGCACGCCGTAGCCCACCAGAACGGCACCCGCAGGCTCGTCGGCGACCACCGCATCGTTCCCGTGCCCTGCAACCTCGCCTGCACTCCGCACGGATTCACTCGGCGACACGCTGGATGCAACCGTTTGCGGCACCATCTCGACCGGCGTGTCAGATCCAGATCCGTGAGGAGCGTCAGCGACGGAGTTGGAAAGGGACGATGCGTCGGGTGCCGGGGCGGCCTCGCCGCCCGGGTCCACGTCGAAGGTCGCGATCACGTTGCCGACCTCGACCGTGTCGCCGATCTCGGCGAGCAGCTCGGTGACGACCCCGTCGACGGGGCACGGGAGCTCGACCAGGGACTTCGCGGTCTCGACCTCGAGAAGCGGCTGGTTGACCTCGACGGTGTCGCCGACCTTGACGTGCCAGGTGACGACGTCGGCCTCGGTGAGGCCCTCACCCGCATCGGGCATGCGGAACGACTCGAACGTGGGCATCGCGGGTCTCCTAGTGGGCCATCAGGCGGTCGACGGCGTCGAGGACGCGGTCGAGGTTGGGAAGGAACTCGTGCTCGAACTTGGACGGCGGGTACGGCATGTGGAAGCCGCCGACTCGCATCACGGGGGCCTTGAGGTGGAAGAACGCCTCCTCGCCGACGCGCGCCGCGATCTCGGCGCCCACGCCGTGGGCGGTGGGGGCCTCATGGACGACGACGACGCGGCCCGTGCGCTTGGCCGACCGGACCACCGTGGGGATGTCGAGAGGGGAGATGGACCGCAGGTCGATCACCTCGACGCTCGTCCCCTCGCCCGCGGCGACGTCGGCCACCTGCAGGGCGGTGCGCACCGTCGGGCCGTAGGCGACCAGGGTGACGTCGGTTCCCGGCCGCGCGACCCGCGCGCGACCGATGTCGGCCGTGGCCGCCGCATCGTCCAGGCGCGTGCGCACGGCGTCGGTGTCGACGTCGCCCTTGTCCCAGTAGCGGGCCTTGGGCTCGAGGAAGAGGACGGGGTCGGGCGCGAAGATCGACTGCTGGATCATGTCGAACGCGTCCTGCGGGGTCGCGGGCGAGCAGATCCTGAGGCCCGCGGTGTGCGCGAAGAGCGCCTCGATCGACTCGCTGTGGTGCTCGATCGCGCCGATGTCGCCCGCGAACGGCACGCGGATCACGACGGGGAGCTGGATGCGGCCGTGCGAGCGGTAGTGCATCTTGGCGAGCTGCGTCGTGATCTGGTTGAAGGCCGGGAAGATGAAGCCGTCGAACTGGATCTCGACCACGGGGCGGTAGCCGCGCATCGCCATGCCGATCGACGTCCCGACGATGCCGGACTCCGCGAGGGGCGTGTCGATCACGCGGTCGCCGCCGAAGTCCTTGTGCAGGCCGTCGGTGACGCGGAAGACGCCGCCGAGCTGGCCGATGTCCTCGCCCAGCAGCAGCACCTTGGGGTCGCGCTCCATCGCGGCGCGCAGGCCAGCGTTGATCGCGCCGGCCATGGTCATGGTCTTGACGGCGGATTCGCGCACGGGCGCCTCGGGTGCGCCGTGGTTCGTGTCGGTCATGCGTGGCTCCCCTCGTCGATGAAGGACTGCTGATAGCGATCGAACCAGGCGCGCTCGGCCTCGACCTGGGCATGCGGCTCGGCGTAGATGTGATCGAACATCTCCAGCATCGGCGGGCGCTCCCAGCTCTTCACTGTCTCACGTGTGCGCTTGCCGAGCGCCTTGGCCTCCGCAGCCACGCTGTCCCTGTACTCCTGCGTGAGCTCACCGATCGCGTCCAGGTAGGTCTCGAGGCGCGCGATCGGGTCGCGCTGACGCCACTTCTCCTCGTCGGCGCGGGTGCGGTAGCGGGTCGCGTCGTCCGAGGTGGTGTGCGCGGCCATGCGGTACGTGAAGGCCTCGATCAGGACGGGACCCTGGCCTGCGCGCGCGTGGCGAAGCGCCCACTGGGTCACGGCGTGGACGGCGATCACGTCGTTGCCGTCGACGCGCACGCGTGGGATGCCGAAGCCGTCGGCGCGCTGCGCGAGCGTGACGCGCGACTGACGTGTCGTCGGCTCGGAGATCGCGAACTGGTTGTTCTGGATGAAGAAGACGATGGGCGCATTGTTGACCGCCGCGAACACGAAGGACTCGTTGACGTCGCCCTGGCTGGTCGCACCGTCGCCGAAGTAGCAGACGACCGCACCGTCCTTGTCGGGGTTGCCCGACGCGACAAGGCCGTCGCGGTCCATCGCGATCGCATAGCCGGTCGCGTGCAGGGTGTGCGCGCCGATCACGAGCGTGTACAGGTGGAACGAGTGCTGCGCGGGGTCCCACGAGCCGTGCTCGAGCCCGCGGAACAGCGTGAGCATCTGGGGCAGATCGACGCTGCGGGTGAGCGCGACGCCGTGCTCGCGGTAGCTGGGGAAGACGTAGTCGGGCTCGCGGATCGCGGTGCCCGAGCCGATCTGGGCGGCCTCCTGGCCCAGGCACGACACCCACAGCCCGAGCTCGCCCTGACGCTGGAGGCTCGTGGCCTCGGCGTCGAAGGCGCGCGTGAGGGTCATGAGGCGCCACGCGAGGCGGAGCGCCTCGGGCGTGAGGTGCTCGGCGTACGGCTCCCAGTCCGGGTCGGCGACGCGCGTGCCGTCGGCATCGAGAAGACGGACGAGCCCGTTGTCGCTCAGCGGTCCCAAAGCTTCCACAGTGAACTCCCCTGCAGATCGAGGGCGCGCAGGGTCGCGCGCTAACCTACGCAAGCGTAGGCTACGGTTCCGTAGGTTGCAAACGACACCCCGTGCGCCGCGCACCACGAGGGTCGCATGAAGCCCGTCGGCGCGCTCGAGGACCGGGCCCGACGGCCGTCCCGACGCAGGCCGGCAAAGGCCGCGCGGCACCGGGGCTCAGTCCCGGCGCGACTGCGGCGACGCGGGCACCGCCGGCCCGTACTGCTGCTCCTTGAGCCGTTCGAGCGCCTGCTCATGAAGGGTGCGGTTGGTCTTGAGCAGGTCCGAGAGCACGCCGAGCGCCAGGGACAGGAACGAGCCCATCACGAACACCGCGCCGAGGATGAGCGACTGAAAGTGATTGCCCTTGTCGTCGAGCATCAGCAGGATCGCGTAGCGGACGTACGGGGCGAGTCCGATCACCCCGAAGATCGCAGCCAGCGACATGAAGACCGTCCACGGTCGGAACATGATGTACGACCGCATGATCGCCTGCGCCGACTTCACCATGTGCTCGAGCGCGCTCCCGAACAGACGGGACTCGCGCGTCTTCGGATTGGTGTCCACCGCGACCGACGCGATCGAGAGCCGCTTGTTTCCCGCCTGGATGATCGTCTCCATGCAGTAGCTGAACTGCGTGATGACGTTCAGGCGATAGATCGCGAACCTCGAGTACGCGCGAAAGCCCGACGCCGCATCGGGCAGGTCAGTGCCCGCGGCCTTGTTGACGACCCATGAGCCGAACCTCTGCATGGCCTTCTTGAACGGCGAGAAGTGCGCGATCTTGTGGGTCTGACGATCCCCGATGACGATGTCGGCCTCGCCCCTCAGGATCGGCGCCACCAGGTCGCCGATGCGGTCCTGCGGATACTGGTTGTCGCCGTCCGTGTTGACGACGATGTCCGCGCCGTGCGCGAGCGCGTAGTCGAGGCCGTCACGGAACGAGGTGGCGAGCCCCATCGTCCGGTCGTGGCGCAGCACGTGCGCTCCGAGCTCACGGGCGATCTCGCTGGTCCGATCCACCGAGCCGTCGTCGATGACGAGCAGCTCGACCTCGTCGACGCCCTCGATCTCGCGAGGCACCGAGCCCAGCACGATCGCGAGCGTCGCCTCCTCGTTGAGGCAAGGAACCTGGACGAAGACCTTCACCCCGCGATCGTAGCGGGACGGCGGACAAGTACGACGAAGGCGCCCACCCTCGAGAGGAGGATGGACGCCTTCGCGTCAGCTGAGCGGGGAGATCAGGCCCCGACGCGGCGGAGCTTGCTCAGCGGAGCCAGCTCGCCGGGGAAGACCTTCTTCACGCCGTCACCAAGGGCGGTCTCGATGATGCGGATGTCGCGCACGAGGTGCTTGAGGCCACCCGGCTCGAGCGAGGCCGCGTGGTCCGAGCCCCACATCGTGCGGTCCAGCGTGATGTGACGCTCGACGGTGACCGCGCCGAGCGCGACCGCGGCAAGCGAGATCTGCAGGCCGGGCTCGTGGCCCGAGTAGCCGGTCGGGACGCCGTAGCGCTCCTTGAGCGTGTCGATCATGCGCAGGTTCGCCTCCTCGGGGGGAAGCGGGTAGGTCGACGTCGCGTGCATGATGACCAGGTTGTCCTTGCCGAGGGTCTCGACGGCCTTGTCGATCTGCTCGATCGTGGACATGCCGGTCGACAGGATGACGGGCTTCCCGGTCTCCTTGATCTTGGCGAGCATGCCGAGGTCGGTGACGGACGCCGAGGCGATCTTGTACGCGCACACGTCCATCGACTCGAGGAAGTCCACCGACGGCTCGTCCCACGGCGATGCGAACCAGTCCAGGCCCTTCTCGTCGCAGTACTTCGAGATCTCGGTGTACTCCTCCTGCTCGAACTCCACCTTGTAGCGGTACTCGAGGTAGGTCATGGTTCCCCACGGCGTCTCGCGCGGGGTCTGCTTCATGTGCTCGGGGGTCGCGATCTCCGGGGTGCGCTTCTGGAACTTCACCGCCTGGCAGCCCGCCTCGGCCGCCACGTCGATGAGCTGCTTCGCGAGCTCGACCGAGCCGTTGTGGTTGAGGCCGATCTCCGCGATCACGTAGACCGGGGCGTCTCCACCGATCTCGTGCTTGCCAATACGTACCGAATTCGTCACGCGTCTTCCTTTCGCCGAAGCTGCCGCTCCTGGCGCCTGCTGAAACTTGTCGTAGGCGTCACGCGTGGCCCAAGCCGCCGCGTCGCCACCGTTGGGCGCTCCCAGTCTACGTGCGGACACGCTTTTCGCCGCATCGAGGGTCAGTCACCAGCACGGCGAAGCCGGTTCAGCCGCCACCTGATGCCGCGCAGCACACGGGTGGTCACCGCGAGCAGCACCGCCTGGGGCGAGCCCGGCTCGAGGTCGCCCGCCGCGGCACGTGCCCTCAGGCGCTTCCTCCATCCGAGCTCGTCCCTCACGATCGACCGAGGCTCGGGCAGACCCTCGCTCCGGCGACGGGCGACGAGCTCGCGCAGGCGCGGCACCACGTCGTCCTCGGACGCGGGATGGAAGTAGTTCCGGGCGAGCCACTCCTCGGCCGGCATGCGGAACACCCCGGCCCGGAGGTCGTCGAGCGTGCCGATCGTGTCCGACCCCACGAACACCGTGTTGATCATGCGATCGCTCACGCCGAAGTCGCCGAGGATCAGCACCGGCACCTCGGCAGCGATCGCCTCGATCGCCGCGGTGGAGCTCACCGTGACCACGCCGACCGCGCGCTCCAGATGCTCGCGCATCGACGCGCCGGACACCTTGAGGTTGGGCGGGACGTCGAGGCCACCACGCCGCAGACCCTCGAGCAGGTCGGGGAACGCGAACGTCTCGGCGTGCGTCTGCGCCTCGCCCGCCACGGCGCGCACCTTCACGATCACGTCGAGATCGGCACGGGCCCGCGCGAGGTCCGCGAGCGCGCGAAGGATCGACTCACGCTCCTCCTGCTCATACGGCACAAGCGCCTGCGCGGCGAAGAGCACCTCGTTGGGCGACGCCGATCTGTCGCCGAGTCCCGCGAACGGGAGGGTGGCCAGCGCGAACGTGCCCCGAAGAGGGTCATCGCCGACAAGCTCCTCGTACGCCTCGACCTCCCGTGCGCTGTGCAGCACGAACAGGTCGGCGCCCGACCGATACACGGTGCCGAGACGCTGCGCCGGGATCGAGATCCCGGGCAGCCCTGTCACGACGACGGGACGATGCGTCATCCCCGCCACCACGTTCTCCATCACGAGCCACGCGGCGGGGCCGCGGGTCGCGAGGAGCAGCACGTCGGCGTCCTCGCTCTCGAGCAGCGCGGCGAGCTCCTTGATCGCGACGAGGGTGCAGCGCTCAGGATCGAACGAGCTGCCGTCCAACAGCGCGACGGTCTGCGCGGGCGACGGTGTCGCCGAGCCGATCAGCGAGTGGATCGAGACGTCCCAGTCTTCGGGCAGCCGGTCGAGCGTGTAGGCGAGCCACTTGAGATACGAGTCAGAGTCGGCGACGCCGACCACGCGGATCGGGCGGTCGCCGGTCGAGGCGCGGTCGGTCACGACGCGGCGCCCTCGCGGGCCGCGAGCACCCGCTCGGCGATCTCCCGCACGGCACCACGGCCGCCGGGCTTGGCGCACGTCACGCGCGCGACCGCGATCGCCTCAGGGCGGGCGTCCGCGGGCGCGACGGGCCATCCGACGAGGCGCATCGACTCGACGTCGTTGATGTCATTGCCCATGTACACGACGTCGGCCAGGTCGACACCGACCTCGGCGCACCACGCGGCCAGCGCGGTCGGCTTGTCATCGATCCCCTGGCGCACGTCGACGCGCAGCTTCTCGGCGCGCGCGGTGACGACGGGGTTGCGCTCCTTGGACAGGATCAGGAAGGGCACACCGGCCGCTCGCAGGCGCGCGACGCCCATGCCGTCGGACCGGCTCACCGTGACGGACTCGATCCCGTCCTGGGTCACGGTCGCGGTGTCGTCGGTGTGGACGCCGTCGAAGTCGGTCACCACCGCCTTCGCGGGGATCGGCGTCGCGCCGGCCTCGGACTCCGCCAGGCGACGGGCGAGCTCGAGCTCGTGCAAGTCGTCGATCTCTATCGAGGTCGCGGGGTCCACCTCGATCACCTCGACGCGCCCGAAGAACCGGTGGTTCGCCTTGAGGAAGCCCTCGAGGTCCATTACGTAGAAGGCGCCGGTCTCCTGGTAGTGCGGCTCGCGGTCCTGTCGACGCGGACGGAACGACTTGTCGTGGTTGACGCCCTCGGCGCCAGCCTCGGTGCGGCGCCACAGGAACGCGTAGGTCTCGACCGCGGAGAACGCGGAGTCGGCACGGCCCTCGGCGACCGCCTTCACAGCGCGGCCGAGCGCGGGGACGTCGATGAAGGGCGACGTCGCCTGGAGGAACGCGAGCCGCTTCGGATCGGCGCCGAGCGCGCGGAGCGTCTCGATCGCGTGCACGAGCGCGGACTCGGAGGTCGCCTGGTCACCGGCCAGATCGGCGGGACGATCGACGACCACGGCCCCGTGACGCCGGGACTCCGCGGCGATCTCCGCATCGTCCGTGGACACCGCCACCAGGTCGATGCCGTCCACCTGCGCGGCCGCCTGAATCGCGCGGCCCACGAGCGAGACTCCCCCGACCTCCTTGAGGTTCTTGCCTGGCACCCCCTTCGAGCCCCCGCGCGCGGGGATGATCGCCACGGTGCCGGTCACATCGGCCATCGACTCGGTCATCGGTTCTCCTCGATTCGCCGCACCATGGTGCGGAACTCCGCGGCCGCCGTCTCGGTCCACCAGGTGTCGGGCACCGGTGTCATCTCGAGCGCGACCGTCTCGGGCAGGATATGGGTGAGGGTCGCGACGACGCTCGACGGCAGCGTCACCACCCTCGACACTCGCGGCTGCTGCGCGAGCACGAGCTCGAGCGCGATGCCGGGCCGGTAGACGCGAAGCCCAGGGATGGTGGCGTAGTCGGCCACGTCCCTCGCGTTCTCGCGACGATGCGGGAGGTAGGTCGCATCGCCCGCCGAGGCGAGCGTCACGAGCCACTCGCGGTACCGCTCAGGCCTCACAAGCGAGTCCGCCACCATCGCGGAGCCCACGACGACCGTGCCATCCAGATTCTCCGAGAGCCGCCCGGCCGCGGTACGGGTCCACGCGTAGTCGTTGCGCACCACGCGCGCGCCCATCTCGGCGAGCGCCCTCACGCTGTCCGCGTCGTCGTACGCGGTCCGCACGGTGACCCTGCCCTCCGCCATGAGCGCCCTGACGCGCCGGGTGGCGACGCCTCCGAGGGAGCGCATCAGGATCCCCTCGGCGTTGGCGGGACGTGTCGCAGCGGCACCCGTCGCGAGCTGCTCGGCGAGCGAGAGCATCGCGGCGCCGTCATCGACCACGACGAGCTCCTTGACCGGGCCGGCGGCGAGGACCACGCGCAGCTGCCCCGAGTAGAGGTCGCCCGCGAGGAGACTCCGCGCGCGACCCGCGCGCGAGGTGAACGCCGATGCCAGGCCGCGCTCGAGCATCGTCCCTTCCGGAAGCGACGGCTCGATCGCGCCGGCGACATCGTCGAGCGTCGCTACCCCAGACCTCACGAGGATGCGCGTCGGCTCCCCCAAGGCGTGCGCGTGCTCGACCGCATTCACCAGCTGAAGCGGTGACTCGACCCAGGCGACAAGAGACATCGGTCGGCCTCGGTCGTGCTACTTCGACGCCCGGTAGGCCTGGATGACCTCCTTGGGGTCACCGTCCATCCGGATCGTGCCGTGGTCGATCCAGATCACACGGTTGCACGTGTCGCGGATGGAGCCCATCGAGTGAGACACGAGGAACACCGTGCCGGCGCGATCGCGCATCGCGCGGATCCTCTCCTCACTGCGCTCGCGGAAGCCCTTGTCTCCCACGGCGAGGGCCTCGTCGATGAGGAGGATCTGCTGCTCGCGCGCCATCGCGATCGCGAACCTGAGGCGCGCGCCCATGCCCGAGGAGTACGTCTTCATCGGCAGGTCGATGAACTCCTCGATCTCGGAGAAGTCCACGATGTCCTGGTACTTCTCCGCAGCCTCCTTGGGAGTGAGGCCGAGCGCGAGCGCGCCGAGGATCACGTTCTTCTCGCCGGTCAGCGCGGGCATGAGCGCCGCGTTCACGCCCAGCAGCGCGGGCCGGCTCTGCGCGTAGACGGCGCCGGACGCGGCGGGCGTGAGGCCCGCGATCGAGCGCATGAGCGTCGACTTGCCCGATCCGTTGTGCCCGATCACGCCGATGCTCTCACCGCGGTGAGCGACGAAGGACACTCCCTTGAGGGCATGCACCACGCGCGTGCCGCGCGACCGCTTGAGCAGGGAGCTCTTGTTGTCCGCCCGCTTGCCGCCGGCGAAGGACCTGTACTCGACGTGAAGCGAGTCGACGATGACGGTGGGGTCGCCCACGCGCGGCGCGGGAGCCTCCATGGGGAGCTCACTCACTTCCGTACCTCTCCTCCGCCTTCCAGAAGAACACGATGCCGAACGCGGCGGTCACGATCGCCGACGCGACCGCGACGACCCAGGCGAGCGTCTGCAGCTCCGTCCCGCCGACCAGGCAGTAGCGCACGAGCGCGATGTAGTCGTGCACCGGGTTCAGCTGTGCGAGCGTCAGCATCCACGGCGGGTTGTCCGCGAGCACGAGCTCGAGCGAGTAGAAGATGCCGCTCACGTAGAAGAACAGGCGCGTGACGAGCGGCAGGATCTGCGTGACGTCCTTCAGATGGACCGTGAGGCGCGCGACGACGAGCGCGATGCCAGCGTTGAACAGCGCCATCAGCGCGTAGATCGGGACCACGAGCAGCCACTTCCAGGAGATCGGCTCGCCGAAGGCGGCCACGATGATCGCCATCACGATCACCATCGGCACGAGCTCCATCGCGAACTGGATCACCTGCGCGAGAGGCAGCAGGATGCGGGGGAAGCTCAGGGATCTCACCAGTCCCACATTGCCCGTGACCGCCTTCGCGCCGCCCGACAGCGAGCTCGAGAAGAAGCCGAACGTGAAGACGCCGACCACCAGGAACGGGACGAAGTTGTCGGGCCGAGTGTCGCTGGGCATGATGACGCCGAAGATCGTGCCGTAGAGCGCCGCCTGCAGGATCGGGAAGAGCACGATCCAGCTCATGCCGAGCCGACTGTCGTGCAGCGAGGCCTGGATCCGGTACTTGGCGAGCGCGATCGCGAAGTTGCGCCTGCGCCACGCCTCCATGAGGTACTCGCCCAGGGGCGGGCGAGCACCCACGCGCTCGAGCCCATGCTCGCGGGCAAGCGCCTCGTAGTCTGTCGTGTTCATTCGGCTCCTCTATCGCCCCACGAAGGCGTTGTCACGCCGCACGGGGAACAGCAATCCCATGAGGGATCCCCAACCCCAACTTAAGTGCATCAGGGGGAGAACACCGCACACACGTACGGCGACGGCGGATCCCTTGTCGCGGGCCTTCGCCGCTGCGACGCCCACGAACAGTCCGTAGACGACGGGGCTCACCAGGCCCAGGGCCAGCAGCACCGCACCGATGCCGCCTCCCAGAATTGCCGCGAGCAACAGTAGCACCGCGCTCGCGGCGAGGGCCATGACGAGGGTCATCGGGATGAAGTAGCGGATGCTGCCCAGGGTCGGATGGCGGCGGATGATCTCGCCGCGCCAACGACCCGACGCGTGGAACTGTCGCAGCACCGCGCGGACCGTGTGCCGGGGCCGGTAGACGACATCGACCCGCGGTTCGAACCACACGGTGTGTCCGGCCGCGAGGAGGCGCTGGTTCATCTCCCAGTCCTCGCCGCGCTGGAGCGACTCGTCGAAGCCGCCGACACCGACGACCGCGTCCCTCAGGAACACCCCGAGGTAGGCGGACTCCGCGGGTCCGGCCTCGCCGCCGACGTGATAGATCGCCCCGCCGAGGCCGAACGGCGAGTTGTAGGCCCAGGCCACGGCGCTCTGAAACGGGTCGAGCCCTTCGGCGTGCATGCGCCCGCCCACATTCGCCGCGCCGTGCTCGAGCAACGCGGCGACCGTGATCGCCGCGTAGTCGACGGGCAGCACCGCGTGCGCGTCGACGCGGATGACGATCTCATTGCGCGCCTCGGCGAGCGCGATGTTGATCGAGCGAGAGATCCCGTCGCGCTCGTTGCGGAGCAGCCGGATGCGGCTGTCCTCGTCAGCGAGCTCCCGCGCGATCTCATCGGAGCGGTCCGTGGAGCGGCCGAGCACGAGCAGCACCTCGTCGACGACGGCGTCCTGCTGTCCGAGGATCGACTCGACGGCCTCGCGCAGATACGCCTCCTCGTTGAGGACGGGCATCGCGAAGGACACGGGGGGCGGGGGGTTCACTTGGGCTCACCTCTCGCGCTTCTCAGGTCCGGACGTCGCACTTCTCAGGTCCGAACGTCGCGCATGTCGGGTCCGAACGCGCCTCACAAGTGTACGCGGAGCGGGTCGGACGTCCTCGTTCACGTGCATGCGGCGCCGGCGCGCGGGATGGTGACGCGCGCCGCTCAGCCCTTCTCGGGGTAGGCGGCGAGCGCCTCGATGAGCGCGTCGTTCTCCTCAGGCGAGCCGATGGTGATGCGGATGCCGTGACCCGCGAACGGGCGCACGAGCAAGGGCCGGGAGGCGTTCGCCATCGCGGCGGCGAGGTCCTCGGTCCCCTCGCGCACGCCGAGCCACACGAAGTTGCCCTGCGCGTCCGGCACGGTCCACCCCTGCTCGCGGAGGGCGTCGGCGACGCGGTGCCGCTCGGCGACGATCTCGGCGACGCGCTCGAGCAGCTCGTCCTTGGCCGCGAGCGACGCGATGCCGGCGGCCTGCGCGACCGAGCTCACGGAGAACGGGGTGACGCACGTGCGGATGTTCGCGGCGACCTCGTCGGAGGCGACGGCGTAGCCGAGGCGGAGGCCGGCGAGCCCGTAGGCCTTGGAGAAGGTGCGCAGAAGAACCAGGTTGGGGTGACGCTCGAGGACCTCGGTGCCCTCGACCGCGTCGGGGTCACGGACGAACTCGCCGTACGCCTCGTCCAGCACGACGAGCACGGTCTGCGGAACCGCGGCCATGAACTCCTCGAACTCGTCGACGCGGATCGTGGGACCCGTCGGGTTGTTCGGCGAGCACAGCAGGACGACCTTGGTGCGCTCGTTCACGGCGTTGGCCATCGCGGGGAGGTTGTGGCGCGCCTCGGAGTCGAGGGGCACCGTCACCGGGGTCGCGCCGACGAGCTGCGTGAGGATGGGGTACGCCTCGAAGCTGCGCCACGCGAACATGACCTCGTCGCCGAGGCCGGTGTACGCCTGGAGGATGTGGCTCAGCACGGCGACGGAGCCGCCGCCCGTGACGACCTGGGCGGGTCGGGCCCCGACATGCTTCGCGATCGCCTCGGTGATGTCGGTCGCCATCATGTCGGGGTAGCGGTGCATCTGCTCGCTCGCCTGCTCGACGATGGAGACGATGCTCGGCAGCGGGCCGTACGGCATCTCGTTGGACGACAGCTTGATGGGCTCCGGGCCGTCCTCCGCTCCTCGCGCGCCCGGGACGTAGCGGGGCAGGGAGGCGATCACGGGACGGGGTGCAGGAGTGGTCATGTGTCCACCATGCCAGTCGTTGCCCCACTCGTGCCAGAATCGGCCGCATGAAGTTCCTCCTCGAAGTCGCCATCACCGCTGTCGCCGTCTGGGTCGTCACGCTCCTGCCCCTCGACGTCACCGTGATCGGCGGTGAGGGGGACGAATGGTGGCACCGCGCGCTCGTGTTCGCGTTCGTCGGGCTCGTGCTGACCGTGCTCAACCAGTTCGTGAAGCCGATCCTGGACGTTCTGGGCCTGCCCATCAAGATCCTTACGCTCGGACTGTTCGGCCTGGTGATCAGCTGGTTCATCCTGTGGCTCACCTCGTGGATCACGGAGCAGGTGTCGTTCGCGACGCTCGAGATCGGCGACTTCTGGATGAGTCTGCTCGCGGCGATCGTCATCGCCGTCACGTCCGCGGTCCTCACCGCGGTGGTGCCTGGGGCCGAGAAGCGCTGACGCGCCAGGACGATGCCGGGGCGACCTGGCGCATCGTCCGCGCCACCACGCCGTCCCCGCCACCGCGCCGCCGCGCCGCCGCGCCGCCACGCTGTCCCCGCCACCGGGCTGTCCCCGCCACCACGCTGTCCTCGACCTCGCGCCGTCCTCGACCTCGCGCGGGCCGTGCTTCGACGCCCCGTGGAACAATGACGACGTGAACGACTGGACCCGCCTCGCCGACATCACCCCCACCATCGCCCTCGGGCCGCTCGACGGTCGCTACCGCGGCGCGGTGGCTGACCTGGTGGACCACCTCTCGGAGCCCGCGCTCAACCGCATGCGCCTCCACGTGGAGGTCGAGTGGTTCATCCACCTGTGCGCGAAGGACGCCGTTCCTGGGGTGCGCCCGCTGACGGATGACGAGATCGCTCTGCTGCGCTCGATCCCGGCCGGCTTCGATGCCGCGGGCATCGCCGAGCACGGAGAGATCGAGAAGGTCACGATCCACGACGTCAAGGCGGTCGAGTACTACATCAAGCGCCGCATCGACGGCACGTCGCTCGCCCCGCTGAGCGAGCTGGTCCACTTCGCGTGCACGTCGGAGGACATCAACAACCTCTCGTACGCGCTCATGGTCAAGGGCGCTGTCGAGCGCGTCTGGCTTCCCGCCGCGACCGCGCTCGTCGGCGACGTCGCCGACCTTGCTCGGGCCGCGAAGGCCGTCCCGATGCTGTCGCGCACGCACGGTCAGACGGCCACGCCGACGACGCTCGGCAAGGAGTTCGCGGTCCTCGCGCACCGGCTGGGTCGCCAGCTCGACCGCGTCGGCCGTCAGGAGTACCTCGGCAAGATCAACGGCGCGACGGGCACCTTCGGCGCGCACACCGCTGCCGTCCCTGGCACGGACTGGATCGACGTCTCGCGGACCTTCGTCGAGCACCTGGGCCTGACCTGGAACCCGCTCACCACGCAGATCGAGAGCCACGACTGGCAGGCCGAGCTGTACGCCGACGTCGCGCGCTTCGGCCGCATCCTCCACAACCTGGCGACCGACGTGTGGACCTACGTGTCGCTCGGCTACTTCGCGCAGGCCGCGGTCGCGGGTGCCATCGGGTCGTCGGCGATGCCGCACAAGATCAACCCGATCCGCTTCGAGAACGCCGAGGCGAACCTGGAGATCTCGGCGGCCCTGCTGGACACCCTGGGCGCGACGCTCGTCACGAGCCGCATGCAGCGCGACCTCACCGACTCGTCGAGCCAGCGCAACATCGGCCCCGCGTTCGGGCACTCGCTGCTCGCGATCGACAACGTCCGTCGCGGCCTCAAGGCGCTGACCGTCAACGAGGCACAGCTAGCCGCCGACCTCGACGCGTCGTGGGAGGTGCTCGCCGAGCCGATCCAGTCGGCGATGCGCGCCGCCTCGATCGCAGGAGTGCCCGGCATGGAGAATCCGTACGAGCGCCTCAAGGACCTCACGCGGGGCCAGCAGATCGACGCGCAGTCGATCCGCACGTTCGTGGACGGCCTCGAGCTCCCCACCGAGACCAAGGACCGCCTCGCGGCGCTGACCCCCGGCGGCTACGTCGGCCTCGCCGAGACCCTCGTGGACCGCTTCCTGCGCTGACGTCGCTCGTCCGCGGCGGTTCCGCCGTCGACGGCTTGAGACAGGGCGCTTCCTACGCAGCGCGGACCGAGGCTCGTCCGACTCGCGTCTCAGGGGTGTCTGTGGCGCGTGGCGTGGCGTGACGCGCGGCGACGGCTTCGGTCTCGAGTGCTGCGATGCCGCCGAGGATGGGGGTGCGGGCGGGGTCGATCGACGGTGGCGGGATGAACCATACGCGCGGGCCGTCGACGCGGATGTCCCAGCCCTGGGTGTGGATGTCGTGGTGGCAGCGCGTGCACAGCATGACCCCGTTCGAGAGGTCCGAACGCCCG
>NZ_BBQZ01000011.1 GCF_000974805.1 Demequina salsinemoris | reverse complement strand
GGCCGCCACGGTCTGAGCGGAGTCGATGACCTCGGCCATCGTCTCGCGCAGGGCGCCCTGAGCCTTGGTGAGGGACTCCGCCATCTCGCCCATCTCGTCCTTGCTCGTGACGGTCGCCTCGAGGGTGAGGTCGCCGGTGGCCATCGCCTCGAGCGAGCGCTTCACGATCGCGGCCGCCCGTGTGATCCTGCGGGTCGTCCACCAGCCCACGGTCACGCCGACCGCGATGCCCGCGATGAGCAGCCCCGTGACGAGCCAGGTGACGGAGTCCGCGCTCGCCGCGCTGTCCGCGGTGCGGGCGTCGATGCGCGTGTCGATCGCGTAGTTGAACTCCTCGATGAGCGAGGTGATGGTGATGTCGTAGCCGGTGATCGTCGCGTCGGAGGCGGGCTCCACGCCGTCGGTCGGCACCCACACGGACAGCACGGCGGCCTTGTAGCCCTCCCACGTCGCGTTGATGAGGTCGAGCCCGAAGACCTCCTCGCCGAAGGTCGCCTCGTAGTCGGCGACGAACGTCGTGAACTCCTCCTCGAACTGCGACTGGGACTTCTGGAGGTCCTCGACCAGGCTCGGGATCTTGCTGTCCGAGGCGCCGTTGAGGTGGTACTCGGTCGCGCGCGCCTCCCACAGGGCGTCGGTCAGCGAGGCGATCGACTCGCTCATGCCGGTCTTCGCCTCGAGCAGGTCAGCGTTGTCGTCCACGACGGAGTGCAAGGTCGTGACCGACACGAGGCCGACGACCGCGAGCGCGGCGACGACGGTGCCGACGGCAGTGAACAGCTGGGCGGCGAGGCTGAAGCGCGGGCCGCGACGGGAGGAAACTGCGTTGTCCATGGTTCTCCAGTGAGCAAGGGGGACCGACTGACGATCTTGCCGCCCTCATCGTCGGGAACGCCGACGGTGTGAGCATTACCCCAGGTAACACACACCTGTACATGATTAGGACGTTGGTCCGGCATCGTCCTTCGCGAGGAGCCGAGCCCCCGCCGAGGGACGGGATCTCCTAGCGCCGGCCTCGGAGCCGGTCGAGCTCGCGACGCTCGCGCTTGGTGGGCTTGCCCGCGCCGCGGTCGCGCACCGCGAAGGGCGCGTAGTGCTCCTTCTTGGGCGGCGGGGGGCTGTGGTCCTCGTAGGCCTCGCGCGCGGGCTCGGCGCCCACGCGCTTGAGGAGCAGCCTCGTCACCAGGACGATGCGCTCCCTGTCTCCCCCACGGACGATCACCTGGTCTCCCACGCGTACGGGAGTCGAGGGCTTGGCCCGCTCGCCTCGGACACGGATGTGACCCGCCTTGCATGCATCGGTCGCCTGCGTGCGCGTCTTGGCGAGGCGCACGGCCCACACCCAGACGTCGGCGCGCACGGACTCGGTCATGGAGCGAGGGTACGCCGCCGCCGGACGCGCCCCGCCCTACGCTTGACCCATGGACGTGTACTACCAGGTCTTCGGCTGGATCGGCTCCGTGCTCATCGTGGCGTCGCTCATGCAGGCGCGCATGCTCGTGTTCCGCTGGATGAACCTCATCGGCTCGCTGATCGCAACCGCCTACAACCTGGTCTACGGCATCTGGCCGTACGTCGCGATGAACGTCGCGATCGTCGTCATCAACGCGTACTGGCTGAACCGGCTCTACCGCGAGGCCAACGACCCGACCGTCTACCAGGTGCTTCCCACGCCTCCCGACAGCCCCTTCGTCGTCCACCTGCTGAAGACGCACCAGAAGGACATCGCCCACTTCGCCCCCGCCTTCACCCCCATGCCCGCCGCCGGGGACACGCGCCACACGTTCCTCGTGGTCCGCGGCGACGAGGCCGTGGGCGTCGTCGCGGTCAAGGAGGCGGGCGATGGGGTCGGTGAGGTGGAACTGGACTGGGTGAAGCCACGCTTCCGCGACTTCACGCCCGGGCGCTTCGTCTACCGTGATTCGAGGGCGCTTCCCGACGCCGGCTTCCGGCAGGTGAGGCTCACGCCTCACGAGACGACCGACCGCGAGTATCTGCGCAAGGCGGGCTTCCGCACCGAGCGCACCGAATGGGTAAGGGACCTGACCGCATGAGACCCAACCGCACCATCCACTTCGCCTCCGACAACTACGCGTCCGTGCACCCTGAGGTGCTGGCGGCGATGGCCGGCGCGGACGGCGGTCACGAGCCCGCGTATGGGGCGGATGCGGTCACCGCGGCGTTCGACGAGGCGATCCGGGCGACCTTCGGCGAGCACGCGGTCGGCTTCCCCGTGTTCAACGGCACAGGCGCGAACGTCACGTCGCTGCTGGCACTCAGCCCGCGCTGGGGCGGCGGCGTGATCGCGTCCGAGCATGCGCATATCCACAACGACGAGGGCGGAGCGCCCGAGAAGGTCGGCGGGCTCAAGGTCCTCGAGCTGCCCGCGCCCGACGGCAGGATCATCCCGGCGCAGCTCGACCGCTACGCGCCCGACCTCGGCGACGAGCATCGGGCCCAGCCGCTCGTGCTGTCGTTGACCCAGAGCACGGAGGTCGGCACGGTGTACTCGGTCGCGGAGATCACCGCGCTCGTGGACGCCGCGCACGCGCGCGGCATCAAGGTGCACGTGGACGGCGCGCGCATCGCGAACGCGGCCGCGACGCTCGGCGTGAGCCTCAAGGACGCGTGCGGCGGCGCGGACGTGCTGTCCTTCGGCGGGACCAAGAACGGCGCGATGCTGGGCGAGGCCGTCGTGGTGCTCAACCCTGAGCTCGCCGACTCCTTGGGCCACGACCTGCCGTACGTGCGCAAGCAGACCATGCAGCTCGGCTCCAAGATGCGGTACGTGTCCGCGCAGCTGACGGCCCTGATGACCGCGGTCGACGAGGCCGGCGATCCGCTGTGGCTGCGCAACGCGCGGCATGCGAACACGACGGCGACGTACCTGCGTCAGGAGCTCGAGCCGCTCGAGCAGCGGGGCATCGTGCGCTTCACGCAGCCGACGCAGGCCAACGCGGTGTTCGTCGAGATGCCCCGCGCGCTGGCCGACGAGGTGAGGAAGGCGTACCGCTTCTACGACTGGAAGCCGGGCCGCTCCGACGAGACCGTCGAGGTGCGCCTCATGTGCGCGTGGGACACCAGCGGCGCCGCGTGCGACGCGTTCGCCGCCGCCGCCTTCGCCTCCGCGGGGATCGGGGCCTGACCATGGTCGCGTGCCCGTGCGGCTCCGGAGCGTCGTTCGCGGACTGCTGCCGACCGTTCCTCAAGGGCGAGCTCGAGCCGCCGACCGCCGAGGCGCTCATGAGGTCGCGCTACACCGCGAACGTGCGCCGCGACGCGGGCTACCTGCACCGGACCTGGCACGACTCGACCCGTCCCGTGTCGATGGACGTGGACGCGGTCGAGTGGCGCGGGCTGGACGTGGTCGGGACCACGGGAGGAGGTCCGGATGATGCGGAGGGCACCGTGACCTTCGCGGCCCACCACAGCACCGGGGGGATCTCCACGGGGACGATGCGTGAGACCAGTCGGTTCGTGAAGGAGGGCGGGCGCTGGCTGTACGTCGACGGGGACGTGGACTGACGCATCGTCCGGGTTGACACGCCCTCAATGCCTCAATCATCATTGAGGCGATGAACGCCTCCTCGCTCGCCGACCGCGCCGCGCGCCACGCGGCGCTCGCCGACCCCATCCGGCTGCGGATCGTCGACCTCCTCACGGTCGGCGACGCGACGCCGGGCGAGCTGGCCGAGCAGGTCGGGATCGCGTCGAACCTCATGGCGCACCACCTGCGCCAGCTCGAGGCCGCGGGCCTGACCACCAAGCGTCGGTCCGACGCGGACCGCCGCCGCTCCTACGTCACGCTCGCGCCCGACGCGCTCGCCGACCTGCTGCCTCATCCGCGCCTCGCCGCCCGTCGCGTCGTCTTCGTGTGCACCGGCAACTCCGCCCGCTCCCAGCTCGCGGCCGCGCTGTGGTCGGAGTCGAGCACCGTCCCCGGCGCCTCAGCGGGCACGCATCCGGCCGATCGCATCGCGCCCGGCGCCCTCGCGGCCGCCGACCGGCACGGCCTCACGATCCCCGACGCCCTCCCTCGCCACCTGGACCAGGTGCTCGCGCCCGACGACCTCATCGTCACCGTGTGCGACTCGGCCCACGAGGAGCTCGTGGGCGCCGACGCCCTCCACTGGTCCGTCGCCGACCCCGTCGCCGACGGCACCGACCCGGCCTTCGACACCGCCTACGAGACCTTGGCCAGGCGCATCGTCCACCTGTCCGCGACCGTCACCCCCCGAACGTAAGGAACCCCCATGACCGACACCCCCAAGCCCTCCGCCCTGTTCCTGTGCGTGCACAACGCCGGCCGCTCGCAGATGGCGCTCGGCTTCTTCAAGCACTACGCGGGCGACGACGCGATCGCCTACTCGGGCGGCTCGGGCCCCGCCGAGGCGCTCAACCCGATCGCCGTCGAGGCGATGGCCGAGAAGGGCATTGACATCTCCGCCGAGCGCCCCAAGCGCTGGACCGATGAGATGGTCCGCGAGGTCGACTCCGTCATCTCGATGGGCTGCGGCGACACGTGCCCCTACTACCCCGGCAAGCGCTACGAGGACTGGGTCCTCGAGGACCCGGCCGGCCAGGGCATCGAGGCCGTGCGCCCCATCCGCGACGAGATCGAGCAGCGCGTGCTCGCGCTGCTGCGCGACTTCGGGGTGGAGCCGGCGGGGGTCTGACCGTCACGGGCCGAGGGTTCCCGCGCCCCCTCGGGACCCCTCGGCTGAGACGGGAGCGACCCAGGACCTTGGTCCCGGGTCGGAGCGAACGTTGAGCAGGCTCTGCGCGGCCTGCCATCCCTCATACGGCACCCTGGTCCGCAAAGACCTGCTGAGGGGACAACAATGGGTTTCGTGAACGATCCGGTGCTGCTCGCCATCGTGGTGGCCACCGCGCTCGCCTTCGACTTCACCAACGGCTTCCATGACACCGGGAACGCCATGGCCACGTCGATCGCCACGCGCGCGCTGCGTCCCAAACAGGCCGTCCTCCTCTCCGCCTCCCTCAACATGGTGGGCGCCTTCCTGTCGCTGACGGTCGCCGCGACCATCGCCACCGGCATCGTCGACTCTGGCATCATCACGCTCGAGGTCGTGCTCGCGGGCCTCGCGGGCGGCATCGTGTGGAACCTCGCGACGTGGGTGCTGGGCATCCCGTCGAGCTCGTCGCACGCGCTCGTCGGCGGAGTCGTCGGCGCGGCCCTCGCGGCCGCGGGTACCCAGGGAGTCCTCTGGGACGGGCTCATCTCCAAGGTGCTGCTGCCCGCCCTCATCGCCCCGATCGTCGCGATCGCCGTCGCGTCCGTCGGCACCGCGCTCGTCACGCGCCTCACCCGCGACATCGCCGCGGAGTCGAACACTCGGATGTTCCGCTGGGGCCAGATCGGCTCCGCGTCCCTCATCTCGCTCGCGCACGGCACCAACGACGCGCAGAAGTCGATGGGCATCATCCTGCTCGCGCTGATCGCCGCGGGCGCCGTGGACCAGGACGCCTCGGTCCCGTGGTGGGTCATCGTCGCGTGCGCCTCCGCGATGGCGCTCGGCACGTACACGGGCGGCTGGCGCGTGATCCGCACCCTCGGCAAGGGGCTCGTCGAGCTCGACTCCCGCCAGGGCATGGCCGCCGACACCTCGTCCGCGGCCGTCATCCTGCTGTCCAGCCACTTCGGCTACTCGCTGTCCACCACCCACGTCGCGACCGGCTCGATCATGGGATCCGGCGTCGGCAGGCGCGGCGCGAAGGTGCGGTGGAGCGTCGCGGGCCGCATGTTCACGGCATGGCTCATCACCGTGCCGGCCGCCGCGACCGTCGGCGCCCTCTTCTACGGGGTGGACCATCTGGTCGGCGGCGACGCCGGCTCATACGTCGTGTTCGGCCTGCTGCTCGTCGCGGCCGGCACGTTCTACGCGCTGTCCCGCCGCAAGCCTGTGAACCACGACAACGTCAACCACGAGTGGGAGCCCGGTGAGCCCGGCGACGAGATCGTCGCCGAGGCCGTCGAGGAGCACGAGCTCGAGCTGCTCGCGCAGACCGTGCCCGCCCGCGACGCCCACGAGGACGGAGACCGCGCATGACCCAGTACGTCGAGTGGGACGCGCTCGCCAACATCCTCATCTTCGGCCTGCTCATCGGCGCAGGCCTTCCGACGCTCTTCGCGCTCGGGGTCCGGGCCCTCGCGGGCCCCGGATCCAGGGACGATGCGGGACGCACCGTGACCTGGAGGGTCGCCGCCGCGGTCGCGTGCTTCGCGATCGTCATCGCCGCGATCGTCGGTGCGATCATCTACATCGCCGCCGGCGGGCACTGACGCCCCCCTCGCGCGCTGGTAGCCGCTCAGTGTCGGGATCGACCTCGATCCCCGCACCACGTGGCTACGAGGACGCCGCGCGGTAGCGAAACCGCGCCGAAACCCCCGTGTGGTGGACTTCCCTCGACACCGAGGAGGTCCCCATGGCCGTGCAGATCCTGACCGCGGACGTCATGGTCCCGATGGACGACGCCCGGTCGGTCCTCACCGACGCGGGCTTCGCGCACGACGACGGCACGATCGTCGTGGTCGGCACGGCCGCCGAGCTCGCGGCCTCCTACCCCGAGGCGCCCGCGCGCCACCTCGCCAACCATGTGCTCATGCCGGGTCTCGTCAACGCCCACCACCACAGCGGCATGCTGCGCGGGACCGCCGAGCACCTGCCCGTGTGGGAATGGCTGCGCCTCCACATCGACCCGATGCACCGGGTCCTCACCCCCGAGGACGCGGAGGCCGCGTCGTGGCTGTGCTACGCCGAGGGGCTGCTGTCAGGGACGACGACCGTCGTGGACATGTGGCGGTACATGGACGGCGCCGCGCGCGCCGCATCGTCCCTGGGAAATCGCCTGGTCACGGTCAACTACGTGGGCGAGCACCCGGACTACGACTACTTCGACACGCTCGACGACAACGAGCGGATGCTCAAGGAATGGCAGGGCGCGGCGGACGGCCGGATCATGCCGTGGGTCGGGCTCGAGCACCCCTTCTACGCGGACGATGCGGGGCAGAGGCGGGCGATCGCGCTCGCCCAGGAGCACGGCACGGGCCTGTACACGCACTGCTCCGAGTCGGAGCTCGACGTCACGCTGTTCCTCGAGCGCACCGGCAAGCGGCCCCTGCCTGCGCTGCGCGATCTCGGGTTCATGGACGTGCCGCGACTCATGATCGCGCACGCGGTGTGGCTCGACGAGGACGAGATCGCGCTCATGGCCTCGCAGGGGGTGAGCGTCTCGCACAACCCGGTGAGCAACATGAAGCTCGCGAGCGGGTTCGCGCCGGTCGCCGAGCTGCTGGCCGCGGGCGTCGACGTCGGCATCGGCACCGACGGGGAGAAGGAGAACAACAACCTCGACATGTTCGAGGAGATGAAGGTGGCCTCGCTCCTGGGCAAGCTCCGCGCGATGGACGCCGCCGCGATGGACTCGTGGCAGGTCCTCGAGATGGCGACGAAGGGCGGCGCGCGTGCGATCGGTCAGGGAGACCGGCTCGGCTCGCTCGAGGTCGGCAAGCAGGCCGACGCCGTCGCCGTGCGTACCGATACCCCGCGCATGACGCCGCTGCTCACCTCCAGGCCGTACCTGAACGTGCACCACAACCTGGTGCATGCGGTGCGCGGCTCAGACGTGACGCTCACCATGGTCGCCGGGCGCATCGTCGTGGACGACGGGGAGCTCACCACGGCGTCGATGCCCGACCTCATCTCGCGCGTGCGAGAGCTCGTGCCCGATCTCTTCGCGCGCCGCAGCGCCTACCTTGAGTCCTCCGGCGAGCAGTCGGGGCTGATGTCGCCGCACTAGGCCACCCTCGCTGGGCCGCCCGTGCTCGGCCACCCGCGCCCGACCTGCCGGCGCGTGGGGCCGTCGCGGCATGTAGGTTCGGAACGTCCGCGACGCGTGAGCCTGCCAGGAGGACCGACGATGACCTCGACCGATGACCTTGCCGCCGAGCTGTCCGCCCTGCGCGAGCAGGAGGCACGGCTACATCTGAAGAGGTTCACGTTCGATGAGGCGTGGGAGCTCGGCCTCGGGCTCGTCGAGCGCGGCCTGGAGGAGGAGCTCGCGATCACCATCGACATCCGCAAGGGCGATCAGCAGGTGTTCCACGTCGCGCTCGAGGGCACGACCCCCGACAACGACGACTGGATCGAGCGGAAGGTCCGCACGGTGCGTCGGTTCCAGACGGCGAGCCTGATCGTGGGGCGCTCCTACGCAGCGAAGGGACGCGACTTCAACGAGGCGACGCAGCTGCCGTTCACCGAATACGTCGCGCATGGTGGCTGCGTCCCCATCCAGGTCGTGGGCGTGGGGATGGTCGGCACCCTCACCGTCTCGGGGCTCAAGCAGGAGGACGATCACGCGCTCGCCGTCGAGGCGATCGCGCGGCTGAGGGCCGAGGGGCGCTGAGCGACCCTCGGCTTCGGCGCGTCCGTCCAGGCCCGGGAGTACAGCCCGCGCGAGCCGTGATCAGGTCGCGGGAAGGTGACGCTGCATGAACGCGTCCACGAGGTCGAGGACCTCCTCCGTCCAGAACGCGGGGCCGCCGTGGTCCGCACCGGCAAGGCGGTAGAAGTCCACCGGCTGGCCCGCCTCGACGAGCGCCTCGTACAGCAGCGCGCTCTGTGCGAACGGCACCAGCCTGTCCTTGTCACCATGGATGATCAGGAGCGGTTTGAGGCGGCGATCGGCATCGATGTGGTTCATCGCGACGGTCGGCGCGACCAGGTCGGGGCGCTCACGCAGGTCGTGGCCCCCGATCAGCTGCCCCTCTGCGGTGTCCGCGGACAGATGGTCGTAGATGGACGGCTCCTCATTCATCCGCGCGATATGGGTGGGCGCGTAGTAGTCGACGTAGCAGGAGACGCCGAGCGGCTCGGCGACCGTCTCATCGGAGTACTCCTGGTCGTCCTCCGTCAGATACGTCAGGACCGTGGTGTGCCCTCCCGAGGAGTCGCCCCACAGCACCACGCGCGCGGGATCGATGCCGTGCTCGTCGGCGTGCGCGCGCAGGAATCGGATCGCGGTCTTGGCGTCCTTGACCTGTGCGGGGAACGGCGCCACCGGCGAAGGGCGGTACTGCACGATAGCGACCACGTAGCCGCGCGCGGCGATGTCGATGAGCGGGACGAGCGAGAGCCCGAGCTTCTGCTCCTGCCACGCGGATCCCTGGACGAACAGCACGAGCGGGAGCCGCGGCTCGGCTGCGAGCCCGTCCAGGTCCCGGCCCGGCGGCTGGATGATCTGCAGCTGAAGCGCGCGACCGGACTTCCGCGCGTACTCGACGCCGAGCGTCACCGCGGCGTGGCGGGGGCTGACGTCCGCCTCGAGCGTCCTCATCCCCTCAGGCGCCCACGTGCTCGCGGGGAACTCCTCGACCGGCACCTCCCGCGGTTCGACGAATCGCCTCTCGACACCGTCGTCCATCGCATTCCCTCTTCTCTCGTGCGTCATCACGCGGGCCGGCTCAGGCCTCGCGCAGCACCGCCACGGTGAGCGACCAGGCCGGAAGCTCCAACGCCTGGCCCGCCGCGAGTGCGATCTCGATCTCTTGGGGCTCGATCGGCGAGGCCTCGAACGGCTGTCCCTCGTCGGGACCGGCGCCGGCGAGCACGGTCGCCTTGCCCACCCAGCCCGCGGCGCCGGTGGGCAGCGCGAGCGTCGCCTGACGCGCATCGTCCGTGGCGTTGACCATCCGGACGACGTACTCGCGCATGCCATCCTCGGCGGTGCGCGTGGTGCAGCCCGCGACGACGCGCGTCTCGGGGCGGCGATCCTCGGCGACGTCGTGGCGCAGCTCGCCGTCGACCCAGACGCGGATGCGCTCGCCCTCAAGCGCGACGCGGACGGTCACCGGGACGTCGGTCGACATGCCGCTCCACGCGTACGGGCCGTCGATGTCGTTGGAGATGCCGTCCGCGAAGGAGTGCACCACCGTCGTCTTGTTCTGCCACGAGCCGATGTCGACCTGCAGGAAGTCCTCCGCGCCGGTCCCGCCCAGGCGGATGACCATGCCCTCCTGGCCGTCGACGCGCGTCGCCGTGAACTGGACGATGCCGTCGGCGCCGATCGCGCCGAGCGTGACCTCCGCATCGTCCACGTCCACGGCTTCGAGGCCGACGCCATCGATCGTCGCGTCGGAGACCTTCACGCGAGCGCCGGGAGCGGACAGCCTCACGGTGCCCTCCGCGCGCGGCGGGACGGGAACGTCGACGACGCCGTCGACCTCGACCGACAGCACGTCCTCGCCGCGCTCCACCGAGAACATCCGCTGCACGTGGTACGACGCGGTCAGGAGCACCCGGTCGGCGTCGAAGTAGATCATGTCGGGCACCCACTGGGTGGTCCCGAGGCGCGCGAGCAGCGGAGCGTAGGACGCCAGCCGGACGATGTCGCCGTTGCGCTCCATGGTCGTCATGAAGGCGGCTTCCGCCATCGCCGAGCGGACGTTGTTGGTGCGCGCGGCGTACTCGCCGAAGTAGACGGCGGGACCGGAACGGTCGTAGGAGTCGTAGCGGTCGAGGTTCTGGTGGAACCAGCGCGGGGTCCGGTAGGCGTGCTCGTCCACGATCGCGACGCGCTGCTCGCGCGCGAAGGCCCACCCGTCCTCGAAGTCAGGCCCGAAGGGCTGCGGGCCGGCCGTGCCGATGACCGTGATCTCGGGGTGCCTGTCCGCGAGCGCCGACGCGACCATCGCGTAGCGCTCCTCGAAGTCGCGCGTGATCTCGTCCTCGTTGCCCAGGCCGAGCAGGCGCAGGCCGAAGGGCTCGGGGTGGCCGAGCTGGGCGCGGCGCGCGCCCCACGTGGTGTCGGTGCCGCCGTTGGCGAACTCGACCAGGTCCAGGATGTCCTGCACGTACGCGGGCATGTCCGCCATCGGGATGCACGCGGCGCGGCCGCGCAGGTTCTGGCAGCTCACGCCCGCCGCGACGATCGGCATCGCGGTGGCGCCGAGGAGCTCGCACAGCTCGAAGTACTCGAGGTAGCCGATCTGCCTGGTCTGGTGATAGCCCCACGTGTTGAAGCTCGGGACGCGGGACTCGCGCGGGCCGACCGTCTGCTTCCAGTGGTAGAGGTTGCCCAGGCCCAGGCCGTGCGCGACGCAGCCTCCGGGGAAGCGCACGAAGGAGGGCTTCAGGTCGCGCAGCACGTCGACCAGATCCTGGCGGAAGGTCAGCGGCTCGCCGCCCTCCCCGAGGGGCCGCAGCGACAGCATGTCGAGCTCGAGCACGAGCCCGCGCGGGACCGTGATCGCGAGGCGGCCGAGGCCCTCAGCGGTCGCGGTGAGATCAAGGCTCGCCTCGTGCCAGCCCTCCGCGGGCGTGACGAAAGGCGCCTCGGCGAGCGCGGCGCCCGCGGCGTCGACGAGGGCCACGGACGCCTCCCCGACCCCCTGCACGCGCCACGTGAAGGCGGTGAGGCGGAACGCATCGTCCATGTGAACCCTGACCGCGTCGAAGCCCTCGTTCGTGAGCGTGACCGGGCCGGCCACGCGCACGTACGTGCCGTTGTTCGGGTGAACGGGGTCCTCGGTGCGGATCTCGACCGAGCCGCCGCCCGTGGCCTGCCAGGCGGTCAGCGGCCCCCAGCCAGCGTGATCGGCGGGCGTGAACGCGAAGTCGCCGTTGCGCAGCAGCTCGGCGTTGAGGCCGCCGTCGAGGCTCCAGTTGATGTCCTCGAAGAAGATCCCCCACATGTCGGGGTCGAGCGTGACGCCCGTCGGCTCGCCGAGGGTCAGGTTCAGGCGGGTGACATCGTCGTCGAGCATGGCTTCCGTTCGTGCGCGTGGGGGTGGTGGGGCTTCCAGCACACCACTTTGCCACGTTGCAAGGCGCGGCGGGACCCGTCGGACGTCCCGGGCATGACGAGGGGCCCCGGGGGATTCCCCGAGGCCCCTCGTTCGGCGGACGCGTCGCGCGTCCGCCCGCTCAGCCCTGCTGCGCGGTGAGCACCGTGACCGAGCCAGCCGGGAGGCGGACCGTGTGGCGGCCCGAGGCCTCACCGTCGATCCGCTCGGCGACCCGGCGAACCGCATCGGGTGCCTCGGCGGTGTTGTGATCTGTCGGAGTCGCAGCGGCCAGCGTCTCGCGCTGGTCCAGGCGCACCGGGACGGCGAAGTCGATCTCGACCTCGACCTCGTCCGTCATCGACGGGTTCGTGAGGTTGACGCGGATCGTGCCGTCGTCCGCGACCGAGGCGAACACGTGCGCCCCGCTCGTCTCATCGACCGGCGCGACCGTGAGCGCCGTCGCGCCGCGGTGCGCCTTGTACATCATGAACACGTCGAAGTTCGGGGTGAGGATCGTCGCATCGCCGTCGGTGAGGATCACCGAGTTGAGGACGTTGACCGTCTGCGCGTTGCAGGCGATGGAGATCTTGTCGGCGTGGCGCTGGAGGATGTCGAGCGTGAGCGCGGTCGTGATCGCGTCGCGCATGGTCACCTGCTGGTACAGCGCGGGGCGCGCGAAGAACGCGTCGCGATGCCAGTTGCCCCACTCGCCGACCACGAGATCGATGTGCTCGAGGCGCGGCTCGAGGGTGGACTCGGGCTGGGGGACGTTCGCGAGGCCTTCCTCGATCAGCGCGCCCACTGCTCCACGATCACGTCCTCGAGCTCAAGGCAGCCCGCGATGACGCGATCCCAGCCGGCCTCGTCGAAGTCGGTCGGAGTGTCGGCCTCGTGGTCGATGTTCCAGTTGTAGAAGTGCAGGTCGTAGCCGTGGATCGGGGGCTGACGGTACTCATTGAGAGCGCTGAAGAAGTCCTTGGTCCACGCGACGCGCTCCTTGGGCTTGTTGCCGTCGGGGCCGCTCGCGATCGCGTAGGTCCTCGGGGTCTCGAAGACCGAGCCCGTGAAGCGCGGCATCGCGGACGCGAAAGCGCGGTACGCATCGACGTAGCCCGGGGCCGTCATGATGCCGCCGCCGCCCCACGGCTCGTTGCCGATGCCCCACAGGCTCACGTCGTACGGCTCCGCGTGACCGTTCGCAGCCCGCAGGTCCGCGAGCTCGGTGCCGGAGGCGCGGTTGCAGTACTCCATCCAGTCCTTCGCCTCGGCGGGCGTGCCGGTCATCATGTTGACGTTGATCCACGGCTGCGAGCCGATGGCCTCGCACAGCCGCAGGTACTCGTCGGTGCCGAAGGAGTGGTCGTCGAGCTCGTACGTGCCGAAGTTCTCGTTGAACGTCGTGGGCCGCTGGTCGCGAGGGCCGATGCCCTCGCGCCAGTGGTACGTGTCCGCGTAGCAGCCGCCGGGCCACCGGAGCACCGGCGGCTCAAGCTCCCGCAGGGCGTCCAGCACACCCTGGCGGATGCCGTCGGTGTGCTGGACGTCCGAGTCCGGCCCGACCCAGATCCCCCCGTCGATGCACTCACCGAGGAACTCGATGAACTGCCCGTGCAGTGCCGGGCGGATCGTGGCGATGGTCTGGGTGGGGTCGATCGAGACAGGCAAGAGTCGGCCTTCCTGGAGTTCGGGAGATGCGGGCGGTCAGCGGACCGAACGGATCCGCATGATGAACACGCAGGCGACGATCGTGAACACGATCGCGACCGGGAAGACCATGCCGTAGCCGCCGAGGGAGGTCACGATGATCGAGGTCGCGATCGGTCCGACCATCTGGCCGAGCGTGGTCGCCATATTGAGGATGCCCAGGTCCTTGCCGGCCTCCTCCGCGTTGGGGAGCACGTCGACGTTGAGGGCCTGGTCGACAGAGCCGTACATGCCGTAGCCGAAGCCGCCGATCGCGGCGAACAGGATCATGCCCATGGCGTTGTGCATGATCCACGGCAGCGCGAAGCCGATGGCGAGCAGGATGCTCGCGACCACGACGGGCACCTTGCGGCGACCGATCTTGTCGGAGATCGGGCCCGCCGACAGCGCGGAGACCGCGGAGACGACGAGCAGCACGAGCGACATCGTCGCGATCGTCGCGGCGGAGTCCTCGGTGGACAGGCCGACGTAGTCCTGCAGGATGTACAGCTGGTAGTTGAGCACCATGTAGTACGCGAAGATCAGGAGCGAACGGCCGATGAAGGCGTTCCAGAAGTCAGGCGCGTTGCGCGGGGGGCGGAACGACGTCAGGATCGAGCGCAGGTCGGTGCTCGCGGCGGGGAGGTCCTTGGAGGACGGCTCCTTCGGCCACAGGATCACGGTCACGACACCGGAGATGCCCATGACGACGCCGGCGACGATGTAGCCAGGCAGCTGCGCGGTGATGAACATCGCGCCGACGAGGGTGCCGAGCGAGCTGCCGGCGAGGGATCCCGCGGCGAAGAACGCGGACATCGTGCCGCGAGAGGTCTCGGGCACCCGGTCGGAGAGCGCGGCTACGGCCGGCGCGATCATCATGTTCAGGCCGACCATCGCGAGGCAGTACGCGACGCCGATCGTCCACGCGTTGGGCAGGATGCCGATCGCGAAGAGGCTCACGCCGCCGAGCAGACCACCGGACGCGATCCACGGCGTGCGGCGGCCGAAGATGGACCGCGTGCGGTCGGACAGGTTGCCGACGATGAGGTTCGACACGAGCGACACGAGCGCGGTGACCGAGTTCAGGACGCCCGAGATGGCGACCTTGTCGTCGGGCGCGATCTCGGTGAGGCGCTGCGGCAGCAGCACCGCCGCGATGATCATCAGCGCCATCATCCAGAACAGCGAGAAGATGAAGAAGCCGCTCGAGTAGCGGATGGTCTGGACCCGAGTGAGCTGAACCGAACCAGGTGCCTGCGCCGGGTCGGCGACTTGCTGAGACACGAAGGATCTCCTTTGATCTGGGGCATGCGCAACACCGCGCTACCTCTTACCTGAGAGATATACGGTAACCAGCGGACAGTTGTCAAACTCCTGTGGGATGACACACGTCCTCGTGCGACAATGTGGCCGTGACCTCGACGCCGATCAACTCCCGCACGCGCATGTCCGCGGACGAGCGGCGCCGGCAGATCGCGCTCAAGGGCGCCGAGCTCGTCGCGCGGTACGGGTCGTACGGGGTGTCGATGCAGTCCGTCGCCGACGCGGTAGGGCTCACGCTGCCCGGGCTGAACCACCACGTGCGCAGCCGCGACGAGCTCCTCGCCCTCATCATCGAGACGTTCTACGACGACTTCACCGACGAATGGGAGCTGATGGCGCAGCTGCGCCGCTCCAGCGCCCCCGACGCCGAGGGCCGCCTGAGCCTGCGCGCCTGCCTCAACGACGTGGTCGAGGCGAACAGCACGCGCCCCGAGCTCGTAGGGCTCTTCGTGCGCCTCGCGGTCGAGGCGCACGACCCGTCGCATCCCGCGCACCAGTACTACGCCAACAGGCATCAACGGCTCCTGACCGTCATGCGCGCGCTCCCCTGGAGGCTTCCGCCGCGCTTCGAGGACCCCGCGGCGTTCGAGGATCTGCTGCGGACCGCGTTCGCCGCGATGGACGGCACCGAGCTGCAGGCGCTGACCGACCCGGACGAGACCATGGCGGATCTGTGGGCACGCGCGGACCGGGTGCTCTTCGGCGGTCCCGAATGGGAGTCCATCGGCTGACGGCAGGCCGAGCCCGCGCGGTCGCTAGCATGACCGCATGAGCGACTCCTCTCTCCGTGCGGCCTCTCCGCGCGTGCGCGGCAGGGATGCGAAGCGGCTCTCGGGCGCCGACCGGAAGGCGCAGATCGTCGATGCGGCGACCGTGCTGATCTCCGAGCGCGGCTTCTGGGGCACATCGGTCCAGGACGTCGCGGCGGCCTGCGGAGTGACGGTCGCGGGCGTGCTCTATCACGTCGGATCGAAGGACGGGCTGCTCATCGAGGTGCTCGAGCACCGCGACCGCCTGGACGAGCAGGCGGTAGCGAGCGAGCTGGCGGCAGCGGACGATGCGACCGACGTCTCACTCGCCCGGTTCTGCGACGTGCTGGTGCGACGCAACGCGCGTCAGCCCGAGATCGTGCGGCTCTACAGCGTCCTTGAGGCGGAGTCGCTCGAGCCGACCCACCCCGCCCACGAGTACTTCCTCGAGCGGCAGCGCGTCGGCCTGGCGAGGTTCGCGGGGCTGGCCGCGCACGCGCCCAACCCGGATCGCCTCGCGCGCCAGGTGCTCGCCCTCATGGACGGCCTCCAGGTGCAGTGGCTCAGAGACGTCGACGGCTTCGACCTCGTCGCCGAGTGGACCGCCGCCTCGGCGGGGCTCGCCGGCTTCGCACGCTAGACGCACGCCTGGCCCCAACCCGACCCCAACCTTGCCCCCAACCGGACCGCTGCCCCGCGCGGCCGACACGGACACTTCCTGACACAGGGCGGTCGCGCGATTCGGCGTGTCCCGCGCGACACGCCGAACCTCCGTCTCGCGTTGTGTCAGAAAGTGTCCGCGCTCGCACCGAAAACGTGGCGAACCTCGCCCGCGACCACGGGCCGAGACGACATCGCGCCACGAGCGACATCTCCTCCGCGGCCCTTGCGAACACCAACCCTGGCGCACTACGGTGGCCTCAACTGACAACTAAGCAACCAGTCAGTAAGAGGCGAGAGGTGACGACGATGTCTGACGACCAGGCCTACCCGCGCGCGGTCGCGGCGGTCCGCGAAGGAGCATCCGCCGTGGACGAGGCCCGCAGCCTCTACGCACAGCTCACGGATGACGAGCGGCTCGGCCTGCTCGACGGCGACCGCGAGTTCTGGGAAGCCATGGACGAGATGATGCACGTCGGCTACAACACCGTGCCGTACGTCCACGGCGAGGTCGCACGGCTGGGAATCCCCGGCTTCCGCTTCACCGACGGCCCCCGCGGCATCGTCATGGGGCGCTCCACGGCCTTTCCCGTGTCGATGGCGCGCGGCGCCAGCTTCGACGTGGGCCTCGAGGAGCGCATCGGGCGCGCGATCGGCGTGGAGGCCCGAGCGCAGGGCGCCAACTTCTTCGCCGGGGTGTGCGTCAACCTCCTGCGCCACCCCGCCTGGGGACGCGCGCAGGAGACCTACGGCGAGGACACCCTCGTGCTCGGCGAGATGGGCGCAGCGCTGACGCGCGGCGTCCGCGAGCAGGTCATGGCCTGCGTCAAGCACTTCGCCCTCAACTCGATGGAGAACGCGCGGTTCCAGGTGGACGTCGTGGCCGACGAGGACGTGCTGCACGAGACCTACCTCGCGCACTTCAAGCGCATCGTCGACGAGGGCGCCGACGCGCTCATGTCCTCGTACAACTCGGTCAACGGCGAGTGGGCGGGTCAGAACCCCGAGCTCCTCACGGGCGTCCTGCGGGACACGTGGGGCTTCGAGGGTGTGGTCGTCTCCGACTTCGTCCTCGGCCTGCGCGACGCGGCCGCCTCGCTCGAGGCCGGGCTCGACGTCGAGGAGCCCTTCCGGCAGCAGCGCGCCCAGCACCTCGAGGACGGCCTCGCGCAGGGGCGGGCCTCGTGGGCGTCGGTCGAGCGCTCGGGCATGCGGATCCTCGCGACCCAGCTGCGCTTCGACGCATCGCACGACTCCCCGGCGCCGGACATGGACGTCGTCGCGTGCGACGCGCACCGCGCGCTCGCCAGGGAGGCCGCCTCCACGTCCATGGTCCTGCTCAAGAACGACGACGTGGACGGCGCCCCGGTCCTCCCGCTCGACCGGGCGGGCCTCACGCGGCTCGCGGTCATCGGCCGCATGGCCGCCATGGCCAACACCGGCGACCACGGGTCCTCGGACGTGCACGCTCCCTCCGTGGTCACGCCCCTCGACGGGCTGCGGGCCGCGCTCCCGGGCGTCGAGATCGTCGAGGTCCTGGACGACGACCCCGTCAAGGCCGCCGCCGCGGCGAGGGACTGCGACGCGGCGGTCATCGTCGCGGGCTTCACCGCGAAGGACGAGGGCGAGTTCACGGACGCGAGCGCGATGTTCGCCTCCGACGTCGAGAGCGTCTATCCGCCGCGTCCCGGTGCGGATCCCGACGTGCCGCTCCTGGTCGCGGTCGCGGGCGGCGACTCGGTCGCGGACGGCGGCGACCGGATCCGCCTCACCCTCCGCCCCGTCGACGAGGCGATCATCCTCGCCGTCGCCGAGGCGAACCCGCGCACGGTCGTGTCGATGGTCGCGGCCGGCGCCGTCATCACCGAGTCCTGGCGACACGCCGTCCCCGGCATCGTCATGAGCTGGTACTCCGGCATGGAGGGCGGCCATGCGCTCGCCGACGTGCTGCTCGGCGATGTCGACCCCGGCGGCCGGCTTCCGTTCGCGGTGCCGACCACCGAGAACCATCTGCCGTTCTTCGACCGCGACGCGATGTCGATCACGTACGACCGGTGGCACGGCCAGCGCCTGCTCGACAAGCTCGGCGTCGCCGCCGCGTTCCCGTTCGGCTTCGGCCTGTCCTACACGGACTTCGAGGTCGCGGTCGACGCGGCCAAGCGCCTGGACGATGCGCGGGCGGAGATCGACGTCACCGTCACCAACGTGGGCGCGCGCCGGGGCCGGCACGTGGTTCAGGTCTACGCTGTCGGCCCCGACGGCGGGAGGCACCTGGTCGGCTTCCAGGTGGCGGACGTCCCCGCGGGTTCGTCGGAGACCGTGACGGTCCCGGTGTCGCTGCTGACTGCCGGCGCGTGGGACCCGCAGCGGCGGGCCGTCGTCCCGCCGGAAGGCGCGGTCACACTCCTCGTCGCGAAGGACTCGCGCGACTCGGAGCCGATCGAGGTCGTGGCGCCGGCCACCTGAGACTCACGCTCCGGCGGTCACCGCCCTCCCCCCTCTTTTGGGGCTGCGGCCGTCGGAGCGTGTTCACCGTGCGGGACCCCTGCTGAGCGCGGGAGGATGGAGGCGTGGAGCGCTCGCCGACGAGTCCCGCCGGAGCTCGCGCGCGGTGCGCTCGCCGAGTGAGAGGCAGGCGCGGCCGTGAGCACCGAGATGGCGATCGAGATCCAGGGCCTTCACAAGAGCTTCGGGCGCGTCCATGCGCTGCGGGGCCTCGACCTTGAGGCTCCCGTCGGCCAGGTCACCGGGTTCCTCGGGCCGAACGGCTCGGGGAAGACGACGACCATCCGCGTGCTTCTGGGGCTCCTGCGCTCGGATGCGGGGACCGTCCGCCTGCTGGGCGGCGACCCGTGGGCCGACGCCGTTCGGCTGCATCGCGACATCGCGTACGTGCCGGGCGACGTCACGCTATGGCCCAACCTCACCGGGGGCGAGACCATCGACATCCTGTGCAGGCTGTCGGTGCCGCTCGAGCCCGAGCGCAAGCGGACGATGCTCGATCGGTTCGACCTGGACCCCACCAAGAAGGCCCGCACGTACTCCAAGGGCAACCGCCAGAAGGTCGCGCTCGTCGCGGCGCTCGCCTCGCGCGCGCCGCTCCTGCTGCTCGACGAGCCCACGAGCGGCCTCGACCCGATCATGGAGGCCGCGTTCCAGGAGTCGATCAGGGAGGTGAAGGCCGAGGGCCGGTCCGTGCTGCTGTCGAGCCACATCTTCACCGAGGTCGAGTCGCTCGCCGACAGGGTCGTCATCATCCGCGACGGCGAGACCGTCGAGTCGGGGACGCTCGCCGAGCTGCGGCACCTCACGCGCACGCAGGTCACCGCGGTGCTCGACGCCGGCGCCGACACCCTTGCCTCCCTGCCCGGGGTGCACGACCTCGCGACCGGGGACGGGCGCACATCCTTCGCGGTCGACGACGACGCGCTGGCCACCGTGCTCGCCGAGGTCGCGCGGCTTAGGCCCCGCTCCCTCGTCGCAAACCCGCCCTCCCTCGAGGACCTGTTCCTGCGCCACTACGGCGACGAGCTGGCGGCGCTCGAAGGCGGCGGTCGGGGTTGAGCACCCGCGTCCACGCGTCGGCGGCCCCCAGCCAGCCGCATCGTCCCGATGCCGCCCCGGCGACGCATCGTCCGCCCGCCCAGGGGCTTGCCGGGCTGCGCGCGAGCGTCAGCTTCATGGTGCGCCGCAATCGGGTGCGGCTCGTCGTGTGGTTCGCCTCCCTCGTCGGGCTGTTCGCGTACGTCGCCGACTACTTCGGGTCCGTCTTCACGACCCAGGCGGCGCTCGACGACTTCGCCGCGATCTCCGACAACCCGGGCATCAAGGCGCTCACCGGGCTCGCCGCCGCCCCGGACACGCTCGGCGGGGCGGTGTGGACCAAGATCTGGATGACGCTCGCGGTCTCGCTCGCGCTCGGCATCGTCTTCCTCGTCACGCGCAACGGACGGGCCGACGAGGAGCTCGGACGGACCGAGCTGCTGCGCTCCAGGATGCTCGGCAGCCACGCGCAGGCGGTCGCGACGTGGATCGTGCTCGCCGTCCTGGCGGTCGCGATCGGGCTCGCGGTCGCCCTCGTGTCGATGGTCGCCGGATTGGACCCGGACGATGCGGGGACGACGGGGTCGTGGGTGGTCGGGGCCTCGCTCGCGGGCGTGGGGCTCGTCGCGATCGGCGTCGGGGCGCTGGTCGGGCAGTTCACCGCGACCTCGCGGGGAGCGAACGGGCTCGGCTCGATCGTGATCCTCGGCTTCTACATGCTGCGCATGATCGGCGACCTCGGTGACGGAGCCCTCACGTGGGCGTCTCCGTTCGGCTGGGGTGAGGAGATGGCGCCGTGGGGCGCGAACCGGTGGTGGCCGTTCGGGCTGATGCTCGCACTCACCGCGGTGCTGCTCGCGGCCGCGTGGCTCATCGAGGAGCGCCGCGATCACGGCGCGGGGCTGCTGCCCGATCGGGCGGGGTCGTCCGGGGCGCCGGCACGGTACGCGTCACCGCTCGGGCTAGCGCTTCGGCTGCAGCGGGGGCCGATCGTCGGCTGGACGATCGCGGTCGTGCTGAGCGCCCTGATGTTCGGCTCGGTCGCGAACCAGATGTCCGACCTGCTCGACTCCGCCGGAGGCAACGTCGCCGCGATGCTGCAAGGCGCTGGCGTCGACGCGCTCGTCGCCCTGCTGTGCAGCATGATCGCGCTGCTCGTCACCGTGTTCGCGGTGCAGTCCGCGACCCAGCTGCGGGCCGATGAGGCGAGCGACATCCTCGAGCCGCAGCTCGCGGGCGCGGTCTCCCGCACGCGGTGGGTCCTGATGCGGCTCCTCATCCCGGCCGTCGGCGCGCTCGCGCTGCTCGCGATCGGCGGCGGCCTCCTGGGGGTGAGTTACGGGTCCACGATCGGCGATCCGTCGCAGGCGCTGCGCCTCGCCGGGGCGACACTCGCGTACTGGCCCGCGGTCATGGTCATCGTCGGTCTCGCCGTCGCGCTGTTCGGCTACCTGCCGCGCATTGCGATTGCGCTGTCGTGGGCGGTCATCGGCGCGCTGTGGATGATCATGATCCTCGGCGACGCGCTGAACCTGCCCGGGTGGGCGCTGAACCTCATGCCGTTCTCCGCCACTCCGACGCTGCCCGCCGAGGGGATGGACTGGACGCCGCTCGTCGTCATGACGGCAGTCGCGCTCGCCCTCGTCGGGGCCGGTCTCGAGAGGTTCGCGAGGCGCGACATCCAGCCAGCGTGACGCGCGCGTCCGTCTACGCCCCGAACCGAGGCTCGGCAGCGTGGCGCGCGAACTGTTCCACGAGCGGGGTGGCGACCCGCTCGAGACCCGACGGGGCCTCCTCGAGCGACCACAGGCCCATGGTCAGCAGGTGGTCGGCGCGAGGCCCGGTCGCGTGGCGGTACGTCCACTCGTACATGTCGAACAGCGGCCACCACGTGTAGCCGACCAGGTCCATGCCTTCGGCGCGGAGGTCGGCGGCCAGGTCGAGCGACTCGGCCATCCAGCGCGACCTCGCGTCGACCGAGCCGGTGACGCACGTCTCGGAGATCATCACGGGGGCGCCGTACCTCCGCTGCGCCTCGCGCAGGAGCTCCGCGAGCCCGTCCGTGCCGTCGTCGCGCGTGGGGCGCGGGTCGGCGAAGCCGCCGCCGTGGTGCACGCCCGCCTCGAAGACCTCGGTCGAGTGCAGCGGGTAGTAGTTGACGCCCATGACATCGGGCGCGACCGGGTGCGCGACCAGGTCGGCGAGCAGCGCCTCGTCGGCGCCGTTGTCCAGCAGGAATCGCGCGAGCGGGTGCGTGGCGTCGACGCGGCCCGTGACCAGGTCCTCGACGAGCCACACCTGCTCGGTGAGCCGTCGAACGTGCTCGGCGTGCTCGGGGGCGTCGACGTCGCCGACGTAGCGCATGCCCGCGTCCACGTGGACGAAGGAGACCTCCTCCCGGGCGACGTCGACAATCGCGTTCTGGGTGCGCCGGAAGCCGTCGGCGAGCTGGGTCGCCATCCGGGTGAGGCCCGTGCCCCCCGAGAGATACGGAGGCCAGTAGCCGTACTCGCCGCAGAACAGCGAGTGGATCATCGGCTCGTTCACCGGAGTGAAGTCGCGCGCGACGTCCGGGTAGCGCTCCGCGACCTTGGCCGCGTACTCGGCGACGAGCCTCGGGTAGTCGGGGTGGTCGAACTGGCCGTCGAGCCACAGCGGCGTGCCGTAGTGCATGAGGTCGACGATCGGCGAGAGCCCCAACTCCCCGAAGCGAGCCATCGCGCGGTCAAGCCACGACCAGTCCCACCGGTCCGGCTCCGGCTGGATGCGGTACCAGGGCACGCCCCACCGCACGAGGTCGCAGCCGACGTCCTTGGCGAGGCCGAGGTCGTCCTCGACGCGCGCGTAGTGCTCGGTGAGCTCGTACTCGTCGATCGGGCGCTCGCCCTCGACGGCCTGCGGGACGAAGGTGTCCTCGACTCCGACGGCGAAGTGGAGGCGCCCGTCGGTGATCCAGGGGCGGGTCATGCGCGACCCTCGGGAACGACGGATTCAGGGGAGCGACGTTGCTCGTTCATACGAAGCATCCTAGGCGCGGAGGTGCGGTGCTCACCCCTTGCTGCACTGCTCGGCGAACGCGTCCGTCAGCCCGTCCCGCTTGCCGCACATGTACATCTCGACCGGGATCTCAAGCCAGTGCTCCTCACCGTCGACGGTGTAGTTGATGCGGAAGCCGCGCCATCCTCCGCCGGCAGCGCCCACCCGGCGGAGGCCGATCACGAGTCCTTGCTGCGTGTCCGGCAACTCCTCGAACGTGTCGTCCGCGCCGCCGCATCCCGCAGTCACCGTGGCAGCTCCGACGGGAGTGAGGGCATCGCCGTCCTCGAGCTCGGGGGGATATCCGTCGGCGGAGAGGAAGAACGTGTGGGTCTTGTCGAAGGTCATCACCAACGCGGGAAGCGCCTCCACGTCGCCCAGAACCTTGATCGGCTCCACGCTCGTGATGGTCACGGTGCGGCCCTCGTCGACGCACAGGCGCGTGCCGAAGGACTCCTCGGTCTTGTCCTCCGCCCAGTGCACGGAGCTTCCCGACCAACCCGTGCCATCCGGGGCCACGGCTTGGAACTCATAGTGCAGCGGCTGGTCCGCCTCGTTGTCGATCGGCGCGTCTGTATAGAGCTGATCGACGTCGTCATCCCCCGCGGCGCACCCGGCGAGCATGGCGACGATGACTGCGACCACCGCGACGCTTGCGGCTCCTGGAGTGCGAAGCACGGTCTCCCCTGACGCGCCCGCCCCCGCACGCGCAGGGACACAGTACCGTGCATGGCACTGAGTGCCGCGCCGATGCCTCGCGCGGCCCCCGGCCGCCCCCGCATCGTCCGGGAACGACGAAGGCCCCCGATCTCTCGGGGGCCTTCTCTCACGTGCGCGAGGGGGGAGTTGAACCCCCACGCCCTTTCGGGCACACGGACCTGAACCGTGCGCGTCTGCCTATTCCGCCACTCGCGCGTGCCGGGAAATGTTAGCACGGTTCGAACCCCCGAAACGAACCGGTGTCAAGTGCGCCACACCGTGGACGATGCGGAGCGGGCCACGTCGCGCGGGCGCGACGGGACAGGGACGATGCGTCACGGGGCATAGCCAAGGCCCCCGGGTTTCCCCGGGGGCCTTGGCCACCTGCATTTCCGTCAACCGGCCCCGGCGGAGGTCCGCCTGGATCCGGCTGTA
>NZ_BBQZ01000012.1 GCF_000974805.1 Demequina salsinemoris | reverse complement strand
CGGCTGTCACGGATTGTCGGTGGATGCATCTGAATGTGCGGGATAGATGCGTGGCGCGTTGTTGCCGGCGCAGGGTGGCGCGGAGCACTGCGAATTTCCGTGACCGCCATAGTCGCGGCATCAGTCGTCGACAGCGGTGACACGCCACTCGAGCGCCGCCCGATCCGGTGCGATGCGCTGCCTGGTGACGGTCGGGCCCCAGGCGTCGAGGCTGCAGAAGGTCGTGAGGCCGTGCGCGCGGAAGGCGGCGTTGAGCAAGTTGAGGTCTTCCAGGTGGTTCGGTATGGGAACCTCCATCCTCGAGGACCTCACTCACAGTCGAGCAGGCGCTACACCCGCAACTGCGAAGAGCCCGCTATCCTCTCCGCGGACGACGTCAGCGCCCAGACGACTCAACGCAGGCCTGGCTACTTTCCAGGAGCAACGGTAGGATCCGAGTGCTGGGGGCCAATGGGGGCATCCGAATTGCGCCCGCGGTCAAGGGGGAAGACGCGTGATCGTTTCGAAGCAACTACCTATGCGGCTCAAGGCGGCCGCGGCCATCCTCACAGTCTCTCTCGCATTGTCGGGTTGTGCTGCAAGCTACACGACGCAAGCTATCGGAAGTTGCCATAACTACAAAGGTGTCGTTCGCAGCCGGGTACGCATCGGTTCAGCAGCAAGCCAAAGGCTCGCCAATCCAGTGGGGCGTATACATTTCCGACGCCAGGTACAAGGGGGCGCTCTGGAAGTTGTCTGTCTACGCGGGCGGCGTGAAGATCGACTCCAAGAGCCAGTTCTACGAACCGCACGCATCCATCGGCACTGCGAGGACAACCAAGTACTCTGGCAAGCTGCTTGAGATAGCCGGAACGGCGACCCAGGGGAGCGACGTGCTCACCTACGACCTCAAGTGCTGGATCATGTGATGGGCCGGGAACGCGCAGCGCATCGGCAGACCGAAGTGGCCAGACGTGCCCTCACGCGGGTCCTATCCGATCTTCCGATCTCTTTTGGTCACGACCGCTGTCGCGTGCTCGTACTAACTCGCTCTACGGATACCGATACCCAGTCGGCGTTATCCGAGTGGCTCGGGCCCGACGATGACATGGTGGTACTGCTCTCAGTCGACGACAACACCACCAGTTTCGAGCCTGCAGACGAAGAATGCCTAGCCTGGAACTTCGCGAGCACGCTTCAGGACACGATCATCGACGAGTCGGGGGCACCTTGGCCACTGTCACCCGACGGCCGCCCTCTCGACTGCGTCGTCAACGACGATCTGGCTGTTTGGACCGATCGACGGGGTTGGAGCATCTCGGTTGGTTCATACCCGAACTAACCTGAGGTGGCAGTCGCGCACACCCAGGGGCAGCCGACAGGCCATGCGAGTCCGCGACGTCTCCCTGGCTGCTGCATTGGCTTCCGTCCCCGCCCTTGCGACGCAAAGCGTCTGGTGGTCGCTGCTCGTAGTGGTCACCGCCGCAATTCTGTCGGCGAATGCGAGAGTCGCCGCTGTCCTCGTGGCCTACTGGCTACCTGCCGCGATAGGGGCCCCCTGGCCCGCAGCGGGACTCGCTGCCGCCGCCGTGTGGACATTGGTTGGCGCGCAGTTCAAGGCGGTGCTGTCGTGGCGTCCTCGGATGTCACCCAAGACCGCTACTGTCGCCGGAGCTATGGGGCTCGCTTTCGGTGGCGCTGCGCTCCTCATTCAACCTTCGTCCGCCTTCGGATCGCTGTGGCTTCCGGTGGCGCGACCGCACACAGTTGTGATCGCCATGGCAGTTGTGGGCCTTGCAGCGTTCAACGCGATTGGCGAGGAGATCCTGTGGCGCAAGGTGTTGCCGTCTCTGATGTCAAGTGGGGGGGAGTATTGGAGAGTGGCGTTGGTTGCGCTCTCATTCGGTATCGCGCACCTCCATGGCATACCAAGCGGGATGACTGGAGTCGGACTCGCCGCCGCGTACTCCTACTTCCTCACCACCCTTCACCAGAGGAGGGGATTCGCCGCCGTCGTTGCTGCCCACTTCGTGACTGATGTCGTCCTATTCTCAGCGGTGGCGGCGACAACGACTTTTGCGCTCGACTTCTAGGCGGGTCTGCGGGCGTTCGATGAGCGTCAGAGATTTTCAGTCAACGCTCGAAAGTGCGGGGTCAGCACCAAACAGTCAAGCCGCAGAAACGAAAAACCCCCGCCGTAGCAGGGGTTTCGTGGCTCCGACCGGCGTCGATCCGGTGACCTTTCGAATTGGAGTGGCCCTCTGCCAGGGGTTTTCGCGGGGTGGCTTGGTCTTCGGAAGTGCCAGGTAGACCTGCGAATCGGCTGTCACGGCTTGTCGGTGGCTGCAGCTGAATGTGCGGGATAGATGCGGGGTTGCCGCTCGGATCCCCTCGGCTCCATGGGGCGTGACATAGGCCGGCTTGCCGGCCGATGTGCCGTCGTCTGGTGCGGCAGGCCCGACGATAGGCTGCCGCCGACAGTATGGATAGTGACTGTGGTTCAGCGGAGCGGAGAGTGTGCAAGTGCGAATTCTCGGTATCGACCAGCGGCCACGCGACGTGGTCACCCCTGGCTACTATCGAGGCTTCGCGGCGGTATGCCTGCTCATGGCGTTCGGGATGGTGTTCGTCACCATTGCGAGTCACGAGGATTTGGCGGGACGTTCGTTTGGATACTTGGCGCTAGTGGCTGGTCCGGTTGTGCTGGCCACCTCGTGGTGGGCTGCGTATGCCCTGAGAGAAGCGCGGGTGGCCGCAGGCACGCTACCGGCTATTACGGCGGTGCTGTTGCCCCGCTCTGTCTGGCTCTTCCAGCTCCTCTATTGGGGACTTCGCGTGCGTCGTCTTCCACGAGGCGGCAGCGATCGGCTAACGATTGAGCGCCAACTTCGCGTTGGCGGTGGGTATTGGACCCTAGGGCTGGGGTCACAGAAGGAAATGCGTGCGGCGGTCGCGAGCCGGGCGATAACTTCGGCCACTGCCCAAGAACTTGACGACGACGTCGCGCGAATCAATGCGTGGATAGAACGGGGCGCGGTGAAGGGATAGGTGAAGTCTGAGTTGCGGTGCCAAATGGTGCTGCTGGAAGGATGTACCCATGCCTAGGCCCTATCCCAAAGAGTTCCGAGAGGACGTGATCGCGGTGACTCGTCGCCGTGAGGCCGGCGTGACCGCGTCCGAGGCCGAAGCACGCATTGGCGCTGAGACCATCTCCGTGCTGCGCGGCGCATACGTTGGCACGGCAGCGGTCACGAATCTTCCGACAACGTTGTTCGCGGGGATGCCTAGTGGCTCCTAGGAACCCAACCCCGGTCCGCTGGCTTGTGAAGCCCGGTGATTCTGACTTCGTCTCGGCTGTACTCGTAGGTGCGGGTCTTGCTGGTATGTGGCTAATAGGGGTTTTGATTTCCCGAGGTTCCTGGCCTGCCACGGCGTTTTCGGTCGTGGTGCTTCTTCTGACGGCACTTTCCTTCTCTGCTGCCGGCCGTCATGGCGTTGTCGTCCGTGGTGATGTACTTGAGATGCACACAATCGTCAGCTGCACCCCGATTCCACTAGGCAGCATTCGTCGGATTCACCTGCCGCCACTCGCGAGTGGGATCACGGTGGAGTGTGGCAACGCAAATCACTACTTCTCGGACCGCTCGAGTGTTTCCGACGAGCAGATCGCTGCAATGCGCGAGGAATCGCACCGGCTGGGTGCCGAGCTGGGCGTGCCTGTATTGGACTACGGTGATGCGGTGACATACGTCCGTGCGACCAGGCCTAGCAGGCCGGCTGGCTGGAGCTTTCGAGGATTCGGCTTGGTGCTGGCGCGGCGCGAGGTGTGGAGCATCGTCTTGGTGGGCCTCATCGTGACAGTGCTCACGCGCATGTAGACGGGATCGGCGGCACCATGCGTATCGAGTGCCTTGCGTCACGTGCCGGACGCGCTCTGCAGAACCCAAGAGGAGGAACACCATGGCTGACGACAAGTTGACGGGGGACAAGGTCGGTTCTCACGAGAAGCCCTCACCGCGCGTCTTCATGCTGTTGATCGCTCTCTTCGGGGTCACGATGATGGCTGCCGCGTACTTCTGGGCGACGGGCGCTACGACTACGGGACTTACTCTCGTGATCTGCGGGGCGGGCCTCGCGGTCGGCGGTTACAGGTACATTCGCATTCGAAAGTGATGCGACTGCCGCTGCGATTCCAAACGGGCCCGCGCGAGGGCCTCGTCGTGTCGATCTCGGTCAGTGTCCACCGAGGTGGCTTGGTTGGCGCGGCGTGAGCGAGGGCCTCGTGTGCGCAGAGACATGCGGCATGCCGGCCGTCTGAGGGCTCCAGGAACCTTCAGTCAACGCTCCAAAGTGCGGGGTCCGCACCAACCAGTCAAGCCGAAAAAGCGAAAAACCCCCGCCGTAGCAGGGGTTTCGTGGCTCCGACCGGCGTCGATCCGGTGACCTTTCGAATTGGAGGAGGCCTCTGCCAGGGGTTCTCGCGGGGTGGCGTGGTCTTCGGAAGTGCCAGGTAGACCTGCGAATTGGCTGTTGCGGCTTGTCGGTGGATGCATCTGAATGTGCGGGATAGATGCGGGGTCAGACTCCGGCGTAGGGGTGAGGGTATTCTCGGCTGACGGGAAGGAGCGCCCTGCCCGGTGAATGTCAGGCAGGACGCTCCCTCTCGATCCAGGCCGCCCCGAGCCAACGGTCAGAGGGCGCTCGGGGGCCCGATTCTCGTGGACCTCGGCGCTAGTTCTTCGAACGGCGGCGCACGAAGAGGACTCCCGCGACGACTAGTGCGACAACTCCTGCGATGAACAACACTCCTACGATGGCTGACGCTGTCATGCGATACCTCCCATTGTTGCTGGTTCAAGGTTAACTAGGAGCGGGTCTAGTTGGTATACGTCGAAGCCGTCGTTCCGCTCACCTTGACGCCCACGTAGTCCGTCCACCCAACAGGGAAGCCCTTGAATAGCGCCGAATAATCAGCGGAGTATCGAACGTCCTTGCTCGACATCCTGTCGAATCTGTGGTTGCTGAGCGATCCGCCAATACAGAAGTAGAAATAGGAGCGGTAGCCAGTGATCTTTGACGAGCCTCCGCTGACGTGCTTGTAGTCGAAGTAGAAGCCCATGCGGATGACGCCGGCATTGACGTCAGCCTTGCAGTTCTTGAAGTACAGGGTCGTAGACGCGCTTCCGCTCTTCGTGCAGCCGCTCACGCTCGCCAACGTGAAGTTGGCAGTCGTCGAAGGCATGATCGAGAACCTGGCCGAGGAT
>NZ_BBQZ01000013.1 GCF_000974805.1 Demequina salsinemoris | reverse complement strand
TGACTCGGCGGGGTTCCGTTGGTGCGCGTGGCAATCAGTTAGGCAGATTGCGTCGTACGACGTGTGAGGTACCCGCGCCACACGGCAACGAGCCACATCGGCAAGGAGCCCGCCACCGAGAGGGCAAACGCGGTCCATGGCTCGACGGGGGCCACGCCGGCCAGGCTGGGTACGAGCACCGCCGTGTACATGCAGAGAAGTGCTGCGGCTGATGCAGTTCGGTATCGAAGCGAATGGTCATTCGCGGTCCACATCGCCGCGGCAAGTCCGAATCCGAGCAGTGCCACCGTTGCTAGCAGACCCCATCGGGTTGGATCCCACGTGTTAATGAGGATGCAGGCCATGCCCGCAAGAGCGACCACGGCGGTGGCCGCTACATCAAGAAATGGGTAGTTCTCGCGATTCCAGTGGTGGTGCGTGCCTGTAGATCCGATCTCGAAGCCGTTCACGTCAATCCCCTCGCGCACGTGGCGCTAGATCCCCAATCTGGCGCCGAGTGTCACGAATGTAGTACTTGCTTGGGCTGAGGCGCAACCGCGCGCTCTCCGCTGAGGCGGACGTGGAGTCCAAGTTCGCATGATCGTTCGATGCATCGCCAACTCGTGCTCGACGCTTCCCAAAGTGAACATCGACTTGTGGCGCGGTTGCGCGCTGTCGACAGAGGTCGCCCTTATCGTGGATGGAACCGACCAACCCGCGAAAACCCCTGGCAGAGGCCTCCTCCAATTCGAAAGGTCACCGGATCGACGCCGGTCGGAGCCACCAAGCCCCTCGCGTAGCTTCTACATCGCGAGGGGCCTTTTCTATTCTCAGGCGCGCAGGCGACCGCTCGGCAGCCGAGCCCCGGGGCCTTCCCCCAGGACACGGTGCGGCGCTCCGATTCAGGACACGACCATGAGACGTACCGCGTCCGCGATCCGGGCACGGTACTCGTCGCGGCTCACACCCTGATGCTTGAGACCGATCGACACCGCGTTGAGCGTGCGGGCGACACCGAGGGGCTCCGCGCAGGACGGCTCACCCTCGAGGGCAGCCCTCAGGACGGCCTCGAACCTCTCGGGGCCGGAGACCGCGATCGGGCCGAGAAGATCAGGGTTGTCCTCGACGAGGCCGGCCGTGTCCCCCATGGGGCCGAGATATCGGCCGGCCCAGCAGTCGAACGCGTCGACGACGCGCTCGACGAGCCGACGGCTGGGGTCGACGAGCGCCTTCTCTGCCTCCGCGAGGTCCAGCTCGATGCCTCGTTCGGCTGCGGCACGGAAGAGGCCGCTCTTGGACTCGAACAGGAAGTAGAGGCCTGGTCGCGAGATTCGGGCCTCCTTCGCGACGTCGTCCATCGAGGTTTTCCGATACCCGTAGCGGGCGAAGGTGCGCAGCGCAGCATCCAGCACCTCTGCCCGACGCGCGGGCGAACCCGCATTCTCGTCTGCCATGCGGGAACTATACCAACTAGACACACTTGACACTGTATGTATAGTGAATCTATGACAACTTCACCCTTGATCACCACGCCGTTCTCGGCGACCTCCACCACCGACGACGTTCTCGCCGGGATCGACCTGACCGGAGTCCGCGCCATCATCACGGGCGCATCGTCGGGCCTCGGCGCAGAGACCGCACGAGCGCTCACCGCAGCTGGCGCGGAGGTCCACATGGCCGTACGAAGCCTCTCCTCAGGCGACAAGGTTGCGACCGACATCGCCCTCTCGACGAGTGGCCGTCGGCCGCAGGTGCACCTCCTGGACCTCGCCAACCGCGCGTCGGTCCAGCGGTTCGTCGCCGACTGGGAGATGCCACTGCACCTGCTGATCAACAACGCAGGTGTCGTGACAGGCGGACTCGAACGCACCGCCGAGGGATGGGAACTCCAGATCGCCACCAACCACCTCGGTCACTTCGCGCTCGCTCGCGGCCTCCACGCCGCGCTGCGCGACGGCGCCGCCGAACGAGACGGGTCAAGGATCGTCGCCCTCAGCTCGACCGCTCACATGCGCGGGGGCGTGGACTTCGACGACCTCCAGTTCGTCCGTCGAGCCTACGACCCTCAGATCGCCTACGCGCAGGCGAAGACGGCCAACTCGCTGTTCGCGGTCGAGGCAACCCGCCGGTGGCAGGCCGACGGAATCGTCGCCAACACTGTCAACCCCGGCGGAGTCGCCACCGGCCTCCAACGACACTTCACGCCGGCACAGAAGGCGTCCCTCGAAGCCGCAGAGGCGGCGGGAGTGTTCTCGTACAAGACGATCGAGCAAGGAGCCGCGACGACGATGGTCGCCGCCATCCGCCCCGAGTTCGCGCATACGGGTGGCCACTACCTCGACGACGGACAGGAGGCGTACACGGTGCCCAACGACGCCACCCTCGCCGACCACCCTCACGGCGTGAAGGAGTGGGCACTCGACCCGGAGCTCGCCGAACGGCTGTGGACCGTGTCCGCCAACCTCATCGACGGATAGTCCCATCACTCGGGTGGGCCGCAGCACTGCGTCGGCCCACCCGAGGGCCCGTCGCAACCTTTCGTTCCTGAC
>NZ_BBQZ01000014.1 GCF_000974805.1 Demequina salsinemoris | reverse complement strand
CGACTGCCAGGTCGCCGGCGGCCTTGGACTGCCCGTACACGCCAAGCGGCGCCATGGGCGCGTCCTCGGTGTAGGGGGTCTGGCTGGTGCCGTCGAAGACGTAGTCGGACGAGACGTGCACGAGGGTGAGGCGATGCTCGGCCGCGATGCGTGCCAAAGCGGCAGGCGCGGCGGCGTTGGCCGCCCACGCGGCCTCGCGACCCTCGGGGGTCTCGGCGGCGTCGACCGCCGTGTAGGCGGCAGCGTTGATGATGACGCTGGCCTCGTGCCACGGATAGTCGGTCGCAAGCGTCGGCGAGGAGATGTCGAGCTCGTCGCGATCAACCAAGTCGAGCACGTGATCGTGTGCCAGTTCGGCCTCGAGCGCCCGTCCGAGCTGGCCTCGCGCGCCAAGGATCACGGTACGGCGCTGCGGAATCGGTGTGATCCCGTCAAGGCGCGGGTGGTTCCGGTCCTTGTCGGACACCTCCGCCTGATCCAGCGGGATGGGCCACTCGATGGCGGCGGTCTCGTCTGCGAGGTTGAGCAGCGAGTACTTCGCGTCCGGCGACCAGTGCGCGTTGACCAGGTACGAGTAGGCGGTGCTGGGCTCGAGGGTCTGGAAGGCGTTGCCCACTCCTCGGGGCACGAACACGGCCTTCGAGGGGTCGATCTCGGCGGTGACGACCGCACCGAAGGTCGGGCCCTCGCGCAGATCCACCCATGCGCCGAAGATCCGTCCCGTCGCGACCGACACCCACTTGTCCCACGGCTCGGCGTGGATGCCGCGCGTGGTGCCAACGCCCTCGTTGAAGGAGATGTTGTTCTGCACCGGGCCGAAGTCGGGAAGGCCCAGCGCCGTCATCTTCTCGCGCTGCCAGTTCTCCTTGAACCAGCCACGGGAGTCGCCGTGGACCGGCAGATCCCACAGCGTGAGCCCGGGGATGGCGGTCTCGGTGCAGGTGAGCTGCTTGGGGCCGTCGACCACTACTGTCCCTTCGAGGCGTAGAACGCCTCGGTCTTGTCCTTCGCCGGAGCCCACCACGCCTCGTTGTCGCGATACCAGTCGATGGTCGCCTTCATGCCGGACTCGAAGTCGCTGTACTGCGGCTCCCAACCCAGCTCCGTGCGCAGGCGGGTCGAGTCGATCGCGTAGCGCATGTCGTGGCCCGGACGGTCGCTCACGTGGTCGTACGCATCCGCCGCCTGGCCCATGAGGGTCAGGATCAGCTCGACGACGTCCTTGTTGTTCTTCTCACCATCGGCGCCGATCAGGTACGTCTCGCCGATCTCACCCTTGTCCAGGATCGTCAGCACCGCCGAGGAGTGGTCGTCGGCGTGGATCCAGTCGCGCACGTTCTCGCCCTTGCCGTAAAGCTTGGGTCGGATGCCGCGGATCACATTGGTGATCTGACGCGGGATGAACTTCTCCACATGCTGGAAAGGCCCATAGTTGTTCGAGCAGTTCGAGATCGTCGCCTGGGTCCCGAAGGAGCGCACCCACGCGCGCACCAGCAGGTCGGAGCCGGCCTTCGTCGACGAGTACGGGCTCGAGGGGTTGTACGGCGTGGCCTCGGTGAACTTCGCCGGATCATCGAGCTCAAGGTCGCCGTAGACCTCATCCGTCGAGATGTGGTGATAGCGCTTGTCGTAGCGGCGGACGGCCTCAAGAAGCGTGTACGTGCCGATGAGGTTCGTGTGCACGAACGGATACGGGTTGTCCAGCGAGTTGTCGTTGTGCGACTCGGCCGCATAGTGAACGACCGCGTCGGCGTCCTTCACGAGCGAGTCGACCGTCTCCGCGTCCGTGATGTCCCCGTGGACGAACGTGAAACGATCCTCGGGAAGGCCTGCGAGCGACTCACGATTACCCGCATACGTGAGCGAGTCCAGCACCGTCACGGTGTGATCGGTGGTCTTCAGGACGTGGTGGACGAAGTTCGAGCCGATGAAGCCCGCCCCGCCCGTCACCAGCAGGTGGGACATCAGTCTCCTCGCTTCACAAGATCGATCAGGTACTGGCCGTAGCCCGACTTCTTCAATGCCTCACCGCGCTCCAGCAGCGCGTCATCCGACAGGAACCCACGCCGCCACGCCACCTCCTCCGGGGAGCCGATCTTCTGACCCGTCCGGTGCTCGATCGTGCGGACATAGTCTCCAGCGTCAGCCATCTGGTCGAACGTGCCCGTATCCAGCCAGGCGGTTCCGCGCGGCAGCACCTCCACCGAGAGGTCCCCCCGCTCCAGGTAGGCACGGTTGACGTCCGTGATCTCATACTCACCCCGCGCGCTCGGCTTGAGCTCGCGCGCAATCTGCACCACGTCGTTGTCGTAGAAGTACAGGCCAGGGATCGCATAGTTCGACTTCGGCGCCTCGGGCTTCTCCTCCAGCGACAGCACCGTGCCATCGTCATCGAACTCGACCACGCCATACGCCTCGGGGTCAGCCACCCAGTACGCGAACACGG
>NZ_BBQZ01000015.1 GCF_000974805.1 Demequina salsinemoris | reverse complement strand
CGGGTCTGTCAGGAATTTTGTGTAAGTGGCTCGGCGTGATGCCGCGGATTCAATCCGTGGTGGAAGGAGCATCGCGTCATGGAGTCATCTTTCGAGGAAGCCTGGGAGTCGTCGGCGGCGGACGAGTCGGCTGCGTTGGAGCGGCCGGGGCGGGAGCCTGACATCGTCGCTTTGGCTGAAGAGCTGGTGGCGTCGGCGACGGATCGTGGGATCGCTTTGACGGGCGAGGGCGGGTTGCTGACGGCACTCACGAAGCAGGTGTTGCAGCAGGCGCTCGAGGCGGAGATGTCGCACCATCTGGGCTACGACCGGCATGATCCGGTCGGCCGTAACCGCGGCAACTCTCGCAACGGATCGACGCCGAAGACCGTCACGACTGAGATCGGGAAGGTCACGGTCGACGTGCCCCGTGATCGGGAAGGCTCGTTCGAGCCGCAGGTGGTCCCGAAACGCCAGCGCCGGCTGGCGGGTTTCGACGAGGCGGTGATCAGCTTGTATGCCAAGGGCATGACCACGGGCGATATCGCCGCCCATTTGGAGGAGGTCTACGACACGACCGTGTCGCGTGATCTGGTCTCGAGCGTGACGGCGAAGGTCGCTGAGGAGATGCGCACCTGGCAGAACCGACCGTTGGATTCGGTCTATCCGGTGATCATCATCGACGCGATCGTCCTCAAGGTCCGCTCGGGCACGGTCGCGAACCGCCCGGTATATGTGGCGATGGGTGTCAACATGGACGGCTACCGCGAGGTGCTGGGCATGTGGGTGGGACCGTCCGGCGGTGAGGGCGCGAAACAGTGGATGACGTTGCTGACGGATTTGAAGAACCGTGGCGTCCAGGACGCGTGCATCGTGTGCTGCGACGGGCTCAAGGGCTTGCCGGACGCGATCGGCGCGATCTGGCCCGAAGCGATCGTGCAGACCTGCGTGGTGCATCTGGTGCGCAACAGCCTGAGGTACTCGTCGCAGAAGGACTGGCAGAAGATCACCAAGGGCCTGCGATCGATCTACACGGCCGCGAACGCGAAGGCCGCCGAGGCAGAGTTCGAGACGTTCGCCGAGCTGTGGGGTGAGAAGTATCCGGCGATGATCGCCTCGTGGAAGAGCGCATGGAGCGAGTTCACTCCGTTCCTCGCGTTCCCCCAGGAGGTTCGCACGATGATCTACACGACCAACGCCATCGAATCCCTCAACGCACGATTCCGTGCCGCGACCAGGCGACGCGGGCACTTCCCTGACGAGCAATCGGCGCTCAAGGTGCTGTACTTGGCTGCAAAGCAGCGAAGCACCTCCAGTCGGGGCTTCGATCGCAATCCTGGAGGGCGAGTGAATAACTGGAAATCGGTCCTGAACGTCCTGTCGCTGACCTACGGCGACCGGCTGAACATCAACTAAGCCGATGACCACTTACACAGAAAACCCGACAGACCCC
>NZ_BBQZ01000016.1 GCF_000974805.1 Demequina salsinemoris | reverse complement strand
ACAGGCCTCGTCCGACGCGGCCCAGGTGCTGGACCAGATCGGCGCATCGGTGAACGAGCTCGCGGAGCTGTCGGCCAACCTGCGCGCGAAGGTCGACTACTTCACCTACTGACCTCGAGTCGCGGTCTCCCGGCGGAATCCCGCCGGGTCACGGATCTCGAGACCCCACGTCGAGGCGCCCCGGAGCGAAGCCGCTCCGGGGCGTTCTCGCGCCCGTAGGGCTTCCGTCTGTGTGAGAATCGCGCCCGTTCGCGTGCCCGATTGGTGCCGTGTCCCTGAATTCGTGTCCGATTCTCACAAGTGCGATTGTGTGCACGATGAGGCGTGCGTAGGGACCACACCACCACACACGTCGAACCCGGTCGGGAGAATCATGTCAGTCACGTCAATCGCGAAGGGCCGCCTGAACAAGCGGTTCCCGCTGTCCGCTCAGATCTTCGCCGCGTTCGGCACGGTCGTGCTGCTGCTCGTCGCGGTCGCCTCGCTGTCCTTCACCCAGCTCACCAAGCAGGGCGACCAGGACGTCGACATCATGACCAAGATCTACATGTCCGACGCGAAGATCGCGGAGACCAAGGACGCGCTGTACGCGATCCGCATGCAGGGCCTTCGCCTCCTCACCCTCCCCGAGGATCAGGTCCCCGACGCCTGGGAGGTGCAGCAGGCCAACTTCGCCGCGTTCATGACGAACATCGAGGAGCTGTCGGCCCAGTACCAGGAGTACTTCGGCGAGGAGATCGTCTACGCCGACGAGGACGTCGCAGCGTACGAGAGCTACGTCGCGGGCCTCACGGCGATCTACGACCCGACGTCGACCGATCCCGAGCCGACCGTCGCGGAGCTGACCGCCTACGCCAACCAGGTGGTCGACTCGATGGACAAGCTGACCGAGCAGGTCGCCACCCAGGTCACCGTCGACGTCGACGCCTCGGCCGCGGAGACCACCCACATCAAGCTCCTGCTCTCCGTGATCGCCGGCGTGGCCGTCGCCCT
>NZ_BBQZ01000017.1 GCF_000974805.1 Demequina salsinemoris | reverse complement strand
CGCCTAGTAGGTGAAGTACTCGACCTTGGCACGCAGGTTCGCGGACAGCTCGGCCAGCTCGTTCACGCTCGCGCCGATCTGGTCCAGCACCTGGGCCGCATCCGAGGAGGCCTGCGCGACCGTCGAGATGTTGCCAGCGATATCCGCAGAACCGGTCGCGGCCTCAGCCACACCACGGCTCATCTCATTCGTCGTCGCCGTCTGCTCCTCCACCGCCGACGCGATCGTCATCTGGAAGTCGTTGATCTGACGCACGATCTCCGAGATCTCACCGATGGCCTCCACCGCGCCACCAGTGTCGTCCTGGATCGCCTGAACCCTGCGAGCAACTTCCTCGGTCGCCTTCGCCGTCTCCTGCGCCAGATCCTTCACCTCAGAGGCCACCACCGCGAAGCCCTTACCCGCCTCACCGGCACGAGCAGCCTCGATCGTGGCGTTCAGCGCCAACAGGTTCGTCTGCTCGGCAATGGTGGTGATCACCTTGATCACGTTGCCGATCTCCGCGCTCGAAGCACCGAGCTTGCCCACCTGATCGTTGGCCGACTCCGCCACCGTCGTGGCCGTCGCCGCCACCCGGGCAGCCTCATTCGCGTTGTGCGAGATCTCCTTGATCGAGGCCCCCATCTGCTCCGCGCCGGAGGCGACGGTCTGCACATTGCGGTTGACCTCATCGGCAGCGTTCGCGACTACCCCGGCCTGCGTGCTGGTCTCCTGCGAGCCCGCAGCGACCTGAGCATTCGCAGCCGACAACTCCTCAGCAGCAGCCGCCACCGTCTGAGCAGACGAGATCACCTCAGACATCGTCTCCCTCAGCGCACCCTGCGCCTTCGCCAGCGACGACGCCATGTCACCCAGCTCATCATTCGACCTCACATCAGCCTCAACCGTCAGATCACCCTCACCCATCGCCTCAAGGGAGACCTTGACCTTCGTGACACCGCGCGTGATGCGCCGCGAGATCCACAGACCCAACGCGATCGCG
>NZ_BBQZ01000018.1 GCF_000974805.1 Demequina salsinemoris | reverse complement strand
GCAGGCGTCGTCCGACGCGGCCCAGGTCCTGGACCAGATCGGCGCATCCGTGAACGAGCTCGCCGAGCTGTCGGCGAACCTGCGTGCGAAGGTCGAGTACTTCACCTACTGAGATCTGAGATCCGCGCAGGAAGCAGGTGCCTGGTGGCTCCCATTCTTCGGGGCATTCTCAAATAACGGTATATCTGCAACGAAGTAAATTCCGCGAAATGCGGAATCCGCCGCCAATTGCGCGATTGTTGCTTATTGCAGGGGAGGCTCGGCCGATAGGCAGGTGACTTGTAGAACACACCTCGCTCTCATGGAGAATCATGGAAACCACCGCAGTCACCAAGCGCGGCCGCCTGAACAAGCGGTTCCCGCTGTCCGCTCAGATCGCCGCCGCCTTCGGGACGGTGGTGCTGCTGCTGGCAGCTGTCGCCACCCTCGCCTATGTCCAGCTCACCAAGCAGGGCAGCGAGGACTTCCAGATCATGTCGAACATCTATGAGATCGACGCCAAGATGACGGAGGTCAAGGACGACCTGTACACGGTCCGCATGCAGGGCCTGCGTCTCGCTACGTACACCGACGCGGCGGACATCGCCGACGGCTGGGCCATCCAGCAGGAGAACTACACCGCCTGGGAGACGGCGATCGGCGAGTTCAACACGCTGTACGAGGAGCGCTTCGGCACGGCTGTCGTCGTGACGGAGGAGGAGCAGGCCGCCTGGGGCTCCTACAAGGATGCGCAGGCCTCCCTCTACGACCCGACCTACGAGGGCGACCCGGTCGATGCGGACACGCGCCGCGAGATCGGCGACACGGTCGTGGCCAACATCAACAGCATCCAGACGCAGATCGACGAGCAGGTGACCGCGCAGGTCGAGCACGTCCAGGCCCAGACCGCCCAGACCAAGATCCTCGTCATCGCGATCGCCGCGATCGCCGTGGCCGC
>NZ_BBQZ01000019.1 GCF_000974805.1 Demequina salsinemoris | reverse complement strand
CCGGGCAGCTTGCGGGTGAGCTGTCCACTGATGCGGCGGGCATCATCGTGGAGGGTTTGAACAAGCTGGTGGGGGAGCTTGATCAGGCGGTGCTGGATGCTCTTGAGGAGCGGCTGGTGGCGCGGGTGAAGGGCAAGAGCGCGCATGAGATCGCGAAGCTCGTGGCTCGCATGGTGGCCAGAGCCAGCCAGGAGTGCCTTGAGCAGCGCGAGAAGAAGAACCACGCCGAGCGGTATCTGTGGTGGAAGCAGGACAGTGATGGCATGACCGTGTTCCACGGCAGGCTCGACGCGGTCACGGCCGCGCCGATCATCGCGGTGCTGGAGCAGATGACCACCCGTGATGTGCGCAACCAGGCGCGTCCAGGGACGGGCCGCGACGGTGTGGCGCATGAGAGCGCTGGTGGAGGCGAAGGAGCGGTCGGGTGCGAAGGCGCCGCGTCCGAGGCGGGATCCTGCGCGACGGGCGCGGGTGCTCTCGCCGACAGCCGTACGCCGGGTCAGATGCGTGCGGATGCGCTGTATGAGCTTGCACGTCACGCGTTGGGCTGTGCGGGTACGGAGGCTTCGGGGGTGCGCACCACGATGGTGATCCGTATGAATCTGGCTGACCTCGAGTCCGGTGTGGGGTTGGGCTCGATCGACGGGATGGACCAGCCGGTGTCCGTGGCGGCGCTGCGGCGTCTGGCGGGGGAGGCGGGGGTGATTCCCGAGGTGCTCAGCCGTGAGGGCGCTGTGATGGAGCTGGGGCGTGAGCAGCGCCTGTTCAGCCGGTATCAACGCCTGGGGATGATCGAGAGGGATGGCGGCTGTGCGCGATGTCATGCCCCGGTGCAGCATTGCGAGGCGCATCACATCCGCTGGTGGGAGCGCGG
>NZ_BBQZ01000020.1 GCF_000974805.1 Demequina salsinemoris | reverse complement strand
GCGACCGACGAGATGTTGCCCGCGATGTCCGCGGAGCCTGTCGCAGCCTCGGCCACACCACGGCTCATCTCGTTGGTGGTCGCGGTCTGCTCCTCGACCGCCGAGGCGATCGTCATCTGGAAGTCGTTGATCTGCTGGACGATCTGAGCGATCTCACCGATCGCCTCGACCGCGCCACCCGTGTCGTCCTGGATCGCGGCCACGCGGCGAGCGACCTCCTCGGTCGCCTTCGCGGTCTCCTGAGCGAGGTCCTTGACCTCCGACGCGACGACCGCGAAGCCCTTGCCCGCCTCGCCGGCCCTGGCGGCCTCGATGGTCGCATTGAGGGCCAGCAGGTTGGTCTGCTCGGCGATGCCGGTGATCACCTTGATGACGTCGCCGATCTCCTGCGAGGAGGCGCCGAGCTTGCCGACCTGGTCGTTGGCCGACTCCGCCACCGAGGTGGCATTCGCGGCGACGCGCGCCGCCTCGTTGGCGTTGTGCGAGATCTCCTTGATCGACGCGCCCATCTGCTCGGCGCCCGAGGCGACCGCCTGGACGGAACGGTTCACCTCGTCGGCCGCGTTCGCGACCACGCCGGCCTGGGTCGACGTCTCCTGCGAGCCGGCGGCGACCTGCGCATTCGCGGCGGAGAGCTCCTCGGCCGCC